>NZ_SZVS01000009.1 GCF_007670255.1 Paenarthrobacter nicotinovorans | reverse complement strand
AAACAACAGACACTAACGGCACCACCACCAACCCCACAGGGCCACTGGATCGCTCCGAAGCAACTTTTCAAACTTACCCGAACCGGCCGCTCAAAGCAAACCAAACCCCAGGCCTCCCCACCAACCAGAAGCACACAAAAGCACCACCGGAACCGGCAATTTGAAAGGGAGTCGGTCGCCATCATCCCGCATCAGCGGCGGCGACTCGAATAACTTTACACGCGCCCCACCCCCACACCAAATCCACCCCAACACCACCCAAAAACCCCGCAAACACAAGCCAAACCAGCCCACACCACCCCCAAACACCCAAAAACCAGCCCCGTGAACCCCATCACACCAACCAACCCACCCAACCACCCGCCGTCGAACACCCACCCGAGCGGGCGTCCGCACCCAACCCCGCGGAACGTGAACGAGCATCCGCACCAAACCCGGGGAACGTGAGCGAGCATCCACACCAAACCCCGGGGAACGTGAGCGAGCATCCGCACCAAACCCGGGGAACGTGAGCGAGCATCCGCACCAAACGGTCGGGATGTGAGCGAGCATCCACGCCAAACCCGGGGAACGTGAGCGAGCATCCGCACCAATCACGGGGAACGTGAGCGAGCGTTAAACACAAAAGGGCCGGCAACCATAACGGTTGCCGGCCCTTTCAGAGCTTCGTGATTACCAGGAAGACTTGGTGATGCCCGGGAGCTCACCGCGGTGAGCCATGTCGCGGAAGCGAACACGGGAGATACCGAACTTCTGGAGCGTGCCGCGGGGACGGCCGTCGATCTGGTCGCGGTTACGCAGACGGATCGGGGAGGCGTTGCGGGGCAGCTTCTGCAGGCCGAGGCGTGCAGCTTCGCGTGCTTCGTCAGTCGCGTTGGGGTCTACCAGGGTCTTCTTCAGTTCGAGACGCTTGGCAGCGTAACGCTCAACAATGACCTTGCGCTGCTCGTTGCGAGCAATCTTGGACTTCTTTGCCATGTGTTTAGCGCTCCTCTCGGAATTCGACGTGCTGGCGGATCTTGGGGTCGTACTTCTTCAGGACCAGGCGGTCCGGGTCGTTACGACGGTTCTTGCGGGTTACGTAGGTGTAACCGGTGCCCGCGGTGGACTTCAGCTTGATGATCGGACGTACGTCCTTGTCCTTTGCCATTAGAGCTTTACTCCTCGTGCCAGGATGTCGGCTACGACTGCGTCGATGCCGCGTACGTCGATGGTCTTGATGCCACGGGCCGACAGGGTCAGCGTGACATTACGGCGCAGGGACGGAACCCAGTAGCGCTTCTTCTGAATGTTCGGGTCGAACCGACGCTTGTTGCGACGGTGCGAGTGCGAAATGCTGTGTCCAAAGCCCGGCTCGGCTCCGGTCACTTGGCAGTGTGCTGCCATGACTCTCCTCCAAAGATTGAATGTAACGGCGTGCAGATGTTCCTGCGTTGCCGTGCGTCAGGCAGTGTCCGCATCCGGTCCACACCATTTCGGTAGTTTCCGCATCAAGTGCGGCGAAGAAGGCTGGCCACAAGACCGCAATAACTCAGGTCCTGGGATACCGGGCGAATACAGGAATGCACGCAACTTGAGCCCCTAACTACCGGCCACCGGGACATCAGCAAGACTGACTGTCACCACCAACCGGAGCAATTGCACACGATCCGCACTACCTAGCGCCTAACTATTCTACGGGTCAGGCGAAATTAAGACCAATCCGGCATCATACGCCCTCAAAAGCTCTTTCACAGCAGAATGAAAGGAAGCTTGGCGAGTCTTGGAACATGACCTCGTTCCCAGCCACAGATTACAGCGTGGACAGCCCCGCCCCGGCGGTCCCGCGGACAGCACCTGCCACCGTCGAACGCTTCCGTCCGCAAGCACGACGGCGGCTGGCCCGCGCCGATGTCCTGGGTTTCGTCGGGTGGTTGTCGCCGGTTGCGGCGGTATCGCTGTGGCTTGCCGACGGCGGTGCCAGCGGCTTCACCTCGTTCGCGGCGACCATGACATCCTTGGGCATTGTCGCCGGACTGATCGGCATGGACCTGGTGCTGCTGATGCTGTTGCTCGCAGCCCGGATTCCCTTTGTCGACAACGCGATCGGCCATGACCGCGCCCTGGAGGTCCACAAGAAGCTGGGCAAACCGGCGCTTTACCTGCTGCTGGCCCACGGACTGCTGATCGCCATCGGTTATGGCGCCGCGGAGAGCCTGGACCCGATCAGCGAATCAGTGTCCTTGTGGGTCAACGTCCCTGACATGTGGCTCGCGTTCGTCTCCCTGGCCCTGTTCATCGCCGCGGTGGTGACCTCGCTTGTGGCCGTACGCAGGAGATTCCCCTACGAATTCTGGTACGCGATCCATCTGCTGACCTACGCCGCCGTGGGCACCGCCATTCCGCATCAGTTCAGCGTGGGCGGGCTGTTCGCGGAGGGCACGTGGCAGCGCTGGTATTGGCTGGCCATCTGCATCGCGACCGGCGGCGCACTTGTCCTCTACAGGGTTTGCCAGCCGTTGGTGGCGACGTTCCGGCACCAGCTCACAGTGAGCCGGGTGGTTCGGGTTTCACCGGATGTCTTCAGCATCGAGATGACGGGCCTGCAGCTTGAGCGCCTCTCGGGAACCGGCGGCCGCTTCTTCTTCTGGAGGTTCCTCGCTCCGGGGCATTGGTGGCAGCCACATCCTTTCAGCCTGTCGGCCGAGCCGGTGGTCGGCGTCGGGGGCGCAACGGGCAAAATACGCATCACCGTCCGGAACCTTGGAGATGGCTCGGCCAGACTCGCGGGGATCAGGCCCGGAACCAAGGTTGCCATCGAGGGACCCTACGGCATGTTCAGCACGGCGGCCCGCACGCGGAACAACGTGGTGATGATCGGCGCCGGAATCGGCATCACGCCGTTGCGGTCGCTCCTGGAGTCCACCCCCTTCGAACCCGGCCACGCCACGGTCCTGCTCCGGGGCCATGACGAGTCCGAGCTTTTCCTGGGCAAGGAAATCATGGACCTGTGCCAAGCACGCGGCGCTACCCTCTTCCATCTCACGGGACAACGCTCGATCGGCGCCCACCCATGGCTCCCCCAGTCTGCCGTGGCGGCCGGGTTCAGCATCGACTCCTACGTCCCGAGGATCGCCGCGGCCGACGTGTACGTGTGCGGCCCATCCCAGTGGTCTGCCTCAGTCATCCAGGACGTCCGGGCCGCGGGTGTCCCCGCGGAACAACTCCACTACGAAAGGTTCGACTGGTGAGAATAAGGGCAGCCATGGCAACCGCGCTGGCGTCGGCGGGCATCCTGTTGGCCGGCTGGCAGTCGGGCGCGCACGTCGCCGATACCGGCTCAACCACCACTACCAGCCTGAGCAGCAGCACCACGAATGGTGGCGCCGCCCGTGGCAGCACAGGAACGACGACGGCGGCAACGTACGACGGCGCGTCGGTCCAGACCCGCTTCGGTACAGTCCAGGTCCGGGTGACAATCCAGGGCGGCAAGATCACGGAAGTCACGGCACTGCAGCTCACCGACGCTGAACGTAAGTCGGCCCAGATCAGCAGCCGGGCTGCCCCGGTGTTGCGCTCCGAGGTACTGCAGGCACAGTCGGCCAACGTGCAAACCGTCAGCGGCGCCACGGTGACCAGCGACGCCTACCTCACCTCCCTGCAGGCAGCCCTCGATGCAGCCCACTTCTAGCAGTCCGCAGCTCCGGGCCCGGACGTTCCACAGCATGGGCACTGTGGTGAGCCTGACCCTTGCCGGCATCCGCTCCGCGCAGACCGCCGCTGACGAGCTCGAGTCAGCTGCCGCCGTCGTCGAGGATACGTTCACCCAACTGGACCTGACCTTCAGCCTGTACCGGGACGGTTCCGAGGCGAGCCGGCTGGCCCGTGGGGAACTGACGCTGGCCTACGCGTCGGAAGTGATGCGGGACCTGTATGCAGAAGCGGCGGAATGGCGGTTGGCGACCGATGGCGCCTTCACGGCCCAACGTCCCGACGGGGTGTTGGACCTCTCCGGAATCGTGAAGGCGCACGCGGCGCGGGAAGCCGCGTTGTCGTTGGAGGCGCTCGGTTTGAAGGACTGGTGCCTGAACGCCGGCGGGGACGTGCTGGTGAGTGGCTCGCCAACGCCGGAGACGCACGAGCCGTGGCTCGCCGGGGTGGTGGATCCCCTTGATCGACAGGCCCTGCTGCTCACGTACCCGCTGGGCACGCGGCGTGCCCTGGCGACGTCAGGGTCCACTGAAAGGGGCCACCACATCTGGGCGGTTGGTGCCGCGGCGCCTGAATTCGAGCAAGTTTCCGTGGCAGCAGGCGACATCGTGACCGCCGACGTCCTTGCCACGGCCATCGTTGCCGGCGGAACGAGGACACTGGACCAGGCCGTGGAAAAGTGGGGCGTGGAAGTGATCGCGGTACGTCGCGACGGATCCTTGCTGGCTACGCCGGGATTCAGGGAAGCGGCTTGATCAATTCCGCGTACTTCGGGCTGAGGCCATCACCGGAGGAGACGCCGCGGAGACGGCGGGACACCCACGGAGCGGCCGACTCACGGATCCACCGTGCGTTGGCCTTCAGGGTCTCCACCCGGTTCAAAAGCCGGACGGGGGCGAGCTCGGGAACTTCCATCACGTGCTCGTGTTCCAGGACATCGAGCACCCGCTTGGCCATGTTGAGATGGCCAGCTGTGGACATATGCATCCGGTCTTCGCCCCACATACGCCAATCGTCGTACTCATCGAACCGCCAGTAATCCACCAGCAAAGCGCCGTGGTCCTCGGCGATCTCGCGCACCAGTTCGTTGTAGATTGCCGTGCGGCCCCGCATGGTGCTGAAGACTTTGGAGCCTTTGGCGTCAAAGCCCGTGAAGAGAAGTACGGTGGCTCCGGTCGCGCTTAACTTGGCGATGCCGGCGTCGTACTCCTCCAACAGCGAGTCGATATCGATCCTGGGCCGCAGGATGTCGTTCGCGCCGGCGTAAAGGCTCACCAAGGTGGGCTTCATGGCGACGGCGGCATCCACCTGTTCCGCCATGATCTGGCGGAGTTTGCGCCCGCGAATGGCAAGGTTGGCGTAGCCGAACCCCGGATTGCCCAGGGCGAGTTGCGTGGCCACCACGTCAGCCCAACCACGGACCCCGTTGGGGCGTGCGGGATCGTCGTCGCCGACGCCCTCAGTGAACGAGTCTCCCAGGGCCACATAGCGGGCAGAAAAATCCATGCCGCCAGTTTGCCACTTCAGCACCCACAGCCCCAAAGCCCGGTGGAACCGTTAGGAATCGCGGAGAATCCAGTGGTTGTTATCCAGCCTGGCAACGATCTTTTCGCCGATGCGCGCGAGATCGGCAACGTCCTCGGGACTTAGTGAATCAAGCATCAGGGTCCGTACCGATTCCACATGCGCAGGAGCCAGCGAAACGATGGTGGACATACCCGCCTCGGTCAGGTGCGCAACGGTCACCCGGGCATCTCCGGGGTGCGCCTGCCGTTCCACCCAACCGCGCTTCTGCAGCTTGGTAACGACGTGGGAAAGCCGCGACAACGAGGCACTGGTACGGGCAGCGAGCTCGCTCATGGGAAGGTACCGGCCCTCAGTTTCGGAGAGCATCGCCAGCACGTTGTAGTCGAAGAGGGACAGCTTGCCGGCGGACTGAAGCTGGGTATCCAACGCCGAGGGGAGCAACGTGTTGATGCTCAGCAGGGCCAGCCAGGCGCGGCGCTCGTCGGCGTTCAGCCAGCGGGGTTGATTCATGGGTCCATCTTATGAGAATCCGCTGGCTTGGTAGCTCCCAGCACACTGCCCTGGCGATAGGCTGACGGCATGTTCGCAGTCTCCTTGACCTACAAAGTTCCGGACGAAATCGTCGACTTCCACCGTCCAGGCCACATGGCCTGGCTTAAAGCAGCGTTCGACGACGGCATCTTCCTCGCGTCCGGACGTCGCGTACCAGCCACGGGAGGCGTCCTGCTCTCCAAAGTGGACCGGGAAGCCCTGGACGCCTCCTTGGCACAAGACCCGTTCTACAGCAACGGCGTAGCCGACTTCGAGATCATCGAATTCACCGCCACCAGCGTCGCCGAGGGCTACGAGAACCTGCTGGACAGCTGAGCTTTCCGGCCTTTTGCCGGTTGCAAGCCTGAAGGTGCGTGTTAGTGGCTGACGAGTTGCTGGGCTCGCTGGTGGGAGACCCCCAGGACGGCCCCGATATCGCGGACAGTAACCCCTTGGCGCTTGAGCACCATCGCGGCCTCGTGACGTTCCCGCGCTGACGCTGCCTTCAGCTCGTCAGCCTTGGCAGCCAACTCCGCAGCAGCCCTGAGGTGCTCGGTGACTTCGGGTGCGTCAAAGGTGATCTGGACTTCGAAATCCGTTTCGGGGCGGCCTGTAAGCAGGGACGCCAAGTCACGCACCATCTCCGGGATTTCGGACACGGTTCGGGCCTGCGTGGTCAGACCTTCGATCTGGGTTGATTCCAGGAACCAAAGCCGGCCGTCGCGGCTGGCTGTTACTTCGAGCTTCACTTGGTGTCCTCTCCCTTGGCTTGCTTCATGATTTCCTTGGCCAACTTCTCACCAATCTCATTGTGGCGAGGCACAAACGTTGTATTACCGCCGATGGTGACGCGGGTATGCCTTCCGCCTTCTTCGGCGCTGTAGTCGACGCCGAGATCTTTCGCAGTGCGTTTCAGCTTGCTCAAAAGATCCCGGCGCTTCATCATCATCAATTCAGTCTATAGGCCACTAGACATACCTGTCTAGTGGCCTATAGACGCATGGTCATTGGGCTGCTTCCCTGTCCTCCACGAGCTTCTTCAAGCCCCCTTTTCGGGGGACTTTGACCGGTCGGGGCCAGCGCGGCTGCAGCGAATCCCCCAATGTCACTCCGCGCAGCTTGCGGCCGAACAACGGCACCACCCAGTCGTTGACCCAGCGGCGTTGCCGACGTTCCCATTCACGGAGGGTCAAGCGCGAGGGCGGTTCCCATTCCTTGGGCGAAATCTTATGGGGGACGTTCAGGTGGTCCAGGACCTGGGCAGCCAGGTACTTGTGCCCGGCTTTGGACATGTGGAGCCGGTCCGGGGCCCACATCCGCGAATCCTTGTAGGCATCGAAGCACCAGTAATCCACCAGCACGGCACCATACTTGGAGGCGATCCCGCGGACTCGTTCGTTATACAGGGTGTTGCGCCGCTTGAAAGGTTCAAGGACAGCCGAGACCTTGACGTCGAAACCGGTAAACAGGACTACGGTTGCGCCCGTTTCACACAGCCGGGCAACCAGGAGTTCGTAGTCATCCAGGAGCGCCTCCATGTCAGTGCCGAAGTCCAGGATGTCGTTCCCACCGGCATAGACCGTGATCAGCGTCGGCTCCATGTCGAGGGCCGGCTGCAGTTGCTCGTCGATGATGTGCCGTAGCCTCTTGCTGCGTACGGCAAGGTTGGCATACTCCCAGCCGGGCTGTGCCTTCGCCAGTTTTTCGGCCACCCGGTCGGCCCAGCCGCGGACCCCATTCGGCAGGATCTTGCTCGGGTCCCCCACGCCCTCGGTGAAGGAATCCCCGATGGCGACGTACCGCCGTCGAACGTTTTTTCCGTCCCCGAAATCCTCACGCACCCTCCGGACGGTACGCGCCGCCGGTTAAGCCCGTACCAACCCAAAGTGAACAGGTGAGCGAGGGGTGCGCCCAAGCGGTAGGGATATGAGCGAGGGATGCGCTCAAACGGTAGGGATGTGAGTGAGGGTCAGCCTTCCGCTTTGCCCCGCCGCCAATACCCCATGAACGCAACCTGCTTCCGGTCGATACCAACATCGCGCACCAGGTAGCGCCGCATTTCCTTGATCACGAACGCCTCGCCGGCAATCCAGGCATAGAACGGCAGCGCACCGGCGGGAAGGGTGGGGTTCTTCGTGGCCTCGATGGCTGCAGCGTCCATGCGCTGCGGAGTTTCCCAGAGGATGTCCTGGTCCACGTTGACGTCTTCGGGCTCCGGGCCGGCAGCGCTGTCGGTTCCCTTGAGGCCCACCCATCCCGGAACGGGAACAGCCTTGGCAACAGCTTCCTTAAGGAGTTCACCATGCGGACGGGAGCGTCCGATGGCTGCGCCGCGGGCAAGCCAGGTGATCTCGATGTCGGCTGCGGTGGTGATGTCCTGGAAATCAGCTGCTGACGGCACCTCGAGGAAAGCGTGGCCGGTCATGTCCGCGGGCAGGCTCTCCAGGATGGCGCTGATGGCAGGGACCGCAGTTTCATCGCCCGCGAGCAACACACGCTGGGCCAACCCCGGGCGCCACTCGATGCCGCCGTAAGCACCCGCGGTGGTGCACTGCGCGGCGCGGTTGTTGGGACCGATGATGGTCAGGGCATCTCCGGGCTTCGCGGCAACGGCCCAGTTCGCGGCAGGACCACCGTTGCCGTGCTCATCGAAGTGCATCACGAAGTCGATGTCGATCTCCGGGTACACGGCATCAAGGCGTTCCGACCGGACTGTATAGGTGCGCATGTCGCCGCGCACCGACGGATCCATGGCAAGCCATTCCTTGTACCAGCCTGCGTCCTCCATTTTGAAGGGCGGCAGTGGAAGGGCGTTGCCGTCGGCGTCGAAGGACGGGATCATCAGCTTCACGCGAAGGTCCAAAGTGTCGCCCGCAACCCCGAAACCACGCAGCGAATAGCCACCGAACGTGATCCGGCGGAAGTTCGGGCTGAGCTCCTGCACGGCCGTCACGGTGACGTCGAAGGCGAGGGTCATGGGCTCCACGGCGGCACTTGCGGTGGCCTGTGTCGGTTGTGCACTCATGATGCGATCTCCAGTTCCTTGGTTCGCGCGGGCTGTGCGTGGTGCCGGCCAATCGGGACGATCAGCGGTGTTCCTGAAATGGGGTCCGGAACCACGCGGGATTCCAGGCCGAAAACGTTGAATACCAGTTCCTCGGTGACCACCTCGATGGCGGGTCCCTCGGCAACGATGCAGCCGCCCTTCATGGCGATCACGTGATCGGCGTAGCGTGCTGCCAGGTTGAGGTCGTGCAGCACGATGGCCACCGTGGTGCCCCGGCTTCGGTTGAGGTCCGTGACCAGGTCCAGAACCTCCACTTGGTGGGCAAGGTCCAGGTACGTGGTGGGCTCGTCGAGCAGCAGGACGTCCGTTTCCTGGGCCAGGGCCATGGCGATCCATACACGCTGGCGCTGTCCGCCGGACAGCTCGTCGATGCTCCGCTCAGCGAGTCCCAGCGTGTCGGTGGCCTCGAGCGCGCGCTGTACCGCGGCGTCGTCGTTGGCGCTCCAGCTCCGGAAGAAGCCCTGGTGCGGGTACCGCCCACGGCCCACGAGGTCCCGCACGGTGATGCCGTCGGGGGCGGTGGGGTGCTGCGGCAGCAGGCCCAGGGTACGGGCGAGCTCACGGGCCGGACGGGTGTGGATGTCCTTGCCGTCCAGCGTCACGGCGCCGCCGCTTGGCTTCAGGAGCCGGGACAAACCGCGGAGCAACGTGGACTTTCCGCAGGCGTTGGCACCGACGATCATGGTGACTTTGCCTTCGGGGATCTCCGTGGAGAGTCCCTCAACAACCTTGCGCTGCTCGTATTGCAGCGTCAGGTCCTTGGCATTAAGGAGGGCCATGTCAGGCTTCCTTTCGGTTCGACGTGAGGAGGAGCCAGAGCAGGAACGGTGCGCCGAGGGCGCCGGTGATGACGCCGACCGGGAGGACTGTTCCGTCCAGGACCACCGGCGCGATGTTGGAGGCAAAGAAGTCGGCGGCCAACACGATCAGCGCACCCGTCAGGGCCGACGCCGGAAGGCTCGGTTTGCGCACGATGCGGCGGGCAATCGGTCCGGCGAGGAAGGCAACGAAGGCTACCGGACCGGCAGCGGCGGTTGCGACGGCGGCAAGTCCGACGGCGGTCAGCACCAGTCCCAGCCGGGTCGCGTTGACCCTGATGCCCAGTCCGGCAGCGGCGTCGTCGCCGAGTTCAAGGATGCGCAACGGGCCGGCAAGGGCAATCACAGCGGGGATCAGGATGAGCAAGGAGACCGTCAGGACGCCTGCCCGGTCCCACGTCGCGGAGTTCAGCGAGCCGTTGAGCCAGATAAGGGCGTCGGCCGCGGTCCGGATGTCGGCGCGGGTCATAAGGAAGTTGACCACTGCGTGCAGGGCTGCGGCGATGCCCACCCCTGCCAGGATGAGGCGGTTGCCCGCAGCGTTGCCGCGGCTGCCGCCTGCGCCGGAACCCGTGCTGCGGGAAATCGCGTAGATGATGGCGGCGACCCCGAGCGCACCGCCCAGTGCTGCCCCCGACACCACGGCTCCGGAAGCACCGAAAACAACAATGGCCGTTACGGCGGCCGCGCTGGCACCATAGCTGATGCCGATGATGTCCGGGCTCGCCAACGGGTTGCGCAGCATGGTCTGGAAGAGCGCGCCGGCAAGTCCGAAGGCTATGCCGATCATGGTTCCCACCACGGCGCGGGGAAGTTTGTGCTCCATGACGATGAAGCTGGCGCCCGGGATTTTCTCGCCGCCGGTCAAGTGGTTGATGACGATCGTGAAGAAGTCCGGGATGGTCACGGTATAGCTGCCGAGGAGCACATACACGCCAAACATCACCAGGAGCGCGAGGGCCAGGAAGAACGTGGGGCTCAGAGCGCGCCGAGTTGGCATTTGATGATGATGTTTGCGCCCAGCATTGTCATTAACTGCCAACTCGCGTGCGGATTTGAGGGCACTCACAGTCCGGCCCCCTTTCCGCGACGGATGAGCCAGACAAAAACGGGTGCACCGACGATCGCGGTCATGATGCCGGCGGGGACTTCGCCCGGGAGGAGGACCACCCTGCCAATGATGTCGGCGGTGATGAGCAGGATAGGGGCGGAGACCATGGAGAACGGGAGGATCCAGCGGTAATCCGGCCCTGTCAGCAAGCGAACGGCGTGCGGGATCACCAGGCCTAGGAAGCCGATGGGCCCGGCCAGCGCAGTCGCGGAGCCACACAAGAGCACGATGCCCAGCGCCGTGATCCCACGGGCCAGCCCGACGTTCTGGCCCAGGCCGCGGGCAATATCGTCACCCAGGGCCAGGCTGTTCAAGACACGTCCCGAGCCCAACACAATGAGCGCACCAATGGCCAGGAACGGCAGCGCGGGCAGCAGCACGGACCAGTCGCGCCCGCCGATGCTGCCCACCTGCCAGAAACGGAAGCGGTCCAGGGTGTCCTGGCTGGAAACAAGGATGACGTTCATGAGCGAAAACAAACCCGCGCTGAGCGCCGCACCCGCCAAGGCGAGCTTGACCGGCGTCGCACCGTCACGTCCTCGGGAGGCAATGGCATAAACCACGACGGCGGCTGCTGCGGCGCCGATGAAAGCGAACCAGATGTAGCCGGTCAGCGAACCAATGCCGAACACGTAAATTCCAACGACCACGGCCAGCGCGGCCCCGGCGTTCAGGCCCAGGATGCCGGGATCGGCAAGGGGGTTGCGGGCCACGCCCTGCATGGCGGCACCGGCCAGCCCCAGTGCGGCCCCGGCCAGCAGGCCAAGGAGAGTCCGGGGAATGCGGGCCACCACCACGGCGTGGTTGCCATCTGCAGGATTGAAGTGCGTGATGGCTTCCCAGACGGTGTTCAGGGGAAGGCCGCGGGCGCCGATCGCCAAGGAGGCGGCACTCACCGCGGCGAGTACGACGACGGCGACCAGCAGCCAGGCGGTCCGCTTGGCTGCGCTGCGCGGCCGGGTTCCCCGTCCGGCCACGTCGCTGCTACCGGGCGCGATGCCTCGCTGGTTACCCGGCACCGAGGTGCCACCAACCCGCCCCACGGTAGCCGCCGTCGTCGTACTCAGTTTCATTGCGGTTACTTGCCCGCCACGTCAGCGGCCTGGCCCAGCTGCGGCAGGAACTTGTCCAGCGCCCACGGCAGGCTCAGCGGCGAAGAAGCGGAGATGGAGAGCGTCAGGGTCTGGTCCGAATCGGCAACCAGGGCGCCCTTCTTGATGGCCGGGATCTGGCCCAGCAGCGGGTCGGCCTTGATGGCGTCGGCCGTTGCGGCTTCCGGAACCCAGGTAACGAAGACGTCGGAGGCGAGTTCGTTGGCCTTCTCAGCGGACCACGGGATGAAGAATTCCGTGTTCGACTTGGTGTTCTCCGTGACCACCGGGGCCAGCTTCATGCCGATCTCGGAGAGGAAGCGGGGGCGGTTGTCGATGGCGGTGTAGACGTTGGCGCCGTCGCCCTTGGCGGGCTCAAGGTTGCCGTAGATGAAGGTCTTGTCCTTGATCTGCGGGTACTTGGAGACCTTGTCCTTGATGGTGGCTTCGGTGTCTTCGATCAGCTTTTTGGCTTCGGCTTCCTTGCCCAATGCCTTGCCGATCAGGGTGGTGCTTTCCTGCCACGGGGTGCCGTAGGCCAGCTCCGGCTGGGCCACGACGGGGGCGATCTCGCTCAACTTCTTGTAGTCAGCCTCTTCCAGCCCGGAGTACGCGGCCAGGATGACGTCCGGGTTGAGCTTGGCGATCTCGGTGAAGTTGATACCGTCGGCCTCGGAGAACTGGACCGGGGCCTTGTCCGTACCGAACCCGGCGCCGAGCTTCTCGAGGGCTGCGTCCTTCCACGGCGTGGAGCCCTTGTCGTTGTTGCCCCACTCGTTCTTCGGAACGCCGACCGGCACTACGCCCAGGGCGAGGGCGACGTCGTCGTTGACCCACGAAACGGTGACAACACGCTTGGGCTGTTCCTTGATGGTGGTCTCGCCGAAGACGTTCTTGATGGTGACGGGGAAGGCGGCGGACTCAGCCTGCTCGGACGCCGGCGTCGAGGTGGCCGGACCAGTGGAGCAGCCGGTGAGGGAAAGGGCGACGGCGGCCAGAGCGGCCGTCGCGGTACCTGCGGTCTTGAGCAGGGCGCGGCGTGGAAGAAGGGAAGCCACGGGACTCCTTAGGTAAGTGATGCGAACCTAAGTAAGGCTAGCCTACCCTCCGGATAATTACGAAACGTTTGCGTCACGTAATCACCGCACCCTGGTGGGGTTAGGATGTTGAGGGCGGACTACCGCTTCTTTGAAAACAACGAGGGGATGAGCGTGCGCACTTCAGTTGCTGCAGCCATGGTTGGCGAGGTGGCCGTTTCGGCCTGCTTGGCACACCCCGTTGCGTTGGAACCAGCCAAGTAGCACTCAGGAAATACCAACACAATGTTGGGCTTCTTTTGGCGTGCCCTATTCGGTGACCGACGCTTCCGTGCCACCCGCAGCGCCAGGCGCGCTGCCGACGTCGACCATTTCTCGAAAGAAGCATTGCCATGCAGAAAATTACTGCCCAACAAATCCGTTCATCGTTCATCAACGCCAGCCGCTCGGAGGCAGCCAAGGCCAATCTTCCGCGCGATTTCGACACCCTCGATTGGGAAAACCTCGAGTTTCTGGGCTGGCGCGACGAGAAGATGCCCCAGCGCGGCTATCTCGTAGTTCCCTATCGGGGGAAGCTCACAGGGATCATGCTCCGTGCGCCTGAAGGAGGGTCCGGCAAGAAGCGCGTGGTGCTCTGCGAACTGTGCAGGGACGTCTTCTCCAAGGACGACGTCTACCTCTGGGTTGCCAGGAAGGCCGGGCAATCCGGCAAGGACGGCAACACTGTGGGCACCCTGATCTGCGCCGAGTTCGGTTGCAGCGCCAATGTGCGCAAAGAACCGCCGGTCAATGAGATCAATCCGGACCCGGCCGCCGTGGTCCTGAAGCAGATCGCCGGACTGGAGTCCCGGACCGGGCAGTTCCTGGACCGCGTCCGCAGCTAGAGCAAAGCAACGCGGGGTCACTTTTGGCCCATAAAGGGGCTCCCAAAGGGCCATAAGTGACCCCGCGTTGCTTCTAGCGGAGGACGATATCGACCGGGTTGGCTTCTGAGCGCCAGGCTCCGGGCTCACCCTGCCCGGAAATGACCGGCGCCGTGAGCACGCCGGAACGGTTGGTGCGCTTGTCCCGCAGGATCTCCGTGACTGAGCCCAGGTGCCGGGAGAGGTCGATCACGTTCTCCGGGGCGGCCAGCAGCAACTGGAAGCCAAACTCGTGAAGCGCCTTGATGCCTGCACCCGCGAATTCCTCTGAAGCCAACACAAAAGCCTCGTCCATCATCACGGTGCCGTACGTGGTGAAGCCTTGCTCGGCGATGCCCAACTGGTAGCTCAATGCCGCCGCCATGATGAACGCGGTAAACCGTTGACGCTCACCGCCGGACATCGAGCCGGTATCGGCATGCATGAACACTTCGGTCTTCTTCTTGCCTGCTTTGCCGTTCTTGCCCGGTGCCACCTCGCGGTGTTCCTTGCACTGGATGAAGACGTGCCCACGAACATCCAACACTTCAGCACGCCAGCGTCGGTCCTCGGGTGTCTGGGATCCGAGCCGCTTCACCAGGGTTTCCAAGGACTTGTAGCGGGCGGTGAGCTCGGCGTCGTCGTCGGTTTCAGCCGAACCGGCGGCGGCGCGGGACGGTCGCGTGTGCTTGGTCTTCAAGGCGTTCTGGATGGCGTCCTTGAACACCTTGGCCGTTGCGGGCAGTGTCTGCTTGATGTCCAATTCCAGGAAGCTGCCCTCGTGGAAATTGACCTCCGACAAGATGCCGTTGAGGGGAAGGATGCGGCTGGTGATGCTGCGCCGCTCCTCATCCAGCAAGTGCAGGAGGGTGCTGAAGGACTCGTGCGTGCGCTGGTTGAAGAACAGCCGGAACTCGGCCTCCTGCGCGGGCAGGCCATCGCTGACGATTGCGTGGTAGCGGGCCTCGAAGTCCCCGGCCGCGGCGATCGAGGTGCCGTGGTCGGCGCTGATGGCGCTCCCCCAGTCGCGGACGAAGGCCTCGAACATGCGGGTCAGCCGTTCGGCGGTGGCCTGGCCCCGGGATTCCGCGGCGTGCAGCTCGTCAAGGAGCTTGTTGCGGACACTGTTGGCAAGGTTGTCCAGCTCGTGCAGCTCGGAAACGTCCGCGGCGCCGGCAAAGTACGGTTCCAGGGCCGTAACGGTGGAGGCCGACGGCGGTGACTGCTCAAGCTTCAGCCTCGCCGCGTCGAGGAGGCCGTCAGCTGTGGTCATCTGGTGATCGAGCGTTTTGTACTCGCTCTGCAGCACAGCCGCCACACCTGTGGAGGACTGGTGCTTTTCGCGGACCGCCTCAATGTTGGCCCGCAACGGTTCAAGGTCGGCCTGGGCTGCCAGGGCATCGACCAGGCGTTGCTCAATCCGGGCCAGCTCCTCGGCTGCAACATCGGCGGAAACCTGCTCCCACGGCCGCTCATCTTCAGCCACGCGACGCAGGGCCTCCAGCTGGCGTGCCATACCCTGGTGCGAATCCTCGCGGCTTTGCGCCAACTCCGCGGCCTTTGCAAGCTCGTTTTCCAGCTCGCCAACGCGGGCCGCCACCAGCTCCAGCTTGGAGGCGTTGTCAAAGCCCAGAACGTAGTCCTGCCGACTGGTGAAGCGATCGTCCTTCTCCACCGTGTGCCGGTTCCGCTTTACCACGCCGCCCAGGCTCAGACCCTTGTCCATCGCAGCGAGCTCGTCCGGGTTTTCCACGCACGGGTAGGCGAAGTCGAGGGCGATCCGCTCGCGGATCCATTCGCCGGCGTCGGCATTGGCACCCGAGGTGAGGATGCTCAGCTTGGTCAAGAGGTCGCCGTCGGACACGTCCTCCACAGCCAGCGCGCCACCGGCGAGCGGCTTGGAAACATCAACCGCGCGCAGCGCGCCGCGGACAGTGTTGTCATTCAAATACCGTGTCACGGCGGCGAAGTGCTCCCCCGGAACCAGCAACGTGGTGGCGAGGTTCCGCAGGGCCCTTTCGGCGGCAGGGCGCCACTGGTCCTGTCCTTCGGCGAGGTCGATCAGTTCGCCACCGAACGGCATCCGCTCTTCGGGAACGCCCGTGGCGGCCGCAATGGCGGCCCGGTTCTCAATGCTCGACGGCGGCAGCAAAGACTTGCGCGACCGCAGGGACAACAGCTCCTGCTGGGCCGCCGCAAGTTCCCGCTTCTTGGTTGCGTGGCCATCGAAAGCCTCGAAACGGAGTTCCTTCAGCGCCTCAGAATCGTCCTTCAACTCGATCGAGCGGGCCGCCGCCTGCTCATGAGCCTGGTCCCAGCCCTCGGCCGACCATTCCAGGTTCAACCCGGCGTCCGTCAACGCCTTCTTGGCCGAATCCTCGACCTGCTTGCGCAGCTTCAGGCCCACTTTGGCGTTTTCCAGAGCCTGCTCAATGGCCGAAATGGCGTTGCCGCCCCGGTTGTTGTAGTCCAGCTCGAGGTCGCGCAGCTCCTTGGCCAAGGCGTCACGCACCACGCGCTCCGCTGCAAGCTCCTGCGCCTTGGACTGCGCCAGCTCCTTGAAACGGGCCAGTGTCTTGGCATGGACCGTGACGGCGAGCTGCTGCTTGTAGGCCTCAAACTCCTCGCCAGCCAGCTCGCGGAGGCGGCTCGCGTCCAGCAAAGCCTGCGCGTACTCCTTGTTGAGGGCCGGCACGGGCGCCAACTGGTCGCGCTGCAGCCGGACATCCTCCAGCCGTTGCCGGATGGACATCAGGTTGCTGAATTCCTCCACCACATCGTCCGCAGCGGCCAAGGTAGCCGGGGGGTCCAGGACCTGGTCACGGAAGAACGTGTTGACGCTGCCACCCAAGCCCTTGCCCGCCTGGATCACGCGCAACAACGGGAGTGCTTGGTCGGAGTTGATACCGAGCAAGCGACGGAACCGTTCAGCAAACGCCTTGTGGACATCGAAGACCTGGCCGTCAGGAAAAATCCCCTCCAGAGCGCCCTTGGTAAACCTCTTCTGCGCGATCCCCTCGATCGCCTCGAGATCCAGCGGCTTGCTGTCAATCACATAAAAACGCCCAACGCTGGACTCCGTGCCGTTCTTAGGCAGGTCGAACAGCGCCGATATCGTCACCTTCGTGCCGGCGGCGTTATCAAACGTCAGGGCGACGGCGGACCAGGTGGCACCGGGGCGCTGGAAGGCACTGGCCGAGCTGTCCCCTACTGCCTTATCACCAACTTTGCCGCGCATGTAGGTGAAGGTGGTCCTCTTGTCCTCCACAGCCCCGCCGGCACGCTGGGCAGCGGCCTCATTAGAGCGCGGACGGGCATCGAAAACACGAAGCATCGCGTCAAATAGCGTCGACTTGCCCACGCCCGAGTTACCGGTCAGCAGCGTGCCCTTGCGGTCCACGTGCATGGTGTGGGCGCCATGGAACGTACCCCAGTTGACCACCTGGACCAGTGCCAGACGCATCTGGCCGGGGTTCGTCAGTTCGCCGAGCGGGAGCATGGTTGCGATCGTCACTTGGTGGTCCCTTCAGCGTTGGTTCCGGCAGCCTCCGCGATGGATGCCGCTTCGGCTCCCCCGTCACCGGGGGCGGCATCGGCGTCGTCCGCGTCCGTGTCCTCGTTCGCATCGGAGAGCTCCAGCAGCGGCTCCGTCCCGGATTCGTCTGTTCCCACTGCAACCAGGGCTTCGATGTGGGCCGGGATGTCGCCAATGTTTTCGAACGGGAGGGCCAGGGGGAGGGCGTTGCTGATCGTGTAGCTGTCGTCCAACGGTGTGGGGAGGAGCAGTTGGCGCGCGAGGAGTTTGGTGATGGTGCGGGTCACGACGTCGGAGTCGCGCAGGGCATCTTGCTGGCCGGCCGGGGTGTAGTTGGCTACGAGGTCGGAGATCTCCTCGCGGGTGATCGTGGGGTCGGTCTGGGCTGTGACATGGCGGTCAAGGAGGAGGCGCAGGCGGAGCAGCACGATGGTTTCCACGCGGCTGAGGGCCCGTTGCTGGCGGAGGATGCTGGAGCGGGAGCTGGCCCCGATGATGTCCGGATCAACCGGCCGAAGCACGGCGATCTTGCGGTCGTGGTCCAGTTGCAGGGTGAGGAAGAGCTCGGACAGGCGGCTGCGGAGGATCAACTGGTTGTCCAGAAGGGTGGTCCACAGTTTTTCGTCACGGCCACCGTCAATATACGGACCCTTGAGGAGCTTCACCAGGGCATGGCGGACCTTCATGGGGAGCACCCCGGTATCGCCCGGGAAGAGGGCGGCGCCGTCCACGAAGGTGTCCCGCGGCGTGATGCGGAAGGGGTCGGCGTGCGTGCCCCCGGTCCCGGCTTCAACGACGTCGGCCGACTCTTCGGTGACCTCATCCTGGCCGGCGACCTCATCCGGGCCGGTGACCTCATCTGGGCCGGCGACGTCCTCCTCAAAGGTGACGTCCGTCGTCGTGATGTCCTCAGTCATTGGAATCCTCATTCAGCGTGACGACCGGCAGGTATGCCGTGCGGATGCTGCCGTCGATTTGTTCGAAGTCGATGTGTTCCCATGCGGCGCGGTCGAAGGCTGCGCCGCCCTGAAGCGCCAGGGACAGGAGGGTCCGGACGCTGTTGATGTGCCGCTCTTCGGCCGGCAGGTTTTCCCACGCATCACCAATGGTCGTCGAACCCGCCATGGCGGCACGCACGACGGCGGGCCTCGCCTTGCCGGTGCGGGCGGAACGAACCCGGTCCGAATCGCTGAAGGCGATGGGGTCGGCCAGCCGTGGGGGTGTTGCGAATTCGTCCGGGTCAAAGAGCTTGACCATGGCCAGCGATTCAAAACCCGCGTTGAACAGCACAGGTCCGGGAACCAGGCCGGGCCTGTCACGCTCGTAGGGCAGGGAACGGATGACTTGCTCGGCCTCGGCCAGGACCTTGCGGAGGCTGACCGACTGACGGATGTCGTCGCTCTGGATGTAGGTGTTGAGGCTCTCGGAGAGCTTGCCGTAAATCCGCTGGATCTGGCTGTGCTGGTAACGCAGTTCGGCCACGAGGTTCTTCAGCGTTTCGCGGTCCTCGTGGGAGAGGTCGTCGGCGAACTGCCGGCTGAGCACCTCGCCGATAGCCGAGCGGAAACGAAGCTGTTGCTGCGGGTCCTCCAGGAAAGCGGTAAAGGAACGGAACGTGCGCCCTTCGGGACTCTGCCGCAGCCGTTTGTCCGCTTCCAGGACCTGTGCCATGGTGGCACCCTTGCTAAGGGACTCTTCGATGATCTGGTTGCGGAGTTCACCCACCAGTTCCTCGATGCGGTCGCGCATCTTCTTGTAGTCCGCGGGAAGGCTTGCGGCCAGGTCGAGGATGTTGCCGGCGGCTTCCACGGCTTCTTCGTCATCCAGCAGGCCGTCGAATTCGCCGGAGCTGATGTCCTCCACAAGCTGCTGGCGCTCCTGGATTTCCTCTTCCAAGGCTTCCAGGCGGGCGCTCTGGTCCGGGTTGGTTTCGTTGGCGAGCTTCTCGACATCGCCCAGCAGGGTGCCCAACCGGGAGCCGTTAAGCGTGGAACGTTCGCTCGAAAGGCTGTCGAGGAACGCAAGCACGCGGGCCGCCGGCTCCGTGACTTCGTAGACGATCTGGCCTGACTGGTTGCGTCGCGTCAGGAACTGCTTGCGCGTCCATTCATCGCCGAATGCCTTGCCGTTTTGCTGCCCGCCGAGCGCGGGATCCTGGCGACGGAGCTGCTCAAGGAAAGCGTCGACGTCGGCATGGAACTCTTCGAGCGGAAGCTGCGGCCTGGTGCGGGTGAAGGAGGCCTGGAGGACGGCGATGACCCACGGCGCCGATCGCGTCAGCGCCCAGGCCGGACCCTTCGTCAGCTGTTCGAGGTCGCGGAGCCTCGCGCCTATGGCATCGGCCGAGGACATGGCTGAACGGGACAACTACTCTCCTTCAGCTGCTGCGAAACCTGGCTGGCAGCGGAAACTGCCCCGTACAAGGTTAACGCAGAGCGTCGAGGCGGCGTCGAGCGGCCCGGAAGTGCCGCCGTCGGGCGTCTTACGCAAGGGGGGCCGCAACCATTCCGTGACTTACCCTTCGGTACTGTTTCGATCGCATATCAACGCCTGAATGGCGCGCGTCAGCGCTGGTCGGAAAGCACCCCCGCCCCTAATGTCAGATCATCGACGCAACGACGCCGCGTCGAACCACGCAACGTCGCTCCGGGGGGAACCATGGATTTCGATGTCACTACGCTTGAAACAGGCACGTACGTAGTTATTGGAACGCTGTTCTTCGCTGTCATTCTGGCTGCTTTCATTGCGGCCGCGGCGATGGCAACGATTGTTCTTATCGGCGCCATGGGCCTGGTCTGGTACACCGTCAAGGGTGTCCTGGGCGGCCTTGTCCACGGCATCAACTTTGCGTGGGACCGCTTGGTTCACCACGCCGGACAAGTGGAGATTCCGGCAGAATTCCAGCCGCAGGTTTCCTCTGGCACGGGTAGCTACCCGCGGGTAGCATTGAGGGACAGCTGAAGGGTTCCCACCCACGGCGGACCCTGGCTCCATCACCGGCACAACCGGTTAAAGGAGTTGTCCCATGACGTCCGCTACTGACAACAGCCTCACCGCTGCCAGCGTCAACGCCACGGCAGAGGAAGCCCGCGCCGTCGCCGAAGCCGCGCGCGACACCGAATGGAACCGGCCCAGCTTCGCCAAAGGCTTGTATCTGGGCAGTTTCGACCTCAGCCTGATCCACCCTTGGCCGCAAGCCAAACCTGACGACGTGGAGCGCGGCGAAGAGTTCATGACCCGCTTGCTCGCGTTCGCCGAGACCCTGTCCGGCCGGGTCATTGAGCGCGACGCCCGGATTCCGGACGAGTACCTGGCAGGACTGGCCGAACTTGGAGTGTTCGGGATGAAAATCCCGCGCGAATACGGCGGCCTGGGCTTGTCCCTGGTCTATTACGGGAGGGCGCTTGCCCTTTTGGGTTCGGTCCATCCAAGCCTGGGTGCGTTGATTTCAGCCCACCAATCCATCGGCGTTCCGGAGCCGGTCAAGGAGTTCGGCACGCCGGAACAGAAGAAGGAATACCTCCCCCGCTGCGCCGCCGGCGCCATCACGGCCTTCCTGCTGACAGAGCCCGACGTCGGCAGCGACCCCGCGCGCATGGGCGCCACTGCCGTACTGTCCGACGACGGCGGTTCCTACGTTTTGGACGGCGTGAAACTCTGGACCACCAACGGCGTCATTGCCGAACTCGTGGTGGTCATGGCCCGCGTTCCCGCCCACACCGACGCCGACGGAACCGAGCACAAGGGCGGCATCTCGGCGTTCGTTGTGGAAATGGACTCGCCCGGCATCACGGTGGAGAACCGCAACGCCTTCATGGGGCTGCGCGGCATTGAGAACGGCGTGACACGTTTCCACCAGGTGCGTGTGCCTGCCGCCAACCGGTTGGGCCGCGAGGGCCAAGGGCTCAAGATCGCCCTGACCACGCTCAACACCGGGCGCCTGTCCATCCCCGGCCTGTGCGTAGCCGCGGGGAAGTGGAGCCTGAAAATCGCCCGCGAATGGTCCAACGCCCGCACGCAGTGGGGCCGGCCGGTGGGCAAGCACGAGGCCGTCGGCAAGAAGATCGCGTTCATCGCTGCCACCACTTTTGCCTTGGAAGCCGTGTTTGAACTCTCTGCCGAGATGGCCGACGCCGGACAGAAGGACGTCCGCATCGAGGCCGCCTTGGCAAAGCTGTGGTCCACCGAACTGAGCTGCCGGATTGCCGATGAGCTGGTGCAGATCCGTGGTGGCCGGGGTTTCGAAACAGCCGACTCGCTGGAGGCGCGGGGCGAGCGGGCAGTCCCGGCCGAACAGTTGCTCCGCGATCTTCGTATCAACAGGATCTTCGAAGGCTCCAGCGAGATCATGAAACTGCTGATCGCCCGCGAGGCCGTGGACGCCCACCTTGCCGCAGCCGGTGACTTGGCTTCGGTGGATGCGAGCCTGCAGGACAAGGCGAGGGCCGCCGTCGGGGCTTCAGGCTTTTACGCGAGGTGGCTGCCGAAGCTGGTGGCCGGCGCGGGCATGGACCCGCGGTCCTACGCCGAGTTTGGGCGACTGGGCAAGCAGCTGCGGTTCGTTGAGCGGTCCTCGCGGCGGTTGGCGCGGCAAACGTTCTATGGGATGGGCCGGTGGCAAGCCAAGCTCGAGTACAAGCAGGCGTTCCTGGGCAGGATCGTGGACATCGGGGCGGAGCTGTTCGCCATGGCGGCATGCTGCTCACGCGCCGAGGCACTGCTGCGGACCCATCCTGAACAAGGCGCGGCCGCTTTTGAGTTGGCCGAGGCCTTCTGTGAACAGGCCCGCGTGCGGGTTGACGAATACTTCGACCAGCTGTGGAGGAATACCGACGACGGCGACCACGACCTCTCGCGCAAGGTCCTGGCCGGCGACTACACCTGGTTGGAGGCCGGGATACTCGATCAGTCCGAAGGAACCGGTCCTTGGATCGGCGATGCCGCACCAGGGGCATCAACCAAGGAGAATCTTCACCGCAAGTATCGGTGAACTACTGCCGGACGTCCCCGTCCACGTAGTACCAACGCTTGTCTTCCCGCACAAAACGGCTAATTTCGCGCTGGACTCCGCGTTCGCCGTCGGACCTGTAGTGGGCCGCGAACTCAACGGTCCCCGCGGAGTCCAATGGTCCGCCGTCGCTCGTGCCGAGGATGTCCAACCGGCGCCATTGAAGGTCCGGGTCGAGGTCCATGGAGGCAGGTCGGGTACTCGAATGCCAGGTGCGGATCAGGTACTCGGGGTCAAGAACCACGAATGCTGAGTACCGGGAGCGCATGAGTTGCTCAGCGGTGGGTGCCTCAGCGTCACCACGATGGAAACGGCCACAGCAATCGATGTACTGCTCGCCGGAAAGGCAGGGGCATGCGCCGTTGCGGAGCCGGGTGGTATCAGGAGTCACGACGGGCCAATCCGGGTTGGAAATGAGAGCTGGGCAACATATTTTCCCATGGCAGATAACAGCTTCGAAACAACCCTGTCGGAGTGGGCCTCGACGCGTGATTCCGTCGGTGCCGGACCTTAGGCTGGATAAGCAAGTTGGTGGGCACTGCGCGCATCGCAAAACGACGGCCAGGGGAGGCTAAGTGGAGGATCCGACAACACTCGCCATCAACCTGACGTACTTGGGGACGCTGGGCCTGGCAGTGCTGATGTTCCTGGGCCTTGGGCTGATCATCATCATCACCTTGGTGGTTGCCGGAGTGGGTCGGCTGATATCCGTCATTCTCCTGGCGTTGATCGGGATCTTCCCCAAAAAGGACAACACGCCCATCGTGCACCTTCCTCCGCGGCCTGGTTACGCCCCGGGTCCTTCCTTCGACGAGGCCGGAGATTTGGAACCGGAGGCGGCGCCTGTCGCTGTACCGGTCGGCGTTGCTGCGCCTGCCGTCGCGGAGCCAGTGGCTACTGCCGCCACCGCCGCGGCTCCCGCGGCCACCGCTCCGGCCGCTCCCGCCACTCCCGCCGCTCCCGCCGCTCCCAAGCGGGACCTGCTCGGAGGGGCCCGCCGCAAGATCTCCGGTGCTTCTGCAGCCGTCAAGGACGGTGAATGGAAGAGCAAAGTGGATCCGCGAAAGCTGCCCAAACCGGCGGAGGTCAAGTCAGCGGTCGAGCACCAGACTGCGCACCACCCCATCGTCGTGGCAGCAACCAAGGAACCGCCCGTTCTCGCCAAGGATTGGGCCGACGCCGTTGCTGAAGCGGACCGCCGCGAAGCCGAGCGCGCCAAGGCCCAACAGCCGCCACCCATCAAGGTGACGGTCCGCGACCTCGACGAGCCCGCGCCGTCGTCGAACGGCCAGAATCCAGCGGCCGCAGCCGGTGGCGGGAACCCCGCAAAGCCAGCCAGCCCGGCGAACCCCGCGAAAACAGCCAGCCCGGCCAAAAAGCAGGGCCCCGGCGCTTCCGCACAAGGAAAGCCCCAGGGTCCTGCCCAAAAAAATCCCGGCCAAAAAGGTTCGCTCAGCGGCGTCGCCCGCAACTCCTAGCGGACCCGCAACTCCTAGCGGCAGCGGCTGGTTCTAGGCAGCCAACTGACGGAACGCGGCGCCGTGGTAGATCAGGGGCTTGGACTCGAGGTTGACGTTGATTGCCTTGACTTCGAGAACCACGATCGCGTGATCACCGGCAGGTGCTTCAGAGACGATTTCGCATTCGAAGCCCAGCACCGCGCCATCGATAAGCACAGCGCCTGAGTCGCTGACGCTGGTATCGAGACCGGCGAAGCGGTCCCGTGTCTTCGACGCCAGCTGGAGTGCGTGGGCCTCTTGTCCCTCTGCGAGGACAGAAACGCCAAGCCGCTGGGCCTGCCGAAGCTTGGGCCAGGTGGTGGAGGAGTTCTGTACCGCGAACATGACCAGCGGCGGCTCGAGCGAAACACCCACGGTAAAGGACGACGCCACCAGGGCTTCCGGCGTGAAGTCCACCATCGCACTGAAGGCTGCCACTCCCGACGGGAACTGCGCAAAGGCCGCCTTGATGGCCGCCGTTTCTTCCACTGTGGTCTGTGTCATCCCGCTGTCCCTTTCGTGCGTTTCGTAAGTTCCTTTCCCATAATTCACGTGCTTGGAGGAACAGCAATATTTGTTGATTCGCAAGTCATTTGTGTTGCCGTGTGTCAAGAAATGTCGCGAAGTGTGGCCCCTTCCGTTACTCCGCAAGACGAAAAACGAAGAACTTCTACCATTTGCGTTTATGCCCCACCCCGCCGTGTGTAGCCTCGATTGAACATCCCGTCCATGGCCAACGCCCCCGGCTTGGACACCAGCACTATCCTCCACAGGAAGCCGACATGAGCCTCAACGAGCTACGAACGCTTGGACGCACTGGCGCCCTGATCAGCCCGCTCACGCTGGGTACCCTGAACTTCGGCACCGGCGCCGCGCCCACGGGACCGGCAGAGAGCATCCGGATCATCAAGGCGGCCCTTGACGCAGGTATCACCAGCATCGACACTGCCGACATCTACTCCCAGGGCGAGTCCGAAACCGTCGTTGGCCAGGCCATTCACAGCCGGCGCGACGACGTCTTCCTCGCCACCAAATTCCACGGCCAAATGGGTTCCAACCCGGCGCACGCCGGCAACTCCCGGCGCTGGATCGTCCGTGCCGTGGAGGACAGTCTGCGACGACTGAACACCGACAGGATCGACCTCTACCAAGCGCACCGTCCGGACTACAACACCGACCTGCTGGAAACCATTACCGCCCTCAACGACCTCATCCGCCAGGGCAAGATCCTGTACTACGGCACTTCCGTGTTCAGCCCTGCCCAGTTGGTCGAAGCCCAGTGGATCGCCAACACCAACCACCTGACCCCGCCGGTAGTGGACCAGGTCCCCTATTCCCTCCTGGTCCGCGCCAACGAACGCGACGTCCTGCCCATCACCCAGCAGTACGGCGTCGGGGTCTTGAGCTACGGTCCGCTCGACGGCGGCTGGCTCGCCGGCGGCTACCGGGTTGGCGCCGGGCAGCCCGAGAGTTCGCGCTTCTCGGCACTTCCCGGACGCTTCGACGTGACCGCACCCTTCAACCAAGGAAAGTTGCATGCGGCCGAAGCCTTGGCCCAGCTCGCGACGCGGCACGGGTTGACCCTCATCCAGCTGGCGGTTGCTTTTGCGTTGAACCACCCTGCGGTGACCAGCGTGATCATCGGGCCACGGACCGAGGACCACCTGACGGATTACCTGAAGGCGGCCGATGTGGTGCTCAGCGAGGCAATCCTCGACGAGATCGACGACATCGTTGCCCCGGCCGTCAACTTCCTGGAACGCGACGCCGGCACGGTTGCCCCTCACCTTGAGTACCCGGAACTACGACGCCGGTAGCCATCTTCCGTTATGAGGCCGCCTTTGCGCGCTCCATTCGTGGGTTGGCGCGCAAAGCAGGCCTCACAACGAGCTATTGACGGGTCTCTGCCGTGGCGTGATCCTTGAGCTAAGTGCTGCGGCACTCCGCAGCGTTTCGCTTCCAGTAGAACGCCGCCGTCCCATGTCCAAGAATCACACGAAACAAAAGGCTGCACAGGCCGCCACGTCAGGGCAACCCACCGAAGGCCCCCTCACCCACGAGGAACTCCAACTCTCCGGGCGCAACCACTCCATGCCGTTGGAAGCCTTGCACGAGGACATCACTCCTGCGGGCCTGCATTACCTTTTGATCCACTTCGATATCCCGCTCGTGTCCGCCGAATCCTGGCAGTTGAGGTTGGGCGGGGCCGTGCACCGCAGCCTGGAGCTGAGCCTCGACGACATCAAGGCCCGGCCCGCCGTCACCATGCCCGTAACTCTTGAATGTGCGGGTAATGGCCGGTCACTCCTCCAACCTCGTCCCCTGAGTCAGCCCTGGGTACTCGGCGCAGTGGGCACGGCCGAGTGGACCGGGACGCCGTTGGCACCCCTGCTGGAGGAGGCAGGTTTGGCGCGTGACGCCGTCGAACTCGTTTTTACAGGTGCCGACAGCGGCATCCAAGGCGGGGTTGAAGAGCCGTATGCCCGGAGTCTTTCGATCGAAGAGGCCATGCATCCCGAAGTCATGTTGGTCTACGCCATGAACGGCCATCCATTGCCGCCCCAGCACGGATTCCCCCTGAGGTTGCTGGTGCCGGGTTGGTACGGCATGGCGAGTGTGAAGTGGCTGGCCTCGATTGAGGCGGTGAGGTCGCGGTTCATGGGGTGGCAGCAGGCTGTGGCGTATCACTATCTTCAAGGCCCCGACGGACCGGGCCTGCCCGTTTCCCACATCCGGGTTCGTTCACTGATGGTGCCGCCGGGAATACCCGACTTTTTCACGCGCCGCCGCGTTGTGGACGCCGGTCCGGTGATGCTGGAAGGGCGCGCATGGTCCGGTCACGGCGAAGTGGAACGGGTGGAAGTGGGAATCGACGGGGAATGGATGCCCGCGCACCTCGAACCGGCGCTGGGCGACTTCGCATGGCGGCGGTGGTCCATGGTGTGGGTGGCCAGTCCGGGCGAGCATGTGCTGCGGTGCCGGGCGATGGATACGTCGGGCGCGTTGCAGTCGACCGAGCAGGTGTGGAACTACCAAGGACTGGGGAACAACATGGCCCAGCGGGTAGAGGTGACGGTGCGGTAGCTTGCTTGCGGTGGTTTCGCGGGCCGGTTGCGCCGAGCTGGTTGCGCCGAGTTCGCTGGAACACTGCGGGTAAGCCGGGAAACTTCCAGCGAATTCGACGCTTTCCCGCGTCCTCGCAGTGCGCTTGCCGCCCCGTTAGACTCGATCCAATCATGAGTATCCCGTCATCATCCCCAGCGAACGTCCGCGTTGATGCCTGGTTGTGGGCCATCCGTGCCTACAAGACGCGCTCCGCGGCTACTGCTGCCTGCCGCGCCGGGCATATCCGGATCAATGGAAACCCCGTGAAGGCCTCCCAAAGCGTGATCATCGGCGACACCATCCGCGTCCGCGAGTCCGGCTGGGAACGTATCCTCGAAGTCCGGCGACTTATCGCAAAACGCGTTGGTGCAGAGGCCGCATCGCACTGCTTCACCGACCACACCCCCCCGCGCCCCGTGGCGCCCAAGCTCGGCCTTCCCCAGCGCGACCGCGGCGCCGGACGACCCACCAAAAAGGATCGCCGCGACATGGAGAAGCTCCGCGGCTGATCTTGCGGTGTTCAGCGTAGATTTTGCTGGATCATCAGGCTGGGCGCCCGCCGGAAACCGCGGAATCCCAAGCTTTTGCGACATCGACGTCCCGATCATCCAGCAGAAATTACCTGGCACTTATCCACAGGAGCATTTTTCTGACGTGAATCCCCTCGCGCCCGCTGCTTAGACTGGCCGCCACACCGCCGGAACAGCTTTGGGGAGCTTCATGTCACGCGTTACGTTTGCCGCTTTGTTGTCTTTACGAGGGCCGGCGGTGGTGCTCACCGTTGGGGCCGCTGTGCTTCTCAGTGGTTGCCAGGGCTCCGCAACACCCAGCGGCTCCCCTTCCGAGACAGGCTCGACGACGGCGTCACCCACCGTGAGCGTTTCGGTTCCGGCTGCTTCGGCTACTTCGTCCTCGTCCGGTGCCTACAAACCCGCTGATGCGCAGGGGAAGGCACAGAACGTTCCGGTTCCGGTGATGCCTGAGCTGGCGAAGGAGAACTCGAAGGCGGGGTTGGAGGCGTTCATTGGGTACTGGTTTCAGGAGCTGAGTTACGCCTACGAAACCGGCGATACTGCAAAGGCCGACGAGTTGTCTAACGATACGTGCCGACTGTGCAACGACCTCCTGTCGGGAGTCGCTGCGAACTACTCGAATGGCCGGTGGCTGATCGGCGGGCAGTATCAAACTCCCGTGGTCGAGGTCTTTTGGGCTCCGTCCAGCCCGTCCCAATCAGCAAAAGTTCAGGTTCTGCAGCAGCAGATCCTCTACATGAATGGAGATGGCTCGGCCGGACGGGAGCCAACCGGCGAAACTAATGACGCGGCTGCCTTCTTTGGTGTTTTTGCTGACGGATCTTGGTCCGTAACTGACCTCGGGGTCATCAGGTGATGATCGGAGAGGGAATCCGTACCGCCGTCGTGGGCGCTTTGTTTAGTTTGGCAGCAACCTATGCCCTAGCTCCCGGGATGAACACGACGCCCAGTCCAGGAACTGGCTTCACTGATCGCTCAATTGCTGTCGGCGCTGAGTTCACAGTCGAATCAGCAACCGGTGTTCCTTCGACGAAGCTCGGCAGTGATGCCACCGAAGATCCCTACCAGTACAAGCCGGACTTTCGCTGTACTCTCGGGGGCCCCGGGGCACGTGAAATGGGCTGTCTGACCCTTGAATGCCCACCTACAACACCCGGAGGGAAAGTGGGTTCACCGGTTATCTGGTTGAAAGCACCGAAAGCCGTCACTAACCCGACATTCACCGATTGGCAGCCTGTGGACGGTAAACCTGCGTGCCTCTATGACGCAGAGCCGCAGGACGTCCTGGCCGATATCGCTGCCCGGATCCTCACCGACTTCCGGCAACTCCCCGTCAACCCCGGAACACTTCAAGCCCAGCCGTTCCCCCACACCCTCAAAGGCGCACCCACCAACTTCTACACCAGCACAACCGCACAAAGCTTCGATGTCACCATCCTCGGCCAAGCAGTCCACCTGACAGCCACCCCGACCAGCTACACCTACACCTTCGGCGACGGCACCACCCTCGGCCCCACACCAGCCACCGGATACTCCATCCCCCAAACCGAATGGCTCACCACAGACACCCGCACCAGCCACACCTACACAAACACCGGCAACTACCCAGCCACCGCCACCACCACGTTCACCGGCACCTACTCGGTCAACAACGGCCCACCCCTGCCCATCAACGGAACCCTGAACCTCACCACCCCGCCCATCACCATCCAGGTCTGGAAAACAGAACGAGCCCTCGTCGCCGACACCTGCGAACAAAACCCCCAATCCTGGGGCTGCCCCGGCACCGAACCAACCCACTAAGGCCTCGACACCGCCGCTTCCTGACCCGTTTTGAACCCGAAACAGCTCGAACCCGCCGGAAAATCACGCCATCCGACCTCAAACAAGGTCCGGAAGCCACACAAAGGCCCAGCCGCGGGCCGCCACCACCCACTTTGATCACGAAACCTCCGGTGACACTCCACTCCAACGGCGCGTCCAGGCCATCACAGTTCCAAAGTCGGTGGTGGCGGCACGCGCAAAGACGGGAACCACGGGTTAAAAGAAGAAAAGCACCAGTTCCGAAGAACCGATGCTTCCCGGCCGCAAACATTAGGAGAACCAGGTCCCTGGAGGGCCCATGAAAAGCAGGAAGCTGAACACAACCCCCACGGCAACCAAAGTCACAACAACAGCGAGAACCGGGTTTCGAAGGACCCAGGCCTGGGCCCTTTCAAAGCCCCCACGCGGCGTATCACCACCGGCGGCCAAGCGCCACCCGCCGGCAAGGAGGCCTCGGCGATCCAGCGACTTTTCCAGGGGAATGGTGGCATACGGAATCACAGCGGAGCAGATGGCAACGAGGCCCGTGCGCAGGGACCACTTCTGGTTGATCCAGGTGAAGGCGGCCGTCGCCGCGTAGCAAAGGAAGACGAATCCGTGGATGCCTCCGGCGATGCTCACCCCAACATCGGTAGTCCGGGTGACGTACTTAAGGAACAACCCGATCAGCAACAACGTCCAGGTCACGGCCTCGGCAAAAGCGACGGTACGGAACAAGGCGCGGGGTTGCATGGGAGTCCTCGGGTAGGAAACGGGAGACACTTCCAAACCTACCGTGACCGGCCAGCCCCTAAGAATCAGCAGCCGGCAGCGACTCACGGTGACGGATCCGCGAATCGCCGAACTCAAGTGCCACCGGTGCAATCTCCGTGGGCGGTTCGTGCCGTGACTTCGCCTTTCCCACAGCAATGTGCGGCAACCACCGCGGCGACCGGTACCCCAATGCGGGCGAGCTCAGAATGAAGTCGTCAATGTTGTCGAGGCCCAGCTCATCGAGCAGCACATGCAAACCCTGAACCAGGAGGGCTTGATAGTCATGAACCTCCTGGGGAACATCCACCTCAAGCCCCATCAGGCGGCCGCCACCCAGGGGCACCAGCTTGTCGGACTTTCCCAGAAAGCCCTGCAGAACAGGCAGTTCGGTCAACCAACTACTGATCTCGGGCAGCACCTTCCCGGGCTCTGCCCTTCCGTTTGTCCACGCTGCGATGTCCCCGGCGAGCTCGTCCAGAATTCCCACGTGCAGCAAAGTCATATGCAGCCCTTGCGGCTTGCGCAGTGAATCAACGAATCGCTCAAGGCCCTGGTAGTCGGCGGGTCCGGCGCCGACGCGAAGAACCGGCACCTCCACGGTGACGCGCGGCTTGTCCGGGTTGCTGGCCGTCATGAACGCCATTATGCGCCGATCACGCATGCAACGGGAGGCCGACGGCGGAACCCGACTGCCGCCGTCGGGCGCCGTGACGTCACCGGGCACAAAACCTCACCACCCGCCGTCGGGCGCTTCTACCAGTCCCCAAACCGTGAAGCAAGCCTTTCAGCGTTGACAGCGTCTTGTGACCCGTGCCATATTCGAAACGTGAACCTGTCAGACAGCCGGACAGCCGGACAGCAAGAGTCCCAGAGCGGCCACTCAGCGCATATGCCTATTTCGCGGATTTCCGCGGCTGAGGCCGTCTTTGCCGCACTCCGCCGGGCCATCGAAGGCGGACAGTTCGACATCGGCACCAAGCTGAGTTCTGAAGCGACCCTGGCTGCCCAGTATGGCGTAAGCCGTTCGGTGATCCGGGAAGCGCTGAGGTCGTGCAATACCTTGGGCCTCACTGTCACCAAAACCGGCAAGGGCACTTTCATTGTGGCCAACAAGGTTGCTAATGACCTTACCTTGGGCCAGTACAGCGCACGCGATCTTAACGAAGCACGTCCTCACATCGAGATCCCGGCTGCCGGCCTGGCGGCTGAAAGAAGGACGGAAGAAGAGCTTGAGCACCTGAAGGACATCATCCAGGAAATGCTCAACGAGAACGACCCCGAAGCCTGGGTAAACCTGGATGCCAGCTTCCACTCGGCCGTTGCGCGGGCCAGTGGGAACCGGGTGTTCGCGAGCGTGGTGTCGGACATCCGCGAAGCGTTGGCCCACCAGTCCGAAACCTTGAACCTCGTCGCTGACCGGCAACACCGTTCGGACGAGGAACACGTCGCCATCCTCGACGCCATCGAGGCGGGCGACTCCCACGCCGCAAGCAAGGCGATGGCCGCCCACCTGCAGGCCGTCAGCGTGGCACTGGACACAATCCTCAGCAAATGACACACCCAAAGGACACCGACACCATGCCCGCCCCCAAAGCACCGGCACACGAAGCTCCGGCGCACAAAGCCCCGGCACCCCCCGCCCCGGCCGCCGCCCGAGAAGCGACGGCCCCCAACCACGTCCCCTTGGTCGAAGTGACCCGGGACGGGCTGGTGGAAAGCGTCCACTACGGTTCACTGATTGCGCTTGCCGCAGATGACAGCACCATCGTCGAGGCCGGCCAGCCCGACGCCCCCATGTACCCACGCTCAAGCCTGAAGCCATTGCAGGCTGTCGCGCTGCTCAAGGCCGGCCTGGACATCCCCGAAAACCTCCTGGCGCTCACGGCTGCCAGCCATTCCGGCGCGAAAATGCACCGCGACGGCGCTACCGAGATCCTGAAGCTCCACGGCCTCACCGACGCGGCCCTGGCAAACAGCACGGACCTCCCCTACGGCGTGGCCGAGCGCGAGGAGTGGCTCCGCACAGGCAACGGCCCCACCCACATCACGCAGAACTGTTCCGGCAAGCACGCCTCGATGACCGCCGTATGCGTCATCAACGGTTGGCCTGTGGAGGGATACTTGCACCCCGAACACCCGCTGCAGGTGCTGGTCCGCGACACCATCACCGAGCTGACCGGTGAGGAGGCTGCCGCCGTCAGCACCGACGGTTGCGGTACTCCGCTGTTCGCCCACTCGCTGCACGGCATGGCCCGCGCTTATGGCCGTCTGGCCGCCGCGGACGAGGACACCCTCGAAGGCAAGGTGGCCCACGCCATGCGCCGCTTCCCGGAGATGGTGGCCGGCGAAGGCCGCGACGTCACAGCCCTCATGCGAGCCGTACCGGGCCTGCTCGCGAAGGACGGCTTCGAAGGGCTGCAACTTGTCGGCCTCCCGGACGGCACCGGGCTGGCAGTCAAGATTTCCGACGGCGGCGACCGCGCCCGCATGCCCGTCACCGTTGAGGTCCTCCGCCGTCTGGGTGTCGACGGCGGCAGCCTGGACACGCTTCAAAGCCCCCCTGTGCTGGGCGGCGGCCTTCCGGTCGGCGAACTCCGCGCATCAGATTTTTCAGCAACCAACCAAGGACAGCTATGACCACCGTCGATCAGGCGATCCCCCTCCGTTCCGAACACGACCTCCTGGGCGACCGCGATGTACCCGCGGACGCCTACTGGGGCGTCCACACACTGCGTGCCATCGAGAACTTCCCCATCACCGGGCAGCCGCTCTCCACCAACAAGCACCTGGTCCGCGGGCTGGCTGCAGTGAAGCAGGCAGCCGCCCGGACCAACCACGAGCTTGGCCTCCTGGACTCAGAACGTGCCAACGCCATTGAGCAGGCCTGCCAGGACATCCTGGACGGCAAGCTGCAGGAACAGTTCATGGTGGACGTGATCCAGGGCGGAGCTGGCACCAGCTCCAACATGAACGCCAACGAGGTCATCGCCAACCGTGCGCTGGAGATCCTGGGACACCCCAAGGGCGACTACTCCAAGCTGCACCCGAACGACCACGTGAACCTGAGCCAGTCCACCAACGACGTCTACCCGACGGCGGTCAACCTCGCCACGATCTTCTCCGTGAAGGAACTCCTGGCAGCGCTGGAAGAACTCGAAGAGGCCTTCGCCGAAAAGGGCCGCGAGTTCCGCACCGTCGTGAAGATGGGCCGTACGCAGTTGCAGGACGCCGTTCCGATGACCTTGGGCCAGGAATTCGGGGGCTACGCCGTCACCATTGGCGAAGACCGCGCACGCCTGGACGAGTCCCACATGCTCATCCACGAGATCAACCTTGGCGCTACGGCGATCGGCACCGGCTTGAATGCCCCGGTAGGTTACGCCGAGGCCGCCTGCCGGCACCTGGCCGAGATCACAGGCCTGCCGCTGCTCACTGCCGCCGACCTCATCGAGGCCACCCAGGATGTGGGAGCGTTCGTCCACCTGTCCGGCGTGCTGAAGCGCGTGGCAGTGAAGCTTTCCAAGATTTGCAACGACCTCCGCCTGCTGTCCTCCGGACCGCGCGCGGGTTTGGGCGAGATCAACCTTCCGGCAGTGCAGTCCGGTTCGTCGATCATGCCCGGCAAGATCAATCCGGTGATCCCGGAAGTGGTCAGCCAAGTGGCGTACGAAGTCATCGGCAACGATGTCACCGTCACCATGGCCGCGGAGGCAGGCCAGCTTCAGCTGAATGCCTTCGAACCGATCATTGTGCACAGCCTGCACAAGAGCATCTCCCACCTGGAAGCAGCGTGCCGCACCCTTACGGCACGCTGCGTCCGGGGCATCACCGCAAACACCGAACGGCTACGGCTTACCGTGGAGCAGTCGATCGGTCTCGTCACGGCATTGAACCCCCACATCGGTTACGCCTCCGCCACCGCCATTGCCCAGGAGGCGCTGGCAACGGGCAAGGGTGTGGCAGAACTTGTTTTGGAGCACGGCCTTTTGACCGCTGCCCAGCTCGAAGAATTGCTCAGTCCAGAACGTCTGGCCAACCTGAGCAAATAGGCCCACAACGGCCAAAAGCCCAGCGGCTTAATTCAGCCGTCCCGCCCGATGAGGCATACCCCAATCGAGGCGCTGTCTTGTGTGCCCGGAACCCCGACCGGCTGCGCCCAAGACACCCCCAACAGGACACTCCTAAGGATTCCAATGACCAATCCCATCACTGACCACACGGTTCCGGCCCAAGCGCACGCCAGTGAGAAGGCCCTCCACAAAGAGGACACTGGCTACCACAAGGACCTCAAGCCCCGTCAGATCCAGATGATCGCTATCGGTGGCGCCATCGGCACCGGCCTGTTCCTTGGCGCAGGTGGCCGCCTCAACGCCGCCGGCCCTTCCCTGGTGATCGCGTACGCCGTCTGTGGCTTCTTCGCTTTCCTGATCCTCCGCGCACTGGGCGAACTGGTGCTGCACCGCCCTTCGTCGGGATCGTTCGTCTCCTACGCCCGTGAGTTCTACGGCGAGAAGGCGGCCTTCGTCTCGGGCTGGTTCTACTGGATCAACTGGGCCACCACCACCATCGTGGACATCACGGCCGCAGCCCTCTACATGAACTTCTTCGGCAAATACGTGCCGTGGATGGGCGCCGTGCCGCAATGGGCGTGGGCCCTCATCGCCCTGGTAGTGGTGCTGAGCCTGAACCTGGTCTCCGTCAAGGTCTTCGGCGAGATGGAGTTCTGGTTCGCGCTGATCAAGGTTGCTGCCCTGGTGGCCTTCCTGCTCGTGGGCACCTACTTCGTCATCTTCGGCACCCCGGTTGATGGCCAAACAGTCGGCTTCAGCCTGATCTCGGACAACGGCGGCATTTTCCCGAACGGCATCCTCCCCATGATCATCCTCATGCAGGGTGTCCTGTTCGCGTACGCTTCCATCGAACTCGTGGGTACCGCGGCTGGCGAGACCAAGGAACCAGAGAAGATCATGCCCAAGGCGATCAACTCCGTGGTCTTCCGTATCGCAGTCTTCTACGTCGGCTCGGTCATCCTGCTGGCGCTGCTGCTCCCGTACACCTCGTACCAGAAGGGCGTCAGCCCGTTCGTGACGTTCTTCGGATCCATCGGTGTCCAGGGCGTTGACGTGATCATGAACCTCGTGGTCCTGACCGCCGCACTGTCCTCCTTGAACGCCGGTCTGTACTCCACGGGCCGTATCCTTCGCTCCATGTCCGTGGCCGGTTCCGCTCCGAAGTTCGCACAGCGCATGAACAAGGCCGGTGTGCCCTACGGCGGCATCGCCATCACCGCCGGTGTTTCCCTGCTCGGTGTTCCGCTGAACTACCTCGTCCCGTCCGACGCTTTCGAGATCGTCTTGAACGTCGCGTCCGTGGGCATCATCGTCACCTGGGCCACCATTGTCCTTTGCCAGATGCAGCTCAAGCGCTGGGCGGACAAGGGTTGGGTCAAGCGCCCGTCCTTCCGCCTGTTCGGCGCCCCGTACACCGGCTGGTTGTCGCTGCTCTTCCTTGCCGGCGTCCTGGTGATGGTGTTCATCGAGTCCCCGCTCACCATGCTGGTCACGGCAGTCGCCTGCGCGCTGATGGTCTGGGGCTGGTTCATGTGCCGCAAGCAGATCCACGAACTTGCGGCCACCCGCGATGGCTACACCGGCAGCGCTCCGGTGGTCGCCAACCGTCCGCTGCCTGGTGGCGGCGACAAGTAGAGCAACGCCTGACTCACGACGGCGGCACCCGGGTTCCGTAACAGCGGAACGTGGGTGCCGCCGTCGTCCGTTAACGCCCCAACTGGGGGACAGCACATGTCGCAATGGCGCCCCAATACGACATTTGCTGTCCCCCAGATGGGTGGGGTCGCGGCGGAGACAGACATCCGATCATTCGTGGCTACTATTGGTCCATGGCTGTGACAGACGAGGCGATCAGCAAGATCAAGGACATGCTGATCCGGGGCGAGCTCAAGGCCGGCGATCGGCTTCCGCCGGAGAAGGAACTGAGCGAACGGCTCGGCCTGTCCAGAAGCTCGCTGCGCGAAGCGGTGAAGGCCCTGGAGCTGATCCGGGTGCTGGATGTGCGCCGCGGTGACGGAACCTACGTGACCAGCCTCGACGCCAAACTTCTCAACGAGGCCGTAGCGTTCGTGGTGGATCTGCACCAGGACCGCTCCATCCTGGAGCTCTTCGAGGTCCGACGAATCCTTGAACCCGCCACGGCCCACCTCGCGGCGGCGAAGATCACCCCGGAAAAACTCCTGGCCCTGCGCGCAACGATGGACGGAATCGACGAGAACACGGACGTTGAGGAACTCGTCGCCCACGACCTCGAATTCCACAGCATCATCACCGAAGCCGCCGGCAACGACTACTTGGGCAGCCTCCTGGAAGCCCTGTCCAGCAGCACTGTCCGGGCGCGGATCTGGCGTGGGCTGACCCAGGAAAAGGCTGTGTCACACACCTTGGCGGAGCATCGGGCCATCGCCGACGCGCTGGAACGCGGGGACGCGGAGCTGGTCCGCGCACTGGTCACCGTGCACATCAGCGGCGTGGAGAACTGGCTGCGCCAAGCTCTTTAGGCATCCAAGCGTTCTAGGCATCCACCATCGGGTTGGCTGCCAGCCCATAGGTACGGATCGCGGTCCCCTCCAAAACCGCGTCCTGCTCAGCCGGGCTCAGCGAGGAGACGAGTTCCAGCAGCACATCGAGCGTCCGGCCATACGGTGCCCCGAGGGTGCTCACCGGCCAGTCGCCGCCGATCATCAAACGCCCGGCCCCGAAAGCCTCCATGGCGGTTACGAAGAGCGGCCGCAACGCCTCGCTGGTGTACGGCTGCCCCGCGACGTGAAGCCCGGAGAGTTTCGCCACGGTGTTCGGCTCACGTCCCAAAGCGAGGAAATCCTTGCGCCACGAGTCCATGAGCGCCGAATCAGCCAAAGGTGGCTTGCCCAGGTGGTCAAGGACAACGATCAATTCGGGAAGCTCCCGGGCCAGCCGGACCGTCGCACCCAAATGCCGCGGGAAAGCATCGGGAACGTCGAATGTGAGGCCACGGCGCGCCACCAAAGCCAACGATTCCCGCACGGAGGGAAGGTCCAGGAAATCCGGCCGGGGATCGTTATGCACCAGATGCCGCACGCCCCGGAACACCGGGTCCGCTGCGAAGCGGTCCAGCTGGAAAGCCGCCTCGGCCGGAGCATCCAGCCGGATCCAGCCAACCACCCCCACAACCCAGGGGTTCCGGGAAGCCACGGCCAGCATGCTCTCGGTATCGGCAACGGTGTCATCAGCCTGGACCAGCACCGCTCCCCTAACACCAGCGGCATCGAGTGTCTCCCATGCTTCGTCCTCGCCAAAGCTGCGGAACAGCGCCCCATGGTGAGGGCCGAGCCAGGAGTAGGGCCGCTCACCGCCCGTGACGAAGGTGTCCAAGGTCCACAGATGCAGGTGCGAATCAATCACTGCCCAGTCCCTCCAACGCCGCCCACAGCTCCTCGGGAACCGGCTGGTCCATCCGTTCCGCGTTGGTGGCCATCTGTTCAGGGGAGGTTGCCCCAGCCGTCACGTTCACGACTGCCGGATGCCGCAGCGGGAACTGGAGTGCCGCCGTCGGGAGTTCCACGCCGAAATCGCGGCAAAGTGCCGCGAGCGCCCGGGCCCTCTCCAGCACAGCCGGCGGTGCTTGCCCGTAGTTGTAGTGCGCATCATCAGGGACTTCGGGACGGGCAAGGAGACCAGAGTTATAGGCGCCAACGCTTACGACGCCGGTGCGGCGCTGCCTGCAGCGTTCAAGCAGGGGAACGTCGGGCTGCTCCAGCAGGGTGTAGCGTCCGGCGAGCATCACGAGGTCAAGGTCGGCCGCTTCGATGCACTCCAGGGCGGCTTCGGCGGAGTTGGTGCCGACGCCGATGGCCGAGACAAGGCCCTCGGACCGGAGTTTTTCCAGCGCGGGCAGCCCCTGCGTGATTCCGGCGCGAAGGTCATGGACGTCGGGATCGTGCAGGTAAACAATGTCCACGTAGCTCAGCCCAAGCCGCTCCAACGACTCTTCGATGCTGCGCCGGATGCCTGCCTCGCTGAAGTCCCAGACGCGCCGCGTTGTAGCCGGGACGTCGAAGCCCTCGGAGTCGCGCCCGCCGGCGGGGTTGGGTTCCAGCAAACGGCCAACCTTGGTGGAGATGACGAACCCATCACGCGGCTTGTCCCGCAGGACGGCGCCGAGTCTCTGCTCCGACAGGCCAAGGCCGTAGTGCGGCGCGGTGTCGAAGTATCGGACTCCTGTGTCCCAGGCGGCCAGCACCGTGGCAAGGGCTTCACCGTCCGGGATGGCGCGGTACAGGTTTCCGATCCCGGCCCCGCCGAAGCCGAGCCTGCCCAGCCTGTGGAGGTCGAGTGAGTTCACGGCAGTTCCCATACTCTGGGGATACCCGTATCCGTCCCGGAGTAATCGTCCTGGACGTCCAAAAGTTCAGCCATCCGGGCTTGCCACGGCACATTGGCTGGATGGTCGGCGAGCGCATGCCGCATCGCCTGGTAGTCGTCCACGTCCACCACATGGAAGAGGTCGAGTCCGCTGCGCCAGATCCGCCAGTTCCGAACGCCGGCTTCCTTCAGCGCGGACACGAGTTCCGGAGGGATGTGCGCGTGGGCGTCGGCGTACTCATCTTCCGTGCCCGGTTTGAGCCTGGTGTGCAGGGCGATGCTCTCAACCATGGCTGACCGTCGGTTCCACGGAGGGCTTGAGGAAAAGCTCCAGCACCGGGACTTCCACGTCGGGCCTTTGCACCGGCAATTTGATGGTCAGTGTTCCCGGCGGTTGGCCTCCCGGGGTCATGTTCATGGCCTGCTGGTCCGGGTCCACCTCGCGAAGGAACACTTCCGACGCGTCATTGAGCAACTGGGCGTACTCCACCTTCCCGGCCAGGCCAGGCAGGTGCACGTATTCGAACGGCCAGGCGAACAAGTGCACATAGAGCCGGTCCCCGCGTTGGGTGTACCGGACGTCCGAGGGAGCGGTGAACGCGGAAACACCCGCACCGTAGATGGAGCGGGAATGCAGTTTCATCCACTCCCCTATTCCCTCCAGCGACTCCAGCGCCCGCGGATCAATGGTTCCCCTCCCCGTTGGGCCCACGTTGAGCAGCAGGTTTCCGCCCTTGGACACCCCGTCCACCAGCATCCGGATGAGCAGATCCACTGACTTGTAGTTCTGATTGTCCCGGTCGTACCCCCAGCTGCCGTTCAGCGTCTGGCAAGCCTCCCAGGTGACGGGTTCGCCGTCGAGCATCATGGGGCCGGCGGGCTGGTACTGCTCCGGCGTGACAAAGTCTCCCGGGATGTCCAGGCGGTCATTGATCACGATGCCCGGCTGAAGCTCGCGCACCATCGCCAGCAGCTCTTCCGAGTCCCAGTCCTTCCGGCCCTTGCCACCCCAGAACTGCCCGTGCCCCTCGCCGGCATAGGAGAAGTCGAAGAACAGGTAGTCGATGGTGCCGTAGTTGCTCAGGAGTTCGCGCACTTGGCCGTGGAGGTACTCACGATAGCGGGCCATGTCGCGGCCGCTGTTCAAACGTTCGACGTCGGCCGCGTTGCGTTGCGGATGTACCCCGTCGATGGTGAAGTCGGGGTGGTGCCAGTCAACGAGCGAGTGGTAAAAACCAACCTTCAGCCCCTCGGCGCGGAGTGCTTCCACATACGGCCGGATGAGGTCCCCGCCTGCGGGGGTGTTGGTTGCCTTGTAGTCGGTGAGGGCCGAATCCCACAGGCAGAATCCGTCGTGGTGCTTGGTGGTGAGGACAACGTACTTCATCCCGGCGGCGCGGGCGACCCTGGCCCATTCGCGGGGATCGTACAGGTCAGGATCGAAGCGCCGGAAGTACTTCGAGTACCCCTCCACGGTGATCTCTTCCCTGTTCATCACCCATTCGTGCCGTGCGGGCAGGGCGTAGACGCCCCAGTGCACGAACATCCCGAAGCGTGCTTCCTCGAACCAGGGGGCATGCTGGATCACTGGTCTTCCTTCCATACCGGGCCGTCAGGAAAGCTGTACGCGGCCAGTGTTTCACGGAGCATTTCGTTTCCGGCACCAGGACTCGACGGCGGCCAGTACGCGCCGCTGTGGACCTCCACCGGGCTGATGAAGTGTTCGTGGAGGTGGTCAACGAACTCGATGGTCCGTCCCTCCTTGGTCCCGGACACCGCGACGTAGTCGAACATGGACAAGTGCTGCACGGCTTCGCACAATCCCACCCCGCCGGCATGCGGGCAGACACGGACACCAAACTTGGCGGCCAAGAGCAGGATGGCAATGTTCTCGTTGACGCCGGCCACGCGGGCCGCGTCGATCTGGAGCACCTGCAGAGAACCTGCCTGCAGCATCTGCTTGAACACCACCCGGTTCTGCACGTGCTCCCCTGTTGCCACCGGAATCGGCGCAACAGCCCGGGCGATCGCGGCGTGGCCGAGGATGTCATCCGGGCTGGTGGGTTCCTCGATCCAGGCGATGTCGTAGGGGGCCAGGTGGCCCATCCAGTCGATGGCCTCCTGCACGTCCCAACGTTGGTTGGCGTCCACGGCGATCCTGATATCAGGACCAACGGCCTCCCGCGCAGCACGGACCCGCCGGATGTCGTCCTCCAGGGACGCCCCCACCTTCAACTTGATCTGCTCGAAGCCGTCAGCCACGGCTTCCTTGGCCAACCGCGTCAGTTTCGCGTCGCTGTAGCCCAGCCAGCCCGGCGTCGTGGTGTAGGCGGGGTAGCCTTCGGCGCGAAGTGCCACCTTCCGCTGTTCCCGTCCGGGTTCGGCGGCGCGAAGGATGGCCAGTGCTTCATCCGGCGTGAGGGCATCCGTGAGGTAGCGGAAGTCCACCAACGCCACGAGTTCTTCGGGCGTCATGCGTGCGAGCAGTTCCCACAGGGGCAGCCCCGCGCGCTTGGCTTTCAGGTCCCACAGGGCGTTGACGACGGCGCCGATCGCCATGTGCATGACGCCCTTTTCGGGTCCGAGCCAGCGGAGTTGGGAGTCGTGGGCCAGGAGTTTCCAGGTGGCTCCCATGTCGTCGAGGAGTTCTTCGACGCAAAGGCCAAGGATGTGCTCCTTGAGGGCGCCGATTGCCGCGGTCTCCACCTCGTTGCCGCGGCCAATGGTGAACACGAAGCCGTGGCCCTCGTGCCCGTCGCCGGCGTCCGTGCGGATGATCAGGTAGGCGGCGGAGTAGTCCGGGTCCGGATTCATGGCGTCGGAGCCGTCGAGGTCCAGGGATGTGGGGAAACGGATATCGAACGTTTCCACTGCGGTGATGAGGCTCATGGGGCTCCTGGCTGGATTAGCTGTTCTTCGTTGAAGCTAAACATCGGATGTATGCCTTGTCAATGGGTCACATTTCCGTATTATGGGAGGAAACATCACACTAGAGCTCGGATGTTAGTCCCGAACGCACGGAGGAAGCCATGACCTTGAAATTCGCCAGGCTGGGTACGGCCGGAAACGAACAACCGGCAGTCATCGCCGAGGACGCCAACGGCGACGAGAAGTACTACAGCCTTGCGCCCCTGACCAAGGACATCGACGGCGGCTTCCTCGCCTCGGATGGTATCGAACGCACCCGCGAAGCCCTGGATAAAGGGGAACTGTCGGAAATTCCGGCTGAAGGACTGCGCATCGGAGCACCTGTTGCCCGGCCTGGATCCGTCGTCGCGATCGGCCTGAACTACACTGCGCACGCCGCCGAATCCGGCGCGACACCGCCCGAAGTTCCGGTCGTATTCCTGAAACCAAGCAACACCATCGCCGGACCGTACGACGCCGCTCCCATTCCGCCGTCGTCGGAAAAGTACGACTGGGAGGTGGAACTGGCCATCATCATCGGCAAGGAAGCGTCATACCTTTCCACCCTTGAAGAGGCCGAAGACAGCATCGCCGGTTACGCGGTGGCCAACGACCTCTCCGAGCGTGAGTACCAGATCCCCGGGGCTGCCGGACAGTGGACCAAAGGCAAGTCGCTCCCGGGCTCGACTCCCCTGGGTCCCTGGCTGGTCCCCGCCTCCGAGATCGATCCGGGCAACCTTCGCCTCCGGACCCTGGTCAACGGCGAGGCCCGCCAGGATTCCAATACCTCGGACATGATCTTCGACCCCGCAACGATCGTCCACCACCTCAGCCAGTACATGGTCCTTGAACCCGGCGATGTGATCATCACAGGAACCCCCGAGGGCGTGGCGTTGTCCGGCCGCTTCCCGTTCATCCAACCCGGTGACGTGGTGGAGCTGGAAATCGACGGCCTCGGAAGCCAGCGCCAGGAGTACTTCCGCGCGCACGCCGGGTCAGCCCGCCCGGTTGCCGTCGCCGGCACCAACGCCTGAGGCCGGACCATGACCACCACGGAATTTGATGGCCTCGCGGCAATCGTCACAGGTGGGGCTTCCGGGATCGGGGCGGCCATCGCGGATCGCCTCGCTGCAGGCGGCGCCCAGGTCGCGGTCCTGGACCTCACACCGGAAGCCAGCCCGCACTTCGGCGTGCAGTGCAACGTGGCCGACGACGCCTCGGTGCGAACCGCCGTCGAGCATGTCGCCCAGCGGTTCGGCCGACTGGACATCGTCATCAACAACGCCGGAATCGGGGCGCAAGGCGACGTTGCCGCAAACGATGACGACGAGTGGCTCCGCGTCCTCAATATCAACGTCGTGGGGATCGCGCGTGTCAGCCGGGCGGCGCTGCCTTACCTTCGCGAGTCGCCTGCCGCTTCGATCGTCAACACCTGCTCCATCGCCGCAACGGCGGGCCTGCCGCAGCGTGCGCTGTACTCTGCGTCCAAGGGCGCGGTCCTGTCCCTGACTTTGGCGATGGCCGCGGACCACGTGCGCGAGGGCATCCGCGTGAACTGCGTCAATCCCGGCACTGTGGACACCCCATGGGTGGGCCGGCTGCTGGACTCCGCCGCTGATCCCGCCGGCGAGCGCGCAGCCCTCAATGCCCGCCAGCCCCACGGGCGCATGGTGGATCCCGCCGAAGTAGCCGGCGCGGTGGCTTACCTGGCGAGTCCGCTGTCAGGCTCGACGTCGGGTACGTCGCTGGCGGTCGACGGCGGCATGCAGGGTCTGCGGCTTCGCCCGGTTCAGTAGGGAGGCCGGTTCAGTAGAGCCCATTGAAGATGTTCCAGCCCCACCCAACGGTTTCCACGCCCTTCCAACCGCCGCGTCCATCGCCGTAGTACATCAGCAATTCACCGGAGCTGTTGACCCCGTGGACATCGGCAAAACCGTCACGGTTGAAGTCCCCAACGCTGCCCACCTTGCCCAGCACGTTCCAGCCTTGGCCGATCTGCTTCGGGGCCAGCCATCCTCCGTTTCCGTTGCCGCCATAGAGGAACAGTCTTCCGGCCTTGTCTTTGGCGAGGATGTCCGCCGTGCCATCGCCATTGAAATCACCGGGCGTGATGAGCAGGTCCATGACGTCCCACCCCTGGCCCACCTGGACGCGGGGTGTCCAGCCCCGGGCAGCTTTGGGATAGAGGTAGAGGTTGCCGTTGGGTTCGGAGGCCAGGAGGTCGTTGTACCCGTCGCCGTCGAAGTCCCCGGGGCCCACCACTTTGTCCATCGCGTTCCACCCCCAGCCGATCTCCGAGGGATAGGCCTCTGCGGGGAATGTTCCGTCTCCCCTGCCCCAGAACATCCAGAGCCTGCCCACCGCATCAGTGGCCAGGAGTTCGGTTTTGCCGTCGCTGGTGAGGTCGCCGGCACCGATGATCCTGGTATAGGCACCCCAGTTGGAGCCAATCAGCCGCGGTGGCTTCCAGCCTTGCGCGCTGTCCAAGCCCGGGTAGAGCATCAGTGCACCATCATGCCGGCGTCCCAACAGTTCGAATACTCCCCGACCCGTGAATCCTTCAACGCGCGTGGGCTGGCTTTTGACCACCTCGGATTCCTTCACCACCACCTGCGAAGGGTTGCAGGCCTGCGAACCCGTGACAACGGCCGAGATCCGGGTGCCTACATCTTCAGCACGCAGCTCGTAGAAAGAGGTGAACGTCGATTGCGATGTCACCGGCTCTCCATCACGAAGCCACTGGATGGAATAGCCGTGCTGCGGGTCGGGATCGCAGGCGGAGAAGTACTCGTAGGCGCCGCTGACCGACAACCCGGTTCCCACGTACGTCGGGCCGCTGATGGTGAACTCGTCCGGCGAGACGGCGTTGGCAGCGGGAACGGGCAGGACGGCCAAAAGGACAGCCGCCAGGATCGCGGCCATGACGGACCCCGGCGCTCGGCCAGACCCCGGCCGCCTTCTGTCCCTGAATGCTCCCACCGCTTCTCCCTCGAACGTGCTGGGTGTTTCCTGTGCCCATCCTAGACGCGGGCCCGGTCGCCGTAACGCAACGAAGCCGCAACGTTCCCCGGCAGTGATTCGCTTATGCTCAACTCCAACGAATCAATGGCGACTCACTGACAGCCCCAGGAGAAGAACTCATGACCAATTGGCGCATCCGGGACTTCCACTCCTCTGATCTCGACGGCATACTCCATCTGTGGGAGTCCCTCAAGGCCGACGGCGTGGAGCCCGTCTACGCCTTGTCCGAAGTCCTGGCGTCCTGCGAGAAGGACCATGCCGTGGTCGCGGTTCAGGGCGAGCAGGTGGTGGGTGCCGCCGTCGGACGTGCCGCCCATGACCAAGGCTGGATCGTCTTCCTGGCGACGCTTCCCGAGTTCCGCGGCCGGGGCATCGGCACCTCGCTGCTGGCCGCCGTCGAAAACCGGATGGCTCCGCACGGCCTCAACAAACTCTCCGCGCTGATGCCGGAGACCGAAACGCGGGTCGAAGCCTTCCTCGGCCGCGGGTTCGTGGTGAAGAAAAACCTGCGCTACTTCGAGCGGACCATTCCCGTGCAGCGCCAGGAACTCGGTGCGCTGGGACTGCTCGGCGGGCGCGTCCTGGCGCGCGATTTGTGGGAGAACGTGGCTGGCATGCGCCGGGAGAAGGAACTGCTGGAGCGCCGGCTGGTGCTCCCCTTGGCCGAAGCCGACCTCGCCGACGAATACGGCGTTGTTCCGCCGCGCGCGGTGGTGTTGTTCGGTCCTCCCGGCACAGGCAAAACCACCTTCGCCAAAGCCATCGCCTCACGCCTGGAGTGGCCGTTCGTGGAGGTGTTCCCGTCCCGATTGGCCTCAGATCCCAAGGGGCTGGCGGGCGCCTTGCGGGAGACCTTCCTGGAGATCGCCGAGCTGGAGCACGCCGTGGTGTTCATCGACGAGGTGGAGGAGATCGCTTCCCAGCGTGCCGGTGATCCGCCGTCGCCGCTTCAGGGCGTCACCAACGAGCTCCTCAAGATCATCCCGGCTTTCCGCGAACAGCCCGGCCGCTTGCTCGTGTGTGCCACCAACTTCATCCGTGCGCTGGATACCGCGTTCCTCCGCCACGGACGCTTCGATTACGTCATCCCCATCGGCCTTCCGGACGTCCATGCCCGCGAGGCCATGTGGCAACGGTTCATCCCCGCGTCCGTGGTGGACTCGGTGGATGTTGCGCAGTTGGTCGAGCGGACCGAGGGCTTCTCGCCCGCGGATATCGAGTTCGCCGCGCGCAGCGCCTCCCAGCGGGCCTTGGAAAAGGCCGTGTACGACGACGGCGCTGCCGCCGGCGCTGCCTCGGACGGCACCAACGCCCGGAAAGGCCCGGTCACCCAGGACTACCTCGACGCGATCGCGGACACCCGCACGACTGTCAGCCCCGAAGTGCACCAGGACTTCCTGGAAGACATCGACGTCCTGGGCCGCGTTTAGGGACCTGGTCAGCGAGTTCGCGGGAACCCTGCCACATCGCCGCTATTTTCCGGGCGCACTGGACGCGTTCCCGCGAACCCGGCGCGGGCTCGCCAGGCAACGGTAATCTTTGAGCCATGTCCACGAATCCCCTCCGCCATGCCCTCTCCCGGATGGGCGGGCGCGATCCCCATGAGAAGCACCGCACCGCCACCCCGCTTGAGCTGTTCTTCGACCTGACTTTCGTCATCGCCTTCGGAGTGGCCGGCAACCAATTTGCCCACGCTGTGGCCGAGGCGCACTTCTGGCCAGGTCTCCTTGCCTTCTCCTTCGCGATGTTCGCGGTGATCTGGGCCTGGATCAATTTCACCTGGTTCGCCAGCGCCTACGACACCGATGACTGGGTTTTCCGCGTAGTCACCATGGTGCAGATGGTGGGTGTCCTCATCCTGGCCATGGGCATCGAGCCGGTGTTCCACTCCATCATTGACGGCAAGCACGTGGACAACTTCACCATGGTGCTCGGCTACATCGTCATGCGCGTAGCCCTGGTCTTTCAGTGGCTGCGCGCTGCCCGCCAAGACCCCGAACGCCGGGAAACGTGTTTGCGCTACGCAAAGTACGTCTCGATTGTCCAAGTTGGCTGGGTTGCTGTCCTGTTGATCGACGCCGGCGTTCTCACCACGTTTCTCATGGCAGCGCCTTTGTTCGTCCTGGAGATGTCAGTTCCCGGACTTGCTGAACGCAAAGCCCGGACGCCGTGGCATGCCCACCATATTGCCGAGCGCTACGGACTGCTTGCCATCATTGCCCTGGGCGAGTGCCTGATCGGTGCCATTGAGACACTGCGGGCGATGGTTGCCCTGCATGGCTGGACGCTGGATACCGCGTTGGTTGGCTTCAGCGGCACAGGGTTGGCCTTCGCCATGTGGTGGATCTATTTCATCCTGCCCTCAGGTCCGGCGCTCCATCTCCAAAGGCACCGCTCATGGGTCTTCGGTTATGCGCATATGCCGGTCTTTGCAGGGATTGCTGCCACGGGTGCCGGCCTACACGTCGCTGCCTACTACATCGACCATGAGGCCAGCATCAGTGCAGCCGCGGCCGTGGCATCGATAGCCATCCCCATCATTCTTTTCAAGGTGTCGCTGACAACGCTTTACGGGTTCATGCTCAACCCGGACCGCGAATTGTTGTGGAGCACCGTCCTTGTGGTGATTGGCTTGGCGGCCAGTATCGCCATGGCTGCAGCGGGTGCATCCGTGCCCGTGTGCATGCTGGAGATGATGCTGGTCCTGGGGCTCTCCATTGCCTACGACGAACGGCGTGGACACAAGGGGCGGGCTGCCGCATTGCGTCGGCTGGAAGCTGCGGCCGGCTAGCGCCTGGGGCCGGCTGACTAATCCGGAACGATCTCGTCCAGCTCCTCGAGCAGGTGCGGGTTGATCCGATGGAGGATCAGCCGGACCTCCTCTTTGGGAACGGCCGCGTAGAGCACCGGACGCGCATCGGCGTACCGGGTCACCGGTGGTTTGTCGGGCCACTTCTCCGCCAGCGCCCGGACGCGTTCCGGCAAGGAATTGTGGGCATTGTCCGCAATTTTGACCAACGTGGCGTCGTGGTCCTCCGCGACGTACCGGATGCCGGCGTCGTAATCATCGGGGTCGTCGTGGAAGCGCCGGGTGACGCGCTCGATAATGGCGAGGGCACGCTCCGAAACGCCCATATCCAGCAGCGCTTGCCGGGTGATGGGGGTGTCTTCGGCGATGTCGTGGAGGTAGCCCGCAATCTGGATGTCCTCGTCGAAGTCGGCAAGGGCATCCCCGACAGCCAGGACGTGCTCCCGATACGGACGCTTGAGTTTGTCCTTCTGGCGGTTGTGGGCCACCTCCGCCAGGACCTGGGCTGTCTCTACGGTGAAGCGTGGTTCAGTCATTGTGGCCTCCGGATTGGCAATGGAGCTTCAGGGATGGTCCTCCCGATCAGGCTATCCGTTGCGGCGGCATGGATGTACCGCCTACCAATCCTGGACAGCACGTGCGGCGATCGCCACGGTGACTGCCCGGGGCAAACGCTGGGCGAACCCCGCGGCCACCCGGTTCATCCACCCCGAGACGACGCTGCCGGGTGTGACCTTGCGGTCGAGTGCTTTGAGGGCCGTCTCCACCACCTGGGCCGAGGTTTGCATAGGGCCAACCGCCGCCGACTGGCTCCCCAGGACGTCGAAGAACTCCGTCTTTGTGGCTCCCGGGCAGAGTGCCAGGACGTTTAGCCCGGAGTCCTTGGTTTCGTGGGCTACGGCCTCGGTGAAGCTCAGGACGAAGGCCTTGGTGGCGCCGTAGACAGCCATGCCGGGGATCGGCTGGAACGCCGCAGTACTGGCCACATTCACCAGCGCACCCTTGCCGGAGGTGAGCATCGAAGGCAGGAAGGCCCGGGTGATATCAACCAAGGCAGCAACATTGAGCGCGATCTCCGACGCTATGACCGCTGGATCTTCCTCCACCAAGGGCCCATGGGTTCCGAAGCCTGCGTTGTTGATGAGGGTGTCCACGGCGATGCCGCGTCCGGACAGTTCGTTGAAGAGCTCCGCCCCGACGCCTGGCCGGCCGAGGTCCATGGGGAGCACTGTCACCGTGGTGCCGTGCTCGTTTCGCAGCTTGCTGGCCAGCTCCTCCAGACGATCGACCCGCCTGGCGACCAAGACGAGGCTGGAGCCGCGGGCGGCGAAACGCTGCGCGAACTCGGCACCGAGCCCGGAACTGGCTCCCGTGATGAGCGCGGTGGTACCGGAGTAGGTCATGGTCATGTGGGTTCCCGTCGTTGTGTGGGGACTGATGTAGCCGCTGTCTACATGGTAGGCAGCGTCCCGGCGATCACTTCCCGCACGGCTGAGCTCAGCTGGAAGTTACGGCACCCTACTCCCCCGGGTTCGGCCTGCTGGGGTACATAGCCAAAACCGAGCTCATACACGGGATCGGCAAAACCCAAGGATGCGCTGGCGCCGTCGTGCCCGAAGGCGCGGTGGCTTCCGAAGGGCATTCGGGAGTGCGATTTCATGAAGACGGTGCCGAAGCAACCGGTCTCCCCGAAGACCCTGTCGATGCCGAAGACCTGTTCGGCGGTCATCGTTGTGATGGTGTCCTCCGTCAGAAGGGGTGCGACGCCGGCGTCCCCGGCCAAGCCGGTCAGCGCGGCTGCGTAGATCCGAGCCATGCCATCTGCGCTGGACACGCCCGCCGCGGAGCTCAACCCGGCAGCCCGGACTTCCCGGATATTCGGCAGATCGAGGATGTCACCCACGGCCGCGTTGGTTGCCAGGCCGAGGTGGCTGGCGGGGTCCACCCAAGGCCACGAAGGATCAGCTGCCCACCGGAAGGGAGCAAAACGGGATTCTTCTGACTCGGGCAGCCCAAGGTAGAACTGCGCGCCGGTTACCGCCCGGATGCGGTGCTCGAAAACCTCTTGAAGAGTCGACCCAGTGATCCGTCGGCACAGTTCCTCCATGAAGATCCCAATGCTGAGGGCGTGGTAGCCGAACGCCGCACCGGGCTTCCACAAGGGCCGGAGCTTGGCGAGCTTGGCGGCAGCGAGCCTGGAATCGTTGACCTCCTCCAGTGTCAGGCCACCCTCCGGACCCAACAAGCCCGCCTGGTGCGACAGGAGCTGGGCAACAGTGATAGAGGCCTTGCCTTCGACGCCAAATTCCGGCCAGTACTTGACCACCTCGGCGTCGAGGTCCAGTTGCCCGTCCTGCACCAGCAAGGCGATGACCAGGCCTGCCATGCCTTTGGAACAGGAGAACACGCCGGTCACCGAGTCTGGGCGGATGTACGGACCACCGCTCAGGTCCAGCACCTTCACGCCGCGATGATACGCAGCGACCTGGGCCGAGTACTCCGGATCCTGATCCAGGAAACGGCCAAAAAGTTCGGCGACGGGTTCGAAACCTGGGGCGACCATCTGTGCATGCATCCAGCCAGCCTACGTGGTGGCCCTTCAAGCACGCGGAGTTATCCACACCCAAGGCTCCCGGGGGAGTCGCTGCGGGTCGAACGCCGGAAGCGCCTCCTGCAAGGTCCCGGCGGGCAAGCCGAGGGACTCAAGGATCAGGGCCCGCACCTGTTCGGGAGGAATTCCGACGGCGGCGAGGTCGTCCAGCGTGACGGCACCGTCGCGCTTTGCCAGCCTCACGCCGTCGTGGTTTACCACCAACGGAACGTGCGCGTATTCGGGGACGGGAAGGCCCAAAAGCGTGGCGAGGTACGCCTGTCGCGGGCTGGACGGGAGGAGGTCGTCGCCGCGCACCACCTGGTCGATTCCCTGTGCGGCGTCGTCGACCACCACGGCCAGGTTGTAGGCCGTGACGCCGTCATTTCGACGCAGCACAAAGTCGTCCACCATCCCCACAAAAGTGCCGTGCAACTGGTCCTCAACAGCCCACTCGGTAACCTCGGAGCGTAAGCGGATGGATGCTGGACGCGAAGCACGCCGTATCTCCCGCTCGGCAGCTGAAAGCCGCCGGCACGTGCCCGGGTAGGCCCCTTGGGGAGCATGTGGGGCCGATGGCGCTTCCTGGATTTCCTTGCGGGTGCAAAAGCATTCGTAGGTGAGCCCCTCCGAAGCCAAACGCTGGATCGCGTCGTCGTAGAAGCCCGCGCGCTCAGTCTGGCGAACGACGTCGGCATCCCAAGTGACGCCGATGGCTTCCAAATCGCGGAGCTGCTGCGTCTCGGCACCGGATCTGGCGCGATCGAGATCTTCCACCCGGAGCAGGAAATCGCGGCCGCTGGACTTTGCAAACAGCCAGGCCAGCACGGCCGTACGGAGATTGCCAACGTGGAGTTCACCCGAAGGGCTCGGGGCAAATCGCCCGGCGGAAGTCATGGTCCAAGCCTATGCGCGCAAGCCGCTGGGTGCGGGCGGGGCCGCGGCCGCCCGGCCCCACCGGGCAACACAAGAGCCCCTCAGCTACCGCAACGATCCGGTGGCTCAGGGGCTCTTGCTGTGCTGCCCGACCAGCGGGCGAGTGCAGAATGACAATGCTGTGAACAAGAGTCAATCAGCGGCTGCTTCCTTGCGGGAAACCTGTGCAGGACTCCGGGTGGTGTTCCGGGGGCCTGGTGCCGGCGGGCTTCGGCGGTGGCCTCGGCCTGCTTCGTTGCCACTATTTCAGCAGTGGATATACAGTAGGAGCAATAGTCCCCTCGATGATTGGTCGATCTGACTACTCATCTGCGAAAACCCGGACAGGAAGTGGTCATTTTGCAGGAACTCGACGCTACGGACCGCCGGATCCTGGCCGCACTCGACGACGACCCCCGTGTTCCGATCATGGTGCTGGCGCAGAAATTGCACTTGGCACGCGGGACCGTGCAGTCGCGCCTGGAACGAATGACGGCGTCCGGTGCGTTGCGGGCCAACAGCAGCCGGGTCCTGCCATCGGCACTCGGGCGCGGAGTGGCTGCGGCTGTAAGCGCGGAGCTCGACCAAAGCCATTTGAACCAGGCCATCGCGGCCCTTCGCGAGATTCCGGAAGTCCTCGAATGCCACGCCCCCGCCGGGGATACCGACCTCATCATCCGGGTGGTGGCCAAGAGCCCTGATGATCTGTACCGGGTGTCGGAGGAAATCCGTCTGTGCCCAGGCATCGTCCGAACCTCAACCAGCATGTTCCTCCGGGAAGTCATTCCCTACCGGACCACGGGCCTGCTCAGCGAGTAGCCACTTATGCACATAGGGAAGTTGTGCCCATGTGCCCCGTTGCGGCGCCAGCCTAGGATGGGTTCAAGCAACGGCACACTACATTGGGGGCAACGTGGCGGGTAATTTCCATGGCGCGGACGTCGCACAGTTGCGGCAGTTGGCCAAGGAGCTTGCCCGTAACGCGGACAAGCTCACGAATTTGGGGCAACAGCTGTCGGGCACCATCACCAACAGTCAGTGGCGGGGGAACGACGGCGACCACTTCCGTCACGATTGGAACAGCTCGCACCTGCGCGCCCTCCAGAGCGCGGCGTCCGGCATTAAGGCAGCCTCCCGGAGTCTGTTGAAAAATGCCGATGAACAGGAAGCCGCGAGCACCCAGGGCGGAGCGGGCGGTGGCGGCGCCGGCGCTTCCGGCTCCGGCGGTAACGGCCAGGAGCTCACGGATCTGTTGAACGGGATGACTCCCGAAGAACGCGCCGAGTACCTGCGCAGCGACGAGTTCAAGAAGTGGGCGCTTGAGCACCCTCAGGAAGCCAAAGCCGCCATGGACGCGGCAGCTGACTCGGGACTCATTGAGAAGAAGTCTCCCGAGTACTCGCAGTTCCTCAGCGACTATTGGAACCAGCAGGCCATGCGGGAGATGGGCATAGACCCCTCCACCTGGGACACCAGCAAGGGCACTGAATATAACTGGGAGACCATCAAGAAGGTCTACGACTTCTACGGTCAGGCATTTCTGGCCAATCCGGACCTCCAGTGGGCCGGCATGGCCAATATGATCGGCCCTTCCTTCGCCGGCGGGTTCAAGGACATGGCCATGCTGCGCGATCTGGCCCGGCAGATCGCCGATAACCCGGCCTCCGATATCCCCATCCCGGTACTCGACCAGATCGAGCAGCTCGCGGGCATGACCGACGCCGAGATCAAGTTCTACGAGACGTCCATGCTGGACATGAACAAAGAGATCTTCCTGGACCAGGCCCGCCAGCACCAGGCCTACATGAACGGCGGCATTGACGAGATCAACCGCCTCCGGGACTCCGGCGCAATCGACCCAGCTACCGCAAAGGCGTGGGCGCAGATTGATTCCGGCGATCCGGCGCAGGTCAAGGAGGGCAACACGGCCCTGCTGTACCGGGAGCAGAACGAGATCATCGCCGACGATTACGACACCATGCGCAGCCATCCTGGAGGGGAAGCGGTGACCTACATGGTCACCTTGGCAGGTGAACCCTCCATTCCCGGAGCAAAGAGCTACCCCGAAGTGTTCCCGTACAAGTTCAGCGTGGAAAGCCCTGGGCCACAGAACCTCCCCTTCACCAACTGGGACAACCCAGCACAGTTCCGCACGGACTTCACCACCGGATTCCCGGACGGCAACATTGCCGACGCCGATCAACGCTGGGCCCTGATCAAGCAGGACACCCTCCCGGCGTACCAGGAGCTGCTGGCCAACAATCCCCAGCAGGCCCGGGACATCGTCGGTTCAGATTTCAACGACCGCGTTGAGCAGTACAGGCCAACCAACAACATTCCGGGCATCATGGACCGTTTCCTGGACGGCTTTGACGCGGAGGTCCACCAATGACCCGGATCATGAGAGTCCTGGGACTGGCAGCCGCGTGCGTGGGCATCCTCACCACCACGGCCTGCCAGGTCCCCATGCCCGTTTCACCATCAACGTCCCAAGGGAGCACAGTGATTACCTCGGAATTTTCCACGCTTGATGCCGCAGGTGTTGACCGGATCAGGACAGACAAACGGGCCAAGCTGGACATGAGCGGTGGAACCCTGCAGAAATCGGCTATGCGGGTAACGGACGACAGCTACGGCCCGGAAATCAACACCCAGGACTCGGGGAAGATCGAGCTAACCATTGTGGGACCCAGCGGAGAGATCCACGCCCAAACAGACCGCATCCGGTTCAAGACCACCGATGCCCGTCCTGATTTCACCGAAGTCACCTACTTCCTCACGGCGGATTCCGCAGAGGACTTCGCTGCGCTGATCCGTGACGGAGTGGAAAAGTACGGTATCGATGCCGACGACGCCGAGCGATGGATCTCCTCCACCAGCAAGGACTCATCCGCAAAGAGCGACTACTCCCTGACCTCGGGAACCAGTACCGGATTGGAGGTCAACTACGACCTCCGCTTCGATGGCTCCAAGGAAACCCAGGTCATCATCGTCCACGTAACTCCGGTCAGCTAAACCGGCGGCCCGATGTTGGTCTTCAGGTTCTTCATGACCAGTGTCGACGTGAGCCGCTCCACCGCGGGCAGGGCGGCAAGCTCGTCGTCGTAGAAACGCTGGTACGCAGGCAGGTCCGCGGCTATGACCTTCAACAGGTAGTCGGGTGAACCAAACAGGCGCTGTGCTTCGACGATGTTGGGGTTGGCAGTAACCCTGGCTTCAAAAGCGGCCATGGTTCCCCTATCAACCTGCCGCAAAGTAACGAACACGATCGCTTCGAACCCCAGCCCCACCGCCGCCGGGTCGATGTCCGCGCGGTATCCGCGGATCACCCCCGTCGACTCCAGATCCCGGAGCCTGCGATGGCAAGGAGCCACCGTCAAACCGACCTTGGATGCCAGGGCTGTGGCAGTCATTCGACCATCCTCTTTGAGGTGGCGCAAAATACTTCTATCGATGCCGTCAATCACGCAATAATCTTACGCAAGACCCGGCCTTCAGAGCTAAATAGGCGAACACTTACGGGCTTAATTTCCCTAGAGTTTTCCCTACCAACCAACTCTGGAGAGATCGTGAATCCGCAACTGTTCCTCGCGTTTATCCTCGTGGCAGCCACGCTGGCCTGCACACCCGGCGTCGACTGGGCGTACTCGATTTCAGCCGGTTTGCGTCAACGCAGTTTCGTGCCCGCAGTTGCCGGCTTGTGCAGCGGCTACATTATCCACACCCTCCTGATGGCGGCCGGTCTGGCCGCACTCCTTGCCGGCGTCCCCGGCCTTCTGGGTTGGCTGACGATCGCGGGTGCGGCCTACCTGCTGTGGCTCGGCATCGGCACCATCCGCTCGTGGCGAGGTGCGAGCTTCAGTGCGGAAGACGGCGTCGTGCATTCCGGAAACCAGCTCCGCACCTTCCTCCAGGGCATGGGCACCAGCGGCATCAACCCCAAAGGGCTCCTGTTCTTCGTCGCCCTGGTGCCCCAATTCGTCAGTCCCGAGGCCGCGCTGCCCGTGCCAGTCCAGTCCGGCCTGCTGGGGCTGACCTTCGTGCTACTTGCCGGCGTGGTTTACACGGCTGTTGCCCTGACGTCGAGGAAGCTGCTCGCGTCCCGGCCCGGTGCCGCGCGGGCTGTCACGCTGACCAGCGGGATCATCATGATCGGGCTGGGGACTTTCCTGTTGTCGGAGCAGATCCTGCCCCTGCTGCCGCACGTTTAAGCGGCAAGCAGTTCGTCGAGACGCTCGTATCCCTCCACTACTCCGTAGTTCATGCCGGTGGCCAGAGCCATGTCGCGTGCTTCCACGGTCGGATAGACCTCGTGGGCAACGATTCGCGTGCGGCCTCCGGTTTCCTCGAAAGTGGTGGTGCTGATGCCCACTTGGTTGGGGGCGCCGTCGAATTCGAACGTCATGATGATCAGTGCGTCGGTTTCGACCGTGTGAAAGATGCCGCGGAAACCGAACATGGCGTCTTCGTGCCCGCTCTCGTAGTGCCAGCTGCCGCCCGTGGTGGCGTCGTACTTGGTGACGTTCAGCGTGGCGTTACGCGGCCCCAGCCATTTGGCCAGGAGGTCGGGGTCAACGTGGGCTTTGAAGACCGCACTGACGGGCGCGTCGAACTCCCGGACGGTGTCGACGAACGGGACGCCGTCATCTGCGGTGATGGTGGTTGGATTGCTCATTTCAGTTCCTCTTCCTTTCCTTGTTCCTGCTGGGAGGTGGCGAGCAGTTGGTCGAGCCTTCTGTAGCGGGACTCGGCGATCAAGCGGTACTGGTCGATCCACGCCGTCATGCGTTCCAGGGCGGCGGCGTCCAGATGGACGGGCCTGCGCTGGGCATCGCGGGAGCGGGTCACCAGGCCTGCATGCTCCAGCACCTGTATGTGCTTGGACACTGCCTGCTTGGTAATGGCGAACGGTTCCGCGAGCTCGTTGACGGTTGCATCTCCCCGTGAGAGACGGGCAACAATGGCCCGCCGGACCGGATCCGCCAGTGCCATGAACGCCCTGTCCAGGGTTTCGTGACCTGGAACGTCGTGTGCCATCTACCCTCAAACCTTCCGTAATCAACCAAATCCTTTATCAATGATTTGGTTGATTACGAGCGTACGCCGCTTCCGAGGTCAGCACAATAGTCCCTATTCGCCGCCCAGCTGCCGGAAGTCGTTCTCCCAAAGCCGCCGCATTTCTGCGTCTTTGCGGATGACCTCCATGGACTCCAGCTCAGCCGGGGGAGCGTGCCGCATGGATCGCGGCGTCAACGTCCGGCGGCCCTGGTCCAGCGCCAGAAGAGCCCTGTCCGTCAGGGCGTCGTTCTTCAGCGCCAGATTGGTCTTCCTGCGGCGAAGGACCTCCTTCAAGGCAGCCTGGGCTGACTCGAAGTCGCCCCTGGCGCGCTGCGACCGCGCCCGGATCAGCAACAGCGCGGCCGAAAGGTCGTCGGTATTCAGCAGACCCTCGGTCCACACCACTACGTCACGGTGGCGCTCCAGGGAAAACGCCGCTGTGCAGCGGGCCAAGGCAGAAGGCAACGACGGCGGCAAACCCACCACAGCTTCAAGGGCGGCTTCGGTCATCCCCATTTCCCGGAGACAATGGGCCAGCGCCAGGAACACGGATTCCTCGCTGAACAGCACGGGGACCTCGATGCGTTCGGCGACCTCAACCCGGGTGACCACCTGCCCAAGGTACGTCGCCGAGAACTGGCTGGCGTCGTCGTCGATCCTGGTAGTCAACCCGCGCTGCAGCAGTTCGGACGCGCGCAAGTATCCGCCATGTTTGTAGACCAGCAACCCGGCCATGATGTGGCACAACCCGGCCCAGCCCGGGTTCGCCCGCGCGAAGGCGAGGAGGCGGTCCGGTTCTGTGGAGGAAAAGACGGCGTCATGCATGGCTTTCGCCGCCTTCGAAGACAACAGCTTCAGCCTCGGGACACTGCCCACCACGGACAAACGTGCATGGTCCCGGCCACTGAGGACTCCCGAAAGAACATCGTTCACGCCGTCAGCCAAACCGCGCACAGGCGTCCGGACGTAGCCCTCGCGGAAGGGCGTCAGATCCCGGACATCATAAAAAATGGTGTGCACGCGACCGTTCGGCACTTGGCTCATGAATCCATGCTAACCGGCTCCTGAACCGGGCCGATCCCCTGCTATCCGGAGCATTTCAGGAGTATTATGGCGGCGTCGGCAAGGTTTTGCCACACCCCTTGCCGCAGGTCGGCTCTCCAGCAGAAGAGCCGCATAACCGCGTGAAAGGGAGGACTGATGACCACCGCTTCGCACCCTGCCGAACACCACCACATGATGGGGTTGACACTTCGCAACACCGCCATGGGCGTTGGCATAGTATTTCTGCTGGTAGGCGTCCTGGGCTTTATCCCGGGAATCACCACCAATTACGGCGCCATGACCTTTGCGGGACATGAATCCGGCGCCATGCTGCTTGGAGTCTTCCAAGTGTCCATACTCCACAACATCGTTCACCTGCTGTTCGGCGCGGCCGGATTGGCCATGGCAAGGAACGACCGCATGGCACGCCTGTTCCTTCTGGGCGGCGGCGCCGTGTACATCGTCCTCTGGATCTACGGCCTGGTCATCAACCAGGGAACGGGCGCCAACTTCGTCCCGTTCAACACGGCCGATAACTGGCTCCACCTGATCCTTGGCGTTGCCATGATCGGCCTCGGCGTCTGGCTCGGCAGGGATGTCATGGACGAAACAGCCGCGACTCGAAGGAAGATGTAAGCCCTCGATATTTGCGGAAACAACGACGGCGGCCGCTCCTTTTCGGGGGCGGCCGCCATTCTTAGCGCCGAGATGGCATTTGATGACAATGTCGATGCCGCCGATTGTCATTAACTGCCAACTCGGCGCCGCCAAGCTCTACTTCCCGGGCGGTGCAGGGCTCACGTTGGTAAAAGTGTTGCCTGTGGAGTACTGGTCCAAGCGCCAGGGGTTGGCGTTGTTCCGCACGCTCTGGAACGTCACGTTGTCGAAGGAGGAATCCGTCAGGCCCTTGATGTTGGCCGGGTTGACGTTGCGGAACACCACATCCTGGAAAGTGAAGGCACTCAGGGTCGCCGTTCCTTCGCCGAGCGCGGGACCCGCCTGGATGTCGATGACCGGCTTGCTGTCGGACACAGCCATGCCGCACGTGGGCGAATTGTTGCCGTCCACCGAAACGTTGCGGACCTGCACATCCTTGAACGTGGCCGAGTCCGCAGCAAGATATCCCGACGGCGACTGGTTGTAGCTCAGCGTCATGATGAACGCGCTGCTTCCCATGCACGCCATGGCGGTGTCGCGGAAGAGGAAATCACGACCTCCGCCGGCCATGTCCGAGGTACTTTTCATCCGCAGGCCGCCGGTTTCAACTTTGTACATGACGTTGTCTTCAGCAAGCACGCGCTGCACCCAAGCCGCCGTGTTTGAACCGACGGCAACACCGCCGTGGCCCATGCGCATGTAGTTGTTGAAGATCCACACGTCCTCGCTCGGTCTGCCAAGGGCTCCGTATTTACCCTGGCCTGCCGCGAAGTTGACCTGGTCATCGCCGGTGTCAAAGAAATTGTTCAAGACGATCCCGTTGCTCGCACCGCCGAACTCCAAACCGTCACCGTTGTTGGCGTTGTACGTGGTGTGCCGAATCGCGTTGACAGTGCTGTTTTCGGTGTCCAGGATCATCACCCCGTGGAACGCCGGGTTGTCGGCCGTGACCCCCTCGATGTACAGGTTCCTCACTCCCATGAAGGTCATCAGGCTTGAACGGTACTGCCCGTAGAGTACGGAGTCATCCAGCGTTTCAGGCTTGTTGATGACGCCGGTGAGGGCTTCCGGATTCTCCTTGGCCTTGCGGAACTGATCGGCGGCAAGCACGCCGTCGTCCAGGACCTTGCTTGCCGAACTCGCCACATACTGGGGTATTTCGTTGCCGGCTTCGTCCACTATCGATCCTTCGGCGGTCCGCTTCCAGCCGTTTCCGTCCACGACGCCTTTGCCGACGATGCGCACGTTGCTTGCAACCGCGCCCGGCTCGCGATTTCCGGCGGACCTGCCGTTGTCGTCCGGAAGGACGTTAATGAGCGACGGCGGCCTCCGGTAGTTTCGGTATTCAGCCTCGGTTGGGAGGGGGTCGGGGACGGGATAGAGGTAGTAGCCCTTATCCAAGGGATAGTCCTCAGCAAGGTCGGAACCGAGCAAACGGGCTCCTTCCCGAAGCTCCAGGGTCATGTCCGAGTGCAGGAAGAGCGCGCCGGTTTTGAAGGTTCCGGCGGGAACCACCACAGTACAGCCAGGTGTGCGGCAGGTGTCGATTGCCTTTTGGATGGCCTTGGTGTTGAGGCTTGCCCCATCGCCCACGGCCTTATAGGCCGGATCTGTGATACTGACTTCGTGGCGTGCCGGCGTGGTGGTCACGGTGATCGGTCCACTCGCGGCAGACTCGCTGCCATCGGCCCTGATGGCGGTCACAGCGAACTGGTAGCTGGTGCGCGGAGACAAGCCCGTCACGGTGTAATTGTGGGCAACGGTCCGAACGTGGAATCCGTCCTGGTCGGCGGCCCGGAATGCCTCCACGTATTCCTGGGCAGGCGAGAAGGTGCGCGCATTTTCCTCGGCGGTTCCCACAGCGCGTCCGTTCAGGTAGACGCGGTAGTCCACAACGTCGTCGTAAATGTCCGGTTTGTTCCACACCAGCAGCGTCTTGGTACTGTCCGTCGCCTGCGCCGGAACGCACAGGTTTTGCGGGACCCTGCCGCTTCCGTCGCTCAGGAGAATGCTGGTACTGGAGCACGCCGGGCTGTCCACCTTTCCTGCGGGGGCGGCACTTGCCGGCAAGGCGACGGCGGCGACGGATGTCATTCCCATCACCGCTGCCAGCATGGTGCTTGCCAGACGGTGCCGGGACTGCGGTTTTCTTCGGGTCGATCTCATGGAAATCCTTCCCGGGGCACAACGATGTACCCCAGTACTTGGAGGAACAGAGCTCTCCAGTGGGTGTTTGAGATGGCTAAGAAAACGTTTTCTCAAGATACCCTAGGAAGGATTGGGCGCGCGGTCAAGAACCTCACCCGCCGACTTGGCAATTAATGACAGTGTGGGGGCGCTGGATTGCCATTAACTGCCATCTCGGTGACGCCCCGGGCCGGCTACTGAGGGGTGCGGCCACCCAGACGGGTTGTGACCTTGGCCGCCGCCGCCGCGCAAGCCTCGCCGAGGCCGGCCAGGACTTCCTGCGAAACGCGGAACTTCGGAGCCGGGATCAACACCGAGGCCACGATGCTTCCCCGATGGTCGTACACCGGGGAGGCAACGCCAACCTCTTCGATGGACGTTTCGCCGAAGTTGACGGCCCATCCACGTGCCGCGCTTTCCTTGAGCCGGTCAAGGTACATCTCCACGGAATCATCATCCAGCCCAGGCAACGTGATGGACCCGCCACGGAGCAGGTGACGGACCCGTTCCGGGTCTTCGGCTGCCAGAAAAACCTGCACGGAGGAGCTCAGCGCCTCCGTGTATCGGGCCCCGAGCGGAGCAAGGTGCTTGACCTGGTGTCGGCTGGGGATCTGCTCCACACACATGGATTCGACGCCGTTCCACACCATGAGCGCGCTGGTCTCGCCGGTGCGTTCGGTCAACTCCTGCAAAACGGGGTAGGCAACCCGCCGCTCATCGAGTTCCGCCAGGAGGGGGCCCGACATTGCGATCATGCCCAGCCCCAAGCGGAACCTGCGCGAATCGACGTCGCGCTCCACCAAACCCTCTTGCTCCAAAGTGGCCAAAATCCGCGAGACGGTGCTCTTGTGCAGACCAATACGGCCTGCGATTTCCGTGACTCCAAGGAGGGGTTCGCCCGCAGAGAAGCTACGCAGCACTGCAATGGCGTTCACGATGACCGAGGTGCTCTTGCTGTCACCGTTACCGCTGGTGTCAGGCGTCTCGCTGGATTCGGAGGGAGTCATAGGTTCACTATATTTCGCTGCGGGCTGCTGGCGTTGCGTCGCCGGAACCGGTGGGCGCCGTGCACTGCGCCCACCGGTCCCATCACTTACGCTCCGATGATGTTGTGCTCGGGGCCGAACGGGAACTTGGTGATGTTCTCCGCGCCGTCCTCGCCCACCACCAGGATGTCGTGCTCACGGTAGCCGCCTGCGCCCGGCTGGCCATCCAGCACAGTAATCATCGGTTCCATGGATACCACCATGCCCGGCTCCAGTACCGTCTCGATGTCCTCGCGCAGTTCAAGGCCAGCCTCACGCCCGTAGTAGTGGCTGAGCACGCCGAACGAGTGGCCGTAGCCGAAGGTCCGGTTGGCGAGCAGTCCGTGGCTGACGTAGATCTCGTTGAGCTCCGCGGCGATGTCCTTGCACACGGCGCCGGGCTTGATGAGTTCCAGTCCCCGCTTGTGGACTTCAACGTTGATGTTCCACAGCTCAAGGGAACGGGCGTCGGGTTCACCGTAAAACAGGGTGCGCTCAAGGGCGGTGTAGTAACCGCTGGTCATCGGGAAACAGTTCAGGGACAGGATGTCGTGTTCCTGGATCTTGCGGGTCGTTGCCCAGTTGTGGGCGCCATCGGTGTTGATCCCGGACTGGAACCACACCCAGGTGTCGCGGATTTCCGAGTCCGGGAACGTGCGCGCGATTTCATGGACCATGGCTTCAGTGCCGATCAGCGCTACCTCGTACTCCGTGATCCCGGCTGTAATGGCGTTGCGGATGGCTTCGCCGCCGAGGTCACCGATGCGGGCGCCGTGCTTGATGACCGCGATCTCTTCCTGCGACTTGATCATGCGCTGCCGCATTGCCGCCTGGGCAACGTCAACCAGCGTTGCTCCGGAGAAGGCCGCCTGGATCTTGTTGCGGTTATCCAACGGCAGGGAATCATCTTCGACGCCGATGCGGCGCGGGTTGATGCCGCGGGTGCGGAGGACTTCCTGGATGGCATGGATGTAGTTGTCACGGCGCCAGTCGGTGTACACGAGGTTCTCGCCGTAGCTGCGGCGCCAAGGCATACCGGCGTCGATATTTGCCGTGATGGTGACTGTGTCGTCCTTGGTGACCACCATGCCGTACGAGCGTCCGAAATAGGTGAAGAGGAAGTCGGAGTAGTACTTGATGGAGTGGTAGCTCGTGAGGATGACGGCGTCGAGGTCTTTCTCGGCCATGATGCTGCGGAGGCCTGCGAGACGGCGTTCGAACTCGGCATCGGAGAAGGTCAGTGAGACCTTTTCGCCGTTATTGAGGACCTTGGTGCGCTCGAGCTTGGCGACGTCGTTGACGGACTCGTGTTCGGTGATGGTCATGGTGATTCCTTTCAATGGGTGTAGTTGTTTCTCAGTCCTGCTGCAGCGGCTTCTTTGACGTTTCTGCTGCGAAGAGGACTGCGACGAGGGAAACCAGGGAGGCAGCCACGAGGTACCAGCCAGGTGCCAGCTGGTTGTGGGTCATGCCAATCAGGAGTGTCGCCATGAACGGGGCGGTACCACCGAACAGGGCGTTGGAGAGGTTGAAGCTCACTGCAAAGCCGGTGTAGCGGACCTTGGTGGGAAAGAGTTCGGCGAGGAAGCTCGGCAGGGTGCCGTCATTGAGAGTGAGCATCCCGCCCAGCAGGATCTGCACCAGCACGATCACGAGGAAGTTTCCCGTATCCAAGAGCATGAAGGCCGGCACAGTCAGCAGCACGAACAGGACGGACGCGGTGAGGAGCATCTTCTTCCTGCCAAACCTGTCCGATGCAATTCCCGTCAGGAAAATGAAGCCGATGTAGCTGGCCAGCGCGATCGTGGTTGCCAGGAAGGACTCCGTGGCGCCGAAACCAAGTTCTTCCGAAAGGTACGTCGGCATGTAGCTGAGGATGACGTAGAAGCCCACGGCGTTGAGCAGCACAGCTCCCGTGGCGATGATGAGCTGCTTCCGGTAGGTCCTGAACATGGCGAAGGCCGGCGCCTTGACGGCATGGTCCTTCCCCGCCAACTCCCGGAATGCGGGCGTGTCCTCGAGCTTGGTCCTTATGTACCGCCCGATCAGGCCCATGGGTGCTGCGAGCAGGAAGGGCAGGCGCCAGCCCCATTCGTTCAGCTGCTCAGCGGTCAGGACTGAACTCAGCAGGGCGGCGAGCAAGGAGCCCAGCAGCAGTCCCGCTGCGGTACTTGCAGGCACGACGGCGGCATAGAGTCCGCGCCTGTGTGCCGGTGCGTACTCCACGAGGAACGCGGAGGCACCTGCATATTCGCCTGCCGCCGAGAAGCCTTGGACCACCCTGACGAGCAGGAGCAGGATGGGCGCCATGACGCCGATCGTTGCGTATCCCGGAATCAGCGCGATGCAGAACGTGGCAACTGACATCAGCAGGATGGACAGGGACAGTGCCTGCTTTCGTCCAAGCCTGTCGCCAATGTGGCCCCAGATGAAACCGCCAAGCGGCCTCACAAAGAAGCTGATGGCGAAGACACCGAAAGTTGCGAGCAGGGCGGTTTGCCGGTCCGACTCGGGGAAGAAAACTGAGGAGATGATGCCGGCCAAGTATCCATAAACGGCGTAGTCGAACCATTCGACAAAGTTGCCGATGAAGCTCGCAGTGACAACTCGCCGTCGAGTGTCCTTACTGACCGTGCTATCGGGGCTGGGTGTGTGGTTGTAGCCAGAGGCGGTTGGGTTGCCTTGCTCGGCTGCCACAGAGGATTCATTGCTCATGTGTCCACCAAAATCATTGGGGTTGCATTCAACGCAACGCTGTTGCATCAGACTACGTGTGTGGTGGATCACGGTCAAGGGGTTGTTTTTACTGTGACATGGGTTGCTGAGGAAAATTCATAAGGGAGAACGAGTCATGACTGGAAGCGCCTTAGCGTTGCAGTGAACGGTTCGAGGTTGCGACGAACGCCCAAATGACCTCCACCCTCACTCACATCCCCCGACCTCCAACCCAACCCCCACTCACATCCCCCGACCTTCAACCCAGCCCTCACTCACATCCCCCGACCTTCAACCCAGCCCTCACTCACATCCCCCACCCTTCAACCCAACCCCCACTCACGCAAAGCAAGAGCCCGACGTCGGCACCGGCCTGGGTGCCAACGTCGGGCTTTTGGCCTGCCTATGAACAAACGTCGTCCGCCTCGAGCAAGTTGGTCGGGGGTGTCGGAACAACGGAGATTCGGGGTTGGCCTGACATCGCCGGGTTTAGCCTGGCGGAAGGACTGATCGTGAGAGAGCGTCACCCCAAACAGGCGGGACGTGAGCGAGCGTGCGTCGCAAGGACGCGGGATGTGAGAGAGGGTCCGCAGCAAGCACGCGGGACGTGAGAGAGCGTCACCCCAAACAGGCGGGATGTGAGCGAGCGTGCGCCGCAAGGACGCGGGATGCGAGAGAGCGTGCGCCGCCAGGACGCGGGACGTGAGAGAGGGTCCGCAGCAAGCACGCGGGACGTGAGAGAGAGGGTCCGCCCCAAGCAGGCGGGATGTGAGAGAGGGTCAGAGAACCTTGCGGATGGTCTCTTCGAAGCTCACAACATGGTGCGTGGCCAGCTTGGCGGCGAGTTCTTCGTCTCCGTCGGCGATGGCGGTGAGCAGCTCTGCATGCTCGGAGATGTGCCCCGAAACGGAAGGCATCTTTTCCAGCATGTGGCACCAGATGCGGGTGGCGAGGTTGTCGTACCGGATAAGGACGTCCTCCAGGTGCGCATTGGCCGAGGCTTTGTAAATAAGCCGGTGGACCTGGATGTCGTAGCGCATAAGTTCCGCGGAGGACGCATCCTGACCCTCGAGGTCACGGATGGCGGCAGCGACGTCACGCAACTCGGACCGCATGGCTGGGCTTGCCATACGGGCAGCCTTGCGTGATGCGAGTGGTTCCAGGAGTTCGCGGATTTCGGAGACTTCAGCGAGCTGGGTGATGTCCACGCCGGTGGCGAACGTGCCGCGGCGGGGGTAGGAGACCACCAAGTGATCGCCCTCCAGTCGCTTGATGGCCTCACGGACAGGCGTCCGACCGATGCCGAGTTCGGCGGCGATCTGACCGTCATTGATGGGGTCGCCGGGCTTGATGTCCAACATGATGAGCCTGTCGCGCAGGAGCAGGTAGGCGTTATCCGCCAGGGACGTACCCTGCGGGACTGTTTCCAAAGCTTCCAGTGCTGTGCTCATCGCCTTCTCCCAACGCCGTGCTCCCCCAGTCTGCACGAGGACTTTCAGCAGATCTGTTGACGACTATGTGATCTCCAACATACCATGGCAACAGTTCTAATATATTAGTTGACTAACAGTCAGCCACTACCCGTACTTCTAAGGAGAACACCATGGTTGCACCGTTGATCCGCCCGCTCGCCCAGGCGGACCCGGAGGTTGATCAGGCGATCGCCCAGGAACTGATCCGCCAGCAGTCCACGCTGGAAATGATCGCCTCGGAGAACTTCGCCCCTACGGCCGTCATGGAGGCCCAGGGCTCGGTGCTCACCAACAAGTACGCCGAGGGTTACCCGGGCAAGCGCTACTACGGCGGCTGCGAGCACGTGGACGTCATCGAGCAGCTCGCGATCGACCGTTTGAAGTCCCTCTTCGGAGCCGAACACGCCAACGTCCAGCCGCACTCCGGTGCCCAGGCCAACGCCGCAGCCATGCACGCGCTGATTACGCCCGGCGACACCATCATGGGCCTGAACCTGGCCCACGGCGGCCACCTCACCCACGGCATGCGGATCAACTTCTCCGGCAAGTTGTACAACGTGGTTCCATACAGCGTCCGCGAAGACACCCACACCATCGATATGGCCGAGGTGGAGCGCCTGGCCGTTGAGAACAAGCCGCAGCTGATCGTTGCAGGCTGGTCCGCTTACTCCCGCCAACTGGACTTCGCCGAGTTCCGCCGGATCGCCGACTCCGTTGGCGCGTACCTCATGGTGGACATGGCCCACTTCGCCGGCCTGGTCGCCGCGGGCCTGCACCCAAGCCCGGTCCCCCACGCCCACATCGTCACCAGCACCACGCACAAGACCCTCGGCGGTCCCCGCGGCGGCGTGATCCTGACCAACGACGCCGACATCGCTAAGAAGGTCAACTCGGCCGTCTTCCCCGGCCAGCAGGGCGGACCGCTGGAGCACGTGATCGCGGCCAAGGCCGTCGCTTTCAAGTTCGCCGCCGAGCCCGAGTTCAAGGAGCGCCAGGAGCGCGTCCTTGAAGGTTCCAAGATCATTGCTGACCGTCTCCTTAAGGAAGACGTCGCAGCAGCCGGCATCTCCGTCGTCAGCGGCGGTACCGACGTTCACCTGGTCCTCGTCGACCTCCGCAATTCCGAGCTCAACGGCCAGCAAGGTGAAGACGCACTGCACCACATCGGCATCACCGTGAACCGCAACGCCGTCCCGTTCGACCCCCGCCCGCCGATGGTCTCCTCCGGCCTCCGCGTCGGCACCCCGGCACTGGCCGCCCGCGGTTTCGGCGCCGAAGAGTTCACCGAAGTTGCAGACATCATTGCGACGGCGTTGATCGCCTCGGCGGCCAGCGGCACCCTGGGTGACCAGACCGCCGTCGAACTCCGCAGCCGCGTGACCGCGCTGGCGGACAAGTTCCCGCTCTACCCCCACCTTTCCAACAGCGGATCCGCATCCGCACTTGAAGCAGAATTGATTGGAGCAGCCCAGTGAGTGTCGACCACCTCCCCGAACACCCTGACTTCCTCTGGCGCAACCCGGAACCCAAAAAGTGCTACGACGCAGTGATCGTTGGCGGCGGCGGGCACGGCCTGGCCACCGCGTACTTCCTGGCGAAGAACCACGGCATGACCAACATCGCCATCCTGGAAAAGGGCTGGCTGGCCGGTGGCAACATGGCCCGCAACACCACCATCATCCGTTCCAACTACCTCTGGGACGAGAGCGCCGCCATCTACGAGCACGCCCTCAAGCTCTGGGAAATCCTGCCCGAGGAACTCGAGTACGACTTCCTGTTCAGCCAGCGCGGTGTCATGAACCTCGCCCACACGCTGGGCGATGTCCGCGAAAGCATGCGCCGCGTCGGTGCCAACCGCCTCAACGGTGTGGACGCCGAATGGCTCGAGCCGGACCAGGTCAAGGAACTCTGCCCCATCCTGAACACCAGCGACAACATCCGCTACCCCGTCATGGGCGCCACGTACCAGCCGCGCGCAGGCATCGCCAAGCACGACCACGTTGCCTGGGCCTTCGCACGCAAGTGTGACGAGCTGGGCGTGGACATCATCCAGAACTGTGAAGTCACCGGCTTCATCAAGGACGGCAACCGCGTCACCGGCGTCAAGACCACCCGCGGCACCATCAACACGGAAAAGGTTGGCCTCGCAGCCGCTGGCCACAGCTCGGTGCTTGCCGAGATGGCCGGTTTCCGCCTCCCGATCCAGTCCCACCCGCTGCAGGCATTGGTCTCCGAACTGCACGAGCCCGTCCACCCGACGGTGGTCATGTCCAACCACGTGCACGTGTACGTCTCCCAGGCACACAAGGGCGAGCTGGTCATGGGTGCCGGCGTCGACTCCTACAACGGCTACGGCCAGCGTGGTTCCTTCCACGTGATCGAGGAGCAGATGGCAGCAGCCGTGGAGCTCTTCCCGATCTTCGCCCGGGCACACGTGCTCCGTACCTGGGGCGGCATCGTGGACACCACGCTGGACGCTTCCCCGATCGTCGGCGTGACCCCGGTGGAGAACATGTTCGTCAACTGTGGCTGGGGAACCGGTGGCTTCAAGGGAACCCCCGCAGCGGGCCTCACCTTCGCCCACACCATCGCCACGGGTGCACCGCACGAGCTCAACGCCCCGTTCGCACTGGAACGCTTCGAAACCGGTGCCCTCATCGACGAACACGGCGCCGCAGCCGTGGCCCACTAAGACAGGAAGGCAAGGACATGCTCCTCATTTCATGCCCCAACTGCGGGCCACGCGACGAAACCGAATTCCACTACGGCGGACAGGCACACGTCCCCTACCCGGAAAACCCGAACGACCTCTCGGACCGCGAATGGGCTGAATACCTGTTCTACCGCGAGAACACCAAGGGCACCTTCGCCGAGCGCTGGGTCCACAGCACGGGTTGCCGCCAGTGGTTCAACATGCTGCGCGACACCGTGAGCTATGACATCCACTCCATCTACGCGATGGGCTCACCGCGGCCGGACATCACAGGCCAATCAGCAGAAGGCCAAGCCGGCGGACCCGGCCTGGCCCCAGGCGCCCCCACCACAACCACCTCCCCGGAAGGAGCCCAGAAGTGAGCAGCCAGAACGCCCGCCTCGCTGCCGGCGGCCGCATCGATCGCAGCATCTCATGGCGCTTCACGGTGGACGGCCGGGAATTCACCGGCCACCCGGGAGACACCATTGCGTCAGCGCTGCTGGCCAACGGCCACATCAACGCCGGAAACTCCCTCTACGAGGACCGACCCCGCGGCATCATGGCCGCTGGCGTGGAAGAGTCCAACGCCCTGGTCAAGATCGCACCCCGCTTCCCGGGCCACGTTGCCGAGTCGATGCTCCCGGCCAGCGCAGTTTCGCTGGTTGACGGCATGGACATTGAGCTCCTGTCCGGCCTGGGCAAGCTGGACCCCAACGAGGACAAGGCAGAGTACGACAAGAAGTACGTCCACACCGATGTCCTGGTAGTAGGCGGTGGCGTTGCCGGCTTGGCAGCAGCACGTGAAGCAGTCCGCACCGGCGCCCGCGTCATCCTGATCGACGACCAGCCTGAGCTTGGCGGCTCGCTGCTCTCCGGCTCCACGGCCCCTGGGCTGCAGGAAACCATCGAAGGCAAGCCCGCCCTCGAGTGGGTGGCAGACGTCGAGGCCGAACTCGTTTCCGCCGCCGAATGCACGGTCTTGAACCGGACCACAGCCTTCGGCTCTTACGATTCCAACTACGTCATCGCAGCCCAGAACCGCACGGATCACCTGAGCGTCCCGGCGGCCCCGGGCGTCTCGCGCCAGCGGATTTGGCACATCCGTGCTGCACAGGTAGTCCTCGCTCCCGGCGCCCACGAGCGTCCGTTGGTTTTCGAGAACAACGACCGCCCCGGCATCATGCTCGCCTCGGCAGCCCGCACCTACCTGAACCGCTACGCTGTGGCCGCCGGCTCGCGGGTCGTCATCAGCACCACCAACGACTCCGCTTACGCACTTGCCGCGGACCTGAAGGCAGCAGGCGTACCGGTTGCCGCCGTCGTCGATGCCCGTCCGCAGATCAGCGCGAAGGCCGCAGCCGCCGTCGAAAGCGGTATCCGGGTCCTGATCGGCAGCGCCGTGGCGGACACCAGCGCAGATGAGTCGGGTCGCCTGAACGGCGTCACCGTCCGCAGCATCAACGACGACGGCGAACTCACCTCGGGCGTCGAACAGCTGGCTGCCGATCTGCTCGCCGTTTCCGGTGGCTGGAGCCCGGTGGTCCACCTCCACAGCCAGCGCCAGGGCAAGCTGCGCTGGGATGACGAACTCGCTGCGTTCATCCCTTCCAGCAAGGTCCGTGACCAGCAGGTTGTGGGCGCAGGCCGCGGAAGCTACGAACTGCAGGATTGCCTGGCAGAAGGCATCTCCGCAGGTGCCGCCGCTGCGATCGCTGCAGGCTTCGAGTCCGCAACCACTCCGTCCGAACTGCAGTCGCCGGTTGCCAGCGCACCCACCCGCCAGCTGTGGCTGGTTCCCGGCCAGAGCGGCGAACCGGGTGAGTGGCACAACCACTTCGTGGACTTCCAGCGCGACCAGTCCGTGGCGGACGTGCTCCGCTCCACCGGTGCGGGCATGCGCTCGGTGGAACACGTCAAGCGGTACACCTCCATCAGCACCGCCAACGACCAAGGCAAGACCTCCGGCGTCAACGCGATCGGAGTCATCGCCGCAGCGCTCAAGCACGGCGGCGCGGACTCTGTTCCAGGCATCGGCGAGATCGGCACCACCGCGTACCGTGCCCCGTTCACCCCGGTCGCCTTCGCAGCCCTGGCCGGCCGCCAGCGCGGCGAGCTCTTCGACCCCGCCCGCGTCACGTCCATCCACCCGTGGCACGTTGCCCAGGGTGCCTTGTTCGAAGACGTTGGACAGTGGAAGCGCCCCTGGTACTACCCGCAGGACGGCGAGGACATGGACACCGCGGTACTGCGCGAGTGCGCCGCAGTCCGCGACTCCGTGGGCTTCATGGACGCCACCACCCTCGGCAAGATCGAGATCCGTGGCAAGGACTCCGGTGAGTTCCTGAACCGCGTTTACACCAACGCGTTCAAGAAGCTCGCTCCGGGTTCGGCCCGCTACGGCGTCATGTGCACGCTGGACGGCATGATCTTCGACGACGGCGTGACCCTGCGCCTGGACGAAGACACCTACTTCATGACCACCACCACCGGTGGCGCAGCCAAGGTCCTGGACTGGCTGGAAGAGTGGCACCAGACGGAGTGGCCGGAACTCGATGTGGTCTTCACCTCCGTGACGGAGCAGTGGAGCACCATCGCCGTCGTCGGTCCCAAGTCCCGGGCCGTCCTCGCGAAGGTTGCGCCGCAGCTGGCCGAAAACGGTGGCCTCGAAGCCGAAAACTTCCCGTTCATGACGTTCCGCGAGACCACCTTGGCCTCCGGAGTGCAGGCCCGCGTCTGCCGGATCTCGTTCTCCGGCGAACTGGCCTACGAAATCAATGTGCCGTCCTGGTACGGCCTCAACACCTGGGAAGCCGTTGCTGCCGCTGGTGCCGAGTTCAACATCACCCCTTACGGCACCGAAACCATGCACGTGCTCCGCGCCGAGAAGGGCTACCCCATCGTCGGCCAGGACACCGATGGCACGGTCACTCCGCAGGACGCCGGCATGGACTGGATTGTTTCCAAGGCCAAGGACTTCATCGGCAAGCGTTCCTACCTCCGCCAAGACGCCAGCCGCGAGGACCGCAAGCACCTGGTGAGCGTCCTTCCGGCCGACCACTCGCTGAGGCTTCCCGAAGGAACGCAGCTCGTGGAGAAGGGCATCGCGGTCAACCCCGCCAACGGCCCCGTTCCCATGGAAGGCTTCGTGACCTCGAGCTACCACAGCGCCGCCCTTGGCCGTTCCTTCGGCCTGGCGCTGATCCAGAACGGCCGCAACCGCATCGGTGAGACGCTCCAGGCATCCCTGGGCGACCAACTGGTGGACGTGGTTGTTGGCGAAACCGTACTTTTTGATGCTGAAGGGACCCGCAAAGATGGCTGAAACAGCAGCACCCGCAGAAATCGTGAGCAGCCTCCGGGGCGCCCGCCGCAGCCCGGCAGAGCACCTCAGTGACGCTTTCACCTCCGGTTCCGTTCCCGGAACGGCCACCCTCACGGAAATCCCGTACCAGACCATGGTGGGCGTGCGCGTCGACAGGACGTCCGACGCCGGTGCCCGGGTTGCGTCCGTGACCGGCGGCTTGCCTGCCGCCAGCGGTGAGGTAGTAGCCTCCGGTGCAACCAGCACCATTTGGCTCGGCCCCACCGAGTTCCTGGTCGTGGCCCCCGAGGAGTCCCACGATTCGCTGGGTGGCTCCCTGGTGGGCGACCTGACCACTGCCTTGGGCAGCGACTCCGGCCAGGTGGTGGATCTTTCAGCCAACCGCACCACGTTCGAGCTCTCCGGCAGCCACGCCCGCGCGGTGCTGGAAAAGACGTGTTCCTTGGATCTCCACCCCCGCGTCTTCAAAGCCGGGACGGCCCTTTCCACAGAACTCGCACACATCCCGGTGGTGCTCTGGAAGACCTCGGACGAGTCCTACCGGATTCTTCCCCGGGCCTCGTTCGCGGACTTCCTGGGCCGCTGGATCCTGGACGCCATGCGGGAGTACGCATCCCCTGAGGTCCCGTAATGGCACTGAGTGTGCTCGACCTGTTTTCCGTGGGCATCGGGCCGTCATCGTCACACACGGTGGGCCCGATGCGCGCGGCAAAGCAGTTCACGGATGGTCTTGAATCGTCCGGCCAGCTTCCGGCCACGGTGCGCGTCCAGGCTGAGCTTTTCGGCTCCCTGGGCGCCACCGGCCGGGGCCACGGCTCGGACAAAGCCGTGGTGCTGGGATTGCAGGGGCACTCCCCCGAGACCGTGGACACCCGCACCGCGGATGACCAGGTTGCAGCAGCCGCCCTCGACGCCGAACTTCGGTTGGGCGGCGACCACCGGGTGGACTTCAACTGGGATGAGGACGTCGTCCTCCACCGCCGCAAGTCCCTTCCGGCCCACCCCAACGGCATGACTTTCCGCGCCTTGGACCACACCGGCACCGTACTGCGGGAACGCAGCTACTACTCCATTGGCGGTGGCTTCGTGGTGGATGGGGATGCCTCCGGCGCCGACAAGGTCGTCGCGGACGACACCGTCCTGCCCTACCCCTTCTCCACCGCCGACGAGCTGCTGGCCATCTGCGAACGCGAGGGTAAGTCGATCTCGGACATCATGCTGGCCAACGAACTGGTGTGGCGTTCCGAGGAAGAGCTTCGGGAGCGGCTCCTGGGCATCTGGGCCGTCATGCGCGAATGCGTGGACAACGGCTGCTCAGCCGAGGGCATCCTGCCGGGAGGCTTGAAGGTCAGGCGACGGGCGCCGTCGTTGTTCAAGAAGCTGTCGGAAACCGACGCCGACCTGAACGGCGCAAACTCAGCCGACCCGCTCCTCGCAATGGAATGGGTCAACCTGTTCGCCCTTGCCGTGAACGAGGAAAACGCCGCCGGTGGACGGATCGTCACCGCGCCCACCAACGGGGCAGCGGGCATCGTTCCGGCCGTGCTGCACTACTACACCAAGTTCGTTCCGGGAGCCAACGACGACGGCGTCGTGCGGTTCCTGCTGGCGGCGGCCGCCGTCGGGATTCTGTTCAAGATCAACGCATCCATTTCAGGTGCCGAAGTGGGCTGCCAAGGTGAGGTAGGTTCTGCCTGCTCCATGGCTGCTGCCGGGCTCTGCGAGGTCCTCGGCGGGACTCCGGAACAAGTGGAGAACGCCGCAGAAGTGGGCATCGAGCATAATCTCGGCCTCACCTGCGATCCCGTAGGCGGTCTCGTGCAGATCCCGTGCATCGAGCGGAACGCCATCGCCAGTGTCAAAGCGATCAACGCTGCCCGCCTTGCCCTGCACGGCGACGGCAGCCACAAAGTCTCCCTGGACAAGGCAATCAAGACCATGCGGGAGACCGGCGCCGACATGAAATCCAAGTACAAAGAGACCTCCCGTGGAGGCCTCGCCGTCAACGTAGTGGAGTGCTGACCATGACTGCCATCCAAACTGAACCCGCCGTTTCTTCCGGCGGGGACACCACTGTGGAGCACGTCCTGACCCTGGACTGCCCCGAAGGACCGGGCATTGTACACGCAGTCTCCGGCTTCCTGCTGGAGCACGGGTGCGACATCATCGACAACAAGCAGTTCGGTGATCGCGCCGAGGGCCACTTCTTCATGCGCGTCCACTTCGCCTCCTCCGGGGACGAGTCCACGCTGGAGACCCTGCGTGCCGCGTTCTGCCCGGTCGGCGAGAAGTACGGCATGAACTGGCAGCTTGAACGCCAGGGATCCAAACGGCGCGTGCTGATCATGGTGTCCAAGTTCGGACACTGCCTGAACGATCTCCTGTTCCGGGCGCGTATCGGTGAGCTTCCCATCGACGTGGTGGGCGTCGTGTCCAACCACACCGACCACCAGGGTTTGGCCGAATGGCACGGAATCCCGTTCTTCCACATCCCTGTAACCGCAGCCACGAAGCCCGCCGCCGAAGGTCGCTTGCTGGAGATCATCGACGAGCTGGACGTTGAGCTGGTGGTGCTGGCCCGCTACATGCAGGTCCTCAGCGATGATCTGGCACGCAAGCTCGATGGCCGCGCCATCAACATCCACCACTCGTTCCTGCCGAGCTTCAAGGGTGCCAAGCCCTACCACCAGGCATACGCGCGTGGCGTGAAGACAGTCGGTGCCACAGCCCACTACGTCAACGGCGAACTGGACGAAGGTCCCATCATCGCCCAGCAGGTAGTGGAAGTGGACCACACGTTCGGGCCGGACGATCTCGTAGCCGCCGGCCGGGACACTGAATGCAAGGCCCTCAGCAACGCCGTTCGCTGGCACTGCGAAGGACGGATCATCCTCAACGGGAACAGGACGATTGTGCTGAAGTAAAGGCCTTGCCTGCACGCCGAGATGGCATTTGATGACAATCCGAGTGCCTCGCATTGTCATTAAATGCCATCTCGCGGGGGGGAAGTGGGGGTTACATCCGCGCCAACCGCGTCGCGAGATGCAACCCCGCCAGGCGGCCCGTACCCCGAGGATCACCCCCGCAGAGCTCGAAGATCCGTTGCAGCCGGTGGTGCATTGACTGCCGTTCCAGATGCAGTTCGCGTGCCGCTTGCGCCGTGTTGCATCCGGTGTCCAGCCACACCGACAACGTCCGCATCAGCTCGGACTTCTTCAGGCGGTCATGGTCGACGACGGCACCCAGCTGCCGCTGCACAAAGGCTTCGCGGGTGGTCGGGTCCAGCGAACCGGCGGCGAGGAGTTCCACGGCGAGGATGTCAGCGTCCACTACGCCTGTTCCCGTGCCCTCTTCCGTTCCCGACACCGTGAGTTCAAGCGCGCTGCGGGCTTCGGCGAGGGACCATGGCGCCTCTCCGATACCCCTGCCCAGCGGGCCAACAGCAATCACAGATCCCACCGGCACGTCCAAACCGCGCAGGGCCTGCACCAAGGCCTGACGCTGGGAACTTCCGCCAGCCACGGATGCCAGCGCAATCAGCTCAGCATTGTTGGCATAGCTGGCGCTAAGGGGCACACACTCCCGGAGCAGCGCATCCAGTGCGGGACGCAGATGCCCCGCACCCGTGGACCGGATCACCACGGCTGCCACGTCTCCGCCGACGGTAAACCCCGACGCCGGCCCCAGCTGCTGCAATTGCCACTGCTGGCTTCCGGAGTTGATGGCCCGCATGAGCTCTATGCCCGCCAACTCCTTCAGGCCCGGGGGCATTCGTTGGAGCAGCGCCAACCCGAGAATGTCCACGGCCCGTTCTCCAGCCACGCGCGCCAGGGCGTTGTCGCCGCCGTCGGGCACTTGCAGGTCGAGCCTGGCCGCAAGCACGCCGCGCACTGGCACGTCCACGGAGGTGACGTCGCCGGCGTCGTCGAAGGAACCGGCGGCCCCGAGCGTCAGGCCCGACGGCGACAACAGCCGCGCGCCCGCACCTGTCTTTTCCGCCAGGACACCCAAGAGCTGGTCGAGGCCGGCGCCATGGGCCAGTTCAGCGGCCATTGCGTGGCTGGCCTGATCACCACGTTGGAGGTAATCCACGGATTCGCTCACGAGGAGTGAGTTGATTTCCTGCATCACGCCAACGAACGGGACCACCTTGCGCAGTTCGATCAGCGGGAGGCCGGCAGCCTCGGCGACCTCCACCATGGCGACCGGAACTTCCGGAAGTGCCGGCCCGGTTTCCAGTGCCAGCGCGGCTATCCCGCGCCCGGCCAATTCCCGCACGTAGTCAGACTGCCGTCCTTCTCCCGCGAGCGCGAGCGCCTGCCCGCCGCTGAGGAGCAGTTCCCCGCCGCTGAGCAGAGGAGCGATATCCAGTACTTCGCTTGAGTGCACCCACCTGACAGGCCGATCGAGAGCCCCAGGGACGTGGTTGAGCAAAAGCGGATCAGCGGACTTGAGGCTTGCATACTCCAAAGCAGCACTCAGGATGATTGGCATGACACTCCGTATGATGTTTGGCGTTTCGTTTAGACACATCGTATCTTGTTGCTGTGATCTGACACACATACGCTGGGAGAGTCCCTTTCACACACGGAGGCTCTCCCCATGCAAGACAACCTCTCCCCCGCGTCTTCCACCCCATCCCCAGCGGGCTCAACGCAGTCAGGTCCGGCAACGGCGCCGGGCCATGACAGCGAAGCCTGGCTCCAGCCCATCCCCGAGTCCGACCGCACCCGCAAAGTTTCCGGACAATTCTGGATCTGGGCCGGCGCCAACCTCGCCCCGATCAACTGGGTTCTGGGTGCACTTGGCATTCATCTGGGTCTCGGTTTCGCCGACACAGTGATCGTCCTGGTCCTGGGAAACCTGATCGGCATGCTGCTCTTCGGCTGTTTCGTCCTCCTGGGCCAAAAGACCGGAGCCACCGGCATGGTCCTGGCACGTGCTGCCTTCGGCCGACGCGGCAACTACCTTCCCGCGGCCATCCAGGCTCTCCTGGTGATTGGCTGGTGCGCCGTCAACACGTGGATCATCCTGGATCTGGTGATGGCCCTCTTCGGCACCCTTGGCTGGGTCGATCCGGACGCCAAGAACTATGCCTGGAAAATCGGCGTCGCGACGGCCATCATGGCCGCGCAGGTGGCCATCGCCTGGTTCGGCTACAAAGCCATCGCAGCCTTCGAGAAGTGGACGGTCCCGCCAACCATCCTCATCCTCGCCGTCATGTCAGCTGTTGCCTGGTTCGGCATGAAGATCGACTGGGGCTACGCGGGCCCGGCGGGCAACATCCTGCAAGGCTCGGAGCGGATCGCCGCCATGAGCGCCGTCATGACTGCAATTGGCATCGGCTGGGGCATCACCTGGTTCACCTACGCCGCCGACTACTCACGGTTCGTCAGCACCGCGGTTCCCAAGCGCAAGGTCTACCTTGCCTCGGTGCTTGGCCAGTTCATCCCCGTTGTGTGGCTCGGCGTCCTTGGGGCGAGCCTGGCAACGAACAGCGGCGAGATCGACCCCGGCAAGCTGATCGTGCAGAACTTCGGCGTCATGGCGTTGCCTGTCCTGCTCATGGTGCTGCACGGACCCATCGCCACGAACATCCTCAACATCTACACCTTTTCCGTCGCGACGCAGGCCCTGGACATCAAGATCAGCCGCCGCAAGCTCAACCTGTTCGTCGGCGTCTTCTCGCTCGTCGCCGTCGTGTTCTTCATCTTCCAGGAGGACTTCGCCGCGGTGCTCGATGCCTGGCTGATCGGCCTGGTGGCGTGGGTAGCCGCCTGGGGTGGGGTCATGCTGGTGCACTACTTCTGGCTGGACCGTCGCTGGCCAGCCAGGGTTGACCGCCTCTTCGACCCCGTAGGTACGCACCGGTTGCCGGTGGTCAATTGGGCAGGAATCGTCTCGCTCCTGGCGGGCATCTTCTCCACCTGGCTGTTCATGTACGGCCTGGTACCCGCCATGCAAGGACCGATCGCTGTTGCCCTGGGCGGTTGGGACCTCTCCTGGCTCGCCGGCGGACTCACCAGCGCCATCGTGTACGCAGTCCTCGGCCCCCGGGCGCACAAGAAGTACCTTTTGGCCGACTCAAACCACGTATCAGTCACTCAGCCTGCACCCGCGCCGGCCGTTGAAAGGACCACCGCATGAACCAGCCCGCTTACGCTGATTCACTCCACCCGATCACTTGGCCTTCCGGATACAAGGCTGCGGCGTCCTTCACTTTCGACGTCGACGCGGAGTCCTGCACCATCGCCCACGATCCCTCCAGCACCAGGCGCATGTCCCTCATGAGCCACCAGTCGTACGGCCCGAAGATCGCTGTTCCACGCTTGCTGCAGATCCTGGACCGCCAGGACATCAAGGCAACGTTCTTCATCCCGGGCTTCACGGCGGAAAGCTACCCGGACGTCGTGCGCAGGATCGCCGATGGGGGTCACGAGATCGCCCATCACGGCTACCTCCACGAGCCCATGCAGGGAATCGATGCCGCCACGGAGGCCAGCTACCTGGACCGGGGCCTTGAAGCCTTGGCCAAGGTAGCCGGCGTGCGTCCCCTTGGATACCGCGCACCGTGGTGGGAGTTGAACTGGCAGTCGCCGGCGCTCCTAGCGGACCGCGGCTTCCTCTACGATTCGAGCCTGCTCGACGGCGATGCCCCCTATCGCCTGTCCGTCGCCGAAGACGACTCCCGCGACATCGTGGAGATCCCCGTGGACTGGGCACTGGACGACTGGGAGCAGTACGGCTTCTACCCCGGCGTCACGGGCAGCGGAGTGATTGAGAGCCCGGCCAAGGCCCTGGAGATGTGGACCCTCGAAGCGCAGGCTCACCACTCCCAAGGCAGCTGCTTTGTCCTGACGAACCACCCGTTCATTTCAGGCCGGCCATCCCGTGCAGTGGCACTTGAGCAACTGATTGAGCGGGTCAAGGATCTGGATGGCATGTGGGTGACCACCCTTGCGGAGATCGCGCAGCACACCAAGGACACCGTGCACGAGATCCACAGCCATGCCCGGATCGATGTCCCGCTCTTCCCCGGCGCGGGGGCAACGTTCCGCCCGGCACGGGTTCACGTGCCCACTCTCCACTAACCCCAGCGCATCCGTCGAGATGGCATTTGATGACAGTCCCGGGCCGCGGGATTGTCATTAAGTGCCAACTCGGCGGGCCGTCAGGGGCCGCCGTACACAGCCTCCACCCAGACGCCGATGATCCACGTACTCGCGGCAGCGCAGGCCAGGGCAAACTCCACCAGCATGCCGATGCCCGTTGCTTTAAGCGCCGCCCCGCTTGAGCGCAGGGCGGCCTTGAAGTTCCGGGTCCGTTGAACCTCACTCAGCAGGAGCCCGACGGCGAAACCCACGAACAGTCCCACCACCGGGATGACGAACATTCCCACTACCCCGAGGACAATCCCGATCAACACCGACCTGTTGGGGATTCCGTGCTGTTTCATCTTGCGCCCGGTCAACACGGCGCTGGCGGCCATCCCTGCCACGACAAACACCATGCCGATGGCGAAGATCACCCAGCCCATCGGCCCGGCACCACCCCAAATAGCCCACACCAGGAGGCTGGCGCCGATGAGGATGCTGCCCGGCAACACGGGAATGATGGTTCCGACCACGCCCACGGCGATGGCCAGGCCACACAGGATGGTCACGATTAGTTCGGCGTTCATGGCCCCAAGTCTATGAGCCGCCTTTCCATCGACTTCCAACAAGAACGACGGCGACGCTCCCCAGCACGGGAGGCGTCGCCGTCGTCGGTCTTGCTTTGGTAGCCGCTACTCGGTGACTGCAGCAGCAACAGCCGCGGTGACCGCAGGTGCCACGCGGGCGTCCAGCGGGCTCGGCACGATGTAGTCAGCGGAGAGGTCTTCGGCAGCCAGCTCGGCAATGGCGTTGGCTGCGGCGATCTTCATGGCGGGCGTGATCCTCCGTGCCTTGGCGTCCAGTGCACCGCGGAAGATGCCGGGGAAGGCCAGGACGTTGTTGATCTGGTTCGGGAAGTCGCTGCGGCCGGTGGCAACAACGGCTGCGTACTGCTGCGCTACCTCGGGCAGGACTTCCGGGTCCGGGTTGGACAGGGCGAAGACGATCGACTGCTCGTTCATGAGCTTCAGGTGCTCTTCGTCCAGCTTGGAGGAGGAGACCCCGACGAACACGTCAGCGCCCGTCAGTCCCTCGCCCGGGCCGCCGGTGACGCCGCGGGGGTTCGTGCGCTGGGCCATGCGGGCCTTGACGCTGGTGGGGTCGGCGGCGAGGTCGGCGCGCTCGGCGTTGACCACACCCTTGGAGTCAAGGAGGATCACGTCCTCGATGCCGACAGCCAAGAGGATCTCGGCGATGGCGATACCTGCGGCGCCGGCGCCGGAGACAACTACCTTCAGGCCCTTGAGCTCGCGGTTGGTCACCTTGGCCGCGTTGGTCAGGGCAGCGAGAACCACGACGGCGGTACCGTGCTGGTCATCGTGCATGACGGGGCAGTCGAGGGCTTCGATGAGGCGCTCTTCGAGTTCGAAGCAGCGGGGTGCGGAGATGTCCTCAAGGTTCACTGCGCCGAAGCTCGGGCGGAGGCGGACCAGGGTCTCGATGATCTCGTCCACATCCGTGGTGTTCAGGACCAGCGGAATGGAGTCGAGGTCGCCGAAGGACTTGAACAGGGCGGACTTGCCCTCCATGACCGGCAGTGAGGCGCTCGGGCCAATGTTGCCAAGGCCAAGCACGGCAGTGCCATCGCTGACCACGACAACAAGGCGCTCAGCCCAGGTGTGGGTGCGGGCGAGCTTGGGGTCGGCGTGGATGGCACGGCTCACCTGGGCCACACCAGGGGTGTAGGCGATGGAGAGGTCACGCTTATTGTTCAGAGGAACGGTGCTGGAAACGGTCAGCTTGCCGCCCTCATGGGCTGCGAAGATCTCTTCTTCGCTCAGTACCAGGGCGTCGTTATCAGTTGCAATTGTCTCGATGGACACGTCTTTGTCTCCTCAGGCTAGCCGTGGACCCACGGCATGGTTCGGGCAGGAACAGAACTGCTGTGCGGACCAAGGGTGGCTGGTCCGGCGTTGCTTCTGCAGGTAGGGGGCTGCTAGCCGCTTCGGTAGTTCCAGCCTAGGGAGCGCAAATGGGTACAAGATTCAATACCAAGAGAGACGATTCGAGAGTAAAACGTTCAACCACGCCTAATTGTGAGCTACGTCATACCAGAAACCGTGTTTTCGGTCGCCTGCGGTCTAGACCACTGCGGCATTCTCCGCGCGGTTATTCGCCGGTCATGAGGGAGCAGGCCCTCTTCAAGTCCTTCTCGGCTTCAAACAACGACAACCTGCGGCAACGGACTGCCTGTACCAATCCACTGACCAGGTGCAGCAGGATCCTGGCCTTCACGGTGTCCTTGCCGGTGTCATTGCTCAGGGAGCCCACGACTTCCTGCGACAGGGCATCGACCTCACGCAGGAGCTGGGCCGTATCGTCGTCCTTTCCGGCCGGGCGGATCAGGCAGTGCTCCACACCCGGCTGCATCACCCGCAGGTGGAAGATCTCCATCATCAAACCTGCCAGCGCGTGGCCTTTGCCCCCGCGCTGATGGACGCCGTCCCGCAACTCACGGAGCTGCTGCCTGTAGACCGCAAGCATCAGATGCGCCGTGGAAGGGAAGTAGCGGTACAAGGTTCCCAGCGGGACGTCGGCGCGGGCAGCAACATCGGAAAGGCTCAACGTATCGAACTGCCGCTGGGCGAAGCCCTCCGCCGTTTTCAGGATGCGGGCATAGCGGAGCTGCTGCCGCGGGGTGGTGGGCGCGGCAGCCATACGGGGGAGCCCCGTGGTCAGGTCAAGGGAGTACGGTTCCAGTGAGTTGGTTACGGGCATTTCCGGCGATCTCTTGGCAGGCTGACAAGGAAGCGGCCGGCGGCGTGAAAGACCCGCGGCTGGCCGATCGCATCAATGATACGGGAGCAACATGACCGTTCCCTGAGAGTCGCCGAGGAGGCCAGGCAGCGGCCCATCCCGGAAATCGCGCCCCGCCCGCATACACTTTCATGCAGGTTCAGACCCACAGGAGGAACGTATGGGGACATTACGACGCCGGATGGCAGCAGCGCTGCTGACCGCCACAGTGGCGGCCATGGCACTCAGCCCGTTGCCGGCGTCGGCGGCTCCCAGCAATGGACCCGACCCCGTAGTCAACGGTCAAGCGTTCGTGGGCAAGCAGCTGACCGCGGACATCGGCCCGTACACCTACTACGGTTGCGGAGGCGGCAAAGGACCCGACTACTCAATGTATTGGACCAGGGACGGCTTCCTCGTAGCCGGCGAAACGGCGCCCAGCTACAAGCTCGAAGGCGACGACACCGGTTCGCGGATGGCAGTACACGTCACGGCAAGCAAGACCGCGTGCGGCGGTGAATCCCTGCACAGCGCCGAGACCAGGCCGGTCGGGGCCGTGAACCGCGCGGCAGGATTCACCGGCCGCAGCTTCGAACTGCTGACCCGGGCAAACGACGGTTCGCTGCTCCTGTATGGCCGCACCGGCGCTGCGTGGGACGCGCCTAGCACTGTGGGCTACGGCTTCAACATCTTCAATACCGTCTTCTCCCCCGGCGACTTCGACGGAGACGGTAAAAGCGACATGATGGTCCGTGATTCCGCGGGGGGCCTCTACCTCTTCAGCGGGGACGGCGCCGGCGGATGGAAGCCCGCGCGGGCCATCGGCAACGGCTGGAACATTTTTGATGCCATCATCAGCCCCGGCGACTTCAACGGCGACGGCAACAACGACATCCTCGCAAGGGAACCAGGCGGCACCCTGTATCTGTATCCCGGCAACGGCGCCGGAGGCTGGTTGGTGAGAACCGCCGTCGGAACCGGTTGGAACGTGATGAACGCCTTGGTGACGCCCGGCGATTTCAACGGCGACGGCAATGTGGACCTGCTGGCGCGCGACAGCAACGGGTACCTGTTCGTTTACACGGGCAACGGCGCCGGCGGCTGGTCGCGATCCTGGATGATCGGAGTCGGCTGGAACGCGCTCAAATACGTGGGGGCTGCCGGCGACTTCAACGGCGATGGTTTCCCCGATGTCTACGGAGTTGACCAGCAGGGCCGCCTGCTGGCGTATTACAGCGACGGGCGGGCCGGCTGGAAGGGCTCCGAGGCCGTAGGCGCAGGCTTCGGCTGGTTCACAGCAATCTTCTAGAAAACTCCGAACGTTGTACCATTAACCCCATAAAAGTCTGGGGAGGACACAATGTACGCTCCATCACGCCTGGGGTCTGGCGTGCGTCGAGCGGTTGCCGCAACAGTGGCTGCGATGGTCGCAGCCGTACTTGCGGGGCCCGCGCCCGCCATGGCCACCATGGATCCGGAACCGCCAGTCATCACCGGTGCTCCGTTTGTAGGATCCACCCTCACCGTTACATGGGATCCCTACGCCTACAAAGGGTGCGGCGCCGGAGCTGGCCCCGACACCCGGATCTACTGGACCAGGGACGGCGAAGTAGCTACTGACCACCCCACGTGGCCCAACTACGTCCTGGGCGAGGAAGACCGCGGAAAGACCATCGCAGCGCACCTCGTGGCCGCCTACCCGTGTGAAGACATGGAAGTAGCCAGCCTGGAGACCGCGCCGATCTCCGACTCCAACCGGCCCAACGGCTTTACAAGCCGGGGAGCCTTCGAACTGCTCGCACGCCGATCCGACGGCGCCCTACTCATGTACCCGCGGCTAAACAACAGCTGGGAACCCGCGCGAACCGTCGGCGTTGGATGGAACATCTTCCCCACCGTCCTGGCACCCGGCGATTTCGACGGCGACGGCAACAATGACGTCCTGGGCCGGGATTCGGCAGGCGGCCTCTACCTCTACAGCGGCAACGGTGCCGGCGGTTGGAACGGTCCCCGTAAGGTCGGGACGGGATGGAGCATCTTCACCTCGCTGCTGGCCCCTGGCGACTTCAACAGCGACGGCACCAACGACATCATGGCCCGCGACGCCAACGGAGTCCTCTACCTCTACCCCGGCGACGGACACGGCGGCTGGCTGCCGCGGACCGTGATTGGCCAAGGCTGGAACGCACTGGATGCGATCATCACCCCGGGCGACTTCGACGGCGACACCAACGTGGACATCATGGGCCGCGACTCTGCCGGCAACCTGAGGCTTTATAGCGGCAACGGCGCGGGGGGCTGGAATGGCATGGCCGTGGTCGGCCAGGGCTGGGGCAGCATGAGCAAGATCGGCAGCGCAGGCGACATCAACGGTGACGGAAAGCTGGACGTCTTTGCCGTGGACAGCTCCGGACAACTGCGGGCTTACTACGGCAGCGGTTCCGCCGGATGGGCGGGAAGTGCCGTGGTCGGCTGGGGCTGGGGCGGGTTCACGGACCTGTTCTAACTTTCGGTTTTGAGGGCCCGTACGGAGACATCCGCATGGGGCCTTCGCCATAAATGGGCACCCTCTATGCCAACGCTCCTGCAGGCGGTAGTGTCATCCCAATTGATCTCTTTCGGCCATCTCAGCGCCGCCTTATTTCTTGGGGGAATCCTTGGGTCTCAACCCTGTCCTGCGCGTGCCCGCGCGCCGCAGTCCTCGACGACTGCTCGCACTTCTCACCGCTCCATTGGTTGCCGCAGGCTTGTTGGCCTCGGCGTTGCCGGCTACCGCGGCTACTGAAGCACCGGTGAATTCCGGAGTCAGCTCCACCGTCGCAGCGAAGGCCGGCCTGGAAACGATTAATGCCATGCCTATCGAAGCAACACCCCGGTCAAAGGGCTTCGACGGCGACGGCACGTTCGATCTGTTCGCCCGCGACAACGCCGGCCGCCTACTGCTCTACCCCACGGATGGACGAGGCAACTGGCAGGCGCCGCGGGTAATCGGCAATGGATGGCACATCTACAATCTTCTGGTTTCGCCCGGCGATTTCGACGGCGACGGCACAGTCGACGTCATGGGCCGCGATGGTTACGGACGGCTTTTCCTTTACCAGGGCAATGGTGCCGGAGCCTGGAAGCAGGCCTTCCAGATCGGCCAGGGCTGGCAGGGTTTCGTCAACCTCATCGCCCCCGGTGACTTCAACGGCGACGGCACCAATGACATCCTTGCGCAGGACGGCGCAGGAAACGTGTTCCTCTACCCTGGAAACGGGCGGGGCGGTTGGCTCGCACCAAGTAAGGTCTCCTCGGCGTGGCAGGGACTTGATGCTGCGGGGGCCGGACACTTCTTCGGCGACGCCTACCCCGTAGTTCTCAGCCGCGCCTGGTGGGGCGATCTTCAGGTCCGTGTGGGTACCCGCACAGGAAGCTTCATGGACGGCGGGATTCCCGGAGGCTATGCGGGGACCATCGGCAGAGGCTGGGAAACCCTTTCCCGCTTTGGGATCGCCGGAGACTTTAATGGAGACGGATATACCGACGTTTACGGAATCCGTGCCGACGGCTCGCTGACCATGTACTTAGGCGATACCTCTCTCGTGAACGCCCTTGGCCCAATCGCTGGCTTCAAATGGAAAGGGCAGCCGGTAGTGGGCAGCGGCTGGAACGTCATGAACTACGTCTTCTAGGCCTACTCGACGCTCTTGATCTTCACCACGAACACGGCGCCCAGGAGCCCGATGACTGCGGCGGCTACGTACAGCGAGACGTAGCCGCCCCAGTACTGGACGAACACAAAGGCGATCGCCGGGGCGATCACCTGGGGCAACGAGTTCGCGATGTTGATGACACCCAGATCCCGGCCGCGGTCCAAAGCCGTGGGCAGGACCTGGGTGATCAGCGCGAAGTCCACCGCCAGGTAGGCCCCAAAGCCGATGCCAAGTACGGCCGCGCCGGCAAGCCCGCCGATCCACGTCGGAGCGAAGGCAAGAATCAACGACGCCGCGGCAATGATGACCGACGACGCTATGACCAAGGGCTTCCGCTTTCCCATCCGGTCACTGACCCGCCCACCCAGGACACTGGTGATGATGACCATGACGGCGTAAAGCCCTGTCAAAACCAGCACACCGAACTCGGGCTCGATCCCTTGCGTTTCCTTGAGGCGCACAATGTCGCTGAGGAAGAAAAGCAAATACAGGGTGATCATGTGGTTGCCCGTGCTGACCAGCAACCGCGTAAGCCAGGCCCATGCAAAGTCCGGGTAGCGCTTCGGCGAAACCCAGAAACCCTTGACGAACTGCCACAGGCTGAACGGCGGCCGCTCCTGTGGCGGGAGGGGCTGGTCATCGCTCTTGAAGAGATAAAGCACGACGCCGGCGAGCAGCGCCGCTGCGCACACCCAGTACCCTGCGGCAAAGTTCCCGGCCACGACGGCGGCGATCACGGCGCCAACGAGGATACCTACCGTCTGCCCCATGGCGGCCAGGCCACCAACAGTTCCACGCTGCGGCACTGGAACCCTGTCCGGTACGGCTGCAGTGACGGCCGAGTACATGGCATTGGCACCGGCCTGCACGAGGCACCACAGGACAGTCATCACAGCCACGTTGGGCGCACCGGCCAAGGCAACCAGGGCCACGGCGCCGAGGATGGCACCCATGAGCACCCAGGGAACCCGGCGGCCGTAACGGGACGTGGTCCGGTCACTGAAAGCTCCGAACAAGGGGTTCGCCACCATGGAGACAGCAGCGCCGCATCCGGTGACCAGGGCAAGGATTGCTTCCTTCTGGCCCTCGTCGAAGTGGGCCGCCTGCTGGCCCAGGAGGACCTGGAGGGGACCAAAGAACGCGGCGTTAATGCCAAGGTTGACCAGCACCACGCCGGTGATCCACACAGGCCTGACACGGACCACAGGATCGGCCAGGGCTGTACCCCCGGCACGGACAACAGCAGGATCCGGCACCGGCCCCGGAAGGTCGGACAAGCTCATGGCAGTTTCCCCCTCATTTTGTGTGTGGACTCAGCCTAACGCGGCGCAGTGACACCTGAACCGCGGTCGCGTCGTTTATCCACATAGCTCGAAATACGCACGGTCCGGGTCACATGGACGCGTTAGTGTGGCCTCAAACCACTTGGAAGGAGCACTATGAGCGAGCAGAGCGAGCAGATAAATACAGCCGATCTCTACGACGAGCGCGGCGAGGACCTGGAGTCCCTTGCCATCCAGTTCCACAACCTCGGTGGACACACGCACTTCAGCGGCCCGGTCCGCACCATCCGGTGCTTCGAAGACAATGCATTGGTGAAATCCGTCCTGGGTACTCCGGGTGAGGGCGCGGTCCTGGTCATTGACGGTCAAGGTTCCCTGCGGACCGCCCTGATGGGGGACATGATTGCTGACAGTGCTGTGGAAAACGGCTGGGCCGGTGTGATCATCAACGGGGCCATCAGGGACCGCGAAGCAATTGCCCGCTTGCCTTTGGGGGTCAAAGCCCTCGGAAGCAACCCTCGGAAGAGCGCAAAGACAGGTGCCGGGGAGCTCGACGTGGAACTCGTGATCGATGACGTCCGCATCCGGCCGGGAGCCATGATCTACAGCGATCCGGATGGCATCTTGCTGGAGCGCTGAGACCGGCGGGCGTCTTGGAGGGCCCGGGAGGAGAAATATTTTCCCGCTGGGAATGAACTGGGCGTTAGGATAGTTACTGAAAGCAACTATCCTGCTTAATCCCACTTTTCTGCCATCTCTGGAGAAGATATGTCCAATTCCACGCCCGTTCGGGCCGCTGGTGAAGTTCTGACCCATCGTCAGACACTCACCGTCATGGTGGGACTCATGCTCGGCATGTTCCTGTCCTCGCTGGACCAGACCATCGTGTCCACGTCCATCTACACCATCGCCAACGACCTCGACGGCCTGTCCCTTCAGGCGTGGGCCACCACGGCGTACCTCATCACCTCTACTGTCAGCACGCCCCTGTACGGCAAGCTCAGCGATATCTTCGGCCGGCGTCCGCTGTACCTCGCCGCCATCCTGATCTTCCTGGCCGGCTCGCTGTACGCAGGATCCGTGCACTCCATGACGGAACTTGCCATCGCCCGCGGCATCCAGGGCCTGGGAGCCGGTGGCCTCCTCGCGCTGGCCCTGACGATCATTGGTGACATCGTCGCCTTGAAGGACCGGGCCAAGTACCAGGGCTACTTCATGTCGGTATTCGGCATCTCGTCTGTTCTGGGACCGGTCATTGGCGGCGCCTTCGCAGGTTCTTCGAACATCCTGGGCTTCGACGGCTGGCGTTGGGTCTTCTTCATCAACCTTCCCATTGGCCTCGCTGCGCTTGTGGTGGTCTTCCTGTTCCTGCACCTGCCGGCCAGGCACGTCAAGCAGAAGATTGACTACTGGGGTGCCGCCGCCATCACGTTGGCCATTGTTCCGCTGCTTCTGGTGGCAGAACAGGGACGCACGTGGGGCTGGGCCTCGGCGGGATCGTGGCTTTGCTACGGCCTTGGCGTCATCGGCATCGTGGCGTTCCTCCTGGCCGAGCGGCGTGCAGGGGACTATGCCCTGATCCCGTTGCGGCTCTTCAAGAACTCCACGTTCGGCCTCTCCTCGCTGTTGAACTTCATCATCGGTATCGGCATGTTCGGTGCCATCGCCATGCTGCCCATGTACCTGCAGCTGGTGAAGGGCCTGACGCCTACCGAGGCCGGCCTGATGATGATCACGTTCACTGTGGGCATCCTCTTCGGGTCCATCTCCGCTGGACGCACGATTTCCTCGTCCGGCGTCTACCGGATCTTCCCGATCCTGGGTACTGCCATTCTGGCGGGTGCAGCCACAGTGATGGGCCTGGTCCTGGGAGTCGACACCGGGCTATGGGTTCCCGGCCTGATCGCCGTGTTCTTCGGCGTCGGACTCGGCTTCTGCATGCAGCCGCTGACCCTCGCCATGCAGGTTTCCGTTCCTCCAAAGGACATGGGCGTCGGCACGTCCACCGCCGCGTTCTTCCGCTCCATGGGCGGCGCTGTGGGAACCGCAGTGTTCATCTCCATGCTGTTCAGCACGGCTGCGGACAAGATTGCCGACGGCATGAAGAACGCTGTATCGAGCCCGGACTACCAGGCTGTCATGAGGGATCCCGCTGTGGCTTCCGACCCGGCGAACGCCAAGCTGTTCGACTTCTTTAAGAACGGTGCCAACAACGATTCGTTGAACGACACCAGCTGGTTGCACGCGGCCAACAGCACGCTCACCAGGCCGATCACAGAAGGCTTCGCACAGGCAATCGACGTGGTGATGCTGACCGCCGCAGGCCTGATGATCGTGGCCTTCCTGATCAGCTTTGCTCTGCCGAACAAGAAGCTCACGGATCCCAAGGCTGCTGCCAAGGATTCAGTTCCGGCGCACTAGCTAACCGCGGTTCCATGCGACATACGCCCTGACGGCGGCCCTTGGGGATGTCACCATCCTCGCGGGCCGCCGTCGTGCTTTGCGTTCAATAAGTGGATCCAAGCAGCGGCGTCGTGCCGCCGAGGAGGCTGGCCTTGACTCCCAGGGAACGTTCAGCGCATAGCCAGAGCCTGTTGGGTTAAGAAAGTGAATGCATGTCACGTCCATCACTTGACTGGAACTTGGCGGATATGACGTGCCACACTGTGTAGCGCGAGTGCACCGGCGTCCCCGTCGGAACAGCCGACGACGTCACGCATCGCAGCCCCCAACACCTTTCCCAAGGGAGACCCATGTCCAGTCCCAGCACCGAAGCAGGCGCGCCCCACGTTTCACGGAAGGTGATCGGCCTCGCTGTCGCCGGCGCAGTGGGTGGCTTCCTTTTCGGCTTTGATTCCTCCGTGGTTAACGGCGCCGTGGATGCCATGGCGAGCGAGTTCGCCATGAGCGAGGCACTCACCGGATTCGCCGTTGCCGTGGCACTGCTCGGTTGTGCCGTGGGTGCCTACCTGGCCGGCAAAGTCGCCGACCGTTATGGGCGCATTCCCGCGATGAAGATCGGTGCGCTGCTGTTCCTGGTAAGTGCTATCGGAACCGGCCTGGCCTTCAGCGTGTGGGACCTCATCTTCTGGCGTTTGGTGGGCGGCCTCGGCATTGGCCTGGCGTCCGTGATTGCCCCCGCCTACATCTCGGAAATCTCCCCGAGGCATGTCCGCGGGCGTTTGGCATCACTCCAGCAGTTGGCCATCACCACGGGTATCTTTGCCGCGCTGCTCTCCGACGCGGTCCTGGCAAACTCGGCCGGCGGTGCCGGTGAAACCCTCTGGCTGGGCATTGAAGCGTGGCGGTGGATGTTCATCGCCTGCGCACTTCCCGCCGCCGTCTACGGCTGGATCGCTTTCCGCCTGCCCGAGTCGCCGCACTTCCTGGTGCTCAACGGCAAGGAAGACCAGGCCCGCACCATCTTCACCAGGCTGATCCCTGGCGACGACATCGACCGCCACATCCGCGAGATCCGTGAATCCATCCAGCAGGAAAAGCTCTCCACCAAGAAGGGCTCCCTGCGCGGAAACCGCTTCGGCCTGCTGCCTGTGGTGTGGATCGGCATCATCCTGTCGGTGCTGCAGCAGTTTGTTGGCATCAACGTCATCTTCTACTACTCGACCACCCTGTGGAAGGCTGTCGGTTTCCAGGAAAAGGACTCGCTGACCATCTCGGTTGCCACGTCCGTCACCAACATTCTGGTGACCCTTGTGGCCATCGCGCTGGTGGACCGCATTGGCCGCCGACCCATCCTGCTCACTGGTTCCATCGGCATGGCAGTATCGCTCGGGGTTATGGCCTTGGCCTTCTCCTCGGCTCAAGGATCAGGGGCGGACATCACCCTTCCCGGCGCGTGGGGACCGATCGCTTTGGTCGCGGCCAACGTGTTCGTGATCAGTTTTGGCGCCTCATGGGGTCCGCTGGTATGGGTGCTGCTGGGTGAGATCTTCCCGTCCCGCATCCGCGCCCGCGCGCTCGGCCTGGCCGCTGCTGCGCAGTGGATCGCGAACTTTACCATCACGCTCAGCTTCCCGATCATGGCGGCAGGTTCGCTGCCCCTGACGTACGCCATGTACGCGGCGTTCGCGGCGGCGTCGTTCTTCTTCGTGATGTTCAAGGTTCCCGAAACGAACGGTATGTCCCTGGAGCAGGCCGAAACCCTGTTTGTTCCCAAGGGCGCACCGGTGGCACCGCTGCCGGTCACTTCGGACGAAGGCAAATAGCAAACAAAGAAGCCCGGCGGATCTAATCCGCCGGGCTTCTTTGTTTGTGATTGCTAAACCAGGTGCGGTTCGTGGGACGACAGGAACTTCCGACCCCCGAACACGATGAGGATGGCGATCACCATGGCCACCGCGCCGGCAAAGAACGGCACCTGCGGCCCGAAGTGCTCACCGAGCTGGGCGGCGGCAAAGGGTGCAAGCGCTCCGCCCATCCAACGGACAAAGTTATAACCGGCGGAAGCAACCGGACGCGGCGAGTCTGAGACGCCCATGGCCAGCTCCGTGTACACCGTGTTGTTAATGCCCAGCAGGGCACCTGCCACGATCACCAGGACGACGACGGCAGGCACCGAGTGCCCCGCGGCCAGCCCCAAACCGATCAAGTCGAGCATGAGGACGGCCAGGGTGCCTGTCAGGACGTTCACCGCGCCAAAGCGCTTCTGCAGTACGGGTGCAACGAACACCGAGAACACAGCCACAGCCACGCCCCAGCCGAAGAAGACTCCACCGATGCCGTAGGCATCCATGCCAAGGATGAAAGGCGTGAAGGCAAGGATCGTGAAGAAGCCATAGTTATAGAACAGCGCGCTGGCGGCCGTGGTGCGGAGGCCTTTGTGGCCAAGGGCCAGAAGTGGATCCCGGAGACGGGACTTCTTCGCGGGCGCGGGTGTCTTGGGGAGCAACGCCAGCAGGGCAATGAACGCGATGGCCATCAGTACCGCCGTGCCGAAGAAGGGTGCACGCCACTGCCACCCGCCAAGGAGGGCGCCCAGCAGCGGCCCGAGCGAAATGCCAAGGCCGAGGGCAGCCTCATAGAGGATGATCGCGGTTCCCGTTCCTCCGCTTGCGACACCGACAATCACGGCCAGGGCAGTTGCAACGAACAGCGCGTTTCCGAGTCCCCACCCTGCGCGGAAGCCCACGAGCTGTTCGACGCTCCCGGAGAGACCGGACAGGGACGCGAATACGACAATGATCGCCAGGCCAATGAGGAGCGTCCTCTTCCCGCCGATCCTCGAGGACACGAAGCCACTGATCAACATCGCTATCGCCGTCACCAGGAAGTAGCTGGTGAACAGCAACGACACTTCGCTGGTGGACGCCTGGAGGTTCTTCGCAATTGCGGGGAGGATCGGGTCAACCAGCCCGATGCCCATGAAGGCAAAGACCGCGGCGAGGGCTGTTGCCCAGACTGCCTTGGGTTGCTTGAGGAACGAAGCCTTCTCCGCTTCGAGGGTGTTTTCGACGGTTGTTTCGGCGCTTGCTGAAGCGTCAGCCAACTGGCGTGACATTCAATTGCTCCTTGTCGGTGCGTGACTGGGTATTGGTTCTGGGTATTAGTTCTGGAACGAGCTGTTGATTTTGCTGATGACGGGAAGCGCCGCGGCCAGCTGGTCGATCTCCTCTTGGCTGAGCCCCTGCAGCAACTCAGCCACCATGGCGTTGCGCCGCTGGTCGGCAGCTTCGACGGCGGCGTGCCCGGCCGGGGTGATGGCCACCTGGACAGCCCTGGAGTCGTCGGGATCGGGCTGGCGGGTCACAAGGCCGGCGCGCTCGAGTTTGATGATCTGCTCAGTCGCGCTGGGGACCTTGATGCCAAGATTCTTGGCGATGTCACCAACCCGGAGACCGGCGTCGGAAATCATGGAAAGAAGGCTGAGTTGCGCAGCGGTGAGGTCGCCTTCGGGATCCAGGCGGCGGAACATGTAGACGCCCAACCGCAGGGCCTCACGGAATTCCTGCGCAAGGTCGATGAGTCGGGGACTGAAGCCATCATTCATACTTAGGTAGCCTAATAGTTAGGGACCCTAATAGTCAAGCCGCAGCCCGCCCATCCAGGGGACAGCAGATGTCGCAATGGGGCCTCATAGCGACGTTAGCTGTCCCTTAGTTGGGTGGGTGCGGGTTAGAGGGTGAGCTTCATGCCCTCGTGGCTCGCGACAAAACCGAGCCGCTCATAGAAGCGATGGGCAGCGACCCTGGATTTGTCGGTGGTGAGCTGAACGAGCGAGCATCCATGCTGGCGTGCCTGATCAATGGCCCACTGGATCATGAGCGCCCCAACGCCCTGCCCCCGCAGCGCCCCGGAAACCCGAACCGCCTCGATCTGCGCGCGCCACGACCCTCGACGGGACAGGCCAGGAATATAGCTGAGCTGGAACGTTGCCACAACCCCGCCGTCCAGTTCGCCCACCACCAAAAGGTGCGCCGGATCGGCGTCGATCGCGTCAAAAGCCCGCTCGTATGGCGCCAGATCGTCGGCACTTTCTCGCGTGGCACCCAGCTGGTCGTCCGCAAGCAAGGCCAGGATCTGGGGCAGGTCGCCCTTCCGGGCGCGTCGAAGGGTGAGGGTCCCGGAGTCGACGGCGGCAGTCAGCAAGGTGGGCGAGATGGCAGGTTCCATAGTCACCACCCCAGCATGCCAAATTCTTCAGTATTCAGTATTGCTAGGTACCGGTACCTAGTTCTACTATGTAGTGGTAGCTAGCAATACTGAGTAGTGAAGGAGGTGTCCGATGGGCAAACAAATGACAGAGATGCTCAAAGGCACTTTGGAGGGCATCGTGCTGGCCCTGCTGACCGGAAAGGCAGCGTACGGATACGAAATCACCACGCTGCTCCGGGAACAGGGCTTTACCGAGATCGCCGAAGGCACCGTGTACGCGCTGCTGGTGAGGATCGAACAAAAGGGGCTGGTGGACGTCGAGAAACGGCCATCCGAAAAGGGCCCGCCCCGCAAGGTGTACACGCTCAACGCCCAAGGCAAAAAAGAACTGAACGAATTCTGGAACACCTGGAGCTTCCTGTCCGAACGACTGGAACAGCTCCGCAAGGAAGGAAACTGACATGGCAGCAAAATGGATCGAACTGGTCACCGGATCACTCGAGCAGAAGAAGCAATACAAGCAAGCAAAAGCGCGGCTGGATGCCCTGCCCGAGCCGTACCTCACTGTAGCCACCGCCTTCAACCGCTACCTCATGTACTACGGCGGAGTGACAGAAGGCGACACCATGGTGCAGATGTTCACGGACCTGGCCGATCTCTGGGAACGCGCCGCTGTGGACGGCACGCCTGTGAGCGCGATCGTCGGAGATGACCCCATCGAATTCGCCGAAACCTTCGCCCAGGCCTACGGCGGCAAACGCTGGATCGACAAGGAACGCGAGCGCCTCAACAAGGCGATAGACAAAGCGAAGGAAGCGGAATTATGACTGCTGCGGCAATCCAGGTCAAGGGCATCGAAAAGTCCTACAAGGATCTCCATGTTCTCAAGGGCGTGGACTTCGAGGTTGCGAAAGGCAGCATTTTCGCCCTCCTCGGATCCAACGGAGCGGGGAAAACCACCATGGTGAAGATCCTGTCGACGCTGCTGACAGCCGACGGCGGTCAGGCCGCCGTCGACGGTTTCGACGTCGGCTCCGAATCGCTTCAGGTGAGGCAGTCCATCAGCCTGACCGGGCAGTTCGCCGCGGTGGATGAGGTCCTCAGCGGGAAGGAGAACCTCATCCTGGTGGCCAAACTGCGCCATCTGAAGAACCCGGCGGGGATCGCGGACGAACTCCTTGCGCAATTCAGCCTCAGCGACGCCGGCACCCGCAAAGTGGCGACGTATTCCGGCGGGATGAGGCGGCGCCTGGACATCGCCATGAGCCTGATCGGCAACCCGAAGGTGATCTTCCTGGACGAACCCACTACCGGGCTCGACCCGGAGGCCCGCATTGAGGTGTGGCAGATCGTCAAGAACCTCGCCACCAAGGGCACCACCGTGCTGCTCACCACCCAGTATCTGGACGAGGCCGAGCACTTGGCGGACCGCATAGCCATCCTTCATGAAGGACGCATCATCGCCAACGGCACCCTCGGCGAGCTCAAGCAGCTCCTGCCGCCGGCCAAGGTGGAATACGTGGAAAAGCAGCCGAGCCTGGAGGACATCTTCCTGGCACTGGTAGGAACCAACGGCAGCACCGAGTCAGTAAAGGACAGGTCATGAATACCCATTTCTTCGCGGACACCTCGGTCCTGCTGGGCCGCTCCATGCGTCACATCTTCAGGAGCGTGGACACCATCATCACCACCGCGATCACGCCGATTGCCCTGATGCTCCTGTTCGTCTACGTGTTCGGTGGCGCCATCAGGACCGACACCGATAACTACGTCAACTACCTGCTCCCGGGCATCATGCTGATCGCCATTGCATCGGGCATCGCCTACACCGCAGTACGGCTTTTTACGGACATGCAGAGCGGCATCTTTGAACGGTTCCAGTCCATGCCGATCGCACGCTCGTCGGTGCTTTGGGCGCATGTGCTGACGTCACTGGTTGCCAACGGATTGTCGCTGGTGATCATCGTGGGGGTTGCACTTCTCATGGGCTTCCGAACCTCCGCGAACGTGCTGGACTGGCTGGCCGTGGCAGGAATTCTGACGCTGTTCACCCTGGCACTGACGTGGATCGCCATCATTGCCGGGCTTTCGGCGAAGTCAGTGGATGGCGCGGGCGGCTTCTCCTACCCGCTGATCTTCCTGCCGTTCATCAGCTCCGCTTTCGTCCCGACGGACACCATGCCGGGACCTGTGCGCTGGTTCGCGGAAAACCAGCCAGTGACGTCGATCGTGAACACCATCCAGGATCTGTTTGCCCAGCGTCCGGCCGGCACCGACATCTGGGTTGCGCTGGCTTGGTGCCTGGGGATCCTGGTTGTCGCTTATGCCTTTGCGACGGCGGCCTATAAGCGGCAGATCGCTTAGCCGCACACCACCACCAGTGCCAACGGCCTAAGCTCCCTTTCCCCAAGGGAGCTTTCGCCATGCAGGGCCGCCTAACCCCTGCCTGAGGTTTCCTTCGCGGTTCGCTTCACCTTGGTAACGGCCAGCCCGATGACGCTGGCTGCCGCGGCCAGGAAGAAGAACAGCACCAGCAGCGGACTGGACATCCCGGGGAAAAGCGGGTTCCCGCCGGTCAGGAAGATCGAAGCCAGCAGGCCCACCATGGACACACAGAATGCCAGCGCGAGTACTTTCTGTCTGCGGTCCTGGCGAGTCATCGGCGATGTATGTGAATTGGCCATCTGCGCATTCTATCGAGTTATGAAACTCAAATTGACAGGTTTGTAAACACGGGTCACTAGGCTTTTGAGACCCAAGGCGGAGGCTGGAAGCGTGCCGCATGGCTGCTTGTTGGCCGTGGTGTCGCCGGAGACTGAGCCTCACCAGTCGTGGCGGAACAGGCTATGGCCTCGGCTCGCTGCGAGATGCGCCTCTATCCGAATCCGATCCTGGGTGGTGGCCTAAATCTTTCCTTTAAGTTGACGGATGCTGATGAATACACGCCTACGGCTTTCTGCAAGGCGACTATTCCCGACGGTCTTTATGAATCGGAATCAAATGGAGCTGATAATTCTCATCGGCACCAGAGTGTTCTACGCCTGCAACCTCCTGAACTCGTTAGGGAAGCGAACTCATAACGTTCCATCCCGAACCAATCCTCTGAGGCGGCAACCATGAACCGGCACCGTTCCCTGGGTACATCCATAAGGTTCCGCCGCTATCCTTTGCCAATACGTCCACGTGCCCGTCCCCGCTGAAGTCTCCCGGGCCAGTCAACTCAGACATCACATTCCAGCCCTGACCCACCAAAACCCTCGGCAGCCACCCTCCCGAACCATTACCGGGATAAAGCCACAAGGCACCCCCACCGTCACGGGCCAAAACATCCGGATGCCCGTCACCGTTAAAATCGCCTGCGCTGACCACAGCGCTCATGCCGTTCCAACCCTGCCCGACCTGCGATCTCTGGAGCCATCCCCCGCTTCCATTTCCGGGATAAAGCCACAAAGCTCCGTTGCCGTCTTTGGCCAAGACGTCGGGGTGGGCGTCGCTGTTGAAGTCCTTGTTCGCATGATCCCTCACAACCGAAATTGTGCCGTCGCTGCCATTCGCTACGTAGGCAATATGTCGTACAGGGTCTATGCCAACGCCGACCGGCGCCTGACCCACGCGGATGGCTGACTTCACTCCCAGTCCGCTGATCATCGACAGGTTATTGGCATATAGCGTTGTCATGTAAACCGAGTGCGTGGTGGGGTCAACGGCTACCCACTCCGGCGCCCCGCCAGCTATCTGCATTGAATCTACGACGCTGGTCCCCTCCACGACATACAAGCGTCCACCCGCTGAGGGGGAGGTGACGTAGATCTTGTGGGTGTGCTGGTCCACCGCGACACCTCCAAGTCCATAGCCATTGACATCGACGACATCTGTGACGGCGTTGTCCTTAATGACATACAACTTCCCGTCCCCACCCGCCGCATAGACCGTGTGGGTGGTGGGATCCAGAGCGACATCCCAGGTGTCATGGCCGACGGCAATCGTAGCGGTAACCGCGCTTCCGTTGATGACAGAAATCGTGCCCGACTGGGAGTTAGCGACGTACACGGTGTGGGAAGCGGGATCCACAGCCAGGCCATGCGGATGACCGCCTACGGGAATGGTTGCAGTGACCGTTCTCCCCTTGATGACCGAGACAGTGCTTTCACCCCAATTGGCCACGTAAACGGTGTGAGTCACAGGATCCACGATCACACCTTGAGGGTCCCGCCCCACGGCAATCGTGGCGGAAACCGTGCTTCCATTTATCACAGCAAGCGTGCCGGAACTGTAATCGGTGACATACGCCGTTCCTGTAGCCGGATCAACGGCAGCTCCCGCTGGAGTACCCCCCATATGAATAGTGTTCGTAACGTCGGGGGCGGCCATTGCAGAGCCGGCGACCATTGGGCAAGCAGTAATCGCAGCAGCGATTGCCGTGGCGGCCCAGACACGGCCAAAGGAGGGGATGCGCATAAAAGCAAATCCTACAGTTGCACTCGGCCTTGCAACCGAAGCTCCCTTTCCACAAGGGAGCTTTCGCCATGCAGACCGATTCGCCATTTGTCAGACATAAGCTATAGCTTTATCGAACCAGATCTGTAACGGCCGTCACCTTTTTGACGGTTCTTCCGAAGGGTTCTTGAACACTCATGTCTGACCAGACAACAACAGGGCAGCGCACTGCCTCCAGCAGGGACAGCGAGCCCCACCTTTCACGCTCGCTCAGCAACCGCCACATCCAGCTCCTGGCCATCGGCGGCGCCATCGGAACCGGCCTCTTCATGGGCTCCGGCAAGACCATCTCCGTCGCCGGCCCCTCCGTGATCTTCGTGTACATGATCATCGGCTTCATGCTCTTCTTCGTCATGCGCGCCATGGGGCAGCTCCTGCTGTCCAACCTGAACTACAAATCGTTCAGCGACTTTGCGGGTGACCTTCTGGGCCCATGGGCCGGCTTCTTCACCGGCTGGACCTATTGGTTCTGCTGGGTTGTCACCGGCGTGGCTGACGTCATCGCGATTGCGGGTTACGCCAACGAACTCTGGCCGGGCATCCAGCTGTGGATCCCGGGCCTGGCCACCATCATCATCCTGCTCCTGCTGAACCTGCCCACCGTGAAGGCCTTCGGTGAGACGGAATTCTGGTTCGCCCTCATCAAGATCGTGGCCATCGTGGCGCTGATCGTCATTGGCCTGGTCATGATCTTCACTGGCTTCCAGTCCAACGCGGGTACGGCCAGCTTCACCAACCTGTGGAGCCACGGCGGCTTCTTCCCCAAGGAGTTCATGGGCTTCGTCGCCGGTTTCCAGATCGCTGTCTTCGCGTTCGTGGGCATCGAACTCGTAGGCACGGCAGCAGCTGAAACCAAGAACCCCGAGCACAACCTCCCCCGCGCCATCAACGCCATTCCCCTGCGCGTCATGCTCTTCTACGTTGGCGCCCTGATCATCCTCATGTCCGTCACCCCGTGGACTGAGTTCAAAGCCGGCCACAGCCCGTTCATCGCCATGTTCTCCTTGGCAGGGCTTGGAATCGCAGCCACGGTGGTCAACCTCGTTGTGCTCACCTCGGCCATGTCCTCGGCCAACTCCGGCATCTACTCCACGTCGCGCATGGTCTTCGGCCTCGCCAACGACGGCGACGCACCCAAGATCTTCGGCCGCCTCTCCAGCCGCAAAGTACCCCAGAACGCACTGTTCCTTTCCTGCGTGCTGTTGCTGGCCGGCGTCGTCCTCCTCTACGCAGGCAAGGACGTTGGTGCAGCGTTCGACATGGTGACCACAGTGTCCGCCGTCTGCTTCATGTTCGTCTGGTCGATCATCCTGGCCAGCTACCTCGTCTACCGGAAGCGCCGCCCGGAGCAGCATGCAGCGTCCACCTTCAAGATGCCCGGCGGTGTCCCGATGGTGTGGGTCGTGTTCGCGTTCTTCGCGTTCCTGGTTTGGGCACTGACCACGCAACCGGACACGCTCACCGCGTTGCTGGTGACGCCCATCTGGTTCGCGATCCTGGGCATTGCTTACGCAGTGGTCCGCCGCTCACCGCTTCACCAGGCCCGCGTGGCCGAATGGAAGGCGATGGCGGAAGCCGAAACCGCGGCAGCGCGCTAACCCTTAAAAGCGAAAGCCCGACGCCGGGCACCCACCTTGGGTGCCCGGCGTCGGGCTTTTAACAGCGAATAGTGAGAGAGGGTCTCCCCCAAGCGCGCGGGATGTGAGAGAGGGTCTCCCCCAAACGCGCGGGATGTGAGAGAGGGTCAGAGCTCCGCTTGGCGGTCCTCCACCAGCTTCTGCACGGCAGGGAACAGCGGGTGCTGCGGCGTCAGTTCCGTGACGCGTTCGACGACGGCCGCCGCGTCCAGTTGGGACAGCAGCTTGGCGAGCTCCACGGCTTCGTCGTCGGCACCGTCGTCGAAACGCAGGGCCGCAGACATGGCCTCAAGCAATGCCACCGGGGTGACTCCGCGCTCGGCGAGTTCTGCCGCCGGACCCACAAAACGCTCGTGGCGGCCGAGTTTCCGCAAGGGGGCCCGCCCCACACGCACCACCGTGTCCGGCAGGTGCGGGTTTGTGAAGCGCGAGAGGATCTTCTGCACGTACGCTTCCTGGGCAGCTTCCTCGAACCCGTGCTTGCCCACCAGGAGTTCCTTGGTCTCCTCCAGCACAGCGCGGACCTTCGCGGCCACGGCGGGATCGGCCATGGCGTCGGAAATCTTCTCCAGCCCGGCCTGGTACCCAAAGTACGCAGCCGATGCGTGGCCCGTGTTCACCGTGAACAGCTTGCGCTCGATGTACGGTCCCAGCTCGTCCACAAACGTGGCGCCCGGGATCACCGGAGCATTGCCCTTGAAGGGCGTGCGGTCGATAACCCACTCGTAAAAGGTCTCCACGGTGACATCCAGGCCTTGGCCCGCTGCCTGGTTGGGGACAATGCGGTCCACTGCGGTGTTCGCGAAAACCGCGACGGCGTCCAGGTCACCGGCCGAGTCGTCCCAGGCGGCGCGGATCTCGGTGTGCAGGAGGTCCGTGGCGTTAATGGCGTTCTCGCAGGCCATCACATGGAGGGGCGGGAGGTCCGCGGGCCGGGCAGCCAGCCCGCGGGCGATCACCGGTGCAACGAACTTCAGGATGTGCGGCCCCACCGCCGTGGTGACCACATCCGCCGTCGCGATCTCCTCCACGACCGCGTCCTCCTGCGTCGCTGAGTTCAGCGCCCGGAAGCCCGTAACGGTCTTGACCGCGGGATTCTCGCCTACCTCATGGACGTCGTACGAGTCCGCGGACGCGAGCTGGCTGATCAGGGCGTCGGCGACATCCGCGAACACCACCTCATAGCCTGCTTCGTGCAGCAGCAACCCCACGAAGCCGCGTCCAATGTTGCCTGCCCCAAAATGGACTGCCTTCACTATGCGTTGACCTTTCCGAACAGCTCCAGGACCTCATCCACCGTGGTTGCCTGCTCCAACTGGGCAACCTGTGCCTTGTTGGTGAAGATCTTGGCAATTGAGGACAGGATGTGGAGGTGTTCGTTGTTGATGCCGGCCACGCCGACGACGAACTTCACTTGCTTGCCGCCCCAGTCGATGCCCTCCGGATAACGGACAATGGACACGGCCGAGTGGTTGATGTGTTCCTTGGCGGCGTTCGTGCCGTGCGGGATCGCCAGGAAGCTGCCCATGTACGTGGACACGGATTCTTCGCGCTCGTGCATCGCGTGGACGTAGCTCATGTCCACAGCACCACGGTCGAGCAGGAGCTGTCCGGCCTCGTCGATCGCGCTGTCGCGGTCGCGGGAAGTACCGTTCAGGACTACGCTTTCGCGCAGCAGCACGGCTTTACCTTCGACGGCGGCAGCCGGCTCAGCGGTGTGCGCGCCATGGGCGGGAGCTGCTGCGACGGTCTCTGTGGTTTCTGCCGGTGCGCCCTCGCTGTTGCTGGCCCTCACGAGTTCAACGATCTCGTCATAGCGCGGGCTGTTCATGAAGTTGTCCACCGAGTAATGCACGGCGCTGGCCGTACGCGGCTGGGCCCTCTCGGTGAGGTCCTCGTGCGTCACGACGACGTCGTAGCTGTCGCTCAGGTTGGCAATGGCCGAGTTGGTGACCTTCACATCCGGGAACCCTGCGGCCTTGATCTTGTTGCGCAGGACGGAGGCACCCATGGCGCTGGAGCCCATGCCGGCGTCGCAAGCAAACACGATGTTCTGCACCGGACGGGTCAGGACGGTTCCCTCGCCACGGGCCGCGGTGCGGTCAGCACCCTCGCCGGTCAGGGCGGAGGAGACGGAGCTCTTCTTGCCCTTCATGGCTTCCATGCGGGACGTGGCTTCGGTGAGGTCGTCCTCGCCCTTGTTCTTGGAGGTGCGCAGGATGAGGGAGGCGATCAGGAAGGACACGGTGGTGGCCAGCACGACTGCCAGGATCACCCCAACGTAGCTGTCGCGCGAGGTCTGCGCAATGACGGCGATGATGGAACCAGGAGCAGCCGGGGCAACGAGGCCGGAGTTGGTCAGGGCAAGCGTGGCAATGCCCGTCATGCCACCACCGATGGCGGCGAGGATCAGGATCGGCTTCATCAGGACGTACGGGAAGTAGATCTCGTGGATACCGCCGAGGAAGTGGATGATCGCAGCACCCGGAGCCGATGCCTTCGCTGCGCCACGGCCGAAGAACATGTACGCGAGCAGGATGCCCAGGCCCGGGCCGGGGTTGGCCTCGAGCAGGAAGAGGATGGACTTGCCCTGCTCAAGGGACTGCTGGACACCCAGCGGAGTCAGCACACCGTGGTTGATGGCGTTGTTGAGGAAGAGCACCTTGGCGGGTTCGATGAAGATGCTCGTGAGCGGGAGCAGTCCGTTGTCCACCAGGAACTGGACCACGTTGCCCGCGCCCTTGCTGAAGCCGGCGACCAGCGGGGAGATTCCGTAGAAGCCCAGCAGGGCCAACGCGGCACCCCAGATACCGGCGGAGAAGTTGTTGACAAGCATCTCGAAGCCAGGCCGGATCTTGCCGTCCCACAGTCGGTCGAGCTGCTTGATGGTCCAGCCGCCAAGGGGACCCATGATCATGGCACCGATGAACATCGGGATGCCGGCGCCAACAATGACGCCCATGGTTCCAATGGCACCCACGACGCCACCTCGGACGTCATAGACCATCTTGCCGCCGGTGTACGCGATCAGCAGTGGCAGGAGGTAGGTAATCATGGGCCCAACAAGGCCCACATTGGCAACACCTTCGGCGTTGGTACCGAAGCCACCAAGCTGGGGCACTGGGAGGTAGCCCTTTTCGATGAACAGGGCCGTGATCAGACCCCAGGCGATGAAGGCCCCGATGTTGGGCATGATCATGCCGGAGAGGAATGTACCGAACTTTTGGACACCAACGCGCAGGCTGGTGCGGGGCTTCGCAACGGTCTCTGTTGCCATGTGAATTCCTAACGTGTGTCCCGCGGCGGCGCGGGGTCAGTCGATATAGATCGAGAGAGAGCAGCTAGGAGCTGCTGGAAATGCGGTGAAGCCACTCAAGGAAGAGCTTCAGTTCAGAGCTGGACAGTTGGTCTGAATGCGAGGCCTGCAGTGCCGCATTCAGGGCGATTGCCGCAACAACTACCGAGGACTTACCGGAGTCCTCCGCTGCGGCGCCACGGGCTGTGTCCGTGGAGACGGCGAAAATCATGGAATCCCGGGTCATCGTCGAGAGCTCGAGGTTCCGGTCTTCCACCGGTTCTGCGATCAGCATGAGCGTGACGCCCACGTTGGCCGCCAGGATGCTGCGCGCTGCTTCGCGGGGCGGCACGTTGATCTGACCGGCGATGGCGGCTTTGTTCAGCATCTCTTCCAGGAGCGCTTCAGCATCGGCCACGATTGCCGGGCGGCTTTCCGGCCTGATGTTGCCGAACATCACCAAGTACAGGTGGGGTTGGGTCAGCCCGAACTGGACGTGGTTGTCCCACATCCGCCGGACGTCTTCCAAGGGCTCCCCGGACGGTGCAAAATCCCGCTCCCCCGCCACGTACTCTTCGAAACCGGCTGAGACGACGGCGTCAAACAGTCCTTCTTTGTCACCAAAGTGGTGGTAGAGCGTTGGCGCCGTGACCCCGGCAAGCTTGGTGATCTGGCGCGTCGAGACCGCTGACCCCTCCGAATTCGCCAGCAATTCGGCAGCTGCGCGAAGCAACCGAATTTTCGGCGGAAGCTGGTCATCGAAACTCATAACCGCTACCCTAGCACCTATAGCATTGCTATATGAAGTAGCTCACAAGGAAATTTTGTAAGCTAAATTTGCAGGCTCCCGGTGCCGTCGCCGGCGGGTCTTGACCGACAAGCAGGAACAGAGGATTCAGTGCAGAATTTCCAAGGAGTTGGGGTTAGCCCTGGCCGCATCATCGGTTCCGTCCGCCAGATGCCCAAGCCGGTGAGTGAGCCGCCGTCGGGCGAACGCCTCGCCGCGGACGTCAACCCGGAAGACGCCGTCGCGGGCCTGAAAGCCGCGGCGCAGTCTGTCCATGACGAGCTGAAAGGCCGCGCGGACAGCGCCTCCGGCGACGGCAAAGCAGTCCTCGAGGCCACCGCACTGATGGCCAAGGACACCATGCTCCTGAAGTCGGCCGGCAAACTCATCAACGCCGGAACCTCTGCCGAGCGCGCCATCTGGGAAGCCGGCGCGTCTGTCTCCGAAATGCTGCACAACCTCGGCGGCTACATGGCCGAGCGTGCGACTGACGTGTTGGACGTGCGGGCACGCATCGTGGCCGAACTCCGCGGCGTCCCCGCTCCGGGCATCCCGTCCTCCGACACGCCCTTCATCCTGGTAGCCGAGGACCTCGCACCGGCAGATACCGCCACGCTGGACCCGTCCAAGGTCCTTGCACTGGTCACCTCCGGCGGCGGCCCCCAGTCCCACACCGCCATCATCGCCCGCTCGCTCGGCCTGCCCGCCGTCGTCGCAGCCCATGGCGTGGACGACATCGCGGACGGAACCGAAGTCTACGTGGACGGCGCGGCCGGTTTCGTCGCAGTTGAACCCACCGAGGAGCACCGCGCCTCAGCAACCGCGTGGGCTGAAACCTCCGCGACATTGGCCTCCTTCGACGGAAACGGCACGACGGCGGACGGCCACCTGGTGCCGCTCCTCGCCAACGTCGGAGGTGCCAAGGACGCCGTGGCTGCGGCAGGTCTCGGAGCGCAGGGTGTTGGCCTGTTCCGCACCGAGTTCTGCTTCCTTGAACGGGACACCGAGCCCTCAGTGGATGAACAAGCCGCCGCCTACAAAGCCGTGTTTGATGCCTTCCCCGGCAAGAAGGTGGTCCTTCGCACGCTGGATGCCGGCGCCGACAAGCCCCTCCCCTTCCTTACAGATGCCACTGAACCCAACCCTGCGCTGGGCGTTCGCGGCTACCGCACCGACTTCACTACCCCCGGCGTCCTTGAGCGCCAGCTTGAGGCCATCGCCCGGGCCGCGTCGGAATCCGAGGCCGATGTGTGGGTCATGGCCCCGATGATTTCCACCGCAGCCGAAGCCGGACGTTTCGCTTCGCTGTGTGCCGCCGCCGGAATCCAGACGCCGGGTGTCATGGTGGAGGTCCCCTCCGCTGCACTGACCAGCGCCACCGTCCTGCGCGAAGTCGGTTTCGCCTCCTTGGGTACCAACGACCTTACGCAGTACGCCATGGCCGCCGACCGCCAGCTCGGCCCCCTCGCGGAACTGAACACGCCCTGGCAGCCTGCGGTGCTGCGGCTCGTCCAGCTCACTGTTGAAGGCGCGGCACAGGAAGGCGCCGGCCGCGAAGGCGCCAACAAGCCCGTGGGCGTCTGTGGTGAGGCGGCCGCGGACCCGGCCCTCGCCGTCGTCCTTACCGGCCTGGGTGTCACCACACTGTCCATGACCGCGCGCTCCTTGGCCGCCGTCGGGACAGTGCTGAAGACCGTCACGCTGGAGCAGGCGCAGGAACTTGCCCGCCTGGCATTGTCCGCCCCCAGCGCTACCGAAGCGCGCGAGTGGGTCCGGGCCAAGCTCCCCGTACTCGAAGAACTCGGCCTCTAACCCGATCCACCACCAGGAGGAACAATGCCAGAACGCACAGCAACCGTAGCCAGCCGCTCGGGCCTGCACGCCCGGCCCGCCGCCCTGTTCGCCGAGGCCGCGGGCGAACAGCCGGTGGACGTCACCATCGCCATGCAGGGCCAGCCCGAAGATGAAGCGATGGACGCCGCCAGCATCCTGTCGCTCATGACCCTTGGCGCCGCCAAGGGCGACGTCGTGGTGCTGCGGGCCGAGGGTGAAGGCGCCGAGGCAGCACTGGATGCCCTGGTGAAGCTGCTGGAAACGGACCTGGACGCGGAGTAAGTTCTTCCCTTCCCAACCGCTAGGCTTCTGCCATGGCATTGATAGCTCCCCGGGTCACAGCGGGCCTCCCCGCCGACGACGCCCGGAATTTGGCGCGGTCCCTCAACGACAGCGACGACATCACGGTGTTCGTGGACGGCACGGTCCATCGGCTGCCCGACGCGGCGCGCGACGCCGTCGTCGACCTCCTGGCGAGACTGGGGCGGGGCGAAACGGTGACCGTCAGCAGCGTGGAGGAAATGCTCACCACCTCGCAGGCGGCGGAGCTCGCCGGGATCTCGCACACCTATTTGCGGAACATGACCGACCGCGGCGAGATTCCTGTGGAGTACCGGGGAACGCATCGCCGGATCCGGCAGGCCGCCATCATGTCCTGGCTGGAAACGCAGAAGCGCAAGCAGGCTGAAACTGCTGCCGCGGAGGCCGCAAAAAGCGAGTGAAAGTGTCCGAGTGATAAGGATCAAGCAACGATCCCAGCCAACAGGCGGGCACCCGTAAAGGCCGGGGTTACGCTTGATCGGTGGGCAATTTCAAGGGGTGGCATATCGTGGCTGGTTTGGCCGCGCTGGCCCTTGCCATACCCCTGGGCTCAGCAATGGGATTGAACTTCGTGGCGACGTTCATGTTTGCGTGCACAGTCTTCGTCGCGGTCACCATGTGGACCGAATCGAAAATCGCACGACGCCGGGAGGCCGCTGATGCTGCGGCCGCACCTGACGCTTCACATCCGGCAGCGGACCCCACCGAATCGGACGACGCAACCAGGGAGTAATCGCCCCTCGCGCCGGATGCGGTTCAATAGCGGTATGGCTTCGAGAATCCCGCACCTGGTTTGGCCCGCATGACCGCACTGTTGTCAGCCGACGTCGAGGTCCTGGGCCTGACCGGACGCATCCTGTGGACGGACGGCACGCCATCGCCAGGCGCTGCGCCGGAGGCGACCCCCGCCTACATCCTCATCCACGGAATTGGAGTCTCGCACCGGTACCTGGCGAGGTTGCACGCCGTCCTGGCCGCGAGCGCGCCAACCTATTCCCTGGACCTGCCCGGTTTCGCCGGGACGCCACGGCCGGACCGGCAACTCCAGGTCGAAGACTACGGAGCCTTCATTGCCGAAGCACTGGCATCGCGCGGGATCGACTCGTACATCCTCGTGGGCCACTCCATGGGAGTGCAGTTCGCTATCGAGGCGGCCCTGCATCGTCCGGAGAGTGCACGGCATGTGGTGTTGATGGGTCCTGTGGTCGATTCCAGGCACAAGAACATCCTGCGGCAGTCGATCGCCTTGGGTTTGGACGGGATGCTGCGCGAAAGCCCCTCCTCCAACTGGATCGTGTTCACCGACTACCTCAAGTGCGGGCCGCGCTGGTACTTCACCGAACTGCCCGTGATGATGAAGTATCCCACCGAAGAACGGCTCTCCCGGGTACAGGCCCCGGTACTGATCCTCCGCGGAAGCCGCGACCACGTGGCGGGGCCAGAGTGGTCGCTACGGCTTTCGCGTGCAGTGGCGCAGGGACGCCTGGTGGAGATTCCCGGGGTGGGGCACGTAGCCCAGCACATGCGGCCCAAGGCCGTGGCGGATGCCATCCGCAGCTTCGTCACCGCAACAACGCAGCACCGCTGAGGACTGAAGAACGACGGCGGGGTGCCCTTGTTGGGTGCCGCCGGATCAGGCTAGGCTGGCGGGGCAAGCGGATTAGTAAGTTTGCTTACGAAAGGATGCATCATGACCAACTATGACCCGGAAGACGATCCCCGGACCTTCGGCGTGAGCGGCGCAACCGGCCCCATCGACACCACGGCCGAGGCGGACAGCATCCACGAAGATCCCGATATGCGCCAGGACGAGGACGACGATCCCGCCGCCTCAGCCAACCCTGATCCCCTGGACGGAAACGTCACGGGACTCGAGCCCGGTGGAGGGGTACCCCCGGGCGAAACGCCTCCTGCCGAAGGAAGCATGAGCAGCGACCAGGGGCACGAGGAGTAGTACCCGGCGGCACAGCTAACTCCGTTGCCAACCCGCTGTTGCGTTGCTGGCCAGCGACGCAACAGCGGGTTGGCAACGTGCTTGGCAGTACCCGGCTACGGGAGGCTCAGTATCTCCCCGAGGTCGTACTCCACAGGATCCTCCAGCTGCGAATACGTGCAGCTTTCCGGGGTCCGGTCCGGCCGCCACCGGCGGAACTGCGTCGTGTGGCGGAACCGGTCGCCCTCCATGTAGTCGTACGCCACCTCGATGACCAGCTCAGGGCGGAGGGGAACAAAGGAGAAGTCCTTGCCTGCGCTCCACCGGCTCTGGGCGCCGGGCATCCTGGATCCACCGGCCTCCTGGTTGGCCCACTCACCCCAGGGGTGGTCGGCAAACTCCACTTGATACGGCTCGAGTTCAGCCACCAAGGCCTCCCGTTTTGCCATGGGGAATGATGCCACGACGCCGACGTGATGGAGCCGACCCGAGTCGTCGTAGAGCCCCAGGAGCATCGAGCCCACAACTTTCGCGGTCTTGTGCCACCGGAAGCCGGCCACGACACAGTCGGCTGTCCGCTCATGCTTGGTCTTGAACATCACCCGCTTGTTCGGCTGATAGGTGCCGTCGAGCGGCTTGGACAGCACGCCGTCGAGCCCTGCTCCCTCAAGCTGCACGAACCATTGCTTCGCCCGCTCCAGGTCCGTCACCGCGGGCGTGACGTAAACCGGCGGCTCAGCGTTGGCGAGGGCTTTCTCCAAGGCCGCGCGCCTCTCGGCGAAGGGCTTTCCAGTGAGATCCTCCTCGCCCAGGGCAAGAAGGTCGAACGCCACCAACGACGCGGGCGTCTTCTCCGCAAGCATCCGCACCCGGCTGTCCGCGGGATGGATCCGCTGCTGCAACACCTCGAACTCCAGCCTGTTGCCCTGGATCAGGATGATCTCGCCATCCACCACGCATTTGTCGGGAAGGTTCTTCTTCAGGGCTTCAACAAGCTCCGGGAAGTAGCGCGTCATGGGCTTTTCGTTGCGGCTGCCCAGGATGATCTCGTCCCCGTCCTTGAAGACGACGGTCCGGAACCCATCCCACTTGGGCTCGTAATGCCCAACGTCGGGGATGTTCGGGACAGACTTGGCGAGCATGGGCGAAACGGGCGGCATCACAGGCAGGTCCATAGCTCATGTCTACCGGCCAGTAGGCGCCCAAGGCTAGTGCCTTCCGGACTTTGGCGCCCCGAAGCCTAAGCGGTAGAACCCTCTCGAAGCGGGTGGACGTACCGCCCGTTACATTAATGTGACTTTACTTTCCGGCTACTGTACGGTCGTAGGGCGACCCGAATCTCCGCTGGGCCGCTTCTGGGTTGACGCCGGGCTCTGCCGCAATCCAGGATCCGCCAGACCCGCGGCAGAGACGGGGGACCCACAGTTCTCCGGGCTTGTTTTCTCCACAAGCCCTCGGGGTGAAGCCGCAACCAGCGGCCGGACGGCCTCGTCCGAACCCGACAGCTAACCTCGCAGGCGTTGAGAGGCACAACCATGTCCCCAACCATGGATAACACGCGCCGCGCGCAACTCGAACGCGAGCGCACCAAGCCAACCGGACGCCGTCGGGCCCAACCCAGCGGACAGGTCACCGGTACAGAAAGTACGACGCCGGAACCCGCCACTGCGGCGATTCCCACCACTGCATCGCCCACGGTAGAGGCGCCCGCCGCAGCCGCTCCCACCACGCGCGCCGCCGCGCGTGCCGCTGAGCGGGAACGGGCAGCCCGCGCCGTGATTGAGCCGGCAGAAACCCCGGCAGCGAAATCCGTGCTCCCGGAACCGGCGACCGCGGCCATCCCGGTTGTCGAGGCGGCCCGGGCCGCAGCCCCCGTTTCAACCACGCCGGGCCCTCCAACGTCCGCGATCCCCATCGTTCAGCGGGCAGACCCTGCCCGGCCCGCGGACATTGCCCAGCCCGCGGATACTGCCCGGCCCGCGGATACAGTTCAGTCCGTGCGCCCGAAGCAGGATGCACCGGTCAAGCAGGATGTTCCAGAACCGGCCACCGCGGCCATTCCCGTGGTCGCCGCCGCTGCACCCAAGACGCCAGCTCCTCGTAACGCTGCGGGCCTCGGCGCGACCTCGACATTCGGCCGCGAACCCCAAGCCGTCCTGCGGAAAGCCGCGTCCGTGAAGCACATGAGCCAGCGCATGGCAGTTGTTGCCGGCGCGCTGGGACTGGCCCTGACCGCAGGATCCGTGGGCCAGGCCTTGCATCTTCCCTTCTTCGGGCAGGAAGCACCCACAAACCAAGCTGGCGGCAGCAACGCAGACCGCCAATCGGGCTCCGCCGCACCGGCACCACGGACGTCCTACACCACCGCTTCGTCCCCGTCGTCATCGGGTTCAGCCTCGTCCGAAGCCGGCCAGCCGGCAACGGTACCGGAGGCGCCCGCGGCGGTTTCGCCGTCGTCGGTTCCCTCACCGCACGTCTCCTTGGCCGCGCCGGTCTGGGTACCTTCGGCGGCAGCACCGGCTGCAGCACCGCCCGTGGCCTCGACGCCTGCGCCCGGAACGACTCCGGCCCAGCCCGCGCCGGCTCCCAGCGACGTGCCGTCGGACACGGTCACCACGCCTCCGGCGACGCCAACGCCGACCACCACGCCCACTCCCACCACAACTCCCACGCCTTCGCCCACGCCAACGGAGACCTCCAAGCCACGGCCCACCGGCAACCCGAACACGCCGAAGCCGCAAGCATCCACCTTGGAATCACTCCTTGGTGCTGCCCGGGATGTGTTGCAGTGAGCATCCGCTTGCCCCGCACCACAGTCCACACCGGATGGCACAGCCGGTACTGCAGCAGCAGCCGCACGTCCACGTTCCGACGCCGAAGGGGCCGCTGGAGTTGCCAGCGCTTAAGGCGTTCCTAGCCAACACATGAGGCAGGCACCCACGCCGGGTGCCTGCCTTATGTGGTTAATGCCCCCTGATTGAAAGGGCCCTCAGATCCTTGGCCTGCCTGCCCAGCGCCGCGCCTTGAGAGCAGCATGCAGTTCGAGCCGAATGGCACCATTGAGCGGATCAGCACCGATAAGCTGGCGGATCCGGCCCAGCCTGTTGTAGATGCTGCTGCGGTGAAGGTGAAGTTTGGCGGCGACATCCTTGACCGCGCCGTCGTTGTCGTAGAGGAGTTCCAGGACCGGCAGGAGCTCGCCGTTCTTGTCCTGATCCTCGAGTGTCCGGAAATGCACCGAGCCGGTGTCGTCCCAACCACCCGGAGCCAGCAGACGATCGAACAACTGGTACACCCCGACCGCCCGGCTGTCCACCAACTCCCCCAGCTGCAGGTCCACCGCAGCGGCCTGCGCGGCAACCTTGGATTGCCGGTACGCCCCCGCGAGCTGCCTGATGACTTGGAACGGTTCGCTGATCCCCAGGATGACGCGGTCCACGGTCCTGCCGGCACGCTTGGCGAGCTCCAGCTGGTAGTGGACCAGAACCTGCGCGTGGTCTGCCCGGCCACCGGATTCGCGGAAGAGGACCACCGAGTGGGTTTCCGTACCCGCACTGAACAAGGCGGCGTTCACGCCGATGGTCGACTGCAGCGCGGCAGAGCGGTGCGTCAGGGTTGCGGCAATTGGGTCGACGTCGGACCGGGCACCGTCCGCGTCCAGGACGGTCACCAATTGCCATGGACCGCGGCCTTGGATCTCCTTCCAGCCCGCTACAGCGGCGACGGCGTTCGACTCCCCGCCGCACGCCGAGAGGAACTCCTGCTCACGCCTGCGCCGGAACTCGGACTCGGCCGTGTTGGAGTCAAGGAGCAAGCCCGCCAACAGGTCCAGCTCGTCACGCACGCCGGGCAACTGGGCGAGGATCGCCGTCGCGCTTTGCTCTTCAAGGTCCTGCTGGACCCATAAGTACCCCACACGGAAACCGCGGACCAGAAGCGGCACACAGACGCGGCCCAGCATCCCCAGCTCGTCGTTGGCCGGGACCACCACGGGACGCACCGCTGTGGCGATGCCGTGTGAGAGCTGCCAGGCGCTGACGTCCCCCGGAACACGCTTGCTCAGGAGGAAATTCACGCGGACGCGGTCGGCATGGGATTGGTTGGAGCTGTAGGCGAGGAGGACGCCGTCGAGATCCTCAAGGGATAGTCCGCGCCCGAGCTTAAGCGCCACGCGTTCAACGATCTGTTCCACGTCCTGCTGCATCCTCCACAGCGTACCAACACCAGGCGACACTTGACGCTCCAGTGCTCGACAAATGTCGAACAGCCCGGGGCAAGTTCCTTGATTTTCAGGGGTTTGGTCCTTCGGTCGCTCCCATATTCATGTCGCCTGCCTCACAGCCGGATTTATTCTGGAATCACAGCCCGCAGTACATATTCGGCCGAACAGGCCGCTAACGATGGAGCCAGCAAATGATCATCGGCGTCCCCAAAGAAATCAAGAACAACGAGTTCCGCGTAGCCATCACGGCCGCCGGTGTCCACGAGTTCCGCACCCACGGACACACCGTTCTGGTTGAGCGAGGCGCAGGCCTGGGCTCGGGCATCACCGACGAGGAATACTCGATCGCCGGCGCAGAAATCGTCAACGAAGCCGATGACGTCTGGGGCCGCGCCGACATGGTCATGAAGGTCAAGGAGCCCATCGCGGCCGAGTACCACCGCTTCCGCAAGGGCCTCATCCTCTTCACCTACCTCCACCTCGCCGCAGAGCCCGAGCTCACCGCCGAGCTCATCAACTCCGGCGTCACCGCCATCGCCTACGAGACCGTGCAGGAAGGCCGCGCACTTCCGCTGCTGGCTCCGATGTCCGAGGTCGCGGGCCGCTTGTCCGTGGTTGTGGGCGCTTCCTCCCTGATGGCTCCGGCCGGTGGCAAGGGCGTTCTCCTGGGCGGCGTACCGGGCGTGCGCCCGGCCAAGGTTGTTGTACTGGGCGCTGGCGTTGCAGGAACCAACGCCGCCGCCATGGCGCTGGGCCTCGGTGCGGATGTCACCATCATGGACATCAACATCAACCGGCTGCGCGAACTCGATGCCCTCTACCAGGGCCGCCTGAAGACCGTTGCCTCCAACGCCTACGAGATCGAGAAGTCAGTCATCGACGCAGATCTCGTAATCGGCTCCGTCCTGATCCCGGGCGCCAAGGCTCCCAAGCTGGTCACCAACGATCTCGTGTCTCGCATGAAGCCGGGCTCGGTCCTGGTGGACATCGCCGTGGACCAGGGCGGTTGCTTCGAAGACACGCACCCCACCACCCACCAGGAACCGACGTACAAGGTCCACAACTCGATCTTCTACTGCGTTGCCAACATGCCTGGCGCTGTTCCGAACACCTCCACGTACGCACTGACCAACGTCACCCTGCGCTACGCCGTGGCACTGGCCAACCTGGGCGTCAAGGCCGCTTTCGACCGCGACCCCGCCCTGGCTGCCGGCCTCAACATCGCTGCAGGCCATGTGGCACACCACTCCGTTTCCGAGGCGCACAACCTGCCCTTGGTCAACGACTGGCACAGCCTGGTTTCCGCCTAGCACGCCAACCACGACGGCGGGGTCCGGCTTCCATACGAAGCCGCACCCCGCCGTCGTGGTTTAAACCGCACCGAGTTGGCAGTTAATGACAATGTTGCTGCCGAACATTGTCATTAAGTGTCACTTCGCGGGCAGTGTGGGAAGCTCCGGAACCGGGATGTCCGAGGGGCGGAGCTTTGAGGGATCCAGCTTGGAAGGATCAAGGTCCGGGGGTGTGACGGGCAGCGACGGAGCCGGAGGGAGGATGCCCTTGCCCGGATCGGTGCCCGGACCTTTGGGGGCCTGGGACTGACCGTGGCCCGGGGTGGTCTGCGGATCGGTGTGGGGCGCCCCGGCAGGGTTCGTGGGAGCCGCCGGGGCAGGAGTGGGCTGGTTCGGAACAACGGCCGGCTGGCTTTCCTGGCGGGAAGGGCCCTGTACCGGCGTCGTACCTTCGGGCACCGGGGCCTGGGGAGCGTTGCCCGAGCCGGGGCTCAACTGTGAAACCACCGAGCCGATGGCCGCGCCGACGTGCTGGAAGGCTCCCGGAATCCCGCCTTCGGAGGCTGCTGCCGCTGTCGCACCTCCTGCCAGCGATGCCGCAACGACAAGACCGACGACGGCGGCGCGCCCCTTCTTCCTGCGGCGTGCGGCCAGTTCATCCACAGGAGCAGCCTGCTGCGTCGCCTCAACAGCGACGGCGGGCATCAACTCCGTGGCCGCGGGCACACCCACCATCAGTGCGCGGATAGCGTCCGAGGGCATCGGTGCGGTGTTGGCCAGGGAACGCAGTTCGAGAAGTTCAGTGCGCAGGGCGGAGTTGTCCTCCATCCCGGCGTCCGCGAGCAGGGAGTCGATGGCCTGCTGGTCGTTCCGCCGACGCGGTGCGGTGTTTTCACTCATGATGTGCCGTTCCTTAGTAGCGCACGTTTCTTCAGTGCGCCCAATGCCCTGCGCTGCAGTTGTTTCACGGCACCCTGGGACTTGCCCATGATGTCCGCTGTTTCTTCCACCGACAGGTCGGCGACGACCCTCAGTGCCAGGACCTCCTGGTAATCCTCGGCGAGGTCCTCCAAAAGTTCCGTTACCCCCAGGCCGGAAGCCCTGCCGAATGCCTGCTCTTCAGCCGATGGAGAGCGGCGGGCATCGAAGTCAGGTTCGTACGGCGTGGAGTCGGGGGTGCGTTCACGCTTGCGGTAATGGTCCACCAGACGGGCGTGCGCGATGGTGAACAGCAAGGTCTTGGCACCCTGCAGCCCGCCGTGGAGTGAGTCCAGCTTGGGGTACAGGGCAAGGAAGACATCCTGGGTTACGGCTTCGGGATCGTCCACGCCGCGGGCTTTGAGGTAACCGAAAACCGGCCCGGAAAAAGCGTTGTAGGCAGCCGTAAAGAGCAGGGCGGGATCATCGTGATCCGCCTGCACGTATTCGTCAGCCAAGGGTTCAAGCACCCGTGGACGCCTCCATCCCGCGTTATGTGGCAGGGCTCCTTGTCATCAAGCCAAGGAGCCCTGCCTTTAAACCGTAACCGCTGCTTGCTTAGCGGACGGAATCGACGGGTGCACCGTTGACTGCCGGAACCTCAGTGGGAACCTGGGTAGGCAGCGACGGCACGGCCGGGACGGCAGGGACTGCCGGAACCGCGGGCGTCGACGGAACAGCGGGAACTGCCGGAACCGCCGGGGTGGCCGGAAGTTCGGACTTTACTGAAGCGTCAGCGTTGGCGTCAGCCTTGGCGTCGCCGTCAGCCTTCAAGCCTGCAGCCTTGCCGGCTTCCACGACTGCGGTGCAGTGTGCCTCGACGTTGGCTTCGCCACCGGCGGCAATGGCCAGGGACTTGAAACCGGCAACCTTGGTGTCAGCCTTGAGGCCACCGTTGAGGAAGGAGTTGCAAAGACCAAAAGCTTCCGGCGACGTAGCGTCTTCCACGGCAGCCTTGGCGTCGTTGACGGCGTCGGTTGCCTTCGCCTTTCCGGCCTCGGCTGCGTCTTCTGCGGTTGCCTTGGCGGTGTCGACGGCGTCGGTTGCCTTCGCCTTGGCGGTTTCGGCGGCGGCGGTGGCTTCAGCCGTCTTCTGCTCGGCGATGGGGGCAGGGGCACCCACGACGTCGTGCGCGGTCTGCTGGATTTCAGTGGGAAGGGCGCCATTGAAGGCAGCGACGCCGGTTCCGCCGACAGCTACAGCTCCGGCAGCCAGGACGCCTGCGGCGACTTTGCTGGTGGCAAGGACAGTGAACAAGGACATAAAACCCTCCGACAAACGATTTTGGGGATTGCCCCGGCAGCTGTTGGGTGGCTGCCGGATGATCAGCGTGCGGGCGTGGCCCGTACTCCCCCTACATCGCTGGGGAACCCGTGGAGGTTACGCCTTTCCCAAAAAATGTTTTGAAGCCAGCGCCCGGGCCTGTTCAATCAGCCTCAGGACCGCTACCGGGCCGGCCGAATCCACAGGTACCGGGCGCGCGGACGACGCGCCGCCGTCGTCGAGCTTTTCCGCCAGAAGACGGTAAAACTCCGGGTAGGCGCCGCGCTCGGTGGGGACGGTTCTGCGTTCGCCGTCCAGCTGGAGCGTGCCATGGTTTTCTTCAGGCTCGACGCCGTACTGCGGGTCCGTGGGCAGGCCTCCTCCCAGCACAAAGGGCTCTTGCGGATCGGTGCCGAACTTCACGAAGCCGCCCTCGGTGCCGAGGATACGGAAGCGTGGACCGTGGAGGTGGCTGTTGAGGTTGATGGTGGCGTGCGTGATCACACCGGAATCGTGCCGGAGGGCGAGGAAAACGTCGTCGTCGGCGTTCTCCTGGGGGCGTCTTGCGGTGATTTCGGCATAGGTGACAGTGGCCGGGCCGAAGAAGCGGAGCGCGAGGTCCAGGACGTGCGTGCCGAGGTCGAACAGGACCCCGCCGCCCTCTTCCGCTGTGGCACTGGCCTTCCACGCCTTGGCGATCTCCGGCGCCCAACGCTCCATGCCGATCTCGAACCGGGTTACGGCACCCAGCGTCCCGGCGTCGAGCAGTTTCTGCACGGTAAGTGCATCGCCGTCCCAGCGCCGGTTCTGGTAGACGGTGAGGACCCGCCTTTCCTTCGCAGCCAAGGCCATCAGTTCCTCGCCTTGGCTGCTGTGGATCACGAAGGGCTTGTCCACGACGACGTCGAGTCCGGCTTCCAGCGCGGCTTTCGCGAGCGGGTAGTGGGTTGCCGGCGGTGTGCCGAGGACGATGAGGTCCAGCTCGTCTTTGAGCGCGAGGATGTCCCCGGGCGTGTTGACGATCTTCGCCTGTGGGTAGCGGTCTTTGGCTTTCGCCTGCCGTGCCGGGTCCGAGGTTGCGATGATGCTCAGCTCGTAGGCCGGGTTGGCTTCGATGAACGGCGCATGGAAGACGCTGCCGGAGAGCCCAAAGCCTGCGACGGCGGTACGGATCGGCTGTGAAGTCATGCCCCAAGGCTAGATCAGTAGACCTCGCGGCGGTGGGCAGCCCGGAAAATGATGACGACGAGTTCGCCGTCGTGGATCTCGTAGAGGACCCTGTAGTCCCCGATGCGGATCCGCCAGGCGTTCGACTCCGCGGAGAGCTTCTTCACACCGTCAGGGCGGGGGTTGGTTTCAAGTTCGACGATGGCCAGCAGCACTTTGCGGCGAACAGGCGGCTCCAGTTTTCGGATCTGCTTGGCGGCCGCCGTGCTGAACTCGACCCGGTATTGGCTCACCGAGCGATTCCGTTTTCCTCCAGAAGGTCATCCAGACTCACTCGGGCACCATCATCTTCCGCTTTGGCGGCATGAAGGGCCCTAAGATCCGCCTCATTTTCGAGACGTTCCAGCCGCTCAAGATCCTCAGCACTGATGAGCACCGCAGCAACCTTGCCTCGACGGGTGATGCTGATCCGTTCATGGCCGTAGGCGGCGCGGTTGATCGTGTCTGAAAGGTGAACACGGAGGTCAGCAACACTCACGACGTAGTCTGCGATACCCATGTTTCCAGACTACGCGCTTCTGTCCATTATGTACATCTCGTACGTTATGTACATAGCGTTGCGATTCCGGGAAGCAGGGGATGTGAGCGAGGGTGGGCGGGAAGCACGGGGGATGTGAGCGAGCGTCCCCGGGAAGCGCGGGGGATGTGAGCGAGGGTGGACGGCGAAGGCCGGGAATCCCACCGAACCGTTCAACGGGTTCGGGAGATTCCCGGCCTTCAGGAAACTACAGCGGGAAGGCTACTTCTTGGCGCCCTTTTCCCAGCCGATGGTGGTCCAGTCCGGAACGTTGGAGTTGCTCTTGAACAGGGACGGGCCGTAGTTGGCCAGGCCCTTGTGCACGAACTGGATCTCCGGGCCGTTGAGGACGGTTCCCATGGAGAAGTACTTCTCCATGTGCTTCTTCTCAACCTCCATGGCGGCCTTGTTGCGCTCGGTGTCATCTGCGATGGTCGCCAGGCGCTTGATCTCGGCGTCGAGCTCGGCGTCACCAAGGCCGTTCTCGTTGGTGGTGGAGTCGTAGTACTGCTTGACCGCATCCGTTGCGTCCGCACCCACGGTGTAACCGGAGATAGTCACATCGAAGTCGCGGGTTCCAACAACCTTGCCGAAGTCGGCGTCACCGCGCTGATCGATGGTCACGTCCATGCCGGCGGCCTTGAGCTGGTTCTGCAGGGTCTGCGAGGTGGCAGCGGTGGTGGGGTCATCGCCGAAGTTGGTGATCTTGAAGGCAACAGGAACACCGTCCTTCGCCATGATGCCCTTATCGTTGGGCGCGTAACCGGCGTCGGTCAGGACCTTCTTGGCGGCATCCGCCCCACTGTCCTTCACGGGGTAGTTGTCCTGGTAGTACTGGGAGAACGGCATAAGCATCATCGAGCCCGAGCTTTCTTCCGACCAGTTCAGGCCGTTGAAGCGGACGTCGCGGATGGCTTTACGGTCGACGGCGGTGAAGATCGCCTTGCGCACGGCCACGTCAGTCAGCGCCGGCTTCTTGGCGTTGAGGTTCAGGCCGCCGGCGAAGAGGCGCTGGCCGCGGCGGACGTCGGCATCCTTGGTGCCTTCGAGCTGCTTGTAGCGTCCCAGGGTACGTCCGCTGGTGGCGTCGATTTCACCGTTCTTGAAAGCAGCGATGGTTGCGCTCGGTTCCATCTGGCGCCAGATGACCTTTTCCAGAACCGGCTTCTGGCCCCACCACTTGTCGTTGGGAACCATGGTGACGGTCTTCGCCGTCGTGTCGTACTTCTCCACCTTGAACGGTCCGGCCATCCACTCGGGGTGCATCTCCCCGGCGAAGCCCTTGTTGAAGATGTCAGCGGTGTTGATGGCCGGGTGGATCAGGCCGAAGAACAGGCTTTCCAGCGGGTAGACAGGCTGGGTGGTGGTGACGATGACTTCCTTGTCGTTGGCACCGGCCTTGACCGAATCCACGAAGGCATAGGCGCCCGCGGTGACGATGTCAATGGCCTTGTCCTCGCCCTTGAGCATGTTCCACGTGTTCTGGAAGGTCTTGACGTCGATCGGAGTTCCGTCGTTCCAGGTCGCCTTGTCGTTGACCTTGATGGTGATGGTCTGCTTGCCATCCTTGACTTCGCTCTTGACGTCCTCGCAGAAGTCCTTGTTGGGTGAAGCCTTGCCATCGAAGTCGAGCTTCCAGCAACCGCCAATGCCGCCACTGCTCATGCCGACAGGGTTGACCGGAGTCAGCAGAGCGGAGGTGTCCGCGCTGTTGCCCACATTGGAGTTGTTGTTGAAGTCCGGGCCAATACTGCCCACAGCGAGGGTAACCGTGCCACCCTGCTCCAGGTCCTTGGCTTCCTTGGCGTTGACGCTGATCAGCTTGCTGATGTCGCCGCCTGCTTCTTCGGCCTTCTGGGAGGCCGGACCCGACGGCGTTCCCCCGCCGCAAGCGGTCAGCATCAGCGCTGCTGCCAGTGCTACGCCGCCGATCGTCGTGTACTTCTTCATGGTGTGCCCTTCATGTTTACGACTGGAAAATCATTTGCGAGTTTGAGACCAGGGATTTATTCAAATGAGTCATGTGTTGTCAGGCATGCACCACCAGCATGTCGGCATCAATTTCTCCATCCGGGAAGAAGCAGGCAAAGTCCTGTTCTCCTTCCTTCCCGGAAGCCAGTGGCGGCTCCAGAGTAAGGCACTTCTCCTGCTTTTCGGCAGGCAGTGCGGCGAACACCGGGCAACGCGTAGCAAAGTTGCAGCCCTTCGGGGCGTCGAGGGGGCTGGGAAGATCGCCCTGCAGAATGATGCGTTCGCGGGTGCGTTCCACCTCGGGATCCGGCACCGGGATCGCGGACAGCAGCGCCCTGGTGTACGGGTGGCGTGGATTGTCGAAGACGTCGTCCACGTGGCCCGTCTCCACGATTTTGCCCAGGTACATCACGGCAACCCGGTCCGAAATGTGGCGGACTACCGAGAGGTCGTGCGCCACCATGAGGTAGCTGAGGCCAAGTTCGGCCCGCAGCTTGTCCAGCAGGTTGATCACACCGGCCTGCACGGACACGTCGAGGGCCGAGACGGGTTCGTCCAGGACCACGAGCTTGGGATTGACGGCGAGCGCCCGGGCAATGCCGATGCGTTGGCGCTGCCCACCGGAGAACTGGTTGGGGAAGCGGTTGACGTGGTCCGGCTGCAGGCCCACCAGCTTCATGAGCTCCATGATCCGTTTGCGGACGGCAGCCTTGGGCATGCCCAGGTTCTCCAGCGGTTCGGCCAGGACCTCGTACACGGTGAAGCGCGGGTCCAGGGCGCCGGTGGGGTCCTGGAACACCATCTGCATTTCTTTGCGCATGGCCATGGTGGTCTTGTGGTCGGTGGCTGCCTTGTTGCTGACGCCGCCGATGACAACCTCCCCCACCTGGTCCGGGTGGAACTCCATGATCTCCAGGAGCGTGGTGGTCTTGCCGCAGCCGGACTCGCCCACGATCGAGACGCACTCACCCTCGCGGATGTCGAAACTCAGCCCGTCCACGGCCTTGACCGTGCCGATGCGCCGCTTGATCAGGGCGCCCTTGAGAAGCGGGAAGTGCTTCTTGACGTCCTTGAGTTCCAGGACCTTTGCGCGCTCGAGGCGGGGGACGCCGTCGAACTTCGATACCGGCTTGGCCGGCGCGTGGAAGATCTTGTGCGCGTCGGCATCGCCGGAAAGTTCATCGGCCTTGATGCAGGCCGCCTTGTGGCCGAGCGTTTGGTCCGCAGAGCCCGGCACGGGAATCAGTTCGGGTTCGCCGTGCAGGCAGGCATCGCTGACCATGGGGCAACGTGCTGCGAAGGAGCACCCGAGAACGGGCAATGCCAGGTTGGGCGGTGTCCCTTCGATCGGCACCAGCGACTGCTTCTCCGAGGAGTCCACGCGGGGCACGGCGCCGAGCAGGCCCAGCGTGTAGGGCATCCGCGGGTTGTAGTAGATGTCCTCCACTGTGCCGGTCTCCACGGGCTTGCCCGCGTACATGACCATGATGTCGTCCGCCATGCCCGCCACGACGCCGAGGTCGTGCGTAATCATGACGACGGCGGCACCGGTCTCCTCCTGAGCGGTGTGCAGGACTTCCAGCACCTGCGCCTGGATGGTGACGTCCAGCGCCGTCGTGGGTTCATCGGCGATGAGCACCCGCGGATCGTTGGCGATCGCGATGGCGATCATGACGCGCTGGCGCATGCCGCCGGAAAATTCGTGCGGGAAAGCCTTGAGCCGGTCCTTGGGGCTCGGGATGCCCACCATCCGCAAAAGTTCGACGGCGCGGGCTTCTTTGGCCTGCTTGCTCATGGTGGGGTTGTGTACCGTGAGGGCCTCGATGATCTGGTTGCCCACCGTGTACACGGGTGTCAGGGAGGACAGCGGGTCCTGGAACACCATGGCGATGTCGTTGCCCCGGTGCTTGCACATGGCCTTGTCACCCAGGCCCAGGAGTTCCTTGCCCTTGAAGCGCACCGAGCCGCTGATGTCCGCTGTTTCGGGGAGCAGGCCCATGATGGCCATCGAGGTGACGGACTTGCCGGAGCCGGACTCACCCACGATGCCCAGCGTCTTGCCCGGCATGAGGTCGAAGTCGACGCCCCGGACAGCATGGACCACGCCGTTCTCGGAGTTGAAGCGGACGTTGAGGTCGCGGACGCTCAGGACGGCGTCCCCGGGGGCGTAGAGTCCGGCGTCGCGGAGGCGCTCGGCGGGGTTCTGGGAGGTGTTGGTGCTCATTTGTTGGTCACCTTCGTGGTCTTGGTCTTCGTCTTCGCCCGGCCGATCGAGCTGGAGCTGGGGTCGAAGGCGTCGCGGAGGCCGTCGTTCATCATGGCCAGCGAACCGGTCAGGAAGAACATCACGATCAGCGGTACCCAGAACATCCAGGGGAAGGAGGACACCTGGCCCGTCGCCTGGCCAATGAGGACGCCGAGGCTGACGTCCGGAAGCTTGATGCCGATGCCAATGAAGGAGAAGGCAACCTCGGCAAGAATGGCACCGGTAATACCCCGGGTGAAGTCGAGGACCAGCAGGGAGCCGATGTTTGGAACCAGGTGTCGCCAAACGATCCTGCGGGAAGGCACACCCATGTACTTGGCGGCTTTGACGTAATCACGCTGCATGAGGGACATGGACAGCGAGCGCACCAGGCGTGCGGTGCCCATCCAGCTGAAGAACAGCAGCACAACCACCAGCAGCAGCCAGCTGGGAAGGCTCTTGAGCCCTCCGCTGCCGCTGGTCGCCACGGCAACCACCAGGATGGCGGGCATCATGATGAGTGCTTCGAGAATGAACAGCATGGTGGCATCCACCTTGCCGCCAAAGAACGCCATGGTGCAGCCGTAGACGGCGGAGATCAGCACGGACAGGCCGCCCACGATGAGGCCAATGAGGATCGAGGTCCTGGTTCCATCGACTATGAGCGCCATGAGGTCGATGCCGGCCTGCGTGGTGCCCAGAAGGTGGTCCGGGGACGGTGGCATGCCGATGTTGAGGGGATCGATGGTCTCCTTGTCCCACGGCGTCAGGAACCCGCCGAAGACGGAGAACAGGAACAGCGCCAGGAAGATGAACAAGCCGGCGACGGCGGTCCGGTTCCGCATGAAGCGACGGAAGATGATGCGGGACTTGCCGATCACGACGTCCTGGTCGGCTACCCGTGTCTCATCGATTTCGGCGATCGGGTCAATGATGTTTGTCATTACTGGACCCTCACTCGCGGATCGACCAGGGTGGTGGCGAAGTCGGCCAGGATGGCGCCGATGGCGAAGATGACCGAACCGTAGGCCAGGGTGGCCGTGGCGACGTTGACGTCCTGCAGGCCGATGGACTGGATGCTCCAAAGGCCGATCCCCGGCCAGGCGAAGATCGCCTCGGCGAAGAAGCCGCCCGTGAAGATGGCCGGGATGGTGAAAGCGATGCTCTGGGCAACGGGAATGAAGGAGACGCGCAGGGCGTGCTTCCTGATGGCCTGGTTGCGGGTCAGCCCCTTGGCCCTCGCGGTGCGGACGAAGTCGGCATTGACGTTGTCCAGCAGGTATTGCCGCTGGGCAATCTGGTAGCCCGCCCAACCGAAGATGGTCATCGCAAAGGTGGGCACGGCGTAGTGGGCCACAAGGTCAACGAAAGCCGGCCAACCCGGGTCTATTCCCGGCGTCGAAATTCCTGTCACGAAGAAAATGCGCTCGCCAACGGCCTCATTGACGCTGATGGCGCCGAGCTGGACCAGGAAATAGGCGATGGGCGCTGGGAGGATATGGACCAGGTAGCTGTAGGACGTGATGACGCGGTCCTGGAACTTGTACTGGCGTGCTGCGGAGTAGACACCCAGGGCCACGCCGATGATCAGCGTCAGGATGATCGAGGCGATGAAGAGCCGGGTGGAGACCATGACGCGGTCCGCAAATTCTGCGTTGACGTAGGCGCCGTTCGGGCTGCGGCCCCAGTCCCAGCGGGTCACGATGCCGCCCAGCCATTCGACGTAGCGCTCCCAGGGGTTCTTGTCCGGGTCGAGCCCGAGGCCACGGAACGATGCGGCGACTTGCTCCGGCGTTGGCCGCGGGATTTTTTCCTGCTCCAGGACGGCCGGCTTGAGGGAGGACACTGCCAGGAAATATCCGGCGCTTGTGGTCAGGAAGATCATGATCAGGTAGATGCCCGATCTCTTCAGCAGATATTTCAGCATGTCGGGTGGCTGCCCCGAATCGTGGCAAAACTCAAAGCTCGTCCTTCCGCGGTTCCCGGCTGTGGCCGGCGTCAGCTGCGAATTGGCGCAGCGGGTGGTTTGGCTCCCCCAGCGCCTCTTCAGTGATCACCGGGCCATATATGGCATGGGTCACATTCAAGAGGAAACTACCACAATAAGTGCTTCACGTTTTGCTTCGACGACGCCACTTTAAGGCCTGCAGCCAGATTGTTATGTGCAGCTTGCGTCACGAAATGGACGACGGCGGCACTTATGCGCCGCTGCCAGGCGCCAGGGCGGCGGGACCCGGGGCTATTTGCCGCCCAAGAGCCTCGTGATGAGCTCGCCCCAGGAATCGGTGAGTCGTCGTGGTGAAATCCCCCGCGCCCGGACATCGTCAACGATCCGTTCCGGGTCCAACGCGTAGGTCAGCGACATGGCCATGACCCAAGGATCCGCAATGCCGGCCTCCCGCAGCAGAACTTCCATGTGCCGGTGCGAAAGCTTCGTCGCCGGGACATCGAATCTGTTGCGGGTGGCAGCACCGGCCGCCTTGAGCAATTCGCCGTTTTCCAGCACGAAATAGATCCGGCCCTCGCCAAATGCCACGAGGCGATCCTTCGGCGAAGCGCCCGGACCTAATGGTGGCGGCCCGAACATGAAGGCCCGTTGGAAGTCCGACTCCGCGTCGCTCAACAGGGTCATCATGAGGCCCGCCCTGCTGCCGAAGCGCCGGAAGACTGTCCCCTTGCCCACCTTGGCTTTGCACGCGAGGGCGTCCATGGTCAGCGCGTCTGCACCGAACTCATCCACCAGTTCCCGGGCAGCGCACAGCAGGCGCTCGCGGTTCCGCGCGGCGTCGCTGCGCTCATGCGGCAGCCCTGGCGTCCCCAATGGCGCGTCAGGCTGGAGGGGGATGAAGCTCACAAGAAACATAATAGACCCGGGAATAGAAACCGGACCGTAGTCCGTTTAGTATCGGTGAAGGCTCCAAAGCCCCACAAACCGCAGGCCGGATACCCTCAGCCCGGCCCGACACAAGGAGACACCATGTCCAAGAGCACCGTCCTCACCCTCGTCGGCAGCCTGCGTGCCGATTCCCACAACAAGAAGCTCGCCGAAGCCATCCAGCTGAACGCCCCGGAGAACGTAGAAGTCCAGATCCACGACTCCCTGGGCAACATCCCCTTCTACAACGAAGACATCGACGTCGAAGGCCAGGTTCCCGCCGAAGCCGCCGCCCTCCGCGAGGCAGCTTCAGCCGCCGACACCATCCTCCTGGTCACCCCCGAGCACAACGGCACCGTCCCGGCATCGCTGAAGAACGCCATCGACTGGCTGTCCCGTCCGTTCGGCGCCGGCGCCCTGTCCGGTAAGCCGACCGCCGTCGTCGGAACCGCCTTCGGCCAGTACGGCGGCGTCTGGGCCCAGGACGAGGCCCGTAAGGCCGTCGGCATCGCCGGTGCCAAGGTCCTCGAGGACGTCAAGCTGGCCGTCCCGGGTTCCATGATCCGCTTTGCTGAACTGCACCCGAAGGACGACGCCGAGGTCGTTGAGCAGATCAAGGGCATCTTCGAGCCGCTGACTGCCGTGCAGGATGACGAAGAAGCAGCAGCCTAGTCATTCACCGGATTGATGCCCCCTCCCGCAGTCCGCGGGACGGGGGCATTTTCCGTTCTGCCTGCTCCGTTCAGTGCGGCTGGCACCTGGGGCGTGACCAACTCTTGTCCGAACCGTCACCGTAGCGGCATGTTGTGTGGCGCCGTACCGTCCTAACGTTGGACGTACAGGTGGACGGGGACAGGAGCGCGGGGCTGTCATGCGTACCGGACGGGGAATCAAAAGCACGACGGCGATCGCGGCTGCCTGCCTCGCTTTGGGTGCTTGGGTGGCTGGCTGCACCACGGTTCCGGACGCCGCTCCCCTCCCGACGCTGAACTCCCCGCCTACGGTTTCCGTGCCCTCGCCGGCCTCGCCTTCGCTTGCTGCGTCATCGCCCGCGATTCCTTCCCCTGCGGCGCCGAGTATCCCCGCTGCGGGCATTCCCTCGGTCGCGGTTCCGGCTGAGCCTCCTGCCTCCCCGACTGTTGCTACGGCATCGTCGCCTGCCTCCGCGGGCACCGCCGGGCCGCGCGCGACGCAGCCGGTTCCCGTCGTCGAGCCTTCGCCGGAACCAGGCACCAGCGCCCCTGAGCCGAGCGCCACGGCCATGTTGGCCCCGGAGCTGGACGCCGACGGCCCCGCGGTCTACTACGTCGCAATCGACGACGGCGGTGCGCGCGGCGTGCGCTTCGGCTGCAACGACAGCCTGGTTCCCGTGCGCGGCGTTTCGGTTCCCGGCGATCCGCTGTCCGTGGCGCTGGGACGCTTGCTGGAAGCAGGCCTACCGGTGGACAGCGACGCTGCCCTCTACGATTCGTTGGCCGGTTCATCGCTGAGATTCCTGTCCGGCTACATGAATGGCTCCACTGCGGTGGTGAACCTCAGTGGATCCCTGCGCCCGTCCGGAGTGTGCGATATTCCACGCATCCAGGCCCAGCTGATCCACACGGTCGTGTCCGCCACGGGAGCTTCGCGGGCCGAGATCTACGTCAATGGCCGCACGCTCACGGAGGCGCTGAGCGTGCGGTGAAGGGGAGCCGCCGGGACGGGGCTAGGCTGGCGCCATGACCTTTGCGGAGCCAGCAACTTTGACCGGACGCCACGTAACTTTGGAACCCCTGGCCGAAGAACACCTCGACGGACTGTGCAAAGCCGTCGAGGACGGTCAGATGTGGAATACCTGGTACACGCGGATTCCTGCACCAGACCAGATGCTAAATGAGATCCACAAGCGGCTCGCACTGCAGGAAGCAGGGAGCATGGTGCCGTGGACCATCCGCCGGACGGATACAGGGGAAATCTGCGGGATGACCACCTTCTGCAACATCAGAGCCGACAACAGGCGGCTGGAAATCGGCTCCACCTGGCTCGCGAAGAGCGCACAACGGACTGCCATCAATACCGAAGCGAAGCTGCTTCTGCTCACCCGGGCGTTCGAAACCCTGAATTGCATAGCGGTTGAGTTCAGAACTCACTGGCACAACCAGGCATCACGCTCTGCCGTGGCCCGGTTGGGCGCCAAGCAGGACGGAATTCTGCGCAATCACGATCTGTGGCGTGATGGGACCATTCGGGACGTGGTGGTGTTTTCCATCATCGACAGCGAGTGGAAGACGGTAAAACTGTCGCTCCAAGAAAAGCTTGCCAGCAGGTAATCGTTCCTGGGCCGCTAATGCGTTCCTGGGCCGCTGCTGCGTTGTTGGGCCGCTGCTGCGTTGTTGGGCCGCAACGGAATTGCGGGGCGGCGACGGGCTTACTGCGCGGGGCCGGTGGCGGCTGTCCGTGGTCTGGCTGTCGCTAGGCCGTCGCAATGGCCAGCACCCGCCTCAGGGCCCAGGCTACGCGCAGCAAAGACAGCACCGCAGCAAAGGCCAGCACGAAGGCCACGGCCTCGGGGATCCACAGGCCGGTGGGCGCGTCTCCCTCAAGGACAACCGTGACCAGTGCTGCGATCACCAAAAGACCGAGCCCGGGAATGGCGAAGAGGAAGACCTCGCCGATCTGGCGTCGGTGGATAGCCGAAAGCCTTTCCAACGGCAGTTCCCGCTGGCCCGGGGCGGCCTTCTTTCCGAGCACGTTGATCAGCATGGAAACACTCGTCAGGGTGAGCCCGGCCGTAGCACCAGCCAACGTGGCGAGGGTTTGGAACAGGGTTCGCCGCGCCCCGGGATCCACATGTTCCAGCATCAGAGGTTGGCCTGCCACGGCAGCGATACCTGCCCAGAGCATGACCGCCAGGGCAGCCCAAAGATAGTCGGCCGTTGGATGCAACAGGAACCATCGCCACAAAGCGTTGCGCCGACCAGGGCGGTCAACATCAACCTCGTACAAGCTCATGACCGTCTCCGACGTGGGGTTCGCTGGCCGCAGCAAGAGCTGCGCGAACAGTGGCCATTCCTCCCGCGACGAGGTCCGGGACGAGGCCGGAATCGGCAGTTCCTTTGATGTCCGGCAGCGTCCTGGCGAAGAAGGCCTCGTTGTCACGCGCCTGTTTATTGAGGATGGCAATGGCTTCAGCGGCGGACTTCTGTGGATCATTGAAAGCATCCGGGTCAACCTCAATGTGCGAAATGAACCGTTCCTTCAGCAGATCCACTACTTCGCGGTCCCCCGTCAGGGAGTCCTTTCCCTCCGCCACGACGTAATCGAAATGTTCCACGGAGCCGGCCTGCCGGAACAGATCGATCAACCGTTGAATGCGCTCCCGGATCCGCCGCTTGTCATCGGCACTTCCGGCCCTGCCCACACTCAAGGAAATCCGGAAGGTTCCCTGGTCCATCAGGCGGGAGGCACTCTCCAGCACGTCAGCCCATTCCCCTTCCATGAGCTTTCCGGACAGGCGCTCTGCGGGCAGGGCGAACTCGAAACGGCTCACCTCCAGCCTGGTGAGGATTTCCTCGACATCCTCCCTCACTACCGGCACGAACGTCGGCTCCAGCCCCAGCATGCCCCCGAGGTACTCCCCCATCCGGGATGCCCGCGGACCGTTTCCACTGGTCAGCACTGCCATGACATTGCGTTTGAGGAAGGCGAAGTACGTGGTCTCCAACAGATGGTCACCCGGCGCCAAGGGAAGTGGCTTGCGACGGCCAAGGGCATCGCCAACACTGGGCAGATTGGCGTCCCGGACCCTGTCAAGAAGCAGCACAGGGCATGGCGAAATCGCGACCGGCTGGGCGATCATCACCGTCCCGTCAGCGCTGGTGAAGTGCCGGTCCGTTCCGGCGTCCTGGGCCTTCTTCAGAACTTCCGCCACGCGGCGCGCAGGAAACGGGCGGGTGAGCTCATCCCCGCTCAGCTGCTCGATCCGCCAGAACTGCACACTGCGCCGTGCCATGAAACCTCCCCTCGTCTTCCATGGTTCCCACGCTATCGGCGGGGTCGGACATTAAAGCCAGGTGCCGCCGTCGTGCATCATTTACTGACCCCTTACAGGCTGTACTTGGTGCCCTGCTCGAACAAGGCGTCCATTTCGCCGTGGCTGCGGGTACCGGCGAGGCCGGACCAGTTGCCGTCGCCGAGGATCTCGGTGGCCACGCGGGCGACTTTGGCGTAGGCCGCTTTGGCGGTGTTGCCGCCGATGCTGACCCGCCGGACGCCGGCGTCGTGCAGTTCCAAGGGCGACGGCGCCCCCACGCCCGCCAGCGCGTTGAGGGGAGCCTCTATCCGGCTGGAAAGCTCGTGCAGGACATGAAGGTCAACGACGCCGGGTACGAAGATTCCATCGGCTCCCGCGGTGACGTACGACTCGGCACGCTTGAGGGTTTCGTCGTAGGCCGAGTCCGTGAACTGGCCGGAGAGGTACGTATCGGTTCGGGCGTTGATGAACAGCGGGATTTCGCGCTCGTCGGCAACCAAACGGATGATGGCGATCCTGCGTGACTGCTCTTCGATGTCCGTGAGCGGGTCCGTCGCCGAGTCCTCGATGTTGATCCCCACGGCGCCGGCGTCGAGGACTGCGTGGATGGTGGCGCGGAGCTCATCATCGGTTCGCCCGTAACCAGTCTCAATGTCCGCCGTCACCGGCAAGGTGGTGGCCCCGGCGATCCGTCCCAGCGCGGCCATGGCCAGGCCCCACGGCACATGATCGCCGTCCCGGAAGCCCAGGCTCCAGGACACAGCCGAACTCGAGGTGGCGATCGCCGTCGCACCGGCTTCCTGGACCACACGCGCTGAGGCCGCGTCCCAGACATTCACCAACACCAAGGGAGTCGGTCCGGCGTCGTGGAGTTTGTGGAAGTGTTGGGCTTTGGTCACGGATCCCCGGTGTGCTGTCATAGCTACATTCCAACCGCTGCTGCCCTCGCCGTAAAGCATGGTCCGGAATATCCGGTGATGCCGAAAACAAATGTTGCCTCATTAGCAACATCGAGGAGTATCCTGTGACTGTGACCCACGAAACATTGGATGCCGGCGCAACGCTGCCCGCTGAAGCCATCGACGCCATTGAGCGGGCCGCCACGGCCGCTCACCCGCACGAGGAACTGTTCTCCGCGCGGGCCGCCAACATCAAGCAATCCGCTGTCAGGGATGTTTTTGACATTTCCATGCAGCCTGGGCTCGTCTCCTTGGCTGGAGGCAATCCCTATCTTCAGTCCCTTCCCCTGGAAAAGCTCGGCCAGACTGCCGCGCGGATCATCGCCGAAGAAGGCATGACCGCGTTGCAATACGGCGGTGGCCAGGGCACGGAGGAACTGCGGGCGCAGATCTGCGAAATCATGGCCGCCGAGGGAATCACCAACGCCCTTCCCGAGAACATCGTCATCACTGCGGGGTCCCAGTCAGCCCAGGACGTCGCCACCAAGGTCTTCTGCAACCCCGGCGACGTTGTGCTGGTCGAAAATCCCACCTACGTTGGCGCCCTGAACACGTTCGAGGCGTACCAAGTGCAGGTGGAACCGGTGGAAATGGACGACGACGGCCTGGTACCTGAGCTTCTTGCGGCCAGGATCGCGGCGCTCCAGTCAGAGGGCAAGAACATCAAGTTCCTCTACACGATCCCCAACTTCAACAACCCTTCCGGAATTACCTTGGCCGAAGAGCGCCGCCAACGGATCGTCGATATATGCCGTAGCGCGAATATTATTGTGCTGGAAGACAACCCCTACGGACTCCTGCGCTTTGATGGCCGCCCGATCACGCCCATGCGCGCGGACAACCCGGACGACGTGATCTACCTGGGCTCGTTCTCCAAGATCTTTGCTCCCGGGCTCCGCATCGGTTGGGCCCTCGTGCCCGCCCATCTGCAGAGGCGCTTTTACCTGGCGTCCGAAGCCGTAACGCTGTGCCCGCCACCTTTGAACCAGATGCTCGTCTCGGCCTATCTGCGCGACTTCGACTGGAAGGGCCAGATCGAGACGTACCGCACCTTGTACGCCGAGCGTTGCCAGGCACTGCTGTCCGCGCTCGATGAGCACATGCCCGCTGGCCTGACATGGACCAAGCCAGCCGGCGGTTTCTTCGTCTGGGTCACCCTGCCCGAGGGCGTGGATACGTACCCGTTGCTCGGAAAGGCGATCGACGCCGGCGTCGTCTTCATCCCGGGCGCAGCCTTCTCCCCCGCCGACGGCCCCTCCAACAAGCTGCGCCTGGCCTTCAGCGCCGTCCCGCCGGATACCATTGCCGAAGGCGTGCGACGCCTGGCGCCTGTCTTGGCCGAAGCCATCCAAGCCACCAGTGAAGGAGCAGCACGATGACCGGAGTTGTGATTGTCGGAGTCGACGGAAGCGAAACGGCGATGAGGGCTGCGCTGGCAGCGCAGCAGCTGGCCCTTGGGCTTGGCGCGAGCCTGCGCGTCGTCAGCGCCTTTGACAGCAACCGGACGGAAGTTGTGGAGATCGGCACGGACAAGTGGATCGTCTCCGATGCCGCTGAAGCCGAAACCGTAGCCCGCACCGTCGCTGAACGCCTCGCGCATGAGGGCCTTGAAGTGACCTACTCAGCTGCGCGCGGGAAACCGGGTGAAGCCTTGGTCAAGGAAGCTGAAGTGCAGGATGCCCGGCTGATCGTCGTGGGCAACCGCCGCATGCAGGGGCTGGGCCGGGTCCTTGGCAGTGTCGCCAATACCGTTGCCCACACCGCCCCTTGCGACGTCTACATTGCCAAGACAGACCAGCCGTAAAGCGAGCTGAATCACGCGGCCGGGTGGGGAGACTCACCCGGCAATTGGCGTCTTCCGGCCGAACCCCCTGAAGCAACCGTTATAAAATTGAGATGCCCCCAATGGCGTGCGCCACCTCCACATCTCACTTTCAGGGGAACATTTCTTGCTTACTTTGCAGCCGCGCCAGCGCGTGGGCCACGACATCCTGCTCGCCCGTCACGGCAACAACATCAGCACCATGCGCTACGACCGCGCCAACAACCGCATCGTTGCAATGCTCGACGACGGCTCCTGGGACAGCGCCCCCAACATGATCACCCCGGGCCTGGAGATGCCCGAAACCATTGGCAGCGTGTTCCGCAAAGACTGGCGCTTCCTCTCCGTGGCGTGCGTAGCCATGATCACGGTCGCTGCGGTAGCCATGGGCATCAGCGTGGAGCTGGCCAACAACATGTCGACCACCGAACTCCAGGCATTGCTGGTCAACTACCCGGCGTTCTAGCCGAAGTCGAGGGTCTCCGGGCCGCCTGGGCGCCGACGGCGGGCCAGGAAAACGACGAGACCCACAACGAGCCATGCAGCACCCAGTAGGTACGTAAACCACGCCAAGGATGTCCATAGCCAGGCAACGGATGCGAACCCGAGGACAGGCAGAACCAGATTACGGGCGGTTCCCCGGAACCCTCGGCTGCGCAGGTCGAAGAACAGGACCTTGATCGTGGCAAGGTTCACCACCGCGAAGGCGATCAACGCTCCGAAGTTGATCATGTAGACCGCTTGTTCGAGCGTGATGAACAACGCCACCAGCGACACCGCGGAAACCAGCAGGGCCGCGACAAAGGGCGTACGGAAGCGCGGCTGGAGCTTTGCAAGTACCCCGGGCAGGATGCGGTCCCTGCCCATGGCGTAGATGACCCGACTGACGCTCATTTGGGCCGCCGTGCCGCAGAGCACCAGGCCGGCAAGGTTCACCAGCACGAACACCACCATCAGGACATCTCCCCCGGCACGCTGCATGAGTTCGGTCCCTGCGGCGTCGAGATTCGCAATCGACCGCCAATCCGGGGCGATCAGGCTTCCCGCCACTGAAAACAACGTGTAGCCCAAGCCCGCGAAAAGCGTGGACAAGATAATGCCCCGCGGAACGTCCCGCTTGGGATGGCGCGTTTCCTCCGAGAGTGTGGAAACGCCGTCAAACCCCAGAAAAGCAAAGGCGACGATAGCGGCGGCGGCCATAACGGGTGCGATCCCGCCCGCCCCGGGAGTCAAGGGCCGAGCGAGGCTTTCCATCGAGAGTTCCGGGGCATTGAGGATAGCCAGAACAACAAACGCGAGGATGACCAGCACTGATGCGCCCACCACGACGAGATTCATCTTCTTGATCCACCCGACGCCGATCACACTGAAGAGCCCAACGACCAGCAGACACACAAGGACTGCCAGCTGGGGCGGTATGCCGGGCACCAGACTGTTGAGATAAAGGCCGAACAACAGGAAGTTCACCATCGGCAGGAACAAGTAGTCCAGCATCATGGCCCACCCCACCAGGAAGCCGATCGGCTTGCCGAAGGCACTGGATGCATACGCATAAGCCCCGCCGGTCACGGGAACATGCCGTGCCATCTGGCCATAGCTGTGCGCGGTAAACAGCATGGCGACCAGGGCAGCGACGTAGGCAGCAGGCAGATGACCGTCACTGATCTCGGTTCCAGCCCCGTACACCGCCACCACGGACAAAATGCCCATGGAGGTCAGGCCAAAGGCAACCAGCGACGGCAGTCCTAGAACGCGCCTCAGTGCAGGTTCCGTCGTCGGAGCCTCCGGGGCGGCTGTTGGGGTGTGGTACATGGCGCCTCCTTGATGCGATACGCATCACATAAATGAATGGTGTTCATTAGATTAGGGTGTCGGGTGCCCGATGTACATACTTTGGTATTCCAAAATTATGCTCTTTGCTGCAGGTGGTGGAAACGATGGGCGACCAGGCTGGCTCCCAGCCGCTTCGCCCGCTGCGTTTGTCGCTTTGGTATACCATCAAGGCAGAAGGGACACCGATGACTGAACTCTTGCCACTCAACCCAACCAATGCAGATCCCAACAATGGTCAGCCCATCCTGCATACGCCGGGCTTCGTGGATGCGCATATCCATCCCGACAAGACCTCTTGGGGTACTCCCTGGCTGTCCAGGCAAACAGCGCACAGCCTCGGGGACTTCATAGTCAATGACCTGCGCACACAGCTCGCTTTCCAGACCACCGTTGAGGAACGCGCTCTTGCCCTCATGAAGCAGGCCGTCATGAATGGGACCATGGCGATGCGCGCCCATGTGGACATTGCTCCCCAGATCGGCCTGCGTAACGTCCATGGAGTGCGGGCTGCGGCCGAACAACTGGCCGCCTACCTGGATGTACAGATCGTTGCGTTTCCGCAGTTCGGCCTGCTCAGCAACCCGGGCACACTGGAACTCATGGAAGCCTCCCTGGCTGAGGGGGCGGACCTTGTGGGCGGGATTGATCCCCTGTCACTGGACGGGAACCTGGCGGGTCATCTGGACGCCGTCTTTGGACTCGCAGGCAAATACGGAAGGGATCTGGACATACACCTTCACGACGGCGGACAGGGGGGCCTTTCCCAAATCCGGACGATCGCCGAACGCACCGTGGCGGAAGGAATGCAGGGGCGGGTCACCATCGGCCACGGCTTTGCGCTCTGCGAGGGCTCGCAAGCGGAACTTGGGGCAACGCTTGACGCAATGGCAACCGCCGGGATGTGGATGGCGACCTGTGCCCTTGGAGCCGACCCCGTCCCGGCCCTGGATCTTTTGGAAAAGCACGGTGTTCGGGTCGCCCTGGGGTCTGACGGCGTTCGCGATGCCTGGTCGCCGTTCGGGTCCGGAAGCATGATGGACCGCGCACACCTGCTCGGTTACCGGACTGGAGCCATGACTGACACGGAATTGGAGAGGTGCTTCCGGATCGCAACGGCTGCCGGGGCGGAACTTGTTGGATCGGCGGCAGTTGCAGGATACTCCGGACCCGGGTGCGCCGACCGGCTGGAATTCGCTGCCCACTCAATACCTCAGTTGGTGGTGGACCGGCCTTCACCGCTCAAGGTGGTCCGGGCAGGTCAGGCTGTGGCCTTGTGAACCCGTCCCCTTCTACAGCATCCACTCCCGCAGGAGCCACCACAGTCCGGCGATGACGATGCCACCAAACAAGGACCCTGCGATGACCTGACCCAGGGTGTGGGCGCGAAGGACCAAACGGGACCAGCCCACCGCCGGGACGAGGACGAACAGGGGAAGCCACGCCGGTCCGAACATGAGGACGGCGATGACGACCGCGGCCGCGAGGGCGGAGGCGTGCCCGCTCATCTTCCAGAAAGCGCTGACGACGGCCAAAACCGCGATCCCGGCGATCAGCGCGATGATCATCACCGAGACGCTCACAGGCCCGCCGATCAACTGCAGCACCAACCATCCGGTCACCACGGAGACCAGAGCCATCAAGAGCAGCGCCGGCCGCTGCCTCCGGTCGCTGACATGATGGTCCGAAATCCGGCCCAGCTTCACCATCACCAGCACGTAGGCCAGCGGAAGTACGCAAACGAAGAAGGCTCCCAGCAAGCCGAACCACATGGTCCCCGGAAATCCGGGTTCTATTGCCGGGCTTATCAGCAACAGGACCAGGACAACGACCGGTGGCTGGAAAACCTCAGTCAGAATGCGGGCAAAGGTTCGCCAGGGACCTGTCAGCAGCTGCGGAGGCGTGTGTACCGGTTCTGCCTTCTGGTCAATCAAGCAACAGTGCCGGTTCTTCGAGAATGGCCGCGACATCTGCCATGAAGCGTGCCGACAAGTCGCCGTCCACCACGCGGTGGTCGAAGGAACCACCCAGGGTGGTGATCCACCGCGGAATTACTTCGCCGTCCAGTACCCACGGCTTCTGCTTGATGGTTCCAAACGCAATGATGGCCACCTCGCCCGGATTAATGATCGGCGTGCCCGTATCAATGCCCAGGGCGCCGATGTTGGTGATGGTCAAGGTTCCGCCCTGCATCTCGGCAGGCTGAGTCTTACCCGCCCGGGCCTTGGTAGCCAGCTCATTAAGTGCCAGCGCCAGCTCCTTGAGGGAAAGGTCCTGTGCATCCTTGATGTTGGGAACCATGAGCCCGCGCGGGGTTGCTGCTGCGATGCCCAGATTCATGAAGTGCTTGATCTGGATCTCGGCGCCACCCTTGCCATCAGCATCTTCCACCCATGTGGCGTTGACGCTGGGGTTGCGGGCTGCCGCCCAAATGACCGCCTTGGCGAGGATAAGCAGCGGCGAGATCTTGATGCCCTCGAAATCGCGGGAAACCTTCAGGCGCTTGACGAACTCCATGGTCCGGCTGGCATCGACATCCACGAAAATGCTCACGTGGGGCGCCGAAAACGCTGAGTCCACCATTGCCTTGGCGGTCGCTTTACGCACGCCCTTGACCGGAACGCGCTCCACCCGCTGGTCCTGCGGCTTCCTTGAGGCGCCCCAGAAAGTGTCGGCCTGATCGTGCTCAGCATCGCGCTGGGCCTGGTAGCTCACCAGGTCCTCCCGGGTCACCTCACCCCGTTGCCCGGTAGCGACAACGTCAGCGAGGTCGATGCCAAGATCCCGGGCGAACTTGCGCACCGGCGGCTTCGCCAAAACCTTGTTGACCAGACCACTGATGGTGCCGCTGATAGCGGCACCGCGGGTCGCTGCCGGCTGCTGCACCGCCGGGGACGGCACCTGCTGTGCAGGCTCGACGACGGCGCGTGCCGCCGTCGGACGATGCGGGACGGGTGTTTCGGCTGCTTTTGCCGCCAGAACCGCTTGGTTGTCCTGGACGGCACCTTCGGCGTTTTCGGCGACGCCGGCGGCCTCAACGACTGCGCCGGTTGGCCGTTTGCGGGCACGGCGTTTGACGGCGTCGGCCTTGGGTCCGGAACCCACCAATGGACCGCCGGCCGGCTGCTCCCCGGCCTCCGCCGTGAGCTTGCCGTAGACGGGGGTGAAGGTTTCTTCCGCTCCGGGAGCCTCCGGTGCGGTGCCGTTGACGCCTTCCTGGCCCTCCGAAACGGCGATGATCGCCGTGCCCACCTCCACGGTGATGCCTTCCTCGACCAGCAACTCGGTGACCGTGCCGGCAAACGGGGACGGCAACTCAACGAGCGACTTGGCGGTCTCGATCTCGCAGAGGACGTCGTTGATGGCAACGGTGTCGCCCGGCTTGACCTTCCAGGCAACTACCTCGGCCTCGGTCAGGCCTTCTCCGACATCCGGCAGGTTGAATTTCTTTACAGTCACAGTGGTCCTCGATTTCCGGTTACCAGGCAGAGATGCCGGGCAGGATCAGGGCAGGTTTTCAGTAGGCCAGGGAGCGGTCCAGGGCTTCGAGGATCTTGTCGATGTCCGGCAAGTAGTCCTCCTCCACCTTGGCGACCGGGTAGGGCATGTGGAAGCCGCCCACACGGATTACCGGGGCTTCGAGGTGCAGGAACGCCCGCTCGCTGATGCGTGCCGCGATCTCACCGCCGATCCCGCCGAAGGTTGGGGCCTCGTGGGCGACAATCAACCTGCCGGTCTTCTTGACCGAAGCTTCCACCGTGTCGAAATCCAAGGGGGAGATGGAACGGAGGTCGATGACCTCGATGCTTCGTCCGTCCTCCGTGGCAGCGTTTGCTGCCGCCAACGCGACGGGCACCAACGGGCCGTACGCCACGATGGTGGCGTCGGTACCTTCACGGACGACGTGGGCCTTGAACGGGTCCTCGGAAAGACCCGGGCTCTCGACGTCGACCTCGCCCTTGAGCCAATACCGGCGCTTTGGTTCGAAGAAGATCACCGGGTCCTTGCACTCCACGGCCTTCTGGATCATCCAGTAAGCGTCATGGGCGTTGGAAGGGCTGATGATGCGCAGGCCCGCGGTGTGGGCAAAGAGTGCTTCCGGCGACTCTGAGTGGTGCTCGATGGAGCCGATCCCTCCGCCGTACGGAATTCGGATGACAACAGGAACAGTCAGCTTGCCCAGGCTCCGGGCATGGATTTTTGCAAGCTGGGTGGTGATCTGGTTGAAAGCCGGGTAGACGAAGCCGTCGAACTGGATCTCACACACTGGCGAGTATCCCCGCAGGGCAAGTCCGATGGCAGTGCCCACGATGCCGGACTCAGCCAGTGGGGTGTCAAGGACGCGGTCGTCGCCGAATTCCTTGATGAGGCCATCAGTAACCCGGTAAACGCCACCCAGGTGGCCGATATCCTCACCCATCAGGAGCGACTTGGGGTTCTTCGTCAACGTTGCGCGGAGACCCTCGTTGATGGCCTTGGCGATGGTCATTGTTGCCATCAGTTGGATGCCTCCTGGTCGCTCTCGAAGCCGGCCGAGTACTCCTCGAACCAGGCCAATTCCTCTGCAATCAGCGGATGCTGCTCGGCGTAGACGCTGGCAAACGCCTGGCGGATGTCCGGGACTTCCAGCCCGTGCGTGGTGCTGCGAACGTACTTGGCCAGTTCGTCGCCTTCGGCCTTGACCTGGTCGAAGAACGCATCGTCGGCGAGACCTTCGGCACGAAGGTATTTCTCCAAACGGTCCAGCGGATCCTTTTCCCGCCAAGCGGCTTCTTCGGCGGACTCCCTGTATTTGGTGGGGTCGTCGGCCGTGGTGTGTGCACCCACCCGGTAGGTGTATGCCTCAATCAGGACCGGGCCACGCCCTTCGCGGGCGTGCTCCAGGGCCCATTCGGTGACGGCATGGACGGCAATGACATCGTTGCCGTCCACCCGAATACCCGGGAAACCATAGCCCTTGGCACGGTTGGAGAGTGGAACCTTGGTCTGAACCTCGGTTGGTACGGAAATTGCCCAGTGGTTGTTTTGGCAGAAGAACACCACCGGTGCGTCATAGGAGGCAGCAAACACCATGGACTCATGGACGTCGCCTTCCGAGCTGGCGCCATCCCCGAAGTAGGCCATGACGGCGGCTTTGGGATCCGTTGAATCCGTGGCGGCCGCTGTTTTCTGGTCCCGTTGGACGCCCATGGCATAGCCCACGGCATGAAGCGTCTGCGCTGCGAGTACGAGTGTGTACAGGTGGAAATTGTTCTCGCGCGGATCCCATCCACCGTTGGACACCCCACGAAACTGCTTCAACAACTCTGCGAGGTCTACGTTCCGGACAAGGGCCACTCCGTGCTCACGGTACGTGGGGAAAATGTAGTCCTGCGGTTGGCTGGCGTGACCGGAGCCGATCTGGGCCGCTTCCTGGCCCGTCAGGGGGACCCACAAAGCGAGCTCGCCCTGGCGCTGGAGGGCGGTGGATTCCTGGTCGAAGCGACGGATCTTTGCCATGTCGGTGTAGAAAACACGGAGCTTTTCCGGATCAATTCGCTTGGCGTAGTCCGAGAAGATCGGGTCCGAGCCCAGCGTCCCGTCGGGTCCGAGCAACTGCACCATGTCCGTGGCTTCGCCTGGTGCGGCTGCCAACGCGGTGGTCGCCGCGAGAGAGTCTTCCGTCCCGGGGGGCAGTTGTGTCGAGCCCATTCCGTCTCCTTGCTTTGCCGTGGCTAACGCCGGGCAATGTCTGTCGCTGGGATATATGCCCGTTCCGGAATGCATTCCGGAACGGGCATACTTTTGGCTTTCGTCCCTTACTTTATCGGCAGTAAGTTCGGATTCCGCATTTGTTAACCGCTAGGAACCCAGCGGCGCCTTTGTATAACCTGCACAGAGATTCAGGAATCGGGTGTTGGCTTCCACCTCACCGATGCTGACGCGGACTCCTTCATTGGCGAAGGCGCGCACGGACAAAGCTTGTTCACCTGCCAAGGCCGCAAACTCAGCACTGTTCTCGCCGAGATTCAACCAAATGAAGTTGCCTTGAGCCTCGGGGACAAACCAACCCAAGTCCCGCAGCCCTGCCGTCACCCGGTCCCGTTCGACCACCAGGCTTTGTACCCTTTCCACAACCTGGTCGAAATTCTCAAGTGAAGTGACTGCGGCGCGCTCCGCGATTTGTGATACCGCAAAGGGCGTGGCCGTCACCCGGAGATGTTGGGTGAGAGCCGGCCCGGAAACGCTGTACCCCACGCGCAGGCCAGCAAGGCCATGGGCCTTCGAGAATGTCCGGAGAACTATGACATTGGGGTATTTCCGGTACAACTTGATGCCGTCTACAGCTTCCGGGTCACGTACGAATTCCTGATAGGCCTCATCAATGACCACCACCACATGCGGCGGAACCGAGCGGATAAAGCGTTCCGTTTCCTCGGCGGTGAGGATGGGCCCGGTGGGGTTGTTGGGCGTGCACAACAGGATCACCTTGGTGCGGACAGTAACTGCCGCCGCCATGGTGTCGAGATCATGGCGGCCGTCTGCCAGCAAGGGAATCTGCACACTGGCTGCGCCTGCGAGGCCGACACAGATGGGGTAGGCCTCGAACGAACGCCAGGCATAGATCACCTCATCTGCCTTGCCATCGTCATTTTGGCCGGCGAAGGTGGCAAGGATCTGGTTCAGTGCCCCCAGGCTTCCGGCGCCCGTGACGACATCGTCAGCTGGGACGTCAAGGAATCCTGCAAGGGCCGTCCTGAGCTTCGTTGCCAAGGGGTCAGGGTAGCGGTTGATGTCGGTCTGGTCCGCGATTGCCTGCAACACTGCAGGTATCGGGGCCAGCGGGTTTTCATTGGACGACAATTTGTAGCTGGTAAGGCCTTCAATCGCTGCTGGCGGTTTACCTGCGGCGTATTTGGGAAGCCTGTCCACGACCGGTCGAGGGAGTACGCCCTCCGGTGCGTTGTCAGTAGTAGTCATGGCTTCAAGCCTACTTGTACCCTCGCCGCGAACGCAGAGGCTTGGGGAGTCGCCCAGCCAGGGCACAGGTGCGTGTGGAACGATGGACCTATGGGTTCATTCATCATCCGCGTCCTCGTTAATGGGCTGGCTCTTTGGGTTGCTACCTGGCTGTTGCCAGGTATGGACATCAACACCACCGCTACGGAGTCAGCAGCGGCACATGCAGGGCTCACGCAGGGCGCCGACACGGCCGGCATTATTCTGGGATACCTGTTTATCGGGCTCATTTTCGGTGTGGTCAACGCATTCGTTCGCCCCTTGGTGAAGATTTTGTCGCTGCCGGTGACGATCCTGACCTTGGGCCTTTTTACGATCGTGATCAACGCGGCAATGTTGTACCTCACTGCATGGTTGAGCAGTTTCACACCGGTGCATTTGACCCTTGATTCCTTCTTCTGGACTGCGATCCTCGCGTCAATCATCATCAGCATCATCTCCATGGTGGCGGGACTCATTCCGGGCGCACGCAAGCGGTAGGAATCATCGGGAACCAGCCGTAGAACGCGATTCGGGAAGGCCGGGAACCGTCAAGCTGTTCCGACGATCAGGGAGCGGATCACGGGTGAGCTTGAACCTGGTGACCTTGGCTGCGCCGCCAGCTCCGACCACGCCCGCGAACGCCGCAGTGGATGCCACTAGTGATGGATCGTCGCTGGCCGCGACCAATTCGGCTCCCTTCGCATAGTTCTCTTGGTTGTGCCCTGGGCCCAAGCCTGGTCCTTCCCCTTCAGGCGTCTGAACGTGCTCGGTCAGCGTTACCGTCACCCGGTCCTTGGTGTCCGGGTTCATGTGGCCATCTGTTCCCGGGACCCAGTCCTGCACGTGCTCCAAGTGAAGGGAACTGATGCCGGGCTCTGGAACGATGCCCCCAACGGGTGCCCCGGCAGTGAGAACAAATTTGAGGTCGAATTCACTGAGAAACGCCTTGTCCCGGCTCAAGTTCATGGCGTGTACGCCGCCTTGGCTGTGCCCTACCGCCACCACCTGGTCCCCCGCCTCCGCCCCCGCTTCACGCAAGGCCTGCGCGACGGCGGGAGCGACATCCTCGGAGCGATAGCCGACTGCTTCGCCGATTCCCTGGATGTCGAAAGGATTGCTTGAGGGCGTATTGGGCTGCGTGCCCGGAATCAGGACCATCCAGGAAGATGAACCGCTGTTGTCGAACTCAATAACCTCAATCTCGCCGTTGTTCCTGTCGTAGACCTTCTCAAGGCGGCGGAGACTCCCGGCCAAGGAAGGCTGCACGTCCTCGGCGGTTTCTCCGACCTTCGTCACGCTGACCGGGCGGGGTTGAAAGGCTGCAAGCAACGGCGAGCCCACCATGAGGCCGAGTACTTGCTCCGCTTCAAGACCCGGGCTGACTACAAGGTTCAAGATGTCCTCAGTGAGGTCACGGCCCAGGGGGAAGAGGTGGCCCGGGTCCGGGAACATCATCGCCCCGGGCCCAAAAAGATGGAGTCGTGTGTTCCCCGCTTCAGTTTCCACATAATCCCGGTGGCTGGCCAGTACGCTTGCGCTGACGTCGCCCAGGGCCTGGCGCAACCGGCCTACGTCTTTGCGGCTTTCGGCTACCTCGTCGATGGCGAGACAGCCTGACTCGAAGGAGTCGGGCAGATACGGCATAAGTGCATCCTGAACGCGACGTGCCTCTTCTTCGATACCCAGCAGCTGCCCAACCATGGCGTCGAGGTGGTCAGCTCCGCGCACCAGTTCTTCGAGCTGGAAAGAGATCCCGCCAACTCCTCCCTGAATGCGGAGGCTGCCGTCCGGCGGCGGCGGTGAAGGCCTCGGTGCTGCTCCGGCCCCGATGGGGGCTGCGTCGGCCATCAGTTCCCCCTCTCACCGGAGACAGAGACGTTCTGCGAATGCCGAAGGACCACAGCTGCTGCGCCATCGAGCCTCTCCCTGGTCCTCATCAGCGCGGAGGCATGGACGGCAAGTGTGGTCCGGAAGGCCCGGCCGGCCGGGGACTGCCAGTCGTCCAACTGCAGCTTCCGCAGTGATGCGAGGACGCTGTCTGCCTGATCAACGCAATCCTTCATTCGCCATGCGAGCCGCTGGACCTCGTGGCTTCGGGAGGCACATTCCGAAGGATCGAAGATGGGCGGATTGGCGGCAGGCATCAAGCCGAGGCTCATGACGGGTGTACTCCAGTGGTCGTTCTGCTGATCGGTAGCCAAAACGCTACGGATGGGCAGGCACGGAAGGAAGGAATGAAGTTGCGTATGTGGATAACCTGACGTTCATCCACATAGCGCCGTCATCGACTCAGGCCTCTGTGCCGGGCATGAAAGAATAGGGACCATGGCTGAATCCCCTCGTGTGTCCCTCGCTTCCGAACCCCTGGCCCTTGGCGCCCTTGATGGCCGCTACCGTGCCGCCGTCGCACCCCTCGTTGATTACTTGTCCGAGGCCGCGCTGAACCGCGATCGCGTTCACGTCGAAGTTGAGTGGCTTATCCACCTGACCAGCCAGTCCGTTCTTCCGGGCGCCGGCCCGCTGTCCGAGTCCCAGATTGCGCAGCTGCGCGCCATCGTCACCGAATTCGATGCTTCCTCGGTCAATGAGCTCGCCGAGATCGAGGCTGTCACCGTTCACGACGTCAAGGCCGTCGAGTACTACATCGCCCGCCGCCTGCCCGCGATTGGCATCGAGAACCTGACTGCCATGGTTCACTTCGGCTGCACCTCCGAGGACATCAACAACCTCTCCTACGCAGTGGGAATCAAGGGTGCCGTGGAGGACGTCTGGTTGCCCAACGCCACTGCATTGGTGAAGCAGATCGAGGCCATGGCGGAGGAAAACCGCTCAGTGCCCATGTTGTCCCGTACGCACGGCCAGCCCGCCACCCCCACCACGCTGGGCAAGGAACTGGCCGTCATCGCGCACCGCTTGAACCGCCAGCTCTCACGCATCGCCAAGACCGAGTTCCTTGGCAAGATCAACGGCGCCACCGGCACCTACGCCGCCCACGTCGCATCCGTGCCGGGAGCTGATTGGGAAGCTGTGGCAAAGTCCTTCGTCGAAGGCCTGGGCCTCACGTGGAACCCGCTCACCACTCAGATCGAAAGCCACGACTGGCAGGCCGAGCTGTACGCCGACATCGCCCGCTTCAACCGCATCCTGCACAACGTCTGCACGGACATCTGGAGCTACATCTCCATCGGCTACTTCCGCCAGATCCCGGTTGCAGGCGCCACGGGTTCCTCGACCATGCCCCACAAGGTAAACCCGATCCGCTTCGAGAACGCCGAAGCCAACCTGGAGATCTCCAACGGCCTTCTGGACACCCTCGCCGCAACGCTGGTGACCTCCCGCTGGCAGCGCGACCTGACCGATTCCTCCTCGCAGCGCAACATTGGTGTGGCTTTCGGCCACTCACTGCTTGCCATCTCCAACGTCGCCAAGGGCCTCAAGGCACTGGACGTCGCCGAGGAAGTCCTGGCAGGCGACCTCGATACCAACTGGGAAGTCCTGGGCGAAGCCATCCAGATGGTCATGCGCGCCGAGGCCATTGCCGGCGTCGAAGGCATGGAGAACCCGTACGAACGCCTCAAGGACCTCACCCGTGGACAGCGCGTGGACGGTGCCCGCATGCAGGAATTCGTCCAGAGCCTCGGGCTTTCCGCCGACGCTGAAGCCCGCTTGCTTGCGCTGACCCCGGGCAAGTACACCGGTATCGCCGACAAGTTGGTGGACCACCTGAAGTAGCCATACTTCAGCGAAAAACGCTCGACGACGGCGGGCGGGGCTGGGTGCCCCGCCCGCCGTCGTGCGCTTAACCGGCCGCCCGCTCAGCCGGACGTCGTCGTGCCAGAGAAATCCGGCTCGACCGTCCCGGAGGCCGGACGCGCCCGCTCCTTACAGTTGCTGTTCACCGCGTCCGGCGTCGAGCCTGAGAACACGGCGTGTCGGGCTGTTTCAGGGCCCCGGCGACTGATTGGCTGGAGGGAGCCCGTCTGGAACGCGCGGCCGGATGAGCACGCCCCCGGACAAAACGATGTGAGGAGCGGAGCACCATGAAGCTCCTGTTGGTCAGGCACGGACAAACCCCCGGCAATGTGGCAGGTGAGCTGGACACGGCCTTTCCCGGCCCAGGGTTGACTGCGATCGGGGAACGCCAGGCGGCCGCACTGCCGGAAGCGCTGGCAGATGAAACCATCGATGCCCTGTACACCTCCACCCTCCTCCGCACCCAGCGCACCGTGGTTCCGCTGGCGAAAGCCACAGGCCTGCAACCGACGGTTCTGGCCGGCGTCCACGAGATCGAAGCCGGAAGCCTGGAGAAGAAGACAGACCACGAGTCGCACCTGCGCTATATGAGCACGGTGTTCGCCTGGACGGACGGTGACTTGGACGTCCGCATGCCCGGAGCGTTCAACGGACACGACTTCTTTGCCCGGTTCGACGCATCGGTGGACGAGGTGGTGGCGGCTGGACATCGGACAGCTGTGATCGTCAGTCACGGTGCGGCGATACGTTGCTGGGCGGGACGCAGGGCGACTGACATCGACACCGCGTTCGCGCAAACGCACCAGTTGCCCAACACCGGAATCGTGGCGTTGGAAGGCGACCCGGAAAACGGGTGGAAGGTGCTGCATTGGGACCAGATCCCTGTTGGCGGCATGGCTTTGGCGGACCAAACCGCCGAGGACCCGACAGGCGAGGCCCTCTAGAGACGTTGTGGGGCCCGGTGTGCGCCCCAAACGTTTGGGAAAGCGCGCAGAGCGGGCCCCACAACGCATGGCGAGCCAGCATTTCTCCGGACGCTTACGCGAAGGAAACACCCCGGTAACCCCGTCTCCCTAGGGTTAACACGCATAGACACCTCCCAGAAACCCGGCGAATCGAGGCGCAAATGCAGACCAACCCCCGGCTCAATATCCGGCAGGTCACGTGGGCCAACCCCGTGGGCGCCGACCTCCGGGCCGCGCAGCAGGCAGAACTGGATAATCGCTTCGGAAGCACTGACCACGAGCCCGGGCCACCGCCGTCGGAAGCTGACACCGCAGTATTTGTGGTGGCGTACGAAAAATGTTCGGGCCAGCCACTCGGCTGCGGCGGGCTGAGGATGCTCGATGAAAAGACGGCAGAGATCAAGCGGCTGTACGTGGTGCCGTACGCACGTGGGTCGGGAGTCGCGAGCTCGATCCTGGCTGCCCTTGAAGCCCAGGCGCATTCACACGGGTTCACCGTGATCGCAGCCGAGGCTGGTTCGGCCCAGTCGGATGGCCGCAGCTTCTACGAGAGTGCGGGCTTTGCCGCGGTGCCCAACTTTGGTCCCTACGTCGGCGTCGAGGAATCGTATTGCTATTCCAAGCGGCTCGATTCACACAGCGCGGCACACACCGCCATGGCCTAGGAGGAGGATGTCCGGCGCAACATCCAGCAGGGGGTTGCGCCGGTTCGATAATCTCGGATTATGGAAAAAGCAGACATCACCTTCCGCACCCGCAAATGGGTGCGGCCCGAGGACCTCAACGCCAATGGCACTCTGTTCGGCGGCAGCCTGCTGAAGTGGATCGATGAAGAGGCAGCGATCTACGCCATCCTCCAATTGGGCAACGGCCGCGCGGTCACCAAGTACATCTCCGAAATCAACTTCGTCAGCTCGGCCGTCCAGGGCGACCTGATCGAGATGGGACTAACCGCAAAGCGCTTCGGCCGGACGTCACTGACCATGCGTGCCGAAGTCCGGAACATGATCACCCGTCAGGCCATCCTGACCATCGACGAGATCGTGTTCGTCAACCTCGGCTCCGACGGGCGTCCCCAGCCCCATGGTTACACCGAAATCACGTACGACCGCGACCGGATCCCGACTCATCACCTGACCGAAACGTTGGACGAGGACTGAACCACCCGCCGTCGTAATCCCCGAATGCAAACCTTAAACGGGTGCTGGCGGCCGCGAATACGCGGCCGCCAGCCTGTATTTCCGGCGACGGGAGTGAGTGCCGCCGGAACCTAAGGGGCGCTGGTTTGAAACAGGCTCAGCGCCGGTCGAACACCAAGCCGCCGGGGACCTGGAACGTCGGCATGAGTTCGAGCATTCCAACGTTGACGTGCCGCGGGGTTTCGATCGCGTAGTCCAGGGCGTTGACGATGTCGTCCGTGGTGAGCGATTCGTAGCCTTCGTAGTAGGTCTTCCAGGCTTCTTCCATGGCCTCTGGCGTGCCGCCGAGGTTGCGCCCAAAGATTTCGGTCTCCACGCGGCCCGGACAGATCTCCGTCACGCGGATCCGCTTGCCAACGGTGTCGTTGCGGAGCTGGCGGGAAATCTGGTGCACTGCCGCCTTGGTGGCGTGGTAGACCGTGTGGCCGTAGAAGTTGTACACACCGGCAATCGAGCTGATGTTGATGACGTGGCCAAGGTCGCGCTCCACCATGCCGGGAAGGACCAGCCGGGTGAGCTGAAGGAGGCCCCGGAGGTTCACGTCCACCAGCTCGTCAATGTCGGCTTCCGATGAATCCAGGATGTTGCCCGGGCGGGAAACACCGGCACAGTTCACCAGGACGTCCACCTTGAGTTCACTCACGACGGCGGCCAGCGCGGCTGTGTCGGTCAGGTCCACCACGTGCGGGACTGCTCCGGTACGGTCGGCAAGTTCAGCGAGGCGTTCGGCGTTGCGTGCCACGGCGTGGACGGTGAGTCCGCGCTTTGCCAGGCGCTCCGCGATGGCTGCACCCATGCCGGTGGAAGCGCCGGTGACGAGGGCGGTGGTGTAGTCGGAAAAAGACATTGGGTCCTCCAAAAGGCGGGGAAGGGGCGGGTGCCATCAGTAAGACGGCACCCGCCAGGGGTAAACACTTAGGCGTCGCGGAGCGGTTCGTGGGCACGGTCCTTGACGGTGCTCACTGCGATGAGCGTGCCGAGGGCGGTGATGACTGCGTAGAACGCCGGCATGTAGATGTTGTTGGTGCTGCTGATCAGCCAGGTCATGAGCAGCGGGGCGGTACCGCCGAACAGGGCCGAGGAGATGTTGTACCCCAGGCCGTAGGCCGAGTAGCGGACGCGGGTGGGGAAGAGCTCGACGATCAAGATGTGGATCACCGCGGTGTGGCCGGCGAAGACGATGGCCATGATGCTGGCGCCGAGGATGGCCAAGCCCATCTCACCGGTGGCGATGAGGGCGTAGGAGGGAATTCCAAGAACAGCCATTGCGATGGCGGAACCGGCGATGACTTTCTTCCGGCCAACCCGATCCGACAGGGCGCCCATGAAGGGGATGGCGATGCAGATGACAACCAGGCTGCAGGCCGTGACAAGCAGTGCCTCGCCGATGGTGAAGTTGAGTTGCTTGCCCTTGAGGAAGGTGGGCATGTAGGAGAACAGGACGTAGTAGCCCGAGCCGTTCATCAGCGGGATGAAGAGGGCCAGCAGCATGGCGCGGCGGTGTTCCTTGGACTGGAAGGCTTCCTTGAGCGGGTTCTTGGAGAGGCCGCCCTCTTCCTTCAGCTTTTCGAAGTTGGGGGTATCGCTGATGGCTTTGCGGATGTACCAGCCGATGATGCCCATGGGGATGGCGACCAGGAACGGAATGCGCCAGGCGAAGGAACCGAAGCCGCCGCCGTCGATCGCTGCCTGGGTCAGCCAAGGCGACATGGAATAAGCCACCAAAGTACCGGTCAGCAGCGCCGCGAACGAGGCGATCTGTGCGTAGGAGGTGATGATGCCGCGCTTGCCTTCGGGAGCGTGCTCGGCGAGGAACGTCATGGCACCGGCAGCTTCACCGCCGACGGAGAAGCCCTGCAGGAGCCGCAGGAGGACCAGGAGAATGGGGGCGGCAACGCCAATGGCGGCGTACGGGGGCAACAGGCCGATACCGGCCGTGGCAACGCTGATCAGCAGGATCACAAAGACCAGTAGTTTTTGCCTGCCAATCCGGTCACCGAGGTAGCCGCAGACCACTGCACCCAGCGGGCGGACGAAGAATGAGACCGCATACCCTGCGAACACGAAAAGCAGGGCATTGTCCGGGTTTCCGGGGGCCAGGAAGACGAGTGCCAGCGTTCCCGCCATGAAGGCGAAAATGCCGTTGTCGTACAGTTCCACGAAGATGCCCACACAACCCGCGGTGACAACCTTGCGGGTTTGGCGGCCCGTGAGCCGCTCATGCTGCGTTGGCGCAGCGTTGGTGCTTGCGGTCATGACTTTTCCTTACTGGGATGAGCGTAGCAACGCCTACGAGGTATTACGACAGGTTCCTTAGCTGCATGCCGCAACCGGCAGGTCCTGCCACTGGGGACGGCATCCGATGCCAAGGAGTCCGAAGACGGTGTTGACGGATTCGCGGAGGGTTTCAAGCTGGGCCCGCGAGCGCCGGTGGGCGGCAGTTGCTTCTGCCACTGTGGTTTTCCGAAAACGGACTTTGTCCCCTGGCCGCGCCTGGGCCAGGACATCCAGTCCGGTGCTGGTAACCACTGCGAGAACGGGGTACCCGGCGGTGACGCCGCGTCCCCGGTGCAGTACCAGCAGCTCTTCCCTTGAGGGGACCTCGACGGCGCCCACTGGCACGCCGCGGGAAAGCACCTCACCGCTGGAGGTTCTTTCCGGTAGTTCCCCACCGAGCCGCAGGCCGATGTGGTTGCTGCGTCCGCTGACGGTGTACTCGGAAAAGAAGAGCAGATCACCGGACGCGCCGAACTCGGCAACGTCCGGCCCGTCGGTCACATCGACCGACAAGTCTGAGCCCATGCTTGGCCGTTCGAGGCCAAGCCGGAAAAGGGGGAGGTCGAAGTACGGCTGGCGTACGGGGCCGACGCTGCGCCGGGTGGCCAGTGCGGTGCCTTCCCTCAGCTGAAGCCCGAAGCCCACAACGGTGTCCGGGGCTGCACTGCCAAGCAGCGTCTCTGCCTCGAGCGAGCCATGGACAGCGAGGTAGGCGCGGAGGCCCCGGTTGATTCCGCGGATGGAAACCGACTCGCCTGCGCGTACCGAGACCGGCTCCCACTGGCTGCAGGGGCGTCCACCCACCGTCAGGGTAAGTGGCGCACCCGTCACGGCGATCAGGAGGTCGGTGTTGGCTTTCATGCGGAAATCGAGCGCCGTGATCTCCACCAGGGGGTCGTTGTCCAGGTTTCCAGCCAGGATGTTCGCTGCCCTTGCGGAGTATTGATCGAGGGCGCCGTTGACGGGGAGGCCGAAGCGTGGGCCCCGGGTCCTGCCGAGGTCCGTGACCACGGAGTTGCCAGGCTGCTGAACCAGGATCCCGGCGCTCACGGCTGCGGCTCCAGGTTTTCCAAGGCCAGCGGCTCCAGGTCCCGGCCGGCGTAGGCACTGAAGTCCTCGGCGCCGATCTGCCTGAACCTGAGGATGTCGCCTGGCTTGTAAGGGACCAAGGGTTCACGCCGGATGTTCAGAACGGACAGGGGCGTCTGGCCAATGACGCACCAGCCGCCGGGGGCGGTCGCAGGTGCGATCACTGCCTGCCGGCCGGCTACTGACACCGCACCTGCAGGAACGCTGAGGCGCGGATCCTTCAGCCGCGGTACGGGCTTGGGGAAGGCAGGTCCGTCCATCATGGGTGAGCCCGCGGGCGCGCCAAGACAGCGCACGGTGTAGGTCTTTTCGCTATGGAGGCGGATGATTTCCTCGACGGAGATTCCCTGGTGCTCTGCGACGCGTTCCAGGTCCGGGCCGTACTCCCCTCCGTAGACGACGGGAACGTCGAACTCACGAGGTGCCTTGAGTGATTCATCGGCGTGGGCAAGTTCCAGGAGTCCGAGTTTGACGAAGGCGCGCACCTGGCGGGCCGATACCAATACCGGATCGAATTCCACCAGGACGGAGTCGTAGGTTGGTACGGCACCGTGAAGACCTTCGGCGCCGCAGCCTTCGAGCCAATCCGCCAGGCGGTGGACCGTCACCCAATTGTCTTCGCTGGCCTCGGAAATGGCCACCACGCGCAGTGCTGAGTCACCGGATTCGTAGACCTCTGTGGGGGCCGTTGAGAGCACGGACATGTCAGGCCGCCTTCTTCTTCGCGTCCATGACCTGGGCAAGAGGGGCGACACGCACACCGGCGGAGGTGAGTTCCGTTCGGATCCGACGGGCCAGTTCAACAGCCCCCGGGTTGTCTCCGTGCAGGAGGAGGGTGTCGACGTCGATATCCATATCCACGCCGTTGGCACAGCGGAGCTTGCCGTCGACCACCATGCGGAGGGTACGGTCGATGATTTCCGCGGGATCGTGCAGAACCGCGCCGGGCTTGCTGCGGGGAACCAGCGTGCCATCTTCCTGGTAGGCGCGGTCCACTATCCCCACGATCGCTACGTCCAGCCCTGCCTCCCGTGAGGCCGAAGCCAGTTCGCCATCCTGGGCCACGACAATCAGCTCGCGGTCCAGGCGGGCCGCCGCTTCTGCTACTGCCCGTGCGTAGTCGGGGCGAACGGCAACGAGGTTGCCGAGCCTGCCATGGGGTGCCAAGTGTGTGACCTTGGTGCCGTGGAATCCGGCAAAGCCATTCAGCGCACCCAGCTGGTACAGGACATCGTTCTGGACTTCGCCCGCAGAAAGACCCATGTCCCGGCGGCCGAATCCACGCAGATCCGGGAAGCTGGGGTGGGCCCCAATGCCTACTCCGCGTCGAACGCATTCAGCCACAGTGGCCGCCATGATGTCAGGGTCGCCGGCATGAAACCCGCAGGCGATATTTGCACTTGTGACGATCTCCAGGAGTTCGGAATCGTCGCCAATGGTGTAGGCGCCAAATCCCTCTCCAAGATCCGCTACAAGATCAATAATCGGGTTCACGTGGTTCTCTTTCCATGGATTATGCAGGGGAATTTAATTCCGGGTAAATGGTGAACGCCTGGCGATTCCAAAGCGTTGCCTGAAGTTCTTTCCAAAAGTCTCGCACCGTTCATCCATGCGGCACAAAGACCTATTAGCTATCCCGTAATAGCTCTCCGTTATGACCTGCGCCACCCTGTACTGTGGCAGGGGTCGCACCCACCGCGCGACTAGAATTTTCCTATGCACGCCACCTGGGGACGTGGCTCTCCAGGAAGGCAGAAACATGGACACTCGAAAGCTCGCATACTTCGTCCAGATCGTCGATTCGGGAAGCATCACCAAAGCTGCCGCGGCACTCCACGTCGCCCAGCCGGCCCTGAGCCAGCAGGTTTCCGCGCTTGAAAACGACCTCAAGCAGAGGCTCCTCATCCGCAGCAAGCAAGGCGTTGAACCCACCGCTGCGGGCCATACGTTGTACCGGCATGCGCAGTCCATTCTTCGATTGGTGGAGCAGGCACGGCAGGACGTTGCGACGTCCGGCGCTGCGCCATCCGGGAGGGTGTCCATCGCTATCGCGCCCTACAGCATGGCCTCCAGCCTCACACCCCAGATCATCAGGGAAGTCGGCCGCCGTTACCCGGACATCGTGGTCCACCTGACCGAGATTTTTGGCGGTGTCCTCAGTGAAGCCATCAAGAACGGGCGCTTGGACATGGCGCTGATCTACGAGCCCGGAAAGATCCGCGGGGTGCAGTTCACCACCATGATCGTGGAGGACCTGCACTTGGTGGTCCACCCGGACCTCGATGTGAACCACGGCAAGGAGACGGTCACCCTTGCCGAAGCGAGCACTGTGGGCCTCTTCCTGCCCGAGAAGAACCACACGCTGCGCCAGATCATCGAAAAGGGCCTCGCGGACCAGGACCTTCCACTCAAACTGGTGGGCGAGGTGGAATCCGTACCTTCTTTGACCAGGCTGATCCGCGCCAACCTCGGCGGCACGGTGCTGCCTAAGTCCGCCGCGGACGCCCTCTTCCCGGACCAGGACTTCAAGGTGCTGCGGATCGTTGAGCCCGGGCTGCAGAGCAAGATCGCCCTCTGCACCCCGGACCACGAGCCCTTGTCCGAGGCAGCCTCGGCCGTGCTCCTGGTGGTCAAGGAAATGCTGCACCAACAGCTCATCTCAAAGTACGGAACGGACCCTGTGCAGCTGCCGGCGCATCCATAACAAAGTCTTATCCGGACAGACAGCATTGGTCTTATTCAAAGCCGTTTTACTTTCCTAATATCGAATTAAGAAGAAATTCGAAATACAGCCCACGGAACACCGCGGGCCTGTTCAAAGGACAGAACGGTGAAAAAGATCAGCACTTCCGGATGGGTCTCGAATCCAACCCGTGGAACGGTCAGCGCACGTACCGGCTTTCACTGCCCCCGAAACGGCTTTTGGCGGCCGGTCGGCGGCATTGGTGAACCACTGTTCGTGTTTGAAGGATCCCTGATGCCGGCACACTCCGGGAACAGCATCGAGTGGCACCTGGTGGATACCCGCCCCGGACACTCCGGCCTGGACTGACCCGCACCCCCTCCTGCGGCGAGAGGACCACGCAACCCGGCCCTCCGCCGTCGTACCTCCATCCAAGCCGCAGCACCCACAAGGCGCCCTGCCCTCGTAGCAACCGCACGAGGCAAGGCGCTTTTTTGTACCCAGGCCACACCAAAAGGCCGGCCGCGCGTCTTTCCCAGACGGACGGCCGGCCCTCAGCTAGGCGGAACTAGTCCTCCACAAGCAGGCCCTTCTCCTTCAGCTTCTCCGTCAGGCCGCAGAGCTCGATGGTGTTGCCTCCGTCGTGGTAGAGCTTGATGAGTTCGCGTTCGTGGTCGTCGCGGGCCTGGGAGAGCGCAATGACTTCCTCAGCCTCTTCCCGGCGGACCACGACGACGCCGTCAGCGTCGCCGCGGAGGATGTCGCCCGGGTAGATGATTTCGTCGCCGAAAACGATGGGGTGGTTGATCGGACCGAGGGTTTCCTTGACGGTGCCCTTGATGCTGACACTGCCGGAGAAAACGGGCAGGCCGAGTTCGATCAAGTCTTGGGTGTCGCGGACGCCGGAGTCGGTGACCATGGCCGCGATCCCCTTGGCCTTCATGGCGTTGCCCAGGACGTCGCCGAACGTGCCGGCCTCGGCCATTTCCTGCGCACCGACCAGGACGACGTCGCCGGCCTGTGCGTAATGGATGGCGACCTGGAGCATGAGGTTGTCCTGCGGGGCACAAGCCACGGTGACGGCTGGCCCACAGAAGGACATGGAGCGGTCGATGGGCTTGATCCTGGAGCTCAGCGCACCCCGACGGCCCTGCGCCTCGTGGATGGTGGCGGAGGAAAAGGCAGCGAGTCGTGCGACGACGTCGGCGTCCGGGCGCTCGAATTTGGTCTTGACGTGGATCATTTCTGGTTCCTTCTGTGAGGGCTTAGGAGAGGGCGTTGACGGCATCGCGAATGGAATCCACACCCGCGTTGATGGTCTCCAGCGAGGTTGCGAAGGAGATCCTGAAGTACGGGCCCAGGCCGTAGGCCGAACCCTGGATGACTGCGACGCGCGCTGCGTCCAGCAGGTAAAGCGTGAAGTCTTGATCGTTTTCGATGACCCGCCCGTCGGGAGCGGTCTTGCCGATGACGCCGGCGCAGTTCACGTAGGCGTAGAACGCACCCTCGGCCGGGGCCACGGACAGTCCGTCGATGGAGTTCAAACCCTCGACGGCGGCATCCCGGCGCTTGCGGTAGACCTCCACGCTGTCGCGGACGAAGGACTGGTCGCCCTTCAGCGCGGCGGCTGCGGCTGCCTGGCTGATCGACGACGGGCAAGAGGAGGTTTGCGACTGCAGCTTGTTCATGGCAGCGACCAACGGGGCCGGTCCGACGCCGTAGCCCAGGCGCCAACCCGTCATGGCGTACGCCTTGGATACTCCGTTGACCAGCAGGATCCGGTCCTTCAGCGCAGGAGCTGCGGTGACCAGGCTGGTGACGTGGCCTTCGCCGAAGTACACCTCGTCGTAGATCTCGTCGGTGAGGACGAAGACGTGGGGGTGTTCTTCAAGCACTGACCCGAGCGCCTGCAGCTCCTCGCGGGAGTAAACAGCGCCGGTGGGGTTGGACGGAGCGTTGAGGATCAACCACTTGGTTTTGGAGGTGATGGCTTTTTCCAGCGCCGGCGGGGTGAGCTTGAAACCTGTGTCCTCACCGCACGGGACGATCACCGGAGTGCCGTCGTTCGCCAGGACCATGTCAGGGTATGACACCCAGTACGGAGCCGGGACAATGACTTCATCGCCTTCATTGAGCGAGGCCATCAGCGCCACGTAGAGGACCTGCTTGGCACCGCCACCGATGGTCAGCTGCGCGGCTCCATAAACGTGGCCGGTGTCGCGCTCGATCTTGTTGAGGATCGCGCTTTGCAGCTCGGGGGTGCCGGTTACCGAGGTGTACTTGGTCTCGCCGGCTGTGATCGCCTCGATGGCCGCTGCCTTGATGTGGTCCGGGGTGTCGAAGTCCGGCTCTCCGACAGTGAGGTCGATGATCCGGACGCCTTCAGCTTTCAGTTCGCGGACGCGGGCGGCAGCGGCGACGCTGGCTGAGGCTTTGATGCGGGTAACCCTCGACGCCGGCAGGAACTCGGACATGTCTCCTCCAGGAATGTGGAACTCGGGACGCGCGGATTCGCGGATCCCTTTGTTCGAGACTAAGGAGGCCGGGGGCGCTCTGGATAAGACCTAATGTGCGTGGATCCATAAGGGGGTCCTATGACGTGGGCCCAGCTCGCCGGGGATGGGCCCTGCCAGAGCGCTTTTGGAGGACCATCTATGCGCTTTTCTTATGGGTTCACCGGGTATTGGTATTTCCATGCGCGGATGAACGATGCCTAGATTCGAGTGAACAGCAGCGCTCATCCGAACCGAAAGGGAGTCAATGCAAACCCGGTCAGCCACTGGACGGTACGCGTACCGGGCCAACTCCCCTGCCCGTCCAGCCACGAACCCGGATGGAGAGCACGCCAGGCTGGTCCACGCGTTGGGCGTTCATCGCCAGCTCCTCACCCATGCAGCCAGCTCCATCAGGACTTTGACCGCGGCAAGGAACGACCTGATCGCCCAGGCCGTGGAAGACGGGCTGACGCTGGCCACCATCTCAGCTGTCACCGGCGAAAACCTTCGCACTGTACGTACCATCGCTTTGGCTTATGACGATCTCCACCTGAGCGGGCTCCCACGGCAGGCACAGCTGGAGGCGTTGAGGGCCAAAAGCGATGAGCTGAAGGCCGCGGAACAGCATCGCGGGCGGATCACCGGACGCCGGGAAGCCCTTATCGCAATGGCTCTGCGGGCACAGGTCTGCGATGACTTGGAGCTCGCATCATTGACCGGCCTCACCCCGGAACACATCCGCCATGCAAGCCGCAGCCACCGTTGAACCCATGCCCAGCAGACGGTAGAACGGGTACATGACCAACGACGTGAACGCCTGGATGGACAACTACGAACGCGCGTGGACCTCAAACCAACCCGAGGACATTCGCGCCTTATTCACCGAGGACGCCGTCTACAACACCCGGCCGGACGATCCCGATGCGTGGCACGGGCACGAGGAGATCGTGAAGGAATGGTCCGGCGACTCCTCCGACAAGCCCGAGGACTGGACCTTCGAGTGGACGCTCCTGGGCAGGGACGGGGACACGGCGTTCGTGCAGGGTTTGACGACGTACCTCAACGGCCAGCCCACGTATGACAACCTCTGGGTCATCCGCTTCGCCGAGGACGGCCGGGCCCGCGAATTCACGGAGTGGTACATGGCCCGGAAATAGTCCTATCGGAGGATCAGTAGCTCTCCCGCTCCGCCTTCTCCGACACCGGAATGAACTTCTCCGCGAAAGCCTCCGAAGCCCGCGCCAGCACCACCACGTCCGCACCCACCAACGCAAACGCCGCACCGGCGTCGAGATACGCCCGGGCAATCTCCTCGTTGAAGGCGTTGACGCCCGCGGGCTTGCCGGCGGCGCTCGCGGCAGCGAGGCAATGCTCGACGACGGCGCGAACCAAAGGATTCTCGTGCTGTCCCAGCAGGCCCATGGAGGCGGCGAGGTCGGCCGGTCCGAGGAAGATGCCATCGACGCCGTCGACGGCAAGGATCTCCTCAACAGCTGCGGCTGCCGCTTCGGATTCCACTTGAACGGTGACGCTCACGGTGTCGCCGGCTTGGGCAAGGTAGTCGGGGATGCGGTTCCACCGCGAGGCACGTGCCAAGGCCGAACCAACGCCGCGGACACCCAGGGGCGGATACCGGACAGCGGCCACAGCGGCTTCGGCCTCCATCGCCGAGTTGACCATGGGCACCAGGAGGTTCTGCACGCCGAGGTCCAGGTACTGCTTGATGACCACAGGATCGTTGACCGGCGGCCGGACCATGATCTGCACCGGGTAGCCGCTGACACTGTGGAGTTGGCCCAGGATCGACTCGATGCCGTTGGGACTGTGCTCGGCGTCGATCAGCAGCCAGTCCAGCCCCGAGCCCGCACAGATCTCCGCGACCAACGGGCTTCCGGAGCACACCCACATGCCCACCAGCGGTCTTTCCTCGGCTTCCAGCACTGAATAGAACGTGGGATGTGGCACTGGACGGATCGACATCGCTCAGCTCCCAAAGTCCGAAACCCGCTTGGTGATAACACTGTTGTACCCCTTTGCAGGCCGGCAAAACAGACCGTGGCTCGGCCCTTAATAGCTCTGTTTCACGGCATCTTCCGCAGGCCGCACGAACGCGGTTGCCAGCGCTTCGGAGGCCCTGGCGAGCACGGCGACATCCGCACCGACCAGCACGAAGGAGGCACCGGCGTCGAGGTATGCGCGGGCGGTGTCGGGGTTGAAGGCGTTGACGCCCGCCGGCTTACCGGCCGCCGTGGCGGCATGAATACAGCGTTCGACGGCGGCCCTCACCTCGGGATGTTCCTGCTGTCCCAGCAGGCCCATGGAGGCGGCGAGGTCCGAGGGGCCCAGGAAGATACCGTCCACGCCGTCGACGGCCAGGATCTCCTCGACGGCGTTGACGGCGGCGGCGGATTCGATCTGGACGGTGACGCTGACGGTGTCACCCGCCGTCGCAAGGTAGTCCGGGACGCGGTTCCACCGCGATGCGCGGGCCAGCGCCGAACCGACCCCGCGCACCCCGTGCGGCGGGTAGCGAACGGCGGCGACAGCCGCGGCCGCCTCGAAGGCCGAGTTGACCATGGGAATGAGCAGGTTCTGCACCCCGAGGTCGAGGTATTGCTTGATGACCACGGTGTCGTTGACCGGTGGCCGGACCATGGCCTGGACGGGGTAGCCGTACATCGCCTGGAGTTGGGCGAGGATCGATTCGAGACCGTTGGGGCTGTGTTCGGCGTCCACCAGGATCCAGTCCAAGCCCGAACCCGCGCAGATCTCCGCCACGAGAGGGCTGCCGGAGCACACCCACATGCCGGCCAGGGGCCTCCCTGCTGCAGCAAGGGCCGAGTAGAAAGTAGGGCCTAGTTGAAGTGGCATGTGACAACTCCCAAGGGACCGTAGTCGGCGTGGACGGTGTCGCCCTTGTAGACCCACAGGGGCCGGGTGAAGGAGCCGGCCAGGATGATGTCGCCGGCCTTCATCGAGTCCCCGTGCGCAGCGATCTTGTTGGCCAGCCAGTGCACGCCGTTGGCCGGGTGGTCCAGGACCCCTGCGGCGACTCCGGTTTCCTCCACGGTCTGGTTTTTGTACAGGATCGCCGAGACCCAGCGGAGGTCGACGGCGTCTGGCTTTACGGGCCGTCCGCCGATCACCATGGCACCCATCGCGGCGTTGTCCGAGATCGTGTCCACGATGGTCCGGCCTTCCATTTCTATCCTGGAGTCCAGGATCTCGAGGGCCGGAACCACGTAGTCGGTGGCGTTGAGGACGTCGAAGATAGTGCAGCCGGGGCCCTTCAGCCCCTCCTTCAGCACGAAGGCCAGCTCCACCTCCACCCGGGGGTGCGTGTACTGGTCCCAGTCCACCGAACACCCGGTTTCGAGGACCATGTCGTCGAAAATCGCGCCATAGTCCGGCTCCGTGATGCCCGTGGCGGCCTGCATGGCTTTGGACGTGAGGCCGATCTTCCGCCCCACCAACGTGCGTCCGGCTTCCTCGTTCCGCTGGCGCCACAACTGCTGCACGGCGTAGGAGTCCTCCACCGTCATGCCCGGGTAGCGGGCGGTCAGGCGCGGCACCGGTTTGCGGTTCCGATGGGCTTCAAGGAGCTCGTCGGCAATGGCTTCGATCGTCTTCGCGTCCAGCATGGCTTAGACCTGCGCTCCCAACTTGAAGCCCTCGGCCGCGGTGCCTTCGGGGCGGGTGTAGGAGAAGCCGTCGGCGCCGACCGTGACGGCCATTTCCGACTTGTCTTCACGCTCGATCACCGGCTGCGGGTTGCCGTCGAGGTCCAGGACCAGGGAGGCCTCGGTGTACCAGGACGGGACGACCGGGTTGCCCCACCAGTCGCGGCGCTGGTTGTCGTGGACGTCCCAGGTGACGGTGGGGTTGTCGGGATCGCCGGTGTAGTAGTCCTGGGTGTAGATCTCCACGCGGTGGCCGTCGGGGTCCAGGATGTAGAGGTAGAACGCGTTGGAGACTCCGTGGCGTCCGGGTCCGCGTTCGATGCGGTCGCTGATGCGCAGGGCACCCATCTTGTCGCAGATCTGGATGATGTTGTGCTTCTCGTGGGTGGAGAACGCGATGTGGTGCAGGCGCGGGCCGTTGCCGCCGGTCAGGGCAGTGTCGTGCACGGTCTGCTTGCGGTGCATCCACGCGGCGTACGTGACGCCGTCGGAATCCTTGATGTCTTCGGAGACGCGGAAGCCGAGGTCCTCGAGGTACTTGCGGCCGCGCGGGACGTCCGGAGTGACCTGGTTGAAGTGGTCCAGGCGGACCAGTTCACCGGCGGAGTAGAGGTCGTAACGCTGGGTGAGGCGTTCGACGTGTTCGACGTCGTAGAAGAACTCGTAAGGGAAGCCCAGCGGGTCCTCGACCCGGACGGAATCGCCCACGCCCTTGGTGAAACCTTCCTTGCGGCGCTCCACCCGGCAACCGAGTTCGCGGTAGTAGGCCTCGGCGGCGTCGACCTCGGCCGGGGACTTCACCCGGTACGCGAAGGCAGCGGCTGCGGCAACCGGGCCTTTGCGGAGCACCAGGTTGTGGTGGATGAACTCCTCGAAGGAGCGCAGGTAGATGGTGTTCTCGTCTTCTTCGGTGACGTGCAGGCCGAGGAGGTCCACGTAGAACGCGCGGGACTTCTCCAAGTCGGTGACCACGAGTTCCAGGTAGGCGCAGCGGACGATGTCCGGAGCCGGAACACTCGGGGTAGGAATGGGGCCGGTAAACAGGTTGCTCATGATGGTCTCTCTTCGTTGAAAGCTGGGAGGGTTAGGCGCCGAACTTGGGCGTGTGGACGGATCCGAGGGTGATGTGCACGGCCTGCTGGTCGGTGTAGAAGTCGATCGAGCGGTAGCCGCCCTCGTGGCCAAGGCCCGAAGCCTTGACGCCGCCGAACGGGGTGCGGAGGTCGCGGACGTTGTGGCTGTTGAGCCACACCATGCCGGCCTCGACGTTCTGCGAGAAGTTGTGAGCCCGGGTCAGGTTCTGGGTCCAGATGTAGGCCGCCAGACCGTACTTGGTGTTGTTCGCCAAGGCGAGGGCTTCGTCGTCGTTCTCGAACGGGGTGATGGCCACGACGGGACCGAAGATCTCCTCCTGGAAGATCCGCGCGTCAGGTTCGACGTCGGCAAACACCGTGGGTGCGATGTAGTTGCCTTCGGGCAGGTGGTCGGGTCGGCCGCCGCCGGCGAGCAGCCGACCTTCGGACTTGCCGATCTCCACGTAGGAAGCGACCTTGGCGTAGTGCTCGGGGTGGACCAGCGCACCAACCTGGGTCTTGGGGTCGTGGGGATCGCCCACCACGATGTTCTTGGCGCGGGCGGCGTACTTTTCGCAGAATTCGTCGTAGATGGCACGTTCAACGAGGATGCGGGAACCGGCTGTGCAGCGTTCGCCATTCAGCGAGAAGACACCGAACAGGGCCGAGTCGATCGCTGCATCCAGGTCGGCGTCCGCGAACACGACGCACGGGGACTTGCCACCCAGTTCCATGGACAGGCCCTTGAGGTTGGCTGCGGCGTTACGGAAGATGGTCTGTCCGGTGGTGGTCTCGCCCGTGAAGGAGATCAGCGGAACGTCCGGGTGCTTCACCAGGGCATCGCCGGCTTCTTCACCCAGGCCGTTGACCAGGTTGAACACGCCATCGGGCAGTCCCGCGTCCTTGAAGATCGTGGCCCAGAGCGAGGCGGAGAGCGGGGTGAACTCGGCCGGCTTGAGGACCACCGTGTTACCGGTGGCCAGGGCCGGGGCCAGCTTCCAGGACTCGAGCATGAACGGGGTGTTCCACGGGGTGATGAGGCCCGCGACGCCGATCGGCTTGCGGTTTACGTAGTTGATCTGCGAGCCCGGGACCTTCATGGCGTCATCGAACTGGGCGACGATCAGGTCCGCGAAGAAGCGGAAGTTCTCGGCAGCGCGGAGGGCCTGGCCCTTGGCCTGGGTGATGGGCAGTCCGGTATCGAACGTTTCCAGTTCAGCCAGGCGCGCTTCCTGCGCCTCAACGGCGTCGGCAATCTTGTTCAGGACGCGGGCACGTTCGCGCGGCTTCATCTTCGGCCAAGGGCCGTTGACGAACGCTTCCCGGGCGGCAGCAACGGCGAGGTCGATGTCTTCCTTCTGGCCTGCAGCGGCGGTGGCGTAGTTCTGGTTGGAGACCGGGTCCAGGACGTCGAAGGTCTTCCCGGATACGGAGTCAACGAACTCGCCGTTGATGTAGTGCTGGATGTGCGTGGGCAAATCCTCGGGGACGTAATGCTTGGTGGTTTCTACGGAGGTCGTCATCGTTGTCTTCCTTTTTCATCCAACGCGGGGTCACTTATGGCCCCTTCGGAGTGGTTTTATGGGCCATAAGTGACCCCGCGTTGCTTTAAGTGGTGGTTGCGAGGTAGGCGTCGAGGGTGGCGGCGCGGTGTTGGCGGGCTGCTTTTTCGATGGTGTCGGCGTCGGCTCCGGACTCGATGAGCTGGAGCAGCGCCTCGTGTTCGCGCACGGATTCCTGGGCCCGGCCGGGCACGAAGCGGAACGTGGACGAGCGCAGCGACGCCAGCCGGTTCCAGCCCCGGTGCACGAGGTCCAGGATGTGCGGGTTGGGGCAGTGTTCAAAGAGGACGCTGTGGAAGTCTTGGTTCAAGGCAGTGAAACGCACGGGATCGAAGTGCTCCAGGCACTCCCGCATCTCAGCGTTGACTGCACGGGCACGTTCTATGGCAACGGCATCAACCAGCGGCGCCGACAACGCCGTCGCCGCACCTTCCACAATGCTCAGGGTCTGCATCGTGTAGAGGTACTCGGTGGGGTCGATCCCGGAAACGGCGGCTCCGACGTTGCGTTCGAACTTCACCAGCCCTTCGGCCTCAAGACGGCGGATGGCTTCGCGGACGGGAACAACGCTGAAGCCCAGGTCCTCGGCGATCTTGGCGAGCACCAGCCGGTACCCCGGCGTGTAGGTGCCCTCGACGATCCGTGCCTTGACGGCGTCATAGGCCTGCTGGGACTTGCTTTGGGGGACGCTCCCGACGGCGGTTTCAGTCACCGTAGGCTCCTTCCGTGGCTTCCCAGGCCTTGTAGCGGGCCTGCCATTCGGCGTTCATCGGGTACAGCCCATCGACGCTGTGGCCCTCCTGGACCATCTGGAAGATGAACATCTCTTCCTTCTCCTGGGCGATGCAGTCGTCCACCAACTCCTCGGCCAGTGCCGGCGGGATGACCAGGATGCCGTCGGAGTCGGCCACAATGATGTCGCCGGGCTGCACGGTGGCGCCCCCGCAGGCGATGGTGATGTCGGTGTCCCAGGGAATGTGCCGCCGTCCGAGGACGGCCGGGTGCGGGTTGGCGAAGTAGGTGGGCATTTCCAGGTCTGCCACTGTGGAGTAGTCCCGGACGCCGCCGTCAGTGATGATGGCCGCGGCACCGCGGACCTGGGCGCGCAGGGCCAGGATGTCACCCACCGTGCCAGTCCCCTTCTCGCCGCGGGCTTCCATGACCAGGATTTCGCCCTCGTTCACCGAGTCAATGGCTCTCTTCTGGGCGTTGAACCCGCCGCCGTGGGTCTTGAAGAGGTCCTCACGGTTGGGCACGTAGCGCAGGGTCCGGGCCAGGCCCACCACCTTGCGGTCCGGGCGGGTGGCCTGCAGGCCGTCAATACTGACGTTGTTCAAACCGCGCTTGCGGAGCTGGGAGGACAAGGTTGCCGTGGCGACGGATTCGAGCTTGGCCTTCAGCTCAGGCGACAGACCAGCCGACGCCGGCGCCAGTCCGGCGGCTTCGCGGGAACCATAGGCCTCTTCGCGCTGCGTGTCATCGGTCTTGGGTTGGGCACCAAAGTCCGCGAACGGCGTCGTACCTTCCGTCACTTTGGTGGTGAGGCGGCCGGTGCTGAAATCACCGCCGGTGACTTCAATTTCGACGACGTCCCCCGGCTTGGCGACGGACGCGCCGGCCGGAGTGCCGGTGAGGATGATGTCGCCCTCCTCCAGTGTCAGGAGTTGGGACAGGTCCGCGACGAGCTGGGCGAAGGGGAAGAGCAGGTCCTCGGTGGTGTCATCCTGGACCAGGTCACCGTTGTGCCAGGTGCGGATGCGCAGCTGCGTGGGGTCGACGGCGTCGGCAGGGATCAATACCGGACCCACGGGGGTGAAGCCGTCGCCGCCTTTGGACCGAACGTTCGAGCCCTTGTCGGCGTAGCGGAGGTCGTAAACCCCGAGATCGTTCGAAGCTGTCACCCACTGGACATGGCTCCAAGCATCTTCCAACCCAACCCGCCGGGCTGCCTTGCCGATGACCAGCGCGATCTCGCCCTCGTAGCCGAGCAGCTCGCAGCCTGCAGGACGTTCAACCGTGCCCGGAGCCACAGCCGACCCCAGCGCAAGGGAGGACGACGGCTTCAGGAAGTACGAAGGCTGCGCGGGAGTACGCCCACGCTGGGCGGCCCGGCTGGGGTAGTTGATATGGACAGCAATAACCTTGCGCGTCCGTTCCAGCACGTCCTGGCCAAGCTCCTGCGGTCGGAACTCCACTGTCACGAGCCGCTCCCTCCTGAATAGACTCCGATATCTGATCATCCAGCTATCGAGTACGAAATCGTATACGAAAACTATGACCCGGAAAGTGGCGCCCGTCAACCCCTTCTTCCTACTCAAAGGGGTTCATCTTGTCAGGGGGCTCCCGTAGGGTACCGGCATGGACATCATCCTGGTACCTGGTTTCTGGTTGGACGCTTCGTCATGGGAGGAGGTGACGCCGGCCCTGGAGAAGGCGGGACACGCGGTCCACCCGCTGACACTCCCCGGACTTGAATCCCGGGAGAGCCCCCGCGCGGGAATTGGCCTCCGGACGCATATCGGCGCCGTCATTGAAAAGGTGGACTCACTGGAGGGCAAAGTGGTCCTGGTGGGCCACTCCGGCGGCGGGGCCATCATCCACGGCGTGGTTGATTCACGGCCCGATCGCGTCGCCCATGCGATCTACGTGGACAGCGGCCCGCTGGGTGAGGGCGGCGTCATCAATGACGAACTGCCCGACGACGGCGACGACATCCCGCTGCCGCCGTGGGAGGGATTCGAGGAAGCGGATCTCGTGGACCTGACCGAAGAACTCCGGGAAAAGTTCCGCGCCCGCGCCATCCCCGAGCCCAAGGGCGTCGCCTACGACCAGCAGCACCTCCATGATGTCCGGCGCTACGACGTTCCGGCGACGGTCATCGCCTGCGAGTTCCCATCATCGATGCTCAACGGGATGATGGACGCCGGCCACCCCTTTACCGAGGAACTGGCACGCATCAAGGACGTGGAGCTCGTGGATCTGCCCACGGGACACTGGCCGCAATTCACCAAACCCGCCGAATTGGGCGAGGCAATCCTCAAGGCAGTCGACCGTACAGCGTAGGGTGCGGTCCGGCGTCGAGCGTTAATGCCCGACGCCGGAGCGCACCACGCGTGGTCGGCTTACGTCACGCCTTTGGCGGCGTGTTGGTTGCGGGGCCTTCAGGGGCAGCCCCGCCTTCACTGGTCCAATCGGTGCCCGTGATGTCGGCATGGGCGGGATCGGACACGACATCGCCCTTCACGGTGGACACCGTCGCAGGACGGTCATCCCCGTCCTTGGAATCCTGGCCGTTCTTTGAATCCAGGATGCCTGGAAGCGCGGCCTCGGCCTTTTCCAGGAGTTTCTTTCCTGCGGCAAACAAGTTGTCCAGGATGTCAGGAACGGATTCCTGCACCGCGTCGGCAGCCTGATGGACATTTTCCTTAACCTCAGGATTCTGCAGGACCTTTTCAGTACCACCGCGGATCCGCCGATAAACCTCCGGCCAGGACTTCGACCCCCACACGTAGCCAACAGCCACGCCAACGGCGAACAATGCTTTCCCTTTCACGCCACCCACTCCTTCCGAGGTGTTTGCTATCGACCCTATTCCCGCGCGCCGGACCCTGTCACGAGGACGTTCAGGCCCGCCAGCAGCATGTATCCGATAATAGTCAGGTTACTTGCTACTCGCTTTGGGAACAGCTAGCGTTGCAGATGTAGTACCGGACCGACACCCAATCGGCAGGATGTCCATCGACAAGAAAGCAGGAACAAAAATGGGTTTCTTTGGTTTCCTTCTGCTCGGTCTTTTGGCCGGAGCTATCGCAAAACTTATCCTTCCCGGCCGTCAGGGTGGTGGGTGGTTCGTCACCCTCATCCTGGGCGTCGTCGGCGCCCTCCTGGGCGGCTGGCTTGGCGGCCTGATCTTCCACACAGGCCTGCAGGAATTCTTCTCGCTGACAACCTGGCTGCTCGCCATCGGCGGCTCGATCATTGTGCTGCTGATCTACGGCCTGATCACCAACCGCAGGGCTACCCATGGCTGATCACCAGAACCGCGACGCCAACGGCGAAGAACTGGACGGCCAGTACACCGAGGGCGACTACGGAGACACGGGAGTGTCACCGGAAACCCTGAAGGACGACGCCGGCGGGGACTACACCGAGGGTGACTACGCCGAGAAGACGGTCCCTTCAGCGGATGCCGAACTCGACGACAAGAACACCGAGGACACGCCGCCGGACCGCCCCTTCTCCTCCGAACCGGACGAGGAAGCATCAGGCTCAAGCCGCCCCTAGTCCGCAGAGTTCGTTGTACAACTGAATCACCACAGGAACCCGGAGAACTGCTGATGCAGTCTCCGGGTTCTTCTTGCTGTAAGGGATGGTTCGGCCGCGCTACGACCGGACCGACGCCAACAGCGGATAGATTTCCTCAAGTGGCAGCACATTCTGCCGGTACTCACGCGTCAACACCCTGAGAACCGTTTCCGCAGCTTCGGCATTTTCCGTACCGATCGCTTCGGCCGCATAGATCACTTTGAGGTTGTGGGCGAACGCGTCTGCAGCCGTCTGGGCAATGCAGTTGTGGGCCGAGATTCCGGCCAGGACCACTGTATCCACTCCCCAGTTTCCCAGCCGCATGGCCAGGTCCGTGCCGAAAAATGCGCTGTCACGGGTTTTGACCAGCCGCGGAAAGTCCGCCGTGAGCAGGCCATGTACGAATCCGGCCTGCTCACTGCCCCTGAAAATGAAACCTTGGTCGTCCTCGAGCATGTTCAGGCTCCAGGTGGACTTATCCCGCTCATGCACCGTGCCCACCAGCAGCACCTTGCCGCCCGCATCCACTGCGGCGCTGGTCAGGGAATTGCAGGCGGCGACGATTTCATTCCTGCGGGAGGCCAGGGACGGGTCCTCAAAGTAGGCATTCTGCATGTCGATGACCAGGACCGCGATCATCTCAAAGCCCCTTGCCACCCGTAACGGGCAGCACTGCACCGGAGATGTAGGAGCCCTCGTCCGACGCGAGCAGAACATAGGCGGGAGCCAGTTCCGCGGGTTGACCGGCCCGACCCAAGGGTGTGTCCTGCCCGAAGGAAGGCAACTTGTCAGGCCATTCGGTGGCGGGAATCAACGGAGTCCAAATGGGACCCGGCGCCACAGCATTGACTCGGATTCCCTTGGGCCCAAGCTCCTGTGCCATGGCCTTGGTGAAAGCCACCTGCGCAGCTTTGGTCATGGCATAGTCCACCAACTGGGCCGAGGGGTTGAACGCCTGGATGGAGGCCGTGACGATGATGGAAGCTCCGGGCCGAAGATGGGGAATGGCGGCCTGGGCTGTCCAGATGAGCGAGTACAGGTTGGTCTTGAAGACGCGGTCGAACTCTTCGGTCGGGATGGTTTCCAGGCCTTCCCGGTTCTTTTGGTAAGCCGCATTCAGCACCACGATATTCAGGCCGCCGAGTTCCTGCACGGTACGTTCCACGATGTCCGCCGCGAAGCCTTCATCCCGCGCATCACCGGGCAACAGGAGAACCCGCGCCCCGCACTCACGGATCCATTCCGCCGTCGACTGTGCGTCTTCCTCCTCCTCCGGCAGGTAGCTGATGGCTACGTTGGCACCCTCGCGGGCGTATGCGATGGCCACGGCGGCGCCGATGCCGGAGTCGCCGCCGGTAATCAGTGCCGTCTTCCCCTGCAGCCGGCCGTGGCCTGCATAGCTTTTCTCCCCGTGGTCCGGTTGGGGGTCGAGGGGCTTGGTAAGGCCCGGCTGCTGCTGCTCCTGCTGGGGGAATTCCTCCGAGTAGTAACCCTTGCGCGGGTCGGAGGGCGCGGAGGCCAGCTGGTGCCCGGCCGGTTGCGGCTGGTCGTTCCGTTGCGGATCGTCATGTGTCATGGTTCTGCCCTTCAGATGGCCTGCACGGTTCGTTAGCCCTGTACCCAGCGCCCCGGGCGCCCAAACGGCAGGTGGGCCGCGCAGCGTCAGGTCCGAAGGGACTTTGCCTTGACTATCAGGAAGAGTCCGTAGGCAATCAGCCCCACGGCGACGGCGGCCAGCAGGTACGGTCCGTACGGCTGTTCCCGCAGGGCCTTCAGGCTCCCGTCCAGCCCCGTTGATTGCTGCGGCTGGGCACGCACGGCGGCGATAACCACCAGCAGGCCAACCAGGAACAGGGCGATGCCCTTGGCGATGTACCCCACCATGCCCACGCCCACTTGAAACTTCCGGACCGCTTCCTCCGAGGACAAGGAGATGTCACGCTTGAAGGTCTGCCGGAAGCCGCGTACGGCAAAGAAGATGCCCGTGACGGCGACCCCCGCACCGATGGCGACAAGCAGGAATACACCCATGGGAGCGCTCATGAGGGTTGCCGTGAAGTCGGTGCTGGACTCCCGGCTGTTCTTTCCCTTGCCCATGATGAACGAGACAATGGTGGCCGCAAGCGCCGCGAAGACGAGGGCCTGGCCCGCGGCTGAGAGCCTCTTGGTGAGTTTCTTGCTCGCGGTCCGCTCCCCCATGATCGCGTTCCCCAATTGCCACAGCGCCAGCGCCGCGCAGGCGCCAAAGCACGCCCACAGAAGCACAGGTCCCACGGGCTGGCTGGCCAGGGAGGCCACCGCCCCCGAAACGTCGGCTTCGCCGCCGCCTCCGAAGGCCAGTTGAAGCGCGATTACCCCGATCAGCACATGCAGCAGGCCGCTCACGGCGTAGCCTGCACGCGCAATGATCTCGAAAGTACGTGAGTTTGAGGCTTCCTCGGCCACGTCAGCGGCCTTCCTCATCTCCTCTTTGATGACAAGCCTCCTTAGTTCCGGTGGACACCATAGTCCCACCGGAGTAACGCGAAAGCCACGACCATTAACGACGTCGGACAGGCACCTTGGTGCCTGTCCACAGAAGTCGGAGGAAGCCTAGAATCCGACGACGGATTGGGGCCAAATACTGCGCAGTCCTGCGGCCAAGGGGTTGAACGGCTCACGCACAGCCAAACCCGTACGGGCCTGGCCCGGTACGTCCTCCGGGTGGTTTGCCGCTTCCGGGGAGCGGGTGTCCGCAGCGCTGGCACCGTTGGCCTGGGCGGTGATGTGAGCAGTCATGTCGGTCGCCTTCCTGAAAGTTCCCATCAGCTCCAATGGCTGATGTTTCAACCATCGGGCAGGGCCCTCAAGAACGACGCCGGGTCATCTCAAGATTGGCTCAAGCTTCCTGGGTGGGCTACTCCATCAGCTTCTCAATGGCCGCGAAGCTCATCCCGGACGCAATCGCGAGGTCCGGGAGTCCCGCTCCTGCCTCCACCGCACTTCGCATCGCCTGGGCCAAGGACTCTTCAGCTTCATCCATTTCCCACTGGAGGCCTTCCACGCGGGCCGCCGCCGTCCACACCACGTCCAATAAGCCGGTCCGCTTCGCCGGAGTGGAGGGGGCCACTTCCTTCGCGGTGTCCGGAAGAGCCCCGATGTTCGTCCCAGCCATAGCTACTGCAGTCATTTGGTGCCCTTTCCAGGAGGTGTAACTCGACAAACTAGTTATATGGCAAACTAACTAAGCAAGCCAGCGTGTCAGCAAGAAAGTGACTCACATCACATGGTTTTCAGCGTGAGGAATCAGCCGGCCAGCACGTCTTATTCATGACGGCGCACAGGAAGCGCCGCAAACAAACGGACAGGAGCCATCGCCATGACGATCCAAACGCACACCCCAGCAGACGTACCGGCGAAGAACAAGCAGCACGCCGACGTCGTGGACGCACCCACCCGGGACAAGGGCAAGGACGGCCGCGGTGCGACCACCGTGGCCGACGGCGTCGTCGCCAAGATCGCCGGCATCGCCATCCAGGAGATCCCGGGAGTGCATGCCTTGGGCGGCGGAGCGGCCCGCGCCATCGGCAGCCTCCGCGAAAAGGTGGGACAAAAGGACCTCACCCAAGGAGTCAACGTGGAGGTAGGCCAGACCCAGGTTGCCGTCGACGTGACCCTGGTTGTCGAATACCCGCACCCGCTCCAGGAGGTGGCGGACAACGCCCGCGACGCCGTGTATTCCGCCATCGAAGACCTGGTTGGCATGGAAGTCACCGAGGTGAACGTGACCATTACCGACATCCACGTCCCGTCAGAGGACTCCGAATCCGATGACGCCGAACGCGAACCGAGGGTCTCGTGAGCCCCACCATCGCAGGCCTGGCCATAGGAGCGGTGCTCGCCCTGGCTGGACTGGCCTTCGGGTTCTGGGGCCTGCTGCTGACAGCGCTCTTCATGGGAGTCGGGGCGATGTTGGGCCGTTCCGCCGAAGGAAAGCTTGACCTTCGCGGGGTGCTTGATGCCCTGCGGGGCAAGCGTTCCTCCTCATGAGCAGCGCGGGCGCCACGGAGCGCTTCCCGGACACGGCGGACCGGATAGGACACAACCGGCTCACGCACGCGGCGATCCGGAAAACCGTGGAAACAGTCACTGCCCAGGCGTTCCGCGTTGGTACGGGCGACGTTTCAGCAACGGTGGAGGATGACGCGGGAAAGCTTGGCGTCAAGGTTTCCATCCGTCTGCCCCTCCCGCCGCTGCTGAAGCAGTCCCCGACGCTGCGGAAGCCGCAGCCCGGTCCGGCCACAGTCTTCGAACAAGCCCGTGCCGCCCGGCAGGAAATCGTGGCCCGAGGTACGGCCATCACCGGTTTGGCCATAGGCCGGGTAGACATCCGCCTCACCGGCGGAAAGCCCGAGCGGCTTAAGGAAAGGAGCGTCGAATGAGCAAGGATGCCGCCATCCGCCGTTTGGTCCGGCGCGAAACGCACTCCTCGAGGGCGGTCCCCTCCATCGTGGTCGCCTCCCTCCTGCTAGCCGTTTTCCTCTGGCTGGCACTGGAATCCGTGCTGTGGCTGCTCAAAGACCAGCCCTTGCTCGCCAGCCCGGCGCAGATGCTCCGCTGGTTGATCGAGCTTCCGGCCAAGACAACACCGGCAGGCATGGTGGCATCAGGCGCAGGGCTGGGAATCCTGGCACTGGTGCTGTTCGGACTGGCCTTCGGGAGAGGGCGACGGCCACGCCGCGCGATCGGAAGCCAGCGCGCCGCCGTCGTGGTGGATGACGAGGTGATTGCGGCAGCGGTGTCCCGCAAGGTCCGGCGCGCAACGGGCCTCGCCCCCGGGCAGGTGACCACCACCATCGGTGGACGTTCCGTCCGCGTCCAGGTGCGTCCGACGTCGGGCGAACCGCTTGAGGCGGCAGAGATCCAGGAAACGGTCGACGGCGAACTGGCAGCCTACGCGCTGGATCGGCCAGTGCGGTCGAGCGTCAGCATTCTGAACGAAGGAGCTGTGGGCCAATGAGAAAGGCGGGGCAATGAGAAACACGAATCGGGCGCTCAACCGCATCCTGCTCACCATCCTCGGGATCGTCCTGCTGGGAGCCGGCGCCGCACTGATCGCGGCCGGAACCATGCCAGGGGTTGCAGAGTTCTGGACAACCACCGGGTCGACTGCACGGGATGGACTCCGCAATCTGGTTGGCACGGCACCCCTGCCCGACCCCGTCCGGAGCTGGTGGCTGGTGTTGGAAATCGCCGTGCTGCTGGTCGGCGCCATCCTGGGCGCGGCCTGGATCGCTTCCCAAGGAGGCGGCAAAACACCTCGATTCGCAGAGGACTCGGAAGGCAGTGCGGGCCGAACCGTGGTGGATACCGGACTGGTCTCGGCAGCCGTCAGGGAAGCCCTCACTGGTCGCCCCGACGTGCTGGCTGCCTCTGTCTCGACGTGGGAATCCCGGCGCGGCACGGCTCTGCGGCTCCGCTTGGAGGCCCGCAAGGGGGCGTGCCCCCGGGAGCTCGGTGACACGGCGGCCCAGTTGCTCCAGGAACTGGACGCCTGGCTGGGCCATCCGGCGCCCGCCCTGGTCCGAATCACGAGTGGTCCCAGAACCCGGGTGTCAGGATCGCGCCGGGCCCGGTAAAGGTGCATCCCCAAGTCCCTGGCCCTCCGGGATCACATGCCCGACACACAACACTGGAAAGGCGGAAACGTGACTGGTTCACCCGCGGCCTCCGCCGCAGCACAGCAACACCTGGACGTGGTGCCAGACGCGTTGCTGGCCGGCAGGGCAGCAGATGGCGACACTGCCGCTTTCGAAGCCCTCGCCCGGCGCCACGGGCCTTTGATGCGGGCAACGGCACGACGGTTGACGGGCACCCTGGCGGACGCGGACGACGTCGTCCAGGAGAGCCTGGTGCAGGCATGGAATCAATTGGACACTGTACGGGACCCCGCCGCAGTGAAAAGCTGGTTGCTTCGCATCGTTGGCACGCGCAGCATTGACCACCTCCGAAAACGGCGCAACCACGCTGCCTTGGACGAGCTGGAGAACCATGCCGGGGCTCCTTCCAACCAGCGGATCCCCGATCCTGAAAGCACTGCGGTCAATGCCTCCAGAATTGACGCGTTGAAATCGGCGCTCCAACGGCTTCCCGAGGAGCAGCGCCGCTGTTGGGTACTCAAGGAATTCAACGACCTGAGCTACGAGGAGATCGCACTGACCTTGAACATCAGCCCTGACAGCGTCCGTGGCCGTCTTGCCAGAGCACGTATTGCCCTGGCACGCACAATGGAGGAGTGGCGATGAAAACCCCTGGCGATGCTTTGGAATGCGGGCACAGCCTCGCGGAACTGAGCGCCTATTTGGACACGGGATACATCGCTGATCCCGAACATGTGGAGGGCTGCCCTGAATGCCAGGCCGGCCTGGCTTCCCTGCGCAGGCTCTCCGAACTGGGCCATGAACTGTTGGCCTCTGACGTGGCCGAGGCAGGATCGGGCACGGACGACTGGATGCAGAACATCCTGGACAACCTCCATTTGGAACTACGTCCCGGCCGCAGCATCCCGCTGCGTTCCGAGGACCCGCACGATGCCCTCTGGGAGACCGAAGGCTCCGTCTCAGCGTTGATCCGCTCCGTTGTCGATTCCATGCCCGGAACAGCTGCCGGTAAGTGCCGCCTGGCAGGCGACATCACGACGCCGGGGGCCGGGATCGACATCGACGTGGAGATCGCGGTGGTCTACGGATACTCCATGGAAGAGCATGCAGCGGCCCTGCGGAATGAACTGGCGGAGGTGCTGGCTGCACAGACTGAACTCACCATTCAGGCCATCAACATCACGGTCACCGATGTACTGGAGCCTCCTGCCCCGGCCATCACAGCGATCAAGGAGGACCAGCCATGACGGAGCACCTGGAAAGCAATTTCCCCGCCCTGGCCGCGGAACTGCTCGACGTCGTCGAGGCCGTTGACGGGGTCACGACCGTCTATCCTGCCCAGCCGTTGTGGCAGTCGATCGCCGGGGCGGCGGTTGCGGCGGTGACCGGTGAAGCACAGCCCCTCATCGCTCTTTCCCGCCATGGTGAAGACGTGGCGGTCAAGGCCCGGATAGGCGTCGGAATCCTCCGCCCCGCCCCGGAAGTAGCCCGGGAAGTAGCCGCCGCAGTCCGCAGGCACCTGGGAAACGCGAGCGCCGTCGTCGAAATCCTGGTGGTGAAGATAAGTCAGTAGGTAAACCGGCAGCGCTGACCTCCCGGTAGTATCGGCAGGGAATTCACAAGACGCTTGGGGGTTGGTTCAATGACGGAAATTCAGGGACAGCTGTCTTTCACTACGGACGTCGGCCGGGACAGGGAGCTCCAGGAATACGGCCTTGATCCTGCATTCGACTCGACGCTCCTTCCCAATGACGCCGTTCTGAGCGCGCTGCAAAACCTCGTACGGCTGGCCACCGAGCTCTGTGGCGCCCCGTTTGGCGTGGTCAACATCATCAGCGCCAAGTACCAGCACCAGATCGGGGCCTGGGGCGTGGAACCCGGGGTCTGCTCCCGTGAGGATTCGATGTGCGCCAAGGTCTTCCTGACCCGTGAGCGCACCGTGGTGCCTGATGCTTCCCGGGATCCACGCTTTGCCGACAACCCTTTCGTGACCGGCGAAATCGGCAACGTCCGGTTCTATGCCTCTGTGCCCCTGCAAACGGAATCCGGATTCGTGCCGGGAACCCTGTGTGTCTTTTCGGACCAGAGCAAGGAGCTGAGCCAGGAGCAGGTAGGAATGCTCGAAGTCCTGGCCAAGCAGGTGGTTGAGCTCCTGGAACTTCAGCACCGCACGGCCCAGCTGGACCGCACCTACTCCGAACTCAGGGCCAGCAACGCCAAGCTTGCCGGATTCGCCGGCCGCGTCAGCCACGACCTCCGCATCCCCCTGACCACCATCCTGGGATACGTGGAGCTGGTGGAGGACGACCCCGATATCGAGCCCAGCAGTCCCGCTGCGCGGTACCTGGACCGCATCGGTGCCAGCGGACGGCGCATGCTGGGAATGCTGGAAGACGTCCTCAATTACTCCCGTGTTGGTGGTGGCATCCAGCCAGCCCGCGTCTCCCTGCGTGAGGTCACCGAAGAGGTAGTCCGGGACCTCGGGATAGAGAACGAGGGCATCGTTGATGTCCGCGACATCACCGTTTACGCCGACCCCGGGCAGCTGCGGACGCTGCTGCAGAATCTCATTTCCAACGCGATGAACTACCGCAGCCCGGAGCGCGACCTCAAGGTCAGCGTCAGCGGAATTTCGAACTACCACGGCGCGACGGTGTACGTGGCGGATAACGGCAAGGGCATCAAACCCGAGGACCGGGACAAGGTCCTGGAGCCCTTGGTGCGCCTGCGCCGCGATGGGGACGGCCCAGGCACCGGCCTCGGGCTGGCCACCTGCAGCAGCATCGCCAAAGCCCATGGCGGGGACCTCACCATCTCCGAGACCGCTGGCGGCGGCACCACTATCGCGGTGAGCTTTCCCGCCGGAACGTAGCGCCGGCCGAGACTACTTACCGCCCTTCTCCGGCTTCTTGTCGCTCTTGCCCTCGCTCTTTGTCTTGGCGATGTCCGGGCCCTTCATATCGGAGGGAGGCCGGACCGGCTGGTTCTGGGCGGGTACGTTCTGGACCGGCACGTTCTGGGCCGGGACATTCTGGACGGGGATGTTCTGCACAACCTGCGCGGGCGTGGTCGCCTCGGGAAGGTCGACTGCCTCCGCCGGCACGGCCCCGGCCGGGGAGGAAACCGCCGGCGTCGGGAGGACCGGAGTGGCAGGCTGTGGATCGGCCTGGGATACCCCGTTGTTGGGAGCATGCGAAGGGTCGTTCGTACTTCCGGCCGACGAAAGCCCCTGGGTAAGGGCCACCAGGGCAAGCGGGATAGCCACGGCCGCAGCCGCAACCCCACGCGCCGTCTTGGGCCGGCGTTTGCTGAAGTCGCGGATGCCGGTCAGCGTTGCCGTCTTCCGGGTCCGCGGCCGGATGGGCGCAGGCCGGGCAGCACGGCCGCGGGCGCTGGGCGTCCGGGCCGTCGTCGCACTCAGCGGAGTCCGCTGCGGGACGGGAGGAAGTATCGCGGTCCTGCGCCCCGACTGGACGCCTTCCTCCGAAAGCGCCTGCTCCACCTCCTGGGCTGCAGGGCGCTTCTCCGGATCCATGTCCGTCATTGCTTCCAGGAGGGTACGCAGCGGCCCAGGCAGTTCGCAGGGTACCTGCGGCGCCCTGTGCAGACGGGCCGAAGCTGTTTCCACGGGCGTTCCCGGGTACTCCGCATGGCCCGTCAGGCATTCCAGGAGCACCAGACCCAGCGAGTAGATGTCGCTTTTCGGCGTAAGGTGCAAGCCCTGCGCCTGCTCAGGACTGAGGTACTGGGCGGTGCCCACGGTGAATCCCGTTGCCGTCAGGCGGTTGTCGTTCATCACCAACGCGACCCCGAAGTCTGCCAGCTTGACCGACTGCGCCAGCCCATCGGCGTCGGACACCAAGATGTTGGCCGGTTTGATGTCACGGTGGATGACGCCGTGTTCGTGAACCTGGGCCAGGGCTCCGGCGATCCGGATGCCGATGCGGGCGGTTTCGGGAACGGTGAGTGGACCGTCGGAAAGTATGGCACGCAGATCCCGCCCCTCGGCGAGCTCCATCACCAGGTAGGCACGTTCTTCGTCGTTGCGCGTATCGACGCCCGCGTCAAAGGCCGCAACGAGGCCCGGGTGGTCAAAAGCGGCGAGCAGCCGCATTTCGGTCTCCTGCCGTGCGCGGAAGGAATCGTCGCCTGAGCCGGGCAGGAAGATCTTGACTGCCACCTCACGGCCGAGGACCAGGTCCGTCGCCCTGTAGACAGCAGACATTGCACCCCTGCCCAGGAGCGGTCCCAGTTCGTAGCGGCCATCAAGTGCGCCGCTGCCATCCGCGCCGTTCACGGAATCGGGGGCACCCAGGCCCCGGTTTTGTCGTTGTAGCCCACGATTGTCACGTCCTTTGGGACTACCTGGCGCGTCACGGACCCAAACACTATCCGTCGGTACCAAGTAGTGCCGTCAATAACATTTCACGTTGCCGCTTGACCGATTGCTTCAGCCCTGGCGGCTTGAGCAAGTCAGCTCAAACAGCATCATCCGGTGTCACCAGATAAGTCATCAGGATACTGATTAAATCACACGAAGGACAATGGGCAGTTCACGTTACGTGACGCAGCGAACTGCGCCCGGCCGGACCGCAAGGCACAATGGAAGGCATGACCCTTACGACTTTCGCCCTCGTCCGCCATGGCCAGACCGATTGGAACGCGGAGCGCCGGTTGCAGGGGTCCACCGATATTCCCTTGAACGACGTCGGTCGCGGCCAGGCGCGCGACGCCGTCGCCTTCCTGTCGGGCCAGCAATGGGACACCGTGGTTGCGTCGCCGCTCAGCCGCGCAGCCGAAACGGCAGAAATCATCGCCGAAGGGCTGGGGCTCACGGTGGCACGGCTCGTCCCGAACCTGACGGAGCGCAGCTTCGGGCCGGCTGAGGGATTGCAGGCCGGGCCGGAGCTGGAAGCGCTGCGCATCCCCGGCGGCTTCCGTGGCGGCGAGAGCGACGACGACGCCGCGGCGCGGGGGATCGCCGCGCTCGAGGAACTGGCCCAGGAGTTCGCGGGCAAACGAGTGCTGGTGGTAGCCCATGGCACCTTGATCCGGCTGACCCTTAGCCGTGCGATTGGCCGCACGCTGGACAGCGTCCAGAACGCGGTGCTGAACCTTGCCCACCATCACCCGACGGACGGTTGGCAACTGGAATACTTCAACGGCGAGCGCATCACCGCGGACCTTCAGGCCTGAACAGGCTTTCCCTGGGCGATCCTCCCGACCTCCGCCAGCAGGCCGGACACCCATTCGTCCATGGCGCCGCTGAGATGGCGGCCAACGAAGGTTCCGGCTCCGGGGATGTCGAAGACCGCGACAGCCTGGTTTCCATCTTTTCCGGGCCCGGCGTAAATCGTGACCTTCCCGCGATGGATCCCTGCGATGTCGAAGCAAAGCTCCGTCCTGGACTGCAGGGACGACGCCCAAGCCGCGACCGATTCAGGTGTGTAGGTGTGGATGGCCGCTACTCCCTCGAACGCCGGCTGACAGGACGAAGGTTAAGTAGCGGAAAGCCCCCGATCGTGACGTGGAAGCACTACCGGGCTTGGAGGCGCTGCTTCAATTGCTCGGTGTAGCCCGTGTAGGCGGCGGCAATTTCTTCCAGGTCCACGGTCTGGGGGAAGTCGATGACAGGCTGGTGCTCGGCCAGGTACGTGGCGGTTTCTTCCACAATCAGCTGCTCATCGAAGCCTTCAAGCCCGGCGTCGGCCAGGAAGTCGGGATTCGTGTGGACCAGCGATTCCCCGGACTGCCCTTCCGATGCCCATCGCACCAGGTACTCGTTCTGATTCACCAATTCGATGTCGAATGTCTGCTCCATGGAAGCAGCCTACGCCGTCGGGCAGCAGGGCCTGAATCTCGCCAGAGGCAAGAAACGCACGACGGCGACAGCCCGCCGTCGTGCGTTTCCTCCGTAGCTTGCGGCTGCTAGATTTCCGGGCGACGCTCCACAACGGTGTGTGGATCACCGCGCCGTTCGACTACTGTGCGGCGGGTCCTGTTGGACATGGCAATCGAAACGATGAGGCCGATGATGCCCACCGCGATCAGGATGTAGCCAACCAGGACCTGGTCAAGGAAGGGGATGATGCCTGGGGCGAGCGCGAAAGCCAGAATAGCTCCGATGGCGATCAGGGCAATGGAAGAACCGATTCTCATAGCGTGCTCCTCATGTTGGTCCGGCGCATGGTCAGGGGCAGCGCCGGTGCGTGTCATCAGGATACTTACGATTTACCTTGCCCGCCAGCCACCAGGCCGCTGGAATCAGGAGCCGAACCGCTCAACGTCAGTGGCCGTACCGCTCAGCCACCCGGCCGATGGCATCCTCAGGTGTCGGTGCCGGACCGAACACCTGCTCCTGCCGGGAAGTGTCCGCGACGTACTTCCCCGTCTCGAACCACGCCACCATGCTGGCCATATCCGACACCAGGGGAAGGACCTTGGCGGTCGCCTTGCCGAGTCCTGTAATTGCGCCAGTGGGCACGGACATGACTTTGACCGGCTTGCCGGCCCGCCTGCCCGCAAGCTCCGCGGCTTCCTGCATGCTCACCGGCCGCGTCCAGCCGATGTCGATGCGCTCACCGTCAACGACGTCGGCATCGACGGCGGCCGCCAAGTAGCCGGCGAGGTCGCTCGCCAGAACGAACGTCAGCTTGGCCTCCTTGGAGCCAAGCCACACAAAGCGACCCTTCGCGAAGGGATCGCCACCCATCCCCACGGCCTGGTCGAAGAAGGCACCCGGCCGCAGCGCGACGAACGGAACCCCGAGCTCCTCGAACTTGTCTTCAGCCAGCTTTTTGTTCCAAAAGTGCGGGATCTGGGGTGTCTGGTCGCACGTGAGGATACTGATCAGCACAAACCGTGGAACGGCCGCATACTTGGCTGCGACGGCCAGGTTGCTGTTGCCGTAACTGTCGATGAGCTTGGTGTTCTTGTCATTCCTGGTGTAGCCGGCGGCGGTCGAGATCGCTCCTGAAACACCCGTCATGGCCGTGATCAGCGAGGCCGTGTCCAACATGTCTCCGCGGGCAATTTCCACGCCTTTGGCCTCAAGCTTGGCGGCTTTCGATCCAGGACGCACCAGCGCCCGGACCTTCTTGCCGCGTTTCAGGAGCTCATCCACCACTTGGCCGCCCAGGAATCCGGTAGCGCCAACAACAAGGACAGGCAGATCTTCGGCCACAGCATCTCCTCGGGTTTGTTCCTACGTCAGTGGTAGCACGCACCCGGAAACGAGACCAGACCCAACCCGCCAAGGCGAGTGCCGCCGTCGAGCCTCTCCCGCGGCTGCCAGCGACGCAGACTAGGATCTGTCCCATGGCGAGGATCGAGGACTACGCAATCATCGGGGATTTGAACACCGCGGCCCTGGTGGGACAAAGCGGGTCCATTGACTGGATGTGCCTCCCGAGGTTCGACTCGCCCGCCTGCTTCGCGGCGTTGCTGGACAAGCCCGAGGCGGGACGGTGGCTGTTGGCACCTGCCGGGACTCCCGACGGCGGCAACTGCACCCGCCGCCAATACCGGGGAGACACCCTCATCCTGGAGACGGTGTGGGAAGTGGCCGGCGGTTCGGTGAAGGTGATCGACTTCATGCCGGTCCGCGACGACGCCGTGGACCTGGTGCGGATTGTCGAAGGTGTGTCCGGCGAGGTGGACATGCACATGGAACTGGTCCTGCGCTTCGACTACGGCAGCGTCGTTCCCTGGGTACGTCACAGCAAGCACGGCATCAGCGCGGTCGCGGGGCCCGATTCGGCGTACGTTACTACCCACGCCCCGCTTGTCGGGCGGGACAACCGGACCTACAGCGACTTCACGGTCCGCGCCGGAGACAAGGTCCCCTTTGTCCTTCGCTGGGCTCCGAGCCATGAACGCGAGCCCCGCAGGATCGATCCCCTTCGGGCGCTCAATGCGACGGAGTCGTACTGGCTGGAGTGGATCGGCCGGAGCAAGATAGTGGGCAAGTACAAGGAGCCGGTGGAGAGATCACTCATCACCCTCAAAGCCCTCACGTACGAACCCACCGGCGGCATCGTGGCCGCCGCCACCACGTCCCTGCCCGAGCAGATCGGCGGACCACGGAACTGGGATTACCGGTTCTGCTGGCTGCGGGATGCGACACTGACGCTGCAGTCGCTTCTCGCCGCCGGCTACACGGAAGAGGCCTCCGCTTGGCGGGATTGGCTGCTCAGGGCGATCGCCGGCGACCCGTCCCAGCTTCAGATCGTGTACGGACTCGACGGCGCCCGGAGGCTTCCGGAGGCGAGCATCCCCTGGCTTGCCGGTTATGAAGGGTCCATGCCCGTACGTACGGGGAATGCGGCCGCTCCGCAGCTCCAACTGGACGTCTGGGGTGAAGTCCTGGATGGCCTCTCGCTGACCCGGGCCGCCTCCCCTGACGGCACGGTGGACAATTCCTGGGACATCCAGGTGGCCTTGATGGAATACCTCGAAGGGGCCTGGAACCAGCCGGACAACGGGCTATGGGAAATGCGCGGACCCCGGCGCCACTTCACGCATTCCAAGGTCATGGCCTGGGTAGCGGCAGACCGCATGGTCAAAGCCGTACGGACCTCCGGCCTGCCCGGCCCGCATGACCGATGGGCGGCGCTTCGCAGCGAAATCCATAACGACGTCATGACCAGGGGCTTCGACGAGGACCTCAACAGCTTCGTTCAGTCCTACGGCAGCAAGGAACTGGATGCGAGCCTGCTGCTGGTGCCCCGCGTAGGCTTCCTGCCGCACCGGCATCCGCGCGTTGCCGGAACGGTGGAGGCTATTCAAAAAGGACTCACGGAGGACGGCCTGGTTCTCAGATACCGGACCCAATCCGGCCACGACGGCCTGCCCGGGAACGAAGGGGTATTCCTGGCGTGTTCGTTCTGGCTGGTGGATGCGCTGCTGGGTATCGGCCGAAGCGGTGAAGCTACAGAACTCTTCGAGCGGCTCCTCAGCCTGCGCAATGACGTGGGTCTTCTCAGTGAAGAATGGGATCCCCGCGCCCGGAGGCAGCTCGGAAACACTCCCCAGGCGTTCAGTCATTTCCCGCTGATCCACAGCGCCTTGCAGTTGCACCACGGGGAGGCCCACAAGAGCGACACCCCGTTCGGCAACGGCGGACACTCCGGCGCATCTACCCTTCGGAATGATCCACGCCTTCAGTAGTTTCACCCTTATGGCGGGCTTCTTCCAGGTGGATATCGAGCTTCCGTTCCGCTTCGCGCCGGCGCTGCCCGACGGTCCGAAGCTGCTGCGTTGTTGGCGCGCCCGCGTCCTCTGCCGCAATCCCTGCCGGCTCGGAGGGCTGGTGTTTCTCTTGTTCGCCCATATGAAAATCGTCCCATCGTCGCCGCTTTTGCGATAGCGGCAGTTGTTTCGCGGCCGGCGTGTCTCCTGCAGTAGGTCCGCCGCCGGCGCTTCCGCCTTCTGTGCTTCCGCAGCCGGTGGGTTGACGTCCGACGGCGACCTGCCGCCGTCGGACGTCAACCGCGCCTAACGCGCGTCCCGGGTGGGTCAGCGACGGATGTCGTCCCTGTCCGTTCCGTCGGTTTCAATGCGTTCCTTGCGAACCTCTTCTTCCACCTCGACGTCGTCCCTGACCGTCTCCTTTTCGAGGCGAACGCGCTCTACGGGCACGGTTTCCTTCTCCACTACGGGACGTTCCTCGTGGAGGGTCACTACGTGCTCGCTCTCAGTGAGGTCGGGACCGGACAGGGCGTCACCGGCGTTGGAATCAGTGATGGGTTCACGCTCCAGCCGGACTTCCTCGCGCTCCACGGGGACTGTGGTGGTGACGTTTTCCGTGGTGATGTACTTGCGGAGGCGGGCCCGCCCCGTGGCCTGCTTCTCCGTGCCAACGTTGAGGCGCTCTTCCGAACGGGTCATTGCGGCGTCATCACGGCTGGTGTCGGTGGTGTCGGTGGTGTCGGTGTAGTCCGTGCGGGTGGTGTCGGCGTAGTCAGCCGTGCCGGTTGTGGCGGCGGTGCCGGCCGCGAAGTCCGTGCCGCGCGCGTGGCCGTCGTTGCCGTATGCCCCCTCGAGACCGTAGTGGTTGTAGAGCCGGCTTTCCTCACCGGGATCAAGGTGTCCGTCATCGGCAACCCTCGGGGCATCCTTGATGTGGTCCTTGCTGAACGGAACAACGACGTCGTCGCCCTCCACGGCGGCCTCCCGCAACGGGACAAACGATTCCGAGCTGCCGAAGAGGCCGGTCTTGACGGTGACCCAGGTGGGCTCCCCGGTATCGTCGTCGGTGTAGAAAGTGCCGATGGACCCAACTTTGTCGCCCTCCGTGGTGCGGACGTTACCGTCGAGGCCCAACAAACGGTCAATGTTTTCCCTTGCGAGCATTTCGTCTCCTTGGAATGCGGTTCTCTTGTGTGGATCGCCAAGCGGGCTGCATCACCAGGCATGGTTTCCAGTCGCTGGTACGGGGAAGCTTCAACCCGTCAGCTTTAAGGAACACCAATACCATAAGCATGCTTACTGTTTTCTTCGCAAGTCTTTTCGGGAAATTCCCAGCTATGGCTGAAGGTCGTCCCAGCCGCCTTCCGAGCCGTTTCCCAGGATTCTTGGAGCGGCAGCCGTAGAACGTTCGGAAAGCTTGGGTGGGCGACCCACGCCGGGTAGCGTGAGCCGCAGACGAGTAGCCCCGCGCGAACGAATCCAAGGAGCTGGCCCATGAGCAGAGCCCACCGCACGTCCCACCACGAGCCGGACACCGCCGTCGAACTCAATCCCCTGTTCAGCAGGCCTGGAGAGTCCACCATCTTTCCCCGATTCACCCTGCCCGAAGGTGAATCCCTGCCGGCCACCGCCTACCAGGTTGTCCACGACGAAGCGATGTTGGACGGCAATTCCCGCCTGAACCTGGCAACGTTCGTGGGGACGTGGATGGAAACCGAAGCGTCCGCCCTGTACGCGGAAACGTTCGACAAGAACATGATCGACAAGGACGAATACCCCCAAACGGCACTCATCGAGACACGGTGCTGGCGAATGCTCGCTGACCTGTGGAACGCGCCGGATCCTTCGAAAAGCATCGGCACGTCCACCATCGGATCCTCGGAAGCATGCATGCTGGGCGGCTTGGCCCTGAAACGCCGCTGGCAACACGCACGCCGCGCAGCAGGCAAGCCAACGGACAAACCCAATCTCGTGCTCAGCTCCGCAGTCCAGGTGTGCTGGGAAAAGTTCTGCAATTACTGGGAAGTCGAACCGCGCTTTGTGCCGGTCTCCACCGAACATCCCACCCTGGACGGCCATGACCTGGACCAGTACGTCGACGAAAACACGATCGGCGTCGTCGCCATCCTGGGCGTCACCTACACCGGGCTCTACGAGCCCGTAAAACTCATCTCCGAAGCATTGGACGAGATCCAGGGCCGCCGCGGCCTGGACATCCCCATCCACGTCGATGGAGCGTCCGGCGCCATGGTTGCACCTTTCCTGCAGCCCGAAATGGCGTGGGATTTCAGGCTTCCCCGAGTAGCGTCGATCAATACCTCCGGCCACAAATACGGCTTGGTGTATCCCGGCCTGGGCTGGGTGGTGTGGCGTGACGCGGAGGCCCTCCCGGAAGACCTGATCTTCCATGTCAGCTACCTGGGCGGGGACATGCCCACCTTTGCCTTGAACTTTTCCAGGCCCGGCGCACAGGTTCTCCTGCAGTACTACCTGTTCCTGCGGCTCGGCTTTGCGGGGTACAGATCCGTCCAGGCCACTTCGCGCGATGTGGCGCTCTACCTTTCCGGCGCGATCGGAGCCATGGACGCTTTCACCCTATGGAGCGACGGCTCGGACATCCCCGTGTTCGCCTGGCAGCTCACCGAGGGTTACACAGAGCACTGGAACCTCCACCACCTTTCCGAACGCCTGCGCATGAACGGGTGGCTGGTGCCGGCCTACCCGTTGCCCGATGGATTGAGCGAGGTAACAGTCCAGAGGATCGTCGTACGGAACGGTTTTACCCGCGACCTCGCCTCCAGCTTCCTGGCCGACCTCACCAAAGCCGTGGACTACCTGGACAGCCTCACCTCGCCCATGCCCACGGACAGGCAGTCCGAGGTCTTCCACCACTGATTCTTGCGACAGGAGGCCGCAATGTGCCGACTCTTCGGGCTGCATGCCGGCGCCTACCCAGTCCGCGCCACGTTCTGGCTGCTGAACGCGCCGGACAGCCTCTCGATCCAGAGCCGGAAGGAACCTGATGGCGCAGGAATAGGGACCTTCGACGCGGCAGGCAACCCCCATGTAGCCAAACAACCGCTGGCAGCATGGGAGGACCACGCCTTTGCCCGCGAAGCCCGCGACCTTAAAAGCACCACCTTCCTGGCACACGTGCGGTACGCCAGTACCGGCGCCCTCACCCTCGTCAACACCCACCCTTTCGAGCAAGACGGCCGGATCTTCGCCCACAACGGGGTGCTCCGGGGGCTGGAAAAGCTTGATTCCCGCCTTGTTGAGCTCGGCGCGATGGACCTGGTGCAGGGCCAATCGGACAGCGAGCGTCTTTTCGCACTGATCACTGCGGAGACCCGGGCCGCCGACGGGGATGTCCGCGCTGGGATCCTGGGCGCCGTCAGGTGGATCGCCAGGGAACTTCCGGTGTTCAGTCTCAATTTCATCCTGACGACGGCCACCGACATGTGGGCGCTCAGGTACCCGGCGACGCACGAACTGTTCATGTTGGAACGGCATCCGGTCGAACCCAGCCCGCTCGACGCACGAAGTGAACGCATCCGCTCCCGCAGCACCGAACTCTCCCGGTCGGCGCATGTCCTCTTCGCCACCGAACCAATGGACCACAATCCCGGCTGGCGGCCCCTGGCGTCCGGCGAACTGGTGCATGTCGGACCGGACCTGGAGGTCACGTCCAGTATCGCCTTCCCTGATCCCCCGGCCCACCTCCTCGCGCTCGATGACTTGGAACCAGCGGCGGCGGCTTCGCAGGCGCCGTAAGTCTCCGCGCCTCGGGCGAGCAACGCACCTCAGCCGAGTACCGCACCTCAGCCGAGTACCGCACGACGGCGACCTGGCGCCGTTGGGGGGGGGACCGGCGTCGTGCGGTGGGGGTGCCCCCGTGCGGTGGGGGCGCCGCCGTGCGGTGGGGGTGCCGCCGTGCGGTGGGGGCCGTCGTCGTGCGGTGGGGGCCGTCGTCGTGGACATGCCGTTCACGGGGGTCCTGCGTCCCTCAGACTTGCTGCCCACAGACGACCGCATTGATGGCTTCCGCAGCCGTCGGAGCAACCAGATCCGGGGCGGCAAGGCCCAGGGAGCCAGTGTCCCCGGCCCAGGTTTTGCCTCGCGAGACCCAGGCCGTTTTCAGTCCCGCCCGTCGGCCGCCCGCGATGTCTGCGGTTGGGTGGTCGCCAACCATCCAACCGGTTACTCCGGTTGCGCCGGTTGCGCCGAGACTGGCGGTGGCAATTCGGAAGATTTCGGGGTCTGGTTTCTTCACCCCCACGGCCTCGGAAATAATGACGGCATCCACAAAGGCTTCGAGACCGAGCCGACGGATCTTGAGCGTTTGCTGCTTTGTCGCGCCGTTGGTAACGATGCCTATTTTCCATCCCGCTTCACGGGCATTTCCCAGAGCGGATGTGACGCTTTGGTCCAGGGTCATCAGGGGCACGTGGTCAAACAGCAACATATGCCTGATTTCCCCGGTATCCGGTGCCGTCTCGAATCGCTGCCCGATGGCATGGGCAAGGGAATCCCGGGACTCGTAGCCGTCTTGGTCCGCGTCGATGAGCCACTCTGCGTCAGTCGCGGGTCCCCCCAATGTCCCGATGAACGAGCGTGCCCAAGCATTGAAGGCCGCGGCCCTGTCGACCAAGGTGTTGTCGAGGTCCACAAGCAGCAGCATGGCTAAAGAATACGCACGCCAAGTGGCGGGTGCGGCGAAAGCGGCCGTTGTCCACATAGGGTGGTTTGTCCACATACGGGGGTTGTGGGCTTATGGGGTTTCTGCCGGGGTGACAGGCTTGATTCATGGATGGGATGGGGCGGCTTAGTGGACTTGGGACGGCGTCCCAGGATACTGGAGGAGCGCTCTTGGGTCATGGAGGACCGTCGGGTGGCGGTGGAGCGGCGTCACCGGGGCTGTTGCTTCACGTGAGGGACTCCCCTGCGCTGCAACCGCCCAACGACGGCCGTGCGGGACACCCCCCTTTGACACTTCCAGACGATACCCGCATTCTGCCCCGGCTTGGTGACGCGGATGCGAACAGCGTGGCCCCCGCCGGGTCTGCCCCAGAGGTCGGCGCTTTCCTTGATGATGCGGTGGAGGCGTTGGCCGGTTTGCGGGGTGCTGCTGTGGCGGATGCCCGGTTGTTCGGGTTCGTGGAGGCGGCGGATTTCGCGGGCAGGGTCGAGGAGATCTCACGGGTCCTTGAGTACGTTCAGGTGATTGCGGCCCAAGCCGTGGAACGGACCCGGAACCAGGCGCGGTTGCAGGTGCAGGGATCGGCCGCGCCGGAGTGGCGTACAGGGCGGACCGAGCCTGCAGCAAATGGGGGCGCGACTGGTGCTGGGGCGGGTACAGGCGCTGATAGTGCCGGCGCTAGTGCGGGCAGTGTCCTTGATGACGGGTACCGGAACGCGGCGGAGTTCCTTCGGGCACGGCTACGGATCGGGATCGGCGAAGCCCGCCGCCGGTTATCACTGGCCGCAGATGCCCTACCCGGAACGGCAATGACCGGCCAACAGGTCCCGGCACGGCGCGAACACCTCGCCCAAGCCCTCGCAACAGCCCACATACCCTCCCGGTCCGCCACGATCATCGCCACCGCCCTGGACAAGATCCAACACCTCACCGACCAGGACACCATCACCCGGATGGAACACGCCCTGACCCGCACCGCCACCCAGTCCGACCCCGACTTCCTCACCACCATGACCCGACGCTGGACCGACCGCATCGACCAAGACGGCCCCGAACCCTCCGAAGAAGCCCTCCGCCACACCCAAGGCGCGTTCCTGCGCCGCCGACACCGCTACGGACTCCACCACCTCGAAATCTTCGCCACCGCCGAACAATACGAAACCCTCACCACCGCCATGAACACCGCCACCAACCCCCGACTCACCACCACAGGGGCCGACACCACAAAACCAGACACCAACACCCGCACCAGCACCGGCACCAGCACCGGCACAGCAGACCCAGACACTGCCCCCGAAGCCAACCACGGGCCGGTACTGGACCGGCGCTCCCGCGCCCAGAAACTCCTCGACGGACTCGTCGGAGCCTGCGCCGT
>NZ_SZVS01000008.1 GCF_007670255.1 Paenarthrobacter nicotinovorans | reverse complement strand
ACCTTGCCCGGCAACAATCGCGCCCTCAGAAGGAAACCGACCAGCCAACTGCACCCGGCCACACACATATCGTCTAGGGGACAGCACATGCTCTACTGAGGGCTCACTGGAGCGTTATCTGTCCCCCAGTCGGGTCAGCGGCGGCGGGGGCGCGGCCGGCCGGGGTCAGTCGCGGACCAGGGCGGGCTGTCCGGCGTCGAAGTACTCCACCAAGTCCGCGGGCAGTTCCGGCACTTCACGCGCCGAACCGTCTCCGCGCAGCGATTCCGCGGCCAGGATTCCCGCCACCACAGCCTGCCGCGCCGCAACGGGACTGGTCTGGGTTACGCCGCCCTCCGAAGCGAAACGCAGGAACTCCTCGATCAGCCTCGGATCCGCGCCACCGTGGCCGCCCTCGCCGTCCAGAATGGTGATGATCCGGTCAGGTTCCCCGCGCCCCGACGTCCGTGAGGTCCAAACATGGATGGCCTCCCCCGGGCCGTCGCCGACGTTCTCGATCCGGCCCTTGGTGCCGATGATGGTGTAGTTCCGCCAGTAATCCGGAGTGAAATGGCACTGCTGGTAAGAGGCCAGCACCCCGTTGTCCAGGACCATGTTCATCATGGAAATGTCCTCGACGTCGATCACCTCCGCCAGGTCCTTCTGCTCAGTCGGCGGCCAGTTGTCCAGGGAGAACCAGTCCCCCATGCGCTTGCCGGTGTTGTCGGAACGGTTGGCTACGTCACCGTAGACGGCAAGATCGCCGACGGCGGCAACCCGCTTGGTATAGCCGCCCGCCAGCCAGTGGATGACATCGATGTCGTGGGCACCTTTTTGGAGCAAAAGGGACGTGACATTGGCCCGCTGCGCGTGCCAGTCCTTGAAGTAGTAATCGCCGCCGTGGCCCACGAAATGCCTGCACCAGATTGCCTTGACCTCGCCGATGGTGCCCTCTTCGATGAGCTGGCGCATCTGTACTACGACGGGCATGTGGCGCATGTTGTGGCCCACGTACAGGCGCGTACCGGTTTCGTAGGCGGTTTTCAGGATCAGGTCCGCGGCCTCGACAGTGATGTCCAAGGGTTTCTCGCAAAATGTCGGAATGCCTGCCTGCAGGGTCCGTACGGCGACGGCGGCGTGCTGGCTGTCGGGGGTCAGGACCAGTACGGCGTCCAGGCCGCTTTCCAGCAGCTCCTCGAGGTTGTCCGTGATGTGGGCCGTCGGAACGCGCTCGGCGGCATCGGCGCGCCCGCGTTCACTGAGGTCGCAGATAATGGTGACCTCCGAGCCCTGGCCAGGCTTGTGGGCGTGCTTCCACAACCCCGCACGCAGGCCAAAACCTACGATGCCGACCTTCAAATCCTTTTCCATGGTGTGCATGTTCCTTTGCTGGTTCTTATCTAAGTCTGGTGGCGGCGCTGCGGTGCGGCGCGGATTCGCGCACGAACAGGTGCCAGGGGAAGTCGAGGACGGCAGGGTCTGCATGGCCGGTTGCCCGTTTCAGGAGCCGCCGGGCGAGCTTGTCGAAGAAGTCCACGGGACCGACGGTGCTCAGCGAAGGCGACATCCGTTCGCCTTCGACGGTGTTGCCCACACCAATGATGTCCACGTCCGAGCCGACCCCCAGGCCCAGGCGTTGGGCCGCGTTGATGGCGCTGACAGCGGCATAATCCGTGGTGGCGTAGATGGCGGTGGGCCTGTCCGGCATGCTGAGGAGCCGGGTGGCAGCGGCATAGGCGCCGGCGCTCGTACCATCGAACAGTCCTACGTAATCCTGCCGCTCCGTGATGCCCGCCGCTGCCAACGCCTCCGAATAAGCCCGGTAGCGCGTGCCGCCGGAAGTGCCGGCAGCGGTGGCAGGCGTCAGGCAGGCCACCTTTGCATGGCCGTGAAGCAGATGCTCCACGGCCATGCGGCAACCGGGGCCGGCAATGGAACGGACCACATCAAAACCGTCGGGTTCCACCTCTTCGTCAAAGACCACCAAGGTGGTCCCACGTTCCGCCAATTTCCGCAGGTCCTCCCGCTGGTCATGGCGGACAGCATCGACGAACACGGCGTCCGCGTTGTGCGTTCCGAGCACTTTGACCCAGTCCGCATCGCCGAGGATCATCGGGGTGATCCCGAGTGGTACCGCAGCCTTCTGCACGGCCTCGATCACTGACAACGACCAGGGATCGGAGAGCATGGTCAACGACAGGATCACGGTGTTGGTCCGTCCCGTCCGAATGGCCCGGGCCGCTTGGTTGGGGCGGTAGCCGAGCCGCTCCGCAGCGGCCTTGACCTTCTCCGCCGTCGGATCCGAAACGCCCGGTCCGCCATCGCCCCGGCGGCCTGACAACACATATGAAACCGTGGCCGTCGACACGCCCGCCAGCTCGGCCACCATTCGGATGGTGGGCCGGACTCCGGTGCTGCCTGCTTTTGCCATGGTTCCCCCTGCTGTTGGTGTGCGCGACGCGTTCTTTTGCTCGATCGTATTGCGTTGCGGGGCCTGCTTTGCGTGTTTTCGGCGAGCCAAAGTGCGCAAAGCGGGCCTCACAACGAGAGACTTAGCTCCGGAAGACTGGCGCGTTGGGGTCCAGCGCGGCCTGGTACTCATCGCGCATCTTGTCCCCGCCCTCGCTCTTCCAGCGCTTGACGGCGTCCTTGAGTTCGTCGATCTTGGCGCGGCCGGTGATGATGTCCACTACCTTGTCCCGGAGCTGCTTGGTGATCTTGGCGCCCACCTTGGCGTTGGTGTCCGAGTAGGAGCCGTTGGTGGGGTTGCGCCAGGCGATCTCCAGGAGTTTCTTCTCCTGCTCGCTGACGTAGCGTGTGTCGTCGTCGAATCCAGGATTGAAGATGACGTTTTCGGGGCTGGCCATGATGTTCAGCGCCGAGACCAGGCCCGGGGCGTTGGTGCTTCCTGTGTCGGTGCGGGCCGGGTTGCCGGCTGCGTCGATGGTGTAGTCCTGCCCGAGCTCGCCGAAGTTCTTCTGCATGTACTCCACCGTGCCGAACGGCGCGGACAGGTAGTTGATGAGTGCCAGCAGCTCGCGGATCTTGCCTTCTTCGGCCTTCTTGAACGGTGTGAAGCCCACGGTGCCGTAGCCCATGTCGTAGGTGGGCTTGACCTTGCCGTCGGCACTGAAAGGAATGAGAACGTCAAAGCGGGCGGTCTTGTTCAGGGCACGGTAGCTGCGGAGGTCGTGAGGGCCCACCACTACCTGGGCCGCAACGCTGCCGTTGGCTACACGGGAACGGATGTCCGTGGCCTTGGAGTCCGGATAGAACACACCCGCAGCGAACATCTTTGCCGTGAACTCCACGCCGGCCATGTACTCGTCGGTCTCATAAAGGTGGGTCAGCGTACGGTCCTTGTTGACGGCCCAGCTGTTCGGGGCTCCAAACCACTCGGTCACCATATGGAGGGCGTTGATGTAGGCAGGTTCCAGGGCGTATTGCTGGTCACCAGGACGTGTCAGTTCCTTGGCTTTGTCCAGGAATTCATCAGCGCTGGAAGCCTCGAAGCCACCCACCTTGGCCCACATGTCGTGGTTGCCCAGGTAGACCTGGCCGAACGGGGTACTCGGGATAGGCGCTCCCCAGATTTTCCCGTTGACGACGGCGGTCTTCCAGGAATCGGGCTTGAGCGCGGCCAGGTTGGGGTACTCAAGGACGGCGTCACCGGAAAGGTACGGCGTGAGGTCCTGGAATTTGGCCTCCAGCATCGGACCCACGTTGGGGATGCCCTGGTTCGGCGGTACCCACATCATGTCCGGCAGGTCGTTGCTGGCAAGGACCGTGGCGAACTTGGCTGGGTAGCCATCGCCGATGTCCTCGGCGATCTGCAGTTCCAGGTCTCCGCCTAGCTTGGCATTGAGGCGCTGCCAGAAAGGGTTGTCCTTCAGGCCCGGGCTCATGGTGTCGAACGTTTCGGTCAGGCCAGTGACTTTCCCCTTCAGCGGGGGCGTCTTCACGGACTGCACAGGAGTGGGCAGTTTGAAATAGCCGGCCTGGAGGCCCTGGGCGTTGCCTGCAATGTCAGGAGTGACGCCGGTGAATTCCTTATAGGTGGGCAACTTCACCGAAGCGGAGGCGGCGGCGCCTCCGTTGCTTCCGGCGCCGCCACCACCGCAGGCGGACAGGCCGACGGCGGTCACGGCCAAGCCTGCAAGGCCAAGGAAACCGCGGCGGCTGAATCCAGCCTGTGAGGTAGTGCTCGTCATGGCATAACCCTTTCTGGTTACGTGCTTTGGTGTGGAGGTGGTTGTTGGGCTTAGCCCTTGACGGCGCCGGTGATGACGCCCTTGGCGAAGTGCTTTTGGAGGAACGGGTAGACCATCAGGATGGGGACCAAGGCCACCACGACGACGGCCATCTGGATGGATTGCGGCGGGGGCGTTGTGGTGATGCCGAGCTGGTCTGCGGCCCCGCTGCCCTGTACCACGAAGTTCCTCAGCAACAGCTGAATGGGCCATTTGCTGTGGTCGTTGATGTAGAGAAGCGCGTTGAAGAACGAGTTCCAGAAGCCCACCGCATAGAACAGGCCCACGACGGCGATCACGGCTTTGGACAGCGGCATCACGATGCGCCACAGGATTTGCCAGTCGTTGGCGCCGTCGATCCTGGCGCTTTCGATGAGTTCGCCCGGAATGTTCATGAAGAACGAGCGCATGACCACGAAGTTGAAGGCTCCAAAGATTCCGGGAAGGATCAACGACCACAGGGAGTCCAGCAGCCCCAGTTGACGGATCATCAGGAACGACGGGATCAGCCCGGGCGCGAAGAGCAGGGTGAAGAGCACCGCCAGGATCACGGGCCTGCCGAACAACACCGGACGGCTGGTGGCATAAGCCATGGTGATGGTCACGAAGAGCGCCAGGATGGTGCCAACGGCGGTGATCAGAATGCTCACCCCGAGGGACTGCAGGACCATGGGGCCCTTGAAGATGGTGGCGTAGGCCTCCAGTGTTGGCCGCTCGGGCCACAGCACGAAACCGCCGGCTTTGACCAGCTGCTCCGTGTCAGCCAGGGACGTCGATACGACCAGGAGGATCGGCGTGAGGATGGACAAGCTGAAGACGATCAGGACTACTGCTTTGACCGTTTGGTAGAGGGCGGAAGGCTTTTCCTTCCACACCGGGCGCTTGGGGTTGTACGTCAGCTCCCGGGGTTTTCTTGCAAAGAGTGTTGTTGCCATGGGTTTCTCCTTGTGCGGCGGGCGCGCGGGTTGGCGTGGCTGTCAGCGCACTTGTTTTGCGAAGATTCCGTCTTCGCCGAAGCGGTGGGCAAGTTTGTTGGCGCCGTAGATCAGCAGGGCGCTGACCACGCCCTTTGCCAGGCCGGCGGCAGCTCCCGAGCTCCACCCGCCTCCCACCACACCGGTGTAGTACGTGAAGGTGTCCAGGACTTCGGCAGCTCCTGCTCCGACAGCGTCCCGTTGCAGGATGAACTGCTCGAAGCCGACCGAAAGGATGTCTCCGATGCGGAGGATGAGGAGCAGGACAATCACTGGACGCAGCCCGGGGAGGGTGATGTGCCACATCCTCCGCCACCGCCCGGCGCCGTCGGCAGCCGCGGCCTCATAGAGCGAGGCGTCGATGCTGGCCAGGGCCGCAAGGAAGATGATCATGGCCCAGCCGGCGTCCTTCCAGATCATCTGGACCACTACCATCACCGGGAACGTTTCCGGGTTGGTCATGAAGGGAATGGGTTCCATGCCCCAGTCCCGGAGCAGGTTGTTGACGAAGCCGGCCCCGCCGAGCATCTGCTGGAAGAACGCGATCACCAGCACCCACGACAGGAAGTGCGGCAAATAGGCGATGCTCTGGAAGATCTTCCGGACCCGGGTGCTGATCAGGGAGTCCACGATCAGGGCCAGTACCAGTGGCACGGGAAAGAGGAAGACCAGCTGCCACGCGGCCAGGTACAGGGTGTTCCAGAAAGCATGGATGAAGTCGGGGTTGCCGAACAAGTCCACGAAGTTCTGCCAGCCCACCCAGAGGCTGTCTCCGATGCCGAGGTACGGCTGGTAGTCCTGGAAAGCGATGACGTTGCCCAGGATCGGGATGTAGAAGAACAGCAGAAGGAACACCACGCCCGGCACCATCATGAGGAGCATCTGCTTGTCGCGCCGCAGCCGGGACCGGAAGCTCTTCTGCGGAGCTTTGTTCTTCTTACGTTTCTTCGCACCGGCTCCGAGGGCGTTTCCACCTGCGATGGGTGGGACTCGGCGGGCTTCGGGCAATGCCGGAGCTTGTTCCGTCGTCGAGTTCATGCTGTCTCCTCAAGTGCTGAGCGCAAATCCGTCATTGTGATTCGCGCCACGCTCGTTAACCGTTTAACAAACCATAAAGGAGCTACCAAACTTTTGCAAGAAGATGATTGAAACTGCTCATAGAAATCAGTATTCGTCACAACCGGAAAACCAGGCGGCCTTCATCGCGCCACTCTGCGCGGCGCGCACCTGTAACCGCGGGTGCGAAGGGCGCAAAAGGGCGCGAGGCTGATGAGCTACTGGCGCGTGCGGCGGAAAGGGGTGCGTCGCCCGTGAAAGCTAGCCTGTGAACGACTAGATGGGCCCGTGCCCGCGCTTCATGCCGTGGCCCTTGACGCCGGCCGGCAGTTCTCCGGAGACGATCCTGTCGGCGGTGACCGCATCTCCGGCCTTCGTGCCGCTGATGTGCACAGTATCTCCGGTCTTCAGCTCGGCCGCAGTGGCCGACGGCAACGTGGGCTTGCCCCTGCCGTTCCGTAGTTGAGCCGCGTCTGCCGGGACTTTGCTGATCTTCGTGCCGCCATTGATGGTGTAGCGCTGCGTGAAGCCGTCTTCGCTCTTAACGGTGATGTCAGAGCCGCTGACTGACTCGATGGTTCCCGCCTGTGTCACAACGGTGCGGAAGCTCCCGTCCGGCTGCTTGAGCACGTGCTCTCCGTGGATCCCTTGGCCGCGGACCTGCTGGTGCCCGGCTTTGGCTGACGCGGAGGGACTTGGCGCAGGGGTGCTGGAGGACGTGTCCGACGGCGTGGGGTTGGGCTGGGTGCCGGCCCACACGGCGGCGCCCCCGGCACCGGTCACAGCGACGGCAATCCCACCGGCGAGAAGGGCCTTGCGAAGGCCCGGCGAAAGAGTGGCCATGGCTTAATTGTGCGCCCGGACCAACGAAAAGTGGGCCGCAGTTGCTGCCTTTCTGAGGGCTCAGAAAGGCAACAACTGCGACCCGGTTGGGTGCGCGGGTACTTAGCCCTCCACCCCGAGCTTCTCGAGGATGAGTTCGCGAACGCGTCCTGCATCAGCCTGGCCACGGGTGGCCTTCATGACGCCACCGACAATGGCGCCGATGGCCTGTACCTTACCGCCGCGGATCTTCTCCGCCACGTCAGGCTGGGCAGCCAGAGCAGCGTCAATGGCCTCCAGGAGCGGACCGTCATCCGAAACCACGGCAAGGCCGCGCTTTTCGATGATCTCCTCAGGCGTTCCTTCGCCGGCAAGAACGCCGTCCAGGACCTGCGAGGCCATCTTGTTGTTGATCTTGCCGCCTTCGACGAGCTTGTTGAGCTCGACAATCAGCTGCGGCGTCACACCGAGTTCGGCGGGCTCGACGTCGGCGACCTTGGCGCGGCCCACGATCTCACCCATCCACCACTTGCGGGCGACGTCGGCGGAGGCACCGGCTGCGATGGTCTCCTCGATCGAGTCCATGACACCGGCGTTCACGACATCGCGGAACTCCAGGTCCGAATATCCCCAGGCTTCCTTGAGCCGCTTGCGGCGCTCGGCCGGGGGCTCGGGAAGCGTAGCGCGCAATTCCTCCACCCACTCACGGGACGCTACAACCGGAACCAGGTCGGGCTCAGGGAAGTAGCGGTAATCGTCGGCGTCAGACTTTGGCCGGCCCGACGTCGTCGAACGCGTGTCCTCGTGCCAGTGGCGCGTCTCCTGGATGACCGGTTCGCCGGACTCGAGGACGGCGGCGTGCCGCTGGATTTCGTAACGGACAGCGTGCTCGACGGCGCGCAGCGAGTTCACGTTCTTGGTCTCCGAACGGATGCCAAAGCGTTCGCGTCCATGCGGGCGCAGTGAGACGTTGGCGTCGCAACGGACGTTCCCGCGCTCCATGCGGGCATCGGAAACGCCCAGGTTCTTCACGATTTCACGGACGGCGGCGACGTAGGCCTTGGCCAGTTCGGGTGCCCGGCTTCCGGCGCCCTCAATCGGCTTGGTGACGATTTCCACCAGCGGCACACCGGAGCGGTTGTAGTCCACCAGCGAGTAGTCTGCACCCTGGATGCGGCCTGCAGCGCCGCCCATGTGGGTCAGCTTGCCCGCGTCCTCTTCCATGTGGGCGCGTTCGATTTCGACGCGGAAGACCGTTCCGTCCTCGAGCTCGATGTCGAGGTAACCGTCGTAGGCAATCGGTTCGTCGTACTGCGAGGTCTGGAAGTTCTTCGGAGTGTCCGGGTAGAAGTAGTTCTTCCGGGCAAAGCGGCACGATTCGGCAATCTTGCAGTTCAGGGCAAGGCCGATCTTGATGGAGGATTCGACGGCGGCCTTGTTCACCACGGGGAGGACGCCGGGCATGCCGAGGTCAACCTCGTTGACGTTGGTGTTGGGCTCATCGCCGAAGACGTTGGGTGCAGAGGAGAACATCTTGGTCTTGGTGTTGAGTTCCACGTGGACCTCGAACCCCAGGACGGGATCGTACTTCTCCATGGCCTCTTCGAAGCTCAGGATTGCGTCGACGGACATTAGTTGGAACCTCCGGCGGTGGTGGAAGCGGAGCCAAGGACAGGTGCCTGTGCCAGCATCGGACCGCCCCACTTCTCTTCAAGGATGGATTCGAGGACCGCACCCACGCGGTACAGCCGGGCATCCTCGCGGGCCGGAGCCAGCAACTGGATGCCGACGGGCAAGCCGTCCTCATCGGCAAGGCCGCCCGGCAGGGACAGGCCCGGGATGCCTGCGAGGTTCGCAGGAATCGTGGCGACGTCGTTCAAGTACATGGCCAGGGGGTCATCCAGCTTCTCCCCCAGCTTGAACGCCGTGGTGGGCGCCGTCGGGGAAATGAGGACGTCCGCCTGGGCGAAGGCGGCGTCGAAGTCGCGCTGGATCAGGGTGCGGACTTTCTGCGCCGAACCGTAGTAGGCGTCGTAGTAGCCGGCGCTCAGTGCGTAGGTACCCAGGATGATGCGCCGCTTGACCTCGTCGCCGAAACCTGCGGCACGGGTGGCACCCATGACGCGTTCGATGGTCATGGGGCCGTCCTTGGGCAGGACGCGCAGACCGAAGCGGACGCCGTCGAACTTGGCCAGGTTGCTGGAGACCTCGGACGGCATGATGAGGTAGTACGCGCCCAGGGCGTACTTGAGGTTGGGGCAGGAAACCTCGACGATTTCGGCGCCGGCGTCCTTCAGGAGCTGAAGAGACTCGTTGAAGCGGTTCTCGACACCGGCCTGGTAGCCCTCGCCGTGCAGTTCCTTGATGATGCCGATCTTCATGCCGGCAACGTTGCCCAGGCGGGCAGCAGCGACCAGGTTGTTGAACGGGTCCGTCAGGGACGTCGAATCAAAGGGATCGTGGCCGCCGATGACTTCCTGGAGCAGGGCGGAGTCCAGCACCGTGCGGGACACCGGACCGATCTGGTCCAGCGACGAGGCCATGGCGATGGCACCGTAGCGCGAAACAGCACCGTACGTCGGCTTCATGCCCACGGTTCCGGTGACGGCGCCGGGCTGGCGGATGGATCCACCGGTGTCCGTGCCGAGCGCCAGCGGCGCTTCGAAAGCGGCGACGGCGGCAGCGGAGCCACCGCCCGAACCGCCGGGGATGCGCTCCAGGTCCCACGGGTTGCGGGTTGGTCCGAAGGCCGAGTGTTCCGTGGAGGAACCCATGGCGAATTCGTCCAGGTTGGTCTTGCCCAGGATCGGCATCTTTGCTGCGCGGAGCTTCTTCACCACGGTGGCGTCGTACGGGCTGTGCCAGCCCTCGAGGATCTTCGAACCGGCGGTGGTCGGCTGGCCGATGGTGACGATGAGGTCCTTCACCGCGATCGGGACACCGGCAAGGGCGTGCAGCTCTTCGCCGCCGGCGGCGCGGGCGGCGTCCACTTCGGCGGCAACCGCCAAAGCCTCTTCGCTGTTGACGTGCAGGAAGGCATTGACCTGGCCGTCGACGTCGGCGATCCGGTCAAGGTGCGCCTGCGTAACCTCGACGGCGGAAACTTCGCGGGCGGCCAGCTTGGCTGCGAGGTCGGCAGCTGAGTGGTGGATGAGTTCGTTTTTCAGCTCAGTCATCGTGATCAGTCCTCATCCAGGATTGCCGGGACTTTGAAACGGTTCTCGTAGGCGTCCGGTGCGCCGGACAATGCCTGCTCTGCCGTGAATGTGTGCCCCACGACGTCCTCACGGAACACGTTGGTCAACGGAATCGGGTGCGATGTGGCCGGGACGTCGTCCCCGGCAGCCTCGCTCACGCTCTTCACCGAATCCACGATGACGGCAAGCTCAACAGCCATCCTGTCCAGTTCTTCGGCACTCATTTCAATGTGAGCCAGACGCGCAAGATGCGCGACGTCGTCACGGTTGATCGCAGCCATGGATCTCCCCTGCAAAGTTCAATTGGTTTTCCGAACCAGTCTACTTGGCTGCGCGCCGGCTTCAGCGCCGGTGCAGGTGTTGTGCGTTCAGTTCGTCCAGTTCCGCGTCGGTCAGTTCATCGAAACTGCGGGCTTCGCGTTTGTCGCTGCGGGCGAACCGGACGAACATCAAGATGATCAGGGGCAGGTCCACGATTTCGCAGATGAACCACAGTGCATCTCCTGCCAGCTGTTGGTCGCGCAGTGGGTCCGGGAACCATGGCGCCATGGCCTGCGTGGTCGTGGCGTGGTCCAGCACCTGGCCACTGAGACGGAGCAGGATGCCCGGGACGGCATCGAGCAGGAGCTCGATGAAAACAAAGACGAACTCAAGGTGATGTAGGCGCTGGAGCGCTGGAAATCGCCTTCTTCGATGATCGGCAAGGCCATCAGGAGGCCGAGCAACGGAACACAGACCGTCACCAGGGCCTCGGCCCAGGGATCGGCCCGCAATGCGTGGAACGCCGGTGTCAGGAAGGTGGAAAAGAGCGCCAGCCCCAGCAGCGGGGCGCCCAGGGAATTGCTGAAGAAGCGCACAACGCGGTGAGCCAGCACGGCGTCGAGCACTTCCGCGCCCCTGCCGGAGAAGGCTGCGCGGGCCAGCGTGAGGGGCCGGCCGAGTCCCAACAGAAGGGGCACAACAAACAGGAGCAGCGAGACCTTCACGGTGAACGCCCAGCGCAGGTCTGCGCTGTAGACACCTGTGAATCCACAGGTGAGAACTGCCATGGATCCAAGGCCCGGACCGTAGAAGGCAATCGCGCGCCAGACTGGCCATCGATGGCCGTTCCTGGCAGCGGCACTGATCCCAAGGCCGTAGAGCACGCCGAAGGTAACGACCATCGCGAGGGCTGCCCAGTCGATTCGCCAGGCACTGCCAAGAAGTTCAAAGGGCGGCACCCGGCCATGATATTGGAGCAAGCTGATAGGGGAAGTTCCCAGATTCGCTCAGTAATATGAGCCGCTTCTGACCCCTAGGAAAGGCCGGCCCTGTGCAAGGTCGTCACGAGAGTCCCGACCCCAACCGACCCGATCCAGCTGCTGCCGCATACCCCGGGCAGGGGAAGCTGGTTGATGGCAGCCTCGCTTCACCCCCGCGCAGACGGCGCCGCTGGCTGAGATGGGCAGTCATTGTGGTGGCAGCGGTTTTGCTCGGTGTCCTGTGTTTTGGTGGCTATTGGCTGTGGCGGTTGCAGTCCAACATTTCCACGAGCGCCCTGGGTGCCGGAGGTTCCCGTACCGAGGGCCCGGTGGATGACCGCAAGGACAGGCTCCAGATCCTGGTCCTGGGAAGTGACACCCGCAGCGGCAAGAACAGCCAGTACGGTACTGCCGACCAGTCATCGGGCTACGGCCAATCTGACGTCATGATGCTGGTGGATATTTCCGCGGACAACAACAACGTCAACGTGATCAGCCTCCCCCGGGACCTCATGGTCGACGTACCCGAATGCAAGGACCAAGCCACCAACCAGCAACATGCGGCCCGCGAGGACGCCATGATCAACAGCGCTATGGCCGAAGCCGGGATCGGCTGTGCGGTGGATACCGTGAACAAACTGACGGGCCTGGAGATCGACCACTTCATGATGGCGGATTTCAATGCGGTCAAGGAGCTCTCCACCAAGGTGGGAGGCGTCGACGTCTGCGTCAACTCCGCCGTCGACGATCCCGACTCCGGACTTCGGCTGCCCAAGGGAACCTCGCAGGTGGAAGGTGACCAGGCTCTGGCGTTCCTGCGCACCCGCCATGCTTTCGCTGACGGCGGCGACCTGGGCCGGATCCAGGCCCAGCAGGCGTTCCTGGGCTCCCTGGTCCGGAAGCTCAAATCCGAGGGAACACTGACCAACCCGCAAAAAGTGCTGGATATTGCGGACACCATGACAAGCAACCTCACAGTGGATACAGGGTTGTCTTCAGTTCCGTCCTTGCTGACCATCGCCGACCGCCTCAAGAACATCGACCCCGCCAAGGTCAACTTCATCACCGTCCCGACCGTTCCGGCGCCGTCCGACCCCAACCGGCTGGCGTTGGCAGAACCCGCGGCCTCCCAGCTGTTCTCTGCCCTGCAGCACAGCGCAGACCTCAGCCAGGGCGCAACCACTCCCCCGGCCGATGCATCCAGCGCCCCGGCCAAGCCGTCCTTCGACAAGGCACTCCAGCCGGTCTCCGTTGCGAACGGAACCTCCGTGACCGGTCGCAGCAACGCCATTGCTGCGACGCTGGCTGCTGCCGGTTACACCAAAACAACCCGGTTGCAGGCCCAGCCCCGGACTCAGACGATGGTCTATTACCAGGCCGGTTTCGATGACGTGGCAAGCGATATCGCGGCCCTGTTTGGCTTGCCGGCGACCAGCGTCCAGGAGGTCACCGGCATCGAGGGCGTCCAGCTCTACGCCGGCGAGGACTTCGCAACCGGCGACAAGCCTGCCCCTGCCCCGGCCCAGGGAACCATTCCCAGCCAAACAGCAAATGACCAGACCTGCCAGGCAACAAACCCGGCAGGCTGATCATGAGCTGTGGTGTTCCCGCCGCGCGGCCGTTCCCGCGCGGCGGTGGCGGCAGGCTGTCAGCCGATGCCGATGGCGCCCGTCAGGACACCGACGGCGAGCATGACGAGCGAGATGACCGCGGTGCGCCAAAGAACCTTCTTGTGGTGGTCGCCCAGTTCAACCTTGGCCAATGAGACCAGCAGGAGAATGGCCGGAACCAGCGGGCTCTGCAGGTGGAAGGGTTGCCCGGTGATGGACGCGCGGGCCATGTCCGCCGCCCCGACACCGTAGTGTGCGGCAGTTTCACTGAGGACCGGCAGTACTCCGAAGTAGAAGGCATCGTTGCTCATGAAGAACGTCATGGGGATGCTCAGCAGGCCGGTGATGACCGCCATGAACGGGCCCATGTCCGCAGGAATGATCTGGACCAGCCACTCGGACATCGCCTTGACCATGCCCGTACCGTTCAGCACGCCGGTGAGGACGGCGGCGGCCATGACCATGCTGACCACGGCGACGATCGACGGCGCGTGCGCAATCAGCTGTGCACCCTGGTCCTTGACCTTGGGGAAGTTCACCAGGAGCGCGATGGCGGAACCGACCATGAAGACGAACGGCAACGGAATGATGTTGGCAACGAGGGTCACCATGACGGCGACGGTGAGGGCCAGGTTGAACCAGAACAGCTTGGGGCGCAGCGTGGCGCGGTTGGGGTCCAGTGCGGTGTCTGCCATGGCGGTGTCGTGTTCGTCCACCAACTCTTCGGTGCGTTCCAGGACCACGACGCCGGTGCCCGGCTTGCCTGCGGTTTTGCTTGGGCCGGCCCCGAAGCGGGAACCGCCCTTGCCGGACCCACCGGCACCGGTGCCGGCTGCCACGGCGCCGCCGCGGCCGTTGCCGCCGTCGAACGCCTCGGAAGGATCGGCGACGTCGCCCCAGATCTCGGGAGCTACGGTGCGCAGACGGTTGCGTTCCTGCAGGCCGAGCAGCCAGGAGAAGACCAGCACAACGATCAGGCCGACAATGAGCGAGGGGACCATCGGGACGAAAACGTCATTGACGTCCAGTTTCAGAGCTGTAGCAGCGCGTGCGGTGGGTCCTCCCCACGGCAGGATGTTCATGGTGCCGTTGGCAAGTCCCGCCACGCAGGTGAGCACTACGGGGCTCATCTTCAGGCGCAGGTACACGGGAAGCATGGCGGCTGTGGTGAGGATGAAGGTGGTGGAGCCGTCGCCGTCGAGGGACACAGCGGCAGCCAGGATCGCAGTGCCCAGGACAACCTTGGCGGGGTCGTTGCCCAGCTTGCGGAGGATGAACTTGACCAGCGGATCAAAGAGTCCGACGTCGATCATCAACCCGAAGTAGATGATCGCGAACATGAGGAGCGCGGCCGTGGAGGTCATGGACTTCATGGAATCCATGACCATGGGCCCGATTCCGAGCCCGGCTCCGGCGAAGAGACCGAAAACGGTGGGGACGATGATCAACGCCAGGACTGGCGTCAGTTTTTTGGTCATGATCAGGACCATGAATACCGCAATCATTGCGAATCCAAGCAAAACCAGCACGGCCGGCTCCTTACTACTGTGAATGGCGCCACGTCGGTGTGATGCGCACTACAGACAATAGGGTGGCGTCCGTCACGGGCAGGGGTTTGTGGGAATTGATCGGACTACTGCTCGTTGCGAACGTTTTGCGCATTGTGCTCAGTGCTTCAATGGATCTGGAGGAAAGGAGTGACGGTGCCCCGTAGCAGCAGAGTCAGCATGCGTTTCTCCACCCAAACCCTTCTCCTTCAGCTAGGGGTGGTGCTGCTGGTAGTGCTGCTCAGTGGCGCCGTCCACGCGTGGCTGGTCTATGAACGCATCGGCGACGAAGCCGAAAACCAAGCCCTGACCCTGGCAAGGACAGTAGCCGCGGACCCGGATGTCCGGGCCGACGTCCAAGTCATCAGTAAGGAAGAAGGCACCCCGCCACCCGACGTCCTGGCGGCCGGTCCCCTTCAGACAGCCGCGGAGGCGGCCAGGGTCCGGACCGGCGCGCTCTTCGTTGTCATCACGGACGAAACAGGACTGCGGCTTGCCCATCCGGACCTCGCACGACTCGGCGAAAGGGTCAGCACCGATCCGTCCGTTGCGTTGGCGGGCGAGGAAATCACCACACGCAATACCGGCACCCTGGGGCCTTCTGCCGGGGCCAAGGTGCCGGTCTACTCCCCCGGCTCCACGACGATAGTGGGCGAAGTCAGCGTTGGTTACTCCGTGGAGTCGCTGACGGAAAGCCTGGTCCGGGACATCGCTCCCATCGCCCTCACCGCCGGCGGGGCCCTGCTGGCCGGCGTCCTGGCCTCCTTCCTGCTCCGGCGGCGACTCCAGCGGCTCACCCTCGGATTGGAGCCGGAAGAAATCAGCACCCTGGTCCATGATCAGGTGGCGGTCCTCCAAGGCGTGGACGACGGCGTGATCGGCATCGCTGCCGACGGTCGCATCTCCGTCTTCAACGCTGCCGCTTCCCGGCTCCTGGACATGCCTGATGCCACGGGCCAGGACTGGATCTCGGCGGACGTCCCCGAACAACTCAAGCGGCTCACCAAACCCGCGGCGCAGGACGCCGAGGCCGTGGAAATCGTTGCCGGCGGTCGGGTCCTGGTAGCCAGCGCACGCAAAGCCTGGCACCGGCAGGAAGACCTCGGCTGGGTGGTCATGCTGCGGGACCGCACGGAGTTGCAACAACTGACGCAGCAGCTCGATGCCGTGGGAACCATGTCCACGGCGCTCCGGGCCCAGCGCCACGAATTCGCCAACCAGCTGCACACCATTGCCGGGTTCATGAGCATCGGCCAGTACGAATCTGCCAAGGAATACCTGGCCAGGATCTCAGCCACCGGGCCCCTGAAGTTTCCCGTGGAGCAAGCCGAACTCCTGCAGGATCCCTATCTGCAGGCCTTCATTGGTGCCAAGGGAGTCGAAGCTTCCGAACGCGGCGTGGCTCTGCGCGTCGGCCCCGAGACCCTGGTCCGTGGGCACGTGGCCGATCCCCAGGACGTGACCACAGTGCTCGGCAACCTGATCGACAATGCGGTCAGCGCCGCCGTCGCCGGTTCCGGCGATGAACGCTGGGTGGACATTGAGCTGCTGGACGAGCAAAGCCACGACGGCGGCGCGCTCCACATCGTGGTGGCGGACTCCGGGGATGGTTTGGGAGAGCTGGACCCCGAAGAGGTTTTCACTGAAGGATTCACGACGGCGGACCACACGGCACGCCCGGGTGCGGGACAAGGATTGGGGCTGGCCCTGGTGCGTCAGCTGGCGCGGCGACGTGGCGGCGACGTCCGTGTGCTGGAGCCGGGCACGATGGGAGGGCCGGGCGCAGTCTTCATGGCAAGTATCCCCGGAGTGATGGACACTGCCCGAGCCGGTACCCAGGATGCGGGCGCAACAATGACGGAGGACAACCATGGCTGAGGATTTGCGGGTGCTGATCGTGGATGACGACTTCCACGTGGCAAGGCTCCACGCAGCGTATGTGGACTCGGTGGCGGGCTTCATGGCGTTGGCCCCGGCCGGCTCCGTGTCCCAGGCGCTGCAGGCCATCCATAGCCTTCGCCCCGATCTGGTGCTGCTGGATGTCTACCTTCCGGACGGGTCCGGGCTTGATCTCCTGGGGCAACTCGACGTCGATGCCGTGATGCTGACTGCCGCTTCCGATGCCCAGTCCATCAAAGTGGCGCTGCGCAGGGGTGCGTTGGGCTATCTGCTCAAGCCCTTTACCGCCGAGTCCCTGTCGCAGCAGCTCAGGTCCTATGCGCGCTACCGCAGGATCCTGGGGCAACAAAGCGCCGTGGACCAGACCACCATAGAGCGGGCCAAGCGCTCCCTGATTCCCGGGGACGTCGCCCCCGCCGCCAAGCCGCGCTCCGCCACCGAGGCCGCGGTCCTCGAATCGTTGGTCCCCGGCGATCAGTACTCCGCGGCAGAAGTGGCCGAACGCGTCGGCGTCTCCCGCGCCACAGCGCAAAGGTACCTGTCCTCGCTTGCTGATGATGGCGCCGTCGAAATCCAGCTGCGCTACGGGAGCACAGGCCGCCCGGAACACCGCTACGGCGTCCCGGGCTGACCCAAGGGGTTAGGCGGACTTCTGCGCCACGAGCTCGATTTCCACCAGCATCTGCGGATCCAGGAACGGCAGCACGTGCACCAGGGACAGCGTCGGGCGGATCTCGCCGAAGACCTCACCGTGCGCACGGCCTGCGTCTTCCCACTTGCTGATGTCCGTCAGGTACAGCTTGGACTGCACCACGTCGTCATAGGAGAAGCCGGCGTCCTCGAGGACCGTGCCGAGCTTTTCGAGGATGTACTTGGTCTGGGAGTAGAAGTCGTCACCGACGATCCCGTCAGGACCACTGGCAGCCGTCGCCGAAATGAAAAGTGTGTTGTCCACCTGGACTGCGCGGGAGTAGCCAAGGGTCTGTTCCCAGACCGATCCCGTACCGAATGTCTTGCGCATGCCGCGCCTTCCTGTCGTTGCGCCCGGCCCGGTGACCGGCGCTTCGAAGGAAACTTTATGACTGCCCGAGCTCGAGCCTGTAAACGAACAGTTTTATGTCGGTGCCGGGAACGAACCAGTCACGCTCCGGAGCGCGGTCGAAGCCGGTGCGCTTGTACAGCGCGTTGGCACTTTCCCACGTCGCCCCGGTTGTCAGCGATACGGCGTTGATGCCGTCCATGGACTTCGCCTGGTCGACGACGGCCTGCACCAAGGCCCGGCCCGCACCGGAGCGCTGGACGGCCGGATCGACCACCAGGGTCCGCAATTCCAACTCGTCCGCTAGGCCGATGTCGGAGAACCCACCCCCGGCCGGAGCGGCTGTGACAGATCCGATCACCTCGCCGTTGCGCTCCGCGACGAGGATCTCTGCGTGTTCAGCGCGCCCGGCGACGTCCTGGAGTTTCTGCAGGTACGGGTGGTCGGCGTCGCCGTAGTACCCCGCCGTCACGTAAGAGTCCTGCGTGATGCGGGCAACGGCGTCGTAGTCTTCAGGCAGGGCGGGACGGACGGTAATCGGCGAAAGCACCTACCAATGGTAGTCGCAGCGTGGATGCCCCGGGCGCCAAATGCCCCTTTCCGTGATGGAACTATCACCTGGGCGGGACCATCACCTGCCCCGACGGGCGGCCGACCCCGCACGACTCCCGACGGCGACGGGCTGGGTTGGGTGGCTCCGGCGGCAGGCTTTCTATTGCCTCCCGTGGCGTTGAATGCCGTCCCGTTGCGTCCGGTGAACCCCGGTTTCGCGCTGTTTCGGCCACATGTCGGCATGCTGGCGGTGGTCTTCGGCGACGTGCTTAAGTTGCCACACACCCGCGCCGAACCGTCCCGAACCGAGGAGAAACCATGACCCCGCCAAAGCGCCAACTGCACCTCAACGCCTTCCTCATGAGCACCGGACACCACGAGGCTTCGTGGCGCCTTCCGGAGAGCGATCCTTTTGCTTCCACCAAGATCGAGCACTACCAGCACCTTGCCCGCACCGCGGAACGGGGGAAGCTGGACTCCATTTTCTTCGCCGACTCCCCCGTCCTCTTTGGCGAGGTGGGTCGTCGTCCGGCCGGAAAGCTGGAGCCTACGGTGCTGCTGACGGCGATCGCCACCGCTACCCAGAGGATTGGGCTGATTGCCACTGCATCCACGACGTACAACGACCCCTTCAACCTGGCACGCCGTTTCGCTTCCGTGGACTGGGTCAGCGGAGGACGTGCCGGCTGGAACGTCGTGACCACCGCAGGCCCCGACGCCGCGCGGAACTTCGGCGTCGATGACCAGCCGGCGCACGCTGTCCGCTACGAACGGGCAGCGGAGTTCATCGAGGTAGCCCAGAAGCTTTGGGACAGCTGGGAAGATGACGCCATCCTGGCAGACAAGGCCGAAGGCGTCTGGGGAGACGACACAAAGATCCGGGTCATCGATCACGAAGGGAAGCACTTCCGTGTCCGCGGGCCCCTGAACGTTCCCCGCTCACCCCAGGGCCACCCCTTGATCGTCCAGGCCGGTTCCTCGGAGAACGGAAAGAACCTTGCGGCCCAGTATGCCGAGGCCGTTTTCACTGCGCACCAGACCTTGGCCGGTGCACAGGAGTTCTATACGGATTTGAAGGCACGAACGGCAGCCGCAGGCAGGGACCCGGAAGGCATCAAGATCCTGCCCGGCATCGTACCGGTTATCGCTTCGACCGAAGCCGAAGCCCTTCGGCTGGACCGTGAGCTTGATGAACTGATCAAGCCCGAGTACGCACGCGAACAGCTGGCCCGGACCTTGCGGCTTGCGCCCGAAGACTTGCCCTTGGACCGGCAGCTTCCCGCGGACCTGCCCTCCGAGGACGAGATCGAGGGAGCCAAGAGCCGCTACACGCTGATCGTTGAACTGGCACGCCGTGAGCAGCTGACCGTCAGGCAGCTGATCGGGCGGCTGGGTGGAGGCCGTGGGCACCGGACATTCTCCGGCACCCCGGAACAAGTGGCGGACGCCATCCAGGAATGGTTCCAGGCCGGGGCAGCTGACGGCTTCAACATCATGCCGCCTGTTCTTCCCTCCGGTCTGGAGATCTTCGTGGACCAGGTAGTGCCGATCCTGCAGCAGCGTGGCCTCTTCCGCACCGAGTACACGGCCACCACACTGCGCGGGCACTACGGGCTGGAGCGGCCGGCGAACCGTTATGCGGGAAGCGCCGCCCAGGAGCTGACGTCGATTGGTTCTGCCTTCTAGGCGGACCCCGCGGGTGGGATCAGCGCTTGGGCCAGCTCCACAATGGATCCTCAAGTGCTCCGAGGCCCTTGATCCTGGTTTCCCCCAGCTCCTTGTAGAGCTCGTGCTCATGGGCAGCTCCGGTCTCCCGCAGCGCCGTGAGCAGGGCTTCGGAATGCGTCACAACAATCAGCTGGCTGTAGGCGCTGGCTTGGACAATCAGTCCGGCCAGCGCCGGCATCAGCTCGACATGGAGGCTGGTTTCGGGTTCGTTCAGCACCATGAGTTCCGGGGGCCGTGGTGTCAGGAGGGCCGCAGTGAGGAGCAGGAACCGCAACGTTCCATCGGAGAGCTCTGCCGCTTTCATCGGTCTGAGCATGCCTGGTTGTTTGAGCTCCACACTGAACCTGCCGTCGTTGACAGCGATGTCCAGCCTGCTTCCCGGGAAAGCATGCTCGACGGCGGCATCCAGCTTTTTCTCGAAGCCCACCTCCCGCAATCTTTGGAGGGCGGCCGCCAGGTCCCTGCCGCTGTGGTGCAGGACCGGGGTGCGGGTCCCGATCTGCGCCTGACGGGCAGGAGCGTCCGGGTCCGTGCGGAAGTGGTCATAGAAGCGCCAGGAACGCACGGAGTCCCGCACCCGCACTACCTCCGGCGCGCGGTCCTGGTCCGAAACTTCCGTGAGCATGCTTTCGAAGGTATCCAGGCGCCGCGACAGCTCTGTCCACCCGCCGTCGGCATCGCGGAGTTTGGCCAGACTGCCTTTGCGGTCCACCAGCAAGGAGCCAGGCCTGGCCACCGGACCTGAGAAGATCTGCTCCCGCTTGATTTCGGGGTCAAGCGCGAAGGCGGAGGGACGTGGACGCCCCGTCTCCTGGTCGAATCCTGTCCCTCCCGGAAGGGGCATGCCCAGATCCACCAGATAGCCGAAGTCGTCCCCGGAGTAGCCCAGCTTAAGGTTCACGGACGCCTGGCGGACAGTGCCTTGCACAGGCACCTCACCGCGCCGCATGGCGTGGCTGATGTTCTCAGGTCCAGCCCAGAGCGTCGACGCCAAACCGCCATCCCGGGCCAAGGCGCCCACGACGTTGCCCGAATCACCTCCACCGCATTCAGCGAGCAAACGCAGCGCCCGGTACAGCGACGACTTTCCGCTGCCGTTGGCTCCGGTCACCACATCCAGACCGTGGAGCTCGATGGCAAGGTCCCGGATGGAGCGGTAATTGGCAATGGCCAGCGTCCTGATCACGGGTTACCGGTCACAAGGGGAATTTGCCGGAAAGTTCCAGGGCTCCGGCACACATCCAGGCCGCGAGGCGATCCTCAGCGCTCGGACCACCATCCAAGGGACTGGTCAATCGGGGCCTCCGCACCCAGCAGCCGGCTTCTTCCGCGATCAGGGCACCGGCAGCGAAATCGTGCTCGTTCAAGCCACGCTCCCCGTACGCGTCAAAGGTCCCGTCAGCCACCAGGCAAAGGTCCAGTGCCGCAGAACCCAGCCGGCGCACATCGGCAAAACCATCCATGAGCTGGGCCAGGCCCGCTGATTGGTCCGCCCTGGTGCCGGGGTCATAGCTGAAGCCCGTAGCCAGGATCAGCCCGGTCCGCCCGGGAACGGGGCCCACCAGCGCAGTGGTTTCTCCGGCCGTTTCCAGATGCGCACCCTGGCCACGGGCTGCCGAGTACACGCGCCCCAGGGCTGGTGCGTGAACAACGCCGGCCAGCCACACGCCGTCGGAATCCGCCACGGCTACAGAGGTGGCGTAGTAGACGATGTTCCGGATGAAGTTGGTGGTGCCATCGAGCGGGTCAATGGACCAGCGGTACCCCGAGGGACTCGCGGGGCGCGTGGTCCCGTGCTCCTCCCCCGTGATGGTGTCTCCGGGCCGTTCGGCCCGGATCGCTTCACGCACCGCGTTCTCTGCGGCGATGTCGAAGGAGGTGACCCAATCGCCGGCCTCGCCCTTGTTGGTGGTCTGCAGGCCATCGCCCGCGGTACCGCTGACGGAGCGTTGGGCGAGCACCGCGGCTCCTGCGGCCGCCGCACGTTTGGCGACAGCCAACAGCTCAGTGACGTCCGTCATTGTGCAGCTGCCTGTGACGCCGCGTCGGTGTCCGCCGCAGCTTCCGCCTCAGCGTCTGCTTCGGTCTTTGCCGGACCGTTGGCCAAAAGCTCGCGGAAACCGTCCTCGTCCAACACCGGAATGCCGAGCTGTTCGGCCTTGTCCAGCTTGGTGCCGGCACTCTCACCGGCTACCAGATAACTCGTGTTCTTGGACACTGAGCCGGAGGCCTTGCCACCACGGATGATGATGGCTTCCTTGGCTTCATCCCGGCTGAAATTGGGCAAGGTGCCGGTGACGACCACAGTGAGGCCCTCAAGGGTCCGCGGCACGGAGGTGTCCCGCTCGTCCTCCATCCTCACCCCTGCCGCAGCCCAGCTGTCCACGATCTCGTTGTGCCAATCCACCGCGAACCACTCCTTGAGGGCAGCAGCAATGGTTGGCCCCACGCCGTCGACGTGCGCAATCTGTTCCTCGGTAGCGTTGCGGATGGCTTCCATGGTGCCGAACGCCGTCGCCAATGCCCGCGACGCCGTGGGACCCACGTGCCGGATGGACAATGCCACCAGAACCCGCCACAGAGGCTGCTTCTTGGCCTTCTCCAGTTCCACGAAGAGCTTTTCCGTGGTGGCCGTGGGCTTGGAAGGCGACTTGGCCGTTCCCTTGGTGTAGAAGTACGGCACGAGCTCGTACTGGCCTGTTCCCACGCCCTTGGACCGCTTTTCGCGTCGGATCAGGACATCCCGCAGGTCCTCGCGTGTGAGGCTGAAGAGCCGGGCCTCGCTGGTGAGGGGCGGGATCTCGGGCTCGGCAGGCTGGGTGAGCGCAATGGCCGCCTCCCAGCCAAGGGCCTCGATGTCGAAAGCACCCCGGCCGGCCAGGTGGAAGACACGCTCACGGAGTTGTGACGGGCAGGATTTGGCGTTGGGGCAACGGATGTCGACGTCGCTCTCCTTCGCCGGTGCCAACGGAGTTCCGCAGGAGGGGCACTCAGTGGGCATCACGAATTCGCGGACCGGAGGATCCTGTTTGTCGCGCAAGGCAAGCACAGGACCCACGATTTCCGGAATGACATCGCCGGCCTTGCGGAGGATCACGATGTCGCCGATCATCACGCCCTTGGCCTTGACGACGTCCTGGTTGTGCAGGGTGGCCATCCCCACCGTTGAACCGGCGACCTTCACCGGCTCCATCAAGCCGAAGGGCGTCACGCGCCCCGTCCGGCCAACGTTGACGGCGATGTCCAGGAGTTTGGTGTGCACTTCCTCCGGCGGGTACTTGTAGGCAGCAGCCCACCGAGGTACGCGCGAGGTGTAGCCCAGGGCGCGCTGGGTGGCGAAGTCATCGATCTTGACCACGATGCCATCAATCTCATGCTGAAGGTCGTGGCGGTGGGCACCGTAGTGGGCGATGAACTCGAGGACTTCCTCGAAGGTTTCCAGCACCTTGAGGTAAGGGCTTACAGGCAAACCCCACTGCTCCAGCAGCGTGTAAGTCTCGGACTGGCTCTTGGCCTCAAGTCCCTCACGGGCTCCGATGCCATGGACATACATGCTCAGGGGACGCTTTGCGGTCTCAGCCGGGTCCTTCTGGCGCAGCGAACCCGCGGCGGCGTTGCGTGGGTTCGCCAGCGGCGCCTTACCGGCAGCCACAAGGGCCTCATTGAACTCGACGAACGCCTTGGAAGGGATGAACACTTCCCCGCGGATTTCCACTTCGGAGGGGTAACCGGAACCGCTCAGTTCCCGCGGGATTTCCTTGATGGTGAGCACGTTGTGGGTGATGTCTTCACCGGTGGTGCCATCGCCACGAGTAGCCGCCCGGACCAGCTTGCCGTCACGGTAGAGGAGGTTCACGGCCAGTCCATCGATCTTCAACTCCGTCAGCCACGCGATGGGCGGGACGGAATCCCCGAGCTTGGCAACTGACGCTTCGGCCTTGCGGACCCAGGCCTCGAGCTCCTCCAGGGAAAAAACATCGTCCAGGCTGTACATCCGCTGCAGGTGTTCGACCGCGGCGAACGCCGAGGAGACTTCGCCGCCTACTTGCTGGGTGGGCGAGTCATTGGTGACCAGCTCCGGGTGGAGTGCTTCCAGCTCTTCCAGGCGACGGTAAAGCTCATCGAACTCGGCGTCCGAAACCGTAGGCGAGTCTTCCTGGTAATAGGCATACCGGTACTTGCGGACGAGGTCCGCCAGCTCCTCGTATTCCTCCCTGAGGGACCCAGAAGGCGGGGTCCCTTCCTCTGCGACGATGGCCGCAGCCGCCTCTTGGGTTGTGGTGTCGACCGGATCCGGATTCTCTGGTGTGCTCACAGCTCTATCTTGCCGCAAGCGGCCGACATTCTGGCCCAAGAGCCTCCCTAGCCCCGGTTTTCCGGTGGCATGGCGATCTGCAGTTTGCGGACCTTGCCCCGGCCCACAATGTATCCACGACCTGGAATGAAGTCCTTGCTGATGCGGCCCAGCGAGGTGTTGAGGAGGGTGTCGCCCTCCACGTCCCCGGGGTTGAGCAACAGACCTCGGCGTCCAGACTTGAAGGGCTGCGCCAAGGACCAAGCCTGGGACCAGGTGGAGGTTTCGGACTCGCCCACTACCCATTGGTCTGCCTTGATGGCGGCAGTTACCAAGCGGCCCACTCCCGACTCCGCCAGGGTGTCCGTGAACTCGGTCAGGCCCTCAATGAAGATCGCCATGCTGCCCGGGTTGTCGGAGGCTTTGTCGATGAGGTCGTCAATGACATCGGAGACCTCATCTGGTCCTACCAGCGAGCGGCTCCAGATGTTCAGTGACGCCACGGCCGAGCGGCGGGATCCGATGTAGATCAGGTCGGTACGCGGGTTCGAACGCCGCAGGGCGTACGCCAGGGTGACCAGCGCAACGGTCCGTCCGGAGCCGGGAGGCCCCGCCAATAGAAGCGAACCCTTGGCGGCGATGGCCGCAGAACCCAGCGATTCGTCGTCGACACCGATCACCGGGTTGTCCGGGGCCCCGGTGGGCAAAATGTCCAGGTCCACGAGTTCGGGAAGGCGCTGGATCTGCGGCGCCTGCTCCAGGCCCTGGCGGACCATCGCCTGGCTCAGCTTGGCCACTTCACGCGCCTGGAGGGCCAGGTTGGAGTTCCCGCCCAGCACGGCGAGCTGGACTTCGAGTCCATCCAGCAGCCCGCGCCCCGGTGGCGAGGCGGCGTTGAGGACGTCCTTGGGGACATCCATGGTCATGTAGTCGTCCTCGGAGCTCAGCCGCAGGACCAACCGCTTCTGGATGGAGGCAAGGAGCGACGCCGGAACGGAGTTGGTGCGGTCACCGCTGACGACGAGGTGGATGCCGAGGGGACGGCCGTCCGTGGCGAGAGTCAGGAAAATGTCCCACAGCGCGGACAGGTTGCTGTACTCGTAACCTTCACGGAAAGCGGACATTCCGTCCACCAGGACGAAGATGCGCTTTTCGTCCGGCCGGTTGGCCAGTTGCCGGTACTCGACAATGGTGGAGGCCCTGACTTCGGCGAACCGTGCCGCCCTGTCGTCGGCCACTTCCTTGAGCCAGCGCAACAGGCGGCCCACACGCTCGACGTCGTCTCCATTAATGATTTCGCCAACGTGCGGAAGACCGTCCAGCATCTTCAGGCCCGACGAGCCACAGTCGATGCCGTAAACGTGCACCGGACCACCGCGGGGAGTCACGGCCGCGGCGATGGCGATGCCCCGCAATGCTGCCGACTTGCCGGATCCGCCCGTCCCGTAGACAGCCATGTTGCCGTCCCTGTCCGGTTCATAGAACACAGTGGGCTGGTCCTGGTGGGCGGGGTCGTCCGCGACGCCCAGCAGCAGCCGTTCGTCGGTGCGTGGGTTGGGAAGCTTGGAGAAATCGTAGGTCAGGGCGAGCTCGTTGAGCCACGGTTTCCGCGGCGGTGCAATGGACAGGACGTCGGCAGCGCGAATGATGTTTGCCGTCATCCGGGCGATGTCGTTGGGCCCGGCAGGCTCTTCTTCCACCTGTGCCTCCAGCGGCGGTTCCCACACTGCTCCGGAGCCGAAAGCCATCTCCACGATGTCGATCCGGGGACGCTGGGGCTTCTCGGTGGTCCAGCCACCGGCGTAGCCGGTCTGGAAGCCCTGGATACGCCCGGGCCCCGTCTTGGCGGCACCACGGCCGGGAATGGACGGATCGAAGTAGGCAGCAGTAGGGACACCCAGGATGTCCACCGCGTCCACTTCATCGGCCATGCGCAGGGCTACACGGAGGTTGGTGTTGGCCCGCAGGTTGTGCTTGATGACACCGGCCGGGCGCTGGGTGGCCAGGATGAGGTGCAGGCCCAAGGAACGGCCACGGGCCGCGACGTCCACAACACCGTCAACGAACTCTGGAACTTCGGTGGCAAGGGCCGCGAATTCGTCCACGATGATGATCAGGTACGGCGGAGCCTCGGGATCGGCTTCGCGCTGGAGCGCCAAGAGGTCCTTGGCCTTCTTCCTGTTCAGGAGCCGTTCGCGGTAGTGCAGTTCGGCCCGCAAGGAGGTCAGAGCCCTGCGCACAAGGTGCGGAGACAGGTCCGTCACCAGGCCCACGGTGTGGGGCAAATGCAGGCAGTCCGCGAAGGCGGCACCGCCCTTGTAGTCCACGAAGAGGAAGCTCACGCGGTCGGGGCTGTAGGCGGCGGCCATGCCCATGACCCAGGACTGCAGGAACTCGGACTTACCGGCACCGGTGGTACCACCGACCAGCGCGTGGGGTCCTTCGTTCTTCAGGTCAAGGTAGAAGGGCTCCACGCCTTTGGAACCGACCAGGGCGCGGAGGCTGCCGTTGTCCTTCCGGTTGGGAACCGCCGTGGCGTGCACGGAGTTGTTTTCCTGCCACCGCTCGGCCACAGCCTGCGGATTGTCCATGAGCTCCTTGCCGATCAGGCTGGCGTAGGAGACGGCGCGCGGAAGGTCGGAGTCGTCCTCAAGCGGATTTCCGACGTCGACCAGCGGCGACATCATGCGCGCCAGCTGGGTGGCGAGATCGGCGTCGAGGCTTTCGCAGCTCACCGGGTAGGTGTGGCGGCCCAAACGGACCTGGCCCGTGGTGGTGCCGTGGTCGCCGTCGACGGAGAGGAAGTCGCGGCACGCGGCAGGCAGGGACTGCACATTCGCCGCCACCCACATGACATGCACGCCGTAATCGGGCCCACGCTCAACCAACCTCGTGAGGCGGCCCCGGTCGATGGGAGCATCGTCCTCCACGATCACCAGCACGGCCGGGACCACCGGGGAGGGAGTCTCTGCACTCTCGTCCTTAAGGGCCGGACGCGGCTGCGGGCCGGGCTCCTTGGACAAGGCCTCGCGCTCTTCGACGAGGTTCTCCAGGCGGGACAACAAGGCAGCACCCGCCCCCGGGCCGGCGGCAAGGTGGTCGCCGGACAAGGGGCTGTGGCCTGAACCTACATGCGGGAGCCACTGCAGCCAATCCCAGCGCTCACGCGAACGCGGCGACGTCAGGGCCGTGAGGACTACCTCCGCGGGCGAATGCAGGGCCACCAGCTGGAGCACCATGCCACGGGCCACATCATCCACCACGCTGCGATCGCCGGCGACCCCGAAGGAACCGGAAGTACGCAGCTGCGAGACAATCGGCACTCCCTCGATCACGCGGACCTGCTGCAGGCACTCCTGGATTTCACGCATGTACTGCGGTTCTGTGTCGTTGGCCGTCGGTTCATCGAAAGGGATGCGCGAAGGTGCCGAGCCCAGGCCGAAGCGCACGCCGAGGAAATGCTGGTGCTCGGGGCGGTTGGTCCACAACAAGGGACCCAGCTTGTAGATCGCATCCACGGTGTCGCTCACCGAGGGCGCTTCCTGCAACCGGACTGCGCGTTCGATGTTCTGCTGCCTGTCGATGTCCTCGCGGAAGGCCAGCATGGAGGCTTTGAACTGCTTGTGGCCTTCCTTCACCTGGCGCTTGCTTTGCATCTTGTGGTCCACGTAGTGACCCACAATGAACAGCGGCATCATGGCCATGAAAAGCACGGACAGCAGGTTCTGCGTCACCGCGAAGAGCACAGCGCCCATCAGCAGCGGCGCGACCAGCATGATGTACGGGAACGGTTGGTGTTCAGGCCGTTTGGGGCCGGCCGGCGGCACCCGCTTGGGCGATTCGAAGCGGGGCAGGACCCGCGGTGACCGGTTGAAGTCGACCAGCGGCGAGGAAGGCCCTCCGCCGTGGTTGCGGGACAGCGATACCACTCCCACCGTCGTATCGCCCAGCGTCACGGTGTCAGAGGAAGCAAGTGTTGCCCGGGTGACAGGCAGTCCGTCCATCAGGAGGCCATTGGCGGAGTTCGTGTCCACGATTTCCACGGTCTCGCCCACCGTGATGCGGGCGTGTCGCTTGGAGGTGAGCGGATCCGAGAGCCGGATGTCCGCGTCCCGGTCCCGGCCGATGTAGCTGGTGCCGAAGGGCAGCGAAAATTCGCGGCCGACGTCGGGCCCTGACATGACGCGCAACGTCGCCGCCGCGGGTCCCCTGTTGCTCCCGTGGCCGGTGGAGGCAAATTCCTCGCTGACGTGGGCCAGGGAAACCTTCGAACCCGGGCGAAGACCGGATTCGAGCAGGTTGTCCGTGGGCCTGAGGACGTGGCCGGACAGGCCGCCGCCAACGAACGCTTCGTCCACGCTGATGGACAGGTTCGACGGCGGTTCGGTCCCCTTGCGTGCGGGGTCGGCGGACCAGAGTTCAGTGGCGATATCGGCCACGGTGGCGCGGCCATCCACCGTGACGGCGAGGTCCTTCGCTTCGGCAGGGTCACGCCGCAGTGTCAGGCGGAACTTCATCCTTCGTCGACTCCACTCATTTTCTCAAGAAGATGCAGGTCGGCCGGAGTCACCAAATGGGACGTCACGGCGTGCTCCACCAGGCGCGCCCGGCGGTTGGTGGCAAGTTTTCCGGCTCCCCCACGCAGGCCCACAACCCCGACGCGGTCCAGTTTGTCGCAGACGTTGTCGAGCTTGCGGTTGAACCTGGTGAGGGCCCAGCCCAGGCGCTTGGCAGCCTCGGCGGAAGACGGAATGGCGCTGAAACCGGTGCCCTCCCGCCGCAGCATGGGTTCGGCCAGGGCAACGATGAGCGCTTTTTGCGAGTCAGTGAAAACCACGGGGCCGATGGTGGTGTCCCCGGCCTGGTCGTCATCGCGGGCCTCGTGCCGGAATGAGGGTGTCTTCAGGTGCACCGCGAACTCATAGGTGGTGGGGCCGGCGGTGAAGATGACGTTGGTGTGGCTGAACACGAGCGGAATCCTGGCGCCGGGTGCAAGCCACGCCTGCATGCCGCCCGAGCCGTCCGCGATCGTGGCGGAGAGCACACTGCCAACGTTGCTCAGCCACCAGATGCCGTCGTAGCGGGCAATCTGCAGGAAGCGGCGGTGCAGGTACGGGTTGTCGTCGACCTCGAGATCGCCTTCGCGGCCGATATCAAAGACGTCTTCGTCGGATGGTTCGTACCATTCCCCACAGAAATCTATTGCTAGATCCCCCATGATCTGTGCCTCCTCAGTGGGCGGTGTTTGCGTTGCGTTGGCCGGTGGTTACTGCACACAGGCGATGGAGCCCTTGTCTCCCGGAGATGCCGAACCGTCAGTACGGACAATGATGACCTGGATACAGAGCTTCTCTTCCTTGCCGAAATAAGCACGTACTTTCGGCTCCTTCACGGACTCGTATTCGCCTTCCGGGATGAGGGCGGTGCGGTATCGCCATTTGTACGTGTCTCCAGGCTTGGGCTGCGGATTTGTCCAGCTGAAGTCGGCGAAGTCCGGCTTCACCGGGTCCCGCGTGCCGCTCAGGCCTTCGACTTCCGGTACCCCGCCATCGCCGAGGGGATCCGCCGGCTTCACGCTCGCCGCCTCAGTCGGCGCGACCTTCGGCTGCGCGTTGGCGCCGAGGACAACCCCGACGACGATCGCGACCACCAGGACGGCGGCGCCAGTCACCGCGAGCCACAGGTTGCGCTTGCTGTGGTCAACAACCGGCGCCTCTTCCGAGGTTTCGGATGCTGCCCGCGATGCTGTGCGGCTGACGGTATCGTCGACGTTCGCAGTGCGGCCCGACGGCTGCCACCCACGAAGGACAGTCGATTCTCCGGTGTCGGTGTCGGCCCCTGCTGCCTGCTGGGTCTGGAACTGCGGAAGCGGCTGTTGCGGGGGTAACTGCTGGGCCGGCGCTTGCCACACGGCGGGCCTTTGTGCGGTCTGGGAGGTGCTGGCAGTTTGCGTCGTGTTGCCGGTCTGCGACGTGGTGGCCGGGACAGTGGATGGGAAAGTCCGCGCCGGGAAGGTAGGGGCTGAGCCGGTGCCGGCAGTACCCGAGGCGTCCGGATCGATCGATGCGATGCTCCGGACCCGGGTTTCCTCGACGTTGTCGTCAGGGTGTTGATCGTCGCCGTGCCCCGGTTCCTCAAGCACCTCGAAAGGCGTCACCGACAGGTTCAGCTCGGTCTGGATGCGCTGCAGGGCCAAGGCAAAGGCGTGCGCCGAGGAGTACCGGGATCCCGGAGACTTGGCCATGGCCGTTGCCAGCGCCAGTTCCAGGGATTCCGGAACATCCGCGCGGCCAAGCCTGGGAAGGGGTGCGTTGGTGATGCGGGAGATCAATTCCCGCTGCGAATTGTCCTGCCCGGGAAGCACGAAGGGGGAGCGGCCCGCCAAAAGCGTATAGAGCGTGGCGCCCAAGGCCCAGATGTCGACCGGCACACCGTCCACTGCGCCGCCGCGGAACTGCTCGGGCGGCGACCACGGAATGGACATGCCGGCGTCGTCCTCGGAATCGGCACCGATGGTGCCGGAAATACCGAAGTCCGTCAGCGCCGGGCGGTTGTAGTCGGTGACCAGGATGTTGGCCGGCTTGATGTCCCGGTGCACGATTCCGGCCCGGTGGGCGGTCTCGACGGCGGACGCCACCTGGATGCCGACAGCAAGGACCTCATCGACGCTGAAGCGCTGGCGCCTGTACCGCACATCGAGGCTCGGCCGCGAGCAGTACTCCATGGCCAGGTACGAGTGTCCGGTCTCGGTGATCTCCGCTTCGAAGATCGTCACGATGTAAGGGTGCGAGGACAGCTGCGCCATCAGGTTGGCTTCGGATTCGAAGCGGCGGCGCGCACCCTCGGTCTTGAGGTCTGACAACAGCACCTTGACGGCTACTTTTCGGCGCGGCCTGTCTTGCTCGTAAAGGTAGACGTCGGAAAAGCCACCCGAGCCGAGCAGGCTGATGTATTTGAAGCCCGGGATGGGGGGAGGCGGTGCGGGGGGCCTCTTGGAACTCAAAGAATCTCCTCAAAACGCAATGAAATGTCGTCACCGAGTTCGGCGATGTCGCCGTCCAGCAGGATGGCCATCTCATTCTGGGCAAGCCGGCGGGGTGCCTGGCCCTCGCGGATGAGCACGGTGCCATTGGTGGCCTTGAGGTCGCACAGCATCACGTGCCACCCTTCCAACCGGACCTCCACGTGGGATCGGGAAATGTCCCCGCCAGGGCTCTCCACCTGGACCAGGCGGGGCATCGTGCCTCCCTGGACACGCGAAACCGAGGGCTGGCGGCCAATGATGAGCGACTGGTCCAGGTCGATCAGTTCCCCAGTGGAAAGACGCATGCGGCCCAAACGCGGGCGCGGAACATGAACGGCATCCCCGCTGATGGGAGCTCCGCACACCGAGCACAGTGGATAGGTGGGTGGGTTGGCGTGCCCCTGCGGGCAGACCCTGGCCAGGACGCTCGGGCCGTTGACGGCGGGTGCGTCACCGGATGTCCCGGCCTCCCCCGTGTCACTGGTCCGGGGAAGGCTGCTTTTCATGATGGTCTGCCCGTCGTGGTCCGAGTCCTCGTCCACCACGCTGCCCGAAGATGCCGGTGCAGGCGTCCAGGCAGCCGGAACCTGCGGTGCCGGCTGGGCCACCGGCGGCGCCGACGGCGCGCTGCGGAGCCAGGGCACAGAATCGATCAGGCCACCGGATGCGGCCGGAGCGGCTGAGTGGCTGGCTTCCGACGGCGGCGCGGGTACCGGCGTCGAAGGTTCCGGCGCTGGTTGTTCGGTTTCCGACGGCGGTTGCGGAGCCGACGGCGGTTGCGGAGCAGGTGCATGGCTGACCGGAGCGTCGTGGTCATCGGCATCGCTGTCCAGGCGCACCGCGGCGTCCTCGATGTTGCGCATCACCGTCTTGTCCCACAGGTGATCGTAGTTCGTGGTGTTTTCCAGAGAGGGACTCAATGGATCCGTGGTGCTGGTGTGGACCGGGACCTCGTGGTCGTTCACCACAAGGTCATCGTCGCTTTCGGCTGGAGCAGGCTCCCCGTCAGGCCCCTCCTCGGGCTCCTCCCCGGACTCCCCGGACTCCCCCGCAACGGATTCTGCAGCGGCCTGCTCTACCTCAACCCCATTGGGAAAGGACTCCCCGGAATCTTCGGGGGCACTGATTTCAGTTGCTTCCGGTTCCCCGGAGGCGGATTCGTCCCCGGACGCGGGTTCGTCGACCGGAGCAGACGCGCCGCCGAGGTGCCCGTCAATGACGGGCGCTTGTCCGGGTGCAATCGTCAGCCCAAGGTCGGCTTCGTGGTATCCGATCATGGTTTCGTCGGAGACAGAGGCCGCCGGTGCCTGCACGGCAGGTGCCGCAGCCGCAGCTGCAGGCTCCGAGGCCGGTTCCGCCGCCGTCGGCCCGTCCACAGCAATGCCCTGCCCGCCGGCCTCCAACGAAGCCAACAACACCACGCCGTCCTTCACCGGGAGGGTATCCAGCCGTGGGCGTTCCATCCCTTCGGTGGCTTGTGCCCCGATGTGGATGCTCAAGGCCGTGGCGCCGGCGATGCGGCGCTCCGTCCAGGTGGTGACATCACGGCCTGTCAGGTGTTCCTGGCGATCGGCCAGCTGTACCGCCAATTCGAGGTCGCCGCGAAGGAAGACCCGGAGCGCATCCTTGGAATCGATAATTCCGAACGGCGGGATCCTGCTCAGCGAAACACCAAAAGCCTCTGTTACTTCGTGCAGGACTTCGTGGGCTTCGGGAGAGGAAGACAGCAATTCCCACACGGTATCCAGCAGGGCGTGCGGGGTGTCGGGACCGAGAAGTACAGCTGTTCCGTTGCGGATAACTCCAAACCACTCGCCCTGCCGGTACCGCGTGTGGGACAGGAGGTTACTGCTTGCCATCGGCGTCTTCCTCATGGTCGGTGCCATTTACCCAGGCTTTGGGAAGGGTGTCCTCCTCCACGTCTGTCCCGACTTCCGGGCGGGGCGCTGTGATGGCGATACCGGCGTCGTTCAGTACGTTCTTGGCGTCAACCACAATCACGGTGACGTTGTCACGTCCGCCGCTCCGGAGCGCCGCTTGGATGAGGGCGTCCACGGCGTCCTGCGGGTGGGCCACTGTGCTGAGGATCCGGAACATGTGGTCATCGCCCAGTTCACCGTTGAGACCATCCGAGCAGACCATGATCCGGTCGCCCTCCTGGATGGGAAGGAGCCAGAAGTCCGCTTCGGTTTCATCCCCGGTGCCCAGGGCACGGGTCACCACGTGGCGGCGCGGGTGGACGGCGGCCTGCTCCGAGGTGATGTCCCCGGAATCCACCAGCTCCTGTACCTCCGAGTGGTCCACGCTGATCTGCGCGAATTCACCTTGGCTCAGCCGATAGGTCCGGGAATCGCCGATGTTCATCACCAGCCAGTACGGCAAACCCATTTGTTCCACAACCACCACGCCCGAGAGCGTGGTGCCGGCACGGGCACCGGTGGCCTCCCTGATGGCAGCATCGGCTTTCAAGAGGCATGCCTGCAGGTCCGCTGCAGAGGCGCTCCGCAGCCCTGAGGCGAGCTCGGGAGCGCTCCCCAGGGTGCGCACGCACATGCCGCTGGCGATCTCACCGGCCTCGTGGCCGCCCATGCCATCAGCGACGGCGAACACAGGGTCGGCGGCGATGAACGAATCCTCGTTCAATTCCCGACGCAGTCCGCGGTCCGTTCCGTAGCCGTAACTCAGGCGGAACGATGACCCGCCGGTGGTCCGCACGGCGTCGGCGTTGGCGTTGGTGGCCGGCTGTGAATTCATGCTTGTCCTAGGTGGAAGGAACGGTCCCCGAATTGAACGGTGGAACCTGGCCGGACGAAGGATGCCTCGCCGGGCGTGAGCCTGGTTTGCAAACCGTCAGGGGTGGTGACGGCACTGCCATTGGTGGAATTGCGGTCCGTGACCCACACGCCATCCCCGTCCACCCGAAGATGCAGATGGGTTTTGGAAATCGACCTGCCCGGATCCGACACCGGCAGCAGCTGCTCGACGACTTCCCCGGGCTGCGCAGCGGGGTTCCGGCCAAGAAGGACGCTTCCGCCGAGCTGGACGTCCTGGCCGTCGTCGATCCGTATCAGAAGGACAGCTTGTGCACGGGCCGTACCTGGACGCATCTGGGTGCGCTCGACGTCGTCGTCAGGATGGGCGGGAAGTCCCGGCGCCGGGACCGTGAGAGGCTGCGGAACGACCGGAGCTTGCTGCGCAACTGGTGCCTGCTGCGTGAGAGGCGCTTGCTGCGGGGCCGGCACCTGGCGGGGCGTCGGCGGCCGCCACTGGTTCGGGTCGTGTGAGGGCTGCACGACCGGGGCAACGGACGACGCCGAGGCCGCCTGATGCGGGGACGTCGCCTGGGCGGGAGTCGTCTGTCCGGGGGTCGTCTGTGCGGGGGCGGATTGGCTTGGCACGGGCAGCGACGGGGTGGAAGCGCGTCCCGACGGCACTGGGGAGATCACCGGTTGTACCGGAGGAAGGTCCATGGGAGCGAAGCTGTAAGGACCTTGGATTCCTCCGGTCGTGACGGGATTGCGGCCCGCATTGACGTCGAACACCAAGGTCTTGGCCGCCTTGTCGTGCCAGCCGCGCACCTTGCCGTTGGAATCCCAGGCGTTGGAGAGCACCACCAGGATGGCCCAGGCAACCCCCAGCACCATCAGCGGCAAAGCGATAAAGACAACAAGTCCCAAGAGTCCCAACGCCGACAGGATGACAGCAGCCAGTGACCCCACGATCAGGACAGCACCGGTCAGGATGCCCCGGACAAACACCGCGCCAGCACCAGGAGCGTAGCCATCGGCATCAGTGCTGCGGATTCCCATGAGCTGGTTGCCAATGGTGTTCCCGGACTTCGCCTCAAGGGCCAACAACACGAAGATGTACACCACAGTCACGGCCAGGCCGATGCTGCCCAGGAGGACCAGCAGGCCGGTGTCGTAAACAATGAAGCCGTTCCGGCGCGTTTGCGTAATGCCCGCGATGCCGATGGCAAACGTTGTGGCGAGGACAGCCACCGGCCCCAACCAGTCCAACACCGCCGCGCCCAGCCGTTTGCCGGCAGAAGCGGGAACGAGGTCGAGCTTGGTGGTCATAGTGGTCCCTCCCCCTGGCCCAGGCGTCCTGTCCGGGACAGTGCTTGTCCCCGGATGTGCCGGCGACGCTGGCGCCGACACTACGGAGATACTACCGGGATCGGACAGGCCCTGCCGGGCAGCCGACTCCAGTGCAGCCCGCTGGGCATGGTTGATGTTGCCCTCCTTGCGGGCTCCGCGGTTGTTCAGCGGCGATCCGCACTGGTTGCAGAAAGCGGCGCCGGGCCGGACGGCATGCCGGCAGGCCGGGCACAGTTCCGTGTCATTGCTCATCGGTGCTGTCCTTCGTGAAGGGCAACTTCAAGCGCCGCGCCCCCGGTTCACCCGGAGTTTGGTTCCGGGCTGGACCTTGTTGACGACGACGCAGGGCCGCCCGGGCGTCCGCCAGCAACGAACGCGGTGAGAACCGTGCCTGCTGCCGCTTCCAGAAGCCGACACTGCCGGTGATGTCGGTCAGGGATGTGTCCACGATCTCCCAGTACTCCTTGACCTCCGACTCACTCGGCTGCCCCGCGCCGAACACTGCGGCGTCCGCGCGATGGGCAAGCATGGTGGTGGTATTCCCAGCGGTGGGGAACGCTTCCGCGATCACCGAGGCAGACTCGCGCCTGGTGGACTTGGAGTCGATCGAGGCACCCATGTCGGTGACAAGGCTCAATACCTCGCTCCATCCCGCGCCGACCCGCTGGGCGGGGTGGCCATCACGGAAACGTGCCTTCCGGCGTCGTGATTTCAACAGCAGAATCAGCAGCAACGGCACGGCGAGAATCGCCAACGGAATCAATGCCACGCCGATGGCGGCAAGCAGCGGCCCCCAGAAGAGCCACGGGTTGTTCTTCTTCTCGTCCGCGTCCAGGGCATCCGGAGTGGAGTCCGGCGGCAGGTCCGCGGGCTCCTGCGGCGGGGGCGGCGGCTGCAGCACCTGGGGCTTGGGCTTGGACTTGTTCTGCGGATCCGGCGGGATGGGCACGTTGTCCTTGGGCGGGGTGGGATCGAAGGAAACCCAACCGACGCGGTCAAAAGCCACCTCCACCCAAGCGTGTACATCCTTGCCGGTGATCTTGATGTCGCCGGCGCCGTTCTCCGGGCTCTTGGGATCCGGATAGAAGCCCATGACAACGCGCGAGGGGATACCCAAATGCCGGAGCATGAGGGACATGGAGACCGCGTACTGCTCGTCGTCGCCGAGCATCTGCTTGGCCGAGAGCATGTTGCGGATGCGGGCCGCGCTGTGGCCGGGAAGGCTCGGAAGCTGCCCCTCTGCCACCAGGCCGTTACTGAAGGCGCCGCTCTTTTGGAAGTGCGCCTCGATCTGCCGGACGCGGTCGATGGCGGTGGGTGCATCCGCCGACAATTCGTTCGCCTGTGATGCGACGATCGGCGGTACTTCCTCGGCTTCGGGCAGCGTGAGCTTGGCGAAGTCATACTGGGTCAGCTGCCCGTGCTCCAACGTTCCGGGGTCCGAGACCTGGACGGTGTAGTTCTCCCCCTTGCCCAGGCCTTTGGTGGTCACTGCGGTGTCGGTGCCGGCATTGACGTAGAGCCCCGACGCTGCTCCCGAGGTGTCCGCAAAGCTCATTCCCGTGGTGTGGCGGCCACCTGGAACGAAGTAACCCTGATAGTCCTCAACCGTGATGTCCAACGTGTAGTTGGTGCCTTGGACCGGGCTCCCGGAATCGGCCAGCGTGTTCAGCGACTTCGCGTCGCCGACCTTGCTGAAGTTGCCGGAGCTGTTCGGATCCATGGTGTAGTTCAAGCCGTTGAACGCATCCAACGCAGCCAGCCGAACGCGGGCATCCTTGGGCAGGCCCTTGACGGTGAACAGGGTGGTGTCCTTTTCGTCCTTGACGAAGTTGCGGAAGCTCGCCAGCGGAGTGATGTAATCCCGGGGATCGAAGGGCGGGACGATGGTGTTGCGCAGCACCTTTCGGTCATCGCTGGCTGTCACCAAGGGAGAGGCAAGGGCCGTCACGCCCACGGCGACGGCGATGACCGCTGCAGCAGTACCTAGGCGGCGCAGCTGGCCGCGGCGGGCCGTACCGGCGTCGGAATCCGGCCTGTTGGCCGAGACGGTCCTGGTGCTGCGCTGGCGGAGCACCTCGCGGCGGAACGTCGCCCAGACGATCGAGATGATCGTCAGGGAAACGCCGCGCTCCACGTTCAGGAAGCCCGAACTGGTACTGAAGGCGATGCCGGTGACGAAGAGGACCAACACCGGAAGCAGCGGCCAGTAGGGGCTCTTCATCCGCCACGTCAGGAGCCCGGCGGCCAGGGCCATGAGCAGCGCGCTCAGGAACGGCACAATCAGCGTTCCGTTGGCGGTACCCACGGGAACACCGACGGTGAGCATGTCCTTCCAGGAGAAAACAATGCCCAGCAGCAGCGTGCGCAGGGAGTCCAGGGACGGCAGGAAGCCCAGCACAGCAGAATCCGGAACCGCCAGCGCGGAACCGAACAGCATGTAGGCACCAAAAGCCGCAGCTGCCGTGATGAGCAAACCAAGGCGCAGGTGGGCATTCAGGACGGCGATGCCGAGCCCGAGGACCACGCCGCCGAGGCCTGCGACCAGGAAGCGCGCGTCGCCGCCGAAGCTCAGGGTGAATCCGAGGACGCCCAGCAAAAGCAGAACCACCAGGGCGCCGCAGTCGACGAAGAAGTGCCACAACGGACGGTCGTCAGCGAACATGGATCCGCCTGCAGCGCGTTTGCGGGCATTGGCCTTCGCGGATTTCTCCGCCCGCGGACGCACTCGGACGTTGGGCGCGGTGCTCATGCTGCCGCCTTTCGAAGAACGATGGCGAGATCGTCGAGGTCGCCAACGGTGAGGACGGTCAGGTCCGCGATATTGGCCCTCGACGGCGCGGCGCCGGGTTGGACGCGGACGGCCAGGCTGCGGACTCCCGGCGGGACCGAGGCCGCCGCTGACCGCAGTTGCGTGGCGGTGACGTGGCTGCCCACGACAAAGAACACCACGGAGGCATTCGGGACGGTATCGGACAAGGTCCGGGCGAGGTCGACGGCGGTCTTGCGCAGGGGTGCGCCGATGATCCGTGTCATGTCATCCAGCAGGTTACGGCCGGTTTCGCAGCGGAGCGGACCTTTTTGGGTCAGGACATCGAGGTCGCGTTGTTCGCTGATCGCCTGGCGGCCAATGGACCCGGCCACCGAGATCGCCATTTCGAATTCCGCTTCGGAATCGTACTCATCGGTGTTGATCGACAGGGCAATAGCGAGGTGGGCCCGGCGCGTTTCCTCGAACTGGCGGACCATGAGCTTGTTGGTACGGGCCGTGGTCTTCCAGTGGATGTGCCGCCGGTCATCGCCGGGCACGTAATCGCGAAGGGCGTGGAACGAAACATCGGCACTGGAAAGTTCAGTGGTGGGCATGCCCTCAAGGTCGCGGATGAAGCCGGCCGCTGAACCGCCCAGCGCCACGGTCCGCGGGTGCACGAACAGGTCCACGGGTTCGGTCCAGAGCACGCGCCGGCGCAGCAGGTGGAGCGGGTCGGCGCGCACCGAGCGCACGGGTCCGACGACGATGACGGCGCGGCGGGCCGTCGGGATGGTGAAAAGGTCCTCGTGCACCTGTGCGGGCTTCATGCGGGGCAGGTGGAACACGGCCGTGTTGGCACCGACAGGCAACTCCAGCGCTGCAGGCAGCAACGGGCGTGCCGAGACGTTGGAGACCGCAATGCTTCCCACCGCATCATCGCCTACGGCCACGCGGGTGCGGGCCAGGTCCAGGACCACGCCGTACGCCGATCGGCCCACAATAAAGCCGACAGCCAGCAGGAACAGCAGGAACGCCACCAACGCCGCGGACTTCGCCTCCTGCCAGCCCCACGCCTGTCCTGCCCACCAGAGCCCGATCGATGCCGCCAGAACCACCCAGCCGAGCAGGCTGACAACGGAGAGGACCGGCCAGGCATAGCGCAGCCAGAGGGCGCGGAATTTCTCCCACGCCGGAGCGAGGATCTCCCCCGCTGCTCCGGCGGCCTCGGCCCACACGGCCGCGGGGTGCAGTTTCCTGGTAGTGCCGGGCCTTTTAGGGCTGCCCGGGCGTTTGCCCGCGTCGTTGCCGGAACCACGCGCGGAGCGCAGGGTGCCGCCAAGTGCTGACGTGGCGCGCTTAAGCGAATCAGCAGCCCGGCTCAGGGGTTTGCTGGAGGACATGTGGGGGCCTTTGTTCGAACTGGTGCGAGGAAGGGAAACGCCGGGACTGTGTTGGCTCAGGCCGTGGCGCGTTGCTGCGGGGCAGCCACTTCAGAGAGGACACGCGCGAGCACGACCTCGGGTGTGGCGCCCGAGAATTCAGCCTCAGGGTCCATGACCAGACGGTGCGTCCACACCACCGGTGCCAGTTCCTTGACGTCGTCCGGCAGCACGAAGTTCCGGCCCTGTCCTGCTGCCCACACCTTGGCGGCACGGACCATGGCAAGGGCACCACGAACCGAAACACCCAACCGGGTTTCGGAGGCGTTGCGGGTCTCCTCGCACAGACGCGAAATGTACTCGAGCACCGCGGTGTCCACGTGGGTTGTCGCCGCGAGGTCTGCCATGTCGGCCACGGCCTGGGTGGTGATCAGGGCAGCCAGGTCCTTTGAGCGGTCCTTCAGGTTGGAGCCGCCCAGCAGGCGCACGGTGGAAGCGTGGTCCGGGTAGCCGATGGAGGTCTTGATCAGGAAGCGGTCCAGTTGGGCTTCGGGAAGACGGTAGGTACCGGCCTGCTCGATCGGGTTCTGCGTTGCCAGCACCATGAACGGCCGTCCGGCCTCGTAGGTGGTTCCGTCGACGGTGACGCGGGACTCTTCCATGACCTCCAGCAGGGCGGACTGGGTCTTCGGTGAGGCTCGGTTGATTTCATCGGCCAGGACGATGTTGCTGAAGACCGGGCCCTTGTGGAACTCGAACTTCTGCGTCTTCTGGTCGTAGATGGTCACACCGGTGACATCGGAGGGCAGAAGGTCGGGGGTGAACTGGATGCGGTTGTGCGAACCCTGGACCGTGGCGGCCAAGGCCCTGGCCAGCGAGGTCTTACCCGTGCCCGGTGCGTCCTCGAAGAGGACGTGGCCCTCCGCCAGCATCGCGGTGAAGGTCAGCCGAATGACGTGTTCCTTGCCCAGAACGGCCTGGCCCACGTTGGCAACGAGCTTCTCGAACGTTTCTGCAAACCACGCGGCCTGCTCGCTTGTCATGGTCATCGGTTGATCCTGTTCCTTGTGTTGGGGTGTTGGGATGAAGTTGTTGTTGGTGCCGACCGGAGAGGTTAGCAACCGCCGGGCTTGGTTCCGCGCAGATCCACGGTGGTGGACTTCACGTACCAGCCCGGGTGGCTGCCCTCGGTGACGCGGTACCACGGCGTGCCGTTGTTGTAGATGTCCTTGGTGCAGTTGACGTTCAACCACCCTTCCGAGTTGGAGACCCAGCCAACGCCACAGCTCGGGCCGCTCGGGTTGTAAGTGTCCGGTCTTCCAGGCTGGCCGGGGCACGTGTTGTTGTGGGCCCTGACCTCGCCTGCCGGAGGCTGCGGCGGTGGCGGCTCGGCACCGCTGCGCGAGGTGTCGCTGCCCACACGTCCTGCCTGTCCCCCGCTGACGGCGCGAACCTGCAGAGTGTGCGTTTCGCTGAAGCCGACAGTCTTGGAGAAACTCCGCTGGTCGGTGTTCTGCCACGCCCCGCCGTCGAGGCTGTACTGGTAGCCGGTAACCGGCCGGCCGTTGCCGTTGGGAGCGTTCCAGGTCCAGGACACCGTCTTGTCCCCCACGCCGCTGCTCTTGCTGCCGGTAACGGTCGGAGCATAGGCAAGGCCGTAGGGATTCACGGTATTCGACGCCGGGCTGCGGTCACCGGGCGTGGGGTTCCGGGAGGAGATGGCCCACACGACCACGGCCGTGTCGGCGCCGTTGGGGGCTGCCACAACTCCGCCACCGGCGGGGATCGCACCGGTGCCCGAGCCGGAGGTCAGGGCGTAGCGGTAGCTGATCTCGTTGGCGTTGGCACCGTTGCGTTCCGCCGCGGAGAGCGGGTTGAACGCGACACGGATCTTGCCGCCGTCGGCGTTGGTCTCCACCAGTGCTGCCGAGGGTGCACCCACCATTCCAGGCTTGCCGGCGGCACGAATGGCGTTGGACTGCTGGCTCACGCCACTGACGCCAGCCTTGTTGGTGGCCGAGACGGTGAACGAGTAGTCGGCTTCCGAGTTGTCCACTGTAACGTTCTGGGAGGTAGCTGCCACGGCCTGGGAACCAACCACCGCGCCACCACGGTACGTGGTGAGCGTGTAGCTGGACACGGCGTCGCCATTGTTGTTCGGGGCCGCCCAGCTGACCTGCAGCTGGCTCTGGTTGCCCACGGAACCGGCACCCGCGACGGACGGGGCAGCCGGTGTCGCCGGAACTCCGGCGGGAGTCTCCGCGGCCGAGTAGGTGCTCCACTCCGACGGTTCCTTGGCATCGTTGCGGGCCAGGACCCGGACCTTGTAGGCCACGCCGTTGGTCAGGCCGGTCCACACGTGGCTGTTACCCGTCAGGTTCTGGATCTGGGGATTCTGTCCTGCCGGGGCGGGGGAAATCTCTAGGTCATAGGACTTGATGGGTGAACCCTTGCTCGCCGGGGGAACCCAGGCGACCGAGAGCTGCTTGTCGCCGAACTTCAACGTGGGAGCCACGGGGGTATCGGGCTTGACGTCAGGACGGACCTCGGCCGAGACCGGGGAACGCTCGGATTCGTTGATGGCGTTCGTTGCCGTGACGGCGAAGTGGTACTTCACGTTGTTGGTAAGGCCAGTCAGCGTACAGGTGTTGGCGGGGCAATCCTGCTTGAAGCCGTTCTCGCCGTACACCGTGTACTTGGTGATGGGCGCACCACGGTCAGCCGGGGCGTTCCAGGTGAGCAATGCCGTTTGGTCGCCCACGCTCTGGGCCAGGGGCGTGCTGGGCGCCGCCGGCTTGTCCTTGACGGTCAAACGGATGCGGGCCGTGGCATAGCGGGAGAGCTCGCCCGTCTTGTCCTGCACTGTGTACGCGACAACCATGGTGCCGGTGAAACCACCAGCAGGAGTGACAGTAACGCTGTCACCACCCGGCTCGGCCGTACCCTGGCCGGTCTCCGTGACGGCCGAAACGATCTTCAACGGCGTGTCCGGGAACGGGTTCGAGTCATTGGCCAGGACGTTGACCGTGACGGGCTTGCCGGACTGCGCGTCCGGCTCGGCGTCGTCGTTTGCCACGGGCTTGGGACGGTTGGAGGCCGAGAGCGAAAGCTTGTAGGTGGCCACGGCTTCGAGCCCGCGGCGATCCTTGGCCTTCACCTGCACCGTGCCTGACTGTCCGATCTGGACGGAGTCGTCCGCGGAGGCCTTGAGGGTCTTCCCTTCGATGGAGACCTTGAAGCCTCCGGTGGCTCCCCCTGTCAGCTCATAGTTCATGTTCTGGACATCGTCCGAGTCAGGATCCGAGGTCAGTTTCCCCAGATCCAGGCTCGCGGAATCACCCTTCGGAACGTCAAGATCGCTGCCGAGAAGGACAGGCGGGTTGTTCTTGTTGGGGTCCGGCAACACCTTGGTCCGGATGCTCAAGGTGGACTTCAGTCCGTTGGGATCGTCCGGACCCGTGCCGTCAGTCACTTCGAAACTTATCGAGCCCGGACCGACGTACTCGGCTCCGGCGGTGTACTTCAGACCGGTACCGCCGTTGGCCACGGGATCTGCTCCGTCGGCGCCGATGAGCTTGATGCGGTCGGTCTGTGTCAGCCGGGGTGAGCGGCCGTCGCGGACCTTCACCCATTCGGCGAGGTCGACCGTTACCGACTGGCCCGAAACCAGCTCAATGACCTCGTCCTTGGCAAGGGTGGGGACCTGCTGGCCGATGCCTGGAACCCAGATGATGGCTGTGGACTTCTGGCCATCCACGTCTTCCACCGTGTAAGGAACCAGCTGCGGTTGTTCCGTGAGCTCGACGATCACATTGCCGTCCGGCCCGGGACGAGCAGTGGTCACCTCGGTGCTGACTTTGAGGTTCTCCCCCACGCCGTCGGGGTCTTCATCGTTCTTGAGCACGGGAACATCCACGGCGGTTTTCCCGAGCGTCTGGGCCGAGGTCACGCGGTCGTCACGGGCAATCGGTGCCTGGAGCGGGATGTCGTTCTTGACCACCACGCGGATGCTGGCTTGTCCCACTGCGTCACGGTCATCCGCCACGGAGTAGCGGACGTTCACGGTGCCTTCCGCGGCCGGCGCCGTCACCAGGACGCGTCCACTGGTCTTGCTGACGTGGGCGTCCAGGCCGGCATCGGCTTCCAGGCTGTCCGAGAGGATGCGGATGATGTCACCGTCGGGGTCGGTGTCGTTGGCGATGGCATCGACCGCGATCTGCCGGCCAGGCCGTACCTTCACTTCGTCATCGACGGGAGCCGGTTTCTGGTTGTTGTCCCCGCGGGGAGCGACGCCGACCGTCACCGTTCCGGTGTTGACCGCGCCCTGGCGGTCAATCACCTTGTATCGGAACGTATCCGTACCCGCGCCGTCACCAGCGGCGACGAAGTCGATAAAGCTGCTCCCCGCCGTCGCGGTTCCCATGGTGGGGGTGCTGTCGATGCCGGTGAGCTGGACGGAATCGCCGTCGGGATCGATGCCGTCCAGCGGAACCGGAATGCGGACGCTGCCGCCTGCCACAACGCGCGCCGTCAGGTTCTTCGGTTGCGGCCGCGAGTTCTGGGTGCCTTCGAGCGGAAGGATATGGATGGTCACCGCGGCGGCGCTCTTCTGGCCCTGCGGATCAACGGCGTTGTAGATGGCACGCACGGTCTTGGGCGTGGGGCCCGCGATGAAGCGCAGGGTCTTCTCCGAGATGAACGCCTTTCCGTCTTCTGCGGCAATGTTCTGCGCCAGGACAGGGTCCACGGACAACTCTTCACCCTGCGGATGCGTGTCGTTGTCCAGGACAGGAATGGTGACGACGTCGTTGACGCGCACGTTCACTTCGTCCGGTTTGGGCTGGGGAGCTTCCACGACGGCGGGAGCCGGTACCGGCACGACGCCCACCGTGCCGGTGGCTGAGGCGCGGCCGTTGGACATGGTGTAGCTGAAGACGAAGGGATCCTTGGAGCCGAGCACGTCCGTGACCCGAAGGACGCTGTGGTCAATCACACTGACTGAAGCGGACGAACCATCCGGAACAGTTACCGATTGCAGTACCAGCACGCCGCCGGAGGGATCTGAGTCATTGGCCAGCGGATCCACCAGGACGCTCCCACCCACGGGCAGCAGCGCTACGTCGTGGACGGCAACGGGCGCCCCTGCATCCTTGCCGGATTCCACATCGACCCTGATGAGCCCCTGGCTGCTTTGCGGGCCGTTGCTGGCGATGTACGTCAAGTAGATCGGCCCAGGTGTGGTGCTCCGGAACGTGAAGGTGCCGCCGTCGGTCACAGGACCGAGTTCGGCCGGTCCGGCGGCCTCGACGTGGGCCACGCGCAATGCGCCGCCGTTGGGATCGACGTCGTTCTTCAACGGTGCGATGACCAAGTCCTGGCCCACCACGGCTGTCACGTGGTCCGCATTGACCACCGGGGCCAGGGCACCCGGGGGCTGCACGTTGACCACAATGCGTCCGGTGGTGGTGGCGCGGCCGTCCCACACGGTGATGGTGACGTTCTTCTTGCCCGGCGCGGCGCCGGAATCCTGGTACGTCAGCAGGCCGTCGCGGCGCACCTTCACCTGGTCCTGGTCGTTGTCGGTCTTGGCGTCCAGCAGGACCAGGTCGTCGCCGTCGGGGTCCATCCAGTCGGTCAGGATGTTCTGGCTGACCGACTTTCCCTGCTCCACCACCATGGTGGTGGGCTCGCCGCGTTTGAAGAACGGAGGCTTGTTCTCTTCGGGGGCCACCACATGGAGGGTGACCTTCCCGCCCGCGGACAGGCTGCGTCCGTCCGCGGCGTTGTAGTCGAAGACTTCCGTTCCCGGTTTGGCGTCGGCGGGCACCTTGATCTGGAAGGCGGAGCCGCCGTAAATGTTTTCCAACGTGCCCAGTTTGGGGCCGTTGGCTCCCACGGACGCGGTGAGGACATCGCCGTCGGGGTCTGAATCGTTGTCCAGGACGCTCAAAATGGAGGTGCGGCCGGGGCGGACACCGAATTCGTCCGGCTTGGTTTCCGGTGGACGGTTTGGCTTGGTGCGGTCCGGCAGGACGTTGATGGTGTTGTTGTCCGCGGACTCCTGGTCCTGGTCATCGGACTGGTTCTTGGGCGGGACAACATCGTCCCAGTTGTTGACCAGCTGCATGTTCTGGTTGACCAGCCAGACGCTGCCCGAGTTCACGTCGTTGAGCACCACGAGGTCGCGGTTGACACGGAAGACATAGCTCGGCGAGGCACTGGCTTTGGGGACGTCGTTCTTCTTGTCATCGGCGTCGTTGTCGCAGTCTCGGATGTACTTGTTCGCGCCGGCCCAGGCGGCGTGGACGCACTTGCTGACCTGGACGGGAGCTGCGGGGACGCCCTCACCGTCAGCGTTGACCGTTGCGGCAGTGGAGCCGTCCAACGGCTGCTTCAGCAGTGCCTTGCGGGTGGCGATGGCCACGTAGCTGCTGTCCTCGCTGGTCTGCTGGAGTTTTGCTTCGCGGGCATCCTGCAGCTGCAGCCTGCGGCCACCAGGAAGGAACAGGTTGCCGGAGGCCGCGTCCAGGACCACAGGCTTGTCCCCCACCACGGAAAGCTGGAGATCACCCGCGCCCTTGAGCTCGTCAACCTTGGTGACCTCGTAATTGGTGCGCTGGCCGTTGGCGTCAACGGTGATGACCGAGATTTCGCCCTTGCCGGGGTCTGCCGTGTAGATGCGGTTGTCCGTGCCGACCGCTGAGACCAATCCCTGGTCCCCGGTCAAAACGGGTTCAGTTCCCTCCTCGTCAAAGCCGTTGACAGTCGAGGGCGAAAGCGCCCACACCTTGCCGCGGGCAGGGTCCGTCACGGAGAGGACGGTGGAACCGTAGCTCACTTGTGACGACGACGGGAGCTGCTTGTCGCCACCGAGCTTCAGGTTCGCCGCAGAGACCTGGTTGATGGTCGAGCCGGACTCGTCATCGACAAAGACGTTGCCCTCGTGCTGCAGGACATCGAACGTGGTGGTGGCAGGCGTCACCGCGCCATCAAGGACACGGGAGGGATAGTTCAACCGACCGACGGCGTTCTTGGTTTTGCTCACAACCCACACACCGCCGTCGTTCAAGTCCACCTCCGTGGTCTTGAAACCCGGGTACAACACAGCCCCGGCGATCAGCACAGCGCCAGCCGCAGTCGCAGCGGTGCCCGTAATGATTTTCTTGTTTTGACGCTTTTTCAGCCCCAGCTTGCCGAAGAAAGTTGTCACAGCCCCAGAATTCCCTTTGTTTTAAGCCGCCCCCACGTGGCTTCCAAGCCGACCGGCACGTGCCGGCAGCCGTACAATCCGCAGTACCCCCGAACGGCGGCGGAATTTTCAGTCCCTAAGACTATCCCACGCGCCCCACGGCCAGCCAAGGAAAACCGCGAGCGGGCTCTCCATTGGCTATGGCAGCGTACAGTGCTGCCGCCGTGGGACGCGATGGGGACAACTTCCCGGCACCGCTCAGCTGATGGCCTCAGCATTGCGGAATCTGGTGGGGTCCGGGATCGCCCAGGGTGGTGTTGCCCTGCGCGATGTAGCGGCCTGCGTTCGGCCCACTGGTCAGGCGGTACCAGGCAGCGTAGTTCAGGTACGGGGTACTGCGGTTGATGTAGCAATTGACCGTAAAGGAACCGTTTGACTCGTACTGCCACGGGGCGCCGTAGACCACGCCGTCACAGCGGTGGCCCGGTGTGTTCGGGTCCCAGGACGTCTGTCCCGATGCCGCTGTGTCCGTACAGGTACGGAAACTGCCGGCCGGCAGCGTAGCGTCCCACGACGTCTTCTGCGGTCCACTTTGGGCACTTGCAGAAGCAACCGGCCCACCCTGGCCCACCGAGTTGAACGTTTGGACTTCAATGGTGCGTGTCTGGTTGTAACCGCCGGTGTTCACCACCCGGCTGCCGGAGGCGGATTCGTTGATCCACCCGGTATCCGTCCCGCCGCCGGTGATCCTGATCTTGGTGGCAGCAACGTCGTTGCTCGCTGTGGAAGGCGAGGACCAGTTCAGGGTCAGGGTCGTCTGGTTCTGGCCGCCGTTGGTACCTGATGCCGACGGCGTACCCGGAGAACCGTACGGTGTGGTGCTGGCCGGGGCGCTCGCATCCGAGCTGGGAGCCACAGACGAGACTGCTGTCACCGTGATGGAGGTGGCCTGCCCGTTGGCAAATCCACCCACCGTTTGGCCCGGGGTGATAGGGCCGGACTGGCCGGTGCTGGCGTTGTAGCGGTAGCTGACTTCGCCCTGGGTGGATCCGTTTCGCTGGGCCGGAGTGAGCGCAGAGAAATTGATGGTCACTTGCTTGCCGGCCGCTCCGGTGTTGGCCGGAGTTGCGGTGACGTTGCTGACTGTTCCGAGTTTGCCGGTGGCACGCCTAGGTGCCGAGGCAGGGCTGACGCCACCCTTGCCCGCCTTGTTCTCGGCCTGCACTGTGAAAGTGTACGCGGCTTCGGAGTTGTTCGCGGTGAAGGTGGCCGACCGTACGCTGCCGGCAACGGTCTGTGTTTGGGTGACACCGTTACCGCCGTTCATGGTGACGTAGTACGCCTTGATCGGATCACCGTTGGTGTCCGGCTCGGTCCAGTCGGCACGAAGCTGGTTCTGGGTTCCCACGGACTGCACCACAGCGGTGGTGGGTGCAGCGGGGGCACCCGGAAGACCTGCCGGGTTGTCCTCAAGGGAGTACATGCCCCAGTCCGACGGGCCCAGGTCGTTCACTGCCTGGGCCCGTACCTTGTACTTCACGCCGTTGGTGAGGCCGGGCCAGGTATAGCTGAGGCCTGTGACCTCGTTCTTCACAGCAATGCCGTTGGCGGGAGGCGGCGAGATTTCCAGGTTGTAGTGCTTCACCGGGGACCCCTCCGTCTTGGCAGGAGTCCAGGTGATGGCCATGTTCTTATCGCCCGCCTTGACGGCGGGGGCATCGGGAGGTGACGGCTTCTCATCGGGCTTGATCTCGTTGGAAGCCGCTGATGCCGGCGAATCGCCTACCTCATTCGTGGCGAACACGGTGAACACGTATTTCACGTTGTTGGTCAACCCGGACAGGGTGCAGGTGGTGGTGGGACACACCTGCTCGAAGCCTGCCGCCTTCACCGTGTACTTGGTGATGGCTGCGCCATTGTCCGACGGCGGTGTCCACTTCAGCACAGCGGTCCGGCTCCGTACGTCCGTGGCAACCGGTGCAGAGGGAGCGTCAGGCTTGTCCCGTACCGTGATACGGACACGGCCCGTGGCCTGCCTTGAGGGGTCCTTGGTCTTATCCAGCACCGTGTAGCGGACCACCATCACACCCTTGAAACCGTCCGCGGGGGTGACGGTGATCGAGTCACCGGAGACCGTCGGCTGACCGGCGGCAGATCCTGTTTCCACCGCAGCGTTTTCGATGGTCAACGGCGCATCGCTAAAGGGGTTGAAGTCATTGGAGAGGACATTGACAGTTTCCGCGCGGCCTGCGTTGGCTTTATCCACGGAGTCGTCGTTCGCCACCGGGCGCGGCCGGTTGGAGGAGACAACGGTGGCGGTCACGGTTGCCCGTACGGCGTCGGAACGGCCGTCGGTGACCTTGAGCGGGAAAGTACCCACGGCACCGGGGTTGAGGGAAAGATCGGGGCTGATCTTGAGGACGGAGCCTTCAACTTTCGCCTGGAAACCAGTTGGTTGTTTCCCGTCGAGCTCGAACTTGAGGTTGCCTTGGTCGCGCTCGTCCACGTCCTTGGCCAGGTTGGCCAGCTCGACGTCGGTGGTCTCCCCCTTGGGTGCCTCTACCGAAGCGCCACTGAAGGTGGGCGGGTGGTTGGCGTTGGGGTCCGGAATCACCTTGGTCATGATGGTCAGCGTGGATTTCAGCCCTTGGGGATCATCCGGGCCGGAACCATCGGTGACCTCAAAGGTGATGGAACCAGGACCGACGTAATCGGCCTGCGCAGCATAGCGCAGCGCGTTTCCATCGCCCGCGATAACGTTGGTGGGATCTCCACCCTGCACACGGATCTTGTCTGCCACGGTGATGCGTGCCTGGCGGCCATCCCGGACGCGGACATACTCCTGCAGCGACAAGGTGACGTCCTTGCCGGACATGACCTCCACCGGGTCCGTCTTGGCCAACGTCGGGTATTGGAGGCCCTGGCCCGGAATCCACATCACCGCCGTCGCGGACTGACCATCGATGTCAGTGACGGTGTACGGAATGAGCTGATCCTGTGGACCGAGGGTCACCACCACGTTGCCCGAGGTACCGACGCGTGCATTCGGGTTCGCGTCCGGCAAAGTGATCGTGAGGTCCTCAGCTACGCCGTCGGGATCCGAGTCGTTCTTCAGGACCGGAACGTCGACCGCTGTCTTGCCCAGCGTCTCAGCCAGCGTGACGTGGTCGTCCACGGCAATCGGCACGTGGAGGGGCGCCGTCGGGCTTGTCTGTACCCGGACCACAGCGCTGGCTTCGGCCTTCTTGTCGTCCTGGATCCGGTAACTGATGCTCTCGACACCGGCTGCACCGGGTGCGGTCAGCAGGACCTTGCCGGAGGCAGCCTCCACCTGAAGGCCGGGGTTGGCTTCGAAGGAATTGACCAGGGCGATGGGGTCGCCGTCGGGATCGGAGTCGTTCTTCAGGGCGTCTACCGCGATGCGGCGGCCAGGGCGGACATCAACGGCGTCGTCGACGGCGATCGGCTTTTGGTTGTTTGCCTCTGCCGGAGCGATGCCCACAATCACGGTTCCCGTGTTTTCGGCGCCAATGCGGTCCCGGACCCGGTAGCTGAAGGTGTCGGTTCCAGCGGACTTTCCCCCGGCCGTGAACTCAATGTAGCCGTCCCGCACCACTGCGGTGCCCATGGCCGGCGCCTTGTCCACGCCGATGAGCTGCACGGAGTCGCCGTCGGCATCGATGCCATCCAACGGAACCGGGATCTTGACGGTCATGCCCGCCACAACCCGGGCCGTGAGGTTACGGGGCTCGGGCCGGGTGTTGGTGGCGTCGTCACGTGCGCGGATGCGGATGGTCACCTGCTGCGAATCGGTCTGTCCCGAGGAGTTGCTGACCTTGTAGATCGCATACACCGTCTTGGGCACCTCGCCCGCGATGAAGCGCAGGTAGTTTCCCGCGATGAACATCCTTCCGTCGGCGGCGTCCGGCTGCTGGGCCAGGACGGGATCGAGCTTCAGTTCGCCACCGTTGGGATCGGAATCGTTTGCCAGCACGGGGATGGTGACCACGTCGCCCACCCGCACTGACACTTCGTCGGGCTTGGCTTGCGGTGCCTGGAGTTTGCTGGGGGCCGGGACCACTTGCACGGAAATGTCACCCGTGGCCGAGGCCTTGCCATTGGAAATCGTGTACTTCAGGGACAGCTGGCCCGTGGCATGGATATCGGTGATCTTGACGACCGAGTGGTCAAGGACCGCCACCGAGACAGGAAGTCCGTCGGCTGCCGTCACGGACTGGACCACCAGCACGCCGCCGGCGGGGTCGGAGTCATTGCCCAGCACGTCCACCACCGTGCTGCCACCGCTGGGCAGAAGCGCTATGTCCCGGACCGCGACAGGAGCGCCATCGTTGCTGCCGGACACGACGTCGACGCGTACCAACTGCTGCGCACTCGCCGGGCCGTTGGTGACCATGTACGTGACATAGTGCGGGCCGACGCTGGTGGAGTTGAACGTGAACGTCTGCTGGTCCGGACCAATCACTGCCGTGGCTTGCTCGTCCGGCTGTGCTTGGGCAAGACGCAGGGTGCCGCCCTGGGGGTCGGAGTCGTTCTTCAGCGGAGCGATCACCGTATCTTGGCCGGCGACCGCCACCACGTGGTCGGCATTGGCGATGGGCGGAAGGGCTCCCGGGGCGCGGACGTCGACGCTGATCCGGCCTTCGGTGCTCAGCGTGCCGTCGGAAACCGTAACGGAGATGGTTTTCTTGCCCGGGCCCGCGCCGGAGTCCTGGAACGTCAACAGCCCATCGGGCCGGATCCGGACCTGGTCCGCGGGATCGCTGCTGCTGGCCGCCACGGCGAAGAGGTCATCGCCGTCGGGGTCGATCCAGTCGGTGAGGATGTACTGGTTGGCGATTTTGCCGGTCTGCACCACCAGGGCGTTGTTCCTGTTGGGCTTTTGTTGGGGAGCGGCATTTTCACCCGGCGGAACGATCCTGAGGTCCACGTTCGTCGAAGCCGTACCGCCGCGGCCGTCATCCACCGAGTACTTGAACGATTCCGTTCCGGACTGACCGGGAGGAACAGTGATCTGGAAGCCCGTCCCACCGTAGACGGGCGCCAGCGCCCCGGATTTCAGCGCTTGGTCGGCAGAAACGGTCAGGACATCGCCGTCGGAGTCGGCGTCGTTGTCCAGCACCGGCAGGAGGGTCGTCTTGCCCGCCCGGACGCCATAGGCGTCCGGTTTCGCGACCGGTGGAGTGTTTGGTTTGCTGCGGTCCGGGAGGACCGTCTGCTGGACTTCATCGGCGGAGTCCTTGTCGGCGTCGTCCGATGTTTGCTCCGGCGGGATGACGTCGTCCCAGTTGTTGACCAGCTGCATGTTCTGGTTCACCATCCAGACGTTGCCGGAATTGACGTCGTTGAGGACCACGAGATCGCGGTTGACCCGGAAAACGTACGACGGCGACGCGCTCGCCTTGGGCACGTCGGCGCGGCGGCTGTCGGCCTGGTTGGTGCATTCGCGGAGGTACTTGTTGGCCCCGGACCACGCCCCGTACGTGCAGCTGCCCAAGTGGACAGGCGCAGCAGGAACACCTTGGCCCTCGGCGGAGATGGTCCTGGCTGTGCTTCCATCGAGGGGCTGGAGCAAGAGTGCTTTGGTGGTGGCAATGGCCACGAAATCCGCAGCGGGTCCACTTTGCTGCAGCTTGGCGTCCCGGGCGTCGTCCAGATGGACTGTCGCTCCACCGGGCAGGACGATGTTTCCCGTGGCCTCGTTGAGGACCACCGCTTTGTCCCCCACTGCCGTCAGCTGCAGCTCACCCGAAGCTTTCAAGGCGTCATCCTTGCGGACCTGCGAGTCCACCGACTGGCCGTTGGCATCGACCTTGGTGTCCGTCAGGCTCCCGGTTTCGGGGTCCACGGTGTGGATGGTGTCGTCCATGCCAACCACCGAGACGATGCCGGTGGACTGCTCCAGCACGGGTTCGGATTCGTCACTGAACCCGCCCACTGATCCTGCCGTGAGTGCCCAGACTTTGCCTTTGGAAGTGTCAGTGACCGCCAGAACCCTGTTGCCGAAGCTGACCTCGGCCGATCCCGGAAGCTTTTGGTCACCGCCCAGGCGCATGTTGGCTGCGCTGACCGGGTTGATTGTGGCGCCATCGGCATCGTCGATGAAAACGTCGCTGGCCTGCTGCAGGATGTCGAAGTCTTTGCTCGCCGGGGTGACGGCGCCGTCCAGGGACTTGGACGGGTAGTTGAGCCGGCCGGCCGCACCCTTGGACTTGCTGACCACCCAGACGCCGCCGTCATTGAGGTCCACTTCGGTGGTCTTGAACCCTGGGTAGAGGATCGCACCGGTCACCAGGACCGCGGCGGCGGCTGTGAAAGCGGTAGCCGTGATGATCTTCCGCCGACGAATCTTGACACGGCGATTCCCGGACCCATCGGTCAGAGCCATCCACATTCCCCACTAATAGGCAGCCAGCACCGAACTCCGGCCATCACGACACAAACAAGGTAAGAGTACCGGGTTAATCCATCGATTAGCCAAGGCCGCGCAACATGAAGCAGGACGCGCGCAACACTTAAGCAGGTTGGGCTTTCCGGGGGCGTTGGTGCGTTTAGTCCAGCACCAGGCCCTTGCCGCGGCCCCGGGCCAGCATGACCGGGTGGATCTCGCCAAAGCCGCGCACGTTCTCCGACTTCTGCGGCACCAGCACGAAGCGGTCGTCCTGCCCCAGGGCGGCAGCGGTCATGGCGTCGACCAGGACCGTACCCGGCTGGGCCAGCGTTGTCAGGCGCGCGGCCAGATTCACCGTGGGTCCGTAAATGTCGCCAAGACGCGAGAGGATTCGCCCCCACACCATGGACACGCGGCATTGGGGCAGGATCTCGTCTTCAGTGAAGGCCTGTGCCAAAGCGAGGGAAATCTCGGCCCCGGCAGCCGGGGTCTCGGCAATGTACAGCACTTCATCGCCCACGGTCTTGACCAGTCGACCACCGCCAACGGAGATGATTTCGGCACACTTGTTCTCGAAGCGCTGCACCAGCTGGGCCAGCGTTTTTTCATTCATGCGCCGCGAGAGGCTGGTGTACGAAACGAGGTCGGCAAAACCGACGGCGCGCGCCAAGGGCAACGGAGAATCGTCCTCGTCACCTTCGCGGCCTTCTTCGCTGGCCTGCAGCCCGGCCTCGGCGCGCACGGCCAGCCGTTGGATGCCGGCATTAAGCTGTCTGCGGTAGGAGTAGACGAGGATCTCTTCGAGGGAGTCCACCAGGGAGGGCAAGCGGCCCACCAATTGCTTGCGGGCCACGGCGTCCGGAATGCCCTGCTCAGAGACCATGTCTTCCACCAGGGCCTCGATCTGCCAGACAACCATGCGGTCTGTCATCTGGCCAATGGACCGGGTCACGGAGATGGCGGCTTCTTCGGTCAGCAGACCCGCCCGCACCAGGTCCAGGATGCGGGACAGCGCTGCTTGGTCGCGTTCGGTGAACGCCACGTCCTCATCGTTGAAGTTCGGGAAACCCAGTGCCCGCCACACCTTGCGGGCGGACAGGATGGACACGCCCGCGCCGGCGGCCACCTCACGACGCCGAAGCTTGCGTTCGCCGCCCAGCAGTTTCGATTCCAAGGCTTTGATGGCGAGCCGCTCCGCCGACATCACGCCAGTCGGAGGACCGGTCGGCACGCTCGTCCGGACGGGGTCCGGTTCGGTGTCGTCGTCCTCGGGAGTGTCCGCTGCGGCGTCCGAAGGTTCGGGTGCGGCGTCGAACTCCTGGTCCAGGTCCTCGCCGGACTGCTGATCCTCAACGCTCATCCCATCCACCTTCTCTCAATTCCCACGGCAATTCTTCATAGTCGTCCAGCACTTGGCCCTCAAAAGGCTCACCTTGCGGGAGTTCGTCCATCGCGTCAAGAATGAAACCCCTGAATTTGCCTGCCTCAGGGACATCGGTCAGCAACGCTGCTCCGGAGTGCCCGGTATCCAAGGATATATTCCCTGAGTGCAATGACCGTTGGACCAGGCTTTGGTGGACTCCCACATTGCGGATGGACGCCAGGGATACCTGCCAATCGTTGCGCCGGAACATTCCGTATCTGGCAAGTATGCGCCGGCTGGTCAGGATGTACCGGACGGACCGCCACTTCAGGACGCGCTTGAGGCTGTACGCCGCCAGGAACCACACCGCCAGCACAACACACGCACCCAAGAGCCAAGGCGTCCACTCCGACGAGATAAAAGGAACGAGGCGCTGCGCGTTGCCTTTGACGATCCACGCGCACGCATACGCAGCGACGGCAGGAACAACGATGAAGGCCAGCACGGGAAAGAAGAGGGAGCGGGCCTGTTGACGCGTGATGGTGATGACCTGCTCCCCCGGAAGCAACTCTTTACGCATAACCGCTTTCTGTGGCGCGCAGGTGCACCACATCGCCGGCAGTGATGACGTGCTCCCTGCCGCCATGGTCAACCACCAGCAAGGAGCCGTGCTCGTCCAGGCGGGAGGCGTGCCCCACCAGCTCGAGATCGCCGGGCAGATGCGCCCGGACTTCCCGCCCCAGGGTGACCATGGCCGACTCAACCCGTTTGTGCAGCGAGGCTCCGCCGGCCAAACCCGCGGCAGGGTCTCCCTCGGAATTGCAGAAACTGCGGTACAACCGGGCAAAACGCGAAAGGTAGCTTTTCAGCAGCGCGGTGCGGTCCGTCGTCGTGGCCCCTTCGACGGCGAGGGACGTCGCCGTCGGAACCGGCAGCTCGTCCTCGGCGAGGGAGACGTTGAGGCCGACACCCAGGACCACTGCCGGCACGGAGCCGTCCCCGAGGGGCGTCATCTGGGCTAGGATGCCTGCGATCTTCCGGCCCTTGACCAGGACATCATTGGGCCACTTGATCTCGGCAGTCACCCCGGCCGTTTCCTGCAACGCTTCGCGCAAGGCGACTGCTGCCAGCAGTGACAACCACGAGTAGCTCTGGGTAGGAACCGGCATGCCCTGGGATGTGACGGGCCGCAGCACGATGGAGACCGATACCGCCGACCGTTCGGGCGCTTCCCAGTGCCGGTCCAGGCGTCCGCGCGCCGCCGTCTGGTGCTCGGCCGTCAGTACGGCGAGATCGCCCCACTTTTTCGGCTCAACGGTCACAGCACGGATGAGGTCCGCATTGGTGGAGCCGGTCGAGTCGACGATTTCCAACTGCGGGATGCCGGTGGCGGACAGGAAGTTCGGCTGCTGCAACGATTCGCGATCCAGCGCGGGCCGTTCCACGTCCTTGGAGGGTACCTGCGGTTCGCTGTTGCTTGGCTGTTCGGCATCCATAGCTGAATCCTATCCAGTTGCGCCGTCAGGAAAGGCCCGCTGCCCTGAAAAGAACCCGTTAATAGGCTTAGAGGAAGATGTCCGGCACCAAGCGGTCTTCCGGAGCACCCAGGCTGTAGGGGGCGAAATCAGTGACGCCGGCCGCGCGCAGGATTTCTTCATCGGTGTAGAAGTTCCCTGTGGCCCCTGAACCCGTCAACACTGCATGGGCCGCGTCGGCCATGATTTCCGGTCCGCGTGCGGCCTGGACCATCTGCCGGCCACCTGGCATGTTCCGGATCGCAGCGGTGTCGATCAAGGTACACGGCCACAGCGAGTTGACCGACACGCCGTCGTCCTTCAACTCTTCTGCGAGTCCCAGGGTGGTCAGGCTCATCCCGTACTTGGCCATGGTGTAGGCCAAGTGCATGCCCGCCCACTTGGGGTCGAGGTTCAGCGGCGGGGAGAGCGTCAGGATGTGGCCGTTCCCTGACTCCTTGAGCGCCGGCAACGACAGCTTCGACAACAGGAAGGTGCCCCGGACGTTGATGTCCTGCATGAGGTCGTAACGCTTCATGTCTACGGCATCGGTGCGGGACAGGTCGATGGCCGAGGCGTTGTTGACCACGACGTCGATGCCCCCGAAACGCTCGACGGCCGCGGCAACCGCGGCGGCGACGTCGTCATCGTTGCGGACGTCCCCGACCAGCGGCAAGGCCTGCCCGCCTGCGGCGACCAGCTGTTCTGCCGCAGTGAAGACGGTCCCCTCGAGTTTCGGGTGCGGATCCCCGGTCTTGGCCATGAGGACAATGTTGGCGCCATCGCGTGCTGCGCGGGTGGCGATGGCCAGGCCGATGCCGCGGCTGCCGCCTGACATCAGGATGGTCCTGCCTTTGAGCGAACCCTTGGCGACGTAGGGGCTGCCGCTTTGGGAAAGTGTGCTGGAAGCATCGTTGCTTGAAGTCATGGGGACACTCTAACCCAACTATGTTACTGACGGGTAACATAGTGGCCGATTTGGCTACGACGCGGAAAATTGTAGGGTTTCTACAGCGGTTCGCGGCAAACGCGTCACTAGACTGGCCTGCGGGGCCTGTTCTTTGTACGGAAGCTACTTAAGTCAGCTACTTGTCCGCACTCAGGACTGCGCCAGCGAATATCAGCTACAGAGCCGGAGACACTTGATGAGCCACGATCTGACAACGACAGCGGGAAAGATTGCCGACTTCCGCGACCGCCAGGCACGGGCAGAGCAGCCTTCCGGCCCGGAAGCGATCGAAAAGCAGCACGCACGCGGAAAGAACACCGCCCGTGAGCGCATCGACCTCCTCGTCGACCCCGATTCCTTTGTCGAGTTCGACGCCCTTGCCGTCCACCGTTCCACCGCTTTCGGCATGGAAAAGAAGAAGCCCCTGGGCGATGGCGTGGTCTCCGGATACGGCACCGTGGACGGCCGCCTGGTTGCCATCTACAGCCAGGACTTCAGCGTCTACGGCGGCTCCCTGAGCCAGGTCAACGGCGAAAAGATCGTCAAGGTCCAGGAATTTGCCCTCCGTAACGGCTGCCCGGTTGTCGGCATCAACGACGGCGGCGGCGCACGAATCCAGGAAGGCGTCGCCTCCTTGGCCATGTTCGCGGACATCTTCCGCAACAACGTCCACGCCTCCGGCGTGGTCCCGCAGATCTCCCTCATCATGGGCCCCTGTGCCGGCGGCGCCGCTTACTCCCCCGCCCTGACCGACTACGTGGTGATGGTGGACAAGACCTCCCACATGTTCATCACCGGCCCGGACGTCATCAAGACCGTCACCGGCGAAGACGTGGACATGGAAACCCTGGGCGGGGCACGCCAGCACAACGCCACCACCGGCACATCCACGTACCTGGCATCCGATGAAGCCGATGCAATCGAGTTCGTCCGTGAACTCCTTGACTTCCTGCCGTCCAACAACCTCTCCGAGGCTCCCGTCGTGGAGCACGACCAGGAGCTGGAACTGGACGAGGACGACCTCGCCCTGGATACGTTGATCCCGGATTCGGCCAACCAGCCCTACGACATGCGCAAGGTCATTGAGCAGATCGTGGACGACGCCCACTTCCTGGAAATGCAGTCGCTGTACGCCCCCAACGTCATCATTGGCTACGGCCGCGTTGAAGGGCACACCGTTGGCATCGTGGCCAACCAACCCATGCAGTTCGCAGGAACGCTGGACATCTCGGCGTCGGAAAAGGCCGCCCGCTTCGTCCGCCACTGCGACGCCTTCAACATCCCCATCATCACCCTGGTTGACGTCCCCGGCTTCCTCCCCGGCAAGGACCAGGAGTTCCAGGGCATCATCCGCCGCGGCGCCAAGCTCCTCTACGCCTACGCCGAGGCTACTGTTCCCAAGCTCACCGTCATCACCCGCAAGGCCTACGGCGGAGCGTACATCGTGATGGGTTCCAAGAAGCTCGGTGCCGACCTCAACCTCGCGTGGCCCACCGCCCAAATCGGCGTCATGGGCGCCCAGGGTGCCGTGAACATCCTGTACCGCCGCGATCTGGCAGCCGTGGCCGAAGCCGGCGGGGACGTCGAGGCCCGCCGTGCAGAGATCATCCAGGGCTACGAGGAAGAACTCCTCAACCCGTACCAGGCCGCTGAGCTTGGTTATGTTGACGCTGTCATTGCACCGTCGGATACCCGCCTGCAGATTATTCGTGGCCTGCGCGCCCTGCGTGACAAGCGGGCCAGCCTGCCCACCAAGAAGCACGGAAACATCCCGCTGTGACCACCGCACAGACCCCTTCGCCGACGGACGAGCCCGTGCAGCCCCTGTTCTCGGTGGTCAAGGGCGAACCGACAGCCGAAGAGCTCGCGGCGATTGCCGCCGTCGTGGTTTCCCTTGGTACCCCGCCGGAAACGGCGCCATCCAAGCCGAACGTCAGGCACTGGGTACGCCGCCAGCAGTTGCGTCTTGACCCCACTCCGGGTCCGGGCGCATGGAGGCGCAGCCGGGGTTGATTTTCCGCGGCACGTTGCGGATAAGTTCAACAACCCTTTCACGTGGCGTTCGTCACGGTTAGGCTCTGTGGGTGACTACTGCAAACACCCCCGTACGCCCGAAGTCTGCCATCGACGCCGTCGCTGACGCGTACACAGAAAAGCTGATCGAACTCAATCCCAGCTTCGCCACGACGCTTGGGCTGCCTGGCCACGAAACGGAGTACCAGGACTACTCTCCGGCCGGGGCGGCAGCCCACGCCCAGGCGGCACGGGACGCTTTGGAGTCCTTGGCTGCCCTTGCGCCCGCGGACGAAACCGACGCCGTGACGCTTGATGCGATGCGCGAGCGCCTGGGCCTGGACCTGGAGATCCATGCCTCCGGCTGGGACGCGGCGGACCTGAACAACATCGCTTCCCCGGCCCAGGACATCCGCGCCATTTTCGACCTCATGCCTACCGACACGGCAGAACAGTGGGAGCACATCGCCGGCCGGGCGGCCAACGTGCCGGGCGCGATCGAGGGCTACATTTCATCACTGCGCGCAGCTGCCGGCTCCGGAAAAGTCGCCGCTGCCCGGCAGGTCCGCATCGTCATCGAGCAGACCAGCCGTTACGCCGCCGAGGACGGCTTCTTCGCCAAACTGGCCGCCAACGCCCGGATTGGCGACGCGCCGCTGCCGGCCGGGGTCCAGGACAAGCTCGACGCCGGTACGGCCGCCGCGCGTTCGGCGTACAGCGCGTTGGGCGCCTTCCTGCGGGACGAGCTCCTCCCGGTGGCCCCCGAAAAGGATTCTGTTGGACGTGAGCGCTACGCCCTTGCCTCCCGGTCATTCCTCGGTGCAGAGGTGGACCTGGAAGAGACGTATGCCTGGGGCGTGCAGGAACTGGACCGGCTCATCGGCGAGCAGGAAAAGGTTGCCGGTCAGATCAAGCCAGGCGCTTCGATCGAGGAAGCCAAGAGCATCCTCAACAACGATCCCGCACGGCAGATCAAGGGCACCGACGCCCTGAAGGCCTGGATGCAGGAACTCTCCGACCGCGCCGTGTCCGAACTGGCGGACGTCCACTTCGACATCCCGGACGTCATGCGGACCCTTGAATGCATGATTGCCCCCACCGATGAGGGCGGCATCTATTACACCGGCCCCTCGGACGACTTCTCACGGCCCGGCCGGATGTGGTGGTCGGTGCCCGCCGGCGAAGACACTTTCACCACCTGGTCCGAGACCACAACAGTGTTCCACGAGGGCGTCCCGGGACACCACCTGCAGGTGGCGACGGCAACTTACCGCCGCGAGCTGCTGAACAACTGGCGCCGCAACGTCTGCTGGGTCTCCGGCCACGGCGAAGGGTGGGCCCTGTATGCCGAACAGCTCATGCTGGAGCTGGGCTACCTCAAGGACCCGGGCGACCACATGGGCATGCTGGACGGCCAGCGCATGCGTGCGGCGCGCGTGGTCTTCGACATCGGAGTCCACTTGGAATTGCCCATCCCCGAACGCTGGGGCTCCGGCACCTGGACCCCGGAGAAGGGCTTCGATTTCCTCAAGGCCAACCTTGATATCAGCGAGGGGCAGCTTCAGTTCGAATTCGCCCGTTACCTCGGCTGGCCGGGACAGGCACCTTCCTACAAGGTAGGCCAACGTCTCTGGGAACAGATCAGGACAGATCTCGAGGGGCGGGAGGACTTCGATCTCAAGTCCTTCCACAGCAAAGCCCTGAACATCGGCTCGGTCGGCCTGGACGTGCTGCGGAGGGCCTTGCTGGGCTGACCCGCTTGAGTGCGCCCCCCGGCCGGGGGGGGGCGCGCCCACTCCCGCCAGGCGCACCCCTTCGGCATTGGCTTCGCACCCCTAGCCGCGAGATGCACCAGCGGTTACTGGTGCGGTCGGCGCTACGGGGTGCGGACCACATCGACGGCGGCACCGCCCAACCAATTTGCCACTCCCCCCATGCCCTCGCCAGCTGCACCTTTCCAGGTCAACTTCTCGGCGGATGTCCACTGATGGTCGCACCCGATTCCGCCAGGCGCACCCCTTCGGCATTGGCTTCGCACCCCTAGCCGCGAAATGCACCAGCGGTTACGGGTGCGATCGGCGCTACGGGGTGCGGACCACAACAACAACGCCGCCGCCCACCTTAATTGCCACCCTCACCCCACCCCCTTGCCGGTCCACCCTTTCCAGTTGCACGTTGCGGCGGGCGTCTACTGGTGGTCGCACCCGATTCCGCCAGGCGAACCCCTTCGGCGTTGCCTTCGCACCCCTAGCCGCGAAATGCACCAGCGGTTACGGGCGCGATCGGCGCTACGGGGTGCGGACCACATCGACGCCGGCGCCCGCCCTATTTGCCACACCCACCCCATGCCCTCTCCAGGTGCACCTTTCCAGGTCAACCTCTCGGCGGATGTCCACTGGTGGTCGCACCCGATTCCGCCAAGCGCACCCCTTCGGTGTTGCCTTCGCACCCCTAGCCGCGAAATGCACCAGCGGTTACGGGTGCGATCGGCGCTACTGGGTGCGGACCACAACAACAACGCCGGCACCGCCCACCCTCGTCACCGGTGTATGCCCGAGAGCAACGTCACAAACGCACAGGGAATAACATTTGCGCACGTAACATTTCTCAACGTCCGTTCGCTATGTTATTTGGGAAGCACCTACCGTGTTCCGGTGAGCACCTCAATCCAAACATCCCCTTCAGCTGGAAAGACCGGCTTCCGGCTCCCCAAGTGGGCCGGTTCCTTCGGCGTCCAGATCATCGCTGCCCTCATTGTCGGCCTGGTTCTTGGCCTCATCGCCAAGTACACGGGCAGCACCAAGGCTGCCCCCAACGGCCTCGGCGCAACCCTCCAAACGATCGGCTCCAGCTACGTCTCGTTGCTGCAGACCGCCGTCGTTCCTTTGATTTTCACTGCGGTGGTGAGCTCCATCGCGAACCTGCGCCAGGTTTCCAACGCAGCGCGCCTGGCATGGAACACCCTGCTCTGGTTCGCCATTACCTCCCTCGTTTCCGTGCTGATCGGTATTGGCCTCGGCGTGCTCCTGCAGCCGGGCGCTGCTACCGGCATCACCCAGAAGGCCGAATACGCCGGCAAGACCGGTGACTGGTGGGCCTTCCTGATCGGCCTGTTCCCGAAGAACTTCCTGGGCCTGGGCGCGAGCTCCACTGTCACGGAAAGCGCCAACGCTGCCACCACGGTGAGCACGTCCGTCAGCTTCAACGTCCTCCAGATCCTGGTGATTGCGATCGCCGTCGGAATTGCCGCCCTCAAGGTGGGCAAGCAGGCTGAGGCTTTCCTGACGTTCAACGCATCCGCGCTGGCCGTCATCCAGAAGGTCCTGTGGTGGATCATCCGTATCGCCCCGCTGGGAACCATCGGCCTGATCGGCAATGCCGTTGCGATCTACGGCTGGGACACCATCGGTTCCCTGGGCAAGTTCACGGCTGCCATCTACATCGGCCTGGCCCTGGTCCTCTTCGTGCTCTACCCGATCCTGGTCCGTGCTCACGGCCTGTCGATCAAGCAGTACTTCTCCGGCGTCTGGCCTGCCGTCCAGCTGGCCTTCGTCTCCCGTTCCTCCATCGGCACGCTGCCGCTCACGCAGCGCGTCACTGAACGGAACCTCGGCGTTCCCTCGGGCTACGCTTCCTTCGCCGTGCCGCTGGGCGCCACCACCAAGATGGATGGCTGCGCCGCGATCTACCCGGCTGTTGCGGCGATCTTCGTGGCACAGTTCTTCGGCATCAACCTGGACTTCAGCCAGTACTTGCTGATCGTGCTGGTCTCGGTCCTGGGCTCCGCCGCTACCGCAGGCACCACCGGCGCCGTGGTCATGCTCACGCTGACCCTGTCCACGCTGGGACTGCCGTTGGCCGGCGTCGGCCTCCTGCTGGCCATCGACCCCATCCTGGACATGGGCCGCACCGCGGTCAACGTGGCCGGCCAGGCACTGGTACCTGCGATTGTCGCCAAGCGTCAGGGCATCCTGGACGAGTCCTTGTACAACGCACCGCGCAACGGTGCGGCGTTCGCCGACGAGTACGCCGCCGACAAGGCCGCTGCGGAAGCCGACGAGCGCGAGTTGGCCGGCGCCAAAGCCTAGCTCCAGCCGACTACGGTGTTGATCCCCTGGGGAGTTCTCCCCGGGGGATTTCCCCGTTAATGGGCGAAAGCTGGATAGGCTCTGACCATGTTGATCGTCACCTCCAATGAAATCCCGGGCCATCGTATTGACGCCGTCTTCGGCGAAGTCATGGGCCTGACCGTCCGATCGCGGGACATCGGCTCACAGATGCTCGCCGGTTTCCGCTCACTGGGCGGCGGCGAGCTGCCCGAAATGACCCGCGCGCTCTACGAAAGCCGCCAGGAAGTCATGGCGCGCATGGTCAACGAAGCACAGCAGCGCGGCGCCAACGCCATTGTTGCCATGCGCTTCGACACCTCCGAAATGGGCACCAACTGGACCGAAGTGTGCGCCTATGGAACGGCCGTCTACGTACTTCCTTTGGGCGAGGGTGAGCCCGGTGCCACCGGACAGTCGATCTACCTGACCAGGAACGCAGGCCAGAACGCCGGCCAGCAGGCATCCCAACCGGCACAGCCGCAGCAGCCGCCGGCGCCGCCGGTCCAGCCGCAGCAGCCGGCACCTCCGGCCCCGCCGCATCAGTTCTGACCCTCCTTCCGTCCCCTGGTCCCGCTTTCGCCCGCTCTCCCTGCCGTTCTTCGGTGAGGAGAACGGGCGTGGGCGGGATTTTTTGTATGCCACGAAAAATCAGTTTGCGCACAGTGCAAAGTTGCACTTAGTGTAAGTATGTGACTTCCACCAGCAGCCAGGAGCAAGGCTCTGCGCTCCCATCAACCGGGCAGAGCACTCCTTCACGGCGCGAACTCAACAAGGCCGCTACCCGCAGCTCCATTGCCGGCGCAGCCCTGGATCTCCTCCGCAGCAAAGGAGCCGGGAACTTCACCGTCGAGGACATAGCCGCCAGCGCAGGTGTTTCCCGGCGCACCTTCTTCAACTACTTCCCCAGCCTCGAAGCTGCCCTCGCCTCCGTCGCGGACGGCTTCATGGACCGGGCGTTGGAGCAGTTCCGGCTGCGGCCAGCGGATGAGTCGATCCTTGAATCCGCCCAAGCCGCGCTGATGGCCCTCGCCGACCCCATGTCCGTTGCCCCCATGGCCGAGCTGTTCAGCCTGACCCAGGACAACCGTTCCCTGGCCCGCTCCGAGCTCGAAGCCTGGGACCACTGCACCGAGCAGATCATCGACGCCGCCCGCTACAGGCTGGGCGCAGGCGTCAGCGAGCTCTACCTGCATGCACTGGCGGGCTCCGTCATTTCCTGTGGCAAAGCAGCCATGAACGTCTGGTTCGCCGAGCGCGGACCCGACCTCTCCCCCGAATCACTGGCCGTCCTACGCCAGCACCTCATCGACGCGATGGGGCTGCTGGGAGGCGGCTTCGCGCCGTCGTCGGGCGCTTCCGCTCAAACCGCACCCGTTCCTTCCACCACAGATCGGTTCTGACATGGCTTCGTTCCTCTACCGCCTCGGCAAATTTTCGTATCGCCGCCGCTGGCTGGTCATCTCCATATGGCTCGCGGTGCTGGTGGCCGTAGGCGGCTCTGCCGCCGCCTTCCACGGCACCATGTCCAACAACTTCACCATCCCCGGCACGGAGACGCAGCGGATGGCTGACAAGCTCAAAGAAGCCCTGCCGGACGCGTCCGGCGGTTCCGCCAGTGTGGTCTTCGACGCCGGAGATTCCGGTTTTGACCAGGCGAAGAAAGATGCCGTCGGCGCAGCGCTCGAGAAACTGAAGAGCATCCCCGACGTCCAGTCCACGGTGAACCCCTTCACAACGCAGGAACAACTGGACAAGGCAGCCGGTGACATCGCCGCGGGCGAGGCCCAGGCAGCCGAAGGCAAAGCCCAGCTGGACGCCGGACGCGCTCAGCTCACTGCCGGCGAAGCCCAGCTCGCCGCCGCCGAACAGCAGCTTGCCGCTTCCGGCCTCACGCCCGCCCAGATTGACGCCCAGTTGGGTGCGCAGCGCGCCCAGCTGGCCGCGACCAAGGAAAAGCTCGACGCCGGAGACAAGGAAGCTGCCGAGGGCGCCGTGAAACTCGCACTCGGCAAGCGTCAGGCCGAGGCCTCCGAAGGGCTGCGCTTCGTCTCCAGCGACAACAAGGCCGCTGTGGCCCAGGTCCAGTTCAAGACCTCCATCAATGCCGTCGATCCCGCGGTCCGGGAGGAAGTCCAGGAGATCGTCCACGGCGTGTCCTCGGCCGGCGTCACTGCCTACGCGAGCAAGGAGATCACCGAGGACGTCTCGGAGATTTTCGGCATCGCTGAAATTGTCGGCGTCGCCGTTGCGGCCCTGGTCCTGATCCTCATGCTCGGCACTCTGATCGCCGCAGGCCTGCCTCTCCTGATGGCCCTGATCGGCGTGGCTGTGGGTGTCGGCGGGACCTTCGCCCTCACCAGCGTGATCGATATGAGCTCCATCTCCCCCATGCTTGCGCTGATGCTCGGCCTCGCGGTGGGAATCGACTACTCCCTCTTCATCGTCAACCGTCACCGGACCCAGCTGCTGGCCGGGATGGACGGGGAAGAATCCGCAGCCCTCGCAACGGGCACTTCGGGCAACGCTGTGCTGTTCGCCGGCCTCACGGTCATCATCGCGCTGGCTGCCCTGGTAGTGCCGGGCTTGCCCTTCCTTGCCGTCATGGGTGTTGCCGCCGCAGCGACAGTCGGGGTCGCCGTCGTCGTCGCTTTGACCCTGACGCCTGCCGTCCTGGGGTTGATCGGCCGCAGGCTCATCTCCAAGCGGGCTTGGGCGAAGGCTGCCTCACACAACGCCGAGCCGGGGCACGAAGCCGCGGACCGCGAGCGTGACGAAAAGCGCAGCAGCCGCGGCTGGGGTGGCCTGGTGACGCGTCATCCGTGGGTTTCCCTCATAGCGAGCGTCGTGCTGTTGGGCGCTTTGGCACTGCCCGCTTCGCAGCTGCGGCTGGCACTGCCCGACGGCGGTTCGGAACCTGTCGATTCGCAGGCGTACAAGGCCTACGACCTCACCCGCAGCAGCTTCGGCGAAGGCATGACCGGCCCGATCATCGTGGTGGCCGAATTCCCCGAGGGCCTCAACGAGAACGATGCCAAGAACAAGCAGTACGACGTCGCCGGTCAGCTCCGCAGTGTGCAGAACGTGACAGCGGCGGTCCCCGTGGCCATCAGCGACGACTTCCGTACCGCCGTCTTCCAGGTCATTCCGAAGGAGGGCCCTGCCAGCGCCGGTACCGTCCAAGTAGTCTCTGATCTTCGCGCCAAGGGCACCGCCATACAGGACGACCTCGGCGTCACCATCGGCCTGACCGGACAGACTGCCGGCAACATCGATGTCTCCGCAAAGCTGGGCGCTGCCTTGCCGCCGTACTTGGCCATTGTGGTGGGGCTTTCCTTGATCCTGCTCCTGCTGGTGTTCCGCTCTATCGTCGTGCCGCTGCTGGCGACCGGCGGGTTCCTGCTCTCGCTGGCGGCCGCGTTTGGTGCCGTGGTTGCCGTGTACCAGTGGGGTTGGCTGGGATCCGTCTTCGATGTCGCGAACCCGGGCGCGGTCCTGAGCTTCCTGCCCATCATCCTGATCGGTGTGCTGTTCGGCCTTGCCATGGACTACCAGGTGTTCATCACCTCCGGCATGCGGGAGTCCTTCATGCACGGCGAGTCCGCCAAGCACGCCGTCCGCACAGGCTTCAGCCACGCAGCCGCGGTGGTGACGGCGGCCGCGATCATCATGGTCAGCGTGTTCTCCGGCTTCATTTTCAGCCACCTGACCATGGTGCGTCCGCTCGGCTTCGCGATGGCGTTCGGTGTGCTGATCGACGCTTTCGTTGTCCGCATGACGATCGTGCCCGCCATCATGTACCTGCTCGGCGAGAAGGCCTGGTGGCTGCCGAAGTGGCTGGGCCGGATCCTCCCGGACGTGGATGTTGAGGGCGCGAAGCTGGAGCGCAGCGACCGTTCGAAGAGCGGTTCCGAGGAACTGGTCCACTAGACGCTCTCTCACATCCCCGGGCATAACCCACCGACGCTCTCTCACATCCCCGGGCATAACCCACCGACGCTCTCTCACTGTCTCCACGAAAGTGAGAGAGCGTCCGGCATTTGTGGGTGGGATGTGAGAGAGGGTCCGGCATTTGGGGGTGGAATGTGAGAGAGGGTTGGCCGGAAGCCGTAGGGATGTGAGAGGGCGTCCGTATTAGGCTGGAGGGCGTGACCCGATTGATCCTTGCCTCCCAGTCCCCCGCCCGCACCAAGCTCCTCATGGAAGCGGGCATCGCGCACGACATCGTGGTCTCGGACGTGGATGAGGAAGCGGTCCAGGCCAGGTACGGCGTCACCGATGCACACGACACCGCGCTGCTGCTGGCCCGGGCCAAGGCAGAGGCCGTTGCCGCCCTTCCCGAAGCTGAGGGCTCGTTGGTGATCGGTTGCGATTCCGTCTTCGAGTTCGACGGCGAGTCCCACGGCAAGCCCTACACCGCCGACGTCGCGAAGGAGCGCATGCTGCGCATGAGCGGCTCCAAGGGCATCCTCCACACGGGGCACTGGCTGGTGGACTGCCGGGAGACTGCAGCAGAGGTCGACGACGACGAGCCGGCCGAGGGCACGGGCGCCACCTTGGGTGCCGTCTCGAGTGCGGAAGTGCACTTCGCCGAAATGTCCGAAAAGGAAATCGATGCGTACATCGCCACCGGGGAACCGCTCCACTGTGCCGGTTCCTTCACCATCGACGGCTTGGGCGGGGCCTTCATCCGCAAGGTCGACGGCGACCCGCACGCCGTCGTCGGGCTTTCCATCTCCACCCTCCGGGACCTGCTGGTCCACGCGAAGGTGAGCGTCACGGAACTGTGGGCCTCGGAAACACAGGAGAACACTTTGTAGCAACCCTACAAAGGAACGGCCGTTCACACACGGAATCCCCCATCAATATGGGCGGAACCCTCACAATCACGCTAGGCTCCCTGAAGGACAGAAGGAGTCAACAACTTGTCAGCTAACCCGGCGCAGCCCATTTCCAGCCCTCTTACCAAGGTCTTGATTGCCAACCGCGGCGAAATCGCGGTCCGCATCATCCGAGCCGCCCGGGACGAAGGCATTGCCTCCGTGGCCGTGTACGCGGACCCGGACCGCGATGCCCTGCACGTCCGCCTCGCCGACGAGGCCTACGCTTTGGGCGGCAACACGGCCGCAGAGTCCTACCTGGTGATGGACAAGATCATCGATGTCGCCAAGCAGTCGGGTGCTGACGCCATCCACCCCGGATACGGCTTCCTTGCCGAAAACGCCGAATTCGCCGCCAAGGTCATTGACGCGGGAATCACTTGGATCGGTCCCTCGCCCGAAGCCATCTCGGCCCTGGGTGACAAGGTCCAGGCCCGCCACATCGCCGAGAAGGTCGGCGCACCCTTGGTCCCCGGCACAGCCGACCCCGTCAAGGACGCGGACGAGATCCTCAAGTTCGCCGAGGAATTCGGCCTCCCTGTTGCCATCAAGGCCGCGTTCGGTGGCGGTGGCCGCGGCATCAAGGTGGCGCGCACCATGGACGAGATCCCGGAGCTTTACGAGTCCGCCGTCCGTGAAGCCACAGCAGCCTTCGGTCGCGGCGAGTGCTTCATCGAACGCTTCCTGGATGCCCCCCGGCACGTCGAAACCCAGTGCCTGGCGGACTCCTTCGGCAACGTGGTGGTCGTGTCCACCCGCGACTGCTCGCTGCAGCGCCGCAACCAGAAGCTGGTTGAGGAAGCTCCTGCCCCGTACTTGAGCGAAGAACAGAACAAGCGCCTCTACGAGTCCTCCAAGGCCATTCTGAAGGAAGCCAACTACCTCGGCGCCGGAACCTGCGAATTCCTGGTGGGCCAGGACGGCACCATCTCTTTCCTCGAGGTCAACACCCGCCTGCAGGTGGAGCACTGCGTCTCCGAGGAAGTTACCGGGATCGACCTCGTCCGCGAACAGTTCCGCATCGCCCGCGGTGAGGCGCTCGGCTACGACGACCCCGAGGTCCGTGGCCACTCCTTCGAATTCCGCATCACCGGCGAGGACCCGGGCCGCAACTTCATGCCGGCACCGGGCACCATCAGCACGCTGAAGAACCCGACCGGCCCCGGCGTCCGCGTCGATTCCGGCGTCGAGCAGGGCGACATCATCAGCGGCAACTTCGACTCCATGCTCTCCAAGCTGATCGTCACCGGAGCTACCCGCGAGCAGGCGCTCCAGCGTTCCCGCCGCGCGCTTGAGGAGATGGTGGTTGAGGGCATCCCCACAGTCATTCCTTTCGACCTCGCCGTTGTCACGGATCCCGCATTTGCTCCCGCGGAGGGCCCCTTCCAGGTCCACACCCGCTGGATTGAAACGGAATTCGTCAACAGCATCCCCGCCTGGTCCGCCGCCGGCGCCAACGCTGAAACGCCCGACGCCGGTGAGCGCCAGCGCGTCGTCGTCGAGGTTGGAGGCAAGCGCCTTGAGGTGGTCCTGCCCTCCGGCCTGGGTGCCGGCGTCGCCACTGCCTCCACCGGGACGGGTGCCAAAGCGGGCAAGTCGAAGAAGCGCTCCCGCTCGGCCGGTGCCGCAGCTGCTGCCGCCGGCGGCGACGCCCTGACCTCTCCGATGCAGGGCACCATCGTCAAGGTGGCCGCCTCCGACGGTGACGTGGTGGCCGAGGGCGACCTGATCGTGGTTCTCGAAGCCATGAAGATGGAGCAGCCCCTCACGGCACACAAGTCCGGTACCGTCCGGGGCCTCTCCGCAGCCCCCGGTGAAACGGTCGCGGCCGGCGCTGTCATCGCGACCATCGAGGACTAACAACCACGGCTTAACGACGGCGGCCCCGCACCTTTCGGTGCGGGGCCGCCGTCGTTAAGGGCTGCTTAGGCTACGTTGTTCTCGTAGTCCGTGTCCTTGGTTTCGCGGGTGAGCCACAGCGCGATGAAAGTGATCACCGCTGCGACGGCCATGTAGACCCCCACCAGCCAGGTGCTTCCGTTGGCCGCCGACCAGAGGGCGATGGCCACGAAGGATGCAGGAGCGGCACCGATCATGGACGACAGGTTGTAAGCCACTGCCGAGCCCGTGTACCGGACGTTGGCCGGGAACAGCTCGGGCAGGATGGCCGCCATGGGACCAAAAGTCAGGCCCATGAGGGTGAAGCCGACGATGAGACCGACCATGGCTGCCGCCTGGCCGGGTCCGAACATGGTGAACCAGAGTGCACCGAAGACAAAGATGCCTGCGGTGACACCCAGCAGGAACTTCCGGCGTCCCCACTTTTCGGCCAGCGGACCGGAGACGACGGTGAAGATACCGAAGAAGACCACACCGATGATCAGCATCCACAGGAAGTCCGAACGGGAGATTCCAAGACCGGGCACGAACGCGGCAATCTGCTCCGCGGTCATCGGCTTGCCGGCCTTCTCAGCCGCCGCCTGGGCACCTGCCAGCGTCGGCTTGGTGCCGTAGGAGAGGGTGAACGTGGTCATGATGTAGAACAGCACGTACGTGGCAAACATGATGAACGTGCCCGCTACCACGGGACGCCAGTGGTTCTTGAGCGTGGCACCCAGCGGAAGCTTCTGGACCTTGTCCTGCTGGACAACCTTGGTGAAGGATGCGCTCTCCACGAGCTTGAGCCGGACATACAGGCCCACGATCACCAATACGGCGCTCACGAGGAACGGCACACGCCAGCCCCAGGCCAGGAACTGTTCGGGCGTCAGGGCAACGTTCATCCAGATGAAGATCACGTTGGCGATGATGAAGCCGATGGGCGCACCCAGCTGCGGGAACGTACCGTAGATGGCGCGCTTTCCCTCGGGGGCGTTCTCGGTGGCGAGCAAGGCGGCACCGGACCATTCGCCACCCAGGGCCAGGCCCTGGAAGAACCGCAGGACCACAAGCAGCAGCGGCGCGAGGATGGCCCACCCGGGCAACGATGCTTCGGGGAGAAGGCCGATAAGGAAGGTGGCAATACCCATCGTCAGCAAGGAAGCCACCAGGGTTCCCTTGCGGCCGATCTTGTCACCAAAGTGTCCGAAGACCACAGCGCCGATAGGCCGTGCGAAGAAAGCGACGCCGAAGATGGCGAAGGCGCTGAGCAGGGCGTTGATGTCGGTGGCATCGGGGAAGAAGAGCTTCGGGAAGACGAGCACAGACGCCGTCGCGTACGCGTAGAAGTCGTAGAACTCGATCGTGGTGCCGATCAGGCTGGCGAAGATCACCCGCCCCCGCGAGTTCACCGGTCGAGTGGACTCGCCTTCCTTGGATGGTGCAGTGGAAGACATGTAGTAGCAGCTTTCGTTCACGCCGTGCGGTGCCTGAGCGCACCACCCGGAGAAGGATTATTTGAGAGTTCAATAATAGTTCCCGCCGTCCACTCACTGGACAACAATGTCCAACATGCGGACGAACAAGAAAGTCCCACTATGTGGTCTGCGCCACAATACCTCACCGAAGCCTCACGCGCCGGTGACCGCGCTGATAGGGAAATGTCACAGCCCGTTTACAAACCGCGACCGTCGACGAAATGCGCCAAACCTACCTTGGAAGAACACCGACCCCCACCAAGGAGGCACTCCGTGACTGTTGAAAGCACCGCAGATGCACTGGCTCCAGTCCAGTCCACTGCTGCCGCCACCACCGCCCTCGAACACCGCCCAGGCCGCTGGATTGCCAACTGGGATGCCGAAGACAAGGGCCAGTGGGAAGCCGAAGGCCGGGTCATCGCGAAGCGAAACCTGTACTGGTCCATTTTCGCAGAATTCCTCGGATTCGTTGTGTGGCAGTTGTGGTCCATCGTGGTTGTCCAACTCCCCGCGGCCGGCTTCACCTTCGACACCAACCAGATCTTCTGGCTCATCTCCATCCCCAGCCTCGTAGGCGCGACACTTCGTATCCCCTACACCTTCATGGTTCCCAGGTTCGGTGGCCGGAACTGGACCATCGTCTCGGCACTCCTGCTCCTGATCCCTACTACGGGACTCGCGCTGTGTGTCTCGAACCCGCAGACTCCGTTCGGCGTCATGCTCCTCATGGCCGCCCTCGCCGGCTTCGGCGGCGGCAACTTCGCCAGCTCGATGGCCAACATCACCTTCTTCTACCCCGCACGTGAAAAGGGCTGGGCCTTGGGACTGAACGCCGCAGGCGGAAACCTGGGTGCCGCCGTCGCACAGCTTGTTGTCCCCATCGCCATCACCTTGCTGGCGGCCGGAACCGTGAACCTGCCCATGGCTGGCATCATCTGGATCCCGCTGATCATCATCGCCGCCTTCGGCGCCTGGAAGTACATGAACAACCTCACCAGCGCCAAGGGTGACGTAGCCGGTTCCCTGGCCGCGGTGAAGGAACCGCACCTGTGGATCATGGCGTTCCTGTACATCGGCACTTTTGGCTCGTTCATCGGTTTCGCCGGTGTCTTCCCCAAGCTGATCAAGGACTACTTCCCGGAGTTCTCCTCGATCCACGTCGGTGCAGTCGCACTGTCCCTGGCCTTCCTCGGCCCGCTGGTCGGTTCCCTGGCCCGACCCTACGGCGGACGGATGGCCGACCGCATGGGCGGGGCGCGTATGACCATCACCGCGTTCGCTTCGATGGCCGTCATCACCCTCACAATGATCTGGACGCTGCCACTGAAGAACTTCTGGCTCTTCCTGGGCCTGTTCCTCCTGCTCTTCGTCTCCAGCGGCTTCGGAAACGGTGCGACCTACCGCATGATCCCTGTCATCTTCGCGACGTCCAGCCGCGCAGCCCGCTCCGGTGCCAGCAGCGCCGCCACAGCACGCCTCGCAGCCTCCTCCCTGGGCCTGATCTCGGCGATCGGCGCCTACGGCGGCTTCGTGATTCCGCAGGTGCTCAACGCCTCCAACACGGCCAGCGGCTCCTACACCCCGGCGTTCTACGGATTCGTGGCGGCCTATGTCCTGATGCTGGCAGTTTGCTGGGTCTGCTACATCCGCCCTGCCCGCCAGCGCAACACGATCGGACACATCTAGATGCCCAACGGCGCCGATACCCACTGCCCCTACTGCGCGCTCCAGTGCGCCATGACGCTGAGCCCGGCCACCCCTGAGGTGGCGGGTCAGGCGGCAGCGGCCGCCGGGCCTGCCCAACCCACCGCGCCCCTCGACGTTTCCGGGCGCGACTTCCCCACCAACCGGGGCGGGCTGTGCCGCAAGGGCTGGACATCGGCGTCGTTGTTGCGCCATAGCGGCCGGGTCACCGAGCCGATGCTGAAAGGCTCCGACGGCGTCCACCAACCGATCTCCTGGGAGCAGGCCCTCACGCTCATCACGGCGGCGGTCAAGGACACTCAGGGGCAGTATGGGAACGACGCCGTCGGAGTCTTCGGCGGCGGCGGCCTCACCAACGAGAAGGCCTACATGTTGGGCAAGTTCGCCCGCTTGGCGCTTCGTACCTCCCGGATCGACTACAACGGCCGGTTCTGCATGTCATCGGCAGCAGCAGCCGGGAACCGCGCGTTCGGCGTGGACCGCGGACTCCCCTTCCCGGTCACGGACTTGGACTCGGCGTCGGTCATCCTCCTGCTCGGTTCCAACGTCGCCGACACCATGCCGCCCTTCGTCCAGCACCTGCATGGCACACGCGACGCGGGCGGCCTGATCGTGGTGGACCCCCGCCGCTCGGCTACTGCCGCATTGACGTCCGACGGCGGCGGCCTCCACCTGCAGCCGACGCCCGGTACTGATTTGGCTCTCCTTTTGGGCATCTCGCATGTAGTGGTCCATGAGGGGTTGGTGGACTCAGCTTTCGTGGCGGCCCGTACCTCCGGCTACCCCGCGCTGGTCCGCAGCCTCTCCGCGTTCTGGCCGGAACGGGTCCAGTCCATCACCGGCGTCCCCGCGAACCTCATCCGGGACACCGCACGCCGACTCGCCCAGGGAGCACGTACCGGCGGCAGCTACATCCTCAGTGGCCGCGGCGTCGAACAACACGTGGACGGAACGGACACCGCCACGGCCGCCATCAACCTCAGCCTCCTTCTGGGCCTGCCCGGCTCGGCGCGAAGCGGCTACGGCACCCTCACCGGACAGGGCAACGGCCAGGGTGGACGCGAACACGGCCAGAAGGCCGACCAGCTCCCGGGTTACCGCAAGATCACCGATCCTGCGGCACGCGCCCATATCGCTTCCGTGTGGGGCATCGACGAGTCGCTCATCCCTGGTCCGGGACTGCCCGCCGTCGAACTTCTGAAATCGCTCGGAAAGCCCGACGGCGTCCGTTGCCTTCTCGTGCACGGCGCCAACGTGGTGGTCTCGGCACCAGACACCAATGCCGTCACTGCCGGGCTCAGGGACCTCGACTTCCTGGTGGTCTGCGACTTCTTCATGTCGGAGACGGCCATGGAGGCGGACCTTGTGCTGCCGGTGACGCAGTGGGCCGAGGAAGAGGGCACGCTGACAAACCTTGAGGGACGCGTGATCCGGCGTCGGCGTGCGCTGACCCCTCCCCCGGGTGTCCGGACCGAACTGTGGTTCATGGCCCGGCTTGCCGAGCTTCTGGAGGCCCCGTCCACGTTCAGCGACGATCCGGAAACCGTGTTCGAGGAATTGCGTGTGGCTTCTGCCGGTGGCCTGGCGGATTACTCCGGCATCGACTACGCCATGTTGGACCGCGGCGAAGCGGCCTATTGGCCGTACCCCGTGGGCAGCAACGGCACTCCCCGACTGTTTGCCGATGGTTTCGCGCACGCCGATGGCCGGGCCGTGATGGTTCCCGTGACCCCGTCCAAGAAGGCCGTACGGTCGTTCGCGGATGATTCCCTGGCCCTGGCCACCGGACGCCTGCTGGAGCACTACCAGTCGGGTTCGCAAACACGGCGCGTCGCCGACTTACTCGCCGCGCAACCACAGGTACGGCTGCTGATCCACCCTGCAACCGCGTCCTCCCGTGGGATCACCGACGGCGACTACGCCACAGTCAGCAACGAGCGCGGCGAGGTGCTGTGCCGGGCTGAGCTGAGCAACACCGTCCGTCCGGACACCGTTTTCCTTCCCTTCCACTTCCCCGGCCAGGAGAACGCCAACCGGCTCACCGAGGCCACCACTGATCCGATCTCCGGCATGCCGGAATTCAAGACCAGCCGGGTGTGGGTCCGGCGCGCTGTTTCCAACCCCGTCCCCGCCGCCCTGGTCGACGCGGGACTGCCTTTGTACGCCGAGGAGGCTCAATGAGCGAGCGCATTGTTGTTGTTGGATTCGGGCCGGTGGCTGCCCGTTTGGTCGATGAGCTGCTTCCCTCCGTTCGTTCGGGGCTTGTGCAACTGCTCGTTGTGGGACAGGAAACCGAGGCAGCCTACAACCGCGTGATGGTGGCCGAGCTTGGGGTGGGGCGCACGACAGCCGACGCCCTGGCCATGGCGGATGCTGCCGATTTGGAAGCTTCCGGGGTGGAAGTACGGCTGGGCACAACGGTGAAGAGGATCGACCGTGCGCGGCAGAGCGTTGTCCTCTCCGATGGCAGCGCTGAGCACTACGACCGGTTGGTCTTCGCTACGGGTTCACGGCCGGTCATTCCCAACCTCACGGGGTTGAACCCTGAACCGTCCGGACCTGTGTTGCCGGCCGGCGTCATTACCCTCCGCGACCTCCAGGATGCCGCTGTGCTGCGCTCCGCTGTTGCCGGCCGAAAACGCGTAGTGATCCTTGGCGGCGGCGTGCTCGGCTTGGAGACTGCTTTGGCCGTCTCCGAGGAAGGCGCCCAGGCAACCGTGGTGCACAACGGACCGTTTCCACTGGGCCGCAGCATCGACCGCGGCAGTGGCTCCGTCCTGACTGCGAGTCTGCGCAGCAACGGAATCCGCGTGGCTGGCAACGCACGCTCCACCGGCGTCGAAACCGCGGGTCCCAGCGGCTCGTTCTCAGCGTTGCTGCTCGATGACGGCTCCGCGATCGACGGCGACCTGCTGGTCTTGTCCTGCGGCGTGCGGCCGCGGAGTGAGTTGGCAGAGGGCTGTGGTCTGCCTGTTGGCACCGGAGTCCTGGTGGACCACCATCTGCGTACGCACCATGAGCCCCACATGTTCGCGATCGGTGACTGCGCCGAAGTCCGTTGCTCTGATGCCTCCTGCGTTGAGTGCCGGACAGCCGCTGGTCCTTCCGGCCTTGTTGGTCCCGGGTGGCGGCAGGCCGAGTGGCTGGCGGAGTACCTGATGGTTCTGGCCAGGGACGGACAGGCCGCCGCGGATTCGTTGGAGCCCTTGCCAGTAGAGAAGCCCGGTGTCATTGTCCTCAAGGCCCGGGGCCTCAACCTGGCCGTGGCGGGCGGCAACCAGGCCGATCCTTGGGACGAGGAACTGCTTGAGGCCGGGGCCGCTGCCGGTCGTCCGCGCCGGCAGATCTCACAGTGGGCCGATCCCGAGCACGGGCGCTACGTGAAAATGACGACCCGCGGCGGGGTTTTGGAGGGCTTGGTTGCCGTGGGGATGCCCAGGACTGCCGCCGAGCTGGTGATGCTGTTCGAACGCGCTTCGGAGCTGCCAGCGGACCGCTCCTTGCTGCTTCGGCTCGATGGTCCGGACCAACTCGATACGGGGGCCGCGAACAACGACCCCCAGCGGACCGTCTGCCGCTGCGCCGGTGTCAGCGCCGCCAGTATCGGGGATTCCGTGGTGGAGGGCTGCTCTTCCGTTGCGGAGGTTTCCAAAGCAACCCGCGCCGGAACCGGCTGCGGTGGATGCCACGAGGACATCAAGGGCCTCATCGAGAAGCACTTCCAAGGGGCTGTTGCCTGAGGCCGTGCCGTGACTTCGCTGGAACGCTGCGGGTTCGCCGGAAGTTTCCCGGCGTCTTCGCAAGCTTCCAGCGAAGTCACGTGAACGCCCGGCGGACTAGACTTCCGACAGTGAACATCTCTGAACCCGCCCCCGGCGTCCATTTTGTCGAAGGGCCCGCCTCCAACTGGCTCATTGTCCGCGACGAGACAGGTTTCATCCTGATCGACGGCGGATACCCGGCGGACCGGGACGCGGTCCTGTCCTCCATCCGCCAACTGGGGCTCGATCCCGCCGAGGCCAAGGCCATGCTCATCACTCACGGCCACGTGGACCACACAGGCTCGGCCGCGTACTTCTCTGAGAGCTACGGCACGCCCATCCTCTGCTCCCCGGAGGAGCTGGCCCACGTCCAGGGCAAGGAGAAGCACCAGGTCACCATGGGCCAAGTGCTGGCCAGGATCTGGCGTCCCACAGTCTTGCGCTGGATGATCCATGTCATCAAGGCCAAGGCCCTCCAAGCCAAGCCGGCCGTGCTCGCCGAAGCCTGGACCCCTGAGCGGCTCGCGGCCCTCCCCGGCCCGCCCGAAGCAATCACGCTCCCCGGCCACACCCCCGGAAACGTGGTCCTCCGGCTGCGGGGCGCCGGAGCGATCGCCGTGGGAGATACGTTCGTCAGCGGTCATCCGATCAGCAGCAAGGAAGGGCCCCAGATGCTGCACAAGATGTTCCACTCGGACCCGGCCGCAGCACTGTCCTCTGCCCGGCGACTGGAGAGCCTGGAAGCGAACGTGATCCTCCCCGGCCACGGCCCTGCCCTCCACATGCCCCTGGCCGAAGCAGTGGCTGCCCTGGACTCCTAAGACGCAAAAAGCCCGTTTCGCGGGAACGCTGCGGGTTAGCCGGAAGTTTCCCGGCGTCATCGCAGCTTTCCAGCGAAGTCGGGTGCCCGGCAGGCGGCCCGTGAAGCAACAAGCTACATGTGAACGTGCAGCCGGCGTGCGGCCTCCGAGATGGAGCCGGTCAGCGACGGGTACACGGTGAAGGCACTGGCCACATCATCAACGTGGAGCTTCTGAGTAACAGCCACGGAGATCGGGAAGATCAGTTCCGACGCGTTCGGTCCCACCACCACGCCACCGATAACGGTGCCGGAGCCCTTGCGGGCGATGATCTTGACGAAGCCGTCCTTGGTATTGCGCATCTTGGCGCGGGCGTTGCTGAGCAGCGAGAGCATCACAACATCGCCTTGGTACTTGCCCGAGGCGAGATCGGCCTCGGAGACACCAACGGAAGCAATTTCCGGGGAGGTGAAGATGTTCGATGCCACCTGGTTGAGCTTGAGGGGCTTCACGCCGTCGCCCATGAAGTGTGCAATGGCGATCCGGCCCTGCATGGCAGCCACGGATGCCAAAGCAAAAACGCCCGTGCAGTCGCCGGCAGCGTAGATGTTGGGCGCAGTGGTGCGGGAAACGCCGTCGACCTTGATGTGGCCCGATTCGGTGAGCGTTACGCCGGCCTCCTCGAGTCCGACCCCTGCGGTGTTCGGGATGGATCCGACGCACACCAGGCAGTGCGAGCCCGTCACCACGGAACCGTCGCCCAAGGTGACCTTCACGCCGTCGTCCGTCCGCTCAACCGCATTCGCGCGGGACTTGGACAAAACGCGGACGCCGCGGCGTTCGAAGACACCCTCCAGCAACTTGGCAGCGTCGGTGTCCTCGCCGGGGAGGACCTGGTCGCGGCTGGAAATCAAGGTGACCTTGGAGCCCAGGCCGTTGTAGGCGGAGGCGAATTCGGCCCCGGTGACACCGGATCCCACGACGATCAGTTCCTCGGGAAGTTCGTCCAGGTTGTAGATCTGGGCCCAGTTGAGGATGCGTTCGCCGTCGGGCTTTGCCGTGGGGAGCTCGCGCGGGTGGGCGCCCACGGCCAAAAGGATGGCGTCGGCGTCGATGGTGCGGGTCCCTTCCAACGTCAGGACCTCGATGGTGTTGTTGTCCAGCAGTTTGCCGGAGCCGATGACGATTTCCACGCCCAAACGCTCGAGGCCTGCGCGGATGTCGTTGGACTGTCCGTGGGCCAGGTTCAGGACGCGGTCGTTGATGTGCTTGAGGTCGGCGCGGGGCTTGGAGGCCGCGCCATCGCCGTCGAACTTCACTCCCAGCTCGTCCGCCTCACCGACGCGGGTCATGAGGTCGGCGGTGGCGATCAGGGTCTTGGAAGGCACGACGTCGGTCAGCACGGCGGATCCGCCGAGGCCGGCGCGCTCGACGACGGTGACGTGGGCACCCAGTGAGGCGGCTACCATGGCGGCTTCGTATCCGCCGGGACCACCTCCCAGGATCGCGATACGGGGGGCACTGAAGTCAACTTGGGTGGTCACAATCCTCAATTCTCGCTTATTGCTCCGCAGGCTGCCACTCAGCCCACCCTCACCTCTGCCCCTACCTGATTGCCGTTGGCGCAAGGTAGCTTGTACCAGTGAGTAACACTGAGCTGATGAACACAGACCCCTTTGAAGCCGCCCAGGCCGCCGCAGACTTCATAGCCGCCGAGACCGGCGTCGAGTCCCACGACGTAGCGCTGGTGCTTGGATCCGGCTGGGCCGAGGCCGCCGATCTCATCGGCGAGACCACGGCAACCTTGAACGCCTCCGAGGTGCCGGGCTTTCACAAGCCCGCCGTGGTGGGCCATGTGGGCACCATCCGTTCCGTGCTCACGAAGGAGGGCAAGCGCGCCCTGGTCCTGGGTGCCAGGACGCACTACTACGAAGGCCGTGGCGTCCGCTCGGTTGTCCACGGCGTCCGGACGGCTGCTGCCGCCGGTTGCAAGACACTGGTCCTGACGAACGGCTGTGGCGGACTCAACGAGGACTGGACACCCGGCACCCCGGTGCTGATCAGTGACCACATCAACCTGACCGCAACTTCACCGCTTGAGGGTGCAACGTTCGTGGACCTCACCGACCTCTACTCTTCACGCATCCGGCAACTGGCCCGCGAAGTGGATTCCTCTCTGCAGGAGGGCGTGTACGCACAGTTCACCGGCCCGCACTACGAGACCCCGGCCGAGGTGCAGTATGCCAAGCGGATCGGCGCGGACCTGGTGGGCATGTCCACGGCGCTGGAAGCCATTGCCGGGCGCCATGCGGGCATGGAAGTGTTTGGCATCTCGCTGGTGACGAACCTCGCCGCGGGCATCAGCCCGGTTCCGTTGAGCCACGCGGAAGTTCTGGAGGCCGGGCAGGCAGCGGGCAAGCGGATCTCGAAGCTTCTGGCGGAGATCATCGCCAAGCTCTAACCGCTCCCTTAGAGCAACGCGGGGTCACTTATGGCCCATGTTTAGGACAAACATGGGCCATAAGTGACCCCGCGTTGTTTTTAACGGGGGCGTAAACGCACAGTAAATTCACAGATTAAAACAGATTTATTGCGCAACATTTGATTCTCGACGGCGGCATATGCCACGCGCGCACGTTGGCAATGTAAGCGCTTGCGCATGTACTGGCGGGTAGCTGTTCGGGCGCCTGAAACACCCTTTGATTTGCGGCCTAACACGTGTCTAGCGTGGAGTCTGTTCCGGTAAGTCGACGTGCCGGGACCACCTGTGGTGAGCACCCTGCCGGGGACTCACCGCCACCTCGAAACGATGGCGTCCTTCGATGACGCCACCAGCGGATCGATGGACGCCCGGGTCGAGACCCCAACCGGGGAACAGGGCATGCGCCCCACTCCACGAAGTCCAACACTCCGCGAGAAGAGCAAGCATGAACACGCACTCAAACCCCCAACGGCCTCGGCGGCGTCTGCGACGGGCAGTAGCCGTCGCAGCGGCCGCCAGCGTAGCGGGCACCATCCTGCTGGTGACGCCGGCCGCGCAGGCGAACCTGCCTGCCGACCCGCCGTCGAGCACCATGCCGGCACCCACGCCCGGCTTCCCGCTGCCGTCGCTGCACACCCAGCAGGCCTACGATCCGGCCGCCAACTTCACCTCGAAGTGGACCCGGGCCGACGCCAAGCAGATCATGGCCCAAAGCAACCCCAACGTGACGCCCGGCCAGAACTCCATGAGCCCCAACGTCACCATGCCGGAGATCCCCAAGGACTTCCCGGCAATGAACGATGACGTGTGGGTGTGGGATACGTGGTCGCTGACCGACGAGAATGCCAACCAGATCAGCTACAAGGGCTGGGACGTCATCTTCGCCCTGGTGGCCGACCGGCACGCCGGCTACGGCTTCGACCAGCGCCACTGGAACGCCCGGATCGGCTACTTCTTCCGGAAGACCAACGCCGATCCCGCCAAGGACAAGTGGAACTACGGCGGACATCTCTTCCTGCCCAACACCTCCATCGGCAACACCGAATGGTCCGGCTCCACACGCCTGATGCAGGGCAACAAGATCAACGTCTTCTACACGGCCACCACGTTCTACGACGTCGCCGAGCGGAACGCGGGCGGCGGCGGGATTGCCCCGGATGCCGTCATCGCAAAGGCCTTGGGCAACATCCACGCCACCAAGGACGGCGTCAGCTTCGACGGCTTCCAGCACACCAAGCTGCTGGAACCGGACGGAAAGCTGTACCAGAACAAGGCCCAGAACCCGGGCTTCGCTTTCCGCGATCCGTACACCTTCAGTGACCCCGCCCACCCGGGCAAGACTTTCATGGTGTTCGAAGGCAACACTGGCGGCACCCGCGGCTCCTACAAGTGCAAGCAGGAGGACCTCGGGTACCGCCCTGGCGATCCCCACGCTGAGACCGTGGACCAGGTCAACAGCACCACCGGCGCCTGGTACCAGACCGCGAACGTGGGCCTGGCTGTGGCCGACAACAAGGATCTGACCAAGTGGAGCTTCCTGCCCCCGCTCCTGTCCGCCAACTGCGTCAATGACCAGACAGAGCGCCCGCAGATCTTCATCCAGAACGAGAACGGCAAGAACAAGTACTACCTGTTCACCATCAGCCACCAGTTCACGTACGCGGATGGCATGCGCGGCCCCGACGGCGTCTACGGCTTCGTCGGCGACGGTGTCCGTTCCGACTACCAGCCCGTCAACAACAGCGGACTGGCGCTCGGATCACCCACGGACCTGAACATGCCGGCCAACGCGCCCGAAGGTCCGGACCCGCGCCAGAACGGCCGCCAGTTCCAGGCGTACTCACACTACGTGCAGCCCGGTGGCCTGGTGCAGTCGTTCATCGACAACGTGGACGGCGTCCGCGGCGGTTCCCTCTCACCCACCGTGAAGATGAACTTCAAGGCCGGCGTGACGCAGGTTGACCGCAGCTTCGGCCAGAACGGCCTCGGCCCGTTCGGCTACCTCCCCACCAACGTCCGCGTCGGCGGCGAGGGCCTCTACAAGTAACACCCGGCCCTACGGCCACGGCGGGGTGCGCCGGCCACAACATGGCGCACCCCGCCACCCCAACCCTTCAGGATTCTTCCCATGACTCATCCCAGCCCCCACCTGTCCCGCCGCCAATTGCTGGCCGCAAGTGCCGCCATCGTCGTCGCCTTTTCTGCCGCCTCCTGCACGGCAGGCCCGACGCCGGCGCCCACCACGGCGGGCCGGACGCCCACCGCTTCGGATCCGTGGCGGCCCTTGGCACACCTGACGGCCGAGAAGAATTGGCTCAATGATCCCAACGGACTGATCTACCACGACGGCACGTACCACGCGTTCTACCAGTACAACCCGCGCGCCAATTCGTGGGGCAACATGTCGTGGGGCCACTCCACCAGCAAAGACCTCGTGAATTGGGAACAGCAACCGGTAGCCATGGAGGCAAGCGCCGCGGAAGAGATCTTCTCCGGCTGCATGGTGATGGACAGCAACAATGCTTCGGGCCTTGGATCGGCCGGAAACCCGCCGATGATAGCCCTCTACACCAGCGCCTACGGCAAAAACGGCGCGCTCCCCCAAGGAGCCCAGGCGCAATCAGTCGCGTACAGCCTAGACGGCGGTACCACGTGGCAGAAGTACTCCGGTAATCCTGTGCTCAACCTCGCGCCCGCCAACAACAACTTCCGTGACCCCAAAGTCTTCTGGTACGAGCCCGGCCAATACTGGGTGATGACTACCGTGGTGGCCGACGCCCAGGTGGTCAAGCTCTTCAAGTCCACCGACCTGCTCCACTGGGACTACCTCAGCGACTTCTCCGGCGTCGGAGCCCAGGGTGGCCTGTGGGAGGTCCCAGAGCTTGTCCAGATGCCGGTGGAGGGCTCCACGGCGAAAAAGTGGGTCATGGTGCTGAGCATCAACCCAGGCGGCATCGCGGGCGGGTCCGGCATGCAGTACTTCGTGGGCGAATTCGACGGGACCCGTTTCACTGCCGAAAACGCCGCTGCCCCCGACGCTCCTTTGTCAGAGTCGCAATGGCTGGACCACGGAGCCGACTACTACGCCGCCAACTCCATCTCCAACGCGCCCGGGGACAAACCCGTACTGCTGGGCTGGATGGGCAACTGGGATTACGCCCAGAACGTCCCCACCACTCCCTGGCGTGGCTCCATGGCCATTCCCAGGGAACTCACGCTGGTCCGGGGCGAGCGCCGCTATGAGCTGCGCTCCGCAATCGCGGGCACGGCCAGGGAAGCACTGGAACGCCGGGGCGGTGAGATCAACAACAAAAACCTCACCGTGGACTCCTCGATCCAGGACTTGGGAGGGGACTTTGGGGCTCGCACCCAGTTGCTTGAGCTCGATCTGGACCTGTCGTCCGCGCGGGAGGCCGGCGTCATTCTCCGCCGCTCCGCCGACGGCAACTCCGGTTTGCGGATCTCCTACACCAAGGAAAACCGGACACTGAAGGTGGACCGTTCACAGGCAGGAACCACCAACTTCTCCGAGAAGTTCAGCCCTTACCACCAGGTGTCCCTTCCTTCTACCGGGAGCGACGGAAAGGTCCATCTCACAGTCCTCCTCGATTCCTCATCGGTGGAGGTCTTTGCCGGGGATGGCACGGCGGTCATTACGGACACGTTCTTCCCGGATTGGGACGCTGCGGGAACGTCGGTGTTCAGCTTGGACGGAGAGGCCCGCTTCGACGTGCACTCACGTCCGTTCTAAGGCGACCCGGGGTCGGATTTGGCCCATTACGACCCGATTTATGGGCCATATCTGACCCCGCGTTGCCCTTGCCGTGTGCATTGAGGATAGTTTTGTCCCTATGACATCCAGTGATGCCGCACGTGAACAGCTGATCATCGACGCCCGCCAGTGGGCCGCCCAGGACCCCGATCCAACGACGACGGCGGCCCTCCTGGAGCTTGCCGACCTCGCCGCAGCCGGTGATGCGGGAGCGGCCCAGGAACTGGGCGACAGCTTCAACGGCACCCTGCAATTCGGCACGGCGGGCCTCCGCGCCGCCCTCGGTCCCGGGCCCAACCGCATGAACCGCGTGGTGGTCCGCCGGGCGGCAGCAGGACTGGCAGCTTTCCTCACCGAAGCCGTGACCACAGCTGCACCGGGAACGCGGCCACGCGCCGTCGTCGGCTTTGACGCCCGGTACAACTCGGACATCTTCGCGGAAGAGACAGCGGCGATCTTCACTGCCGCGGGCATCGAAACGTTCCTTATGCCGGCAGCCCTTCCGACGCCGTTGCTCGCCTACGCGGTCAGGAGCCTGGAGTGCGACGGCGGCGTGATGGTCACTGCCAGCCACAACCCGCCGCAGGACAACGGGTACAAGGTCTACTTGGGACGGCATGCGGTGGCTGAGAGTGGCCGTGGGGCGCAGATTGTCGCCCCCTACGATGCCGAAATAGCAGCCAGGATCGAGGCCGTTGGGGCGTTGGAGTCCATCGAACTGGCCGATTCCGGCTGGTCTGTACTGCCGGGGTCGATTGCCTCGGACTACGAAACGTCCATGGCCAAGCTGGTGGATCGGGAGCACTTCCCCGCGCGGGACCTGAAAATTGTTCTGACGCCGATGCACGGCGTGGGCGGCGGGACGGCCGTCTCGGTCCTGAATGCCGCCGGGTTCACTGATGTGACCCTCGTGGCGGAGCAAGCTGAGCCGGACCCGGACTTCCCCACCGTTGCTTTTCCGAATCCGGAAGAACCCGGCGCACTGGACCTGGCACTCGCCGCTGCCGAGGAGGCCGGCGCGGACATCGTGTTGGCCAATGATCCCGACGCCGATCGCGCTGCGGTTGCTGCCCTGGACCCCGCGACGGGTGCCTGGCGCATGCTGCGTGGCGACGAGGTTGGGGCGTTGCTGGGAGCCCATATCGTGGCCCGGTTGGCTGCCTCCGCTTCCTCGGACGATGCGCACACCGGTGTTTTCGCCAACTCGATCGTGTCCTCACGGCTGCTCTCCCGGATCGCGGCGTCGGCAGGCTTTGCCCACGAAGAAACGCTCACGGGCTTCAAGTGGATTTCCCGGGTTCCCGGCCTCACCTACGGGTACGAGGAAGCATTGGGTTACTGTGTGGCGCCGGAGCTGGTCCGCGACAAGGACGGAATCTCGGCCGCCGTGCTGATCGCCGAGATGGCGGCGGCTGCCAAAGCTGAGGGCAAGTCGATCTTCGACACCCTGGATGATCTGTATCTGGTGCACGGCCTGCACGCGAGCGACCAATTGAGCATCCGCGTGGCCGATCTGGGCCTTCTCGATGCCATGATGAACCGCCTGCGGGTCAACCCGCCCGAAGCGTTTGGAGGTTCCGCCGTCGAAGTGTCCACGGATCTGGCGGAAGGAAGCGACGCCCTGCCTCCCACGGACGGGCTGCTCTACCTCACGCGTGACCAGAGCCGCGTCATCATCCGGCCCAGCGGCACCGAACCCAAGCTCAAGTGCTACCTGGAAGTGATCCGTCCGGTGGAATCGGCAGCGGAACTGCCCGAAGCACGCCAAGCGGCGCGGACCGCCCTGGATGATGTGCTTGGCGATGTCCGCGAAGCGCTGGGGCAGTAGCTTTCACACCGATTCCTGGAGCCCAACTTCAACAAAGCCGTCCACGAGGCGGGTAGCGAAGACTTCGAGGCTGAGTTCGGCATTGCTGAAGCATTCACCTGTTTCAAGGTCATAGACCTCTTTGTGGAGCGGTGAAGCGATGGTGGGCCGGCTGCCCCGGGAGCCGATGATTCCGCGCGCCATGACGTTGGCGAGAGTGGCCGGGTCCTGCTGGGCGACGGCAAATACCTCTGAGGGTCCTGTTCGAAAGAGTGCGACCTGCCGCCCTTGAATCAACGCAGCTTCTCCCCAGGCGGGCTCGAGTTCGTCCATAAGGCAAACGCGGTGCCAGGTGATGCCCTCGGCCAGTCCCTTGGCATTGTCCAAAGTCCCGGCGCGGTCCAGAATTACGGTCATTTCAGCCCCTCTCACTGTGTCCGGAAGTGCCGTATTCCACTGCCGCATCTGCCGGACCAGGCCACGCTTGTGACCACTCCTCCACGCTAAAACCGGGGTGTTTCGTCCGGGGTGCGCCTTTGTGTCCGATTGGTAAAAGACACCTCACACCTGCTGAAACGCGTTCGTGATGCAGAAGTTAAGACCACGAAACAAACGGGAAACTGAAGCGAAACTGCCCCTTCCTAGGCTGGGACCACACGTTGCGGAGATCCGTCTGCACCATTTGCGAAAGGCCCACCAGTGACCGGACACACTTCAAGCACAGGGACTCCACGCCGCGTCGTCATCGTCGGCGGCGGCCCCGCCGCCCACCGCTTCACCGATGCCATGGTCAATCGCGGTCTTGAAGGCTGGCAGCTCACCGTGCTGACCGAGGAGGCGCACCTTCCCTACGACCGTGTGGCGCTGAGCAAGGCCCTGACGGAAACCACCGTTGACCTCACTCTGGGCGATGCCGCAATGTGGGACCACCCGGCCGTGGAACTGAAGACCGGCGAGCGCGCGGTGAGGATTGATCCCGTTGCCAAGAACGTCACCACCGCCGCGGGCAGCGTGTACGCCTACGACCAGTTGGTGGTTGCGACGGGCTCTGATGCTGCCCGGCTTCCCATTCCCGGCGCCGACCATACGCATGTTTACCGCACCCTCGAGGACGTGTGGTCCATCAACAAAGCAATCGCGGAGTTGACCGCGAAACTCGGCCGAAAGGTCAATGCGGTCACCATCGGCGGTGGCCTGCTGGGCCTCGAGTCCGCCGCCGGTACCGAGCAGCTCGGCGCGACCCCTGTTGTCATCAACGGCTCCCCGTGGTTGATGAACACCCAGTTGGATGAAGGTGCGGGCCAGGCTTTGGGCCGTTTGATCGCGGCCAAGGGTTTCGAGGTGCACGGCGGCGTGTTTCCCTCCGAAGTTCTGACGGACGACGACGGCCAGGTCACCGGAGTTCTCATGGCGGACGGCCGTACCATCCCCGCCGACCTGGTGATTGTGGCCATTGGTGTCAGGCCCCGGGATGACCTCTTCCGTGCAGCCGAGGGCGAAGAGCAGATGTTCAGCCTTGGCCCGCGTGGGGGTGTGGTCATCAACGACTTCTGCGCCACCGAGGTGGAGGGCATCTGGGCCATTGGCGAGGTGGCCAACTTTGGTGGGATGTGCCTGGGCCTGGTGGCCCCGGCCAACACCATGGCTGAAATCGTTGCCGACCGGCTGCATGGTGGCGAAGCGACATTCCCCGGCTTCGACACGGCCACCAAACTCAAGCTCTCCGGAGTCGACGTTGCCAGCTTCGGCGACGCCTTTGCCCGCACCGAGCACGCCTTGGAAATCGTCTACGCCGACCCCGCCCGTGGCGTGTACCAGAAGATCGTCACCACCGATGATGCAAAGACCCTCCTGGGCGGCATCTTCGTCGGGGACGCCTCCCCCTACATGAGCCTGCGTCCCCTGCTGGGCCGTGAACTGCCTGCCGAACCGGGAGCGTACCTCAGCGCCGCCGGCGGCGGGGAGGCCCCGGAGACAGAACTGCCCGATGACGCGATCCTGTGCTCCTGCAACAACGTGGCTGCCGGTACCATCCGCGACACCATCAACGGTTGCGGCACGTGCGAAGGCAACGCCCCGGTCCGGGAGCTCGGAGAGCTCAAGGGGTGCACCCGGGCCGGAACCCAGTGCGGCTCCTGCGTTCCCATGCTCAAGAAGCTCCTGGAAGGCGAACTCACCAAGTCCGGGATCGAGGTCTCCAAAGCCCTCTGCGAGCACATCAGCCTCTCCCGCCAGGAACTCTTCGATGCCATCCGTGTCCTGGAGCTCACCTCCTTCGAGGAGATCATGGCCAAGTACGGCACGGGTGCAGGCTGCGATATCTGCAAGCCGACCATCGCCTCGATCCTGGCCAGCCAGCACTCCGCCTACGTTTTGGACGCCGGCCGCGGCTCGCTGCAGGACACCAACGACCGCGCTTTGGCCAATATGCAGAAGGACGGAACCTATTCGGTGGTCCCCCGCATCGCCGGTGGTGAAATCACCCCCAAGGGTCTTGGGGTCATCGCAGCAGTTGCCGAGAAGTACAACCTCTACACCAAGATCACTGGTGGCCAGCGGATCGATATGTTCGGTGCCCGGCTTGAGCAACTGCCGGACATCTGGAAGGAACTGGTGGACGCGGGCTTCGAGTCGGGCCAGGCCTACGGGAAGAGCCTGCGCACAGTGAAGTCCTGCGTCGGATCCACGTGGTGCCGCTTTGGCGTACAGGATTCCGTGGCCATGGCCATCGCACTGGAACTGCGCTACCGGGGCCTCCGCAGTCCCCACAAACTCAAGATGGGTGTTTCCGGATGCGCCCGCGAGTGCGCCGAAGCCAGGGGCAAAGACGTCGGCGTGATCGCGACGGCCGATGGCTGGAACCTCTATGTGGGAGGCAACGGCGGCGCCACTCCGGCCCACGCCAAGTTGCTCGCCAAGGACCTCGACGACGAAACGCTGCTGAAGTACATCGACCGCTATCTGATGTACTACATCCGCACCGCCGACCGCCTCCAGCGCACCGCCCGCTGGCAGGAAGAGCTCGACGGCGACATCAAACACGTCGAGGACGTGGTGGTTCACGATTCCCTGGGTATTGCCGCCGAACTTGAAGCCGCGATGGCCAAGCACATCGACACCTACCAGGATGAGTGGGCAGAGACCTTGAAGGACCCGGAGCGCCTCCGCCGTTTCCGCTCCTTCGTCAACGCCCCCGACCAGAAGGACGAGTCCATTGCCTTCGTTCCGGAGCGCGGCCAGATCCGCCCTGCCACGAATGAAGAAAAGGGCGGCGTGCTCATCGCCTCCACCATCCCGGTCCGCAGCGAATAACAAGGGGTCCCTATGCAGCTCACCATTGATCTCACCGGCCGCGATGTGTTGGTCACAGGATCCGACAAGACCGCCCGGCAAGCCGTCCGCCGCTACCAGCACGCCGGCGCCACAGTCCACCGCCTCAGCACTCCGGACGCGGTGCCGGCCAACGGCCAGCTCCCGGATCGCCCGTTCCTGGTAGCCGTAGTGGACGACGGCGACGACCGTTGGGCCGCGCTGGTGGACCGCTGCCGCGCCGCGGGCATCCCCGTGGCGTTTGAGCCGGCACCGGGGGCGGCCGGACACGTGACCCTGGTGGGTGGAGGACCAGGCGCACTGGACTTGCTGACGGTAGGTGCCGTAGACGCTTTGCGGGATGCCGACGTCGTGTTCTACGACCGTTTGGCCCCCTGCCAGGAACTGGCGGACCTGACCTCCGCGGAGCTTGTGGATGTCGGAAAACAGCCTGGCCTGCACAAGGTGACGCAGCGTGGGATCGAAAAGCTCATGGTGGAAGCGGCACTGCTCGGCAAGAACGTCGTCAGGCTCAAGGGCGGCGACCCGTATGTATTTGGACGTGGCGGCGAGGAGGTTGCGGCGTGCGTCGCAGCCGGCGTTCCTGTCCGGGTTGTTTCGGGTGTCACCAGCGCCATCTCCGTGCCTGCGGCCGCGGGGATTCCAGTAACGCACCGGGAAGTGAGCCACATGTTCACAGTGGTTTCCGGCCACGCTCCCCTGACGGAGAAGGAACACACCCACCTGGCTGGACTGGGTGGCACCATTGTGGTCCTCATGGGCATAGGAACCTTGCCTCAGCTGGCCGCCGGCCTGCGCCGGGCGGGGATGACATCCGACATGCCCATGGCCGTTGTGGAACGTGGCTACCGACCCGGCCAGCGCACCACCATCGCCGACCTCGGTAGTATCGAAACAGCGGCGACCGGCTGCAGCAACCCGGCAGTCCTGGTCATCGGTGAAGTGGTCCGGGTGGCCGAAGCCAACCGGAATCACGCCGAAGCATCCGCTGAACTGAGCCGACTCGCGGCTTCGCTCCTTGAAGCCTGAAGGTAAATAGAAATGACTGTTGCACGTGCCATCGAAGCCCTGGACCCCAATGCCGCACCGGACACCGCAGAGGCCGCCGAAGCACCCCTGGATGGATTCCGCATCGGCGTCACCTCGCACCGCCGTTCCCGCGACCTCATCGAGGCCCTCGAGCGGCGCGGCGCCAGCGTCCTGCACGCTCCGGCGTTGAAGATCGCCCCGGTCCAAGAGGACATGATCCTCATCGAAGACACCCGCACCATCATCGAGGCCAAGCCTGATATCTGCATAGCCACCACTGCCTATGGCATGCGTCGTTGGTGCGAGGCGGCCGATTCCTTCGGCATCGGGGAGCAACTGCTGGAGACCCTGTCCGCGTGCCGCATGTTCGTCAGGGGACCCAAGGCCCGCGGCGCCGTGCGGGCGGCGGGTTTGGCCGACGTCGGAATCAGCAGTGACGAGACCACGGCCACCCTGGTGGACATGCTGCTGGTGGAGGGTGTGCGCGGCAAGACCGTGGCAGTGCAGTTGCACGGGTACACGGACGTTCGCCAACTGGAGCGGCTCCGCATGTCGGGAGCGACTGTCTTGACGGTGACTCCCTACCGCTGGGTCAAGCCTGATGGCGAGGACAAATTGCCGCGCCTGATCGAGGCCGTCGTCAATGGCAATCTCGACGTCCTGACCTTCACCAGTGCCCCGGCCGTGGACGCCATGTGGAGCACCGCGCACGAAATGGGCCTGTACCGACAACTCATCGAGGCGCTCAAGGGTCCCGTGACCGTTGCCGCCGTGGGGCCTGTCACGGCACAGCCACTGGTCGACGCCGGGCTGACTCCCCTGATCCCCGACCGCTACCGCATGGGTGCGCTCATCCGCCTCGTCACCGAGCACCTGTCGCTGAACCACGTGCGACGCCTGGAGACCAAGACGGCCACGATCGAACTGCGCGGGCGTTGCCTTCGGATCGACGGCGAAGTGGTGGAACTGGCACCGGCTCCCCTCCTGCTGTTGCGGGCGCTCCTTGGGGCAGGAGGTGCGGTCTTGTCGCGTGAAGCGTTGTCGGATCTTTTGGATCTGCGGGGCTCCGTACATGCCCTGGACATGACGGTCAGCCGGCTGCGTTCCTCGCTGCCTGACGGAAAGCTCGTGGAAACAGTGGTGAAGCGCGGATACCGTCTGCGCGCCTAGCAGCTCCGTCACGCTACGCCGCCTTTACCAAGGGAAGTTCGTCCCAATTGGTGGTGTAGCGGGGGCTGAGCATGTCCCGCTTCATGGACCAGTCCGGTCCACCCTTGATGCCCGCATGTCCGAGGCCGATGGAGCCCCGGCCGTAGCGTTTGCTCACTTCCTCCAGCAAGCTCCCAATGCCGCGTTCCTCATGCCGGTTCTCGAAGATCTCCAAGGGCTTTTGGTTGCCGGTGGGACGGAGGTCGGTGACCATGATGCCGGCCTTGGCGTACTTTGTTCCCTCCTGGATCTTCGGCACCAGGGCGTGGGCGGCTTTCGTCAGCAGGACAGGGTCCGACGTCGGCATGGGGAGTGAGACGTTGACGGTCGGAAACGATTTGTCGTTCGGGTTGTAGACCGATGTTGCCGCGAACGCTGTCAAGAGCTTGGCTTGGAGATCGTGTTTGGCCAGTCGGGCGCTTGCCATCTGACCGTAGACGCTCAGCACCTGCCGCAGCTGGGCCGTCGTCGTAATCGGTGTGGAGAAGGAGCGCGAGAAGATCAACTGGTCTCGCCCGATCCGTTCCTCTTCCATGGGGATGCACGGGGTACCCTGCAGCTCCAGGACCGTGCGCATCATGACGATGGAAAACTTGTCACGCAAGGCAACAGGCTCGGCGCGGACCAGGTCCAGGATCGAGTGGATTCCCATGGCATTCAGGCGCTTGGTGAGCCTGGTGGCGATGCCCCAGATCTCGATGACCGAAAGCCGGGCCATGAGCGCCTCACGCTGCGCTTCCGGGACCGAATCCCAGCGGCACACCCCGTTGAAGGCAGGATTATGCTTGGCCCACTTGTTGGCCAGCTTGGCAAGCGTTTTGGTGCGGGCGATTCCGACGCACACCGGAACCCCGACATTCCTGCGGCAGGCCTCTTTGATGGAGCGACCCAGGTGCAAGAGTTCCTCCGGCCGGCCTTTGACGCCCAGGAACGCCTCATCGATCGAATACACCTCTTGCCAGGCCGAGTAGCGCCGCAACAACTCCATGACCCGTGAGCTGATGTCCCCGTAGAGTTCGTAATTGCTGGACAAGGCAATGAGTCCCCACTCCTTTGCCCGCGGAGCCAGCTTGAACCAAGGATCCCCCAGACCGATGCCAAGCCGCTTTGCCTCGGGCGATCTGGTGACCGCACAGCCATCGTTGTTGGACAGGACAATCAGGGGCTTGCCTTCCAGGGCAGGGTTGAAAGCCCGTTCCGCGGAGGCATAGAAGCAGTTGATGTCCACGTGTGCGATCTCCTGCATCTGACGCATAAGGGCTGGCCGGGACATGCTCCTCCTTGGCTCGGCAATACCACGCGCGCCCACCGAAGATGGAGAGACACGCCGAATATTCGAACATATATTCGAATAAATCAACTGTACCTCCGGCCACCGACAATAAAACTGCACTGCCCCGCATGGCCTTGCTTAAGATATTGATGAATGTAAATATTTACCTGTGTCTATGTCTTTGGAGCTGACCCCGGTCCAGACCGTTGCCTGCTGCTCGCCGCTGGCACGCGAGCCATTGTCGGAGAAGGAAGCCGACGGCGTTGCGCCGCTGTTAAAAGCTTTGGCGGATCCCGTGAGGTTGCGGCTGATGTCCCTGGTGGCCTCACACGAGGGCGGGGAAGCATGCGTCTGCGACCTGAACGATGCCTTCGAGTTGTCGCAGCCGACCATCAGCCACCATCTGAAAGTGCTGCACGAAGCCGGTTTGCTGGACCGGGAAAAGCGCGGAGTCTGGGTCTACTACAAGGCCCGCACCGAAGCCCTGCAGAACCTGGCAGCCTTGATCGGCGGACAGGCCCAGTGAATCCCTTGCTCCTGCGCCGGGCGGCTGCGGAATTCCTCGGCACCTGCCTCTTGGTCGCTGCCGTGGTTGGTTCCGGAGTGATGGCCTCCCGGCTGTCACCGAAGGACGTCGGGCTGCAGCTGCTGCAGAACAGCCTCGCCACAGGCGCGGCTTTGGTCGCGTTGATCCTTGCCCTGCAGCCGGTCTCAGCCTCCTTCAACCCTGTGGTCACCTTGGTCGAACGGGCCCTTGGAATGATCGACACCCGGGCTGCCGCCCTTTTGGTCGCGGCTCAGGTGCTGGGTGGATTGACCGGGACCGTCGCGGCGAACCTGATGTTCGATCTGGCTCCGGTCACGTTGTCCACCCATGAACGCACCGGTCCTGGTCTGTGGCTGGCAGAGGTCATTGCTACGGCAGGGCTGCTGGTCATCGTTTTTGGGACCATCCGTCCCGGACGCGCCGACCGGGTGGCTATCGCCGTCGGCGGTTACATCACCGCCGCGTACTGGTTCACCTCCTCCACCAGCTTCGCCAACCCCGCCGTAACGATCGCCCGAACCATCACGGACACCTTCGCAGGGATCGCACCGGCCTCCGCGCCGGGTTTCATCGCCGCCCAAATGGTCGGCGGTGCGCTCGGCTTGGTCCTGGTTCGTTTCCTCTGTCCCCAAACCACTGATGTTGCCGCAGCTGATGCCGCGGATGATCGAAAGGTGCTCTCATGAGCGTCAAACCCTCCGTCCTGTTCGTTTGTGTCCACAACGCCGGACGGTCCCAAATGGCCGCCGCATTCCTGACCACCCTGGGCAGGGGCGCCATCGAGGTCCGCTCCGCAGGTTCCCAACCTGCCAGCCAGGTCAACCCCGCAGCGGTTGAGGCGATGGCCGAGATCGGGATCGACATGTCCGCCGAAATCCCCAAGATTCTCACCACCGAGGCCGTGAAGGACTCCGACGTCGTGATCACCATGGGCTGCGGGGACGAATGCCCGTACTTCCCGGGTAAACGCTACGAAGACTGGGTCCTGGAAGACCCCGCAGGCAAAGGCGTCGACTCCGTCCGGCCCATCCGCGACGAGATCAAAACCCGGGTCGAGGCCCTGATTGCCAGCCTCACGCCGGCGGAAGCCCAGCAATGACCGGGCACGATTCCCTGCCCGTCGCGGTGATTGGGGCAGGGCCGGTCGGGCTGGCCGCGGCCGCGCACCTGCTCGAACGCGGACTCGAACCCCTGGTGATCGAGGCCGGACCCACCGTTGGTTCCGCTATCAAAGGGTGGGGGCATGTTCGAGTCTTCTCTACCTGGAAATACAACCTCGACTCCGCTGCCGTCCGCCTGCTCCAGCGAACGGACTGGGAAGCGCCCCGCCCGACCGCGCTGCCCTATGGGCACGAAATCGTCACCCAATATCTCGAACCCTTGGCCGCAACCCAGGAACTCAGGCAGAGGATCCGCACCGGTTCAAAGGTGGTTGCCGTGACCCGGCAGGGATGGATAAAGGCCGAAGCCAGGGCCGCGACCAGGCACCCTTCGTCCTGCAGGTTCAGGACGACGACGGCCAGACCACCGAGGTTTTGGCGCGGGCCGTCATCGATGCCTCAGGAACGTGGAACACCCCCGCTCCGCTTGGCTCCCACGGCCTCCCGGTTCCCGGCGAAGCCAAAGCCCGCGCTGCTGGGATCATCACCGGAGCCCTACCCGATGTCACCCAGGATGGTTTCGCAGGCCACCGGACCCTCGTCGTCGGGTCCGGTCACTCGGCCGCGAACATGGTCCTGGATCTCGCCCGCCTTGCCCGCACCCATCCCGGCACCACAGTCGTCTGGGCCATCCGCGCCGCCACCCCCGCAAGGGCTTACGGTGGCGGTAACGCCGACGAACTCCCCGCCCGCGGCCAGCTGGGCACCCGCCTGCGCACCGCCGTCGAGACTGGTGCCGTCCAGCTCCTGACCGGCTTCCGCGCCCAAAGCGTCGAAACCACCGGCGCTGCCGTGATCGTCCACGCAGCTGACGGCCGGACGGTGGAGGTTGACCGGGTCATCCCGGCCACCGGCTTCCGCCCGGACCTGGGCATCCTTGCCGAACTGCGGCTGGAGCTGGACCCGGCGGTCGACGCCCCCAAAGCGCTGGGACCATTGATCGACCCGGACTTCCATAGCTGCGGCACCGTCCCGGCGCACGGCGCACGGATCCTGGCCCACCCCGAGAAGGACTTTTACCTGGCAGGAATGAAGTCCTATGGCCGGGCACCGACCTTCCTCATGGCCACGGGCTACGAACAAGTCCGCTCCATCGCCGCTGCCCTGGCCGGTGACACAGCAGCCGCAGAAGCGCTGGAACTGGAACTGCCCGAAACAGGGGTCTGCTCCACCAGCCTTCCCGCAGAACCAGCAGCCGGAGCCTGGAGGGACACCGTCTTGCTCGAACGCCGCGCCGAATAACAACCGGAAGCAGATACGCAGCTAGGAGCGTGCAGAGGAATCCTTGCGGTGCACCAAATAGATGGCGCCGGTGCTGACGTCTTCTTCGAGCGCTTCCAGCGTGCGCCCGCGGGTCTCCGGGACCTGGGTGTAGATGAAGACGAGCGCCGCGATACCCACAACACCGAACAGGAAGAACGTCCCTGTGATGCCCACGCCGGCGACCAAGGTGGGGAAGAACAGGCCCAGCAGCGCGTTGGCAATCCAGAGGCAGAACACCGAAAGGCCGATGGCGAAACCGCGAACGTGCAGCGGGAAGATTTCGGACAGCATCACCCACACGGCGATGTTCAGGAACGTCTGCATCGAGCCGACGAAGGCCACCACCAGGAACAGGATCACGAACGGTCGGGCCGCATTTCCCACAGGAAGCAGGATTGAAGCGATGCCAATAAGGAAGTGGCACGCAGTGGTCAGCGTGAAGCCCAGGAGCAGTGTGGTTCGGCGGTTGACGCGCTGCATCAAGGTCAAAGCGATCACGCCCCCAACGACCGCGATCACCCCGGGAGCGATATTGGCGATGAGCGCCGCATTGGAGTCGAATCCGGCCTCGACCAGCACGGACTGACCGTAGTACATGATCGAATTGATGCCCGTCAGCTGCTGGGCCACCCCGAGGCCAATGCCGACCATGATGATGCGAAGAATCCATTTGTCTTTCAGTGCACCCCAGGAGGTTGCCTTGGAAGCCCGCTCCTCGTCGGCGAGGTGCTTGATGTCCGCCATTTCAGCCTCGGCACGCTCCACCGAGCGGATGGTCTTGAGGACTGCCAAGGCCTCTTCCCAGCGTCCCTTGGAAATCAGCCAGCGAGGAGATTCGGGCATCCGGAGCATGCCGAAGAACAGTGCGATGGCAGGCAGCGCGGCGACTGCCAGCATGACGCGCCACACTCCCCCGAACTCTCCCCAGATGTTGCCGATGATGGCGTTGACCACGAAGGCAGCGAGCTGGCCGATGACAATCATGAGCTCGTTGCGCCCGGCCAGCGAACCACGGATCTCGTAGGGCGCCAGCTCGGCCAGGAAGACGGGCACCACAGTGGACGCTCCGCCGACAGCCAGGCCCAGAATGACGCGCCCCAGGACCATGACTTCAAAATTCGGCGCGAAGACGCAGGCGATGGTTCCAGCCAGGAAGAGCACCGCGAGCAGGAGGATGGATTTCCGGCGGCCCCAGGAATCCGACAGGCGTCCACCGCCCACGGCCCCGGCCGCTGCGCCGAACAGCAGTGAGCTGGTGACGATCCCCTCCGTCAGGGGTGTCAGCCCAAGGTCGGCTGTCATGGGCCGCAGGGCGCCGTTGATGACACCAGTGTCATAGCCGAACAACAGCCCGCCGAACGTGGCAACCAAAGCTACAAGGCCAAGGCGCTTCCGGTGCGGACCGTTGGTCAGCGGAGGAAGGGCGGCCCCGGGGGCACCTTCCCGCTGCAATTGCGTTGCAGACATCAGGACTCCTTTGTCAGTGTGTTGCGGATCATAAATAACCGCTCTGGAACCAGAGTAACGCGCGAAAGGCTTAAATGTAAGGTCAAACTAACAAACACCTCATTTTGTCCTTTCTGTGACATGGGAGGATGGAGGGCATGGCCGCCGACCGCCCACACCGACCCGCAACGCAAAGTGATGTAGCCCGCGAAGTGGGTGTCTCCAGAACGCTGGTGTCATTCGCCTTCCGGGGAGCACCAGGAGTCAGCGGCGAAACCAAGGAAGCCATCTTCGACGCCGCCAAGCGTCTGGGATACCGACCCAACGCGGCCGCCGCCGACCTGGCACGCAAGCACCGTTCCGCCGTCGGGCTTTACTTGATGGATATCCGCAACGAGGTCTACGCCGACATCCTCAGCGGCGTGCGCATGGCCCTTCCGCAGGAAGGGAACCGGCTCATCCTGAGCGTATCCCGGTCCGTGGACGGCGTTGACCGGGGCGCGCTGGAGTCCCTCATAGAGGCCCGGGCGGGGATCATCATCGCTGCGACGCTGCTGGATCCGGACGAGCAAGTGCAGGAGTTGGCGCAGATCGTGCCGCTGGTCAGCGTCACCCGGCCGGTACCGGGCGTTGACAGCGTGTACTCGGACGATGTCGTGGGTGCGCGGGCGGCCACGGAGCACCTCCTCGGCCTCGGGCACCGGCGCATCGCCCACATTGCCGGACCCGATTATGACGGACACACCGTCCGGCGTCGCAGTTACCAAAAGACCATGCACGACGCCGGGCTGAAGCCCCTGACGCTTGCGGCCGAAGACTTCACCCAGGAAGCCGGGCAGCGGGCCGCCACCGCCCTTCTGGCACAAGCGGACCGACCTACGGCGATCTTCACCCACAACGACCAACTGGCCCTGGGCGCCCGCGAGGCCGCCCACGCCCTGGGACTGTCCATCCCGGAGGACCTGTCGCTGGTGGGCTATGACAATTCGAGGATCGCCAAGCTGCACGGCATCGGCCTCACCACGGTCAACCTCCACGCGGTCACCCTGGGCCAGGCCGCGGGCATGATTGCTCTTGAACGGCTCAAGAATCCGGATGCTCCTGTCGCGGACCGGAAACTGACGCCGGAACTGGTCATCCGCAGTTCGACGGCACCACCGGCGGCCTAGACATGGTGGAGGCATGTCGTCGCTACGCCCCAGATGGTCAGTTCCGATAACGCCGCTACCTTGATGTCCGGAAAGGCGGGGTTGTCCGCCTGCAGCACCACGCCCGTCGGGGTGATACGCAACCTTTTGATGGTCAGCTCACCGTCCAAAACAGCGACGACGACGGACCCGTCCTTGGGTTCCAACGCCCGGTTGACGATCAACTCGTCGCCGTCGCTGATCCCGGCAGCTTCCATGGACTGGCCGGTGACCCGCACGACGAAAGTGCTGGTGACGTCCTTGATCAGGTGCTCATTGAGGTCAATCCTGCCATCGAAGTAATCCTGCGCCGGCGAGGGATACCCCGCCGCCACAGCCACGGGAGCCAGCAGCACCGACATCAAGGAAAAGCCCGCATCTATCACGCGGGGGCCGACTATCACGCCCACAACACACCTTTATTCGAATATATGTTCGATACTCGAGTGTACAGCGATCGGCGGACATTCCGCGCGGTTCCCGGCGAGTTCGCGGGAACGGTGCGAGCTCGCAGGGAAGCTTCCGGCGAATTGGCAGCTTTCCCGCGAACTCGGCGTTCCCCCAGCGCCGGCTGGCAGCCCCTAGCCCACCTTGTACCGCAGGTGCGAGACCAGGCTGGTTCCCCGGACCTCCAGGGGCTCCAGCTTCAACTCCCCCACCCCATCCAGCAAGCGCTCGCCGCCGCCCAGGACCACCGGCGCGACGTGGAGGCGCAGCTCATCGATCAGTCCGGCTGACAGGAACTGCCTGGCTGTCGAAGCACCTCCGGCTATGGCAACGTTCTTCCCACCCGCAGCGTCCTTGGCGCGTGCGAGCACCGACTCGATGTCGTCATTGACGAAGTGGAACGTGGTGCCGCCGTCCATCACCAGGGGCTCATGCTCGTGGGAGGTCAGCACGAAAACCGGGGCATGGTAAGGCGGTTCTTCACCCCACCAGCCGCGCCATTCCTTCTCCCAGAGCCCTTCCCCCGGCCCGGCGAACATGTTTCGGCCCATGATGTACGCACCGGCTTCGAGAATCCCGGCCACCTCGGCCGCGTTGATGTCGCGTTCTTTGAACTGCCACCGGTGCAGCTTTTCTCCGCCTTCACCGAGCGGTTGCTCCCGGCTCTGGTGCGGACCGGCAACGTAGCCGTCAAGGGACACAGTGAGATCACACGTAACGAGGGTCATGGGCCCATCCTGCCATTGGGCCAGGCAGCACGACCAGACCCGGCACACCCTATGCGGCGGACCCGGCTGGTTCTACCCTGAAGCTGTCGGCACGCACGAAAAAGAAGGCGGTCATGGCACGGAATCCTGAACCTGCGCTGGAGCAGCTCAACGTCCTTGTTGGCGTCTGGGAGACCACCATTCCCACGGCACAAACATACGGCCGGACCAGCTTCGAGTGGCTGGAAGGTGGCGGTTTCCTGATCCAGCGCTCCACAGTCCAACGGCCGGAGTATCCCAACGCCGTCAGCATCATCGGCACCACCGGCTCTGACGGGGCCTTCCAGCAGCACTACTTCGACTCCCGCGGCGTCGCCCGGATCTACGACATGACACTGAAGGACGACGTGTGGACGCTCTTCAGGGACGGACCCGACTGGCCGCAACGGTTCGTAGGCCGGTTCAGCGAAGACCGGAACACGATCACCGCCCGTCTGGAGCGCGGAACGTACCCGGGCGGACCGCTGGAGCACGACTTCGACATGGTCTACGCGCGGATCCTTTGACAGCCGGGCAATAACAGCATTAGTCCACCTCATTTACAGATCCACTGCCCGGTGGGAACATAAGGCCCATAGTCCGCGGAGGCAACGCCCGGCCACGCCGGCGCCCTCTGCCGCTGCCATGTAGTCAGCTCTCCTCTGAGAGGAACGGCCATGGGTCGTCTGGGGACCGGGAACAGTGGGGATGCGGGTCCTGAATCCGCTGATGATCCACGACGCCACAGCCCGCACAGCATCGAGAAGGTGGATGCGGTGGTTGTGGGATCGGGTTTTGGCGGCTCGGTAGCGGCCTTGCGGCTCGCCGAAGCCGGCCAGTCCGTGGTGTTGATGGAACGCGGTAAACCGTACCCGCCCGGGAGTTTTGCCCGAACGCCGTCGGAGATGGGCAAGAACTTCTGGGACCCGGACCGCGGCTTGTACGGCCTGTTCGATGCGTGGACCTTCCGCGGGACCGAGGGGCTGGTCTCAAGCGGACTCGGAGGGGGTTCGCTCATCTACGCCAACGTGCTCCTGCGCAAGGACGAGAAGTGGTTCGTCAACGAGTCCCCGGTCCCGGGAGGCGGTTACGAGAATTGGCCGTTTACCAGGGCCGACCTCGATCCCTTCTACGACGCCGCTGAAGCGATGCTGCAGCCCGTCCCCTACCCGTACCAGGACACAGCCAAGACCATGGCCATGGAGAAGACAGCGGCAAACCTGGGCCTTTCCATCACCCGCCCTCCCATCGCCGTCACCTTCTCCAGCGGCCCGGGCGCAGCACCCCGCACCAACCAAGCACTGCCTCTCCCCCACTACAGCAGCATCCACGGCCCCAGCACTGTGCGGACTACTTGCACCCTGAGCGGTGAATGCGACATCGGCTGCAACGCCGGCGCCAAGAACACCCTTGACCACAACTACCTGTCAGCGGCGGCCTTCAAGGGCGCTGACATCCGCACCTTCCACGATGTCCGGGGCATCCGCCCTCTGGCTCCCGGCACGGAAGGCGGTGGCTACGAGGTCCGCTACGTCATCCACCACCCCGATAACCAGGGCGGGCTGCTCACCGAGCGCATCATCCACTGTCGCCGGCTCATCCTGGGTGCGGGGACGTTCGGGACCAATTTCCTCCTGCTCCGCAACCATGGCTCCCTCCCGGCCCTCAGCGACGCCCTCGGTACCCGGTTCAGCGGCAACGGCGACCTCCTGACGTTCATCATGGACGCCAAGACACCCGCTTCCAACGGCTCCCGCCCCGGCGTCCGCACCCTCACCGGCAGCAAGGGACCGGTCATCACCACCGCAGTCAGGGTCCCGGATTCGAACGACGACGACGGCGACGGCCGCGGCTACTACGTGGAGGACGCCGGGTATCCGGCCTTCATGAACTGGCTGATCGAAACGGCCCGGCTGAAGACCGCCGTCAAGCGCACAGCCAAAGTGGCGGGCCAGCTCTTCAAAGACAGGCTGTTCGACGCCGGCCGGTCCAACGTCTCGGCGGACCTCGCCGCTGCGTTGGGTGACGGGCGGTTATCGGCCAGTTCGGTGCCCTTGCTGGGTATGGGCCGGGACATACCCGACGGCGTCATGACACTCCGCGACGGCAGGCTCGCCATCGCCTGGACCATGGCAACATCCACCGAGTACTTCGGCCGGGTCCGGCAGACAATGTCGGAGATCGCGAAGGACCTGGACGGCGACTTCATCGACAATCCGCTCTGGTGGGCAAAACGCGTGATCACCGTCCATCCGATCGGTGGGGCACCTGCCGGAAGGCACCCCGCCGAGGCCGTGTGTGATTCGTACGGGGAAGTCTTTGGCTACCCCGGTTTGTTCGTGGTCGATGGTGCTGCGATGCCTGGACCGGTTGGCGCCAACCCGTCACTGACCATCGCCGCTTTCGCCGAACGGGCCAGCGCCCACATCGTCGAAGCGGGCACCAAGGCCCGACACCGCGGCATCAGCCCCGGCGACGCGGCCGCGGCCCAGGACACAATCGAGCGGGAGGCGGCTGGCGCCGTCGTCGACGTCGGCAGTATGGCACCGCGGTCCTTGGCGCCTGATGCCACCAAAGGCAAGGCGGCGCGGCCCGAACAGCCTGCGAGCGCCCCTGCCCGGGCACAGGCGCAGTCGCCGGGTACGCGTGGCCTGCAAATGCCAGGCAGGGCGGCAAAGGAAGCTACCTCGGTCCGCTTCACCGAGCAGATGCACGGTTGGTTCAGCCCGGGCGTCACCGATCCGGAGAAGGGCAGGAGCCTGGGCAGGGACAGGTCCCGGAAGATCATGTTCGAACTGACCATTACCGCGGAGGACATTGACGCGTTCGCCGCTGATCCCCGGCACCCGGCCAAGGCGGAGGGCTACGTACTGGCGGACTACTTCGGGGGCCGGCAGCCCGTGGAACGTGGCTGGTTCAACCTGTTCGTGGAAGATAGTTCCGACGACGGCAGGCCGGCCAGGCGCATGCTGTACCGGTTGTGGTTGCGGGACCCGGGCGGAACGCCCTTCACTTTCGCCGGACACAAGCTCATCCACAATGAGGCGGGCCTGGACCTCTGGCCCGATACCACTACGCTGTACGCAACGATTCTGCAGGGCCACGTCCCACCGGACATCGAGGTGGGAGGCACCCGGGAAGGCGTCGTCGGCGCGGGGATCATGTTCATCCGCCCACTGGACTTCGCCAAGCAGCTGACCACCTTCCGGGCAGCGGGGCCTGCTCCCGCTGCGGGCCTGCTGACGTTCGGGACGTTGTTTGGCGGCGAGCTGTGGCGGGTCTATGGTCGGGTACCCAGGCGCGTGCCGTTCCCCCTTAAGCCGAAGCGATGAAGAGCCGGGAGCTCGCCCAGCTCCGCGCGGTCCTGGGTTTCACGCCCCGAACGGCGGTACGGTGGCTCGCGCCGAAGTCGTTGGCGCGCACTGCGCTGAAAGTCATGGCCGCCACAGTGTTCGCCGATTTCGGTGACAAACGCGAGTTGGAGGGCAGTTTCCCCGCCGATCAGCTGAGCCTGGACAATCTGCCCGCTCCTGGCCAACCCGCGCAGCCTGCGGTCATCGCGCGCGGCCTGCCGGCCCCCGCTGATCTTGAAAGGGGCGCGGAAAGACCATCCGAACTGTGGCTCGATTTCACGGCCGACCTTGGGGACGGCTTCGATGCCACCTACACGGTTGCCTCCCTGCTGGCGCAGGACGTGCTCAGTGTTGGAGGTTTCGATCTTCCCAGGGGCCATATCCTGGTCCTCGGTGGCGACGAGGTGTACCCCGTGGCGTCCCCGGCCGGATATGAGGACCGGATGGTGGGGCCCTACCGGATGGCGTTGCCTGCACACGGGCCACTCACCGAAGCGCCGATCATGGTGGCCCTGCCCGGCAACCACGACTGGTATGACGGCCTGACGTCGTTCATCCGGATCTTCACGCGGAACCGGAGCATCGGCAGATGGCGGACCATCCAGACGCGCAGCTACTTCGCCCTGCGGCTCACGGGCGACGCTCCCCGGCCGGGCCATCGCGGCACCCCGGGGTGGTGGCTGCTGGGCCTGGACAGCCAACTGGGCCAGTACATCGACGAGCCGCAACTTGAGTACTTCTACCGGAACGTCACCTCCCAATTGCAGCCCGGGGACGCGATCATGCTGTGCGTCGCGGCGCCCTTCTGGGTCAAAGGGAGCGCAGGCTTCCGGCAAGCCGGCTTTTTTGAGCAGGACTACCTGCACCGCCGCTTCAACCCGGAAACACAGTTGTTTGAAGCAACAGGGGCCAGTGTCCGACTCTGGCTCACCGGCGATCTCCACCACTATTCACGCTATGAAGATGACTCTCCGGGCCTACACGCCAAGACCCAGCTCATGACATGCGGACTCGGTGGCGCGTATTTGTCGGACGCCCACTGGCTGCCGGAGGAGCTCCACCTTCCCGCCCCCGCCGGTCCGGGAGGGTCGACCAGCGCCCCACCCCCAGGCAACCAGCAGCCGCCCACCCGCCATTTCACGCGAACCCCCACCATTTATCCCGACCGAGCCGACTCACACCTCCTGGGCCCGCGACTGGCCAATCCGTTCACCCCGGCCTGGCTACCGGTGCGCAACCCGGGCTTCGGCCTCACCATGGGCGTGGTGCACGTTGTTGCCGCCCTGACCGTCTGGACCGTGTTCAGCGCCTTCAGCGGCGCTTCCTTCATGGAGAGCCTGCGTGGGCTCACGCACGGCAACACCGCGCTCCTTGTGTCCGCCGTGGTTCTCGCCATCCCGGTGCTTCTGACGGTGACCACCTTTGCAGCGCATATCCTGCATCTGACCACTGCCGGGATCATCGTCTTTGCCCGGGGAGCGCTCTGCCAGCTGTCCGCGCTCGCGGTGAGTGCCGCCGTCGTGATCCTGCTTCCCTGGCCCGGTACCTGGCCGGACTTCCTGGTGGTGCTGCTGGCACTGGCCCTGGTGTACGTGGGCGGTTGGGTGCTGGGAAGTGAGGCGTTCGCGCTGTTCATCCTGGCGACGCCCAGCGGCGAAGTGTCCACGTGGAAGATGTCCGGCCAGGCCATTGAGGACCACAAAGGCTTCCTCCGCCTCCACCTCGCCGCGGACGGCTCGCTGACCGTCTACCCCCTGGCGGTGGACACCATCTGCCGCGACTGGCGGCTGGAGAGGAACGACGACGGCGCGCGGCTGGTTCCCGAGGCCGGCTTGCCTGCCGTGCGGCTGCTTGAAAATCCCGTCACCATCGCACAGGCAGTCAGCAATGCACAGCCCGTCAGCAATACACAGGCCATCGGCAATGCACAGGAGGGAAGCCCACCATGATCATTACCCGTGCCGAGCACCGGACGGAGGTGATCCCGTTCCGTGCCCGGGACAACACTCCACTGAGCCTGGTCCACGTGACCTCACCGGCGGAAACCACCAAAGGCCCCGTGCTGCTTGTCCACGGTTCCGGGGTCCGTGCCGAGCTCTTCAGGCCACCGATCCGGACCACGCTGGTCGATGTCCTCCTGGAAGACGGCTGGGACGTGTGGATGCTCAATTGGCGGGCCTCCATCGACCTCGACCCCCTGTCCTGGACCCTTGCCGACGCCGCCGTAAATGACCATCCGGCCGCCGTCGAGCATGTCCTGAAGGCTACTGGGGCGGAAACGATGAAGGCTGTGATCCACTGCCAGGGGTCAACATCGTTCACCATGGCCGCCGTCGCCGGGCTGTTGCCGCACGTGGACACGATTGTCTCCAACGCGGTTTCGCTCCACCCGGTGGTGCCGGCCTTCTCCCGCCTGAAGATCGACTACCTGACACCTGTGGTGAAAGTCTTCACCCCGTATCTGTCGCCCGCTTGGGGCTACAAATCGCAGGGCTACTTCACCCGGGCCATCCGCGGCCTGGTCAAAGCCACCCACCACGAGTGCGAAAACACCGTCTGCAAGATGGTCAGTTTCACCTACGGCAGCGGCCGTCCCGCCCTCTGGTCGCACGAAAACCTCGACGACGCCACGCACCAGTGGCTCAGCGGCGAGTTCGCGGAGGTGCCGGTGACATTCTTCGAAGAAATGGGCCGAAGCATCAAGGCCGGGCACATGGTGGCCGCCGGAAACCACCCGGAACTCCCGGCGAACCTCGTGGCGGAAGCTCCGCAAACGGACGCCCGCTTCGCCTTCATCGCGGGCCTGGACAACCGCTGCTTCCTCCCGGAGAGCCAGCAACGCAGTTACGACTTCTTCCAAAAACACCGCCCCGGCAAAGACTCCCTCCATCTCATCCCGGGCTACGGACACCTTGATGTCTTCTTTGGCGAGCGTGCCTGGCAAGACACGTTCCCTGTCATCGTCCAGGAGCTGAACGGAACCCAACAGAGGGGCACACACCAGGAGCCAACGCCATGAAGAACCTCACCCAACTTCTCACTCCCCTGCTCAAGCTCATGCCCTCACCGGTTCCCCGACGGCAGGAACAGCTCCGTGGCCAGCATGCCTTTGCCGACGGAATCAAGTACGTCATGCCGGTCAACTCCGACGATTCCCCGGTGTTGATGGCGGCCTTCCCCATCAACAAACGCGCGGCCGCAGCGGTCCTGCCCGGCGCTGAAATGAGGCCCTTCAGCCTCGGCGGCAAGGGCCTGCTGGTCGTGACCGTGGTCAACTACAAGTCCACGGACATCGGCAAATACATCGAGTACTCCCTGGCCATCGCCATCACCCATGGCAGCAGGCCTGCCCCGCCCCTGCTGCCGTTGCTGTTCCAGAAGACCTTCAAGCTGGGACAGTTCGTGGTGGACCTGCCCGTCAGCACGGAAATCTCCGTCAAAGGCGGCAAGGGGATCTGGGGCATGCCCAAACACCAGGCCAACCTGGACTTCGTGGTCACCGACTCCACCGTGTCCGCACAGTACGACCAAGACGGCCAACTGGGCTGCTACATCGAAATTGAGCGGCCCGAGCCCCTGGGACTGCCCCTGAAACTGGCCGCATCCAACTACTGCGCTTTCCGGAACATGCTGTGGAAATCCGACATCTACTTCGAGGCCACAGGAGACATCGCCTTTGGAGCACAAGCCAAGGCGCGCCTCATCCTGGGTGACGTGCCCGGCGTCGAGCCTTTGAAAGCACTGCAGGTCGAAAACAAACCGGTCTTCACCGCCTGGCTGCCGCAAGCGCACGGCGTCCTGGATGACCACTACGAAGCATGGTTCCTCACTGCCCCCACCCAGCTGGAGGCAGTAGCGCTTCGCGGTGGCGACATGCTGGACAGTGTCACCGACCTCGGGCAAGGACAGGAGTGGTTGGCTCCCCCGGACCGAAGCCGGGTGCCAGGGGCCGTGCCGGGCCTGGAACCAGGCGGAGACGCGAGATGAACTGGCTCCTGCTGGTCAATGCCCTCTATTTCCTCTTCGGCGCCACCATGTACGTCGGCACCATGTGGGTCCTCAAGTTCTTCCTCTACCCCACCTGGCGTTCACTGGCCCGAGACAACGTGGACATGCACTTTGGCATCCCCACCCGGGCCGCCACCAAGTTCTTCACCATCGTGGTACCCATCATGTTCATCTCCGGAGGCATCCTTGTCTGGTCCGAATGGGGTACGGTCCGGGTCATTTTCGCCATCATCTGCCTGGTGGGGATCATTACGCTGACCGTCGTGGGGCAAGGCCTCATCATCCCCATCAACGTGCGGATCCGGGGCGGCGACTTCGCCGACGACGCCGAACTCCGGTGGCTGCTTCAACGGTGGATGCTGCTCAACGACATCCGCTTCTATGTCTCCACCCTGACCTGGGCGTCGATGGTGTGGCTCCTCGTTGACCGCGGCCGCCTCCTGGAGTCCTTCGCATGAATGATCCCCTTCGCGCGGTCCTCACGGTCATCGCCGGCATCACCGTCCTCAGCGGCGCGGTCCAAGTGCCCTTCGGAGGGCCCATCCTCCGCCTGCTGGGCGCAGAGGACACCGCCACCAGCCGCCAACTCTTCGGCACAGTGGGCATGTTCATGGTGATCGTCGGCGGACTGCTCCTCCACAGCTTGCTCAGCGGTGCTCCCTCCCCTCTGGTGGTTCTCTGGTCCACGCTCCAGAAAGCCGGGGCCTTCGGGGCGGTAGGCATCGGGGTGCTGAACGGAGTCTTCGCCCCGATTGCGCTGGGGGTCGCCTTCTTCGACCTCGCGACAGCGGTCCTCCTGTTCATCTACTGGCGCAGGATCCGTATCCCGGCAACTGCCCCGGGGCTGGCCGGACGATGAAACGCTCCTTGGTCCTCGCCGGTGGCGGCATGCGGGTGGCGTGGCAGGCAGGGGTGGTCAAGGCGCTCGCCGAGGAAGGTCTGGACTTCCAGCACATCGACGGCACCTCCGGCGGCATCCTGACAGCCGGGATGATGCTCTCCGGGGTTTCCGCGGACGACATGTGCCGACGCTGGTCCGCCGTGGACGTCAAGGACTTCAGCTCGGCCCTGCCCTTCGGCGACTACGTCAAGGGGCCCTGGGCGCTGCCCGCTCTGGGCGACGCCGACGGCATCCTGGACAAGATTTTCCCCGCCCTGGGCATCAGCGCAGGAACCATCCGTGACCGCGCCGCTGGGCCGGACGCCGTCGAAGGTTCCTTCAACGTGGTGGAGTTCACCTCGAAACAGTGCCACGCGATTGACGCTGCCGCCATTGACGCCGAACTGATGGCGGCGGGAATGTCCTTGCCCATTTTCCTCAAGCCGCTCCGCCGGGACGGCAAGATCTGGACCGACGCCGTATGGATCCGGGACGCGAACGTGGGAGAGGCTTTGCGTCGGGGTGCAGGGGAAGTCTGGCTGATCTGGTGCGTCGGCAATTCCCCGTACTGGGGCGACGGGCCGCTGGAGCAATACGTACACATGATCGAGATGAGTGCCATGGGTGCCCTTCTGGCCGACTTTGACGCTGCGGCCGCCGCGGGCCGTGAGTTCGTGCTGCATGTGATCCGGCCCGAGCATCCCTTGCCGCTGGATCCCGAGTTCTACCTGGGACGGATCGACGCCGACACACTGATCGGCATGGGGTACCGCGATGCCCGGGCGTACCTCGACGCGATGGACCCGGACGGTCTCGCAAAGGATGCCCGCTGCACCGCGATGACCGAACCCGCGCCGGGTGTCCGTTTCAACGACGTCTTGCATGGCGAACTCGACGGTCAACCGCTGAAGTTCCGGGCCGCCGTCGTCGTCCCCTCGGAACCCGGGGGCGCACCACCGCAGCTGAGCGGCTACCTTGACCACCCACAATCCGGCCGTGCTTTCCTGGCCGATGGCCGGGTTGAAGTGAACGGCGAGGACCTCACCTACCGCGCCCGGGTGCGGCTGGACGGCAGCTGGCAGGAGGTAGCCCTCACCCGCAGCCTGCATGACGACCCGGGTCCCGATGCGTGGACGGACATCCGGACTGCCCGGCTGGAGATGGGCGGGCACGTGGTGGAACTCACCATGGGCCTGGGCGATGTGGCGGGCCTTCTGGCATCCGTGGAACCCGTCGGCGCCCACGGTGTGAGGGCGCGCGCACAGGTGGTCGCCCGCTTCACCACCAACGGATTCCGCGAGCTTTTGCGGCGGTACTGACGGCGCATGCACAAGGATGTGACGCACGTTATTACCGGCCGGTAAACAGCACGCTACGAACACGCCAATGATGGCAACAGCGGCGAAACACCCGCGAAAAACCGGCCCCCTACGCTGATGATCAACAGCACCAAACAGGTCATCAGCGAAAGGGCCCACCATGTCCTCCACTTCCCTTCACATCGTCATCGCCGGCGCCGGCCCCGCAGCCCAGGCACTGGTGCGGCGGCTGGCGGGCAGGACCGACAACCGTCAACAATCCTTCGCCGGTACCATCACCGTGCTCAGCAACCGCGACGATTGCCCCGATGCCCTCCTGGAACTGGCGGAACTGCCCCAGGTCTCCGTGCGCTTCGGCCAGGCCGCAAGTTTCATTGACGCAGAGGCCAAAGTGGTCACCACTGTGGATGGCATGGACTTCAGCTACGACCAACTGGTCATCGCCACGGGATCGGCCCCCGCGCTGCCTCCCGTCGAAGGCGCCGACGCGGTGTTGAGCTACTCCACCATCGACGACGCCGCCTCCATCGGTGAGGCAGTCAAGGATGTCACCCGCTCAGTCGGCCGCCGTCCCCTGGGGATCCTCGTCGGCAATGGTCCAGCAGCGGGCCAGGCCGAAGCCGTGCTCCGGGCCCGCGGCGTCCGTCCAGTCCGGACCACCCTGCGCCCCACAGCCGTGGTCGCCGCCGATCCGGCAGGATCCGGGCAGGCGCAGGCCGCAGCCGGCATTGTCTTCGAGGACGGCAGCAGCATGAAGGGTGACCTCGTCGTCCTGGCCGAGGAACGCACCGCACGCAATGACCTCGCCGAAAGCGCCGGACTCCAGATAGCGTTCGACGGCGGAATCGCCGTAGGGCGCGACCTCGCCACCTCGGTCCCCGGCATCTGGGCGATCGGTGATGCCGCGTCCTGTGACGGCCTGCGCTTGGGCCTGCTGCTGTCCGCTGAGTCCTCGGCAATGCTGTGTGCATCGGGCATGCTCCTCGGTTTGGCGGGAAGCGCGATCCCCACCGCCATGGCTGCCTAAGCTGCCCAATCGACGTCTGCCCGGGCCTGCCTGAGCACCCCGGGCAGGCCCGGGCAGACCCGCGCCGGTGTGGCAAGATGGTCCTTTGACGGGCAGTGACAACCCTGCGGCCACCGGGCCGGCCACGCCCTGCACGGAAGGATTCCATTGAGCAACGAAGCCGTCGCCCCTGCAAATATCGCCTCCTACATCGACCACACACTCTTGAAGCCGGAGGCCAGCGAGGCCGACATCCTCAAAGTATGCGCAGAGGCCGTCGAGTACCGGTTCAAGTCCGTTTGCGTGAACCCTGTGTGGGTCAAAACCGTCGCCAAAGCCCTCCGGGGCTCGGGAGTGCTGACGTGTTCGGTGATCGGCTTCCCGCTGGGTGCAACGCCGACCGACGTCAAGAGCTTCGAGGCCCGCGGCGCCGTGCTCGATGGCGCCAACGAGATCGACATGGTGATCAATATGGCCTCGGCCCGTGCCAATGACAAGGGCGCTTTGGTTGATGACATCCGCGCCGTGGCAGAAACCGTGCACGCCGGCGAAGCCATCCTGAAAGTCATCATTGAGACCTCCATGCTCACGGACGAACAAAAAGTCATCGCCTGCGAAGCAGCCGTTGAGGCCGGCGCAGACTTCGTCAAGACCTCCACCGGATTCAACGGTGGCGGCGCCACGGTGGAAGATGTTGCCTTGATGCGCAACACGGTAGGTCCGGAGCTCGGCGTCAAAGCCTCCGGCGGCGTGCGGTCCCTGGCCGACGCACAGGCTATGATTGCTGCTGGTGCAACACGTATCGGAGCGAGTTCCGGAATTGCCATCGTCAAAGGTGAACAGGGTTCATCTGCCTACTGAGGCTTCCGCAACTGCCAGAGATTTTTGAGCCCCGCGGGGCCGAGGAGGAATGAATGTCCAAGAACACCACAAGTGCCCCCATTGAAAAAGAAAACAGTCTCGGCACGAGCATTGTCTTGTTCCTGGTCATCATCGTGCTCTTCCTGGGTGCCATCTACTCGCTCTCCTTCTTGAGCCTGGACAACCCGTGGCCGATGGCCGTGTGCCTGGGTCTCTTCGCCCTGGCCTTCTGGATCCCCCAGACCATCCTCGGCCGCTCGGACTCCGCCGGCGAGAACTAGAAGCCTTAAAGCAACGCGGGGTCACTTACGGCCCATCATCCCCTTCGGGATGGGCCGTAAGTGACCCCGCGTTGCTCTTTTAAAGCGCCAGGGCCGCCAGGAAGGCCGGCCAGTGCAGTTGGGCCAGCGTCCAGGCCGCGGCCCCCATACCGACCATCGCGTAGCCGCTGACGGGAATCAGCACCAGCCATTCGCGTCGGGATCCGGCGCGGCCCAGCAGCGGCAGGGAAAAGGCACCGTTCGCCCGCCAGATTCCACTCACCAGCGATTTCCGCAGGAACTTCGGCGGCTTGATGACGATCGGCCACAACAAGGGCACGCCACCCACAGTGATCATGTCCCCCACGATGTGAACCACCACGCCCGTGAGCATGGACAACGGGAGCCAACCCCACTGGTCAGGAGCAAACCAGGTCACCAAACCTGCCATGACCAGGGCAAAGAGCCAGTTGGTGATCCACCCGGACTTCGGGAACAGATTCAACGCCTTGGCTGCCAGGTTGATCATGAACATGCACAGCAGGCCCGCGCCGATGGAAAGTTTGCCCACCGGGGTCATCATCTGGAACTGCGCGGCCATCGCGGCGAGGACCACGAACGCTGAGGCCCCCAGCAGCGAGTGCGTACCCTGCCGGTGCCCGCCGCTGGCCTTCTCGATCCCCACCGCGATCACATTGGACAGCGGCGGCAACGAGTTCGCAATGGTGCTGTGCCGGTGGTCCCAGTCGCACACGAGCGCAGTTCCCGCCGTCGCCATGGCGCCAATCAGGATTCCGGTGGAATCCAGGGGGTACCAGCCCAAGGCGTAGGGACCGGTTGAGGCAATGGCTATCCACGCCGCGGCTCCCGACGCGGCGTGGTGTCCTCCCATCATTCGCTTAGCCTGCCTTCACGGGCACATCGGCGAAGATCGCTTCAATGACGTTGTTGGCCCACTGCAGGATCTCGGCATCCTGGAGGTCCCGTCCGCCGATCCTGGCGGTCTTGGGCTTGGGAATCAACACGGCGTCCAAGGCTGGCTTGACCTGGGAACCCGGGTACATGCGGTTTAGGCGCATGGTTTTGGATTCGGGCAGTTGCGCCGGCGAGAAGCGGATGAAGTTGCCTTGAAGTGCGACGTCGGACAGGCCGGCCTCGCGGGCACCAACCCGGAAGCGGGCCACGGCAATGAGGTTTTGGGCCGGGAGCGGCGGCTCACCGTAGCGGTCCACGAGTTCGGCGAGGACTTCGTCGATCGCTTCGTGGGTGGTCGCAGCTGCGAGCTTGCGATAGGCCTCCAGGCGCAGCCTCTCCCCCGGCACGTAGTCGTGCGGCAGGTGGGCGTTGACGGGCAGCTCGATCTTCATTTCGGCGGCCTTCTCCTCCGCCTCGCCACGATATTCGGCCACGGCCTCGCCCACCAGCCGGATGTAAAGATCGAAGCCGACGCCTTGGATATGGCCTGACTGCTCTCCGCCCAGCAGGTTGCCCGCACCACGGATTTCAAGGTCCTTCATGGCCAGCTGCATGCCCGCACCGAGCTCATTGTGCGCTGCCACTGCCTTGAGGCGCTCCAAAGCCACCTCGCCCAGGGGCTTTTCCGAGGGGTAAAGGAAGTAGGCGTAGGCACGTTCGCGGCCACGGCCAACACGGCCACGGAGCTGGTGCAACTGCGAGAGGCCGTACTTGTCTGCTCCGTCCACGATCAAAGTGTTGGCGTTGGAGATGTCCAGGCCCGTCTCGATGATGGTGGTGCAGACCAGGACGTCGAAGCGCTTCTCCCAGAAGTCCACAATGATCTTCTCCAGGCGGCTCTCGGACATCTGCCCGTGCGCCACCTCCACCCGCGCTTCAGGGACAAGCTCCCGGATCTGGGCGGCGATGCGCTCGATCGAGGACACGCGGTTGTGGACGAAGAACACCTGGCCCTCGCGCATGAGCTCGCGGCGGATCGCTGCCGAGGTCTGCTTGTTGGTGAAGGGGCCCACGTACGTCAGCACCGGGTGCCGTTCTTCCGGCGGTGTGGCCAGCGTGGACGTTTCCCGGATGCCCGTGAGAGACATTTCCAGGGTTCGCGGGATCGGCGTGGCACTCATGGCCAGGACATCGACGTTGGTGCGCATCTTCTTGAGCGCTTCCTTGTGTTCGACGCCGAAGCGCTGTTCCTCGTCCACGATGACCAGGCCAAGGTCCTTGAACTCAAAGTCCTTGGACAGCAGCCTGTGTGTTCCGATCACCACGTCCACGGCACCGCTCTTGACGCCCTCGGCAGTCTCCTTGGCTTCCTTGGCGGTCTGGAACCGGGACAAGGGCCTCACCCGGAGGGGGAACCCCGAAAAACGTTCAGTAAACGTCTCGTAGTGCTGCTGCGCCAAGAGCGTGGTGGGCACCAGAACTGCCACCTGCTTGCCGTCCTGGACAGCCTTGAACGCCGCGCGGACGGCGATCTCGGTCTTGCCGTAGCCCACGTCACCGGACACCAGCCGGTCCATGGGGATCTCGCGTTCCATGTCCGCCTTGACCTCGTTGATGGTGGTCAACTGGTCAGGAGTCTCCACGTAAGGGAACGCCTCCTCCAACTCGCGCTGCCACGGAGTATCCGGGGCGAAGGCGTGCCCCCGGGATGCCATACGGGCCGAGTACAGGCGAATCAGTTCGCCGGCGATCTCCTTGACAGCTTTGCGGGCCTTGGACTTGGTGCTGGCCCAGTCCGCGCCGCCCATCTTGCTCAGGGCCGGAGTGTCACCGCCCACGTAGCGGGTCACCTGGTCCAGCTGGTCCGTGGGCACGAAGAGACGGTCGCCAGGGGCGCCGCGCTTCGACGGCGCGTACTCCAGCACCAGGTACTCGCGCAGTCCGGCATCGGACGACGACGTCCCGGTCACCTTGCGCTGGATGAGCTCCACGAACCGGCCGATGCCGTGCTGCTCGTGCACCACGAAGTCCCCGGCGTGCAGCTGGAGCGGATCCACCGCGTTCCGTCGCTTGGACGGCATGCGGCGCATGTCCTTCGTGGAACTGGCCGAGGCGCGGCCCAGGAGGTCCGCCTCCGTCAACAGCCCCAGTTTGAGTCCGTCCAGGACAAAGCCACGGCCGACGGCGGCAGTGGTCACCTCAATGATGCCCGGCTGGGGTTCGTTATCCAGGGACTCGACGCGGGAACACGGAATCTCTGCGTCATGGAACAGCTCGGCCAGCCGCTGGGCGGGACCAGGGCCATCGGTCACCACTACAACGCGCCACTGATCGCGGACGCGGGAGCCGATGAACTCGAGCATTTCAGCGACGTCGCCCTGGTAGCCGCGCGGTTCCCTGGCACGCATGTTGAGGACATCAATGTCCAGGACCAGGTCCTCGTCCGAGGCAAGGGAGGTGATGGACCACCAGGAAACGCCGTGTTCCAACGCGGCGGAGCGAGTGTCCGTCAGCGAGCGGAAACTGGCGGCATGCAGGTCTGTCGAAGCCTGGGACGACAGATCCAGTGGCGCCGCACCGCCGTCGGACGCTGTTGACCAGGCCGCTTCCAGGAACTCTTCATTGGTCGCCGCGAGGTCGTGCGCGCGGGTGCGTACCTTTTCGGGCTCGATGACCACCGAGAGGGAACCGGCCGGGAGCTGGTCCACGAACGGAACCATGGCATCCACCAGCACCGGGGCCAGGGATTCCATACCCTCAACAGCGATGCCACCGGCGATCTTTTCCAGCATGTCTGCTGCGGCCGGCATGTCGGCCTTCAGCTTGGCGGCGCGGGACATCACGGAGGGAGTGATGAGGATTTCGCGGCACGGAGGGGCGTGCAGTTCCGTGGGGTGGTGGACCCCTGGCGCGGTCAGGGAACGCTGGTCGGCAACGGCGAACCAGCGCATCTGGTCTACCTCGTCGCCAAAGAACTCCACACGGATGGGGTGGTCCTCGGTGGGCGGGAAGACGTCAAGGATGCCACCGCGGACGGCGAATTCACCACGATGGGTCACCATGTCCACGCGGGCGTAGGCGGCGTCGGACAAGGCGCGCACGACCTCGCTGAAGGACCGCTCCTGCCCGACCTGCAGCGTCACGGGAACGAGGTCGCCCAACCCGGCCACAATCGGCTGCACCACGGCGCGAACGGGAGCCACCACCACCCGCAACGGGGCCGCCGTCGAGGTTTCCGGGTGCGTCAGGCGGCGCAGCACCGAAAGCCGCCGGCCCACAGTGTCCGAGCGCGGCGAGAGACGCTCATGCGGAAGGGTTTCCCAGCTGGGGAAAGCGGCAACGGAATCCGCGGGGAGGTAGGAGGCGAGGGCGGCTGTGAGGTCTTCGGCTTCCCTGCCCGTGGCAGTGACAGCGAGGACCACCGGCGCGCCGCCACCATCGGCAGCGGCATCGGCCAGGGCATCTGCCATTTCGGCGATCAGGACGGCCCGCATGCCGGTGGGGGCGCTGATCTGGTAGTCGGTGTTGCGGTCGCTGAAGGGCCGCTGGGCCTCTGTACGAACGCGCGCAAACGTCTTGTCCTCCGCCAGTGCGCGGCGCAGACCGTTGAGGCTCATGGCAGAAACTCCTAGGGTGGGTCCAAGGGCAGGCAACACAAATGCCCGGAAATTCAGAAGAATGCCGGGTCATTCCAGCCTACCTCCACCCCAGCCCCAGGAGTTCCTTTGCAGCCTTCGGAAGCTACGCATTCCAACACCCCGCACAACACTAAGACGGTGCTGGTGACCGGCGCCACAGGTTATATCGGTGGCCGCCTGGTCCCGCGCCTCCTTGAAGCCGGTCACCGCGTGAAAGTCCTGGTCCGTACGCCCCAAAAGATCGCCGACGTGCCGTGGCATAACGACGTTGAGATCATTGAAAACAGCCTGTCCGACGCCGACGGCCTCACCGAGGCGCTCCAGGGCGTGGACGTCCTGTACTACCTGGTTCATTCCATGGCCTCAGGCAGCGGCTTCGAAGCCAAGGAAGAAGCCATGGCCCGCTTGGTCGCCAAGGCAGCGACGGAGGCCGGCGTCGACAGGATCGTCTACCTCGGTGGACTGCACCCGGAGAACACGCAACTTTCCACGCACATGCGCTCCCGCGAGACCGTGGGCAAGGTGTTCCTGGAGTCGGCAGTGGACTCGATTGTGTTCCAGGCCGGCGTGGTGATCGGTTCGGGCTCAGCGTCCTTCGAGATGATCCGGCATCTGGCAGACACGCTCCCGGTCATGCCCGCACCCAGCTGGGTCAACAACCGGATCGAAGCCATCGCCGTAAGGGACGTGCTGCATTACCTGGTGGCCGCTGCCGACCTTCCGGACAAGCTGAACCGCTCCTTCGACATCGGTTCCCGCGACGTCCTGAAGTACAAGGAGATGATGAACGAGTACGCCGTCGAACGCGGGCTCCCCCGGCGGCTGGTCATCGCCCTTCCCGTCCCTGCGCCCAAGCTCGCCGGCTTGTGGGTTGCCCTGGTCACCCCCATCCCGCTGTCCATGTCCCTGCCGCTGGTTCAGTCACTACAGCATGACGCCGTGTCGCGGGAGCACGACGTCGACCGTTACATCAAGCAGCCCGACGGCGGCCTGACCCCCTACCGCCGCGCCGTCGCCTTGGCGCTGGGCAAGGAACGGGACGGCCAGGTGGAGACCACGTGGGCCAATGCGGGCATCGACGCCGATCCCCTGCCGAGTGACCCCGACTGGGCCGGCTACAAAGTGTTCCTGGACGAGCGGACCTTCCACAGCGAGGCCAAGCCGGAATACGTGTGGACCATCATCGAGGGCATCGGCGGCAAGAACGGTTGGTACTCGATGCCCTTGGCCTGGAAGGTGCGCGGTTGGCTGGACAAGCTGCAGGGCGGCGCGGGACTGTTGCGGGGCCGCCGACACCCCAAAACGCTGAACACGGGCGAGGTTGTGGACTGGTGGCGGGTCGAAGCCATCGACCGTGGCCACCTGCTGCGGTTGCGGGCCGAAATGCGTGCTCCCGGCGGTGCTTGGCTGGAGTTGGGTGTGGAGCCCGACGGCGACGGCAGCCTCTATAAGCAGCGCGCCATTTTCTTCCCTCGGGGCCTGGCTGGCCGGCTCTACTGGTTGGGCGTGTACCCGTTCCATGGGTTCATCTTCCCCTCGATGGCCCGCAACATCTCAGCGGCTGCAACAGAGCTCCAGGACGAAGCGCGTTCCAGTGAGTCCGCCCGGACCCCGTAGGATGTTGGGAGCTAAAAAGCTTCACCACCACCATCCACGGAGGACCCATGGCCCTGAGTGCATCCACCACCCTGCCCCACAGCGTTGACCGCGTAGCGGCCGTCTTTGTCGACGAGGATTTCCTGCGCCACACGAGCGAATACGTGGGCGGCTCGTTGGAATCGTTCGCCGTCGACGGCGACACCGCCGGTGCTTTCACCACCACCACGGTCCGCACGCTGCCCACCACCCGCCTGCCGGAGATCGCGCGTAAGTTTGTTGGCGAAACCCTCAAGGTAACGCAGACCGAGGAGTGGGAAGCCCCCGCTGCCGACGGTTCACGCGCCAGCAAGATCGCCCTGAAGATCGCCGGCGCCCCGCTGGACGTCACCGCGGTCCAGCGGCTCGTCGCTGAGGGTGGCAGCACCCGCATCGAGCTCGAAGGCAACGTGACGTCGTCGGTTCCGTTCTTGGGCGGAAAGATCGCCGACGCTGCCGAGCCCATGGTGGGCAAGGCCCTGGGCATCCAGTCGCAGCAGGCCCAGGCCTGGCTCGAAAGCCACTAGCGTGCAGATTCCCGCAATCCTTGCGGTTGTGCTGATTGTGGCCGGTATCTGGTCGCTGGTTGTGTGGCCGCAGTTCCTCAAGCGCGTCATGAAGGACCCCCGGGCCCGCGACGCCGCAGGCAAGGCCACCAAGTTCCTGACCGTTCACGTCGTCCTGGTCACCATCTCCATGGTGCTGGGACTCGCGACGGCGGTCATCGGAATCGCGGGCCTCGTCGCCTGAGTTCCACCCAACTCGGGGACAGTAAACGCTCCATTGAGCCGTCATTGGAGCGTTTACTGTCCCCTGGTTGGGTAGGATGGACAGTGGTGTGCCGGGAAGTCTGGTCGGCGGAGTCTTAGTGATACCCCGAACCAGGCAAGGAACCCCATTGGCCCAGCACTCACCACCCGTCTTCTCCCGCTCCAGCTACCCCGAGTACCGCCGGATCCTTTCGATCCTCCGCACGGAAACCGTTGGCGGCGCACTCCTTCTGGCAGCCACAGTCGTTGCCCTCATCTGGGCCAACTCCCCCGCGGCAGCCGGCTACTTCGCCCTCCGCGACCTCAAGCTCGGCTTCGAACCCTGGCACCTTGAGCTCAGCCTCGGCCACTGGGCATCCGACGGGCTACTCGCAGTCTTCTTCTTCCTGGCCGGCCTGGAACTCAAGCGCGAATTCGTGGCCGGCGAGCTCCGCAAGCCCGCCCGGGCAATCGTCCCGGTGGCGGCGGCGATCGGCGGAGTCGCAGTCCCGGCCCTGATCTTCGTCCTGTTCAATCTCGGATCACCTGAAACCCTCAAGGGTTGGGCCATCCCCACGGCCACGGACATCGCGTTCGCCTTGGCGGTCCTGGCGGTCATCAACACACACCTGCCCGCGGCGCTCCGGACATTCCTGCTCACCCTCGCCGTAGTGGACGACCTTATCGCCATCGGCATCATCGCCTTTTTCTATTCCACCGGCCTCCAGCCGCTCATGCTGCTGGCCGCCGCAGTACCGTTGGCCCTCTTCACGTTCCTGGTGCAGAAACGGATCCGCAGCTGGTACCTCCTGGTGCCGCTGGCCTTGGCAACCTGGGGTTTCGTGCACGCCTCCGGCATCCATGCCACGGTGGCAGGCGTCCTGCTCGGTTTTGCCGTGCCGGTCTTCGCGAGCGGGAAGAAAGGCGAACCGGCCGAGGGTTTGGCCGAGCACTTCGAACACCGGCTCCGCCCCTTCTCAGCGGGTTTCGCAGTGCCAGTGTTCGCTTTCTTCTCCGCCGGCGTGGCCCTGGGCGGACTGGAAGGCATGGGCGACGCACTGAAGGATCCGGTGGCCTTGGGCATCGTTGCAGCTTTGGTGGTGGGCAAGGCCGTCGGTGTCTTCGGCACGACGTTCCTGGTCACCAAAACCACCCGGGCGACCCTGGATTCGAGCATCGCGTGGATCGACCTCTTCGGCCTCGCGCTCCTGGCCGGCATCGGTTTCACAGTCTCGCTGCTCATCGGCGAGCTGAGCTTCGGCGCCGGCTCGGCCCACAACGACCACGCCAAGGTGGCCATCCTGGCAGGTTCCCTGCTCTCGGCGCTGCTGGCCGCCGTCGTGCTCAAGGCCCGCAACCGGCGGTACCGGAAGGTTCAGGCGGACGAAGAACGGGACGACGACGGCGACGGGGTGCCTGACGTCTTCTCGCGTGCCTAGGCCTGGGGTACTTGGCTTGTGGTCGCCTGGTTGAGTGCGTCCTCAGCGGCGACCCAGGAGATCATGGCGCACTTGACGCGGGCCGCGTAACGGGCAACCCCCTCAAAGGCAGCGGCATCGCCCAGGATCTCCGGATCAGCCTGGACCTTTCCACGGGAACGGAGTACCTCGCGGAAGTTGTCGATCACCGAGTGCAGTTCCGTAACGGACATGCCCTCCCCCAGCTCGCTCAGCACGGAAGCCGAAGCCATGGAGATCGAACAGCCCGCACCATCCCAGCTGATTTGTTTCACGGTCCCGTCCGCGACGGCCAACCTAAGCGTTACCTCGTCCCCGCAGACCGGGTTCAACTGGTGCGATTGGCCGGTAGCGGCTCCTGACGGTGCCTGTGTTCCGGCGAGGCCGCTGCCGTGCCGCTGCTTGGAGTGGTCAAGGATGATCTGCTGGTACAGCTGGTCAAGACTCATGGTGCCGACGCCCGTTTCTTCAAAAAGTCGTTGTGGTCAGGCCTGGAAGTAGGCCCGTACTCCGGAGACGGCATCGAGGAAGGCATCGACGTCGTCCGTGGTGTTGTAAAGGTAGGTGCTCGCCCGGGTGGTGGCCGTCAGGCCGAGGCGGCGGTGGAGCGGCTGGGCGCAGTGGTGGCCGACCCGGACGGCGATGCCACGGTCGTCAAGGAACTGCCCGACGTCGTGGGCGTGGACTCCGGCGACATCGAACGCTGCCAAGCCAATCCGTTCGGCACCGGATGCCGGACCGACGACGCGGATGCCCTCAATGCTCTCAAGACCCTTGACCAGGCGCTGGCCCAACGTCGCTTCCCAAGCGTGGATGCGGTCAATTCCGGTCTCGGAAAGGTAGTTCACGGCGGTTGCCAGCGCCACAGCCTGGGAGATGCGCTGTGTTCCGGCCTCGAAGCGCTGCGGCGGGGGCAGGTACTCGGCGCGTTCCATGGTGACCGTGGTGATCATGGAACCACCGGTCAGGAACGGCGGCAGGACATCAAGGAGCTCCTGCTTGCCGTAGAGCACTCCGACGCCTGTGGGAGCCAGCATCTTGTGGCCGGAGAACACCGCGAAGTCGACATCGAGCTTCTTCACGTCAACGGCCATATGGGGAACCGACTGACAGGCATCCAGAACCACCAGCGCGCCTACGCGCCGTGCCATGGCAACGAGGTCGGCCACGGGATTGATGGTGCCCAGGACGTTCGAAGCCTGCGTGAAAGCCAGCAGTCGGGTCCGGTTCCCAATGATCTCCGCTGCGGCATCGAGGCGCAGGGCGCCGTCGTCGGTGATGGGAATGTACTTCAGTGTGGCGCCGGTGCGGAACGCGAGCTCCTGCCAGGGAATGAGGTTGGCGTGGTGTTCCATTTCGGTGACCACGATTTCGTCACCCGGGCCGATGGCCAGGTCCTTCAATCCGGAGCCGCCCCGGCCCTGTGCAGCCCACAAAGCCGCGTTGGACAGGGCGTAGCTGACGAGGTTCAGGCCCTCGGTGGCGTTGGAGGTCCACACGGTTTCTTCGTACCGGGCGCCGATGAAGTCCGCCACGGTCTGCCGGGCGTCCTCGAACGCCTCGGTCGCTTCGACCGCAAGGTGGTGCGCTCCGCGGTGTACCGCTGCGTTGCGTTGTTCGTAGAATTCCTGCTCAGCTTCGATGACACTGAGCGGATTTTGCGAGGTAGCGCCGGAGTCGAGGTAGATCAGGGGCTTTCCGTTGACCAGCTGATCCAGCACCGGGAAGTCGTTCCGGATCCGCAACACCTCCGCGTTGTCCATGGCATGCACGGACTGTTGCAACGAGACGGGAGTTGATACGGCAGTCAAGGGGCGCTCCTTGGAAAATCCTTCAGGGACTCCCCATTATCCCACGCAGGGCCCGATCGGGCAGTGTGCCGTTCAGCACGTCAGCTGCCTGCCCTCCCGGGGAGCCACCCCAGCGGCGGCACAGTCCCGCTGCCCAGGACGCTGCGAAGCCGCTCAACCAGGGCGTCCGACCTGCGGGCCGCCGCAGCGCGTGAGCGGGCCCTGTACGCAGGAGCCGCCTTGGCACAGCAGAGCTCGGCGTGGGCGAACAGCCGGTCGGCGGACAGCGAGCGCCCCGCCGCTTCCAGTGCCTTGGGCTCGTCCTCCAACAGGGCGCCAGCAAAGGAGCGCAGGGCGGCCCCTCCAGCACCCTCGACGGCGGTCGCGGCGGCCGCCAGGCGGCTCAGCACGGCATCGTCGACGACGGCGATGCTGCTTGCGTTGAGCGCCAGGAGGGAGAGAGCCTCGGCTTCGAGCAACACCTTGCCCTGGTCGTGGAGCTGCCCCGCCAGCGCCGGAAGATGCGTCGCCGTGCCTGAAGCGACGTCCCGGGCTGCTGCAATGTAGAGGGAGCTGAGCTGGGGCAGGAGGTCTTCGGGCGATGTCCTGGCCGAAGCCCTGTGCGCTTCCCGGGTACCTCGTTTGGCCCGGGCCAGGGCCGCGGCCAGGTCACCGGTCAACGCTTCGCAGTAGGCCAGCATCGCCTGGGCGAAAGAGCGGACCGGCGGCAGGCCGGCGTCGGACAGTTCCGCCAGCACCTCCTCCAAGGTCACGCGCGCAGCCCGCGCGAAGCCTTGGCTGAGCTGGACATAAGCCCGTGCAACCTCCGAACACTCGGCCACAGGCCTGGGTATGTCGTGGGCCGGATAATCCAGAAGCGGACCCATGGCGTTCCAGCCAAGGTTGTGGCGCAAGCAGATCACGTGCCGCAGAAGCACGCCGGCACGGAACGTTTCCATCGCCGGATCATTGCCCACGGCCTTCATTGCCTGGGTGGAACGCACCAGGGCCTGCGTTGCCGCGCCGGAGGGGAGCAGCCGTTCGGCCTCGCGGACATCCGCTGTGATCCGGCCCGCGGGGTCGTCGGCGACCTCCCCGGCAGGCAGATCACCCCGCACCGCACCCAGCAGCTCCAAGGCCATCAGCCGATGGCCGGCGTCGAGCTTCACCTCATCCGGACCTGCCATCGCCAACTGCCGAAGGACCGGCGTGGCTTCGGCTATCCGGCCTTCGGCAATCAAAGCCCTCGCCCTGATCATTCCGGCTTCTTCCACGTGATCGGCTCCTTTGACCGCTGCTGCCGCTTGGAGCACGAGTTCAGCGGTGGAGGGGCGGTCCGCGACAGGCGCTGCGGCCAAAAGGAGCTCATCGGCGAGGTCGAGGCCGCAGTCCAGGGTCCAGGTCATCCATCGCAACATGCTCGGCGCCGTCTCCCGGGTGAGGCCCGGTTCCTCGATCTGCTGGTGGAGGGTAAGGCTCCGGGACCGCGGGACAGCAAGCCGGGTAGCCTCGCCCCACAGCCATGAACCCATACGAACCATGGGTCGCCAGCCTGGCATCAGCCTGATACGACGGTCCGCCAGCAGGTTTTCCACGGCTTTCTGCCCACAATGGCGTTCCAGGATCTCGAAGGCGACCGGCTCGGCCAAAGCGACCAGTTCCAAAGCGAGCCGCTCCTCCGCCGGGCGGACTTCATTGTCCGCTTGGACATGCTCCACAACGCCCGGCCAGTAGCAGTGGGCGCGGGTGTCGATCGTCCAATAGCCCTCCCGCCGCACCAGAAGCCCGGCACGCCGCGCGTCCTCCACGGCGAGGCACAGGACGGCCACATTGAATCCGCTCATCGTTGCAAGGAGGCTGCTCGCCCGTTGCTGGACCTTCCCGCCCAGGAGGGACACGCACACTGCATGCGCTTCGGTGAGGGTGAACGGCGGCAGGAGGTACTGCTCCATGAAGCCGTCTTCCCAGAGCTGGTACAGGTCCTGGGGCAACGGGCGCCGGCTGTCCGCGGTAGCTACGAGTTTGGCACCGAATCCGGGAATGAGCTGCAGCAGGACCCCAAGGGACGCTGGGTCGACGTAGTGGATGTCGTCCACCAGAAGGACCAGCTGGGGCTTGGAGGACAGGTCATGCCGTTTGCTGCGTCGGCGCAAGGCAGGAGCCGAGTACACGTAGCTCGCAGGCCCAAGGGTGTTGGTGAGGGCACGAAGGACGTGGAGTCCCGGCATCGGCCCCTCGTCCATGGCCGCATCGGGGCGGTGGGCCGGTGGGTAGTAGCTGGATGCGGCCGTGGCGCTCACTCCGGGCCTGGGTGCCGCGCCGGGAACCCCCTGGGCAAGGACTCCGTACTGGGTGGCATCAAGGCTTCCGGCAAAGGTGCGGACATCCATGGTTTCGGGGAGGCCGGCCTTGAGCGAGAGCAGCAAGTGGCTTTTTCCGGAACCTTTCTCTCCTGCGACCACGATTCCTGTGGTGGAGGGAGAACGTACCGTGGAAAGAACCAGCTCCAGCAATTGTGCCCTGTCGGGGAAGTGCGGGGATCCCAGCCTGGCTGTGACGTGGTCTTCGTCCAGCCAAGGGTCCGGCAGCATGCACACTCCAATTGCAGCAGTCCCATGTCCGGGAAAGTTTTGTTTGGCGATTCGCGGGTCCCTGGCTTAGAAGCCGGCGGCGGCTGGGGGGAGAGTCTCGGTCTCAGAAGACTCTGTCGCCGCCGGCTTCGTTCAGGGCCGGACCACCTTCCGGTGGCCGGGGCATCGGCTAAAGAGACCACCGATGCGATTGATGCGACTTTCGGAATCCCGGTGATGCTTGGGGCTGAACCGTTCTTCCAAGATCAATATTGCCGGGGGCGCAAAAGCCAAACACCAGTAATCGGTACTCGATTACTTGGAGGCTTTTTACCGGCCGATACTGTGTTGTACTCAGTACCCGCAGGCGGCACTACTTGGTTCCGACACGAAACGCAGGCCGATTACTCCAGCGATTGGCTAAATCCTGCGGAAATTGGGCACAGGGGTGCCAAGGGTCTCTTTGGGGTACTCAAGCGGACACTGCGTCAGCGTCGGACAGCAGAGCCAAGATCTTCACGACGGCGGATCCCCAGCTTCGCGTAGCTGCGGTACAAATGCCCCTCCACGGTTCGGACCGACACCATGAGTTTCTCCGCTATTTGGCGATCGGTGAGGCCCGAGACGGCCAGCGCGACGATGTCCTGCTCACGACGCGTCAGTGGCACCGAGTGATCGGAATCGGTGTGTGGATCGCGGACCAGGGAGTCGCCCATGCTCGCCTCGCTGACGTCCCGCATGACGGCCGCCTGTCGGGCTTCGGGGCGTTTGCCTTCGGCGTCGAAGGTTGCGGCCGCTTTATCGAACGCCGCCGCAGCCGGACCGGGCATCCCTGCCGCGGACATGAGGTTTCCCGCGTTCACGAAGCCCTGTCCGGCGCCGCTGAGCTGTGCTGCGGCCAATGATTGCCATCCTGCCGCCCAGGCTCCGGTCATCCGGGAGGCAGTTTCTTCTATGGACGCAGTGGCACCGGCGTCCCCGAGCTCCGTCCTGAGGACCAGGTTTTGCAGGAGCAAGCCCGGCAACGCGTGCAGGCCCCCGGCTTCCGGCAGTTCCCGAAGCTTCTGCAGTCCGGACCCTTTGCTGAGAAGTTCATGGCCGGCCAAGGCGAAAAGGCCGGCGAGCGCCTCCACGTAGCTGTTGCCCCTGCCGGGGACCTCTTCGCCCGCCAAGCGTTGCGCGAGCGACGCGTTGCCGGACTTGGCTGCCGCATACAGCGCCAAGGCGTGTCCCAGGCTGACGAGCAGCTGGGGGTCCTTCACCCGGAGTGCCTCGACGGCCGGAGTGAGCAGTGCCATGGCCTGGTCCGTGCGGCCCTGACGCACGAGGGCCAGCCCCTTGAGTGTCTGGATGTCTCCCCCGAAGGTGATCAGCCCCATGGTCGAACTGGCGGCGTACCGGTCAAGGGCGGCATCGGCTGCACCCCAGTCACCCGCTTCCAGGGCCGCCAGGACGTAGCGGAGTACGACGAAATCGGCCACGTACAGCAGGTTCCCGCCATGTTCATCGAGCAGGACCAGCGCTTCGCGGCCCGCGTCGAGCGCATGCCCGGGCTGCCCCTCAACAGTGAGCAGCTCGCACTGCATGGCCAGCAGGAAGATCCGGTTCACCGCACTGTCCGGGTCATCCGTCCGGAGCTCTTCGGCAAACGAGTCCAGGCCATCGCGAAGTTCGCTGTAGCGGCCCTCTTGGGCCAGCGCGGCCAACTCCAACGTCCAGGCGTGCCGTTTGACCTGCACGGCCACGGCGTCAGAGGGGCCAGTCCCATCGGTCAGTGATTTGGCCGCCGTCCGGGCATCGGAGGCGATATCCGACGCCGAATCGCCTCGCGCCGAGCGGGCGGCCGCCCATAGCAGGCCCGCACCCGTCGGTCCCAGCGGATCGGCATCAAGGAACCCGTTGCCCTCCTCCAGCAGGCGCACGGCACTGTTATAGTCGCCGTCGTTATAGCTGACCATTGCCATGACCGCGCGGGCGCGCGGGCGCAGCGCCTCGGAGCGGACCTTGCCCGCCGCTGCAAGCGCCAACGGGTTCTGGAGGAGCTTGACGGCCAGGAACGCGGCCCGCAACAGCAGTTGGTCATCGACGTCGGCACCGCAGTCCAGCGCCCAGCTCACCGTCCGGAGCAGACCCTCGGCGGTGGTGGGTTCCGAGGCAAGGTGTTGGACCATCCGTTGCCGGATCTGGAGGCTGCGGGCGGGCGAAACGATCTGGCGGAGCGCCTCGCTGTACATGGGATGCCACATTTTAAGCGGGCTGCCGGCACCGTTCGTGGGAATGACCAGCCTGTTGTCCATCAAGGACCGTACGGTCTCCCTGCCCACCTCCGCGTCCAGCAAAGCGGCAGGGACGGGCTCGGACAAGGCGATGACAAACATTGCCTCCCGCTCGGCCTCGCTGGTCCGCAGCACCCTGTTCCTGACAACCTCGGCCAGGTTTTCGCCGCTTCCGGAAAGCTCGCCGGTCAAGAGCCACACACCGTTCCGCCGTACCAGGTTCCCGTCGGCCCGCGAGTCGTCAAGCAGGCATCGCAGCAGCAGCGGGTTACCTTCGGACAGGGCGTGCAGTACCTCGGCCGCGCTGGGCATGACGGTCCCACCCAACGTCTTCTCGACCAGTTCGGTTGAGGTGTCCTTGTCCAGGGGATGAAGCTCCAGACGCTCGGCCAGGCCGTCGTACCAGAGTTGAAGCAGCGCTGCCGGCAGACCGGGCCTGGGCCTGCTGGTGGCCACCAGCCGCGCCCACCCGGCGGTGACCAGTTCGGCAAGGATCTGGGTGCTGCCTTCGTCGAGGTCGTGCGCGTCATCGACCACGAGCAAGAGGCGCGCACCTTCGCCGCCGCGCCGCTTCTCGAACTGCGACCAGAATTCGCGGAGGATCGCTACCGGAGAAGTGGCCTGCTCAACGGGTAGATCCAGCAAGTAGGGTGCCAGGACTCCAAAGGGCACGGCAGACAGTGCAGGGCTCCCGTGGATCCGCATCACCACCATTTCCGAGACCAGGCGGGCTGCAAGCTCGTCAGAAAAGGCAGTCTTGCCAATGCCGGCGTCCGCCACGACAAGTACGGCCCCGGCGCCTTCCTGACGCAATATCTCCAAGGCCAGTTCAAGATCGGTGTCCCGGCCTACAAGGTACTCAGCCTGCATGGGCAGCCCGCACGCAGAATGTGGATGCCGCCCGCCCTATCTCATAGGAGCCCATTAAGCTCGCCCCGAGACGACACACCGAGCTTGGTGAACACTTGGTACAAATGGCCTTCTACAGTCCGCACAGACACCCCAATATCCATCGCGATTTCGCGGTTGCTGACACCCTTTCCCGCGAGTTTAGCAATCTGGCGCTCCCGCTCGGTCAATACCGGCGCGTCGGAACGCGGCTGGATGGGAAGCGCGGACACGGAATGCTCCAGGCGCTCCAACCTCAGCTGGGCCGTACGGGCTGTCGTGGTCTCGCCGGCATCCCGGGCAAAGTCCAAGGCCATGGCCACGCAACGCGCCTCCACCACCAGCAGATCAAGGGACGCGGCGGCATCGGCGGCTTCCAACAAGCTGCGGGAACTCTTGTTCAAGGAGCCACGGGCGAGGTCCCCGGAAATCTTGGCCAGCGGTCCCTGGCGCCGGCCGGCAATGTCCTCCAGCAGCCGGTACTCCTCATCAGTGCCTTCCACGGTGGCCCCGAAAAGGCAGATACCCGCCGTCGTGAAGCGCTGCTCCTCGATGTCGTCGTGAACGCGCTCAAGCAACCGCTCCTTCACATCGGGGTCACCCATCCACCTGCCTGCCATCTCGGCGCAGAACACCGCCACCGACTCGGAGAAGTACATCCCCTCTCCCCTGCAGGTCCTGTACAAGTCCAGGTAGCGGCCGGCCTCGACGAAATTGCCCAATTGGGCATACGCGAAGGCGGTGGCAGCGTACGCCACTTTGTTCATGTTCATGGCGGGCCGGAGCTCCAACTGCGCAACTGCGGAGCGCAGCGGTTCGACGGCGCTGGCCGGCTTGCCTGCATAGGCATACGCCAGGCCGACGCCCAGCTCGGTGAGCGCACCCCGGTACTGGAGGCGGGAGGGCCTTGAGGGAGTACGCCTCATCAATTCGATGCACTTGCGCCACTGGCCCGACAACAAAAGGACCAGGAACGCATGCCGAGCGAAAGCTTCCTCCAACTGTGCCGGCCCGTCCGAGTCCGCCAGATGCCGTGAGACGCTGCGGGCAAGCTGCTGGGCCTCCATCTCCCGGCCCAGAATGCAGCGGGCTTCGATCAGGAAAAAGGACGAGCGGAGCCAATGCTCACGGTCCTCGGCGATGTCCTTCGCCAACTCCTTTTCAAGGTCCTCGACCATGGACGCGTACTCGCCCATGAAGGTCTTGTACTCGTAGTTGCACAGCTGCAGCCTGTTCCGGGCCTTGGTCATCGTTGCCGAAGGATAGCCGGAGGCCATCGTTTCGAGCCTTTCGAAGGCCTCCGAGAGGACTCCGGGGACCATGGCGGACCGGCCGTCAATCCAGGTCATGGCCTGGCATTGTGCGGCCGTGACCTCCGCAAACTCCAGCGGATCCAGTCCGGCGATGTGTGCCTCGGAAATCTCGTCCAGCGCCTGGGCTGCGTGCAGGGGCAGGTCCAGCATGAGGTAGGCAGCGGCTTTGAGCCGCTGCCCGCGCACCCATTCGGCGTCCCCGGGGTTCAGCGATACGGTGCATTGGATGGCGAAGTTGGGATCGTAGTCGTCCAAGGCAGCCAGTCCGGCGGCAAGAGCCAATGCCGGCGACGGCTGGGGTTCATCCTCGCAGGCGTGCATCCAGGCGGCGTAGCTCAACAGGTCCTGCGGTGCCAGGCCGCTGGGTTCAGGCTCTTCGGAACCGTGCAGCATGACCCGGAGTTCCTTCATGCGGCGCGTACTGAGCCAACTGCGGACCACTTCGCCTACATAGGGGTCCCGGAGGCACACCCAATGCTCGGCCTCCCGCTCCACCGTGAGCAGGCCGGATTCCTCCATCTCCACCAGGACCTGTGTCCCGAAGATGGCTGCGAGATCCACCAATCTGGCGCGCTGCGCGCATGCCAGGACTTCCACCACCGTCCTGCTGGCCTGCGGTTCGCGCGCCAGTCTGGACCGGACGAAATCCTCCACCACCGTGGCGCCCTCGAGGGTGATCCGGTCACGGAGGGTCCACACGGAGTCGTTAAGGACCAGGTTGCCCCGGTGGCGCTGCTCCTCCAGGAGCGCGTGCAACAGCATGGGGTTGCCGCCCACGGCCGCATGCAAGGAGCCCGCCAGCGTTGTGGAGACGTAGTGGCCCAGGACCGAGCCCAACACCTGCTTGGTTTGTTCCTCGCTGAGCGTGTTCAGGTGGACCTCGCCCAGTTCCCCGTCCAGGACCATCCGGTGGAAATCTGCGGGAAGATCACTGGCGCGCTGGACCGTAGCCACCACTTTGGCGGTACCCGTGGCCATCAGGTTCAGCAGAACGCCGGTGCTCATGGGATCCATGCCGCCTGCGTTGTCCAGGATGAAGACGGTCTCCCGCCCCGCGGCTTCGCTCCTGATCAGGCTGGTTACGGCATGGAGGATGCCAGTGGGAGAACCGACAGCCTCCGAGGGCAAACGGGCCAACAGGAAACCGAGGCACCCGTAAGGGGTTTGGCCATTCGCTACCGTGTTGCGAAGCTGCAGGCTGTGGACCTTGGGGCCGAGGGACGACACAACGGCCCGCGCCAAGCCGGATTTGCCGATCCCCCGCTCGCCAGTGAGGATCACACCATAAGACTCCGGCGAGTCAAGATACTTGACGGCCCTGGACAAATCATGGCTCCGGGCCAGCAGTGACCAGGTCTGGCGGTCGCTTGGTCCGCCCACGAGATCGGGAGCCGCAGCCCTCGCTGCGCCTCCACCGCTCCTGTTTAGCAACTCCGCCGACATCTGCATCCTTAGCTAACACAATCGCGATAGTCCCCCACCGCTCATCTGCGTACCATGCACACTACCTTCGGGCGCCGACAGTGTGTAGGCCTAAAGCTGCTCGAAGCCGTCAGTCTTTGATCAGGCTTTACTCAAGGTTTGCTCAAGCTTTCGCGGGGTGGTGCTTCTGCTGGGCCGCGAGCAGGCCTTCGCCAATAAGCAGTTCGACGGCGTCGGCGGCTTCGTCCAGGAGGAAAGGAAGTTCCTTCTTCTCAGCCGTGGCGAAGTCCCGCAACACAAAATCAGCGGTATCCATGCGTCCCGGGGGCCTTCCGACGCCCACGCGGACCCGCAAATAGTCCTTTGTTGCCAAAGCTTTCGAGATGTCGCGGAGGCCGTTGTGGCCGCCCTCCCCGCCGCCGATTTTTAGCTTGACTGTGTTAAAAGGGATGTCGATCTCATCATGGACGGCAATGACGTGGTCGGCAGCGATGTCGAAGAACTTGCACAGCCCTGCCACGGGACCGCCGGAGACGTTCATGTAGGTCATCGGCTTGGCGAGCACCACGCGGGGGCCGCCAAGACCAAGGCGGCCCTCCACTACCTGGGCGCGCGTTTTGTGGGCCTTGAATTTCCCACCCATGCGGGAGGCCAGTTCATCCAGCACCATTTGGCCCACATTGTGCCTGTTGTTGCTGTACTCACTGCCGGGGTTGCCGAGGCCGACAATCAGCCAGGTGTCAGTCATGGTCTCATCCTAGGAAACGTTGTGCGACGCAGCGAAGATAAGGGCGTCATGGAAAAAGGAAAGTGGCCGGACCCCAAGGGACCCGGCCACTCAAAGGCATCAGCCTCAAGCAGTCAAAGACTACTCGGCAGCTGCTTCCTCGGATTCCTCGGCTTCTTCAGCTGCGGCTTCCTCGGCAACGCGGACAACCAGGGTCTCAGCGTCGGCGAGCAGGGTGGAACCCTTCGGCAGGACGAGGTCCGAAGCGTGGACGTTCTCGCCGGCCTTGCGGCCTTCGATGTCAACCTCGACGGCGGTGGGAACGTGGGTTGCCTCGGCCTCCAGGGAGATGGTGGTGGCCTCGAGGGTCGCGACGGCGCCCGGAGCAACTTCGCCGGTCACGTGGATGGCAACGTCAACGGTTACCTTCTCGCCGGCCTGGACGGTCTGCAGGTCAACGTGCTCGATGATCTGCTTTACCGGGTCGCGCTGGATGTCCTTGACCAGCGTCAGGTGCTGCTCGCCGTCGACGTCGATCGCCAGGAGGGCGTTGGAAACGCGGACAGCCAGCGTGGTGGCCTTGGCCGGCAGGTTGACGTGGATCGGCTCTGCACCGTGGCCGTAGATGACAGCCGGGATCTGGCCGGCCATGCGTGCACGGCGGGCGTAGCCCTTGCCGAATTCGGTGCGCAGTTCTGCGGTGAGCTTCTGCTCAGACATGTGTACTCCTTGATTACTGTGGCGCCCGGTCGGTGTCCGGGCTGGTCTATCAGCAAGGGCGGAGGTCTGGAGACCTTCGACGCCCGGCTGAGCACGGCCGGTTGCAGCCGTTCCGCCTGTGTTGAAGGAGATGCAGACCCAGTCGATAACGGAGACCCGCAACCCTGGTCCACGAAACGCGGACCGGATGTGCTCTCCCTCGCCAAGGTATCCCCAAGAGTCTACCAGCGCTGCCTGCATTCGGAGAAAACGGGTGCAAAACGGGCCACCCACGCGCCCGAAGGTGGCGGATGGCCCGTTTCAGCTCAGCTCAGATGGAGTCAGGCCTTGCCGTCGAACAGGCTGGTGACCGAACCGTCGTCGAACACTTCGCGGATGGCGCGCGCGATCAAAGGCGCGATCGACAACACGGTGAGCGACGGGAAGCGCTTCTCAGCCGGGATCGGCAGGGTGTTGGTGACAACAACTTCGCGGGCACCCGAGTCAGCGAGGCGCTGCGCCGCGGGGTCGGAGAAGACTGCGTGGGTGCAGGCGATGATGACGTCTTTGGCACCGGCGTTCTTCAGGACCTGGACTGCGCCGGAGATGGTTCCGCCGGTGTCGATCATGTCGTCGATCAGAACGCAGGTACGTCCTTCCACCTGGCCCACAACCGTCTTGGAGACGGCCTGGTTGGGCACGGTGAGGTCACGGCTCTTGTGCACGAACGCGAGCGGGGCGCCGCCCAGGCGTTCGGCCCACTGCTCGGCCACGCGGACACGTCCGGTATCAGGGGAAACCACCGTGATGTTGTCTGCTTCAACCTTGGTGCGGATGTAGTCAGCCAGCAGCGGGATGGCCATCAGGTGGTCGACGGGACCGTCGAAGAAGCCCTGGATCTGCGAGGTGTGCAGGTCCACGGACATGATGCGATCGGCGCCAGCGGTCTTGTAGAGGTCGGCAACCAGTCGGGCGGAGATGGGCTCGCGGCCGCGGCCCTTCTTGTCCTGGCGGGAGTACGGGTAGAACGGGGATACGACCGTGATCCTCTTGGCGGAGGCGCGCTTGAGGGAGTCGATCATGATCAACTGCTCCATGAGCCAGTTGTTCAGCGGTGCCGGGTGGGCCTGGATGACGAAGGCATCAGTGCCTCGCACGCTCTCGGCCGAACGGACGTAGATCTCACCGTTGGCGAAGTCGTAGGCGTCGATGGGCAGGAGCTCGGTCTCCAGCTCCTTCGCGATTTCCTGCGCCAGCTCCGGATGCGCCCTTCCGGCGGCGAGAATCAGTTTCTTCTCGCCGTGTGCGGTAATTTCGCTCATGCCTGATTGCCTTCTTCTGTGGTTGCCGGGGATTGTGTGGAGGTGGAGGTGGAGGTCAGCTCTTGCGCTGCTTCGGCCAGCTTGGCGGAGCCGCTGCCCGGACGGTTGGCGATGACCCAACCTTCGGCGTTGCGCTGGGCTGCGAGGCTGACGGCAAGGGCCCCAGCGGGAACGTCCTTGCGGATCACTGCCCCGGCGCCGCTGTACGCGCCGTCGCCGACTGTGACGGGAGCGACGAAGACCGTGTTCGAACCTGTGCGGACGCCCGAGCCGATCACCGTGCGGTGCTTCTTCTCGCCGTCGTAATTTGCGGTGATGTTTCCGCAACCGATGTTGGTGTCTTCGCCGATTTCGGCGTCGCCGGCGTATCCCAGGTGGGAGAGCTTCGAGCCCCGGCCGATGGTCACATTCTTGGTCTCGTAGAACGCACCGATCTTGCCGGTCTCGCCCAGGACCGTGCCCGGCCGGAGGTAGGTGAACGGACCTACGGTTGCCTTCGCACCGATCGTGGAACCCGATCCGTGGGTGCGGACCACCTTCGCGCCTTCGCCGACGTTCACGTCGGTGAGGGTCGTGTCAGGTCCGACGACAGCGTCCCTGGCCACCGTGGTGGAACCGTGCAGTTGCGTATTAGGCAGGAGGCGGACGTCCTCGTCAAGGGTGACGGTGGAGTCGATCCAGGTGGTGGCGGGATCCACCACAGTCACGCCGGCACGCATCCAGGCTTCGATGATGCGGCGGTTGTGCTCGGCGCCCAGCGCCGAAAGCTGGATGCGGTCGTTGGCGCCCTCAACCTGCCAGCGGTCTTCAGTCACGACGGCGGCGACCCGGCCACCGGCGTCGCGCGCCAATCCGAGGACATCGGTGAGGTACATCTCACCCTGGGCGTTATCCGTCGTAACGCTTTCGAGTGCCTTGCGCAGGACAGCGGCGTCGAAGGCGTAGATACCGGAATTGACTTCGCGGATGCTGCGCTCGGCGTCGCTTGCGTCCTTGTGTTCGCGGATGCCCGTCACGGTACCGTCTTCGGCACGCAGGATGCGGCCATAGCCGGTGGCTTCGTCCAGGACGGCGGTGAGGACCGTTACGGCGTTGGCTTCGGACTCGTGCGTGGCAACCAGTTCGGCCAGCAGTTCACCGGTCAGGAGGGGAACGTCGCCGTAGGTGACCACGACTGTGCCGGTGAGGGGGGCTTCGGCGTCGAGCGCGTTCAGGGCTACTTCCACCGCGCGTCCGGTGCCGGGGATCTCGTCCTGGTCAACGATCAGAGCTTCGGGGTCCAGTGCCGAAACGTGCTCGGCCACCCGGTCACGCTCGTGGCGCACAACCAGCGCGAGCTTTGCGGGGTTGATGGCGCGGGCTGCGAGGAGAGCGTGGCCAACCATTGACCGGCCGCCGATTTCGTGGAGGATCTTGGGAGTGCGCGACTTCATGCGCGTTCCGGCGCCTGCGGCCAAGACGATCACCGCTGCGGGACCGTTGGTTTCGGGGCTCACGTACTGGCTCTCCTTGCTCTGTATGTCCCGGGTAACCCGGCTTCGGATCGCTGCCATCCAACAATGGACCCAGGCACCGTTAGAGCCGTCACAGGTACAGAGAAGGAGCGCGTTTTCCGACCGTTCCGCCCATAGGATTCGAACCTATACTCCACGGCTCCAAAGGCCGGGGTGCTGCCGTTACACCAGAGCGGACCGTGTGTGGCTCCTCCTTCGGACCAACGGCCCGGAGGGTCTCCCGGAGTACCGGGTTCCACACACAAGAAACTAGTTTGCCATGACCATTGCGTGCTTCGCGACTTGGCCCACCGGCAAACCCTTCGCGACGCACCATCGCACGGCGCCTTCACCCGCCCGGCACGGCATCTGCGGCATGATGGTCAGGTGAGCAAGCGCACTGAACTTTCCCGGCCTGAGGGCACGTCCGCCCCGTTGGACCACGGCTCCAACGGCCAGCAGGTGCGGATCCGGATGACCGGTCAGCAGCGCAAGTCACAGTTGATCGGCATCGGCAGGGCGTTGTTCTCCGCCCGCGGCCTGGATGGCACCACCATCGAGGAAATCGCTGCGTCCGCGGGCGTTTCCAAACCGGTGATCTACGAACACTTCGGTTCCAAGGAAGGCCTGTACCGGCAGGTTGTGGAGACCGAATTCCGGATCCTTCTGGACTCCATCACGGAGGCCCTCAGCACCGAGGCCAAGCCCCGCGTCCTGGTGGAGCGCGCGGCCTTGGCCCTCCTTGGCTACATCGAGGACCGCACTGACGGCTTCCGGATCCTTATGCGTGACGCCCCGCCCTCGCAGCCCGAAGGCGCCTTCTCCACCCTGCTCTCCCACGTCACCGCCCGCGTGGAACATTTGCTCTCGGACGAGTTCGCACGCCGCGGCTTCAGCGCGGCCGACGGCGCCATGTACGCCCAGATGTTGGTGGGAATGGTTGCCATGACCGGGCAGTGGTGGCTCGACAGCCGTGAACCCGACAAGCGCGCTGTAGCGGCACACTTGGTCAACCTTGCCTGGAACGGACTGACCGGCTTGCAAAAGGAACCGGAGCTGCGTTCGGAGGGCTAAACCCTCACTCACAACCCACCACATTGAGCCAATCCCTCACTCACAACCCACCACATTGAGCCAAACCCTCACTCACAACCCACCGCGTCACCTGGTGCAATTTCCGGCATGAGTAGGATGTGCGCATGACAGCACCCCAGCTCTACCTCAGCTTTCCTGGCACGGCGCGCGAGGCCCTCAGCTTTTACGCGGACGTCTTTGGAGGCGAACTATCGTTGCACTCCTACGCGGATTTCGGGCGCGACGACGGACCTTCCGATGCCATCGCCCACGGCGTTCTCAACGGCGTCGTGGCGTTGATGGGTTCCGATGCCGCCAACGGGGAAAAGTCGGTCCATATGGAAGGGGCCATGCTCTCCCTCCTCGGCGCCGCGGAACCTCCGCTTCTGCACGAGTGGTTCGACAAGCTCGCCGACGACGGCCGGATCGTTGACCCGTTGGCGCCCAAACCGTGGGGCGCCTCGGACGGACAGGTCATCGACCGATACGGCCTGCATTGGCTGATCGGCTACGAACCCGGGGCGTAAGCGCTCGGGAATGTGAACGAGCGTCGGCACCAAACCCGGGGGATGTGAGCGAGCGTCCACGCCAAACCCGGGGGACGTGAGCGAGCGTCCACACCAAACCCGGGGGACGTGAGTGAGGGTTGGGACTACTCGCCCAGGACCTCTGCAGCTTCGAGCCACTCCAGCTCGAGTCCCTCTTTCTCGTCGAGCAGCTCCCGAAGCTTGACGTTGAGCTCGCTCAGGGCATCGAAGTCGCCGGATTCGGACTTCGCTGCCATCTGGGTGTGGAGCTTCTCCTCCTGCTGCGCCAGCTTCCCGAGTTGCCGGTCGATCCTGTTGAGGTCCTTCCGGGCTTCCCGCTTCTCGGCTTCGCTGGCCCCGGACTGCGCGGCGGAGCCCGCACCTTCGGATCCGCTGGCCGCCGTCGGAGCCGTGGAGCCACCCAACACTGCGCCGGAGGCCAACGCGGCCTCACGCAGCTCGAGGTACTGATCCACACCGCCGGGCAGCCCGCGGAGCTTTCCGTCGCCCAACAACGCCATCTGGTGGTCGGTGACGCGCTCCAGGAGGTAGCGGTCGTGACTGACCACAACCAGGGTCCCGGGCCAGCCGTCCAGGACGTCCTCAACAGCGGCAAGGGTGTCGGTGTCGAGGTCGTTGGTGGGCTCGTCGAGCATGAGGACGTTCGGCTCCCCCACCAGCAGGCGAAGCAGCTGGAGCCGGCGTCGTTCACCACCGGAGAGGTCCGCGACCGGCGTCCACTGCTTTTCCTTCGTGAATCCGAGTTGCTCAACCAGCTGGCCGGCGGTGAATTCCTTGCCGCCAACGCTGAAGGACCGCTTTTCGCGCTCGATCACTTCGATGACCCGCAGGTCCGATACTTCGTCGAGCTCCTTCACGTCCTGCGTCAGGACAGCAGTAACCACTGTTTTGCCGCGCTTGACCTTGCCCGACGTCGGCTGGATCTCCCCGTTGAGCAGCTTCAGCAGGGTGGACTTACCTGCGCCGTTGACGCCAACCAGCCCGAGGCGCTCCCCCGGTGCCAGGCGCAGGGTGATGTTGTCGAAGAGCTTCTGCCCGGACTCGCCGCCCTGGAAATCCAGGGTCACATTTTCAAGGTCCAGAACGTCCTTGCCCAGACGTGCCGTCGCCATCTTGCTCAGCGCCACCGAGTCGCGTGGCTCCGGAACATCAGAGATGAGCTCATTGGCAGCTTCGATCCGGAATTTCGGCTTTGCCGTCCGGGCGGGCGCACCGCGCCGCAGCCAGGCAAGTTCCTTCTTGACGAGTTGCTGGCGCTTGTTTTCGACGACGGCGGCCATGCGGTCACGCTCGGCCCGGGCCAGAACGTAGGCGGCGTAACCGCCGTCGAACATGTCCACCATGGCGTCGTGGACTTCCCAGGTGTAGTTGCAGACTTCGTCAAGGAACCAGCGGTCGTGGGTGACCACCAGGAAAGCACCCTGGTTGGCGCGCCAGCGCGACTTGAGGTGGCGCGCCAGCCAGGCGACGCCTTCGACGTCGAGGTGGTTGGTGGGCTCGTCCAGCATTATGACGTCGTGGTCTTCGATGAGCAGCTTCGCCAAGGCAACGCGCCGCTTCTGGCCGCCTGACAACGAGTGCACGTTGGCGTGCCAGTCGACATCACCAACCAGTCCGCCCATGACCTCGCGGATCTTGGGGTTGGCAGCCCATTCGTGGTCGGCGCGGTCGCCAACGATGGCAGCGCCTACCGTCAGGTCGCCGTCGAGTACGTCAGCCTGGTCCAGATAGCCCACGGTGACGTCACCGCGCTTGGTGACCCGGCCTGAATCCGGGGTCGAGCGCATGGCAAGCAGCCGCATGAGCGTGGATTTGCCGTCACCGTTGCGGCCCACCATGCCAATCCGGTCGCCATCCTCCAAACCGAGGGTGACGCCGTCGAGGACAGTGCGGGTCGCGAACGAAACGGTGAGGTTTTCGCCGCCGAGCAGGTGAGCCAATGGGTACTACTTTCTACTGCTGGAATGCGGAGGTACAGGGGTATTAGAGGAGCGTATCGGAGATGATCCGCGCTCCGGGAACAGGTCCGTGAACTGCGACGGCGGTGTGGCCCCGGTGGGTCAGCTCCTCGGCAAGGACACTGGCTGACACGGAGTCCCGCGCGAGCAGCGCGATCGTGGGCCCGGAGCCTGAGACCATGCCCGCCAGGGCACCGCGTGCTTCACCCAGTCCGATGGTGTCGCGAAGCTGCGGCGCCAGGGTGATCGAAGCCCGTTGAAGGTCATTGATGAGTACCCGGCTGAGGGTCTCCGGATCTCCATTGCGCAGGGCCTGGAGAATGGTGGGATCCACGTCCACGGGCTCGGGAACGTCCACGCCTTCAGAGTCGCGCAGCCCATCCAGGGTACGGAACACGTCCGGAGTGGACAGTCCGTAGTCGGCGAACACGAGGACCCAGTCCATCTGGGCTTTTGCCAGCGCGGGCGAGAGTTTGTCGCCGACGCCAAGTCCGACGGCGGTGCCTCCCAGGAGCGAGAACGGCACGTCCGCGCCCAGCTCGGCCGCCAGGTGCGCGAGTTCCTCGCGCGACAGCCCGCTGTCCCACAGGGCGTCACAAGCCAGCAGGGTTGCCGCGGCATCGGCCGAACCGCCACCCATGCCGCCGGCGACAGGGACACGCTTGGTGATCTCCAAATGCACACCTGTGGGCTTTTCGGAGACCTCGGCCATGATCGCCGCAGCTTTGTATGCGAGGTTTCGTTCGTCCAACGGGATGTCCACACCGTCCAGGTCCAGCGTGCTGTCCGGACTGATGCTCACCGTTATTCCCGGCGTTTCCGTGCTGGTGGCAGCTACTTCCTCATACAGGGACACCGCCAGGTAGACGCTCGCCACGGAGTGGTAGCCATCGGCCCTGAGCGGTCCAACGCTCAAGGAGACATTGACTTTGCCCGGCGCTTTGACGCGGACTGTCCGGGCATGGAACCGGTCCCCCGCAAAAGGGAGGATGCCGGGCTTACGGGTTCCCGGATTCATGCGCCCACGGGGTGGCGGGCTTCGGCGATCCTGACATAGGCGGAGATGTCCAGGACCTCGCCGCGTGCTGTGGGGTCGACGCCGGCAGCCAGGAGGCAACGTTCGGCCTCGGCGGCACTTCCTGCCCAGCCTGCCAAGGCCGCGCGGAGGGTCTTCCTGCGCTGGGCGAAGGCCGCATCAATGACGGCAAAGACCTGTTCGCGGGTGGCGTGCGTGGCGGGAGGTTCGTGCCGGGTGAACGCGACGAGTCCGGAATGGATTTTCGGCGCCGGCCAGAACACGTTCATGCCGATGACACCGGCCTTGCGCATGTGACCGTACCAAGCCGCTTTGACCGAGGGAACGCCGTAGATCTTGGACCCCGGGGTGGCGGCAAGGCGGTCGGCAACCTCGTCCTGGACCATGACCAGGCCGTGTCGGAGGCTGGGGAAATGCTGGAGCAGGTGCAGGACCACGGGCACGGCCACGTTGTAGGGCAGATTGGCCACCAACGCCGTGGGGGCAACCGGAAGTTCCGTCACTTTCATGGCGTCGGAGAGGACCAGGTGGAAGTTGTCCGTGGCCTCGGGGCGCCAGGAGCGAACCGTCTCGGGCAGCTTTTCGGCCAGGACGGGGTCGATCTCCACCGCTACAACAGTCTTGGCGGCATCCAAGAGCCCCAGGGTCAGGGAGCCCAGTCCAGGCCCTACCTCGAGGACCGTCTCGCCAGCGTCAATGCCGGCCGCCGAGACGATCCTTCGAATGGTGTTGCCATCGATCACAAAGTTCTGCCCCAGTGTTTTCGTGGGGCGTACACCGATTTCTTCGGCGAGCCGTCGGATGTCTGTGGCGCCAAGCAAAGGCGCGACGGCGGCGGGTTCGGAATTCGGTTCAGTCACCTAGGTATCGTATCGCCTGTCCGGGATCACGCTGCGTGGGCGCAGCCCCAGTCGCTGAGGCCGTTCTTGGCGTAAAGGCGGTTGGCGATTTCGATCTGCTGGGCCTTCGTGGCCAGGTTGGCCGTGGGAGCGTACGCGCCACCGCCGTTGGCAAGCCAGGTGGGGCCGGAGAACTGGAGACCGCCGTAGTAGCCGTTACCGGTGTTGATGGCCCAGTTTCCACCGGACTCGCACTGGGCGATCCTGTCCCACATGGCTTCGTTCGGGGCACCGGTGGGTCCGCTGGCCACGGGGGCGGCAGCGGCTGCGGGAGCGGCGGCGGGACGGGCCTTGGTGCCTACGCTGATCTTTTCGGCCACAGGCGGGGTGGCTACGTTGCTGGAGACCAGCGTTCGGGATGCTTCGCGGCCGTCGACGAGAACCAGCTTGAACGTCTTGACCAGGGAACCCGCGACGCCTGCCTGTGTGACCTTTTCTTCGCCCTTGAACAGATCGGCGCTTTCAGTCTTGACGCTGTCGAAAGGTACTTCTTCAGTGGCCTCGGCGGTCTTGCTGGTGTCCACGCGGGAAACCTTGATCACCATGTCCTGGATGACCGGGGCGTTACCGGGCTGTGAGAGGCGGTCGTTGGCGCCAACAGTGATACCGGCGTCCTTCAGGACGCTGGCGACGTCGGCCGCCGTCGTGGTGGTGCTGGTGCTCTTGCCGTCGGCTACCACGCTGATGGTCTTGGGGGTCGAGATGGAGACGAAGGAACCCGTGACTTCCAGTGCAGCTTCCTTCGGCTGGGAAACCTGCGAAGAACTTGCCACGCCCAGTTCACTGACCAGGCCTTCGACGTTGGAGGCGGTGGTGTTGACCGTCTTGCGCGCACCGTCCAGTTCGATGGAGACGGCCTTGGCGAGGTTGATGTTCACCACGGAACCGTTGTCGACCCGTGCGTCCAGAGCCGGCGAAACGCGGTCTGCGTCCTTCAACTCGACCTTGGCTGCCCTGACTACTTCATCTACAGTGCCGCCGAAGGTCTGGATGGAGCTCACTTTTCCGTCGACGTTGAGGGTGACGGTCTTGTTGTTGCCGACAAAGGCGACCACACCGACCACCAGCGCTGCAACCACCAGCAACTGGGCACCTACTTTGAGGAAGCTGAACTTGCCATCCGTTGTGAAGAACTTGATCACGATTGCCCATAACTCTCAGACCATCCGGGCACGGGGAAAAGCACAGAAATAATGCCAGCCGCAAAACCGAGGGGCCAGGCAAAACTGCCTGGTCCCACTCTTGCTGCCGGCATCTGCGCCGCCAAAAACATTCAACTGATGGGTACGGAATCAACCGTCCCGGTTGTCCGAAGGCCTTCCCCGACCCCGGCTACTTGTTTAACACAGTAACCGATCTGTTATAAACGGGCCAAGACTTCTGCATACCGGGTATTCATGAGAGGACTGCCTCCACGGGAGAAAAAATCCCGTTTACGCCCAGGAACCGTAAGCTTCCAGCGTATTTTCGGCCAAGCGCGAACAGAGTTCGGCCAAGTCATTTTCTGTCACTTCAGCCATGGACCGAACGGTGTACGGAACCATGTAGCTGGCGTTGGGGCGTCCCCGGTGGGGGTGCGGCGTGAGGAACGGCGAGTCCGTTTCCACCAGGATCCGGCCCGGTTCGGCGATGGCCAGGGCAGAACGCAGGTTTCCGGCATTCTTGAACGTCATGGTTCCGGCAAACGACATGTACCAACCGTTGTCGTTGCAGATCCGGGCCAGTTCCTCATCGCCGGAGAAGCAATGGAACACCACGCGTTCGGGGGCACCTTCTTCCCGGAGCACCTGGACCACGTCGTCGTGGGCGTCGCGGTCGTGGATTTGCAGGGAGAGCCCCAGTCGCTTGGCGATGTCGATGTGGCGCCGGAACGAGTAGCGCTGATGCGTCAGGCCTTCCCCGTGGGTGCGGAAAAAATCCAGTCCTGTTTCGCCGATGGCGCGGATCCGCGGGTGGGATGCGAGGTCCTCGATCTCCGCGAGCGCCGACTCCAATTCACCCCGCCCCGCGTACACGGGGGCATCGTTGGGGTGGATTGCCACAGCACCCAGCAGCCGGGGGTCCGCCTCGACGGCCTGGACGGTGAAACGCGAGGACTCCAAGTCACAACCAACCTGGACAGCGCCTTGCACGCCCACGGCCTCGGCGGAGTCCATCGCGTCCCGGACCGACACCTCTAGCAGACCTTGCCGGAAGTCCAAGTGCGTGTGGTTGTCCATCACCGGCACCGGCAAGGGCTCCGGGGCAGGCGGGTACTCCCGGCGGGGATCCGGCTTTTCTTCGGCGTCTTGTGACGCACGGTACGGGACGGGAGCAAGGGAATTGCACATGCTCCCACCTTAATCGGACTACGGTCCCCCTGTTGTGCCCGATAAATTCCAGTTGGCACATAAATTCCGGAAGCACTATGTCAGGGACGGCCAAACTCTGGGTAGTCTGGAACGGACAAGCGGCCAGCACCGGCGGTGCCGCGGCCAAGGCTGAAGGGCAATCCATGGAGTCCAAGCGACAAGTCACCGTTGAATCTTCGCCCCTCCAGGGCGGGGCATACAGTCCGCTGCCCCGGGACAGCCGGGACGGCGCGGGACTGAACGGGCACCGGCCGCAGATCATGGATCAGGACAGGTTCCACGATGCCAGCGAGCGCATCCTGGATTCAATTAACAAAGTCATTGACGGAAAAGCCGATGCCGCCAAATTGGCGCTGACGGTCCTGCTGGCGCAGGGCCATTTGCTGCTGGAGGATGTGCCGGGCGTCGGGAAGACGTTGCTGGCAAAGACCTTGGCCCGCACCGTGGACTGTACGGTTTCGCGCATCCAGTTCACCCCCGACCTCCTGCCTTCGGATGTCACAGGTGTGTCGATCTACAACCAGTCATCGCGGCAGTTCGAATTCCGTCCGGGAGCCGTGTTCGCCAACATCGTGATCGGCGATGAGATCAACCGGGCTTCGGCCAAAACCCAGTCGGCGCTGCTGGAGTGCATGGAGGAGCATCAGGTCACCGTGGATGGCCATTCCTACCAGCTGGGCTCGCCGTTCATGGTGGTGGCCACCCAGAATCCGATCGAGATGGAGGGCACCTACCCATTGCCCGAGGCCCAGCGCGACCGCTTCATGGCCAGGATTTCGATGGGCTATCCCGACAAGGACGCTGAAATCGAGATGCTCGAAACCCATCAGGCCGCCTCTCCCCTGGTCAAGGTGACTCCGGTGGTCACGGCCGGTGATGTCGCTGCCATGATCGCTACGGTCCAGCAGGTCCATGTATCCACCGCCATCAAGGAATATACGGTGGCCATCGGAAGGGCCACCCGCGACAGCGCCCGCCTGCGCCTCGGCGCCAGTCCCCGGTCGCTGCTGCAACTGTTGCGTGCTGCAAAGGCAACAGCGGCCTTGGATGGCCGGGACTTTGTTCTTCCGGATGATGTGGTGGATGTTGCGGAGTCCGTGCTCGCCCACCGGATCATCCTGGACCGGAAGGCGGCCAGTTCCGGCGACACCCCCCAAACCGTCCTCCGCGGAATCCTGGCATCCCTTCCGGTTGCCGAGGAACCGCCCGGCGCGTGGCGCAGGGACCGCCACGCCGTTTAGGAGGCACGCGATGGCACTCATGGACCGGCTTCCCAAGCACCTGTTCACTACCCGGGGCTGGGGCCTCTTGGCTGCTGGCGCGATTTCCCTGGGCTCTGCCTATGTCATGGGCCGGCGCGATCTGCTCTCCCTGGCGGTCCTGCTGCTCCTGCTCCCCTTGGTGGCCCTTGCCGGCGTCCGTGTCCTCAAACCCAAGTTCCAGGTGTACCGGGAATTCAATCCCTCCACTGTGGAAACCTCCAGCACCACCACCGTCCGCCTCGCGGTTGCGCGGACGAACTATTCCACCGGGCACGTCATCATGGAGGAGCAGTTGCCGCCCCGTTTTGGCGAACCTCCCGCCTTCCGTTTCCCGGCCCGCTCCGCCTCGGGCGGCACCAGCCGCTATGAGTACCATCTTCGCTCGGGTAAGCGGGGTCAGTTCCGGATCGGTCCGGTCACGGCCGAGTTCAGCGATCCCTTCGGCCTCTCCTTGAGGCGCCATTCGATCGACGACGGCGACCTCCTCACCGTGACGCCGGCCGCCGTCGAACTTCCGGTCACCGGCTTGGCGGGGGCGCGGGGGAACGACGGCGTGACGGCGACGCGGATCCGCGCCAACCCCAGCGACGACGACATCATGACCCGTGAATACCGTCACGGGGACCCCATGCGCCGGGTCCACTGGGCGGCCACGGCACGTCATGGTCAGCTGATGGTGCGCCAGGAAGAGTCCGTGACCACTCCGGAGGCCACCCTCATCCTGGATCAGCGTTTTTCTGCCTTCGCCACCGGTGCGGGGTCTGTCTTTGGCTCCCATGATGAAGATTCGGACCTGGTCACGAGCCCTCACTTTGAGTGGATGGTGACCACCGCGATGTCCGTAGCGGCGCATCTGTCGGAGCGGAACTATTCCTTGCGGGTCCTTGATGCCTTCGGCGCCCCCGCGTTCCTTCGTTCCCGCTCGGCGCCGGATCCGGACACCGAGGAGTTCTCCGGCGCGGGCGGCCTGCAGGCCATTGCGGAGGGCCTGGCGGCCATCGAGCTCAGCGGGCCCAGGCACGTCAGGGCCGAACATCACCGCACTGACAACCTTGGAGCCGATCACCGTGAGGCCCGCACGGGACAGGCGTTCACCGACGCTCCGGAGTCAGTCTTTGATGACCGCCTCATGGACAAGCTGGCGGCCCACCGTTTGCGTGGACCCCTTCTGGCCTTGCTGGGCGCTGTGACTCCGGCTGAGGCCAGGGCGCTGGCTCCTGCGGCGGCCTATGGGGCCAACGCCTTCGCCCTGGTCATCAGCGACCCGTCGCGAGGCAGTGAGGAGGCGCTGGAGATCCTGCGACGAGCCGGATGGAGGGTAGCCCCCGTGACAGCCAAGTCCCAGCTGGCATCTGCCTGGTCCGCTTTTGACGAAGGTGGGATTGTCGCCGCTGCAGGTGCTGCCATGGACGTCCGTCGTGGAGCGGCGGTGCCGCGATGACCGCCACCTCCCACCGCGGCAGCCCGCCACCGAGCCCCGCCGGTGGTGCCCCGCGCCCAATCCCGCCCGGCGGACAACCCAAGCCGCGTCGTGCCGGCCCCGGGGCCTACCCGTGGATGATGGCCGGTTCCATCTCGGTGGCAGTCCTGGGTGCCGCTTTGTCGCTCAATGGCGTCCTCAGGGGCTGGGCTTGGTTCATGCCATTGATCACCACGGTCCTTGTGGTCTCCGTGACGCTGGCAGCCCTTAGGTCCCTGCGCGCCCAGCCCCTGCTGGCCACCCTGGGGTCCTTTGTGTCATTGGCGGCCATTCTCAGTTTCACGTTCTGCCGCCAGGAGAGCCTGGCGGGCTTTATCCCGACTCCGGCAACTTTCACCGCCGTCGGGCGCCATATCAAGCGGGCCGCCGAGACCGTCGTCTCCGAGAGTGCGCCCGTCGCGCCGAACGCCGGGATAGTTTTTGTCATGTGCGCCTGCCTTGGACTGCTGGTGATCCTCATCGACGCGTTGGCGGTTCCGCTTTCCATGCCGGCCGCCAGCGGCATCGGCATCCTGGCGATCATGGTGGTTCCGGCAACCATCAAACCGCAAAGCGTGGGGATTGCCGGTTTCCTGGGCGCGGCGGTGGGTTACCTCCTGATCCTCGGATGCAGCCACTGGTTCGCCCCTGATGCCCGGTTGCAGTCGGGAACGGGGCGGGGCCCTGGACAATTCAGGCGCTCGTTGGTCACCGGCGGGCTGGCTCTGGCGCTGACCATGGTTGTGCCCCTCGCCATCCCCGGATTCGAAACGGGCACGTTCCCCCAAGGTTCACGGCTCAGTCCCTGGGGCACAGCCAACGGGCTCAATCCGATGATCACCTTGGGCAACAGTCTCCGCAGCCCCACAGGGTCCGGCCGGATCACCTATGCGACAAGCGCCACGACGCCTCTGTATCTGAGATCCGTCACAATCGACAACTTCGACGGCGAAACCTGGGCGCCCAATGACCGTGTGGCTGAACGCCGTGCGGGAGCGGACAGGATTGAGACCGGTTACGCCGTCCAAGGCCAGGTGGTCAATGCCGTGACCTCCGTCAATGCCGGCCTGTTCACCAGTCCCTACCTCCCGGCCCCGTTCGCCCCGGCATCGGTCAATGGCCTTAACGGACGGTGGACCTGGGATCCAAACACGCTGAGCATCATGAGCACGGAGACCACAACGCGGGCGCAACGCTACGTGGTCTTCTCAGCCGCGCCGAAGGTCACCGCAGCAGCCCTGTCGCAAGCCACGGCACCGCCGCGATCCATCTCCGACGACTTCCTGAGGATCCCCGCCAACCTGCCCGACATCGTGCGTCAAACCGCGGATTCGGTCACGGCGCCGGCAGGAAACAACAATTACGCCAAAGCGTTGGCCATCCAGAAGTACCTGCGTTCGGGCGCCTTCACCTATTCCTTGCAGGCTCCCGTGCAGAACGGCTACGACGGAAACGGCCTCTCTGTCCTGGCCGATTTCCTGGCGGTCAAGAGCGGCTACTGCGTGCACTTCTCCTCAGCCATGGCGGTCATGGCACGGGCCGAAGGAATTCCGAGCCGCATCGCTGTCGGCTACGCGCCCGGACGCCTGACCGGCGAATCGGTTGCTTTGGTGGGGCAGGGCTCGTTCCCCGAGTACGAGGTCGATGCCCGGGACGCACACGCCTGGCCGGAACTCTACTTCGAAGGCCTCGGCTGGGTCCCGTTTGAACCTACCCCGTCCCGTGGCGTTGTCCCTGAATACGCGGCAGAAAACTCCGTCCCCGGCAACCTCAGCACCAACACCGACGAGAAGGAACCCCTGACCACCCCCGCCCCGGTGGCTACGGCCCCGCTCCCCGTCCCCGAGGCTGGGGCACCGGCAGCCGGCCCGCGCAACGTCAACCCCCTCCCTGTGATCGGTGCCGTCGCGGCCGGTGTGGTGCTCCTGCTCGGCTTCCTGGGCTCCCCCAGGCTCAGCAGGACCGTTCTCAGGCGACGGCGGCTGAACAGCAAACCCCGGGATAACACGGGTGAACTGCCGCCAGGGTACAAGGACCCCGGACCGGACTTGGCGTGGGCCGAGCTGCAGGACCTTGCCACCGACTACGGCATATCCTCGACGCCCAGCGAGACACCCCGGCACTTCTCCGCGAGGCTCCGCTCCAGTGCGGCCTTGGGAGAGTCGGGAGGACTCGACGACGCCGCTCACACCGCAGTCGCGTCCCTCACCGCGGACTACGAGCGGCTTCGTTATGGCCGCCTTGCGGTGGCGGCCGCGCCGGCGTCGCCCCGCATCGCCGTCGTGCGTGAGTCGTTACGGAACAATGCACGCTGGTTGGTTCGATTCCGCGCGGACTGGCTTCCGCCGTCGATGATGCGCCGCTGGGGCCGGGCCTTGGGTGCGCCGTTCAGGGCGGTGGGCAGGCTGGGCAAAGGCTTGGCATGGGCGGTTGTCCGTGGCTGGCGCTCCCTGCGCGAGGTTCTCCCCCAGCGTCGCTAAGGCCCCAGTCGCCAAGGCTCCGACGGCGCATGAGCGCCAACGGCACACTAGCACCAACGGCACAGGGCCCGGCCGGAACTTGTGGTTCCTGGCCGGGCCCTGGGTGTCAACCGTTCTTGTTGCGAGAGCGGCCGACGGGATCCTTCGCAGCCTAGTCGGCGTACGGGTCCGCGATACCTACGTACTGGGTGTAGAGGTACTCTTCGATGCCTTCGGAACCGCCTTCGCGGCCGAGGCCGGACTGCTTGACGCCACCGAACGGAGCGGCGGCGTTGGAAATGACGCCGGCGTTCAGGCCCAACATGCCGGTCTCGATCCGTTCGCTGATGCGCAGGCCGCGGTTCAGGTCCTTGGTGAAGACGTAGGCCACCAGACCGTACTCGGTGTTGTTGGCCAGGCGAACGGCGTCATCTTCGGAGGAGAAGGTGATGATCGGGGCTACCGGTCCGAAGATCTCCTCCTTGAGGATGCGGGCGTCCTCGGCAACGTTCTTCAGCACGGTGGGCTTGTAGAAGTAACCGGGACCGTCGACGGCGGCACCACCGGTGACTGCCTCGGCGCCACCTTCAACGGCCTCGCTGACCAGGGCGTGGACGCCGTCGCGTGCCTTGCCGTCGATCAGCGGGCCGACCTTGGACTCAGGCTCGGTGCCGCGGGCGGTGGTGAGCGAACCGATCTTGGCGGCGAACTTCTCAGCGAAGGCGTCAGCAATGGACTCGTGCACAATGAAGCGATTGGCCGCCGTGCAGGCCTCGCCCATGTTGCGCATCTTGGCAGCGAGGGCGCCTTCAACAGCCTTGTCCAGGTCGGCGTCTTCGAACACGACGAAGGGCGCGTTGCCGCCCAGTTCCATGGACGTGCGCAGGACCTTGTCCGCAGCTTCACGGATGAGTGCCTGGCCCACCGGAGTGGAGCCGGTGAAGGAAATCTTGCGGAGGCGGTCGTCCTTGATCAACGGGCCGGTAACCGCACCGGCCGTGGAAGTCTGGATGACGTTCAGGACACCCGCGGGAAGGCCGGCTTCCTGCATGACCTGTGCGAAGAGCAGGCTGGTCAGCGGGGTGAGGTTGGCAGGCTTGAGGACCATGGTGCAACCGGCGGCCACAGCCGGGGCAACCTTACGGGTGGCCATGGCCAGCGGGAAGTTCCACGGGGTGATCAGCAGGCAGGGGCCAACCGGCTTCTTCTGGACGAGCAGGCGGTTCTTGCCGTCCGGGGCAGCGGAGTAGCGGCCGGATACGCGGACAGCTTCTTCCGAGAACCAGCGCAGGAACTCAGCACCGTAGGTCACTTCACCGCGGGCTTCGGCCAGCGGCTTGCCCATTTCCAGAGTCATGAGGAGGGCGAAGTCCTCGGCGCGTTCGGTAACAAGCTCGAAGGCGCGGCGCAGGATTTCACCGCGTTCGCGCGGGGCCGTGCGGGCCCAGTCGGCCTGTGCGGCAGCGGCGGCGTCGAGGGCGGCGGCACCGTCCTCCGCGCCGGCGTCGGAGATGCTGAGCAGGACCTTGCCCGTGGCGGGGTCCTCTACATCAAAGGTCTTACCCGACCCAGCCGGGCGCCACTGACCGTTGATCAGCAGGCCGGTGGGAACGGAAGCCAGCAGTTCGCTTTCGCGTTCAACCGTGACAGTCATGGCGACTCCTTCGTCTTGGGTGCTTTGGAGATTTGCACCACGGGGGTTCCTTGCCGGAAGTGGCTTGAATTACTGCCACGGTACTGCCCCGCCGGAAGGAGTGTCTACGCCTTCACGCACTGCCATACGGACGCCATTTTGTGCAGCTGCACAGCTTTGTCAGCGGGCTGCCAACACCGCTGAGTACAGCTCCCGCTTGCTGACGCGCGCGTCCTCGGCAACGGCCGCCACGGCCTCCTTCAAGCGGATGCCCTGGGAAATGAGCTCGTTCACTGCGGCAACGTGGTCCTCGGGCTTGCCGGGCTCCTGTTCAGGCGCACCAGCCACGACCACGGCGATCTCACCGCGGACCTCATTGTTCTCGGCCCACTCCAGAAGCTCACGCAAGGTGCCCCGGATGACTTCCTCGTAGGTCTTGGTGAGCTCCCGGCACACGGCCACCCGACGGTCCGCTCCGAAGCGCTCGTGCAGTGCGCGCAGCATGACTTCGAGCCGGTGCGGAGCCTCGAAGAAGACCATGGTCCGGCGTTCATCAGCAAGATCGGCCAGGCGGGAATTCCGGTCTCCGGACTTCCGCGGCAGGAAGCCTTCGAAGCAGAAGCGGTCCGTCGGCAGGCCCGACAGGGCAAGTGCCGTCAAGACAGCAGACGGCCCGGGAACCGCGGTGACAGTCAAGCCGGCCTCCACAGCGCCCTCCACCAGACGGAAACCCGGGTCCGAGACTGCCGGCATACCGGCGTCGCTGACCATGAGAATGGTCTTCCCGGCGCGCACATGATCCAGCAGCTCAGCGGTCTTGGTGGCCTCGTTGTGTTCGTGGTAGCTGATGACCCGGCCCGAGACTTCCACGCCCAAGGACTGGACCAGCCGGTGCAGGCGGCGGGTATCTTCCGCCGCGATGATGTCCGAGGTTCCCAGGAGCTCAATCAACCGTGAGGACGCATCGCCGACGTTGCCTATGGGCGTGGCGGCAAGGACGATCCGGCCAACTCCAGGGGCGAACCCGTTGGGAACCGCAGGCTTCCCCGGTTCACGGGATTCGTTGTCCAACGGGGTTTCAACGGGGGTGCTTCGCTCTTCGTCCACCTGCCAAGCCTACTGCCCACGCCGGGCGAAACAGCAGTTCAGCTTGGCGCCAAGGATCGACAGGTAGCATGGGCGGGTGAACCAGTCACCCGTATCCGACACCGCATCCGGGAGTCCCGCAACGCCGGACCTGCCGGGCGTCGTGGGCCACCGCCCTGACGGGACAATTTCCCGGGATCCGGTAAGGAAACTGATTGCTTGGCAACCTCCGGGAACAATCCGCGACGGGAAGAAGAAGCCAGGGGCTGGTCGAGGCCTCGACGGGCACCGCTGGATTGAGCGCCCCGCTGAGGCATTCAGTGTCGAAGCGTTGAAGCAGCGCCTCATCGGCGGTATCCAGAGCTGGCGCGATTACCCGGCATCGTTGAGGCTTTGGTTCTGGCTGATTCCCACGATCAGCGCGGTCCTTGCCGGCATCCTCCGGTTCTTCCGGCTTGACGTCCCTCACAGCCTGGTTTTCGACGAAACGTACTACGTCAAGGATGCATACTCCTATCTGGTAAGCGGCTATGAGCGTAGCTGGCCGGCCAATGCCAACGACTCCTTCAACGCCGGCAACCCCGACATCCTGCTGAACACCCCCGAGTACGTTGTCCATCCACCGGTTGGCAAGTGGATGATCGCCTTCGGTATGTGGCTGTTCGGCGCCGACAACCCTTTCGGCTGGCGGTTCGGAGCAGCCCTCACCGGCACGCTCACGGTCTTCCTGGTTTCGCTCATTGCCCTGAAGCTGTTCCGCTCCCACACCCTTGGGGCGGTTGCGGGTCTGCTGCTCGCCGTTGACGGGCACCATCTGGTCCTTTCACGGACGTCGCTGCTTGATATCTTTCTCGCGTTCTGGCTCTTCGCCGCTTTTGGCGCCCTTCTGATGGACCGCGACGACGGCCGCCGTCGTCTGGCCTCCCGGCTCGCCGCGCAAGCGGCTGCTTCGCCCGGCAACCGGCCGTTGGCGAGCCAACTGGTGGCCGGCCCCTGGTTGGGAATGAGGTGGTGGCGCCTTGTGGCCGGCATCTGCCTCGGGCTCGCCGTGGGAACCAAATGGTCTGCGTTGTCCTTCGTGGCGGTTTTTGGAGTCATGACCGTGCTCTGGGACCTGAACGCCCGCCGGATCGCGGGTATCAGGAATTGGTTCAGTGCCGGTGTCGTCAAAGACGGCATCCCTGCGTTCTTCACCATCATTCCGGTCATGGTGGTCACCTATACCGCAACCTGGACAGGCTGGTTCCTGTCGAAGGACGCCTATTACCGCCAGTGGGCTGTCACCAACCCGGCGCCGGGCTGGGATTGGTTGCCCAATTCCGTGCGCTCACTGGCGCACTATCACTTGGAGGCGTACAAGTTCCACCAGGGGCTCAGCGCCGAACATCCCTATCAATCCAGTCCATGGACCTGGCTGGTCATGGGCCGCCCCACGTCCTTCTACTACCAGTCACCCAAGCAGGGAACAGCGGGCTGCCTCGTGGAGACCTGCTCCTCGGCGATCCTGCCAGTGGGAAATCCCGTGGTCTGGTGGGGCGGAACGATCGCCTTGGTCATCTTGCTGTTCTGGTGGGCGGGACGCCGCGATTGGCGGGCCGGAGCCATCCTCGCCGGGGTCGCCGCCGGATATCTGCCGTGGTTCATGTACCCCGAACGCACCATGTTCATCTTCTACGCGGTCTCGTTCGAACCGTTCCTGGTCCTTGCCCTGACGTACGTTTTGGGCTTGGTGCTCGGACGCAGCACCGATCCCCCCTGGCGTAAACGCACCGGGCTGTATGTGGTGGCAGGTGTCGTGGTTCTGGCCGTCATTGCCACGGCCTTCTTCTATCCGGTGCTGACGGCGGAAGTCATCAGCTACCAGGAATGGCGAATGAGAATGTGGATGCCGTCGTGGATCTAGGAGGCAAGCAGTGAGGGAAGCCAGCACGGAGCTCCTGGTCGAGGCCGACGAGGACAGCAATGTGACGGACCTGCTTCTGGAGCGGTGCGCCAAGGATCCGTTCGGCGTCCTGTACGCGCACAACACAGCCAACGGCTGGCTCAACGTTTCAGCCGCGCGGTTCCTCGCGGACGTCACCGCGTTGGCCAAGGGACTCATCGCCGGCGGACTCAACCCTGGTGACCCCGTGGCGGTTTTGTCGCATTCGAGCTTCGAGTGGACCCTGGTGGACTTCGCAATCTGGATGGCTGGCGGCGTCACAGTGCCCATCTACGAGACGTCGTCCGCAGGCCAGATCGAATGGATCCTGGCCGATTCCGGAGCCCGGCGCATCTTTGTGGAGGACGCCGCGAAGGCCCAACTGGTTCATTCCGTAGTGGACCAGTCCGCGCTCCTCGGCGAGGACCCCATCGCCATCATCCGGATGGAACACGACGGCGACGCCCCCAACCTCACCAGCGTGTCCGCCGTCGGGATCGGCGTCATGGATGCAGAACTGGAGCGTCAGCGCAGCGCAGCAAAGCTGGCCGATATCGCCTCCATCGTTTACACCTCAGGAACCACGGGCAAGCCAAAAGGTTGCGAAATCACCCACGGAAATTTCGTGCTGGTGGCCCGGAACGTTATCCCGTTCCTGCCGGAGCTCCTGATGCAACCGGGAGCAAGGACCTTGATGTTCCTCCCACTGGCACACGTCCTCGCCAGGGCCGTCCAGGTAGTGTGCCTCACCGCAGGCATCACCCTGGGTCACAGCGCCGGAGCCAGCGGGTTGATGGCAGACCTCGGATCCTTCAAGCCGACGTTCCTGCTGGCTGTCCCAAGGATCTTCGAAAAGGTCTACGCCGGAGCCAGCCACAAGGCCGCCATGTCCGGAAAAGCCGGCCTTTTCGCGGCGGCGTCCGCAACCGCCGTCGAATATTCGACGGCGGTTGATCTCGCCTCGCGCGGGAAAGGCGTGGGCCCGGGGTGGCTGCTGCGAACCAAGCACAGCGCGTTCAACAAGCTTCTCTATCCCAAGGTGAGGGAGATTTTCGGTGGCAACGTAGGCTACACGGTCTCTGGAGCCAGCCCACTGAGCCTGCGGGACAACCACTTCTTCCACGGTGCTGGTGTCCCCGTTCTGGAAGGCTACGGCCTGACTGAAACCACCGCCCCCTGCACGGTGAACACGCCCAGCATGTCGCGCATCGGCACCGTGGGTATCCCCCTGCCGGGAACCACCATCCGGGTGGCCGAGGACGGCGAGGTGTTGGTCAAGGGCATCGGGGTGTTCAAGGGCTACCACGGCAACGAGGAAGCCACTGAGGCCGCCTTTGTGGATGGCTTCTTCCGGACCGGAGACCTGGGTGAGCTGGACGCTGACGGCTTCCTGACCATCACCGGCCGCAAGAAGGATCTTCTGGTGACTGCCGGCGGCAAAAACGTGGCCCCTGCTCCTTTGGAAGAGAAGCTGCGCGAACACCCGCTGGTGGGTCAGGCTGTCGTCGTGGGCGACGGGAGACCCTTCGTGGCGGCCTTGATCAGTCTGGACCCTGAGGGCCTCGCGGATTGGTGCACCGAGAATAAGCATCCCGCTCTCAGTCTTGAGGAAGCAGCCCACGACGAGCGTGTGAGGGCGGCCGTGCAGTCTGCCGTGGATGAGGCCAACAAGCTCGTCTCGGCGGCTGAGTCCATCAGGAAGTTCGCCTTCATCACGGCAGAACTCAGCGTCGAGTCCGGGCACCTGACGCCGTCACTGAAGCTCAAGCGCGCGGCCGTGGTTGCAGACTTTTCCTCGACTGTGGAGAAGCTCTACGCGAAGTAGGAGCGCATGTCAGATCGATCGGTAATGCCGGCTCCGCTGCTTTACTACTCCCGGGTGCGGGCAACACTGTTGCCCCTTTACATCGGGCTGGCGATCATGGCCTTCGGCGTGCTCTTCATAGCTCTCGCATTGGCTCAGCGCCGCATCGACTTCCTGTTGGTCCCCTTGGTGATGCTGCCGACCGGGGCATTTGTCGGCTTCATGACGGTCACGGTGAGAGTCGATCAACAAAATGTGGTCATAGACTTTTGCGGCATTTTCAAACGCAAACTGCCTCGGGACCAAATCGCCATGGTCACCACCGACAACGCCGCCGGCATCAACGGCTACGGGCTTCGGTACATGGGACCCGGCATGGTGGGATACCTGGTCGGCGGCCCCGAGATCAGCATCACGATGAAAAACGGCAAGACCGTCATCGCCAGCACAGACCGCCCCGAACTACTCATCAGCATTCTTAGGGCCCGGACTGCCCGTGAAACTGGCTGACGCTCATCGGCTGCCCTGGATCTGGCTAAGGGTGGAGGGATCCTTGATCTTGTGGTCATTACTGAGCATGAAGGCTTTGGACAGAATCGTAGCCAGCCGTCCCGCCTTTTCCTCGAAGGGAAGGAAGATGCGTTCTGCTCGTGAGCCGGGCGCTTGAACAATGCAAAGGTAGGAGTCGTCCGGTTCCATCAGGATGTTTCCTGACCCGAGGTGGATCTTGTAGCTACGAAGCGTGCCTCGGACGAGGAGATGGCGATCAGTCAACTCACAATTCTCTGCAAGGATTGTGCGGGGAAGGATGTTGGCAAGGTATTCGCGTCGCGTCTGGGCGGATTCCGTGAGAGGCGCTGTATGTGAAGCGCTCCAGTAAATCTGGACAGAGCTGTTGGGGTGGTCCGCCCATTCCAGGTCCGGCCCGATTGCGGCCACTGCGGTAACCAAATCAACATCACGCATTGCTTCGCTGAAAACTGCCCGTGGCACCTCACCGAGGTCTACTGGCTCCCAGGTATCCCGGGCTACGTTCCGTTCGAACCACACCCTGTTGGTTGTGCACAGAGATGCCAGGTCGTCGTGGACTTCGAGGAGTTCGATGCTGAAACCCGCCCTGAGCCGCTCGTCAAGGAACTCTACGTAGAGTTGGCTGTCTTGGCCGCCGTCCCAAGAGCCCAACTGCGTGCCGTGCCAACCACGGTCTTTCAGGAGCGCCTGCGCCCTCGGATAGTCAAGGATATGAGCCGCGAACCGGTTGGAATACAGCTTGGTCTGCCGCTCGGCGTCGGTGAGCAGATACAGCTCGCGGTACACCTGCCTGAAGGGCTGCCTGATCTGTTGCTTCATCTGGTGCAGGCGCCAAGCCCGCACTTCCTCCGCACCGCGCTCCCAGGGCTTCCACAACACGACGACGGCGTCGCTGGTGATTTCACGGACTTCACCGTCGATTCCCGCCAGTTCCCAGCCCGCGTCCCCCTCAATGCGCCTAGGGTAACCGGAAAATCCGCCTTCGTTGGATGCCAGGGTCCACAGCAGCTGCCGCGCGATGGTTCCGACCACGGGGTGTTCCAGGTACCGGGTCCGGAAGTCGGCCCCGGTCCACGACCTGTCTGAAGCCATAAGGCCCTCCAGCCGCCGGCGCTGGCTGCCGAGGCTCCTTTTTGCTTCGCTCACGGCTAGTTTTACTTCAGCAAGCAGCGGCGTGTTCTTGAACTCAGACGGCATTGCCACGCGTCTGGCGTCCACATCGACCCAAACCAGCTCCACGGCTGCGGCACCGGTTGAGTTTGTCAGGGCGACCCTTGCCGTGTAGCTGCCCGCGGCAAATTCCCTGACGCCCTGGGCATCGAACCCGAGATCCGGAACAGCCGTTTCCAGGAGTTCCGAGGGGGCGATGCCCCGTTCCGAGGAGAGCTGGTCGATGACGCTGACAAGGCGCTTATGCAGATTCTTGTTTTTAACAACATCGCGGATCCTTGCGAGGGCACCAACCACTTCAGTGGTGGCGTCCGGGTGGCTCCTGGCGATCTCCAACAGCGCCTCAACACCCGCGTTGGCTCCTGTTGTTGAACGGCAGACTCCGTTCTTGCCATTGTGTCCGGCTCCGAGGTAGGCGCTGGCATCACGGATGAGGCTTATCTGTTCCGGGGCATCCGGTTGGAAAGCCAGCAGCCACAAAGAAGCGCGAACCACCGATCCCGAGTACGGGGTGAGACAGGAGAACTCACCAAAGTCCGATGTCGGGTTTCGCTCCGCTGTAATGCCAAGCAGTCGCTGAGCGGCCATTAGTGCCACAGGCTGCTCGGCCACGTACTTCGCTGCCGCGCGCTTCCACTTGGCAGTGGGCTTGGGACCGGTCAGTTCGCTCATGAAAAGTAGTAGTCGTGCGGACTGGTACCCGGGGAAAACGGCTTGGAGTGTCTCGCCGACCCGGGGCCCAAAGTCGTCGTCATCGGTTACGTACTGCAGCGGTATGCGGCCGGTCCCGGGGTCGTCATCGAGCAGCAATTCATTGAACTTCCGCACTTCGGGGTGCAGGCCCGGCCCATCCCGGAAATCCAGGAGAAGGATGGCTTCCATTCGGCGCGTCGCAGCCGGAATGCTCCTGCGTTCAGAGGAATCAAGTGACATCACGGGCTCGTGAAATGCCTGCCGCCACGACGGAAAGATGTATTGCGAGTAGGGCACGTGGGAGAGCATCCAGTCGAGTTCTTCGAAATCCCACTCCAACGGAGCCATCGCCGACAACGCGTAAAGCCCCTGCTCTACCAGTGACGGCATTCGAACCCGTCCACCGGGGTTATCGGGCTGTTCATGGCGCCACTCGACGATTCCATACTTGCGCTCATGTATGTATTTGAAGGTCAGGGCGAACGCTCCCTTCCGCCCCTCGGGGTCGAGTTCCTCGAGATAACGGGCAAACTGCTGACGGTAACCGTTAAGGGCTTCCCCGCCAGCAGCCCATTCGGAATGCGCAGGCTCGAAAAATTCCAACAGCCGGTGCCGTTGCTCATCGGCAAGCCGGGCCAGCTTCTGCGGGAACGCCTTGGGTGCTGCTGTTTCAGTCATTCCGCTCATCCCCCGACCAGTGGTACAAGCTTGATGAAAGTTGCTTCCGTAGCTTTGCTGACGTCTATCTGTTCCGAAAGGCTGCAAAGTTGTCGATCGTCCACCAGCACGAAGAAGGCGTTCCGTTCGAAGCCCTTTACCGCGGCATCGGCCTGCTTCTCCCAGCTTTCGGGGCCAGGTCCTTTGACAGTCCTTTGGGCCCCTCGGGCATTGAACTCGCGTTCGGTGGCGGACACGGCCACCACAGTGGTGCGGCTACCGGCAAGGGCATTGTGGCGGGCGACCTCCTCGCGCACACGCCAGCGGATCAATTCCTCTACCGTGATGACATCAGGCAACCCGGACAGTTCTTGCGCGGCTGACACCCCGGTTCCAGGCAGTTGTTCATCGCACACCCTCAACACGGCCATATGGTCCTCCCCCATCGACTGGACGTTTCCCGCAGCATATACGGTGAGGCCGACATTCAGGGTCGCAAGTCGAACTGGCAATAAAACAGACACGGAGCCGAAATGCTTTCGGCTTCGTGTCTGTTTTTAAGTACGAAGATGGGTTAGGCGTCGCTTCAGCCGCGATCCCCCGCAACAGCGGGGTCGGAGACCTCATCGCTTGATTCATCCTGGTCCTCGGCGTCGCGTTCTGCCTCGCGGGACACCAGGCCACGACGCCGCTTGGTCGGCCACGTGAAGATGAAGGTCAACGTCGCGGCAATGAACACGAGCGCGCCGATCACAATGCCCGCATCGACCCAGAACTGTCCCGGGAAGAGCCGGATGAGGGTGTCTTCCAAGGAGAAGGTCCAGGTCCCGTTGGCGAAGAAGATCCGGTGGAACTCCGTGAAGAACTGCTGCCAGCTCAGTACCGCCAATACAGCGAGGCCGATGATGATAACCAGGGTGACGATGGAGCCGGCGAACAGCCCGCGACGGATTCCGCCGTTGCTCCGCTTCCGCAAGTAGATGATGGCAATGATGCTGAGGATGATGAGCAGGAGCCCGGCGCCGAAGGATGACAGAATCACCGTTTTGACGTCCGCCATATGCGCCACTTCGCTGTCCTTGAAGAGCTTGGCGCCGTCCTGGTTGACCAGGCCACCGAGGTACCGGGGACCGGCCCAGTTGCTGAGGTAGTCCACGGCGTACGAGCCGTAGGTCATGCGGTCATCAGTGTTGAAGCCATAGCCATCGCCGGGGAAACCCGGACGGTTGTACTCCACCCACAGGAACAGGGGGCTGGTCACTGCCCTCACGGCCAGCACCAGCAGGATGACGGGGTAGAAAACCGCCAACAGCACCTGGAAGACGCGGGGACCAACCGGCTTCACCTTGGCGGCTTGCTCGCGTTCAGCATTGCGCCGAGCCACTTCGTCTTCCGGCGGACGGACCTGAAGGGCCGACGTCGGCAACGGTTCAGAATAGTGCGAGGGCTGCTTGCCCGAGGATGCATCCGCGAGCGTGTCAGCGAACAGCGGCGGCTCGGCAGGGGCTTCGGCTGCTTCTGCTGCCTTCCGGTCAGCGCGGCTCTCCGGCTGCCCGGCGCCGGCTGCGGCGGTAGACGTCGTCGCAGCGGCCGCCGGGGAGGCACCACTGGACGTCTTTGGCTTCATCCAGTCGAAGGCCGGCTCATCGGGGTCCTCGTGGACGTCCGTGTCCGGTTCTTGTGGTTTTGGGCTCTTGTCGCTCACAGGGTTCACTTCCGTAGGCATCCACCGGCGAATGCGTGCTGCCGGCTCTCTTGTCTGCATTCGAGCCTACCGCCCGGGTTTGCGGCGACACGAGGAACCAAGCCGCCTAACGCCAGATTGAAACGTAACTGTAAGGTCTATGCGGCGATGCTTCTGTAACCGCCGTCATTGGCTTCCAAGTCACCGGTCTCCCCGGCACGTACGGCCCGGCGGCCGAGAAGCAGCGTGTAGGTCCAGTATCCGGCCAGGACAATGGCTCCGATGGTGATCTTCGCCCAGACCGGGAGCTGGCTGGGCGTCACGAAACCCTCAACAATGCCCGACACCAGCAGGACAAGCACCAAGCCCAGGGCGATCGTGATCAACGACCGTCCCTCATCAGCGACTGCCTGCATCCGCGTCCTGGGACCGGGGCGGACCATGGCCCAGAATATTCTGAGCCCCGCAGCGCAGGCGATGAACACAGCCGTGAGTTCCATCAACCCGTGCGGGAGGATGTAGCTGAAGAACACATCGGTTTTTCCTGATGCGATGAAGACTCCCCCTGCGATCCCCACTGCCTGGGCGTTCATGAAAAGAATGTAAGGCACCCAGAACCCGGTGATGCCGAACGCTACGGCCTGGGCTGAAATCCACGCGTTGTTGGTCCACACTGCCCCGGCGAACGATGCCGCCGGGTTCTCGGAGTAGTAGTCGATAAAGTCTTCCTCGACGTACCTGCGAACTCTTTCGTCGCTGCCGAAGGCCGCCCTCAGCGCGTCCGGCGAGGTGCCGATCCAGAAAGCGTACGCGACGCCGACCACAGTGAACGCCAGCCCGCACCACAAGGTCAGCCAGCGGATCCGGTAGAACGCGGCCGGCAGTGAGATAACGAAGAAGCGGGCCAGGTCCTCCATGAAGTTCGAGCGCGCGCCGGTAAATCTCGTGCGGGCCTGCGCCAAGGCTGCCGACAGCGACGACGACAGGCTGGTTTCAGGAGCCACCGAACGGATCAGGGACAGGTGGCCCGAAACCGTTTGGTAGAGGCGCAGCAGCTCGTCCGCTTCCTCCCCCGTCAACCGGCGCTTATGCGCCAGGAAATGAAGCCGCGACCATTTGTCCCCATGTATGGCCGAGAAGGCATCGATGTCCACGGCACCACCCTAACGCCTGAAGCGCACCACTGGGACCGACCTGTACACCGGAGACCGGCGTCATTCCCCTCGCACGCCGCTAGACTCGTTGTGCAGGCGCCGCTGGGCACCGCATGTACGGAAAGCGTGGGGGCTGGGTTGAGTTCGATCATCACAGGCGAGGCAGTGGTCCTGGAGCTGCGCTCAGCGTCTTTTGCGGCCCGGGGACTGGGCCTTGTTCTCGACGTCATTTCCCAGGTCATTCTGACAATCCTGCTGATCATCCTCGTCCTGTCGGCGTCTTCTGACCTTGACGACTCGGCGATCCAAGCACTGGTACTGTGCAGCATCGTCTTCTCGGCCGTGGTGGTGCCCGTCACCGTGGAAACCCTCACCCGCGGGCGCTCGTTGGGGAAGCTCGCCATGGGTCTGAGGATCGTGCGCGACGACGGCGGATCCATCCGTTTCCGGCACGCCCTGATCCGTGGGCTGCTTGGCTTCCTGGAGATCTACATGACCTTCGGTGGCTTGGCCATAGGGGTGGCACTGTTCAACGAGAAGTCCAAACGGCTGGGCGACATCGTTGCCGGAACATATTCACTCCGCCTCCGGGTGCCGTCAAAACCCCGGATCATGCCTGTTGCACCGCCTTACCTGCAAGGGTGGGTGAGCGTGGCGGACATTGGCCGCGTACCGGACGCCACCGCACGCCGGGCCGGTACGTTTGTCCAGCAGGCGTACCTCATGGCACCGGCATCACGGCTGTCCATGGCAACATCCCTGGCCACGGAGCTGGCCCGGTACGTCGCACCGCCTCCCCCGCCGGGGACCATCCCCGAGGACTACATAGGTGCAGTCCTCGGGGAGCGTCGCAACCGGGAACTTGCGCGCCTGCGTCAGGCCGAGCAGAGGAACGCCGTGCTCGGCACACGGTTGCGCAAGCTCCCGTTCAGCCATGAACTTTAGTTCGGCCCGGGGTGGGCGGCCGGAACGGACTCATCCCCAGTGGTCGGGCCTGCGGAGCCGCGGAGGCAGAAGTGTCCCGGAGTTGCCCTCGGCTGCGTTGATCTGCGGTTGAGTCACGTAGAGCGCTGAGGAAAGGTCCGCGCCCGACAACTCTGCCCCGCGAAGATCCGCCCCCAGCAAGTCCACTGCCGTCAGGTCACTGCCGGTCAGTTTGGCCCCTATCAGGTAGGAACCGCGAAGGTCCGCGCCGCAGAGCCTGAGGTTCTCCAGTTGGGCGCCGATCAGGTCGGCACCTGGCTGCAGGCCGCCGTCGGGCAAGTGCCGTTCGTCCGCGCCGTAGGAAGCACGGACTTCCCCGCTGACCTCCATGAGGAGGTTCCGCACCCGCCCATGGAGGCTTTCGACGTCGGCCTCCAGGACCGTGGTGGCGTCACCACGGGCGGTGTCCGCCACGTGCTGGGCAAGGCTGGCTGCCGCCGTGGCGAGCTCGGGATCGAAGGTCCGCTGCCGGGCTTCGTCCAGGTACCAAAGCATCTCGTGGAGCTGCCTGACGATTTTGAACACGGCGAACATCCCGGGTGCGGAAGCGGGGCGCTCCCGCCAACTGGTCCCACCGAAGGTGTGCTGGGAGACCAGTTGGCCCGCACCGAAACAATCAAAAACTGTGCAGCCTGTGAACCCACGGGGCCGCAGCCGTTGATGGATGGTGCAGGAAAAGTCCGCATCCAGGTTTGGGCACGGCGAAGCTGCAGGCTTGTCGATGGCGAAATCCGCAGAGCGGGCGAATCCCAAGGCAGTGCAGCACAGCGCAAAGCAATTGCCGCAGTCCGGGCGAAGGGTTGGTTGGGTGGTCATATGGTGCTCCAGGTGATGAAGTGGGTCCGGTGGAAGGAGCTGGGGAACCCGTCAGCGGGTTCCCCTCAGGGACACCTGTCATCACGATGGAGGGCAGCACAAAACCGGAGGCCAACAGATGGTCGGCACAGAAAATCCGGGTCAAGGAGAAGTCCGGGTCAAAGAGCGCAAGAAATAATCACTGCGCCGATCCTAACAGCTGGATTACCGCTGGGCGTAGCTCGCCCAAGGAATGTTCCAGTCACCGAAACCTTCCAATGGTTCAACAGCCGGTGCCCCCGTGTTCAGGATTTGCACGACGTCGCCGGTTTTCATGTTGTTGAAGAACCATGCGGCGTCATCCGGCAGCAGGCCCACACAACCGTGCGAGACGTTTACCCTGCCGATGGCGCCCCACGCAGCCTCAAGTGCTTGGTGGACGTAGACTCCGGACCACGTCAGCCGGTTGGCATAGTCCACTACCATCGGCGGGTAGTAGCCCTTGTCTCCGGGCTTGAGGCCGATGCTGCCGGCGTTGAAGTTGGATTTGCGTTCCTGTTCGAGGATGACCGCGTAGCCCGTGGGCGACAACCAGTCCTCGCCGCCGAGGGATACAGGGGCTGTGTGGACCAGTTGCCCGTCGGAGTAGACGTTCATGGTCTTGGTGGTGTCATCGACCACTGCTATCCGCTGCGGTCCGGTGGTGAAGGTGGACACCACATCCCCATTGCCGATCATGTTGTTGCCGAAGTCGACACCCAGAAGCTTCATGTCAACGGTGACAGTGGTTCCGGAAGCCCAGAATGCCTCAGGCCGGATGCGCACCTTCTTGTCCGAGTACCAATGCCACGCGACAGGCTGGCCGGAAGAGACTGTGATGGCCACCCGCTTCTCCATGGCCGCCTTGTCCAGGATGGGCTCGCTGAAGTTGATTTCGATCGGCTGGCCGGAACCGGCGGTGGTGCCGTTTCGCGGGTAGATGGATGCATCTGCCTCATAAGCGGCCGACACCGTGGTGAAGCTCTGGGACTTGGTGGTTTCCTTCCCCGCAGTGTCCACCACCGTATAGGAATAGTTGTACTTGGTCTTGAACTTCAGGACTTCCTGGGTGGTCCAGGTGGTGCCATCGGGGCTGATCTTGCCAACCACCGGAGTCCCGCCATCAGCTGGGGTCAACACGACATTCTTGACCTTGCCGTTGACTGCCTTGATCTGGGGACCTACCACTGGGTTCCACTCCACCGCGCCGTCCAACGGGGTGATGCCTACCTCTACGGGTTTGGCCTCCACGGTCGGGGTGGGAGACGGGGCGGTGGCGGTGTCCTGCGAGGACCCGGGCAGCAGTCCAGGCACGGTGGCCACGCCGATTCCGCCCACGGCAATGGCCGCGCAGATCCCAATGATGGCAAGGACCTTGCCCGTTTTCCGTTTGGCGACTTCCGTCATGTTTCCCGTCATCCTGTCCCCCGGCAAGCCATACTGAATACCCAATTCTAGTCGAAAGGCCGGCCACGCTGATCGCGTGCCGGCCTTTCTCCATCGATTGTGGATTACGGAGAGCCCCTAGTAGCGGTAGTGCTCCGGCTTGTAGGGGCCTGCTACGTCAAGGTCCAGGTACTCGGCCTGTTCCTTGCTCAGTTCCGTCAATTCCACGCCGAGGGCATCCAGGTGCAGGCGTGCCACCTTCTCGTCCAGGATCTTCGGAAGAACGTAAACCTGCTTCTGGTACTCGCGTTCACCCTCCGGCTGGTCCTTCTTGGTCCACAGCTCGATCTGGGCGATCGTCTGGTTGGCGAACGAGTTGCTCATCACGAATGAGGGGTGGCCGGTGGCGTTCCCCAAGTTCAGCAGGCGGCCCTCGGAGAGCACGATGATGGAGCGCTCCTTGTCCGTGCCGGAGTCGAAGACCCACTCGTGCACCTGCGGCTTGATCTGGACCTTCTTGACGCCTTCGACCTTGGCCAGGCCGGCAATGTCGATCTCGTTGTCGAAGTGGCCGATGTTGCCCACGATCGCCTTGTTCTTCATGCCGAGCATGTGTTCGGCAAGGATGACGTCCTTGTTGCCGGTGGTGGTGATGAAGATGTCGCCTTGTCCCAGCACCGTCTCCAACTTGGCCACCTGGTAGCCGTCCATGGCCGCCTGAAGCGCACAGATGGGGTCGATCTCGGTAACGATGACGCGCGAACCTTGGCCGCGCAGCGCTTCCGCCGCGCCCTTGCCGACGTCGCCGTAGCCACAGACGACGGCGACCTTGCCGCCCATGAGGACATCGGTGGCCCTGTTGATGCCATCCGGAAGGGAGTGGCGGATGCCGTACTTGTTGTCGAACTTGCTCTTGGTGACGGAGTCGTTGACGTTGATGGCCGGGAAGAGGAGCTTGCCCTGCTCAGCCAACTGGTACAAACGGTGGACACCCGTGGTGGTTTCTTCGGTGACGCCCTGGATGAGGCCTGCGATACGGGTCCACTTCTGCGGGTCCTCAGCCAGCGTCCGGCGCAGGAGGTCGAGGATGATCGCATATTCCTCGGGGTCCTCTTCCGTTGCCGCCGGGACAGCGCCCGCTGCCTCGAACTCCACGCCCTTGTGCAGCAGCAGCGTGGCGTCGCCGCCGTCGTCGAGAATCATGTTGGGACCCAACTCGGGGTTGGTGTCGGCGCCCGGCCAGGTGAGGATCTGCTCGGCAGTCCACCAGTACTCTTCCAGGGTTTCACCCTTCCAGGCGAAGACCGGAACACCCTGGGGGTCCTCCGGAGTTCCCTTGCCGACCACAATCGCAGCGGCGGCTTCGTCCTGGGTGGAGAAGATGTTGCAGGAGGCCCAACGGACTTCCGCGCCAAGCGCCGTGAGCGTCTCGATGAGCACGGCGGTCTGGACCGTCATGTGCAGCGAGCCGGCGATCCGCGCGCCCTTGAGCGGCTGGGAAGCGCCGAACTCGGCGCGAAGCGACATCAGGCCGGGCATCTCGTGCTCAGCAAGCCGGATTTGGTGGCGGCCTGCCTCAGCGAGCGAAATGTCAGCCACTTTGTAGTCGAAAGTCATGGAAGTCCTTAGGTGCCGTGCGGGTGTTAAACGTGCGTTGTGAATCCGAGCCCGGTAGGAAAACGGGCTGCTAGGCCTTGGAGTCGTGCTGGCTCGAGCCGGCCGCATTGGCCGCAGCCAGCAGCTCCGGAGGCAGCAGCAGCGGAATGCCGTCCTCGATGGAGTAGCGGGGCTTGGTGCCGTCCGCGGCTTCAGCTGTCGACACCAGCTCCTCGCCCTCCTGGACCAACGGTGAACCCGTCACGGGGCAGCGCAGGATGGACAACAGTTCAGGACTGACCTTTGGCATGAATGATGCTCCCTGGGTGGCGCCGGCCTGGCGCCGCTGGCGGATTTATCTGCAGCTTCCAGACTACCGCGCGGGAGCGCAGGCTTTGGTTCACCGCGACGGTTTGGGTCCCGACGGCGGCACAGGCCGCCGTCGTCCGCTCAAACGGCGGTGGAACTTACGGCGGTGGAACCTTAGGACGGTTCGCGGAGAATGCGGAGATGGCCCCTGCGCGTACCTTCGGCGCTGGCCGGTGCTTCAATGTGCGGATGGCTCTGCCTTGCAGGTGTTTCCGGGGCGGCTGACGCTGCCTCGCGGACTGCGTTCGCCAGCGCCAGGAGATCATCCGGACCAGGCTGCGGGGGTGTCGCAGGCATCGCCAAGCGCAGCACTTCCCAGCCGCGCGGAACCGTGAGGCTGTCGGCGTGCTGTGTGCAGAGGTCATACGCATGCGGCTCCGCATAGGTGGCAAGCGGACCCAGGACAGCCGTTGAGTCTGCGTACACGTACGTCAAAGTGGCCACCGCAGATTGGCGGCAGGCTGATCTTGAACACTGACGAATAGCACCCACAACATCCCAGATTAGCGCCACTTGGTACGTGTGGTGCGCATTGAGGCCCCGTGGCTGCCAATGCAGGGCGTGGTTCCGGCGACTTCGGCGCGGTGTGGACAATGATGTCGCGCTGGCCGTTACCCGGGACTAAAGTCGATATATGCAGTCACAGCCACATGTTCCCGGATTTACCGTCCGGTGGACTGACGCCGATGGCGATCAGACACAGGAACACGCCGGATCAAGCGGGCGGGGATTCCGGCAGCGCCGTCGCAACCGCCACGGCAGGGGGCTGAGGGGCGAGCTGATGCTTCCCAACCTCCCAGGTTTCCGTACCCGCTCGGAGCGGTTCGACGACATGGTGCTTGACTCCGCCGAACGCCTCCAGGACATGTGGGGCAAACAACTGGACGGCGTCCTCTTCGCGGTGGACGAGATCCCGCCGAACCTGGAACAACTGGTCGCCTCGGGCAACCCGGCGCCCATGGGTGCCTACACTCCCGGCGGTCGCGGCGAACCGCCCATGATCACAGTCTTCCGCCGGGTGGTGGAGCAGGGCACCACCACCCGCGACGAGCTGCAGGATCTGGTCCATGACGTTGTGGTGGAGTACACGGCAGAGATGCTGGGGGTACCCCCCGAAACCCTGGACCCTGTGTACCGCCGCCGCTACCAGTAACCGCCGGCTAGTAGCCGACTGTGACGGGAACCTTCTCCAACCCCGCCGCAGCATCCTGGATCGCCACCACGGACACGTCGTTTCGGCCCTGTTTTCCAAGGATCATCGCGCCGTAGACGGGATCGCCTGACGCAGAAACCACGTATCCGGCTATGACGGAGTCTCCGGACTTTGCCGGGAGCTCGATGACAGACGTGGTGCCGCCGGCCAGGTCAAGGTCAACAGCCTTGCCTACTTTGCCGTCGGCCGTGACCGGAGCGTAATTGACCGTGGCGCGGCCCTCGGGAACGCCAAAGCTCAGGGAGCGCAGCCCATCACGTGGAACGGCCACCAAATGCTGGCTACCCAGTCGCGCCGATGCCGGTGACCACGCGAAATCCGTGGCATCTTCAGCCTTGGCGCCACGGGTGACCCTGGTCGATGCCACAAACGAAACGTCGGAGCTGGCACGGACTGTGTAACTGCCGGCCGGAACGCCATCAAGATTCATCGTGGCAACGGAACCACCCTTGACCGTGACCACTCCCCCGTTGGGAAGCTTCCGCTCGCCATTGGCGCCGTACAGGCTGACCTGCACCACTGCATCCGTTGAACCGGGAACGGCGATCTGGAGGGCCGGCACCGCGTCGGCGAATCCGGACTTTGCGGACAGGGCTTTGACGCCGTCCGCGTCCTGGATGTCGACGCCGGACATCACCTGGACGTTCGATGGCCCGTCGCCCGGGGAAAGGTATTCAACTCCGCCGGGAGCGAGCCCACGCAGCACACTTTGCTGGATGGTTCCCGCCACCGGGCCGCCAGTGCTGCGTACGTGGACGGCAAGCTGCGATTCTCCCGGAGCCAGCCCCGCAAGGTTCAAGGAGCGGGTGGTTCCCGGAGCCACCAGCAGTCCCCTGGCTCCCGGGGCCTGTATCTGGCCTTCGTAGCCGAAGAGGTCGAGGTTCACCGTGGCGGGGGTTTCAGAGGGGTTGCTCAGGTTGAGGACCGCGGTGCGCCCAACCGAGGTGTTCGCGCCCAGCAGCCATGAATCATTGCTTGGCGGCTGGCACTGCGCGGACGCCAGGCCACGGAGGTCACCGTCCGTGGCCGAATAGCCGAGGTTGGCGGCCATGGTCGCCTGCTCATTTCCAATGGGCGCCGCCTCCACCACAGACGGCGAGGTCACCGGGCTGATCGACGCCACACCTGCTGCAAGAACCGGTGGCCCCGCCGTAGGCGTTGGAGTGCTTGTGGGAGTCTTCGCAATCTCAGCGACTGCCCCGCCACCCAGGGCCGTGACCTTGCTGCCGGGAACTGTTCCAGCGGGGTTGCTCAGGACTACAGCGTTGAGGGCGCTTGAGGCCGTGGTCGAGACGGGACTGAAGTCGGCGTCCGTACCCACCACCGTCCCACTGACCAGCCGTGCCGGTTCGGGGCAGACTCCGAGGGCCCGGCCGGCCGGAACGTCAGCCTGACGGATGTCGGTGCCGGTACCGCCGGAGGGTCCGGGAACCATCGACGTGGCAGCCACAGCGCCTCCGCCGGCAGCCAGGATGACCACAGCCGAGAGCACTCCGGTGACCATGCCCGAGTTGGACCGTCGCGGACCCTTCGTGCGGGAGGACTTCCCGCTGCGGGAGGACTTCTTGCTGCGGGATGGGTCCTCGGCCGGATTCGCCTCAGCCGCCGGTGTTGCTTCGTCGGCCGTGTTGTTCTGGTCCTCAGACACTGCTGTACTCCTTACGGAGGGAGACTTCATCCCTCGACATGCCCGTGCGGGAACGGCGGGCCGGCATGGGAATCGCCAGGAGGACTGTCAAGGCGATGACCACTACCTGCAGAATTCCCAGCCACAGAGCCCACGGGTTCGTGTAGCGGATTTCAAGCTCGCCGCCACCGGCCGGGAGGTCGAATGCCTGCGACCACCCGGATGTTGTCGGCGTCAGCGGCTTGCCGTCCAACAGGGCCGACCAGCCGGGATCAGCCCGTTCAGCCAGCACTACTTTCCTGCCGTCGTCTCCGGAGGGGACGCTGGCTTTGGCAGCCACCTCGTCGGAGGGCAGCGTGCCCACGGTTGCACCTTGTCCGTTGACGATACGGACGCGGTGCGTCGCATCGGCAGCATTGGCCGCCGCTTGGCCGCGCGGCGTCACACGCCACAGCCAGCCCGCATCCGTTTGACCGACGGCAACGAGTCCCGGAACGGCGTCGATCCTGCTCGCGGTCAGTTGGTCCGCGTTGTCCGCAGCCTTCAGCACCACGAAGCCCGCGCCAAGTTGCTCGAGGTCGGGGCGGGGATCCACCCCCGTGCTGGCCACGATCGTCGCCACGGCCCTCCGCAACGATGCGGTGGCGGCGTCATCGCTCGTGAGTTCTTCCCGGCCCGGTGCGCCCATGATGGTCCTGGCGGAAGCGATCGTGGACAGGCTGTCCAGCGTTGTTCCGGCTCCGCGCATGAGTGAGGATGTGAAGGCGCCTTGCTCGCCACTGGTGATCACCAGGGTTCGCGAACGCTCGGGCCCTTGGCCGCGATCGACGGCGGTAGCGGGCAGCGTGCCGGACCCGGTGGGCCACACTTGGCGGTGGGCACCCAGGGACCCGGCCGACTGCGGAGTTTTGGAAACCGCCGGGGAACCCGTGGAAGTCGAGGGTTGAAGGACGTTCTGCGCAGCCCAGGCTCCCATTCCAGCCAAAGGCCCCGCAACCAGCAGGATCACCACGACGGCAGAAGCAGCGCGTCGCAGCGGAAGCCTCCGGCGGCCAGGATCAGACGTTCCGCGGCTCGCGGAGAAGATCTTCTCAGCCCCGAGCAAGGCAGCAGCCAACAAAAGCATCCCCGAGGCGGACACGGCCGGGCCGGTAAAAGGCCCGACTATGACGTTGTTGTTGACGCCGGTGGCCACGTGCCCCACGAGCCAGCCGCTTCCCAAGGTGGCCAGGGCGGCCAGCCAGAACACCCGCGCCAGGGCTGTGCGCTTGCCGGGCAGGAACAACGCCGCCACGGCGAGCAGAACGACGGGCACACCAATGAGCAAGGCCAGGATCAACGCCCATGGCACAGGGCCCGGACCGAACAGCGACAGTCCGGTCAGACCGCCGTCGATCCCGAATGCCAGTGGCTGGCCGAGCAATTGCTGCCACAGCGGGGCGGCATCGAACCCGAGGGGAAGTCCGGGATCAGCCAGCAGGGAGCGGGGCCTGTCGAGTACGGAAAGGCCGTAGGGAAGGAACAAAGCAAGAGTGGGCAGCAACGACCACCACATGGTTTTGCCGCGCTGCCCCAGCACCACGGCAGCCAGGACAACGGCAACGACGACGGGACCCAGCAACGATGGCGCCGATGCCGTGACCACAGCCATGGCCAAACCGGCTGCAGCTGCCGCCGTCCACGAAGGCGTCCCATTAATGCCGGGCTTGCTGCGGACAGGAGCGAGCCTGGCACCGGAGGGTGCGTGGGACGTCGTGGAATACGGTGCCCTCGGCTGCCCGATGGCAGATCCCGATGCCCGCACCAATGCAAGCAGCAGCAGCGGCATCATCAGGTGGGCCACCAAGGCACCGATGCGGCCTTCATTGATGGAAATCAGGAGAGTCGGAGATCCCGCCCAGATCAAGGCTGCCACGGTCCGGAACCGGCGCTTGGTGGTCAACGCGCCCGATGCGAACCAGGCACCAACAGCGGACAACGGCATCGCGAGGATGAGGAGCCATGCCATGGCTGCGTTCCCGTCCCCGCCTCCGAGGAGGGTGAGAATCCACAAGACGTAGCCGAAAGGATCACCGTGGCCCGGCAAGCCGGCACCAAGGGAGATCCACCATGTAGACGCGTTGACCCAGATGTCCGCAGGGGATTCCGAAAGAGGCAGGAGCCCTCCCCCGGTGACAGAACCGGAGCGAAGGAGTCCAAGCAACCCGACCACGGCCGCTGCGAGGGCGATGCAGGCTGCGGCAACAGCGCCGGTCCCCACCCAGCCCCGCTCGTTCGTGGCCAGCGCTGCGAAGTCATCTGCGGCATCGCCGCTGGGCTCAGGAGCCAGGAGATCGCTGGAGGGCTGGGAGTCCTCACCGGGGCGGATGGCTTCCAACAGGGATCGCCGATGGGCCCGGACCTCCCGCGTCGGCGTTTGGAGGCCGCGCACCACGGAACGATGGACCCGCCGCGTCCTGGCGGCGACGCGGCGCCCCCGGGCAATCGCGACAGGACGAATCAATGCTGCGATGGTTGCTGTGAACTGGGAGAAGCCGTACCCCGGTTCCTTCACAAGGATGCTCAGGACCAGCCGGACGAGAGCTCCGAAGAAGGCGCCAACAGCCTGGAACGGCACCTTCCACCACGGCGTGTGCTTGAGCCGAAGATGGATCTGGGCTTTTCGCGCTGCCGAAGCCGTGCCCAAGCCATGGGGGCGGTGCTCCACGTGGAACATGCGGGCAGAGGGCACAACAACCACACGGTTGCCGGCGAGCCAGTTCCGCCAGCAGAAATCGACGTCGTCGCCGCTGCCTGGCAGCGCGGGATCGAACCCGTCCAGCTGCTCCCAGACATCCCGGCGAATCAGCATCCCCGCGGAGTTGACGGCAAACGTATCCGACCGGGCGTCGTATTGGCCTTGGTCCACTTCGTCGGCATCGATCAGGGTCAGGCGCTCGGCCCAGCGGCTCGTTGAAAGTCCGACATCCACGAGGTGGCGGCCGTTGTCCCAGCCGAGCTGTTTGCAACCGGCAACGGTTACCGACGGCGCGCGCTCGACGGCGTGCAGCAGCTCTGCCAGGGCGTCCGGAGCGGGGGCGGCATCATCGTGCAGCAGCCAAATCCACTCCACCGGCTGGCCCTCGCCGGTGCGGGTCCCTGCAGGAGCAAGCTCCTGAAGACCCGCGCTGACAGCAGCGCCGAAGCCGCTCTTCGCTTGCTGGAAGGTGGTGACATTGCCTTCGCCGAAGGCACCGCGGAGCAGACCCAAGGAGTTATCCGTGGAACCTGTATCAATGCCAATGGCGGCATCTGCCGAACGCGTCTGGTCCGACAATGCCGCCAATGTCCTGGGCAGGTAGTTACCGCCGTCGTGGGAAACCACTACGGCGGTAACGTGCACTTCCTTGAGAATTAGACCGCTCGCTTCCTTAGCCGACGGCGCTCCCGCTCGGAAAGCCCGCCCCAGATACCGAACCGCTCGTCATTGGCCAGAGCGTATTCCAAGCACTGTGAGCGCACGTTGCAGGCTCCACAGACTTTTTTGGCATCCCTGGTGGATCCCCCCTTCTCGGGGAAGAACGCTTCGGGATCGGTCTGCGCACACAGCGCGTCCGTCTGCCAGCCAAGCTCGCCTTCGTCGTCGAATTCCCCCTGGCCGGGGAGACCGATCCAGACGGGCTGCCCGGGCGTCTCAAGCGGACGGCGCAGCTCCATGGGAGGATCGTCGAGGTCATCTTCCGGGCCAGACGGCAGGTCACCGATCAACGCCTCATGTGCCGCGAGGAGGGCCGTTGCCTGGTCCTCCAAAGACTGCTGCACATTCTGGTTGTAACGGTCTGCCGCTTCCGGATCCGCAGGGTCCACGTACCAGTCACCCGGCACTTCCCGCGAACGGTATTTCACCGACGCATGTTCTGCGACGACTGCATCTTCCTGGATACGCAACGCTTGCCCCATGGCGTCCCTCCTGAGTTTGCAGCTGCTGCTTGGATGTATTTCCGACCCCCGGTGGTGTTCGGGATGTCTGTGCAGCGGCGTTGATTACTAATTACACGCGTGTAACTACAGTCAGTCAAGCCGCGCCGGGATAATAATCAAGAAGCTGTGGAAAAGTGGGATGCGCCACGCCCAAGATCCCGCGCCTTGCCCCAATCGAAACCAGCGGGAAACGGGACCGCTGAATCGCTTGTGTGAACATTCGTTGAATTTCCGCGGAATCGGCAAAGGCGCGGCGGACACCACCAGCGACTGGACAAACCCGCCTGTAGCGCAAATCACATCCGACGCCTTGTTGCCGGCAGTGGCGCGGGACCGCCGTGGCAAGATTGACCCATGAGCATTCCGGCAGTGAACTTGATGACCACCCTCCGGTCCGGGCACTCAACATCGCCCCGACTCACCTGGTACGGCCCCGACTCCGAGCGGGTGGAACTGTCCGGGCGCGTTTTGGACAACTGGGTGGCAAAAACAAGCAACCTGCTCCAGGACGAACTCGACGCAGAACCCGGCATGGCCATCCGCCTGGACCTGCCGGCCCACTGGAAGTCTTTTGTATGGGCTCTCGCTGCCTGGCAGCTGGGTATGGAGGTTGTCCTGGACGGCAGCTCCGCAGATCTCCTGGTTACCGACAAGCCCGACGACGGCGCCCGGGCCGGCTTCGATGCGGTGGTCGCCGTGCCGCTCGCGGCACTTGCGATGCGCTGGCCCGGAGAGCTGCCATCCGGCGTCGTGGATTACGCGGCAGAAGTCCGCTCCCATGGCGACGTCTTCATGGCACATGACGACCCCGAGGGTGGAAGCCCCGCCGTGCGCGGTTCCGACGGGCACCTGCACTCCGGGCTGCTGGAAGGATTCGCCGCTGCGCAGCAGCCTTCAGTCCGGCTTCTGGTGCGCACTGGCGATGGATTGGAATCATGCCTCGCCGCGGCCCTCGGCGCATGGAAAGAGGACGGCTCCGTAGTACTCGTCCACGACGACGTGGAGGTCACCGACCACCTCTTGGACAACGAGCGGGTCAGCCGCTCCTAGTGTCAGCCGTTCGGCAGCGGCCCGGGGTATCGGGCGTCAGGGCTTCTTGATGGAAGGAAGCTCGCCGGTTGCCGGGTTGCCTGCTCCTGCTTCCGCGCCGGCTTTGGCCTTGGGGTGGATATCCAGAAGTTCGTGGTCGTGCGAAAATTCCGGTTCCTGATCCAGTTCCTTGTTGAAGACCAGGAAGCGGTAGGCAAAGAACCGGACTACCGTGGCCACAAGAATGCCCACTACACCGGCCGCAAAAAGCAGGTTCTTGTCCGTGATGTTCAACCAGTAGTTGGCAATGAACGTGAAGCCCGTCGAGATTCCGATGCCGATGCCATTGATAATGACGAACATCACGAACTCGCGCACGACGTTGTCCTGCCTGCGATGCCGGAAAGTCCAGAACCTGTTGGCGATCCACGAGAAGATTGTTGCCACCACGGCACCAACAAAACGCGCTTTGGACGGGCTGTCCGTCATCGGGCCGTGCATCAGGTAGTACGTGAGGCCGTTGTCGATAACGAACGCAACACCACCAACAGCGCCGAACTTGGCCACTTCGCGCCAGAAGAGCGAAGCAAGTCCGCGGATGCGATCTGCAAGTGTGGTGATCATGACCCTCCATGGCCGTTGAAAGTGGGCCGATGGGCCTTGACCATTTTAGCGCCGATTTCCACGTACTGCCCGGGAGTACGCTGTGAGAACGCCAATAGAGGGTAAAGAACCGGGGATAAAAGCGCCCAAATGAGCCACAGAATCAGTGATCCTGCCGCTGGTTCGGTAGGCTGAACCTTGTGACTTTTCCAGTAATTGGCGTTGTTGGCGGCGGCCAACTCGCACGAATGATGGCTCCGCCCGCTACCGCATTGGGCTTCGAACTGCGCGTTTTGGCCGAAGGCGAGGACGTTTCGGCGGTTGCCGCCGTGGCTACCGCCCCCATTGGCGACTACAAGGACCTGAACGCTCTCCTGGAGTTTTCCAAAGGCCTGGACGTTCTGACGTTCGATCACGAACACGTCCCCACGGGGCACCTGCGAGCCCTGCTGGATGCCGGCGTGAACGTTCAGCCCGGTCCCGATGCCTTGGTCAACGCCCAGGACAAGCTCGTGATGCGGGCCGCCATCGACCGGCTGGGCCTGCCCAACCCGGAATGGTCTGCCGTGCACACCGTGGACGAGCTCGTTGCCTTCGGGGACAGGATCGGCTGGCCAGTAGTGCTGAAAACGCCACGCGGCGGCTACGACGGCAAGGGCGTCAGGATCGTCGACTCCGCCGCCGAGGCCTTGGAGACCGAGGACTGGTTCCAGGCCATGAGTCCCCTGCTGGCCGAAGCGAAGGTGGACTTCAGCCGCGAGCTCTCCGCCCTGGTGGCTCGCACTCCCAGCGGTGAGTCCCGCGCCTGGCCCGTGGTGCACACCATCCAGGTTGACGGCGTCTGCGACGAAGTCATTGCCCCGGCCCAGAATATTGCCGTGGAAGTCGCTGCCGCCGCCGAGGAAGCCGCCCTCCGCATCGCCAACGAGCTCGGAGTCACCGGCGTGATGGCTGCGGAGTTGTTCGAAACTCCGGGCGTCGGGGCGGGATTCCTGATCAACGAACTGGCCATGCGTCCGCACAACACCGGCCACTGGACCCAGGATGGTTCCATCACCAGCCAGTTCGAACAGCACCTGCGCGCCGTACTAAACCTGCCGCTGGGTGCCACCGATGCCCTGGCTCCGGTCGTTGTCATGAAGAACTTCCTTGGCGGGGAAAACCAGGACCTCTTCAAGGCCTTCCCCACGGCTTTGGCGTACGAGCCCGCCGCGAAGGTGCACTCCTACGGCAAATCCGTTCGCCCCGGCCGCAAGATCGGTCACGTCAACCTCGTCGGCAGCTCCGTGGCCGACGTCGACTCCGTACGTGAGCGCGCAACCACTGTGGCCAACATCATCCGTGATGGCCGCAAGCCCGAACAGACCCCACTCGAGGAGACCGTATGACGACCACACCGCAAGCCCCGCTGGTAGGACTCGTCATGGGCTCGGATTCCGATTGGCCCGTCATGGAGGCAGCCGCGGACGCCCTGGCCGAGTTCGGCATCCCTTTCGAAGCAGATGTGGTCTCCGCCCACCGCATGCCGACGGAAATGATCAGCTACGGCCAGAGTGCGCATGAGCGTGGCCTTCGCGTAATCATTGCCGGTGCCGGCGGCGCAGCCCATCTGCCGGGCATGCTGGCTTCCGTAACTCCGCTTCCCGTCATCGGTGTTCCTGTTCCGCTCAAGACACTCGACGGGATGGACTCCCTGCTGTCGATCGTGCAGATGCCGGCCGGAGTTCCCGTAGCCACTGTGTCCATCGCCGGTGCCCGCAACGCAGGGCTCCTGGCCGTACGCGTGCTCGCATCCGGCACCGACGAATTGGCTGCACAGCTCCGGGGCGACCTTCTCGCGTTCGCACAGGAACTCAACGATGTGGCCAGCAAGAAGGGCGAAAACCTTCGCCGCAAAGTAGAGGAAGTCTTCTCCCCGGACAACGCTTCAGCACGGAGCAGCCGCTAGGAAGGCAGCGGATGACTACCATGCAGAAGAACCCGAGTCAGCCCGGTTCCGCCCTGACTGATCCAGTCCGCTACCCATCCGGTGCCAGTGCACCGGTGCGGACCAAACGCGCCTTCGTGCTGGTCCTCCTCACCCTTTTTATTCCCGGCAGTGCCCAGATCGTCGCGGGCGACCGCAAGCTTGGACGCCTGGCCCTGCGCGTGACGCTCACAGTGTGGGCGCTGGCGCTGGTGACCATCGTCCTTGCTGTGGCCAACCGGACGCTGCTGCTGGGCATTGTGACCCACCCGGTCGGGTCGCTGTTCATCATTGTGGTCCTGGTGGCCCTCGCCCTGGGCTGGGCGTATCTGTTCCTCAACACCCTGCGGATCATCAGGCCAACGCTCCTCGCTCCTGGAATGCGGCCCATCATCGCCGTAGTAGTGGCACTTGCCACGATTCTCGCCAGCGGATCGCTCGGTTACATCGCCTATGTCCTGAACGTTAGCCGTAACGCGATCGGCAGCATTTTCGAAGCCGGTCCGGCCATCGACCCCGTGGACGGCCGCTACAACTTCCTGATGATGGGCGGCGACGCCGGAGATGACCGGACCGGACGACGTCCGGACAGTCTGTCCGTCATCAGCGTCGATGCAAAGACCGGCGAAAGCGCCATCATCTCCGTGCCCCGCAACCTCCAGAACGCCCAGTTCAGCGAGGGATCGCCCATGCGGAAGATCTACCCGGACGGCTACAACTGCGGCGACGAATGCCTCATCAACGCCGTCAACACCGAGGTCACCAACAAGTACAAAGACCTCTACCCGGGCGTCCAGGACCCCGGCGCCCAAGCAACCTTGGAAGCAGTCTCCGGCACGCTCGGCATCACCGTGCAGGCATACGTCCTGGTGGACATGGACGGCTTTGCCAAGCTCATCGACGCCATGGGCGGCATCCGCATCAAGGCCGGCGGTTGGGTACCGATCAGTGGCCCGGTCACCGACGAGGCCAACGGCATCCACGGGATGCCCGATGGCTGGATTCCGGCGGGGGACCAGCACCTGGATGGCTTCCACGCCCTTTGGTACGGACGTTCCCGGGAATTCGTGGACGACTACGCCCGGATTGCGCGGCAGCAGTGCGTGCAGCAGGCCATGCTCAAGCAGTTGGACCCTGCCACCCTCCTGACCAAGTTCGAGGACATCGCCAACGCCGGAACCAAGGTGGTTGATTCCAATATCTCGTCCAACCAGCTGGGCAGCTTCGTGGATCTCGCACTGAAGTCCAAGAACCAGCCGGTCAAACGCCTCACCATCGGCCCACCGGATTTCGATGCTTCCTTCTCCACGGTTCCCGACTTCGACGTGATCCACTCCAAGGTCCAGGAACTGCTGACTCCCTCCAGCAACAGCCCCAAGGCCAGTGACGCCGTCGTGCCCTCCGGCAGCAGCGGTGCCGCGGCGGGAGCCGGAGCTGTCATGGCCTCCGGAGCTGTCAGCGCCCTGGTGCCTGCGAGCCAGCTGCCTTCACCGTCGGCGGACTTCACTCCTGTGACCACCACCCCCGACGGCACGCCGATCACCATCGAATTGTTGAACGGACTCAAGGCCCAAGGCGATGAACAGGGCATCCGCGACCTCGTGGCCACCAACGGCCAGTGCGCACCCCTGTAAGTTCCACCCCACGTTCAGCGCAACGATAAGGACTTTCTTTCGTGTACCAGATTGAGAATGTTTTGCGACCCTACGCGTGGGGTTCGACGACGGCGATCGCCGAGCTGCTGGGGCGGCAGGCGTCAGGCGGTCCCGAGGCAGAAATGTGGATCGGAGCCCACCCGGACTCCCCCTCCACGGCCATCCACCCCAATGGCGTCACCCAGCCCCTGGACGCCCTGATCGCCTCCGACCCACAGCGTAACCTCGGATCGGAAAGCCTCGCCGAGTTCGGTCCCCGCCTGCCGTTCCTCACCAAGCTCCTGGCGGCTGAACAACCGCTGTCCCTGCAGGTCCATCCGAGCCTCGAACAAGCACGCGAAGGATTTGCGCGGGAGAATGCCGCCGGGGTCGCCCCCGACGCCGCAGACCGCAACTACCGCGATGACAACCACAAGCCGGAAATGATTTTTGCCCTCACGCCCTTCAAGGCGCTGTGCGGCTTCCGCTCCCCTGCTGATTCCCGCGGCATCTTCGAGCACCTGGCCCATGTCCTGGACTCCGCTGCAGTCGACATTCCGCAGGTGATCACCGACGTCGTCTCCGACCTCGGCCAAGCCGAACCGGCGACGGCACTGAAGGCTGCCTTCAGCCGCCTGATCGAGGGCGGCAGCGCGGTCTCCGATGCCATCGACGAGGTCGTCGCGGTCCTGGCCGCGGGAGCGCCGTTGGAGCCCCACCGCCAGGCCTTGACGGCGATGCTCGATATCAACCAAGCCTTCCCCGGCGACCCCGGGGTCCTCATTTCCCTGCTCCTGAACCACTTGTCCCTGGAACCCGGCGAGGTTGTCTACCTGCCGGCGGGCAACGTCCATGCCTACCTGCACGGGCTGGGCGTCGAAGTCATGGCGTCCTCGGACAACGTCCTCCGTGGCGGCCTCACCCCCAAGCATGTGGATGTTCCCGAGCTGCTGAAGACTGTGCGTTTCGAGGCGCTCGGAGTTCCGAGTGTCGAGGCCAGTGGGACGGAATTCGGGCAGGAACTGTACCGCCCGCCCTTCAAGGAGTTCCAGCTCCAGCGCATCGAGCTGGCCCCCGACGCGGCCCCGGTGCCGCTGGCGCAGACGGGGCCGGCCGTCGTCGTCGTTGTTTCCGGTTCCGTGCTGCTCGACTCGCCCAAGAGCGATCTCCAGCTTGGTCGCGGCGCCGCCGCTTTCATCCCCGACATCGAGGCTCCGGTCAACGTCCACCCCGTCCAGGGCGCCACCGAAACCGCCATTGCCTTCGCCGTGACCACGGGCTTGGGGAACTGACGCATGGAATTCTTTCTTCAAACGCCCGCGTGGGCGGCAGTCCAGCGTTCCCTGGGTCGCCGCGTCCACGAACAATCCGGTCCTGGCTGGAGCTTCCTCGCCATCGAGGAAAAGAACCCGGCGGGCAAAGTCATCTATGCACCCTACGGACCGGTGGCAGATTCGGTGGAAGCCTTTGACGCCGCCACGGCAGCGCTGGTGGCTTTGGCCAAGGCGGAGCACGCAGTGTTCGTCCGCATGGAACCGGCTGCGGCAGGTTTCACAGCGGACGACGCCGGTCCCCTCCTTCGCGCACGGGGCCTGCGGCCCGCGCCGGTCAACCAGCAGCCCGAACTCAGCTGGGTGGTGGATCTGGAGGGAGATTTCAAGGATGTCCTGGCCGGCATGAAGCCGACCAACCGCAACCTGTACCGGAACATCCACAAAAAGGGCGTGACGTTCCGCGCTTCCCAGGACCCGTCTGATATCTCGATCCTGCTGCACTTCCTCCACCTGACGGCGGCGCGCAATGGCTTCAAGCCGCAAAGCGACGAATACCTGACCCAGGTCGCGGCGTCGTTGTTGCCCTCAGGCGCCGGAACCCTGTTCATTGCCGAGCTTGAGGGCGAGCCCATCGCCGCCGCTTTCGCCTACGACTCCGCAGACACCCGGGTCTATGCCCACGCCGCCCTGGATGACACGCACCGCAAACTCAGTGCCGGCATCCCGCTCCTGGTCACGCTGATAGCCGACGCCAAGGAAAAAGGCCTTAAGCACGTGGATCTCTGGGGCGTGGCACCCGAGGACCAGCCCGACCACAAGTGGGCCGGCTTCACGGCCTTCAAGAAGTCCTTTGGTGGCCGCGAAGTCTCCTACCCCGGCACCTGGGACCTCCCGGTCAACAAACTCCGCTACGGCGCATACCAGCTGGCCCGGAAGGTCCGCGACAAGCTCCGCTAAAGGCGCCCGGTATTGGTGTAGTGGCGTGCCTCTGCGACCCACTTTGCGGGCGCCCGGGTCGGGGCCCGCCGCTGGTGGCGGCGTGTCAGGCTGCCCACGGCTTCAAAGCAGGTGGCGGCGGCACATGCGGCGCCGCGCTCCCGGGAAGGCCGACGTCGGGCACCCACCCGGGTGCCGCCGTCGGGCTTTCGACGGCGGCAAAGTAGGTTATGGCGGCACCACCCAAAACGCGCTAAGACTGGGGGCACGGCACTAACGCACCCGGAAAGCGAAAGGCGCCTCATCGCGAAAGCGGCATCAAATCGACGAGGTACGAGGAGATAGCCGCCGAGCGATGCCCGCCGTCCTTCAGTTGCTAGGAGAGGTTACGCCTTGCGCGCGTACGTCTCCCACTTGGATGCGTGGTGCTCAGCATCGACGAAGCGCACAGTGCCGGACTTTGAACGCATCACGATGGACTGCGTCAGGACACGGTCCTTCTGGTAGCGGACACCACGCAGGAGGTCGCCGTCGGTGATGCCGGTGGCTGCGAAGTAGCAGTTGTCCGAGGTAACGAGGTCGTTGGTGGACAGGACGCGGTCGAGGTCGTGTCCGGCGTCGATCGCCTTCTGCTTCTCTTCGTCCGACGTCGGCCAGAGACGGCCCTGGATAACGCCGCCGAGGGACTTGATGGCGCACGCTGCGACGATGCCTTCAGGCGTGCCGCCGATGCCCATAAGGGCGTCGACGCCGGTGCCCGAACGTGCAGCGGCGATGGCACCTGCGACGTCGCCGTCCATGATGAACTTGGTGCGCGCACCGGCTTCGCGGATCTCTTCGACCAGCGGACGGTGGCGATCACGGTCAAGGATCATGACGTTGAGCTGGTTGACCTTGACGCCCTTGGCTTTGGCGATCAGGTGCAGGTTCTGCTTGACGGGCAGGCGAAGGTCCACCATGTCGGCAGCTTCGGGACCCGTGACGAGCTTCTCCATGTAGAAGACAGCCGAGGGGTCGAACATTGAGCCGCGCTCGGCAACTGCCAGCACTGCCAGGGCGTTGTTGATGCCCAGCGCGGTGAGGCGGGTTCCATCAATGGGGTCGACTGCAACGTCACACTCGGGACCAGTGCCATCGCCAACCTGTTCACCATTGAACAGCATGGGGGCTTCGTCCTTTTCGCCTTCACCAATCACCACGACGCCGTTGAAGTGGACGGTGTGAAGGAACGAACGCATGGCGTCGACGGCGGCGCCGTCAGCTTTGTTCTTGTCGCCGAAGCCTACCCAGTGGCCACCGGCAATAGCCGCGGCTTCGGTGACTCGGACGAGTTCAAGCGCAAGGTTGCGGTCGGGTTCGTCGATGCCGACGGCGAGCGACGGCGAAATCGTGGAATACTGCTGGGTCATTGGTGCAGGAGACACTTGAACCTCTTCTTCGAGTGACGATTCACGGGACCGGGCAAGGTTGCACAAAGGCAACCCGGGGTTCCTCTACCAACGATCATAGTCGCCACGTCCACTCAGGGTGGTTGGATGACCACCGGCCGCAATACCGGTGGTGAGGTTGCCCGATGTGTGTTCCCCGCCCCGATAAGGGATCATTGAGTGGTGAGTGAAACGCAGGACAAGTCCGCTGCCGGCAATCAACCTGAAGCCGCGGCGGCCGACCCCATCAATGCCCCGGAAGCCCCCTTCAAGCCCGTCATCGCGGCGAAAGCTGCCAAACGGGCCAACGCCTCCGTCATTGGCATGGTCATCGCCCTTCTGGTCTGCGTACTGGCTTTCCTGCCCATCGTGTTGATGAACCCGGCTCCCAAGGGAGAGGGCTTCAGGCCCGCCATTGACGTAGCTTCCATCGCCAAAAACGCCGAAGGTGTGGCGGGATTCACACCCGTGACGCCGGATACCGGCGACACATTCCGCCCGAACTACGCCCGCTGGGAGTCCGGAAGCGGAACGGGCGTCCCCACTTGGGAGGTTGGTTTCCTCACTCCCAAGGAAGCTTTCATCGGCCTCACCCAGACCAACAAAGCCAACCCCACGTGGACCCTTCAGCAGACCGGCAACCTGCCGGTGACCGGAACCCGCAATGCCGGCGGGCAGGATTGGGAACTGCGTGACTCCGGCAAGGAAAAGCGCAGCATGGTCCTCGAGTACAAGGGGACCACCATCATCCTGAGCGGCACGGCGAGCCTTGAGGAATTCGCCAAACTGGCCGACGCCGTCGTGAAGTCCGCCGACCAGGGCACGGCAACCGCGTCATCGTCCGCTCAAAGCAGCGCAACAGTTTCACAGCCCGCAACACCTGCACCGTAAAGTAATAAGGTGCCTACTAAACTGACTCCAGCCCTGGCCTGGCAACGCCTCCGCGAGGGCAATGAACGATTTGTTTCCGGCGAATCCCGGCATCCCAACCAGGATGCTTCCCGCCGCTCGTCCCTGCTCGAGGGCCAGAACCCCTTCGCCGTCATCTTCGGATGCGCGGATTCACGCCTGGCCGCAGAGATCATCTTCGACCTCGGCCTGGGCGATGCCTTCGTGGTGCGCACAGCCGGACAGGTGATCGACGACGCCGTCCTGGGTTCGCTCGAGTACAGCATCAGCGAACTCAAGGTTCCCCTGATCGCCATCCTGGGCCACGACAGCTGCGGCGCCGTGACTGCAACCAAGGGCGCCGTGGAAACGGGTGAAATGCCGCCGGGCTTCATCCGCGACCTCGTCGAACGCATCACCCCCTCGGTCCTCACGGCCAAGCGCAACGGCCAGGAAGACGTCAACGACATGGTGGTGGAGCACGTCAAGCAGACCGCTGAACGGCTGGCGGACAGCTCGCGTGTGATTTCGGACGCCATTGAGGATGGCCGCGTGGCCGTCATCGGCCTTTCCTACAAACTCGGCGAGGGCCAAGCGGCCCTTGTTTCCGCGATCGGCGAGCTCTAGGAAGCCGTGCCCCGGCCACCTGGCCGGGGCACGTAGCACTCCCCTGCGGGTTTTCTGTGAAGCGTCCAATCGCCATAAGCTAGCCCCATGACTTCCACCACTGAGTTCCGTATTGAACATGACACGATGGGCGAAGTTCGCGTCCCCGTGAACGCCCTGTACCGCGCCCAGACGCAGCGTGCTGTGGAGAACTTCCCCATCTCCGGCAAGACGCTCGAGCGCACCCACATTGAAGCCCTTGCCCGGGTGAAGAAGGCAGCCGCACTGGCGAACGCTGAACTGGGGGTGCTCGACGGCGAGCTCGCCGAGGCCATCGCCGCAGCAGCCGATGAGGTGGCAACCGGCAAGTACGACGGCGACTTCCCGATTGACGTCTTCCAGACCGGCTCGGGCACGTCCTCCAACATGAACACCAACGAGGTCATCGCCGAGTTGGCTTCCCGCGCCCTCTCCGCCGCAGGCAGCGACAAGGTGGTCCACCCCAACGACCACGTCAACGCTTCGCAGTCCTCCAACGACGTCTTCCCAACATCCGTCCACGTCGCCGCCACCTCGGCCCTGATCAACGACCTGATCCCGGCGCTCGAGTACCTGGCCGCTTCCCTGGACCGCAAGGCCGTGGAGTTCAAGGACGTCGTCAAGTCCGGCCGTACGCACCTCATGGATGCCACGCCCGTCACCCTGGGCCAGGAATTTGGTGGCTACGCGGCACAGGTGCGCTACGGCATCGAGCGCATCAACGCAGCCCTCCCCCGCGTTGCCGAAGTTCCCCTTGGTGGCACCGCCGTCGGTACCGGCATCAACACCCCGGCCGGCTTCCCGGAGCGCGTCATCGAACTGCTCGCAGCCGACACCGGCCTGCCGCTGACCGAAGCCCGCGACCACTTCGAGGCCCAGGCCAACCGCGACGGCCTCATCGAAGGCTCCAGCCAGCTGCGCAACATCGCGATCTCCTTCATGAAGATCAACAACGACCTCCGCTGGATGGGTTCGGGCCCCAACACCGGTCTTGGCGAAATCGCCATCCCCGACCTGCAGCCGGGCTCCTCGATCATGCCGGGCAAGGTCAACCCGGTCATCTGCGAAGCGTCCATCATGGTCTGCGCCCAGGTCATCGGCAACGACACCGCCATCGCCTGGTCCGGCACCAACGGCGCCTTCGAGCTCAACGTCGGCATCCCCGTCATGGCCGCCAACCTGCTCGAGTCCATCCGCCTGCTGGCCAACACCAGCCGCGTCATGGCCGACAAGATGATCGACGGCATCACCGCCAACGTCGAGCGTGCCCGCTTCCTGGCCGAGGCTTCGCCGTCCATCGTGACGCCGTTGAACAAGTACATCGGCTACGAAAACGCCGCGAAGATCGCCAAGATCGCCGTCAAGGAGGGCCTGACCATCCGCCAGGCTACCGAGAAGCTCGGCTTCGTCGGCGAGGGCGAAGGCAAGGTGTCCGAGGCCGACCTCGACAAGGCCCTCGACGTCACCACCATGACGTCCCCGGCTCACAAGGCGTAACTGCCGGAGCAAGACCCAAAGCACGACGACGGCCGGTACCTTCCGCACGGAAGGTACCGGCCGTCGTCGTACCCGGAGTTTTTGCACTTTAGGCGTTAGGGTGCAAAACTTTACTTTGTGAGCAATAGTGCAAATATCGACGGCGGCCTCCGCGAGCGCAAGCGGGCCGCGACGCGGACGGCGATCACCGCCGTCGCGCGTTCCTTTACGGCCGCCCGTGGCCTGAACGGTTTCACCGTCGAGGAAGTCTGCGAAGAAGCAGGGATCTCGCGCCGGACCTTCTTCAACTACTTCCACACCAAGGAAGACGCCGTGATCGGTTCGTTCTCGGATGAACTTCCCGAGGACGTGCTGGAGGCCTTCAACGAGAACCCTTCCCGCACACCCGGCAGCATCTCGGGCACTCTCCTGGCAGCACTGCACGTCCTTACCGTGACGCTCATGGAGCGTTCGTCCATCAGCCGCACGGAAGTACAGCAGTTCATTGCCGCCGTTACGGCCGAGCCTCAACTCCTCGCACGGCTCACGGTCGAAGGGGAGGCCCGGGAACGGCAATTCGCCGCACTGGTGGCCGCCCGCGAAGGCCTGGATCCCGAACACCCCGAGGTCATGACAGCAACAGTGCTGTTCGGTGCGGTTTCCAAGAAGACGGCCCAGCAGTTCTTCTCAGAGGACAACACGCGCAGTTACCGCGGGATCCTCGAACAAAACCTCAATGCCGCGCGGAAACTCTTTGCCCAGCCGCTGGCCACGAACCACCAACTGGGCAACAACCCCCTTGAAACCCCGAAGGACCCCGCATGAGTACACTCTCCAAGGCAGCAGAACCCTTGCTGCTGACCCAGAAACGAATCTGGATCATCTTCTCCGCGCTGATCGCAGGCATGCTGTTGTCCAGCCTGGACCAGACCATCGTCTCCACGGCAATGCCGACCATCGTCGGAAAGCTTGGCGGCGTGGAACACCAGGCCTGGATCACCACTGCCTACCTGTTGGCCACCACCATCGTGATGCCCATCTACGGCAAGTTTGGCGACATCCTTGGCCGGCGGAACCTGTTCCTCGTGGCCATCGCACTGTTCACACTGGCATCCGTCGGTTGTGCTTTTGCCACCGATTTCTGGGGCTTCGTGATCTTCCGTGCCATCCAGGGACTGGGCGGCGGCGGCCTGATGATCCTTTCGCAGGCCATCATCGCCGACATCGTTCCGGCCAAGGAGCGCGGCAAGTACATGGGCCCGCTGGGCGCCATCTTCGGCCTCTCGGCTGTAGCCGGTCCCCTGCTGGGCGGCTTCTTCGTTGACCACCTCACCTGGGAATGGGCGTTCTACATCAACATCCCCATCGGCATCGCCGCGTTCATCACGGCCTGGTTCACCCTGACCCTGCCGAACAAGAAAGCCGAAAAGAAGATCGACATCCTGGGCGTCATCTTCCTCTCCGCAGCCACCACCTGCCTGATCTTCTTCACAGACTTCGGCGGCAAAAAGGACGAAGGCTGGGATTCTCCCCTGACGTGGGCCTTTGGCGCCGGCATGGTCCTCGCCGCTTTCGCCTTCGTCATGGCTGAGCGCCGTGCCGAGGACCCCATCATTCCGCTGAGCCTGTTCAAGAACCCCATTTTCATCAACGCCACGGCCATCGGCTTCACGCTGGGCCTGGGCATGTTCGCAGCCATCGCCTTCGTTCCCACGTTCCTGCAGATGTCCTCCGGGACCTCCGCCGCCGAGTCAGGCCTCCTGATGCTCCCGATGATGGTGGGCCTTATGGGTACCTCGATCTTCTCGGGTATCCGGATCTCCAAGACGGGCAAGTACAAGCTGTACCCGATCATGGGTGCGGCCCTGACCATCCTGGCCATGCTCTGGTTGACCACTTTGACCGCCGAGACACCTATCTGGATGATCTGCGTGCAGCTGTTCATCTTTGGTGCCGGGCTGGGCCTGATCATGCAGGTGATCGTGTTGGTGGTGCAAAATTCCGTACCGGCTGACCAGATCGGCACGGCAACGAGCACCAACAACTACTTCCGCGAAGTAGGTGCCTCCCTGGGCGTCGCTGTCTTTGGCTCCATCTTCACCAACCGCCTGGCCGAATCGCTCACCAAAGCCTTCACGGGCGCAGGGGCATCGGCCGAGCAAGCATCCCAGTCCACCAGCACCCTGGACCCGCAGGCACTGGCACAACTGCCGGAGCAGTTGCGGGACGCGATCGTGAACGCCTATGCCGACTCCTTGGCGCCGGTGTTCTGGTACTTGGTTCCGTTCATCGCCATTGCGCTGATCCTGGCGATCACGTTGAAGCAGATTCCACTCTCCGATACTGCGGGCATGGTGGCCCGTGGCGAAGCCATCGGCGGTGCCGAAGCCGAAGAGCTCGAAGCGGCCCGCCGCTAGGCAGGTTGCTGAGCCCGCGCTACTCAGTCTGGTATGCCACGGGGCCCTCGGGCTCCGTGGCAAGCCGGATGGCTTCAAGGTTCCCGGCGCTCATATCGGGAAGTTCGTCCAGAGCAAACCATCCCACCGCAAGGGACTCGTCGTCGTTGACCCTGGCGTCCCCGGAGACATACCTGCAGCGGAAGATGATGTCCAGGAAGTCGCAGACGTCACCATTGGGAAAGGTCACCGGACCAACAACCCCGACGCCGACGATCCGCTCGGTCTCTGCAACTACTGCTGTTTCCTCGAAGATTTCACGCACGAGCCCCGGCGCCGGATGCTCGCCGGGTTCAAGCATCCCCGTGATGAGGGCCCAGTGTCCGTTATCGGCTCGTTGGCCCAGCAGCACCCTGCCGGCGTCGTCGAACACCACTCCTCTCACGGCCGGGAGCCATAGAGGGTCATGTCCAATCTTCTCCCGCAGTTTCAGCACGAAATCCGGTGCACCCATGAGTCAGCGTTCCTCACAAGAAAGATCGATCCTGCCGCTGTTGCAGCCTTGCTGACAGGCTAGTCTCATGCGGGCAGCAGCACCATTGCCGCGACCGCACCGGCGAGCATGAAGGGGCCGAAGGGGATTGCTGAGCGAAGTGTCCCCCGGCGCGTGGCCAGGACTGCCAGGCTCCACAGCCCGCCCAGGAGGAACGCCGCGAAGGTGCCCGCGAAGACGTGGCTCCAGCCGAGGTAACCAAGGTAAAGCCCCAGCACTCCGGCCAGCTTCACATCGCCAAAGCCCATCCCAGGCGGATGGATGAACCGCAGCACGAAATAGAAGAACCACAGAACCGCGCCACCGGCTACTGCCGCCAGTCCCGGCACCCCGAACAGCGCTGCCGAGGCCGTTTTGCCTGTTCCCGCCCCCGAGGCAGCCACCAACATGGCTGCGGCCAGCAACAGCACGCCCGCCACGCCGTAGGACGGAAGCACGATCCGGTTCGGCAGCAGGTGGCTTCTGATGTCGATGACGGTGAGCCTGACCGCCATCACCACGAAGTAAAGGCACGCAGCCGCCAGCAGCCAGAACGCCAAAGGGCTGTCTGGCCAAAGTTCGGATAGTCGGCGGATCACCCTCGGATGCTACCCCGATTTGCCCGTCCAGCCCGCTTGAACGTCTGGGTACACTGTGGATATGGGGCGCTACAGTGCAGATGTACCGGGTTTTGACTTGTCCTCCACATTCCGGAATCTATGCCGCTCTTCGCCATGGAAGTGGACAACCCTGCGGTTTGAGTACCTTGAGCGGCCTGGAACCGGAGCCGACATTGTCAGAGCCTGGCTTCGTCGCCCTGGAGCCCTCCGCCTGGAGACAAGCGATGGGCAGTTACTGCACAGCACCACCGGCATCAACGACTCCCGGGATGACATGTACGTCAGCGCCACACGGCGCTCCTGGCTGCTTCCCGCGCACTTGGTGACGCCTGTCTATGACGACGCCGGCTTGGTCCGACGCCGTCCCGAGGCCCTCTACGGAGAACCTTCCTTCGGTAATGGTCGCCTCGCCGCAGCCTTGGATCCCGTTGAGCTGGCCGGAAATTCTCCCGTTCCCCTCGAGTTCCCCGACACCAACCGCGTCTTCTTCGAAGAGCCCCGCTCAGTGGACCACGAAGGCCGTCCAGCCTTGGAAACCATCGTCACTCCCAGCAGGACCTATGTACCCTCGGATCCCGCCCAACCCCTGGTCCACCCCGGAAGGACATTGATCAGGATCGACGCCGGAACCGGGGTCTGCGTTGCCAGTCAAAGCCTGGACGGAGATACGTCCGGCGTGGGCCATTGGCTGAAGATCCTGGGGGTGGACGAATACATGCTGGACGACCTGTTCCTGGCCGAATCCATGAACCTGACGGATGTCCGCCGCCACATTCCCTGGGACATTGGCCCCGCCGCCTGACGGCTCCCAGTCTTTTCGGGTTAGGCTACGGCGATGACATCGCTGGCAGATATATGGCCCCCGTTCGGACTCACCCTCACCACCCCGAGGTTGACTGTCCGGCCGATTCTCGACGACGACATCCCGGCCGCGGTTGACGCGGCCCGCTCCGGAATCCACGAACCCGGAAAGAGCCCGTTCAGCATGCCATGGGCCGAAATGCCCGATGCCGAGCTGGCGCCCAACATGGCCCAGTGGTACTGGCGTTGTCGCGGCAACTTTACCAAGGATGATTGGACCCTCCTCCTCGCGGTCTGGCACGATGACGAATTCCTGGGCGTCCAGGACCTTGGGGCCAAGAACTTCAAGACCCTCAGGACCGTCAGTACCGGTTCCTGGCTCAAGCAGTCCGCGCAGGGCCGGGGCTTCGGCAAGGAGATGCGTGCCGCCGTCGTGAGCTTTGCGTTCGACTATCTGGACGCTGAAGTGGCCGAATCCGACGCAGCCGTCTGGAACGGGAAGTCGCTGGGTGTCTCCGCGAGCCTTGGCTATGAACACAACGGCGTCTTCCGCGATGGCTGGGGCGACAAGGTGGAGGAAGTCCAAAGGGTCCGTCTCACCCCGGCCACCTTCAAACGCCCCGACTGGACCCTCCAGGTACAGGGCCACGAAGGACTCCTCAAATACCTGGGGATCCGGCAACTTCCGGCGGGTGGCTGACACGGCGAAGGCCAGACATCCGGCAGCGTGCGTCAAAAGCGAGGAACGAGCTAGCACGCAGAGGATGTCTGGCCTTCGCCGGCACTGCACCTGGTCGATGGGGCTAGATTTCGGCCCCCTCCAGAAGCTCCGTCACGAGGGCCGCGATCGGCGACCGTTCGGACCGGGTCAGCGTGATGTGGCCGAAAAGCGGGTGTCCCTTGAGGGTCTCCACCACGGCAGCCACGCCATCGTGCCGCCCCACCCGGAGGTTGTCGCGCTGGGCGACATCGTGGGTAAGGACGATCTTGGAGTTTTGCCCGATGCGGCTCATGACGGTCAGGAGGACGTTCTTCTCCAGCGACTGTGCCTCATCCACGATGACGAAAGCGTCGTGCAGCGAACGCCCGCGGATGTGGGTCAGCGGAAGGACCTCAAGCATGCCGCGGTCCATGACTTCTTCCACGACTTCCTGGCTGACCAGGGCGCCGAGGGTGTCGAACACGGCCTGCGCCCACGGGTTCATCTTTTCCGACTCGGATCCCGGCAGGTAGCCCAGCTCCTGGCCGCCCACAGCGTAGAGCGGCCGGAAGACCACCACCTTGCGGTGCTCCCGGCGTTCCAGCACAGCTTCCAGGCCCGCACAGAGGGCAAGCGCAGACTTTCCAGTGCCTGCCCGTCCGCCGATGGACACGATGCCCACCGAAGGATCCATCAGCATGTCGATGGCCAGCCGTTGCTCGGCTGAGCGGCCGTGGAGACCGAAGACGTCCCGATCGCCCTTGACCAGACGGACCTGCTTATCCGCCCCAACGCGGCCCAAAGCGGAGCCCCGGTTGGAGAGAAGGACCAGTCCGGTGTTGACGGGAAGTTCGGCCGCCGCCGGTATGAAGACCGGTTCGTGCCCGTAGAGCGTGGTGATTTCGTCGTCGTTGGCTTCGATCTCAGCCATGCCGGTCCACCCGGAGTCCTTGACGAGTTCATTGCGGTACTCGTCTGCTTGCAGTCCCATGGCCGAGGCCTTGACCCGCATTGGGAGGTCCTTGGACACCACTGTGACGTTGTGTCCCTCGTTGGCCAGGTTCTTGGCCACTGCCAGGATCCTGCTGTCGTTGTCGCCCCCGCGGAAACCTGCCGGGAGGACATCCGGGGAAATGTGGTTCATTTCCACCCGGAGGAGGCCGCCATCGTTGCCCAGCGGTATGGCCCGGTCCAGTCCTCCGTGTTCGATGCGGAGGTCGTCCAGGAGGCGCAAGGCCTTCCGGGCGAAATAGCCCAATTCGGGATCGTGGCGCTTTCCTTCGAGCTCGCTGATAACCACGATGGGAACGATGACCTCGTGCTCGGCGAACCGCAGCAATGCGTGGGGATCGGAAAGCAGGACGGAGGTATCGATCACATAGCTGCGGCCCGTGGCGGACGTTGCCGCCCGCGCTTTTTGTGGGACCCGCTTGGCGCGAGAGGTAGCTGCACTTTCCCCGTCGGAAACCATTGCGGGCAGTTGCTCAGAAATAGCCACATCGACTCCAGCCCCGGGCGGTCGCCCGGCCTAATGGTGAAGCGGCTCGGCCGGAAGGCCGGGCGTGGCCTCCCATGTAACTGGTGCGATGTTCCGCTCCATATACTGGCCTCCCCGATCAGCGGGCGGTTTTGCCTGCTGATGGGATTAACGTAATCCCCGACACATTCATTTCCGCAATCCGTTCCCGGCAAGTCGCGTGTCGGGCTCGTTAATTTTCAGTGAACCGGCGCGTGGTCAGGTTCCGAAGCGGCGTTGCCGGCCCGCGTAATCCCTCAAGGCCCGCAGGAAATCGACCTTGCGGAAAGCAGGCCACAACGCTTCGCAAAAATAGAACTCGCTGTAGGCGCTTTGCCACATCAGGAAGCCGGAGAGCCGCTGCTCACCGGACGTACGGATGACGAGGTCCGGATCCGGCTGGCCGCGGGTGTAGAGGAAGCGGGAGATGTCGTCCACCGAAAGTTCATCTGCAACTTCTGTCATGGTCCGCCCCTTGGAGGCGGCGTCGTGCAGAAGTTCCCTGACGGCGTCGACGATTTCGCGACGGCCACCGTAGCCGACGGCGACGTTTACGTGGATCTTTTCATGGACCGGCGTGCGGGACGTGAGTTTATTCAGTCGCTCGGCGAGATAGTCCGGGAGCAGTTCCGGGGCGCCCATGGCGTGGACGGACACGTCCTCGTCTTCGTCCAGGCGGTCCATGGTGTTGGCGATGATGCCCATGAGCAGGTCCAGCTCTTCACCGGACCGGTTCATGTTGTCGGTGGAGAGCATGTAGAGCGTGACGACCTTGACGCCCAGTTCCTGGCACCAGCCCAGGAACTCATGGATTTTGTCGGCCCCAGCCTGGTGTCCTTGGCTGGTCGGGGCATTGAACTGTCGCGCCCAGCGGCGGTTGCCGTCCACCATCACGCCGATGTGGCGTGGGATCTGGTCCTGCTGGAGGGAACGCAGGAGTTTGCGCTCATAGAAGCCATAGAGGAAACCGGGCAGCTCCACCGGACACTCACCTGACTTCCTTGCTTGTACGACGACGCACATCCAAGGCTACCTTCCCAACGTGGTGAGCCGGTGCAGCAGGCAGTCAAAAACCGCTCGACACTTGTTACCCAGAAGTAACCTACCGAAACGTAGGTTACTCTTGAAACATGGCCGAGCTCCTCGAAACCAAGCCCCGCTGGCGCGGGTGGATCCACGCGGTTGCCGCCCCGTTCGCCCTTGCAGCAGGGATCGTCCTGGTGACAGTTGCCCCGACCCCGGACCGCAAAATCACCTCTGCCATCTATGCGCTGACCGGCTTCCTGCTGTTCGGCGTTTCCGCCGTGTACCACCGTGGAAACTGGTCCTCCAAGGTCCGCATGCTGCTCAAGCGCCTGGACCACACCAACATCATGCTGGTGATCGCCGGCAGCTACACACCGCTGGCCTGGTCCCTGCTGGAACGCCCTGAAGCCACCACGTTGCTCTGGTTGGTGTGGTCCGGAGCAATCATCGGGGTGTTGTTCCGGGTGTTGTGGACCCACGCCCCGCGCTGGCTCTACGTGCCGGTGTACATCGCCCTCGGGTGCGGCGCGTTGTTCTACCTGCCGCAGTTCTTCGCCGCCAACGCCCCTGCAGCGGTCCTCATTTGCGTCGGCGGAGCCTTATACATTGCCGGCGCCGTGTTCTACGCCCTCAAGAGGCCAAACTTCAGCGTGCAGCATTTCGGCTTCCATGAGCTGTTCCACGCGTTTACAGTTTTTGCCTTCGCGGCACACTTCATCGCCATCATGATGGCGGTACTGAGCTAGTCCCGGGCGCTCGGCCCAGGCCTGTCCCGCGCCGCCTTCAGCGAGCCTGGCCGCCGTCGTCGTTCCCGTCGGCGGGGCCGCCCGCCCCACCCGGGTTACCGTCCTCGGAAGATCCACCGGCCTCAGCCGCCAGGCGGGCCTCCTCCACCTGTGCACGGTAGCGAACGCGCCGGATCCTGCGGACCATGTCCACGATCAGGAAGGTCGTGAGGATCACGATGAAGGCCGTGAGGACAAAGCCCCAAGTACCCGGCGTCACCTGATCCTCGGACAGGCCAGGTCGCAGCGTGCCCGTGGGATCGGGCGACGGAGTGACAGTCAGGGCGAGAATCAAGTGGTGCACGGTCAAACCTTCTATGGGAGCTGGTGCGTGCCGGCCGGCGAGCCGGAACCGGGATGCTGGAGGGCCATACAGCAATTTCTACGAACGATAGAAACTACTGGTGTTCCTATCTTATCCCTGCGAACAGATCCTTTTCCGGCAGCTCGGAGCCCACCCGGGACTTGATCAGGGTGTAGTCCTCCCACGGCCAGACGGTCCGCTGCAGCTCGGGCGAAACGGCGAAGAAGAACCCCACGGGGTCGATCTGGGTCCGATGGGCCCGCAGGGCGTCGTCGCGGACCTCAAAGAAGTCGCCGCAGTCGATCTGCGTAGTGGTCTCATGACCGCCGGTGGGCGGCGTGTGCCCCTCGGCGTCGGCCTCCAACCATGCCGCCAACCGCTCAGCATACGGAGACTGCAGGCCGGCCTCCTCCAGGGCAAAGTGCAGGGCACGGAAACGTGCAGGGCTGAAGGCGCGGTCGTAATAGAGCTTGGCCGGCGTCCACGGTTCGCCCATGCCGGGATAACGCTCAGGATCGCCTGCGGCCTCGAAAGCCTCGACGGCTACCTTATGGGCCATGATGTGGTCCGGGTGCGGGTATCCTCCGTTTTCGTCATAGCTGAGGATGACGTGGGGCTTGAATTGCCGGACCAAGCGCACCAGCGGAGCAGTTGCCCGCTCAAGCGGCTGCAGCGCGAAGCATCCTGGCGGCAGCGGCGGAAGCGGGTCACCCTCAGGCAGTCCGGAGTCCACGAAGCCGAGCCAACGCTGCTGGATGCCCAGGACAGCTGCCGCATTGGCCATCTCCAGGCGGCGCGCGCCTGCCATGTCACGCTTGGGATGCGGGGCATCCTCCATGGCGGGATTCTGGATGTCCCCACGGGATCCATCCGTGCACGTGGCGACCATGACCTCCACACCGGCGGAAGCATACATCGCCATGGTTGCTGCACCCTTGCTGGACTCATCGTCCGGGTGGGCGTGGACGGCGAGCAGCCGCAGCTGCTGGTCGGAACTGCTGGACGCACTCACGTGACGGCTCCTCTTTCATGGATCTGGTCTCAGGGGTGTGGCTCGTGCGGCGGCAAGGAGCCACACGGTTCGGCACTAAACTGGATGGGTGACTTCAGAGGACCCTTCGGCCACCCACGTACCGGCAAGCACCAGCCTAGCCAATCGCTACGGCGGCCAAAAGCGCGCCATGACACGCAAAACCAAGCGGAACATCGTCATCGCCGCCCTGGTGGTTGCCATCGGACTGGCCGCTTATGTGGCAACCGGGTCCGCGCAGGCTCCCGTGACGTTCAAAGACATTGGCTACAGCACCGTGGACGACACCCAGGCCGAAGTGGACTACCAGGTCACCAAATCCCCCGGTGCCACCGCAAAGTGTGCCATCAAGGCCTTGGACTCCAAGTTCGCCGTGGTGGGCTGGGAAGTGGTCGAAATTGGCGCAAACCCGCCCGAGAACACCCCGGATGGCGGGCGGACCACCATCCAGCGGACAACCCTGCGGACCGAGTCCCCGGCTGTCTCCGGCGTGGTGGACAACTGCTGGATAGTGGACAGCGGGAAATAACAACTGTGTGACCCACGGCTCAACCGGTTTGGGTTCGTCCAGAGGATTTACTACAATGGATGAAACCTTCACCCCGTTAAGTTGGTTACTGAGTTGTACGAGTGGCCAGCGAGGCGGGGTCTTTTGCATTGTCAGATCCAGAGGAGAAATCCGTGTCTACCACCAACAGCGCCACTGCGGCTTGGCTTACCCAGGAAGCTTTCGACCGCTTGAAGGCTGAGCTGGACCACCTTTCCGGCGCTGGCCGGGCGGAAATCGTCCAGAAGATCGAAGCTGCCCGCCAGGAAGGCGACCTCAAGGAAAACGGCGGATACCACGCAGCCAAGGAAGAGCAGGGCAAGATTGAAGCCCGCATCCGTCAGCTGACCGTCCTTCTTCGCGACGCCCACGTGGGCGAAGCACCGGCCGACGACGGAATCGTCGAACCCGGCATGCTGGTTGTTGCCCGTATCGCCGGCGACGAAGAGACCTTCCTGCTGGGTTCGCGCGAAATTGCCGGAGATTCCGACCTCGACGTGTTCAGCGAGAAGTCGCCCCTCGGCGCGGCCATCATCGGCCACAAGGAAGGCGACAGCCTCAGCTACGTCGCTCCGAACGGCAAGGAAATCGCGGTGGAGATCGTCTCCGCCAAGCCGTACTCCGGCTAACGCTTACACAGCGCCATAAAACGACGACGCCGGCCCCCTCCTTCGCGGAGGGGGTCGGCGTTTTGCGTTGCCCGGCTACCCAACTGGGGGACAGCAAACGTCGCTATGAGGGCTCAGTGGAGCTGTGGAGTCTCATGACTTAATGGACAGTTCTGTCTCATGACTTCGTAGACACTCTGTCTCAGGACATCGTGGACAT
>NZ_SZVS01000007.1 GCF_007670255.1 Paenarthrobacter nicotinovorans | reverse complement strand
GTCTACACACTCATGAGACACCAACTGTCTACGAAGTCCTGAGACATGAACTGTCTACAAGGTCCTGAGACATGACAACGCGTCATTGGAGCACGTGCTGTCCCCTACTTGGGCGGCGTTAGCCGACCAGCATGGTGCGGAGGTCCTTCAGGATCAGCTGGGCACCCGTGGGGCCGAGGCCAAGGAACCAGACGTCGTCATTGACGGATTTCGCCTGGCCGGCCTTGACTGCACTGAGCTTGGGCCAGACGGCGCCTTCCACCACGGACTTTTCGCCCGTGGCCGAGGGTTCGCCGTAGCTGCTGTAGAAGATCCAGTCGGCATCGCCCTGCTCGATGTTCTCGGCGGAGATCTCGGCTGCCAGTTCGTCGATGTCCTGGTTCTCCGGACGGGCCAGGCCTGCGTCCTTCAGGATGACGCCGATCAGGGACTTGTTGGCATACAGGCGGATCTTGCCCGGAAGGAACCGGACCAGGGAAATCCTGGGATCGCCCTTCACGTCTGCTTTGAGGGCATCGGCTTCCGTCTGGTAGTCGTTGAGCGCTTTGACGGCCTTGTCTTCCTCGCCCAGGGACTTGCCCACCAGGAGGAAGTTTTCCTTCCACGGGAAGCCCGGGCGGATGCTGAAGACCGTCGGCGCGATGGACGACAACTGCTTGTACAGCTTGTCTGCCCGGAGCTTGCTGCCCAGGATGAGGTCCGGCTTCAGCGCAGCGATCGCTTCGAGGTTGAGGTCCTGGATGGTGCCTACGGAAGCAACATCCTTGACCTTGTCGGCCAAGTAGGTGGGAACCGGGTTGGCGCCTTCGGTGGTAGCCATACCCACCGGGGTGATGCCGAGGGTGACGACGTCGTCAAGTTCGCCCGTGTCCAGGACCACCACGCGCGTGGGCTTCTTGTCCAGGGTGGTTTCCCCGTTGGCGTGCTTGAGTGTTCGCGGGAAAGCGCCGGGCGCAGCGTCCGTGCCGAGCTTGGCCGTTTCCTGGTCCGCGGTGGTGAACTTGGAGCCGCCGGTTGCAACATCGGCATTGCCCGCGCCGGAGCCTGAGGCCGAACCGCCGCCCGTGCCGCAGCCCGCGAGCAGGCCCACCAGCAAAGCACCACCAACAGCCTTCATCGCAAGGTTTCGTACACGGGAGCGCCGGGGCGGCCGAACTTCAAAATCGTCATTTTTCACTGGGTAAGGCTAACCTAATTAGGGCACACTTCTGTGACGTTGTGACAACAGTCACGGATTGCCCCGCTTTCCTTGCCCTTCTCCGAAATGGTCCTTGTTGTGTCCCGACTGATGGCTCCCGCTCCCAAGTCCCATGCCGGCGAGCCAGCAACCACCGCCCTTCCAGCCATCAGCGCGAACCCGGGCCGCGGCGTCGTCAAGCGGTCCGGCTGGCGGGTGCTCTTCCTGGTCGCGGCGGCAGCAGTCCTGCTGGGAGCCGTGGTGTTGAGCCTGGGCGTGGGCGCCAAGTTCATCCCTGCCTCCACCGTTCTGCAGGCGTTCGTGAACCCGCAGGACACCGCCGATCACGCGATCATCCTGGAAAGCCGGCTGCCGCGCACGGTGATGGGAATCGCCGTCGGAGTGGCCCTGGGTGTTGCCGGTGCTCTGATGCAGGCCATCACCCGGAACCCTCTGGCCGATCCCGGCATCCTCGGGGTCAATGCAGGTGCTTCTTTCGCGATGGTGCTGGCCATCGGCGTCTTCGGCGTTGCTTCGCTGAACGGGTACATCTGGTTCGCTTTCGCGGGCGCCATCCTTACCGCGGCCGCCGTGTATCTGATCGGCACTTCGGGCCGGAACGTGGTCAATCCCATCCGGCTCACGCTGGCCGGCGTCGCACTTGGCGCTGTCCTCACCGGCGTCGGATCCGGGCTCACTCTCCTGAACCCCAAGGCCTTCGACCACCTGCGTTCGTGGAGCATCGGCTCGCTGGATACGCGCAGCATGGAGTCGGTTGCCACGGTGGCGCCGTTCATGGCTGGCGGGCTGCTGCTCGCGCTGTTCTGCGTCCGGGGCCTCAACGCCATTGCCCTGGGCGACGACCTCGCCACCTCCTTGGGCGCCAACGTCAACCGCACCCGCATCCTGGGCGTTGTCTCCATTACCCTTCTCAGCGGTGCAGCGACTGCCGGAGCCGGGGCCATCGGCTTTGTGGGACTCATGATTCCCCACGTCGCCCGGTGGATCGTAGGCCCCGACCAACGGTGGATCCTGGCCACAACCGTGCTGCTCTCCCCCATCCTGCTGTTGGTCTCCGACGTCGTTGGCCGGGTTGCCGCCCCCGGTGAACTCCAGGTGGGCGTGGTGACCGCGTTCATTGGGGCTCCCGTGCTGATCGCCTTGGCGCGCCGCCGGAAGGTGAGCGGACTATGACGCGCCTGGCACCCGTCGACTTCGGGCGGCCCGTTGCTGTGCTCCGCAGCCGTTCGCTGAGCCTGCGGTTGGATCTCCGCAGCATCCTCGTCTGCATTCCGCTTCTCCTGGCAGCGCTTGCCGTCGGCATTGTCAGCCTGGCCACCGGTGACTACGACGTCTCCGTGCAGCAGGTCCTCCAGGCCTTTACCGGAGACGCCCCGGGACTCGCCCAGACCATCGTCATGGAGTGGCGGCTCCCCCGCGTCCTGTCGGCGCTCGTGTTCGGTGCAGCCCTGGGAATGAGCGGCGGCATCTTCCAGTCCATGACCCGCAATCCATTGGGCAGCCCGGACATCATCGGCTTCAACACCGGCGCTTATAGCGGTGCATTGATCGTGATGCTGACCGTAGGTGGTGGGTACGCAGCGGTTGCCGGAGGGGCCCTGCTGGGCGGAATCCTCACGGCCCTTGCAGTCTACTTGTTGGCCTACCGCCGCGGGTCCCAAGGATTCCGGCTCATCATCGTCGGCATCGGCATCAGCGCCATGCTCGCCGCTTTGAACCACTGGCTCATCCTGCAGGCCGAACTGGAGGCCGCGCTGGCAGCTGCCGTCTGGGGAGCCGGGTCGCTCAATGGCATCACGTGGGAGCAAGCGGCGCCTGCCGCCGTCGTCGTCGTTCTTGCGGGCCTGGCCACGCTGGTCGCCGCGCGCCGGATGCAGCTTTTGGAGATGGGCGACGACGCCGCACGCGCCTTGGGCGTCCGGGCGGAACCAACCCGTTTGCTGCTGCTGGTCCTGGGCGTGGCGCTGACCGCGGCCGTGACCGCCGTCGCGGGTCCCATCGCCTTTGTCGCCCTCGCCGCACCCCAGTTGGCCCGCCGGCTGACCGGAAGCGCCGGCATTTCGCTGCTGCCGTCGGCGGTGATGGGTGCATTCCTGCTGGCGGCCAGCGACCTTGCCGCGCAACGGCTGTTCGCCCCGATCCAGCTCCCCGTCGGTGTTGTGACGGTGTGCATCGGCGGTATCTACCTCGTCTGGCTGCTGGCCAGGGAAGCAAGGAAATCATGAGCACTCTCTCCACCGCGCCGCAGTTGCACGCCGAAGCCCTGACCATCGGCTACGAGCAGCGGGTGATCTCCGAAAACCTGTCTGTACGCATCCCCGAGGGGCAGTTCACGGTGATCGTGGGGCCCAACGCCTGCGGCAAGTCAACGCTGTTGCGCGCCCTTGCCCGGCTGATCAAGCCGCGCAGTGGCCAGGTGTTGCTGGACGGGAAATCCGTGACCTCCCTGCCCGCAAAGGAACTCGCCCGACGTCTTGGGCTGTTGCCCCAGTCTTCCATCGCGCCCGACGGCATCACGGTGGCCGATCTCGTGGCCCGTGGCCGCTATCCCCACCAGAGGCTGCTGCGGCAATGGAGTGTGGAGGACGAGTCCGCAGTTGTTGAAGCGATGGAAGCCACAGGGATTTCCGCACTGTCCGGTCGACTGGTGGACGAACTCTCGGGTGGTCAGCGGCAGCGTGTGTGGGTGGCCATGGTGCTCGCGCAGCAGACGCCGTTGCTGCTCCTGGATGAGCCGACGACGTTCTTGGACATCGCCCACCAGATCGAGCTCCTGGAACTGTTCCGCGAGCTCAACCTGGACAAGGGCCACACCCTCGTGGCGGTGCTGCACGACCTCAACCATGCCAGCCGCTACGCGGACCACATTATCGCCATGAAGGACGGGGTGGTGGTTGCCGAAGGCGCTCCCGCGGACGTCATTACCGGGGCCTTGGTGGAGGACGTCTTCGGGATGGCGTGCCGGATTATCGACGACCCCGTGACGCACACCCCGCTGGTGGTCCCCCTGGGCCGCCCCCGCTTACCCGAACCCAAGTAGGGGACGGTTAACGACGACGGCGACCCTCGCCTTTTTGGTGAGGGCCGCCGTCGTTTGTTCTTGTCTTTAGCGCGCCTCGATGGCTGCCTTGGCCTTGGGATCCGAGTCGTTCAGGAACTTCTCGATCCGCTCCGGTTCGTCAGCTTCGCCGATCGCCGATGCGGCCCGGCCCAGTGCGTAGAGCGCCCGCAGGAAGCCCTGGTTGGGCTCGTGCTCCCACGGGATGGGTCCGACGCCGCGCCAGCCATTGCGTCGCAGGTTGTCCAGGCCCCGGTGGTAGCCAACGCGGGCGTAAGCGTAGGACTCGATGGTCCGGCCCTCGGCCCAGGCTTCCTCGGCGAGGATGGCCCACAGCAGTGACGACGTGGGGTTTTGGGCCACGAGGTCCAGCGCTTCCTTGCCAAGGGCCAGGTGCTGGTAGATCTCGTTCTCGGCGGGCAGGAGCGTGGGCTCCGGCCCCATCAGGTTCTTCCGGAATTCGTCGGACATTAGAACGTCTTGCCAGCGGATCCGAGCTGCTGTGCTGCCTCGACGATGCGTGCGGCCATGCCGGCTTCAGCCGAAGCACCCCAGACGCGGGGGTCGTAGGTCTTCTTGTTGCCCAGGCCGCCGTCGACCTTCAGGACGCCGTCGTAGTTGGAGAACATGTGGCCGGCAACCGGGCGGGTGAACGCGTACTGGGTGTCGGTGTCGATGTTCATCTTGATCACGCCGTAGGAAACAGCGTCGGCGATTTCCTGTTCGGTGGAACCGGAACCGCCGTGGAAGACGAGGTCGAAGGGGTTGTCCTTACCGATCTTGGCGCCGACCTCAGCCTGGATCTGCTTGAGCAGTTCGGGCTTGAGCTTGACGTTGCCCGGCTTGTAGACGCCGTGGACGTTGCCGAAGGTGAGGGCGGTGAGGTAGCGGCCGTTTTCGCCTGCACCCAGGGCCTCGATGGTCGCCAGTGCGTCTGCGGTGGTGGTGTAGAGCTTCTCGTTGATCTCGTTCTCGACGCCATCCTCTTCACCGCCGACGGTGCCGATTTCGACCTCAAGGATGATCTTGGCAGCAGCCGCGCGCTGCAGCAGTTCGCGACCGATGCGCAGGTTGTCTTCCAGGGTCTCGTGCGAACCGTCCCACATGTGCGAGTTGAAGATCGGGTCCTTGCCGGCCTTCACGGCTTCCTCGGAAGCGGCCAGCAGCGGGAGGACGAAGCCTTCCAGCTTGTCCTGCGGGCAGTGGTCCGTGTGCAGGGCGATGTTGACGTTGTAGTTCTTGGCAACTTCGCGGGCGAACGCGGCGAAGCCGAGGGAACCGGCCACCATGTCCTTGACCGAAGCGCCGGACCAGTAGGCTGCGCCACCGGTGGAAACCTGGATGATGCCGTCGGATTCGGCCTCGGCGAAACCGCGGATCGCAGCGTTCAGAGTCTGCGACGACGTCACGTTGACCGCGGGGAAAGCGAATCCGCCAGCCTTTGCGCGGTCGATCATCTCGGAGTAAATCTCTGGGGTTGCAATGGGCATGGTGACTCCTATGCTGAATTCGTCTGTGGGTTGGTAACCCTGGAGTAGACCGCTTACGGCTAGCACCCATCCTAGCGATATCCGCCGGGACGCCGTGTTTCCGGTCACTGGGGGCCTTAACACTTCCGCCGAGTTGGCATTTAATGACAATCCGGCCCCTTGGGATTGTCATTAAGTGCCAACTCGGCGTCCCGAGGTCACCCGGGCTTCCAGCCGCGGCTTTGTAGCGCGCGGCGGACTTTATGTACGACGGCGGGCCGCTCACCTTCGAGGTCGTGCTTTGAGATCCGGACTTCCAGCCATCCATGGGCGAGCGACTTCTCTTGGCGCTCGATATCCCTTAGATGCTGGTCCCCGCCGCCGTGGTGTTGGCCGTCGTATTGGAGCGAGATCCGGTACTTGAGGTAGGCGGCGTCCGGCCATAGCACTGCTTGGCCAAAGGGATTCCGGACCGCGTAGTTGAGTACTGGTTCGGGAAGATTCGCGTTGACCAAAGCCAAGCGCATATGTGTTTCGGGAGCGGAATCAGCGCCCACGCGGATGAGTTCCAGTGCTGCCCGCGCCGTCCTGACTCCACGCATTCCCGGATGGCGGCCCGCGGTCTCTGTCAGCTCCTCGATGCTGCAGAGCGCTTCCTTGGGAACAGGGAACTCCGGACCGTGGGAGCACACAAGGTGGTCGCCGGCAGCCACCAACTCCTCCACACTCAGCAGCGAAGCCAAGTCCAACCACGTCCGCGCGGGCGAGGTGAGCCTGACGCCGTCGTACTCCACTGCCTCCGCCGGAAGCAGGGTAAGAAGATGCCCGGCGACATTGACCCGTCGTGGAAAGCTGAATCCGTTCCGCCGGGCCAAATGGATGCGCCAATCCCCGTTCCGGTTGCCGGGCAGGGGAATACCCCAGATCCTTGCTGCCGAAAGCGAGACCAGAATGGAGGAATCATCCAGGTCCGTTCACGCCCGCAGCGCAGCTGCCCCGGATGCAACAGACGCGGCCGGGACCCTGATTCCCCGGGACACCAGCACCAAATCCTTGGCCAAGGTCCGGGACCGAGGCACTCCGGCCTTGTCCGATGCACGCACAGAAAACGAGCCCGTCGTGAGGTGCTCCGGTAGCTCTTTCCTGCGCATCCCCCATTCTGGCCCGTCCGGGAAGAGTCGCGCGTGGTTATCCACAGGTTGCCCGGCAGCCGCTCCGCGAGTTGGCATTTAATGACAGTCCGGAGCTCTGGGACTGTCATTAAATGCCAACTCGGCGGGGCGGCGGGGCGGCGGGCGGGATCTACACGGGCTGCTGGAACACGTGCCGGCGCACCCACGCGTGCATGGCAATGGCCGCAGCCGACGCCGCGTTCATGGACCGGGTGGAGCCGAACTGCTCAATGGACAGCGTTGCGACGGCGGCATCGTGCACTTCGGGGGTCAGGCCGGGGCCTTCTTGGCCGAACACGAGCACGCACTTTTCGGGGAGATCGTACGTCTCCAACGGCACGGAATCCGGGAAGATGTCGATGCCGATCACAGCCAGCCCCTCCCCCTCCGCCCACTGGACGAAATCCTCAACCGTTGGATGGTGGCGGACGTGCTGGTAGCGGTCGGTGACCATGGCCCCGCGCCGGTTCCATCGCCGTCGTCCGATGATGTGGACCTCCTTGGCGAGGAAGGCGTTCGCGGTGCGGACAACCGTGCCGATGTTGAGGTCGTGCTGCCAGTTCTCGATGGCGATGTGGAATTCATGCCGCTTGGAGTCCAGGTCGGCGACGATCGCCTCGTGCTTCCAGTACCGGTACTTGTCCACCACATTGCGCCGGTCACCATCCCTCAACAGGTCCGGATCCCAGTGCCCGCCTTCCGGCCACTCGCCTTCCCAAGGCCCGACGCCGACCTCCGCTTTCGCCTCGGCCTCGCCTTCCGCTGTGGTCCCGACGGGGGTTTCGGCAGGGGTGGGCAGGGCTGTGTTGTGGGGAAGGTCAGTCACCCCTCAACTTTAGCCCCGCCCAACAGGCCCCAAAGCTGGGACCTAGCCCATCTTCCACTTGTTGATGCGGTACGAGTTGCCCAGCTGCTCGAAGAGCCCCGGGTGCGCATCCCAATATTCCTTGTGCCCACTGACGCCGAGCATCTGCGGGGTTCCCCAGGGCGTCACCGAGAACAGGTTCACGGCCTGGATGGCTTCGCCGCGGGCGTTGGTGCAAGTGAAGCCAATGACCACGGCCTCCCCGCGACGGAACTCACGGATCTCCGGCATGGTGGTCTTGAAGTCTGACGCGCACTTGTGGCCCACCAGGTTCTGCGGCAGTTCAGTGGCCGTCATGCCCTTGTAACGGGCCTCGATGTCCGCCAGCGCCTTCCTGATTTCGGCTGGGTCCTTGCCGAACTTGCCTTCCTCCGACTCAGCGAAGAACGCGTAGGCGAGCGCGATGCCGTCTCCGTCGGTCTCCACTGTGCCCTGGGCACGCTTCTGGATTTCTTCACCGGTACTCGGGTCCTTGGTGATGCCGAACGACTCGTCGTGGGTCCACTCGGCCAAGTACTGGAAGGACGACTCACCCGTGACCCACTTGCTGAACAAGGGGTCGCCGTCGGCCGGGACGTTGCTCGGGCCGGCGAGCTCTTCCCATGTTGCCGGCAGCGGGATGACCCCGGCGGGCAGTTCCGTGGGCGGCACGTCGTCAGGGGAGGGCTCCCCCTCAGCAGTCGGTTCGGCAGCGGCGTCGGACGCCTTATCCGAGGACGTCACCGACGGCGATTCCACCGCTGTTGGCTTGGTCATCGACGGAATCAACCACGTGAACGCCACCACCAGCGCAATAATCACGACGACGGCGACTCCACCCAGGATGAAGAAGAGGGACTTTTTGTTGTGGTCGCCCGGGTTGTGGCCGGGTCCGGTGGGCTGGTCGGGGTAGCCCGGCCCGGCGGGGTAGCCGGGTTGGCCGGGGTAGCCGGGTTGGCCCTGATCCGCTTGGGGATAGCGGTGGACGGTCTCAGCGTACTGGCCGTCGGGGTTGTTGACAGGCTGGCCCTGCTGCACGGGAAAGGCCTGGGTCGGATTGTGCTGGGCCGGAAAAGCCTGGGTCGGCGCGTCCTGCGGCTGGCCCTGCTCAGCTTCCGGCTGGTACATGGGTTGCGTCTGCCCCGGCTGGTACTGCCTGTATTGGTCCTTGCCTGTGTCATAGCGCGGCTGCGGCACGCCGTCCGGATTGTAGGGAGGCTGGGGTGTGCCGTTGTTGTTGCTCATAGCAAGGCCCTTTCACATGCTGTGGGCACCGGAGCATCCTTGCGGACAACACCGGTGGTCTATCCGGAACGAGGGACCTGCTGAAGCGGAACGATTTCAAAACGCGCCGTGTCGATCCCCCGACCCACGGCGTTTGCCCGGCCCGCACAGCCACAAGCGTAGTTCAGGTCACCGAGGTCAGCACAAGTCATAAGCGCGATCGCGCATGGGCAGAACTACCCACCGATCACGGTCCCTTCTTCTCGCGAGCACAACTACGTCGTTGTGCGCCCGCCCTTCCTGATCGGGACGGTTGGGCGAAGCGGCCTTCTTTACTACAACTACCGTGCAGCGATTTCTTTGAGGAACCCCAAAACAACATCCGCGAATTCCAAGCACCCGGCGTCGCGCAGTGCATCCGGAAGCTGCTTTCCGCTTCTCCTCGACCAGTAAAGTGCCTGCGTTTCAACAACACGTTTGACCACATCCGGCGCTGAACGTCCCACTTCAAGAAAGAAATCATCACAGGTGTAGACCTCGTAATGGGAGTCATCCGATTCGAACCCGGCGTCATCAGTCAGGAGCACATGGGCTCGGCAAGCTTCAGCCGCATGGTGAACGTGCCAGTCTCCCTCGTCAGCGATCCCCTCGACGGGACCGCCCGGAAACGCCGTTACTACTTCATCAACGCACTCTTGGATTTTTTTCATCAAGCTTGCGAGTAAATCGCCGGACGTGTTGGGATCATCGCGAAGCCGTGCACCCGCCTCTGCAATGGCATCCCAAGTGGTGTGCAACTGGAACATTCCGCCGTTGGATTCGATACGTAAAAGAAAAAGCCAGTCGCGGAGGGTTCTGCTAAAAAGCACGTTTGCATCGACAAAAACACGTTGGGCCATGGCACTAGTTTGCGCTATGACCCAACGTGAATGCTCATCCTGTGGACTTAGTCCAGATCGTCGATTTGGTCCTCAAGTTCCCGCAGCTTAGCAAATGCTGCGCGACGGGATTCTTCCCTCTTCGCCTTGAATGCCAGAACCGCATCCCTCTTGAACCGGGTATGAGTACGAACTTTGAATGATTCGATTTCTCCGTCCCTCGCGAGCTTCAGCAGCGTTGGACGAGAGACGCCTAAGACTTCAGCGGCGGTGTTGCTTGTGAGTTCATCAGGAAGAGTCCCCACGGTGACACTCCCGTTCATGGCGAGAGCGTGGAAAGCCTTGTCAATGATCGCGGACAGTTCAGGGGGAAGCTGGCGAGTGGTGCCGTCAGTCATGACGGCTGCGAAACCTGCCAGCCCCGCAGGAGTCGATTCGACCTCGCGGCGAACGGTCGTAAGTTCTTCGTCCGTCACGAGAACATCGGTCCGAGTAAGCATGATCGCTGTCACCGGCTTCTCCTCATCTTTGCTAGCCTTCCTCCACGATACTCTCTTTCATTTATAAGTGAAAGCCGACTAAGGGCAGCTGACGGTACCGCTCCGGACCTGCTGTTTTCAGGCTCCCCGTGCTCGCCTGCCGTACTTGTTAGACAAAAACCCAGGATGTCCCCACGCCCGAATAATGAAAGACTGGGTGGCAGTGCATGAACAACCCCAGCCGGAGGTAAATATGGCAGAAGAATCCACGCCCCAGACGTCCACATCGGTTTACCGAAACGGCCACGAGATCGAATGCTGGCTCACGGACATGGACGGTGTCCTAGTGCATGAAAACCAGGCGATCCCCGGCGCAGCGGAGCTCATCCAGCGCTGGGTGGATACATCCAAGCGCTTCCTGGTGCTGACCAACAACTCCATCTTCACTCCCCGGGACCTCGCTGCCCGTCTGCGGGCGTCGGGGCTGGAAGTTCCGGAGGAGAACATCTGGACCTCGGCGCTGGCCACGGCCCAGTTCCTCAAGGACCAGGTCCAGTCATCGGATTCGGGGAACCGCGCCTACACCATTGGCGAAGCCGGCCTCACCACCGCCCTCCACGAGGCCGGGTTCATCCTCACGGATACCGAACCCGATTTCGTGGTCCTCGGCGAGACCCGCACCTACTCGTTCGAAGCGATTACCATGGCCGTCCGGCACATCCTGGCCGGCGCCCGCTTCATCGCCACCAACCCGGACGCCACCGGCCCCTCCAAGGACGGCCCCATGCCCGCGACCGGCGCCATCGCAGCCATGATCACCAAGGCCACCGGGCGCGAACCGTACGTTGTGGGAAAGCCCAACCCCATGATGTTCCGCTCGGCCATGAACAGGATCGACGCCCACTCCGAGACCACGGCCATGATCGGCGACCGCATGGACACGGACATCATTGCGGGCATGGAAGCAGGCCTGCACACGGTCCTGGTGCTCAGCGGCATTACGCAGCGCGAAGAGATCGTTTCCTTCCCGTTCCGGCCGAACCAGATCCTCAACTCCGTGGCCGACCTCAAGAGCCAGATCTAAGAAGGACAACCATGGCTGTGCTCAATCTGCGTCCCCTCGCCGGGGGACGGATCCTCAGGGGGAGCCAGCCGTTCGGCTTGGATGCCGCTGCGACGTCAGCTTTCCTGGCGGAGCACGGCATCCAGGCCATTGTTGACCTGCGCAGCGATCTGGAACGGTCTCTCGTTCCGTGGCTGGTCCCGGACGACGTGAATCACGACGGCGGACGCCCGCCTTCTGCGGCAGTCGCGCCCGCCGTCGAACTCATCAACAACCCGCTGGACCCAAACGCCATTGCCGGGTCGCTCCAGGCGGTGGAAACTGCCGAGGACCTGGGCGAGCTGTACTTGGGGTGGATCCGGCTTCGACCCGCCTGGGTGGCTGATGCCCTGAGGCCTGTGGCGCGCGGCAAACGAACGTTGGTGCACTGCTCATTGGGCAAGGACAGGACCGGCGTGGTGTCCGCTATCGCGCTCTTGGCGGCTGGCGGCACCGAAGAAGCAGTGGTGGCTGACTACGCGGCAACCACCACGAACCTGCCGGACGTCCTGAAAATCATGGCCGAAACATGGCGCCTTAGCGTCCCCTCCACGCCCTCGGAGTATTTCAGCCCGGACCTGATGATCCTGCAGAGCCCTGAAGCCGCAATGAGGCATTTCCTGGCTGGATTTGCGAAGGAATTCGGGGACGTCGGCGGGTTCCTGCACGAGGCGGGCCTGACCGGCGTCGAAATTGACGCGCTGCGATGAGCTCAAGCTGCGGTGACCATCACGCGTGCTGCCGCTAGGCAGGCCTGATCACCTTGCCGTTGGGCTCACGGTAGGCGGGCTCCTCCGGCTCGGGCGGCAGGGGCAGGAGCTCATTTTGGACCTGTTCCAGCAACGGCCGGTATACACCACCGTTCCACTGGGGGCTGGCGTGCGCGGGCCGGGCGCCCTCTGTGCTGAGCGTGGGCATCACCATGTTGGCGCCGAATACCTTGCTCCAGCCTGCGCGCGCTGATTCGTAGTCCACGGTGCCGTCCTGGGCGTTGCCCATGAACGCCATCTTGGCCCCGCCGATCTTGCCCGCGAACCGCAAACCATCAAAGTGGTAGATATACGCCGACTCCGTCTGGATCAGGACGCTGGACGGAGCAATGGGGGACAGCTGCTCCATGGTTTGATCCAGGATTTGCCGCCAGGTGCGCTCGTCTTTGTGGACCACGCGCTCCCCCAGCTCATAGCCTCCGCGCAGCACCGACGGAATGCGGAACCCATTCTCGTAAAGGAACACGACGCCGTCGAACCAGCTTTGGTCCAAGACGTCCGCACGGCTGAATGGACTCGAATCCAGGACTATCACCTGCGTCTCCACACCGTGCAGTTCCAGCAAGCGTGCGGCAACCTGGGTAGCGAGCATGCCGCCGAAACTGTGCCCGTAGAAGTACAGCTTTTCCAGTCCCAGCTCGCGGACATGCAGGATGATTTCGCGGACCACCTCGTCCACGTCGAGGCCCAGGTTTGAATACCCGACGGCGGCAAGGCGGGCACGCTGGTGGAGGGCAGGACGAAGCGAGTTGAGGATCCACTGGGCCTCTTCCCAGCTGGTCTTATAGCCGGGAAACAGGATCCAACTTGCTTTGGGGAAGTACAGGTCCGAGTACGGGTCGGGGACACGCAGTATTTTGGTGGCCCGGCGCTCCGCTTGCACACGGCGCGTAAAGAGCATGTCTCCGGCAAGCGCCGCCGAGATGCCGGCGTAAGTGAGGAAGTTGCGGCGCGAAGTCTTTTTGAGCCGGGCAGCGTAAGGCAGGATCCTGGCCCATGAGGCCGGATCCTGTTCCTTGTCCGGTTCCGGAAGGACGGGTGCCGGAGGGGTTTCGTTCACCTCCGGCGGCGCCGTGAGCTTCCCTACTTGAACGTCCACGCAGCAAGCATAGGCCTCAACCCGGGGCTAGTTGAGGCCGAGTTCGTCCTTGCCGAAAGCGAAGAGGTACGGAACGCCGGTTTCGGCTTCGATCTTCTCTTTGGCGCCGGTGTCGCGGTCCACGATCACGGCGACGGCCACCACGTTGCCGCCCGCCTTGCGGACACCTTCGACGGCGGTCAGCGCGGATCCGCCGGTGGTGGACGTGTCTTCGAGGACCACAACGTTGCGTCCTTCAACCGAGGGGCCTTCCACCTGGCGGCCCATGCCGTAGGACTTCTGGGCCTTGCGGACAACGAAGGCATCCACGGCACGGCCGGCGTCGGCGGCAGCGTGCATCACAGCGGTACCGACGGGGTCGGCACCCATGGTGAGTCCGCCCGCGCACTCAACCTGGACACCGGCGTCGTCGATCATTGCCAACATGACCTGGCCCACCAGCTTGGAGGCCTCGTGGTGCAAGGTGATGCGGCGGAGATCGATGTAGTAGTCGGCTTCCTTGCCGCTGGAGAGGATCACCTTGCCGCGGACCACCGCCAGCTCTTTGATGAGTTCAAGAAGGCGGGCACGGGCAGCTGAGGTGTCAGGCGAGGAAGTCATGGCTCCTAGTTTAGTGTGCCGGGATTGGTGCGCAGGAGTTCAGTGTGACGGCGCCGCCGTGGTGGCCCGGATGACCAGGCGCGGATCCACGATCTGGTCCTGGGATCCGGCCTCTCCTTCCAGTTGATGCAGCATCTCTTCCATGCATTTGCGCCCGAGTTCTTCAAAGTCCTGTTTGATGGTTGTCAGCGGCGGCATGAAGAACCCGGCTTCCGGCTGGTCGTCGTATCCCACGACGCTGATGTCGCCGGGCACCTGGCGTCCGGCTTCCTGGACCGCGCGGAGAACCCCGACGGCCATCTGGTCGTTCGCCACGAAGACGGCAGTCACGGCGTCGTGCTGGAGAAGCTCCAGACCGGCCCGGTAACCGGACGCGGCATCCCAGGCGCCCTGCAGCAGAACGTCCGCGTCAAGCCCCGCCGTCTCCAGTGCCTCGCGCCAGCCTTCGATGCGTTCCGCGGCGTCGATCCAGTGCGTTGGGCCGGAGATATGCGCGATGCTGCGATGTCCCAGTCCTATCAGGTGCTCCACGGCCAGCCGCGCGCCCAATCGCTGGTTGAGGGATGCCCCCTTCAACGGGTTGCCCGCACCGGCACCCACCGCCACGATGGGCACCGGAACTGAGACGTCGCGCAAGGCTGCGAGGACATCTGGATGCGGGACCAGGATGACAATGCCATCCACTGATTGGCTGCTGAAATGCGCCATGGCGTCGTTGATGCTTTCGCTGGTCACTTCGCGCAGGCTTGCGATGCTGACGAAATATCCGGCTTCCCTGCCCGCCTGCTCAACCCCAAGGAGTGTGTTGGCCGGCCCGAACTGCCCTGTTTCGCAGGCCAGGACACCTATGGTTCGGGATCGCCGCGTCACCAGGCTTCGGGCAGCCGTGTTCCGGCGATAGCCGAGCCGGGCTATCGCGGCCTCCACCCGCTCCCTGGTGTTGTTGCTGACGTTCGGGTGGTTGTTCAGGACCCGCGAAACCGTTTGGTGCGAGACGCCGGCCATCTTGGCGACATCCCCCATGACCGGGGGCCGGGGAGCAGAATCGGGCGCGGCCCCGGGCAGTACCCGGGGCCGCGCTGGGAGCGACTGATCGCCGCGTGGCATCGGACGCTACTTCGCGTCGACGCCCACAGGCTCCGCTTTTGACGCGGGGGCCGTTTGGGTCGCTGGAGGCGTGGTCTTCCACTTGAAGCGGCGTCCCATACCGGATCCTCCGCCGGCACCGGTCCGGTTCTTGTTGAAGATGTCGAAGCCGACGGCCAACAGGAGCACCAGGCCCTTGATGAGCTGCTGGTAGTCAGTGCCGAGGCCGAGGATGGACATACCGTTGTTCAGAACACCCATGATCAGGCCACCGATCATGGCCCCCGCTACCGTACCGATACCGCCCTGGACAGCTGCGCCACCGATGAACGCTGCCGCAATCGAGTCCAGCTCGAACCCGGTACCACCGGCCGGCTGTGCTGAGTTCAGGCGTGCGGTGAACACCAATCCGGCCAGTGCTGCGAGGACACCCATGTTCACGAAGAGCCGGAAGGTAACTTTCTTGGTCTTGATGCCGGACAGTTCGGCGGCGTGGAGGTTGCCACCGATGGCGTAGGTGTGGCGGCCAAAGATGCTGTTGTTCATCAAGGCCGAATACAGAATCACCAGGGCTGCGAGCACGATCAGGACAATCGGGGTTCCACGGTAGCTGGCCAGGAGGAAAGTGATGATAAGCATCAAGACGGCGATGAAACCGTTCTTGACGGCGAACCAGGCCATTGGCTCGTTCTCGAGGTTGAACTTGCGGCGGACCCGGCGTTCCTTCAGCGCCTGGAAAAGGATGGCTGCCGTGCCGCCAACACCCAGGATCACTGTCAGCCATTCAAGGACGGACGTGCCACCGGAGATGTCCGGAAGGAAGCCGCCACCCAAGGCACGAAGTTCGTTCGGGAACGGGGTGATTTGCTGGTTCTTGAGGGTGATCAGCGTCAAACCGCGGAAGATCAGCATGCCGGCCAGGGTGACGATGAAGGCGGGGATGCCCACGTAGGCGATCCAGTACCCCTGCCACGCACCCACCAAGGCACCGACCAGGAGGCACGCCGGGATGGCGAGCCACCAGGCCCAACCCCAGTGCACGATCATGACACCTGCCACAGCGCCAATGAAGCCCGCGATGGAGCCGACAGAAAGGTCGATGTGGCCAGCGATGATGACCATCACCATGCCAATGGCGAGGATCAGGATGTAGCTGTTCTGGACCACCAGGTTGGTCACATTCTGCGGCTCAAGGAGGATGCCGTCGGTGAGGACCTGGAAGAGGATGACGATCAGGATCAGGGCGACGAAGATGCCAACCTGGCGGAGGCGGCTTGTGAGGAAGCCAAGGGATTCTCGTAGGGCGGACATGGTGGCTATTCCTTCTCTTGAGTCATGTAGTGCATGAGGGTTTCCTGCGTGGCCTCGGCGATGGGGACCTCGCCGGTGATGCGGCCCGCGGAGAGCGTGTAGATCCTGTCGCAGATGCCCAGGAGCTCCGGCAATTCGGAGGAGATCACGATGACCGCTTTCCCGGATGCGGCCAGTTCGGCGATGATCGTGTAGATCTCGAACTTGGCGCCGACGTCGATTCCGCGTGTGGGTTCGTCCAGGATCAGCACGTCGGGATCGGAGAACATCCACTTGCTGAGCACCACTTTTTGCTGGTTTCCGCCCGAGAGCTTGCCGGTGATGGCAGCAACCGAGGGAGCCTTGATGTTCATGCTCTTCCGGTAGTGGTTGGCCACCGTGGTTTCCTGGTTCCCGTCCACCCAGCCGCGCTTGGCCAGCTTGCCCAGGGCGGCCATGGAAATGTTCCGCTTGATGTCCTCGATCAGGTTCAGGCCGTAGTGCTTCCGGTCCTCGGTGGCGTAGGCAATGCCGTGGTCGATCGCGTCCGAAACCGTGGAGGTGTTGATCTCCTTGCCGTACTTGTAGACCTTGCCGGAGACAGCACGCCCATAGGTCCTTCCGAAAACACTCATGGCCAGCTCGGTCCGGCCAGCGCCCATGAGTCCGGCCAGGCCAACGACCTCGCCCTTGTGGACCTTCAGGTTGGCATTGCTGACGACGGTCCGCGAGTGGTCCTGCGGGTGCTGGACCGTCCAGTCTTCGATGCGCAGGACTTCTTCGCCGATGTTGGGGGTGCGGTCCGGATAGAGGCTTTCGAGGTCGCGTCCCACCATGCCGCGGATAATACGCTCCTGCGTGATCTGGCCCTGGTCCAGGCGCAGCGTCTCGATGGACTTTCCATCGCGGATGATGGTGACGGCGTCGGCCACTTTGCGGATCTCGTTGAGCTTGTGGCTGATGATGATGCTGGTAACGCCCTGGCCTTTGAGGTGCAGGATGAGGTCCAGCAGGTGGTCTGAGTCTTCGTCGTTCAGGGCTGCGGTGGGCTCATCCAGTATGAGTAGCTTCACTTCTTTGGACAGTGCCTTGGCAATCTCCACCAGTTGCTGTTTGCCCACGCTGATGTGCTGGATGGGCGTAACGGGGTTCTCGCTCAGGCCGACGCGGGCCAGCAGTTTGGCAGCTTCCAGGTTGGTCTTGCGCCAGTCCACCCAACCGTTCCTGGCCTGCTCGTTGCCGAGGTAGATGTTCTCGGCAATCGAGAGATAAGGGCTCAACGCCAGTTCCTGGTGGATGATCACGATCCCGCGCTTCTCGCTGTCCGTGATGCTGGAAAACTCGCAGGGTTCATTCTCGAACAGAATGTCGCCATCGAAGGTGTTGTGTGCGTAGACGCCGGACAACACCTTCATCAGGGTGGATTTCCCGGCGCCGTTCTCACCGCAAATGGCGTGAACCTCACCTCGGTTGACGTCCAGTGTGACGTCCTGAAGGGCTTTTACACCGGGGAAAGTTTTGGTGATTCCTCGCATTTGAAGAATAGGTACGTTCATCGTCAATTCCCGCTGACTGCTTGAAAACTTGGCCGGGCCGAGGACTCGACAGGCTCTGGGGGTACTGTGGCCCCGCCGCGCTGCGCTGCAGGTAAATGCAGGGTGCGGCACAGGACGGCAGGGCCACAGGATGGGACGTCGTTACTTGATGTCGGATTCCTTGTAGTAGCCCGAGTCGATGAGTTCCTTCTTGTAGTTGTCCTTGGTGATGATGACGGACTTCAGAAGGTAAGCCGGAACAACCTTGACCTTGTTGTTGTAGGTCTTGGTGTCATTGGTTTCCGGCTCGTTGCCCTTGAGTACGGCGTCCACCATTTTCACGGCCTGGGAGCCGAGCTGGCGGGTGTCCTTGAAGATGGTGGAGTACTGCTCGCCGGCGATGATGGACTTCACGGAGCCCTTTTCGGCGTCCTGGCCGGTTACGACGGGGAGCTTGCCGGTGGAGTAGCCGCCCGTGCTGGTCAGGGCGGAGATGATGCCGATGGACAGACCGTCGTACGGCGACAGCACGCCGTCGAGCTTGGTGCCGGAGCTGTAAGCGGAGGTGAGGATGTCTTCCATGCGCTTCTGGGCTACGGGTGCCTGCCAGCGGAGGATGGCTGCCTGCTCGAACTTGGTCTGGCCGCTGGGGACCTTCAGGGTGCCTGCATCCAGGTACGGCTTGAGGGTATCCATGGCGCCTGTCCAGAAGAAGTTGGCGTTGTTGTCATCCGGGCTGCCTGCGAACAGTTCAACGTTGAACGGGCCCTTGCCCTCTACCTTGTTGCCGCTGGCGTCGACCAGTCCCAGGCCGGTCAGCAGTGACGTGGCCTGCTGGACGCCTACGGTGTAGTTGTCGAACGTGGTGTAGTAGTCCACGTTCGGGGTGCCGTTGATGAGGCGGTCGTAGGCGATGACCTTGACGTTCTGCTCCTTGGCCTTGGCCAGGACATCCGTCAGCGTGGTGCCATCAATGGCCGCGATGATGAGGGCCTTGGCACCCTTGGTCAGCATGTTCTCGATCTGGGAAACCTGCGTGGGGATGTCATCGTTGGCGAACTGCAGGTCCGTCTTGTAGCCCAGGTCCTTCAGGGACTTCTCAACGTTGGCGCCGTCGGCGATCCAACGCTCCGACGTCTGCGTCGGCATCGAAATGCCTACCAGCGAATCACTGGGTTTTGCGCTGCTGGAGGACTCCGCTGCGCCTCCACGGCTGCCGCAGCCTGTGGCTCCGACGGTCAAGGTCAGGACAACCGCTACGGCGCCCAGGAGTTTTTTCAATCTCACGATGCTCTCCTTCCGCGGCAACAATGCCGCGAACTCTGATGCAGCCGGAGCATCTGCGCGTCCGGCACGGTGAAGCTGGGTGTGGCCTGCGTGCTGGGGGCTGCACAAGCCAGTGAAAACGTATTGCGAATGCCATTGTGAACGCTAACAATGCGACGGGTCAAGTGCTTCACATCACAAAATGATTGCAGCTCATTACTCCGGCGCCAGTACTTGATTTACAACGTTGTTAGCGTTCACAATGGCCCGCTGCGGCACCCGGTCACAGAAAAGCCCGGCATCGCCGTGAAGGCGATGCCGGGCTGAACGCTCCTCCGCAGCGGAGGGGACGACTTCTTCCTGACGAGGACAGGGAGTCAGAAGCGGGTGTCGAACGAATCGCAGAACACGTTCTGGTTGAACGTTCCCTGGAATTCGGACTTCCCCTGGATTTTACGGACGGTCGCTCGAATGGCCTCACGGGTGCCGGCATGGGCGTGGATGGCCGTCTTCACCATCGGCACGTCGACCAGGTGGTTGGGTTGGTTGAGGGAGACGAACACAGTGGGAACTTCAGTGGCGTACCAAGGAATTTCAGCAGCCATCGGCGAGGACCACTTGATGCGGATGGCAGCCTCTTGCGCGAAGCCTTTCACGTTGGCGAAGACGAACGCGGCGTCGTACCGCCCGGCGTAGTCCGCCGTGGCTTCCTCGGACAGCACCCGCATGAAATTCATGCCGGCCTCCCCTGCGGCTTCGCGTTGTTCGGCGGTCTTGAAGACGTGCACCTCAAAGCCGGCGGCTTCCAGCTCTTCCCTGACCGTGTCCAGGTAGGCCAAGGGATCAGCCCTGGTGAAGTCGGCCCCGCCCGAGATGCCATACAAACGGATGCGCTTGTGGGTCGTGGGCGTGATGGGCAGGTTCCCCGCGGTGTCCTTCACCAGCGTCACCGTCTTGTCCGCGATCTCCGCCGCGATGGCGCGATGGGCCTCGCTGCCAATGACGGCCAGGGCGTCAGGCGCGGGAATCAAGGATTCCCGGGAAGCCGTATGCAGGCCAAGGCTCGCCTTCAATCCGAGGATCCTCCGCAGGGCATCCTCAAGGCGGGCGTCAGTGATGATTCCGGCCTTGTAGCCGTCCAGCATGAATCCGAAGTCCTCCTCCGGGTTGCGGAAGAAGAGGAACATATCGCAGCCTGCCGCAATGGTGGCTGGGACAAGGTCGCGCCGCTTCATGGCCTGGGTCAGCCCCACCATCAGGGAGGCGTCCGTCAGCACCAGGCCGTTGAAGCCGAGCTCACCGCGCAGCAGGTCCTGCAGAAGCTCGGGGGCAAGGGTTGCGGGACGGATGTCGGAATCGGCCAAGCCGGGGCGGAAGTGTCGGGAGACCTCCGGTGCACCAATGTGCCCCACCATGATGGACTGCACGCCGTGCCCGATCATCTCGCGGTACACGTGCCCGTAGCTCTGGTCCCATTCTTCGTAGCCCAAAGTGTTGTAGGACGTGACAACGTGCTGGTCGCGCTCGTCGACGCCGTCGCCCGGGAAGTGCTTCATGGCGCAAACCGTGGGCGATTCGCTGATGCCGTCGAAGTACTCCTTGGCACGCTCCACCACGATCTCCGGGTTGTTCCCGAAGGCTCGCGTCGAGATCACCGTGTTCCGCCAGTTGTAGTGGATGTCCACGATCGGCGCGAACGCCCAGTTGCAGCCCAAGGCAGCGGTTTCGACGCCGGCCACCTGGCCCATGCGGCGGGCGATCGACTTGTCCGGGTGCGATCCGGCCTGCAGGTGCGTGGAAACGAACGTGCCGTCGTCGCAGCTGCCTGCCCCGCCCATCTCGGGGTTGGAAGCAACGAGCAGCGGGATGCGGGTCTTGGACTGCGCGTATCGGATGTGCTCTTGTACCGCCGCCGACGGGCCGGGCCGGTAGCGCATGCCACCGACGTGGAAGTTCTCCAGCACGTTGTCCAGATAGTCAGGCGAGTAGTCGTTGTTGTGGTTGATGAAGAGCTGGCCGATCTTCTCTTCCAACGTCATGGACGCGATGGTGGACTCGACCCATTCCACTGCGGAGTCGTCCAGCGTGAACGGTGCCGCCTTGAGGTCCACCAGGAACCTCGCGGCGCCATCACGGGGTCCCGGGAGCCCCTCCACGGCGCGGTCAACGATCTGTTCCACAGGTGTCGCAATGTCCACCACCACACCTGCTTCATCTGCATGGAGATGTTCAAGGGTAGCCAGTTGCGAATCCAGCAGTGAGGGCGGCATAAAGTGCCCTGGCCGGGAATTCATGCGTTCGCTGAGCAGTTCCCGGGCTCCGTGCAGGTGCACGAACACCACGGATGCGTCACCCCCGCGGATGATGTCCCGGTAGGCGCGCTTGAGCGCGCTGCACGCGATCACCAAGGGAACGTCCGACGTCGAGAACCGCCTGCCGATCTCGGCAAGCCACGGCGCCCGGTCGTCGTCGTTAAGCGGAGTTCCCGAGGCCATCTTGTCGATGTTCGACTGTGGATGCAGCGCATCGCCGTCGAGGAATTCCGCGCCGAGGCGCTGGGCGAGAGCGGCGCCGACCGTGCTTTTCCCACAACCGGCGACGCCCATCACCACAACATGGAGCGGCTTACCAGTCATGGACCGTGCCATCAACAAGGCGGTTGTAGGGCAGGTAGGCCTGCTGGTACGGGTAGGCGGCAGCGGCTTCTTCGTTGAACTCGACGCCGAGGCCCGGGTTGTCGCCCGGGTGCAGGTAGCCGTCGGTGAAGGTCATGGACTGCTCGAAGACCTCGTTGGTCTTGTCCGAGTGCTGCATGTACTCCTGGATGCCGTAGTTGTGGATGGCCAGGCCGACGTGCAGCTGGGCGGCGAAGCCCACCGGGGAGATGTCCGTGGGCCCATGGAAGCCGGACTTTATCTGGTACTGCGCGGCGAAGTCCATGACCTTCTTCAACGGCGAAATGCCACCGAAGTGCGTGGAGGCGGCACGGACGTAGTCGATCAGCTGTTCCTTGATGAGGGTCTGGAAATCGAACACGGTGTTGAAGATTTCACCGATGGCCAGCGGGGTGGTGGTGTGCTGGCGGACCAGGCGCAGTCCCTCCTGGTTCTCGGCCGGGGTGCAGTCCTCAAGCCAGAAGAGGTCGTACGGTTCCAAGGCCTTTCCGAGCTTGGCGGCCTGGATGGGGGTCATGCGGTGGTGGCCGTCGTGCAGCAAGGGGATTTCGGGGCCGAACTCGTTGCGCACGGCTTCAAACACCGTGGGCAGGTGGCGGAGGTAGGCGCGGGTGTCCCAGTCCTCCTCAAGGGGGAACGCGCCGCGGCCGGCGGGTTCGTAGTCGTACCGCTCCCCCGAGGCCTGGGCCTGCGCGGCAACACCGTATACGGCCTTGATGCCGGGAATCGCGGTCTGGATGCGGATGGACTTGTAGCCCAGCTCCAGGTGTTCGCGGACCGAGTCAAAGAGCGACGGAATGTCAGAACCCGATGCGTGTCCGTAAGCGCGCAGCCCGTTCCTGGAAGCGCCGCCCAGCAGCTGGTACACCGGCAACCCGGCCACCTTGCCCTTGATGTCCCACAGAGCCATGTCGACGGCGGCAATTGCCGCCATCGTGACCGGGCCCCGACGCCAGTAGGAGCTGCGGTACAGGAACTGCCAGGTGTCCTCGATCCGGTGGGGATCCTTGCCGATGAGCAGCTGCGCCACGTGCTCCTTCAGGTAGGCGGCCACAGCCAGTTCCCGGCCGTTGAGTGTCGCGTCGCCGATGCCTGTCACACCGTCTTCGGTGGTGATGCGGAGGGTGACGAAGTTACGGGTAGGGCTGGTCACGAAGACTTCAGCGGCAATGATTTTCATGGGTGTGGCATTCCTTCCAGGGGTCTATGCGTGGGTACTGGCAGCGGCAACGTCGTCCTGCTGCCGGTGGATATCGGAAACGAGGGCGCTGTCCCCGGCAAGGTCAGGGCTGATGAGCGCCAGCAGCGCAGCGGTGCGTTGTTCGCCGTCGTGCGTTTTTGCGGTCCGGATGTCGTCGGCCAGTGGGTCCTGGAAACCGTCCGTGGAGGACACATACGCAATCCAGGCCGCGATCATGCGGGCAGCACCGGTTCCGGCCCGGCCTTCGGCTCTTTCGGCCGCCAGCACGGGCAAGGAGCGCATGCGCAACTTGGTGGTTCCGTCCGTGGCAATCTGGGTCAGGTGGTGGGCAATCCGCGAATTGCCGAAGCGTTCCAGCAGGGCTTGTCGATAGCCGGGAATGTCCAGGCCTTCGTCCGGCAGGTGGCGGGCAGCCTCATCCCAGAACGACTCCACCGCCGAGCGGCAGACCTCGTCGGACAGGGCGTCTGCCACGGTCGAATGGCCCCGGACCAGTCCCGCGTAGGCGAGGATGGAATGCGCCCCGTTGAGCAGCCAGAGTTTGCGGTTCTCGTACGGCTGGATGTCGTCCACGAAAATTGCGCCGGCATCTTCCCAGCGCGGACGTCCGCCTGGAAAGTCACCGCTCAGGACCCAGTTGCTGAAGGGTTCGGCCACCACGGCGGCCTCGTCCAGGTATCCGCATTGTTCGGCCACTTCCTTAAGGTCGTCCGGCGTGGTCCGCGGCGTAATGCGGTCCACGGAGGTGCCAACGAAGCTCACCTGCGTACTGATCCATTCGGCCAGTGCCGGCTCCACCACTTCGGCGATGGCCAGCACAGCCTTGCGGGCAACTGCGCCGTTGTCTGCCAGGTTGTCGCAACTGACGACGGCTATCGGACCGGCCCCGGCGTCCTTGCGGGCGGCCAGCGCCGTAACCAGGCGGGCCAGCGGGGTGTTCCCGCCGGTTGCCGCATAAGCGGCTTCCGTGATGGTCAAGGTGACAACCGCCGTGCCGGGCGCGGCCACGAGCTCCGCGAGCCGGTGGACGTTCGCGCCGTCCACAGCTTCGACGATGCTGCCGACGACTTCAAACGCATCTCCCGCGCCCGACCTCTCCACTACGGTGAACACGCCGTCCTGTTCAGCCAGGACATCCGCGGCGTCGGGCCGGCGCCCGGTGAACGCCGCAATGCCCCACTCGGCCGCGTCTCCGGCGTGCTGGGTGTACCAGGCCTGGTGGGAGCGGTGGAACGCGCCGAGGCCCAGATGCACCATCCGGACCGGGGGCGCGGCCAGCCCCGGAAACGCGGCGGCCCGGGTGAGCCGGGGCGGTCCCTGGTCGGCACTCATAGCTTGAAGACCCTTCGCGGGGAAGAATCGACGACGTCGACAATCAGCTCGTGTGCGCGGTCCTCGCTGATGCGGTGCTCGGCAACCAGCCGCGCCAGGAACGAGGCTTCGATCCTGCGGGAAGCGTCGTGCCGGGCAGGGATGGAGCAGAAGGCCCGCGTGTCATCGATGAACCCGGAAGAACGGGAGAAGCCGGCGGTTTCCGTGACGGCCGAGCGGAAGCGAAGCATGGCGTCGGGCGCGTCCAGGAACCACCACGGGGCCCCGATGTAGACCGAGGGGTAGAACCCCGCAAGTGGTGCGAGTTCACGGGAAAAGACAGTCTCGTCCAGGGTAAAGAGCACCAGGTGGAAGTCCTTGGCCGTGCCGAAGTCCTGCAGGAGCGGGCGGACGGCCTCGGTGTAATTGACCGCGAACGGGATGTCGTGGCCGGTGTCCGCTCCGAAGGCTTCGAAGGTGGGCTGGTGATGGTTGCGGTAGGAGCCCGGATGAATGGTCATCACCAGGCCGTCTTCCACCGACATCCGCGCCATCTGGTACATCATGTGGGCCTCGAACGCGTCGCGGTCCTGGCCGTTTGCCTGTCCGGAAACTGCCTTGTCGAACAAGGCAGCAGCGTCGGCCTCGTCCAGCTTGAGGGTCGCGGGGGTCCTCACGCCGTGGTCCGCGGACACAGCTCCGTGGTCCACGAAGTACCGGCGGCGGTTTTCCAGGGCGGTGAGGTAGCCCCGGTAGCCGCTGCCGCCGTCGGACGCTTCTGCGATGAGCCGTTCCACGTTGGCTTGCCACGCCGGGTGCGCGATGTTGATGTACGCGTCCGGGCGGAAGGTGGGCAGTACGCGGCCGTGGAATGACGGGTCGGCAGCGAGCGCCCGGTGGCTGTCCAGGCTGTCCAGGGGATCGTCCGTGGTGGCAAGGACCTCGATGTTGAAGTCCTTGAACAGCTCACGGGGGCGGAAACCGGGTTCCGCGAGCTTGGCGGAAATGGCGTCGAAACTGGCGTCCGCCGTAGCTGCGGACAGCTCACCCTGCCACCCGAACACCGACTCGAACTGGGTCCGCAGCCAGTACCCGGACGCGGTGCCGTCGAACAATGGCCAGGCCTCGCAGAAGGACCGCCAGATGTTGCGCGCCCCTGCCTGGGGCTGGAGCTTGTCCAGCGGAACTCCGGAAGCGTGGATCAGCCGGGTGACGTAATGGTCGGGGGTGACCAGCAACGCGGCCGGATCCGGGAAGGGCGTGTTCTGCTCGATGACGGCCGCGTCCACATGGCCGTGCGGGGAAATGATGGGCAGGTCCTGGACCCGCTCCAGCAAGGCACGCGCGATGCTGCGCGTCCCCGGGTCCGCCGGGAGCAGGCGATCGGGGTGGGTGGCAAGGGATTCGGACATGGATCAGCCTTTCGAGGTGGAACCGGCGGAGAGGTCGGCCCTGGCAGGAACGGTCAGTCCTGCCAGCTCTGCCACCCGGCGCAAGTACTGAAGGTTGCCTGCGGTACGCTCGGCCAGCGGAAGGTCCGTGGAGAAGTCCTCCACAGTCACCCACTCGTCGTAACCGACCTCGGCGAGCGCCTTGAAGTACGCCAGGACGCTCCCCTGGCCTTCAGCCAGCGGTGCCCACTCGTTGACCCAGACTGCCGCTCCGGACTCGTCCCGCTCCCCCGTCAGGACCCAGCGCGCATTCTTCACGTGGACGTGCGCCAGGTATGGTCCCAGGAGTTCGAGGGCAGGCAGCGGAGACTCCCAGCCTTCGATCAACAGGTTGCCGAGGTCGTGGATGACGCCCACGTGCTGGGGATCCAGGCCCTCCAGAAGGCGGCGGGCAGCTGAGGCGGATGAGGTGACCGTGCCGTGGTGCAGCTCAACGAGTGCCTTGACTCCATGGTGGGCGGCCCGGCCGGCAACCCACTCGTAGTGCTCGCGGGTGGCTGCAAACAAGTCCGGGTAGGACAGGCCGCTGGGCTCGCCCCCGCCCATGGTGGAGTTGCCCAACGGCAGGACGTTGACCCTGACCTGGCGTGCACCCAAGGCGGCGGTCGCAGCCAGGACGCGCTCGACGTCGTCGTGGTTGTCGCAGCGGGCGTACCCGCCCAGGCCCGAGTACTCCAGGCCGGCGTCGGCTGTGAGCCGGGCAATCCCAGGCAGTGAATCCTCAAGGCCGGTCATCGGCCAGGTTGCCTTGTTTCCCGCCCAAAAGCCGGGCTCCGGCGATTCGGCCTGGTCGGTGACGCGCCATTCGATGCCGTGCCAACCCTGCGCTGCGAGCTCGGTGGCGGCTTCCTGCGGAGTCCAGTCCGGCGTCGAGGCCGTGAAGACCGAGAATTTCATGCGCTGACCTCCTCGAAGTGGCCGTTGCCGGTCCGCACCTCAACGTCGTTGTACTTGCCCGCAACCACATCGGCTATGAGGACGGGCTGGCCGAGCGTGGCCGAAACGTACAGGGCCCGCACGGTGGCCAACGCCCGCACGGCGTCCTCGATGGTGACGCCTGCAGGACGGCTGTTCCGGATCGCTTCGACTACGTCGCGGTACTGGCGGATGTGTCCGGCCGGGTAGACGGTGGGGTCGAGGTTGGCTTGCGGCGCCGGATCGGCGAACTTGGCCAGCTCCTCCTCCGCCTGGTTGCCCGCGCCGGGCATCCCCATGGGCCCGCTCTGCGTCTCCTCCTCGGAGGCGGCAGCGTGGAAGAACTGGAGGTTGTCGCTGTCGATCACAGCCGAGCCCATGCTGCCCATGACCTGCAGCCTGACGCTGAGCCCAGGGTACGCGGCGGTGGTTGCGTGGAGTACTGCCAGGGCACCTGATTCGAACGTCACGGTGGCCACGGCGGTGTCCTCCACCTCGACTCCTGTATGTGCCAGGAGGGCGGTCTTTGCACTGATTTCCACCGGGGTGCCAAGGAACCACAGAAGAAGGTCTACGGTGTGGACGCCCTGGTTCATCACGGCCCCGCCACCGTCCATGGCCCAGGTGCCGCGCCACGCGCCAGAGTCGTAGTAGCCCTGGCTGCGGTACCAGCTCACCGAGGCAATCGCCGAGGTCAGCCGCCCAAAGCGTCCGGTGCGACGGGCCTCGTCCACCACAATGGATGCCGGGTCGAAACGGTGCTGGCTGATGACACTGGCCACCAGCCCCTTCTCTTCTGCAGCTTTGGCTGCCGCCAGGATCTCGTCGGCACGGTTCAGGTTCACGTCCAGCGGCTTTTCGATCACCACATGCTTGCCCGCGTTGAGGACCTCCAGCGCCTGCTCGATGTGCAGTCCGCTGGGGGTCGCGATGATGACAAGGTCGACGTCGGCACCCGCGAACGCTTCGTCCAGGCTTCGGAAGGTGGCTGGCCGGGCGGCGCCCTGGTCTTCGATGTGCTGGGCCAGGGCATCCGCGGCTTCGGTGATCTCATCCACCAGCGCGGTGACCTGAAGGTCCTCGATCGCGGCGACCGACGCCGCATGGGTGCGTCCGATGGTGCCGCATCCGGCAATGGCGACGTTGATGATGGACTTGGACGTTTCGGTGCTCACTTGGTTTCCACTCCTGCTTCGTTGACGACTTTGGCAAAGGCACGGGCTGCCATCCCGAACGCGGTGGGGCCGGAGAATCCTCCCAGGCCATGGGCGCCCGCCAGATGCGGCTCCAGGCTGGCGAAGCCCACGAAACCGTCGGTTTTGAGCGCCTCAACCGTGCGGAGCAGATCGCCGTCGCCCTCACCGGCAGGAACCACGACGCCGTCCGCGAACCGCGCGTCCTTGACCTGCAGGTATTCGAGGTGGGGACGGAGTTTGGCGTAGCCCTCGTCGAAGGGCTTGACGCCAACCTGGACGAAGTTGGCCGGATCCCACGCAACTTTCAGGGCGGGCGAGTTCACGGACTCGATGATGTCCAGCACGCGGTCCGGGGTGTCTCCGAAAATGTCCTTTTCGTTCTCGTGGAGCAGCACCACGCCGGACTGTTCGGCAACCTCGGCCAGGGCACGCATGCGCTCAATCACGTCGTCCCGGATACTGTCCACTGCCACGCCTTCGCCGTAGTAGAAGGAGAAGATGCGGATGTAGCGGGCACCAAGGACCTGGGCGGCGTTGGCAGCCCTGCGGAGGCGCTCAACCTCGTGCGCCACCGGCAGCGTGACATCCACTTTGCCGATGGGCGAGGCGATGGCTGAAACGCCCATGTCCGCGGCGTCCAGGAGCTTCTTCAGTTCGGTCAACTGCTCGGAGGTCAGGTCAACGATGTTGGTTCCCCAGGCACTGCGGACTTCGATGTGGTTCGCCCCCAGGGCCTGCAGGACTGCGATCTGCAGGACCGGGTCGTCGTCGATCTCGTCTCCGAAGCCCGAAAGCGTCCACTGGACTGTTGCTGGACCGGTCATTGCTACTTAACTCCTCCGGCGGTGAGACCGCCCACTAGGTAACGTTGGAAAATCAGGTAGAGAATCACGACGGGCGCCGCGCAAACCAGCGAAGCCGCCATCATCTGGCCGTACAGGGGAATCGCTCCACCTTCCTGCGAGGCTCCGAAGATCTGCAGGGCTACGGCTGCGGTCTGGCTCTCCGGGCGGGTCATTACCGAGGCAAAGAGGACATCGTTCCAGCCCAACAGGAAAGCGAAGATGCCCGAAACAACAATGCCGGGCCAGCTGAGCGGAAGGATGATCCGGACCAGGACGCCCACGTTGCTGGCGCCGTCGATCCTTGCCGCCTCTTCCAGCTCACGCGGCAGGCCACGCAGATAGGTGACCATGACCCAGGTGGAGAAGGGCATCGCGAAGGTCAGGTAGGTGACGAAGAGACCCCACTGCGTTCCGATCACCTGGACGCCGAGGTAGCTGGCGGCCGAAGAGAAGAGCACGAACACCGGAAGGACCATCAGGGTACCGGGCACCGACTGCAACGCCAGGAGGCCGCGAAGGATGGTGAGCCGGCCGCGGAATTGGTAGCGGACCAGGACGTAGGCGATGGACACGGACATGGCTGCCGACACGACGGCGGTGGCGCCGGCTACAAGGACGCTGTTTGCAAGGCCCTTCGCCAGGCCGACGCTGGACCAGATTTTGGTGTAGTTCTCCAGCGAGAAGCTGGACGGCCAGAACTCGCCGTTGGCGACGCCGATGTCCGAGTTCACCGATGCCAGGAAAATATAGGCAACGGGGATCAGCACGATGGCGCTCAGGACCGTCAAGATAATGGCCAGCAGCGGGCCGGGCAACAGGCGGGTGACCTCGTGCTGCCTCTTGGAACCGGGCCGGAACGTAGTCCCCGCCGGTCCCGGGCGGGACGTGCCGCGGACCGAGGTGGTTGATGCGCTCACTTCTTGCCTCCCGGCGTATCGGCGTCGTCCAGCTTGACGGCGCGAAGGTAGATGAACAGCGGAATGGCGATCAACACCAGGGACACAAACGCCATGGCGGCGCTGAGGCCGAAGCGGAAGCTCTGGAAGCTGGTGACGTAGGTGAGGATCGGAAGCACTTCGACGTCGGACGGGGCCGGAACGCCGAACAGCACGAACGGGAGGGTGAAGTTGTTGATGTGGTGAAGCATGCCGATCAGGAAAGCCAGCGACAACGGACCCTTGAGGTACGGGAAGATGACGTAGCGAAGCTTGTTCCACCACAGTGCCCCGTCCAGGGCCGAGGCCTCATGGACTTCGTGGTCTACCGATTGCAGGCCCGAAAGTGCCAGCAGGTAGATGAACGGCCAGGATGCCCAGATCTGGACCAGGATCAGCGTCCAGTACGTTTGGGGTCCGTTGAGCCACAGCCCACCGTCCACTCCAAAGACACCCAGTGCCGAGTTGACGACTCCGTCAGGCTGGAACATGGTCCGCCATACGGTTGCCACCACGAAGGACGGCAGCACGTACGGGATCAGGAAAATCGAGCGGATCAGCGCCCGGCCCTTGAAGGCATTCTGCGTGGCAACAGCCGCTGCAATGCCCAATGGCAAGGTAACGAGCATGGCAATCAGCGAGTAACTCACACTCAGCCACACCGAGTGCAGCAGAGGCGAGTCAGTCAGGGCCTCCACAAAGTTCTCGACGCCGATGAACGGCGCGCTGACCCACTTGCGCAGCGAGTACTGGTCGAGGTTGAGCGTCGACATGTAGATGCCGAGGAACAGCGGGACCACGATGATGATGAACATCAGGAGGCCGCCCGGGATCAGCATCCACAGTGGACGGTTCCGCTCGCTCAAGCCCTTGCGGCGGACAGGTTTCCGGCCACCGCCGGCCGGCTGGAGGGTTCCTGTGCCTGCGGCCGGTGAGGCACCGGCGTCGAGCGCTGGCTCTGTCGACCCGGACCGGGCCAGCTGCCCGCGGGCAGCCGGACCGGACACGGGTTTCATTTCCCTGAAGGAATCAGTGGACATGGGAGACCCTGCCTAGGACTTCGCAGCCCGGTCGAGGGAAGCCTGGCCCTTGGACTGGGCGTCCTTCAGCCGTGATTCCAGGGCGCTCTCGTCAACGGATCCCTTGGCCAGGTCCGGGATGGACTGGACGGTCACGTTCAGGAGGCCCAACTGGATGTCGCCCCAGGCGCCGGTGAAGGGAGTTGCCTTCGACTTGCCGGCAGCATCGGCGATCGGCTTCAGCTTCGGGTCGGTCAGGGAGGCGAGCGCCTCGGCGTTTGCCGGAAGCTCACCGAAGATCTTCTGGTAGTTCAGCTGCTCGTCCTTGGACGTGATCAGCTCGATGTAGGCGAACGCCAGGTCCTTCTGCTGGGAGTAGTCCGCGACCACGACGTTGTCACCGGAGAGGATGCTGGCGGCCTTGTCGCCGTCGCCCTTGGGGGAAGATTCACCCGGAGCCGTGGTGGGCATGAGGGCGTATTCGTACTTGCCGGCGATGGCTGACTTGTCCAGGGTGGGGATGGAGCTTGACGTGGTCATCATCAGGTATCCGGCCTTGCCGGAAGCGAAGGCTGCCACTGCGTTGCTGTTGCTCCAGCCAATCGCTGCAGGGTCCACCACCTTGTCCTTGGTGAGCCAGCCGAAGTAGGTGTCGTAGGCCTTCTTGACCGTGGGATCGTCCAGCTTCAGCTTGTTGCCGTCAACCAGCGGGTTGCCTGCCTGCACGGACATGGCCCAAATGAACTTCCAGGGATCGAAGTTGTCCTTGTAGCCAGTGGCAAGGCCGTAGGTACCCGTGCCGGCGTTGGTCATCTTCTTGGCCTGCTCGGCCAGCTCATCCCAGGTGGTGGCGGGCTTGTCGATGCCCGCGGCGGCCAGGATGTCCTTGTTGTAGGCCATGACGAATGGACGGCTGACGAACGGGATGCCGGCCTGGTGCTCCGAGTCGGGACCGGAGATGCCCAACGCGGCCGGGTTGAACCGGTCCTTCCCGCCGACCTTCTTCCAATCGTCGTCGGAAAGGGTCACAAAGGCCTTGGTGGCGTAGGCGGTGGGCGTGAAGGTGGTGCCCAGGCTGTAGACGTCCGGGCCCTGGCCGGAAACAACGGAAGTCTGGATGCGGGTCAGTTCATCGTTGGCTGAGGCGAAGGTTTCGAACTTTACTTCCGCACCCGTCTTTGCCTTGAACTTGGCGGCGATGTCGCTCTGCCACTTCTTCTGCTCTTCCGGGTACTGGTTGTTGACGCCGGTCAGTACATTCAGTGTCTTGCCTGTTCCGTCGACGGCACCCCCGGAGCTGGCAGATGTGCCGCTGTTGCCGCTCCCCCCACAGGCCGTCAATGCCAGTGCAGCAGTCAAAGCGACGGCGGCAAGCTTGGCAGATGGTGCAAACCTCATTGTTTCCTCCTTGGATACACAGCCCGGTAGTGGTCTACGTCACAGGGGCTTTCGGCAACGAGTCTACGAGTCCGGCAACTGTGCGGCAAGCGGTTGCCAAAAGTTGCCATGAGATGGTGCAATCTTTTTATGGCTGAGACAAACGGGCGGGGATCCGCACCCACAATCAAGGATGTTGCCGCCTTGGCGGGAGTGGCCACATCCACTGTCTCCAGGGCCCTTTCCAACCCGGACCGCGTGAACAGGGCAACCCGTGAACGCATCGAGAAAGTGGCCGCCGAGCTCAACTACGTCCCCAGTTCGCAGGCCCGCAGCCTCAGCTCCGGGCGGACCAATGCCATTGCGCTCCTGGTCCCCGACGTCACCAACCCGTTCTACTTCGACATCATCAGGGGCACCCAGAACCAGCTGAAGGCAGCCGGCTATACCCAGTTGCTGGTTGACACCGAAGAGTCGGCCGAGATGGAGGCCGATGCCCTGCAGAAGATGCAACGAACGGCCGACGGCTTCATCCTCGCCGCTTCCCGCCTCACCGACACCCAGATTCTCGAGGCGGCATCGTCGCAGGCAATCGTCACCATCAACCGCTCCTCGGCCAACGCTCCCACCGTGGTCATCGACACCCCGGGCGCCGTTGTCCAGGCACTGGAACACCTGACGTCGCTGGGCCACTCCAAGATCTGTTACGTCGGCGGGCCGGCTTCCTCCTGGTCGAACGCCAAACGCTGGAAGACCTTTGAGGAGGAAAGCCGCGACCGTGGACTAACGACCTCCCGCGTGGGTCCCTTCACACCCAAGACCACATCCGGAGCAGCTGCCGCCGACGCCGCAGCACGAACCGGGGCAACGGCGTGCATCGTTTTCAACGACCTCCTGGCGATCGGCATGCTGCAGCGCCTCCGCGAGCGTGGCATCCGCGTCCCCGAGGACATGAGCATCGTGGGGTGCGACGACATCTTCGGCGCCGACTTCTGCAACCCGCCCCTGACCACCATGGCCTCCCCGATCGAGCAGGCCGGACGGGTGGCGGTTTCCATGCTGCTGGCACAGCTGGACCCCCTGAACGCCGGATCCAGCCGGCGCCTCGCCGTCATGCCCACCCATCTGACGGTTCGCGGCTCAACCGGCCCTGCCCCGGATTAACGTCCCGAATAGCTGAATCACCACGCAATATGGTTGAGCCTTTGTGACGCGGCTGACTACTGTGGAACACATGCGCGAACTCCAAGCCAAGATCATTGAGGAAATGGGCGTCCAGCCCCGGATCGATCCTGCGGAGGAGATCCGCAATCGGGTCGCCTTCCTGAAGGATTACTTGAAGGCAACAGGGACCAAGGGCTTCGTGCTGGGCATCTCCGGCGGCCTCGACTCCACGCTCGCGGGCCGCCTGGCCCAGTTGGCGGTTGAGGAGCTGGAGGCCGACGGCGTGGATGCGAACTTCGTGGCGGTCCGCCTCCCTTACGGCGTCCAACACGACGAAGAGGACGCCCAGGCCGCCTTGGACTTCATCCGGGCCAAAACCGAGTGGACCTTCAACATCTCCCGCGCCGTCGACGGTTTCGAGGACGAGTTCCTCAAGACCACCGGTGCCGAAATTTCGGACTTCCACAAGGGCAACACCAAGGCCCGCGCCCGCATGATCGCGCAGTACGCCCTGGCCGGGGAACACAACTACCTGGTGATCGGCACCGACCACGGCGCCGAGTCCGTCACCGGCTTCTTCACGAAATACGGCGACGGCGGTGCCGACATCCTTCCGCTGTTTGGCCTCGACAAGCGCCAAAACCGGCAAGTCCTGGCAGAGTTGGGCGCCGCCGAACGTCTGTGGAAGAAGGTTCCCACAGCCGATCTCCTGGACGACAAGCCCGGCCGCACGGACGAGGACGAGCTCGGCATCACCTACGACCAGATCGACGACTACCTTGAGGGCCGCGAGGTCCCCGAAGGAGTCGCCGAGACCATCGAACAGAAGTTCCTGCGCACCCGCCACAAGCGCACGGTCCCGGTCACAATCTTCGATACGTGGTGGAAGTAGCCACCCCTTAGAGCAACGCTTTTTAACGACGGCGGGTGCGGACTTAGCGATAAGTCCGCACCCGCCGTCGTGCTTTAACCCTCACTCACATCCCACCCCCTTCAACCCAACCCTCACTCACATCCCCTTGACGCTTCGATATTCACCGATATATCGTTAAGTATCGCCGATACTCCATCGGTGAAAACTATCGAAAGGACGATGCTGTTATGAAAGGCATCCACAATCACGAAGAACACCCCTTCCCGGAACACAGCGAAGGACCCCACGCTCACGGCCGCTTCAACCGAGGCAAAGGTCGTCGTGGTCCCGGCGGACATGGTGGGTTCGGACCGGGCCGCGGCCCAGGCTTCGGCCCGGGATTCGGCCCCGGCGGCTTTGGCCCCGGCGGATTCGGTCCCCGCGGCTTCGGTCCTGGCGGTCCGCGCCGCAACCGCGGCGATGTCCGCGCGGCGATCCTCTCGCTGCTGGCCGAAGCTCCATCAAACGGCTATGGACTGATCAAGACCATCGCGGAGAAGACGTCCGGCGCATGGCGGCCCAGCCCCGGATCCGTTTACCCCACCCTGCAGCAGCTGGTTGATGAAGAACTCATCACAGCCGTGGGAGAAGGACGTCGCACGGAATTCACACTGACCGACGACGGCCGCGCCTACGTAGCTGAGCATGAAGAAGAGCTCGCCAACGCCTGGAACACCGAGGCTGACGGAAACATGCAGGAATTCCACCAAAGCATCGGCAAGCTGATGGGCGTGATCCACCAGTTCCGTGGCGCGGCAACCGACGAACAACGCCGGGCCGCCATCGAGAAGCTCGACGAGACACGCCGCGCTCTCTACCTGATCCTGGCCGACTAATGGCTCCCGCCTTCCCCTTGACCTTGACGTAACGTCAACCTTTACTGTCGAAGAACAAGCAAAGGGACGGAGGACGGATGGACTGGTCAATCCAGGAAATCGCAAGGATCGCGGGAACCACCAGCCGCACACTGCGTCACTATGACGACATTGGGCTGCTCAAACCGAGCCGGACCGGTCATAACGGCTATCGCTACTATGACGGTCCGGCACTGGTTCAGCTCCAGCGCATCCTCCTGCTCCGCGAACTGGGGCTCGGCCTCCCGGCGATCGCCGAGGTGCTCCACCGCGAGACCGACACCGTCAAAGCCCTGAAAAGCCACTTGGAGTGGCTTGCGCATGAACAGGACCGGCTGGCCCGGCAAATCGCCTCTGTTCGGCAAACAATCGACACAATGCAAGGGGATGGAAAGTACATGGCACAGGACATGTTCGATGGCTTCGACCACACGCAGTACAAGGACGAGGTCGAGGAGCGCTGGGGCAAGGACGCCTACGCCGCCGGCGACTCCTGGTGGCGCGGCATGAGCGCCGACGAAAAGCAGCAATGGAAGGAACGCGTCCAGAAGCTGGGCGCCGACTGGATCGCGGCCGCAGAATCCGGCGCCGCCCCTGACAGCGCCGAGGCGCAGGACCTCGCGAAACGTCACGTCGAGTGGCTCCGCGGCATCCCGGGAACGCCGACGGCGGCACCTGGCGGGGACCTCAAAGGTTACGTCACGGGACTCGGCGACATGTACGTGGCGGACCCACGCTTCGCCGCGAATTACGGCGGGGAGTCAGGGGCCACCTTTGTGCGCGACGCCCTGAGGATCTACGCGGAAGGAAACCTCTAGGCAGCCAAGATGCGCTGGCCTTGGTTTGGCAATAGTCTGGCCAAATGGGTACAAGCACCGCTAAAACCGGCGAACAGGCTGACAGGCAAACACGCATTCTCGAAGCGGCCCTGGAACTTCTGTCCCGCCACGGAATCTCGGGCATCAATATGCGTGCAGTGGCCCGTGAAGCCGGCGTTGCACTGGGGCTCGTGAACTACTACTACGAAGACAAACCCAGCCTGATCCGCGCGGTGCTGCACCAAATCGAAGAGCATGACCTCCTGCTGGTGGAGCCCTCCCCCTCCATGGGTCCCGACGAACGACTCCGGGAATCCCTGCGGCGCGTCGCCGACCCCGGCCTCCTGACCACCCCGTACCTCTCCCTTCGCCTCCACTTGTGGGCCCTGGCTCAGGCAAATGAGGAATTCGCAGAAATCAATGCCGCAGCCTTTGACCGGTACCTTCAGGGGCTCGCGGCGCTGATCGGGAATGCCGTCCCTGGGCTCTCGCCCGAAGAGTGCAAGGATCGGGCGGCCGACGTCGTGGTCGTGCAAAACGGCATGTGGCTCACCACCCTCCTCGGCATCGACAAGGCAGCCATCGAGCGGGGTATCGCCCGTACGGAACAGATTGCTTTTGGCCAGACACCGGACGGACACCGCTAAGGCACACCCGGGCCGTTCAAGAGGGCTTTGTCAGAAATTTCAGGCCCTCTGACGCGCTGCACTCACTCCACCGTCACCATCACCGACGGCCACCCCGAGGCACCGTCCGGCACCGGATCGGCCCGCTTTTCCGTTTGGACTTCGCCGGTGCCATCGGTGGCCCTGGCCTTGACGTAGTGGATGCCGGGCGTGGCATCCCATTCAAAGGACCACTGACGCCACGTGATGGTGGATGCTTCGTCGGAGAGGGTTGCTTCCATCCATTCGCCGTCGTCGATCTGGACTTCCACCTTGGTGATGCCCCGCGTTTGCGCCCAAGCGGTGCCGCCGACGGCAACCTTCCCGGGAGGGAACTTCGCGAAGGATTTCGGGACATCCACGCGCGCCATGGTCTTGATGGGGCCGCGTTCGGACCAACCGCGTTCAGTCCAGTAGGCCTTGGCGTCCGCGAAGCGGGTGACCTCGAGTTCCACCACCCATTTGGTGGCTGAGACGAACCCGTACAGCCCGGGAACCACCATGCGTACTGGGTAGCCGTGCTCCACAGGGAGCGGCTCACCGTTCATGCCGATTGCCAGCATGGCGTCGCGGTCATCCTGCAGGACTTCAAGCGGCGTGGAGGCGCTGAAGCCGTCGATGGACTTGGAGAGCACCATGTCGGCCCCCTCCTTCGGCTTGGCCTTGGCGAGGACTTCACGGATGGGCAGGCCGAGCCATTTGGCGTTGCCCGCCAGTTTTCCACCCACCGGGTTGGACACGCAGGTGAGGGTCACGTGCGACTCGATCAGCTCGGCGTCGAGAAGGTCCTGGAAGTTCATGGTGACTTCCTGCTCAACCATGCCGTGCACGCGCAGTTCCCAGTCGTTGACGTTGATTTCGGGGACGCTGAGGGCCGTGTCAATGCGGTAGAACTCGCTGTTCGGCGTCAGCCAGGGAAAGACGCCCGGCACAGGAGACTGGACGCCGGCTGGTACGGGGGGCGCCGCCTTCACGGGGGAGGGCAAGCGGAGCGCATCCCTGGCCTGGGCCACGTTGTTTCGCGCCGAACTCAGCAGCCGCCCACCGGTTGCCGCGATTCCCGCGGCCACCGCAGTAATGCCGGCAGCAGCAAAAAAACGACGTCGGCTGGTACCAACGGTTCCGGCGCCGGCGCTCCCGAGGTGGTCGCCGGCGTCGGCCGCTTGATCGGCGGGAGCCTCAGGCCATGGCTTCAGCCCCCACAACGGAACCATCAGGCGGCGCAGGACGAACAAGCCGGCAAGGGTTCCCAAAATGGACGGGATGGCGTTGAGGGGTCCCACGCCGGCACGGGTCAGGACGCAGGCCACAATCACCGCACCCATGAAGAGCACACCCAGCACGCCCAAAGCCCATTTGCGGTAGGCCACGATGCCCAGCACGCAGGCAAGAACGGCGATCGTCACGCCCATCCCGACAAACAGGGCGGCCTTGTCGTTGGTACCGAACGTCGCGATCGCAAAGTCCTTCAGCCACGGCGGCGTGAAGTCGATGAAGGTCGATCCCAGCGCAAAAAAGGGCGTTGCCCTGGCAGTAAAGAACGCGCCGATCAGCTCCGCTACGGCGAGCACGACGCCTGCCGACACCACTCCTGCCAGCGCCGCCATGCTGTGGGTACCTCTGGTCCGGGATCCAAGCTTTTCCATGCAACTGATTCGGAGCCGCCGGGAGCAGGGATGGGTGCCACACGTCCGCCACATAAACCGAGATTTGAACATCTGTTCATAATTTTCCTTGAACAGATGTTCAAGATGAACTACTCTGCTTCGTATGACCCAAGCCACATTTTCCGACTCCGCTGCCACGCTTTTCATCAACGGCTCCTGGGAGCCGTCCGCGTCCGGCACGGTCCGCCACATCCACAACCCGGCCGACGGCGAGCTGGTCGCCACAGTGTCCGAGGCCGGCCCAGAGGACGCCGAACGCGCCATCGCCGCTGCCCGCGCAGCCTTCGACTCCAGCGTATGGTCCTCGGTGCCTGCGCCCGAGCGTGGCGCGTTCCTGCTCAAGGTTGCCGCCGGGCTGCGTGAACGCCGCGAGAAGTTCGCCCGCGCAGAATCCCTCGACACCGGCAAGCGCATCGTCGAAAGCCGGATCGACATCGACGACATCGCCGCCTGCTTCGAATACTTCGGCAGGCTCGCAGGCCAGCAACCGGGTCGGGTCGTCGACGCCGGCAACCCCGACGTCGTCAGCCGGATCGTCTACGAACCCGTTGGCGTTTGCGGCCTCATCACCCCGTGGAACTACCCGCTGCTGCAGGCAGCCTGGAAGATCGCCCCCGCACTGGCCGCAGGCTGCTCCTTCGTCCTCAAACCCGCCGAGCTGACACCATCCACCGCCATCCTCGCGATGCAACTCCTGAAGGATCTCGGCCTGCCCGACGGCGTCGCGAACCTTCTCACCGGCCCCGGCCGGAAGGTGGGCGCACCGCTGACGGAACATCCCGACGTCGACCTCGTCTCCTTCACCGGCGGCCTGGAAACCGGCAAGAGCATCGCGGCCGCCGCGGCCGCCACCGTCAAGAAGGTGGCGCTGGAACTGGGCGGCAAGAACCCCAACGTTATCTTCGCCGACGCCGACTTCGATGCCGCCGTCGACAACGCCCTCAACGGCGCCTTCCTCCACTCCGGCCAGGTCTGCTCGGCAGGTGCCCGCCTTGTGGTGGAGGAGTCCATCGCCGAGCGTTTCGTCGATGAGCTGGTCCGCCGCGCCGAAGCCATCCGCCTCGGCGGCCCCTTCGATGAGGACGCCGAAACCGGCCCGCTGATCTCCGCAGAGCACCGCGCCAAGGTCCACGAGTACGTCCAGCGCGGCGTTGCCGAGGGCGCGCGGCTGCGGACCGGCGGTTCGGCACCTGAAGGCGGAAAGTACGACGCCGGCTTCTACTACCAGCCGACCATCCTGGACCGCGTCACCCGCGGGATGTCCGTGGTCACCGACGAGGCCTTCGGTCCGGTGGTGACGGTGGAAACGTTCAGCACCGAGGACGAAGCCGTGGCCATTGCCAACGACACCATCTACGGCCTGGCCGGAGCTGTCTGGACCCAGGACGCAGGCAAGGCACAGCGCGTGGCGGGCCGGCTCCGCCACGGCACCATCTGGATCAACGACTACCACCCCTACCTCCCGCAGGCGGAGTGGGGCGGGTTCGGCGCATCGGGAGTGGGCCGGGAGCTCGGCCCCACCGGACTGGCCGAGTACCAGGAAGCCAAGCACATCTACCAGAACACCAACCCCCAGGTCACTGGTTGGTTCGCTGACCACGGCAAGGAGAACTAGATGCACTACGACAACATTGAGGACCTCGGCGAGCGCGCCTTCGATTACGTCGTCATCGGCGGCGGGTCGGCGGGCGCAGCTGTAGCCGCCCGGCTGAGCGAGGATCCAGACGTCACCGTCGCCCTCGTGGAGGCCGGCCCTGATGACCGCAACCTGCCCGAAATCCTGCAGTTGGATCGCTGGATGGAACTCCTGGAATCCGGCTACGACTGGGACTACCCGATCGAACCGCAGGAAAACGGCAACTCCTTCATGCGCCACGCCCGGGCAAAAGTCATGGGCGGCTGTTCAAGCCACAACTCCTGCATTGCTTTTTGGGCTCCCCGCGAGGACCTGGACGAGTGGGAATCCAAGTACGGCGCAACGGGATGGAACGCCGATGCCGCCTGGCCGCTGTACAAGCGCCTGGAGACCAACGAAGACGCCGGCCCGGATGCTCCGCACCATGGCGACTCGGGTCCCGTGCACCTCATGAACGTGCCCCCGGCCGACCCCGCCGGCGTCGCACTGCTGGACGCCTGCGAACAGTCGGGCATTCCGCGGGCGAAGTTCAACACGGGCACCACCGTGGTCAACGGCGCCAACTTCTTCCAGATCAACCGCCGCGCCGACGGAACCCGCTCCTCCAGCTCGGTGTCCTATATCCACCCCATCGTTGACCGCCCGAACTTCACGCTCCTGACGGGCCTGAGGGCCCGCCAACTGGTGTTCGACGCCGACAAGCGCTGCACCGGCGTCGACGTCGTCGATTCGGCCTTCGGCCGCACCCACCGCCTGTCCGCCCGCCACGAGGTTGTCCTGTCGACCGGGGCCATCGATTCGCCGAAGCTGCTCATGCTGTCCGGCATCGGCCCGGCAGCGCACCTCGCGGAGCACGGCATCGAGGCGATTGTCGACTCACCCGGCGTGGGTGAGAACCTGCAGGACCACCCCGAGGGCGTGGTGCAGTTCGAGGCGAAGCAGCCGATGGCCCAGTCCTCCACCCAGTGGTGGGAGATCGGCATCTTCACGCCCACCGAGGACGGCCTGGACCGTCCGGACCTCATGATGCACTACGGCTCGGTCCCCTTCGACATGAACACGCTCCGGCACGGCTACCCCACCACCGAGAACGGCTTCAGCCTCACGCCGAACGTCACGCACGCCCGCTCCCGGGGCACGGTGCGCCTGCGCAGCCGCGACTTCCGCGACAAGCCCATGGTGGACCCGCGCTACTTCACGGATCCGGAGGGCCACGACATGCGCGTCATGGTGGCAGGCATCCGCAAAGCCCGCGAGATCGCCGCGCAGCCCGCCATGGCGGAGTGGACCGGCCGCGAGCTCTCCCCCGGCGTCGAAGCGCAGACCGATGAGGAATTGCAGGAGTACATCCGCAAGACCCACAACACGGTCTACCACCCGGTGGGAACCGTCAGGTTGGGAGCTTACGACGACGGGATGTCGCCTTTGGATCCGGAGTTGCGGGTCAAGGGAGTCACCGGCCTGCGGGTTGCAGATGCGTCCGTCATGCCGGAGCACGTCACGGTTAACCCGAACATCACTGTCATGATGATCGGTGAGCGTTGCGCTGACCTCATCCGCGCCAGCCGCCAGGAAGAAACCACGACGGCGGATGCGGACTTCAGCTTGTCGCTTGCCTGAGTCGTAACACCGGAAACTTTTGAACATTTGTTCATGCAGGCTCTTGAACGGCTGTTCAAACTGAACTAACCTGCTTTTTATGACCCACGCCACACCTACAGGGTGCTGGCCTGGCGGACCTGGCCCGGGCGCCGACTACATCGAGCGCCCGGCCCGGCACGCAACATCAACGGGGGAAACAGCCGGAGGCACACCGTGGTGCCCGGCCTTTTGATTCGACTGCGACCAATGGTGGCCGCAAGTCATCACCATTCGTGCATGTCTGAGTTAGGAGTTCGAATGTCAGAACCCAGCAAATCAGGACCCAGCAAGAGCGATACGAGCGGAATGGACGAGTTTGGCTATGCCCAGACCCTCGACCGCAGCATCGGTAAGTTTGCCAGCTTCGCAGCCGGCGTCAGCTACATCTCCATCCTCACCGGCGTTTTTCAACTGTTTTACTTCGGCTTCTCCACGGCCGGCCCTGCGTATGCGTGGTCCTGGCCCATTGTCTTTGTCGGCCAGCTGATGGTCGCGCTGTGTTTCGCGGAACTCGCAGGACGCTACCCAGTGGCCGGTTCGGTCTACAACTGGGCCAAGAGGCTCTCCACGGGAACGTGGGCATGGCTGGCGGGATGGCTGTTGCTGCTGTCCTCCATCATGGCCCTGGGCTCCGTGGCCCTGGCCCTCCAAATCACCCTGCCGCAGATTTGGAGCGGCTTCCAAATGGTTGGCGATGGAACTGGTCCATACGACTTCGCCGTCAACGGCGTCATCCTGGCCAGCATCATGATCGCCATCTCCACTCTCATCAACGCTTTCGGCGTGAAGCTCATGACCATGATCAACAGCGTGGGCGTGTTCGTGGAACTCGTTGCGGCCGTCCTGCTCATCGTGGCACTCATTTGGCACGCAGTGCGCGGACCGGAAGTCCTCTTGGACACCGCGGGCTTCGGCGAAGGACACCCGCTCGGCTTCTTCGGGGTCTTCCTTATCGCGGCCATGGCGTCCGGTTACGTCATGTACGGGTTCGACACCGCAAGCTCTCTGGGGGAAGAAACCAAGGACCCCAAGCGCACAGCTCCCAAGGCGATCCTGCGTGCGGTGACAGCGTCCTTCCTGCTGGGCGGCCTGCTCCTGCTGGGCGGAATCCTGGCCGCTCCGGACCTGTCCGATCCCAAGATCGGAGCTGCCGACGGCGGGCTGCAGTACATCGTGCTCTCCGTACTCGGCGGACCCTTCGGCAAGGCCTTCCTGGTCTGCATCGTGGTGGCCGTCGTCGTCTGCACCCTGGCCGTCCACGCGGCGGCCATCCGCATGATGTTTGCCATGGCGAGGGACAACAACCTTCCTTTCAGCCGCCAGCTCAGCAAAGTGCACCCCACCCGGAAAACCCCCACAGTGGCCGCAATCGTCATCGGCGTCGTCGCTGTCATTCCACTCATCGTCAACATTTCCCAGCCTGCAATCTTCACCATCCTCTCCAGCATCAGCATCGTGTTGATCTACCTCTCCTACCTGCTGGTCACGGTACCGATGCTGCGGCGCCGGTTCCTCAAGAAGTGGCCCCTGAAGGACGACGGCTCCGAAGCCGGATTCAGCCTTGGCAAGTGGGGCCTGCCCATCAACATCCTTGCGGTCCTCTGGGGCGGAGCCATGACACTGAACCTGGTGTGGCCACGGCCGGAGATCTACAACTCCGTCCCGCCGTTCGAGTGGTACCTGCAGTGGGGTGGCGTGATCTTTGTTGCCGCCGTCGTGGTGGGTGGCACGCTGCTCTACCGCCTGCGCATCAGGCACAACACAGGAGTGCTCGCCGAACACGCTGCAGCACCTGCTCCGTCCGCCACCGCGGAACCGGCCGACCCCAGCACCTCGGAACCAGGGCCATCCGGTTCCACCCTGTCTGCGGCCCGAATTTCCTAGCGAAGGCCCTTCGGGTGCAGGCACAACCATTGAGGGCATCCTCCCGCCAACGCACTACCGGCGCGGGGATGCCCTCAGCCATTTAAGGAAAAGATCGTGCGGCGTCGACGGTAAGGCATGGCAGAACCAACGCGGCCCATCGCTCGCGTACAGGCTCCGGCTGGTCCAGGGGCGCCGCCGAAATGAGCATGTAGATATCAGTGACACTGAGATCCCGACGGACCTGTCCGGCTGCTATGCCCATGTCGATGAGCTCGGACAACGCCGCCGCCGCACGTGTTTCGTCAATGTCCGCGGCCGCGCCGAGGGCAGGAGCCGCAGATTTCGCGGCGGCATTCAGCGCGGAAATCCGAATGACCTCGCGCAGGAACGAGACCAAAACCGCCAAAGGAGATCCGCCCCCTTCCCTGGCATGGTCCCGGGCCGACTCAGCCTCAACAGTTATTTGCTCGACATACTCAGCCAGCACGGCACCCACGAGATCTGTCTTCGTCGGAAAATGCCGGTACAAAGTACCGACGGCAACACCGGCAGTACCTGCGATAACCTCCATCCCCACGTCAGGCCCGTGTTCCGCGATTTCCGTCCGCGCGGCCTCAAGGATCTTCGCCCGGTTCCGGATCGCGTCGGCGCGCATGGGGCGCTGGTTAGTCACCAAAAAATTTCTCCTGCCACGACTTGCACGAAAGTGAATGCTGGTTCATGATTTAAGTGAACCACGATTCATCTTACGGCAGGAGAACAGCCATGACCACCAAAACCGCGCTCGTCACAGGGGCTTCTTCCGGAATCGGGGAAGCTACCGCCAGAAAACTCCAAGCCCTGGGTTTTACCGTTTACGGCGCTGCACGGCGCACCGATCGCCTCCAGAGCCTGGCCGCCGACGGCATCCGCACGCTGGCCATGGACGTCACCGATGACGACTCCATGCGGGCCGGCATCGACCACATCATCGCCGACACCGGACGGATCGATGTCCTGGTGAACAACGCCGGCTACGGCTCCTACGGCGCCTTGGAAGACGTCGACATCGATGAAGGTCGCCGCCAGTTCGAGGTGAACGTTTTCGGCGCCATGCGACTGGCCCAGCTGGCCTTGCCCCACATGCGCGCCCAACGCTCGGGAACCATTGTGAACATCACGTCCATGGGCGGAAAGATCTACACGCCCTTGGGCGGCTGGTACCACGGCACCAAATTCGCCCTCGAAGCACTGAGCGACTGCCTTCGGCTGGAGGTCAAGCCCTTCGGCATCGACGTCGTTGTCATCGAGCCCGGCGGCATCGCGACGGAGTGGGGCGGGATCGCGGCAGACTTCGTTGAAGAGACCTCCGGAAACGGCGCCTATGCCGCCCAGGCGCACGCAGTTGCCAAGTCGCTGAGGTCCGAGGCGAACGTCAACCGCAACTCTCCGCCGTCGGTCGTCGCCGATGCCGTCGCAAAGGCGGTGACGGCGTCGAAACCCAAGACCCGTTACGCCGTCGGGTTCGGAGCCCAGCCGCTCATCGCGGCCCGAGGGTTGCTGACCGACCGCCAGTTCGACGCGCTCATCAGCCGGGCCATCGGCATACCCAGCTCTTAGACGAACGCCGACTTTCCCGTCACGGCCCTGGCCACGATCATCGAATTGATCTCGTAGCTGCCCTCATACGTGTAGAGGATTTCGGCGTCTCCGAAGAGCTTGCCCATCTCGTAATCGGTGGTGATCCCGTTTCCACCAAGGAGGGAGCGGCCCATCGCCACGGAGGAGCGCGCCAAGCGGGTGGTGGTGGCCTTGCACATGGCGGCCTGGACCATCTCAAGCTTGCCTGCCTGCTGGATGCGCGCCAATTCAACCATCATCGACAAGGACGCATTGGCGTTGCCCAGGATATCGGCCAACTGTTGCTGCACCAGCTGGAACCGAGCGAGTTCCTTGCCGAACTGCTTCCGCTCCAAGGCGTAGGCCCGGGCAATATCAAAGGCGGCCAACTGGATGCCCGCAGCCTGCCAGCCAACCCACGCACGGGAATCCCGCAGAAGGTCGTTGGCGCGGGAGAACTCGGTTGCGCCGGGCAGTAAATTCGACGCCGGGATGCGGACCTCGTCCAGCACGATGTCGGCATTCTGCATGATGCGCAGGCCGATCTTGTTCGAAATTTTCGTCGCGGAGTAGCCGGGGCGGTCGGATTCCACGATGAAGCCTTTGATATGGCCGTCGGAGAGGTCACGGGCCCATACCAGGGCGAAGTCGGCAATCGTGGCGGCACCGATCCAGCGCTTGGCACCGTTGATGACCCACTCGCCGCCGTCGCGCCGCGCCGTCGTCGAAAGTCCTCCGGCGATGTCGGAACCGTGGTCCGGTTCGGTCAACGCGAAGGCGCCCAACTGCGTGAAGGCCTCCAAGCCGGGGAGCCACTTGCGCTTCTGCTCCGGGGAGCCGAGCTCGTGGATCATGCCGACGATGAGTTCATTGTGGATACCCACCAAAGCCGAAAGCGAGACATCGGCGCGGGCCACCTCGGTGTACATCAGGCCCTTGAACAGCTGGGACGAGCCGTCGGTTTGCAGCCCACCCAGCCCATGTTCGGCCATTTCCGCGAGCAAGCCGAAGGGGAATTCCTCCCTGTTCCAGTAGGCGATGCTGTCTTTCCGGATCCGCGCCTGCAGGAAGTCCCTCGTCCGCAGATACCGCCCGCGCTCACCCTCGGGCAGCAGATCAACCACGTGCATGAGGTCCACCTCCGGGTAAGGAGGGAGGACGCGTTCCGTCGCTGGACCGTTGGTAACGGTGGCGGCAGCTTTTTGATCGAGCATTAGACCCCTTCGTCATGTGCCGGGAGGCTCTTCCAAACCCTTGGATGTCCTAGTATATTGCAAGGTGATGTGGATCACTAGGCGGGATGCCAGGGCAATGGTGCCGGTCAACCCGAAGGCGAAAGGCGGACTATGACAGTCACAGAGGACTTCCGTGCGGCCCGTGACAGGCTGCTGGAACTGCGCGAGGACTACGCGACGGCCCACGCTGAATTCCAATGGCCGCGCTTCGAGGAGTTCAACTTTGCGCTCGACTGGTTCGACCAGCTGGCAGCGGATCCGGAGAGGGGCGAGCAACCCGCCCTCGTGATAGTCGAACAGGACGGCAGCTCCACGCGGCGCACGTTCAAGGAACTCTCTGAGCGGTCCTCCCAGCTCGCCAACTGGCTGCGGGAACAAGGCGTCCGACGCGGCGACCACATGATCATCATGCTCGGCAACCAAGTTGAGCTCTGGGAACTCATGCTGGCCGGCATCAAGCTGGGCATCGTCATGATCCCCACCACCACGCTCATGGGCGCCCGGGACCTGCAGGACCGGGTTGAGCGCGGCGGAGCTGCCTGGGTGGCGGTCGGCAGCGCCAACATCGGCAAGTTTGCCGCCGTCGAGGGTAACTACCAACTGCTTGAGGTGGGCGCGGAACGCACCAACCCGGACGCCAAACACTACGCAGATTCTTACGACGCCGGCACGGACTTCACGCCCGACGCCCCCACCCGCGCGGATGAGACGCTCCTGCTGTACTTCACCTCCGGCACCACCTCGCGTGCCAAGCTGGTGGAACACACCCACACGTCCTATCCAGTGGGCCACCTGTCCACCATGTATTGGATCGGCCTGGAACCGGGCGACGTGCACCTGAACGTCGCTTCCCCGGGCTGGGCCAAGCACGCGTGGTCCAACGTCTTCACGCCGTGGATCGCCGAGGCAACCGTCTTCATTTACAACTACGACCGCTTCGACGCAGCCGCCCTCATGGCACAGATGGGCCGCGAAGGCGTCACCAGCTTCTGCGCCCCGCCTACCGTGTGGCGCATGCTCATCCAGGCTGACCTGAAGCAACTGACCAGCCCTCCCCGGAAAGTGGTTTCGGCAGGAGAGCCGCTGAACGCGGAGGTCATCGGCCAAGTGGAGGAAGCCTGGGGTGTGACAATCCGGGACGGTTTCGGCCAGACCGAGTCCACGGTCCAGATCGCCAACACCCCCGCGCAGCCGGTGAAGATCGGCTCGATGGGGCGCCCGCTCCCCGGGTACGACGTCGTCCTGGTGGACCCGCTCACCGGTGAAGAAGCCGACGACGGCGAACTCTGCTTGCGCTTGGACCCCCGGCCTGTAGGGCTCATGAAGAGCTACTTTGGCGACGAGGCGAAAACCGCCGATGCCTTCCGGAATGGCTACTACCACACAGGCGACATGGCCAGCCGGGACGCAGACGGCGTGATCACCTACGTTGGCCGTGACGACGACGTCTTCAAGTCCTCGGATTACCGCTTGTCACCTTTCGAGCTCGAAAGCGTACTGATCGAACACCCCGCAGTGGCGGAGGCCGCCGTCGTACCTTCGCCTGACGCGGTGAAGCTGTCGGTTCCGAAGGCCTTTGTGGTGCTGGCTGCAGGTTACGAACCCGGTCCTGGCGTGGCCGAAGACATCCTGCGCTACTGCCGCCAACACCTGGCCCCCTTCAAGCGGATCCGGAGGCTCGAATTCGGCGAACTGCCCAAGACGATTTCGGGCAAGATCCGGCGCGTCGAGCTCCGCGGATCTGAAGTCCAGCGGCATGGAGATGGTCCACTGCCTTCAGGTTTGGGCGTGGAATATACCGAAGAAGAGTTCCCGAATCTGAAAGACTAGGCCCCCGGACAACCGGCACCCGAGCAACCAAGGAGGCCCATGGGCACCCCACTCCCCCGCGATCCCATCGCCGACGCCCAACGCAACTGGGAACGGCACGGTTGGGGTGACGTCGCGGCGCCCATGGCTGCCATCACGGCCATCATGCGCACACAGCAGATCCTGCTGGCCCGCATCGAAACGGTGCTCAAGCCCTTCGGCCTCACCTTCGCCCGCTACGAACTCCTGGCCCTGCTGAGTTTCGCCCGCAGCGGCGCGCTGCCCATGAACAAAGCCAGTGCGCTCCTGCAGGTGCATCCCACCTCGGTGACCAACGCCGTCGACCGTCTGGAAAAGGCCGCGCTCGTTGCCCGCTCCCCGCACCCCACCGACGGGCGCACCACACTGATCGAGCTCACCCCTGAAGGCCGCACCGTGGCAAAGAAGGCGACGGCGGCGCTGAACGCCGAGGTTTTCGGCAAGTCCGGCTTCAGGGACGACGACGTCGATCACCTCATCCGCGTACTCAGCGCCTTCCGGCGGGATGCCGGGGACTTCGAGGACTGAGACGCTGGACGAGCGTTCTACGTTCTGGAAGGGCGGTGGCCCGGAAGGGGCGGAGCCTTTGACAGGTAGCTATGCCCGGTGGGGGTCCTGATTTCCAAGGTGTGGACATCAGCCTGGACGGCTCGGCTAGTCCACCCCGGCTGTTCCTTGGTGTGGTTGCACGCCTCACACAGTCCTGCACCATTTGCGAAGTTGGTTTTGCCCCCGGAACGCCAGGGCACAATGTGGTCGATGTGCCTGATGGGCGCGTCGCAATAGGGAGTCCGGCAGGTATCGTCGCGGGTTTCGATGAAGCGACGGAGCCGCCCGGTAAAGAGCCGCGCCTTGGAATCAGTGGCCAGGAGCTCTCCCGTGGCCGGCGCGGTGTAGAGGCGGCGAAGCCAAACAGTGAGCTCGTTGTCCTGGTTCTGTTCAGGTTGATCCTGTTCTGCTTGGCCCTTGGCAACCACTGATCTGGCCCACTCGGCAGGTACGATTCCGTAACCGCTAAGGCGTGCTGGTTCACTATCGCCCTGCAAAAGGGTCCGGTCGGTCATAACCAGGTCCAGATTGATCCCTGAGATTCCGCCCGGTGTTCCGGTGACGCGTTCAACGAGCGTGTCAGCCATGATCTGACCGCGAGTGGGGACAACCCCGCCAGACTCCACAGTCCCGGTGGAACAGGCCGAATCTGCCGCGCGGTTCAGCGCGGCGTACACCGCCACTCCTTGGGCGACAGGTAGCAGGGCGGTCAGGTAGGTCATCGTGTCCGGCGCCGGTCGCAGGCTGACGGTCCGCTCGGAGGCAGCGCGACTGGCCCGACCAACGACCGACCGCGGATCCCGACGGTACGCGGCAGCTTTGGCCGCCGCAACGACTGCCTTGCCACCTTTGCCTTCGAAGGTTCCGTTGTCCGCTGCGAGTTCCTCATCCACCGCGGCACGATCCTCCACACTGAGGCAGGCTGTCTCCTTGACGAGCAGCGTGGCCCGCCATTCGTTTAACTGGCCGGAGTTCAACGCTGCCAAGGTTCGCGGCATCTCCATGACCAAGGCTTTCGCCAAACCAAGGAGTCGCGATCCTCGGTTCGGTGACTCACGCCGAGCCAACGCAACTTGAGCTCCGATGCCCTGGCCACGCTCCGAAGCAGGGACACCGGCTTCGGCTTGTTCGGCGCGCCGGGCAAGATCGAAAGCGACGGCAACCCGCGCCTGCAAACCGCAGATGGCCGACTTCATCTCCTCCAAGACACGCAGCTGATCGATGAGGTCCGCGCTGACGGTGCTGGCTGAACCACCGCTGTAGTGAACGGAATCCTTGGCAACTGGAGGGCGCCCAAGCGCCGCTTCTGCGCCCGTTTGCCTGTCCGCGATTAGCTCCATGACCTAACTCTGGCAGGAGGCACTGACAATATAACCTTGGTGATCGCGGGCTGACCCGACCGCCCATGGACGGCACGAAGGAGAACTCCCTGGCCCCCTCCCTGCCACCGGCGCCGATCTGAAGGAAACGGCCGTGGCCATCCACATGCCGGGAACCTAACCAAACCCCTCGGCGCTATCCTCAGGTCCTCGGTGGCGAAGAGCGAGTGGAAGATCCGGACCCGGCTGTACCCCTGCACCCCGCCGGGCGTATCCTGAGATTCCATTGCCGCAATGGGGAGTGGAGCATGGCCAAGGATCCGGAACAACGCCGCAGCGTACTTCTGCGCCGGCTGCTGTTGGCTGCGCTGGGCTCCTCCGCATGGATGATGTGGCTGGCGGGGTCGCCCGCCGCTGCGACGGATGTCGTTCCCGCTGTACCCCCGGCGCCCCTTACGACGCTCACCCAGCCTCTGAAAACGCCCCCGGTCGTCCCGAGCTCCGACGCTGTGGATTCCGCCCCTGATCAGCTGCCGGGCATTCCGGACGTGCCTGCAGTCCCCGCGCCTCTTGAGGCGCCGCCCGCTCCGGCCATCCCTTCCGCGCCGCTCGTTCCGGATCTCCCGGCAGTGTCCCTCCCGGAGGCGCCGCCCGAGGCCGTGCTTCCCGAACTTCCCGCGATGGAAGATATCCCGGCCCTCCTGCCGGAGGTTCCAGCGCTTCCCGGGATTCCAGCGCTCCCTGAGCTGCCCGCGTTAATCACTGCCCCTCAAATTCTGGTCGACGGCGCTGTTTCACTGGCCGCACCCACGCCTCTGGTGGACGCAGCAGTGCCGGCGAGCGAAGCTTTCCCGACCCCCGCCGTCGTACTCCAGCCGCAACCTGGGGCGCGAGAACTGGCAGGGAACACGCTTCCCGCGCCCTTTTCCCTGCTTGACCCGGGGGTGGTTCCGCCCGCTGCAGTGCCCGGGCCCGTGAACCCGGCTCCGGCGCCGCCCCTGCACCCTGTGGTGACGCCAGCTGCTCCGGGCTCGTCTGAAGCCCGTGGCCCAAGCACTCCCGCTACCGGGTCCTGTGACGTTCCGGATGTCCTCTCCAACCTTCCTCCGCCACGGGACGGACCCGTGACGAACCAGGAGCGAAGACCAGCGTTGCAACCTTCGTTCGATCCCGGATCCCGCCCTGACTGATTCGGTGGTCCCTGCAGCGGCAGGCACCACCACCTGCGACAACCGTCGCAGGCATTTCATCAGTCAGGAGGCACCCATGCTTCGCACGATCCAGTCCCCCGCCCGCAACAACGCAAAGGCATCCGCCAGCCAACGCATCGGCTATTGGCCCGACTTCGTCGGCAACTGGCCGGACCCGATGAACGCGGGAAGGGGTCCCAGGGCCTGCTGAAGGCACGACGCCCACAAAACACCAACGACGCCGGCCGGCCAGTCAACCCGACTGACCGGCCGGCGTCGTACTGTCTGAAGTCCGATGGTGGCTGCTAGGGTGCGGTTCTGAAACTCCAGGAGGAAACACGTGGGCTTTGCCGAAGAACTCAAGCACGACAGCATCAGCAACTGGGACGCAGCGATCAACCATCCGTTTGTGGATGGCTTGCTCGCCGGGACTCTTTCCGACGACGCCCTGCGGCGCTACCTTGTTCAGGATTACCAGTTTTGCGATGCGTTCACTGCGCTCCTGGGACAGGCCGTGGCCTCCGCACCATCGTTGTCCTCACGCTTGGTTTTCGCACGGGTCCTGGGAGCCTTCGCTTCGGATGAAAACACCTACTTCCAGGACTGCTTCGATGAACTGGACATCCCTGAGGCTGACCGGGTCCAACCGGCGCTCGGAATTGTGACCCGCGACTTCGATGCCCTCATGCGCGCCGCCCTGACCAGCCGCTCCTACCCGGATGTCCTCGCAGTCCTCCTTGTTGCCGAGTGGCTTTACGGAGACTGGGCAGCACGGGCCGGGGATCCTGCCTCGTGGCCGGCCGCGCAGAAGCACGCGGAATGGATCCGCCTCCACAACAATCCCGAGTACAACGCTTGGGTGACGTGGCTCCGGGAGGAGTTCAACGCCGTCGAACCCGAATCGCCGGCGATCCGCGCGCGCGTCACAGAGACGTTCCGCGAGGCGGTCCGGCTGGAACTGGCGTTCTTTGATGCCGCCCAGGACGCGTCGTCCGTTCCGGCCTGAGGCGTGAAAACTACACATCGCGGGAGTGTCTGTTGTGAGGTGTACTGACAGTACCTGTTAGAGGACCACACCCGGACGTAGCCTAAAAGCCATGGCCAACACGAACGATGTCCGCGAATTCCTCAAGAGCCCAGGGCCAGCGGAACGACAGTCACCCTGAGGACCGAATGAAAAAACTTCTCTTGCCCGGATCTGCGCTGCTCTGGGGCCTGCAGCTGGCCTTTCTGAGTCCTGCTCTGGCGCTGATTCTCGTCAACCTCTACGGTGCCACCACAGCTGACCTCGGATGGGTCCTCGGGATCTATAACGCAGGCGGGTTCCTCGCGGCGTTGCTGATACCGGCACGCGCCGACAAGACAAAGGACTACCTGGTACCAATGCTGGTGTGCGGCGGCCTGACGATACTGCTGGCGGGCGTCCTCTCGGCAGTTACGGCCCTGCCCATGGCCACCGTCGCCCTCGTGGTGCTGGGAGGTCCAGCAGGGGTCGGCAGCACGCTGCTGTTCGCGCATCTCCGCCACTCCGGTGGCCGGCCCTCCGATGTCATCAATGCCCGCGCCATCGTTTCCGTGGCATGGGTTGCCGGTCCCCCGCTGGCGACCTTCATCATCGGCTCGCTTGGCACCCGTGCCATCCTCTTGGCCGTCGCCGCGATTGCCGTCTTGAACATCATCACCACAGCGCTCTTGATACGGCAACGCACAGCAACAAGCACCAACGCTGACACAGACCCTCAAACCACACCGCAGTCTTCCGGCCCCGGGGAAACTCCGGTGGGGCTCCGGATGGTTGTACCAGTTACTTTCGCGTTCGTACTCCTGCAGGCCACAAACGCCACGGCCATGACAATCATGACTCTCTTCGTTCCCCAAACCCTGGGGCTGGATGTCATCTGGGCAGGCATCGCCCTCGGAGTTGCCGCAGCACTCGAGATCCCGGCTCTACTGCTATGCGGCCGACTAAGCGAACGGTTTTCCGCGCTCGGCCTGATCACCACCAGCTGCATCGCCGGGATAGCCTACTTTTCAGCATTGATGCTGGTTACTGACCCCATCGGTCTCTTGGCCATCCAAATTTTCAATGCTTGGTCATTCGCAGGCATCGCCGGGATTGGCATGACTCTTTTTCAAGACATGATCCCCAGACCAGGGTTATCCACCGGGCTCTACATGAACACCAGAAGACTCGGGGCGATCGTTTCAGGACCCATTATCGCGGTCGGGTCAATGACAATCTTGGGCCAACGGGGGATCTTCTTTGCCTGTGCCGCCCTCACGCTTGCAGGCCTGGCACTAATTGCTCTCGCGAACCGTGCAAGCAAAAAAATCCAGAAGCGTACCCGTGAGGACCTGACAGTGAGCTAGGCCCCCATGCCTAACCCTCGGCGTTACCGGTGCTTGAACTCCGGCTGGCGCTTCTCGCTGAACGCTGCCATGCCTTCCTTCTGGTCCTCCGTGGCGAAGAGCGAGTGGAAGATCCTGCGTTCAAACAGCACGCCCTGCGCCAGGCCGGTTTCGAAGGCCGCGTTGACCGCTTCCTTGGCCATCATCGCCACCGGCTTGGACTTGGACGCGATGACCTCGGCGGCCTTGACGGCTTCGTCGATGACCTCTGCCGCGGGCACAATCCGGGAGACCAGACCGGCGCGCTCAGCCTCTTCGGCATCCATGAAACGGCCGGTGAGCACCATGTCCATGGCCTTGGATTTACCCACAGCCCGGGTGAGTCGCTGCGAGCCGCCCATGCCGGGGATGACGCCCAGGTTGATTTCGGGCTGGCCGAATTTTGCGTTGTCCCCGGCGATGATGAAGTCGGCCATCATCGCCAGCTCACACCCACCTCCCAGGGCAAATCCTGACACCGCGGCGATCACGGGGATCCGCAGACGGGTCAGGTCCTCCCAGTGCCGGAACCAGTCCGCCGCGTACATCTCCATGTAGCTGTTGGACGACATTTCCTTGATGTCGGCACCGGCCGCGAATGCCTTGGCAGAGCCTGTGATCACCACGGCTCCAACTTCCGGATCTGTATCCATGGCCCGCACGGCGTCAACGAGTTCATTCATCAGGGCAGTATTGAGCGCATTCAACGCCGACGGCCGGTCCAGGGTCACCAAGCCCACGCGCCCACGCCGTTCCACCTGAATGTTGTTGTACTGCTCCGTCATGTTCTCCCTCTCCACCAAGCTCGTCATCAGTTCAGTTCCAACCTCTCACAGCGATTTATCGCGGATGTCCGTGATGATGCCGGAGAAGTCCCGTCCGGCACCTTCGCCGGCGGCAAAAGCATCGTAGATCCTGGACGCCAACGGCCCCATCTCGGCAGCGACGCCCGTGCTCTCCAGCGCATTCACGGCCAACCGCAGGTCCTTGGCCATCAAGGCTCCGGCAAAGCCGGGCTGGTAGTCACGGTTCGCCGGGCTGGTGGGGACCGGCCCGGGAACAGGACAGTTGGTGGTCAGCGCCCAGCACTGGCCGGAAGCATTGGACGCGACGTCGAACAGCGCCTGATGCGTCAGCCCCAGCTTCTCGCCGAGTACGAAGGCCTCCGCAACGGCGATCATGGACACACCGAGGATCATGTTGTTGCAGACCTTCGCCGCCTGCCCGGCACCGTGGTCGCCGCAGTGGACAATCCGTTTGCCCATCAGTTCAAGGATCGGCTTGACGGTCTCGAAGTCCTCCGGCAGCGCCCCCACCATGAACGTGAGCGTGCCGGCTTCGGCTCCCACCACGCCGCCGGAAACAGGCGCGTCCACGGATCGGTGTCCGGCTTCCAACGCTATCTCCGCAGCTTGACGGGCCTCGTCCACATTGATCGTGGAGCAGTCAAGGAACAGGGTGTCCGGCTTGGCTACGGCGAGCAAGCCCGGCCCGTCCACGCCCCGGTACGCGTCCAGCACATGCTTGCCGCTGGGCAGCATGGTCAGCACGACGGCGGCCTCCGCGGCAGCCTCGTGCGCCGATGACGCCATGGGGATCCCGTGGGCTTTGGCGGCCTCCGCGGCGGCCGGAACCGGGTCATAGCCAATGACGTCGTGGCCCGCCTTGATCAGGTTGGCGGCCATGGGCCCACCCATATGGCCCAGGCCGAGGAAAGCGATGAGCCCCGTTGCCGATGCTGCGTTCTCTGTCATGTCGTCTCCTTCAACTCGACTGGACTGGACTTGATTGGACCGGGTTTGCCGAAAGGCCCAGTTCGCGCCCGCCCAGCGGCGCAAAATAGCCCTCGACGTCGGACGCCGTCACCTCGGCGAGAGTGGCGGGCTTCCACTGCGGGTTCCGGTCCTTGTCCACCACCTGCGCACGGATCCCCTCGCGGAAATCAGGCTGGGACAGGCATCGGAGCCCCACCCGGTATTCCTGGTCCAGCGCTTCCTCCAACGACAGCCCGCGGACACGGCGCAACGACTCCAGGGTGACTTTGACCGACGTCGGGGATTTTGCCGTGATGGTGTCCGCGGCCTCGGCGGCCTCACCCCCGGCGTCGCGCAGGCGGTGCACAATCTCTTCGGCGTCGTCGCCCGCGTAGCAGTCGTCGATCCACCCCCGCTGGGCCGCCAAAGCCGAGTCCGGCGCGGCTTGGGCAAAACGCTCGACGGCGGCCTCCGCCGTCGAGCTTTCCAGCGCTTCCGCCAGCGCGGGGAGGCTTTCGGACGGGACGTAGTAGTCCGCGAGCCCGAGGTAAAGGGCGTCCGCACCGCCGAGGTGTGCGCCCGTCAGCGCGGCGTGGGTGCCGGTCTCCCCGGGTGCGCGGGACAGCAACAGCGTGCCACCGACGTCGGGTACGAAACCGATGGTCGTTTCGGGCATCCCGCTGCGGGTCCGTTCGGTGACTACGCGGTGGGAACCGTGCGCGGAAATGCCCACTCCACCGCCCAGCACCAGGCCGTCCATGAAAGCGACGTAGGGCTTGGGATAGTTGGCGATCAGGGCATTGAGCCGGTACTCGTCCGCCCAGAAATCCGCGGTCTCCGAGCCACCGTGGAGCATGTCCTTGTAGATGGCCACTATATCGCCACCGGCACACAGGCCCCGGTCCCCGGCGCCCCGCACCAGCACGGTTTCCACGGACTCGTCGTCCGCCCAGGCAAGCAACTGTTCGAGCATGGCCGTGACCATCCCCGCGTTCAGGGCGTTAACCGCTTTCGGTCGGTTGAGCGTCACGGTACCCAGGTGGCCGCGGCGCTCGAAAAGAACGTCTGCTGTGTCCAAAGCCCCCATCAGCTGCCCGCCGGCATCACGAAGCTAGCGCCCTGGCGGATGCCGGAGGGCCACCGCGAGGTGACGGTCTTGGTCTTGGTGTAGAAGCGGAAAGCATCGGCGCCGTGCTGGTTGAGGTCACCGAAACCGGAGGCCTTCCAGCCGCCGAAGGTGTAATACGCGATCGGCACGGGAATCGGGACGTTGATGCCCACCATGCCCACTTCGACGCGGCTGGCGAAGTCGCGGGCGGAGTCGCCGTCGCGGGTGAAAATCGCGACGCCGTTGCCAAACTCGTGCTCGCTGCAGAGCCTGAGCGCTTCGTCGTAGTCGGCGGCACGCAGCACGCTGAGGACCGGTCCGAAGATCTCTTCCTTATAGATCTTCATGTCCTTGGTGACGTTGTCGAAGAGCGTGGGACCCACCCAGAAGCCGCCGTCGTAGCCCTCCACGGTCAGCCCGCGGCCGTCAGTGACCAGCGTTGCGCCCTCGTCGACGCCGGACTGGATGTAGCCCTCGATGCGCTCCTTCGCGGACTGCGCCACGACGGGACCGAAATCCGAGTCCTTGTCGAGACTGTGGCCGACTTTGAGCTCCTTGACTCGCTCCGTCAGCTTGGCCACCAAGGCGTCTGCGGTCTCCTGGCCCACCGGCACAGCCACTGAGATAGCCATGCAGCGTTCGCCTGCGGAACCGTACCCTGCACCAATCAGGGCGTCGGCGGCCATGTCCAGGTCGGCGTCGGGCATGATCACCATGTGGTTCTTGGCACCGCCAAAGCATTGCGCCCTCTTGCCGTGCGCCGCGGCGGTGGCGTAGATGTACTGGGCGATAGGAGTTGAACCGACGAAGCCGATCGCCTTGACGCGCGGGTCCTCCAGCAGGGCATCCACGGCTTCTTTGTCGCCGTTGATGACGTTGAAGACGCCGTTGGGCACGCCTGCTTCGCTGTAGAGCTCGGCGAGCCGGAGCGGGACGGAAGGGTCCCGTTCTGACGGCTTGAGGATGAACGCGTTTCCCGCGGCGAGCGCCGGGCCGGACTTCCAGAGCGGAATCATGGCCGGGAAGTTGAACGGGGTGATGCCCGCGACGACGCCCAGGGGCTGCCGCAGGGAATGCACGTCAATACCGGCACCGGCGTTGTCCGAGAACTCGCCCTTGAGCAGGTGCGGCGCTCCCGCGGAGAATTCGACCACCTCAATGCCGCGCTGGATGTCGCCCTTGGCATCGGCGAAGGTCTTGCCGTGCTCCGAGGACAGCAGCTTGGCGAGCTCGTCCATGTTGTCGTTCACCAGGTCCACGAACTTGAGGAGGATCCTGGCTCGCCGCTGCGGGTTCATGGCCGCCCATTCGAGCTGCCCCTTCTCGGCATTTGCGACGGCGTTGCGGACCTCGTCCGCGCTGGCCAACGGAAGCCGGGCCTGGACTTCTCCCGTGCAGGGATCGTAGACGTCGCTGAAGCGGCCGGATGTACCCTCAACCCTTTGGCCGTCTACGTAGTGTGAAAGCTCGCGCACCATGGTGGAAATGCTCCTTTGCATCGTGAATGACTGACCTTCCCGGAGTCCTGGGAATCGGCGGGAACACCTAAGGAACTGTGATCCAGGTCATCTCTAGACCCGAATATACTCGGACTTCCTACTAATTTCCAGAGGGGCCTCAGTGAACCTCTCTCATCCCCTTGTACGCTTCCAACGCCTCGGCACGGGTGGTCTTGAGGTCAACGATCTCCTCCGGGTAATCGGGAGTTCCGAACTCAGGAATCCAGTGGGCGATGTACTTCCCCTGCGGATCGAACTTCACGCGCTGGGCTTCCGGGTTGAAGATCCTGAAGAAGGGCGAGGCATCGGCGCCGGACCCGGCCACCCACTGCCAATTGGCGGGATTCGACGCCGGATCAGCGTCCACGAGCGTGTCCCAGAACCATTGCTCGCCCAGCTGCCAATGGATACCAAGGTTCTTCACCAGGAAACTGGCGGCAACCATGCGCACACGGTTGTGCATCCAACCTGAATGCCACAACTGGCGCTGGCCTGCGTCCACCATGGGGAACCCGGTGTTGCCCTTCTGCCAGGCACGCAGTTCTTCGGGGGCGGATTCGTGGCCCGGATGCCGGCCACCCCTTCCGTTGCTGCCGGGCCATGCCCACGGGAAGCGGTCGAATTCCGGACGAAGGTTGGCCGTGGCCAGGTTCGGGTTGTGGAAGTACTGGTGCCAGCAAAATTCCCGCCACCCCAACTCGGACGCGAAGATCGAGACGCTTTCAGACCGCTTGGAGCCCAACGCATGCCATACCTCGAACGGGCTCAGCTCGCCCCAGCGCAAATAGGGAGACAGGCGGCTGCTGCCCTCGGTATCCGGACGGTTCCTGCCCTCGCTGTAGTGGGACAGGCCCCCCGCCACGAACTTCTCCAGCACCTTGTGGCCTGCCGCTGAACCGGGCGTCCAGCTCTCAGCGAGCCCGCCGGACCAGTCCGGCTTGCTGGGCACCAGATCCCAGGAGTCCAGCTCATCGTAGGCCGGCAGCTTACCGGTGAAGCCATGCCCCTTTTCCGGTACGGCCAAAGGTTCGCGAAATTCCTGCGCCGACACCGCCCGCCAGAAGGGCGTGAACACCTTGTACTGGCCGCCGGTCTTGGTGGTGACTTCCCAGGGCTCATGCAGCAGTGACGCCTGGAAGCTGGCAACGTGCAAGCCGGCTTCGCCCGCCCAAGCCTTGATCCCGGCGTCGACCGTCCGCTCAGCCGCACCGTACCGCCGGTTCCAGTACAGCGCGCCCGCACCGAGCGTCGTCGTGGTCCTTCGGACAACGGAACCGGCATCGCCGCGGCGCAACAGCAAGGGGATACCGAGCGCGGCGAGGTCTTCGCGGAGCGCGGCCAGCGAATGGTGCAGCCACCAGCGGGAAGCTCCGCCGTGGGGGCGGATTCCGGGCGATTCCTCGTCGAGGACGTATAAGGCGACGGCGGCGCCGTCGTCCACCGCGGCACGCAAGGCAGGGTTGTCGGCAACCCTCAGATCATCCCGGAACCACACAATGGACGGCTTCACGTAACCCCTCTCAGACGACGACCCCCGAAAACAGGAACAGCCCATGCCCCTCTTCGCATCCTAGGGGCATGAGCTGAAAAGCTGTTATTGGCCGTGCCGGATCAGCGGGTACGCGGCTTAAGCGATGGCTGGGACTGATTCCTCGTCGTCGCCCAAGAGCGCCGGGGCGGTGGCATTGGCAGAGCCGGTCCACATCGGGACGTTGTTGACAACGTAATCCCTGGCTGCAGGACCCACCATGGCCATACCAGGGTAGATCCGCTGGCCGTTTTCCTTGACAGGCTTCAGTCCATGCAAGACCAGGGCAGTTTTGAAAGCGGAATCGGGGACGGGGACTTTGCGGCCAAGAACGCACCAACTGATGTACAGGCCATAGAGAGTGTCAAAGTCCAGGCCCTTCTCGGTATCGTCCTCGAACACCACGGAGTCACGCAGAAAAGAGCTGATTTGAGTGTCGGTCATTTTTTTGGGGCCTCTTCTTACAGAAGTTAGGGCCGCCGGGCTGCATCAGCGAATGTCCTATTCCCTCACTATAGACCCCTTTACGGTTCCCGGAAGAGAAAACCAGGTTAACTCTCAAGGGCGGCCGCTTGCCCTGGCCGGCTCTGGCGCCGGTATGCCTGCGGGCGTACCGTCGTATCCATCCCCACAAGTGGACGGGCGCGCGGCGTCCGGCACGGCTCAGGCGCACGGATAAGGAGCATCACGTGGCTGGATGGAATGCTGACACGGCAGCCGGCCCTCTTGGCTCGGGCACGGTGACTTTGGTTGAAGGCTCATCCTTCTGTATTTCCGCGGCAAACGGGGACATCCATTCCGACGTACCCCACGGTGTGTTCCACCTCGACACGCGGATCCTGTCCACCTGGGAGCTCACCGTTAACGGACAGGTCATCGAACCCCTGGCGGCAGAAACCAGGGAGCCCTACCGCGCCTTCTTTGTGGGCCGGGTACCCCGCCCCGACGGCCACGCGGACAGCCCTTTACTGGTGGAGAGGCTGCGGGAAGTGGGAAATGGGATCCGCGAAGAAATTACCGTGCGGAATTACTCAAACCAAGTGGCTCAATGCCGCATCCTGCTCTCCGCGGACTCGGATTTTGCCGACCTTTTTGAAGTCAAGGAAGCACGGATTACCCGCCAATGGACCGAAACGCACCTGCCCGACGGCGACTCCATAGAAATCCGGGGAAAATGGGAGGACATCCGGAAAAGCGTCGTCATTCGTGCCGATGGTGCCGGGGCCGGGGCAAAAGCATTGGGCTTCACGGCCAAAATACCCGCCTACGGGAGTTGGAGCACCCGCGCCAGCGTGGTGCCGAAACCGCAAGGCACCGGAGCCGGGGCCACGTTCACCCACCAGGACCAGGGCGGACTCTCGCCCAGCGACCAACGCCGGCAGGATTGGGTGGCGCGGATCCCTGTTGTCCAGCTGAGCAACCGGTCGGTCGAAGACACCCTCCGCCGAAGCTACGAGGACCTGGGAGCACTCCGGATCCAAGACCCGGACCACCCTGAGAGGGTGGTGGTCGCCGCAGGTGCGCCGTGGTTCATGACGTTGTTCGGCCGCGATTCCCTGTGGGCCTCGGAAATGGCGCTGCCTGTGGACCCGTCCCTGGCTTTGGGCACTTTGCGCACACTGGCCGATCGCCAGGGCACGGTGGTGGATGAGGCCACCGAGGAAGAACCAGGCAAGATCCTCCACGAAGTCCGGCTCGGCGTCTCCGGAGGCCTGGCCTTGGGCGGCAAGTCGGCGTATTACGGCAGCGTGGACGCCACGCCACTGTTTGTGGTGGTCCTTGGCTCGGTCAGCCGTTGGGGTTTCGGCAAGGACGCCATTGCGTCCCTGCTCCCCCACGCCGACCGCGCCCTGCAGTGGATCCAGGACTACGGGGACCGCGACGGCGACGGTTTTGTGGAGTACGGCCGGCCCAACGAACACGGGCTCATCAACCAAGGCTGGAAGGACTCCTGGGACGGCATCAACTTCGCGGACGGCACGCTCGCCCAACCACCGCTGGCGCTCTGCGAGGTCCAGGCCTACGTGCACGGCGCCTATGTGGCGCGCGCCTGGATGGCGTACGACGACGGCGACCTCGCCTTGGCGGAAAGCCTGCGGCAACGCGCGGAAGACTTGAAGAGAAAATTCAACGAGCAGTTCTGGTTGCCGGACAAGGGCTACTACGCGGTGGCCCTCGACCGGGACAAGAGGCCGGTGGACGCGTGTGCCTCCAACATGGGCCATTGCTTGTGGTTTGGGTTGATCGACGAGGACAAGGCGCCTGCTGTGGTGGAGCGGCTGATGTCTCCCGAAATGTTCAGCGGCTGGGGTGTCCGCACCCTGGCCAAGGACATGGGCGCCTATAACCCCGCCAGCTATCACAACGGTTCTGTATGGCCGCACGACAACGCCCTTATTGTTTCGGGGCTGCTGCGGTACGGCTTCGTGGAGGAAGCGCAGCGGATTGCCACGGCGATGCTTGAAGCAGCGGAAATCTCGGGCGACAGGCTGCCTGAGCTCTTCTGCGGCTTTGACCGCTCGCAGTTCCGCGAGCCTGTCCCCTACCCAACAGCCTGTTCGCCCCAGGCATGGGCCGCCACCACGCCCATTCACCTGGTCATGAGCCTGATGCGCTACGACACCCACATCTCCCTGGGCGGCATCTGGCTCGACCCCGTGCTGCCAGCCTCGTTCGGGGACCTGCACATCAGCAACGCCCCCATGGGCAGTGCACGGATCACGATAGACGCCTCCGGTACCGAAGCCTCGGTGACGGGCATCCCCGAGGGCCTGACAGTCCACCACGGGCAACGTCCGTGGATGTCGGAGTTGGTCGAGCGGGCGCATCACAGCAAGGAGCCCGGGAAAACGCCCTCGTGAGGACCCTTTCCCGGGCTATCTGGCGTTGGGAGCCGGCAGTTACTGGATGGCGGCCTTGAGTTCCTTGGCAGCCACTTCGGGATCCGAGGCACCGTAAATTGCGCTTCCTGCCACAGCTACATCGGCCCCGGCCAACTGCACCGCCGAGATGGTGAATGCATTGACGCCACCGGCAACGGAGAACGGCACGCGGGCCTCTTCCCCGGCGTTCAGGAGTCCGCGCAGGTCATAACCCGGCTGTGCTTGCTCATCCAGGCCGGCGTGGAATTCGATGAACTTCGCACCCAGGGCCCTGGCTTCCTTGGCACGGGAAACCTTGTCCGCCACGCCGATCAGATCCACCACGATGCCCTTGTTGTGGGACTGTGCGGCCTTGACGGCACCGGCGATCGTGGAGTCATCCGCAGTTCCCAGGACAGACACCAGATCGGCGCCGGCCTTGAAGGCGATGTCCGCTTCGAGTTCTCCCGCGTCCATGGTCTTCATGTCTGCGAACACGATCTTGCCGGGGTGGGCTTCCTTGATGGCAGTGACGGCGGCCAGGCCCTCAGCCTTGATCAGGGGCGTCCCCAGTTCGATGATGTCCACGTGCTCGGCTACCTTGCCGGCCAGTTCCAGGGCATCGTCGATGGTGAGGAGATCCAGTGCAACCTGCAGTTTCATGGTGTTCTGCTTTCTTTTGTGGTGTGGTCCGTTGTGGTGTGGTTTACAGGGGAAAGACCAAGTGCGCTTACTCGAGGTTGGCGTGACGCAGCCAAAGCTTTTCGGCCGGTTCGGCCGTGGCTTCCCACAGGGCCTGGAAGACCGACTCGGTCACGAGGAAAAGGGACTGTTCAAAAAGGCTGCCCGAGTACTGTCTTGAGACTGCTGAACCGTGGTCGGTCTTCTGCGCTGCAGGGATAACCACCAGAGCATCGGCCAGGGCTGCCAGGGCGGACGAGGGATTGGTGGTCACCGCAGCAACTCCTGCGCCGGCCGCGAGTGCGGTTTCGGCTGCTTTGACCACGCTGGACGTGGTTCCTGAACCGGAGGCCACTACAAGCACGTCACCCTCGGTAATGGCCGGTGTCGTGGTGTCGCCGGCCACGTGGACCGTCAAGCCCAGATGCATCAGCCGCATCGCGGCCATGCGGAGGACAAGCCCGCTCCGGCCGGCTCCTGCCAGGAAGACCCGTTCGGCCGCGCTGACCTCCTCTGCAAGGCGTGCGAGCTGTCCGTAATCCAGGCCGGAGGCGACGCGGGATAGCTCATCGAGGATCAGGGAAGCGTTGTCGGCAACGCTGTCGCTTGAGGTTGTGGATGGTTCTGCGATGACGTGCAACTCTCACTCCTTTGCGGTAGGTATCCCGGGCATCAGCGGCGATACGACAATTCTTCCGACCGGGAAGGGTAGGCGTAACGCCAAAAAAGTGCAGTGTTGACTATCCTTTTGGGTAGGCAGTGATGGAGTTCTCCCTTAGGCTTGGATGCATGTCGCAGCCATCCGCCATCCCATGGCACCTCCTGGACGCCATTGCGGACCTCTCCCAGGCACCGCTGTCACGAATAGCCGACAGCCTGCGGACCGCTCTTTCGCCATACGCAGGCACCAGCGCACTGGTGATCTTCACCGAAGACTGCACGGGCAGGCCGCAAAAGAAGGCCGGTGCCGAGGACATCGTCAGCCGCGTGTCCATCCCCGAACTGGACGACGTCCGGGCTGCCATTGACGGGAAAGGGCCGTGGCGTACCCGCGCCGTGATCGCCGGACAGGAACGCGACATCCTGGCCCTCACCTACCCGCCCAGCAACGCCCTCTTGGTTTTGACGGATCCCCAGCCCACGCTGGACGACGAAGGGCTGCGGGTCCTCACCTACCTTTGGGAACTCACAGCGGCCCGAATCCAAGAGAAGGTCAGTGACGCACCGCCGTCGTATCTTTTGGAATCCCGGGCCGCGTCAGCGGAACGGATCCGCGTGACGGCCGAACTGGTGGACCAGCACTCCACCACCCTCGAAACAGTGCTTGCAGCATTGCGCTCCAACTCCATGGATGACCATGCAGCCCGGACATTCGTCACAGACCTGACCGTCAAGGCGCTGATCAGTCTCCGGACCCTGAACGACCGCACCAGCGACCTGGTGGAAGAACCCGTCAGCTCAGCGTTCGAAAGGCTTCGTGAGGACCTCCGGCCGCTGATGCACTTCAGCAACATCGATTTCCAGTTCATAGAGCCGCCAGCCAACGGACGGGCCCTCCCCGGAGAAGTGGCCCACGCAGCCAGGGCCGTGGTGCGCGGCCTGGTCCTGGCGATCGCCGAGCAACCGGACGTACACCGGGTCCGGGCCCAGTGGGACTGCGACGGCGAGAACCTGTTAATCAACGTCCGGGACGACGGCCGGGGCGAGCTGTCGCCCGATGCCACCAACATGGAGCGGCTCCGCCAGAAGGTGCAGGCACTCAACGGCAAGATGAGCGTGGACGTCATGCAAGGGTGGGGAGCCGACATATCCGTGGTATTGCCACTGGATCCTCCATCTGCGCCGGCCGGGGACGTTGCGGCGTGGGGCCTGGCCTCAAGGGAACTGGAAGTCCTCCAGTCCCTGGCTGCCGGACAACGCAACCGTGCCATCGCCGCAGAGCTGAACATCAGCGAAAACACCGTGAAATTCCACCTCCGGAACCTCTTCCGAAAATTGGATGTCCGTTCCCGCACCGAGGCCATTGCCTTGGCCCACAGTGCGGGCCTCCGCTAAGCCAACCGAACAGCAGAAGAGCGCGTTTTGACGAGTCAAAACGCGCTCTTCTGTGACTGGGTTGGTGGGGTTTCAGGCGTCGATCACCATGTCCGTGGTTGCCGTGGAGCAGCACGGCAGGAACTTGCCGGCGTCGATTTCCCTTTTCCGGATACCGCCTTGGTGGTTCATCTCAACCTCGCCTGACAGCTTGACCACCTTGCAGGAACCGCACATCCCTTCCTTGCAGTTGGCGCCGATCCGGACGCCGGCCCGCTGGGCCACCTCGAGGATGTGCTCGCTGGGGTCGATCCGCACATTAACGCCGGTGCGCAGGAAGGACAGGGTGAGGCTGCCTGTTCCCACGGTGTCGAAACTCGAGGCATCAGGAGTTGCGGCTTCTGGCTCCGGCGAGGCAACCGGGCCGGCGTCGGCGGCGGAACCTGACGGTTCGGCGTCGAGCGCTTCGAGCGGCAGTCCTGTGGCTTCCAAGGTTCCGTCGGCGTCGTAGCCGGGCTCGTACAGCCCGAACGCCGCGGGCTGGCTCTCGAAGTAGTCCTCGGCCGAATCGGCAATCTCTTCCGCGATTTCTTCGGCAATGTCGGCGGCCAGGGCCACCTCGGCCGCGTATTCGAGGAGAGTCTGGCGGTCACCCGAGAAGAACTCCATGTAGATCGAGGTGTCGTCCACCCCTACCTTCTTAAGCAGCTCCGTGGCCGTATTCAGGTATCCCTCGGGACCGCAGGCGTAGACCTGGCGTCCGTTGGCGTCCGGCGCCACTTCGTCGATCATGGCCGCGGTCAAACGGCCGCTGAGACCTTCCCAGTCTTCGGGCTTGTTGCGGTCACCCAATGAGTAGAACACCCGGATGCGCGAATCCACGGAGGCGATGTAGGCCAGCTCGCGGTGGAAGGCGAAGCCGCCTGCCTCCGCCCCGTGGTAGAGGACTACGACGTCGGCGTGCCCGGGCAGCGAGTGGATGGTCCGCACCATGGACATGATGGGCGTGATGCCCGCGCCGGCAGCCAGCAGGAGGTACCGCGCGCGCCGGTCGGCGTCGGGCAGGTGGAAGGCTCCCACCGGCCCGAGCATCTCCAGGACCGTACCGGGCTTGACGTTCTCATGTACCCACGGCGACACCAGGCCGCCGGCGTCGCGCTTGACGCTGATGCTGAAGGTCCAGGGTTCAGTGGGCGAGCTGGACAGCGAGTAGCTGCGGTCCACCGGGTCCTGGTCCTCGCCGTTCACGGGGAAGGCGATGTTGACGTACTGCCCTGCACGGAACGCAAGGGGAGCTCCGTCGCAGCGGCGGAACACGAACGTCATGAGCCCACCGGCTTCGGGTACGGTCTCCACGCATTCGGCCATGAACTCCTGCGGGTGCCACGGGCCCAGGGCGCGGGCAGCGCGGGCGGGTGCCTCTGTGCTGCCCATGACCCGGTTCCATGGCATCTCAAGGCCGCGGATGCGCTGTGGCTCCTGGATGGCCGTTTCAGTGAGGAGTTCAATCATGCCAAGTGCTCCTGCACGCGCTGCACGTACCAGTTGATGAAGGCTTCAACCTGGTATTCGCTCTTCATGTACGGGCCGGGCTCGTAGGCAGGGCTGCCCGCGCCGGTCTGGCACAGTTCGACGAATGCCTTGTCCTGGATGTTGGTCTGCTTCCAGGTGTAGGTGAGCTTGTCGAGGTCGTAGTCCACGCCTTCAACTGCGTCGTCGGCAACGAGCCAGGTGGTGCGGACCAGGGACTGGTGTTCGTTGATGGGGAAGACGCCGAAGGTGATGACGTGGTCGCCCAGGAAGTGGAACCAGCTGTTGGGCTGCAGGTGCATGGAGCAACGGCCAAGGCGGAAGTCGGGCAGGTCGCCGAGCAACTTCTTGGAGAGGCGGCGGCCGTCGGCGGAGAACGATTCGCCCTCGCCGTCCAGGGATTCGCGTGAGATACGGATTCCGGCGATGCGGGTGTCCAGTTCCTCAACCACCTCGTAGGGCAGGCCGTAGCGGCGGCAGCGCTCTTCCAGGGAGGACTGGGCTTCCTTGTTGCGGTCCCACACCTCTTCAAGGTGTGCCGGGATCAGTCCCTCGGTCAGGCCCCAGGTGGGGAAGAGGGAACAAGCGAGCTCCGGGTGCCCGTCGCAGTGGTAGCACTCACGGTTGTTCTCCATGACGAGCTTCCAGTTGCCCTCTTCGATGATGTTCTGCTGGTAGGCAATCTTCGTCTTGGCGAGATCGTGGGGTGCCAGGTAAGGCTCGAAGATCTTGGAGGTCTCGTCGAAATCGGTGGGCGGCTCGTCCGCGATGCAGACAAAGATGAGTCCGGCAACCTCACGGCTGTGGGCGCGCTTGAGGGCGAAGCAGTTCTTGTCGAACTTGGCTTCTCCCGGGGCGGAAGCGTGGATCAGGTTGCCTTCCGGCGAGTAGGTCCAGGAGTGGTAGCCACAGACCAGGTTTCCGGTGGAACCGGCGGCTTCGGTAAGGACGCGGGCACCGCGGTGGCGGCATACGTTGTGCAGGACGTTGACGTCGCCGTCGTCGTTACGGAGGACGATCAGCGAGTACGGGCCGTAGTCCACCGTGATGTAGTCGCCCGGCTCCGGCAGTTCGGCAACGCTTCCGGCGAAGATCCAGTGCTGGCCGAAGATGGCTTCCATGTCGATCTTGAAGATCGTGGGGTCCGTGTAGAAGGGGGCGTCGAGGGAGTAGCCGGTGCGCCGGAACTCGAACAGTGCGCTGATCTCGGCCAGCTGCTCCGCAGGCAACGTCGAGGCGAGTTTTCCGCGTGAATTCAGGGGCGCGTTCACTTGAGCAGTCATGGGTTTCCTCCCGGGAGGCTGGGTAAATGTCTGATTCGTGGGGACCGCGGATGCATCGTCGCAAGCGGCGTTATCGAAGTCTTCGTAGTAAGAGATTAGGGACGATTGAACTGCAACAAAAGCGCAATATTTAGGAGATAACCCTGCACTTTAGGTGCATGATGTTCTCATGATCGATCAGAGGCTGATTACCCTGCGCGTGTTCGCCCGCTGCGGCACAGTCGGCGCCACAGCCGAACTCACGGGATACTCCCCTTCCGCCGTCTCCGCGCAGCTCCGTGAACTCCAGCGCGTGCTGGGAATGCAGCTGCTCACCAAGGACGGCCGGGGCGTGCGGCTCACGGCCACTGGACGCTTTCTGGTCAACGGTTCTGACAGCCTGATCGCCGAATGGGAGAGCCTTCGGGCAGCGGCCATGGAAGCCGGCGACCAGGTGCAGTCGCACTTCGGCCTGGGTGGATTCTCGACGGCGGCGGCCCAGTTGCTCGCGCCCCTCGCCGCTACGCTGCGCGCCAGCCGCCCTCTTCTGGAGGTGCAGGTCCTGGAGGCAAATCCGTCACGTTGCTTCGACTTGCTGGTGGCAGAGCGCATCGACCTCGCCGTCATAGTTGCCATGCAGTCCGACACATACGGCGAAGACGACCCCCGGTTCGAACAAACCGTCCTGCTCGATGACCCCTTGGATGTCATAATTCCCGGAGACCACCCCTTGGCAGCACGCCAAACCGTGACGCTTGAAGAGTTGGCATCGGAGCCCTGGATCACGGAGGCCGCAGGGTCCACCTACCACTCACTGTTCACCGCGGCCTTCACCGCCGTCGGCGTGACACCACGGATCGCGCACGAGGCCGTTGAGTGGGAAACGCAGATCGCCTTTGTGGGGGCAGGGCTCGGCGTCGGCCTGCTGCCGCGGTTGGCGCCGCTGCACAACGCCGAAAATGTGGTCCGGTTGCGCATAACCGGCAAAGGAAGACCGGCCCGCCGCATCGTGGCGGCCGTACGCAGGGGCAGCATCGCTTCGCCCCTTATCAAGGAGTCATTGGACATCCTGCAGAAGAGGGCCCAACGCATCCTCACTGCCAGGCCGGAGGACGAGGCCTGAGTTTGGCAGGTGCGCCGGGGCCTACACCCACACCTCGTACCCCGTGGACTGATCGAAAAGCTTCCGCCGGTCCGCCCCGTGAGCCGCGATCCAGAGGACGGAGTCATCGGCCGCCGCCTGCTCCACCACCCCGGTCATGACCCGGTCGCCCTTCAACCACACTTCGACCACGTGGCCGGTCAGCTGGGCCCAGTCCTTGCGCAAGGCCCGTCCTTCCACGGTCCTGGCCGGCTTTGTCTGTCCGAACACGGCTACCACCCCCGCTCTGCGAGGCGGTGCGGCTCGGGGATTTCGTCGACGTTGATGCCGACCATGGCTTCGCCCAGGCCGCGGGAGACCTTGGCGATCACGTCAGGATCGTCGTAGTAGGCAGTGGCCTTGACGACGGCGGCCGCACGCTCTGCGGGGTTGCCGGACTTGAAGATACCGGAACCTACGAACACACCATCAGCGCCGAGCTGCATCATCATCGCAGCATCAGCCGGGGTCGCAATGCCACCGGCGGTGAACAGCACCACCGGAAGCTTGCCCGTGGCAGCGACTTCCTTGACCAGTTCGTACGGGGCCTGCAGCTCCTTGGCCGCAACGTAGAGTTCGTCCTCGGGAAGAGCCGAAAGCTTCGCGATCTCAGCACGGATCTTGCGCATGTGACCGGTCGCGTTGGACACATCCCCGGTACCGGCCTCGCCCTTGGAGCGGATCATCGCAGCACCTTCGTTGATGCGGCGCAGCGCCTCACCCAAGTTCGTGGCACCACAAACGAAGGGAACAGTGAAGTTCCACTTGTCGATGTGGTTGATGTAGTCCGCCGGGGTCAACACCTCGGACTCATCGATGTAGTCCACACCCAACGACTGAAGGACCTGGGCCTCGACGAAGTGGCCGATACGGGCCTTGGCCATCACCGGGATGGACACCGCGGCAATGATCTGATCGATCATGTCGGGATCGGACATGCGGGACACGCCACCCTGGGCGCGGATATCAGCCGGAACACGCTCCAGCGCCATGACAGCCACGGCACCGGCGTCCTCGGCGATGCGGGCCTGCTCGACGTTAACGACGTCCATTATGACGCCGCCCTTGAGCATCTCCGCCATGCCCCGCTTAACGCGGCTGCTGCCCGTGAGCGGAATGTGTTCGAAAAGAGGGTGTCGTGTAGTCACGTGATACTCCGGAGACTTGGGGGTGATCGCATCAAAATCGCCGGATCGGCCCCTGGCCTGTTGCCAGGGAAGCCCTGATATCCGGGTGATATATTAGTGAGGTCAAGTATGCAATCGCCCCGCGTCGGCGTCAACCATCCCGGCCCTGCGATCCTGCGGCTCGTGGCGGAGGGTGTAATACCTAGGCCGCGAACAGCGCCTGACGAACCGCCTGCTCGAATCCGCTGACGTGAACCCGGGCAAGCTCTGCAGCCTCTTCTTCATTGCCGTCGATGACTGCACGCAGCAGGTCCAAGTGCTCGCGCACATGGTGTTCCAGGTTCGGCAAGCGGTCCAGCACCATGCACCAGATACGCGTAGCCAGGTTGTCGTAGCGAATCAGGACGTCCTCCAGATGCGGATTTGCGGCCGCGGCGTAGATGCCCTGGTGGACGCTTGCGTCCAGGCGCAACGTCTCGACAACCGAGGCCGCATTGACGTCGAAACCCTCGACAGCCCTCATCACGCTTCGCAGGTGTTCCCTGGTGTCAGCGGAAGCGACCCTCGCGGCACGTGCGGCCGCAAGTGGCTCCAACTGGGCCCGGATTTCGGAGATAAAGGCCAGGTCAGTCACTTCCACCCGGGTAGCGAACGTCCCGCGCCGCGGATAGGTGATCACCAGGCGATCGAGTTCCAAACGCTTCAGCGCCTCGCGGACAGGCGTCCGCCCGACCTCCAGTTCCTTGGCAAGCTGATCGTCATTGAGGATGTCGCCGGGCTTGATGTCAAGCATGAGGAGCCGGTCGCGCAAGCGTTCGTAGGCCACGTCAGCCAGAGATTTCCTGGTGGCATCGCCGATGTTTGCAAGAGTTCCAGTAGCCACAGCGCCAACTCCTTCTTCAAAACCGGGAAATCTATTGACCTGCCCGGGACACCAGTATACGCTGATTTCCAATCCTAATATATCAGTTCATATCCCAGGAATATATCTAGGCAAACTTCTAAGGAGGACACATGACCCTCGTGGCTTCAGACTCACACCTCAGCACTCTTCCAGCTGAACGCGGCCAGCTCAATGGCGAGCAGGCGCAGAAGTTCGTACTCACATTGTCGTGCGTCGAACAGCCGGGCATCGTGCAGGCAGTCACCACCTTCCTCTTCGACCGAGGCTTCAACATCGAAGAACACCAGCAGTTCGACGACAGCCTGCGCCAGACGCTGCACCTGCGCACCGCATTCTCAGGTTCCCAGAGCTTCTCCCCGGAGCGGCTGGAGGACGAGTTCGCTTCGATCGCAGAACGCTTCGACATGAAGTTCAGCTTCCACGACGAGACCAAGCCGCGCGTCCTGGTCATGGTCTCCAAGTTCGGGCACTGCCTGAACGACCTCATCTTCCGCTGGCGCGGCGGAAGCCTCGGCGGCGAACTGGTGGCCGTGGTTTCCAACCACGAGACCCACCGCGCCATGGCAGAGGCTGCCGGACTGCCCTTCATCCACGTTCCGGTCACCCCGGACACCAAGGCCGAGGCAGAGCAGAGGCTCCTGGACCTGGTGGACGAATACCAGGCGGACCTGGTGGTCCTGGCCCGCTACATGCAGGTCCTCTCGGACGACCTGTGCCGCAAGCTCGAAGGTCGCGCCATCAACATCCACCACTCCTTCCTTCCCGGCTTCAAGGGTGCCCGCCCCTACCACCAGGCCTACGACCGCGGCGTCAAGCAGGTAGGCGCAACGGCCCACTACGTCACGGCAGACCTGGACGAGGGCCCGATCATCGAGCAGGAAGTCATCCGCGTGGACCACAGCTACGGTCCCACGGCCCTTTCCACCGTTGGCCAGGACGCGGAAGCCCTCGCCCTGTCCCGAGCCGTCCGCTGGCACTGCGAACACCGCGTCCTGCTGGACCAGACCAGCACCGTCGTCTTCCGCTAAGCGCCCCGCACAAGCCCCGCCCGAATCACGCAGGAGAAACTTTCATGGCATCCACGCCCCGCATTGTCATCATCGGAGCCGGGATCGTCGGCACCAACCTCGCCGACGAACTGGTCACCCGTGGCTGGAACAACATCACCGTCCTGGACCAGGGTCCCCTCAACATGCCTGGTGGTTCCACCTCGCACGCACCCGGACTGGTGTTCCAGACCAACCCTTCCAAGTCCATGGCCCTCTTCGCCAAGTACACGGTGGAGAAGCTCCTGTCCCTGACCGAGGACGGCCAGAGCTGCTTCAACCAGGTGGGCGGCCTTGAAGTTGCCACCACGGAAACCCGCCTGGCAGACCTCAAGCGCAAGCTTGGCTACGCCCAGGCGTGGGGCATCGATGGCAAGATCCTCTCCCGGGAAGAGTGCAAGGAGCTCTACCCGCTCATCAACGAGGAAGACATCCTCGGTGGCCTCCACGTACCCACCGATGGCCTGGCCCTGGCTGCCCGTGCGGTCCAGTTGCTCATCAAGCGCACTGAAGCTGCAGGCGTGAAGTACATCGGCAACACCGAGGTGACCGGTATCGAGCAGTCCAACCGCCGCGTCACCGGCGTCGAAACTGCCGACGGCGTGATCCCCGCGGACATCGTGGTGTCCTGCGCCGGTTTCTGGGGCGCAAAGGTGGGCGAATTGATCGGTATGTCCGTTCCTCTGCTCCCGCTGGCGCACCAGTACGTCAAGACCACCCCGGTTCCCGCCCAGAAGGGCAAGAACGAGCTGCCCAACGGCGCCCAGCTGCCCATCCTGCGCCACCAGGACCAGGATCTTTACTACCGCGAGCACGGCGAGCGCTACGGCATCGGTTCTTACGCCCACCGCCCCATGCCCGTTGACCTCGACGAGCTCGGCACCTTCAAGCCGGAAAGCATCAGCGAGCACAACATGCCGTCCCGCCTCGACTTCACTCTGGAGGACTTCCTTCCGGCATGGGAGGCCACCAAGCAGATCCTCCCGGCACTGCGCGAAAGCGAAATCGAAGACGGCTTCAACGGCATCTTCTCCTTCACCCCGGACGGCGGCTCCCTGGTGGGCGAGTCCAAGGAAGTGGACGGGTTCTTCGTTGCCGAGGCCGTGTGGGTCACTCATTCCGCAGGCATCGCCCGTGCCGTGGCCGAGCTCCTGGTGGACGGCAAGTCCAAGATCGACCTCGGCGACTGCGACATCCACCGCTTCGAAGAGGTCCAGCTGACCCCCGAGTACGTCAGTGAAACTTCCCAGCAGAACTTCGTGGAGATCTACGACGTCCTGCACCCGCTCCAGCCCAAGCTGTCCCCGCGGAACCTTCGCGTCAGCCCGTTCCACGCCCGCCACAAGCAGCTGGGTGGCTACTTCCTTGAAGGTGCCGGTTGGGAACGGCCGTACTGGTTCGAAGCGAATGCCGAACTTCTGAAGGAAATGCCGGACGAGTGGCAGCCGCCGGCCCGTGACTCCTGGTCCGGAATGTTCAGCTCCCCCATCGCGGCGGCAGAGGCCTGGAAGACCCGTACCGCTGTGGCCATGTACGACATGACCCCGCTCAAGCGCCTCGAAGTTTCCGGCCCCGGAGCCCTGAAGCTCCTGCAGGAACTGACCACCGGCGATCTTGCCAAGAAGCCCGGCGCCGTCACCTACACCCTGCTCCTGGACGAGGCCGGTGGCATCCGAAGCGACATCACCGTGGCACGTCTGAGCGAGGATACCTTCCAGCTCGGCGCGAACGGCAACATCGACACCGCCTACTTTGACCGCGCTGCCCGCCACCAGACCGCCAACGGCGGCGCCGAGGACTGGGTCCAGGTCCGCGACACCACCGGCGGCACCTGCTGCATCGGCCTCTGGGGTCCGCTGGCCCGCGATCTTGTCAGCACCATCAGCAATGACGATTTCACCAACGACGGACTCAAGTATTTCCGTTCCAAGCAGGTAGTCATCGGCGGCATTCCTGTCACCGCCATGCGCCTGTCCTACGTTGGCGAACTGGGCTGGGAGCTCTACACGAGCGCCGACAACGGCCAGCGCCTGTGGGATGCACTGTGGAAGGCCGGCCAGCCGTTCGGTGTCATCGCCGCCGGCCGCGCAGCCTTCAGCTCGCTTCGCCTCGAAAAGGGCTACCGCTCGTGGGGCACGGACATGACCACGGAGCACGATCCCTACGAATCCGGCCTCGGTTTCGCCGTGAAGATGGCCAAGGAGAGCTTCGTCGGCAAGGCAGCCCTGGAGGGCCGCAGCGAAGAAACCTCCAAGCGCCGCCTGCGCTGCTTGACGGTCGACGACGGCAGGAGCCTCGTGCTGGGCAAGGAACCGGTGTTCTACAAGGACCAGGCGGTGGGTTACGTCACCAGCGCGGCCTACGGTTACACGGTCCGCAAGCCCATCGCCTACGCCTACCTGCCCTCAGCTGTCTCACTGGGAGACTCCGTGGAAATCGAGTACTTCGGCCGCCGTATCCAGGCGACCGTCACCGAGGATCCGCTGTACGACCCCACCATGAGCCGCCTCCGGGGCTAGTCAGTCCTGCTGCCGCAACCGCGGCATCCAAGACACACGGCCCGGACCCCCTTTCCCTCGCAACCGGGTCCGGGCCGTTGTCTTTCCCCTTATCTTTCTCCAGCCCAGGAAGACACATGATCAGTTCAGAAACAGTCAACGATTATCTGGCCAGGCTCGCCGCCCGCCAACCCACACCAGGCGGCGGAGCGGCGGCTGCGTTGCATGCAGCCCAGGGTGCCGCACTGGTTGCCATGGTTGCCCGGTACACCACCGGCGAAAAGTACGCAGAGCATGAAGGACTGGTCTCCCGTATCACCAGCGCAGCCGACCGGCTGGTAGCGGAGGCCTTGGGCCTTGCCGACGCCGATGAGCAGGCCTTCCAGGGCGTCATCGACTCCTACAAACTTCCTTCCGACACCGAGGAGCTCAAGGCCGCGAAGAAGGCGGCCATCGACGCTGCCCTGGTCCAGGCCGCACAAACCCCGGCGCAGCTCATCAAGGTTGCCGGCGAGATCGTGGACCTCGCTGCCGAACTTTTTGACGTCGCCAACCCCAACGTCATCAGCGACGTCGCTGCTGCCGCTGACGCGGCCCGGGCGGCTGCCACTACCGCACGCATCAACATCGACATCAACCTGGTGGCGATCAAGGACCCCGCCGCACGCGCCGGGCTGGCCGGGCAGACGGACGGACTGGAGGACAAAGCAGTGCTCGCGGCCGATTCACTGGTCAAGCGCGTCCGCGAAAGGATCCTCGCATGAGCGCGGAGCTGCTGTCCGGAAAGCCGCTGGCGGACCTGATCAAGCAACGCGCCCAGGAACAGGCCCGCGCCCTCGAAAGCAGCGGACGCCACCCCGTCCTGGCCGTTGTGGTGGCCACGGACGATGAGTCGACGCTCTGGTACGTCCGGTCCATAGAACGCGCCGCCGAACGCCTGGGCATTGGATGCAGGATCGTCGATCTGGGTTCTGAAGCCACCGAACAAGTAGTGGCGAGCGTCCTGCGCGACTTGAGCGCCGAACCGTCCGTCAATGGCATCATCCTGCAAACTCCGCTGCCTGCAGGGGTTCGCGCCGACAACTTGGTGGGCCTCATCGCCCCCGAAAAGGACATCGACGGCGCCAACCCCCTCAGCCTCGGCCGCTTGGCCGTCGGCCAGCCCGCGTTCGCCCCGGCCACCGCACGCTCGGTCGTGGAGATCCTGGATCACTATGAGGTGCCGGTAGCGGGACGCAACGTGGCCGTCGTCGGGCGTTCAGCAGTGGTGGGCAAGCCGCTGTCCCTGCTCCTTCTGGAGCGGGACGCCACCGTCACCATCTGCCATTCCAAGTCGGGGCCGCTGGAACGCTACACCCAGCCCGCCGACGTCGTGGTGGTTGCCGTCGGCAGGGCCGGGCTGCTGAAGGGCGGGCACCTCTCGCCGGAGACTGTAGTGGTCGACGTCGGAACCAACGTCCTGCCCGACGGTTCTCTGGTGGGGGACGTTGACGAAGCCAGCGTCACCGGTGTCGCCGCCGCACTGACGCCGGTGCCCGGCGGTGTTGGTTCAGTCACCACCGCCCTGTTGCTCCTGCACACCGTGGAAGCCGCGAGCCGGCAGGAACCCGCCCAACTGGCCGCTGCCGCACCCGCTGCCCGGATCTGAAGGGAAACCGCATGGCTACGAAAGCCCCCAACGGAAACATCGACGAGTCAAAGCTGACCGTTACCAAACCCAAGACCAAAGCCGTGGGCATCCCGGCCGTCGCGAACGCGCTGAAGATCTCCCTGGAACAGATGGGTCCGGTGCGCAGCGTTCAGACCCTGCTCGCCGTGAACCAGCTGGACGGCTTCGACTGCATGGGCTGTGCCTGGCCTGAGCATGAAAAGCGCAACGCCGCGGAGTTCTGCGAGAACGGGGCCAAAGCCGTCGCGGAGGAAGCCACCCGCCGACGCGTCACTCCCGAATTCTTCGCCAAGTACTCCGTCGCAGAGCTGAAAACCCGCGACGACTACTGGCTGGGACAGCAGGGACGCCTGACCCACCCCATGGTCTTGGAAGAAGGCGCCACCCATTACACCCCGATCGAATGGGACGCAGCCTACGAGCTGATGGCTGAGGAACTGCGCAGCTTGGAAAGCCCTGACCAGGCCGTGTTCTACACCTCGGGCCGGACCTCCAACGAAGCCGCTTTCGTTTACCAGCTCCTGGTCCGTGGCCTCGGCACGAACAACCTGCCGGACTGCTCCAACATGTGCCATGAGTCCTCCGGCTCGGCGCTGGTGGAAACCATAGGCATCGGAAAAGGTTCCGTCAGCCTGACCGACCTTGAAACGGCGTCGCTGATCTTTGTTGCGGGGCAGAACCCGGGAACCAACCACCCCCGGATGCTCAGTGCACTGGAGAAGGCCAAGAAGAACGGCGCGGTCATCGTGTCCGTGAATCCCCTCCCTGAGGCCGGGCTCCTGCACTTCGAAAACCCGCAGCACGTCCAGGGCGTAGTTTCCGGCGTAAAGCTCACCGACGACTTCCTGCAGATCCGCGCCGGCGGCGACCAGGCCCTCTTCCAGGGCTTGGGCAAATACCTGCTGGAAGCCGAGGCGGAAGGCCGGGCAACTCCCGGCCTGGAGACGGTGCTGGACCACGCGTTCATTAATGACCACACAGTGGGCATCGACGAATACCTGCGCTACCTGGAGAAGGTGGAGTGGGACGACATCGTCGAAGCCACCGGACTCACACTCGAGCAGCTGCACGCGACCGGCGAACGCCTCCTGGCCTCCAATGCCACGATCGTGTGCTGGGCCATGGGACTGACCCAGCACAAGCACTCCGTCCCCACCCTCAGGGATGTTGTGAATGTGCTGCTGCTCCAAGGCAACATCGGAAAGCCCGGTGCCGGCGTGTGTCCGGTTCGCGGCCACTCAAACGTCCAAGGCGACCGCACCATGGGTATCTTCGAAAAGATGCCGGAGACCTTCCACGACCGTCTGGACCAGGAATTCGAGTTCCGCTCACCCCGGGAACACGGCTTTGACACCGTGGCCGCCATCCGTGCAATGCGGGACGGAAATGTCCGCTTCTTCATGGGAATGGGCGGCAACTTCGTCCGGGCGGCCCCTGATTCGGCGGTTACCGAACAGGCCCTTGCCAACACCCGGTTGACGGTGCAGATATCCACCAAGCTCAACCACTCGCACCTGTCCACGGGCCGACGTGCTTTGATCCTGCCGACCCTGGGACGGACCGAGAAGGACACCCAGCGAACGGGCGACCAGCGGGTCACTGTTGAGGACTCCATGAGCGCAGTCCACGCCTCACGGGGCAGGCTCAAGCCCGCAAGTGAGCACCTCCACTCCGAAGTCGCGATCGTCTGCAACCTCGCGGACAGGTTGTTTACCGACGGGCACAGCCGGCTGCCCAACACCCCCAACGCCTCCTGGTTGGCCATGAGGGACGACTACACGTTGATCAGGAAACACATCGAGGCGGTGTTTGACGGCTTCGAGGATTTCGAGGCCCGGATCCAGCACCCCGGCGGCTTCGTCCTGCCGCACCCCCCGCGCGACGCAAGGACGTTCCACACCGCCTCCGGGAAGGCCCACTTCACCGGCAATGAGCTTGAGTACATCAAGGTCCCGCCCGGCAGGCTGGTCCTTCAGACCCTGCGCTCCCACGACCAGTACAACACCACCATCTACGGCAAGGACGACCGCTACCGGGGAATCCACGGTGGCCGGCGTGTAGTGCTCATCAACGCCGAGGACATCAAGGAACTCGGCTTTGCCGATGGAGACATGGTTCACCTGATCTCCGAGTTCCAAGGGGTCGATCGCCGCGCTGAGGACTTCCGCATTGTCTCGTACTCGACGCCGAAGGGTTGCGCCGCTGCGTACTACCCCGAGACCAACGTCCTGGTGCCCCTGGATTCCGTCGCTGATACCAGCGGCACGCCTACCTCGAAATCCGTGATCATCCGGCTGGAGAGGGCCTGAATGCATAAAAGAAACGTCCGTTTGTCCGCATAACCAACCGTCCAATGGTCCGTGAATGGTGCTTCGGTGACCTGAAACCTGGGGAGGTATTTCTCATCGAAGCACCGCTTTCGGACCGTTGGGCGGGCAGTTCAACAACAGCAAGGAACAGGGAGTAACCATGTCAGGAAACAAAGCAGTCGCCTACAAGGAACCCGGTGTCGTTGAAATCATCGACACCGACTACCCAACGTTTGAGCTCAAGGATGGGCCCGGCGTCAACCCTGCCAACGTCGGCAGGAAAGTCCCGCACGGTGTCATTCTGCGGACAGTCACCACCAACATCTGCGGTTCCGACCAGCACATGGTCCGCGGACGCACCACCGCGCCCAAGAACCTGGTCCTCGGCCACGAAATCACCGGCGAAGTAGTGGAGGTGGGACCCGACGTCGAATTCATTAAAGTGGGTGACATCGTCTCGGTGCCGTTCAACATCTCCTGTGGACGCTGCCGGAACTGCAAGGAGCAGAAGACCGGCATCTGCCTCAACGTCAACCCCGACCGTCCCGGCAGTGCCTACGGCTACGTCGACATGGGCGGCTGGGTAGGCGGCCAGGCAGAATACGTCCTGGTCCCCTACGCCGACTGGAACCTCCTGCGCTTCCCGGACCGCGACCAGGCCCTTGAGAAGATCATGGACCTGACCATGCTCTCGGACATCTTCCCCACAGGCTTCCATGGCGCTGTCACCGCCGGCGTCGGAGTCGGTTCCACCGTGTACGTTGCAGGAGCCGGTCCCGTGGGTATCGCCGCCGCCGTCGGCGCCCAACTGTTGGGGGCCGCCGTCGTGATTGTGGGCGACATGAACGAAGACCGCCTGGCCCAGGCCCGGTCCTTCGGTTGCGAAACCGTCAACGTTTCCCAGGGCGACCCCAAGGACCAGATCGAGCAGATCCTCGGCGTGCCCGAAGTGGACTGCGGCGTCGACGCCGTGGGCTTCGAAGCACGTGGACACGGCAAGGACGCTTCGCATGAGGCCCCGGCCACCGTGCTGAACTCCCTGATGGATATCACTGCAGCCGGCGGCGCCCTCGGCATCCCCGGCCTGTACGTCACGGGCGACCCGGGCGGAATCGACGAAGCCGCCAAGCACGGATCGCTCTCGCTGTCCCTGGGCACCGGCTGGGCCAAATCCTTGTCCTTCACCACCGGACAATGCCCGGTCATGAAGTACAACCGCCAGCTCATGATGGCGATCCTCCACGACAAGGTCCAGATCGCCAAGGCAGTGAACGCCAAGGCGATTCCGCTCGAAGACGCACCCCGCGGTTACGCAGAGTTCGACGCTGGAGCGGCAACCAAGTTCGTACTGAACCCCAACGGCTACGTGAAGAACTAGTACACCGGGTTTAAGTACGTACCAACAGATGCCGGGGACGGCGCGGCAGAATTACGGGAAGGCCGTGCAGTCCCCGGCATCTGTGCCCCCACCACAAAGCACCACCCAGGAAGCGGACACCCATGCTTGCACACAAGGAGTTACCGGTCCGGTCGGACCACGCCACTACATGGGAAGAAGCGCGGCAACTCGCCTACCGCTGCGCCGTTCCGCTGCCTTCGGCGACAACAAGCCTGGATATGGCCGTCGGCTGTGCCGTGGCCCAGGATGTCATTGCGCGCATGGACCTCCCCCACTACGCGTCGTCGGCCATGGACGGCTGGGCCATCAATGGCACCGGCCCCTGGACCGTCGTCGGGTCCGGACGCCGTTTGTCTGCCGGCCAAGCCAGTGTCATCGCCACCGGCGGCCTCATTCCTGCAGGCGCCACCGGCGTGCTTCGCAAGGAAAGCGGACGGATGGACGACGGCGGACTCCTCACCCTTCTGCCCGACGCCAAACCGGGCGAGACAGTTCCCGGGCGGCACATCCGTCCGGCCGGGGAAGAAGCCACCGCCGGGGACATCCTCATCCCTGCCGGAACAGTACTCAACCCGGCACACCTTGCCCTCGCCGCTGTGGCGGGACACGACAACGTCCTGGTGCAGCGCAAGCCGGGGGTCGCCGTCGTACTGACGGGCTCGGAAGTCATCACCTCAGGTAAGCCAGCGCCAGGTCAGGTGCGCGACGCCTTCGGCCCGCAGCTCAATGCCGTCATTCCACAGCTCGGAGGGATTGCGCTGGGTCAGACACGGATCGGTGACTCGTACGACGAATGGCTGGCAGCGCTGGCCGGCGCTGGAGCCGGGCAGCGGCCCGACGTAACGATCACCACCGGCGGAACGGGCAAATCCGGGACGGACCACTTCCGTGCGGCCGTCGAAGCCCTCGGCGGGCGGCTCCTGCTGGACGGCGTTGCCATGCGGCCGGGCCACCCTGCGGTGATGGCCGAACTTCCCGACGGCCGCTTCATCATTGGGCTGCCGGGCAATCCGCTGGCGGCCATGTTGGCGCTCATGACCCTGGGAGAGCCGCTGCTCGCTGCCCTGGGAAACCGTCCATTCAGGGCAGCCACGCCCATGCTCTCCGGCGCCGACATCGAGCCCGTCCCCGGGAAGACACGCCTCATGCCCTGCAGCATTGTCCATGGCCTCGTATTTCCCGCCTCCCATACGGGGCCCGGGATGATGCGCGGACTCGCCTGGGCCGACGGGTACATGGCAGTGCCACCGGAAGGAGCAGCCGCCGGCGAACCCGTTCCTGTCCTGCCTCTGCCGTGGACAACACCCGGGCAGCCTGGAGAAGTCCGTCTAGGATGAGGGAGGACGAGGACGCGGGCCGTTCAGGGCTATTAGGCCCAGGACCGCCCGCCAGGACAACGACACACGAGGCACCATGGCCGCACGCAGCAACCCGGACTTGGACGCGGATTCCCAGGGCGGAGGCGTCCAGTCAGTGGACCGCGCCCTGCAGATCCTGGAAATCCTGGCCCGGGAAGGCGATGCCGGAGTCAGCGAGATCGCCGAGGAAATGGGCGTCCACAAATCCACCGTATCCCGGCTGGTTGGCTCCCTTGTGGGCCGTGATTTGGTCCGGCAGAACAACGAGCGCGGCAAGTACCAACTGGGTTTCGGCATTCTCCGGCTGGCGTCCTCCATACCCGGCAGGCTCAGTGTTGTGCATGAGGCCCGGGAAGTCCTGGAAGCCCTTGCCCACGAATACAAGGAAACCGTCAACCTCGCTGTTTTGAGGTCCAATTACGCGGTCAACGTGGATCAGGCCATGGGGCCGTCAACGCTGGCAACCTACGACTGGGTGGGAAGCCTGACGCCGTTGCACGCGACCTCCAGCGGCAAGGTCCTCTTGGCGGCGCTGACAGCCGACGAAAGAACCCAGGTCTTCAAGGCGGTCGGACTGCCGGCCCGGACACCACGCACAGTGACCAACCGCGGGGAACTGGAGAAGCAGCTGCTGGAGGTGGCCCGAAAGGGGTATGCCATCGTCTACGAAGAGTTCGAGATAGGGCTCACGGCTGTCGCCGTGCCGATTTACAACCACACGGGCAGCGTTATCGCTTCAGTAAGCATCTCGGGTCCGGCGTTCCGCTTTTCGCCAGAGGACCAACCGGGGCTTATCGACGGACTGCGTGAGGCCGGGCTGATCATCAGCGCCCGGATGGGGTACAGGCACCGCTAGGCGGTGTCGCAGCTCCGACGCCTAGCGGCCGTTCCAGGAGCTCACGAAGCGTCCTCAGATGACTGTTGTCCGCCGCCGCAAATGGCCCTTCCCGTGGGCTTCCGTGTATGGGTACTTCATGTAGTGAACTTACCGGTGTCTGCAGACTCCCACGTCAAGGCCAATTGATATATCAAATTGCCGTCACAGAGCCGAAAAGCCTTGACTTTGCAGTGTGACGCGGCGCACTCTGTTGCTTAGCGCGAATCTTGTTGATTCATGCGGAACGACCCAATCTCCCTTCGAATGCAGGCCGTTAGGGCATTCATCCAAGAAAAACCATGACTCGCCGAGCAAAGGACCCGCTCATGGCTACAAACAGTGACACAAAACCCTTAACACCGGAGGAGTTACCGGCTGACGATCGTCCGGCAGGTAATTCAGCGGCCCACCCCGTCCACGTGGAGGTTCCTGAGGAAGTCCTCAGCGTCTCCCCCGATGCAAGCAAGGCAGCAGCCCTCAACGACGAGGACGGAGGCGCAGGAACCCTCCCGGATGCTGAAGAATACGAACAAATCCTGGTGGAACTGCGCCACGCCAAGACCGAGCAGGCCGTCACGGCCCGCCGGAACCAGAAACTTACCCTCGACAAAGTCACCTTCGGGATCACGGGCGCCATCGCCGTCGCCTTCGTGGTCTGGGGCTTTGTCGGTCGCGACAGCCTGTCCGAAACGTCCAAAGGTGCCCTGAACTGGGTAATGGAATACACAGGCTGGCTGTTCATGGTCCTCGCCTCCCTGTTCGTCGTCTTCGTCCTGTGGTTGGCATTGGGCAAATTCGGCAACATCCCGCTGGGCAAGGACGGCGAGAAGCCCGAATTCCGTACTGTTTCCTGGGTAGCCATGATGTTCGCGGCAGGCATGGGCATCGGCCTCATGTTCTACGGTGTGGCCGAGCCGCTCTACCACTACATCTCTCCCCCACCAGGGACAGTTGACGGCCGGACACCTGCCGCCATCCAGACCGCAATGGCCACCTCGATCTTCCACTGGACCCTCCACCCCTGGGCCATGTACGCAGTAGTCGGCATCGCCATGGCCTACGGAACGTACCGTCTGGGCCGGAGGCAGTTGGTGTCCGCTGCGTTCACTTCCCTGTTCGGCATCCGCATGGTGGAAGGGCCTGTCGGCAAGTTCATCAACATCCTGGCCATCTTCGCCACGCTCTTCGGCACCGCCGCTTCCCTGGGCCTTGGCGCCCTCCAGATCGGCAGCGGCATGACGTCGAACGGATGGCTCGGCGAGGTCGGCACTCCGGTACTTGTGGTCATCGTAGCCATCTTGACCTTCTGCTTCGTGGCATCGGCCGTCTCCGGCATCAGCCGCGGAATCCAGTGGCTCTCCAACATCAACATGGTGCTTGCCGTGGTACTGGCGCTCATCGTGTTCGTTGCGGGTCCCACCCTGTTCATCCTCAACCTGATCCCCTCCGCGATCGGCGACTATGCCCGCGATCTCGCTGAAATGTCATCCCGGACAGAAGCCGTGGGCGACGAAGCATTGCGCAGCTGGATGACCAGCTGGACCATCTTCTACTGGGCCTGGTGGATTTCATGGACGCCCTTCGTGGGCCTCTTCATCGCCCGCATCAGCCGCGGGCGCACCATCCGCCAGTTCGTCACCGGCGTGCTGCTGGTGCCCAGCATTGTCAGCGTGATCTGGTTCGGAATCTTCGGCGGAGCCGCTTTCAATATCCAGCAGGAAGCTGACAAGGCCGGCACCCCCGGCCTGGTGACCACCACCAACGGCGTACCGTCCGTCAACTTCGACGGCGCGCTCTTTGATCTGGTCAAGAACCTGGGCATGCCCGGTTGGGCTACTGCCGCTGTCATCGTGCTGGCCATGGTGCTCGTGGCAATCTTCTTCATCACCGGTGCCGACGCCGCGTCCATCGTCATGGGATCGCTTAGCTCCAACGGGGCAGAGCACCCGCGCCGCGCCGTCGTCATCTTCTGGGGAAGCCTCACAGGTGCCGTTGCCGCCGTCATGCTCTTGGCCGGTGGTGACGAACCATCAGAAGCCCTGGCCGGATTGCAGAGAGTCACGATTGTTGCGGCGCTGCCGTTCGTGATCGTGATGCTGCTGCTCTGCTTCGCCCTGGCCAAGGACCTTCGGCGGGATCCGTTGTCGCTGCACAGGCGCCTGGCCACTTCGGTGGTGGACCGCGCCATCCGGACCGGCGTTGAGCAACATGGCGGCGTGCAATTCGACCTCGTCACCAAGCACGAGTGTGCCGGTAAGTGCAACGAATCCGATTGTCCCGGCGGAACGGCTACCGGAACCATCCCGCTGGTGGGCAAACCTCCGCTGGACTCCGGCAGCAAATAGCCAGTCACGAACAGTCCCAATTTCCCAACGCACAGATAGGTCCCCCATGTCCTACGTCACCACCGAAGGAACAGTCCGGCTCAGCAGCCAGTCAAACGATGTGACCCTCACCTTGGACGCTTCCAAACCCATGACGGTCCGCATCCAGCTCGATCACTGCCCCTGCGGGTCCGAACACAGCCGCCCGGGCTCTTATGTCGACAGCGAGCTGAACAGCTAGTCCTTCAACCACAAAGCAGGCGCCGGAATCCCGGCGCCTGCTTTTTTGTGTGCTGCGTGAGGCTGCTGCGTGAGGCCAAGGCCTACTTGGGCATCAGCACGGAGTCGATCAGGTAGACCGTGGCGTTGGCGGTCTTGACGCCACCGCAGATCACGTTTGCGCCGTCGACCGTGAGGGCGTCCTTGGTGCCGGCAACCGTCACTTCGCCACCCTGGACTGTCTTGTGGGTGCCGACGATCTTGTCCGGAGTGATCTGGCCGGGGACTACGTGGTAGGTGAGGATCTTGCTGAGGGTAGCGTCATCGGTCTTCAGCGCCTCGATGGTGGCGGGGTCTATCTTGGCGAAAGCGTCGTCAACCGGTGCGAATACCGTGAACTCGCTGCCGTTAAGGGTGGAGACCAGGTCCACCTTGGGGTTGAGCTTGCCGGAAACAGCGGCGGTCAAGGTCTTGAGCAGCGGGTTGTTGGATGCCGCAACGGCCACCGGGTCCTGGGCCATGCCCTGTACCGAACCGGCACCGTCCGGAACCTGTGCGGCGTAACCGGCGCAGCCGGGGCCCACAAGGTTGGCGGCCGGATCCATGGTCGCACTGCTCATGGCGGACGACGACGGCGACGGCGCCATCGACGAAGGAGCCGCGGACGAGCTCATCGGAGCCGGTGCGGACGAAGAGGAAGCCGAGCTGGAGGAGCCGGATCCACCACAGGCAGTGAGCCCGAGAAGGGTGGCTGCAGTGAGGCCAACGAAGGCGAGGGCGGGGCGCTTTGTGGACAACATGTCATTCTCCTTGTTTTCGGAACCAGGGCGTTGGATCCATCGGGTGGTGGGACACGGGCCGCAAGTACCGCTCTTGCTGTACCTCCGGTTTGTGTCTCACCAGCTATTCGGAGGATGGGACGGGGTGGATGGGTGCGGATTGAAAAACTTTTTTGAACTCCGTGCGACGCGGGGTCACTTATGGCCCATTCAGGGCGTATTTAGGGGCCATAAGTGACCCCGCGTTGTTCTAGAACTCTGCGGACACGGTGCGCATCACGCGAGGCGATGATGGTGTGGTTGAAAAGTGCGGGCATGCAGGTCTCCTGTGTTCAGTGGAATGTCTGATGGGTTCATCGATCCACAAGGAGGTGCGCGCGCAGCACCCGCGAAGCGCGTCAGTGGTCGGCCGGGTAGCCGATCCGTGCAGGGCCGCGGCCCGATCCGGTCATCACGCTGGACAGTCTAGCGGAGCGTGTGCGCCGGTGACAGGATGGGCTGATGGCTATCGAAGTCCGTCCCGCCACAGAGTTCGACGACGTCAAAGCGATGGTGGGGCCCAAGCGCCCCGACTCCAATGTGTGCTGGTGCCTGAGCTACAGGATTCCGTCCAAGCTGAATCTGAGCCTGCAGCGCCAGGAGCGTGGAAAGTACGTCGAGAAGCTGGTCGCCGAAGACCCACCTCCCGGTGTTTTGGCGTACGACGGCGACGAAGTAGTCGGGTGGGCAGCCGTCCACCCTCGGGCGGACACCAGTTTCGCAACGAACCGGAAGATCCCCCATGCGGACGACTCCGAGGTCTGGTCCGTGTGGTGCATCCGCGTGCGGCCTGGGCACCGTGGAAAGGGGATCTCGCACGCACTCCTGCAAGGCGCCATAGAGTTCGCCAGGAGCCACGGCGCCCCGGCCATCGAGGGCTATCCCGTGGACAACAAGGGCGGGAAGGTCGACCTGACCATGGCGTACGTGGGGACGCGAAGGCTCTTTGAGAAAGCAGGCTTCACCAAGGTCGCCGAAACCACGTCCGTGCTCAACGGGTTCCCCCGAGTACTGATGCGCCTGAACCTCAGCTAAGCCACCCAACTAGGGGGACTGCAAGCGGGCTGTCATCCTGTGCGCTTCCTCGAGCAACAGCTTGCCGAGGAACTCCTGCCGGTCCGGGCGGAAGCGGGGTTCGATTCCTGTCAGTGAAAGAGCCCACGCCGGCCGTCCCTGGGTGTCGAACACGGCCGCACCCATCCCCCAGCTGCCTTCCAGGATCAACCCGGGATTCACCGAGTAGCCTGTCAGCCGGGTCTTCTCCAGATTTCCCCGGACGACGTCGGCAGTGTGCCCCGCAGCGAAGTCACCAGCGTGGGCAGCCCAGTCCCCCAGCAGCGACTCCTGTTCCTCCTCCGGCAAGAACGCCATGATCGCCGTGCCGGCGGAGGCTATCCCCAGAGGGAACCGCACCCCCTCATGGAGCACGAAGGAGCGCACCGGGAACGACCCCTCCTCGCGCAGCACACAGACAGTCTCGTTGCCTCTGCGGATGGAAAAGAAGGCGCTCTCCCCTGTCTCAGCAGCCAAGCGTCGCAGGGAGGGCCGGGCAATGTCCTCCATGGGAAAACGTGCCGCCGCCACCGAGCCCAGCAGGAAAACTTCCGGCCCCAGCACCCACTTTCCGGTTCCGGAGTCATGTTCCAGCAAGCCTTCCGCAGCCAGGGAGCTCAGTAGCCGGTGAACCGTGGGCCTGGTCAATCCGGATTCCCGCACCAAGCCAGCCAACGAGGTCCCTTCGGGCTTGCGACCCACCAGGCGCAGCAGCAACGCCACGCGGCCAACCACTTGGGCTCCCTGCACCGACATAACAGTCCTTCCAACAAGAATTCATCCACAATATGGACAAGTCCCAGCGTACCGTCCACACCGTGAATAGCCAATGGAATCGGCCATTGACGCTCCCGCGACGCAAAACCTAGGCTTCAAAGCAGACACGAAAAACGTCCACAAAGTGGATACACACTCAATGAGGAGCCCAGCATGTCCAAACTCCACGCGAGCGCAGCCCAAGCGCTCCATGACCTTTTGGCAGACGGCCAGACCATCGCCGTCGGCGGTTTTGGCCTGAGCGGCATCCCCGCCGACCTGATCGACGCCGTCCGCGAGTCGGGCGTCAAGGATCTCACCATCGTCTCGAACAACATGGGCGTCGACGGCAAGGGCTTGGGAGTCCTTATCGAGGCGGGCCAGGTCCGCAAAGTCATCGCCTCCTACGTCGGCGAGAACAAGCTGTTCGCCGAGCAGTACCTGGCCGGCCAGCTGGAGGTCGAGTTCACACCGCAGGGCACCCTCGCTGAACGCCTCCGTGCAGGCGGCGCCGGCATCCCGGCCTTCTACACCCGCACCGGCGTGGGCACCCTGGTTGCCGAAGGCAAGCCGCTGGAAGAGTTCGACGGCGTGACTTACGTCCGCGAGCGCGCCATCACGGCAGATATCGCCCTGGTCCACGCCCACACCGCGGACACCGACGGCAACCTGGTCTACCGCTACACGGCGCGGAACTTCAACCCGGTGGTCGCTACGGCGGGCAAAGTGACCATCGCCGAGGCGGAGGTCATCGTGGAGCCGGGCCGGCTGGACCCGAACCACATCGTCACCCCGGGCGTCTACGTCCAGCGGTTGGTGCAGGCCACCGGCCGCGTCAAGGACATTGAACAGCGCACGGTCCGCCAGCGCCTCGAATCCGCGGCCGTCTAAGCCGCCCTCCAAGCAGAGAATAGGAGCAACACCATGGCATGGACACGTGACCAGATGGCTGCCATCGCGGCCGAAGAACTCAACGACGGCGACTACGTCAACCTCGGCATCGGCATCCCGACGCTCGTTGCAAACAACCTGCCCGACGGCGTGCGGGTGGTCCTCCAGAGCGAGAATGGCCTGCTTGGGATGGGCCCGTTCCCCTACGAGGGCGAGGAAGACGCCGACCTCATCAACGCCGGCAAACAAACCGTCACTATCACTCCCGGCGGCAGCATCTTCGACTCGGCAACGTCGTTCGGCATGATCCGCGGGGGCCACGTCAAGGTCGCCATCCTCGGTGCCATGCAGGTGTCCGGCAGCGGGGACCTGGCCAACTGGACCATTCCCGGCAAGATGGTCAAGGGCATGGGCGGGGCCATGGACCTGGTCGCCGGAACACCGCGGGTAGTGGTCCTGACCGAGCACAATGCCAAGGATGGCTCAGCGAAGATCGTGACCGAATGCACGCTGCCCCTAACGGGCCTGAAGTGCGTGGACCGGATCATCACGGACCTCGCCGTTTTCGATATCGTGCCGGATGAAACGCACGACGGCGGCACGCGCCTGCTGCTGACCAGGCTCGCCCCGGGCGTCACCGTGGAGGAGATCCGGGACAAGACCGAGGCCGAGTTCGACGTCGCACTGGAGGACAGCGCGGCTGCAGAACCAACAGCACTGGAAGGAGCTACGGCATGAGCCTCAAGGATCAATTCGGCAAGGACATCCTGCTCACGGGCTGGGGCCACAGCAAGTTCGGCAAGCTCACCGACGACACCTTGGAGACGCTGATCGTCGAGGTCGCCGGTGAAGCGATCCGGAACTCAGGCCTGGACCCCAAGGACATCGACGAAATCTACCTTGGCCAGTTCAACTCCGGCATGCAGCCATTGGGTTTCACGTCGTCGCTGGCGTTGCAGCTCTCGGCGGATCTGGCCAACGTACCAGCCACCCGCACCGAGAATGCTTGCGCTTCAGGTTCTGCGGCGTTCCAGCAGGGAGTGAAGGCACTCCTCGCGGGCACAGCCCGGAATGTCTTGGTAATCGGTGCGGAAAAGATGACCGACGCCGGTGCCGACGTGGTTGGCGCGGCCCTCCTGGGTGCGTCCTATGAGATGGCCGGCAAGCCTTCGACCACCGGTTTCACGGGCCTTTTCGCGGAGGTAGCCCAGCACTACGACAAGCGCTACGGCTCATCGATCAGCAGCCCGGGATACGAAGCGGGCCTCGGAGATGTCCTGGGCTCCATCTCGGCCAAGAACCACCGCAACGGCATGGACAACCCGTACGCCCAGATGCACCGTGACTTCGGCGAGGAGTTCTGCCGCACCATTTCGGACAAGAATCCCATGGTGGCCGAGCCCCTGCGCCGCACCGACTGTTCGCCGGTCTCCGACGGTGCTGCCGCCGTCGTACTGTCCACCCAAGCGACCCACGGCGCAACCGCAGCCGTGCGCCTCGCCGGATTTGGCCACGCGAACGATTTCTTCCCGGCGGAGAAGCGCGACCCCACCGAGTTCGCCGCCACGCGGGCTTCGTGGGAGCGGGCGTTCGGCATGGCGGGCGTTGAGGTAGGCGACTTGGACTTCGCGGAGGTGCACGACTGCTTCACCATCGCCGAACTCATCATGTATGAGGCCATGGGCCTGGCCCCACGCGGCGAGGGTTCCCGGGCGATCAAGGAAGGCTGGGTCTACAAGGACGGAAAGCTGCCCGTCAACGTGTCCGGCGGCCTGAAGGCAAAGGGCCACCCTGTTGGTGCCACGGGCGTGTCGCAGCACGTAATCGCGGCGATGCAGCTCAGTGGCACCGCCGGGGACATGCAGTTGCCCAATGCCCGGCGCGGAGCGGTTCAAAACATGGGCGGCGTGGGCATCGCGAATTACGTGAGCATCCTCGAATCGCTGTAGGAACCCAACTAGGGGACAGCAAACGTTCCACTGAGCGCTCATTGGAACAAGTGCTGTCCCCTACTTGGGTAGGCGGGGCTCAGCGGTTCCGGATCAGCGCCGCGATCTCCGTAAATCCGAGCCGCTCTGCGTTCTGCAGGGCGGTTCGGCCTTCGGGGTCGCGGATGTCCGGATCAGCCCCGGCCTCGAGCAACTGCCGCACCACGTCCTGCTGCTTCGGTCCGCCATTGTTGAGCAGGATCGCTTCCTGCATCGCGGTCCAGCCCAGGTTGTTCACGTGGTTGACCGGCACACCGGCGGCGATCAGGATCCGCACCGTGTCCGTATGCCCGTGCTCGCTCGCGGGGATCAGTGCTGTGCCGCCGTACCTGTTGATGCTGCGGACGTCGGCCCCTGCTTCCAACGTCAGCTGGAGGACTTCGTTGAACCCTTCGGCCCCTGCATAGAGGAACGCGGAGTCCTGGATGGAGTCTTTGGCGTTCACGTTCCCGCCCGCCGCGATCAGCTCCCGGGCCCGGACGGGATCGTTGGCTTTCGCGGCGAGGATCAGGAGCCGGTCGGTTTCCCTTTGCGCCTCGGGAGACAGTGGCGTTAGGGTCACCACGGCAGGGGACGACGACGCCGGGCCCGGGCTCGCGGTGGACGCTGCGGTTGGGCTGGGAGCTCCGGGAGTCGTGGCCGCGCTGGGAGGCGACGGCACCGCCGTCGAACCTGCCGGGCCAGGCGCCGCGGCCGGCGCGCAGCCGGCCACGAGCGCGGCGAGCACCAGTGCCGCACCCGCGGCCGGGCCGCGAACCTTCATCAGGTTCATCAAGCCGGGACTACTTCGCCGCGGCCAGGGCGTCGGCTCCGGCGGTCGCGCAGGCTTCGTCGAGGGCACCGTCGGGGGCGCCGCCGACGCCGATACCCGCCACCGATACACCGTTCACCTTCAGCGGCACGCCACCGGAGAGGAACAAGGTGCCGGGCAGGTCGGCGATGGATGGGCCGTTGCCGTTGACGCGCTTGGCCAACTCGCTGGTGGGAGCACCGAAGGCCGCAGCGGTGTAGGCCTTCTGCTTTGCGGCCTCGATGGTGTGCTCAGCGGCGTTGTCTCCGCGAAGAAGTGCCTGGACGGTACCGAAACGGTCAACCAGGGCAACGGTCACGAACGGCAGCTTGTCGGCCTGGCACTTGGCGAGCGCCGCGTTGACGGCCTTGCTGGATGCACCGACGGTGATGCGGTTCTGGGCTACGACGTTCTCCGGTGCCGGCTGGACGTCCGCCGGAATCTTGGCTGCTGAGGCCTCAGGCACCGCGGACGGTGCAACGGCGTTGGCCACGGCTGTGATCCCGCCGGTGAGCAACAGTGCTCCGGCAGCGGGGGCGGCAAGCATCTTGTTGGGCTTCTTCATGGGTTCTCCTTGGAATGTTCCGGGGTACAACTCCATGCTTCCGCTGGGCACAACAAAGCACATCGGCCCAACGCAGCGCCCAACCTCAGCCTTTCCGGCTCCAGTATCAGCCAAAAGGTGGAGAGACCTTCAGCGGCCCGGGACCTAGCATGGAAAGAGCGCCATCAACCGAACGGGAACCATCCATGACAGCAGGCACCAAGCCGCCGGCCGACGGCCAAAAGGACGGCCGCATCGACGTGGTGGTGCACCTCGGATTCGCGGTGCTCATGGTCGCATCCGGCGTCCGGTACATCATGCGCCACTCCCCCTCGGACAACCTCTGGACCGTGGCCCTGGCCGCCGCAGTGTGCGCGCTTTACGCCGTGACGGCCGCGCTGGCCCGGCCCATGCCGGCCACGGACCGGATGCAACGCCGGAACGGGCCCAACCAGTCCCGCAAGCAACGCCCGAACCTGTGGATTCCGTGGATGATCGCCTTGGTTGCAGCCTGGTCCACCCTTGTCATCGTTGCCCCGAGCTTCGCCTGGTGCTCCTTCGCCATCTTCTTCCTGACGCGCAGGGCTTTCAGCGGGTGGGCGGGCTACACCGCCAGCGGAGTGACCGCAGCGGCCACCGCCGTCGGGCTGTTCCGGATGAGCGACTGGACCGACGTGGCCATGTTGCTCGGGCCGCTGGCCGCCGGCGCCCTGCTCACCCTGATCTACGACAAGATCGAGCGCGACCAGGAGCAGTTGGCCGCCACCGAACGCGAAGCCGGAATCATCGCCGAACGCGAGCGCGTGTCCCGGGAAATCCACGACACCGTCACGCAGGGCCTCGCCAGCAGTTTGCTCCTCCTTGAGGCGGCGCAGCGTTCCTGGCCCGAGGGTTCGGCCCGGGAGGACGTCGCCAAGGCGTCCGGGCTGCTGAGGCGAAACCTCGCCGACACCCGCAGCCTGGTGCACGAACTTTCCGCCCCCGGCTTGGAATCCGAGCCCCTTCCGGAGGCCCTGCAGCACGCCGCGCGCCAGTACGTGGAGTCCATCGACGTCCACGTCACCGGGCAAGCGCGGCCCGTCCCCGCCGAGGTCCGCCATGCCTTGCTCCGCGTGACCCAGAGTGCGGCCGCCAACATCAAGCTCCACGCGCACGCGGACCACGCCAGCGTGACCCTCGGGTACCTCCCGGAGGCGGTCACTTTGGACGTGTACGACGACGGCCGCGGCTTCGATCCCGCAGCGATACCTTCACCGTCGCCCACCGGAGGGTACGGCCTGCGGGCCATGCGGCAACGGGTGGAACAGCTGGGTGGAGAATTGTCCGTGGAGAGCACGCCGGGCGAAGGAACGATCATCGCGGCGCAGCTGCCGCTCACCCCGCCGACGCGGCCATCAAGGGAGGGCTTGTGACCACCATTTCCGTGCTGCTTGTGGATGACCACACCGTGGTCCGCAGCGGACTCAAGGCGCTGCTGGGCACCCAGCCCGACATCGCCGTCGTCGGCGACGTCTCCTCGGGTGAGGAAGCGCTGGAAGCTGTCCAGGAACATGCGCCCGCTGTGGTGCTGATGGATCTGTCAATGGGCGCCGGGATGGACGGCATCGAGGCCATCAAAAAGCTCCGCCAACACAACCCGAAGCAGGCGGTGATTGTGTTCACCACCTACGACTCCGACGCCGACATCGTCCGGGCAGTGGACGCCGGAGCCATGGGGTACCTGCTCAAGGACGCCGCGCCCGAAGAGATCTTCGCGGCCGTTCGCGGCGCCGTCCAGGGCAAAAGCGTCATGAGCGCTCCGGTGGCTTCGAGGCTGTTCCAGCACATGCGGAACCCTGACGAAGTGCTCACGCCCCGGGAGGCGGAACTGCTCAGCCTCCTGACCCAGGGCCTCAGCAACCGGGACCTTGGCAAACGCCTCTTCATCTCCGAAGCCACGGTCAAGACACACCTGGCCCACATCTATGCCAAGCTCGGGGTCGAGACCCGGGCGGCGGCCATAGCCACGGCCATCCGCCGCGAGGGGATGCGGTAAAGGCAGCCGTTGGTTACGCTGACCGTATGTCGGACACAACGGGTCGCAGAATGTTCACTACTCCGGGGACGGCTTTGTTGGTCCGGGGAGTCCTCGCCATACTTTTTGGGCTCTTGGTGCTGGTGTTGCCAAATGCCGCGGTGTTCGCCGTCGTGGTGGTGTTCGGTTTCTTCGCGATCATCGACGGCGTCACCAGCGTTGCCCACTATTTTTACGATCCTGCCGGCCGCTCCGTCTGGAGCCTGGTGGGTGGATTCGTTTCCATCGCCGCCGGCATCCTGGCCATCGCATGGCCCGGTATCACGGCTGCCGCGATCGGCATCCTCATCGGCTTGTGGGCCTTGATGCTGGGAATCTCGCAGATCATCCTGGCGCTGGCTGCCCGCAGCTTCATCCGCAGCTGGGGCCTGTGGCTGCTGACCGGCCTGATCACTACGGTTTTCGGGATTGTCGTCCTGGTCAACCCAGGTGTAGGGCTGTTGGGACTTACGGGCATGCTGGCAGCCTTCGCCATCGTGACGGGGTTGCTGCTGATCGCTTCGGGCATCGGACTCCGCAAGTTGGCCACCAACCGGATGCTGTACCGGTACTAGTCCCGGGGACGCACGGCCCAAGGCGACGGTATTAAGCCGCAGGGGGATGCGCTCAGCGCCAAGTTCGGTAAGTTAGTGGCTGTGAAGATAGCTACTTGGAATGTGAACTCCCTCCGCGCCCGAGCCGACCGCGTGGAGGCCTGGCTTGAGCGCAGCGACTGCGATGTCCTGGCCATCCAGGAGACCAAGTGCAAGGACGAAAACTTCCCCTGGGAACTCTTTGAGCGCATGGGGTACGAGGTAGCGCACTTCGGCGTGAACCAGTGGAACGGCGTTGCCATCGCCTCCCGCGTGGGCTTGGAGGACGTGGAACGCACGTTCGTGGACCAGCCCGCTTTCGGCAAGGCCGGCAAGGACCCGGCCCAGGAAGCCCGCGCCATCGCAGCCACCTGCGGCGGTATCCGCATCTGGAGCCTGTACGTTCCCAACGGCCGCTCCCTGGACGACGAACACATGCCGTACAAGATCAAGTGGCTCGAAGTCCTGCGCGGCCAGGCTGCCGAGTGGGTCCAGGCCGACCCCAACGCCCAGATCGCACTCATGGGTGACTGGAACATCGCCCCCTTCGACGACGACGTCTGGGACATCGAGCTCTTCCGCAACAACAACTACACCCACGTCAGCGAACCGGAGCGGGCAGCGTTCCACGCGTTCGAAACCGCCGGATTCACCGACGTCGTACGTCCTTACACGCCGGGTCCCGGCGTCTACACGTACTGGGACTACACGCAGTTGCGCTTCCCGAAGAAGGAAGGCATGAGGATCGACTTCTGCCTCGCATCGGCCCCTCTCGCCGCAAGGGTCACAGGCGCGTCGATTGACCGTGAGGAGCGCAAGGGTAAAGGCGCATCCGATCACGCTCCAGTGATTGTGGAGCTCACAGACTAGGCAACACTGACTCGATATGAAAGGGGCTGGCCGGACATGAGCGGAAACCTGTACAGGGGCCAGGCCGGTCTGCCCTTTTCTTCGTCGCTGCGGGTCTACGAGCCCCTCGAGGCTTTCCCTCCCGAGCAGCAGCGCCAGCTCGTGGCGGAGGGCAGCAAGGCAGGTTCCCGGGCCGCCGTCGAAAATGCGGAGCTCCAGGCCTCGCTGGGACGCATCACGCGCTCGGGCGGTGACCCCTTCCCGACCGGCCGCACCGATCTGGTGCGCATGACCCGGGTCCCGATCGGGCGCCACGCCGCGCCGTCCAATGAAGAGGACGACGCCGGGCGGGTACTTTACTGCCCCAGCCAACTGGTGATTCGGGCCGGCTTGGCGGCCAACGCGCTCATGGACGGGGTGCACAGTCCGCTGGCCGACCTGCTCATCCCTGTCTCGCAGAGGGACAAACACCAACAACGGATCGACCGGATCAATGCCCGGGAAGATGCCAAACGCGTCCACACCCGGGCCTCCACCTGGGGAATCCCGTTCAGCTGGTTCTCGCTTTTTGCCGAGTCGGACCGCAAGGACGTGGTGGAATCGGAGGGGCGGATCCTCACCGTGCGGGTGTGGACGCCGCTGACCGAGGCTTTGGAAAGGGCGCGGTTTTCCGTGGCCCATCTGGCACTGGCGGCCCCGGACCTGGACATGCTCGACGACCTGACCCAGCTCACCGAATGGCTTGAACTGTTCCACGTTCAGTCCATGGTGGAGCTGGATTACGGTGCTGTGGCAGACAAGGTGTACCCCGACGATTCGCCCATGGACGTCCGGCTGGGCATCGAATGCCTGGCGGAGGGTGACATGACCGGCGCCGCTGCGGCCTACAGGCGGCTTGCCTCCCGGTGGATTCCCATCCGGCAGCTGGCGCGCGCTTCCTAGTTTGAGCTGTAGGGCGGTGCCGTTGTCTCGCGGATGATCAGATGGTGCGGCGCCACTTCCGAGTGGACGGCGCCGGGGTTGCCGTCGAGCTCGTCCAGCAGCATCCGGGTAGCCAGTTCCGCTTGGTTGTCGGGACGTTGACCAACAGTGGTCAGGCCGAGTGAGGACGAAAAATCGTGGTCATCGATGCCGATGACGGACAGGTCCTCCGGGACCCTGACTCCGTGCCGTCCGGCCTCAAAGATCACGCCCATGGCCATTTCGTCGGACGAGCAGAAAATCGCCGTCGGCTTGCGCCCGGGCTGGCTCCACAGCCGATTGAAGGCCTGCTGCCCACTCGCCACGGTGAAATCGCCCCACTGGTCCCATTCAGGGCGCACTTCCAGGCCGGCGTCTGACATGACTTCCTGGAAGGCTCGGATACGCACGCGGGGAACGTCGAAGTTCAAGTCCGTTTCGTCGTCGCCATGAAGCAAGGCGATGTCCTTGTGTCCCAAATCCAGCAGGTGTTTCACGGCGGTGGATGCGGCGTCGTAGTCGTTGATGCCAATGTAGGCGCAATCCTCAACGTGGCCACCCACCACCACCAAGGGGATGTCGATCTTGTGGAGGTGCTCCAATTCATCCTCCGTCAAGGACATGCAGAGCACCAACAGGGCGTCGATCTGTTTGTAGACCATGGTGGAACTGAAGAGCCGCTCGCGGTTGCTGCCGTGGCCGCCCAGGTTGAACAAGGAGAGGTTGTACTTCCTTGAATGGAGTTCACGGTCGGCGCCCTCAATGGCTTTGGAGAAAAACCAGCGGCTGACGAAGGGAGCAAGGACGCCAATGGTGCGGGTGCGGCCCGTCGCCAGCCCGGAGGCCGACGACGACGCCACATAACCCAGCTCACCGGCGACCCTGAGGATCTTCTCCCGCGTTGCCGGAGAAACCCGTGGCAAGCCACGCACTGCCCGTGAGACAGTCGCCGTCGAGACTCCGGCCGCAACGGCAACGTCCTCGATACTGACGCCGGCATGGCCGCCGCGTTGGGACCGCTCGTTCGTCTTTGCCACTGAAGCCCCCTTTTTGGTGCATGCCGAAAGCCGAGGGCTCGTTCCCGGACGGCACCTTACAGCCTATTCCGCCTGCCTGCCGATCGCCGACTTCGTGCAGCTTGTTTCGACGTCGGTCAGGTACTGTTCTCTCCTAACCAAGCCGCCGCGTGGTGCGCCGGGGCAACTTGCTGCGCAGCCGGAGCATGCCCCAGAGCGCCAGCACCACGGCCAGAAGACCGAGCGCCCAGCCCCAGGCCGACTGTCCTGTGAGTTCCATCGAAACGGTGGCGATCAGGAGCACCAGGCCCCAGAAAGCCAGGAAGCCGATGATGATGTCGAAATCCTCCGCGGAACGCACCCTTTTGTTGCCCGCATCGGGTTTCGTGGGCGAGGCCCGCCGTCGATCACCGTAACCTGTCACTTGACGGCACCCGCCGTGAGACCCGCAACGATCTTGCGCTGGAAGACCAATACCAGGACCACCAACGGAATGGTGACCACGGTACCCGCTGCCATGACAGCCGTGTACGGTTCCTGGTGGGGCTGTGCACCGGCAAAGTAGGCGATGGCTACAGTGACCGTCTTGGTTGCGTCATTGGACAACTGGCTGGCGATAAGGAATTCATTCCAGGAGGCAATGAAGGCCAGGATTGCCGTGGTGAACGTTGCTGGCGCTGCCAGCGGAAGGATCACTTTCCGGAAGGCCTGCCCCTGCGTGCAACCGTCGATCCTTGCCGCTTCCTCGAGCTCCCACGGCATTTCACGGAAGAACGAGGTCAACGTATAAACCGTCAGTGGAAGAACGAAGGAGATGTTCGGAATGATCAGCGCCTGGTAGGTGCCGAACCAGCCGATGTTGGTGAACAGCTGGAACAGCGGGGTTACCAAGGCGACGCCCGGGAACATCGAAGCGCCCAGGATGAAGCCGAGGACCACGAACTTGAACCGGAAATTCAACCGGGCCAGCGCGTAGGCGGCAAAGACGCCGACCAGGAGCGCAACGACTGTCGTGACAGCGCCAACGATGAGGCTGTTCAACAGGTTCCGGCCGAAGTGGTTGCCCAGGCTCTCGTCGAACACTGTGGCGAAGTTGTCCCACGTGACGTGGGTAAAGAACGGCGTAGTGTCGAACGTGTACCCGACTTCCCGGAAGGCCGTGACAACCATCCAGTAGAAGGGTGCCAAGCACCAGATGAGGATGATGACGGCACTGATGTAAGTGCGCAGTGACCCCCAGTTGAAGGCGCGCTTGGGTCGTTCAACCGGAGTGGCGGACGTTTTGGAAGCTGTGGCTGTGCTCATCTCACTTGGCCTTTCCGGAAGATGTGGCTGCATCCACGGCGTTCGCCCCGAGGAAGCGGACGAAGATAAAGGCCACAAGGAAGATCACCAGGAATGTAATGGTCGATAGCGCCGCCGCTGTATTGAACCCTTGCCTGATTTGTTGCACGACAAGGATGGACAACGTGGTGGTGCCGTTGGCGCCCTGGGTCATGATCGCGGGAAGGTCGTACATGCGCAGTGCGTCCAGGACGCGGAACAGGATGGCTACCATCAGTGCCGGCCTGACCAACGGAAGCGTGATCAAACGGAAGCGCTGCCATGTGGACGCGCCGTCGACTTTGGCTGCTTCGTAAACTTCATCAGGAATCAGTTGCAGGCCTGCCAGGATCAACAGCGCCATAAACGGCGTCGTCTTCCAGACGTCGGCAATGATGATGGCCCACTTGGCCGGCCATTCCGAACCTGTCCACAGGATTTGGGTTCCGAACAGCTTGTTGGCGATACCTTCGAAGGCGAAGATGAAGAACCAGAGCTTGGCGGTGACGGCCGTTGGAATGGCCCACGGCACCAGGACGGCTGCGCGGATCAGGCTGCGGCCACGGAAAGCACGGGCCATGATGATCGCCATCCAGAAGCCGAGGATGGTCTCAAAAGCGACCGTAACTGCCGTGAAGAAGAACGTCGTCCCCATTGAATCCCAGAACTGGGCTCCGAGTGTTCCCGGAGGACAGGCGACGGATCCGCCGCCGGGGGCGGTGCACTGCTGCAACAGCCAGTGTGTGTAGTTTTCAAATCCGGCCGGGCCGCCTTCTGAGAAGAACCCGGTGGCGGGGTCAAGGCCTGAGTCCTTCTGGAAGGACATGATGATTGCGTTGAGCACCGGGTAGATGATCACGATGGCCAGAAGGATGAGCGACGGCGCCAGGAGGGTGTAGGCCCAGCGTCCTTGCGTGAGTTGCTTCCGGTCGGCGCTTTCACGGCTTGGCATTGTGTGCTTGGAAGCGGTCGCCGTGTCTGGTTTTTGTAATTCTGTTGACATGTCAAGACTCCTGTCAGGGAGAAGGCCGTGGCCGGAGTCCGGCTGCCCGCCACTCAGGAACGGGCAGCCGGACTTAGCCCGGGTGGTTACTTAGCTCCGGCCGACTCAATAGCCGCTTGCATGTCGGAGATTGCCGAGTCCACGGTCTTCTCTCCCTTGAGGGCGGCATAGGCGTTATCCTGCACAGCCTTGGTGACGGCGGGGTAGAACGGCGTCACGGGGCGCGGAACCGCGTTCTCGATGGACGTCTTCAGCACCGGGAGGTACGGCAGCTTGGTCACGAGTTCCTGATCGTCATAGAGCTTGGTCAGGACAGGGGCCAGCGAACCCTGGGTAGCGTAGAAGCGCTGCGTTTCCTCGCTGGTGATGAACTTGATGAAGTCCGCAACCGTTGCCTTGTTCTTGGAGTACACGCTCATGGCGATGTTGTGGCCACCCAGCGAGGAGGCACCGGGGCCATCCTTGCCCGGGAGGGGAGCCATCTTGAAGGTGTCCTTCACAGTGGACGAGCCGTCGGTCTTGGCCAGGTTGTACACGTACGGCCAGTTGCGGTGGAAGAGGAGCTTGCCGGCTTCGAAGGCCTGGCGTCCCTGCTCTTCCTGGAAGGTTATTGCCTCGGTCGGGATGTTGCCATCCTTGTAGGCGTTGACCAGGTTGGTGAGGCCCGCCTTGGCTTCACTGGAGTTCACGGCAGCCTTGCCGGACTCATCAACAATCTTGCCGCCTGCGGAGTTGATGGCTTCGGCCGCGTTGACCGTGAGGCCTTCATACTTCTGGAACTGGCCTGCGTAGCAGCCGATGTTGTTCTGCTTGGCGATGTCGCACATCTTCATCATCTCGTCCCACGTCTTGGGCGGGTTGGGCACCAAGTCGCCGCGGTAGTAGAGGATGCCACCGTCCGAGCTCTGTGGAGCCGCGTAGAGGGTGTTGTTGTACGTGGCGCTCTTGACCGTGGACTCGAGCATGCCGTCCGTGGAGATCGCTGTCTTGTCCTTCAGCGGCTGGAGCCATCCCTTGGCGGCGAATTCCGCCACCCAGATGAGGTCAACGCTCATGACGTCGTAGTTGGCGTTCTTGGCCTGGAAGTTCTGCACCAGGTCATCGTGCTGCTGGTCGGCCTGGTCGGACTGCTCCTTGAACGTTACTTTCTCGTTCGGGTGCGCAGCATTCCACTTTTCAATAAGCGGCCGGACAACGTTGCTGTTGTCCTTGCCTTGGACGTAGGTGATCGGCCCACGGCCGTCAAGGTTGTTGGCTGCATCGCCGCTGGCACCTCCGGAGTTGGTGCCGCCGCCGCCACCTCCGCCACCACAGGCGGTAAGGGACAGAGCCAGGACTCCGGCGACAGCTGCCGGGAGCAGGAACTTTTTGGATTTCATGCTGGGAACTCCTCGGTGAGTGGACCAGGTTTTTCCGCGGTGCGGTTGATGTGGTGAGCATCACAATAGTCATGTGATTGCAAAAAATGCAAGCGCTTACACGCGCCGTGACCGCAACGATACAAAGTAGTCTGATTATTTGCCGTGGCGGGGCCCTAAGGTGGGGTGTTTTCGAGTCAAGCCGCCCACATATTCCTCGGGCAGGCCGCCTTCGCGGAAGGCCCTTTCCCGGGCGTTTTCATCCTGTTTCGATTTGATTGCCCAGTATTGCCTATGGAACAGTGGGAAGCGTGGATGAACTCGAAGCACTACAGACCATCGGACGGCTCATCAAAGAGGAACGCCTTGCCCAGGGTCTGAGCCAGGTGCAGTTGGCCAAACAGGCCGGGACTGCCATCAAGACGGTGCGGACGCTGGAATCAGGTACGCGGCGCACCCAGGAAATCAACCAGCGCAAGCTTGAGCATGCGCTGGGTTGGCGGGCGGGGTCCGTGTCCGAGGTACTCAAGGGCAAGTCGAATTTCGCGCCGGACATGATCACACCGGACGACATGCGCTCAAGCGACGTTTCGCGGCAAGCAGGGCCCCATGTTGCGGTTCCCGCTGCCCCCATCGCGCGGGCTTCGCACCTGTCCGACGAAGAACTCCTGGCCGAGCTCACCTACCGGATGATGCAGCGCAACAGGGACTGATGAGCTAGGCACCGGCTTTGCGTCTGACCATTTCAGTGATCCAAACCGGGGCGAAGGGTGAAGTGCAGTTCGGCGGCGTCGGATAATCCTTCAGCACTTCCAGACGCTCACCAATATCCAGTGCACGGTCGCGATATTCCGGGTGCTCAATTCCGATTTGTGCCAGGCAATTGTTCATTGCCCACTGCAAACGCTCCGGAGCCTCCTTCATTTCTGCTTCAATAATGTCCAGCAATTTCCCCAGGTCCAGGCCCTCAGGCTTTTTGACGATGCGCTCCGAGGTCAATGCCCAGCCCGCGCTGGCCACCACAGGATCGGGGTCGGAAAACCAAGCCACCCGCAGATCTTCGGCTGCTGGATTCTTCTTGACCACGTAATTCACCAGCCAGTCGTGCACCTTTGGTGCGCGGGCCTCCCGCAGCATTGCATCCAGCTCGTTTTGGTCGTAAGACTTTGGCCGGCAGATCAGGAGGGAAAGCAGTCGGGCCGCGGTATCTCCCGTGGACCACAGTTCACGGGCCAAGTCGGGTTGGACCTTGAGCCGCTTGGCTATGGCCCGCAGTTTTCCGAGATTTACACCGTGATCGTCGCCGTGCTTTTCGTTTATTTCGCGGGCCCGGGGATCCTCCAGCGCGGCAAGCTCCGCGCGGATGTCTGCGACGGAAGCCTCCAGCGCACTGACTGTTTCCATGTCAGCGCACCCGCTCGGCCTTGGTGAACCGTGACCGAGCCCCGGAAACCATATGCACCAGAACGGGGGTCTTCCGGCCGATGACAAGATCCAAGGCCTCAACCAGTTGCGAGATTTCCGCGGCCAGAAGGTGCGGTGCCACGCCTTGCCGGGGTTGAACCCGTATGCGAAGGCCCGGCCGGCCCCTGAACTCGTAGGTTGCAACGGACGCACCTGCAAGGTCGGTCCGCTCCGCCAATGCTGACCGGAGTGCTTGTTCGGCGACGCCACCGCCTATCCTTACTTCGCCGTCGACGTCGCTGTCATCGCTGCTGGCCACCAGCAGGTTAGCCCGACCCTTGCCTTGCTGCGACAGCCACGCAATCATGGCGACGATGACGACCACCAGGACCACGCCGGCCACGATCCAGAGCCAGCTCTCTTCACGGCCCGGGAAGCGGGTCTGCCGGAACGCATTTTCCGCTTCGGCCCAAACCCCGGCCGCCCAACCGTGCCACCAAGCCGCCACCGCGGGAACGGTAGCCAGCAGCAGGAGCAATAGGCCGACAGCCAGGAGTTTGAACCCGATGATGAACAGCAATACGCGGTTCAGTGCCCGAGGTGTCCCGTTCAAGCTCCGATCACCCCCGAAGTCGCCAGGTTGACCCGCACTGTTGGCATGGGCACCGGCGACATCTCTTCGAGCTCAGCCTGGACCGCGGCGAGTACAGCCTCGCGGCTCACCCTGCTCCCGGACGTTGGCCGGACGTTGACCACCACGGTTTGGCGGGAAACCACCACCATGACTTGTTCCTGGGTGACGTTGGCGGCCGTCCGTGCTCGACGGGCCAGCGCCGAGGCCAGCACTTCGTCATCAACCACGACGGCGGTACGCGGGTCGCGGAGCAGATGGCGTGCCCGACGCCCGGGCAGTACAGCTTGGAGGAGGAAGAAGAGGCCTGCCATGGCGATCACGGCTCCGCTCGCTCCCAGTAAGAGAGGCGAAATGCCCTCTGGAAGGGCGATGATCCGTTCGGCTGCAGTTGTGGGGTCAACCAGCCACGGCGGCTGCCCGACGGCACGGACCCCTGCTTCCAGCAACGCGTACACGCAGAGGACGATGACCAGCACCGCTGCAATGACGGCTGCGGCGGCCCGGGACGAATGGGTCTCCCGGCGCAGAATACGACTCATTTCAGGGTCTTCCCCCGCCACAGGGGTAGCCCCGTGGTTTTGGTCCGGGCCGACAGCCAGGAACTTCTCCGTTTCCTGATCCTGCGTCATTGAACGCGGCCTCCCTCCCTGACGTGGGCCCCACTGATCCTGATATCCACCCTGCTTAATTGGGATCCGCTCAGCCGGGTCACCGACTCAAGGACAACAGCTTTTGCAGCAACGGCCCGGTCCCAAATGGAGCCACCGAAGCCCTGAACGCGTCGGGGATCCCGCAATACTTCCGTCAAAGCCGGGACGCTGATGGGTGCCACGATCGACAAAGCCAGCAGGCCGTCGTCGTCCGTCCAATCAGCGCGGATGTCACTGGCCTCGACACCGAGCGCCTCAGCGGCGGCGGCTCGGGCAAGGGAAGTCAAAGCCTGGGTACTGATCCGGTTGTGGCCGGCCAGGCTGGTGGTGTGTTCCACAGCCTCAGCCACGCTCATGATGAGGAGCGCCGGCCCGTAATGGCGTCGAGGACGCTTCGCAGATCCAGTTTCCCGTCGGCGGCCCGGCCCAGGAGCGCTCCGATTCCCATGAAGAGCAGCGAGATTACGAAGCCCCACAGCCCGAACGAGAACGACATGAACGCTACGAAGGCTCCAATTGCGATTCCGACTACGGTCATGCTCATTGAAGTGCCTCCCTTTCCACCACGACGGTCTTGGCTCCGGCCTGTTTGGCCGGCGGCGCAATGAAGACATCGGTGATCTCGATGTTTACTTCGATCACTTGGAGGCCAACAAGTTCCTCGACGGCGCGGTACACCGCGGCCCTGACCTGGTTGGCGACGCCATGCAAGGGATGACCGTAGAGGGCAACCAGCGTGATGTCCACGGCAACCTGGGTTTCGCCCACCTCGGCGCGGACGCCCGCTGCGTGGTCTGAACTTCCTACGGCGTCACGGATCGCGCCAAGAGCACGGGAAGGACCTGATCCGAGGGAGTAGACTCCCGGCACTGCCCGGGCGGCGATGCCCGCCACTTTCGCCACGGCCGCTTCCGAGATGATGGTGCGTCCCGTCCCGGGAATTTCGCCCCCGGGCACAGGATCCGGCTGCACGTTCTGGACTTCCATGGAGCACTCCCCTTCTCTTGAGTACCACCCTAGCGTCTAGCTGCGACGCTTTGGAGACAAAGGGATGCGCGCGGCGCCTAGGCGCAGTTCTTCTCCACCCAGGCCGGGATGGGCTTCATCAGTTCCTCGAACTGGCCGTCGCCGTACTTGGTGAGATCCGATCCCGCGGACTCGGTAAAGTTGCGGAGTTTTTCGAAGGCCGGCTTCAGCTCTTCGGGCACCTTGCCTTGCGCCTTGGACAACTCGTCCTTGGCCTTTTGGACTTCCGCAGGGTCGCCGCCGGTAATGGCCGCCATGGGGAGGATGGTGACGCTGAGCAGCGATGCACTCACCGCGATACAAGCCTCCGACATGGACGCGTATTGTCCGTAGGCGCCGCCGGTTCCCGTGGACGTGCTGGTAGATGTGCTCGGGCTGGCCGAAGCGGAGCTTGACCCATCTTCCGCGGCCGGCGCCTTGGATGAGGCTGCGTTCGATGCCGACGGCGTGCTTTGAGCGGCTGGCGCCGGAGCAGAGCAAGCGCTGAGCGTCAGCATTGCGACGAGACCGGCAGCGGCAGCGAAGCGACCGGAAGCAGACAGGCGTGAACGTTCCATGATTTCCCCCAAGGATGATGAAAAGACAATTCGATAGGCTAAGAATACGTCGAGGATGCAGCGGGGGCCAAAGACGTTATCCACAGGCACCGGTTTCCGGCTGGGAGCCGACCGAATGCCCTGCTTAGACTGGCCGCCACACCGTCGAACAGCTGTTGGGGAGCACGTCATGTCACGCGTTACGATTGCCGCTTTATTCATCGCGGCTGCAGTGATTCTCACCGGCTGCCAGGGCGGGCCCGGTCCCAGCGCTTCGCCTTCAGGACCGGGCACGACGCCGGCGCCCACCTTGAGCGTCTCGGTTCCGGCGGCCTCGGCTACTCCTACTTCTACCGGCGTCTACAAGCCCGCGGATGCGAAGGGAAAAGCCGAGAACGTGCCGGTTCCCGTGATGCCGGAGCTGGCGAAGGAGAACTCGAAGGCGGGGTTGGAGGCGTTTATTGGGTACTGGTACGCGCAGCAAAATTACGCGATGGAAACGGGAGATCAGACCGAGTGGTCAAAACTCAGCTCCCCAGGGTGTTCGACCTGTAAACGAATCGAAAAGGGGATCAATGACAGCTATATCAACGGCCGCTGGTCTGTGGGCGGCAACATCTCGCTCCCTGCTATTGAGCCAATTTGGGTAATGGACGCCAACGTACAGCAATCAAAGGTCCAAGTGGTGCAGAAACAGATCGAGTACTTCAACCCCGATGGGACAGTTGGAAGGCCTTCAGAGCCAGCCAGCAACTCAGCATTCGCCTTACTCGCCACACACAAAACGGCTGGGTGGATGGTGGTCGACCTTGGCGTCATCGACTAGCCCACGCCGCTGTGCCAGCGCCTTGAATAATTCAGCACCAGTTCTTCTTGCATTCGTCTGCATGCTCTTTCTGATGCCGATCGTGCAGGCTAACGCGGAAGCCGAGTGGGCGGGATATAACAACGAACGCGACGCGCTCGATATTACAAGCCGGTTCCGAATCGATCCTTCGACAGGACTGCTAAACCCCGCCCTCGGACAGTCGACAAATATGCCCACAGTTGCAGACCCGAATCAGTACATGGCCGACACCCATTGCCGCGCCGATGGGCCCGACACTAAAGATCCCGCCTGTGATGCGCTCGAATGCCCTGCCCAAGCCACTGGCGGGCAGTCAGGGACGCCAGTCATCTGGAAAGAAGCGCCGAAGGCCATTACAAATCCCGGCTGGACAGACTGGATCCCCGTCAGCGGCCCCACTTGCTTGTACGGCGCCCAACCCGGGAACGTCCTGGCCGACATCGCTGCCCGGATCCTCACCGATTTCCGGCAACTCCCCGTCAACCCCGGAACACTTCAAGCCCAGCCGTTCCCCCACACCCTCAAAGGCGCACCTACCAACTTTTACACCAGCACAACGGCACAGACCTTCGACGTCACCATCCTCGGCCAAGCAGTCCAGCTCACCGCCACCCCGACCAGCTACACCTACACCTTCGGCGACGGCACCGCCCTCGGCCCCACACCAGCCACCGGCTACCCCATCCCCCAAAGCGAATGGCTCACCACCGACACCCGCACCAGCCACACCTACACAAACACCGGCAACTACCCAGCCACCGCCGCCACCACTTTTACCGGCACCTACTCGGTCAACAACGGCCCACCCCTGCCCATCAACGGAACCCTGAACCTCACCACTCCGGCCATCACCATCCAGGTCTGGAAAACAGAACGAGCCCTCGTCGCCGACACCTGCGAACAAAATCCCCAATCCTGGGGCTGCCCCGGCACCGAACCAACCCACTAAGGCCTCGACACCGCCGCTTCCTGACCCGTTTTGAACCCGAAACAGCTCGAACCCGCCGGAAAATCACGTCATCCCACCTCAAACAAGGTCCGGAAGCCACACAAAGGCCCAGCCGCGGGCCGCCACCACCCACTTTGATCACGAAACCTCCGGTGACACTCCACTCCAACGGCGCGTCCAGGCCATCACAGTTCCAAAGTCGGTGCTGACGGCACGCGCAAAGACGGGAACCACGGGTTAAAAGAAGAAAAGCACCAGTTCCGAAGAACCGATGCTTCCCAGTGGTGGCTCCGACCGGCGTCGATCCGGTGACCTTTCGATTTTCAGTCGAACGCTCTACCAACTGAGCTACAGAGCCTAGGTGACATGTCACCTTGAGAACCGAATTGCTTCGGCGCTCAGAGCGACCCTGACGGGACTTGAACCCGCGACCTCCGCCGTGACAGGGCGGCGCGCTAACCAACTGCGCTACAGGGCCTTGCGTTTGCAGTATCTCTACTGCGTTTTTTTCAAGGCTTCTAGCTTACCAGACTTTTTTCGTCCGATTTACCACTTCCTTGCGTACCCCCAACGGGATTCGAACCCGTGCCGCCGCCGTGAAAGGGCGGTGTCCTAGGCCGCTAGACGATGGGGGCCTGAACTCAATTCGGATTTTGCAAAGAAAAGGGACGCTTTATGCGTTCTTTCCGTGTCTCGCTCGTCCGAACTGGACTCTAAAACTTTAGAGCATAGATGCCGATATTCCCAAATCGAGCTCTGCGGGCGCTCGTAGACCCCCGCGCAGGCACCGGAAGGCCGCGGGCAAACTTTGGCAGGATCTTGCCCTGACGCGTCCGAAAACCGCCAGCCTGCCAAGGCGATGCCCGGATAGATTTGGCTCATGACAACCACTTCCCCGGCCGAACCCAGCCAACCGTCCCCGGGCTTGCCTCCGCGCACCACCCCCGCGCCAGGAGCAGCCATCAGCAAAGCCGGCATCGCAGCGGTCGTAGTCACGGTCGTGCTCTGGGCTTCGGCCTTCGTCGGCATCCGGGCGGTCGGCCCAAGCTTCTCCCCCGGGTCCTTGACCCTGGGACGGTTGGCGGTTGCCGCCGTCGTGCTTGGCATCGTCGTCCTGCCGACCCTGAAAGTCTGGCCGCGCGGGCGGGAGTGGCTGCCCATCGTGGCTTACGGGGTGATGTGGTTCGGCGGCTACAACGTGGCCCTGAACGCCGCCGAACACATGCTCGACGCCGGCACCAGCGCCATGCTGATCAACGTCTCGCCCATCCTCATCGCCATCCTCGCCGGCGTCGTACTCAAGGAGGGCTTTCCCCGCTGGCTGTTGATCGGCAGCGCAGTGGCCTTCTGCGGTGTCGCGATGATCGCCTTGGGTTCGGGACAGCGTTCGACGGCGGATGTCGCCGGGGTGTTGTTGTGCCTCCTGGCCGCTGTGCTCGCCTCCGTGAGCGCGATCCTGCAGAAACCCGTGCTCCGCAAGTTCTCCGCAGGCCAGGCAACCTGGTTCGGCATCATGATTGGTGCGTTGTGCTGCCTGCCTTGGGCGGGCCAGCTGGTGGCCGAGGTCCAAGCTGCGCCGCTTCCGGCCACGCTCGGCCTGGTGTACCTGGGCGTTTTCCCCACGGCCATCGCCTTCACCACGTGGGCCTATGCGCTCTCGCTCATCTCGGCCGGCAAGCTGGCAGCCACCACATACCTGGTTCCGGGCACGACCATCCTGATTTCGTGGGCTGTCCTCCAGGAAGTTCCCACCATCTGGGGATTGATCGGTGGCGTGGTGTGCCTGGTGGGCGTCGGGCTGACCCGGCGCCGCTCGCGCTGACGGGGCGCATCGGTCCGCCGCCAGCCCGGCGCGGCAACAGCTAGCGGGCCATCTCTGCCAAGAGTTCCCGGTGCGTGGGAGGGTTGGCTCCCCGACGCCCTACGGTAATGGCCGCAGCCATCGACGCAATGTTGCCGATGCGTTCGAGCACGGTAGGCGCGAGTCCGTCACTGCCTCGGAGCAACAACCCCATGATCAGTGCTGACATGTAGGAATCACCGGCACCAATGGTGTCGGCCACGGTGGACGGCACGGCGCGGACCCGGATCTGTATGTGGCGGGTTGCCATCAACGAACCCTTGGCACCCTCGGTCATCACTGCCAAGGTGGTGCCCAGCGTCAGAAGATGGCTCGCGATGTCTTCCAGCGCCTTGCCCGGATAGAGCCAGTGCGCATCCGAGGCACTCATCCTGACAACGTCGGTCAGTGGAACAATCTCTTCGAACGTGGTGAGTGCCTCGTGGTGGCTGCCCAGCAGATCAGTGCGGATGTTGGGATCGTAGGTGACCATGCACCCGCCCTGCGCCTGTTCCAGCAAGCTCCGGACCGACCCCGCCCCTGGTTCCAGGAACGTCGCGATGGACCCTGTGTGCAGAATCCTCGGCGCATACGGCAGGGCAAGTGGAGCCAGCGCCCACTCAATGTCGAAGGTATAGGCGGCCGAGCCGTCGGCAGCTATACGGGCTGTCGCCGTCGCGGTCTTCCCCATCGACTGGGACCCGGGCAGCAGCACCACGCCGGCGCTCTGCAGGTGCGCGGCGATGGCGTCTCCGCGCTGGTCCCTGCCGATAGCCGTCAGCAAGCCGGCTTTCACGTCCAGCCGACCCAAGCCATAGGCAACGTTGGTGGGCGATCCGCCGGGGTACTCGGCCTGCCCGTCGGGCGACTGCACGATATCGATCAGCGCCTCACCCACCACGACGACGTCGAGGGGTTCAGACATGGGGGAAGCGGTGGAAGTCATGCGGTTCCTGTGTCTATGCGGAAGGGACTGAGTTCAGTATCCCTCATCACAGACAGGGCCCCAATACTGCCACAGCAGACTAAAGTCGAGTCATGCCCGCGAATCTTCCTCCCGGACTTCCCATAATTCCCGACGGCGAGCGCCCGTTTTCGCCGTTGCCGGACCGAAGCGCCGCGCACCGGCCGCCATTCGAGATGTCGCCCGAGGATTTCGAGGAAGCTGTCAGTGATGCCTTGCAGCTGATTCCCGCGAAGGCCGCCCGCGCCATGGACAACGTGGCCATCTTCATTGAGGACGATTACACGCCCCAGCCAGGTGAGGACCCGGCCACCGTGCTGCTGGGTCTCTATGAGGGCGTGCCGCTGACGGAGCGCGACTCGTGGTGGGATGCAGGGTCGCTGCCGGATCGGATCACGATCTTCCGCCAGCCCATCCTGAATATCTGCACCAGCCGCCAAGAGGTCATAGACGAGGTGGCCATCACCGTTGTCCACGAGATCGCGCACCACTTCGGGATAGACGACGACCGCCTGCACGAGCTCGGCTGGGGCTAGCCTTTTAACCATGGGGCATGATCACAACCACTCGCATGGCGTCACTGCAACCGGCAAGCACCGGAAACGCCTGATCGCTGTCCTGTGCATCACCTTGGGCGTGGTGGGCATCCAGGTGATTGGCGCCGTCGTCTCCGGCTCCCTCGCACTGCTGGCGGACGCCGGACATATGCTTTCCGACGCCGCAGGCGTCTTCATAGCGCTGATGGCGGCATGGATCGCCACCCGGCCGGCCAGTGACCAGCGGACGTACGGCTACCAGCGCGCGGAAGTGCTCGCTGCCTTGGCCAACGCGCTGATCCTCCTTGTGATCGCCGTCGTGATCATGATCGAGGCAATTAGGCGATTCGGCGAAACCACCGAGATCCATACCGACGTGATGCTGTGGGCCGCCATCCTGGGCGCTGTCGCCAACCTGGTTTCCCTGCTGATCCTCCAAGGAGCGCAAAAAGAGAGCCTCAACGTCCGCGGCGCCTACCTTGAGGTCCTGGGCGACCTTCTGGGCTCCATCGCCGTCATTGTGGCCGCCGTCGTGATCATGACCACCGGCTTCTCCGCTGCCGACCCCATCGCTTCCGTCCTGATCGCCCTGATGATCATTCCGCGCGCATGGCACCTGCTCCGCGACGTAGTGGACGTGCTCCTTGAGGCAACTCCCAAGGGCGTGGATGTGAACATGATCCGCGAACACATCATGGCCGTTGACGGTGTGGTGGAAGCCCACGACATCCACATCTGGACCATCACCTCCGGCGTACCTGTGTTCTCAGCCCATGTGGTGGTTGAGGACGATGTCCTGAACGCCACGGGAGCCGACAGCATCCTGGACCAGTTGGGATCCTGCCTTGGCCGCCACTTCGACACCGAGCACTGCACATTCCAGTTGGAGCCCGTCAGCCATTCCGAGCACGAATCCCACCAACACGCCTAAGCGGTTTCCCCTTCCGCAGTGACCGTCCCCGCCCCGCCGTCCACGGTGATGAGCTGGCCGGTCCGTAGTCTCGTGGTCGCGTCCGCGACGCCCACCACCGCAGGGATGCCATATTCACGGGCCACCACGGCGCCATGCGAGTTGGGTCCTCCCATCTCCATGACCAGGCCTCCGGCTGTGAGGAACAGCGGCGTCCAGCCCGGGTCCGTGGACGGCGCAACGAGGATCTCCCCCGGTTCCAGATGGGCTCCTACAGGATCCATGACCACCCGCGCAGGCGCGGTGATGAGACCCGACGACGCCGGACTGCCGGACAAAGTGCCCGGGCGCTGACCCGCGTTGGCCGCGGCTGTGGCTGTCGCCTCGGGTTCCGTGCCGTCGGACAAGAGCATCCGGGGTATGTGCCTCCGGCGAAGTTCTTGTTCGTAGGCAGCCCTGTGTTCAGCTGCTGCGCCGCGCAAGTCCTCGCCGGCCAAGGCGTTTTCCACCGCGTCCAAGTCCAGGAAGAAAATATCCTCGGGCCGTTCGATCCGCTGCGATGCGGCCAATTCGTTTCCGACCAGCAGCAACTGCTCCCGCGCGGCGGCCAGCCCAAGGACCAAGTTGTATTTGGGCGACTCCCGTAAGCCGGCAAATCTCCGTGTACGGTCCAGGGCTAAGCGCGCCACCCACGCGTGAAGCGGGCTGATTGTCCGGGCCCGCGCCACGAACTTTGCCACTTGCTGCTCGGCGTCCGCTGCTGCCTTCCGGAACTGCCCGTCGGGGACGCCGGCACCGGGCTGGAGCCTCAGATAGTTGGCCAGGACTCCGAGGATATGGGTTGGATCATCGCGCCACCGGGGCATGCCAAGATCGATCTCAGCCACGGCACGGTGACCGTATGTGTGAAGGAACGCTTCCAGGCCGGATTGGGCGACGACAGGCAGCTCGCCGTCCCTGTACTGGCCGGCCAAGGCTTCCGCCGTTTGTCCCAGCATGGAGGCGACGGCGTCGGGATCTTCCCGGATCTGCGAGGCAAGCTGCCACAGCGCCAGGTCCATCTCAGTGGTGACATTGTTCGGCAGGCCACGGATCACGGTCTGAAGTTCATCGTAGGAGGCCCGCTCGCCCAGCATCCGTCCCACCAATGCCAGCAGCGCAAAGCCGAGAAGGGGAAGCGGCAAGAGCTGGGGCACTGTGGCAAAGAGTTCCCGTCCGAGAATTCTCTGCACGTGCGCGATCCGTTGATGTGCTGTGGCCTGGGCGGGGACGGCCAGCGCCTTCCGCAGGTCTGAGTCGAGTCGCTCCACCCTTCGCATTGCAGCATCCGGACGGAACAGACCCCGAAAAATCGATTCCGGAACACGGTACTTGGCCGCCACGGGTGCAACGTGGCGGATGAGTTTCAGCGGAGTCTTGATGGTTACTGAAAAGCGTGGGTCTTCGAACAAGCCCCGCATCAGTTTTGCGGACCGGGCTTCCATGACATCAAAGACCCGGGCCACAATCGTCCGCCCGACCCGGCTCCGCAACACCGACGTCAGATCGAAGAAAATGCGCTGGCCTGCCTCGTAATAGGGGGGTGGGCCAGACCGCGGATCCGGGACGGCAAAGCCCGCGGTTCCGGCAACACACGAAGCTATGAGACGGATTCCGGCCAGGCCCATGGGTGTCAGTGGCCGGGTGAGCCCTTGAGCGAGGCTGAAATTCAGGAAGGCATGGACACCGGGCACGGGAGGGGTGCGGGTTGTCAGGGGGTACAAGGTGGTGATGGGCCGTGCCTGGGTCAACCACAGTTTCCCGTCGGCATCGAGGGCCCACTCGGTATCCTGCGGGGCTCCGTAGTGTTCCTCCACCAAGCGGCCCAGCCCCGCCAGCTCGCGGATCTGCCGATCACTGAGGCAAGGTTGAATGCCCGTTTCCGCGCGGGCCCTTTCCCTCCGCTCAGTCCCGCCTCCCGGGACCGAACGGATCTCCACCTCCCTGTCGCCGACTGTACGTTTCAAAATGGCGCTGTTGGTCAGGTCCACAACGTACTGGTCCGGGTTCACGGCCCCGGACACCACTGCCTCCCCCAAACCCGGGCTGGCATCGATCACGGCCTCGGACCTCTTGCCCGTCACCGGATTGGCTGTGAACATTACGCCCGCCGCGACGGAATCCACCATCACCTGGACGACGACAGCCAAGGCCGCTGATGCATGGTCGATGCCGTTGGTGGCCCGGTAAGTCACTGCGCGGTCAGTCCAGAGGGAAGCCCAGCAGCGGCCCACGGCGTCGAGAACCGAATCCACGCCCACGACGTTCAGGTAGGTGTCCTGTTGACCGGCGAAACTGGCGAAGGGCAGGTCTTCGGCGGTGGCCGATGACCTGACGGCCACGGGGGCTTCGTTCCCCAGCCCTTGGTAGGCCGACCGCACCGCGGCAGCGACATCGGATGGCAGCCCTGCCTCGAGCACCAGTGAACGGGCCCGTCCTGCGAGCAGGTTCAACCCCGGGAGGTCGGCCGTGCTGGTGGACTTCAGAGCCTCGCAGACTTCATCGAGGCCGCTGGCGGAGAGAGCCCGGCGATAGGCCTCTGTGGTCAGGCAAAAGCCCGGCGGCACGGGCAGGCCGGCACTTGCCAACTCCCCCAGATTGGCTGCCTTGCCACCCACGTCGGGGAGCATGGGTCCACGAATATCCCTGAGGTCCAGCGTGAACACCGACGGCCCGTTTCCTATGCCGCGCCGAGCATCGGGCCAAACTTGTCGCGGTCCGCCAACCGGGGATCCTCACGGTCCGGAACTACCAGCACCGGTCCCTTGGCATGGTGAAGGACGCCGTCGGAGGTAGAGCCGAGGAGCATGCCCGCAAACCCACCGCGTCCGCGTGTACCCAACACCACCAACTCCACGCTGCGGCTTGCTTCCACAAGGACGTCTACGGGCGAGCCGTCCCTGAGGTCCGTTTCGATGGGCAGCTGCGGGAAATGGCTCCTCAGCCACGCGACGCCTGCTTCAAGCTGGACCTTGATATCTGCAAACAGGGCGTCCCGGTCCAAGGGGGCGGGCACCCAGGCCAACGAACCGCTGTACTGGGGGACGGCACAAATAACGCGGAGCTTGGCTCCCATGCGCTGTGCCTGTTCGGCGGCTTCGAGGACAGCAACACGCGCTTGTTCGGAGCCGTCCACGCCCACGGCGATGACGTTTTCCACGACACGGGGACCGGCCTTGGCGTGCTCGGCCTTGATGTGTTTGTCCTCGGTATTCTCTCCCAGCCGGTCGGCGCAGTAGAGGGGGACAGTAACTGTGGGGCACTTGGCGTGGGCAGGCAGTGCGCTGCTCACCGATCCCAGCAAGCGGCCAACGAAACCACCGCGTCCGCGGCTGCCGAAAACCAGGAGTGCGGCATCCGCTGAGAGATCCAGCAGCACGCCGGCGGCGTCGCCGTTTTCGACGGAAGCATCGACGTCGATGGAGTACTTGGCTACCTTATCCATTGCCTGCCGGACAATGGCTTCCGCACCTTCGCGTATGACCGAGTCGTCCACGGTAGCGTAACCGCCGTCCAGCCCCGAGGCGGCAAAGATGGGCACCGAGTAGGCAGTGACGATGTGCAGTGGAAGCTGCCTGCGTTCTGCCTCGCGTGCGGCCCACACCAAGGCACACTGCCCGTGTTCTGAACCGTCCACTCCAACGACGATTCCGCCCGGCGCTACCGTCAGGCCCTCGCCGTCCTGTGGCTCTTCACTGTGTCTGCCGTGCTGGTCCATTTGGGGCCCGCCTCTCCACCTACTGCTTGATGTTCCGGCCATTCTGCCAGAGGTTCTCCGAATCGGATTCCCAGATGGCTCCATTGTCAATGGCCGGGGCTGGATTAATGCGAAATTTCTCCCTCCAATGCCCACTATTCTCGGTCCGAAGGGTCGAATCAAGGTGGGTTGACGCTATGTGTATAACGGTCGGGGCTCGGTTTAGGGGGCCGATCCCAGGCTCCCAACGAACACTCAAAACACGCCACCGCGGCGGGCTATCCACGGCCGAAAAAGTTAGGTAATGTTCGAGTCACCGAATGGCCGGCCAACGTGTCCAACAACACAATCCGGCCATTTGTTTGCGGCCGCTTGGGGAACTCGGACGCGATCCCACGCGCTGCCGGAAGGCACACACGTCAAGGAGGAACCAAGCAGTGTCACACGCGCCTGATTCCGGCACGGAACGCACTACCACCGTGGTCATAGGTGCCGGCCTGTCCGGCTTGGCAGTTGCCAGTGAACTTAGCCGCTACGGCGTGGGGTCCATCGTGGTGGATGGCTTCGGCGCCTTGTCGGCCACCGGCCCCGCCGTCCATACGGGTATGTTGCAACGCTGCGAGGTGACCGATCCCGCCTCCATCCAGGAACGCAATGAAATCCTCCGCCACCTGCGTAACTACGCGGCCAGCCACCATCTGGACGTCCGCAACACGACGAGGGCCGTGCGCCTCGATTTCCTGGGCGCAGACGCATCCCAGCACATCGGCTACGGACTGGCGGCGAGCATGACCCGGAACGGACTCGGTGCTTCAGGTCCCCTTGAATCAGCACCCCGCCAATGGGCAGTCCACACAGCCAATGGAATCCTCCTGGCAGACCATGTGGTGGTGACGCGTTGCGCGCAGAGTCAACTGCGGCGGATGCTGGCCGAACTGGGAATCGCCGTGGGACAGAACCTCGTAGCCGCCATGCGTGCTCTGGGGATGCACCTGGTGGGCGTGGGAGAACTCATCACGCCCACGCCCAAGGAAGTACTTCGCCAAGCCAAGGCAGTAGGCCAGGCAATCTCTTCAAAGGTTGCGCTGCCCGGCGGCCCGGGAATCGCCATCGCCTAGCTGCGCAGGCGCTGGCGCTGGCGCTGCAAAACCGATACTTAAAGCCCAAAGGCCGGTGTCTTTCGAAGAATCAATCTTCGGAAGACACCGGCCTTTGCGTTGAAGCGTGAGGCTTATGCGCCAGCGCGTACGTAGGTGATGGGACCCGTCGCGGTCAGCCAGCTGATCGGGTGGATGCCCGTCTGGTTGCCGTTGATGCCACCGCTGATGGCCTGGCCGTTGCCGATGTAGATGGCAACGTGGCCGGACTGGACGATCATGTCGCCGGGCTGGGGGTCGCTGACAACCTTGCCGTAGTTCAGGAACTGCATGGGTGCCAGGTCGCCAACAGGGATGCCGGCGGAGCCGAGGGCCCGCTCAACCATGGCGGTGCAGTCCTGCATGATGCCGATCTGGGCGTAAGCCGAGGCAACCATGGCAGCGTTGACGCCACCGGCTGCAGGAGCAGCAGCCACCGGAGCGGCAGCAGGAGCGACAGCGGCGGGAGCAGCAACTGCGGCCTGGGCGGCAACAGGAGCCGCAGCAGCAGCGACGGTAGCGGTCTTGGGGGCAGGTGCCTCAACGACCGGAGCCGGCTTTTCGATGACCGGGGCTGCAACGGAAGCAACTGCGGGACGCTCAAAGTTGATGGTCGCCGTCGAAAGGGCGGTGACAACCTTGGTGGGAGCCTCGGAAGCGGTCTCGGCGACCGTGGCGGGGCTGGAGTCGCGCTGGGCCGGAGCCTCGGCTGCGTGGGCAGCTACGGAGCCGGTCAGAACGAGTCCGGAAGCTGCTGCGATAACGGCTGCCTGGCGGCCAGCGCCTGAAGCGTTGCTGGCAACGGCCTTGGAGATGGAGATGAACGGATTAGGACGTACGCTGTCCGCCTTACGACGGCCGCGAAGAATGCGTGAAGACATGAAAGAGCCTCTCCCGATGCCTGCGAGGTTAGCTGTCGGATTCGGATGGGAGTCACCCGGCCACTATCTCCCGCTGAGCGGAAGCTTCGTGACTTCACCCCAAGGCACGCTCGTAAGCGGCCCAAATTGGGTTCCCCGTCTCTGCCGTAGGTTTGTCTGCGAACGGATTCCGGACTGCGGCAGAGCTAGGCAATCAGGCCGGAAGTGCCTGCTACGTGGAACAGGCACAGGTACCACCGTACGCGATGATCGCGGCGAAGTCACATTTAAGTAACGGGAACCGTTGCTTTGGCGTGTCGCAGTGACCGAACCGAGATATTCGCAGCTATGTAGAAAAGCCCGTCATTCCGCGGATGCGGGGCCTTCCGGGTCATCGGAAGCAGCCAGTTTCTTCCGTGCTGTCACAGCGAGGAAGATCACGAGCCCAACTGCCACTGCTGCGATCACCACGATGCTCCACGGGAACGGCTGGGACGCGTCCGCCGCAGGTGCGCTGCTCCCCGTTCCAGGAGGTGCCGAACCCACCGACGGGACCGTGGCCGACGTCGCCGATCCGGACGGTGAGGCAGCCGCCGTGCCGCTCGCCGCCGTCGTGCTTCCCGCGGTGGCCGTGAACTTGAAGGTCCCCTCGATCGGGTGCGAATCGGAGCTGACGACACGCCAAACGACCGTGTACTCCCCCGCAGGCGCACCCGGACGCAGTTTCTGCACAGCTTGGCTGTCGATGATTTCCACGGGTCCGTCGGCCCAGTTTTCGCCGCCGGTGGTTACGGTGACGCCCGAGCCGATGGCCAGGGGCCGGTTGTTGAACGTAATGGAGACCGACGCCGGTACTTCAGCCACGGTGGCACCGTTCGCCGGCGCCGTGGATTCCGCGACGTCGTGCGCGGACGCCGGTGCCGCGGAAAACAGCAGGGCAGAGGCGAAGGCAAAGGCGGCGACGACGGCGGCCAGAAGCGGACGGATGGTACGCATGGGGCGGTTTCTCCTAGTGTTGGCTTCCTTACAGACTAGGGGAATGGTCCGCAGCCCCCACATTCCACGGCATAGGATTTGATAGCACACTCCCCCCAAAACCCGGAGACCTTCATGCTTAAACAAGGTTCTGCAGTGGACCGCTACTTCAAGATTTCCGAACGTGGATCCACGTACTCAAGGGAAATCCGCGGCGGTTTCGCGACATTCTTCGCCATGAGCTACATCGTTGTGCTGAACCCGCTGATCCTCTCGGGCGCCGATTCCAGCGGCGCGTCCCTGGGCTTCACCGCGGTGGCGGCCACCACGGCGTTCGTTGCCGGCATCCTGACCATCCTCATGGGCGCCTGGGCCAAGCACCCCTTCGCCGTGGCCACCGGGTTGGGTGTCAACGCCTTCGTAGCGGTCACCGTCGCCTCGCATCCCCAGCTGACCTGGCCGGACATGATGGGCCTGGTGGTCCTCTCGGGCGTCACCATGCTGATCCTGGTCCTCACAGGGTTCCGTACCGCCGTGTTCAAGGCAGTGCCCGAGGCCCTCAAGACCGCGATCGTGGTGGGCATCGGCCTGTTCATCGCCCTGATCGGCCTTGTGAACGCAGGCTTCGTCCGCCGCATCCCGGACGCCGCGGGCACCACCGTTCCGTTGGGCCTGGGCGTTGACGGCAAACTCATGGGCTGGCCCACGCTGGTGTTCGCCGTCGGTTTGATCCTGACCATCGCCCTGGTGGTCCGCAAGGTCCGTGGCGCGATCCTGATCGGCATTGTCGTCTCCACGGCGCTGGCCGCCATCCTCGAGTTCACCCTTCACATCGGGCCCAGCTTCGACGGCAAGAACGTCAATCCCCGCGGCTGGTCCCTCGTGGCGCCCACCCTGTCCGAATGGGGAGCTCCGGACCTTTCCCTGATCGGCAAGGCAAACCCGTTCGGAGCCTTCCAACACCTGGGCTTCATCGCCGCCGCGCTGCTGGCCTTCGTGATCCTGCTCAGCATCTTCTTTGACGCCATGGGCACCATGGTCGGCTTGGCAAACGAGGCCGGGACCGTGGACAAGGACGGCAACATTCCCAATGTTGACCGGGTACTTCAGGTGGATGCCCTCGGCGCGATTGTCGGCGGTGGAGCATCGGTTTCCTCCAACCAGATCTTCGTGGAGTCCGGCGCGGGCATCGGTGAAGGCGCACGGACCGGGCTCGCCTCGATCGTCACCGGCGTTCTCTTCCTCATTGCCATGTTCTTCACGCCGCTGATTAACCTGGTGCCCTTTGAAGCCGTAGCTCCCGCACTGGTGGTTGTGGGCTTCATGATGGTGTCCCAGGTGGGCAAGATCGATTGGCAGGACTGGGGCGTCGGCATTCCCGCGTTCCTGACCATTGCCCTGATGCCGTTCACCTACTCCATCGCCAACGGCCTGGGCGCTGGCTTCATCTCCTTCGTCCTCATCCGCACTTTCCAGGGCCGTGCCCGCGAAGTCCACCCCCTGATGTGGGCTGTGGCTGCGGCGTTCCTGCTGTTCTTCGGCATTGGAACTGTGGAGGAGTTGTTGGGCGTCAAATAGCCCTGCGCCGGTTGGCATTCCGGTATTTCAGACACTCCGGACCCGGAACTGCTGTTTTAAGCAGTCCGGGTCCGGTGTGCTTTAAGTATGCAAACCAGCCACATCACCGTAGATGTCAGCCCTACTCCGTGGACCGGCCGTTTCGACGGCGACGGCGCGGAACATCGCCGCTGGTGGCAGGCCATCACCCCGCACACGCCCGAAGCTGCCGACGCAGCCTCGCGTCCCGCCGTCGTGCTTGGCTTCTGCAGCGACGCCGGCGTCCTCCGCAACAAAGGACGCGTGGGGGCCGCCGCGGCTCCGGCCGCCATCCGCTCGGCGCTTGGCCCGCTGGCCTACCACCTCGACCGTGACGTGTTCGACGCCGGTGACGTAGTTGTGGAGGACGACTCACTGGAAGCGGGACAGGAGCGTGCCGGCCGCGCCATTTCGGAATTGCTCGACGCCGGTAATCTCACCGTGGTGCTGGGCGGCGGGCACGAGACCGCGTTTGCCAGCTACCTGGGGGTGGCGGGATCGGGGGCCGTGCAAAGTGGCCAGCGACTCGGTGTTCTGAACCTGGATGCCCACTTTGACCTGAGGGACGAGCCGGTACCGAGTTCGGGCACGCCGTTCCTTCAGATGGCCCAGGCGGAAGCTGCCGCCGGGCGCGAGCTGCAGTACGCCGTCGTCGGAATTTCGCAGCCGAACAACACGCCCACGCTCTTCGACACCGCGCACCGCCTCGGCGTGAAGTACCTGCTGGACGAGGACTGCTCCTCCGAAGCCGTCGAGGCATTCGTTGCGGACTTCCTGGGCGGCATCGATGTGCTTTATCTGACCATTGACCTTGATGTGATGCCGGCTTCGGTGGCTCCGGGAGTCAGCGCGCCTGCGGCGTATGGCGTGCCACTGCCCGTCATCAGCGCAGTGTGCCGCCAGGTTGCAGCCAGCGGAAAGCTGCTGCATCTGGACGTGGCTGAGTTGAACCCGTCATTCGACATCGATTCCCGGACCGCCAAAGTTGCGGCCCGGTTGGTCAACACTTTGCTCGCGTAGGCCTGTTGCTGGCGCCATCCTCCGCTTAGCCTGTGTGGAGGAAAGGATGGCGATGCGCTCAGTTCCTGTGCAGGAGAAGTGGGCTTGGGTATCCGGGCTGATCGCGGTTGGACTGGGCCTGGCGGCCCACATGGCGGCAGGCGGCAGTTCGCCTGCCTTCCCTGTGCTCCTCGGACTCGCCGCGTTGTGTTGCCTGGCGGCGGAACTCCTGGCGCGCTGGGTGCATGGGCCCTTGATCCTGCTGCTCATCTCCGGCGTGGCCCAGCAGCTCTTGCACTTAGGCTTTACCGCCTTCGGAGGATACTTCCCCGGCAATGGATGGTTTGAGCACCTCCACGGCGCCGGGCAGGCTCCGGGTGATCTGACGGGAGTGGGGGCCTCGAACGGGGGGTCGCCACACATCATGCTCTACACGCACACGGCGGCAGCCATCCTGACCCTCATTGCGGCCGCAGGCGTGTCCGCGCTGGCCCGGCGCGCGTCGGTGGCCCGTCATGCGTCACCAGCCGCAACCAAAAGCAACACCGCGTAGCGCGGAGAAAGCTCGGGAAACCAACGTTGAACCTGCCGCTGCGGGGCGCCTAGTGTCGTTTGCACGTGGTGTGCCCGAGAGGCCAGGGAGCTGCCTGCAAAGCAGCGGACGCGGGTTCGAATCCCGCCACCACGTCTGCTGGGCTCGCCTCGGTCATCGCCGTGTCTCCCGGCCTGCCCCCCGCCGAGTTGGCACTTAATGACAGTGTTTTGTCCAAACATTGGCATTAAATGCCAACTCGGTGCGCCTGAGACACAGGTCACTCCCTTGCCAGTCATCTTACAAATATTCGGCCTTCACCGACTATGATTGATGGGTCGCCCTCGCATGCGGCAAGTAATAGGAGGCCCCCCATGACCCCTGCAATGACTGCAGAACGCGAAATCCGTCTGTCCTTTTCCCGGGCGGACGAAATCCACGACGGACTCGAGCAAGCCGTGGATGCACTGATCAAGAACGCAGCGGCAGACGCCAACTGCGGCATTCTGGTGACCAGGCACGAACCCGGCACCTACACCGTGGCGCTGGACGAATCCGTTCCCTTCGGTCAGACCCACGAAGCACTCGCTGCCTGATCACGGCAGCGACAAAAACCGGGGCCCGTTCCCTTCCGCCACTACTACCTGCGGAAGGGAACGGGCCCCGGTTTCTGTTTAAGCCACACCTAGGCGCGGCGGAGAACCACGCCGTCGGACTTCATGAACAGTTCCTTGCCCTCTTCGGTGACACCCGGGCCGGAATGCTCAAGCCACACCACGTTCCCGCTGCCGGAGACTTCCTCGACCCGACCGGCTGCGATGACGTGGGCGTACTTGACCACTTCCACCGTGTCGCCGACTTTCAGCATCTTCCAATCCGAAACCGTTGCCGAGTGAGCGTTTCGACTGGACAGGACTGCTCCGCGTGCCTTCATTGAACTTCTACCCCTTTGTGGATGTTCTCTGTTGTGTATTGAGTTGTGGACGGTTGACCGTCAAGCCCACGACATCTTCGGCGTGGACGTGACGTACACCATAAGTTCTACTACATTTGCCACGCCCCGGTGCCTGCGTTGCGTACAAAGACCGGGGCGTGACAAATTTTCGCCTCAAATGAGGCACTTATTCGACGTCAGGCCAAAATCCCGACGGCGGATTCGGCGGCCGCGCGGACCGCACCGGAGCCGACCAAGCGGTCAGCCGCTTCGAGTTCGGGCGACAGGAACCGGTCCGTCCCCGGCCCCTGGACCACTTCACGAAGCACCTCAAGCACCGCCGCGCCGGCAGGACCCGGGGTGAGTTCGCCGTCGGACAGCTGCGTGCGCATGTCGATCGCGCGGGCGCTGGTGACAAGCTCGACGGCGAGCACGCGCCGCAGGTTCTCAACGGCCTTGCGCAGCTTCCGGGCCGCGTGCCAGCCCATGGACACGTGGTCTTCCTGCATGGCGGAGCTCGGGATCGAGTCCACCGACGCCGGAACCGCGAGGCGCTTGTTGTCCGAGACCAGGCCGGCCTGGGTGTACTGGGCGATCATGAGGCCCGAGTCCACGCCCGGATCGGCAGCCAGGAACGCCGGAAGTCCGTGCGAGCGGGCAGGATCCAGCATGCGGTCCGTACGACGCTCGGCAATGGAGCTGAGGTCGGCGACCGCGATGGCCAGGAAGTCCAGCACATACGCGACGGGGGCGCCGTGGAAGTTGCCATTGGAGGTGACGCGGCCGTCGGGCAGGACCACCGGGTTGTCGATGGCTGCGGCCAGTTCGCGGGAAGCGACCAGGGCTGCGTGGTCAACGGTGTCGCGGACGGCACCGGCAACCTGGGGTGCGCAGCGCAGGGAGTAGGCGTCCTGGACCTTCGTGTCGTTGATCCGGTGGGATGCGACAATCGGCGAGTTGGACAGCACGCGCAGCATGTTGTCGGCGCTGGCGGCCTGGCCCGGGTGCGGACGCAGTGCAGCGTGCAGCTCGGGCAGGAACACCTGGTCCGTGCCGAGGAGGGCCTCCACGCTGAGCGCGGCGGTGACATCGGCGGTCGCCAGCAGCATGCGCAGGTCCGCGATGGCCATGAGCAGCATGCCGAGCATGCCCTCGGTGCCGTTGACGAGCGCCAGGCCTTCCTTCTCAGCCAGGGTCACGGGTTCAATGCCGTGCTGCGCGAGCAGCTCAGCAACAGGTGCCTTGCCTGCGGCCCCGTACAGTTCGCCGTCGGGCCCTGTTGCCTCACCCTCACCCATGAGGACCAGCGCGCAGTGGGACAACGGAGCGAGGTCGCCGGAGCAGCCGAGCGAGCCGAACTCGCGGACCACCGGGGTGATGCCGGCGTTGAGGACATCCACCATGGTCTGCAGGACCACGGGCCGGACGCCCGTGCGGCCGGAGGCCAGAGTCTTGGCACGGAGGAACATGATGCCGCGGATGACTTCGCGTTCCACGGCCGGACCCATGCCTGCCGCGTGGCTGCGGATCAGTGACTTCTGCAGCTGGGTGCGGAGTTCGTTCGGGATGTGGCGGTTGGCCAGGGCACCGAAACCCGTTGAAATGCCGTACGCCGGAACCTCGCTGGTAGCCAGGCCGTCGATGTGGGCGCGGACCTTGGCAACGGTGTCCAGGGCGTCCTGGGAGATGGTCACCTTGGCGTCGTGGCGTGCGACGGCGACGACGTCTTCCGGGGTCACGCCGCTGGAGCCGAGGGTGACGGTCAGCGGTTCGTGTGTTGTCAGAGTCATTTACTTGCCTTCGTTCATGGGGATGCGGACGCCGCGTTCGTGGGCGACGTCGATGGCGCGTTCGTAGCCGGCGTCGGCGTGGCGGATGACGCCCATGCCGGGGTCGTTGGTCAGCAGTGCGGTCAGTTTCGCTGCGGCGAGTTCGGTGCCGTCGGCGACGGAGACCTGGCCGGTGTGGATGGACCGGCCGATCCCGACCCCGCCACCGTGGTGGATCGACACCCAGGTGGCCCCGGACGACGCTGCGGTGAGGGCGTTCAGCAGCGGCCAGTCAGCGATAGCGTCCGAGCCGTCCTTCATGGCCTCGGTCTCCCGGTACGGGGACGCGACGGAACCGGAGTCCAGGTGGTCACGGCCGATCACGATCGGGGCCTTGACCTTGCCCTCGGCCACGAGCTTGTTGAAGAGCAGGCCGGCCTTGTGGCGTTCGCCGTAGCCGAGCCAGCAAATACGCGCCGGCAGGCCTTCGAACTCGACCCGCTCCGCGGCGGCATCCAACCACTTGTGCAGGTGCTTGTTCTCCGGGAACAACTCCTTGATCGCCTCATCCGTCACACGGATGTCTTCCGGGTCCCCCGAGAGGGCGACCCAGCGGAACGGGCCCAGACCCTCACAGAACAGGGGACGGATATACGCCGGGACGAAGCCGGGGAACTCGAACGCCCGGTCATAGCCGCCCTTGCGGGCCTCATCCCGGATCGAGTTGCCGTAATCGAACACCTCGGCCCCGGCGTCCTGGAACTCCACCATCGCCTGTACGTGGCGGGCCATGGAAGCCTGGGCTTTCTTCGTGAAGCCTTCCGGATCGGCTTCGGCTTCGGTGTGCCACTCAGCGACGGTGATGCCTTCGGGCAGGTAGGACAGGGGGTCGTGGGCGGAGGTCTGGTCCGTGACCACATCAATGGTCAACTCCCCTGCCTTGTGGCGGCGGAGGAGCTCCGGGAACACCTCGGCGGCGTTACCCACATACCCCACCGACCAGCCGCGACGCTCAGCCTTGGCCTTGTTCACCTTCGCGATCGCGGTGTCCAGGTCCGTTTCGACCTCGTCCAGGTAACGCTTCCCGGCACGGCGGCGCAGCCGGGTCTCGTCCACATCCACGATCAGGCACGCACCATCATTCAAGGTCACCGCCAGCGGCTGGGCCCCGCCCATGCCACCGCACCCACCGGTCAGGGTCAGGGTCCCGGCCAGGGAACCCTCCTCCGAGCCCTCCGCCGCGGGCGCCGGGTGACGGCCCTCAGCAGCAAGCTTGCGCCCGACAGCGGCAAAGGTTTCGTACGTGCCCTGCAGAATGCCCTGCGTGCCGATGTAAATCCACGAACCAGCCGTCATCTGCCCATACATCGTCAGGCCCTCAGCCTCCAAGCGGCGGAACTCAGGCCACGTCGCCCAGTCCCCCACCAGATTCGAGTTCGCCAGCAACACCCGCGGCGCCCACTCATTCGTGCGGAACACACCCACCGGCTTCCCCGACTGCACCAGGAGGGTCTCGTCCTTCTCCATGGACTCCAACGTCCGGGTGATCGCATCAAACGCATCCCACGACCGCACTGCGCGGCCCGTGCCGCCGTACACCACCAAGTCATCCGGACGCTCGGCAACCTCAGGATCCAAATTGTTCATCAACATACGCAACGGCGCTTCGGTCTGCCACGACTTGGCAGAAAGCTCAGTACCACGGGCGGCTTTGACCGGGCGGGCTCCAGTAGTGAAATCGGCGGGTGCCATGATGGCTCCTTCATCTCTCGAAAAGTGTCTGGGTGAAAGATCTTCTGTATCCAGTAGAGCCTGTTCGACAGTTGCCTGGAATGCCTTTTGGACGGGTGCTGTCCGGTATTACAGACATGCGCAGGGTCTCGCTTTCGGACGCCATCACGCGCATGCTGGACCCATGGCAACGTATCGAGTGTCCACGTTCGTCGCAGCGCCACCGGAGCGGGTTTTCGAGGCCTGGACCGACCCGGGCCGGTTCACCGAGTGGATCGGCGGCGTCACCCGGGTGACGGATCGCGTCGGTTCCACCGACCAGGCCGGGAGCAGCTATACGGTGTGGTTTGGCCGGATGGCGAGCCCCACGGAAGTCATCGCAGCGGAACGGCCACGGCATATCCGGACGAAGTTCGGCAACGCGATCCTCAAAGGGGAATCGGATGTCACGTTCACACCCGAAGGCGGTGGAACCCGCATCCAGCAGGTGTTCGAGACGCGGGGTTTGGTGGCCACGGTGGTCGGCAGGCTGTTTGCCACGGGATCGTACCGGGGCAGTTTCCGGGGCGAGCTGGAAACCTTCCGCGCGATGGTTGAGCGCGATTCACCGCAGGCCGACGGCAATTAGCGGACGACACGCAGGGCGCGCCAAGACCGCGAGCCGCGTCAGCCCGCCGTCGGACGCCCGTGGATCCGGACGGAAAGTTCGTCCGCAGCCTTCCTGATGCGCGCGGCCAGTACCGGCCACTGCTCAGCAGGCACTTTGTCCTCCAGGAAGGTGACGGCGACTGCCGCCGTCGGCCATCCAACGTGATCCGTCACGGGCACTGCGATGGAGCCGAATCCAGGCGTAATTTCGCCGTTTTCGGTGGCGTAACCGCGCTGCCGCACCTGGTCGAGGTGGGACGACAGGGCCGAGTACTTCATGATGGGAAATTCGACCTCGTTGCGTGAGGTGAAGGCGGCAGCGTTGGGGTACAGCGCACGGACCTGCGATTTGGGCAGGGCGGCGAGGATGGCGCGGCCGCTGGCGGTGAGGTGGCTGGGAAGGCGGACGCCGACGTCGGTCACCAGACTTGGGCGGTTCTTGGCGCGTTCCTCCACAATGTAGAGGACGTCCCGGCCGTGGAGCACCGCCAAGTGTGCGCTCTCGCCGATCACGTCGACGAGCGAAGCCAGCATGGGCCGGCCCAAGCGGGACAGCGGCTCCTGGCGCGAGTACGCGGAGCTGAGTTCGAAGGCGCTGATGCCCAGGCCGTAGCGCTGTTCCTCGTGGAGGTGCAGGACGAAGCCGTTGGCCTCCATCACGCCGAGCAGGTGGTAGACACTGGACCGCGGCAGGCCCAACGCAGTGGCAATGTTCGACGCCGCCATCGGCCCCCGCCGCGAAGCCAACAGCTTCAGGATGCGCAGGGTATTTTCGGCAGCCGGGACTTTGGACGTGGCTTTGCCGGGCGCGGTTGGCGTGGTGGTCATTGTTCCTCGCTGCTGTGGTCCTGAAGGGCTACCGCAGGAGCTGTCCGGTATCCCGTACTCAAGCGTGCACCTTTTAGGGAGGGAACACCAGCGGGTTGGCGGGGATCGGTGTCTGGGATCCCGTACGGACGGCGGTGCGCTCAGCGGTGGCTGTGGCTAGCCCTTCCCCGCCGCGCCCTTACGCCTCAGCAGGAGGGTGATGGCTCCGGCCGCCGCCAGGACCAGCACCACAATCAGCCCGATGGTCCACCAATTCATGCCCGGAGAGGACGCAGCCAAGGGAGCAGCCGCTTCCTGTGACTGTGAATCCACCGACGTGGAACCCTGGGCCGCGGATGCTGCCGGGGGCACGGAAATGCTCGGGGCTGCCGACGGCGTTGATGCGGCCGCGGGTGCGGCTCCCGTTTCACCCAGTACGACGGCGGCGGAAGAGTCGCGCGGCCACGGAACGACGATCGGGGCTGCTCCCGTTGCAAATCCCTGCGATGCGTCGACGTTTCCGGCTGCAAACGGGGAGTTCCCCGCTCCGGTAGCCTGTCGCGCTGCTTCGGCTTGGCGGGCGGCCTCGGCCTGACGGGCAGCTTCCGCGGCAGCTTCGGCCGCCTTTGCAGCGTCTGCCGCCTTGCCGGCGTCGACCGTTGCCTGATTCGCCAGAGCGGCGAGCTCGGTGATCATGGCGTCGATGGATGCAACGTGGGTTGCGGTCGCGGCGTCCCGGTCAGCGGCTGCGGCCCGACCTTCCGAGATGAAGCCCTCACGGTCTGCGCGGCTGCCATCGAGGGCCACGCTCGCGGCCGCGCGGACCTCGGGCGTTGATTCCAATGCAAATGTCGTCTGGATGCGGTTGTCCAGGTTCCGAGCCTGATCGAAACCATATTCCAGGAAATACCGAACGTCAGCGTGACTGAGCGATTCGAGCGCACGCGTGGCGGCCTTCTCCACAAACTCCCCGCCGACTGCCAGAAGCTGATAGGCACGCTGCCGGTCTGCGACGAATTCACGGCTGTTGAGCTCTCTGGCTGCGCGGTGACCGCTTACGATGAATTCCTTGATTGCGGCATCCCCGGTCCCGAGAGCCGCTTCAGCGGCGGTCCGGACCGCTGGCGTCCCCACCAGCGAAAGATCAAGAGTGGCTTGGCGGGCATCGTCGATCAAAGCATCAAGGTCAGCTCCGGGTGCTTCAAGTCTGCTCAGGAGACCCGGGATCTCCTGGGCGGCCTTGGCAAAGGCAGTCTTCGCATCCTCCTCAGATGACTCCTGGGCATTGTCTGCAACCTGCCCCTTCGTGGCTTGGGATGAGAGGAAGTCCCGGTCTGATGCAAGCCGTGAGCCGTGCGCGGTCCTTGCGGCTGCGGCAGCGCTCCGCGCCTTCTCGACCGCGGCGTTCGCACGTTCTGCCACAGCAGCCGTTCCGTTGGGGTTCGAGCTGATATCTGCCTTGACCCCATCGAGGAGAGCCGCAACAGTCGCCGACTCAGCATCCTGAGCCGCTGCCACGAACTGGCCGTAGCGAAGGAAATCAGCGACTACGTCCCGGTCATCGGTGATCACGGCCGCCTTGGCCGCAGCGCGAACGCCGGCAGAAGGTGAGTCAAAAAGCTGGAACGCGGTTTGGCGGTCGCTTATCTCAGCGGCGTCCAGCCAGCCTGAAAGAACGTACCGCTCCACGGCTTCGCTGCCTTGATCCAAGCTCTTGGATGCACCCGTCCGGATGGGACCCGAGTAGTTAAGGAACCTCGTAGCAGTGATGCGCAGATCGAGATCCCAGGACTTTGCCCAGCCATTTGAGAGGAAGCTCGCGATCGCAGCTGGGTCATTGGTAGCCAGTACCCGGACCGCGCTCTCCCGTACATGCTCGCTCCCCCGCGTCGTCAGCTCGGTGACCAACTGCTTCCGGTCAGCCGCCAGCGCGACGTCCTGTCCGCCGTCGAGAAATGCCTGGATCGCATCAGCGCCACCCACCAGGGCTGCAGCTGCGGCGGTGCGTGTCGCGGGACCGCCGGTCTTCCACAGTTCAACGACACCGGCGGCGTCACTCACCCGCTCCACAAACGGCACGGGCGCCTGGGACGCGTTCGGGACCTCGAATGTCGGTATTTCATAGGCCTGGGCAGGAGCAGCGAAAAGCAAGGAAGCCCCGGCCACGACGGCAACAACGGCAGCGGCCCAACGGCGTCGGGTAGCGCGGATTACGGAAATCATGAGTCCCCCAGATAACAGATGCGAGTCAGCACAGAGTTCAATTGGGGGCGACGCGAGTGCGAGGGATGCCTGACCGTGTTGAAGTCCTGTCCGCGGTCATCCTATCCGACCGGGAACTATGACTTTTACCACCGTGTAACTGGCAGCGCTCCGGAGTGTCTGCGATCAAAGACACCAAACACCCGTGAGTCCGATCACAGAGCCGCCAAAAGTGATCTGCTGGATAGCGATCCCCTCCCAAAGACGAGAAGGTTTTACCATGCAACAAACCAAGCTGGCTGAGGAGAGCTCTGTCCTCCAAGCCGCAGGTACGGCACTTAGCCGGGGCCTCAACGTCCGACACATCCGCTTCATGGCACTCGGATCAGCGATCGGCACGGGCCTCTTCTACGGCTCCGCGTCGGCCATCCAAAAAGCCGGCCCGGCCGTTCTCCTCGCCTACATCATCGGCGGCGCCGCCGTCTTCATGGTGATGCGCGCACTCGGCGAAATGGCAGTGCGGCACCCCGTTTCCGGCTCCTTCGGGCAGTACGCCAGCCGCTACCTCGGCCCTTTCGCCGGTTTTGTGACCGGGTGGACGTATGTCTTCGAGATGGCAATCGTGGCAATCGCCGACGTCACTGCTTTCAGCATCTACATGGGCTTCTGGTTCCCGCAGGTGGACAGATGGATCTGGGTGCTCGCGATCATCCTGTTCCTGGGGGCCATGAACCTGCTCAGCGTGAAGGTGTTCGGCGAGCTTGAGTTCTGGTTCTCGCTGATCAAAGTGGTGGCGATTATCGCCATGATCGTCGGCGGTGCAGCGATCGTCGTGTTCGGTTTCCAAACGGCCGACGGCGGCGGCGTGGCACCGGGGCTGGGGAACCTTGTGAACCACGGCGGTCTGTTCCCTAACGGTTTCGAGGGGCTCTTGGCCGCGTTCGCCGTCGTGATGTTTGCCTTTGGCGGCATCGAAACGATTGGCATCACCGCAGGCGAAGCTGCCGATCCCAAGAAGGTCATTCCGCAGGCTGTTAATACTGTGCCCGTTCGCGTGCTGCTGTTCTACGTACTGACCCTGGGCGTGCTGATGAGCATCTTCCCGTGGAATGAAATCGGCAGCAACGGCAGTCCGTTCGTGCAGATCTTCGATGGCCTGGGAATTCCGGCAGCACCGCACATTCTCAACGCAGTGGTGATCACGGCAGCGTTGTCCGCCATCAACAGCGACATCTTCGGTGCCGGCCGCATCCTGTTTGGCCTGGCGCAGCAGGGGCACGCGCCAAAGAGCTTTGGCAAGATCTCCCGCCATGGCGTCCCGTGGATGACCGTGGTGATGATGGGCGGCATTTTGCTGGTGGGCGTCGTGCTGAACGCAGTGATTCCCGAAGACGTCTTCGTGGTCATCGCTTCCATTGCCACCTTCGCCACCGTGTGGGTGTGGGTGATGATCCTCGCCTCGCACGTTGCCATGAAGCGGGAGATCAAGCGCAAGGGCCTGCCGGCGTCGGAATTCGGTTCACCGCTGTGGCCGACGGCGTCCATCCTCACCATGGCATTCATGGCGATGGTGATCGTGATCCTCGGCGTTTTCGAGGACACACGCATCGCCCTGTATGTGGGCGGGGCCTGGCTGGCGCTCCTGTTTGTGGCCTACAAGCTGTGGGTCCGCGGTGACGGGCTGCGCCGGGCCGAGTTGGTCGACGAAACGGCCTGATCAGCCCCGCCGAGTTGGCAGTTAATGACAATCCGAGCGCCGAACATTGTCATTAACTGTCACCTCGGCGGGGCACGAGGGGGCGCGGGACTACCTCGCCGACCACCCACCGTCCATGGTGTAGCTCGCGCCGGTGACCATGCCGGCGTCGTCGGAGGCCAGCCAGGCAGCCAGGGACGCAACCTCGGAAGGCTCCACCAGCCGCTTCACCGCCGACTCCGTCAGCATCACCTTGGCGAGCACCTCGGCCTCGGGGATGCCGTGGAGCCGGGCCTGGTCGGCGATCTGCTTCTCCACCAGCGGCGTGCGGACGTAACCGGGGTTGATGCAGTTGGACGTAACCCCGTGCTCGCCACCCTCCAGGGCTGTCACCTTGCTGAGCCCCTCAAGCCCATGCTTCGCCGAAACGTACGCGCTCTTGTAGGCCGAGGCCCGAATCCCGTGCACTGACGAGACGTTGATGATGCGGCCGAACCCGTTGGCGTACATGTGCGGGAGGGCAGCCCTGATGAGGAGGAACGGGGCCTCCAGCATCAGGGCCAGGATCCGCCGGAACTCGGAAGGATCGAACTCCTCGATCGGCGCGACTTTCTGGATGCCGGCATTGTTGACCAGGATGTCGCAGTCGAGGCTCAGCGCCGCCAAAGCATCAACATCCAACAGATCCACGGTCCAGGCAGTGCCGCCCAGCTCATCGGCGAGGGCCGCCGCTCCGGAGGCATCGACGTCGGCCACTGCTACCTTCGCCCCGCGGGAGGCGAGCGCACGGGCACAGGCGGCCCCGATTCCGCTCGCGCCTCCGGTCACCAGCGCTTTGCGTCCGTTCAAGGAGTTGTCCATCTCATTAGCCTTTCGCGGTGGTCAGTCCATGACGCTCTGCGTCCGCTTCGTCCACGGACTCTAGGGCAATACCCTTGGTTTCCTTCAAGGAAACGACGGCGACGGCGGTAATCGCACAGGCGACCACAAGGTAGATCGCGGTGGGAACCCAGGATCCGGTGTCCTTGAGCCACTGGGTGGCCAGCAGCGGTGCCAGTGATCCTGCGAAGATCGACGTGACCTGGGAGCCCAGTGAGACACCGGAGTAGCGCATCCGGGTGGGGAAGAGCTCTGACATGATGGCCGGTTGTCCGGCGTACATGAAGGCGTGCAAGCACAGACCGATGGTTACGGCGAGCACGATGATCACGGCGTTCTTGGTGTCGAACATCGGGAAGGCGAAGAACGGCCAGACCGCACCGGTGATGGCACCGATCAGGTAGACCGGCTTGCGACCCCAGGAATCAACCAGGCGGCCGACCTGCGGGATCACCAGGAAGTGGATCACGTGGGCGATCAGGAGTGCCAGAAGGAGCGAGGAGGTGTCGTACTTGTGGACGCTCTTGAGGTAGACGATCGCGAAGCTGACCACCAGGTAGTACATGATGTTCTCGGCGAAACGGAGTCCCATGGCCTGGAGGATGCCCTTGGGGTACTTGCGGATGACTTCGCCGACGCCGTAGCTGATGGCCTTGGATTCCTCCACCTGTGCCTTGGCTTCGAGGAAGATCGGGGCTTCGGTGACGTGGGTACGAATGTAGTAGCCGACGAACACGATCACTGCGGAGAGCCAGAACGCTACGCGCCAACCCCAGCCGAGGAAGGCTTCACTGCTGAGCGTAGTGGACATAACGAACAGGACCAGAGTGGCCAGCAGGTTGCCAACCGGCACGGCTGCCTGCGGCCAGGAGGACCAGAAACCGCGTGACGTGTTGGGGCTGTGCTCAGCGACCAACAGAACCGCGCCGCCCCACTCGCCACCGAGCGCGAAGCCCTGGATGAAGCGGAGGGCCACCAGCATGGCCGGCGCCCAGTATCCGATGTCCACGAAGCCCGGGAGGCAGCCCATCAAGAAGGTGGAGACGCCCACGATCACGATCGTCAGCTGCAGCGTGGGCTTGCGGCCGAGCTTGTCGCCGATCTGGCCAAACACGATGCCGCCCAGGGGCCGGGCGACGAAGCCGACGGCGTAGGTGATGAAGGCCTGGATGATGCCGTCCAGTTCGTTGCCGGTGCTCGGGAAGAAGTACTTGCCGAAAACCAAGGTGGCGGCGGTGGCGTACAGGAAGAACTCGTACCACTCCACCACGGTGCCCACCATCGAGGCCGCGACGATCTTCTTCAGGCCGGAGCCCTTGCCGGAGTCTTTCCCGGCCCTTGATGCGGAGCGCTGCTCTACGCTCATATCCATCTCCTCAGTGTCTTCTTCGACCCTTTTGAACGTGATGTGAACCACAACACGACATGCTCCACTGAGTATTGCCGCAGATTTGTTATGCCTCAATGACCAATAAGACACCTTAGGTGTGCAGAATTGCAGATATGAATCCCAACCCCGACGACCTCCTCATCTTCCTCGCCGTCTCACGTTCAGGTAAATTCACGACGGCGGCCCAAGCCTTGGGACTGAACCACACCACCGTTTCCCGCAGGATAGCGGCGCTGGAGAAGGCGCTGGGCGGCCGGGTCCTCGCGCGTGCGGCCGGTGGTTGGGAAGTGACGGATCTCGGCGCCGAAGCCGTGCTGGTCGCCGAACGCATCGAAGCTGCGGTGAGCGCCCTGGGACCCAGCGACCGCGCACCCGACCCGATTACCGGCGTCGTACGCATGACCGCGACCGATGGCTTCAGCGCCTACATCGCGGCGCCCGCTGTTGCCCGGCTTCGACGGGAGCATCCTGGGCTGAGCGTGGAGATCGTGACCGTTACACGTCGGGCGCTGCAGCAGAGGTCCGGCCTCGATATCGAGGTGGTGGTGGGGACGCCGCAGGTACACCGGGCCGAGGCGCTCCGGCTGGGCGAGTACAGGCTGGGGATGTACGCCTCACGGCAGTATCTGGCGGACCACGGGACTCCCTCCAGCATTGAGGAGCTCACACGGCATCAGTTGGTCTACTTTGTGGATTCGATGCTGCAGGTGGACGATCTCGACGCGCCCCGCAGGCTGGTTCCCACCATGCGCGACGGCCTGAGCTCCACGAATGTGTTCGTGCACGTGGAGGCGACAAGGGCCGGGGCCGGTGTTGGCTTCCTGCCATGCTTCATGGCGGACCGGCACCCGGACCTCGTGAGGCTTTTGCCGTCGGATTTCGCGGAGCTACTACCCTATTGGATGGTCCTCCGCCCCGACTCCATGCGCCGCCCCGCGGTAGCCGCCGTCGTGCAGGCTTTGCGCGAGGAGACGGAGAGCCGCCGGGAGGAGCTGCTCGGCGCCCCCTAACCCCCGGAGTGCTTGTACAGCTAATGCGCCTAAAAGCCCTCACAAGCGCGTTATGTGTACAAAAACTCCAAAGGGGGTGGGTCAGTTGGTGGGGGGATCGTGGCGGACGGGGGTGCCGGCTGCGAAGGCCCGGACCTTGGCGTCGTCCCAGATATGGGCTGGGACGCCCCCGCCCAGGAGCCTCCGCGCCAGTGTTGGATCATCGCCGAACGGGACGTGGCTTCCGGCCATGATCATGTTGCCGTAACGACGCCCCTTAAGCATGGCGGGGTCGGCGATGATCATGGTGTGCTCGAAGGTGTCGGCGATGGTGGCGGCATCCGCCCGGGCATTCTTCAGGTCGGGCGCGTCTCCGGAATTGACCACATACAGCCCGTCCGCGGCCAGCACGGCGTCGGCGTGAGCCGTGAATTCCCGCGTAGTCAGGGCGCGCGGAGTGAAGGCGCCGGCGAAGACGTCACGGATGATGAGATCCCGGGTATCCGGCGTGAGGGACTCGGTGACCTCCCGCGCTTCACCCACGCGGATCCGCAGCAAGGGCGCTTTCGGCAGGTCGAACCAGCCGCGGACGTAGTCGGCCAGCTTGCCATCCAGTTCGACGACGACCTGCCGGGCTTCCGGGTACGCGGAGTGGAAGTACCGCGCCATCGAACACGCACCTCCGCCCAAATGCAGCGCGCGCAGCTTCGGTTTATGCTCCCGGGGCCATCGTGATTCCACCAGGGCCGCGATCCAGCGCATGTACTCGAAGTCCAGGAAGAGCGGATCCGCCAGGTCGATGTGCGAGCTCATGACGCCGTTGATCTTCAGGAGCCACCCGTTGGAATTGTCCTGGTCCTGGAGCAGCTCACAATCGCCGGTATCAATGTAGTAGACGCCTTCAGCCGGACCTCCGGGGCGGGTGCCGGAAGGCACCTCGACGACTCCCGCCGTCGACCTCTTTCCGCGTCGTGCCACTATTTCCGCCCCGCCTGATCCATGCTCCCAGCCTAGTGGAATGTCGTATTACCCGGTTCAGTCACATAATTAGTAAGGATACTTACAGTTGGCCTGGTTGAGCCATATGATCGCATCATGAATGTTGGAGCATCGGTGTGGGCGGAGGTACTGACTGCCGCAGTCGCGTGGCTCACGGTGGTCTGCCTGCTGCTGACGAGGGTGCCCAAACCGCCCAGCCTGCTCGACTCGCCGCCGGTTCTCGAACCGCCGGCGGATCCCGACGCGCCGCTGGACGCCGACGCGCCGCTGGATGCGCCCGTAGACATCGGCCAGCCGGAGGACAGCGAACGTTGAGTCAGGACACGACGCCGGGACGCACCATCCGGTGTTCGGGCAGCGAGTACCAGGACGGGTCGCACAGTTGGCGCTTGCCGTCGGGAACGAAGCCGTTGCGCCGGTAGAAGGCCTGCGCCCGCGGGTTGTCGTCCAGGACCCACAGGTACGCCGGACCCTCGCCGATCAGGGCATCCACCAAAGCCTGCCCGACTCCCCTGCCGTGGATGTGTTCCAGGGTGTAGAGCATGAACAACTCCACGTCGCACGGGCGGTCCTCATCCCGGCCTTCACCGGCTGCGCCAAGTCCCACCAGCTCACCATCGGGACCGAAGGCCAGCATCCGGGTATGACCTGCCGCGATGAACTCCCGGTATTTGTCGGCGCGTTGGGGCAGCCCCACTTCCTGCCGCTCGAAGAATTCCCGCGGCAGCAGGTGTCCGTAGCTTTCCCGCCAGGACTGCAAATGCATGGCGGCCATGGCCCCGGCGTCTTCCACCGTTGCAGGGCGAAGCGTGAAATCCATCTACCGCACCCGCGCGATCGCGAAGCCGTCCCAGCCCTTGCTGCCCACCGTCTGGATGGCCGTGGCATCCAAGCGCGGGTCCTGGCCCATCATTTCCAAAGCCTTGACGATCCCCGGCGCGTTCGTTTCATCCCGCCCCGGCTCCAGGATGGCCCCGTCCCAGATCACGTTGTCCATCACGATCACCGTGCCAGGGTGGCCCAGCCTGATGGCCCAATCAAGGTAGTTGGCATCGTTTTCCTTGTCTGCGTCGATGAAGACAAGGTCGAACGGTTCTTGGCCAGCCAGCGTCGGAAGCGTGTCCAGGGCAGCCCCCACCCGGATGTCCACTTTGTGTCCCATGCCGGCAGCATCGAGGTTGGCACGGGCCACGTCGGCGTGCTTCTGGAGGTATTCGCACGTGACGATCCTGCCGTCGTCGGGCAGTCCCTGAGCCATCCAGATGCTGCTGAAGCCGGCCAGGGTGCCGATCTCCAGGACGCGCCTGGCCCCGGACAGCTGCACGAGCATCCGCAGCAGCTTGCCCGCATTGGGTGCCACCTCGATAGCCGGCATGCCCGCCTCAAGCGCGGAATCCACCGCGCGTCGGTGGGCAGGCTCAGGACGCACGACGACGTCAGTCAGGTAACGCTCGACGTCAACCCAGCCGGGCTTAGCCACGTGTTCAATCATGGCCCCCAGTCTGGCACTCGTGGCCTGCTGGGGAAAGCTTCTACTCCGAGGCGGAGATCGCGTCTTCCAGGCGTTCCACCTTGCCGGTCAGCTCGCCGCTGTAGCCAGGCCGGATGTCCGCCTTGATCACCAGTGAGACGCGGCTGCCATAGCGCCCAACCGCCTCAGTGGCGCGCTTGACAACGTCGAAAACCTCGTCCCATTCGCCCTCAATGGTGGTGAACATGGAGTCGGTCTGGTTGGGCAGCCCCGACTCACGGACGATCTTGACGGCGGCGGCAACAGCATCGTGCACGGAAGCGTCGGGGGCTGGTCCCCCGCTGGTGGCGGACGCGGGCTGGCCTGAAGGGGCGACTGAGAATGCAAGCAACATGAATCCAGTGTTTCATGTGCCGGTTTGTCATATAAGAACGTACTCCCGCGTAACAACAGGCCGGAACGCCTGCGTTGCTACTCTGACAAACATGGAACAGCCCTCTGAACGCAAGCCCCTCAGGGCAGACGCCGCACGCAATGTGGACAAGATCATTACCGCCGCCCGGCAGTGCTTCCGCGAATTTGGACCGGACGTACCCTTGCAGACCATCGCCGCCACCGCTGGAGTTGGCCCCGCAACGTTGTTCCGCAACTTCTCCGACAAGGAACAGCTGGTCCTCGCCGCACTGTCGCGGCAACTGCGCCAGCACGTGGACCCTGTGGCAGCTGCGGCAACCGACGGCATGGATGCCGCCGAAGGACTCATCAACGTCATCGACGCCGTGATGCGGGTTGCCAGCGAAGACGCCAACCTGCTGGATGCCGTTGCCGGCCGCCGCGGGCTTCTCATGGGAATCACCGGTGGTCTCATCGGAGCCATGGCCACCCTTCTGGAACGCGGGCAGGGCCAAGGAACCCTGCGCCGCGATATAACCATCGAGGACATGGTCCGGCTGGTTGCCATGCTGATTGGCGCCGTCGACACCATGGAACCGGGCTCCGAGGCCTGGAAGCGCCCCGTGGCTTTGATCGAGGACGCTATCCGGACCGAACGGCCCTCGCGCCCCCTTCCTGAGCAGTCGGGCATCCCGGGAGTGACCCTTAGCGAAAGCGCCTGAACCCGCCGCGGCCCGCGTTCAGTTCTGTCCTCAGCCCCAACCCAGCAGACGCAGCAATGCTGCGGCTGCCGCGCCCGCAATGACGACCACCAGGAACGGCGCGCGAAGCAACAGTGCGACGGCGGCAGCCACCAAAGCGCCGATCCGGGCATCGAGAACCAGCCCCTGCCCGGACGCCACAGCGTTCACTACCGTCAGGGACGCGAGCAGCCCAATCGTCATGGTCCCGGCCACATGCATGATGCGGGGATTGTCCAGCAGCTTCGCAGGCACGAAGTAGCCAACCAGCTTGGTGAGGTAGGCCAGCGCGCAGGCAATGAGGATCCACAGCCAAAGGTTCATTTCCCGCCCTCATTCCCGTGCCGGTGCTTCTCCGCGTAGGGATCGACGTCCGGCTCCAGGCCTTCGTCCATGCGGGCGTGGCTGAACCAGCCGATGACTCCGGCAACCACTGCGGCCACCAGGATGGGGACGCCTGACGGCACGAAGGGTACGGCCAGGATTGTGGCCAACGCGCAGGCTGCTGCGATGGCCCATGGTTCACGGCCTTTGAGTCGCGGCCACAACAGTGCAAGGAACGCCGCGACGGCAGCTCCATCCAGCCCCCACTGCTTGGGGTCTCCCATGGCATCGCCGGCCAAGGCTCCGACGGCAGTGAAGATATTCCACAAAATGAATATTCCAGTGCCTGCGGTCCAGAAGCCTCGGCTCTGCTCACCGGGATCGGATTGGCCGGAGGCGGTGGCAGTCGACTCGTCGATGGTGACGTGGGCCGAGACATAGCGCTTCCAGCCCATCGGGCGCAGCATGGCATTGATCTGCATCCCGTAGATGCCGTTGCGCATACCCAGCAGAGCACTGGCCGTCATGGCCGCGACACCTGAACCGCCGCCTGCCACGACACCGATGAACGCGAATTGCGACCCCCCGCTGAACAGCAGGAGACTCAGCGCCATCGTCTGCCAGAAGTCAAAGCCGGACGCCACCGACAACGCGCCGAAGGAAACTCCATAGAGGCCCGTTGCAATACTCAGGGACAGAGCGATCTTGAAGGCCGGCGACTCCCTCAGCTTCATGGGAGCGGAACTGCTGCTCATTTCCGGAGACTCCAGGACCACAGGATGAGGGGCAGCTGCAAAGGCAGCCGGACGGTGTGGATTCGTCGCTCTTTTTCTGTGCCGTCCGGCCCGTAAGCACGTCTCAGGGCATCAATATGTCCCGCAAGGAATGCAGTGAACATCGCGGTGGTCGCGTCGGCGGCTACCTTACGCGTGGCGGGGATCAGAAGTCCGACGGCGGCAGCGGCCTCAAGCAGGCCCGAAGAAGCAATCCATTCCTCGCGGGACATGACTGCCAAGGGACCATTGGAACCGGAGCCGGGCTCATCGTTGCGGCACAGATAGTCCGGTACCACGGGGTTGTAGAAGGACGGCGTGCGGAAGTGCTTCGCAGCGCTGGCCAGGAGCAAAGCGCTCAGGGCAACTGCGGAGGTGGTGCGGCGTGCTTGGACTGACCAGCGAAAAGACATGAGACCACTCAATCACAAGCGGGGTGGCCCCCAAAGCTGCGTGCTAGTTGGAGACCATCAGTTGGGCGAGCACCTGCGCTGGCCGGTTGGTGGTGATCTCGTGGATGCCCAACCCTTGGCACAGGGCAACGTCCTTCTCAGAGTCAACAGTCCACACGCGGAATATACGCCCGGCCTCCAGCCAGCGCTGGACATTTCGGGCATGTTCACGCACATAGTCAATGCCCGGACCAGCGATGCCCACTTGCCCTTCGTCGAGCACGCGTTCCGCGTCTTCCTGGGCAGCCTTCATGACGTTTGCTACTGCACCGCCGGTGAGGAATCCCAGGCCAAGCTCCTGGCGGATTTCCTGGACGGTGAAGTCATCCACCAATTGGCAGATGTGCTGCCCGGGGACTGACTCAAGCAACTTCTGGACGGAGTCCGAGTCAAAGCTCATGAAGGAGATCTGTATATTCTCCAGCCGGGATTCTTCCGGCGACCATCCCTCCTCCTCCAAGAGGGCCAGGACCCGCTCCTCGAGTTTGAGGCCGTAAGGACTTGGGTGCTTGAGTTCGATCGCCAACCCGATGTCCCGGCCGGCTCCGCGGAGGATGTCCAGCAGTTCCGGCAATGTCAGGAATTGGTCAGCCACTCCCCCGTAGGCGTCGGGGATGCGGGCTCCCTTCCACGACGAGAAGTCCAAGGACCTGAGCTGCTCAAGGGTGTGCTCGGAAACAGGCCCGGTCCCCGTGGAGGTGCGGTCCAGGTTGGCATCATGCAGAAGGACCACGTGCTGGTCCCGGGTCAGGTGGACGTCGCACTCAACCCCGTCCGCGCCGTCGGCAATCGCCTTCAGATAGGCCGCCCGCGTGTGCTCCGCGTACGCGGCACTGGCGCCGCGGTGGGCGTAAACCTTGGGTCGGAGCGGGGTGAAGTCGTCGGTGGTCATGCAGACACGGTAGCCCACACCGCTGTACGAACGGGGACTACGCTGGGCTAATGCAGGTGAACTCTGAGCGAACCCCAACTGACGATGTCGCCACGCCGGACCCGCAACCCACACGGCGCGGTGACGCAGACGCGCGGGGCCGTTCCGCCGTCGTCGACTTTTCCGCCGGTGAGCGGGAGAAAGCGGCAGCGCTCCTCCGTATGAAGCGCTTGGCGCTGGGCCTCCTGATTGCCATGGCCGTGATTTTCACGGTGGCCTTTGCACTGCAGAAGCAGTACCCGTGGCTGGAATATGTTCGCGCTGCCGCCGAGGGCGGCATGGTGGGTGCTTTGGCTGACTGGTTCGCCGTGACGGCCCTGTTCAAGTACCCGATGGGACTGCGGATTCCGCACACGGCCATCATTCCGCGGCGCAAAGACCAGATCGGTGAGTCGCTCAGCGAGTTCGTGGAGAGCAATTTCCTCTCGCAGGAGGTTGTGCAGGAGAAGTTGGCCAGCATCGACATCGCCCGCAAGGCCGGGCACTGGCTATCGGGACCCGGCGGTGCCGAACGTGTGGCCAAGGAGGGTGGCGCGGCGATCCGCGGCGTGTTCACGGTCCTCAACGACGACGACGTGCAGGCAGTCATCGAGGGCATGGTCCGCAAGCACCTCCTCACACCTCCGTGGGGGCCGCCCGTAGGCCGGATGGCCGAACGGATCTTCGCCGACGGTCATCATCACAGGCTGGTGGACCTGCTGGTGGACCGCGCCGCCGACTGGGTGGATGCCAACCACGCAACGGTGAACCGGCTGGTGTCGGACCGGTCTCCGCTGTGGGTGCCGACGTTCGTCGATGGACTGGTGGGTGACCGCGTGCACGTTGAGCTCTCCAAGTTTGTCCGCGCGGTCCAGGCCGACCCGAACCACCAGGTCCGGCAGTCGATTGACGCCTACCTCACCGATCTTGCACAAGACCTCCAGCATGATCCGGCGATGATCGAGCGCGCTGAGGGGATCAAGGCGCAGATCCTCGGCGATCCGGAGGTCCGCGAACTGGCCTCCCGCACCTGGGGAACAGTCAAGACCGCGCTGCTCAACGCCGTCGACGATCCCGACAGCGAACTGAGCCAGCGCTTCAAGAGCGCCGTGCGGGACTTTGGTACGCGCCTGGTCAACGACGAGGAACTGGCCAGCAAGGTCAACACCTGGATCGGTGATGCCGCCGGGTATTTGGTGAACACGTACCGCTCGGATATCGCCGGTGTCATCTCTGACACGGTGGCGCGCTGGGATGCCGAGGAGACGTCGCAGAAGATCGAGCTGCAGGTGGGCAAGGACCTCCAGTACATCCGCATCAACGGAACGGTGGTGGGCGCGTTGGCCGGTTTGGCGATCTTCACCGTGGCCCACCTGCTCTTCGGCTGAGCCCGGCACCCTGGAGCTGGCGGATGGGCCTTGGTACCGTCAACGCATGCCTATCAAGCTTGAGAACGTCGGAATAGCTGTCCGGGACCTCGAAGAAACCATCGCCTTCTTCACCGACCTGGGCCTGACGGTGCTGGGCCGGGACACTGTCAGCGGTGACTGGGCCGACACCGCCGTTGGACTCGACGGAAACCACGCGAAGATTGCGGTCCTCCAAACCCCGGACGGCCAGGGCCAACTGGAGCTCTTCGAGTACCTTCATCCCGATGCGATCGAAACGAGCCCTACCCTTCCCAACGAGATCGGCATGCACCGCGTGGCTTTCTCGGTTGACGACATCGACGCCGCCTTGGAGATTGCCGCAAAACACGGATGCACCCCGCTGCGTGGAGTGGCCAACTATCAGGACGTCTACAAGCTGACGTACCTTCGCGGTCCCAGCGGCATCCTTGTCATGCTGGCCCAGAAGCTCCAAGGCTGACGGCACCGCTTTAGCCCAGCAAATGCACCATCTGCCCCGGCCTGGCCTGTCCGATCAAGTCGAGGTCGTCGTCGCGGACCAGCGCAATCACGGGCGACTTGGCGGTGGCCGGTCGGTCTGCGAGGGCGATGACGGGAAGGCCCGACGCCGGCAAAACCACAGAACCTGCCGCCAACGGTTGGGCCTGGGGTGCTGGAGCCGAGGCCACCTCAAGCGGCCGGCCCGCCAGCCGCGCACCGACGCGGTCGGACTCGGGTGAGAGAGTCCAAGGTTCCGTGGTCAAGCGAAGCCACAATCCGGCGTCGTAATTTGGCACCCGCGGTCCGCGGGTAATCCGGGCGACCACCGGCCGTTCGGGGTCGAGTGCGCGGCGGGCAGGCTGATGGATATGCGGGAATCCCTGGCCCTGTGCCTTGCCGAAGGTCAGGGTCCTGCCGGCTTGAGTCGCTCCGCGCCCTGTGAATCCGCCGTGCACTGCAACGTAGTAGCGGATCCCGAACCTGGCGGGACCAAAAGCCAGCACGGCTCCGGGAGCCACACGGATCGGTTTGTTCAGCGGAAGTTCCTCGCCGTTGAGGGTCACAACGCCCTCGGCACCGGTGACGGCGATGGCGGAACCCGTAACGAAGCGCAGCTTCAGGCCACCCACCAGGACCTCAAGTCCCGGCGCCGTGGCGGAGTTGCCCAGCAGGGCGTTGGCCAGGTTCATGGACGCACGATCCAGGACGTGCTCAGGGTCAAGGACCAGGCTCGAGGGCCCGGGATCCACCACTACTGCACCCATGCGGCCTCCCTGTTCACGAATTCCGCCTCTCCATAAAATCAGGCAAAAGCCTCGATGTTCACGCCTGCCTGCTCAAGGCCTTCGCGAACAGCTGCTGCCATGTTGACCGCGCCGGGGGTGTCGCCGTGGATACACAAGGAGTCGGCTTGGACGGGTACAACGGAACCGTCGATGGCTACGACTTCCTTGCGGGTGGCCAGCCGCACGGCCTGTGCCACGACGGCTGCGGTGTCGTGCAGCACGGCGCCTTCCTGTGTACGGGGAACCAGTGTCCCGTCCGGAAGGTAGGCCCGGTCCACGAATGCTTCCCGGAAGACCGGGTGGCCTGCTTCGTCGGCCAGCGTGATCCAGGCGGAGCCCGCCAGGCCGAGCACGGGAAGACCGGGATCGTAGGCGTGGACGGCAGCCACCACTGCCTCAGCCTGCTCAGTGTCGCGGACGATCCTGTTGTACAGGGCGCCGTGCGGCTTCACGTAGTCCACCGAGGCACCCACCGCGTGGGCCATCCCGTCCAGGGCTCCGAGCTGGTAGAGCACGTCGCCAAACAGCTCATCGAACGTCATGTCCAGCGAACGGCGACCAAAACCGGCCAAGTCCCGGTACCCGACGTGGGCGCCCACCCGGACATCGAGTTCAAAGGCGGCACGGCAGCTGTCCAGCATGGTGAGGGGGTCGCCGGCGTGGAATCCGCAGGCCACGTTGGCGCTGCTCACGATGCGGAACATGGAAGCGTCGTCGCCCATGGTCCAGGAGCCGAACGATTCTCCCAGGTCAGCGTTCAAATCCACTGTTATCGCCTTCCGACGTCGGGTTCTCAAGGACATTCTTGCGTGCCTTGGGCAGCAGCTCGCCTGGAATGGTGTCTGGCAGGGGGCCGAACGCTTCCTTGGCTGTGGCCACAACAGCACGGCCCATCATCATATTGCCGGCACCGCCCACCACTGCACCTACGCCGAAGGGCAGTGCGCGGCCCAGGAAGGCCGTGCCCTGCTTCTTAATGAGGTTCTTCAGGAAGGCCCGTTGAATGGCATCCCGGACGACGCCGAAGCCACTGCCCGGAATCTTCCTGGTCAGCGTCTTGCCCCAAGCGTTGGTCACGCCCTTGCCCCGGCCGAGCGACTGGCCGCTCAGGGCGCCCAGCAGGGAGGTTCCTTCCTCGCCGAGCATGATGGCCATGACCATGGTGCGTGCGCGTTCAGGGTCGGTCAGCCGAATGCCGTGCAACTCCGCCAGCGACGACGCGTACAGCGCGGTGGTCTCAAGGAATCCGACAGTGGCCAAGGCGGAGAGGCCCAGCGATGCCGCGGTCCCCAGGCCAGGTACGACGGCGATGGCCCCCACCCCGGCTCCCCCACCTGCGACAGCGGTCAGGTAATGGCGCTCAAGTTTGGAGGCCAGCTGCGCCGGGGAATCGTTGGGGTACCGGCGCTGCAGCCTGCGAAGATTCGCCAGGACCAGCGGGCGTTGGACTTCCACTGCCTTCAGGAGCACGTTGTGCACGCCGGGCTTGGTGTTGCCTTCGGCATCGAAGACTGCGTTGTGTGCCGTCTCTTGGGCGATTTTCACCGCCGGGTTGGGGCGCTTGGGCATGTTCACCTCTCCTTGGCAGCTCTGATTATTCAGGGAACTGATGGTTTTAGCCTATGCCACACTCCCGCATTGCGAGGCCCGTTCTGCGCCCTATGTGGACAGTATTCCGCGCAAAGCGGACCCCACAATTGGCATCCCCGGCGTAGACTGGGGGCACTTACGGAAGCAGTCCAGCAAGGACAGGGAGTATCCGTCATGAACGCCCCGGACAAGAACGAACACGTCATCCGGCACCACACCGACGCCCCGGCGGAGGGTGAAACTGAAGGCTGGGAACCGCACGATACCGGCCTGCACAGCCAGGACCCGGCCGAAGGTCCGGACATCGACGACGGCGACGCCCCGCCGTCGGGCGCTTCTTGACCTGACATTCCTCCCGCCTCAGGTGCGGGACAACCTTACGCAGCGTCCTGACCCAGGTCTAGGCTGGTGAAATGGCCGCCCTGAGAGCGCTGCGCCCCTTTGTGCACCGGGACTTCCGGGTGCTGATCTCCGCCCTGTCCGTCTCCATTTTCGGATCCGGCATGTGGGCAGTGGCCATGGTCTACGAGGTCATCCACTTGGGCGGGGGTCCACTGGAGTTGTCGTTGGTGGCCACGGCAGCAAGCGTGGGGCTGGTGGGATTCGTGCTGGCAGGTGGCATCGCCGCCGACCGGCTCCCCCAACGCCTCCTCATCATCGCTGTGGAAGGCGCCAACCTGGCCGTGATCGCCACAGTCACGCTCCTGGCGATGCTCAATGTCCTCCAACTCTGGCACTTGGCCATCGGCGCCTTCATCCTGGGCGTCGGGCAGGCCTTCTTCTTCCCCGCGTACTCAGCCATCCTTCCGCGTATCCTGCCAGCGGAGGACCTCTTGGCGGCAAACGGCATGGAAGGCACCGTCCGGCCCATCCTCCAACAGGCTGCCGGACCCGCGATCGCCGGCATCCTGGTGGCGGCCTTCTCGCCGGCACATGCCGTTGCAGGAGTGGCTGCGTGCCATTTCCTGGCGTTCGCGATCCTGAATTTCCTGGGCCGGCAGCGCCTGGACGGTCCCGAAAAACCGTCCGAGACAGCCGTCCCACGCTCCTTCCTCCGCGACCTCCGCGAAGGGTTCAGCTACACCATCCGCACCCCCTGGCTGCTCTGGACCCTCATTTGGGCCTGCCTGTCAGTGCTTTTCCTGATCGGACCCATCGAGGTCCTGCTGCCTTTCGTGGTCCGCGACCAGCTCGGTGGTGACTCCAGGGTGTTCGGCTTCCTGCTGGCCGTGATGGGCGTCGGAAGCGCGGTGGCCGCACTGGCAACCGCGTCGTTCCCACTGCCCCGCCGCTACCTGACGGTGATGGTGGTGACCTGGGGGCTGGGCAGCCTGCCCGTAGCCGCGATCGGTTTCATGGACAATGTGTGGCTGCTCGGAGGTGCCATGCTGATTTTCGGAGTCACCGAGGGCATAGGAACCGTCATCTGGGGCACGCTCCTGCAACGCCGCGTCCCACGGCATCTGTTGGGCCGGATTTCGAGCCTGGATTTCTTTGTTTCCCTGGCCTTGATGCCCGTGTCCATGGCACTCGCCGGACCTGTGGCCGAGGTGGTCCCGATCTGGCTGATTTTCCTGGTTGCCGGCCTGGTGTGCCCGTTGATGGCGTTCGTGGCTGTCTTCGCGGCCCGGATGATGACGGACGAGATCGAGAATCCACTGACGCCTGCTGAGACCGAAACGACAGACACGCAGCCCGACGCCGTGTAGCAGGGTGCTGTCGCCCTAAACGGGCGCGGGCCCCGTGGTGCGGCGGGTCACCAGGTGCGGTGTCCGCACCAGGTGGGTGGCCGGCGTCGTACCCTCCAAACGGTCGACGGCGCGGTCCACTGCGGCGTGGGCCAGCAGCGGCGCGTCCTGGCTGATGGAGGACAACTGCACGTAACTCAGGCGGGCAAATTGGCTGTCGTCATATCCCAGGATGGACACATCCTCCGGGACCCGCAGTCCGGCAGCCCGGAAACTCTCCCATACGCCCAGCGCACAGCGGTCGTTGAAAGCCACGACGGCGGTGGGCAGCTCCTGCTGCAGCTCACGGCCGGCGCGCAAACCGTCTTCTTCGGTGGGGCCGCCGGAGATCACGCGGGCGGGCAGCCCAAGGCGCGCCATCTCCTGTTCAAATGCCTTCCTGCGTTGCGGCCCCGAGACTGCCGCGCCGCCGTCCACGTGGGCGATGTTTCGGTGCCCCAGTGAGGTGAGGTGCTCGATCGCCAGGCGGATGCCGGCGTCGTCGTCGCTGCTGACAGAGTCCACGGAATCGCCGACGTCGTCCCGGAGGAGGCTGACCACGGGCACCCGGGCAGCGTAGGCGGCGAGTTCCTGCTCTGCGAGGGTCGGGGAAATCATGATGAGGGCTTCGCAGCCGAGATCCAGCAGCGATTCCACGGCCCGATCTTCGGAGCGCCCGTTGGCCACGGCGCTGAGGGCAATGTCGTAGCCCCGGAGCGTGGCACCGGCATAGGCGGCATCCACGATCTCGGCGTGAAAGGCCTGCGCCGTGGAGAAGCTGACGCCCAGGAGCCTCGTGCGGCTGCTTCGGAGAAGGCGGGCACGGCTGTCGGGTCTGTAGCCGAGTGCGCGGGCTGCTTTACGCACCTTGAGCCGGGTGGCATCCGACGCGCCGGGAACGTCGCGCATCACGATGGAAACCAGCGCTCGGGAAACCCCCGCCGCCTCCGCTACGTCCATCAGGGTAGGCCGTTTGCCCGTCATGGCTCTCCTCTGTTCGGGAGCCAGTCTATAGAACGATCTACCTTGGTGCGGCCGGGCGCAGGCCTTTGACGAGTCGTGCGGTCGGTCGCGACTCAGACGACCGACCGCACTAGCCCGTTCACGCAGCGATGGCGCCCCGGGCGGGCCCCAGAACCCGCCACACCCATCGCTGCCACTGTGCCGATGACACACGACGCAGCCGAAAAGGGCAACGGCGCTGTACGCGGTCAATGACATGGGCACTGGATATGTACTCCGATACCCCAAAACATGACGCGAAGTTCTGAAGAATATTTTTCGGCACGGACTCCCTCGCAGAAAAATCGGTGTTCCCGCGGGGACTGCGGCGTATTTTCCGAATCACGGAACGATCCAGGCATGTTTCCCACGCTTCACTAGAACGATCTAGACAGTCGGGGCATGATCATGCAACCATGGGCTGAGCTAGAACGATCTAGAACTTCTAACAGGAGACCCAATGACGTACCTCCAGCACCCGGCAGCCGAAGACCGCCCCGTCCGCATCGCTGTGATCGGCGCGGGCTGGATCGGCAGGTTCCACGCCGAGTCCATCGCACGCCGCGTCCCCCATGCCCGCTTGGAAGCCATCGTCGATCCCGTCCTGGCTGCCGTTCAGGAGCTTGCCACAAGTCTTGGCATCACCAAGATCAGTACAGACGTTGCCGATGTGCTGGCGGATCCGGACGTTGACGCTGTGCTCATCGCCTCGCCCCTGCGTTTCCACGCCGAGCTGATCACCGCTGCCGCCCAGGCCGGGAAGGACGTCTTCTGCGAAAAGCCGGGCGGACGGACCATCGCGGAACTGGACGCAGCCATCGACGCAGCGGCGAGTGCCGGCGTCGTACTCCGCTTTGGCTTCAACCGCCGCTACTCCGCCGACTTCGCGGCGGCACGCAAGCTGATCGACGACGGCGCCGTGGGCACACCCCAGCTGCTCCGCTCCCTGACCCGCGATCCCGGGACGGAAGCCGGACTCAGCAATCCGGAGCGCATCGCGCCGGGGACCATCTTCCTGGAGACCCTGATCCACGACTTCGACACCCTCAACTGGCTCAACCCCGGCGCCGTCCCCGTCAAGGTCCACGCCGTCGCCGATGCCCTGGTGGCACCCGAGGCGAAGGCCGGCGGCCTGCTGGATACCGCCGTCGTGACCGTCACCTACAGCAACGGCGCAATCGCGGTGGCGGAAGCGAACTTCAACGCACTGTACGGCTATGACGTACGCGGCGAGGTCTTTGGGTCGGCCGGCATGGTCACCGCCGGAACGCCGCAGGCCACGAATGCCACCAGCTACACCGCAGCAGGCATCACCTCCGGGACGTCCCGCCTGAACATCCACCTCTTCCACGACGCCTACACGGCGGAGCTGGCGCACTTTGCGGACGACGTCGCAGCACGACGCGGCTACGCGGGAGAACGCACGACGGCGGCCGCCCCGCCTGCCGCCGTCGCAGCTTCCTCCGCGGCAGCGCCGGGTGGCGTTGATGCGAGGAATGCCCTGGCCGTTGCTTTGGCTGCATTCAAATCCGCGGAGACCGGGCTGCCGGTTGAGGTTTCGGAGATCGCAGAACTCCAGGCTGCGGAGCCGGCCCTCGTCCTCCAAGGAGCCTGCGCATGAGCTTTCGCCTAGCCGTCTGCGCTGAGATGGTCTACGGGGAACTGCCGCTCATCGACCGCGTGCACAGGATCCATAAGCAGGGCTTCGATGTGGAGCTGTGGGACACCCGCGGGCGGGACATTGCAGCGCTAGGAGCCACAGGTGCCAGGTTCTCATCGATGAGCGGCTACTTCGGTGGCAGCGTGATCGACCCCTTGACCGCGCATGAAGTCCTGGCCTCGGCGGAAAAGCTGATCCCGACCGCCCTGGAACTCGGAGTCGAGCGGATGGTCGTCCACCCGGCCGAGCTGGGGGAAGGCGGGCGTGCGGTCCGGCCAATCCACCGTTCGTCGGGAGAAATGTGGCTGACCGGACTCCGCACGCTGGAGAAGCTCGGCACTTTAGGCGAAAAGCACGGCATAATCTTGGCCCTGGAGAACCTCAACACGATCCTTGACCACCCCGGCATTCCGCTTGCCCGGGCGAAGGACACACTTGCCCTGGTCCGGGCCGTGGATCATCCGAACGTCAAGATGATGCTGGACCTCTATCACGCACAGATCGGCGAGGGGAACCTGATCGAGCTGGTCCGCGCGGCCCAACCATTCACCGGCGAGATCCAGGTGGCCGACGTACCCGGACGCTTCGAGCCTGGGACCGGGGAGATCAATTACCCGATCATCGCCAAGGCACTCCGTGAGGCTGGATATACGGGCGTGATCGGCATGGAAGCCGCAGCCGTGGGCGGGGAGAGCGTCGAAGCGGGAGATGCAGCCTTGGCCGCCTTCCGCGCCGCCTTCTCCCCCAAGTAGGGGACAGCAAACGTCGCTACGAGCACCCAGTGCGACATGTGCTGTCCCCTACTTGGGTTCAGTACTTGATGGGTTCCAGTCGTCCGGAGCGGAGGGAAAGCACGGCAGCCTCGGCAATGGCCTGGGCTTTCAGTCCGTCCTCAAGGGAAGGGGTCGGGGCGGCGCCTCCGTCCAGGGAAGACACGAACGCTGCGAGTGCCGCGGCATACGTCGGCTGCACACGCTCGAACCAGCCCGGGTGGAGTCCGTCGTCCACCACGGATGTGCCCGAATACCGGGACACCGCCCCGTTCCGGTGCCGGCGTGCTTCCACCATCCCCTCGGAGCCCATGATCTCGATCCGCTCGTCGTAGCCGTAGCCGGTGCGGCGCACGGAATCGATCTGGACCAACGCCCCGCCGGGGAGCCGCAACGTGACCGCGGAGGTGTCGACGTCGTCGTACTCGGTGATGCCGGGCTCCGCCAAAGCCGAGCCGGTGGCGAAAACCTCCACCGGGTCCAGGCCGGAGAGCCAACGCGCCAGGTCGAAGAAGTGCACGGTTTGGTCGCGCATCTGCCCACCGGAGACAGCGATATAGGACAACGGCGGCATGGACGGGCCCCGCGACGTGAGCTGGATGAGTTCCACTGTGCCGATCTCGCCGGAGTCCACTACGCGCTTGAGCTCGGCGTAGTCGCGGTCGAAGCGGCGGTTGAAGTCCACCATGACGGGCACGCCGCTTTCCTGCGCGAAGGCGGCGGTCTCGCGTGCCCGGTCCAGGTCAAGGTCGATCGGCTTCTCGCACAGGGCTGCAATTCCGACGGCGGCTGCCCGACGAAGGTGCCCGGCGTGGGTATCGGTGGAGGAGGCGATGAAGACGGCGTCGATCACCTCAGGATCAAAGACCTCCTCGAGAGTCGTTGCGGCCGAGGCGCCATGCGCGGCGGCGAGGGCTTGTGCGCGCTGCTGGTCGACGTCGTACACCAGCCGGAAGTCGATCGCCGGGTGGGCTGCGAGGTTGGCGGCGTGAACGGAACCGATGAAGCCGGCTCCGATAAGGGCGAAACGGGGCATGTCAGACTACTGCTTTCTTCAGGGCGGATCGCTCCGGGGCGGATTGCTTCACGGCGAACGCTGGGATTTTCCACGCGGAGTCTTCGTGGTGCGAGGCAGCGACGGCCTCGACGAACTGGACACCGATCAAGCCGTCGATGCCGGTGGGGAAGGACAGTTCACGCCCGGGCAGATCTGTGCCGTCGCGTCGGGCGCGCAGCACCTCGGCGAGGTCCGAGTAGAAATTGGCGAAGGCCTCAAGGAATCCCTCCGGATGGCCCAGGCCGACGCGCGTGAGCCGGGACGCGTCGTCGTGCAGGGTGCTGAGCCCGTGGGTCAGGATGGTGGTGGCGCCGTCGAGGTCCTGGACCGTGAGGTGGTGCGGGTCCTCGTGCTGCCATTCCAGGCTGCCCTTCTCGCCGTACACCCGGATGCGGAGGCCGTGGTTGTGGCCGGTCGCAGCCATGCTGGCCCACAGACGGGCTGGAACGTTGCCTGTCAGTTGCAGCTCCACAGTGGCGTTATCGAAAACGCGACGCCCCGGCACGAACGTCTGCAGGCGGCCGGACAGGCGCTCGGCTTCGAGGCCAGTGATGTAGCGGAGCAGGTGGAAGGCGTGCGTTCCGAGGTCGCCGACGACACTCGGGAAGCCGGCAATGTCCGGATTCGTGCGCCACTTGGCCTGCTTGTGGCCCCCGTTCTCGAGCGGCGTTGCTGCCCAACCGGAGGCATGCTCTACGTCGACAAAGCGGATGGCGCCCAGCTCGCCATCGCGCACCATCCGGGCCGCCTGGCGGACCATGGCGTAGGCCGAGTAGCAGTGCGGGACAGCCAGGATGGCATTGTTCTCCCCGGCAACCCGGACCAGCTCGGCCGCGGTTGCGGAATCCCGGGTCAGCGGCTTTTCGCACACCACGGAGATGCCCTTTTGCAGGAACGTCCGCGCGATCTCGAAGTGGCTGTCGTTCGGGGTCGCGACCACCACCACATCCACGCCGTCTTCCCGGGCGGCTTCGGCGGCGGCCATCGCCTGGATGTCGCCGTAGTTGCGGTCCGGTTCCACGCCGAGTTCGACGGCGGTGGCCTGGGAACTGCTCTTATCCCGCCCGAAGATACCGGCCCGGAGATCGTAGTGGCCGTCCAGCCGCATGGCATAGCGGTGGGTCTTGCCGATGTCGGCGCCCGGACCGCCTCCGACCATTCCGGCGACCAATTGCCGCGAATTCGGTGCACTCATTGAAAGATCCTCATTGACTCTTTGGAATTTACTTGGACCGGTCCATAATGGATGCAGAAGACCCGTGACGTCAATCCTTTTCGCTAAGGGCCTGAGCTCGACGGCATTGCTAAGATGTTGGAGGTTTCACCAGTTTCACCTACTTTCACCCGGGACATAGGTAATAGCCCACCAATTGGATAAGAAGGTGGTAGCCCTCTGCCGCTTCGTGGAGGTTGATCCGGTCAGCGCGCCTCAGGAAGGTGGCTCATGCACGTCAAAAAGGAAAGCAGCACAGTGACCGACGTGCCGAAAGCGCAGCCCACCAAGCCCACCATCCGCGATGTCGCGAGCGCTGCGGGGGTCTCCAAATCCCTGGTCTCACTGGTCCTTCAGGGCTCGCCGAACGTGAGTGAGAGCCGCCGTCGGGCCGTCCTGGAAGCCATGGAGCAATTGGGCTACCGACCCAACAGACTGGCCCAACGCCTGTCCGGCCCGAGAAGCGGAACCATCGGGGTGATGCTCAACGACATCCGCAACCCCTGGTTCGTGGAGTTGCTGGAGGGGCTCACGGCATCACTGCATGCAGCGGGGGTTTCACCGGTCCTGGCAGACTCCTACACCGACAACCGGGTAGGCCGCAGTTCCGTGGAGACCCTGCTGGAGCAGCGGATTGACGGACTCGTGGTGGTCGGAACTACCACGGAGTCTGCCGCGATTGAGAAGGCCGCCCAGGGCATCCCGGTGGTCCTGGCCGGAACGCGGGAGCCGGTGCTGCCCGGCGTCGATATAGTCGTCAATGATGACGACGCCGGTGCGCGCCAGGCCACTGAACACCTCCTTGCACTGGGGCACCGGAGGATCGCACACCTGCAAGGCCCTGCCGAGGTAGGCAGAATCCGGCGGGAATCGTTCGAACGGACCATGCGCGACGCCGGACTCGAGCCGGTTGTGGTGTCCGGCGGCGTGAGCGAGGAAAGCGCCTACGCCGCCGCCAGTCGGCTCTTGTCCGGAAAAGACAAGCCAACCGCGATCTTTGCCTACAACGACATCGCCTGCATTGGCGCACTGTCCGCGGCCGACGACCTTGGCCTGTCCGTGCCCGAAGACCTCTCACTCGTGGGCTACGACAACACCTACCTGGCCAAGATCCGGCACCTCTCCCTGACCTCAGTGGACAACGGCAACCTGGCTGTGGGCGTCGAGGCCGGAAAGTTCATCCTGGAGCGCCTTGCCGCACCGGACTTGCCCGGAAGGGTTCACCAAGTGCCCTCGCAACTGCAAGTTCGGGGATCCTCGGGTGACGCGCCCTCGTAGCCACACTCCCTTCCTGGCCACGCCTCTTCATGGCCGAGCCCCTACCGCCGACCCAGCAGCAGCACGCCCACGTTGGCGGCCACGATCAAAGCAATTCCCGCCCACTGCATCCACTCCAGCTCCTGCCCCAGCACCAGCGCTCCGATGACCGCGGCGAACACGGGATTGACGCTCATCAGGATGCCGAAGAGGCTCGCCGGGACACGCCGCAGGGCAATCAGGTCTGCCACGTAAGGCAGAACCGAGGCCAGGACGCCCGCACCCACGGCGCACAGGACCGCCAGACCGTCCACTGGCCGGCTCAGGAAAACGACGACGGCGACAGGCAGGAAGAGCGTCGCCGACACCCCCGAAGCGGCAGCCGTGCCCTGGATGCCTTGGATGCGACGGCCCACCACCCGGTTGAGGAGAATGTAGGCAGCCCAACTGCATGCTGCCATCAAGCCGAAGCCAATGCCCACGAAGTCGGTGGATGCTTCGGGGCGGGTAATGAGCACCCGCCTTCTGCCTCGAGCTGATCAGGGCCACAGCCAGGGGTCCCAAAAACTCCAGGGTCACAGCAAGGCCCAGGCCGATCCTTTGGATGGAGGCGTACAGTCCGAGGTTCATGGTTCCGAACGAGAGCGCCAACAGGAGCACGGGCCACCATTGCTGCCAGCTCAGCTCGCGCAGCTTGGGTCGCACGGTCGGAAGCAGGACGGCTGCTGCCACGAGCTGGCGGACGGCCACCACGCCCACCGGCCCCATCACGGGAAACGCCAGGGATCCCGTCGCCGCTCCGAGTTGGTTGGAGAGAGCACTGGCCACCAGGGTGGCGGTTCCGCCCGCCGCTGCGCTTCTGTTCATGGTGAGAGTGTGCGCCGGAAGGACTCATCCGCTAAATGCATGAATGGCCCTATTTATACGCAAAATGCATGAATAAGATGGACCACATGGATGTGGAAGTGCGGCAGTTGCGGTGCTTGGCAGCAGTAGTTGATGAGGGGACATTTACGGATGCCGCCATCGCCCTGCGGATGTCGCAAGCAGCCGTTTCACGCAACATCGCAGCCCTTGAGCAGGTCATCGGCGCTACGCTGCTGGAGCGGACAACGCGCATGGTCAAACTGACCCCTGCCGGTGAGCGTGCGCTCGCGAAGGCCCGGCGGATCCTGGCGCTGCTGTCAGAACTTGAACGCGAAGCCCGGGGCGACGCCGGACTGGTGCGGATCGGCTACGCCTGGTCAGCGCTGGGTGAGCACACCACCGCGTTCCAGCGCCAGTGGCGGGAACGCTTCCCCGCCACGGAGTTGCAACTTGTCCGCTCCAACACACCCAGCGGCGGACTGCTGGACGGAACCACAGACCTTGCCATCCTTCGTCGCCTTCCGGTGGCGACCGGCGTCGAACATGTCCGGATCGGCGAGGAAAAGCGCTACTGCGCCCTCTCCGCAGACGATTCCCTGGCCTCACGGCGGAGCGTCAGCCTGGCCCAGATTGCCGCGGGTCCGGTGGCAACGGATTTGCGCACCGGAAGCACCACTCTTGAGCTCTGGCCCGCGGAGATACGGCCACAGGAAGTGATTTCCATCAGTGACATCGACGATTGGTTGACGGTCATCGGCAGCGGTTCCGCCCGCGGGATCACGGCAGAGTCCACAGCTCACCAATACCGCCGGCGCGGCGTCGTTTATCGCCCGGTCAGGGACGCTCCAGCGCTCCCCGTGTACGCGGCCTGGCTGACGAAGGATCCCCCGCGGGAGTGCCCCTCGATCGTTCAGCTCCTCGAGTTCGTCTACGCCTGACCGCCCTCTCCCGCCTGCCGCAAAATCCATCAGTATGCTTACTATAGGGACATGACTCAGCGAACGGTTTCGGATCTGATCGTGGAACGGCTCAAGGCTTGGGGCGTTGACAGGGTATTCGGCTACAGCGGCGACGGCATCAACGGCTTCATGGGAGCCCTGCGCCGCACCGAAGGCGAGGTGGAGTTCGTCCAGGCCCGACACGAAGAAGCTGCAGCATTCATGGCAGTGGGCCACGGGAAGTACACCGGGGGTGTCGGCGTGGTCACCTCCACCCAAGGCCCGGGTGCGGTCCACCTGCTCAACGGGCTCTACGACGCGAAAATGGACGGCGTTCCAGTAGTCGCGATCATCGGACAACAGAGCCGGACCGTGCTGGGTTCGGCGTACATGCAGGAAATCGACCTGCTCACGCTCTTCAAGGACGTTGCCGCCCAGTTCGCGCAACTGGCCAGTTCCGCGGAGCAGATTCCGATGCTGATCGACCGGGCCTTCCGCACAGCCCTGGAAACCCGCACACCGTGCGTGGTCATCGTCCCGCACGACCTCCAAACCGCAGAGGCCCCGGAGCTCGAGCCCGAACACGGCATCGTGGTGACAGCCCCCGTGTGGCACCCCGCCCGCGTGATGCCCCGCGAGGAAGAACTGGAGGCCGCCGTCGAAATCCTCTCCCAAGGTGAGCGGATTGCCTTCTTCGTTGGCCAGGGCGCAAGGAAAGCCCAGGACGAAGTGATTCAGCTGGCAGAAAAGCTCAACGCCGGCGTCACCACCAGCCTGCTCGGCAAACCCTATGTGGACGAAACCCTCCCCTTCGCCGTCGGCACCATGGGCCATCTCGGCACCACGGCCAGCGCGTATCTCCTGGAGAACTGCGACACCCTGCTGATCATCGGATCCAATGACCCCTGGACCGAGTTCTACCCCAAACCGGGACAGGCCAGGGCGGTCCAGATCGACATCGACGGACGCAAGATCGCCAACCGCTACCCGGTGGAGCTGGGCCTGGTGGGCGACGCAGCGGAAACCCTGCAACAGTTGTCCGTCCGCCTCGATGCCAAGCAGCAGGAGAAGGAAAGCCAGCGCGCCCAGTGGCGTTCCGACGTCGAAACCCAGGTCAGCGCATGGCGGCACCTTTCAGAGGAACGCGCCAACCTTCCTGCCGAGCCGGTAAACCCGGAGTTGGTGGTCCGCGAGCTCAGCGGAAGGCTCCCCGATGATGCCCAGCTGAGTATCGACGTCGGCAGTTGCGTTTACTGGTACGCGCGCCAATTGGTCCTCCCGCCGGGAGTCCCCGCCCACCTCAGCGGCACACTCGCCAGCATGGGCTGCGCCATTCCGTATGGCCTTGCCGCCAAGCTCGCACACCCCGACCGGCCACTCGTGGCATTGGCAGGCGACGGCGGCATGCAGATGCTGGGAGTGGCGGAGCTGATCACCGTGGCGCATCGCTGGCGGAGCTGGGCGGATCCACGGTTCGTGGTGTGCGTCTTCAACAACCGTGACTTGGCCGAGGTCTCCTGGGAGCAGCGCGAAACCGAGGCCGAACCGCGATTCCCCGCCAGCCAGGAACTTCCGGATTTCCCCTTCGCCGCCTATGGCGAATTGCTGGGCTTGGCCGGGGTGCGCGTGGAGGACCCCGGCAAACTTGGCGAGGCCTGGGACTTCGCGCTTACTGCTGACCGGCCCGTGATCCTGGAGGTCAGGACGGACCCCAACATCCCCCTGCTTCCCCCCTTCCCGGCAGGAGAGGAGAAGCTTGAGGGCATGAGGTCCGCCCTGTCCCAGGAGGGTCCCCTCGGCGAGCATGCACGCAAACTGCTGGACAGCTATGCCGAGGGTGAGACGAAACTCCGGAGCTAGGGGCTTTCCGGTACTAGAGGTTCTCCACCAGGGAGACGTCGCGAACGGCGCCCTTGTCAGCGGACAATGCCATGGCAGCGTAGGCGCGCAGCGCCGGGGACACCTGGCGGTCGCGGTTCTTGGGCTTGTAGCCGCCGTTGACCAGGAGCTTCTCGCGGCGCTCGGCCAGGATCTCCTCGGAGACCTTCAGCTCCAGCGAACGCTGGGTGATGTCGATGCTGATGATGTCGCCGTTCTCCACCAGGGCGATCTCGCCACCGGAGGCAGCCTCCGGTGAGATGTGGCCGATAGACAGGCCGGAGGTACCGCCGGAGAAGCGGCCGTCCGTGATGAGGGCGCACTTCTTGCCCAGGCCACGGCCCTTGAGGAAGGACGTCGGGTAGAGCATTTCCTGCATGCCCGGACCGCCACGGGGGCCTTCGTAGCGGATGACCACTACGTCGCCTTCCTTGACGGTCTTGTTCAGGATCATTTCAACGGCCTCGTCCTGCGACTCGCACACAATGGCGGGCCCTTCGAACTTCCAGATGGACTCGTCCACGCCTGCGGTCTTCACCACGGCACCGTCCACGGCGATGTTGCCGCGCAGCACGGCAAGGCCGCCGTCCTTGGAGAAGGCGTGCTCCACGGAGCGGATGCAGCCACCCTCGGCGTCGGTGTCCAGGGAGGTCCACACGTTCGACTGCGAGAAAGCCGTGGAGGATCGGACGCCACCGGGAGCGGCGTGCCACAGGGCCTGGGCTTCCTCGGTGGCCTTGCCGCCGCGGATGTCCCAGTCATCCAGCCATCCGTCGAGGTCGTTGGAGTGCACTGAGTGGACGTTCTTGTGCAGGAGGCCGCCGCGGTTCAGCTCACCGAGCAGTGCCGGGATGCCACCGGCGCGGTGCACATCCTCCATGTAGTAGGTCTTGTTTCCGGCGACGTTCGGAGCCACCTTGGCAAGGCACGGCACCTGGCGGGACTTGGCGTCCATCTCGGCCAGGCCGTAGTCCACGCCTGCTTCCTGGGCCGCAGCCAGCAGGTGCAGGATGGTGTTGGTGGAGCCGCCCATGGAGATGTCGAGCGCCATGGCGTTGTCGAAGGCCTCTGCGGTGGCGATCGAGCGCGGCAGTACGGAGTCGTCGTCGCCGTCGTAATAGCGCTTGACGAGGTCGACGATGGTGGCGCCGGCCTTCTCATAGAGCGCCTTGCGGGCGGTGTGCGTGGCGAGCACCGAGCCGTTGCCCGGCAGGGCCAGGCCAATGGCCTCGGCAAGGCAGTTCATGGAGTTGGCCGTGAACATGCCGGAACAGGAACCACAGGTGGGGCAGGCGTTCTCTTCGATGAGGTTGATGTCTTCATCGGAGATGGACTCGTCCACGGCGTCGGCGATCGCGTTCACCAGGTCCAAGGAGCGCACGGAGCCGTCAGTCAGGGTCACGCGGCCGGCCTCCATGGGCCCACCGGAAACGAACACCACCGGGATGTTCAGGCGCAGCGCGGCCATGAGCATGCCGGGGGTGATCTTGTCGCAATTGGAGATGCAGACCAGGGCATCGGCGCAGTGCGCGTTGACCATGTACTCAACAGAGTCTGCGATCAGGTCGCGGGAGGGCAGCGAATAGAGCATGCCTGAGTGGCCCATGGCGATGCCGTCGTCCACGGCAATGGTGTTGAACTCACGCGGAACGGCTCCGGCAGCAAGGATCGCGTCGGAGACGATCCTGCCCACGGGTGCCAGGTGCGTGTGGCCGGGGACGAACTCGGTGAAGGAGTTGGCCACGGCGATGATCGGCTTGCCGATATCGGAGTTGGCGACGCCGGAGGCGCGCAGCAGTGCGCGGGCGCCGGCCATGTTGCGGCCATGGGTAACTGTTTTAGAGCGAAGTGCAGGCATGAGTACCATCCTGCTTGTCGTGGCGGGTCCCGGGAAGACGGTGTCGCTACTAGTACTGAAAGTACCAGAGTAATAGTGTTGTCAGCGTGAAAGACGAGAGACGCAAGGAACTGGGGCTCTACCTCAGGACCCGCCGGAACCAGGCACTGCGCTCGGACTACGGGCTCCCTCCTGTGGGGCGCTCCCGCGAGCGTGGGCTCCGACGGGAGGAGGTCGCCTTTCTCTCCGGTGTCAGCGTTACCTGGTACACCTGGCTGGAGCAGGGCCGCGATATCAGCCCCTCCCGGCAGGTCCTGGAATCGGTTGCCCGCGCCTTGCACCTCTCCGATACAGGATTGGGCTATGTGCTCTCGTTGGGTGGCTACTCCTCAGCGTTGCCCAAGGGGCCCGTGGCCGCTGATGCGCCCGCCCACGTGCAGCGCCTGCTGGACGCTCTGGACCCCAACCCTTCCTACGCTCTTTCCCCTGATTGGGGCGTGGCCGGGTGGAACCGCGCCTATGAGGCGCTGTATCCAAACATCGGAACGTTCGACGCCGCCGACAGGAACCTTTTGTGGCTGGTGTTCACGGACCCCTATGTCCGGGACCTGCTGCCGGACTGGGATGTCACCAGCAAAAGGTTCCTCGCCGAATTCCGGGCCGAAACAGGGCAACGCCTGGGTGATCCGGACGTCGCCTACCAAGTGGAACGGCTCAAGGAGGCCAGCCCGGAGTTCCAGGAGAGCTGGGACCGCTACGACATCCTCGGCTTCGAATCCCGTGAACGGCTCTTCCATCATCCGGCTGTAGGAGTGCTGCAGCTCGAGCACCACCAGGTGTCGCCGTCGGACCGCCCAGACCTGCATATCGTCGTCTACACCCCGGCACCCGGGAGTGACGCCGGCGAGCAGATGCAACGGTTGATGGAGACGGCGTCGTAGCGGTTCCTGAAACAGCGCTATAGCTTCAGCGACACTTCATCCGGGGTGGCCAGCGTCAACACTGCCTCCTCCACGGTTTGATGTCCCTCCAGCTCGCTCTCGATCCTGCGCAGCACGACGGCGACCTCATGTTCCGGATGGTCGCCCTGGAGATCCACAGCTGCCACGAGGTAGAGCTTGCGGGGGCCGACGAACTCCAGATGCAGGTACGTGAGCCGGGCGATGTCCTTGTGCTCCAGCAACTGCCGGCCCATGGAACGTTCGATGTCCGGGGTAACCCCCTGGCCCACAAGGAACCGTCGGTTGCGGTCGATCAGCACCACGGCAACAACCGCCAAAAGGACGCCGACCACGATCGAGCCGACAGCGTCCGGGACCGGCGATCCCGTGACCTGATGGAGGAACACTCCGATAAAGGCGATGACCAGGCCAACCAGCGCGGCGGCATCCTCGGCGAAAACCGCGCGCAGCGTCGGATCGGAGCTGACCAAGACCTGCTCCAAGGTTCTGCGTTCCAACTCCCTGGCCGCCTTCCGGGTCTGGCGGAAGGCCTGGACGAAGGAAAAACCTTCCAGGACAAAGGCCACGGCCAACACCAGATAGGCAATCAGGAAGTCCGATGCCGGCTCCGGATCAATGATCTGCTGGATCCCGTGCATGATGGAGACCACGGCCCCTGCGGTGAACAGCCCGAAGGCCGCGAACATGGACCAGACATAGGCTTCGCGCCCATATCCCATGGGGTGGCCCTTATCCCGGGGACGTTGTGATCGGCGCTCGGCCATGAAGAGGAACACCTGGTTTCCGGTGTCCGCCCAGGAGTGCGCGGCCTCGGCAGTCATGGACGCAGATCCCGTGAGTGCGGCCGCCACGGATTTGGCGGCGGCAACCAAGGTGTTCGCCGCGAAGGCAATGATGACGGTCAGCAGGGTGGAACCGGTGTCCGCCTTTTCCCGGGATGCAGCCATAGGGATACCGTACCCATTACAAGCCCGGATAAGCGCCGCACAGGCGAGGACCCGCGCAGATGGGGCGCCGCCCTGGTGAGGACCGGCGTCGTCGTTAAGCCGATAGTCAGCCCGCGCGCTGAGGTTCCGTCTGCGCGCGGACGCTCCAGGCCGACCAGTCCAGCGGATGGACCGACGGGCGTCCCAGCAAGTAGCCCTGCGCAGCGGTAATGCCCAGGGACGTGACTTCCTGGAGTTCCTCGGCCGTTTCGATGCCCTGCGCGTGGACGTCCGCACCGATCTCGCGGGCCAGCGCCACGATGGCACGGGCACGGAGCTTCTGTCCCTCGTTGCTTGCGATTCCTTCGATCAGGTGGCGATCCAGCTTGATGATGTCGGGACGGAGTTGTTCAATGCTGTCCAACGAAACCAGGGCAGCGCCCCAGGCACTGATCGAAACCCGCAGCCCCAGGGCACGCAGCTGTTCGAGGCCTTCACCGTCCGGTTGGGCCGCGATCGCTTCAAGGCCACCGGTCAATTCAACGATAATTCTTTCCGGGGCCAGGGCAGCAGCCGCAAGCAGGTTCCGCACCCGGGGATCGCGTGAGGTGGCCGGGGTTAGGTTCAGCGCGACGAACATGTTTTCCGGGACGTCGTGCGCGGCCATCAGCGCGCAATGCAGTGCAGCTATCTCAAGCTCGGTTCCCAGTCCCGCAGCGGCAGCTTCGCTGAACCAGACGTCGGCACCGGCCCCGTCCTCACCAATGAACCGGGTCAAGGCCTCGACGCCGATCGGCTCGCCCTGGGGAAGGGAATGGACGGGCTGGAAAGCGGTCAAGAGAAGCTTGTCTGCCAGGACGGATTGAATGCCGGCACGGACGTCGTGGCTGACGGGAACCAGGACCGTCTTCGAAGCATCGGACGATTCCAGGTGGAGGTTGGCGTGCTCAAGCTGCACCGGGACTGCAGCTGCAGGCTGTGTTGCCTTGCGGGTGAGCAGCAAGTGCTGCAGCAGTGCTCCCTCGGGATCATCCGGACGGGCCTCGAGCAGCTCACGAAGCCTGTTCCTGGCTCCCTCGCTGCGTGGTTCGGCGTCCTCAAGAATGGACTCGATGATGTCCAGGACCTGAGCCCGCATGGTCATTTCGTCCGCGAAGGGCATCTCCCCCGAGCCCTCCTGTTTACTGCCGTGCGCGTCATTATCCGGTGAAAGAGAGCCCGCTTCTTGAGCCATCAATTATTCCTTTTGTGTGTCCCCCGCTGGTCAAGCCAGACAACTGCCGCCCGCCGCATGCGGGCCTTGCCTCGAATCTTACAGAGAAAAATGTCAGCTGGCTCACACTTCGGACCTAAATCGCAGGGTCGTTAGCCGGAGGTCGCAGCCCAGGACGCATCTCCGACGTCGATCTCCCCCGCCATGTCGTCCAGGAACCGTGTCACGACCTCGCGCTCCTCCGGGGCGAGTCGTGCGGCCGCCAGGAACCGCCCGGCCTGCTGTTTGCCCACGGTCCGCATGGCCGCGGCGTGGGTTTCCGGGGTAATGGCGATGGCCAGGGCCCTGCGGTCGGACGGGTGCGCGCGCCTGGCGACGTGGCCCGCGCGTTCGAGCCGGTCGAGCAGCTTGGTGGTGGACGCCGTCGAAATATTCAGGTGGGAGGCTATCGCTCCGGGGGTGGCGATGACGCCCTGGTTGGCGCAGACGATGAGGTAATGCAGTGCGCGCATGTCGGACTGGTTCAACTTCATGTAACGGAGGGAAGCATCGGCGAGCCGCTGTTCGGCATCGCGGAGCCTTCCCAGCGAGGCCATGAGTGCGCTGATCTGCCGGACATCGGCGTCCGAAAGACCGGCTCGGTCAACCAATTGGTGATGGGGATCGTTCGCGTCCAGGTGATAGATCCCGGCCGGCGCCGGGAAGCCGGAAGTCTCCGGCATTTCTTCAGGACTGGACATGCTGAGTATGTTACACCCAACTTCTTACATGGTAGCCTTTCTTCTAGCTTGTCTAGCAATATCAGCATCGGGAGGAAGGCGCAGGATGAACGCGACAGAGATGGTGGTCCTCCTTGACGACGCCGGCAGGCCCATCGGCGAGGCCCCCAAAGCCCGGGTGCACACCCGGGAAACGCCGCTCCACCTCGCGTTTTCCTGCTACCTCCTCAACGACGACGGCGAGATCCTCCTGACCCGCCGTTCGCCGGAAAAGAAGACCTGGCCCGGAATCTGGACCAACAGCTTCTGCGGCCACCCCGGCCCAGGCGAAGATCCCCTGGACGCGGTGACGCGCCGTGCACGCTTCGAACTGGGAGTGGATGCCAACAGGATTGAACTCGCCCTGCCCCACTTCCGATACAGGGCCGTCGACCCCACGGGCATTGTGGAGAACGAAATCTGCCCGGTCTACATCGCCAGGATCGGCGGCGAGGTGAATCCCAACCCTGCCGAAGTGGCCGACTGGGCCTGGATGTCCCCGGCATTGGTGGCCAAGTCCCTGCAGCGAAGCCCGTCTGTCTTCAGTCCATGGCTTGGCCTGCAGTTCCCGCAACTCCTTGAGGCACGGGTACTCCAGCCCGGGACCGGAGCAAAAGCATGACCGTCACCTCCGGCGCTTTACGCAGCCGCACCGAGCTGTGCACCGCGATCGAAAATGAGTTAAGTGGCCTCATTCGAAAGCGCGCCAGCGCAGCCACCGCCTATGGCCCCCACTTCACCAGGCTCTGGGAACTGGCCGGCAACAACGTCCTGGGTGGGAAATTCGTCCGCCCGCTGCTGTTGATGGAAACTTTTGACGCCCTTCGGCAACCCGGGACCAACCACCGCGAAACCGCGATCAGCATTGCGGCCGCGATCGAACTCCTCCACTACTCCTTCCTGCTGCACGACGACGTGATCGACGGAGACCTCGTCCGGCGCGGACACCCCAACCTCATCGGCTCCCTCCTCGCAGAAGCCCAGGCTCTTCCCCGAAACAGCGTCGAGGGAACCCGTGAAGGCAGCGACCTCCACTGGGCCCAAACCGGCGGCATCCTCATGGGGGACATGCTCCTCGCGGCCACCCACCAAGCCTTCGCCAGGGCAGACCTCCCCCACACGCTCAGGTTGCGCCTACTGGACCTCCTGGAACACACCATCAACGAAACCGTGGCCGGTGAGCAGCTGGACGTCGGCCTGGGTGACGGCATCATCGACCCCCAGCTCGAAACCATCCTCGTCATGTGCGGCTACAAGACGGCCACCTACACCTTCGAGCTTCCCTTGCGGGCCGCCGCAGCGCTGGCAGGTGCCGATTTCGCCGTCGAAAATGCGCTCGCAACCGCCGGCCGCCATCTGGGCCTGGCGTTCCAGCTCCAGGACGACCTCCTGTCCACGTTCGGGGATCCCCTCCGGCACGGCAAGGATCCCTTTTCCGATCTGCGCGAGGGCAAGGAAACCGCGATCATCGCCCATGCCCGCACCACTGCGTCGTGGGTGGAGATTGAACCATTCTTCGGCAGGCCCGAACTCAATGGCGCCGAGTGCGAGCGTGTCCGCCGCCAACTGGCCGACTGCGGGGCCGAGAGCTTCGTCAACGGACTCATCCGGGAACAGATGCAGGCCTTTACCGACCTCCTGGACAACACCATTCCGCCGGGCGTGTGCCGGGTCTTGCTGGATCTTGCCGGGCAACTGGAAGGACGGCAGTCATGAGCGTCACCATGGACACCTCTTTTAGCCATTTCACCCGGACTGCCGAGCGGGCCGCCAACCAGGTTATTGCGGCCTACTCCACATCGTTCGGCCTCGCCTGCAAACTGCTGGGGCCGCGGCACCGCCAACATGTGCGCAACATCTACGCCCTGGTGCGTGTTGCCGACGAACTCGTCGACGGCGTCACTGCCGAGGCGGGACTCAGTTACCAGGAACAATGCGACGCACTGTCGCGCTTCATTGACGAGACCCACCGCGCCGTGAAACTTGGCTACAGCAGCGACCTCATCATCCATGCGTTCGCACAGACCGCCCGGACGGCCCGGATCGACGGTTCCCTGATCGATCCGTTCTTCGAATCGATGCGCACCGACCTCGGCGAGCGCTCTTCCGCCCCCGCCGCTCCCCTGCGCTTCGACGCCGATGCGCACCAAGGTTACGTCCACGGTTCCGCCGAAGTGGTGGGCCTGATGTGCCTGCGCGTGTTCATACGGGATGAAAACATCGACGACGGCGACGCCGCGGCGCTGCAGTACGGCGCAAGCCGCCTGGGGGCTGCTTTCCAGAACATCAATTTCCTTCGTGACCTGGCCGATGACACCACCCGCCTCGGCCGGAACTACCTGGGCACCTCGGAGCATCTGGAGGACCAGGACCGCATGGAATGGGTGCGCACCATCAGGGCCCAGCTGGCCGATGCCAATGCCGTCATCCCGCTCCTGCCACGTGACGCCCGGGCAGCTGTCCGCAGCGCCCTTTCGCTGTTCACTGCCCTGACCGACAAGATCGAACAGACCACCGTGGACGAGCTCTACCGTTCACGGGTCCGTGTCCCCGACGCGGTAAAAGCCGGTCTCGCCGCACGGGCCGTCGCCTCAACCTGGATGGAGCTGCACCGATGAAACGGACAGTCGTGATCGGCGGTGGCATCGCTGGGCTTGCCACCGCCGCATTGCTCGCCCACGAAGGACACGAGGTCCAACTCCTGGAGCAGCGCAGCGAAGTGGGCGGCCGGGCCGGAAGCCTGGAACGCAACGGTTTCCGCTTCGATACCGGCCCCTCCTGGTACCTCATGCCGGGGGTTTTCGACCACTTCTTCGAGCTCCTGGGCACCAGCACCGCCGAACAGCTGGACCTGCACACCCTCAATCCCGCCTACCGCGTCTTCAGCGAACCGGACGACGACGGCCGGCCGGAGCCGTTGACCGTCCCCTTGGGCAGCGAACAGGTTCTGGCGACGTTCGAAAAAGTGGAGCCTGGAAGCGCCAAGGAGCTCTCCGCCTACCTGGCATCGGCAGGGCACACCACAGAGATGGCCGAGCGCTTTTTCCTCTACAACCCTTTCACCAAGCTCCAAGCCCTGCTCCAGCCCGAGGTGCTGCGGAGCCTGCCCAAACTGGCGCAACTACTCCTGACTCCCTTGGACAAGTACGTGGCCCATCGCTTCGAGCATCCGGTCCTGCGGCAAGTACTGGGCTACCCGGCCGTTTTCCTGGGCACCAGCCCCTCCGACGCGCCGGCAATGTACCACCTCATGAGTGCCTTGGACCTGGGTGACGGCGTGCAGTACCCCATGGGAGGTTTCCGGGAACTCGTCAACCGCCTTGAGGCCCTGGCTCTCCAGGCAGGCGTCCGGATCCACACCGGTGCCGAAGCCCTCAAGATCACCACCCGCGAAACCACGAGGACCAAGAAAGTGGGCCGTTTTGACGGCGTGAAGCTTCCCGTGGCCCTCTCCGGCAAGGACCACCGCGAAGTGACCGGGGTGGCGTGGCGCGATACCTCGGGGAATGAGCACTACAGCGTGGCGGACCTGGTGGTCTCCGGCGCCGACCTGCACCACACCGAAACCCAGCTTCTGGGCGTGCGGGACCGCAGCTACCCCAATTCCTGGTGGCAGCGGCGCACCAGCGGACCGGGCGCCGTCCTGGTGATGCTGGGAGTCAAGGGCAAACTCCCGGAACTGCCGCACCATTCACTGTTCTTCACCCGGGATTGGGAAGCGAACTTCGCTTCCATCTTCGGAGCGGAAACCAGCATTCCCGATCCTGCGTCGATTTACGTCTGCAAACCCAGCGCCACAGATTCCGCGGTGGCTCCCGCCGGCCATGAGAATCTCTTTGTCCTGGTCCCGGTCCCAGCCGATCCGGCACTCGGTTCCGGCGGCCCGGACGGAACCGGCGACATCCTCATCGAACGAACCGCCGACGCCGCCATCGGGCAGATCGCCGAGTGGGCCAACATCCCCGACCTTCGCGAACGGATCGTTGTCCGGCACACGATCGGTCCAGCCGACTTTGCCCGGGACTACAACTCCTGGCGCGGCGGCATGCTGGGACCGGCACACACCCTGGGACAAAGCGCCATGTTCCGGGCACAGAATGCCTCGAAGCGCGTGCAAGGGCTCTACTACGCGGGAGCCACTACCGCTCCGGGCGTCGGCGTACCCATGTGCCTGATCAGTGCCGAGCTGGTCCTGAAAAGAATCCGCGGAGACCACAGCACCGGCCCTGTCAGCGTGAGGCCCGTAGCCAGCAGGATTGGCTGATGGGTGTCCTTTACCTGGTTTCGTTGTTGCTCGGCATCACCTGCATGCTGCTGCTCGACCACAGATTCCGGCTGTTTTTCTGGCACGACGCAAAAGCAGCGGCGACCGTAACCGCCGTCGGGCTGTTGTTTTTCCTTGGCTGGGACGCGGCCGGCATCGGGCTGGGGATCTTCCTCCGCGGAGAAGGGAACATCGCCACGGGTATCCTGCTTGCTCCGGAGCTGCCCATCGAGGAACCCGTATTTCTGCTCTTCCTGACCCTGTGCACCATGGTGCTGTACACCGGTGCCCGGCGGCTCCTGTCCCCTGTGCCGGGGAAGCGTCGCGAGAGGGAGCGTGAAAACGCATGACCTACCTTTGGCTCGCACTCCTCTTCGTGGCCGCGGCAGTAGTGGCCGGGGTGGCTTTCGCCGCTCAGGCGTCGCGCCGCGGTGAATCCCGGCGGCATTGGCAAGCCGTGGGCCTGGCTTTCGCGGCACTCGCTGTCCTGACTGCGGTGTTCGACTCCGTCATGATCGGCATGGAGCTCTTCCACTACGACACCTCCCACCTCCTGGGTGTCACGGTGGGCCTGGCACCTGTTGAGGACTTTGCCTATCCGCTGGCCGGCGTGGTGGCACTCCCTGGCCTATGGATGTGGCTGACCCGACGACGCACGCGCGGCGGCAGCGAGCGCCGTCACGGGGAGCCCGGGCTCAAGGGCCTCATTCCCCAGGCGCTGCTCGCATCACGCCCCGTCAGCTGGATCAACACGGCCTATCCGTTCGCCGCGGCCATGCTGCTGACCACCCGCGAGATCGACTGGGTTCTGGTGGTGGGAACGCTCTACTTCCTGATCCCGTACAACCTGGCCATGTACGGCATCAACGACGTCTTCGACTACGAATCCGACCTGAAAAACCCACGCAAAGGCGGCATCGAAGGCGCCCTGCTCCAACCACGGCTCCACCGGCCCATGCTGTGGCTCGCCGCCATCACCAACATTCCGTTCCTGCTGGTGCTTGCGCTCGCGGGAGGCCCGTCCGCGTGGCTGCCGTTGCTGGTCAGCGCTTTCGCGGTGGTGGCATACTCCATTGCCGGACTCCGCTTCAAGGAACGCCCGGTCTTGGACTCAGTAACGTCCAGTACGCACTTCGTAAGTCCCGCCGTCGTCGGCCTTGCGATGGCCGGCGCCGAGGTGACGCCCGGACTCATCATCCTGCTGGCCGCGTTTTTCCTGTGGGGAATGGCTGCACATGCTTTCGGCGCCGTCCAGGACATCGAACCCGACCGGCAGGCCGGCATCGGATCCATAGCGACAGTCATCGGTGCCCGCCGAACGGTGCGGCTCGCCGTCGTGCTGTGGCTGGTAGCCGGCCTGGCCATGCTGGCGACCCCGTGGCCCGGGCCGCTGGCGGCGGTCATCGCCGTACCGTACATCGTCAACTGCGCGCCGTACTGGAACGTGACGGACACGACGGCGGCGCGCACCAACACCGCATGGCGGCGGTTCATCTGGCTCAACTACGGTTCAGGATTCCTCGTGACGCTCATCCTGATCCTGCACTGGAGCCTCACGTCATGAGCCGGCCAGCTCCTCGGGATCCTCATCAATGGTGTCCATCGCCTCCCGCATATGCAGGAGGAAGTCCACCACGACCCGGGACTCGTCGGGGCTCAGGGCAGAGGCAGCTTCGAGCATCCGGCGGTGCATCCCGCCCAAGGTGTGGCGCACTTCCTGGTCCGACCCCGGCGTCGCCTTCAGAATCAGTGCACGGCGGTCCGTGGGGTGCGGCTCCCGCCGGATATGGCCTGACTCCACCAACCGGTCGATCAACGTTGTCATGGATGCCGACGTTATCCCGAGCTTGTCTCCCAAGTCCTTCGGCTTCATTACCTTGCCGGCAGCTTCTGCCTCAAACAGGTACCGCAGTGCCAGCAAGTCTTTCTCGCCCATCCCCATGGAGGAACGTGTCCGGCGGCGCATCGCTTGTTCGGAGGCCCGGTAATCCCTCAGTGCGTTCAGGACATCGATGGCGATGGCCTTCTGTCCAGGGTCTTTTCCGTACCAATAGCCCCTTGCGTGGCCGTCCGTATCCATCCGATGTTCCTTCGATAAGCGTAAAGCTCGCTTCACTAGCAATTTGATAGTAAGTCACGGACCCCGTGAATGCATGAAACCGCACATCCGAGAAGGAAAGAGGCTCATCACATGGCAACCGGAAGCCCTGATATCAGGCGGCAAATCACTGTGACAGCCAGCCTGGTTGTCTGCATCGTTGGCTCGATGATCGGCGTCGGCGTCTTTGGTGGGACGCCCATTGCGCAGGCCGCAGGCGGCGCCTTGGCAGCCGACTCCACCCTTCTCGCACCGGCTACGCCCGCCTTCTCGATCTGGTCCGTGGTGTACGCAGGGCTCATTGGGTACACCGTGTGGCAGTGGCTGCCATCGCAGCGCTCAAATTCCCGGCAGCGGGCCCTGGGCTGGGTCGTTGCCGCGTCCATGATCCTTAACGCCGCGTGGATCCTGTCCGTCCAAGCTGGTTGGCTTCTTGTCAGCGTTCTGGTGATTCTGGCCCTTCTGGTGTCGTTGGTCCTGGCCTTTCTGCGGTACAGCCAGACGCGCTCTTACTCGTGGGTTGAAGCTGTGGTGGTGGACGGAACCCTGGGGCTCTACCTCGGCTGGACCAGTGTGGCCGTTTGCGCCAATATTGCGGCGGCGTTGAAGGCCTTTGGTTTCTCCGGCTTTGGCCTGCGGCCCGAGGTGTGGTCGGTCGCCGTGCTGGTGGTGGTGGCGGTGATTGGTGTGGCTTTGGCCGTCAAAGGCCACGGCAGGCTCGCATTGGCCGCTGCCATCGCATGGGGTCTGGTGTGGATCACCGTTGGCCGCAGCTCCGACGCCCCCGAGTCATTCCCGACGGCGATCGCGGCTGCCGTCGCTGCCGCCTTGGTCCTGGGTGCTGCGATCACGGTGCGGGCGCGGGTGGTGTTGGCTGCGGCCTAGGGATTGGCTGGCTTTTCCACATAGGGCAATTGGTGCCTTTTGGGCGCTGTTGTTGGTTGGAAGAGTTGGGGCATGGAGCAGATACACCTCGGGCAGACGAAAAGAACTGGCGCGCCCTTTTCTCGTGTAGCTGATTGCATCGTTGCCATCGGTTCGTTTCCCTTGAGCGCCGATACCGGGGAGCTGATAGCCCAGCTTCGAGAGTTGGAGGCTTTGAAGTCTGCGATCTGTGGGTTGCAGGCAAGGGTGGCTGTTGCTTTTGATACGGCCCAGCGCGCCAGCGAGGCCGCGCGGGGTGTTCCCGCGGCGGAGCAGGGCCGGGGCGTCGGGGCGGAGGTGGCGTTGGCGCGCCGGGAGTCCCCGAACCGCGGTGCCCGGCTGTTCGGGTTGGCCAAGGCGTTGGTGGCGGAGATGCCGCACACCATGGCTGCCCTGGAGTCGGGTCAGTTGAGTGAGTGGCGGGCCACGTTGCTGGCGCGCGAGACAGCGTGTCTTTCGGTCGAGGACCGTGCCGGCGTCGATGCCGAACTTGCAGCTGACACCGGGACGTTCGAAGGAGCCGGGGATAAGGTCATTGTCGCCGCCGCGAGGGCCGCCGCGTACCGGCGGGACCCACGGACTGTCGCTCAACGCGCGGGCCGCGCCGTGTCGGACCGGACGGTAAGCCTGCGGCCCGCCCCGGACACCATGACCGTCCTGACCGCGCTGCTTCCGGTGGCGCAAGGCGTGGCGGTGTTTGCGGCCTTGTCCAAGGCTGCGGACACGGCCCGGTCGCGGCCCGGTGCCGTGGAACGTTCCCGTGGCCAGGTCATGGCCGACACTCTCGTTGAGCGTCTGACCGGCAAAGCCGGCGGAATCAACGGGGTTGAGCTTCAGCTCGTCATGACCGACCGTACGTTGTTCCAAGGCGACAGTGAACCGGCCCGACTCCAGGGCTATGGCATCGTCCCGGCCCAGTGGGCAAGGGAACTGACAAACCCCGCCCAGGCGACGGCGGGAGGGGAAAAGCCCGCAGTGGACTCTGAGTACAGTCTGTGGCTGCGCCGGCTCTACACGGCACCGGCCACCGGGGACCTGATCAGCACCGACTCCAAAGCCAGGCTCTTCCCACCGAGGCTCAGACGCTTCATCGAAACCCGCGACCACACCTGCCGGACCCCTTACTGCGACGCGCCCATCCGCCACACCGACCACATCATCCCTTGGCACCAGGGCGGACCCACCACCTTGGAAAACGGCGCCGGGCTATGCGAAGCCTGCAACCACAGCAAAGAAATCCCCGGCTGGACCACCACCCCCGGCGAACCAGGCACGAACACCCGCCACACCCTTACACTCCAAACCCCCACCGGGCACGACTACCAGTCCACAGCCCCACCACTGCCCGGCCACCAGCGCGATGCGGAAGACAGTCGGGACCTCTCACGCGTCTAAGAACCCGGCAGGTCCGCCCTGGCTTCAGCGATCATTAAGCCGGTACACCGATACATGGCTGCGCGATTCAGCCGTAAATTCGCTCCGGTCCCAGTCCGCCCAACGGGCTTCCAAGTGGAACCCCGCTAACCTGGCCATGAGGTCCAATTCGCTGGGCCAGATATAGCGGTGCGGCGTCCGGCCTATCCGCGCCACCCGGCTGGAAAGGTCTTCCTCGAACTGGACGTGGTGCGAGACAACGTGCTGGCGAAGAACGTCATAGGTATCCACCAACAGGTACCCTGGCTGGCTCACTTCCACCGTTGCTTTGTGTCCCTGCGGCAGCGAGCGCAGCTGCGGCACCCAAAGCTCAATAACCAAGCAGCCACCGGGTGCCAGATGCCGTGCCGCGTTCTGGAAGCAACGGACTTGCTCCTCTTGGGTCAGTAGATTCGCAATGGTGTTGAACACCAGATAAGCCAGCGTGAATCCCCCCGAGATCCGCGCCTCTGCCATGTCACCTTGGACCACGGGGATGGTTTGATGGTCCACTTTCGTTCGAAGGCGCCGGATCATGGCATGGGAAAGTTCGATGCCGCTCACCGCGACACCGGCTTCGGAGAGAGGCACGGCCACCCGACCGGTACCTATGGCAAACTCGACGGCGGCACCCCCGCCCGCAAGTTCTGACAGGAACTGCACGGTAGGACCTAGAACTGCCGGGGAGAACATGCCCTCTCCCGGAGTGTCGTAGCGTTGGGCGGTTTCCTCGTCCCACAACTCCTGCTGGTCGGTCATCCTGCCACTATTGCAGGTTCGGCGCCGTAGGGTAATCCATGATGCCGGCAACCTGGCGTAACGATTGACATGACATAACTCACATTCTGTAAGCTACATTTAAGTCACGCAGCCGGCTTCCTTCGCTTCAAACAGGGAGGTCCTGATGGCCCCCAATCCCCCCAAAGCCACCATTGTGCAAATTCATGGGGCAGCCGCTTCTGTAGCTCGACGAAGAGCAGCAGTTCCCCAGGGAAGGCACAGCGCAGCCAACAAACCCGACGCCCTGCTGGGGGCCTTGGCCGTGAGGCAACTGTTTCACCGCTGGCCCTTGGTACCTTCACGCGAACTTGAGCGGATCCGCCACGTGCTCCTCCATTGCGACCAGCTGGGCTCCCCGGACACCCACCACCTTTCCGAACCAGCCCAAGCGCTCCTGGAATTGATCAACAGCGAGTTGGACCGGCGACGAACCCAGGAAGACCACACGCAGCCGCCGGCAAAAGAAGCAGCGGCGGCTGCCGCCCGCAAGGGGGTCGCCTAGGTGGCCGGGCACTTCGAATTGTTCGAAGAAGCAGACGGAGATTGCCGTGTCCGGCTCGTCGATGATGACGGGACGGAACTTGCCCTCTCCGTCTGCTTCCGGGACCGGAAGTCAGCAGCCAAGGCCATCTACTCGCTGCGGGAGATCGCGGCGAGCGGCCTGATTGAGGACCACACCTCGCGGGCCTCGTAAGGCGACTAACGGATGATCGGAAGTCCCGCCGTCGGGAAGACGCTGGGGAAGATCGACGGCGGAGGCACCGGAACATCGTCCAGCGCCACAGTGACGGTCTCCGCACCGACGGTGACGTCGGAGTCCCGCACCTTCAACAGCAGCGGCTGGTCACTGTAACCGGGTCCTCCCACGAGGGTGAGTCCAATGGACCCTTGCGCCAGGTCCACGGCGAGCAGTCGTCCCTGGACTTTGAGCTTAAAAGACAGCCCCTCCCATTCAGCGGGCAGCCGGGGGTCGAAACGCAGGACATCGCCTTGGTCGCGCATACCGGCGAAACCGCACACCAGGGAACTCCAAATGCCGCCAGTGGAGGCAATGTGGACGCCATCGATGGTGTTGCCGTGGGAGTTGTCGAGGTCGATGAACAATGCCTCGGTGAAGTGCTTCAGAGCAACATCGCCGTAGCCAACCTCGGCTGCCATGATTCCCTGGACACACGCGGACAGAGTGGAGTCCCCTGTGGTGATGGGATCGTAGAAGTCGAAGGCGCGCTGCTTTTCCTCGGCGGTGAAGTCCTGCCACTGAAGGAACATCGCCAGCACCGTGTCAGCCTGCTTGAGGACCTGGTGCCGGTAGATCACCAACGGGTGGAAGTTCAGCAGCAGCGGGTACTTGGACTTGGGCGTGTTCCAGTCCCAAGGTTCCAGCGTCATGAAGTCGTTGTCCTGGCTGAACACTTGAAGGTGGGGATCATAGGGAAGCGACATCCGTTCGGCGGCCTGCCTCCAGACCATGCGCTCGGTTTCGGCGATGCCCTCATGCTCCAGTGCGGCAGCCGCCCGGAGGTTAAAGCGCGCCATGACGTTGGTGTAGAGGTTGTCGTTGACCACAGCCGTGTATTCGTCGGGCCCGGTGACGCCGTGGATGTGGAACATGCCGTCCTTGCCGAAAAAGCCCAAGGAAGCCCACATGCGGGCGGTCTCGATCAACAGGTCGGCACCGAGCTCTGCGCTGAATGTCACATCGCCGCTGGCCCACTGGTAACGGTTGGCAGCAAAAGCGATGGCTGCGGCAATGTGGAACTGTGCTGTGCCGGCCGCATAGTAGGCGCTGGCTTCCAGACCGTTGATGGTGCGCCACGGGAACAACGCGCCGTCCACACTGAGTTCCTTGGCACGAACTCTGGCATCCGGAAGCATCGCATGCCGTGATTCGAGGACCTTCCTGGCACCACACGGGTTGGTGTACGTCAGGTAAGGCAGGAGGTAGACCTCCTGATCCCAGAAATAGTGGCCTTCATAGCCTGAACCGCTCACGCCCTTTGCGGGAATGCCGGCCACTCCGGCACGGGCGGTGGCCTGCGCGAGTTGGAAGAGGCTCCATCGAACTGCCTGCTGCATCTCCGGCTGACCGCCGATCGAGACATCGGCCGTGGTCCAGTACTCGTCGTAATGTGCCTTGCTCTGCGCAAGGATCTCCGGGAACGGCACCAAGTTGGCTTCTGCGTCCGCGGCCAGGCTTTCGCCCCGGTCTTCCGCGTCAGAAGAGCCGGCCACAACGTAACTGACCGACTTCTCGAGACGGAAAGTGTCGCCGTCGTGGATGGCCAAGACATAACGGACGGATGATTCGTCCTCGGCCACCAGCGTCTCGAACGGCTGACCCTCGGCAGAAATCCAGTGGTCGACAGCCATGGCTACGCGCTGGCGGGACTCTGAGGTTTCCCAGGCAAGGCGCAGCGAACCATCGGCGCCGTGCAGGTGAAGTGGGAGAAGTACCCGGCCCGCGTGCCGGCCGGAACGCCGCGGGTCGTGGACCGAGTGGTCCTCCACAGGCTGGTCCTGGCGGTTTACGACGCCGGAGGTGATGTCAGCGGACACGTCGCGGTCCGCGGACAAGGACAGTTCCAGGCCAAGACACCCGCGGGAATCGAACCCAACAGCGCGGCGCTCAACAGTGGTGACCGTAGCCCCCGAGCGGCAGGACCACACGATGCGTTCCTCGTAAACGCCCGTGGAGAAGTCCACGCTGCGGTGGTAGTCCAGCACCGTGGACTCGGCCAGGCTCAGGGCTTCGCCGTCGATGGAAACCGTGAAGTTGTTGGCATCCGGAACGTAGACGATCCGCTGGCCCGTCCTGGCAAAGCCGTAGGCGTTCTCGGCGTGCTTGATGTCCCAGATTTCATGGAAGCCATTGATGAACGTGCCGGGAAGTTCCCCGTCTCCGGCCGTGGAATGTGAACCACGGATGCCAAGATGGCCGTTGCCAAGCGCAAACAGCGTTTCCAAAGTTCCCTCGTCACCGGGAACGTGGATGTTTTCCACAAGCTTCCAGGGCTCGCAGGGGAAACGCAGCCGATCGGAGCTGATGAGTGCCATGGGCGGTTGAAATCCTTCGAAAAAAGTAGGGTCAGAGAAGTTCGTAGAGGTCATCGACCACGAGCGTGGCGCCTGCGTCCAGCAGGGTTTGCCGGCCTGCTCCGCGGTCCACGCCGATCACGGCATGAAACGGAGCCCCCGCGCCGGCCTGCACCCCGGACACGGCGTCTTCCACCACGATGCATTCCTCCACAGGCAGCCCAAGGAGCCCGGCGGCGTAAACATAGGTGGCGGGGTCCGGTTTGCCGGGAAGTCCGACGGCGGCGGCCACTTGGCCGTCGACGACCACCTCGAAGTGGTGGTCCAATCCAGCGGCCTTCAGCACCGCCGGGGCGTTCCGGGAGGAGGAAACAACGGCGACTTTGAGTCCCCGCTCCAGGGCCGCGTTGATGAATTTGACGGATCCTTCGTACGGCTCGACGCCTCGGGTGTCCACGATCTCATTGAAGATCGCGTTCTTGCGGTTACCCAGGCCCTGGACCGTCTGGTTCGTGGGCGCGTCGTCGATTGGACCTTCCGGCAGCGTGATGCCACGGGAGGCCAGGAAGTCCCGGACGCCATCGAAGCGTGGCTTGCCGTCGATGTGGTCGAAGTAGTCGCTCTCCTGGTAGCCATCAAGGTGCCCGATTCCGGACAGGTAGCCGTCGAACAGTTCCTGCCACGCTTGCTCGTGCACTACTGCAGTGGGCGTCAGCACGCCGTCGAGGTCGAACAAAAGGGCTGAGGCGCCTGTCCAGGCATTACGAAGATCAGTCATGTGCATGGTTCCGTTCAGCGCTTGTGGCGCGTGGTTTTGCGTTCGATGAGCTTGGTATCGAGCAAGTGGTTCGAGGGTTGATGGGAGGGTTCGTTATTCAGGAGTCGTTCACACAGCAGGTTCGCTGCGAAGGCGCCTTGGTCGGCGACCGGTTGCGCCACGGTGCTGAGGCCGAGGAACCCGCTCATGGGATGGTTGTCTATCCCGATCACGGACACATTCTTAGGCACGGACAAACCGTACTCGCGAAGCGCGGTCATGGCGCCGAACGCAGCCTCGTCGCAATGGGCGAACACCGCTGTGGGCCGGGCACCACGCGTGATGAGCTCAGCCATGGCGCGTCGTCCGTCGTCGATGCTGGGATCACAGGAGACCACAAGGTCCGGGTGGACGGTGAGGTGGTGTTCATCCAGCGCACGGCGGAAGCCACGGAATCTTGGGACGTCGTTCAGAACGGGTTCAGCACTCGAGAGAACCGCCAGATCCCAATGGCCCAGGTCCAGCAGGTGTTGGGTTGCCTGCCAGGCCGCGTGTTCGTCATCGATACCTACATTGTCCCACGGAACATTTCGCATGCCTACGCTGGCCACCGCCACTCCGCAGGCTTCCAACGCTTCCATCTCTTCGGGGTCGGGGTCAATATTGAGCAACAGCAGCCCGTCCACCCTTTGGGCGAGGTTTTCCAGGTTCCCGAAGAACTGCCTGCGGACACTGTCTTTGTTCCGGAGGCTGATCAGGACCGTGTCGTACCCGCTGTCACCCAGGACTTCCTCCGCGGCTTCCACGGTTTGGGCGAAGAACCATGACGTGGCGGTGGGTGCAACGATGGCTACGGAACCTGTACTTCCGCCGGCCAACCTGGAGGCAGCAGCCGAGGCTTTGTAGCCTAGTTTGCTTGCGGCTTCGGCCACCCTCAACTGGGCCTTTTCGGAAACGTTGGGGAGCTTCCTGAGTGCCCGGGACACGGTGCAAATCGACAAACCGGACAGGACGGCCACGTCCTGGATTGTCACCCTGTCAGTCCTAACCATGCAACACGGCCTCAACCCTTTCCATTCCCGCCTGACGCCTTGGCATACGTCCCGAAGCGGGACAACAGCCAAAAGTGTAAGCGCTTACAATTTTGTCATTCAATAGAGTGCGGCTGAATGCAAAAATGTGACGCGAATCTCACCATGGGTTTGATTACGGGGCGGGAATCCCTTCTAATCCGTTGCTAACCCAGCACGTAGAACTTGAGGAACGCACTGACATCTACGAGTTCCGCCGGCTCGATCCTGTGCCCCATCCCTGGGTAGGTCCGCGCCGTCAGGGCCGTATTCGCGTTCAACCACTCCTCCGTATGGGCGATTGCGTCCTCATTGATGACAGGGTCCGCCTTGTCCCTTCCCCAGAAGAACGGCGGCGGAGTGTCGAACGACTCACTCAGGGCCAGGAGGTCATTGTCCAGGACGAACCCGGACAAACCCACGGTGGCCTTAAAGGACTCGGGACGCAGACGCAGCAGGGTGCTGGCCATGGCCATGCCCTGCGAATAGCCCAGCAAGCTGACGCTGCTGTGGTTGTCCTTCACGGAATTGATCCAGTCGAACACTGCGTTGGTGGACGTGATCACGTCGGCAAAGTCGTTGGTGAGGAAGTAGTCCAGCAGGAACCAGCCGTAGTGGTCACCTATAGCTTTCGGTCCGCGCAGAGCAGCACAGGTGAAAGCCGACGGCAGGCGGTCAAAAAGGTCGACCATGCGCTGTTCACTGGTGCCGTAACCATGAAGCATCACAAGCAGCGGGGTGCCTTTGCGCTGGTTTTCGGGCTTTGACCAGACCACTGAATCCATGGGCATGAGCCTAGTAGACTGACGCCATGACTCCGCAGGAATTGGCCAACCTGGCCCATCTGCGGCGCGCCCGCGATTTCATAGACCGCGAGTACGCGCGTCCTTTGGATGTGCCCACCATGGCGGCCGGCGCCCTCATGTCCCCGGCGCACTTCTCCCGCCAATTCAAGGCCGCCTACGGGGAATCGCCCTACAACTACCTGATGACGCGGCGGATCGAGCGGGCCATGGCCCTCCTGCGCGCGGGAACCAGCGTGACCGACGCCTGCATGGAGGTGGGCTGTACGTCCTTGGGTTCCTTCAGCAGCCGCTTTACCGAAATCGTGGGAATCACACCCAGCGAGTACCGTGCCCGGGAGCACCAAGCGGTCAAGGCCATGCCCAACTGCATCGCAAAGCAACACACACGCCCGGACAGAAAAGGCAGCAACAACCTGAGCAGGATCGAAGAAGCGCCCACGTCACAGCTGCAATAGCGTGGGATTCATGAACATTTCATTGAAGTACGCACACGTCACTGTCAACGACGTCGATGAGTCGCTAGCCTTCTACCGCGACGCCCTTGGCCTGGAGGTCCGTAACGATGTCGGTTCCGACGGGCAGCGCTGGGTGACCTTGGGCAGCGACGCCCAGCCGGACCTCGAACTGGTCCTCTCCCCGCCGCACGCGGGCCGTTCGCAGGCCGACGGCGACGCCATCCAGGAACTGCTCACCAAAGGCGTCATGCCGATGCTCGTGTTCAGCACGGACGACCTCGACGCCACGTTCGAAAAGCTCCGTGCCTCCGGAGCAGAAGTCCTCCAAGAGCCCATCGACCAGCCGTGGGGACCGCGCGACTGCGCGTTCCGCGATCCCTCCGGCAATATGATCCGCATCAACCAGGGCTAACCGCCCCGACCCGAATTAAAAGGTTCGACGACGGCGGCTCACGGGGCCGCCGTCGTCGAACCTTTTCGTCGTCAAAGGCTCAGCAGGCCGGCGTCGGAAAGTTCCCCGTCCTGGTGTGTGGACGCGATCGCGGCGGACACGACGTCGGACAGCCGCTTGCGGCGCGCATAGGCCTGGCGCTGCAGCCGCTCACCTGAACCGCGGCGGAGGATGGTGGCCACGCCGGCCCGGGCGGCAGCCAGGTCCCCGGCTTTGGTCAGTGCCGGCCTGATGTGGCGCAGCAACGCGCCGGCAACCTCCGGAGCGGCAACGGGGGTCTGCTCCAGCGGGTGCAGGAGCTCGCGGTTGATGCCGAAGCGGCTGGCTTTCCAGTTGGCCATGCGGATCACATGGGTCAAAACGCTCGACGGCGGCTCGCCGCGCCGCCACTCAGCCGCCGAAGTCTCCACCAATGCACGCGCGATGACAGCCAGAGTGAGCGCGTCCTCGGCGTAAAGGCACACGTCGGCGATCCTGAGCTCAACGGTGGGATGGCCCCGGGACAAGCGGGCATCGAAGTAGATCATGCCCTCGTCCATGGGAACGCCGGTACCCAGGAGCGACTCAAGCACGTTCCGGTAACCATCGCCCGAGCCGAAGACATCCATGGGGCCGGCAGTGGGCCAGCGGTTCCAGATCTGGGTGCGGTAGCTCGCGAAGCCGGTGTCTGCTCCCATCCAGAAGGGCGAATTGGCGCTCAACGCCAGCAGGACGGGCAGCCAGTGGCGCATGCGGTCCAGGACCGCAACGCCCTCCTCAGCTGACTCGATGGACACGTGGACGTGGAAGCCACATGTGAGTTGCTCGCGTGAAATCAGGCCAAATTCCGTGCCCATGGCCGCGTACCGCTTGTTTCCCGTAGTGGGTGTCGCATGAAAAACAGGCGGGGTGGCCAAGGCCGCCACCCTTGCGCCCAGCGTTCTTGCTGCCTTGTCGGACAAGGATCGTCCGGCACGGATCTCAGCCCTGAGTTCTCCCGCCGTGCGGCACGGGCGGGAGTTGACTTCGATTTGCTCCTGCTTGAATTCTGATTTCAGCGACGCGGCATCATCCGTGGCATCCCCGTTCTGTGCCGCTGCCACGTCCAGGATCTCCGCCGCCATGGCCAAGGGCATACCGTCCGAAGGATCGGCGATCAGCAGTTCCTCCTCCACCCCAAACGTACGCACGATCACCCCTCCCACCCTGGATTATTCAGAAGCGGCGGTTATCCAATGTGGCGTGGAACCTCCATTTGGAAACCGCAACGGCAGTGCAGCACCTGGGTCTGCAAGTACACCTCAAGAAGATTCGGACCTTCAGGATCGTCCGTGCTCCGGGGAGCCTCAATCACGCGTTCAGCAGGCCGGCCCAGTGTCATGGGATCGCCGCAGTGGGTGCAGCTGAACCACAGCCCTGCTGCGGCGGTGGAAAGAAACTCCTGTTGAATTGCCGGCACCAGCGTCGCCAAGCGGACGGGGTGGGCATAGAACGTATCGCATTCGCTGCAGGTGTAGCTGACGTCGACCACTTCCGACTGGTGTGGTTCTGACTCCACCACCGTCTCCACGAAAATGTAGGAATCCGTGGCGCATACTGTGCACCACGGCCGCGCTTCGGTCACAGGGGGCACAGTCATCGACCCTTGTGAAGGTTTAGGGACAGGAAGGGATCCAAGCGTCATTGCCGTTCTCCTTTGCTACTACAAGGAGCCAGCATGCGTCGAAGCTGCCAGCCGGTCGATAGTGACCTCGGCTGAGAGTGCAGTTTTTGGGCCATTCGGGATGGCACCACGTCATGAGGCTCCAAAGGCTATCTGCTTAACCCACCTAAAATGTAGTTCACCAGTGGCGCGGGTCACAAGTCACGGAATGGCCAAGGGCCTGCGGAGCGAAGGGCATCAAGGCTCGAAATGGGCGACCGGCGACTCCTTGGCCACGTTCTTAACAAGCCCCTCGGCAACGTCGCGCAGCTTCTGGTTCCGGCTGCTGGAAGCCTTCTTGAGGATCTGGAACGCCTCGTCCTGGGTGCAGCGGTTTTGCCCCATGATAATGCCGCAGGCCAGGTCGATAACGGTCCGCGATTGCATCGCGTCCTTGAGGTCGTCGGCGTGCTGCTGCTTCACACCGATCCGGACAGCGAGGCGCAACGAGCGCTCCGCCTGGCTGGCGTACAGCTCGCAGTCCTTGATGATGGCATCACTGAAGGCGCCGGCCTGCGGAGCGAAAAAGTTCAGGGCGGCCGTAGCTCCTTCATCCAGCTCCAAGGGAACGCAGAGGGCGGAAAGATGGCCACGGTCCGCGATGACCTTGCAGTAGTCCGGCCAACGCAACTCGGTGGACGTATCGGGCACATGCACGGTGGAGTGCGTCCGCATCGCCTCGAGGCAGGGACCATCGCCGAATGTCTGCTGGACTTCGTCGATCAGCCTGGCTTCATGGGTACTGCCCGCCACTGTGGCCGTACGCCTCCGCCGGCTCAGGGTAATGCCGCAATGCACGTTCAGGCCTACGGCTGCCGATACTGCCGCGGCTGAAAACACAGCGAGATCTCCGAGGAATCCACCGACATCCTCGCTGTCAATAACCAGGTCCTGAAGCCGTTCAGGTACCGAAACATCGTCGGGCGCCGAGGCCGGTTCAGGCAGCGCCAATTCAACGTTCATTTCGTCCATGCCTTAGTTTACGATCGGGGGGAAGCTCCCCGTCACCCCTTCAGGGAATGACATCAGAATCCTTGCATATGCGGTGCACCTATGTGCACAATCTACCTACAGTCCCGCATTCCCAGGACAGGCTTTACGGCTCATGCAGACGGGCTACCCGCATTTTTGATGCCGAGGTACAGACCCATGCCGGCCCAGCCAGCGTCCAGAGTTCCGGACGAAGCCCACCAACCGCCTGACGAGCCCCTTTGGTGCGCCCGGTGCAATACGGACAAGCATCTTTTGGTGAATTCGATCCAATCCCACTATCCACCGGCGCCCAACATGGTGGACGTGGCATATGAGTGTCACGCCTGCCGGTACTCCTACCAGCAGATTGCCTCGGTCCAACGGGTAGCTGCAGTACTCAACCGGCCCGGCATCACCCAAGGCGTACTTCAGTTCGGCGGTCAGTATCTTCACTGCGGCGAACCCATGAAGACCAGCAGTTGCGAACTTCGGAGGATACAAACCCCTTTGGTGTTGAAGCCCGGGGGCCAGCTGCGGATGTACGAGGTCCTCATCAACACGCGAATCCTTGGATGCCATTGCGGCTTCCGGATGGAAATTCCCGACTGACCGCAACGGTGCGGCCATGGAGAGCAGCAGTAGTTCTGGAGCTACCGAAAGGGACAGCATGCACGCGGAATCACATAAGAGGGAATCATCCAGCAAGGCGCGGAGCCTTGGCCGGCATGGACAGTCCGGCAGGCACAAGCTGCCCGATCCTCCGGATCCGGACAACCTGCCCATCGACTACAGGAGCTCCGGATGGGACTCCAGCCGGTACCCGTCCAGCGCCCCGGAAAGTCTCAGGCCGGCCCACTTGCCCCGGAAAAAGAGTGCTTGATGGAGAGCGGTTTTCCGGACCCGGGCCAACCCACCCCGCCTCGCGGACCCGGGCCGACTCCCGAGCCGGTTCCTTTGCCTGAACCAGGCCCGCCGCCCGTCCCGGAACCCACCCCGGACCCGGCTGTCCCGCCGCCCGCAAGGCCGGGCGGCCCAGGACCGGGGAACCCGCCGTCCACCTAGGACGGTTCGCACCCCAAGGACCGGATCCCGGCAGAATTCCCCCAGTCAGGATCCGATACGAGGGCATGTCGCGCTACAGGGAGCGCGACATGCCCTTTTTCATGCCCTGATACCGTTGCGCACCGCAGCAGCAATCTGTGTTTATGTTGGTTTTTATTGACTTACCAACACAAACAAAGATAGAGTCAATCAATTCCACATCGTTGTGACAGCAATCACGCAAGTGGCTGCATCGAAAATCCGGCTTTACCGCAATGGAGGGTAAGTGTTCGCTGAAGAACGCCAACAACTGATCTCCGCACTCGTCGCAGAGCGCGGACGGGTGAGCGTCACCGACCTCGCCGATCGTTTCAGCATCACCACTGAGACCATCCGCCGCGATCTCGCAGCCCTTGAAGTCTCCGGAAACCTCCGGAGGGTCCACGGCGGCGCCGTGCCCTCCGACCGCCTCAGCACCCGTGAGGAAAGCATCCTCGAGCGAGCGGTACAGCGCCAGGCCGAAAAGCTCCGCATCGCAAGCGCCGCCCTCGCCCTGATTCCCGAACCCACCACGGGCAGCATCCTCCTTGACGCCGGCTCCACGACGGAGACCCTCGCCGAACTGCTGGCCCAGCGGACCCCTTCGGCCAACAGCACGGAAGAGCTGGTGGTGATCACCCACGCCATCCCCATTGCCGGCAAGCTCTCCTCAACTCAGGGCGTCGCGCTCCAGATCCTCGGGGGTCGTGTCCGCGGACTGACCCAGGCCGCCGTCGGGCAGTCCACAGTGGAAGCCGCCTACAGGCTCCGGCCGGACATCGCGTTCGTAGGCACCAACGGGATCCACCCCGTCTTCGGGCTGAGCACGCCCGACCCCGAGGAAGCCGCCGTTAAGGCGGCCTTCGTCAAGTCAGCCCGCCGCGTTGTGGCCCTGGCCGACTCGTCCAAGCTGGATGCCGAAACCCTGGTCCAGTTCGCCACCTTGAAGGATGTTGACACCTTGATTACTGACCAGCAGCCCTCGGCTGAACTCTCGGCGGCTTTGGCCGACGCCGGCGTAGACGTGGTGGTCGCATGATCGTCACCCTCACGGCCAACCCCAGCCTGGACCGCACCGTCGAACTCCCCGGCGCACTGGCCCGCGGCGAGGTGCAACGCGCCGTCGCCGTCCACCAGGAATCCGGTGGAAAGGGCGTCAACGTGTCGCGGGCACTCGTGGCCTCCGGCCTCGAAACGCTGGCAGTCCTGCCGGGCGCGGATGCTGATCCCGTCCTCGCCGGACTGCACGACGGCGGCGTGCCGTTTGCGGCCCTGCCCATCGGTCAGGCGCTGCGCAGCAATGTCACGCTCACCGAACCGGATGGCGTCACCACCAAGATCAACGAACCCGGCCCGGAGCTGAGCGGTGAACAGCAGGAGGCCCTGATCGGGCTGTTGCTGGAGCGCTCCCGTGGTGCCAGCTGGGTTGTTCTCGCAGGCTCACTCCCACCAGGAGTACCTGCGGACTTCTACGCCACAATCGCACGCCGGCTCCGGTCGGCCGCGGATGGAACGGCCGCTCCCGGCATCGCCATCGACTCCTCCGGAGCCCCGCTGGCGGCGGCCCTGGAGGGCGATGCCCTGGGAAAGCCGGACCTCCTCAAGCCGAACGCGGAAGAGCTCGCAGAGCTTGCCGCCGCTGCCGGTTTCACGAACGTCTCCACAGCTGAGCAACTGGAAGCAGACCCGGCCAAAGCCGCCGAAGCTGCTGCCGCCGTCGTCGCCAGCGGTGTGGGTGCCGTTCTCGCAACTCTGGGGTCAAAGGGCGCAGTCCTGGTGACCGCAGACGGAGCGTGGCTTGCCACGCATCCGCCAATCAAAGCGGTCAGCACTGTAGGCGCCGGGGATTCCTCCCTGGCCGGCTACCTGCTGGCCGCAACCCAGGGCGGTTCCGCACAGGACTGCCTTCGTCAAGCCGTGGCACATGGTGCCGCTGCCGCTTCGCTGCCGGGCTCCACTGTCCCGGCAGTCCACCAGACAACCCCCGACGCCGTAACCATCACGGCCCTCCAGAAGGACTAACAGTGACCCAGCTGATCACACCCCAATTGGTCACCCTCGACCAGAACCTGGGCGACTCCCCTGCCGACGTCATCCGCGTCCTGGCCGGCAAAGTTGCCGCCGCTGGCCGTGCCACCGAGGTCGAAGGCCTGTTCGCCGACGCCTTCGCCCGCGAGCAGAAGACCGCTACCGGCGTCCCCGGTGGCATCGCCATCCCGCACTGCCGCTCCGCCGCTGTAGCTGAGCCCGCCCTGGCCATGGCCCGCTTGTCGCACAAGGTGGATTTCGGCGCCAAGGACGGTCCGGCGGACCTCATCTTCTTCATCGCAGCCCCGGACGGCGCGGACCAGGAGCACCTGAAGCTGCTCTCCAAGCTGGCCCGTTCCCTCATCAAAAAGGACTTCACGGCAGCGCTGCGCGCAGCATCATCCGAACAGGAGATCGTGGAGCTGGTAGATGGCGCCTTGGCGGACAAGCCCGCTGCGCACGCGGCACCTGCCCCTGAAGCGGCTCCCGCAGCGAGCACGACGGCGGCTGCCGCACCCAAGCGCATCGTGGCAGTGACCGCTTGCCCCACCGGTATTGCGCACACCTATATGGCAGCTGATTCCCTGGTTGCCGCAGCACAGGAAATGGGCGTTGACCTGCAGGTCGAAACGCAGGGCTCCTCCGGCGCCAAGCCTCTGGACCCGGCCGTGATTGCGGCAGCGGACGCGGTGATTTTCGCCGTCGACGTCGACGTCCGCGGCAAGGAGCGCTTCGCCGGCAAGCCGGTGATCAACGCGCCGGTCAAGCGTGGCATCGACGAGCCCGCCAAGATGGTCCAGGAGGCCCTTGCCGCCGCCGAGGACCCGCATGCGCGCCGCGTCCCACACTTCGGTGCCGAAGAGCAGGCAGAGCGTGCCGAAGAGGAAAAGGGTGAGCACATCGGCCAGAAGCTCAAGCGCGCCCTCCTCACCGGTGTCAGCTACATGATTCCGTTCGTGGCCGGTGGTGGTCTCCTGATCGCCCTGGGCTTCCTGATGGGCGGCTACCTGATCACCAGCTTTGCGGACAAGATCGTTGTCGAGAACAGCATCTTCAACCTGCCCACCGAGTTCCCGGACAACGCTTGGGGCCCGCTGGGCGCCTACCTCGGCGCTGTCCTGTTCAAGATCGGCGCCCTCTCCCTCGGGTTCCTCGTTCCGGCGCTGGCCGGCTACATCGCGTACGCCATCGCGGACCGTCCCGGTATCGCGCCCGGCTTCGTGGCCGGTGCGGTGTCAGGGTTCATGGGCGCAGGCTTCCTGGGCGGTATTGTCGGCGGTCTCCTGGCAGGCTACGTCGCCTACCAGATCGGCAAGCTCGATGTCCCACGCTGGCTTCGCGGCCTGATGCCCGTGGTGATCATTCCGCTGCTGGCGTCCCTGGTTGCCTCCGGTTTGATGTTCCTGATCCTGGGCGCCCCCATCGTGGCACTCACCAACGCCCTCAATGCCGGCCTCTCCAGTCTCACCGGCGCGGGAGCAATCGTCCTCGGCATCATCCTGGGTCTCATGATGTGCTTCGACCTCGGCGGTCCGGTCAACAAGGTCGCTTACGCCTTTGCTGTTGCCGGCCTTGGCGCCGCGAGCGTCTCCAACCAGGCTCCGTGGCAGATCATGGCAGCCGTCATGGCAGCAGGCATGGTTCCGCCGCTGGCCATGGCACTCGCCACCGTGCTGGACAAGAAGCTGTTCTCCCTTGCCGAGCGCGAAAACGGCAAGGCGGCCTGGCTCCTGGGTGCCTCGTTCATCTCCGAAGGCGCCATTCCGTTCGCCGCAGCCGACCCCCTGCGCGTCATCCCTGCCAGCATGGTGGGCGGCGCCGTAACGGGTGCACTGTCCATGGCCTTCGGAGTTACGTCCAAGGCACCCCACGGCGGCCTGTTTGTCTTCTTCGCGATCGACAACTTCCTGCTGTTCTTCCTCTCCATCGCCGTTGGCGTAGTCATCACCGCACTGCTGGTCATCGCCCTCAAGCGCTGGGCCGTGAAGAAGCCGGTTGAAGCGGAAGCCACCCCGGCAACCGTCAGCGTCTAGACTTCCCACGAAGCCACCCACCACCACAAAGGAGCACCAATGCCCGAACGTACAGCCACCATCGCAAGCCGCGTCGGCCTCCACGCCCGTCCGGCAGCCATCTTCGCCGAAGCAGCGGGAGACCTGGATATCGACGTCACCATCGCCCGCCAGGGAGAGCCGGCCGACGACGCCATGGACGCGGCCAGCATCCTGTCCCTCATGAGCCTGGGTGCTTCCCACGGTGACGTGGTGGTGCTTCGCGCCGAAGGCGACGGTGCGGACGAAGCACTGGACAGCCTGGTGAAGATCCTGGAAACGGACCACGACGCCGAGTAGGGACACCCAAACCCTCAGCGATACGAAAAGAGCCTGGCGGCACCGGAGATGGGTGCCGCCAGGCTCTTTGCATGTCCGAAGTACTTTTGCGTGTCCTTGTTGAAGTGCTAGGGACCCGCGAGCTCGTCGAGATGGCGCGAGAGCACCCGAAGCATCGGACCCGCCTCCGGGAGTTCACCGCTCCACAATCCATGCATCGCGATTCCATCCAGGAGCGCACGCAAGCGCTGGGCCTCATAGTCGGGGTCGCGCCCCTGGTTGAATTGTCCCGCTTCGGCCAGGAGCTGGACGGCAACGTGGCACACGCGGTCCACTCCGTCGCTGAGCCTGACCGCGGCAGGACGCAGTCCACTATCCGTTAGTGACAGGACACCAAGCTGGACCTGCGCCACGAGTTCCAGCCGCCGTTCCTTGTCGAGAGGAAGCAATTGCAGGAGCAAGCCATCGACCAGCGCCCGGCCAGTGAGCTCAAGGGCGGCGATTCGGGCGGTGACCCGGTCCTCAATGAGTTGCAGGCAGAACTCCCGCAGGGCGTGTTGCGTGGCAAACGCACGCCGTAGCGAAGCCGCTGCGATGCCCGCTTCCGCTGCCACCCCGCGCACGGAAAGCCCCGAAAGACCCTCACGTTCCAGGACGCGTAAAGAAGCTTCCGCGATTGCTGCGCTGCGTGCCTCTGCGTCGATTCTCCGGGGCATGGATCAGTGCTGTCCAGTAGCAGCGGGCAGGGCGCGGGGGGCCTTTTTCGGCCAGATCGTATAGCTCACGGCCCACAGGAAGTCGATGGCAAAGATGATGCCCAGGATGCGGAAGAACTCCGAGAGGGCTGCGGTTCGTTCGGGGTCGTTGACCAGCAGGATGATCGCACCCAGGGTCCCGGCGGCAATCGCCACCGCAAGTGCTGTAAGAAGCACGTCCCGCCAGCACTTGACCGTGTAGCCGCTTCCTGTGAGCCGCTCCGGCACTGGTCCGCCTGCAAACCGTTGCTGGAAATACGCATCGGCCCAGGCCACCATACGTTTGCCGTAGGCGATGGAGACGCCGATATAGATCGCGGCAAGTCCGTGATGCCAGGACGCCGTTCCACCGCCGAGAAGATCGACGGCGACCAACGCAAGCAGGACCGCATCGATGACCGGAGCAAGGATCAGGAGGGCTCCGCCCAGGCGGGGACGCCGCAGCAGATAGCGGGTAGCGAGCCCGGCGACGATGGCCACCCAGAACGCAACCTCACACAGCACAATCGCCAGCAGAATCATTTAAGGCCCCCCAAACACCATGTCCATGAATTTTATTAGTACGAGTGTACTCATAAAATCACAGGGCGGCTTCTTGTCTTGCTTAGGTGGAGGTTTCGCCATTCAAGAATGCTGCGACCGATGCCTCGGTGGGCTTCACGTCCTTCAGTTCTTCCGAAAGGTACGCCTCGATGATCCGGGGATCCACGTACGAAGAGCGGGCCACTGACGGAGTGTTGCCCAGAAGCTCCGACGCTTCCTTGATGGCCCTGGTGATGGCCTGGCGGGGAGTTCCCTTGTGGCCGGATTTGATGAGGCACAGCGCGGCGGCGGCAGTGCCTTTCCACGTCCGGAAATCCTTGGAAGAGTATGCCTCTCCGGCAATGCCCCGGAGGTATTCATTGATCATGGACCCGTCGACGTTAACCCAGGTTCCGTTGTCCTGGTAGGCAAGCAGCCGCTCCTTCCCTGGGCGCTCCGCCAATGGTTCGAGAAAGGCCGCGAGAGCGGGATCGTGGATGGACGTGTCCCACAGATGTCCGCTTTTGCCAGGGAACTTCAGGAAGACGTCCGGCCCTACCACCCTGGCATGCCGGCATCGAAGCGTCGTCAGACCATAAGAGCCGTTTTGCTTCATGTAGACCTCGGATCCAACGCGGAGCGCTCCCAGGTCCATGAGCCGGACCGCTGCTGCCAACGTCTGCTGCTTCGGGTCGGTCTCATCCTGAAGGTGGACCGTCACGTTGCGGCGGACTGTTGGCAGGACCAAGCCCAGGGTGGCAGCCCGGATGAACTTCTCTGCGTCCTTCCGTTCCCGCCAGCGGGGGTGGTAGATGTACTGGCCGCGCCCGGCACCATCAACGCCGGTGGCCAGGATGTGCCCGTGCTCGTAGGGGCTAATCCATACGTCGGTCCACGCAGGCGGGATCGCCAGCGCGTTGATGCGCTGGCGATCCTCTTTGCTGACCAAACTCCCGTCGGGATGGCGGTAGCTGAACCCCGTTCCAACCTTTCGGCGGACGATGCCGGGCTTGGAAAGGTCACTTCTCTTCAGCCGTGGCACGGTCTGGGCCTTGTCTTTGCTGGGCCGTAGGGCTTCTTGCTCAGGCCTCGTCCGGGTCCGTCACGGCAGCGCCGGCGTTCATGATCTCGGCATTGATCATCCAGACCAGCTGCTCAAGGCGGGCGATAAACGCGTGCAGCAGGTCCGCCGTCGTCGGATCTTCCTCGTCAACCTCGTCGTGAACGTCGCGCATGGTCTGAACGGCGCGCTCCACACGATCGGTGACCAGCTTGACGGCATTCTTGGTGGTCACCAGACCGGCCGGGAATTCCTCAAGGCGGGTTCCCTTGGCGATGGTGGCACTGCGTCCGTCGGGGAGGGCGTGGAGGGCACGCATGCGTTCGGCGGTGTCATCGGCGAACTGCCGCGTTGCCAGAACGAGCTCGTCCAGCTGAAGGTGGAGATCGCGGAAGTTCGGTCCCACGATGTTCCAGTGTGCCTGCTTCCCTTGGAGCTGCAGCTCGATGAGGTCGGTCAGGACGATTTGAAGGTTGTCTGCAAGCTGCTGTGACGCTTTCATGTGTTCCTCTCATGGACGTTCATGTGAGCCAAAAACGTGCCGCAAAACCTCTGCGGCAACTGCCCAATCATCTGGTGACGACTGCGATAAGCCTTTCATAAGGGTGCTTAGTAGTACAATGAGAAGTGTTACTGTTCACGACCGGCGAACTTCATCCACCGATGAAGCCGTTGGCTGGTAACAGTAAAGGCACTTCGAGGCTGCGGAAAGGCCTCCTGGTACCGGCATAACCACATCGAAGTAAACCGGAATGCATAATCGGGAATCCCGGATTCATCAAAGATTCCCCGGAAAGGAATGTGCTGACCATGAATACGCTTCTGATCATTGCTGGTGTAGTGGCAATTGTTCTTCTTCTTGTGGGCGGATTCTCGCAGGCCCTGAGCTGGTTGCTGTGGGTAGGCGTTGTCCTCCTCGTTATCGCGGCCATTGGCTGGCTGCTGAGCTTCATGTCGAACCGTCGGGGTCATACGGTTTAGAGCGCATCCGAGGACTTCCAACAGGTCAACGAGGGCTGTTCCCCGCGTTCATCAGCCGGACGCGGAGACGGCCCTCTGGCGCACCTAGCCTTCGCCGGACTCCTGCCCTGTCGCCGCGGCAGGTGGAGCGGCATCCGGATCCTTGGGTGTGGGAAAGTCGTCGCCTGGCACGTCGGGAACGCCTTGCGCGGGACGCTCGGGGGTTTCGGCTCCGCTGCCACTGCCTGGGAGCTCCTGCTCGGGTGTCGGCGTACCGTAGCCGCCGGGCTCGCTGTCCGGGTCGACCCGGTGCTCGTCATGACTCATTTGTCCTCCTTGGAATCCGCTTGAGGCCCCGAAAAGTTCGAGGAATGCTGACAGTCCGACCGTAGTCCGGCACACCCCCGGCGTCCACCAATTGCTGCGGAGGCACAAGAATGGCAGAGCAGGAACAAGTTCCAAGGATCGGCAGGAATGAATCCACGGAAGAACGCATGGACCGCAACTGGATGGAACTCATCCAGGAATTGCGGGTCCTCCAAACCGGCGTCCAGATTCTGGGCGGATTCCTGCTGACGCTTCCCTTCCAATCGCGCTTCGGAGAACTGGACGATTGGCAACGGGGCCTGTACCTCTTCAACGTCATGGTGGCAGCCCTTACCACCGTGCTCATCGTCATCCCCGTCAGCGTGCACCGAAGGCTCTTCCGCCGCGGACTTAAGGCAACCCTCGTTTCCAGCGCTGACGCAGTCACCAAGTGGGCGCTGGGAGGTGTCGCGGTGTTGATAGTTGGCTCCGCGACCCTTGTCTTCGACTTCACGGCCGGGAGGACTGCCGGCATCGTGGCCGGCGGCTTCATAGTCCTGATGCTGCTGCTGCTGGTGGTTGGAATGCCCCTGTGGCTTTACCACCGCGGCATGAACGGCAACGGAAACGCCAAGGAGGAGTGAACATGCCAGGATCTGTCCAAAGCCGCGAAGCCTCCAAGGGGAACCACGGCCAGCTGGGCCGACGCGGCCCCGTACGCCAGTGGGTAAAGAACCACGGCCTGTTATTGGCAAACCTCGGCCTGTTCGCCGTCTTCTTCGGCGGCATGATTCTCTCAGGAGCCGCGAACTACAGCGAGGAACAACAAACCCACGGTGGAGCCCCTGTCGGCATCTTTGAATACCTGGGCACCGGCCACTTCGTGGAGGCTGTCTTCGAGAACTGGGAGTCCGAGTTCCTCCAGATGGCCATGTACGTGGTCCTCACTGTCTTCCTTTTCCAGAAGGGTTCCTCGGAGTCCAAGCCCATGGGCAAGAAGGCTCCCCAGGACGAGGACCCCCGTGATGCCAAGCCAACGGCCAAAACGCCGTGGCCGGTCAGGCGGGGCGGCTGGGTCCTGAAGGTCTACGAACACTCACTTTCAGGGCTGCTGGCGCTCTTGTTCCTGGCCTCCTTCACCCTTCACGCCCTCGGGGGTACGGCGGCCTACAACGAGGAACAACTCAGCCACGGCCTGTCGCAGGTCTCCACGTGGGAGTACATGGCCTCAAGCCAGTTCTGGTTCGAGTCCTTCCAGAACTGGCAGAGCGAATTCCTGGCCGTCGGAGTGCTTGTGGGGGCATCCGTCTACTTGCGGGAGCGGGGATCACCTGAGTCCAAACCCGTGGCCGAGCCGCATTATGAAACGGGCTCCTAGAAGCCACAGCTTTAAAGCCGGGGTTCCGGCCTGAGCTTTTTGAGCCAGATCTCGGTCTGGGCAATGTGGGCGGCCGTCGCCGTAGCCGCCATGGTCGGATCCCGCCGCGCGATCGCAGCCACGATTGCGCTGTGGCCGGCGGTGCTGTCCTCGCGCACGGCCGCACCGTCCTCGCCGTCGAAAATATGGAAGTGCCCGCCGCGCGAGCGGAAAAGCCTGACCAGTGCGTTGAGCGTCGAATTCCCGCTCGCCCGGCAGATTTCCTCGTGGAACTGAGAGTCGAGTTCGGAGTACTCACTGGGGCTGTCGGTGGCCTCCATCCCCTCCACGAGCGCCGTCAATTTTGCGAGGACTTCCGGCGTGGCGTTGGCGGCTGCAGCAGCAGCGGCATGGGATTCCATGAGCCTGCGGATTTCGAAGAGTTCCAGCAACCCGTCCAGTGGCAGCAGATCCACCAGCAGGGCGAAATTCTGGAGGATCACCGTCGGCTCCAAGGACGAGATATAGGTTCCGGAACCGTGCCTGGACTCCATGACGCCTAGCGCCGACATCGCCCGCACAGCTTCCCTCAAGGAACTCCTTGAGACACCCAGCTGGGCTGACAGCTCAGCCTCGGGAGGACACTTCTGGCCTGCAGCGAGTTCCCCCGAAGCGATTTTGTTCCTCAGGCCCTGCATTGCCGTTTCAACAGCACCCATGCGTCCCCTCCTTCACATCCCGGTATCACGCTACCGCACCGGACCGCCCGGGCATCGGTGTGGACACATTGTCATGCCTCCTCATCAAGACATCGTATGTCTTATCCATGGAAGGCCAGTATTGCCGCGAAATCGCCACGAAGTAGCTTAAGTCATCTTATGACTATTTTGGATTGTCCGTTGTCTACGCCCCAGCTGTGATGTAACTTACAGAGCGTTGTCCCATTCCTCCTGACGAAGGACGCCGTGATCCCAGCACCCCTCACAGTCCCCCGCCCGATGTTGACCCCCGAGGGCCAACCCGCCATGGCCGACTGGAGCCTCACACCGTCCAAAGTCCACCTCAACCACGGCTCCTATGGCTCCGTTCCCCGCGCCGCCCAGGCGGAGCAGCTCAAACTCAAGGAACTCATGGACCTGAACCCCTGCCCGTGGTTCATGAACCAGTTCGAGCTGGTGGCCACGGCGCGAAGGAAGGTCGCAGCTTTCCTCAGTGTCGATCCGCAGCACCTTGCCCTGGTACACAACGCCAGCGCCGGGGTGAGCACGGTGTACAACTCGCTGGACTTCGCTCCCGGTGCGGAGATCGTGACCACCAACCATGCCTATGGCGCGGTGCTGCAGGGCGCAGAACGGATAGCCCGCAGATGTGGCGGCCACGTCCGGATTGCGGAAATCCCCCTCGAAGCGGACGCAGAGACTGCTTGTGACTTGGTGATGGCCGAGGTGACTCCCCGCACAGCACTGATCGTGGTGGACCAGATCACCTCGGCTACTGCCCGGGCCTTCCCTGTCGAAGACATTGCCCGCGCGGCTTCCGTCCTCGGGGTGCCCGTGTTGGTGGACGCAGCCCACGCTCCGGGCGTGCTGGAGTTTCCGGTTCCCGATTTTGAGGGTTTCTGGGTAGGCAATCTCCACAAGTTTGCCTGCGCGCCCCGCGGAACGGCAGCCCTGGTGGCACGGGGACCGCAGGCAGAGTCGCTGCAACCGTTGATCGATTCCTGGGGCTTTCCCTACACCTTTCCGGAAAACTTCGACCACGTCGGGACCCAGGATGTGACCTCCTGGATGGCAGCCGGAACAGCCTTCGACACCATCGAAGAGCGATACGGCTGGGGCACCTTCCGGAACTACGCCAAGGAGCTCTGCGACTACGGCCAGTCACTGATCGGCGAGGCGTTCACCAACGCCACAGGTCGGAATGCGGCGGTCGACGTCGGCATGCCGGTAGGGCCGCTGCGCCTCATCCGCCTGCCGGACGGACTCGCCACTACCCACGAGGATTCCCACACCGTGCGCGGCTACATTTCCGAGCATCTGGACATCGAAACAGCCATCACCACTTTCAACGGACAGGGCTACCTGCGGCTTTCCGCCCACCTGTACAACTCCCCCAAGGACTACGAAATATTCGCGGAGAAGGCGGTTCCGGAACTTGTCCGGCTCGCCCGATCCCTCTAGACCCCACCCGCACCCGCTCAGCCGGTGCAAACACTCAACCAATCAACGGAGGACCCACGTGAAATCCAGAATTATGGCGTCTGCGGCAGCAGGCCTGGCGGCAGTTCTTGCACTTGCCGGGTGTGGAGGCGGCCAGCAGCAGGCGGCCGATGGCAAAGTCACCTTGAAGATGGTGGAAAGTCTCACCAACCCCGCCCGAACGGAGACCTTGAAGAAGCTCATCTCGGGCTTCGAGCAGGCCAACCCGGACATCAAGGTGGAGCTGATTTCACCGCCCACCGACCAGGCGGACCAGAAAATCCAGCAGATGCTCCAGTCCGGCAAGGGCGTGGATGTGGTGGAGGCACGCGACATCACAGTTGGTTCCTTCGGCGCGAACAACTGGCTCTACGACATGACCAAGGACCTTGATGGCTGGGACGGATGGAACAACCTGACCGAAAACGCGGTCAAGTATTCCAAGCAGAACGGCAAGACCTACTACATCCCCTACGGTTTCTACGGCCTTTCCCTCTTCTACCGTTCGGACCTGGTCAAGCAGGCCGGCTTCGACGGTCCTCCGGGCAGCTGGGAGGAGATGGCGAAGCAGGCCGAGGCCCTCAACAAGCCGTCCGAGAACAAGTTCGGCTACGCGTTCCGTGGAGGCACCAACGCCAACTCCAACGCCGTAGCGATCATCGAGGCCTACGTGGCTGACGAGATCGACCGCGAGAACGCCTTCAAGCTGAGCAACGGCAAGACCATCTTCTCCTCCCCCAAGGCCCAGCAGGCCATGGATCTCTACATTGACCTGTTCAAGAAGGGCTCGCCGCCCTCATCCGTGGCGTGGGGTTACCCCGAGATGGTCCAGGGCTTCAGCAACGGCTCCACGGCTTTCCTGCTGCAGGACCCGGAAGTGATTGCCACGGTCAAAGAGTCGCAGGCCATCAAGCAGGATCAGTGGAACGTCGCCCCGCTCCTGGTGGGTCCGGGCGGCAAGGCCATCCAGCCCGTCGCTTCGGCTGGCTGGGGTATCGCGGAATCTTCAAAGGCCAAGCCCCAGGCCGTCAAGCTCATCAAGTACTTGGCGCAGGGTGACGCTGCCACCACGTTCAGCAAGGACAACAGCTTGGTCCCCACCCTGAAGTCCGCGGCCCAGGACCCCTTCTACAGCACCGGCCCTTGGGCTGCCTACGTCAAGATGACGGAGAACCCGGACACGTACGTCTCCGCGATCCAGCCGCGCAGCGTTTCCTGGTGGACGGAGTGGATCAAGAAGTCCGACGGTGAACTTCAGCGGGTCCTCACGGGCCAGATGTCCACGACCGAGCTGCTGTCCAGCTGGGACAGCTACTGGACTGAAAAGATGAAGGGGTAACCTCCGGTGACTCTCGACGTCAAGCAGGCCGCACCGCCCCCATCGGGGCGGAAAGCCGCGCGGCCGGAGCCGGGCAGGGGCAGCTCGTCCAAAAGACGGTTCAATGGCCGGACAGCGTTGACGCTGTTGGCCTTCCTGGCACCGGCAGCGGTGTTCGTGGGGATCTTCACGTACTACCCCATGATCGCCGGCAGCCAGATGGCGTTCCGTAACTGGAACCTGAATGATCTTTCCGATACCTCATGGATTGGGTTCGGGAACTTCCAGAGCCTGTTCGATGCTCCCGAGTTCGGCACGATCGTACGCAATACCTTGGTGTGGGTTGTCGGATCGCTGGTCCCGCAGGTAGTCATCGGGTTCGCCGTGGCGCTGTTCCTGAAGCGGCGGTTCCGGATGCGCGGGGCGTACCAGGCCATGATCTTCTTCCCCTGGGCGGTGTCCGGCTTCCTCATCGGCATGCTGTTCCGGTGGATGTTCAACGCGGAATTCGGCGTGGTGAACGACCTCCTCATGAAGGCGGGAGTCATCAGCTCGCCCATTCCGTGGTTGTCGGATCCCGGCTTCGCCATGACCGCGATCATCATCGCCAACATCTGGTACGGGGTGACGTTTTTCGCCATCATGATCCTCGCCGCCCTGCAATCGGTGTCGGACGAGATGTACGAGGCCGCCGCTTTGGATGGTGCGGGCAAGGTTCGGACGTTCTTCAGCATCACGCTGCCGAGCATCTCCACCACGCTGGCGTTGACCATCCTGTTGCGGGTGATTTGGATCTTCAACTTCCCGGACATCATCTTCGCGATGACAGGCGGAGGTCCGGCAGACCAAACGCACATCATCACCACGTACATGATCAAAATTACGCAGGAAGGCGACTACGGCAAGGCGTCCGCCCTGGGATTGATCGTCATGGTCACCCTCATGCTTTTTGCAGCCTTCTACCTCATGGCCGTCCGCTTCCGAAAGGCAGACCGATGATCAACACTCCGACGCTCATGGGCCGCATTTCGAAGGTGGTTTTCCTTGGCCTTTGCCTGATCGTCACTGTCTTTCCGCTGTACTGGATCGTGGTGACGTCCCTCAAGGAGCCGGGTGCCATCTACTCGCTGCCCTTGGATTACTGGCCGCGGCAGTTGTCGTTGGATAACTACGTCGGGCTTTTCACCAAGTCCGATTTCGGCCAGTACATGCTCAACAGCCTGGTGGTGGCGCTGGTTGCCGCGTCGGTGGCGACGCTCATCTCACTGCTGTCCGCCTACGTCCTGGCACGGTTCCAGTTCTCCGGTCGAGGGGCCGTGCTGGGTGCTTTCCTCATCACGCAGATGATCCCGGGGTTCATCGCCTTGGGGCCGCTGTACCTGATGATGACCGACTTCGGCTTGGTGGATTCCAAGACAGGACTGATCCTGATCTACATCGCAATCTGCATCCCGTTCTGCACCATCATGCTGCGCGGTTTCTTCGAGAACGTCCCTGATGCCTTGGAAGAGGCCGCCATGATCGACGGTTGCTCCAGGCTGGGTGCGCTCTTCAGGGTGATCGTGCCGGTGATGTTGCCCGGTATCGCGGCGAGTTTTGTGTTCAACTTCGTGAACTGCTGGAACGAGCTGTTCCTGTCGGTGACCCTGATGAACAGCGACAGCAACAAGACCATCCCGACGGCGTTGGCCGGCTTTATCTCCAGCTTCAACATTGACTGGGGTTCGATGTCCGCTGCCGCGGTTTTGACTGTGGTACCCACGCTGGTGATCTTCGCGTTTGCCAGCAAGTTCATCGTCCAGGGACTGACCGCGGGTTCAGTAAAGGGCTGACGCGAGCGCCGACCGTCGGGCGTCCCTCAAGGCGCCCGACGGCGGTTCACGCCTTTTTCTTGGCCCGCGCCTTTGGCTTGCTGTCGGCTTTGCTGGCGGCAGCGTCGTCGTCGGACGCTTTTTCCTTGCCGCGCTTCTTGTCCAGGCTTCGCTTCAGTGCCTCCATGAGGTCGATGACGTCGCCGCCCTCGCCTTCGCCCTCGACGTTGCCGAAGGTGGCCTCGGTATCGAGCGCCTCGCCCTTTTCCAGCTTGGCTTCGATAAGTGTCCTCAACTGGGCCTGGTAGTCGTCCGTGTATTCATCGGGGTCGAAATCATGGGCCATGGATTCGACCAGGGCGGACGACATTTCCAGTTCCTTGTCCGAGATCTTGATGTCCGTTTCCAGGGACGGGAACTTGGCCTCGCGGACTTCATCACCCCACAGGAGGGCCTGCAGCAGCAACACGTCACCGCGCACGCGCAGCGCACCCAGCCGGGTTTTTTGCCGCAGCGCGTATTGGACGATCGCGATCCTGTCCGTGTCCTCCAGCGTCTGCCGCAGCAGCATGTAGGCCTTGGGCGATTTGGAATCCGGTTCCAGGAAGTAGCTGCGCTCGTACATGATGGGGTCCAGCTGCTCGGCGGGAATGAACTCCACCACCTCGATTTCGCGGCTGTTTTCCTCAGGCAGGGACTTCAACTCGGCGGCTGTGAGGACCACCGTGCGGCCTTCTTCCTCGTAGGCCTTGTCAATATCCTCGTAAGCAACAACTTCGCCGCAAATTTCGCATTTTCGCTGGTACCTGATGCGCCCGCCGTCCTTATTGTGGACTTGGTGCAGGCCAATGTCGTGATCCTCCGTGGCACTGTAGAGCTTCACTGGTACGTTGACCAGACCGAACGCGATAGATCCCTTCCATATAGCCCTCATACACCCAGTCAACAGCACAACCCAGCGGAGGAGAAGAGGTGGCAGGCAAGCAGCAGGAGCGCGTGAACGTGGAAGGCCACGAACTCACGCTCACCAATCTGGGCAAAATCATCTACCCGGAGACCGGCACCACCAAGGCTGAGGTGCTTGAGTACTACGCCACTGTGGCCCCTTTCCTCATCCCGGCTGCGGCCAACAGACCCGTGACGCGCAAGCGCTGGGTCAACGGCGTGGGGACTGTCGAGCACCCGGGGCAGGTGTTCTTCCAGAAGAACCTGGAGGACTCCGCGCCCAGGTGGATTCCGCGGGCTGCCATCCAGCATTCGGACCACACCAATGTCTATCCCATGGTGAACAACCTGGCTACCCTCACGTGGATGGCACAGATCGCTTCCCTGGAGATCCACGTACCGCAGTGGCAGGTGGACGCGTCCGGGACGCCGTTGAGGCCGGACCGCTTTGTGTTGGACCTCGATCCCGGTCCCGGCGCAGGCCTCCCCGAGTGCGTGGAAGTTGCCATGCTGGCCCGTTCCATCCTGCAGGACATGGGGATGGAGCCCGTCCCTGTTACCAGCGGGAGCAAAGGTATCCATCTGTACACGGGGCTGGACGGCACCCTGAAGTCCGAGCAAGTCTCCGCTTTCGCCCACGAGCTCGCGCGGGCGCTGGAAACGGACCACCCCGATCTCGTGGTCAGCGACATGAAGAAGTCCCTGCGTAAGGGCAAAGTGCTGGTGGACTGGAGCCAGAACAGCGGCAATAAAACCACCATCGTGCCCTACTCCCTCCGCGGCAAGGCCCACCCAACGGTCGCGGCACCCCGGACATGGGAGGAACTCGAGGACCCTGACCTGGACCACCTTGACTACACGGAAGTGATGGAGCGGGTCAGCACGGGCGAGGACCACTTCGCCCCCATATCGGAACGGCACCTGCCGCCCCACACCGAGGACGGGAACGACGACGGCGGTACTCCCGGCCCGTCGGCCGGCGCCCGCGAGCGCGTGGTGACGGTCGAGAACCGTCTCGCCAAGTACGTCGGGATGCGCGATCCGGAGAAAACCCCGGAGCCGTTCCCGTCGTCGTCGGCCGCTTCCACAGCGGTGTCCAGCGGAACGTCAGCCGGGCAGCCCAAACCCGGCGACCCGGCACCGCCCGGTGGCATCTTCGTGATCCAGGAGCATCATGCACGCCGGTACCACCTGGACCTGCGGCTGGAACACAACGGGGTCCTGGCATCCTGGGCGCTGCCGCGTGGAGTCCCGGAGACGCCGGACCGGAACAACCTGGCCGTCCACACGGAGGACCACCCCATGGAGTACGCCACCTTTGCGGGGGTGATTCCCAAGGGCGAGTACGGGGCAGGAACCATGACCATTTGGGACCGCGGGGAGTTCACGTGCGAGAAGTGGCGCGATGACAAGGAGGTCATCGCGACGCTCACAGGTGAGCCTGGAGGTGGCCTCGGGGGCACCAAACGACTGGCGCTGATCAATACAGGGGACCGTTGGCTGATTCACCTGATGAAGGAGCAACCGGGCGGCAAGCGGAGCGCCAAAGCCACGCCTGCTGCCAAGCCTGCCACCAAGCCTGCCGCCAAGCCTGCCGCCAAGCCGCGTGAACCGGAGCCGCAACCCATGCGCGATTACGCCCCCATGCTCGCTACCTCCGGAACAACTGCCGATCTCCGCGGCGGCAACTGGTTGTACGAACTCAAGTGGGATGGAATCCGGGCCATCATCACCGGAACCGAGGGACGGATCCGGCTGATGAGCCGCAACGGGAACGACCTCACGGCCACCTACCCCGAGCTCACCGACCGCGCCTGCTGGCCCGAAGGTGATTTTGTGGCCGACGGCGAAATCGTCGCCTTGGGCAAGGGATCCAGGCCGGACTTCGGCCGTCTTCAGCTGCGCATGAACCTGGTCAAGGCCGCCGACATAGAGCGGGCGCGGGCCTCGGTTCCGGTACAGCTGATGCTCTTTGATCTGTTGTACGACGCCGGCACGGACGTGAGCGGGCTGCCTTTGCTTGAGCGGCGCAAGCGGCTGGATGCGTTCGCGGAGCGCTTGCCCGGTGGATGCCCGCTCCATGTGTCAGCGGTGCTGGACCACGACGTCGAGGACCTCATGACCAGCGCTGCCGATCTGGGCTTGGAGGGGGTCATGGCCAAGAAGGCCGACAGCCGTTACACCGTGGGTCGTCGCAGCGGGTCGTGGATCAAGCTCAAGCTGGAGCAAAGCCAGGAAGTGGTGGTGGGCGGTTGGCGCCCGGGAGCCGGGGCCCGGAGCGGGACTTTCGGGGCGTTGCTCCTGGGCATTCCCGACGGCGATGCCTTGCACTATGTAGGCAGGGTAGGCACGGGGTTTAAGGACTGGCAGCTGCGGGAGATCATGGACCGGCTGGAACCGCTGGCGGTGGACCCTTCACCTTTTAAGGACATTCCGAGGGAGGATGCCGCGGGTGCGCGCTGGGTCCGACCCGAGCTGGTGGCCGAGGTGACTTTCGGTAACTGGACTGGTCCTGGCAGGCTGCGTCATCCGGTGTGGCGGGGTTGGCGCCCGGACAAGTCCCCTTCCGACGTCAGCCAGCCCAACCAGGGGACAGATAACGCTCCTACGAGGCCTCAGTAGTGCGTTAACTGTCCCCCAGTTGGGCTGGCGGGGTGATCGGTTGGGTTGCGCGTGACGGGTTAGGACGAGTGCGGCATCTGCGGTCGGCTGGTCCGGTGGATCGCCGTTACCGCCGCGCCTTGGCCCATGCGGCCGTGGGCTTGATCGCGGTCCTTCGGGTGCCGGCGTTTGCCGTTGCCGTCCGGCCATTGATTGCCTTGGTCCGTTCCCAAAGCCAGGGGCATGCCTGTTGTCTCGGGCATCGGTGCCATGTCCATGGACTCCACCAAGTGGCTTGCAACCTCAGGATCGATGCCCTCAGCGTTGTGATTCGCAGTCATGGTTCTTCCTTTCCAGTGCGCCTGTTTTCCTATGGGCCTGTCCGCCGGAGTTACCAGCGGACCTTCTTCTCGGTCTTTGCCATCTTGCCGCTGGCAGCGGTGGGCTTGTGCCCCTTGCCGGTGCTTTGCCAGCCGGCCGGAGCGCCGCCGCCCGACTTCCTGGCGAGCATTGCCCGCTGGGCGTCAGTGAGCTTGGACTTGATGCCGCCGGAGGCGGGCTGCTTGTTGTCGTCTGAAGGGTTGGCAGTCATATGGACTCCTAAAAGTGTGTGAGTCCTGAAGAGACACGTATCCCGTGGCGTTTGGTTCAAGAAAGGGCGTCGACAACGGGAACGGCGTGGAGGCAAGCCTCAACAGGCGTGGATTTTTGTCATCTGAAACGCAGCTGCATGCTCAAATCAAAGAGCACGGCCGGTCTACTCAAAAATCAGTGTTCCCATGCGTCATACCCTAACCATCATCCTGCACATTTGTGAACCCCTCCGTTAGCATGGCTCTCGTGAGCCGGAGCAGGTTGATCGTCGCCGCCCTTCGCGATGCCGGCTGCGTTTTCGCCGAGGACGAGGCCCGGCTCCTGATCGACGCCGCCACCCATCCGGACGAACTGGACCGCATGGTAGCCCTGAGGGTGGGCGGTCTGCCGCTGGAACACATCCTCGGGTGGGTGGACTTCTGCGGGACCCGCATGGCCGTTGCCCCGGGCGTCTTCGTGCCGCGGCGTCGCACGGAGTTCTTGGTGCGACAGGCGGCGTTAACCGCCAAAACGGGTGCCGTCGTCGTCGACCTCTGCTGCGGCTCCGGCGCCATGGGTGCCGCACTTTACGATCTTCTGGGCGGGTGCGAACTCCACGCGGCCGACATCGACCCCGCCGCGGTTGCGTGCGCGCAACGGAACCTGGGGCCTCGTGGGGGCACTGCGTACCTGGGCGATCTCTTCGAGCCGCTCCCCCGCCGGCTGCTCGGACGGGTTGATGTGCTCCTGGTCAATGCACCGTACGTCCCCACGGATTCCATCAGCCTGATGCCGCCGGAAGCGCGGCTGCACGAGCCGGTGGGAGCGCTCGACGGCGGCACTGACGGCTTGGGTGTCCAGGGTCGCGTCGCGCTGGGGGCACCTCCGTGGTTGACGCCGGGCGGGCTGCTTCTGATGGAAACTTCCCGGCAACAGGCCACGGCGACGGCGGGGCTCCTGGCACGGGCCGGGCTGACTGTGGACGTGGTGACGGACCCGGATCTCGATGCCACACTGGTGGTAGGCGGTCACTGAGGGCCGTACTGGATTCGTCACTTTCAGGGCCGGGATTGGGCCCGTTACGTGGGCATAGCTAAACAATTTGGTAACAACGTGCTTCGCGGGGCAAAAACTGCCCGACATCCGCGTCCTTGCAGGGCAAAAGCCGGTAATGAGATGCAACACACCTAGGCAATTTGCACCCCTGAGAGGGCCAAAAATCGGATCTCAACTCGGGTTTAAGGCCCAATTCGCGTAAAATTGAAACCCTGCCCAGAGCGGGGCAGCAGAAGTCGCAAGCAAATGACCTCCCTAGGAGAAGCCCAAATGCCCACAGACCAAAGCAACACCGTCTCTCCGGATGGCGCAAGGAACGCCGCCGGAAACACAGCATCGGCAGGCCACACCCCGGCCGCCACCAACGCAATAAAGAACGCTGCAAAGAAGGCAAAGCTCCGCCCGAAGCGCCGGTTGAAGGAATCGGACGTCAACGTGGTGGACAAGCCGATGCTGCGCAAAGCACTCGGCGGAACCATCGTCGGCAACACCATGGAATGGTACGACGTCGGTGTCTTCGGCTACCTCATCACCACCATGGGTCCCGTCTTCCTGCCCGAGGCGGACAAGTCGGTCCAGACACTCTTCCTCCTGGGCACTTTCGCCGCGACCTTCATCGCACGCCCCCTCGGCGGCGTCGTGTTCGGTTGGCTCGGCGACAAGGTGGGCCGCCAGAAGGTGCTCGCCGCAACACTGATGCTGATGGCGGCAAGTACGTTCGCCGTCGGACTTCTTCCCGGCTATGCGCAGATCGGCATCTGGGCCGCCGCATTGCTGGTGATCCTGAAGCTCGTCCAGGGCTTCTCCACCGGTGGTGAGTACGCCGGTGCCACAACCTTCGTGAGCGAGTACGCGCCGGACAAGCGCCGTGGCTACTTCGCGAGCTTCCTTGATATGGGCAGCTACATTGGCTTCGCCTTGGGTGCCGCCCTGGTCTCCATCCTGCAGCTCACGCTCGGACAGGCCGCCATGGAGGAATGGGGCTGGAGGCTTCCGTTCCTGATCGCCGGTCCCCTGGGCCTTATCGCCGTGTACTTCCGTAGCAAGATCGAGGAATCTCCCCAATTCCAGGCCGCCCTGGACGCGCAGGAAGCAACCGCCAAGGACGCGGCATCCCATGATGCCGCTGTCGCCAAGGGTCCGGTCGGCATCATCAAGGCTTACTGGCGCCAGATTGTGCTGGCCATGATCCTGGCTGCCGCCGCCAACACTGTCGGCTACGCGCTGACCTCCTACATGCCTACGTACCTCACGGATTCCAAAGGTTACGACCCCGTGCACGGCACCCTGCTGACCATCCCGGTCCTGGTGATCATGGCCGTGTGCATCCCGCTGACGGGCAAGCTTTCGGACCGCATCGGCCGCCGTCCCGTACTCTGGATCGGCGCGGGCAGCACCATCGTCTTCGCGGTTCCGGCGTTCATGCTGATCGGCATCGGGGACATCTGGTCCACTTTGGCCGGACTGGCACTCATCGCCTTCCCCGTGACGTTCTACATCGCCAACCTGGCATCGGCCCTTCCCGCGCTGTTCCCGACCTCCAGCCGCTACGGTGGAATGGGCATTGCCTACAACTTCTCCGTGGCGATCTTCGGTGGAACCACCCCATTCATCGTGCAGGGCCTCATTGAGGGCACGGGCAATGACATGATGCCCGCGTACTACCTGATGGCGACGTCCATCGTGGGTGCTATCGCCATCTACTTCCTGCGTGAATCGGCCCAGCGCCCGCTGCCGGGCTCCATGCCCAGCGTGGACACGCAGGCCGAAGCCCGCGAACTCGTGGAGACGCAGGACACCAACCCGCTCATCAACCTGGACGAGATGCCGTTCGACGGCCAGCCCATCGATGATGCCGTGTTCGGCTCAGGCAAGAAGGACATGACCCCCGCGTAGGAACCGTTTGCCTGCAACTTCTGCACAGCGACGCTTACCCAAGCGACACGGATAGTCCGCGGCAATCCGCCGCCCACTGTAGCCACCAGCCCCAAGGCGCTCTCCTTGGTGCTGGTGGCTACGGGCGTTTAAGCAGACTTTTCGACAGTGGCGAGGTACCTAAGGAGTTCCCTGATGCCAAAGGTCCACGGCTCCATCTCTTCTGTATTCCGCACATGGTTGACCAGAGTTCCAAGCTGTGCGCTGCTGATGGTCACCACATCACCGGTTTTGTGGGTGAAGCCCAGCCCCTCCGCGTCACGGTCCTGGGTGGGCGCGAACAATGTGCCGGTAAAAAGCGCAAAACCGTCCGGATACTGGTGGTGCCGTCCGTATGTTGCCCCAATGAGTTCTTCAAATGGACGGCTGATGTGTGCCAGACTATTCTGGCCCTCCAGCGTGTAGCCCTCAGGACCCTCCACCGTAAGGCGTATCTCCTCTGTCCTCAAGGAATCCAGAGTGAAATCACCGTGGAACAACCGGATGAACGGACCCACGGCGCAGGATGCGTTGTTGTCTTTGGCCATGCCCAACAGGAGCGCGCTGCGCCCTTCGACATCCCTCAGGTTCACGTCATTGCCAAGAGTCGCACCCTTAACCTGTCCAGATGAATCCGCGATGAGCACCAGCTCCGGCTCCGGGTTGTTCCAGGATGAAAATCCCGGAATCCCCACACCTGATCCGTGACCCACAGCCGACAACACCGGCGCCTTGGTAAACACCTCCGGATCCGGTCCCAGTCCCACTTCCAAATACTGGGACCACATGCCTTGGGCTGAGAGGACCTTCTTGGCGTCCTGTGCTTGCTTCGACCCGGGGCGAAGAGACGCCAAACCACCCTCAAGGGCGCTGTTGACACGTTCCCGGACTTCGGCCGCCCGGTTGACATCCCCTCCACACCTTTCCTCGATGACCCGTTCCACCATGCTCTCCACAAAGGTGACTCCACAGGCTTTGATCACCTGCAAATCGATTGGTGCCAGCAGATGCGGGACGCGCCGGTCACCGGCTGTCTGATTGTGGAGCACGTCGGCCAGTTTCCACCCGAGGGCACTGTCTGCCGTTTGCCGGACCAGTTCAGCGGCGTTGTCGTTGTCCAGGAGTCCGGAAACTGTGTGGAAGGCCTGGGTCAGATCGACCAGCATGTCCCCGCGGACCGCAACAACCCGCGGTCCCTGGCTGATCGGATCCCACATCCGTCCTACGAGTACTGCATCGGTTCCGTCCGCCGGCAGGACGTTTGGTGACAGCGCGTTCATTCGGTTTCCCCGTCCATAACTGATGATTCCCACATTCCATCCACCCGGCGTCGTATCCGCCAAGGATTGTGGTCCTGCAGCGGGTCCGGCAGTTGGGACGGCGGAAAGGAGTCATAGGCGACAGGCCGCATGAACCTGCCGACCGCCGCCGTTCCGACAGATGTGGTTGTTGCGGTGGTGGCGGGGTAGGGCCCGCCGTGGTGCTGGGCATAGGTGACTGTCACGCCTGTGGGCCACGCATTCCAGAGCAAGCGGCCGCAACGCTCGCGCAGATCAGCCAAAAGGATCGAGACATCCTCTTCAGGCTCTGCGTGCAGTGTCGCGGTCAGTTGTCCCTCCATGAGCCGCGCCAGCGACGACAGGTCCTCACCCGGCCGATATTGAACTACGACGGCGGCTGGGCCGAACATTTCCTGCTCCAGGATGGCCGGCCTTGCCCGCACGTCGTCCGACGTCGTGACCAGGACCGTAGGCTGGGGCTCCTCTGCGTCGTCGCCGGCAACCAAGACGTCCACGCCCGGCGTCGAGCGCACTGATTCCAGTGCATGGTCGAAGCCCTCGCGCAGCTTCTTGCTCAGCAGCGGTCGCCTTGGCTTGCCGGAGATCTCCTCTTTGAGGATCCGCTGTACATCCACGTCGTCGCGTGGGATGAACAGCAGCCCTGGCTTGGTGCAGAATTGGCCCATTCCCATCGTGAACGACGACGCGAAGCCGGTCAGGATCTCCCGGTGGCGCCGGTTCCAGGCCTGTTCCGTAACGAACACGGGGTTGATGCTGCCCAGTTCCCCGAAAAACGGGATGGGGGTTGGGCGAAGGGAGGCCCTGTCATGGAGTGCCCTGCCACCGCTCGTGGACCCGGTGAAGCCGATGGCCCGCACCAGTGGGTGGTCAACGAGCCGTTCCGCAGCAGCCCGGCCCACGATCGTGGCGAACAGGCCCCGAGGCGCACCCGCCGAGTCCAGGGCTTCCTCCACGATGGCACCGGTGCGTAAGGCGAGCTGCAAGTGGCCTTCATGGATCTTGTGGACAACTGCACATCCGGCGGCAAGGGCGGACGCGCTGTCTCCACCCATGACGCTGAAGGCAAACGGGAAGTTCGAGGCGCCAAAGACCCCGACGACCCCCAGGGGGACAGAATATCGGCGGATATCGGGTCGCGGACCCATGCCCCACGCGGGGTCAGCGTGATCGATGGTGGCGTCGAGGTGCTCACCCCGAAGCACTTCCTCTGCGAACAAGCGCAGCTGGAATACGGATCTCCTGAGTTCAAAGGAGAGCCGTCCTTCATCCAGGTGGGTCTCTTCGCTGGCCAGCGCTACGAGCTCGTCAGAGCGGGCTTCCAAAGCGCCTGCGATTGCCGTCAACCATGAGGCACGCATGGAAGGAGCTACGTCCTTTGCCCGCGCATAGGCTTGGTTGGCGGCAGCTATCGTGTTCTCTGTTTCCTCGAGGGAAGTGATCATCTTTTGACCTTTCTAGCGGACCGGGGTGCTCTCCAGGTTGAAGAACGATCGCGCGTCAGGAGGACGGATGTCGGCCACAGCATCAGTGAAGATGCGCATGGGATGCGGCGTGTACGGGTGCTCGGCAATCGCGTCGAAGTCCAGTTCGATTCCCAAACCCGGGCCCTCCGGAATCAGGATGTCGCCGTCTTCGGTCAGGGTCAGGCGCTCGTTGGAAATTTCGCTGCGCCACGGCACATCCGTGGCCATGATCTCGAGGTATCGGAAGTTCGGAATCATGGCCCCGAGCTGGAGGGTGGCTGCGGTGCTCAGCGGCCCGCTGGGGTTGTGCGGCGCAAACGGGATGTAATGCGAGGCGGCCAGCGTGGCAATGAAGGACAATTCAAGCAAGCCGCCAGCATGGGTCACGTCGGGCTGCACATAGTCGACGGCGTTCCTGGCCAGGGCGGGCACGAACGTACTCCTGCCGATCCAGCGCTCACCGGCTGCGATCGCCACGGGCGATTTCGAGCGGATTTCCACCAGAGAATCAATCCCGTCGGGCGGACACGGTTCCTCGAAAAAGACCGGCTGGAACTGTTCCAGTTCGCGGGCCACCCTGATCGCCGTCGGAACATCGAAACGGCCATGTCCTTCGATGAACAATTCGATGTCATCCCCCACGGCCTCCCGCACGGCGGCCACGGGCTCCAACATCCGGGACAGGTCCCTCGGGGCCAGCGTGAGGTCGGCCGCCTCGAACGGATCCCATTTCAATCCGCGGAAACCCTGGGCAATTGTTTGCACGGCAGCGTCGGCGAAATCCTCAGGAGTACGTGCTCCGGAGAACCATCCATTGGCGTAGGCGCGGACCCTGTCGCGGACCTGCCCGCCCAGCATTCGGTGGACCGGCACCCCCAAAGCCCTTGAGGAAACGTCCCACATGGCCATTTCCAGGGCGCTCAGTGCCGTCATCGAGACAGGTCCTCCACGCCAGTAGGCATCCCGGTTGACCTCGTAGATGGTCTCGGTGATCCGGGTTGGGTCTTTTCCTCGCACGGCGTCGGCAAGCACTGCCACAGCACCAATGACGGCATGCTCCTGGCCCTCAAGGGTAGCTTCGGCCACCCCAGTGATTCCTTCGTCCGTAGTGAGCCTGACAAAGACGAGGTTTGTTCGATAGAAATCGACCACCACGGTGTCGAGGTTGATTATTTTCATGTGTGAGTCGTTATCCCTTAACCGCGCCGGCGGTCATTCCGCTGACGACGTAACGTTGTGCAAAGAGGTAGAAAGCTACTGCCGGCAGCGTAAACAGCAAACCGACCGCCATAATGCTCTGGATCGAAGTGTCCTGCTCGCCGATAAAGCCAGCCACACCCACGGATGCCGGTTGCAACGACTTGTCAAAGACAAACGTGACCGCGAAGACGTACTCATTCCATGCGCTGAAGAACGCAATCACGGCGGCGGCCGCAATGGCGGGGGCGATCAACGGCAAAATGATGCGCGCCAAGACCGTGGGTGGGTTGCCACCATCAACCCGGGCAGCCTCATCGAGCTCACGGGGAACGCCGTCGATGGCGCCTTTGAGAATCAGCGCCACCACGGGCAGGGTAAACGCTGTGTCGGCGAGGATCAGTCCGTGCAGCGAGTTCAGGAGGTCAAACCTACGGAACACCGCGAACAACGGAACCACCAAAAGTGCTTCAGGAAGCATCTGGGTGAAAAGCAGCGCCAGTCCGACGACGGCCTTGCCGCGGAAAGCGAATCTGGACAGCGCATACCCCAGGGGCACTCCGAGGACTATGGACAGCACTGTTGTACCGGCAGCGACAATAAAGCTGTTGCCCAGCCAACCGAGAACCTTGCCATCAGCCAAAGCATCCCCGAAGACGCTGAGCCGCGAGAAGTCCGGGAGCAGGTTTATCGACGATCCGAAGAGCTCTTTATCCGGCGTCAGCGCTGTGACGAACATCCAGTAGATGGGGAAGACTGCCAGGCCCAGGACAATCAGAACTGCAACCATGCGTGCCGTCACGCCAAACTTCAGGCGGTGCATCATGCCTCCTTCGCAGCCGCACGGGCGACCAGTCGACTACCGATGATGACGATGAGCGAGATGACGATGCCCACCATGCCTATTGCTGCCGCTGTTCCCAGTTGTTTCGACTCGAAGGCTTGTGAGTACAGATCGATGACGAGCGTACGGGTGGATCCCAGGGGTCCACCGCGGGTCATCAGCCAGATGAGCTCAAATCGACGCAGGGACCAGATGGTCATCAGGACGGCGACCAAGCCAATCGTCGGTTTGAGCACCTGCCAGGTGACAACCTGGAAGATTGTCCACCGCCCCGCCCCGTCAACCTGTGCCGCTTCCACGAGTTCCTGTGGAACGCTTTGCAGCGCGGACAGCAGGACCACTGCGACGAAGGGCACCAACTGCCAGATGGTGGTCATGAGGACCGCCGCCAAGGCCAGGCGCGGATTGTCAAGCACGCCGTTTTGGCCGGGGTCTACCCCCACCGCCTTCAGTAAGCGGGTGAGGATGCCGAACTGCGGATTGAACATCCAGGTGGCGATAAGCGCCACGGCAATGCCGGGCGCCGCCCACGGAACAGTGACCAAGGAGCGGGCCACTCCCCGGCCGGGGAACTTGCCATTGAGAAGGAGGGCCACCATCAAGCCGAGGCCAACCGACCCAACCACGCATGCGGCGACGTACAGGAGGGTAGTTAGCAGTGTCTGCCGGAAATCAGAGTCACTAAGGACCGACTGGAAGTTCGCGAAGCCAACCCACACATTCACGTTCGGATTCAGCAACGTGGTCTTGGTGAAACTCAGCCAGACTTCCTGCAAGAGAGGGTACAGCTGGAAGATACCGATGTAGAGAACTGCGGGGGCAAGGAACAGGTAGGGAGTCCACGGACTGCCTACTGCGCTCTTCCGTTTGCGGGGCGACGACGAGGCGGAGCCTGTCCTGTTCCCGGACCCCGGGGACCGCGTCAAGAGACGCGGTCCCCCTTTTTGGCCGCTCATTACCTGACCAACTCCTCGGCCTGTTTCTGTGCCTTCTCCATGGCGGTCTTCATGTCCTGCTGGCCTTGAAGCGAGGACAGTACCTCCGTGACAACGATGTGGCGGATGTCAGCCGTGTGCGGACCGAAACCGTTCACAATCTGGGGCACACCGGAATCCGTCAGCTTGTCCAGCTCCGGAAGGAACGGGTACTTCTGCAAACTCTCAGCACTGCGCTCCGTGGGGGTTGCGACACTGCTGGCACCCAGCACCTCCTGCAGCTTTACCTGCTGTTCAGGCTTCAAGAGCCATTGGATGAAATCGAGGGCGGCATCTTTGTGTTTGCTGTTCGCGTTGATTACGATCGGCGCCAGGAGTGCGCCCTGCTTCTTCTCAGGGAACGGAATCCGGGCAACGCTGAAGTTCAAGGCCGGATTGGCTGACTTGGTTGCAGTCACATACCCGCCGTTGTTGAGTTCCATGCCAACTTTTCCGTTGGCAAACATCTTCCGGAAGGTGGCGGCATCTGCGCCCTTGGGAATCACATTGGCGTCGTAGAGCTTCTTGTAGGCTTCCAGACCTTCTACGACCTTCGGCGAATCAATGGTCAGCTTCTTGCCGTCTGACCAGTCACCTCCAAATCCGAGGACGTAGTTGAAGATGTCTTGCCAGACACCCGCTTCTTCAGCCTGGGTCTGGCGGAACGCAAGCCCGTAGGTGTCGCCGTTTGTGGTGGTCTTGGCTGCCTGCACGAACTCGTCGAACGTCGTGGGGGCCTGGGGAATGAGGTCCTTATTGTAGAACATCCCGTAGTTGGCGTTCTCAAAGATCACTCCATACCGGTGACCGTCGACGCTCAGGTACTTGTCCGGCCCCTCAATGAGCTTCAGTTTCGAGGCGTCGATCTTGTCATCCAGCGGTTCCAGCAGGGCGGAGGATGCCGCCGTCGAGAACTCCGGCATATCGAAACGCACCAGGTCGGGCCCTTCGCCACCACCCATCTGGGTCAGGACTGTCTGGCCGAAAGTGGGATAAGGAACGGAGGCCGGCTGGACCGTGACGGTTTTCTGGCTCGCGTTGTACTCATCGATCAGCTTTTGGAGGCCGGGCCCCCGTCCGGGGTCTCCCAACGTGGAAGCGGCAAACGTGATGGTTGCCGGCTGCGGCGAAGAGCTTTTCTCCGGGGAGGACGAACACCCGGCCAGAACGCCGGCACCGATAGCTACTGCAGCGAGGACAGAGACAGCCCGGGCTCTGCGAGGGGATCGAAATGACATTGCTACTCCTTCGTGCACGTCTTGATGGGAGTGAGGCATGACTCACATAGATAGGATTATTACTAATAATAGGTATAAAGGCAATAGTCAGGTTCAAAGGGTAGGGTACGGCTATGACCAACCTGCACTCTGAGCTCGTGGACATGCTCGGCCTACGCATCGTCCGTGGCGACTACCCGCCCGGCACGCGCATCGATGTCGACGCACTGGAGCCGGAATTCGGAGTGAGCAAAACCGCCATGCGGGAGGCGTTGCGGGTCATCCGCGAAAAAGGCCTCATCGACTCCTGGCCCCGCCGGGGGACCATTGTCAACGACCGCAAAGTGTGGAAGCTGCTGGACAGCGACGTGATGATGTGGCGGCGCTCCGCGCGCCGGGACGATGACCGACTCCTGTCTGAACTGTCGCAGTTACGCGATGTCATAGAACCCGCAGCGGCCAAACTTGCCGCCCAATTCCGCCAGCCCGAGGATTTGGAAGCCCTCAAGAAATCATTCGCTGAGTTCGAGGCCGCAGGTCGGGACGTCGAAAGGCTGGCGGCAGCGGACCAGGACTTTCACCTGAATCTGCTGAGGGCCACGCACAATGAATTGATGATGCGGCTCGATGTGGTGGTCGTGCATGCCCTGAACGCCCGAAACCGCATTCAGCACCACCCCGGAGGCCACTGGCTGGACCCGCTACCGGACCACAAACGGGTACTGGACGCCGTCGAGCAGGGCGACCCGTTGGCCGCTGAAGCCGCCATGCGGTACGCCATCCGTGAGTCGGATGTGGACCTGAGCCACGGCGAACCAGAGTTTGAAACACCCACCGGCATGCCGGCCTTGGACCCGGAAGCCACCGCCCGCTAGGCCAGTTGGGCCGCGACAGCCTCACCGATGATCCGCGCGCCATCGGGGAAGCGGCCCGGGTTCGGCCCGGCGTAGTTGAGCCTGATGTAGGGCCCCTCCGGTTCCGCGGGAAACCACTCGGATCCCGCGGCGATCAGCACTCCGGCCGCCTCGCAATCCTTGGTGAGCCGGTCGACGTCGAACCCGTCCGGCATCCGCAGCCACAGGTTCAAGCCGCCCTTGGGCAGGTGGCTGAGGTGCGCCTGCGGGACGAACTCCTGGAGGCTCGTGACGAGCAGGTCGCGTCGGGACTGCAACTGGTGGCTGAGTCCGCGGAGGTGCGTTTGCCAGCCGGGCTGCGTGACGACGTCGAGCGCCGCCGCCTGCAGCAGGCCGCTGACGTACATCGACTCCGCCGCTTGCGCACCCATGATCCGTTCGCGGGCAGGGCCGCGGGCGATGATCGCGGCAACGCGGATGGACGGCGAGACGCTCTTGGTCAAGGAGCGGATGTAGACCACATGCCCCGAGTCGTCCTTGGCGGCAAGCGGAATCGACGGCGAGGTGATGCCGAAATCGTGGGCCCAGTCGTCCTCCACAAGGAATGCCCCGTGCCGTTGGACAATGCGAAGCACTTCCTCGCCCCGCTCCGCGGACCATTGCGCCCCGGTGGGATTCGCGAAGTTGGGCTGGGCATAGAACAGCCGGGCACCGGATTCCTCGAAGGCCCTGTCCAGCTCGTCCGGGTCCGGCCCCTCCGGTCCGCTGGGGACAGGGATGACGTTCACGCCCGCCTGCCCCGCTGCCAGCAGCGCACCCCAATAGCTTGGCGACTCCACCAGCAACGGCTGGCCGTGTCCCACCAGTCCGCGGAAGATAGAGCTGAGTCCGCTTTGGCTCCCGGGAAGTACGACGACGTCGCTCGGCTGGGGCGGGGTGACGCCCACCGGCGTCGAGGCGCTGAGTTCATGCGCGAACCAGGATTGCAGTTCCGGAAGGCCCTGCGCCGGCGGCCGCGATAACGCAGCATCTCCCCGCGCTGCGCGCGTCAGCGCTGCGCGGACCAGCCTTTCCGGGAGGAGCTCGCGGTCCGGATAACCGGAGTGGAAGGCGATGACATCATTGGAGGCACTGCGCATGGCGGCGGAGTTGAGGGGCCGGGCAGCCTGGGCCGAACGAAGGGCCGCGGTCTGCCAGCCGTAGTCGGAGGGCCGTGCGGTCCGGTAGGCGCGGACAAAAGTCCCCACGCCTGGTCGGCTCTCGATGAGCCCTTGCGCCGTCAGGGTCCGCAGCGCCTTCTGGACTGTGACGGGACTCGCTTGGTACTCGGCCACGAGTTGCCTGGTGGATGGCAGTTTTGCTCCGGGAGCAGCGCCGGCGATCCACTCTTTCACTCGCACGACGATCCGGGAACTGCTATCGTTGTTCATGAGCCACAATAGTAGCGCTACTCTAATTTCCACGCCAGTGGTATCCGCGCGGACGTCCAGCGGCGTCTGGTGGGGCCTCCTTGGTGTCGTTGCCTTTTCTTTCACTGTCCCGCTCACGCGCGTGGCTGTGGAGGGTATGTCGCCCCTGTTCATTGGCGCGGGTCGGGCAGTGGTCGCTGCCGTGCTCGCTGCCCTGGCCTTGGGGTTGACGCGTCAGCGCTTTCCCCGCGGCGTCCAGTGGTTCAGGCTGGCCGTCGTGGCGGGCGGTATCGTTGCGGGATTCCCTTTGCTGACCACCTTCGCACTGACCAGCACGTCCGCCAGCCATGGCGCCGTCGTGATCGCGCTACTTCCAGCTGCCACGGCGACGATAGCGGTGATCCGTGGCCGGGAACGTCCCCGCCCCTTGTTCTGGATCCTTACCGCGGTGGGCGTCGCAGCCGCGTTGGTCTTCGCACTGGTCCAATCCGGCGGTTTCGGATCGCTCCACTGGGCTGATCTCCTGCTGCTCGGAGCCGTGCTCGCAGCTGCCATCGGCTACGCGGAAGGCGGCTTGCTGGCCCGTGAGCTGGGCGCCTGGCAGACCATCTCCTGGGCTTTGGTGGTCGCTTCTCCCGTGATGATTGTGCTGACGCTGGCAGCGCTTGCTTCCGGGCTGCCCGAGGCATTTCCCGTCCAATGGTTGTCCTTCGCCTACCTCGGAGCGGTGAGCATGTTCCTGGGATTCTTTGCCTGGTATCACGGACTTGCGATCGGACCCATGGCGCAGGTCAGCCAAATCCAACTGGTCCAGCCGGTCATGACCATCGCCTGGGCCGGACTCCTGCTGGGTGAGCCGATGACCTGGACCACTGTCGTAGGTGGGCTGGCCGTGATCCTCTGCGCAGGCGCCGCCGTCCGCGTCCGGCTCAACCCGCCGTCGACGTCCTGAAGCGAAACCCGAAAGGAAGAAAGCAATGTACACCCCAGCGCACTTCGCCGCCTCTGACGAAGCCCTCACGGCCCTTCTCACCCACAGCGGTGCCGCCAACCTGGTCACGATGTCTCCAAACGGCTTGCTCGCCACACTTCTGCCGTTCGTCTACGAGCCGTCAGTGGGTGGGCACGGCGCCCTGCAAGCACACATGGCCCGCAACAACACCCAGTGGTCCTCCCCCGTTTCCGGTGAAGCGTTGATGATCGTCCAGGGTGCGGACGCCTATATTTCCCCGTCGTGGTACGCCTCGAAAGCTGAACACGGCCGGGTGGTGCCCACGTGGAACTACTCCACGGCCCACGTCTACGGTGAGCTTGTTGTACACGACGACGCCGACTGGCTGGGCAGGCACGTCCGTCGCCTCTCGGATCAGCACGAGTCCGGCATGGACCGGCCGTGGTCCGTCGACGAAGCACCCGGGCGGTTCATCGCCGGGCAGCTGAGGGCGATTGTCGGCGTCGAACTTGTGATTACCCGGGTGGAGGCCAAGACGAAACTCAGCCAAAACCGCAACGCTGCCGACGTTGACGGGGTTATCGCCGGGCTCCGCGCGGCAGGCAAGCCCGGGAGCGCAGCGGATGTGGAACGCGCCCGGACCTCGTAGACTCGGCGCATGCGTGATGAAGCCGCCGAAACCCGTGCCCCCAGGGGATCCATCCACCACCTGGAGATCTGGGTGCCCATCCTTGAGCGCGCGAGGGAGGAGTGGGGTTGGCTCCTGCGACAGCTCGGCTATGAGCCGTTCCAGGAGTGGCCTACGGGGTGCAGCTGGAAGCTCGATGGAATGTACGTGGTGGTGGAGCAAACCGATGCCATCACAGGCACGGCCCATCGCCGGACCGATCCCGGCGTCAACCACGTGGCGTTCCATGCAGGCACCCGCGAGGACGTGGACAGGATCCGGGCGCTCGGCGCAGATGCGGGCTGGTACGAGATGTTCGAGTCGAAGTACCCGCACGCCGGCGGACCGGACCACTACGCCGCCTACCTGCTCAACACTGACAGCTACGAGGTTGAACTGGTAGCTGAGTAGCGGCCCGGCCAAACTGCTACGTCGGGGGAACGGCCGGACGCCACATGGCCACCCTCGGCCAACGGGTCAGCCCCAGCTCGGCCTCGTGCTCCATCAGGCGGGCCAGCTCCGGACCCCAGCTGCCGGCGTCGAGTACTTCGAACCCAAGGCGGCGGTAGTACGGGGCATTCCACGGCACGTCCCGAAAGGTACTGAGGGTCTGGCGATGCATCCCGTGCCCCCGGGCCCAAACCCGCGCGGCGTGCAGCAACTCCCGGCCCAGCCCTTGATGCGCATGCTCGGGATGGACACTGACCTGTTCGACGTGGCACTCCCCATCAACGACGTCGGCCAGCAAGTACGCCACCGGATAATCCAGCCCGTCCACGGACACCCAGGCCCGGCCGGCAGCGGCGTAGCCGTTCAGCTCCTCGACGGACAGCGGCTCGTCGTCGGCGACCGAATCCATCCCCAACGTCCGGAATGCCTCGCCCGCGGCGCGTTCGATTTCCTGCAGGATCACCAGGTCGTCAGCGTGCGCGAGCCTGATCATGGCCGTGCGTCCAACGTCGGCGGCGCTTGGGCCACCAGGAATTCGTTGCGCTTTTCGATGAGGTTCTGAAGGTAGCGGCCCAGGACCAGCTTCTCCACGAGGCGGCCCAACGGACCAAAGGGAGCGGCAAATTCCACAGTGTCCACCATGAGCGAGCCGCTGCCGTCCGGCCGGAACTCATGGGTGTGGCGGAGGTACTTGAAAGGGCCCTTCACCTGCTCATCAGTGAACGACGTCGGAGCCTCCATCCGCACGATCCTGCTGGTCATGCGGAATCGGACGCCCAGGTGCCAGGCCTGCCAGGTGACAGTTTCACCTTCCGAGATGAGGCCTGTGGTGGTCCCGGCGATGGCCTTTTCACGGCTCTTTGTCATCGAACCGACATGGGCATCAATGTTCCTCGACAGGTCGAACAGCTCCTGCGGCGGCATGCTGGAACGGGTACGGCAGACAAAAACAACGGGCATACCTCGATTTTCCCAGACCTGCCCCATTTCCGGGTTTCCGGACCCGCTACGGGGTGTGACCAGGCTTATGGCGGCGCGGCTGGCTGCCCTGATAACTTCGAAAACATACCCTGAACGATTGGTGGTGTCCGCCCATGCCCGCACTCCTGAGGCATGCCCGCGAACTCCACAGGCTTGGTCCTGCGAACAACGACCGCCTGTCAGCCGTCCGCGTCGCGCTGAGCGTTGCGCTGCCGGGGCTTTTCCTGATTCTTCTCGGCCGTCCCGAGCTCATGTTGTATGCCGTCTTCGGCGCGCTGACGGGGATGTACGGCCGCAACGAAAGCCACCAACTCCGGCTCAAGCACCAGGCCCAGGCTGCGCTGATCCTGGTTGGCGGCCTGACCATTGGCGTGCTCCTTTCTGTCAACCACGTCCACTCGTGGTGGTTGGTGCTGGTTGCCACCCTGTTCGCCGGCGCGGGGTCCTTGTATTCGGACCGGGTGCGCCTGAAACCGATCGGGCCATTCTTCGGCATCCTGGCTTTGGGCGCCTGCGCTTCGGTCCCCACCAGCGTCCCATTCACGACGGCGGTACTCGTCGGAGCGGCTTCGGCCGCCTTTTCGATGCTGGTTGGCTTCGCCGGATGGTTCCGGCGCCGCGCCTGGGTAGCCGGAGCCGGCCGGGATCTTCCTGCCCTCCGGGGTCCGCTTCGAACCGCCGCCCTGATCCACGCCGCCCGCTATTCCCTGGCGGTGGGTATGGCTGGTGTCATTGGCGTTCTTAGTGGCAGCGGCCATCCGCACTGGGCCATGGCAGCGGCAGCCGTACCGCTCGCCGGTGCCGACCTCCCAAGCCGCGTCCACCGCGGTATCCACCGCATCGTGGGGACGTTCCTCGGGTTGGTGGTGGTCGCCGTCGTACTTTTCCCCACCCCACTGTCTCCCCTGCAGTACTTCCCGGGCCACGAAGCCGTGGTCCTCGCCGTGGTGGTGATGCTGTGCCAGTTCCCCACTGAGTTGTTCATGGCCCGGCACTATGGGTGGGCCATGGTCTTCTTCACTCCGGTGGTCCTGTTGATCGCACAGCTTGCCTCGCCGATGGATCCGGGTGTGCTGGTGATGGAGCGTGCCATCGAGACCTTTGTGGGTGCCGTGGTGGGGATCGCGGTGGCCGTGGTGGTTCAGCGGCGTCGCTAAGCGCCTGGGATCCGGTACATCTGCGCCATACTGGTTCAATGCAGGCCACGACTGTCCTTGTCGAAGGCGAGAGCGACCGCCTGGCGGTCGAAATGCTCGCGCGTCGATGCGGCCATGACCTGGATGCCGAGCATGTGGCGGTAGTCCCCATGGGAGGTGCCACCAGCATCGTCCGTTTCCTGGAGCACTATGGCCCGGCCGGCGCGAATCACAGGCTCCTTGGGCTTTGCGACGAGGGTGAGTCCCGGGGCATTGCCCGTGCGCTGGCCCGCGCCGGAATGGGATCAGGCCCCCTGGACGAACTTGGCTTCTACGTTTGCCGGGCGGATCTGGAGGACGAACTCATCCGCAGCCTGGGCATCGACGCCGTGCTCGACGTCATAGATGGCCAGGGTGAGCTGGCGTCGTTCCGGCTCCTCCAGCGCCAGCCCTCACAGCGCGGGCAACCAGTACCTGCACAGCTGCGCCGGTTCTTTGGTGGCCGGAGCGGAAACAAGATCCGCTACGCACCCCTGCTCGTTTACGCTTTACCGGTGGGCCAGGCGCCCGAGCCACTCACGCGGCTTGTCGAAGCTTTCGCGCGTGGAAATTAGGGCCCCGAAAATTAGGGTTCCAAAGGTCGGCGCGGAGGTCCCGACGTCAACTTCGCCGGCAGGACGCGCGCGAAGAAGCTGACCACTTTGTAGCGTTTGGTCGGAATGGATACGCCTTTGCCCTTGGCGTTGTCCTCCAGGCCCTCGCGGACCACCCGCTCGGCGGTCAACCACAGGAAACGCGGGGCCACGGACTTGTCCATGCCCATGCGGTCGTGGAACTCCGTGTGGGTAAATCCGGGGCAAACGGCAGTGACCTGGACCCCCGACTTCGCGTACGTGGTGTTTGCCCAGCGACTGAAGGTTACCTGCCACGCTTTCGCCGCCGAGTAGGTCCCCCGGTTCGCGAACGCGGCCACGCTGGCCACATTGATAATCCGGCCTTTGCCGCGCGCCAACATCACTTCCAGCGCAGCGTGTGACAACTCCATGGGCGTCTGGACGTGGAGGCGCAAATGGCGGCGTTCCTCGTCCAGATCGTTGTTCTCGAAGGACTTCAGGAGCCCGATCCCGGCATTGTTGACCAGCACGTCAACGGGTCGGGTTGCGTCTTTGAGGCGGTCGGCAACCGCTGAAACCCCGACGTCGGTGGTCAGGTCCGCGGACAGCACCTCCGCCGAAATACTGAAGTCGCGTTCAAGTTCCTCGGCTTTGTCCTTGAGCCGCTGCTCGTCGCGGGCCACCAGGACCAGGTGGTGCCCGGATTCGGCCAGTTGACGGGCGAACTCGGCACCAAGCCCGGCAGTTGCTCCCGTTACCAGGGCAGTAAGTTCATTGGCTCGAGTGGTCATGCGCCTAGACTAGTCCCCTCCTCCCCCTCGCGAGATGGCATTTAATGACAATGTCCGGGCGTGGGATTGTCATCAAATGCCAACTCGGTGGGGGTTGCTAGGCGAATTTCGCCAGCGGGTTGCCGAGGCGGCCAGCCATTTGGAGACCTCCCGAAGGATCCGAAATGTCCAGCATCTGCTGGTTGTTCCGCAGCTGCAGCCGGTTGAGGCAGGACAACTCAAAGTCCGGAGCGAAGAGATCATGCATGGCAAACTGATCGGCGAGCTCCGGGTGGCGCTGCTGGTACTCGTGCAGTACCGATGCTGCGGTTGCCCAGAACTCGTCTTCGCGCAGTATTCCGTCCTCAACGAGGATCGCTGACAGGAAGCGGAAGATGCAGTCGAACACATCCGTGAAGATCGCAAGGACCATTTCCTCGGCGGGGATCTCGGCCTTGATGCGGGAGACCTCCTCCGGGAGCTCCAGCCTGTCCCCCATCACGACGATCTCCTCTGCGAGGTCCTTCATGATCGCCCGGACCGGTACGCCGTCCTCAAGGATCAGGATGACGTTTTCGCCGTGGGGCATGAAGGCAAGTTCGTATTCGTAGAGGCAGTGAACCAGCGGCACGAGGTAGGCCTCGAAGTAGCGCCGCAGCCACTGGACAGGCTCCAGCCCGGACCTCGAGATCAGCGCGGAGACAACCGAGGCTCCGGACTGGTCCACGTGCAGCAGCGATGCCATGGTGGCCAGCTGCTGCCCGTCTTTGAGCAAGGGCAACGGACTTTCCCTCCACAGGGCAGAGAGCATCTTCCGGTAGGGAGAGCCTTTTGCGGAGGCTGCCTCGTAGTAGTGGTTGTGGTAGCCGATGGCAGCGCTTTCCTTGATCATGGCCAGGCCCCGGTTCTGGAGCTCCTGGTCATTGCCGATCAGTTCCTGCAGCCAATCGTTGATGGCCGGCGTGGCCTTCATGTATACCGGCGAGAGCCCCCGCATGAAGCCCATGTTCAGCACCGACATCGCCGTCTTCACGTACGCCTTCTCCGGCGAGGTGGTGTTGAAGAACGTACGGATGGACTGCTGCGCCTGGTAGTCGTCTTCGCCGGCACCAAGGTGGACGATGTGGCGCTGGGCGATTTCTGCCGCGAACGTCACAGTGAGCTTGTTGTCCCACTGCCAGGGATGCACCGGCATCAGGAGATAGTCTTCGGGGTCCAGCCCGGAAGCGGAAAGCTCCGCCTGGAACCACGCCAACGTTGCGGGGCCCAGTTCCGCCTCGAAGTGGGTCCGGTAGTCCAACCCGGCGCTCGATGTGAACACGGCCTTGCTGCGGTGCACCGCGATCCATTGCAGCTTCACCGTCGCACCCGCTTCCGGAGCGAATGCGTGATAATCGGCAATCCCAAAACCAAGCCGGCCGTTGTTGGCAACGAAGCAGGGGTGGCCTTCGGTCATGCTGTGCTCGATCGCTTGGAAATCCGCCGCGCGGTCCTCCCCCTTGGTCACCCCTGCCACCAATTCGGCCGAGCTGAAAGGCTTGCCCTGCTTGTACGCGTGGCTGGCCAGGGTGCTGCTGATTTCCTCGAGATACACGGGGAGCATGTCCTGCTTGATGGCCAGGGCCTCATGGAATTCTGCGATGAAGTCCAACGCGTCGATCGGCAACTCGGCGCCGTCACGCAGCCTGGCAATGGATTCCGGCACCACGGACCAGTGCTCAAGTTGAAGCACACGGGCACGGAAACGGTACTCAACGGTGTCGTCGTCGCTGGCGATCCTGTAGAGCCCGATGCCCTCCCCCTCGTCACGGATCAGGTCCGGGACCAGGATGCGCTCGTGCGCGAACTCGGCGATGGCCTTGCGGACAAGATGCCGGTTGGCTATGGACCACCGCTCGGGGGTCAGATGGGCGACAGGCGCCGCTGCCTCATGGACGGGCGTCTCGATGCTTGTGGTCACAGGGATGCTCCTCTGGTCGCCGCGGTGGGCGCGGCGAGGATCGGGGTCAGGGTGGCCAGGAAATCTTCGCGGGTGCAGAAACTCAGCAGGGCCTTCTTGTGGTCTTCGGCAGGGTCGACGGCGGGAAGGGTTACCACGCCGTGCGGGCGGAAGCCCACCTTTTCGTTGAGCACATGGATCTTGTGGTTGCGGGCATCAGGCTCGACGACGACCCGCTGGGTTGCGGGGTTGGCGAACAGTTCGGTCATGACTGACTGCATGACGGCGGTGGTGTAGCCCGGTTGCGGGTCACCGTTGGGCGGCGACACCAGGAGGTGCATGCCGACGTCGCCCGGCCGGACTTCGTAAACGTCCGCCAACGGCGACGATTCCGGAAGGTACCGCTCCATCAAGAAGGTGGGGACGCCGTCGTCGAGCCCCAAGAACGCTTGGTGGTGGCCGGTGGCAGCAATCCTGGAGTATTCCTCCACAACGTCCTGCTTTGTGGATGAAACCATGCCCCAAAAACGTGCATACTCCTGGCTGACCCAGCTGTGGAGGACGGGTGCGTCGGCCACTGGATCTACGGGTCGGAAGGTGAAGCTCATACTGCTGCTCCTGCGGTCCGAGCAGCAACCGGAGCGGGTGCCCCGAACTGCTGGAAGGCGATGCTGCGCTCGATCGGGTAGATCTCGCGGCCGGTGATTTCGCGCAGGATCACGGAGTTCCGGTAGGCGGCCATGCCGAGGTCCGGGGTGACGAAACCGTGGGTGTGGAGTTCGGCGTTTTGGACGAAGATTTCCCCTGGTTCGACGCCGGTTCCATAGTTGCGTTCGACGTCGAACCGGCCCTTGGTGTCGCGGCGGATGCGATCCTGGATGCCTCCCAGGAAGGCTGGCTCTTTGTAGCTGTAGCCGGTCGCCAACACCACGGCTTCGGACTGCAGGCTGTAATCACGGCCATGCTCTTCATGGTGCAGTTGCAGGGTGTGGGTGCCCGAGGCAGGGTCCCACTCGGCAGCCGTCAGCGATGAGTGGGTGTGCAGCTGCGTGTCCACCATGCCGGTGAGGCTCTTGGTGTAGAGGAGATCGTAAATGTCGTCGATCAGGTCCGAGTTGATGCCCTTGTACAGGTTCTTCTGGTTCTTGATGAGGGTATCGCGCTGCTCGCCCGGGAGCGAGTGGAAGTAGTCAACATACTCCGGAGAGGTCATCTCCAGCGTGAGCTTGGTGTACTCCAGCGGGAAGAAGCGCCCGGAACGCGTGACCCAGTTGAGCTGGTAGCCGTACGCATCGATCTCCTGGAGAAGCTCGTAGTAGAGCTCCGCGGCACTCTGTCCGCTGCCCACGATGGTGATGCTGCGCTTGGACTGCAGCTCGCTCTTCCTGGACAGGTAGTCGGCGTTGTGGAGGACCAGTCCCCCGGCTTCGACTATCCCTCCACAGGAGTCCGGAACATAGGGAGAGGTGCCGGTACCCAGGACCAGGCGGCGGGCGCGAAGTACCTCAGCACCGTCCGGGCCTTGTACCGAAAGGCTGTAGACGCCGTCGCCGTAGCTCACATCCAGCACATCCGTGCTAAAACGAACCGATTCCAACTGCCCCGCCACCCACTGGCAGTACTGGTTGTACTCAGCCCGCAGGGGATAGAAGTTCTCGCGGATATAGAAGCGGTACAAGCGGCCGGTCTGCTTCAGGAAGTTCAGGAACGAGAAGTGCGACGTCGGATCTGCCAGCGTCACGAGGTCCGCCATGAAAGGAACCTGCAAGTGCGCCGGCTCGAGCATCATGCCGGGGTGCCAATCGAAGGATTCGCGGCGGTCGAGGAACACGCAGTCCAGGTTTTCCACCGGCTCGCTCAAGGCTGCCAGCCCGAGGTTGAAAGGCCCGACGCCGATACCCGCGACGTCGTAGATCCGGGTGTTGTTGGGGGTGCTCATGCTGCTGCCTCCGTGGTGTTTGCGAGGAGGCTGGCGCCGGTCCTGCGGATGAGTTCGATGATTTCCTGAATGTCCCTTAGGGAGGCCTCGGCGTTGAGGAGGGTGAACTTGAGGTAATGCCGTCCGGCCACCTTGGTACCGGCCACTACGGCTTCGCCGGAGGCGAAGATGGCGGAGCGGATGGCAGGGTTGAGGGCATCGGCTGTGTCTTCGTCCAAGGCGACTCCGTCCACTGCCGGGCGGTACCGGAATACCAGGGTGCTCAATTGCGGCGCAGCCGCGAGCTCGAACTCTGCATCGTCGGCAAGCAGCGAGCCCACTCGGCCCGTCAGGTCAATGGCCTCGTCGAAGAGCGCACCAATGGCATCGGCACCCATGATGCGAAGGGTAAGCCAGAGCTTCAGTGCGTCGAAACGGCGGGTGGTCTGGATGCTCTTGTCCACCTGGTTGGGGATCTCGGCCTTCGCGGCGCTCTCCGGGTTCAGGTAGTCGGCGTAATACGTGACGTGGCCGAGCATGGACCCGTTGCGGACCAACACTGCGCTGGAGCTGACGGGCTGGAAGAACGTCTTGTGGAAATCCACGGTCACGGAATCCGCCAGCTGGATGCCTTCCAGGAGATGGCGGTACCGGCCGGAGACCAGCAGGCCGCCGCCGTAGGCAGCGTCTACGTGGAGCCAGGAATCGTAGGCGCGGACCAGCGCTGCAAGCTCGGACAGCGGATCCACCGAGCCGAAGTCGGTGGTCCCGGCAGTTGCCACAACCGCCATGGATACCAGCCCGGCGTCGTGCGCCTCGGCCAAAGCAGCCGCGAGCGCGGCAGGGTCCATGCGGTGGTCTTCGGCGGTGGGGACGGCGATCACGGCGTCGAAGCCAAGGCCCAGCATGGAGGCTGATTTTTGGATACTGAAGTGGCTGTCCGCAGAGGTGAAGATGCGGAGCCGGTCCAGCAACTGCGGCAGGCGGGCTTCGGTGTTGCCTGCACGGAGCTTGGCCACGGCATGGTTGCGGGCGATCAGCAACGCCTGGAAGTTGGATTGGCTGCCCCCGGAAGTGAAGACGCCGTCAGCTTTTTCCGTGAAACCGATTCGCTCTGCGGTCCAATCGATCAGGCGGCGTTCGATCATGGTGGCACCTGCGCTCTGGTCCCAAGTGTCCATGGATGAGTTCACCGCGGAGAGCACGGCTTCGCCCACAAGCGCGGGGATGACCACGGGGCAGTTCAGGTGGGCCGCGTAGCGGGAATCGTGGAAGTAGATGGCGTCCTTGAGGTACAGCTCCTCAAGCTCTTCCAATGCCGCGGCAGTGTCCGGAAGCGGCCGGTCGAGGTCCACGGCACCCACCTTCGCTTTGAGGGCTGCGTGTCCGATGCCGGTGAAGGGCTGCGTGGTCCGCTGGATCTTGGTGGAGACGGCATTGACTCCTTGAAGCACCTGAGCCACATAGCTGGGCGAATTGCGGGCGTTGAACAGCTGGTTGGTGGCAGCGAGGGCCAGCTCCACTTTGGAACCGAAATCCGGTTCCTGAGCAATCCGCTCTTCGACACTGGGTGACGTCACGACAGCTTCCTTCCGTTTGCGTTGGGGCGCTTGTTAGCAAGGCAAGCCTTACTTAGGTAACCCTTTCCGTCAAACTTTTGTGACCTATTTCGCTCCAGAAGCTGTTTTTCGCCGGGTCGCTGCCCGATCCTGCGTCATTGACTTTCCCCGCAGGGCGTTTGGGTGCAAAATTCGGCCCTCGTTTGGCCACAGTCTGTCCGGAACTCCTTCTCCCAGGGGCCGTTCCGCCCTGGGAGTAGAGTGCAAGGACTATCCCGTTACGGTTGGGGGACCTCTTGAAAGACCACGTCCACGAACGGATCGGCTTCCGCGAAATCGACGAGCACGGGAATGCCGTGCAAGCGGTCAGCCCCCACGTACCTGAGTCGCCGGACCCGCCGCGGAAGGGCTTCCCGGTGAATCCCTTCATTGTTGCCCTGTGGGTCATTGCTGCTGGACTGCTGTGGCTGGGATTGTGGGCAGTCGCCACCGCTGCCGGGGCCATGACCTCACCGGCTCCCTACCAGTCCACCCAGTCCGCACAGTTCATGTACATGATGCTGTCCAACGCGCCCTACGCCCTCCTGGCCGGCATTCTGATTACAGCGGCCCTCTTGTTCTGGCATGGACTGCAATGGCAAAAGAAGCGGTCAGCCAGGCAGTAGATACCTGGTTGACCGCTTCTCTGTTGCGTGCCTGCAGCTACAGCACAGCCGCACCAAGAACGCATGTGATGTCCTTGGCCGGCTTGGTCACCTCGGCGTTGGCTACCCAGTCCAGCGGCTTGCCAGGCTGGGCGTCGTTGAAGGTCTGCTCTCCACGGGCAAGGACGGCGGAAGTGCCCGGATCAACCCAACTGACGGTGATCTTGACTGCACCCTTGGTGCCCACCGGAGGGGTCACCGTACCCTTGGCGGTAACCTTCCCGGGTGCGGTGTCGCAGGAGGTCATGGTGGTGGCCTGGATGATGCCAGTGCCCGGATTGGCCGGTTTTGCCTCGCCTGTGGTGGCTGGCTGGGTTGTGGTCGTCGACGGCGGGTTCCCCGCTTGGTTGCTCTCCGGAGAAGTGCAAGCGGAGAGCGCTGAAGCTGCTACCAGCAAGCCAACGATCCACGCTACTGGTTTCTTCATGTGATGGCTCCCAGGATCTTTTCGCGATGCTTACGTGAACGGACGAATGCGCGGTAACCGGGCGACTGAACCCGGTTACCGCGCACTCTGCTACCTAGACCTCAGAACGCTTGCGGCGTCCAACGAGGAAGAGGAAGACACCCGCACCAACTACCAGCAGGCTGATGGGCAGGACGGTGAGAACAACACCAGTGCTTGCCAGTGATCCTCCGGTATTGCTCTGGGATCCTCCCTGGTTGTTGTCATGGGATCCTCCGGAGTTGCCCGGATCCGACGGCCCAGCCGGCGGGAGGGTCACCACAGCGGTGGCAGGCGGCGTATTCACCGACGGCCCCTTCGGCGGAGTACCTGTGGCAATGGCCGAGTTGGCGACCTTTCCGGCGTTGATGTCGGTCTGGGTAATGGCGTACGTTGCCGTAGCCGTCACCGTCTGGCCGGGCAGCAGGGTTCCCGCGGCACCTGGCCAGTTGTAAACCAGAGCCGACAGGCCAGGCATACGGTCATTGACCTCAACGCCCTTCAGCTCCACATTCCCGGTGTTCTTCACCGTGAAGGTGTAGGTGATCAGGTCGCCCACATGGGCGGGATCACCGACGGCGGAAGCGTCAGCCTTCTTGGTGAACTCCAGCCCAGCCGCAGGGGTCAACGGGGTATCCGTGTTTCCCGGAGGCGGCGTGACCGAAGGACCTGTGGGAGGAGTTCCCGTCGTGGTCGCCGAGTTGGCCACGTGACCGGCGTCGATGTCCGACTGGGTGATGGCGTACGTTGCCGTAGCCGTCACCGTCTGGCCGGGCAGCAGCGTTCCCACAGCACCGGGCCAGGTGTAGCTCAGTGCGGACAGGCCAGCCAGGGGGTCGTCGATGGTGACGTTGGCCAGCGTGACGTTGCCGGTGTTCTTGGCCGTGAACGTGTACGTGATCACGTCTCCCACCTTGGACGGCGAGTGAACTGCGGATGCGTCAGCCGTCTTGGTGAACTCCATGCCCGGCGCCGGAGTCAACGGAGTGTCCGTTTCACCCGGAGGAGGCGTCACAGCGGGACCCGTGGGAGGTGTTCCCGTGGTCGTGGCCGTGTTGGCTACGTGACCAGCGTCGATATCGGCCTGGGTGATGGCGTACGTTGCCGTAGCCGTCACGGTCTCACCGGGCAGCAGGGTGCCTGCAGCGCCAGGCCAGACATAGCTCAAAGCCGAGAGGCCAGCCAGGGGATCGTCAATGACGACGTTCTTCAACGTGACATTGCCGGTGTTCTTGGCCGTCAAGGTGTAGGTGATCGTGTCGCCCGCCTTTGACGGATCCTGGAGTGCCGAGGCATCTGCGGACTTGGTGAATTCCATGGCCGGAGCCGGGGTCAACGGGGTGTCCGTGGTTCCCGGAGGAGGCGTCACAGCGGGACCCGTGGGAGGTGTTCCCGTGGTGGTCGCGCTGTTGGCCACATGACCTGCGTCGATATCCGCCTGGGTCACTGCATACGTTGCCGTTGCAGTCACGGTCTGGCCCGGAAGCAGCTCGCCGGGCGTGCCCGGCCAGGTGTAAGCCAAGGCAGACAGACCAGCCAACGGATCCGTGATGGTGACATTCTTCAGCGTGACGTTGCCGGTGTTCTTGGCCGTAAACGTGTACGTGATCGTGTCGCCTGACATGGTGGGGTTCTTGATGGCAGAAGCGTCCGCCGTCTTGGTGAACTCCATCGCCGGAGCCGGAGTCAACGGAGTATCCGTGGTTCCCGGAGGAGGCATCACAGCAGGACCAGTGGGCGGAGTGCCCGTGGTGGTCGCCGAGTTGGCCACGTGGCCGGCGTCGATGTCCGCCTGGGTAACCGCGTACGTTGCCGTAGCCGTGACCGTTTGTCCGGGCAGCAGGGTTCCTGCAGCACCGGGCCAGACGTAGCTCAAAGCCGAGAGACCAGCCAACGGATCCGTGATGGAGACGCTCTTCAGGGACACGTTGCCGGTGTTCTTGGCCGTGAACGTGTACGTGATCACGTCGCCCACCTTGGTGGGGTTCTGAACCGCCGAGGCATCAGCCGTCTTGGTGAACTCCATCGCCGGAGCCGGAGTCAACGGAGTGTCGGTGGTTCCCGGAGGAGGCGTTACAGCAGGACCGGAAGGCGGAGTACCCGTGGTGGTCGCCGAGTTGGCGACATGGCCGGACTCGATATCCGCCTGGGTAACCGCGTACGTTGCCGTTGCGGTCACGGTCTGGCCCGGAAGCAGCTCTCCAGCAGTCCCCGGCCAGGTGTACGCCAGGGCGGACAGGCCAGCCAGCGGATCCGTAATGGAAACGTTCTTCAGGGACACGTTGCCGGTGTTCTTGGCCGTGAACGTGTACGTGATGACATCGCCCACCTTGGTGGGGTTCTGGACCGCTGACGCATCAGCCGTCTTGGTGAACTCCATGGCCGGCTTGGGGGTCAGCGGGGTATCGGTCGTTCCCGGAGGAGGCGTTACAGCAGGACCGGAAGGCGGAGTGCCAGTGGTGGTCGCACTGTTGGCCACATGACCGGCGTCGATATCCGCCTGCGTGATGGCGTATGTCGCCGTTGCAGTCACCGTCTGGCCCGGAAGCAGTGTGCCCGGGGTGCCCGGCCACGTGTAGCTCAAGGCAGACAAACCGGCCAGCGGATCCGTGATGGAAACGTTGGTCAAGTCCACGTTGCCGGTGTTCTTCGCAGTGAAGGTGTACGTGATGACGTCACCCACCGTTGAAGGATCCTTGATGGCAGACGCGTCGGCCGTCTTGGTGAACTGCATTGCCGGAGTCGGGGTCAACGGGGTGTCCGTCGTTCCGGGAGGAGGCGTTACAGCGGGGCCAGCGGGCGGAGTTCCCGTGGTGGTGGCCGAGTTGGCAACATGGCCGGCGTTGATGTCGGCCTGCGTGATGGCATACGTTGCCGTGGCGGTCACAGTCTGACCCGGAAGCAGCTCGCCCGCAGTGCCGGGCCAGGTGTACGCCAAGGCAGACAGACCAGCCAGCGGATCGGTGATGGAAACGTTCTTCAGCGTGACGTTGCCCGTGTTCTTCGCCGTGAAGGTGTAGGTGATGATGTCACCGACGACGGACGGATCGTGGATCGCCGACGAGTCGGCGGACTTGCTGAACACCATCGCCGGGCCGGGAGTCAACGGGGTGTCCGTCGTTCCGGGAGGAGGCGTTACTGCCGGACCAGTGGGCGGAGTTCCCGTGGTGGTCGCCGAGTTGGCAACGTGGCCGGCGTCGATATCCGCCTGCGTGATGGCGTACGTCGCCGTGGCCGTGACGGTCTGACCGGGCAGCAGCTCGCCCGCAGTACCGGGCCAAGCGTAGGCCAAGGCCGAAAGGCCAGCCAGCGGGTCAGTGATGGAAACGTTCTTCAGCGTGACGTTGCCCGTGTTCTTCGCCGTGAAGGTGTAGGTGATGCGGTCACCGACAACTGACGGGTTCTGGACACCGGAAGCATCCGCCGTCTTGCTGAACGTCATCGCCGGCGCCGGGGTCAACGGGGTGTCCGTCGTTCCCGGAGGAGGCGTTACTGCAGGACCCGCGGGAGGAGTACCCGTGGTTGTCGCCGAGTTGGCCACATGCCCGGCGTCGATATCCGCTTGCGTGACGGCGTATGTGGCAGTGGCAGTGACCGTCTGGCCCGGAAGCAGTTCACCGGCGGTACCCGGCCAGGTGTAGCTCAGGGCCGAAAGACCAGCCAACGGATCCGTGATGGAAACGTTCTTGAGCGTGACGTTACCGGTGTTCTTGGCCGTGAACGTGTACGTGATCACGTCGCCAACTTTGGACGGGTTACCCACGGCCGAGGCGTCAGCGGACTTGCTGAATTCCATGGCCGGACCGGGAGTCAGCGGTGTGTCCGTGGTTCCCGGAGGAGGCGTCACGGCAGGACCCGTGGGAGGAGTACCCGTGGTGGTCGCCGAGTTGGCCACGTGGCCGGCATTGATGTCAGCCTGCGTTACCGCATACGTTGCCGTAGCGGTCACGGTCTGCCCCGGAAGCAACTCACCTGCGGCACCGGGCCACGAGTAAGTCAGCGCCGAGAGACCGGCCAAGGGATCGTTGATCACAACACCAGTCAGCTTCACATTGCCGGTGTTCTTGGCCGTGAAGGTGTAGGTGATGATGTCGCCAACAGCCGACGGGTTCTTGATGCCCGAGGCATCAGCCGACTTGCTGAACTCCATGGCCGGGCCAGGCGTCAACGGGGTGTCGGTCGTGCCAGGCGGCGGTGTGACCGGAGGTCCGGTCGGAGGATTACCCGAGGTGGTGGCCGAGTTGGCTACGTGCCCGGCATCGATGTCCGCCTGCGTCACGGCGTATGTTGCCATCGCCGTGACAGTCTCGCCCGGAAGCAAAGTGCCCGGAGTTCCCGGCCAGGTGTATGCCAGCGGGGAAAGACCTGCCAGGGGATCGTTGATCACAACGTTCGTGAGGGCAACGTTTCCGGTGTTCTTCGCCGAGAACGTGTAGGTGATGATGTCACCCACCTGCGCCGGCGAGTGGACGGCTGAAGCATCCGCGGACTTGGCAAACTCCATCCGCGAAACCGGCAAGGCCGTGTTGGTCAAGACGCAACTGATGTCCGCACCGGCGACGGGGGTGAGTGCGAAGGACTGGTCGAAAGCGGCACCGGAGGGAAGCCCCGGCTGCAGACCGTTCGCGTCCGTGCAGGTGATCGACTTGTCGTAGTCGGCCAGATTGGCGGCAGACTCCGTCAGGTAGTACGTGGTGGCGGTGTCGGCAACATACTTGCCTGTAACGCCCGTCCCGGCGCTTACCGTGGAGCCAGTTCCAGCAGTGGTGGAATTGGCCGTGCTGTTAACCACTGGTCCAGTTGCCGAACCGGAGTGGATGGCAGTGGTGAACTGATCCGAATCAACCAGACGCGGAGAGTTCAGGGCCTTGCTCAACTCGATGCGCGGAGCCTTTACCACCAGGGTGGCATCTGCCGGCGGGTTGAGGTTGGTTTCGATGTTCGCAGGACCGTTGACGTAGGTGCCCTCGTATCCGATGTGACGCCAACGGTGATGGTGCAGGACGCCATGCCCTTGGCCAGGTCTCCACCGGTGACGGCTATGACGTTGCTGCCCGCAGCCGCAGTGGTGGTCAGCGGGTTACCAGCGGACTGAACACACGTGCCGCCAATGTTCGGCGTGCCGGCGACTTTCAGCCCGGCAGGCAAGGTGTCGGTAATGGACCAGTCGTCCTTGGCATTAAGTTCGCTGGTGTTCGTTACGGTCAGCGTCAATGTGGACGACTGGCCTGGACCGATCAACGACGGCGAAAACGACTTGTCCAGCTGCGGAGTAACGTCAACCAGGCGCACGTTGTCGAAAGCGCCATCGTTGCCGTTGGAGATTCCGGTGTTGTTCCACATCTCAAGTCCCAAAGAGCCGCCAGTCGATTGGAAGGCCTGGTTGGTGAGCATGGAGTTGATGTTGACCGTTTTGGTGATGGTGCCGAAGGAACCACCGACGTCGCTGGTGACCTGCTGCTGGTAGGCCTGGACGTTGGGATCGGAGCTCGCTTGGCAGCCGTTAAGCGGATCACCAATGGGGGTGACTGTTCCGTCCGCGTCAATGCGGGCGAATTGGTAGGACGGGTCAGCCGCTCCACCGAAGCAGTTCATGTAGGCCGTATCGACACCGAAGGTGTAGTAGTGGCCGGCAGTGGTTGCCAGCGGATTGGCCGTCTTGAACATCACACCGTTATTGGGTCCGGCGGGAAGAATGGCGCAGAAACCGCCAGCAGTGTTCGTGGACAGGCATTCAGTATACGAGCTGGTGACGTGGTTCGTGTCGGGCGAACTTGGTGTGAACTGCTGGCCCATGGCCTTGGCCAACATGCGAAGGAACTGGTAGCTGCGACGTGTGTCGACGTCCGCGCAGCGATTCTCTGTACCCGACCCGGCGGGGCCGGAGACGGCCCAGGGCGGCGTATCCGTGTTGTCGTAGCTAAGGATGACGCCGTTGCACCGGATCCCGTTGATCCAGTTTGATGAACCGGTGTAAGTCTGTCCTGTTGCCCCCACGTAGGTGGTGGAACCCGCTGCCGAGTAGGACTGGGCGCCGAGGGCGGTGTTGTCAGTCCCGTTTTCGAAGTCTTCATTGAAAACGACGGTTCCAGGCTGCGTCACTCCTGGTGTCCCGGGGACGGTTGCCAGGGATGGTGGAGCCAAGGCGCCACCCACCCCCAAGGTGATCATTGCTGTAGCGAGCACACCCGCCAACAGCTTTCGTGGACGTGAATATTTCATATGTTCTCTTGCCTGTTTGGATCACCCCGGGGACCCGGTCGAAGCACGGAGTTCCTCGCGTGATGCTGTGGATGCGAACGGCTGCTGCCAGTAGTGCTGTGCAGCTCCACAGCACTTCATGACGCGTAAAGTGCGGATTTCTTTCGTAGAGTCGACAGGCACACAGCGGCCCAACCTTTTAGTGGGCGCAGTTCGCGATTCGTGACGCAAAAGCGAGAATTATTTTTTTGGGCTTGACGAAACCTCGCCACGGCTCCCTAGTGGAACGTGCTGATGAACGACTTGGGGACGATCCCTTGGCCACCAAACCGGTAGTCCAGCGTTCCACTCTCAGCGTTCTCAGGCAGGGTCACAGGCAGGACAAACGTCAGCTCGTTTGGGTCCAGCGCATCAGAGGTGCACCTTAACTCCTGCGCTCCGGACGGGTTGCACTCCCAGCCCGCCGGCACCACAGCGTCCCCGGCAACGAACGTAACGCCATCAGGCAACGTGAAAATGGCTTCGCCGGACGTCAGGGAACCGTCGCCATCAAGGGAAAACTGGATTTGCAGCTCCCGTTCCTGGGGAGCCGAAGCCTTGCCGGCCAAGAACGTCGCCTCAACCGTGCGGGACAGAGGTGGCGCTGCAGCGGCAGTCTCTGGCGCCGTCGTCGAAGAGACAACACCGGTATCCACAACGACGGCGCTCCTTCGCAGCGGTTCTACGGGCGGAATCACGACGGCGGGAGGTTCGCTTACGGGGGCCGGCGGCGGTACCGGGGCGGCGCTTGGCAAGGGCGCGTCGCTGCTGACCGGCGCTGCAGGTGACGCTGGTTCCTTGACTGCCGGAACGCTCACCGGAGCTTCCGCGACCGCGGCACCGGGCCCATCGTTAGACTGCGGCAGCAACGTGAGGGCCCCCGCAACAGTGCCGACGCCGACCACAACGGCCGCCGCGAGTTTCCAGCTGATTCCGTGGAGGCCAAGAACCGCTGCCTTGCCCGAAGTTGCCGCCGCTCCGGCACCCGACCACCCCACAGAGGCAGCTGCCGCCGGGGTAAACACGACGCCGGCAACCAGCGGAAAGAGGATGGCGCGCATACCGCCCTGGACATCGTTCAGTTCCATCAACAAGGCCGTGCACTTGGCACAGCCCGCCAGATGCGCGTCGACTTTTTCCCGCGACGTGCGCTTGAGGGCATCGCGCACGTATTTGCCGAGCTGGCTGGCGAACTCGTCACAGGCTTCATCAACGCTTCGGCTGATGTGGTGCTGCAGGTACGCCTGGCGGAGGCCCTCCCTGGCACGGATGGCCAGGGATGACACGCCGTTAGGGGTAAGGCCAACCAACGGCGCGACTGCAGCAGGCTTCAATCCTTCGATATCCAAATGGAACAAGACGGCCTGCCATCGTTCGGGCAGGGACTTGAAGGCTTGAGCCATGATGCTCGACTCAAGGTCACCCACCACGTGGTCGTCATCATGGACAACAGCGTCCAGTACGGCGTCGTCCGCGGCAGTCTGCGTGAGCCTGGCCTTCCTGTTGCGCTCGTGCGCGGTGCGGCGCACAACAGTCAGAAGGTACGAACGGAAAAACTCCCGCGGGCCCTTGCCGTCCTTCAACGACTGGAAAATGGAAGCGAAGGCCTCGGCGACGACGTCATCGGCGTCGCTGGGGTTGTCCGACTGCGCGCGGGCAACGTACTGGGCGATCTGCGCATGCCTCAGGTAAAGAGTGTCGAAAGCTTCCGTGACGCCCTGGCGGACGAGGTTGAGGAGGTGGGGATCGCTCTCGCTGCCGGCCGCCGATTTTGGGCTCGCCCCACCGGCCCCAGCCACTAATAGTTGATCCATAAACAGTAGTGTGACATCGGATTGCGACTTGACTTGAATCACAGGTTACTTAGGACTATAAGGGGCGAAAAGTTTCGTCCAATTCGCGACATAAAACTGCCCGTAAGCGCACTAAGCAGACATGAGGTTTTACAACCCGGTCCCAGCCCGGGCAGTCACAGCTTTCAAGGGGCGGTCCTCCTTGGCGCGAGGGGTCGGCTCAACGCGCAAAGAAGCGGCAAGACGGGCGCAAAGTGCGCCAACACCGGTTTCCGGCTGCCGGCTCTACGGTTGCAGGTCCTTGGGCGGCCAAGGGAAATGCATCACGTTGGTCCATGGCGCAGACAAACCAACGGCCGTCCCCGGAGAGACGGTAATCTTCACAGCCTGGATCATGAATGAGTCCACCTGTCATCTTCGTAACATTCGACTTATTCCACGGTCCTTCACCAATGAGGCCATGGAAACCCTCGCCTACACTTCCAGCCCGGACCGCCGCCACCTGTCTGTTGGCTCGTTGGCTCCCGGCGAAGGCGTGATGCGCAGTTTCTCGTATCGAGTCACAGAGGCCGACCACGTCCACGGGGGAAGCCTCGTGAGTGCGATGCAGGTCAGGGCATGGTGCCTCGGCCAGGAAGTTCTCGACGAACACGACGCCATGGTGGCGCTTACGGGCGCACGTCCCACCTTGCCGACCCCTCCGACACGCCCAGGACTGGGCTTCTGGAGCTCCACGATCGTCACGTCGGTTTCGCCGCGCCGGAAACCATCTTCCCCGGGCGTTCGAGGAGACTGATTCCGGGCGGCTAGTTGTTACCAGATTCTGATTCGACCGGGGGCTTCTCCTTGGGCCAATCGACGTCCTGCTCGTAGCCCTCATGCCTTTTCAGGTAGCCGGCGATGAAGGGGCAGTGCGGAATGATGCGTTTTCCGGATGCCACGACGTCATCCAGGGCAAAGTGGGCCAGAACGTTGGCCAGGCCCTGTCCCTTGAACTGGGGCTTTGTCTCAGTGTGGATGAAATCGATGTGCCCGGGCTTGTCCATGAACTGAGAAATCACCGCCAATTCCCCGTCCACATGAAGCTCGTAACGGTGAAATTTGTCGTTCCGGAGGGTGGTAACACCAGGGCGGAACGACTCGGCCAGTGAATCGGTATTCTCGGTCATGACTCGAGGTTTGCACGTAAATCGTGCGCTGGCAACGTAACGCCCCGCACCTCCGCCGGTGCCGCTTCAGCCGGCGACAGCACCGGCGTCGGGACCCGGCCCAGCAGCAGAACGGACAGCGCGAAGCAGGCCGCTCCCCCACCCAGCAAGGCAAGCGTCAGCCCGTTCAGGGCCGCGTCCGTCACCGGCACAAAGACCACGACGGCGGCCGTCACCACTGCCGCCCGGGCCGGGCCACGCGCGTGGCTGGCTGCCATGGGACGATCCTCAAGCCTGCCGAAGAGCAGCACCACAGGCACGAGCAGCGCAACGACGGCTAGAAAAACGGGTATGCGCGCCCACCACCAATCAGCTGATTCGGGCAGCGGCTTCGGCACATCGGTGAGCAACAGCAGCCCGGACATGCCAACCAATGCGGGAAGATGCCACAAATACACGGTCATCGAGCGGCGCCCTGCCACGGCAATCACTGCGCGGATCCACCGGACTTCGCCCAGCCACCGCGTACCCGGGGTCAGAAGTTGCAGCGTGGCGGTCTGGGAGATGCCCAACAAGACCAAGCACAGATTGGGCGGATTGATGTTCACCACCATGTTCCCCGCATACACGCCAACGCCTGCGACAAGCCCCAACACGAGATTGCTGGAAACGATGGTACCCACCAGCCATGTACGGCTGCGGTCCTCGAAAAAGCCGTCAGCTTTCATGAAGCCAAGCTCTTGGACGGCGCACCACACAAAGATCATGTTGGTGAACGCGAGCACTGGGATGGTGCCGCGGAGGGAATCGATGGTGATGACCGCAATGAGCAGTAACACAAACGTCAGCAGCGGCGCTCGTTCATGGAACCTGGCCATGAGAGGGATGCTGAGCTGGGCGGTGAGGTACGCGGCCAGGAACCACAGAGGCATGGCGGCTCCGGTAGTCATCAGCTGGATAACTTGCGGGTGGACACCAAGCAGCAATGCGATCCATAAGCCTCCCCACATGACAGCAAGCAAGGCCATGGCGGGACGGACCAGCCGGAGAAGCCGCAGCTGGGCGAAATCGAACCCGGTTCCACCGGCAGCCTTCAAGCGCCGCCACGACTGGAGACCGGTAACGCCGCCCAGCACAAAGAACAGGGGAACGATCATCAACACCCACAGCACCGGGGTGAACCACGCCTGCTCCATCAGCACGTTGCGCGTCTCCACGGTGCCGTCCTTGTGGAGGACTGGACTCACCATCATGCAATGGGCAACCACCACCAGGAGCAGGCAGGTGAAGCGGACAAGGTCGATCGCCGGATCCCTCTGCGCAGCCGTTGGGCCGACTACAGGAAACGCCTCCCGCTTCATGGCTCTCCCTACCAGGCAGGCACCCGAGGGCAGGCTCCCCCGGGTGTTGACTCCCACATGCTGACTCCATTGTCCGCCCAGGCGGGCGGATCGGGCCAGAAGGCTGGCCGGGTCCTGCTTCATCCACAGACGCGCGCGGAACTCTGGACGGAACGTCCAAACACCGGCAGGATCAGACGCATGACTACGTCCATTTTCCTGAATCTGCCCGTGAGCGACCTCGAAGCATCCAAGGCTTTCTACACAGCGCTCGGTTACGCCATCAACCCGAACTTCACCGACGAAACCGCGGCTTGCGTGGTCTTCAGCGACACGATCTACGCCATGCTGCTGACCCACGACAAATTCAGCCAGTTCACCAAGCAGCCGATCGCGGATACCAAGAACTCGACGGCGGCCATCGTCGCCATTTCAGCCGACAGCCGTGAAGCGGTGGATGAGCTGGCCACCAAGGCCCTCGAAGCGGGAGGCTCGGAAACCTACGAAGCACAGGATCTTGGCTTCATGTACAGCCGTGCATTCATGGATCTCGACGGCCACCATTGGGAAGTGCTGTGGATGGACGAGGCCGCAGCCCAGGCGGGCCCGCCGGAGCACTAAGGACAGCGCGGGGTCACTTATGGCCGATGTTGGAAGGAAACATGGGCCATAAGTGACCCCGCGTTGCTTTTAAACGAGGGCGAGGATTCCAAGCACGACGGCGAGCAGCGGCGTCGTGCCCTGGATGGCCGCCGCGCGGAGGTACTTTTTGCCACTCGCCGCCAGGACCAGTGCGGCAAGAAGCATGGACCCGCATGAACTGAAGACGAGGGTCCAGCCCACCTGCGGGGAGCCTGCCCACACCGCGATGATGCCAACGAGCGCTCCAATAGCGAGGAACAGGTTGTAGAAGCCCTGGTTATAGGCAAGCGGTTTGGTAGTTTCGGCGTCAGCCTGGGAGGTGATGCTGAACGTCTTCCATGTCTTTGGCTGGGTCCAGGTGATGGACTCCATGGTGAAGATGTAGACGTGGAGCAGGGCCGCAATCAGGGCAAAAATCAGGGAGGCCAGGATCATGTCTTGATCCTAGCCTCCCTGTATTCCCGGGCTGTGCGTCAGGCCCTGAGCAGCTCCAGCGTGGCGCCTGCGAAGGCCGCAGCGGAACCGTTCCAGCGGGCCAGCAATCCTTGCAGATTCTCGCCGTCCGCACGGAAGGTTGCCGTTTCGGACTCCAGCGTGGACAGGATCCCGGTCCTTAACTCAGTGTTGAAGTTCACTTTGCCAACGTTCAGGGAAGGTGACTTGGCCAACTCCGCGGCAGGGATGCCGGAGGCACCGTGGAGCACCAGCGGAACCTCCGTCCGTGCGGCGATCTCCCGCAGCACGTCCCAGCGGATGTTGGGCTCGCCCTTGTACTTCCCGTGCACGTTCCCCACCGCGACCGCGAGCAATTGCGCGCCGGTGCGTTCAACGAAATCAGCCACCTGTGCAGGGTCCGTCAGCCCCGTGACGGCGGGACCGGCGTCGGGCTCTTCCGCGGAGGTGCCGAACGCTTTGTCCTCATCGCCCGCAAGGCCACCAAGTTCCGCTTCAATTACGACGTCGGCATGGCCGGCCGCGTCCAGCGCGGCTCGGACTTCACGGACCAGGGCGATGTTGTCCGCGTAGGCAAGCGAGGAGCCATCTGCCAGCACGGCATCAGCTCCAGCATCCACGGAAGCAAGAATCACGGACACGTCCGAAGCGTGGTCCAACTGGACTGATACCGGAACGGCGGCGGAGTCAGCCAGACCTCGGAGGGCGGAAATGAGTCGCAGTCCGTTCCGGGTGGAAGCCGTCTTCGGAGCCACCAACAGGATCACGCCATGCCCGGCTTCCTCCGCTGCGGACACGACGGCCAAAGCTGTCGTGAAGTCGTAGCAAGTGAACGCGGGAACAGCCGATCCGGAAGCCAGGGCGGAGCCAACAAGCTTGTCCAAGGAAGCTCGCATCAGTGTGCCAGGCCTCCCACCAGGATCCAGGCGACGTAAGTAAGAACGAAGCCCGCCAGGCCCAGGATGGTGGTGAGGACGGTCCAGGTCTTGAGGCCGTCGGACACCGTGAGGCCGTAGTAGCGGATCACGGTCCAGAAGCCTGCGTCGGTGACGTGGGACAGGCCCAGTGCGCCGAAGCCGATGGCGATGACGATCACCGCGATCTGGGCGGGCGAGTAGCCGCCTTCCATGACGGCAGAGGTGAGCAGGCCCGTCGTCGTGACGATGGCGACGGTGGCGGAACCCTGGGCAGCGCGCAGGGCGAGCGAAATGATGAAGCCGAGCACGATCACCGGAAGGCCGAGGCTGTCCAAGGTGTGCGACAGTGCCGCACCGATTCCGGACGTACGGAGGACCTCACCAAACACACCACCGGCCGCGACCACCATCAGGATGGAAGCGATGGGCGGGAGGGCGCCTTCGAAGATCTCGCCGGTTTCCTTCAGCGACCAGTGCCGGCGGACAGCCAACAGGAAGAAGGACAGGGCCACAGCGACGAGCAGCGCGAAGAACGGGTTTCCGATGAAAGAGGCAACGCCGTACCAGTAGTTGTCCTTGGCAATGGTGAGCGTACCCACCGTTCCGAGGAGAATCTGGACAATCGGAGCGGCGATCAGGAACATGATCAGGCCCGGACGCGGCGGAGCAACAGCGCGGGCACCGGGGCCATCGTGTCCAACGTGCACCAGGGAATCGGAGCCGAACTCCTCAACTTGGGCCTTGACGCCGGGGAGCAGTTCGTAATCCTTGCGGTTCATGATGCTGGCAACCCAGTAGGACAGGAAACCGAGGGGCACACAGATGATCAGCGAGATGAGCGTGATGAGTCCGATGTCGGCGCCGAATACGCCGGCGCCTGCAACGATGCCCGGGTGCGGCGGGACTGCGACGTGGATCGAGAGCATGATGCCGGCCATGGGCAGGCCGAACTTGATCGGGTGGACCTTGGCAATCTTGGCGAAGGCGTAAACGATCGGGACCAAGACGATGACGCCGACCTCGAAGAACACCGGGATCGCGACGAGGAAGCCGACGGCGGTGAGGGCCACAGCTACGCGCTTGGCACCGAGCTTCTCGGTGAAGTGGGTCGCCAACGACTGCACGCCGCCGGAGACCTCGATCATCCGGCCCAGGATGGCGCCGAGGGCAATGAGCAACGCCACCTTGCCCATGGTGCTGCCCACGCCGTTGGTGACCACGGTAAAGATGTCCTTGAGCGGGATCTGCGCGGCAACACCCACCAGGATACTGACGGCGAGCAAGGCAACAAATGCCTGGATCTTGAAGCGGATGATCAACACCAGCAACAAGGCGATGCCTGCCGCTGCGATGGTCAGCAGAAGGGGTGTTCCCAGTTCCACTGCGGGCTTGATGGCGGGGGCGTCAGCGGCCCCGACCAGAAGCGGGTTGACGAGGGGATTCATTGGGGCGGTGTCTCCTTTGACGAACCGGTCCGGTGAGCAGACCGGCGGGAGGTGGCGGCGACGACGAAGGGGGGGATCGCCGTCGTCGCGCGTTCTGGGGTGGGCTGAGTTGTTTAGGCGGTGCGCTTGGCGGGCGCTACAACCTTGATGACGGCAGAGTCGTCAGCGGCGGCGAGGCCTTGGGCCTGCCCGAGGAGGTAAAGCTGTTCTGCGGCAGCGGCAACGGGCGCGGCGAGTCCGGCGGCACGGGTAGCCTTGCCCACGATTCCCATGTCCTTGACGAAGATGTCCAGGCGGCTGAGGACTTCGGCGCCTTCTTCGTCGTAGGCCTCAAGGATACGCGGGCCCCGGTTGGAGAGCATAAAGGAACCGGCCGCTCCGGCTTCAAGGGCTGCCAGGGTCTTGGCTTGGTCGAGTCCGAGGGCATCGGCGAGTGCCAGGGCTTCAGCGGCTGCGGCGATGTGGACGCCGCACAGCAGCTGGTTGACCGTCTTGAGCGCCTGGCCGTCGCCGGGCTTGTCTCCCACGATGGTGAGGGTGGAAGCCAGCAGTTCCAGGGCGGGACGGGCCTTTTCCAGGGCCTCCGGTTCGGCGCCCACGACGATGAGGAGATCGCCTTCGCCCGCGCGCTTGGGGCCGCCGGACAGCGGAGCGTCAACGAGTGAAACGCCATACTCGGCCAGTTTGGCGACTGTGGCCGGGATGGCTTCCGTACCGACAGTGCTTCCGAGGATCACGACGGCGCCCGGCTTCAGGACGGGTGCCACGCCGTTTTCACCAAAGAGGACGTCGTTGAGCTGTTCGCCGTTGCGGACGGCCAGAAGCAGCGCATCCGCATCCTGGGAGGCTTCGCGGGCGGAAGCGAACGTCTTGATGCCGGCCGCGGCGGCGAGATCGAGGCGTGCCTCGGCGATATCGAAGCCGTGGACGGTGACCTCGGACGCGAGCCGCGTGGCCATGGGCAGTCCCATGGCACCCAGGCCGAGGACGGTGACAGTGTAGTTGCTGCTGGTAGTCATGGTGTTCTCCGTTGAATCTAGAAAGTGGCGCTGAGTTTGCGGGTGACCTGGGTCAGTGATTGGTCGTCGCCGACGTTGCCGGCAAAGACGATGTAGGGAATGCCCTTCGCGGGCCCGTCAACCGGCTCCCACAGCGAGACGATGCCCGGCAGCATGGGTCCCCGAACGATTCCGTGCCGGATTTCCAGGCCGTGCGCTGCTACGTCCGAGGACGTGATGCCGCCCTTGGCAATGACGAACCGTGGCGGGAAGGTCTTGAGCGTACGGTTCACGACAGCCACGACGGCGGCGGAGACGGTGCGGGCAATCTTCAGGCTCGCTGCTGGGTCGTCGGTCTTGATGAGGAGGCGGCTGGTGTGGACGATGACATCACCTTGGCGGAGGGCGTCGACGACGTCGGACACAACAGTTGCGATGTAGCCCTCGGCTTCCGCCTCGCCGGCCAGAAGCTTCTCGACGTCGATTTCGATGGTCCGGGCCGAGCCGTGCTGGGAGGTGAGGTCGTTGAGCTGGCGGGTGGTCACGCCAACGTGGGAGCCGACAACGATCAGTCCACCGGCTGTGGAGGGGGTGTTGCCGGCGAAGGCTTCATCTCCCGTCAGGGCCTGGCGGATGTCTTGGCCGATGCGGCCCCGGACGAACGGGGGACCCACGCGGTACAGGAGCTTCTTGCCGCGGCGTTCCGCTTCTTCCAAGCCCAGAGCGAGGGCGCGGAAGTCGTTTTCCGTGACAATGTCGGCCACGATCGGGGTGGAATCGGTGGCGGACTCGATGGCGTCGGCGATCGCTTTGGCGGAGATGGCGGGGTCGTTTGCTGCAGCGCCGGCACGGATGATGTTGAGGTCCAGGACGATGACCTCGTTTGCCGGGTATCGTCCCTGCGACTTTTCCTCCACGTAAAGGGCCAACTCGGAGTTGGCGAACCCGAAGCTGGCATCCTTGGCGAATTCCGTCTCGGCCACCGGGGTGAGGGTGCCGGCGTCGCCACGCATGTAGTGCACGCCGCCGATGGTGACGCGTCCGGCGTCGGGGAACGCCGGAACGATCACGACGCCATCAGTGGCCTCGCCGGTTTCGGCGGCGACGGTGGCGGCAATGGTGTCCGGCTCCAGCGGGTAGTGCCCCCGGAGGGTGGAATCGCTGCGGCTGACGAAACCCAGGCGCAGGCCATCCGCGGCAGCGGCGAGCGCGTTGCGGACGATTTCCTCGTTCCGCGCCGCAGCCTCTGCGGGGTCAAGGCTGCGTGTGTTGGTCAGTACGTAGACGGCTGGCTTGGTGTTGTTGTCCTGGATGTGGCCAAAGGCCCAGGCGAAGTCGGCTACGTCCCAACTGGTCAGGACAGCGAGATCTGCAACGGACTGGGTGCCCGTGGGGTCGTCGTCGAGGACCACCAGGATGCGGGGGCTGCTCGACGAGGACGCGGCAACGGCGTCGGCCACGAGCTGGGCGGGAATCCGGACCTCCGCCGGGAAGGCGGCCAGAACGTCGGCTTCAAGGATCACTGTGCACTCCATTGTGAAAATCTCTGCTGCGGTTTATGAATGTCAGATGTCAGACATCTAACATTTGAATCAGTGTGACATACGCATTCGCACTGCGCAAGGAGACGCCCGTCACTAGGCTGGGGGCATGGCAGAGAGCATGAACCCGCTATCGTTCGTGGATATTCGCGAGCCATGTGTTTCCGCAGGTGAGGCCGTTCCTGCCGTCCTGATCCACGGCTGGGCATCCACTTCTGCCTATTGGGAACCTCTGGCGGAAAAGCTGCTCGACGCCGGGACACCGGTCTGGATCGTGGACCTGCCCGGGTACCATCCAGGGGAGATCCTTCCGCCGGAGTTTCAGTGGAGCCTGGACTCAGCGGCCGCCTCCGTGGCTGCCACCCTTGATGCCACGCGCAGCGTGCCCGTCCATCTCGTCGGACACTCGCTGGGCGGCAGCGTAGCCCTGACACTGGCCGCCAATTATCCGGAGTTGGCGGCAACCGTGACGCTGGTTGGCATGGTCCCGGCACCTCCCAACGACGGTTTCCGATCGCTACTGGAGTCACAATGGAAGCAGGGCTTCATCGATGGGGAAACCAAGGAACGCTGCATGAAGGCTTGGTACGGAACGCTGCCCCGACGGGAGGAAGAACTGCTCAGCCGTGGGTTTGACGTACCTTTCGAGGTGTTGGGCCCGAGCGGCAAGGCGGCCATGACCGGTGTCGACCCTTCAATACCCGGGCGGGTTCACGCGCCACTGCTGGTGCTGGCCGGAACAGAAGACCGGATACGGTCGATGGACCAAATGTCCGCCTTTGTGGACGCCGGGCCGGGGAGGATCCTCAGGGCGATCCCGACGGCCGGTCACAGCGTCCTCCGGGAACAACCTCAGCAATGCGCCGAAACGTTGCAGGAGTTTTGGAGAAGCAACCGGCCATCGCCAGCGTAAGATGTCTGACATCCATCCCGCCCGGGGTTACGCGGGCACATGATGGGCGGGAATACAGGAGTGGGGATACATGGCACGCAAGTCGCTGGTCGGCGTCGTAGCTGATGAGTTGCTGGACCGGATCATCGCGGGGGAATTCCCGCCCGGCACGGTGGTTCCAGGAGAACTGGAACTCAGCGCAAAGCACGAGGTGAGCCGGATGACCGTGCGTGAGGCCATGAAGACCCTGGAAGCACAACGGATCCTCAGCGTTGAGCGTGGCCGTGGAACGTTTGTGAACCCGCTGAACCAGTGGGCATCGCTTGAAGCAGTGCTCCGCGCAGCATCGGAGGGCACCAAAGATGCCGCTGCGGCGGTCCAGTTGATCGAGCTTCGCCGGATGCTCGAGACCGGCGCGTGCGAACTGGCTGCGGAACGCATCTCCGACGACGAACTCCGCACGCTCAACGAGCACGTCGACAAGATGCAGTCCTCACATGAAGTCAACGACCTCGCCGGCTTCGTGGAAGCGGACCTTGCCTTCCATGACGTGATTCTCCACGCGTCCGGCAATGTCTTCGTGGCGGTCCTCTTTGAGCCCCTGCACCGGGTGCTCGAGGCGCGCCGGGCGGAGACCTCGGCGTTCCCGGAGATCCAGGCGCACGCCATCGGGCACCACAGGAAGATCGCCGCCGCCCTTGAGTCCCGGAATCCCAACGAAGCCCGGTTGGCCATGGATGCCCATATGCAGCAGACGCTGGATGACCTGAAGACGTACGTGCTGGAGGCGTAGTGAGTCCGAGTCACTTAATTGTTGGGGGCAGCGGATTTAAATCCTGCTCGGGTGCGAACGGCCTAAAGTGCTGATTTTTAGGGCAGAATCAGCCCATGCACTTAATTGTTACCAACTGTCTCCGAAATTCTGCTCATGAGACCACTTGAGTTCCCAGAGTTCCCCTTTAGCTCTCCGCTCGCAAAAGCCATCATCCAACTTGAACGGATTCGTGCAGATTTGGGAGAGGGAGCGAGGAACGATACTGACTCATGGGTTTGTCCGTGAGCTCCACCGCATCTCCGTAACTGGCCTGGAGCGCGAAGGGGACCGCACTCCTGGTGCATACAGACTCGCCGATGTGACTATCAGCGGCTCGTCTCATCGACCTCCGCCGCCAGGGAGCGTGCATGGTGACATGACAGCTCTCCTCGACTTCATCAATGCAGATGTCGATCAGAACTACGAGCTCCTCAAGATTGCGCTCGCCCACCATCGGTTCGTGTGGATTCATCCTTTCGGGAATGGCAACGGGCGCGTTGGCAGACTACTGACATACGCGGCGATGCGACGGCAAGGGTTCTCCGATGTCGGCGGATACCGGGCCCTGAACCCAACGGCGGTTTTTGGCGAGAATCGCGATCTGTACTACGAACGACTTGAAGACGCCGACTCCCTCAAAACCGATTCCCTGATCCGCTGGTCGACGTATGTCCTGGAAGGACTGCTGACAGACCTCAGAAGGTTGGTGAAGCTCGGCAACAGGGATTTCGTCACGGAGGGTCTCCTAATCCCCGCGATCGAAAGAGGGCTCGCGTCATCGCGCTTCACAAGCGAAGAAGCCCTTGCATTGAGAATCATCGCCCGGAAAGTTGAAGTGAAGGCCGCAGACCTCAGTTCAGCATTCACGGGTTCAGTCGCGACGCGCAGCCAGGATATCCGCAAACTCTTGGACCGCGGCGTGATTGAACCCGTGGCGGAGGGAAAGAGGTCATATCGGCTCCGGCTCGCACCCAGCGAACTTACACCGCTCTTGGTGCGTGAATTGGATCAGCTGGGATTCTTGCCTCGCATCCTTCGCGATTCAATATGAACTGCGGGTCGTCCAGGAGCATTATTGTGCATTCAAACGCACAATAGTGCACCTCCACAGCACCCCTCACCGCCGCAGGCTCTCCGACGGCAGCTCCCCGAAAGTCTTCAGGTACAGGGCCGAGAACCGCCCCTGGTGCGTAAAACCGCACAACTCGGCGACCGCCGTAACGCTTTGCTCGCGGGGATTTGCTTCGAGCAGCATCTCACGCGCCCGGTCCAGGCGGATGCTCCTGAGCAGGTCCGACGGCGTCGCTCCGGTTTCGGCCCGAAGCGCGGTTTGCAGGGTGCGGACCGAGACGCCGAGCCGTTCCGCGATATCCGGCACCGTCAGTTCTTCGGAGGCGTGCCGCTCCAGCAGCTCGCGGCAGTCCCGGACCAGGCGGCTTTCCTTGTCGCCATCCGGCACCACCTCAGAGGCGGGTTCAAGGGCCATCAAGAGCCGCGACATCATGCTGTCCGCCAGCAAACCCTGAACGAAAGCCGGGGATTCGGACTGCGGCTGGCTGATCAGGTCGTCATGAAGTTCGACGACGGACCTCAGGAATGCGCGGCCGGCGGCGGTTGCAAGGTCCATGCCGTAGCCCAACTCGCCTGGAGCGGTTCCGTTGAGTTGGTAGGCGACACGCTCAAGAGCCTTCCGGCGGACATAGACAATCAAGTGCGGACTGCCGATGTCCCAGCTCATGGAAAACGGCCGGTCGATCGGCGGCACGCTGGCCAGCGTCGGGCTGGACTCCACCGTGGTGGCTCCCACCTGCATGGAAGCCTGGCCGGCCAACGGAATCTGGACCAGGTGGAAGTCCTGCAAACCCTCCGGATTAATCCTGACGTCCCCACCGTAGTCAAGGAATTCGATACCCACGTCCCCGCGGTGCAACGACCGGAGCTTCATGTTCACGGTCGACTTGCGGGTGCGGGGAGCCAGCTCATGCCCACAGAACAATTCAGCGATCCTGGCATGCGCTTCATCCACGTCGGTTGTGGCCGTTGTTGGCCGACCCCGCAGGACATCCCGAGGAAGAATCCGCACTTTCAACCACCTGCTTTACCTGGGTTTTCGCAGCTTTTCGCCTTTCGGATGTTCCCCGCGCCAACTGGATATTCCGGAGTGCAGCGGCTGTCTAGAGTCGCTTTCAGGACAAGTATGACGCAGCTCACACCACCGAAACAACGCAGAAGGGAGGTGGGAACAAGTGAAGAACATCAAGCTCGTGCACGACCGCCGGGACGAATGGGACCGGAACCACTTCGAACTGTGGGCAGCAGAACTGCAGAAAAAGGACACCCTGGTGACTCATTCGCCGTGGGCCGGCTGGCATCAGGAGGACGAGGACGCTGCGCACAACGGATAGTCCCTGCGCTAATTGGATAGTCCGGACGCCGCGGGACTCCCTAGAGTCACTTCCAGAGTAAATATGACGCACGTCATATTTCCGTAACAACATCCCACAGAAGGAAGGTATGGCCATGTCAGGACTTCACGGCAGGACAGCAATCGTCACCGGCGGCGTCACCAAGGTGGGCCAGGGCGTGGTGACGGCGCTGCGGGACGCCGGTGCCGCCGTCGTTGTTGCCGACATAGACCCCGACGGCGGTTCCGTCACCGCCGGGCTGGGCGAACGCGTCACGTTCTCCCACACGGACATCACCGACGACGACGCCGTCAACGCGCTGATGACGCGTACCGTGGAGGAACACGGCGGCCTCGACATCCTGGTCAACCTGGCCTGCAGCTACAACGACGCAGGCGCAGCTTCCGGACGCAGGGATTGGCTGGACGCACTGAACGTCAACCTGGTCAGCGCAGTCATGGCCAGCAACGCGGCCCGCCCGTACCTGGCAAAGTCCGGCCACGGTGCCATCATCAACTTCACCTCGATCTCCAGCTCGGTGGCCCAAACGGGACGCTGGCTCTATCCCGCCAGCAAGGCCGCGCTGGTGCAGGTCACCCGGAGCATGGCCGTGGACTTCGCTGCCGACGGCATCCGCGTGAATTCAGTCAGCCCGGGCTGGGTCTGGAGCAACATCATGGACTCCCTCAGCAACGGAAGCCTGGAAAAAACGGACTCCGTTGCGGCACCGTTCCACGCTTTGGGCCGCGTCGGACGCCCCCACGAGGTGGGCGACGTCGTCGCGTTCCTCGCCAGCGACCAGGCGAGTTTCGTGACGGGCGCCGATTGGGCGGTCGACGGCGGCTATTCCGCCTTGGGCCCGGAGCGCGCCGAAGAAACCATCCCCCTGCTCGCCGCCAACTGACCCCAACGCCACCCGAAAAGGAAAGAGAACACCATGACGCAACGCCACATCACGATCGTGGGCGCCGGGCAATCCGGCCTCCAGCTGGGAATCGGCCTGCTCGACGCCGGCTACCAGGTCACCACCATCTCCAACCGGACGCCCGAGGAAATTGCCGGGGGCAAAGTCGCCTCCAGCCAATGCATCTTCCACAACGCGTTGGAACATGAACGGGCACTGGGGCTGGACTTCTGGCCGGACGCGCCCACGGTAGATGGGATCTCCCTCACAATCCCGCATCCGGAGCTTCCCGGTGAGAAGGCCATCAGCTGGGCATCACGCCTGGACCACCACGCCAAGTCCATCGATCAGCGGGTGAAGTTTCCCCGGTTCATGGAGGAGTTCACCGCCCGTGGAGGTGAGCTGGTGTTCGAGGACGCTGGCGTCGAGGAGCTGGAGAAATACGCCCGCAATTCAGACCTGGTCATTGTTGCCGCTGGCAAGGGCGAGATCGCGCAACTCTTTACGCGCGACGCCGAACGCAGCACCTATGACGCTCCCCAGCGCGCCCTGGCGCTGACGTACGTAAAGGGCCTGACGCCGCGCGAGGAGTACTCGGCGGTCTCGTTCAACCTCATCCCCGGCGTTGGCGAGTACTTCGTCTTCCCGGCACTCACCACCACCGGCCCTTGCGAAATCATGGTCTTTGAGGGCGTGCCCGGCGGACCCATGGATTCCTGGAAGGGCCTCTCCCCCGACGAGCACCTGGAGAATTCCAAGAACATCCTCAAGACCTTCCTGCCGTGGGAAGCAGAACGCGCCAAAGACGTTGAACTGACCGACCCCAACGGCGTGCTTCAGGGCCGCTTCGCCCCCACCGTTCGCCACCCCATTGCCACCCTGCCCAGCGGCGCGCAGGTACTGGGCTTGGCCGACGTCGTGGTGTTGAACGACCCCATCACCGGACAGGGCTCGAACAACGCAAGCAAATGCGCGGCGTCGTACCTGGACAGCATCATCCAGCAGGGCGACCGGGTCTACGACGCAGAGTTCATGCAGGCCACCTTTGAGCGCTACTGGGACTACGCACAGCACGTTGCCCATTGGACGAATGCCCTGCTGGCTCCGCCGCCACCCCACGTCCTTGAACTCCTGGGCGCCGCCGGCAGCGAACCCGACATCGCCCACCGCTTCGCCAACGGTTTCAACCACCCACCGGAGTTCCAGGACTGGTTCATGTACCCGGACAAAGCGGCCAACTACCTGGCGGACTTGGCTGCCGCCAAAGTTTCCTAGCACAGCCCTGCTAAAAAGGACTTACGATGCGAAAAATAGCAATCATCGGAGCCGGCGAATCCGGCGCCCAACTGGCACTGGGCCTGCAACGGGAGGGGTACGCGGTGACGCTGCTGTCCGACCGTTCCGCCGCCCAAATCCGCGCAGGGAAGGTCATGTCCAGCCAATGCATGTTCTCCACAGCGCTGGACGCCGAGGCCCAGCTGGGTACGGCGCTCACGGAATACTACGAATCAGGATCGGTACCGGCCATTGGTTCCATCCGGATTCGGGTGCAGGCCGAACAGCCCATTGAGTGGGAAGCACCACTCGATGGCCCCGCCCGCTCCATCGACCAGCGGATCAAGAGCGCCTTGTGGATCGAGACCTTCGTTGCGGCCGGGGGCGACTTCCGCATCGAGAAGGTCACTGCGCGCATGCTTGAGGAGCTCGCACGGGACTACGAACTTGTCATCGTGAGCACCGGTAAGGGCGAAATCGGCCAGATCTTCCCGCGGGATAAGGCCAAGTCGCCGTTCGACCGCCCGCAGCGCGTCCTGGCCCTGAATTACGTCAAGCCCGACGCCGCTGCTGCCGCCGGCACCGGCGCGGACGGCACAGGCACTGCCGGCGACCCCATCCGCATGTCCATGGCCCCCGGCGTCGGCGAATTCTTTACCTTCCCCGGACTGACGGTGTCCGGCCCCTGCCGCATGATGGTGTTCGAGGGCGTGGTGGGCGGCCCCATGGACCGTTGGACCGACGTCGGAAGTCCGCAGGAGCAACTCGAGCGTTCCTTGGAAATCCTGCGCGAGCATTTCCCGCACGAGGCGGAGAACTTCGCCGGGGCGGAACTGACCGACGACGGCGCCACGCTCCTGGGGCGCATTACGCCAACCGTGAGGTCCGCCGTCGGGGAACTCGGCAACGGAAAGCTGGTGTTCGGCCTGGGTGACGCGGTCGTCCTCAACGATCCCCTCACGGGGCAGGGCTCCAACAACGCAACCCTCGCAGCCAAGTACTACCTTGACTCGATTGTCCGCCGCGGCCAGCAACCGTTCGACCGCCAGTGGATGGAGCGCACCTTCGACGAGTTCTGGCGCGGGTGGGGACAGTGGGCCGTGGAATGGACCAATGACCTGTTGAAGCCTCGTCGGGACCACCAGAAGACGCTCCTCAGCGAAGCGGCGGAACATCCGGCTCTGGCGGCGGGCATCGTGAACGGCTTCGACGACCCGCGAACCTCGTACCCGTGGTGGTTCGACTCCACCGCTGCCGCCGACTTCATGCAGGCCAGGAAGGAAGAAGACACCTCCTCCTTCGACGTCCGCGACTTCAGGAGTGCGCTGGGGCAATTCGCCACCGGCGTCACCGTGGTCACCACCGTCTCGGCGGACGGCCGGAAAGTGGGAATGACGGCGAACTCCTTCACGTCCGTCTCCATGGAACCGCCCCTGGTCCTGTGGTGCCCCAGCAAACGCGCACCCAGCCTTGTCGACTTCGAGGAAGCCACACACTTCGCCATCAACATCCTCGCCAGCGACCAGCACGTGTTGTCCCGGCAGTTCGCCACACCGGCGACCGACAAGTTCGCGGGCGCGGAAACTACCGAAGGCATCGCCGGAGTTCCGCTGTTGGACGGCGCGGTCGCGACCTTCCAGTGCCGTACCGTCTCGCGACATGACGCCGGGGATCACGTCATCTACGTCGGTGAGGTGGAAAGCTACAAGCACGACGGCGGTGCTCCCCTGGTGTTCCACGGCGGCAAGTACCACGCCACTGCCAGCCACCCCGACTTCTGAAAGGAACGGCACCGCATGGACTCCGTTGACGTCGCAATCATCGGCTCGGGCATCAACTCGCTGGTCGCAGCAGCCGAGTTCGCCCTGAAGGGAAAGCGGGTGTGCCTCATTGAGCGTGCAGACCGTTTGGGTGGCTTCATCGAATCCTCGGAGCGGACCCTGCCGGGCTTCATCCACGACACCTTCTCTTCCTGGCACCCATTGTTTGTATCCGGGGGCGCCTACGGGGTGTTGGGCAAGGAACTGCACGCGAGGGGCCTGGAGTACTGCAATACCTCCGGCCCTGTAACCGCCGCGGTCGCTCTGGACCCTGCCACTGGAGAACAAAGGGTGGCCATTGCCCACCGGGATCCGGCGGAGACGGCGGCAGCATTCACTGAGCCCCGTGACCGGGCAGCGTACCTCGCCATGCTGGATGATCTGGGCAAGCATGCGGCAACTGTGTTCGGGGCTTTCGGCGCGGAACTGCGTTCGTTCCCGGACTTGGCAAAGCTCGCTTTCGGAGCGCTGCGAACCGGCAAGATCAAGGCCAATGAAGCCTTCATCCGGGACTCACTCATGAGCGGCCGAAACTACCTCCGCAGCCGCTTTGACGGTTGGGAAACGGATCAGCTGTGGTCTGCGTGGCTCCTGCATGCGGGGTTGGGCCCTGACCAGGCGACAGGTGGCGTGATGCTGCCCGTGATGGCAATGAGCATGCACGGGTTTGGGCTGCCGGTAGTGAAAGGTGGCGCTTCCCGCTTTGTTGAGGCGTTCCAATCCCTGCTGGAAGACAACGGCGTCCGGATCATGCTGGGTACAGAGGCCCAGGAGGTCCTCTGCACATCCGGTTCTGTGACCGGCGTCCGGACCTCCGAGGGCGTTGTCTCCGCGACCACCGTTTTGGCCAATGTTTCACCGCAAGCTCTCTATACCCGGCTGCTCCCCAACGCTCCCGCAGGCCTCGCCGAAGCAGCGGGCAGGTACCAAAACGGCCGCGGGGCCATGCAGATCCACCTCGCGTTGGACAAGCCCGTGGCCTGGTTGGACTCCCGCCTGGACCAGGTGCCGCTGATCCACATCAGCAACGGTTCGGACAGCACGGGCATCGCCTGCGCCCAGGCAGAGGCCGGGCTCGTGCCTGCTGAGCCTACTGTGGTGGTGGGGCAACAGTACGTGCTGGATCCTTCCCGTGCGCCGGAGGGCAAAGCGACACTCTGGCTGCAGCTTCAGGAAGCGCCGTTCATGCCCGTGGGCGACGCCGCCGGTGAGCTGGACGTGGCCAACGGCTGGGATGAGGGACTGAAAAAAGGCTATCTGGAACGGGTCCTGTCCCGACTGGAACAGTTCGCCCCCGGGACGCGCGCGAGTGTCCTGGCCTCTGACATTCTGGCTCCGACGGACCTTGCCTCCATCAATCCCAACGCTGTGAACGGCGATCCCTACGGAGGCTCTGCCGAGCTCTTCCAGAATCTGCTGTGGCGGCCCTTCCCGGAGGCCGCCGGTCATCAAACGGCCATCCAAGGCCTCTGGCATATCGGCGCCTCAACCCACCCCGGCCCCGGGCTCTCCGGCGGTTCGGGGCACTTGGTGGCGCAGAAGCTCACCTCGCCGCCTTCACGTTTTTCCCGTATTCAAGCAGCACTGACACCACGCAAGCGATAGGAGAACAATGTCTGTTCTGGCCGGGCTCACAGCAGCCCTTTCGAATGGTTCGGTGGAAATCATCGACCTCACCACTCCCTTGAGTTCCGAGACGCCCATCCTGAATCTGCCGCAGCCGTTCGCCAACACGGTGGGGCTCTCAGTCTCCCCGGTAAGCAATTTCGACGACGCCGGTCCGGCGTGGGCGTGGAACGACGTCACCGTGGGCGAACACGCCGGGACGCACCTGGATGCCCCCGTGCACTGGATTACCGGCAAGGACGGCAAGTCAGTGGACCAGATCGAGCCACACCGTCTGGTGGGGCCGTTGGTGGTCATCGACAAAACCACCGAAACCGCTGAGAACCCCGACTTCCTGCTGGAGCCCGAGCACTTTGAGCAGTGGCAGTCCGAACATGGGTTGTTCCCTGAGAACTGTTGGATCATTTTCCGGACCGGTTGGGCGGCCCGCGGCGCGGACGCTGCGGCTTTCGTCAACGCGGACGACGCCGGACCCCACACTCCCGGGGTCTCTGCGGCAGGTGCCAAGTGGCTTGCCGGAAACGCTTCGATCAGTGGTTTTGGCGTGGAAACCGTGGGGATCGACGCCGGGCAGGCCGGATCGCTGGATCCGATGTTCCCCGTCCACTCGTTCCTGCTTGGAGCGGACAAGTACGGCGTGACGTCCCTGCGGAACGTGGACCGGCTCCCCGTTACGGGTGCCACGCTGGTGGTGGCTCCCCTGCCCATCGTGGGCGGCACCGGCAGCCCGAGCCGTGTTTACGCGTTGGTGGAAAAGGGTGCGGTGGAGGGTTCATGAGTGCGGACATACGCGTTTCCACCCTGGTCGGCAGAACGCTGGCTGCGCTGGGTGTCGGACATGTTTTCGGCGTGGTGGGGTCCGGCAATTTCGATGTCACCAGCACCCTCATGGCCGAAGGAATCCCGTTCACCGCGGCCCGGCACGAAGGCGGCGCAGCAACCATGGCCGATGCCTACGGTCGAATGTCCGGCAAGGTCGGCGTGGTCACCACCCACCAAGGATGCGGACTCACCAACGCCATCACCGGGGTTGGTGAAGCGGCGAAAAGCCGGACACCCATGATCGTGCTGACCGCCGACACCCAGGCCGCGGCCACCAGGTCCAACTTCAAGATCGACCAGGATGCCTTGGCCCGCAGTGTCGGCGCGGTGGCCGAACGGATCCACTCCCCCGCGACAGCCGTCGCCGATACCGTCCGAGCTTTCAGGACGGCGGTGAACGAACGGCGCACAGTGGTGCTCAGCTTGCCGTTGGACATCCAAAGTGCCACCGCCGCAGACGAGGTGGACGCCGTCGTCGTACCTCAACCGTCGGTGACGAGGCCCGATCCGGCGGCAGTTCACAAGCTGGTGGCCTTGATTGCCGCCGCGGAGCGGCCCGTGTTCGTCGCAGGACGGGGTGGCCGTGGCGCGCGCAACGAAATCCTGGCCCTGGCGCAGCACGCAGGGGCACTGGTAGCTACCTCTGCCGTGGCGAGCGGGCTTTTCAACGGCGACCCGCACAACCTCGGTATTTCCGGTGGATTCTCATCTCCCCTCACCGCGGAGCTGATCAGCGGCGCGGACCTGATTGTGGGATGGGGATGCACTCTGAACATGTGGACCATGCGGCACGGGCGGCTCATTTCGGCCGGTACGGCAGTGGTCCAGGTGGATGTGGAGGACTCATCGCTGGGAGCCAACCGGCCCATCTCGCTGGGCGTTCTGGGCGATTCGGGGCTGACCGCCGTCGATGCTTTGGCCGTTCTGCGCAGTTCACAGCCTGAGCCCGCGGAAAAGTACCGCACGGAAGCCAACGCCCTCGCCATCAAGGGAGGCTCGCGGTGGCGGGATGTCGAAACGCCCGACCTGTCCACGGCGCGGTCCATTGATCCGCGCGTGCTGACCCGTGAACTGGATACCCTGCTGCCGGCCGAACGGATCGTGTCCGTCGATTCCGGGAACTTCATGGGCTACCCCAGCCAGTACCTCGCCGTGCCGGACGAATTCGGCTTCTGCTTCACGCAGGCTTTCCAGGCAATCGGGCTGGGGCTGTACACGGCGATCGGCGCCGCTGTTGCACAACCGGGCCGGTTGCCGGTGCTGGGTGCGGGTGATGGCGGGTTCCTCATGGGCATCAGCGAGCTCGAAACCGCCGTCCGGATGAAGCTGCCCCTGGTGTGCATTGTCTACAACGACGCCGCCTACGGAGCCGAAGTGCACCACTTCGCCGGGCAGCATTCCGGGCAGGACCTCGCCAGCGTCGTCTTCCCCGATACCGACATTGCTGCGATCGCCCGGGGATTCGGTGCCGATGGAGTGACTGTGCGTTCGGTGGCCGACCTTGCCGCCATCAAACCTTGGCTCGAGGCCTACGACGCCGGAACCCAGGACCGCCCCTTGGTCATCGACGCAAAAATCGCCTCCGACGGCGGTTCGTGGTGGCTGGCTGAGGCGTTCCAGGGCCACTAAGTGCTGGGCCCCCCAAACTAGGGGACAGCACGTGTCGCTACGAGCACGCACTGCGACTGTGGAGTCTCATGACTTAATGGACAGTTCTGTCTCATGACTTCGTAGACACTCTGTCTCAGGACATCGTGGACA
>NZ_SZVS01000006.1 GCF_007670255.1 Paenarthrobacter nicotinovorans | reverse complement strand
ACCGGAAATAACGACGGACGCAGCTGCACAAAATTCGAAACCAGCTGAAAACCAGACCACCACACACGGGGGTGCGCGACAGTCCAGCAAAATTTCAACCAATCAAAAAACAATCGGTATCAACAAACTTGGCACACTATTGAGTTCTCAAACAACAGACACTAACGGCACCACCACCAACCCCACAGGGCCACTGGATCGCTCCGAAGCAACTTTTCAAACTTACACGCTGTCTGCCTCCGGGTCAAATCGGTGAGCTGGACTTGATTTTCCTTGCGGGTTCCTGTCAGCATCACCGCCCTCCACTGGGGAGCAGCGCGGGTATTAACTATACACACACTCTGCCGGGTTGGCAAAGCCCCGGTTCGGCGGGATGGATCCCGGCGGCCACCTGCGGTGTGTTTCTCGGTTCGGAACCCAAACGCCGCAGCCGGGGTCCGCCGTCGAACGCTTTACTGGGGCTTAACCAGCAACGCTCCTTCACCGCAGTGAAGGAGCGTCGCGTAAAAGCGGTCATTACGTGAGCGAGCGTCCGCACCAACCCCGGGGAACGTGAGCGAGCGATCGCACCAACCCCGGGGGACGTGAGCGAGCGCCGGCTACTCAGCCGGGGTGAACCACGCGGCTCCAAGCGGCGGGAGGGTGACAGACAGTGCGGCCGGTTGTCCGTCGGTTCCCGGCGTCGTGGCCTTCAAAGTGCCGGAGTTGATTACCCCGGAACCTCCATAGGATTCGGCATCCGTGTTCAGCACTTCCGTCCACTCCCCTGCTGAAGGAACACCCAGGATGTAGTCGTGGTGCGGACCGCCGGAGAAGTTCACCGCACACACGAGGGGCTTGCCGTTGTTGCCCCGGCGGATGAAGGTGAGGACGTTGTGGTCGGCGTCTCCGCCGTTGATCCACTGGAAACCACTGGCCTCGTTGTCCTTCTCGTAGAGGGCAGGCGTGGCTGAATACACCTCGTTGAGGTCCTTGAGCAGGAGCTGCAGGCCGCGGTGCGAGGGGATGTCCGCCAGGAACCAGTCGAGTCCGTGCTGCTCGGACCACTCGGCTTCCTGGCCGAACTCGCTGCCCATGAAGATGAGCTGCTTGCCCGGGTGCGACCACTGGTAGGCGAAGAAGGCACGCAGGTTGGCCAGCTGCTGCCAGCGGTCGCCCGGCATCTTGCGCAGCATGGAACCCTTGCCGTGGACAACCTCGTCGTGGCTGATGGGCAGGAGGAAGTTCTCAGTGAACGCATACACCAGGGAGAAGGTGACGGTGCCGTGGTGCCACTTGCGGTTGATGGGGTCCTCGGAAATGTACTTGAGGGAGTCATGCATCCAGCCCATGTTCCACTTCAAGCCGAAGCCCAGTCCGCCGTGATTGGTAGGTGCCGTAACACCGGGGAATGCCGTGGACTCCTCGGCGATGACGATTGCGCCCGGGTGGGTTTTGTAGACCGTGGCGTTGACTTCCTGCATGAAGGAGATCGCTTCCAGGTTTTCCCGCCCGCCGAATTTGTTCGGGCGCCACTGGCCTTCCTCGCGGGAGTAGTCGAGGTAGATCATGGAGGCCACCGCGTCCACCCGCAGGCCGTCGACGTGGAACTCCTCGAGCCAGTACAGCGCATTGGCCACCAGGAAGTTCCGGACCTCGCTGCGTCCAAAGTCGAAGATCAGGGTTCCCCAGTCAGGGTGTTCTCCCAGTGCGGGGTCTGAATGCTCGTAGAGCGGCTGGCCGTCGAACTGTGCCAGTGCCCACGAGTCTTTGGGGAAGTGTGCAGGAACCCAGTCGAGCAGGACGCCGATGCCTGCCTGGTGGAGCGAGTCCACCAGGAACCGGAACTCATCCGGGTGGCCGAAGCGTGACGTCGGAGCAAAGTAGGACGTCACCTGGTAACCCCAGGACCCGCCGAAGGGGTGTTCGGCAACGGGCATGAACTCAACGTGGGTGAAGCCGAGCCACTTCACGTACTCCACGAGTTCCTTGGCGAGTTCCTTGTAGCCAAGGCCCAGTCGCCAGGAGCCCAGGTGGACTTCATAGACGCTCATGGGCGAGTTGTGCGGATCCTTCTTGGCGCGGGCCGCCATCCACTCCGCGTCCTTGAAGCGGTAGCTGGGGTCTACTACGCGCGATGCCGTCAGCGGAGGCACCTCGGTCCCGAATGCCAGCGGGTCGGCTTTCTCGATCCAATGGCCGGATTTGGTGAGGATCTCGTATTTGTAGCACGCCCCTGCTACAACGCCTGGGATGAAGATCTCCCACACCCCGGAGGAGCCAAGGGAGCGCATGCCGTGCGAACGACCATCCCAGCCGTTGAAGTCGCCCTTGACGCGGACAGCCTGGGCGTTCGGAGCCCAGACGGCGAAGGAAACACCGTCCACGGCGCTCAGCGAAGAGCGGTAATGCTGGACGTGCGCCCCCAGGACATCCCAGAGCCGTTCATGGCGGCCCTCCCCGATCAGGTGCAGGTCCACCTCGCCCACGGTAGGCAGGTAGTGGTACGGGTCATCGATGGTGACGGGTTCGGCGTCGTACACCACTTCCAAACGGTAGTCCGGCACATGCCCGGCCTGAAGCGGTTCGAGGACCGCTGCCCACACACCGTGTGATTCGTGCTCCATGGGGGTGCGGCCGGCTTCGGTGACTACCGTGACGGTCTTGGCCAGGTGCTTCACCGTCCTGATGGTTACATGGCCGTGGTCATCGAGATGGGCGCCGAGGACCGAGTGCGGCGCGTGGTAAGCGCCGGCCGCCACGCGTTCCAAGGTCTCGGAGTCCACGTGCAGGGGAACTCGGGGCCGTTCGGTACGTGCTGAGCCAGTCATGTCATTACCTTCCGCTGTTGCTGCCGCATGCTTGCCGCGGCTTGTGTTGTCGAGGATTTGTCGCGATGCGTTGACCGGTATCGACAACCAGTCGGGCCGGTTACGCAGCTCGTACACCACCTCGTATAAGGCCTTGTCCAGCCACAATGCCACAAAGAGCGGCGACTGGCGGTCAATGGTTCCAGGGGTGACGTCGCTGTACCCCTCGATGAAGGCTGCGGCGCAGTCATCCACCCAGTTTTCCGGCACCTTCGCCTCGGGGTTTTCCCGGATGGCTGCCCCGGCTGCGTAGTCGAACGAGCGCAACATGCCGGTGACGTCCCGCAAGGGAAGGTCGGGGTTGTTGCGCTCATCAATGGTCCGGAGCGGCTCCCCCTCGAAGTCCAGGATGGCCCAGCGGCCCGGCTCCCCCGTTGCGCCGGGAACCTGCAGGATCTGGCCCAGGTGGAGGTCGCCATGGATGCGCTGCAATTGGCCCACGGACTGTGGATCGAGCGCCGACAGCAGCTCTTCAAGACTTGCGTCATAAGGCCCGACGGCGGTTGACGCCTCAGCCCACGACTGCCGGACACGCCGGGCAAGGGTTGCGATGATGTCGGAGCCCTGCTCCTGGCCATCGTGGGTGCCAAAGGTCTCCGCCAGCCTGGCGTGGACCGTGGCCGTGGCCTTTCCCAGCCCACGGGCTTCGTCCGTGAAATCGTTGCCGGCCGCTGCCGCGTCAACAGCCAGACGCCAAGCGTCCAGGCCACCGATCAGGAATTCGTGCGCAACCGTCAGCTCGCCGGATGACTCCGCACCGGACTCCCCGGCAGTGGCTTTCGACGCCGGCCCATGCCACGAGCCCGTGATCCACCCCAACGTCGCGGGAACCTCGCGGGTGTCCGCGGCTGTCAGGGCGGCGCCCAGCTCCACTTCCGGGTTCTTGCCTGCCGAGAGGACGCGGAAGATTTTCACGATCGCGGCCGACTCGCCGTCGTCGATAATGACGGACGTGTTGGACTGCTCACCGGACAGGACCCGCACCGATACCGGAGTTCCCGGGAGCGGAACGCGACCATGGGTGAGGTGGCCCTGGACCGAAGCCACAGCTCCTTCGCTGCGCATCAGTTGCAGCCAGGCCGAAATAAATCCGGGATCGTAGACGGCGTCGTACACCAGGCGAAGGCCAGGATCCGTGATCTCGCCCAGGAGGGCCGTCGGCGCGTCAACCAGCGGCTGGCTGTGGAAGCTCAGCGGTACCTGCACGACGTCGGTCCGCGGGCCGCCGTCGGCCGTCCTGTGGGTGACGGCCAGCAGCAAGACCTCCAGTTCGGCGTCGCCGCCGCCTGGAAGCCGGAAGCTGCCCACTTGCTCCAACGCAAAGTCGGGGCTCTTGACCGGGAACCAACGTTTGCCGGGAAGCCATGCCCGGAGAAGTCCTTCAACGGAGGGGTTCAAGTTTTCCTTGTTCATCTCATCCTTTGGAGGTCACCACTGGAATCGCCTGGGTAAAAGGCGACGAGGGATTGGAAAATGCCGAGCGGACCCGCAGCCAGTAAAAGCTGTGGCTGCCCAGCATCACGGTCAGATGACCGTTGTCACCAACGGCCGGGAAAGGCTGGCCGCCGAAAATATCGCGCAGGCCGCGGCCCGCGAACTCGGGAATATCCAGCGTTGCCGCCACCGGGTGCTGGGAAAGGTTGAAGACGCACAGAATGGTTTCCGCGTCCGCGCCTTCCGGGTTTCCCGCCGGCAGCTCGCGGACGTAGGCCAGCACCACCTCATGATCGGCTTCGATGTGGCGGAACCCGCCCAGGCCGAACACGGGATGGTTTTTGCGGACACTGAGGATCTGCCGGGTCCATCGCAGCAGCGAACCGGAATGAGCGGCTTCGGCCTCGACATTGGCCATGCTGTAGTTGTAAACCAGCGACTGGATCACCGGCAGGTACAGCTTGCCCGGGTCCGCAGAGGAGAAGCCCGCGTTGCGGTCGGGGTTCCACTGCATGGGCGTGCGGACGGCGTCGCGGTCATCGAGCCAGATGTTGTCGCCCATGCCGATCTCGTCCCCGTAGTAGAGGAAGGGACTGCCGGGCAGGGACAACAGCAGGGCGTTGATGAGTTCGATCTCTGCCCGGGAGTTGTCCAGGAGCGGAGCCAGACGGCGGCGGATTCCGATGTTCGCCCTCATGCGCGGGTCCGGGGCATACCAGCCAAGCATCGCCGCGCGTTCCTCCGCGGGAACCATCTCGAGTGTCAGTTCGTCGTGGTTCCGCAGGAACGTTCCCCATTGCGCGCCCCGCGGAATCTCGGGGGTATCACGCAACGTCTCAATGATGGGCGCAGCCTTTTGGTCCCGCAGGGCGTAGTACAGCCTGGGCATGATCGGGAAGTGGAAGGCCATATGGCACTCGGGGGCTTCGTCGGTGCCGAAGTATTCCACCACTTCGTGCGGCGGCTGGTTGGCCTCCGCGATGATGACCCTGCCCGGATAGTTCTCGTCCACCATGCGGCGGAGGTCCTGGAGGAACGTGTGGGTCGCCGGAAGGTTCTCGCAGTTGGTCCCTTCCTCCTCGAAAAGGTAGGGAATGGCGTCAGCGCGGAAACCGTCGATGCCTTGGTCCAGCCAAAAGCGGATGACGTCGTACAGCGCCTCGATGACTTTGGGATTCTCGAAGTTCAGGTCCGGCTGGTGGCTGAAGAACCGGTGCCAGAAGAATTGCCGCCGGATGGGATCGAACGTCCAGTTGGACTCTTCGGTGTCGACGAAGATGATGCGGGCGTCCTGGTATTTTTCGTCCGTGTCACTCCACACGTAGAAATCCCCGTAGGGTCCCGTGGGATCCTTCCGGGATTCCTGGAACCAGGGGTGCTGGTCTGAAGTGTGATTCAAAGGAAGGTCGATGATGACCCGTACGCCACGGGCGTGGGCTTCGGCCACCAGCCGCTTGAAGTCGCTGATGGTACCGAATTCATCCAGGACGGAGGTGTAGTCGGCAATGTCGTAGCCGCCGTCGCGCAACGGGGAATGGAAGAACGGCGGCAGCCAGAGACAATCGACGCCCAGCCACTGGAGGTAATCCAGTTTGTCGATCAATCCTTGGAAATCGCCGGAACCATCCCCGTTGGCGTCCGCAAAAGCCCGCACCAAGACTTCATAGAAGACTGCCTTGCGGTACCAGAGCGGATCATGCTGGAGACCGGGGGCATTCAACTCGAAGGTGTTCTTCGGAGTGAAGTACTGGGTGGGGTTCTGCGGGGAAAAACTCACTAAGGCTGCCTCCTGATGCTCAGGACGTGTGCCGGCTCAACGTGGGCATCCAGGCGGACGTAGTTGTGTTCCCCCCACCACCAGCTCTGTCCGCTGATGAGGTCATCGACGCGGAACTGTCCGTTTTCGTTGAGGTCTGCCGGGTCCAGCGCAAGGGCCGCGAGGTCCAGCGACACAGTGCTTTCGCGGGTACTGTGGGGATCCACGTTGACCACGATGATCAAGGTGTCCTTGGTGCCATCGGGCAAGGTCTTGTGCTTCGAGTAGACGATCGTGGCGTCATCCGTGCTGCGGTGGATGGTCAGGTTCTGCAGGTCGCCCAACGCCAGGTGGTCCTTGCGGATGGTGTTGAGCCGGGTGATGTACGGGGCCAGCGTACGTCCGGATTCGGCCGCGCCTTCCCAGTCCCGGGCCTTGTACTCGTACTTCTCGTTGTCGATGTACTCCTCGGCGCCGGGCCGTGCCACGTGCTCGTACAGCTCGTAGCCTGCATAGACACCCCATAGCGGGCTGGCTGTCGCGGCGAGGACTGCACGGATCTTGAAGGCCGCCGGGCCGCCGTACTGCAGGTACTCGGTGAGGATGTCCGGGGTGTTGACGAAGAAGTTCGGGCGGAAATACGCCGGGCTCACATGGCTGACCTCGTAGAAGTACTCTTCCAGCTCGGCCTTGGTGTTCCGCCAGGTGAAGTACGTGTAGGACTGCTGGAATCCGGCCCGGCCCAAGGCGTGCATCATGGGCGGGCGTGTGAATGCCTCCGCCAGGAACACCACCTCGGGGTTCTTCTTGTTGATCTTCCCGATCAACCATTCCCAGAACCACACGGGCTTGGTGTGCGGGTTGTCCACACGGAAGACCTTGACGCCGTGGCTGATCCACAACTGCACGATGCGCAGGATCTCCTTGGACAGGCCCACGGGATCGTTGTCGAAGTTCAGGGGGTAGATGTCCTGGTACTTCTTCGGAGGGTTTTCGGCGTAGGCGATCGAACCATCCACGCGCGTGGTGAACCATTCGGGGTTGGACGTGACCCAGGGGTGGTCCGGGGCTGCCTGCAAGGCCAGGTCCAGGGCCACTTCGAGGCCGAGCTCGTTGGCCCTTGCCACAAAAGCGTCAAAATCCTCGAACGTTCCCAGCTCAGGGTGGATGGCATCGTGGCCGCCATCCTTGGAACCGATGGCCCACGGCGAACCCGGATCCTGGGGCCCCGGCGTCAAGGTGTTGTTGCGGCCCTTGCGGTGCTGGAAGCCGATCGGGTGGATGGGCGGCAGGTAGATGACGTCGAAGCCCATCTCCGCAACGGCGTCGAGCCGCCTGGCCGCCGTGCGGAAGTTGCCGGAGGTCCACACACCCGTCGAGTGGTCCAGCACGGCGCCTTCGGAGCGCGGAAAGAATTCGTACCAGGAGCCGCGGCCGGCCAGGTCCCGTTCCACCTGCAGCGGGAACTGTTCAGAGACGGTCACCAGTTCACGGATCGGCAAACGCTCGACGGCGGCAAGCACCTCGGGGCTGAAACCGGCGCCAAGGCGCTCCTCGGCAGATTTGGTGGTGTCGGCGAGCGCGACGGAAGCGGCACGCAAGGTGCGCTTTTCAGCACCGGTGCGTCCGGCGTCGTCGGCTGCTCCCGACAGAAGGGCCGCACCTTCGGCGAGCATCAACTCAACGTCGATGCCGGCGGCGACCTTCACTTCGGCGTTGTGGTGCCACGTGCCGTAGCGGTCGTGCCAGGCCTCAATGACGAACGACCACGCACCTGTGCCGCTGGGGGTGATCAGACCCTCCCAGCGGTCAAGGCCCTTCCACTGCTCGCCCTGGGCAGGGGCCAGCCGCACACGCTGGCGCTCCTTGCCCCTGGGGTCAAGCAGGACGGCGGAGACGCCCAGCTGGTCGTGCCCTTCCCGGAAGACCGTGGCGCCAACCACGAGGTCCTCTCCAGGCAAGGCCTTCGCCGGGAAACGGCCACCCTCCACCACAGGCTGCACGGCCGTGATGGGAAACCGGCCGAAGCGAAGTCCGTCGGTGATGTCCGTTGTCGTCTTGGATTTCAGAACGGTGGTGGTTCGCGCAGTTTTCGTCACAACCATGACGTTAGCGACAAAAATCACAGAATGCTAAGCAAACGAGGTTTCTATTCGACGCAAGATGACATTTACCTAAAAGAAACCCGATGCTGTTCCGACTGCCATGTGAGTCAGTTATTGTGGCGCTCGTGAAGGCAATTCGAAGGTTTACAGTCCGTACCGTCCTCCCCGAGCCCATCCGGCCGCTGGCCCGATTGGCGACGAACTTGCGCTGGTCCTGGCACCGGCCAACCCGGGAACTCTTTGCGAGCATCAACCCCGGCCTGTGGGAGGCCGCCCAGCACGACCCCATAGCCCTTCTCGGATCCATCAGCCGTGAACAGCTGCAGGAACTGGCCAACAACGGCGAAGTAGTGGAGCGTGTGCAGGCAGCAGCAGCGGACCTTGACCGCTACCTCAGCGAACCGCGCTGGTACCAGGGCCTCGGCCAGGACGCTCCGGCGTGCATTGCCTACTTCTCCCCCGAGTTCGGCATCACGGAAGTTCTCCCGCAGTACTCGGGCGGCCTGGGCATCCTCGCCGGCGACCACCTCAAGGCAGCTTCGGACCTCGGCGTGCCGCTGATCGGCGTCGGGCTCCTCTACCAGGCCGGCTACTTCAAGCAGTCGCTGTCCCGCGACGCCTGGCAGCAGGAAACCTACCCCGTCCTGGATCCCGACGGCCTCCCGCTGACCCTGCTCCGCCACCCGGCCAAGGACGGCGGCCAGGGCAAGCCGGTCCACATTTCACTGCCGCTGCCCAACGGCCGCGAGCTGCACGCGCACGTGTGGCGTGCCGACGTCGGACGCGTTCCGCTGCTGCTGCTGGACTCCAACGTCCCCTCGAACGACGAAGCCGCGCGCGGCATCACCGACCGGCTCTACGGCGGCGGCGGCGACCACCGCCTGCAGCAGGAACTGCTCCTGGGCATGGGCGGCGTCAAGGCCCTGCGCGTCTACCAGGAACTGACCGGGACCCCTGCGCCCGAGGTCTTCCACACCAACGAGGGACACGCCGGATTCCTGGGGATTGAACGCATCCAGGAAGCCATGTCCGACCCCGAGCACCCCCTCAGCTGGGAAGAAGCCCTCGCTGCCGGCCGTGCGTCCACCGTGTTCACCACGCACACGCCCGTACCTGCCGGCATCGACCGTTTCGAGGCGCTGCAGATCAAGCACTTCTTCGACGCCGGACTGGCGCCGGCCGTGCCCACGGAACGGATCCTGGAGCTCGGCCGCGAAAACTACGACGGCGGCAACCCCTCGGTCTTCAACATGGCCGTGATGGGCCTGCGCCTGGCGCAGCGTGCCAACGGCGTGGCCAAGCTGCACGGTGTGGTGTCCCGCGAAATGTTCTCCGGCCTGTGGCCAGGGTTCGACCATTCCGAAATTCCGATTACCTCCGTCACCAACGGCGTCCATGTGCCCACTTGGGTGGACCCGCGGATTTCCTCCCTGGCACGTCACCAGTTCGGGGCTGAAGCCGAGGCGTTGGGACGCTGGGACCTGGCCTACAACGTCAGCGACGAGGACGTGTGGGGCCTCCGCCGTGAGCTCCGCACACAGCTCATCGAGGACGTCCGACGCCGGCTCCGGGCTTCCTGGAAGAAACGCGGAGCCGCCGATGCCGAGCTGGGTTGGACCGACTCCGTCCTGGACCCGGATGTGCTCACCATCGGCTTTGCCCGCCGCGTGCCAACGTACAAGCGGCTTACCCTCATGCTGCGCGACCCCGCACGGCTGAAGGCCTTGCTGCTCGATCCCAAGCACCCCATCCAGCTGGTCATCGCCGGTAAGTCGCACCCGGCAGATGACGCCGGCAAGAAGATGATCCAGGACCTGGTCCGTTTCACCGACGACCCCGACGTCCGCCACAGGATCGTGTTCCTGCCGAACTACGACATCGCCATGGCACGGACCCTGTTCCCGGGCTGCGACGTATGGCTCAACAACCCGCTGCGTCCCCTGGAAGCCTGCGGCACGTCCGGCATGAAGGCCGCGATCAACGGCTCGCTCAACCTCTCCGTCCTGGACGGCTGGTGGGATGAGATGTACGACGGCGAGAACGGCTGGGCCATCCCGACGGCCAACAACGGCGCGTCCGCTGACGAACGGGACGACATCGAGGCCGCGGCGCTCTACGAGCTGCTTGAAACCCAAGTGGCACCGCGCTTCTACGGCACCACCGTGGCCCAGGGCGCCGGAGCCGCAGGACCGTCCGAGTCCAGCCACGAGACCGTGCCGACCCACTGGGTCTCCATGATCAAGCACACGCTCGCCCACCTCGGCCCCGCCGTTTCGGCCGAACGGATGCTCCACGACTACGTCAACAACCTCTACTGCCCGGCCGCGGTGTCAGGTCGCAGGGCCGTTGCCGAGTCTTTCAAGGAGGCCAAGGAACTCGCAGCCTGGACCTCAAAGGTTCGCGAGGCGTGGCCCCAGGTTGTGGTGGAACACGTTGACTCGGTCGGCGTCTCCGAGGAACCCCAAGTGGGCGACAGCCTGCAGGTCAACGCCTACGTCGCGCTGAACAACCTGACGCCCGACGACGTCTCCGTGGAAGTGGCATTCGGCCGTGCGGAGGAATCCGACGAACTCGAAGACATCGTCGTGGCGGAGCTGGACCCGGTGGAGGACCTCGGAAACGGGCGGCACCTGTTCAACGGCTCGCTGGTCATCAACCGCTCAGGCTCCTTCGGCTACACCGTCCGGGTCTTCCCGAAGCACTCGGCGTTGGCGTCCAAGGCTGAACTTGGGTTGATCGCGAACGCCTAGTCCCAATCACGTCGGTGGCCCGCTTTTCCGTTGTTGCCCAACAACGGAAAAGCGGGCCACCGACGTTTTAGTGCTCGAAAACTGCGATGATCGCCAGGTCACGGCCTGCGTAGCGCTCCGCGTCCTGCAGGATTTCGCACACGACGCCGAAGGAACGGTCCGTGCGGTACGCGGCGGGGACCTGCCAGATCATGGTGACGGGGCTGCCGGCGTCCTCTGACAGGGCATCTGCGTAGTCGTGGAGGGAATCGTTCAGGGCATCCAGGTTCACGCCGTAGTACTCGGGGAAGTCCAGGACCTGGCCAAAGACCTCCAGGACTGCCTGCTTGGTGGTTGCCGGTGGCACCAGGACTGTCCTGCGGCCTGCGTCGGAAACCTGCTCCTGAAGTTCCTCCACGGTCCAGGTGTCTGCTGAGTAGATCTTCATGGGCTCCTCTATGTGTCCTCGGCTACTTGTCCTCGACGATGAACGCGAACGACTCGTAATGGTCCGGCGTGTAGTACTTCGCGGCGTCCTTACCCACGATGATCCGCCGCGCTCCGCGATCCGATTCCCCCGGGGTGGGCACGGTGTACTCCTTGTAGAAACCCCCCGGCTTCTTGGGCAGCAGGCCCTCGAAATTGCCGAAGTTCACGCCGTCACGGTCGTAAGGATAAGGGCCCCCTTTGGCGATCAATGCCAGAGTTTGGCGGGCCTCCTTCGGCAGCTGCGAGGCGTTGATGGAGGGCAGGCCGGAGGGGTTCTCCACAGCCGGCGGGGCCGTGGTCTTGCCAGGCACAGCGGCCGTTGACGTGGGCACAGGGCCAAGTGTCGGCGTCGTGGTTTGGACGCTTGGCGCCGGTGACGGCGCCGTCAGCGCGCCTCCGCCCACCATGGCAACCACCAGCACGACGACGGCGATCACCAGTCCCGCGAAAGCCACCAGTTTGCTGCGGCTGCGGTTCATGCGGAGAACTCCCTGTGCTTGGTACCTAGGTGCGGTAGATGTTGATGGTGTTGGCTTGCAGGATATCCCGCTCGCCGCTGGCCACCAACGCGCCCTTCCGACGGTCGTGCAGCACCGAGGTGGTGAAGCGGAGTTCGAACATGCGCTTGCCGATGCCCGACTCACTCAGGATCTCCGGAAGCACCATCTTCACGTCGTGGTTGTTGCCGTTAACCACAATCAGCCCGCGGATCTCGCTGTCCTCATGGCCCATCAGCAGCTGGACGGCACGAACACCGGGATCGTTCCAGCGTGCCGGCGTCATCCGCTGACCCTTGTCATCGAACCACTGAAGGCTGGAGCTGTTGGCTTGGCCGGGGAAACTCTCCGGCTGGTGGCGGAGGAACCAGCGGCGCAGCCTGACCAGCTCCCGGGTGGTCCGGAACATGGCGTTGGCTTCCTGGGTCCGGCTCCAGTCCAGCCAGGCCGTGGGGTTGTCCTGGCAGTAGGCGTTGTTGTTGCCCTGCTGGGTGCGGCCCAGTTCGTCACCGGCCGTGATCATGGGAACACCGATGGAGATCAGCAACGTGGCCATCAGGTTCCGGATCGACAAGGCCCGCGCCGCAACGATGGCCTCGTTCTCACTACGGCCTTCCACCCCATGGTTGTAGCTGCGGTTGTCTCCGTGGCCATCGCGGTTTTGCTCGCCGTTGGCCTCATTGTGCTTGCGGTCGTAGCTGACCAGGTCCTTGAGGGTGAAGCCGTCGTGGGCCGTAATGAAGTTCACCGACGCCAAGCGCGTGCGGCCCGAGGAACCGAAGAGGTTTGCGGACCCCGCCATCAGCTCGGCCAACGACGCCACCGAACCGCCCTGGCCACCGGATTCCATGGCGGCACGGTCCGAAAGCCAAAAGCTGCGGACACCGTCCCGGAAGTGGTCGTTCCAATCAGACCAACCCTGCGGGAAGCGGCCCGTCTGCCAGCCGCCGTAGCCCACGTCCCACGGCTCGGAAATCAGCTTGACCTCCGACAAAACCGGGTCCTCCGCAATGGCCTGCAGGAAGGGGTGGCCGGGATCGAAGGTGTTTCCGGCGTCGCGGCACAAAGTCACCGCGAGGTCGAAGCGGAAACCATCCACATGGAACTCGTTGACCCAGTAGCGGAGGGAATCGAGCGCAAGGTCCACCACCACGGGTTCGCTGAAATCCAGGGTGTTGCCGCACCCCGTGGTGTCCAAGTAGCGGCCATGGGCATCATGGCGGTAGTAGCGTTTCTCCCCCAAACCGCGGAAGCTCAGGACCGGTCCGTCGGGGCCGGCTTCTGCGGTGTGGTTGTAGACGACGTCGAGGATGACTTCGATCCCGGCCGCATGCAGGAGCTTCACCATGCCCTTGAGTTCGTCCTGCACGGCATGGGGACCTGCATTGCGTGCAGCTTCCGTGGCGTAGTCGGCGTGCGGAGCGAAGAAGGCGGCGGTGTTGTAGCCCCAGTAGTTGGTCATGCCGAGGTCCTGGAGGTGCGATTCATCCAGGTGGAAGTGGATGGGAAGCAGCTGCACCGCAGTGATGCCGAGCTCGGTGAGGTGTTGGATCATCACAGGATGCGCCATGCCGGCGTAGGTGCCGCGCAGGTGCTCGGGAATCTCCGGGTGGAGCATTGTCTGGCCCCGGACGTGGGCCTCGTAAATGACGGACGTCCGCATCGGGGTACGCGGCGGCTGGTCGTTGCCCCAATCGAATCCAGTGTCCACGTGGACGCTTGTCAGGAACTCGCCACGTTGGTCCACGGCCCGCCCGTAGGGGTCCAGCAGCAGCGGCTGCCGGTCGTCGTCGTCGAGGTCCAGCGCCGGGACCGGCATCGGAAGCCCGCCCTCGGACGGCGCGGCCCGGAAGCCGTAGCGCGTTCCCGGAGGCAATCCGCCGACCAGCCCGAAATGCACGTCGTTTTCCGTGTTGGGAAGGATCTGGGCACGCCATGATTCGCCCGGCGCCTGGAACACGATCTCCACCTGTTCCAGGTCCGGCGCGAAAACGGCCACGTTCACTTCATGGTTTTGCGCCCTCTCCGCATGAGGAAGAGCGGGCTGGGGTGCGCTCAGTCCGAGGGGTCGTGGCCGTGAGGCATCGACGGCGGCTTCTGTGTCAAAGATAGGCATAACCATTGAAGGCAAGTTTAGTTCCACGCCCGGTATGTGCGGCCTTGGGGGCCCATATGACGACGAACTGCCTGCTGATTTCATAACTTGGCATACTGGGAGGCAGAGAATTGGAGGTTCTATCGTGCGCGTGGCACTCGCCCAAGTCATCTCCGGCCGCGACCTGGCCGAAAACCTGCGGCTCCTGGAGGAGTATGCGAGGCGCGCCAAGGACGGTGGCGCCGAGCTGGTGGTCTTTCCCGAAGCCATGATGCGCGCGTTCGGAAACTCGTTGCTGGACATCGCTGAGCCCCTGGATGGGCCGTGGGCGGCCAAGGTTCGCGCCATCGCGGAGGAACTGCAACTGGTCATCGTCGCGGGCATGTTCACACCTGGCGCTGCTACGGAGACCGGAGCACCCCGTGTACGCAACACCCTTCTGGCCACCGGCCCCGGCGTGGAAGCCAGCTACGACAAGGTCCATCTTTTCGACGCCTTTGGCTTTGCGGAGTCGGACACAGTTGAGGCCGGTACAGAACCAGTAACGTTCGACGCCGGTGGCCTCACCTTCGGATTGGCCACCTGCTACGACATCCGGTTCCCGGCCCTCTTCACCGCCAATGCGGAACGAGGTGCTGTGGTGAACATTGTGTCGGCATCATGGGGAGCCGGTCCGGGGAAGGCCGATCAATGGCAACTCCTGGCCCGGGCGCGGGCTGTGGACACCACCACGTTCGTCCTCGCGTGCGGCCAGGGCGACCCCGCCACCCAGGGCGTCGAAGCCAAAGGCACGGCACCCACGGGAGTCGGGTACTCCGCCGTCGTGTCTCCCTTCGGGCAGGTCCTGGAAGCCCTCGAAGGCGAGCCCGGGCTGATCTTCGCAGACCTCGACGCCTCCGTGGTGGACGATGCCCGTCAGAAGCTCCCGGTCCTGGCCAACCGCCGCAACTTCTGACCCTCTCTCACATCCCCCAAGCTTCCCGCCAACGCTCGCGCACATCCCCCCCGGCCTCCCGCCGACGCTCGCGCACATCCCCCGGGCAATGAGCGTGAGGCAGCTACCGCCGTCGTGTCTTCGCGACCGAATCACGCGGGACGTGAGAGAGCGACGCCACCAAACCCGCGGAACGTGAGAGAGCGATGCACCCAAACCCGGGGAACGTGAGAGAGCGACGCCCCCAAACCCGCGGAACGTGAGCGAGCGATGGGTATGCAAAAGGCGGCGGCCGCGTCAGCGACCACCGCCCTTAAGCACCGCTTACTACGCGGAGCGCTGCCGGGAGACCTCGTACAGCGAGATCCCAACGGCCATGGAGGCGTTGAGCGATTCCATGGCCGAGTCGATCGGGATGGAGACGATCTGGTCGCAGTTTTCGCGAACCAAACGGCTCAGGCCCTTGCCCTCGGAACCAACCACGATGCAGACCGGCTCGGTGGCAACCGTCAGGTCGGGCAGTGATACGTCGCCATCGCCATCCAGGCCAAGGACGTAGATGCCCATGTTCTTGAACTGCTTGAGCGCGTTGTTGAGGTTCGACGCGCGGGCCACCGGTACGCGGACAGCGGCACCGGCGCTGGTCTTCCAGGCGGACGCCGTAACGCCCACCGAACGACGCTCGGGCACGATCACGCCGTGACCACTGAAAGCGGACACGGAACGGATGATGGCGCCGAGGTTGCGCGGATCGGTAATGCCGTCCAGTGCCACGAAGATCGGGGCGTTGGAGATGTGCCCCTTCTTCCACTTCTCCACGGTTTGCTCCGCGAGCTCGTAGGCGTCTTCGTACTCGTACGGCGGGATCTGCAGAACGAGTCCCTGGTGGACGGCGTCCTCGGTCATCCGGTCCAGCTCGGGCTTGCCGGTCTCCAGCAGCGGGATACCGCGCTCGGCTGCGAGCTTGAGGGATTCCTTGACGCGGTCATCCATTTCGATGCGGATGGCAACGTGCAGCGCCTTGGCCGGGATACCCGCGCGCAGGGCTTCCACCACGGAGTTGCGGCCAGTGACCAGTTCCTCGGTGGCGCGGCCCTTCGGACCCGAGCGGGCGCCGCCGCCGCTGGGACGTGCGGCTCCGCGCTTGGCGGCCGAACGCTCGGCGAGCTGCTTGTTCTTGTACGCCTTGTGGTAGACGCGGTCTTCCGCCTTGGGAGTGGGACCCTTGCCTTCGAGAGCCTTGCGGCCGTGACCTCCGGTACCAGCGGAGGGGCCCTTCTTCTTCTTGACCGACCGGTTACCGTTGTTGGCCATGGGGTTCCATCCTTGATTTTGTGAGTAAGTCTGGAATCAAGTCTACTGACCCAATGCAATTCGGCCGCAGTGCCGCTTTGTCAGTCGCGCTTGAGGCTCCAGGTGGCGCCGTCCGCACCATCTTCGACGACGACGCCGGCAGCGGCGAGCGTGTCGCGGATGGCGTCGGACGCGGCCCAGTCCTTGCCGGCCCTGGCTGCGGCGCGGGCCTCCAGCTGCGCTTCGACGAGGACCTTCAGCGCAGAGTGCTCACGGCCTTGCTCGGCTTCGGGCTGCTTCACTGCGTCCAAACCGAGCACCTCGGTCATGGAGAGCACGCTGTACAGGGCTGCCTTGGCGGCTTCCAGGTCACCCGCGGCCAGCGCAGTGTTTCCTGCCCGGACGGTTTCGTGCAGCACACCGAGCGCCTGGGGAACGTTGAGGTCGTCATCCATGGCGGCGCTGAAGGCTGCGGGCATGTTGGCTTGCGGTGCCACGTCCGGGCGACCGGGTACTTTGGCGGACGCTTTCGAGATGAATCCGTCAATACGTTCGACGGCCGCCGCGGCCTCCTGCAGCGAGGTGGGCCGGTAATCCAGCACGGAACGGTAGTGGGCCTGGCCAAGGTAGTAGCGGACCACGCGGGGCGAGGCGAGTTCCAGCATCTCCGCCGGGCTCACGGTGTTGCCGATGGACTTGGACATCTTCTCGCCCTCGTACGTGACCATGCCGTTGTGCATCCAAAAATTGGCGAACTCATCGCCGGCGGCCTGCGACTGGGCCATCTCGTTCTCGTGGTGCGGGAAGCGCAGGTCCAGTCCCCCACCGTGGATGTCGAAGCGCTTTCCCAGGTATTTGGTGACCATGGCTGAGCACTCGAGGTGCCAACCGGGTCGGCCCGCACCCCAGGGAGAGTCCCATTTGGCGGTGACGGGCTCGCCGTCTTTGAAACCCTTCCACAGCGCGAAGTCGCGGGGGTCGCGCTTCCTGCTGACGAATTGGGCTTCGACGTCCGTTGCGCCTTGCATGTCATCGATGTTCTGCCGCGTCAGCGAGCCGTACTTGCTCCACGAGCGTACGTCGAAGTAGACATCGCCGGAACCGTCAGGAGCGGCGTAGGCGTGGCCGCGGTCCATGAGGCGTTGGATCAACGCATGCATTTCGGGGATGTGCCCGGTCGCGCGGGGTTCGTACGTGGGACGCTGCACGCCAAGGGACTCGTAGGCCTTCTCGAATTCCTGCTCGTAGCGGTAGGCCAGGGCCCACCACTCCTCCGCCTGGCGGGCCATCGGTTCGGTGTCCCACTCGGGCCCGAACGACTGCGCGGACTTCGCCAGGATTTTGTCGTCGATGTCCGTGACGTTGCGTACGACAGTCACGCGCAGCCCGCGGAATTCAAGCCAGCGGGTCAGCTGGTCGAAGGCGATCGCTGACCGGACGTGGCCCACGTGGGGCATTCCCTGGACAGTCGCCCCGCAGTAGTACACGCTGGCCTTGCCGTCTTCGAGGGGAACGAAGTCGCGGACTTCGGCGGAGGCGGTGTCATAAAAGCGCAGGGTCACCGCTCCAGATTAGCCGATGACGCGGCGTGACCTGCCTACTTGCAGTATTCGCCGATCTTGTTGAACTGAACCTTGAGCTTTTCCTGCTGCTCCTGCGTGGCCGCACCCAGAGACGACGCAGCGGCCTTGTCCATGATCGCGGCCATCTCCTTGATGGGATCGCCGATTTCCGGCGCTACCTTGTCCGCGATCTCGTGATAGTGCTCAGCAAGCTGCTTCGACTGCTGCTGTTGGTTGCCGTCCGGCTTGAAGGCGTCGTTGTTCAGGAAATCGCAGCTGGCCTTCACATCCATTTTGGGCGTCCCTGCGCACCCTCCCAGCAGGAGGGCGGTGGCCAATGCTGCCGGCAGCACCACTGCCGAACGCACGACGCCGGCACGTGGCTTACGCATGGGGCGCACCTTTCGCCGGACCCGGGTGGGAGGAAGCACCAACCGCGTAGACCAGGGCAGTGGCGACGGCCGAAATACCTTCGCCACGGCCTGTGAACCCCAGGCCGTCGCTGGTGGTGGCAGTGACGCTGACCGGGGCCCCGGCCGCTTCGCTGAGGACTTTCTGCGACTCTTCCCGCCGTGGCCCGAACTTGGGACGGTTGGCCACGAACTGGACCGCCACGTTTCCGATCTCGAAACCTGCCGCTCGAACGATCCGGGCCGCTTCCGACAGGAGCGTCACGCCGGAAGCGCCTGCGTACTCGGGCCGGTCCGTGCCGAAGTGTGTGCCAAGATCACCGATGCCGCACGCAGAGAAGAGGGCATCAGCGGCAGCGTGCGCAACGCAGTCGCCGTCGGAATGCCCTGACAGTCCCTGTTCGCCTTCCCACAGCAGGCCGCCCAACCACAGCGGCTGGGGGTCGTCTTCGGGAGCGAAAGCGTGGACGTCGATCCCGATGCCGGTCCGCGGCAAGATCATGTGCTCCGGCGCCATCAGCCCTCCACCCAACGCATTCCCAGCGGACCTTCGAGGAGCCCCTCGGCGATGATGAGGTCCAATGGCGTGGTGATCTTCAGGGACTGGCTCGCCCCCCGGACAGCGTGGACCGGGACACCGAGGAGTTCCACCAGCATGGCGTCGTCGGTTACTGTGGCAGCCTGCTTGTCATCGAAGAGTTCGGCGGCCTGGTGCGCCCGTTGCAGGGTGGCGAGCTCGAAACCTTGCGGCGTTTGGACGGCCCGGAGCTGTTCCCGGGGAGCTGTGCCCGTGACTACTTCCGGTGCAATCGAAGTATCCGAAGGATCCGTTTCCGCGACGGTCTTGATGGTGTCAACCACCGGCATCGCGGGAATCACGGCCTTGGCACCGGACGACAATGCATCGGCAACGCGCTGGAAGACCCGTTCAGGGGCCAAGGCCCGGGCAGCGTCATGGACGAGGACGAACTCGGTACCGTCTTCCAAAGCAGCCAAAGCGGCGCGGACGGAATCCGCGCGGGAGGATCCGCCGTCGACGACTGTCACTTCAGGACCACCGTCCACCAAGTCCACCGTGAAGTCCGCGATCGAAGCGCGCAACACAGTGTCACCCTTGGGCACAGCAACGCAGATCTGGCGGGCGACGTCCGAGGCGACGACTCCGCGCAGGGCGTGCATCAGGATGGTTTCGCCGCCCAACGGAACCTGGGCTTTGGGCATGCCGTAGCCGAGTCGCTCACCGGAACCGGCGGCGACCACAATCACGGCCGTAACGGCGCGCTTGGAAGGATGAGTCATGGGCACAAGGGTATGCAAGATATGCATGAAATACCCACATTCCGGGTATTTCCGCCGTGCAGCAGCCTCTGAGGGCAAAAAGAAACCCGGCGGCGCTTTCGCACCACCGGGCATCAATTCTTAGGAAGCCAAGACCTCGTCAAGAACGCTTGCAGCCTTCTCTTCGTCTGTCTTCTCAGCCAGGGCCAGTTCTGAAATCAGAATCTGCCGAGCCTTGGCCAGCATGCGCTTCTCACCTGCGGAAAGGCCGCGATCGTGATCACGACGCCAAAGATCGCGGACGACCTCTGCCACCTTGATGACATCGCCTGAAGCAAGCTTCTCCAGGTTTGCCTTGTAACGACGTGACCAGTTGGTGGGCTCTTCAGTGAACTCGGCGCGGAGAACATCGAAAACGTGCTCCAAACCGTCCTTGCCCACTACGTCCCGGACCCCAACAAGGTCAACATTCTCTGCTGGAACTTCAATGGTCAGATCACCCTGAGCCACCTTGAGCTTGAGATACATCTTCTCTTCGCCCTTGATGGTGCGCATCTTGATTTCCTCAATTTTTGCTGCACCGTGGTGAGGGTAAACTACTGTCTCGCCGACCTCAAAAACCATGTGGACTTTCCCCTTTCCCGCAGACTAGTCTATCACGATTAAGGCATACGACTGGCATCGAACAGCCTCCTCTCCCGCGCCAATACTGGGAAAGAGGCCCCAAAAGGGTTCGTCCAAGCTCTTGACGTATTGGCTGAAAGATGCATCTGGCAGGTATCCCAACGAGCGGCGCTTCTCCGTCTACTCCGCCACAAACCCCTCACGAATCCTTGTTTTGGGCCGTTTGCCGATAGGCTATGGCTGAAAAAGTTTCCAATGACTCTAGGAGTAGGTGTCGTGCGCATTTCTGCGATGAACACTGTCCAGCGCGGCAAGCTGGCAATTGCGGCCGCTGCAATCGGCGTCGGTCTTCTGTCCGTAACCGGCTGCGGCTTCGTGAACGCCCAGCAGACTTCGCACCAGTACTCGGCTTCGGACGGGGTCAAGGCCGACCTCGGAAAGCTGCAGCTGCGGAACATCCTCATCGTCGCTTCCGGCGAAAAGGAACCCGGCCGCGTCATCGGTGCCGTGTTCAACCAGTCCAACTCCGACGCCACGCTGACGCTCAGCGGAGCAAACGGCGCCCAGACCGAAATTCCGGTCAAGGCAATGTCGGAAACCTACCTCAACGACACTGCTGACGCCGCGATCCTCAGCACTGCGGGCGTGATCCCCGGTGGCCTGACCCCCGTGACCATCCGCAGCGGATCCGACTCCGCAACGATCAACGTCCCGGTAGTCAACGGCACTCTCCCGGAGTACGCCAAGTACCTGCCCAGCCCGTCGGCAACCCCCAGCGGCTCGGCAACTCCGGGCGCAACTGGTACCGCCACCAGCTCGGCAACCCCATCTGAGACCTCCACGAGTTCCGCAGCCGGCCACTAAGGCCCGGAGCCAGCGAACAGACAAAAGGAAGGGTCCCGCCGCGGCGGGGCCCTTCCTTTTTGCCCTGTGGTTCCGGGGGTTGCCCGGTTCCGGGGGTTAGGGCTCGAACTTGTAGCCCAGGCCGCGCACCGTCACCAGGTAACGCGGCGCGGACGGATCCGGCTCGATCTTGCTGCGCAGCCGCTTCACGTGCACATCCAAGGTCTTGGTGTCGCCCACGTAATCCGAACCCCACACACGGTCGATGAGCTGCCCACGCGTCAGGACACGGCCCGAGTTGCGCAGCAACATCTCCAGCAGCTCAAATTCCTTCAAGGGCAAGGAAACTTGCTCGCCGTTGACGCTCACCACGTGGCGCTCGATGTCCATGCGCACCGGGCCCGCCTGAACCGTGGAGGTGATGAGCTCCTCGGGCTCGCCCTGCCGGCGCAGGACCGCCCGGACGCGGGCCACCAATTCACGGGACGAGTAGGGCTTGGTGACGTAATCGTCCGCCCCAAGCTCCAGTCCAACCACCTTGTCGATCTCCGAATCCTTGGCGGTCAGCATGATCACCGGGACACTGGAACGCTGGCGCAACTGGCGGCACACCTCCGTACCGGGCGTTCCCGGCAACTGCAGGTCCAGGAGGACGAGGTCTGCGCCATTCCGGTCGAACTCCACCAAGGCGTCGCTGCCGTTGTCCACCACCTCGACGTCGAATCCCTCTTTGCCCAATAGATAGGACAGGGGGTCGCTGAAGGACTCTTCGTCCTCAACTATCAAAATCCGGCTCAAGCGCTGGCTCCTTGTTCTCGGGCGCCGCTGGCGCCCCCTTGCTGATTCACGTGCTGGGGTTGCTGGGTAGCGGGTTCACGGTCGACGGCGGCCGGGCCACCTGCGGACCCAACGGCGACTGCCGCGGTGGCTACGGAAGGCGGAAGGCCGGCGTCGTCGTCTTGCTCTTCCATCTCCGGCAAGCGGATGGTGAAGGTGGAGCCCTGGCCGGGCTGGGACCAAACGGTCACTTCGCCGCCGTGGTTGGAGACCACGTGCTTGACGATGCTGAGTCCAAGGCCGGTGCCGCCTGTGTGCCTGGAGCGTGCAGCGTCAACGCGGTAGAAGCGTTCGAACACCCGCTCCTGGTCCTCGGGCGTCAAGCCTTCGCCCTGGTCGGTGACCGAAATGGCTACGACGCCTTCGCGCGTCCGGACACCGACGCCCACGCGGGTGTTCTCCGGCGAATAGCGGATGGCGTTGTCGATCAGGTTCCGCAAGGCAGTGACCAGGAGGTCGCGGTCGCCGAACACCAGGGAATCGGAGTGGCCGCCCACCACGATCTGGATGTTCTTGCTCTCGGCCGGGAGCTGCGAACGGTCCACGGCTTCGGTGATCACCGTGTTGATGTCCACCTTGTTGCCTTGCTGCGCGACGTTGGCGCCCTGGAGGCGGGAGAGTTCAATAATGTCCTGGACCAACGCGGCCAGCCGGCCGGATTCCTTGTGCATCCGCTTGGCGAAGCGGCGCACGGCCTCTTCGTCATCGGGCGATGCCTCCAGTGCCTCGGCGAGGAGGGAGATCGCACCAACGGGGGTCTTGAGTTCGTGGGACACGTTGGCCACGAAGTCGTTCCGGATCTCCTCGGTGCGGGTGATCTCAGTGCGGTCATCGGCCAGCAGAACGATATATTCCCAGCCGAGCATGGCCGCCCGGACCTGGACCACAATGGTGCCTTTGCCCAGCGGTCCGCGCGGGAGTTCGTACTGTTCCTCCAGGATCACGCCGTCACGGCGGACCTTCGCGGTCATGTCCAGGAGCTGTTTGTGGACCACCGTGTGTCCCCGGACCAGGCCATAGGCGTACGCGGCAGGGCTGGCGCGGACGACGCCATCGATAGCGTCCACCACGACGAACGCACGGCCGACGACGGCAAGGACTTCCGCTGCACCTTCAGGGAGCAGTGGCTCGGTGACATCCAGATCCACGATGCTGCGCTGACGTTCGCTGATCCTGAAAGCGAGCATGCCAAAGACGCCCAGCGACAGGCCAACCAGGCCTGCAATGACACCTATAAGCAACGGATCCACGTCTCCAGCTTATGCTGTGGAATCAGGCCGAAGCATTGATCAGGCGCCAAACGTCCACGGTTCAACTAACGTTCATCTAAAGGTGCCAAACAGTTCATGGGGCCCTGACACAGTTACTGGTTGGACTGCCAATGGTTTTGAAGTCCGTCCCCGTCCCGGGACAGGATTTCCAAGGAAAGGACGCCTTAGTGCGCAAGGTTTTTCAGGAGGAGCTCACCCAGGTAGGTGACGACCTCATCGAGATCTCCAAGCTCGTTCACGAAGCAATAACGAAGGCCACAACGTCCTTCGAAGGCGCCGACGTGGATCTTGCACAGGATGTCATCGCGGCAGATGCCCGGATCGACTTCCTCCAGAACAGCCTGGACGAGCGCGCCATCGACATTCTGGCCCTCCAGGGTCCCGTAGCCAGCGACCTTCGCATGATTGTCGGCTCGCTCCGCATGAGTGCTTCGCTCGAACGCATGGGTGACCTCGCCCGGCACGTGGCCCAGCTGGCACGCCTCCGCTACCCCGCCACAGTGATCCCGGCTTCGCTGACCCAGACCTTCAAGGCCATGGCGCAGCATGACATCGAGATCGTCGCGAAGGTTATCGAACTTCTCGAAACCCGCGACCTCGAAGTGGCCCGCGACATCCTCAAGATCAACATCGCCGTGGACGACCTCCACCTCAGCGTGTTCAAGGCAATCGCTTCGCCGGACTGGAGCGAGTCAGCAGCCACCACCGTGGATGTCGCACTGGCCAGCCGCTACTTCGAGCGCTTCGCCGACCACGGCGTCTCCGTCGCCCGCAAGGTCACCTACCTGGTGACCGGCGAATGGCAGCCCGAGGGCTTCTAGCGCTCAAACTGCAGAGCATACGACGGCGGCCGGTCACCTTCGCCGGGAAGGTGACCGGCCGCCGTCGTTTGCCTATTTCTTGCCCTGGTTCGCTACCGCGAGGATGGCCTCGGCCGCGGCGTCGGGATCCAGGTAGGTTCCGCCGGGGGTGACGGGCTGGAAGTCTTCATCGAGTTCGTACACCAGCGGGATGCCCGTGGGGATGTTCAGGCCGGCGATGGCGTCGTCGCTGATGCCGTCCAGGTGCTTGACCAGCGCGCGCAGGGAGTTGCCGTGGGCCGTGACCAAAACGGTCTTGCCGGCCTTGAGGTCTTCCTTGATGTCCGATTCCCAGTACGGAAGGAGACGGACCAGCACGTCCTTGAGGCACTCGGTGCGCGGCAGGGCGTCGCCGAGGTCCTTGTAACGGACGTCATGTGCCTGGGAGAACTCGCTGTCATCGGACAGGGGCGGCGGCGGGGTGTCGTAGCTGCGGCGCCATTCCATGAACTGCTCTTCGCCGAACTCGGCAAGGGTCTGGGCCTTGTCCTTGCCCTGCAAGGCGCCGTAGTGGCGTTCGTTGAGGCGCCAGTCGCGCTTGACCGGGATCCAGCCGCGGTCAGCCTTGTCCAGGGCCATGTTGGCCGTGTTGATGGCGCGCTTCAGGAGGGAGGTGTAGAGGATGTCCGGGAGGATGTTGTTCTCCACCAGGAGCTCCCCGCCGCGCACTGCTTCTTTGCGGCCTTGGTCGTTCAGGTCAACGTCCACCCAACCGGTGAACAGGTTCTTGGCGTTCCATTCGCTGTGGCCATGGCGCAGCAGAATCAGCTTGTAAGTCATGGTTTTCATCCTAGCCGAGCGGCCCCCTGCCCTGCCCGGCGTTACGGGGTTCCCGCCGGGACCAACAGCAACGCGGGGTCACTTATGGCCCATCCAACGCCGCGGAAGGGGCCATAAGTGACCCCGCGTTGCACGATAAAGTGGGGCCGTGGTGCAAAAGGCGGAACGGGTGGGCTCTCCCCGCGGCAGGGGCGGCAACGCGGCAGGCAAACCAATTGGCAATATTACCCGCGGCACCACCAACCCCAACCGGATGCGGCGACTGGACCGCTGGCTCGCCGGACCGCAGGCATGGCGGCTGCGCACCGCCGTCGAGCCCCTTGTAGTGGACCTGGGCTATGGCGCCTCGCCGACCACCGCCGTCGAGCTTTTTGAACGGCTGCAGGCCGTCCGGACGGACGTGCAGGTGTACGGGATCGAGATCGAGCCTGAGCGCGTGCGGACCGCAAAGGCACTGGAGCGGCCCGGGCTGAGCTTCCACGTGGGCGGCTTCGAAGTTCCGGTGCCAGGCAATCCGGTGCTGGTCCGGGCATTCAACGTGCTGCGGCAGTACGAGGAGTCGGACGTACCCGCGATCTGGTCCCTGGTGCAGTCCCGGCTGGCACCGAATGGGCTGTTCATCGACGGCACGTGCGACGAGATCGGCCGCCGCGTCACGTGGGTGGCACTGGACCGGGAGCGGCCCTTGAGCCTGAGCTTCTCCGTCCGCTTCGGCAGTTTCGACCTTCCGTCCGAGGTTGCCGAGCGGCTACCCAAGGCGCTCATCCACCGGAACGTGCCGGGAGAGCCGATCCACGCGTTCCTGCAGGCCATGGACAAGGCCTGGCTGGACGCGGCGCCTTTGGCGTCGTTCGGAAACCGGCAGCGCTGGACAGGGATGTGCCGTTCACTGCGCGACGCCGGATGGCCGCTTCAGGATGGACCCTCGCGGTGGCGTTTGGGTGAACTGACGGTGGCGTGGGATGCGGTGGCGCCGAACTGACGCCGGCTTACCCGGGGTCTGCTCTACCAGGGACCGTAGGGGCCGACGTTGCGGTTACCGCCACTGCCCGCCTCACGGACTGCCGGGCGGACATCGGCGAGGTAGACGCAAGCCGCGGTGACGGCGGCGATCCCGAAGAGGCCAAGGCTGCTGCCGCCTGTCAGCAACGTCAACGCCCCGATGGCCAAGGACACACCCGTCAGCGCCAGCCAGAAGGTCTTGGTCCTCTTGGAAGCAGCCACGAACAAGGTGGGCCGGTGCCGCAGGCAATCAGCGAACGCCCACAGTTCCAAGGCCAGGGCCACCAGCCCCAGGATGAGGTAAACGCCGGTGCTGACGTACGCGATCAAGATTTTTCCGTCCACGCCCTCCAGCCTAACTGTCCAACGCCTTGAGTGCTTGCTCAAGGTCGGACCAGAGATCTTCCACGTTCTCGATTCCAACGCTCAAGCGGACCAGGTTGTCCGGAACGCTGAGCGGCTCGGCGGTGTGCCGCCGTCGTCGTTCGATCAGTGACTCAACCCCACCCAAGGACGTCGCCGGGAGCCACAGCTGCAACGCACGGACCAGTTCGTCCGCGGCTTCGGCGCCGGAGCGGTGCTGGTCTCCGGCGAGCTGGATGCAAAGGATGGAGCCGAAGCCCTTCATCTGGGCCTTCGCGCGTTCGTGTCCCGGGTCGGCGGGCAGGCCCGGATACCTGATGGCTTCGACGCGGGGGTGGGTGCTGAGCCGTTCGGCGAGCGTTGCCGCCGAGGCCTGCGAGCGCTCGATCCGCAACGCCAGGGTACGCAGCCCGCGAAGAGCCAGCCAGGCCTCAAACGGACCGGCGATACCGCCGTGGATGATGCGGTGGTGAAGGAGCGTGGCCCGCAGCTCCGGGTTGGATGTCACCAGGGCGCCGAGGACGACGTCCGAATGCCCGGCCAGGTATTTGGTCACCGAGTGAAGCACGACGTCGGAGCCCAGGCTCAGGGGCTGCTGCACCAGGGGCGTGGAGAAAGTATTGTCGGTGACCACGATCGCGCCCGCGGCATGGGCGGCATCGGTCAGGGAACGGATGTCGGCGATGCCGAGCATGGGGTTGGTGGGGCTTTCGAGCCAGAGCAGGTCTGCCTTCCTGCCCTGCTCCGGGCTGATCAGGGCCTTGACCGCTTCAGTGTCCGTGATGTCCACGGTACGGAGTTCAAGGAAGCCCTTCTCCGCCAGTTCCGTGGCCATCACCAAGGAGCCCGCGTAGCTGTGGGTGGGCATCACCACGACGCCCCCAGCCGGTACCAGTGAGAGCGCCGAACTGACCGCGGCCAGGCCTGACGCGTACAGCAGGCCCGGGAGCGTGGCGCCTTCCAGTTTTGCCAGCGCGTCCTCGAAGGGGTCCCAGGTGGGGTTCGCGTAGCGGCCATAGCCACGGTCGCCGTCGCCCAGGCTGCCAGTACCGAAGTATGTGGAGGACAGGACGATGGGCGGATTCACCGGTTCATCGTGGGACCGATCCGGACGACCGGCAGCAACCACAACGGTTTCAGGCGACAATTCGGCGGCGTGCTGATCGGAAAGGCTCATGGTTTCAGGGTAGCCGCGGGCAATGCTGTGGATGAAAGGCATTACGGCCCTTTGCTGTCAGGGAAGCTCGGTAGGCTAGACGCGTGAGTATTCAGAGCACAGGTCTTTTCATCGCGTTCGAAGGCGGGGACGGAGCGGGCAAGTCCACACAGGCTGCCCGGCTGTCGGACGCCCTCGAATCCCGGGGACTTTCCGTACTGCGCACCCGTGAGCCGGGCGGCACCCCGATTGGCGAGAAATTGCGCTCCCTTGTGCTGGACCACGGGCACGGGACCATCGATGCCCGCACCGAGGCCCTCATGTTCGCCGCTGCCCGGGCGGCGCACGCCCACCAGGTCATCCGTCCTGCCCTGGCCAATGGAACCGTAGTCATCACGGACCGCTATATCGATTCCTCCGTCGCCTATCAGGGCGCTGGCCGCGGCTTGGGAGCAGATGGCGTGTTGTCCCTTAACGAATGGGCCACCGAAGGCCTCCATCCGCACCTGACCGTACTGCTCGACGTCGATCCCGCCGACGGCCGCCAACGCCGCACTGCGGGGGACGCCACCGAGGACCGGCTTGAATCCGAGCCGGACGAATTCCACTCAGCCATCCGCCACGCTTTCCTGGACCTGGCCGGGGCCGCGCCGTCGAGCTATCTGGTCCTGCCTGCCGGCGATGACATCGAGGCGCTGACCGCCCGGATCCTGGAGCGGGTGGAGTCCCTGTTGGGCGACCGAGTTCCCGGCCCGCGCCCGTGAGCGTCTGGGACGACCTCCAGGGGCAGGCTCCCGTCGTCGCGCAGCTGAAGCTGGCGGCGCAGGGCGAGTCCGGCCTCACCCATGCGTGGCTCTTCACTGGCCCCCCGGGCTCCGGGCGCTCCAACGCGGCCAAGGCCTTTGCGGCCGCACTTAATTGCGAGCAGGACGATGTCACCCAGCGAGGCTGCGGCGTCTGCGCGGCCTGCCACACCATCCTTGGTGAGACGCACTCGGACGTGACGTTCGTGCGGACGGAAAAAGTCACCATCACCATTGATGAAGCCCGCGAACTCGTTTCCAAAGCCGGCGACCGGCCGGCCACGGGACGATGGCGCATCATTGTGGTGGAAGATGCGGACCGCATGGCCGAGCGCACCACCAATGTCCTGTTGAAGGCCATCGAAGAACCAACGCCGCGCACCATCTGGATGCTCTGCGCACCCTCCCCTGCCGATGTCCTGGTCACCATCCGTTCCCGCTGCCGCCCGGTGAGCCTGCGGCTTCCGCCGGCCGCCGACGTCGCCGATCTTTTGGTCAGGCGCGACGGCGTCGACCGCCAGCTCGCGGAACGGGCCGCCCGCGCGGCCCAAAGCCACATCGGCATCGCCCGCCGTTTGGCCCGCGACGCCGACGCCCGGGAACGCCGCCTGGAAACCGTCCGCATTCCCCTGGGTTTGCGGGGGGTGACCGCTGCGGTGATGATGGCCGAAAAGCTGGTCAAGATCGCCACGGAGGAAGCCAACAGCTCCAACGACGAACGCGATGCCGCCGAGAAGATCGCGCTGCTCGCCAGTCTGGGCGCACCCGAGTCCGGAACGTTGCCGCCGTCGATGCGCAGCCAGGTCAAGCAGCTGGAGGACGACCAGAAACGGCGTGCCAAACGCTCCATCACCGACTCGCTGGACCGTACCCTGACCGACCTTTTGTCCTTCTACCGAGACGTGTTGATCATCCAGTTGGGGAACGCCGTTGAACTGGTCAACGTTGAGCTCAGGGGCGAACTGGAAGAATACGCGGGTCGTTCAAACCCGGAAACCACCTTGGCCCGGATGGACGCCATCAACAAAGCCCGGGTCCGCATTACCACCACCAACGTGGCGCCGCTGTTGGCGGTCGAGTCCATGGCAACCAGCCTCATCCAGCAATAGGAGAACGCATGACGTCCGCACGACGCCGGCCCGCCGGTAACCCTTCAAGGGACCGGTCTGCCCAGCCTTCTGCCGGTGGTGCTGCGTACCGTGGCAAGGCACGTCGGGGAGCCCGTACCCGCGCGTTCGCGGCGATGTGCGTGGCCTTGGCAGCCATGCTGGTCCTCAGCGCCTGCACAGTCCCCTTCCTGCCGGGCCCCTCGGCGAAGCCCTCTACCAGCACTGTGGAACCATCCATCGCGGCGTCGGCGCCCAAGGGATTGGAGAAGTTCTACTCGCAGTCCGTGGAATGGAGCTCCTGCGGGGACGGTCTCCAATGCGGCAAGGTGCGTGTCCCCATGGATTACGCCCAGCCAGGTTCCGAGGAAATCTCCCTCGCGGCCATCAAGCTTCCCAGCACTGGGAAGAAGAAGGGCTCCATCCTTGTCAACCCCGGTGGCCCCGGCGGCTCGGGTGTGGACTTCATCAAGGATGCCGGCACAACGCACTTCACCGAAAAGCTCCGGGCCAACTACGACGTCGTAGGCTTCGATCCGCGCGGTGTGAAGGACTCGGCGCCGGTCAAGTGCATGACCGACGCCGAACGCGATGCCGCGCGCGCAAAAGTGTTCCGCAAGGATACCGATGAGGGTCTGGCAGCCGCCATTGCCTTCAACAAGTCCTTCGCCGAGCAGTGCGCCCAACAAACCGGTCCTGTCCTGGGACATATCGACACCGTCAGCGCCGCGAAGGACCTGGACATCCTGCGCGCCGTGGTCAATGATTCCAAGCTCAACTACCTCGGGTTCTCCTACGGAACGTTCCTCGGCTCGACCTACGCTTCGCTCTTCCCCGACAACGTGGGCCGGCTGGTTCTTGATGGAGCCGTGGACCCGTCCATCAGCAACGAGGAACTGACTGCGGGACAGGCCCGCGCCTTCGAAAAGGCCATCCACACCTACGTGGCGAGCTGCCAGAAACAGAACCAGTGCCCCATGAGCGGCTCCGTGGACAACGGCGTCCAGGAAATCAGGGACCTCATCAACGCAGTGGACCAGAATCCGCAAACAGCCAAGGACGGCCGGCTGGTGACCGGCAACGACTTCGTCAATGGCCTGATCCTGCCGCTCTACAACGACCAAAGCTGGCCGGCGCTGACCCAGGCACTGGACAGCGCCTTCTCCGGAGACGTGTCCCAGATGATGCGGCTCGCCGACCTCGGAGCGGACCGTGAGCCCAACGGCACGTACAGCTCCAATTCGGCCTTCGCGTTCCAGGCGATCAACTGCCTGGACTACCGGATGGTCATGGACACTGCCGGCATGCGTGCCGAGGAGGCCCGGCTTCTCCAGGAGTCCCCCACCTTCGGCTCATTCTTTGCCTACGGTGGCGTGAACTGCAAGGACTGGCCGTACCCCAACACGCGCACACCTGCACCGGTCAAGTACTCCGGCGAAGCCCCCATTGTGGTGGTCGGCACCACCGGAGACCCCGCCACCCCCCTGGAATGGTCCCAGTCGCTGCGCAAACAGCTTGGGAACGCATCCCTGGTTACCTGGGAAGGCGAGGGGCACACCGCCTACGGCCGCTCGAACTCCTGCGTCAGCACCGCCGTCGACGACTACTTTGTTGACGGAAAGCTGCCGCAGGACGGCCTCACCTGCTAGAGGTGCCTGGCTTCCCGCTTCTCCACCAGGAGCGGGAGCTGCTTGATGGAATCGACGACGACGGTGGCACCGGCCGCGCGCAGGGTCGCCTCAGAGTGCGAGCCAGTCAGCACGCCGGCGATAAGTGATGCCCCGGAGCGGACGCCCGAGAGCATGTCCGAGCTGGTGTCGCCGACCACCGCGACGTCCCGCACGTCATCCAAGTCAAGGGCGAGCACGGCGGTGAGGATCATGTCCGGGTAGGGTCGTCCCCTTCCGGCGTCCGCCGGGCACAGGCTGAGGTCGGCCAGGCCCATCCATCCCAGGGACTCGAGCACCATGTTCTGGGTGTGGCGCCCGAACCCGGTGGCCAGGCAGATCCGGATGCCGGACTCCCGCATCCACAGGATGGCGTCCTCCGCGCCGGCGATGGCGCGTACTCCGCCGTCTTCGATGAGTTCGTCATAAGCCCGCTCAAATACTTTGTTTGCACTGCTGGCCACCGCGGGGTCCTCGAAGAGGTGGCTGAAAACGGTCATTTTGGAGAACCCCATGGTGTCTCGGGCGTAGCCCAGCATGCTTTCAAAGCGGCTGCTCCCCGGCTCAATGCCGTGTTCAGCCAGAGCGCGGGACAGGGCCTGTTCGGTGCGGCCGTCGTCGGTGATGGTGGTCCCCACCATGTCCACAACTGCCAACCGCAACCGCTTGGGTGTGGCGTTGGCGTCCCTGGTCAGTGCATCCCCGGTCATTGAGCGGCTCCTTCGGCTGGTGGTGTGGCGCAGCGACGCCACAAGTGATTCCCCAGCTTCCGGTGGCCGGGAAACGGATGCCTGAACCCGGTCCAACGCCCGGGTGAACATCCCCGCAACGGCGGTCCCTGCGCTCGTTTTGACCGGGGCGCGGTGCCTCTATTACAGTTATGTCTTGCGTGATCGGCCGGGAATCCGGCGATGGACGCGGTGCTTCCTTAGCTCAGTCGGTAGAGCGTTTCACTCGTAATGAAAAGGTCATCAGTTCGATTCTGATAGGAAGCTCGGTTGAACCCCCGGAGATCTGCGGATTTCCGGGGGTTCTTATTTTTTGGTCAGACACCAGGCATCATGCCAGCGGGCCCCACAACGATCCGCTCCTCCGGCGAGTTCCGGTTTCCGCCTGCGGCGCACAAGCGTCCGACGGCGGACGGTCACCCGGTAGAGTGAGCCACACTATGGATGACCCTCCTTCACATATGCCCAGGCCCCTCTGCTCATTGACCGGATTGCCGGTTTCCACGGGAGAGGGGCGCCCGAATGTATGAGTGGATCATGCTCGGCATAGGCCTTGTCCTCACTGTCGGCACTGGATTCTTTGTTGCTTCGGAATTCGCACTGGTCAACCTGGACCGCGCTGAACTCGAGGCCCGCCAAGCCCGCGGCGAAAAGCGGCTGGGGCCAACCATCAAGGCCCTCAAAATCACCTCCACGCACCTCTCCGGCGCGCAACTTGGTATCACTTTGACCACGCTGCTCACCGGATACACCTTTGAGCCTGCCATCAGCAGCATGCTCAGCGGACCCCTGCAGTCTTTGGGACTGCCCGCAGCTTTGGTCCCTGGGGTCGGAGCCGTGGTGGGTATCTTCGTGGCAACCGTGTTCTCCATGGTGATCGGCGAGCTCGTTCCCAAGAACTTCGCGCTGGCCCTGCCGTTGGCAACTGCCAAGGTGGTAGTCCCCTTCCAGGCTCTGTTCACGGCTGTTTTCAAGCCGGCGATCCTGCTGTTCAACAACACCGCCAACAAGATCATCCGTTCCTTCGGCATCGAACCGAAGGAGGAGCTCTCCGGCGCCCGCTCGGCAGAAGAACTGTCATCGCTGGTACGCCGTTCCGCGACTGAAGGCCTGCTGGACCAGGACCACGCCGAACTGCTGAACAGGACCCTGCGCTTCTCCGAGCACACCGCTGGTGACGTCATGACTCCGCGTGTCCGGATGGTTGCCGTGGATGCTGATGACACGGCGGCCGAAATCGTCGCCCTCGCATCAGCTACCGGATTCTCGCGGTTCCCGGTGATTGGCCGGGACCGGGACGAGGTGCTGGGTGTCCTGCACGTGAAGCAGGCCTTCGCTGTGCCGTTGGAACAACGTGAAGCAGTGACCGCAACGGAACTGATGACCCAACCGCTGTATGTTCCGGAATCCAAGGACGTCGACTCTTTGCTGGTTCTCCTGCGGAAGCAGGGCCTGCAGGTCGCTATCGTCTCGGACGAACACGGCGGAACTGCGGGGATCGTCACCCTCGAAGACCTGGTGGAAGAAATCGTGGGCGAACTTGAGGACGAACACGACCGTGCCCGCGCCGGCGTGGTCCGCGTTGGCCGCTCCATCACCTTTGATGCCTCATTGCGACCCGATGAACTGCTGGACCGCACGGGGATCGTGGTTCCGGAAGGCGAGGAATACGACACCGTCGCCGGTTTCATGTCCGACCAGTTGGACCGTGTGCCGGAGCTCGGCGACGAAGTTGCCATCTCCGGAGGTGTCCTTCGCGTGGAACGCGTAGCAGGAGCCCAGCTGGGACGCATCCGCTTCACGCCGGATCCCGACGCGGAAACAACCAGCACCCACGACCAGATCGTTGACAAGATTTCCGAGGAGCTCGGCCATGAGTGAGTACCTTCCAGGCATTATCTGGCTGGTCATCCTGCTGGTGGTCAACGCCTTCTTCGTTGGGGCTGAGTTCGCCGTGATCTCGGCCCGTCGTTCGCAGATCGAGCCCAAGGCCGAGGCCGGCAGCAAGGCCGCCAAGACGACACTGTGGGCCATGGAGCACGCCACCCTCATGCTGGCCACGAGTCAGCTGGGCATCACCGTGTGTTCCTTGGTGATCCTTAACGTCTCCGAACCTGCCATTCATCACCTGCTGGAGATTCCGCTTGGCCTGACGTCACTCCCGGCAGAAGCCATTGGCATCATCGCGTTCGTGGTGGCTTTGCTGCTGGTGACGTTCCTGCACGTGGTCGTGGGCGAGATGGTCCCGAAGAACATCTCCTTCTCCGTCCCGACCCGGGCAGCCCTGATCCTCGCTCCCCCGCTGGTCCTGGTGGCCAGGATCTTCAAGCCGGTGATCTGGACCCTGAACGGGATCGCCAACTCTGTGCTCCGCCTCTTCCGGGTGGAACCCAAAGACGAGGCCACCAGCGCCTACACACTGGACGAAGTGGCCAACATCGTTGAGCAGTCCACGCGGGTGGGCACGCTGAATGACACCAGCGGAACGTTGACCGCCGCTTTCGAGTTCACGGCCAAGAGTGTGGGCGATGTCGAGGTTCCGATCGCCGAGATGGTGCTCCTGCCTGCCACGTCTGCACCGGCCGACATCCAGCGGACGGTCGCGGAGCACGGCTACTCCCGGTACATCCTCACCGACGCGAACGGGGAGCCATCGGGGTACCTTCACTTGAAGGACGTCATGGACCTGACGACGCCGGAGAAATTCAACCGGCCCGTACCGGAGAAGCGGATCCGCCGCCTCGCCTCGGTGTACGTGGGAAGTGAACTTGAGGATGCTTTGGCTTCCATGCGCCGCAGCGGTTCGCACGTTGCCCGCGTCTTCAACGCCGAGGGCGTCACCACCGGCATGTTGTTCCTTGAGGACATCATTGAAGAGCTGGTCGGTGAAGTCCAGGACGTGACGAGCGCCTGATAACGCAGTGAAGCCCCGTGCCCACCAGGGAGCACGGGGCTTCACTGCGTTAACCGGCCGGAAGCAGGTCCGGCATTCGCTTGCGACTCAGTCAAATCCACAACGACCGATCCTGCATTCGTCTTAACAGACTCGATGCCCTTTTTGGCGGCTGCTTTGGTGGTGTAGGACTCACCGGTGGCGATGACCTCACCGTTGGCGGCTTTGAGCCGGAAACGGTATCCCCCTGAGCTGTCTTTGTAAATTTCGAACTTACCTGCCATTGCCGTGCTCCTCCTTGTAGCTGCCGGTCTGGGGCCGGCCTATCAGGGAACTGCTCAACGAGGTCATCGTAGCGCCAGGGCTGGGTGCCAAGCCGAAACGCCGCGCATTCATTCTTCGCCAGCATTCAGTAGGCACCCACCACCCGTTGCGGGGCCCTCTCTGCGCCCCAAGATCAAGCCAAAGCGCGCAGAGCGGGCCTCGCAACGGGAGTAGTCAGGAAACCAGGGCGCGGTACCTCGCCCGGCGGGCCTGCAGTCCGGCAGCACCCGTCAAAAGCAGGCCTTGGAGTTCGACGGCGATCACCGCACCGAGCCGGCGGCAGAAGTCACCGGGTTCCTTCGCGGCGTCGGGCCGTTCCTCCACCACCACGTCCACTATTCCCCGGTCCGCGAGCACAGCGGCCGTGATGCCTTGGCTTTCGGCGAGCGCGGGAGCCTGGGATGTGGTCCTGTGGACGATGGCCGATGCCCCTTCCGGTGGGAGCGGGGCCAGCCAGGCGTGCTGGGCGGCGATGGTGCGGTCGGCGGGAAGGAGCGCCAGTGCTCCCCCGCCGGTTCCTTGCCCCAGCAATACCGAGAGTGTGGGCGTCGCCAAGGCCAGGAGGTCGTAGAGCGAGCGGGCGATTTCGGCCGCCAGCCCACCTTCTTCGGCGTCCTTGGAGAGCGCAGCTCCCGGGGTGTCGATAACGGTGACCAGCGGCAGCCCGAGTTCCTGCGCCAGCCGCATCCCGCGCCGGGCGTCACGCAGGGATGCCGGCCCCATGGACTGGCCGGAAGCGTGCCCCACCACCACACAGGAGGCCTGACCAAAGCGGGCAAGGGCCACCAGCATGCCGTGTTCCTTGGCTCCGTCCCCGGCACCGCGCAGCAGCACGGTGTTCCCGGACGCCCGCCGCAACAGCTCCTCCGTGGATGGCCGGCGTGGGTCGCGGGAGCGCACCACGGAATCCCAGGCTTGCGGCACATCGGACGGAGCAACGACCGGAGGGGCCACCGCAGGGCCACGTCCCGGCGAAAGCAACAGGTCCAGCACCCGGCCGAAGTAGTCACCCAACCCCTCGGGAGGCACGACGGCATCAACCAGCCCATGGTCGCAGAGGTTCTCGGCAGTCTGGACTCCGGCCGGAAATTCTTCGCCGTGAAGGGCGGAATAGACCCGGGGTCCCAGGAACCCGAGCAGGGCCCCCGGTTCGGCAACGGTCACGTGTCCCAGCGAACCCCACGAGGCCATGACCCCACCCGTGGTCGGGTGCCGGAGGTACACCAGGTAAGGCAGCCCCGCCGCACGGTGTGCCTGGACCGCAGCAACAATTTCCACCATGGCCAGGAAGGCGGACGTGCCTTCCTGCATGCGCGTTCCGCCTGAGGCGGGCATGGCGATGAGTGGCAAGCCCTGTTTGGTGGCGCGTTCGACGGCGGCCACCAGACGATGTGCCGCATCCCGTCCGATCGAACCGGCCAGGAATGCGAAGTCGGAAACCACGACGGCGACTCTATGGTTCCGGATCCGGCCCTCCCCGGTGAGGATTGACTCGTCGCTGCCGGACTTGTCGGCGGCGGCAGCCAGCTCGGCGGCGTACCCTTCAGGGACGGACGGGAAGCCGTCGGCCCCGCGAACGGGAGCATCCCACGAAACGAAAGTCCCGGCGTCGAGCGTTGTCTCCAGCAGTTCGCGCGCGCCGAGGCGCCGCCGGGTAGCGGTTGTAGTCATCCGGCAGCCTCCCCTGTTTCGAGCCAACCGCGGATCTCCTCGTCGTGCTGGTTAAGCACTGGAGGTGCAGAATGGGCCCGCCGGGTGGCTTCCGCCCCCGAAACGTTGTCGAAGAACCGCAGCGGCGGTCCGGGCAGGGTGACAGCTCCAAGCACGGGGTGGTCAACGTCGATCAGCAGGCCTTGGGAAGCCAGTTGGGGCCACTCGTAGACCTCTTTCAAGGAGCGCACCTTCCCGGCGGGAATCCCCGCGGCGGCGAGCTTCGCCAGCAGCGGTTCGGGGTCGTAGCCGGCAAATGCTGTTTCGACGACGTCGATCACGTATGCGCGGTTCCGCACACGGTCAGCGTTGGTGGCAAGGCCGTCGGCTGCGGGGTCGAGGCCGAAGGCGGAGGTGAAGGCCGCCCACAGCTTCTCGCTGCCGACGCTGATCTGCACGCTCCCGCCCCGGCAACGGAAGAGCCCGTACGGCGCGATGGAGGGGTGGTGATTGCCCTGGGCTTCGGGCGACTCCCCCGCGACCGTCACCTTGGTTCCCTGGAAAGCATGGACCCCTACGAGCGAAGCCAAGAGGGACGTCCGGACCACTTGCCCTTGGCCGGTCCGCTCGCGTTCCAGCAGGGCCGCGACCACCCCGTAAGCGCCATACATGCCGGACAGGAGGTCGGCGATGGGAACGCCGACGCGCTGCGGGTCGTCCGGGCCGGAGCCGGTGAGCGACATGAGCCCGGCTTCGCCCTGGAGAATCTGGTCGTAGCCGCTGCGATGGGACTCCGGGCCGTCATGGCCGAAACCGGTGATGGACAGGATCACCAGACGCGGGTTGATGGCATGCATGGCGTCGGTACTGAAGCCAAGCCGTTCAAGAACGCCCGGCCGGAAGTTCTCCACCACCACATCGGCACGTTCGAGGAGTTGGCGCAGGACTGTCCGGCCGTCGTCGCTCTTGAGGTCCAAGGCCAGGGACTCTTTGTTGCGGTTGCAGGAGAGGAAGTAGGTGGCCTGAGGATCGTCCTCGGGGCCGACGAAAGGCGGACCCCACCCGCGGGTGTCATCCCCCGTGCCAGGATTTTCGATCTTGATGACCCTCGCGCCGAGATCACCCATCATCATGGCAGCGTGGGGGCCTGCGAGTGCGCGGCTGAGGTCCACCACGAGCCTGCCGGACAGCGGGCCTCCGGTGTCCTGAAGCGCGGGTGCCGGTTCGGTCAGTGCTGAAGTCATGGAAGGCTCCTTGCAGCTCAGTTGCCCAGGCGGGACAGGAGGACGGCGACGGCGGCAGAGACTCCCCCGGCCAGGGAACCTTCCAGCTCGGGGGCGAAGAAGGGCGAATGGTTGACCGGGACTGGTCCCGGACCGTCGAACACAGCAGCAGGCGTGCCGCCGAACATCCAGAACACGGACGGGACGCCGATGGCCGTACCCAAGTGTCCGAAGTCTTCGCTGCCCATCATCGGCGGGGTAACCTCGACAGACTCAGCCCCCAACGCACCGCGCAGTGCCTCCAGAACGGAAGGTACGGCGTCGGGGTCGTTGTAGCACTGCGGGAAGCGGTACAGCTCCTCGATCTTCGGGCTCGGTGCTCCGGAGGCAGCTGCTTCGGCCTCGATGATCCGTCGGACCGCGGCCAGGACCTGGCCGCGGACCTCTTCGTCGAAGGTGCGGATATTGAGGGTGAACTCCGCGGAAGCGGGGATGATGTTTTCCTTCAGTCCGGCGTGGAAGGTTCCGATCGTGACGACGGCGGACTTCCGGGGATCCAGCTCGCGGGACACGACCGTCTGCAGCCGGGTGACCATGTGGGCTGCCATGACGATGGGATCGATGGAATCCTGGGGCTGGGAGCCGTGCGACTGCTGTCCGTGGACCGTCACGCGGAGGGAGTCGGCCATGGCTGCCACCGGACCGCTGGAAATCGATACTGTGCCGACAGGCCGCGGCATGACGTGCTGCCCGAACACCACTTCCGGGCGGGGAGCCCTGTCCCAGAGCCCGTCCTCGAGCATGGCGAGCGCCCCGGCGGCCGTTTCTTCACCGGGCTGGAAAATCAACACCAAGGTTCCGCTCCACGTGTCCCGGTTTCCGGCAAGGATCTCCGTGGCCCCCAGCAGGCTGGCCACGTGGGTATCGTGGCCGCAGCCATGCATCACCGGAACCTCGGAACCGTCCAGCATTCCCGTGTCCGTGCTGGCATAGTCCAGGCCGGTGGCCTCTTCGATGGGCAGCCCATCCGTGTCTGCGCGGAACGCGACCACGGGCCCTTCACCGTTGCGCAGGATGCCGACCACCCCTGTCCCGCCGCAGCGGAAGTGGTCTACCCCGAGCCGGTCGAGCTGTTCCTCGATAAGGCCAGCCGTGGCGTGCTCCTGCATGGAAAGTTCGGGGTGTGCGTGGAGCTTGCGGTAGAGCTCGTGGAGCGCCGTGGTCTGTTCGGTATCGAGCTGGAGGACAGTGGCTGTTTGGGTCATGGTCTTCTTCTTTCTGCTGCGTGCTGACGGTGTGGGCGGCGGTGGCGGCTACTCGATGTGGATGGGCTTCGCGGCCGCAACCTGCTTTCCGCGGAAGAACCACGCCAGCAGGATGGTCCCCAGCACGGCGATCGCGGTGGACACCATGGCCAGCGACGGCACCAGGGGCAGTACCACGAAGACGACGACGGCGGACACCACCAGCGCGAATACGGTGGTGCGGGGCTGCTTCATGGAGACGATGGCCTGGACCAACACCGCGCCGAGGACGGTGGGCAGGACATACAGCCGGGTAACGGTCAGCACCGACGGCGGAATGACGCTGATAAGCCAGCTGCCCAAGAGGCCGACGAAGATGGCGAGCGAAACCAGGTGCACCACTGCGGCTCCGCAGATGGCAACGACGGCGGCCAGCTCGGCCCGCTTGCTTCCCGGCTTTGCGCCGATGTTGGTTTGGGCAATCAACGCCGCGGGCAGGAGCTTGTTGGAAATATTGCCGATCATGAAGGCCTGGTACATGGCTGCGGGGCCGAGGATCGGGAAGTAGGTCAGCGGCTCCACGATCCAGATGATGCCGAATGTTGCGGCGACCGCGGCAAAGGCGATCCAGAGCTGGGCCGGCGCGATGTCCAAACCACCGGCGAAGACCAGGTACAAGGGACCGGCCACTGAGATGAGGAGTCCGGCGATCATGGTGATCTGCCCCCAGCGGGACGTGGTCCGGCTGAAGTCCGCCATGGCATTCGTGGTGGCTGAGGTGGTGAGGGTGGAGGTCATGGTGTTTGTTCCTTTCGTGTCCCTGACGGTCTCTCAGGCGGCCAGTCCGGGGGCGGCGGCCAGGAAAGCGGCACCGAGGCCGATGACGATCGAGAAGCCCAGGCCCCATTCGCGCAACCAGCTCTTGCCGAGCCGCTTGGCCAGCAGCAGGCAAAGCCCCATGACGGCGGCAGAGACCACGAAGGAGAGGACGTGGATGCCGGACTTGGGAAGTTCGGTCAGGCCAAGGCAGGAGAACGCACCGATCAATGCGGCTGCCGGGACAATCGCCATGGCGGCCGGATTCACCGAGCGGATCTTGGCGTCACCCTTGCGGAGGATTGGAGTGAGGATCAGGGTGGCCAGCATCCACATGGCTCCGCCGATGCTCATGGCGAAGAAGGCCACCGCGAAGACGCTTTGGGTGTAGCTTGCGTCGCCGAGTTTGGCCCCCATGGAGCCGGCTGCGATGCCCGCGGCCGAGACGTCATAAGCTGCCGAGCCGATGAGGCCGATCCTGGAGAGGACCGCCGGGGCGCCGAACAGGCCAAGGAGGGCGATGGCTACGAGGGAGACAGCGAGAGAAGGACCGATTGCCGAAACCGCCCCGGATCGGAACGACGTCCGGATGTCCTGGCTGCTCATCTCCACAGACGGTGCGGCGCGGCGGGCTGCCTTCATGAAGATGACGGACTGGATGATGATGACGCCGAACACGCCTGCCACGCAGATCCACAGGACGGGATTGTTGGCGACGGCGAGGATGTCAGTTGAGCCGCCGGATGCGAGGGGTTGGCTTGTGAGCGGTTGAAATGCCAGGGGTTGGTGCATGGGAAACCTCCGGGTGAAAGCCCCGCTGCATCTTCACTTCCGAACCACGTTGTGCGGTCGCGTTGCATTGGGGGCGAAACCAGCCCATCGACCGGATCGGCCAGTGGGTTAGCAACACCTTCCGCCATGAGCCGGATCACACACAATAGCTGACGGAATCCGCCAAACATCTGGCCGAAACAGTCAAACGGCACCGCTTGGGCGGCGCACCCTTCCGGCGGTCCGATGTGACCCGGCACACTTTCAGCAAGCGAATGTCCAGCAAAGGAGCACCATGTCCAGCACAATTGGCGAGCTGACCGCCGTCGAACTCACCGCCGCGATCCGCAGCAAGGAAATCTCGGCACGTGAAGCCCTGGATGACCATCTCCAGCGGATTTCGGACGTGAATCCAGTGATCAACGCCGTGGTGACGTTGGATGCCGAAGGCGCACGGGCCCTGGCGCTCAATGCCGATCAGCGGACGGCGTCCGGAGCCGAACTGCCTCCCCTGCATGGCCTGCCCATGACCCATAAGGACACGAACAACACAGCGGGCATGCGCACCACGCAGGGCTCACTGGCGTTGCGTGACTTCGTGCCCGACGCCGACGACCTCATCATTTCGCGGCTCAAGTCGGCGGGCGTCGTCAGCACCGGCAAGTCCAACGTCCCCGAGTTCGGAGCCGGCTCGCATACGTTCAACGAGCTCTTCGGAACCACCACCAACCCGTACGCGCCCACCCTGAGCGCCGGGGGCAGCAGTGGCGGGGTGGCCGCCGTCGTCGCTTCCCGGATCCAGGCGATCGGCGACGGCAGCGACATGGGCGGTTCGCTCCGGATCCCGGCTTCGTTCTGCAACGTGGTGGGCTTCCGGCCGTCGACGGCGGTGATCCCCATGCCGTCCGACGTCAACGCCTATGCGTGGCTGGGAAGGACAGGGCCTATGGCCCGCAGCGTCGAGGACATCGCCTTGTTCATGTCCGTCACCGCGGGCAGCGACCCGCGGGTTCCCTATCCGGCGGCCCTGCATCCGCAGGTTTTCCGCGATTCGTTGGAAACGGACATGCGGGGTGTGCGGATCGGCTGGTCCAGGGATTTCGGGATCGGAGTGCCGGTGGAACCGGAGATCCTTGAGCACCTGGAACGGCAATTGTCAGTGTTCGAAGACCTGGGGGCGATCGTGGAGGAAGCAACGCCAGACTTCAGCGAGGCCGACCTCGTCTTCGGCAACACCCGTGCCATCGATTTTGCTGCCGGCCTTGGTCCAATCCTTGAGCGTTCCGGTGATGTCATCAAGCCCGAAGTCCATTGGAACGTCAACAAGGGCCTCGGCCTGACTGCACAAGACTTGATCGAGACCGCAGCAGCCAGGACCCGTTTGGAACGGAGTGTGCAGGACTTTTTTGGCCGTTACGACCTCTTCGCCAGCCCGTGCGCCCAAGTACTGCCTTTTGATGCAGCCCTGCGTTACCCGGCCTCAGTGGCCGGCGTGGAATCGGAAACGTACCTCGACTGGATGCGCTCGGCTTGCCTGCTGTCCGCCACCGGGCTGCCCGTGCTCAGCGTACCCGCCGGCTTCAGCAAGGCAGGACTGCCGATTGGACTGCAGCTGGCCGGCAACCACTACTCCGATATGCAACTGCTCCGCTGGGGCCGCGCCTTCGAGCAGCAGACCGGGTACGCCGCCGTCGCCCCTGTTGTCACAGCAGAGCCGGCACGGCTTACGACGGTGAGCGCATGAGCCGACCACCGCGCTTGCGGGCATCGAGCAGGATGGAAACGTCCACGCCAGCGGCGTTTCGGGCCCATTCCGAATCGGTGATGAAGCGATAGAGGGACGACATGTCCTCCACAGTGACGTCGGCCATGATCTGATAGTCGCCGGCAATTGCCGCAGCATAGCGGACAGTGGGGAGCTCCGCGAGGCTCTTGCCCACCGGCTCGACCTGGTGCGGCGACGCCCGGATCCACAGCAGGGCCTCGACACCAAGACCGAAAGCGGCGGGCTCAACGATCGCCCGCAAGTGGACCTGGTTGTTGGTAAGCAGCCATTCGCTGCGCCGACGCGCCGTAGCCTCGGAAACACCAACCCGGCGCCCCAGCGCTTCGAAACTCATCCGGCCATCGGCGCACAGCGCATCGATGAGCTCGTTGTCCTGGCGGCTGAGCTCCTGCCGCGGAACCAGGACGCCCGAATCAGGGGTCAGGGCTGAACGGAATGCCTCTACCCGGTCAGCGGTGAGGATCTCAGGCCGCCAACCTCGGATAGTGCGGAAGTACCGAAGAACGGGATAGCTGGTGGAATCGCGTAAACCAATAGTTGACGGCAACTCATCGGACAGGACGGTGCCCATACGGGACGGTTCGGTGAGGATCTCGGCCACACAGTCGCCGGTTCCCGTGGTGGTGTAGACGAACGTCGTGTCATTGCGCTGCGACAAGGCCTGCGCGGCGGCACGGACCGTTCCAGGCATGCATCGCATCTGCACCAGCGCCACAGCGGGCCTGGGGCGAATCCCGACAACGGCCACCGCACCGGATTCCAGCAGCTGCGATCCACGGCGCGCCACTGTCCGCTCGGCTTCGCCCAGCACCGCGGCCATTTTGCGCCACGGACAGCGGGGGTCCAACTGCAGGGCGGCAACGATCTGCCGTTCCAAGGGGTCAAACAGCACCACGCGCGCTCCGTCCGCTCCGGTTCATGGGTACGGGTCAATTTGACCATGGACTCCCGGAGCGGCGGAGCGCGGCGACGGTCAGCGTTCGGGGCTGAGCACCTTCGAGAACACCGCAGCTCCATTGGCGTTGCGCAGGCTCACCGTGAACGAATCATCCGAACCGAGTTCCACATGCCCGAAGAACTGGTTCTCCCCGTTGCGCGGGGACTCACCAGGGAACCGGCCTGCCTTGGAAAACACGACGTCCGGCCCGAAAGTCCCGTCCATCTCGTTCGGGCCGAAGGAGCCCGCGTTGATGGGACCCGCAACGAACTCCCAGAACGGCTGGAAGTCCTTGAAGGAAGCCCGCTCCGGAGAATAGTGGTGGGCGGCGCAGTAGTGGACATCAGCCGTAAGCCACACCGTGTTTTTCACGCCATACTTCTTGAAGGCGCTCAGGACCCCGGCGATCTCCAATTCCCGGCCCAGCGGCGCACCGTTGTCCCGGTTGGACAGGCTCTCCTGGTTCACGGGACCGTCAGGCACCACGATGCCCAAGGGCAGGTCCGCGGCGATGACCTTCCAGGTGGCCTTGGACTGCCGGACTTCCTTGATCAGCCAATCCACTTGTTCCTGGCCCAGGATGTTGGTGGCGTAGGGTTCCTTGCCGTCCGTATTCGGCGACTTGTAGGTCCGCATGTCCAGGCAGAAGATGTCCAACTGCGGGCCGCGCGGAATCTTCCGGTAGATGCGTGCGGGCTGGTACTGCCCGGCGTCGTAAGTTCCGGGGCGCCACAGCGCCGCCGAGTCCGCGATCGGCATGTTTTCCTGCCACGCCTGCCGACCGCGCGCGGCGAGGACGTTGACGTTGCGTTCGGTGTAGCGCGCATCGTCCAGGACCTGGCCCGGGTACCAGTTGTTGTGCGTTTCGTGGTCGTCCCATTGGGCAATCACCGGCACGTCGGCGAACATGGCGCGCATGTTGGCATCCAGCGAGTTGTAGCGGTGCCGGCCGCGGAATTCCTTCAGGGTTTCGGCCACTTTGGACACTTCCTCGGTGACGATGTTGCGCCACACCTGTCCGTCTTTCTCCGTGACACTGGCAGAGATGGGCCCGTCCGCGTAGATGGTGTCACCGGAATGGATGAAGAAGTCCGGGCGGACGTCATGCATGGCCTTGTAACCACGCATGCCGCCGATCTCCTCGTTGATGCCCCAGCCTTGGCCAGCGGTATCGCCGGTCCAGACAAAGGACTGGGAGGACGACGCCGGACTGCCGCCTCCGCGGCCGCCTTGCGTGCCGCCGTCGTTGGGTTTACCGCCGGGAGCCGTGCTGAAAGTGCCTTGCCCAACCTCACCCGTGCCGTTCTCATCCTCGAAGTTCAGCTCCAACCTGAACCTGGTGCCCGCAGGCAGTCCCTTGGCGTGGATTTTCGCGGTGAAGTCACTGGCTTCCGTGGCCAAGGGTCCACGAATGGTTCGGCTGAACCCGTAGCGCCCGTGCAGGAGCTCCCCGGCGTCGTCGATGGCGTTGAGGGTGGCGGTGAGACGTCCGGGTCCTGAGGCGCACGACCACAGGACGGCAGAATCCGTGGTGACGTCGCCGGTGGCAATGCCCGTGGGGAGGGTGAGTCGCTTGCGGACCAGCGGAATGGCTGCGGGCGCTGCGCCCGCCGGGGTGGCGGACCCCAGGGCGAGGCCGGTCAGCGTAAGGCCGGCGAGGGAGGACTTGACGAGGGTGCGGCGTGAAAAGTCGGTCATGGCATCCACCCTTTCCGGCCGTCATGAACGGAAGGTGAGGGTGGGGTGAAGGTTCTTGCGGGGTGCTGCTTGACGAAGCATGGCCGGAGTTACGGCAACCTTTTCCGGTTACCCCTCGACATGCATGATAAGCATGCTTAGCATTGTTCGTGCAGCATCGCTTTTGCTGACGGACCGGCAGTGCGTCCCCGGACAACCTGCTGGCTGAAAGCCTCAGGCCCTCCGAGCATTCAGGCGGATCACAGGGCCAATCCTGCATTTCCAAGTTCCTTGCTGGTTCATCACCCGTATCCGGGCGATCCCTTGCGCCACCATCACAGATTTCCAGACACCCGGCGTTCTCGACCCGCGCCAGCAATACGTGGTGAAGCGGCATGGGCAGAAGAAAAGAGTGGAAGATGAAGGCAGTAGTTTACAAAGGACCCAACGACGTCAGCGTCGAGGAAATCCCCGATGCCAAGATCGAACACCCGGCCGACGTACTGGTAAGGATCACCTCAGCGAATATTTGCGGCTCGGACCTCCACATGTACGAGGGCCGGACGAGCTTCGAACCGGGGCGTTCCTTCGGCCACGAGAACCTCGGGGAGGTGGTGGAGGTCGGCCCCGCGGTGAGCAAAGTCAAAGTAGGCGAGCGCGTGGTCCTGCCCTTCAACGTCGCCTGCGGCTTCTGCAAGAACTGCGAGCGGGGCTTCACCAACTACTGCCTGACGATGCAGCCCGAGCCAAAGCTTGCAGGCGCTGCCTACGGCTTCGCGGATATGGGCCCGTACCAGGGCGGTCAAGCCGAGTACCTCAGGGTTCCATATGGCGACTTCAACTGCCTCCGGTTGGGTGAGGACGCCGTCGAGAAGGAGCTCGACTACGTCATGCTGGCGGACATCTTCCCGACGGGTTGGCACGCTACCGAAATGGCCGGCGTCTACCCGGGTGACTCCGTGGTCATCTACGGCGGCGGCCCGGTGGGACTCATGGCCGCCTACTCCGCCGTCATCAAGGGCGCCGGCAAAGTCATGGTGGTGGACCGCCACAAGGACCGGCTGAAGCTGGCCGAACAGATCGGAGCCATTGCCGTCAATGACGCCGAAGTGGATCCCGTGGAATTCGTCAAGGACCAAACCATGGGCTTTGGCGCAGACCGCGGCTGCGAATGCGTTGGCTACCAGGCCCACGATCCCGAAGGCAACGAACACCCCAACCAAACCCTGAACCGGCTGGTGGACTCCGTCCGCTTCGTCGGTGGCATCGGCGTGGTGGGCGTTTTCCTGCCGCAGGATCCAGGTTCTCCCGACGAACTCGAGAAGCAGGGCCAGGTCGCCTTCGACTACGGAAACTACTGGTTCAAAGGCCAGACTATGGGCTCCGGCCAGTGTCCGGTCAAGAAGTACAACCGCGCCCTCCGCGACCTCGTCGCCGGCGGAAAGGCAAGCCCTTCCTTCATCGTCAGCCACGAGTTGAGCCTCGATGAGGCGCCGACGGGCTATAAGAACTTCGACAGCCGCGAAGACGGCTGGACGAAGGTCGTCCTCCACCCGGCCGGAGCTTGAGAGGGATCTTCCCATGACACAACCAACCAGAAACAGGACGGGGTACTGATGAAGGCAATGGTTTACCGCGGCCCCTACAAAGTCAGGGTCGAAGAGAAGGACATTCCAAAAATCGAGCATCCGAACGATGCGATCGTCAAGGTCAGCGCCGGTGCCATTTGTGGCTCCGACCTGCACCTCTATCACGGCATGATGCCGGACACCCGCGTGGGCATGACCTTTGGCCACGAGTTCGTGGGCACCGTTCACGAGGTGGGCTCGTCCGTGCAGAACCTCTCGGTGGGCGACCGCGTCATGGTGCCGTTCAACGTGTACTGCGGCTCCTGCTATTTCTGCTCGCGCGGCCTCTACTCGAACTGCCACAACGTGAATCCGAACGCGACGGCGGTGGGCGGCATTTATGGCTACTCGCACACCTGCGGCGGTTACGACGGCGGTCAGGCAGAATTCGTGCGGGTTCCGTTCGCGGACGTTGGGCCTTCAAAGATCCCCGACTGGCTGGAGGAAGAGGACGCGGTGCTGCTCACCGACGCCCTGCCGACCGGCTACTTCGGCGCCCAGCTTGGGGACATCGTGGAAGGCGACACCGTGGTGGTGTTCGGTGCCGGCCCTGTGGGGCTGTTTGCCGCAAAGTCGTCCTGGCTGATGGGTGCCGGTCGCGTGATCGTGATTGACCACTTGGAATACAGACTGGAGAAGGCACGCAGCTTCGCCCACGCCGAGACGTACAACTTTGCCGAGTACGGCGACATTGTGGTCCACCTCAAGAAGGAAACCGACTTCCTGGGTGCCGACGTCGTTATTGACGCCGTCGGGGCCGAAGCTGACGGAAACTTCCTGCAGCACGTCACCAGCAGCAAGTTCAAACTGCAGGGCGGCTCGCCCATCGCACTGAACTGGGCGATCGACTCGGTGCGCAAAGGTGGGACCGTGTCCGTGGTGGGCGCCTACGGTCCGATCTTCAGCGCCGTGAAGTTTGGCGATGCGATGAACAAGGGCCTGACTTTGCGCATGAACCAGTGCCCGGTCAAGCGGCAATGGCCGCGGCTCTTCGAGCACATCCGGAACGGGTACCTGAAACCAAGCGACATCGTCACCCACCGGATTCCGCTTGAACACATCGCCGAGGGCTACCACATGTTCTCCGCCAAGCTGGACAACATCATCAAACCGATCGTTATCGCCGGCCAGTCCTGAAGGGAGCACACCTTGATTAAAACAGCCACGCCTTATGTCTCGGAAAAGACTGGCGAAAGAGAGTCCGCAGAGAGTTTGCGGGCCCGGATTCCGGGGTGGGGTGCCGATCTCGACCCGGCCGACCGCCCCTCCTACCCCCGCGAACAACCCGGCATCGAAACCGGCGCTCGCTGGGACTTCCCGGAGCGCCAGCCAGAGAAGTGGCCCCGGGAACGGTCGGTGGAACACGCCTTCCTGCCACCCGTCTTTGGAACCTCCACTCCTCCGGCGGGGGTCTCGGGCGCCATCCGGAAATACGCCTACAAGTACAGTGAGGGCCGGGCTGCCCACTGGCTGCTGCTGGTAGCAGCAGACAGAGTGGACGCCTGGGAGCACCACCTCCGTTCGTTCGCCACACTGCGGCCGGACAACCCCATTACGGAGACGGGCGTACTGAGCGAGTTCTCCCGTGGAGGTGTCCGTTCCCGGGTGGGGCAAAAGCGCGTCGACCTCAACCACCAGTGGATGGATCCGATCATCGTCGGTGGCCCGTGGGCGCTGGCGGCGGGCGGCCTCGCCGTCGTCGTCCTCCGCAGACTGCGGAAGCGCAGGTGAGCCGTACAACTCCCCCGCGTTGACCGCTGCAAGGCTGCAAGGGCCACCAGCAACCAACATGCTGGTGGCCCTTGCACGTCACCCTTGGCTGAGATTGGTGATCGCGTTGAGGGAAACGGCGATCAGGACTGTTCCAAAGAAATAGGACAAGAGAGCATGAAGAAGGGCTTTACGGCGGATCTCGGTGCTTCCCGTCTCGACTTCAGGCGGGGCGTAGGTCATGCCAACCGTGAAGGCGAAGTACGCGAAGTCGCTGTAAGCCGGTTGCCTGCCGTCCTTGTCGTCAAAGCCGCCACCGTCACGGTCGATGTAGTACATCCGGGCGTATTTCAAGGCATAGACCGTGTTGACCAGGGCCCAGGCGACTATCGTGCCGAGAACCCCGACTATGACCAGGGCGACAGACACCGGATCACCGTCCCGGTTTCCCGACTGGATCAACGCAACTCCCACGGCGGCGATGCTCGCCAGGCACGCTGTGATGATTGCGTTGTCGGTCAACCGTGAGGCTGATTCTTCGCGTGCAATGCGTTCAGTCCCGGGCGGGTCCTGGCCCCAGCAGAGCCGCCACGCCCACACCAGGGCGATGAGACCTGCCATGCACCAGGCAACCAAGGGCGAAAGGGTCGGTGACACCGCCAGACCAGCCGCGGCTCCGGCCACCACCCCAAAGCCTGCGCAGATAACGGCACGGCGGGCTGAAAGGATCCGACCGTTCATGATTGCTCCTCGGGTGGGTCCTACGAGGCTACGCGCCTGGAGCTGTTGCGCACAACAAGTGTGGGTGCGATTGGAGTGCGGTCAACTTCCCTTCCTTCCATGGCACCCAGGAGCACCTCCATGCTCATCAGCGCCAGGGCCGTGAAATCCTGGCGCACGGTGGTCAGCGGAGGCAGGAAATAGTCCGAACCTTCAATGTCGTCGAAGCCAACCACACTGACGTCCTCCGGAACCCGGATCCCGTTTTCGGTTAACGCACGGATGAGCCCCAGGGCCGTATGGTCGCTCGCCGCAAAGATGGCTTGAGGGACCCTGTTTTCCCGGACGAGGTCAAGGCCGGTTTCGTAGGCCCAGCGGGGACTCCAATCTCCCTCCAGGCATAGACCCTCAGGGAGACCGGCGCCACGCAACGCGGCCTCCCACCCGCGCTTTCGTACCCGCCCGTCGAACCAGTCCATGGAGCCTGCCAGATGGGCGATATCGGTATGGCCGAGGTCTATGAGGTGCTGGGTGGCGAGCCGGGCTCCGAGCTCCTGGTCTTCTGAATAAGTGAAAACGCGGGACGTTGACGATGCTCCGGCAGCGATCATCTCCACGGGTACCCGGCAGGAGGAATTCCAGACCGCCGATGCCATGTCCACCAAGGGGGCAACAACGATGATCCCTCCGACGCCGGTATCGTCCAAGGTGTCCAGCGCCGCCTGCACTGATTCCTCATAGGGTTGCTCGACACTGATGACAGTGGTGGCGTAGCCCTTCTTCCGTGCGACGGTTTCCAAGGCCATGAGAGTCCCTACCGGGCCGAACCGCGGGGAGCCGTCCGAGAGCAGCCCGATGGACGTTGACCGGTTGGTGACAAGCGCAGTCGCCGCCCGGTTCCTGCGGTAGCCGATGTCCTTGATGGCCTGCAGGACGCGTTCGCGCGTGGCCGCACTGACGTCCGGGGCGTTGTTCAGGACCCGCGAGACGGTGCCAAAGGAGACGCCCGCGATGTCCGCGACGTCGTTGATGGTCGGCTTCCGCCGCAACGTGGCGCCTGTTTGCCCGTTAGTCCTGCCTGACACGCTCTCTCCTGTCCCCGCACCGTTCAACCGGGCCGATGCGTACCAATACTACGTGCGTACGCCCTCTCCGGTTAGCCAAAAACCGGGCGGACGTGATGTTTGACACTCTCTACCGTAAACGTTTACGATCGGTTCCGTAAACGTTCACGGAATGTCCGTTAGCGATTACGGCCCAGATTCACCACGGATGAAACTGGCACCCCCGCAGGCTCTTCGGCGTCCACCATCGACGGTTCGGCCGAGGAGGGCCCGCCCCCCTCGCCGGTTCCAGCCACGCTGGAACCCGCCCTCACCACATCCCCTCATAAGCACTGGAGAACAATGATGATCCGCAGGCTTCCCCTCGTGGCTTTGGCCGCTGTCCTGTCACTTTCCGTGGCCTCGTGCAGCAGCTCAGCAGCGGGCACCTCAAACGCACCTGACGCCGGTGTGTCAGAAAAGGCCACCCAGGCCCTGGACAAAATCAAAGGGCAGGTCCTGAGCAAAGGGCCAAATGGTGAAACGCCCTCACCCGCTTCAGTGGCAGAGCTGACCGCCGATGAAATCCAGAAGATCAAGGGACTCAACGCCAAGGCCGCGATCGTGATGCACTACGGCGGCAATGACTGGGCCACTGCCCAGGTCAACGGCCTCAAGAGCGAATTCGAGAAGCTCGGCATCAAGGTCATCGCCACAACGGACGCCAACTTCAAGCCGGACAAGCAGGTCTCCGACATTGAGACTGTGATGACGCAGAACCCGGATGTTGTCGTCTCCATCCCCACGGACCCCGTGGCCACGGCCTCGGCTTACAAGAAGGCCGCTGCTGCCGGCGCCAAGCTCGTCTTCATGGACAATGTCCCGCAGGGACTGACCCCGGGGACGGACTACGTTTCAGTCGTATCCGCCGACAACTATGGCAACGGCGTCGTGTCCGCCCACCAGATGGCCAAAGCCCTGGGCGGCAAGGGCAAGATTGGCCTCGTCTTTCACCAGGCCGATTTCTTCGTGACCAAGCAGCGCCATGAAGGATTCAAGGACACGATCACCAAGGAATACCCGGACATCCAGATCGTGGAGGAAAAGGGCATCGCAGGCCCTGACTTCGCTGGAGACGCGCAGGCTGCTGCCAACGCCATGATCAGCAAGTACCCCGACCTCGCCGGCATCTGGGCAGTGTGGGACGTTCCGGCAGAGGGCGTCATGGCGGCAGCCCGCGCGGCCGGCCGGCAGGACCTGAAGATCGCCACGGAGGACCTCGGCAAGAACGTGGCCATCGCGCTGGCCAAGGACGAACTCGTCGTCGGCCTCGGCGCCCAGGTTCCGTTCGACCAGGGCGTCACCGAGGCCCGGCTCGCCGCAGGAGCGCTTATCGGCAAGCAGGCCCCTCCCTACGTGGCGTTGAGCGCCCTCCCGGTTGACCACTCGAACGTTCTTGATGCCTGGAAGCAGGTCTACCACGAGGACGCACCCAAGGACATCCAGGACTCCTACAAGAAGTAGCCAGACCCGACGGTGCGGGGGATGTCTCCCCCGCACCGCGCCGAAAGGGCGGGAAATGAACACCGCAGACAATGTCGTCGAGATGCGCTCGATATCCAAGGCCTTCAACGGCGTGTCAGTCCTGAAGGATGTCGGCTTCGATGTCCGCAAAGGCGAGGTCCACGCGCTGGCCGGCGGTAACGGGGCCGGCAAATCCACCCTCATGAAGATCCTGCAAGGCGTCTACCAGGCAGACGCCGGAGAAATCCTGATCGGCGGCAAACCGGCCGCCATCAACTCGATCCAGGACGCCAAGTCCGCCGGGATCGGGATGGTCTTCCAGGAATTCAGCCTGGTACCCAGCCTGACTGTTGCGCAGAATATCTTCCTGGGCACCGAGCCCCTCGGCCGGGGCGGACTCATCGATGACCGCGCCGCGGTGCGGCGGGCCAAGGAAGTCTTCGCGGAGATGGAAGTGGATGTCGACGCCGGCGCGCAAGTCTCGCGGTTGGGCACCGCCTATTGGCAACTGACGGAGATCGCCAAAGCCTTGGCGCAGAACGCCCAGGTTCTGATTATGGACGAGCCCACGGCAAGTTTGGCACGGCATGAATCCGAATCGCTTTTCGAACTCATCGACCGGCTGAAACAGCGCGGAATCTCCATCATTTACATCTCCCACCGTATGGATGAGGTGTACAGGCTCGCAGACCGGATCACTATCCTCCGCGACGGAAAGCACTTGCTCACCGAGCCGCTGACCGCCGTTACTCCCGAACAGATTGTCGAAGGAATCGTCGGCAAGAAGGTCGAGGGCCAGCTCTCCTATCGGGCGCGGAACGACATCCGCGACGACGACGAGCCGCTGCTGGAGGTCCGCGGACTGAACGCGGGTCACCGGGTCCGGGACGTGTCCTTTGCCCTGCGGCCAGGCGAGATCCTTGGTTTGGCCGGACTCATGGGCAGCGGACGGACGGAGCTCGCCCGTGCACTTTTCGGCATCGACAAACTGGACAGCGGCCAGGTCCTGATCCGCGGCAGGAAGGTGGCCCTTGCCTCGCCGCCACAGGCCATCACCGCCGGCATCGCCCTGGTCCCGGAGGACCGCAGGGCGCAGGGGCTGGTCCTGGAGCACTCTGTCCAGGACAACCTGCTGCTGCCGCTGCTGAAGAACATCCAACGGGGTCCCCTTCTGGACGGTGCCAAAGGCAATGAGTTGTCCGCATCGCTGATCAAGAGATTCGCAGTAAAGGTCGCGCACCCCCACCGCCCCGTGCGCCTGCTCTCGGGCGGCAACCAACAAAAGGTGGTCATCGCCAAATGGCTGGGAACCGATCCCGACATCCTCATCCTCGATGAGCCGACTGCCGGCGTCGACATCGGTACCAAGAGCGAGATTCTCGACATGATCCGTGAGCTGGCCAGTGATGGCAAAGCCATCATCGTCATCTCTTCCGAATACCCCGAACTACTCGCGGTCAGCGACCGCGTCCTCGTCCTCAAGGACGGCTCCATCATCCGCGACATCCCCCGCAGCGACATTGCTGACGAGGAATATCTACAACTTGCAGTCCAGGGAGTCTGAACAGTGAGCAAGACAAACACCATCGCGCCACGGGACACCGGGGCACCCCGCAACGTCAGCACCATTCTCAAGGACCTGGACTGGCGACGCTACGTCATCTACATCGGTTTCGTCGTCGTCTTCCTGATCTTCGCGGTCCTGCTGCGCGACCAGGGATTCCTGTCGCCGAACAACCTCCTGAACATCTTCCGGCAGACGGCCACCATCACGGTCATCGCCGTGGGCATGACGTACGTCATCGCCTGTGCCGAGATCGACCTGAGCGTGGGCTCGGTGGCCGGTCTTTCCAGCGTCTGCACCGCGATGGCCCTTTCACAGTGGGGCCTGGTTCCAGGCATCCTCGCCGGTTTGGCCGTGGGCCTGGTGGTCGGATCGGTCAACGGAGCGCTGGTCAGCCTCCTTGGGATTCCGTCCTTCCTGGTGACCCTGGGTATGCTCGGCATTGCCGTGGGCGTCGCGCAGTGGATCACGGCATCAGCACCCCAGCCCATCCTGAACGACACCTTCAACACACTGTTCGGTTCCGGCAACTTCGGTCCCATTCCGGGCCTGGTGGTCTGGAGCGGCATCTTTGTGGCCATCGGCGCCGTCGTCTTGAACCGCACCCGGTTCGGCCGGCAGGTCCTGGCCACCGGTGGCAACCGCAACGCCTCGGAGTTCACCGGAATCAACACCAAGCGCATCAAGTTCCAGGTGCTGCTGATCTCCGGCATGGTGGCCAGTGTCGCCGGAATGCTCTACGCCGGACGTCTCCAGTCGGGACGGTTCCAGTGGGGCGCAGGCGATGAACTCTCGGCCATTGCTGCAGTCATCCTGGGCGGGACCAGCCTCTTCGGCGGTTTCGGTTCCATCATCGGAACGCTCTTCGGTGCCCTCCTGATCGGCCTGATCAACAACGGACTGATCCTGGCAGGCCTCGACAGCAGCCAGCAGCAGGTGGTCCGCGGCGCGATCATCATCCTGGCGGTCGCACTCGCCCGGAAGAAGTGACCGGGCATGACGTCCACACCACGCGCAGGCATCATCGGCACGGGGTTCATGGGTGCAGTCCACTCCCACGCCGTCCGCGCGGCAGGAAGCGCCATCAGTGCCGTTGCCGGCAGCAGCCGGGCCAGTGCCGAAGCCGCCGTCACCCGGCTCGGTGCACTCGCCGCGGCCGATTCCCCGGAGTCACTGATCGCACGGGACGATGTGGACGTTGTCCATATCTGCACGCCAAACGCCACGCACGCGGATCTGGCACGCCTGGCCATCGCGGCAGGCAAGGCAGTGGTGTGCGAGAAGCCCCTGGCCACCAGCGTCGAGGATGCCAAGGAACTGACATCCCTCGCGGAACAGGCCAACGTCGTGACCGGTGTCCCCTTCGTCTACCGGTTCTATCCGGCGGTCCGTGAGGCCAGGGACCGCATCCTCAACGGGGACGCGGGCAGCCTCTGGTTGCTCCACGGGTCCTACCTGCAGGACTGGCTGGCAGGTGCGACGGCAACGAACTGGAGGGTCGACTCCACGCTCGGAGGAGCATCAAGGGCGTTTGGTGACATCGGCGTTCACTGGTGCGACCTGATGGAGTTCACCACGGGACACCGCATCACCCGGCTCATGGCCAACACCAGCCGGGCCCACGAGAAACGTGAAACCCACGGCCACCTCTCGCAGGTGTCAACGGAGGACGGAGCAACACTGCTCTTCGAGACCGACAAAGGGGCCACCGGCTCGTTGGTGGTGAGCCAGGTCAGTCCAGGGAGGAAGAACCGTCTGTGGTTCTCCTTCGATGGCACGGAAGCATCCTTCAGCTTCAACCAGGAAACACCGGACACCCTGCACATCGGGCGCGTCGATTCCACCTCACACATTGCTGTGGGCCCGCAGACCCTTTCCACTCAGGGCGGGCGGCGTTACGCCACGCTCCCGGCGGGGCACCCGCAGGGGTACCAGGACAGCTTCAATGCCTTCATCTCGGACACCTACGCAGCCGTCCGGGGCCACGCGCCCGAAGGTCTGCCCGGCTTCCGCGACGGTCTCCGGGCAGCCGTCCTGACCGAAGCAGTTGTCGCCTCCGCGGCACGGCAGTCATGGGTCGACGTTCCCACTACTGACGGCCCCTCCGAATTCCACACGTCTTACCCAGCTGAAAGGCAAATGCAATGAAACTTGGTTACTGTTCCATCACTTGGGGCGGCGTGGTCGGCCACCCCCAAGGCGTGACGAGCGTCAAGGACCTTTTCTACCTGACCCACGGCTCCATGCACGACGCGGTACGTGACATTGCCGCCGTCGGATATCAGGGCGTGGAGATGTTCGACGGAAACCTGGCCGAATACGCCGACAAGCCCGAAGAGCTCAAAGGGATCCTCAGCAGCAACGGAGTCGAGCTGACGAGCGTGTATACAGGCGCCAACTTCATCTACGCCGACATCCTTCCGGACGAGATGCACCGGATCCACCGCGCGGCGGAACTGGCGGCAAGTTTCGGAGCCGAACGGCTGGTGGTTGGGGGCGGTGCACGGCGGGCGGCCGGCACCACCGAGCAGGACTACTACCTCCTGGGCCATGCTCTTGACCGGGTGACGGACATCGCGGAGAGCTTCGGACTGTCGGCGAGCTACCACCCACATTTGAGCACGATCGTGGAGAGCCCGGACGAACTGGACAAGCTCATGCCGCTGACCAGGATCGGTTTCTGCCCCGACACCGCCCACCTGGCAGCAGGCGGAGCCGATCCGGCCGCAGTTATCCGCAAGTACTCCGACCGGATCCGGCACGTCCACCTCAAGGACTTCCGGGAAGACCCCTTCACCTTCCTGCCGCTGGGCGAAGGTGACCTCGATTTTCCCGACATCATCGCTGCGATCCGCGAAAGCGGATACGACAGCTGGCTGATGGTCGAGCTCGACAATTACGACGGCGACCCCAGCGAAGCAGCCAAAATCAGCAAAAAATACCTCGAGACACTCCTCTAAGAAAAGCTTCACGGAAGGACCACGATTTATATGCAAAACCTCAATGTCGGCCTCATCGGCGGCGGCTTCATGGGCAAAGCCCACTCCCTCGCCTATGCCGCCATGCCCATGTTCTTCTGGCCTGCCCCGGCACTGCCGGTCCGCAAGGTCATCGCGGAGGCCAATCCCGAACTGGCCGCAGAAGCCGCCCGGCGCTTCGGGTTCGAGAATTCGACGTCGGACTGGCGGTCCATCATCGACGACCCCGACATCCACGTCGTCGACATCGCAACACCCAACCACCTGCACGCTGAAATCGCCATTGCCGCCGCCGAAGCGGGCAAGCACATCATCTGCGAGAAGCCCCTCGCCCGCACCGGCGAAGAGTCCAAGGCCATGTATGACGCCGTCAAGGACAAGGACCTCGTGCACATGGTGGCCTTCAACTACCGGCGCACCCCCGCCGTGGCACTGGCCAAGAAGTACATCGAAGAAGGCGCAATCGGCCAAATCCTCAACTTCCGGGGAACCTATCTCCAGGATTGGAGCGCCGACCCGAACTCGCCGTTGTCATGGCGTTTCCAGAAATCCATCGCAGGCTCCGGGGCCCTGGGTGACATCGCCACGCACGTCATCGACATGGCGCGGTACCTCGTGGGTGAGTTCAGTGCCGTCAACGCAGTCCTTTCGACGTGGATCCCGGAGCGCCCGCTCCAGACCGGTGGCGCGGATGCGCTCGGCAATGTACGCGGCGGAGAGGGCCCGCGGGGCGATGTCGATGTCGATGACGAAGTAATGACCATGATCCGCTTCGCAAACGGTGCCGTTGGATCCGTCGAAGCAACACGCAACGCGCACGGCAGGAACAACTACATCACTTTCGAAATCCACGGAACCGAAGGCAGCATCGTCTTCAATTACGAACGCCGCGACGAGCTTCAGGTCTGCTTCGCGTCGGACCCGGCCGACCGACGAGGCTTCCGGACCGTCTACACCGGCCCGTCGCACCCGTATGGAGACGGCCTGTGGCCCATTCCTGCCCTGGGCATCGGGTACGGAGAGACGAAGATCATCGAAGCCTATGACTTCTTCAAAGCCATCGCGGAAGGCGGCAGCGTCAACCCCAACTTCGCCGACGGCTACCAAGTCGCCCTCATCGACGACGCGATCGTCGAGTCCGCGGCCAAAGAGTCCTGGGTTGATGTTCCCCAAATAACCGCTTGATGACCGACGAAATGCCCACCATCAAAAAGCCGGCAGAAGTGTGGCTCATGCCGGTGTTCAGGGCCAAGGAAGGCTGTGAAAGCCAACTGCGGAGCGTGCTCGGCTCGCTCCAAGCCGAGAGCCGGAAGGACGCCGGATGCCTGGAGTACACCGTCTTCGCGGATGAGCAGCAGCCCGGCACCTTCGTCATGTTTGAAGGCTGGGCCCTTCAGGAGGACCTCGACGCCCACAACCAGCAACAGCATGTCAAGGACTTCGTGGAGGCAGTGAAGCCGTTGCTGGAGGTGCCCTTCCGGGTGACCATGCTGGAACCGTTGGACTGATTCAGTACGCAGGCGGCCACCCGCCGTCGGGCGTTAAACGCTGGTGCCCCGCTCCCATGATGGGAGCGGGGCACTTGGCATTGGTTCAGACTTTAGGCGAAGTCGGAGACTGCCGGGTCCGGGCCGATACGGCCTTCGGCACCACGGTCAAGGTTGTTGATGGCCTCGATGTCGGTGTCATCCAGCGTGACGTCCAGGGCCGCGAAGTTCTCCTGGATGCGGGACTCCGTGACGGACTTGGGGATGACGACGTTGCCGATGGCCAGGTGCCAGGCGATGACAACCTGTGCCGGAGTCGCACCGTGCTTGGCGGCGATTTCCGAGATCGTTGCGCTCTCGAGGAGCTCGCCGCCCTGGCCCAGCGGGGACCAGGCCTGCGTGAGGATGCCCTTGGAGGCGTTGAACTCGCGCAATTCAGCTTGGTTGAAGAAGGGGTGCAGCTCCACCTGGTTGATGGCCGGAACGACGCCGGTTTCATCGATGATGTGCTGCAGGCCTTCCTTGGTGAAGTTGGAGACGCCGATGGACTTGACCCGGCCGCGCTTCTTCAGCTCGATGAGGGCCTTCCAGGTGTCGACGTACTTCTCCTGCTTGGGCTGCTGCCAGTGGATCAGGTAGAGGTCCAAGGTTTCCAGGCCGAGGCGGTCGAGGGACTTCTCAAAGGCCTCGAGCGTGGATTCGTAGCCCTGGTCCGCATTCCACAGCTTGGTGGTGATGAAGATTTCCTCGGCAGAGAGGCCGGAGGAGGCGATGGCACGGCCGACGCCGGCCTCGTTGCCGTAGATCTTGGCGGTATCGATGTGGCGGAACCCGGCGTCGAAAGCCTGGCGCACCACCTTTTCGGCTACATCGTCTTCAACCTGCCATACCCCGTAGCCGAGCTGGGGGATGGTGTTGCCGTCATTGAAAGTAAGTTCTGGTGACGAAGTCATGGTTGTATCCTGCCAGCCCTGCCACGGAGTTTCACCAGATTATGACGAAGATCAGCTATCCGCTTAACTTATTGCATGCAGGGAATACACGCGTGCGCGGGTAGTTGCGAACGCCTCGCATATTAGGGATTCAGTTGCCGCTCTGCGTCGGCCACCTGTTCGAAGACCGACTCGGCCCTGCGCCGCACTGACAGGGCGCCGACAGGCACGGGACCAACAGCCAGACGCAACATCGCGGCAGCTTCAGCCGTGGTCGCGAGCGAGTTGCCTGCTTTGGACAAGGCCCGGTGCACCCCGGCGAGGGCTCCCGGCACGTCCAGGCCGTCGCTGGGCGAGCGCCGCTGCGCCTCTACGCAAATGCTCCGCACCCGGGGCGACAACTCCGCCAGCTCATTGGCGATCTGCACCAGCTCGTTGTAGAGCTGTTCGTCGTCCACACCCTCCAAGACCTGATGGTAGCGGTCCAGGCCGCGATGGAACCGGTCGTGTGCACGGCGCCACAGGCCCTTGCCGAGCTCAAGATCATCTTTCCGCCCTTGCCGGACGGCCCCAAAGAAACCCACCAGCAAACTCAGAGGTATTGGCCCGGACCGTGGTCGGGATCTTCCGGGCGACCATTGGCAGCGGCACCGGGAGCGCCAGGCGCAGCAGCTCGCTGCGGTTGCCCGTTTTCGCCAATGACAATGCCCGGAGCGATGACCGTTCCCGGAGGCAGTTGGCGGAGCTGCATCTGCGCGGCCGCGTGTTCCTTCGCCGCCTGTTGCGCTGCAATCGCTGCCTGGATGCCATGGAACAGCCCTTCAAGCCACCCGACCAGCTGGGCCTGGGCGATCCGAAGTTCGGCATCCGAAGGAGCCTGGTCTTCGGGGAAGGGCAGGCTGATGCGTTCCAACTCTTCGATCAGCTCAGGTGCCAGCCCATCTTCGAGTTCCTTGATGGACCGCTCGTGGATCTCGGCAAGGCGGTTCCGGGCAGCGTCATCGAGAGGGGCACTCTTAACCTCTTCCAAGAGCTGCCGGATCATGGTGCCGATCCGCATCACCTTGGCTGGTTCGTCCACCAGCTCTTGAAGGTTGCCGCCCTTGGGCTTGGCATCCTTCGCTGGCTGTCCCTCGGGGGCTTGACGGCCGTCGGGCGCCGCTGTGTCGCCGTCCAGCGTGGTTCCTTCCACGGGGGTGTCGTCCGAAGCCTCATCCGTGGGCTGAATGTCGTTCAGATCGCTCATCCGTTCATACTCTCACGTGGTTCCCGCGAACCTCTGGCCACAACCGGAATTTGGACTTCGTTCGTAGCGAAACTACATCTCAGCAGCAGCGGCCTTGCGGGTTGCTGTCCTGCCGGTCCATCCGGTCCCGCCAGAACTCGCGTTCTGTCATGGCGGGACCGGAATGGCCCGAAGTGGTGAAGTGTTCAAGGTACTTCGAATACGCGTCTGCACCCATGATTGATCCCAGGTAGGCCGCGAAACTCCGAAAGCCCTTGGTGACGGCGTTCATCAGTGATGCCCGGCCTTGTGGGTCCGCTTTTCCGCCGGCAGCGCGTTCCATTCGGCGAGCAGTTCCTTCTCCGCCGGCGTCGGGATCAGCCCGGCAGGAGCAAAGACCTTGGAGGCCACGGCGGGATCTTCATGATCCTGTCCACCACCGGCGCGGATGGCTTTGACCGTGGCGATCAGGGCCGTGAGGATCACGATGATGCTCAGGGTCACGAAGATCACCGAGAGGACACCTTGGATCATGGTGTTACGGACCACGGCTTCCATGGCTGCGACGGTCTTGGCGGTGCCGAACTCCGTCTTGCCATCCGCCAGCGCCTTCGAGAAGGCCGCGTTGTTGGCGAAATAGCCGACCGCTGGGACCGGTGAGAAGATCTTGTGGAAGCTCGCCGTAATGGTGACGACGGCGGCGAACGCCAACGGGACGGCGACGATCCACAAGTACCGGAACGCTCCCCTCTTTGCCGCGATGGCCATGCACACGGCCAAAGCAATGGCGGCGAGAAGCTGGTTGGCGATGCCGAACAGCGGGAACAGCGTGTTGATGCCGCCCAGCGGATCCGTCACACCCATCAGGAGCACCGCACCCCAGGCAGCGACCATGATGGCCGTGCACAACCATGCACCCGGGCGCCATGAGGCTTCCTTGAACTTGGGAACGAAGTTTCCGATGGAATCCTGCAGCATGAACCGGGCAACACGGGTGCCGGCGTCCACTGCCGTGAGGATGAACAGGGCCTCGAACATGATGGCGAAGTGGTACCAGAAGGCCATCATGGCGGGGCCACCGATGAACTGCTGCATGATGTGCGCCAAGCCGACGGCCAGCGTCGGGGCACCGCCGGAACGGGAGATGATGCTTTCTTCACCCACGTCCTTGGCCGTCTGCGCAAGGACATCCGGCGTGATGTTCACATTGGCCAGTCCCAGGCTGTTCACCCACTGGGCAGCGGATTCAACCGTGCCACCGGTCAGGGCCAGCGGCGCGTTCATGGCGAAGTAGATGCCCCGGTCAATCGAGATCGCAGCAACCAGGGCCATGATCGCCACGAAGGATTCCATCAGCATGCCGCCGTACCCGATGAAGCGCGTCTGGCGTTCCTTCTCAATCAGCTTGGGCGTGGTTCCCGAAGAGATCAGGGCATGGAAACCGGACAGGGCACCGCAGGCGATAGTCACGAAGAGGAAGGGGAACAGCGCGCCGGAGAAGACCGGCCCGTTTTCCCGGCCGGCAAACTCACTGAACGCCGGGACAGTGATTTCCGGACGCACCACGATGATGGCGACAGCCAGCATCACGATCACGCCGATCTTCATGAACGTGGACAAATAGTCACGCGGTGCAAGGAGCAGCCATACGGGGAGGATGGCGGCGATGAAACCGTAGATGATGATGCCCCACGCGATGGTCACCTTGTCCAGGTGGAAGAATGCTGCGCCCCACTCGGTTCCTGCCACGGCGCCACCGCCGATAATGGCCGCCATCAGCAGCACGAAACCAATGATCGACACCTCCATGACCTTGCCTGGCCTGAGGTAGCGAAGGTAGACGCCCATGAACAGGGCAATCGGGATGGTCATGCCAACGGAGAAGACACCCCACGGGCTCTCGCCCAGGGCGTTGACAACCACCAGGGCAAGGATGGCCACGATGATGATCATGATCAGCAAGGTGGCGATCAGGGCGGCGGTACCGCCAATGACGCCAAGTTCCTCGCGGGCCATCTGTCCCAGCGAGCGGCCACCACGGCGCATCGAGAAGAACATCACCAGATAGTCCTGCACAGCGCCGGCGAATACGACGCCGATGATGATCCAGATAGTGCCAGGGAGGTAGCCCATCTGGGCCGCGATGACGGGTCCCACCAACGGACCCGCGCCTGCGATGGCCGCAAAGTGGTGGCCGAACAGGACGTTGCGGTCGGTGCGGACGTAATCCTTGCCGTCGGCCTTGTACTCCGCGGGGGTGGCGCGGCGGTCGTTTGGCTTAAGCAGGTACCGCTCGATGACCTTGGAGTAGAACCTGTACCCGATCAGATAGGTACACACGGCGGCGAAAACGAACCAGATGGCGTTCACCGTTTCGCCGCGGACCAACGCGAGCATGAACCATGCCACTGCTCCCAGCAGCGAAATCGCCACCCAGAGACCGATCTTCGCGGGGGTCCACTTGCGTTCCTCGGCTTCACGGACCGAATCGTCAACTGCGGGCGCAGGCAGCGTGGGATCAAGTCCCTCCATGAGTCCGGTCTGGTCGGGATTCTTGCCCATATCTCCTCCTTGAGAACTGCTGTGCTGCCCTGGCTCGGACGTGCGTCACGGGCAAGCTAGCAAGTATGTACCCCACTTACCGGGGTAACCCACGGTCCGATACGGCAGTTGCGTTGAGCGGTATCCCCGCTGCGGTGAGCGGTCAGTTCGCCCCGGGGCTGCTTGATCCGCCTTTCCCCAGGCTCTGCACCATCCTTGCTTCGCAGAGGTCCAGCCACCGGACCTCGGCCTCTGCTTGGAAGACCAGGGAATCGAGCACCAGCAGAAAGGCAGTGTCCGAAGAACGCTGGTTGGCTGAGACTGCCTTGCGCGCCTGGGTGTGCTCCTGGAGCGCCTTGACGGACACCTCGCGCTGGGACTGGATGACGGCGGCGGCATCCACTCCGGGCATGGTCACGGCGAGCGCCAGCTTGATGGCGATCTCGTTCCGGGGCGGATTCCCCCGGTCAACAGCACCGGCAAACCAGGCCCCGACTTCCTCAACCCCTGCGTCAGTGATGCTGTAGATGACGTGGCCACCGCCGTCGTCGCCGTCTTTGCTGACCAGGCCGTCGCGCTCCAGCCGATCGAGCGTCGTGTACACCTGGCCGATGTTCAACGGCCAGGCGGCACCTGTCCGGTCCTCGAATTCCACGCGCAACTCATAGCCGTACCTGGGCTGGTCCTGGAGCAGGGCCAGCAGACTGTGCCGGATCGACATGAGGCTCCTTGCTGCGCGTCGGTAATGTCAGAGGAGCAGCAGGACCTTGCCCACGTGCTCCCCCGAGTCGAAGTACCCATGGGCCTCCCGGACCTGGTCCAGGGGGAACGACTTGGCAACCAGCGGCGTGATCCGGCCGTCAGTGACCATGGGCCACACGGACTCGCGCACCGCCGTCATGATGATGCCCTTCTCGGCAACCGACCGCGGCCGGAGGGCGGTGCCGATCACGGCAGCGCGCTTGCTGAGGAGCTGGCCGAGGTTGATTTCCGCCGTGGTGCCGCCCTGCAGACCGATGATGATCAGCCGGCCGTACTCCGCGAGCGCATCGACGTTCTGTTGCAGGTACTTTGCACCCACGACGTCGAGGATGACGTCGGCGCCTTTGCCGCCGTTTTGTGCCCTGAGGCTTTCAACGAAGTTTTCCTCGGCGTAGTTGATGGCGATGTCGGCGCCCAGGAACGCCTTGGCCGTGCCGACTTTCTCATCGGTCCCGGCCGTCGTCGCCACAGTTGCACCATAAGCCTTGGCCAGCTGGATGGCCATGGTGCCGATGCCGCCCGTGGCGCCGTGGATGAGCACCGTCTCGCCGGGCTGCAGTTGGGCCGTCATGATCAGGTTCGAGTAGACCGTGGCGGCCACTTCGGGGAGGGCCGCGGCGGTGATCAGGTCCACGCCCTCGGGGACGCGCAGTACCTGTTCAGCGGGCACGGCCACCTGCTGGGCGTAGCCGCCGCCCGAGAGAAGTGCCACTACCTTGTCGCCCACGGAGAAGGCCTTGGTGACACCGGGGCCGAAGGCCGCGATGCGGCCCGATACTTCAAGCCCGGGGATGTCCGAGGCTCCCGGCGGTGGCGGATAGAAGCCGCGGCGCTGCTGGACGTCCGCGCGGTTCAGGCCTGCAGCGACGACGTCGATCAGCACCTCGCCGTCGCCCGGCACCGGGGAAGGGACCTCGCGGACCTCGAGGACTTCGGGCCCGCCCGGCTCTGAGATGTAGACGGCTTTCATGACGAACTCCCGGTTTCTTGCTTGTCATCCGGCACCCGGGGCAGGGGCTGGAGGACGTGATGTTTTGGAACAGCCAACTCCCTATGAAACACTACTAGGCGAGGAAGGTTGTCCGAGCGGCCTAAGGAGCTGGTCTTGAAAACCAGTGTGCGGTAACCCCGTACCAAGGGTTCAAATCCCTTACCTTCCGCCAATGAATGCCCCGGGTTGTTGAACCCGGGGCATTTTCGTTGAAAATTGTCGGAGCCCCCGCATAGTGTTCTTCCTGTCTCCACCACTAAACCATCAGCCGCGGAATGTGCCGCGGCCTGACAACAGGAGCTGCACACATGCCTACGCCCGATATCACTGCCGGTTCGCCGTGTTGGATCGACCTGATGACCTCCGATACCGAGAGGGCGAAGTCCTTCTACAACGCACTTTTTGGCTGGACTTATGAGACCGGAGACGAAGAGAAGTACGGCGGCTACATCACCGCGTCCAAGGACGGGAAGCTCGTAGCCGGGATCATGCAGAAACAGGCCGACATGGGTGCCATGCCGGATCTCTGGTCCACCTACCTGCGCACCGACGACATCAAGGCGACCACCGAGGCCGCGGCAGCCAATGGGGGCCAGGTGTACATGGAACCCATGGAGGTTCCCGAGCAAGGCAGCATGGCGATGTACGGCGACTCCTCCGGCGCCTCGATCGGTGCGTGGGAGTTCGGGGAGATGAAGGGCTTCGAGGTCGCCGCCGAACCGGGTTCGCCTGCATGGCACGAGCTTCTGTCCAAGGACTACGACTCCGCCGTGGCGTTCTACCAGAAGGTGTTCGGCTGGGAAACGGATGTCATGAGCGACACCCCGGAGTTCAGGTACACCACCTTGGGATCCGGGGAGAACGCGAAGGCAGGCATCATGGACGCCTCCGGTTTCCTGCCCGACGAGGTTCCCTCGATGTGGAGCGTGTACTTCGCCGTTGCGGACACCGACGCCACCGTGGAGCAGGCAACGGCCTTGGGCGCCACTGTGATGCAGCCTGCGGAGGACACCCCCTTCGGCAGGTTGGCTACGTTGTCCGATCCGACCGGTGCCGTGTTCAAGGTGATCCAGGACCAGGGCCAGTCGGCTTAGACTATGAAAATTCGGGTCCGGCCAGGCTGCCCCCTACCCAGGGGCGGCCGGCCGGAGCCTCTCATCGTCGGCCTTGGGGGATCGACCGGCGTGGGAAAACCTTGTTGGGTCCCTCATCGCTGACCACAGGCCGTTCCACAGGAATCCTGTGTTCCTCCTGGAATGAGGACCAGAATGCTCCACCTTTCAAAGACCTTCAGGGCTGCTGCCGTATTGACCATGGCATCGCTGGCGCTGGCGGGATGCTCGCTCATCAGCAGTGGGGATGCCAAGCGGGATGAATCCGGCAAACCGACGGAATCGTCCAAAGCTGACGCCTTCAAAGTGAAACTGGGTGACTGCATCGCCAACCCTGATACCGAGGAAGTTGTGGACGTCACCATCATTCCGTGCGATCAGAGCCACGACCTTGAGGCCTACGCCGTTACCAAGCTCGACACTTCCACGTTCCCCGGGACCACCGAGGTGGGAACCAAAGCAGAAGAGTTCTGTGGCGCGCAGTTTGCCTCGTTCGTCGGAGTGCCCTTCGAAGAGTCCGCCCTCGACGTGACTTTCCTCCACCCCACCAGCGATTCCTGGAAGACCGGCGATCGTGAGATTGTCTGCCTGATCGGCGCCGCTGCCGGGGCCGCAACCACCGGCACCCTCAAGGGCGCCGCCAAGTAGGACCCGTTGTGGCCGGCACTCCAACCGGCCACCCGGGGGCCACTTCCCATTCATCCGTTCGTGTTCAGCTATGCCCGAGGCAGCTTTACCCCGGAGTAACTTCCGGGCATATCGCCCACTTCACAAGACGGTGGGCGTCGTCCACAGGGCCCCACAGGGCTCCCTCATGAAAGTTAGAGCGGATGCACCAAAACCATTGGAAAACAGCGGCGGGAACATTCCTGTCAGTCGGGTTGCTTGCGGCCCCGCTGACGGCGGCACCCGCCTTCGCGGCGGACGATCCAGCCGCACCCAGCGGCACCTCGCCGGTGGTGATCAACGAGGCCTATCTCAGCGGCGGCAGCAGCGGGGCAGCGTTCAAGAACAAGTTCGTGGAGCTCTACAACTCCTCTGACGCAGCAGTCAGCCTGGCCGGTTGGTCACTGCAGTACCGTTCAGCCACCAGTGCCGCAGCCCCTACCGGCATCACTCCCCTGACCGGCAGCATTCCGGCCAAGGGCTACTACCTGATCCAGGGCGCCACGAACAGCGGCACCTCCACGGCCCCTGCGCTTCCCATTGCGGATGTCCAGGCCACCGGCACGCTGAACCCCAGCGGCACGGCAGGAACACTCATCCTCGCCAAGCAGGCCACCGCGGTCTCATCCCTGCCTGCCGGCTCCGTGACCGGCAACGCGGCCGTTGCGGACCTCCTGGGCTATGGCAGTTCCAACACCTTTGAGACGGCGGCCGCAACAGGACCGTCCAGCAACACGGATGTCCGCAGCCTCAACCGCACCAACGGGGTGGACACAGACTCCAACGCAGCTGACTTCAGCCTCAACGCTTCCATCACGCCGACGGCGTCGGGCGGAGGCGGGACGCCCCCGGATCCACAGCCTGAGCCTGGCACCAAGTCCATCGCCGAGATCCAGGGCACCGGCGCAGCCAGTCCTTTCGTTGGCAGCACCGTGACGACGCGCGGCAAGGTGACCGCCGTCTACGCCACCGGCGGATTCAACGGCTATTACGTCCAAACCCCGGGAACCGGTGGCGACAACGGCGGGGCGGCCAGGACGGCGTCGGACGCTTTGTTCGTCTACTCACCCACGACGACGGCGACGGTCCAGCCGGGCGACTACCTTGAACTGACCGGCGTGGTCAGTGAGTTTGCCAACCAGACCCAGCTCACGGTCGAGGCCGCGGGCCTCAAGAAGCTCACGGAGGCCGCACCCGAGGTCAAATCCACGCCGTTCGCGCTCCCGGCCAATGAAGCGGCCCGCGAGAGCCTGGAAGGCATGCTGATTGCGCCGCAGGGCGACTTCACCGTCACGGACAACTATTCGCTGAACCAGTATGGCGAAATCGGCCTCGCTGCAGGCACCTCGCCTTTGGTGCAGCCGACGGCGGTAGCCAGCTACGGTTCGCCGGAGTATGCGGCGGTGGTGGCTGACAATGCGCTCCGGGCCATCAAGCTCGACGACGGTGCCTCCACGAACTTCCTCAAGGACGCCACCACCAAGGCCCAGCAGCTCCCGTACCTTACAACCTCCGATCCTGTCCGTGTGGGTTCACCCGCCACGTTCAAGACCGACGTGATCCTGGGCTACGGCAACAACTCCTGGAAATTCCAACCCCTGACCGCGCTCACCCCGGCCAACGCCGACTCCGTCCAGCCTGCGACCTTTACCGCGTCGCGGCCCGAGGGCCCGGCAGACGTTGGGGGAAGCCTCAAGCTGGCCTCCTTCAACGTGCTCAACTACTTCCCCACCACCGGCGACCAGCTGAGCGGTTGCGTCTTCTACACCGACCGGGACGGCAACCCGATCACCGTCAAGGAAGGCTGCAACGCCCGCGGTGCCGCCAACGCGGAGAATTTCGAACGCCAGCAGGCCAAGATCGTAGCGGCCATCACCAAGTCCGGCGCCGATGTCGTGTCCCTCGAAGAGATCGAGAACTCGGCACAGTTCGGCAGGAACCGTGATGACGCACTGTCCAAGCTGGTGGACGCCCTCAACGTCAAGACCCCGGGCGTCTGGGACTACGTCCGCACTCCTGCGAACGCTCCCCCGTTGACCGACGAGGACATGATCCGCACGGCATTCATCTTCAAGAAGGCAACGGCGGAACCGGTGGGCGAATCCATCATCCACAACGACACCGTGGCATTCGCGAGTGCACGCAAGCCGCTGGCGCAGGTGTTCAAGCCAGTTGGCGGAGCCGATGACAAGAAGTTCATCGCGATCGTGAACCACTTCAAGTCCAAGGGCTCAGCAGCCACCCCGGACGATACCGACAAGGGCCAGGGCGCCTCCAATATTGCCCGGACCAAGCAGGCCCAGTCCCTGCTGGCCTTCTCGCAGGATCTGCAGGCCTCCAAGGGAACCGACAAGGTGTTCCTGATCGGCGACTTCAACGCCTACGGCAAGGAAGATCCCATCAACGTCCTGACCGGCGCCGGCTATACCGACCTTGAGGTTGGCACCGGCAAGCACTCCTACCTGTTCGGTGGAATGGTCGGTTCCTTGGACCACATCCTGGCCTCCCCCGCGGCGGCTCAAAAAGTCACCGGAACCGACATCTGGAACATCAACTCCGTGGAATCCGTGGCACTGGAGTACAGCCGGTACAACAACAACGTGACCAACTACTACGCTGCGGACGAATTCCGGGCCAGCGACCACGACCCCGTGGTGGTCGGCCTGAACCTTGCCCCGGACGCACCGGCCACAGTCGACCTGCAGTTCCTGGGCATCAACGATTTCCACGGCCGCATCGACAACAACACGGTGCTCTTCGCGGGCACTGTGGAGAAGCTCCGTGCGGCGGCCGCCCCGGGCGCCACGGCGTTCATCTCGGCCGGCGACAACATCGGCGCTTCCCTCTTCGCGTCTTCGGTAGCGAAGGACCAGCCCACCATTGACGTCCTGAATGCCCTGGAACTGCAGGCTTCGGCAGTAGGCAACCACGAGTTCGACGGCGGCTGGCCGGACCTGCGCGACCGCGTCATTGCAGGAGGTGCCAACGCGAAGTTCGCCTACCTGGGCGCCAACGTCTACCAGAAGGGCACCACCACCCCGGTCCTGCCGGAGTACAAAGTCCTGGACATGAAAGGCATGCGGGTCGCCGTCATCGGCACAGTCACCCAGGAGGTGCCAACCCTGGTGACCCCGGCAGGTATCGCCGACCTGGAATTCGGGGACCCCGTGGAAGCCATCAACCGCGTTGCCGCCAAGATCAAGGCCGACAACGCAGCTGACCTGATCATCGTGGAGAACCACGACGGCGCGGCATCCGGAACACCCGAGGGCGCAACGCTGGAACAGGAAGTGGCGGCAGGTGGCCCGTTCGCCAAGTTGGTCAACGAAACCACCCCGGACGTCGCTGCGATCTTCACCGGCCACACCCACAAGGAATACGCCTGGGATGCACCCATCCTGGACTCCAACGGCCAGCCCACAGGCAAAACCCGACCCATCATGCAGACCGGCAACTACGGCGAGAACGTAGGCAGTGTGACGCTCACGGTGGATACTGCCTCCAAGTCCGTGACGGCCTACAAAGCAGCCGTCGTGGACCGCACCACAGACACTGCCGCAAGCCTGGTAGCCGCCTATCCGCGCGTTGCCACAGTCAAAACGATCGTGGATAAGGCCCTGGCCAATGCCGCAGAAATTGGAAACCAGCCGGTCGGTGCGGTAACGGCCGATATCACCACCGCCTTCACTCCCGACCCGGCAGGCGGCGCCCCCAAGCGTGACGATCGCGCGAGCGAATCGACGCTGGGCAACCTGGTGGCGGACTCCCTGGTGGATACGCTCAAGGCGCCGGAACTGGGCGCGGCGGAGATCGGCGTCGTGAATCCTGGCGGCCTGCGCAACGAGCTCTACTACGCGCCGGACGGCACCATCACCTACGCAGAAGCCAACGCCGTACTGCCGTTCGTGAACAATCTGTGGACCACGTCGCTGACAGGTACGCAGTTCAAGACTCTCCTGGAGCAGCAGTGGCAGACCAACCCGGACGGAACGGTGCCCAGCCGCCCGTACCAGCAGCTGGGCCTGTCCAAGAACGTCAACTACACCTACGACGCCGCCCGCGCCGCAGGCGACCGCGTCACAGGCATCTGGGTCGATGGCGCGGTCATTGACCCTGCCAAGCAGTACAGGATCGGCACCTTCAGCTTCCTTGCAACCGGCGGTGACAACTTCCGGGTCTTCAAGGAAGGCAGCAACACGAAGGACACCGGCCTGGTGGACAGGGATGCCTGGATCAAGTACCTGCAGGGACACAACCCGGTGTCGCCTGACTTTGCCCGCCGCTCCGTCGCTGTCGCCAACACCACCGCCGCCGAGGTCAAAGCTGGCGACCCGATCACCCTGGCAGTGTCCAAACTGGACCTGACATCGATCGGCAGCCCGGCCAACAAGACGCTGAAGGCAGTCTTTACCGACGCCAAGGGCGCCTCGCTGGTGCTCGGCGACGTGCCCGTTGCAGCCGGCTCCGCCACAGTGAACCTCAAGGTTCCCGCAGCGGCCGCCGCAGGAACCGGCACCGTGGTGCTGACCGCCGTCGAAAGTGGAACCACGGTCAAGGCGCTGGTTAAGGTGGCTGCAAGCGGGCCCCAGCCACCGCAGTGCACCGAGCCAACCAAGCCGTCCAAGTGGTACGACATCGTGGGCTGGCTCCGTTATGCCTTCGCATGGCTGGAGTACCAGAAGTGCCTGAGGGGCTGAACCTCCCCTGAAAACCAAAGAGCCAGGCTCCTCAACCATCGAGGAGCCTGGCTCTTTGCTTGGGTGTCAGCTGCGGACGGATTCGGGTTCGTTCACCCGCTCAGCGTCCTTCTGCAGCTCAGCCTTGAAGTGCTCGTAACGGGCCAGGTGGGTGGGCCGTTTGCGAAGGACCGCCCAGGCCACGCCAAGGGCGAGGAACCACACCGGAGTGACCAGCAGCGCCATGAGCGTGTCCGGCTGGGTGGTCAGCGCCCAGAGGATGAATGCGAAGAAGGCGAACACCACCCACACCATCACCACCCCGCCCGGCATCTTGAAAGCCGAGGAATCGTGCAGGTGGGGACGGCGCTTCCTGAAGGCCAGGTAGCTGGCCAGGATGATCGACCACACGAACACGAAACAGACAGCCGAAACGGTGGTGACCATGTCGAATGCCTTGCCGACGTCCTGCCCGGCGTACATGAGGACGACGCCGGACAGCAACAGGACGCAGGAAAGGAACAGGGCGTTGCGGGGTACTTTGCGTCCGGACAGGGCGCTGAAGACAGCGGGCGCGTCGCCTTCCTGGGCCAGGCCGTACACCATGCGGGAGGTGGAGTAGATGCCGGAGTTGGCCGAGGACATCGCCGAGCTCAAAACCACCAGGTTCACGATCGTGGCGGCGGCGCCGAGGCCTGCCAGGGAGAACATGGCAATGAAGGGGCTGTGGCCCGCGGCGAACTGGGTCCACGGGGTGACGGACATGAGGATGATGAGCGCACCTACGTAGAAAAGGAGCACACGGATGGGGATGGAGTTGATTGCCTTGGGCAGGTTCTTCTCCGGGTCCTTGGCCTCGGCCGCGGTGGTGCCCACCAGCTCGATGCCCACGAACGCGAAGACGGCGATCTGGAAGCCGGCAACGAAGCCCATGAACTCGTTCGGGAAGAAACCGCCGTGGTTCCACAGGTTGCTGAAGCTGGCCGGTCCGGCGTCTGACTGGAAGCCGCTGAGGATCATGAACAGGCCAACGATAATGAGGGCGGCGATGGCCACGATCTTAATGAGCGCGAACCAGAATTCGGTCTCGCCGAAGGCCTTCACGGTTGCCAGGTTCAGGAGCAGCAGGATGCCGATGGTGATAAGACCCGGAATCCACAAGGGCAGCCCTGGCCACAACTCCTCCGAGTACCCGGCAATCGCAATGACATCGGCGATGCCCGTGATGACCCAGCAGAACCAGTAGGTCCACCCGGTGAAGAAGCCGGCCCAGGGACCGAGGAGGTCGGCGGCGAAATCGCTGAAGGACTTGTAATTCAGGTTGCTCAGGAGCAGTTCGCCCATGGCGCGCATGACGAAGAACAGCATGAAGCCGATGATCATGTACACGAAAATTACGGAGGGGCCAGCTGCGGAAATGGTCTTGCCCGAGCCCATGAAGAGGCCGGTTCCAATGGCACCGCCGATGGCGATGAGCTGGATGTGGCGGTTGCTGAGTTGGCGTTCGAGATGCGGTGAATCGTTGCCGGTGGTGGGATGAATCGTCAAAGGAACTCCGTCGTTCAGGCGGCACTGTGGTGCCGCATTGATTCGGGTTCCTCCCCGCTCTGTAGGTAGACCTGAGAGTTTCCGCAGGCATGGGCCTGCTTGCACCTTCGGTGAGTCCGGTGGCCGGACTGCTTTCCAGAGTTGCCTCGCCGCGGCGGTACATGGGCCTGAGAGATTCCTGGGGAGGGTTTGCTCCTACGGCGCCTGACGAAATGTACCGGCAGGGCTCTCCCGCCGCAGATCAAAAGCGCGCACACCCTTACGGGTGATGCAGCTCACACAGTAGCGAAGGCTGGCTGGCGGCGCAACCCGGGGCTCTAGAGTCCCAGAATGCTGCGGGCGATCTCATCGGCGTCACGCAGGGTTCGTTGCCCGCTGGCATAGGCGGGGCCGGTGCGGGGACGGGCCTCCGCGGCGATGGCATTGCCCCACTGCGACGCAGACAACTGCAGCCCGAGCACGTACATGTTTTCCGTAACAGATCCGTTGGCCGCGAGGGGGCGGTAGGGGTGCGGTTCAACGTCAAGGCCGGTGGTCTGCATGGGGGTGCCCTCAACGCTCATCATGATCTTGGTCCGCACCAAGCCATCAGCCATGAGCTGCTCCAGCAGCGGGGAGATATTGATGCCAACCCTGTTCGCCGGCGACATCGCCTCAATGAGGGTCTCCGCCTCCACCGGCCCGTCGTGAACCCACGGCGAAGCCGCCCGGAACACCTTTGCGCTCCGATCGACACTGAACTTGGGGTCCGGTCCGACAAAACTTACGACGCCGGCACGCGCCAAGGCGGCGAGCTGCTCCGAGCGGAGCGCGGGCGGCCCGCTGGCCAGTCCTTCGACAAACGATTCGAACCAGCCGCGCAGACCGGCCAACCAGGACTCGTCCGTGATGCCGCCGTCCGCCACAACGGTCTTGAGGATCGCCCGGCCGGTGTGCAGTGCCCCAATGGCCATCTTCACGGGATCGGCTTCACCCAAAGCCGAGCGCCGGGCGTCGTCGTCCAGGTAGGCGGTGATCGCGGTATCCAGATCACGCCGTGATGCGAACGTCCGTCCCGCCAACGGCGCCGCGAGCCCACGAAGATTCAAACGGCGCGAAGCAACCACGTGCTTTTCAACCAGGACCTCCACATCGTGTTCCCAGTGCGCCGTGGTGTGGGCATGCGGTTGCAGCGCATCCTGCAGGTCGGCCAAAAACTGCGCCGGATCCTTGATCGCGGCGGGCTGGGACCTGGCCAGCGTTGAGTAGTAGGCCCACAACGCATCCCTGTGCAGCAACGGCCAGAGATCGTGGTCGAAACCGGGCTGGATGCCTGCTGCCCGGAACCGGTCTACCGCGTCTTCTGTCAGGTACCGCATGGTGATGCTGCGTGGGTAGTAGCCGTCCAGCCCTGCCTTGGCCCGGTACGGCGTACCGCGGCGGGAGGCAGCGAAAATCCTGGGTTCACGGCCCGATGGCCGGTACTCCAGGACACCGGCTCCGGGCACCCCTGCCTCGACAAACTTGCCTCCGCGACCCTCGGTCAGTTGGCCCATCACGTCAAAGAAATTCAAACCCATGCCCCGGACAAGAACGGGTTGGCTGTCAGGCACCGCCTGCCAATCCACATCCGCGGGCGGTGCCGGCGGGAAATACGCCAAGCCCAACTCGTCGGCCGCACGCTTGAATGACCTCTGCTCCGGGTTGAGCCGCGATTCGATGTGCCCCAACGCCAGCACCACCGAACCGACGGTGAGCGTCGTGCCGTCGGCGAGTTCGACGTCGAACTTCCCGTCAACCGGACGCGCAGCAATGGCGAGCGTTTCATGGAAGGTGACCTCGACGCCGTCGGGCAGCCGGTCCAGCAGCCCCTCCAGGGTTTGGCGCAGATAGCGCCCGTACAGGGCGCGGCTGGGGAAGTCGTGGGATTCCAGAGTGGCCAGCTCGGCTTTTTCGGGGTCGTCCAGGCCCGCACCATCACGACGACGGGCCTCCCGCCACTGGTCGAAGGAGCCACCCGTCAGCGGGGTTGCGAGCTCGGGATCCTCGGGGATCAGTGTCGGGTAGAACGCCTGCGTATTCATCAAGTACAGCCGGGACTGGCCGGGCTGCCACACGTGCCCCGAACCTGCAGGAAAGGGATCCACGACATGGATGTGCAGGGTGGCTCCATCGGCGTCCCCGGCAGCCCAGTTCGCGAGCAACCGCTCAAGGACACTGGTGCCCCGAGGGCCGGCCCCCAGAAGGGCAACACGGTTGGTTTGCGATTTAGCCACGCTCAAGCCTAACTCTGCGTGACTTGCCTACCGTCGAACTGTGTTGCTTGGATGGGGCGATGACCACCACAGCAGCTGATCCCTCGCCATTGTCAGAGAATGGCGCCGCGCCTGAACCCACGGATGAGAACGCCTGGCTGGAGGACATCCACGGCGAAGAACAGCTCGCGTGGGTCAGGGAGCAGAACGCCCGCACCGAAGAACTGCTGGAAGACGCCGGTTATGCGGAGCTCCAGTCCGGCATTTTGGAAGTCATGGACTCCACAGACCGGATCGCCATGGTGAACAAACGCGGCGATTTCTACTACAACTTCTGGAAGGACAAGGAGCACCCCAAGGGACTGTGGCGCCGCACCACGTGGGAGAGCTATCTCAGCGACCAACCTGAGTGGGATGTGCTGCTCGACGTCGATGCGCTGGCTGCCTCGGAGGGCGTCGAATGGGTCTTCCACGGGGCCGGTTTCCATCGCCCTGCCGACGGCTCCGAGTACCGCTTGGCCATGGTTTCGCTTTCCCCCGATGGCGGCGACGCCGACCGCCACCGGGAGTTCGACGTCGAATCCCGCACCTTCGTGGACCCCGCGGCAGGCGGCTTCGACATCCCCACGGCGAAGGGGAACGTCAGCTGGCTGGATGCTGACACGCTCCTGGTGTCCAGCACCGCGGAAGGCCTGCCCGCGACGTCGTCCTCTTATGCACGCACCGGCGTCAAGCTTCGCAGGGGGCAGTCGCTTGCGGACGCTGAACGCCTGTTCGAAATTCCCGAAAACCACATGCTGGCGATGGTGGCACACGACTCCACACCCGGCTACGAGCGGACCTTCGCAGTCGACTACATCGACTTCTACAACCGCAGCACGTGGTTGCTCCGCGATGACTCATGGGTGGCCATCGACGTTCCCACCGATGTCAACATCAGCGTCCACCGCGATTGGCTGCTCTTCCGGCCCCAGGGTGACTGGGAGGTGGACGATGTAACGTACCCGGCCGGATCCTTGTTGGCAGCGGATTTCGAGAGCTACCTTGCCGGTTCACGCGACCTGTTGGTTCTTTTCACCCCTGATGCACACACCTCGTTGCAGTCCTGGAGCTGGACCAAGGACTACCTGCTGCTGAACCTGCTCCGGGACGTTTCATCAGAGATCCGCGTGCTGAACCCATCGTCTGTGGACAGCGACGGGACGTGGGCTTCCACAGTCCTGGATGCCTGCCCGCCCCTGCATGATGTCAACGCCTACGCCGTGGACGATGAAGACGACGCTGAATCCGGCGCCGGGAATGACTTCTGGTTGGTGGCCACCGGTTTCACGACGCCCACCACCCTCACCCGGGGCACGCTTGGTGCTTCACCGTCCGGGCCGGATGCCGGCTCCGTGGCGAGTGAGCACGCGGTGGTGAAGCGGTCGCCGTCGTTCTTCAACGAAGCCGAGTACGAAGTCCAGCAGCACTTCGCCACCTCCTTGGATGGCACCAAGGTCCCCTACTTCCAGGTCGCTGCCAAGGACCTGGTGCTCGACGGCGAGAACCCCACCCAGCTCTCCGGCTACGGCGGCTTCGAGGTTTCCCGGACTCCGGCGTACAGCGGAACCATCGGACGGGCCTGGCTGGAGCGCCGCACAACGTCCGACGTCGGGGCTGCCGCCCACTCCCGCGGCGGTGTCTACGTTGTGGCCAACATCCGCGGTGGCGGCGAGTACGGCCCTTCTTGGCACCGTGCTGCGCTCCAAGAGAACCGGCACCGCGCCTACGAGGACTTCGCCGCCGTAGCCAAGGACTTGATTTCGCGCGGCGTCACAAGTCGTCGCCGACTGGGCTGCGTGGGCGGTTCCAACGGCGGCCTCCTGGTGGGCAACATGCTGACCCAATACCCGGAACTTTTTGGCGCGGTCTCCTGCGGCGTACCCCTGCTGGACATGCGGCGGTACACCAAGCTTTCGGCGGGCTACTCCTGGATCGCCGAATACGGTGACCCGGATGTCCCTGAGCAATGGGAATTCATCCGGACGTTCTCGCCGTACCACCTGCTGCGCGACGGCATCGAGTACCCTGAAACGTTCATCTGGACGGCGACCTCCGACGACCGGGTAGGTCCTGTCCAAGCCCGGAAGATGGCGGCACGGATGCAAGCCATGGGCATCCCGAACGTGTGGTTCCACGAGGCATTGGAGGGCGGGCACGCCGGAGCGTCCGACAACAGGCAAGCTGCAGCGCTCCAAGCCCGGAGCAACCACTTCCTGTGGCTCGCACTGGCCGGGAGCAAGTAACCCCTTCCAGAACGCTGACACTGGATTGCACGGCTGTTTTGCACTGGACGACACCTTCTGCGTATCCTTGGTGGGCTAGCAATAGCGGATGGAGACGTGCCAGAGCGGCCGAATGGACTTCACTGCTAATGAAGGGTCGGGGTTAAACTCGACCGGGGGTTCAAATCCCCCCGTCTCCGCGAATTGGTCCCGGTTTTCGAACCGGGACCTTTTGCGTTTAAGCGGCTTGGACCGACGGCGTTCAGGGGCTCGGGTATTCATCGCCCCGGCTCGGGTGTGCTTTAGCTTCGGGTCCCGGCCGCCACTCCGCTGACTTCCGCACCCGCGTGACGGTGCAACGTCAGGCTGTCCACGGTGCTGATCAGCATCAGGACAGCCATGGCGATGAACGCCCCCTTGTAGGCTCCTGCGTGGTCAGGACCGAACATACGAGTCGCGTCGAACAGGCGCAGGAACAAGGCCCCGACGGCGATTCCGGCAGCAGTCGCCAGCTGAACCAGCGTGGCCGAGATCGCGTTGGCTGAAGGCAGCTGACCGGGAACGATGTCCGCGTACTGCACTGAGGCGTACGCGGAGAATCCGATGGAGCGGAAGGCGCCGCTGAACAGCAGCAAAGCAAAAATCAAGGGTTCGGGCGTTTGAGGGCTGAGGAAAGCACACAGGGCGAACGTCACGGCCGAGGCGAAGGAAGCGAATACCAGGACAGCTTTGAAACCGAAGCGCCTGATGAGCGGCGTGGTGGCGGGCTTGATGCCGATGTTGCCCACGAACACTGCCGCGACCATGACGCCGGCTTTGAGGGGATCCCATCCGAAGCCGTCCTGGAACATCAGGGGCAGCAGGAATGGCACGGAGCTGATGGTCAGCCGGTAAATGAACCCGCCCGTGGAGGTGGCCCGGAAGGTCTTGGTGCCAAAAACGCTGAGGTTGAACAGCGGCACTTTGGCCTTCCTCATCCAGAAAACTGCCCCGGCCAGTGAAAGCACCCCGGCTACGACCACCAGGACGGCCAGAAGGTTGGAAGCGTGGCCGCCCAGGGTCTCAAGACCGACCACCAACGCCCCCACGCCCAACGTGGTCAGCAGGAGGCCAAACCAATCAAGGCGTCGCTTGCCGTCAAACTGCGTGCGCGGAACCAGCCTGAGGGCCGCGATAAATGCCGCCAGTCCCAAGGGAACGTTGATGATGAAGATCCAGTGCCACGAGAGGAACGTAGTGAGGGCACCGCCCACCATCGGAGCCAACACGGGGGCGAGCAGGCCCGGCCACACCAGATAGGCAGTGGCACGGAGGAGCTCGGACTTGGGCGTACCGCGAAGGACCACCAAGGTTCCCACGGGGACCATCATTGCTCCACCCATCCCCTGCGCCACCCGGCTCAGGGTGAGCATGGTCAGGTCAGTACTCACAGCGCAGAGCAGGGATGCGATGGTGAACACCGAAATGGCCAGGCAGAAGATCCTGCGGGCACCAAAACGCTCAGCCAACCAACTGCTCAGCGGGATTCCCATGGCGACTGTGACCAGGTACGCCGTCATGGTGATGTTGATGTCCGCCGGAGCAACACGGAAGTCGGAGGCGATGCTCGGGATAGCCGTGGTCAGGATGGTCCCGTCAAGGAACTCCATGAAGAATGTTGCTGCCACCAGCAGGGCCAAGCGCGGCCGCCAGCTGGTTGGGCTGGCCTCGGTGACGTCGGCACTGGGTCTTGTGGTCATGGCTCCGGTCCAGGTTCGGGCTGCGCTCACCGGCTGGGGTCAGCGACTGGGCAGCAGGGTGTTTCCTCGATCCTATAGACCTGATGTGGGAGCGATCACAAAATGACGGTTTCCTACCTTGCGCTTTCCTACCCTGTCTACCCCGCTTGGGCCAGTGCGAGAGGGAGTACCGCTGCAACGCCTGCCTGCCGCAGCGCCCGCGCGGACACGGTCATGGTCCAGCGGCTATCGACGAGGTCATCCACCAACAGCACAGGCTGGCTCCCGATCCCCGACAATGCTTGGGCAAGTTCCGGTCCCACAACCAGCCGTTCCCACACCCCGGCGAGCCTGTAGGCGCTGTTGCCTCCCCGCGAGCCGGTGGGTCCTCCGTGAGCCACCTGAAGCTGGCCCAAGTACGGCATCCTGCCGATCCCGGCGATTCCCTGAGCCAGCGACTCAACCAATTGTGGCTTGCTGCGCGAGGGAATGCTGACGACAGCGGCGGGCCGGCCTGCTCCGCTCCATGGGGTTCCGCCCTCGGCCCCGGACCACTCCCGCAGAACCTGGACGCAGGCCTGCAGCATTGTCGGATCGACCACCCGGTCCGGTGCGCCTGCTGCAAACAGTTCACGCAAAGCACCACCCCAACCCAGGTCCGTCAGCCTGGCAAGAACGCGACCCTCGGCCATGCTCTCGTCCGGCTTGATCTTTCCCTTGACGGCGACGCCCAACCGGTCCATACCACTGGGCCATTGAAGCCGCGGTTCCACGGCGATCCCTGCCCGGCGGAGCGTCTGCCCGGCCGCATCCGCAGCCGATTCCGCCACGTCAACGGGGAACCAGCGGCCCGCACAGTTGTCGCAGCGCCCGCAAGGGGCAGCAGTCTCATCATCGAGGACCGATGTGATGTACTCCATCCGGCATCCAGCCGTGTCCTGGTAGACCACCATGGAATCCTGCTCGTCCACCCGTGCTTCAGCGATGCGGGCGTAGCGTTCGGCGTCGTAGTGCCACGGCCTTCCGGTTGACCTCCAGCCTCCGCCTACGCGCTCGACGGCTCCGTCTACGGCCAGAACCTTCAGGAGAAGCTCCAAAGGCGTGCGCCGAAGGTCTACGCGTGCTTCCAGCGCGACGGTGGACATGGCCGAGCCGGCATCGCCGAGCACAGCCAGCACTGCCGCGGCCTTTTCCTCCGATGGCATGGATGCAGTGGCAAAGTATTGCCAGATCTCGCGGTCCTCTGAGCCCGGCAGGAGAAGGACGTCTGCATTGGCTGCACCACGGCCTGCACGGCCGACCTGTTGGTAATAGGCGACAGGTGACGACGGGGCACCGAGGTGGATCACGAAACCGAGGTCCGGCTTGTCGAATCCCATGCCCAGGGCGGAGGTGGCCACAAGGGCTTTCACCTGGTTGTCCTTGAGCAATTGCTCTGCCCGCTCCCGATCCGCCGGGTCCGTCCTGCCGGTATAGGACAGAACGTTGTGTCCGGCCTCGGCAAGGAGCCGGGCGGTGTCTTCGGCTGCAGAGACCGTGAGTGTGTAGATGATGCCGCTCCCGGGCATGTCCGCCAAGTGGGTCAGCAGCCAGCCAAGCCGGTCCCTGGAGTCGGCGAGGTTGAGTACACCCAGGCGCAGGGATTCCCGGCCGAGGCCTCCACGGATAGTCAGCACACCGGCGCCGAGTTGTTCTTCGATATCGTGGACCACCCGGGAGTTGGCCGTTGCCGTAGTTGCCAGGACGGGTACAGTCTCCGGCAACTGCGCGATGAGGTCCGAGATGCGGCGGTAATCGGGGCGGAAGTCGTGCCCCCAGTCGGAAATACAGTGAGCCTCATCGATCACCAGAAGTCCGGTCCTCCGGATAAGCTCGGGCAGCTGGTTCTCCCTGAACGACGGGTTTGTCAGCCGCTCCGGCGACACGAGGAGGACATCGACGTCGTCGGCGGCCAACTGGGCCAAGACTGTGTCCCACTCAAGGGCGTTGGCGGAGTTGATGGCCACGGCCCGAACGCCCGCACGTGCCGCCGCGGCGACTTGGTCGCGCATGAGGGCGAGCAGCGGCGAAACGATCAGCGTGGGCCCGGCTCCCCTGCGGCGCAGGAGCAGTGAGGAAACAAAGTAGACCGCAGACTTTCCCCAGCCCGTGCGCTGGACAACGAGCGCCCTGCGGCCTGCATCCACCAGCGCTTCGATCGCCTCAAACTGGCCTTCATGGAACTGGGCTTCCGGATGGCCGACGAGTTCACGAAGGCACGCCAGGGCTTCCTGTTGGGTTGTTGATTGCACGGGAGCGGCAGTGTTTGGGGAGTTGTGGGCCATGACCCCAGTATTCCAGTCACCACTGACAGCAAACACGGGCAGACTCCGCTATGTGGATAACAGCTGTGCCGATAAAAACTATCCACATAGCGCATCCGCGGGTTCATGCACCGATGGGCAGCCACAGTAGGATTGAGCCCGTGACTAGCGAGCAGAACAAGACATTCGACCTCTCGGCATCCTTTAAGGCGTACGACGTCCGGGGCATCGTAGGTGAATCCATCACCGCTGAAATCGTCGAGGCCGTCGGCGCTGCCTTCATCGACGTCCTGGGCCTTGAGGGGGAAACCGTCCTCGTGGGCGGCGACATGCGCCCTTCGTCCCCTGAGTTCAGCCAGGCCTTCGCCAACGGTGCGGCAACCCGTGGTGCCAACGTTCAGCTCCTTGACCTGATCTCCACCGACGAGCTCTACTACGCTTGTGGCGCCCTGAACGCCGCCGGTGCCACGTTCACCGCGAGCCACAATCCAGCCGAATACAACGGCATCAAGATGGCCAAAGCGGGCGCCCAGCCGATCTCGTCCGAAAGCGGCCTCAAGGAAATCCAGGCACTTGCAGAGCAGTACCTGAACGACGGCTCCATTCCGTCCGCGGCAACCCGCGGCGAAATCGGGGTCCATGATGTTTTGAAGGACTACTCCGAGTACCTGCGCAAACTGGTGGACCTCTCCGGTTCCCGGCCCCTGAAGATCGTGGTTGACGCCGGCAACGGCATGGCCGGCCTGACTACTCCGGCCGTCCTGGGCGACAAGCTGCTCCCGGCGCTCCCCTTCGAAATCATCCCGCTCTACTTTGAGCTGGACGGCTCCTTCCCGAACCACCCGGCAAACCCGCTGGAACCGGAAAACCTCCGCGACCTCCAGGCTGCCGTCGTCAAGCATGGCGCGGATATCGGTCTCGCTTTCGACGGCGACGCCGACCGCTGCTTCGTCGTTGACGAAAAGGGACAGCCTGTCTCCCCGTCGGCCATTACGGGCATGGTTGCCCGACGCGAGATCGCCCGCGCACGTCAGTCCGGCGAAGAAACCCCGGTGATCATCCACAACCTCCTGACCTCAAAGGCAGTCCCGGAACTTGTGGCAAACGACGGCGGCCGAGCCGTCCGCACGCGCGTGGGCCACTCCTTCATCAAGGCAGTCATGGCAGAGGAAGGAGCGGTTTTCGGCGGCGAACACTCAGCGCACTTCTACTTCCGCGACTTCTGGAACGCTGACACTGGAATGCTGGCAGCCATGCATGTCCTTGCCGCCCTCGGCGAGCAGGACGGCCCACTTTCGGAGCTCGGCCGCCAGTATGAACCGTACGTCTCTTCCGGCGAGATCAACTCAGAAATCGAGGACAAGGCGGCCGCCGTGGAGCGTGTGCGCGTGGACTTCGAAACTGAAGACATTGAGATCGACCACATGGATGGCAGCACGTTCACGGCCAAGGATGGCAGCTGGTGGTTCAACCTGCGGCCTTCCAACACCGAGCCCTTCCTGCGGCTGAACGCCGAGGCCAAGGACCAGCCCACCATGGAAAAGATCCGCGACCGCGTTCTGGCTCTCGTACGGGGTTAGGCTTACACCCATGACGCAGCTTCCGCCCGAGGCACGGACCTCCCCCGAATCCGAACTGGCGGCTGTCGTGGCCGAGGCCCTTAAATTGGCTGACGCCCAGTTGGTCCTTAACAAGAGCTTCACTCCATTCGTCTTCATGCTCGACGGTGAAGGTGCCATCCACCGTGGCGAGGTCCCCGGGGAAATCCAGGGAACCCTGCCCCCGGACCCTGTGCTGGCGGTGAAGCTGACCATCGATCTCTTCTCGGGCCATGCCGAAAACCTCCTCGCCATGGTGGCTGTGCTCGATCCGCAGTCCGGCAAAACCGAGGACACACTCCATCTCTGGGCTGAACACCGGAGTGGGATCAGCCAGCTCATCCGCGTGGACTTCACCCGGAAGAAGTTCCTGAAGCACCCCACCTTCGGGGAACCCCGGACCGAAGAACAGGAAGCCCATGTTTGGTCCGGGGAAGCACCGGCCCCGGCGGAGGAATGGTGGCACGAAGGCCTCTCCGAGCAGGCAATCCAGGACGTCTTCAAGCTCGTCGGAGCCGCTGTTCCTTTTGCCCAGGACCAGCTGGGCAAGCACGGCGTCCTTGCGCCCTACGGGATCACCACCGACCTCTCCGGTGAAGTAGGGCATCACATGGCCTACCAGGAGGCCAACGAGGACGGGGAAGTAGACTCCATTGAGTCCGTGCAGATGATGACCGAGGGATTCCGCAACAAGAAAGACACCCTGAGGGGGACCTGCATACTGACCGACGTTACTGTCCAGGTTGGCGACAGTGGGGCCGTGGACGCAGTCAGGCTGCACATCGAACACGCCGAAGGGCTGTCCATGAACATCTTGAAGCCCTACGAAATCGACGGGCAATCCAACGCCGTCGTCTTCGGAGATTCGGCAGTACTTCCCACTGAAGCACGTGTGTGGTCGGCATGAGTGATCAAACGTCCAGCGCCGTCCCGGAAGAGTCTGCTGAGGACCGCGAACTGCGGGAGACACTGGGCACAGGTCTTGGAACGGCGCAGGAGCATCTTCAGCAGAACGGCGGCTTCTTCCCCTTCGGCATCACCCTGGCCAACGATGGCGAACTACGGATTGTCATGGTCACGCCGGGTGAACCTGACGAGGATGGACAAGTGGACGCCGGACAAATGCTGTCCGACCTCCACGAGCTGCTTCGCCAAGGCCGCGATGAATACCGGGCGGTAGCCATCGTCAGCGATGTCAGCTTGCCGGAACACGGCTCCGACGGCATTCACGGCGCGGCCGAACACCGTGAAGGGGCTGTCCTGGCCGCCATCATCCCCTATGTGCCCGGCACAGACGGATTCGACTTCGCGCCCATGGAACCGGATACCCACGAGCCATCCATCTGGGTGGACTAGACCGACGGACTGATCCCATGAAAATCAACGCCTTCGCAGATGTGAGCCTTCGAGCCCTCATGGTGTTGGCCGCGGCTCCTGACGGTGCGTTGCTGACCACGCAGGCGGTGGCAGATGCCGTGGGAACTCCCTACAACCACGTCAGCAAGGCAATGGTCCGCCTGCGCGCGTTGGGACTTATAAACGTCGAACGGGGTCGGCTCGGCGGATCCCGCCTGAACGACGCAGGGCGGCAAGCCACGGTCGGACAGGTCCTGCGTCACCTGGACAGCCGCCAGGACCCGGCCGAGTGCCAGTCGCCCGCCAAGGCCTGCCCCCTGATCACCGAATGCGCACTCCGCCATGCCATGACCCGCGCCAGGGAGGCCTTCTACCGTGAGTTGGACGGCATCGTGATCTCATCACTCCCCCACGCCCGCCAAATGGACCCGGTGTTCGAATCAATCGGGCTTCGGCCCGGGATCCGGATGAGCGTGGCACCATAGCGCTTCATGACGACGGCGGCCCGTCACCTTCCAAGCGAAAGGTGACGGGCCGCCGTCGTGCACTTAAGAACGCCGTTGTTCCTAAGGGGTCTAGCCCAGACGGGTCTTTAGACCGTCCAGTTCGGACTGCAGAGCCGCCGGGAGCGATTCGCCGAAGTTGGCGAACCATTCCTCGATGGAGGCCAGCTCGGTTGACCACTCCTCGGCGTCGACGCGAACAGCGGACTCAACCTCGGCCGGAGTCATGTCCAAGCCTTCGAGGTCGATGGATTCACCGGTCGGGACGAAACCGATCGGGGTCTCCACGGCGTCTGCCTTGCCTTCAAGGCGCTCGATGGCCCACTTGAGCACGCGGGCGTTGTCGCCGAATCCGGGCCACGCGAAGCCACCCTCGGGGGTGCGGCGGAACCAGTTGACCAGGAAGATCTTCGGCAGACGCTCCGGGTTGGCCTTGGCGGACAGGTTGACCCAGTGGTTCAGGTAGTCGCCTGCGTCGTAGCCGATGAACGGCAGCATGGCCATGGGGTCGCGGCGGACAACACCGACAGCGCCGGCAGCGGCAGCCGTGGTTTCCGAGGACAGCGTGGAACCCATGAAGATGCCGTTGGACCAGCTGCGTGCTTCGGTGACCAGCGGAATGGTGGTCTTGCGGCGGCCGCCGAACAGGATCGCGGACAGCTCCACACCCTCAGGGCTGAAGTATTCCTCGGCCAGCATGTCGATCTGGTCGATCGGCGTGCAGAAGCGGGAGTTCGGGTGGGCTGCAGGCGTGTCGGAGTCCGGTGTCCAGGACTCGCCGCGCCAGTCGGTCAGGTGCGCAGGAGTTTCCTCCGTCATGCCTTCCCACCAGACGCCACCGTCGTCGGTCAGTGCCACGTTGGTGAAGATGCTGTTGCCCTTGGCAATGGCGCGCATGGCGTTGGGGTTGGTGCCCCAGCCCGTGCCCGGTGCGACGCCGAACAGGCCGGCCTCGGGGTTGACGGCACGAAGCTCGCCTTCCTTGCCGAAGCGCATCCAGGTGATGTCGTCGCCGAGAGTCTCGACCTTCCAGCCCTTGATGGTGGGGTCGAGCAGGGCCAGGTTGGTCTTTCCGCAGGCGGACGGGAACGCAGCGGAGACGTAGTAGGTCTTCTGCTCCGGGGAGGTCAGCTTCAGGATGAGCATGTGCTCGGCGAGCCAGCCCTCATCGCGTGCCATGACGGAGGCGATGCGCAGCGCGTAGCACTTCTTGCCCAGCAGGGCGTTGCCGCCGTAGCCGGATCCGAAGGACCAGATGGAGCGCTCTTCCGGGAAGTGGACGATCCACTTGTCCGGGTTGCAAGGCCATGCGACGTCGGCCTGACCGGGTTCCAGCGGCGCGCCCAGCGAGTGGAGGGCGGGAACGAAGAAGGCATCGGTCTGGGTGATGCGGTCCAGGACGTCCGTGCCGATGCGGGCCATGATGCGCATGGAGGCTACGACGTAGGCGGAGTCGGTGATCTCAACGCCGAACTTGGGGTCTTCTGCATCAAGGTGGCCCATGACGAACGGGATGACGTACATGGTGCGGCCACGCATGGAACCGGCGAAGAGTCCGCGCAGCTTCTGCTTCATCTCGGCCGGAGCCATCCAGTTGTTGGTGAAGCCTGCATCGCGTTCGTTCTCGGAGCAGATGAAGGTCTGCTCTTCCACGCGGGCGACATCAGCGGGGTCGGAGAATGCTGCGAAGGAATTGGGGAAGGTTTCCGGGTTGAGTCGCTTCAGCGTTCCGGCTTCGACGAGTTCGTCCGTGAGCTTCGTGTTTTCTGCTTCGCTGCCATCAACCCAGTGGATGCGGTCCGGCTGAGTCAGCTCGGCAACTTCCTCAACCCAGGCCAGCAGGCGTGCATGCGTAGTAGGTGCCTTCTCAAGCAGCGGCAGTCGCGCCAGATCGCCCATTGCGGTTCCCTTCCTCGGGTTCAGTGGTGTGTCCTAAACGATAGGGGCCGCGGACCAGACCATTCCGCTGTCAGACATCGGACATCCACCTACTCGAAAAGTAAAAACCCCTAGAAATCAAGGTTCGCGATTTACCAAGGCCGAATTTAAGTGACTAAGGTCACGTAGACCGGTCTAGTTGCGCAGATTACAGCTTCTCGATTTGGAACTTCACATGAACTTCTGTAAAGTTTATTGAGGTTCGAGGGGGTCAGAGAAACAGACCGCCGAGAATCACACGAAATGCGCCCATAGCTCAGCTGGATAGAGCGTCTGTCTACGGAACAGAAGGTCAGGGGTTCGAATCCCTTTGGGCGCACAGATCAAGACCCGCACCGGTTCGCCGGTGCGGGTCTTTTGTTTCCCCCGAAACCCAACCAGGGGACAGAACAGGGTCCTATGAGCGCTCAGTAGGACAGGTGCTGTCCCCCAGTTGGGTGGGAGGGGGTTTAGATGCGCGGGGCGAACGGCATCGGCGGGACATAGGAACGCCTCCGGGCTTTGGGAATCCCGTGCACCGGAGACGCGCCGCCCACAACGTTGGTCAGAGTTCCGAGCCGTTCCACCGTCAGGCTCACAACGTCGTCCCGTTCCAAGGCCGGCGGAGCCTCGGCCCCGTACCAACCCCAGAATTCAGCAAGACAGCCTCCGCCGCTGGTTCCGGACCCCAGGATGTCGCCACGTCGAACCCAGGTTCCCCGACTCGCATAGGACACCAGCTCAGCAAAGTTCCAGGCCATGTTGGCCAGAGAATCTGTGGCAAGGACCTTGCCATTTACAGAGACGCTCATGGACAAATCCAGGAACCCGTCCGAGGTTACGTCCTCCAGCTCGTCCTTGGTCACGAACAACGGCCCCAGGGATGTCGCCGTGTCCTTGCCTTTGGCTGGACCCAGGCCGACGGTCATTTCGCCGCGCTGCACATCCCGGGCCGACCAGTCGTTGAGGATCATGTAGCCGGCGATGTGATTTCCCGCCTCCTCCACGGAGAGGTTGAACCCATCCGTGCCTATGACTGCCGCAACCTCCAACTCGAAATCGAACTGCCGGGAGCCCGGCGCCATGGGAACAGTCGCGTTATGGCCTATCGCCGCATGCGGATTGGTGAAATAGAACGACGGCGCCTCGTACCAGGCGTCTGGAACACCCTTCTCCGGGGCTACTGAGCGCAAGGCGCCCTCCGTGTGCTGCTCGAAAGTGATGAAGTCACGGATGGCGGACACGTCAATGGGCGGCAGCAGCTCGGCTCCGGCAAAGTCCACACAGTCACCATCGGCCGTAATCCCGGGGTGGGAAATCACGTCAAACGCATCCACCCCTTCCGGATAAAGCCGGCCAGAGAGCAAATCCGCACTGGCCAGCCCAAGGCGGGGAACGCCGTCGAGCATTAACCGGAAGAATTTCATTCACCCGCCCCCTCATCCAGAATCGCCACCGCACGGGTCCATCCGGCGGAGGCTCCGTGGATTTTCACCGGGAAGCAGGAAATCCGGAACCCCGTGGCCGGCAGGGCCTCAAGGTTGTGCAGTTTCTCGATGTGGCAGTAACCGATCTCCCTTCCGGCCTTGTGGCCTTCCCAGATCAGCGAGCTGTCACCGGTTTCAACGTAGCGCTTGGCCGTGTGGATGAAAGGGGCGTCCCAACTCCAGGCGTCGGTGCCGGTGACCCGGACGCCGCGGCTGGTGAGGTAGAGGGTGGCTTCGCGTCCCATCCCGCAGCCTTTGCTGAGATAGTCGTCGAAGCCGTACCGGGAGCCGGCCGCGGTGTTGACCACCACAATGTCTCCCGGCTCGAGCTGGTGCCCCACCCGCAGCAGTTCGGTCTCGACGTCGTCGGCCCTGGCAACGTAACCATCCTCGAAGTGGCGGAAGTCCAGCTTCACTCCGCGCCCAAAGCACCATTCCAGCGGAACTTCGTCAATGGTGATGGCCCGCGCTCCACCGTCCATGGTGGAGGCATAGTGATACGGAGCATCCAGATGTGTACCGGTATGGGTGGTGGCATTGATGCGCTCAATGGCCCAGCCCTCCGCCGTAGGCAGATCCCCTTCAGTCAGTCCGGGAAAATAGGACACCAGGTCTTTGGCAGTTTCCCTATGGGTGAGATATTCGATCTCCGGGGTCATCCCGGGCGGATCCGAGGCTATGCCGCCGCGGAGGCTGACGGACAGGTCTATGAGGTGAGGCATTGTTGACGGACTCCTTCTGAAAGTGGGGCTCGATTGCCGCGTTGGCAGCGGAAGAGCCGCGGTGGGTGTGGGGCAGGAAGAGCATGAGGGCGCCGCCTGCCAGGAAAACTGCGCCGGAGAGGATGAGCCCGGATGAGAATCCCCAGGAGGCGGCGATTCCGCCCATGGCCAGGGGTGCGAAAGCCGCAACGCCCCGGCCGATGTTGAAGCAGAAACCCGCGCCGGTTGTGCGGATCCTGGTGGGGTACAGTTCCCCGAGGTAGGAGCCGAACAGGCCTGCGAACGTCATGAAGAAGGCGTACAGAGGCCCCATCCACAACAGGACAGCCTGGTTGGTGACAAGCCCATAAAGCGGCATCAACAAACCGGTGCCGGCCAGGGAGAGCATGATGGCGTTGCGACGGCCGATCCTGTCCGCGATCCAGCCAAACACGATGTACCCGGCGAACATGCCGAGGTTGAGGATGGTCATGAAGAGGCTGACCTGGCGGGGATCAAGGCCGCGCTCGGTAGCCAGGTAGCTGGGCATCCATGTTGAAGCCCCGTAAAAACCAACGAAGGCGCAGACTGCGACCAGCGTGGCGACGATCGTGCGACGGCGGTAGCTGCCGGTGAACAGTTCCCTGACGGTGACGGAGGGTGTTTGCTGCCCCGCGCGCTCTTCCAGCCATGCCTTGGATTCCGGGAAGAAGAACACCACCATGAGCAGCGGCACGAGCGCGGACAAGCCCGTGACCAGGAAGAGCATCCGCCAGTCAGGCATGAAGACGCCGGCGATGAGGGCTGCGCCCGCGCCACCCAGCGGGTACGCGGCAAGCACGAAAGCCACCGCCCGTCCGCGCTGCTGCGCCGGCCAGGTTTCCACGATGTAGGTGGACAGGACCGACCAGACTCCCCCAAGTCCAATGCCCGCCAGAAAGCGGAGGGCCACGAAGATGCCGTAGTTCGGCACGACAAACAAGGCGGAGGTCAGCGCGACGAACACCGCCATGGACACGATGAGCGCGATCCGTCGCCCGCGGTTATCGGCCAGCCATCCTGTGATCACGCTGGAACAGCCCATGCCGAGCAGCGTCGCGGTGGCCAGCAATCCGCCTGCCAGCGGAGTGAGCGCCAAGTCCTTGCTGATGGCCGGGAGCGCGAAGGACAGCACGGCAATTTCGAGGGCATCGAAGAGGTAGATGACGAATGACCCAATGAGAATGAACCACTTGGTTCCACGTTTCATGTGGAGATCCCTTCTGAAGCGGGCGACGTTGCCCGGAACGAAACAGAACTTTGACACTCGTTCAGTTTCATGTGGGATAGAATTTATACACCCATTCAGTTTGTGTCAACGGTCGCCACTCAAGGAGCTATAGGCTGGAACCCATGTCCACAGAAGTGCAGGGGAATACGGCGGGAACGCGCCGTCGGGAGCAGATCCTTGATGTCGCGGTAAGGATGTTCGCGGACCGGGGCTTTGACGCCACCACCATGCGGGCGGTAGCCGAGGAAACCGGGACCACCGCGCCACTGGTCATCTACCACTTCGCCACCAAGCTCGAGCTCTACAGGGCGGTCTTCGCCCGGTACCAGCACCTCAACGAAGAACGCCGCCGGCAGGTCCTGGCCGTCGAGACCTCGGCGAGTGACGCCGTCGAACGCATTGTGGACGCTTTCCTCATGCCAACACTGAAGGCCCAGGAGACTGCAGACGGGAAGCTGTTCGCCCGGCTCGTTCTCCGCGAGGCCTCCGATCCCGGCGCCCATGAACGCGGCATTCTGGCCGAATACTTCGACCCCATGGCAAGGGACTTCATACAGGTGATGCGCAAGGCACTGCCCAACAAGCCGCAGGGATTCCATGAATGGGCCTACATGTTCGGCGTGGGCGCGCTCACCGGCACGGCGCTTCCCCAGAGGATCGCAGCCCTGTCGGACCTGGGAAACATCAATGATTTCCGGTACGACTACCTGCGCTCGGTGCTCGTGGCGGGCTGGCGTGGCGCCGCACCCAAGTAGGGGACAGATAATGCTCCACTGAAGTGCCAGTGGAACGTTATCTGTCCCCTAGTTGGGTACGACGGCGGCCCTTGCGTTGGGTGCGCTACTCGCCGACGGCCTCGCTGATGCGGCGGCGGATGCCATCGAAGTGCCGGTTGAGCAGTTCGGCGGCAGCGGCCTTGTCGCCGGCGGCTACGGCCGCGTAAATGTCGCGGTGCATCGTCGCAGTCTTCACCAGGTCCTCGTTGCCGGGGCCGATTTCGACGTGGATCTTCCGGTATACCTTCCAGAAAACGCCCATCAGATTGATGAGGAGCTCGTTGTTGAGGGGTTCGAAAAGCCGGCGGTGGAACTCGGCATCGGCGGCGACGAAGTTCTCGCCGGCTGCTGCCAGCTCCTCCATCTGCTTGACCGATTCTTCGATGGATGACAACTGCTCCGGTGTCATGACGTCGATGGAGGAACCGATCAGTCCGGACTCAAGGGCTTGGCGTACGTCAACCAGCTGCAGCGCTTCGAGGCCTTGGTGGCGGAGGGACAACCGGCCGCGGAAGGTGAGTCCGTCGGCGAGGGCATCGAAGTTGCTGGGGGCGACGAACATGCCGAACCCGTGGCGGATTTCGATGACGCCCAGGGCCTGGAGCACTTTCAAGGACTCGCGCAGCGTATTGCGTCCCACGCCGAGAGCTACCGACAGCTCACTTTCCGTAGGCAAGGGATCGCCGGCTTCGAGCTCCCGTTCAAGGATCAGTTCCATAATGTCCGATTGCAACGCACGCAGCCGGGCCTGTGCACTGAACCGCGCCTGCGGAACCACGCCGGAAGTTGTCATGGCTTTCTCCTTGCCGTGCACCGGTCCCGGAAGTGGTAGCGGCGCAGTGTTAATGTTGAGGCGAGCATAGCGCCCGCTGCAGAACGAGTAGCTCGCAACATACAATATCGGATGTCCCACCTCCTTCATAGCCATGTGCGTAATTTCCCGGCAGGCGGCATCCTCTACCGGAGCCAAGCACGGCCCGGCGCTCCATTTCTCACTTGACGTTCCGTTGTGACCGCCCTTACAGTTTCACTACGAGCATCGGACGTCCTACATCCGATAACCCACGAAACTCGATTGGTGAGGCACCCTATGAGCAAGACGATTCAAAGCCTGCCGCTGGTCAACGATGCCAGCCGCCGGAACTTCCTGAAGCTAAGCGGCGCAGTTGGTGCAGCAGCCGCCTTCACGGCAACCCTTTCTGCGTGCGGCGGCGCTGCCAGCACCACAACCGGAAACGCAACGAACACGGCGGCGGTGAACAAGGACCTGACCATCGAAGCAGGCATTTCGTACGCGCTCTCCACGGGCTTCGATCCGCTGAGCTCCTCCGGCGCTACCCCGATGGCGGCCAACCTGCACATCTTCGAAGGCCTCATCGAACTGCACCCGGCAACCCGCGAGCCTTACAACGCACTGGCTGCCTCGGACCCCAAAAAGATCAACGACACCACGTACCAGGTGACCATCCGCGACGGTGCCAAGTTCCACGACGGCACCCCCGTCACCACCGAAGACGTGGCCTTTTCCTTCACCCGCGTCATGGATCCGGCCAACAAGTCGCTGTTCTCGCAATTCATCCCGTTCATCCAAGACGTGAAGCCTGTTGATGCCAAGACAGTCGAGTTCACCCTTAAGTACGCCTTCCCCGGCTTCGGTCCGCGCATCTCCGTAGTGAAGATCGTTCCCAAGGCCCTCGCTACCGATCTCAAGGCCTTCGACGCCAAGCCGGTTGGCTCCGGCCCCTACAAGTTGGTCTCCGCAGTCAAGGACGACAAGATCGTCTTCGAGGCGTTCGCCGACTACAACGGTCCCAAGCCTGCTTTGGCCAAGGGCATGACCTGGCTGCTCCTTTCGGACGCCGCAGCCCGCGTCACCGCCGTCCAGTCCGGCCGGGTCCAGGCCATCGAGGACGTTCCCTACCTTGATGTCGACGGACTGAAGTCCAAGGTCAAGGTTGAGTCGGTCCAGTCCTTCGGCCTGCTGTTCCTGATGTTCAACTGCGCCAAGGCTCCGTTCGACAACAAGCTGGTCCGCCAGGCCCTGCACTACGGCCTGGACAAGGAAGCCATCATCAAGAAGGCCCTGTTCGGCAATGCAAAGGCCGCCAGCTCCTACTTCCAGGAAGGCCACCCGGACTACGTCAAGGCCAAGAACGTCTACGGCTACGACGCTTCCAAGGCCGCGGACTTGCTGAAGCAGGCCGGCGTCACCAACCTCGAATTCGAACTGCTCACCACCGACACGGCATGGGTCAAGGACGTTGCGCCGCTGATCCTCGAATCCTGGAACAAGATTCCCGGCGTCAAGGTCACCGTCAAGAGCCTCCAGTCCGGCGCCTTGTACAGCGACCGCGTGGGCAAGGGCGACTACTCGGTTGTCGCCGCCCCAGGTGACCCTTCCGTGTTCGGCAACGACGCGGACCTGCTCCTGAGCTGGTTCTACTCCGGCTCCACCTGGATGGAAAAGCGCGCCTTCTGGACCGCTCCGGAGCGCACCAAGCTGCAGGACCTCATGAACAAGGGCTCCCAGGCCTCCGGAGAGGAAGCCAAGAAGACCGTGGGCGAAATTGTGGACCTCGTCTCCGAAGAAGTCCCGTTGTACCCCGTCTTCCACCGCCAGCTGCCCAGCGCCTGGGACGAGAAGAAGCTCAACGGCTTCAAGCCGCTGCCGACCACCGGCCTGTCGTTCATCGACGTCGGACGCACCGCCTAGGCGGTCCCCCACCCGTTGCGGGGCCCGCTTTGCGTCCTAAAGCCCCCACTTGGCGCGCAGAGCAGGCCCCGCAACCCACAATCAACCGGAGAACACATTGGTCACGATATTGCGTCTGCTCGGCCGCAGACTTGCAGCATTGCCATTAATGATCCTGGGCATCACGTTGCTCGTCTTCCTCGTCCTGCAGGCCGCTCCCGGCGACCAGGCCAGCTCGGCCCTCGGTGACGGCGCCAGCGAAGAAGCGAAGCAGCAGTACCGCCAGGAGAACGGCCTCAACGATCCCCTGGTCCTGCAGTACTTCCGTTTCCTCGGCAAGCTCCTGCAGTTCGACCTCGGGGTCACTACTCCCCCAGCCAAGTCCGTCGCTTCGATGATCGGCTCGGCCTTTCCGCTCACTCTTCAGCTGACCTTCCTTGGTGTGCTGATCGCGATCGTCGTCTCCTTGGCGTTCGGCATCATCGGAGCCCTGTACCGCGACAAATGGCAGGACCAGCTGGTCCGGGTCTTCTCGATCGCCGCAATTGCCACGCCGTCGTTCTGGCTCGGCATCCTCCTCATCCAGTGGTTCGCGCTCGGCGAGAACCCGATGTTCCCCTCGGGCGGCATCGCGACGCCGGAATCCGGCTTCGGCGGTTGGCTCAACTCGATGGCCCTGCCCGCCCTTGCCTTGGGTATCCCGGTCTCGGCCTCCCTGATCCGCGTGGTCCGCACTTCGATGGTGGAAGAACTCGACCGGGACTACGTCCGCACCGCCATCGGCAACGGCGTCCCATACCGCGAGGTCGTCTCCAAGAACGTCCTCCGCAACGCGCTCGTCACCCCGGTGACCGTGCTGGGACTCCGCGTCGGCTACCTGCTGGGTGGCGCCGTCGTGATTGAAATGATCTTCGCCCTGCCCGGCATGGGCCAACTGATCCTTAACGGCATCACCAACCTGGACGTCAACCTGGTCCAGGGCGTGGTGCTCACCATCTCGGTCACCTTTGTTCTGGTGAACATCGTGGTGGACCTTCTCTACCTGCTCATCAACCCCCGAATCAGGACGGTATAGCTCATGCGCAGCAAGCTCGCAGAACGGCTAAGCGCCCCGGGCCTTCGTTTCAAGGCTCTGCCCTGGGGCTCCCGCATCGCCCTGTCTTTCCTCATGCTCATTGTCCTGGCGGCCATCCTGGCGCCCGTGCTGGCCCCGCATGATCCGCTGGAGACGTTCATCCCAGCGACTCCCCCGGGAGCCGAGCACTTCTTCGGAACGGACCGCCTGGGCCGCGACATCTTCTCCCGGCTCCTCTTCGGTGCACAGTCCTCGCTCATGATCGGCCTGGGCGCTGTTGGCCTGGCCATCCTGGTGGGTGCGCTTCTGGGCTCGTTCGCGGCCACCTCGAGCAAGTCCGTCAACGAAATCATCATGCGGATCATGGACATCCTCATGGCCTTCCCGGGTATCGCGCTGGCCGCCGTACTCCTGGCCGCCTTCGGCAACTCGGTCCCGACCATCATCATCGCGATCGCCATCATCTACACGCCGCAGCTGGCCCGCGTGGTCCGGGCCAACGTCCTGGCCCAATACGGTGAAGACTACGTCCGCGCCGAGCGTGTGATCGGCGCCGGCCGGTTCTACATCCTGGTCAAGCACATCGTCCGCAACACCGCAGCCCCCGTGCTCGTGTTCGCCACGGTCATGGTGGCCGACGCCATCATCCTCGAGGCATCCCTGTCCTTCCTGGGCGCCGGCGTGCAGGATCCCGCTCCTTCCTGGGGCAACGTCATCTCTTACGGACGCAACCTGGTCCTGTCAGGCGGCTGGTGGGCCACCACTTTCGCCGGCCTCACCATCCTGCTGACCGTCCTGTCCCTGAACATCCTCGCCGAGGGCCTCACCGATGCGATGGTCAACCCCAGGCTTCGCAAGGCTACGGTGGTGAAGGACGACGACGGTTCCTCCGCTTCCGTGGCCGTCGACACCGAGGTGGCAACCACTGTCGCCCAACCTTCGGTGGTTGAAGAACACGAGCTCGACGGCGTCCGGGCGGCTTCAGGTATGGCTGCCACTTCCGAGGCCGGCCAGTCGGCCCTGCTCACCGATGTGCGCACCGCCGCCGCCAATCCGCACCTCCTCCTGGACCGCGAACTGGAACTCCTTGCCTCGATCGAAGCGAAGCGCACCGATCGCCTCCCCCAGGTACCGGCAGGCGCACGCAACGTCCTTGAAGTGAAGAACCTGTCCATCCGTTTCCCGGGCCGTTTCGGAGACATCCCGATCGTGGACAACGTGTCCTTCACGGTCCGGGAGGGCGAAACCATGGGCCTGGTTGGCGAGTCCGGCTGCGGCAAGTCGATCACGTCCCTCGCCGTGATGGGCCTGCTGCCGAAGACTGCCCAGGTGACTGGCTCCATCGTCTTTGACGGCAAGGAATTGCTGGATCCCAAGACGAAGCACAGCAACCCCAAGGCCTACGTAGGTCTCCGCGGTGAGCAGATCGCCATGGTGTACCAGGACGCGTTGAGCTCGCTGAACCCGTCCATGAAGATCAAGGAACAGCTGGAGCAGCTCACCAAGCGTGGCGGCCGCAAGACCCCCACGGAGCTGCTGGAAATGGTCAAGCTGGACCCCGTCCGGACGCTGGCCAGCTACCCCCACGAGCTCTCCGGAGGCCAACGCCAGCGCGTGCTCATTGCCATGGCGTTGTCCCGCTCGCCGAAGATCGTGGTTGCGGACGAGCCCACCACTGCCCTGGACGTCACCGTCCAGAAACAGGTGGTGGACCTGCTCAACGAACTGCGTGAACAGCTCGGTTTCGCCATGGTGTTCGTCAGCCACGACCTCGCTTTGGTTGCTTCACTGGCCCATCGCATCACGGTGATGTACGCCGGGCAGGTGGTTGAGTCCGCACAAGCTTCCGAGCTGTTGCAGAACCCGAAGCACGAATACACCCGTGGCCTGCTGGGCGCTGTGCTCTCCATCGAAGCCGATGCCGCCAGGCTCCACCAGATCCCCGGCACGGTTCCTTCACCGCACGATTTCGCTGTGGGGGACCGCTTCGCGGCGCGCTCGCTGCGGCCCGACGCCGACCCCAACCAGAAGCTGGTCCTCACCACTGTCCCTGCGACGAACGGGGACGATGCCGACCACTACTGGGCGAGCCACCTGAAGGAGGATGCCAAGTGACTGCCACCCCAGTGATTGAACTCAAGGACGTCAAGGTCTACCACCGGGCGCGCACCGGCGGCCTGTTCCGTCCCAACATCGTCAAGGCCGTCGACGGCGTTGACTTCACCATCAGCCGCGGTGAGACCGTAGGCATCGTGGGCGAGTCCGGCTGTGGAAAGTCCACCCTTGCGTCAGTGCTCGTGGGACTCCAGCCGCCGACGTCGGGCCAGGTTTTGTTCCACGGCAAGCCGGCCATCAAGCGGAACGCTGCCATGCGGCGCGAGTTCGGCCGCTCCGTCTCCGTGGTCTTCCAGGATCCGTCCACGGCGCTGAACCCGCGCATGACCATCCAGGACATCCTCACCGATCCCCTGCAGGTCCACGGCATCGGTACCGCCGCGAGCCGTCTGGCAAAAGTCAAGGAACTGTTGGCGCTGGTTGGCTTGCCGCAGTCGGCAGCAGAAGTGACGCCGTCGCAAGTTTCCGGCGGCCAGCGCCAGCGTGTGGCGATCGCCCGCGCACTGGCCTTGGACCCGGACATCATCGTGGCGGACGAGCCGACGTCGGCCCTGGACGTTTCGGTCCGGGCGCAGGTGCTGAACCTTCTGTCCGACCTGAAAACGCAGCTGAACCTCGGCATGGTGTTCATCTCGCACGACATCCAGACCGTCCGGTACGTCTCGGACCGCATCTGCGTCATGTACTTCGGCAAGATCGTCGAACAAGGGACCGCTGCCCAGGTCTTTGACAACCCCAGCAACGACTACACCCGCAAGCTGCTTGGCGCCGCGCCGAGCCTGCTCCACATCTAGTTTTTCCTTTCACACGTTACAAACAACGGAGATTTCTGTGTCCACTCAATTCCAGGGCGTCATTCCCCCGGTCATCACGCCCCGCCACGCAGACGGCAGCATCGACGTCCAGTCGTTGAAAAACGTCACCAAACACCTGATCGACGGCGGTGTGTCCGGGCTTTTCGTCCTGGGTTCATCCGGCGAAGTCCCCTACCTCAGCAACGAAGAGCGCGAGCTGGTGGTGACCATCATCGCCGAAGCCAACGCCGGGGCCGTCCCGCTGATCGTGGGCGCCAACGAGCAGACCACCAACCGCGTCATCGAGGAGGCCCGCAAGGTGGTTGACCTCGGTGCCGACGCGATCGTGGTGACGTCCATGTACTACGCGATCGGCAATGTCGCGGAGACCGAGACCCACTTCCGCAGCATCCACGAAGCCATCGACAAGCCGATCTTTGCCTACGACGTGCCGGTCCGCACCCACTTCAAGTTGCCCACCGATTTGTTGGTTCGCCTGGGCCGCGATGGCGTCATTGCCGGTGTGAAGGACTCCTCGGGCGACGATGTTTCCTTCCGACAGCTGCTCCTTGCAGCCAAGGACATCCCGAACTTCGACATCTTCACCGGTCACGAAGTCGTGGTTGACGGCGCCCTCCTGGGCGGCGCGCAGGGCGTTGTTCCAGGCCTCGGCAACGTTGATCCCGCCGGTTACCGCCGCCTCTTCGACGCCGCGCAGGCCGGCGACTGGGCTGCCGCTGCCCGCGAGCAGGATCGCCTGGCCGACGTCTTCGAGATCGTTTACACCCCTGGTGGCCGCGTGTCCGGCGGTGCCGCGGGCTTGGGTGCCTTCAAGACCGCGCTCCAGGTCATGGGCATCATCGAGTCCAACACGATGAGCTCGCCGATGCTTTCCCTGAACGAGTCCGAGACTGCCGCGATCCGCGAAATCCTGGAACGCAACGGGCTGGTCTAGTCATTCATGCCCCCTTCCATGACGCACGTAATCGGCGTTGACCTCGGCGGCACCAAAACCGCCGCCGGGGTTGTCTCCTCCTCCGGGGAAGTGCTGTTCTCGAGCACCATTCCCACGCTGAACAGGGCCGGTGGCGAGGCGATCCTTGATGCCACCGCCGCACTGGTTGCGGGCTTGGTGGGGCGCGCCGCCGACGCCGGACTGACCGTGTCCGGCGTCGGCGTCGGCTCGGCGGGGGTCATCGATGCTGTTGCCGGGTCTGTGGTTTCCGCGACGGAAGCCATCCGTGGCTGGGCCGGGACAGCGCTTGTTTCCGGGCTGTCTGCGCGGCTCGGGCTGAAGGTCCGCGCCGTCAACGACGTCCACGCCCACGCCCTCGGGGAGGCGTGGCTGGGAGCCGCTGCCGGTACCTCGAGTTCGCTCATGGTCGCTTTCGGGACGGGGGTCGGCGGCAGCTTCGTCCTGGACGGCGCCCCCGTCCTGGGCCATCACTTTGTGGGCGGCCATGTAGGGCACTTCGCGTCGCCTTTTGCCGCTTTTGAAGGTCGCCCCGTGCCTTGCGTGTGCGGGTCCGCCGGTCATGTGGAGGCGATCGCCTCCGGCCCCGCCATCCATGAGTCCTTCCTGCGCTTTGGTGGCTCGGCTGCTGAAGCGGCGGACACGCGTGGCGTGTTCGAGCTCGCCAAGAAGACCCACGACGGCGGTGCTGCCGCGGCCGCGGCGCGTGCCGCCGTCGAACTCGGTGCTGTAGCCGCTGGGCAAGCGGTGGGTGGGCTGATCAACATCCTCGATCCCGAAACCGTTGTTATTTCCGGTGGCCTCGCTGATGCCGGCGAGCTGTGGTGGAAGCCCATGGAAGCCGCACTGCGACAGGAGCTGCTGGCTCCGTTGCTCGCTGTTCCCGTTGTCCGCGCGGCCCTGGGTAACAGCGCCGCCATTGTTGGTGCCGCGAAACTCGTACTCCCGTAAAGGAATTGTCCTGTGATCCTCACGTCCGAAAGCCTCGAAGCCCTGCGTTCCCAGCTGATCGTCTCTTGCCAGGCGTATCCGGGCGAGCCCATGCGGGATCCCCGGACCACGGGGCAGGTGGCGGCCTCGGCCGTGATCGGTGGTGCCGCGGCGGTCCGGGTTCAAGGGCTTGCCGACGTGCAGCTCACGCGTGCCGCCGTCGAAGTTCCTGTGATTGGACTCTGGAAAGACGGGCACGACGGTGTCTTCATCACGCCCACGCTCCGTCACGCGTTGGCCGTGGCCAACGCCGGGGCGCATGTGGTGGCCATCGACGGGACGCGGCGTTCGCGGCCGGATGGACTTTCCCTGACTGAGACGATTTCCGGAATCCATGCGGAGTCGCATGCACTGGTCATGGCTGATTGTGGCTCGTTAGATGACGCCGTTGCTGCTGTTGAAGCCGGCGCAGACCTGATCGGCACTACTTTGGCGGGCTACACCGGCGAGCGCATGAAGACCGACGGCCCGGACCTGGAGTTGCTGTCCCTGATTGCGGGCGCAGACCTGGGCAAGCCCCTCATCGCAGAGGGCCGCATCCACACCCCGGCCCAGGCGCGTCAGGCCCTCGACGCCGGTGCTTTCGCCGTGGTTGTGGGCACGGCGATCACCCATCCGGCCAGCATTACGGGCTGGTTCAAGGGTGCGATGCACTCTTAGTGACATTTTCTGCTGGATCATTCCGTCGACGCATCCTGCGTGTTCCCTACCTGGTACGGGTTACTCAAGCTGCAGCACTGGATGATCCAGCAGAAATTGCCCTTTATCTCAGATTCGGAGCGCTAGGCTGAGCCGGTGTCCTACGATTTCTTTGTTTACGGTTCAGAGGCGCTCAGCCATGAAGACGTCGCGACGCGCATCAACAACATTCGCGGGCTGACCTTCGACCCTGCAGAAAGTGGCCCCTCCGATGAAGAAACGTGGGGTTTTCTGGTCCGCCGTAGCGCTCAACGGAACTACAGTTTCACGGTCGAGGGTCCTTATGCTGACAGCGGGGAGGACATTGACGAACGCCAAGCAAGCATTGTCGTCCTCGGCATAAGGTACCGGTACGACATCAGCGTCGAGGGCGGCGGTCCTGCAACGGAAATCCCTCATGCTTGGGCGTTCGCGAAGAAACTGGCCAGAGCTGTCAGCGGGGTCGCCATAGATGCACAGACGGACGGGACGTGGCCGGAGCCAAAGGAGCCTCCGCTCACGGCTTACGAGGAGTACTTCAAGCATCTGTCCCCCGGGCATTACCTCAACTCTGTCACCGCACAGTGGTACTTCATTCAGGACGAGGACCCTGCCTTGCTGGGACAGAAGTACTTGGACGTGTGTCGGGAGCATCTTCCCCAGGCCGTGCCCGCGAATTACCAACGCAGCCTGGGGTGCAGGCCCTTGGCGCCCCAGGACGACGACGCATCGTTCTTGGAGACGCTGCAGTCCAATAGGATGCCGTGGCTGCGGGCAACGGGCTCGGGCTTCGTTCAGAACCTCGGATTTTCGAAGCTCGTCGATGATGCACCGATGTACGTCGGAGCCATCTCTCTGAGTCTGTCAGCTTATGGAAGTGCGGATACAGGGACAGCGTCCAGATTGAGACCGTTCTTCCTGACACTTGCAGAACGCTTAGGCGCCTTCTTTGCAAGCGCCGAAATCACGCGAAGCCACGTGACCACCGAAAAGGTAAAGCAGGCCGAGGAGGCGTCGAACCAATGGACTCGGGGCATGTGGCGTGGCCTTCCTGCGCACCCCGTCTGGTGGAGCTATTTCGGTCCGCTCTACTCTGAACTGGTACGGCCGCATCTGACGGGCAGCCTCGAGGACACCCACGGGGCGCTGTTTCACAGCTACGGGGACAAGCCCCTCAACCGCGATGAAATCGTGGCGCTCATCCCCGAGCCGACCTCGGGTTGGTTGCCCAAAGACCTCACTGCGCCTTTTGACTTCTGCCTTCCCCAGCAGCCGGTTGCTGCCTACATACCGTCCCCGCTGAGAGCGCAGTGAGTCGTCTCCACTGGCCGGTCCCATGCGTGCCCGTACTGGGACCACCCTCCGACAAACAGCTTGCCGTGCCCCATTCCGAGGTGCTCCATCATCAGCAGGTTGTGGCACGCGGTCACTCCTGAGCCGCAATAGGTGATGGTGTTTTCAGCCGCGATTACGCCTGCCCGCTCGAAGTTCATGCGGATCTGCGGTTCCGGCAGAAGGTATCCGGCGGCATCGAGGTTCTCCCGGCAAGGGACGTTCACGGCGCCAGGGATGTGCCCGGGTCGCGGATCGATGGGGTCTTGCCGGCCCTCGAAGCGGTCACGGTTCCTGGCATCAACCGCGGCGCCTGAAGCTGCCTCCGAAATGTCCGCAATGAACCGCGAGGGCCATGCCCGGGCGGTGAAACTGCCCCTGCCCGGCGGCGATGTCGCAACGGAGAGCTCCCCCGGGTAGGCACCCATGCCCCCATTCAAAACCGCCGCCTTGTGTCCGGTGGCCCGGAGCATCCACACGAGCCTTGCCGCGATGACTCCCCCTGCGTCGTCGTAAGCAACCACGGTATCCGCGTCATTGATACCGGCTTCCCGCATCCCTTCGGCGAATACCCGGGGATCGGGCAACGGGTTCCGTCCGACTTCCGGGGACGCCGGGCCCGAAAGCCAGCGGTCCAGGTCGATAAAGACCGCGCCCGGGAGGTGTCCCCGTTCGTAGGCCTCCTGCCCGGAGGCGCCGTCGAGATACCAACGGCAATCTGCAAGAACGAGTGTTCCGGCCTTGGCAGCGCACCAGCTCCAGTCGACAAAAGGCTTCAGCTCATCTCCCATGCGTTGCAGCTTAGACCCACGTTCCACAATGCAAGATACATATCCCATTATTTGGACAGGCCCAGCACTTGTGAGGCCTGCTCTGCGCGCTAAAAACCCGTGAAGGCACGCAGAACGGGCCTCACAAGGGGAAGGGTCCGGCGTAGGCTTTCCCCATGACTGCCGAGAACTCCCGCGAGTACGACGTAATAGTGATCGGCGCAGGCGCCGTTGGGGAAAACGTGGCCGACCGCGTCGTGCGCGGCGGCTTATCGGCGGTGATCATCGAAAGCGAACTGGTGGGCGGTGAATGCTCCTACTGGGCCTGCATTCCCTCGAAGGCACTTCTTCGCCCCGGCAGCGTCCTGCACGCAGCCCAAGGAATCCCCGGTGCCACGGAAGCCATCACCGGAACCTTGAACGCACCGGCAGCCCTGAAGCACCGGGACTGGTTCACCAACAACTGGCAGGACGGCAGCCAGGTCGAATGGCTGGACAGCGCCGGCATTGACCTGATTCGTGGACGGGGCAGGATCACGGGCCCCCGCGAGGTCCAGGTAGATGCTCTCGACGGCAACAGCTACGCCCTCAAGGCCAACCATGCGGTCGTCGTGGCAACCGGTTCAACGCCCACCATTCCGGCCATCGAGGGGCTCAAGGAGGTACCCTACTGGACCACCCGCGGAGCGACCGCAGCCAAGGAGATCCCGCAGCGGTTCGTAGTCCTCGGCGGCGGCGTGGCCGGCGTGGAACTGGCCCAGGCGTTCGCCCGGCTCGGCTCCGATGTCACGCTTGTTGCCCGCGGACGACTCCTGAGCAGCTACGCCGAGGAAGCGGCGGACCTGGTTCTGGCAGGGCTCCGCGCCGATGGAGTGACGGTCCACCTCCACACGGACGTCACCAAGGTTGAGAAGAACGACGACGGCGCCATCACCGTGACGCTCGACGGTAAGACACTCCAGGCCGACCAGATACTCGTCGCGTCCGGCAGGCGTCCCGCCCTGGCCAATCTGGGCCTGGAGAGCGTTGGCATTGAAGGTGAAGACGGCAAAGCTCCCCGGCTCACGACCGATGCGAGCGGCCTCGTGGAAGGACCGGCCAGCGATGGCACCAGCGGTTCGTGGCTTTACGCTGCCGGCGATGCCGCAGGAAAGGTTCTCCTGACGCATCAGGGCAAATACGAGGCCCGGGCCACGGGCGACGCCATCGTCGCCCGTGCCAAGGGTGAACTCAAGGGCAGCCCCGAACCGTGGAGTCCGTGGGCACACACGGCCAACGACCACGCCGTCCCCAGCGTTGTCTTCACGGACCCCGAGGTGGCGTCGGTGGGACAGGGCCTTGAGGAGGCACTCCTGCAGGGAAAGAACGTGACAGGGGTTGAACTTCCCATCAACGTCAGCGGCTCCCAGCTGTACTCCCCGGACTACGAGGGGTGGGCCCAGATCGTGGTGGATGAGGACAGGAGGGTGATCATCGGTGCCACTTTTGCAGGCCCGGGCGTTTCTGAACTCCTCCATTCGGCAACCATTGCGATCGTCGGCGAGGTTCCCTTGGACAGGCTCTGGCATGCCGTGCCGTCATATCCGACCATCAGCGAAGTGTGGCTCCGGCTGATGGAGAAGTACGGCCTTTGAGTTCTATTTGAACTGACCAGTCAGTTTAGTTAGACTTATCGCAGACAACAGTTCTGCGAAAGGCTTCATTGTGCTGTCCGTACAGCAACTCCAGATCAACGGCCGCCGGGACGACCTCCTCCCGGCCACGTCGCTCCAAGTTCACCGCGGCGAACTCCTGCTGGTCGCCGGTGAAGGCCAGGACCAGCGCACCGCCCTCGCCTTGGCGTTGAGCGGCCGCATGAAGCCCAGCAACGGTGTACTCAGCTGGGATAACGTCACCAAGACCAAGAAGATCCGGCTCGCGAGCGCTTTGGTGGACTCCCCCGGCGTCAACGAACCCGAGCAGCACCTCAGCGTCCGCGATCTCGTCACCGAAGACCTTTCCCTGATCCCCCGCCGCTACCGTGGCGCGCTGCTGAGCAAGCCGTGGCTCAAAGTGAACAGCTTCGAAGACATTGCAGGCCTCTGGATTGAACAGCTCCCCGCCAGCCGCCGCCTCGAACTCCTGACGGCACTGGCCCTGGCGGACCCTGCCACGGACCTGTTGATCGTGGACACTCCCGATCGCCACAGCGCGGATCCCCGGACCTGGCTGCCAAGGCTCCAGGCTTTGGCGTCCGACGCCGGGCGGCCGCTTGCCGTCGTCGCCGTCGTGGGTGCCCTTCCGGAGAACTGGACCGGCCCGGCAGCGGTGATCGGCAACTCGGTCCGGCATCCCCCTGAACCGGAGGTCGAGCCGGCTTCCGCACCCACCAAGCCTGCCGCCGTCCTCGTCGAACCCAAAGCCAAACACGCCGCCGATACCGCGCCGGACCTGGCTGAAGAACCTGAAACCGAAACCCTCCAAAGGACTGCAAAGTGACTGTTCTGCGGCTTGCCCGCTCCGAACTCAAGCGCATGACCGGCGGGCTCCTGCCCAAGCTGACCATCCTTGCCCTGACCATGGTGCCTCTGCTGTACGGCGCCGTGTACCTGTACGCCAACTGGGATCCGTACGGCAACCTGAACCAGATCGACGCGGCATTGGTGGTCGAGGATACCGGCGCCACCGCGAAGGACGGCACGCAATTGCAGGCCGGCAAGAAAGTTGCCGACAGCCTGGTGGAGGGCCACGTCTTCAACTGGAAGCAAGTCTCCAACGCCGAAGAGGCCGACGCCGGGGTCAAAACCGGCGAGTACGCGTTCGCCCTGCGCATTCCCAAGGACTTCTCGGCCAACCTCGTCTCCCCGGGCAGCTTCGACGCCGCGAACCAGGCCATGCTGCACGTCACCACGAACGACGCCAACAACTACCTCCTGAGCACCATCGTGGACAAGCTCACCACGGCCGTGCACTCCACCGTGGCCAAGGAAGTGGGCGAAGAAACCGCCAACCAGCTCCTCACCGGTTTTGGCACCATCCACGCCTCCATTGTGAAGGCCGCTGACGGCGCCTCCGAGCTCGCCACCGGTGTCGGAAAGCTCAGCGACGGCGCCGCCACCCTGCAGACGGGCACCGGGCAACTGGTTACCGGCGCGGACCAGCTTGTGGCCGGCCAAACCCAGCTGCGAGACGGCGCTGTGCAACTGAACGCCGGTGCCGGCCAGCTCAGCTCCGGACTTACGGAGCTGAAGAACAAAACGGCCACCCTCCCCGCGGATTCGCAGAAGCTCGCCGACGGCGCTGCCCAGGTAGCCGCTGGAAACGCCGAGCTGAATGCGAAGGTCCAGGAAGTCGTCGGACAGCTGGACGCAGCGGACAAGGGCCTGCGCAACCGGGTGGTCGAGTCCAACGCGCGGCTTGTCGCTGCCGGTGTGCTGACCCAGGAGCAGGCCGACAAGGTCCTCGCCGACTTCGATGCCGCCGCAGCTTCCAGCCCGGTGACGGACGCCAAGGCGAAGATCTCCGGTGACGCCGCCAAGATCCAGCAGCTCTCGGATGGTTCTGCCGCAGTCAGCGCTGGCGCCCAAAAGCTCGCTGGCGCAACGCCGGCCCTGACCGATGCCATCTCCCAGGCGGCAGCCGGGGCAGGGCAGCTGAATTCCGGCGCGGCCACCTTGGCCGCCGGGCAGCAGACCGCTTTGGATGGCGCTGTAAAGCTCGACGACGGCGCCCACCAACTGGACGACGGCGCCGGTCAACTGGCCAGCGGCGCAGTGACCGCGGCCGATGGCTCCCACACGCTCGCCACTGAACTCGCGAAGGGCGCCGGAGACATCCCGAACCCGAACGATGAGCAGAAGAGCAACGTCTCCAAGGTGATCGCCGATCCCGTTGCAGTGAACAACGTCTCCCAAGCGAAGGCAGGTTCCTACGGCGCGGGCCTGGCCCCCTTCTTCCTGACGTTGGCCCTCTGGATCGGTGTGTTCATGCTTGTCCAGGCGATGCGACCCATCACCCAGCGGGCCCTGGCTTCGAACGCCCCCTCCTGGAAGATTGCTGTAGGAGGCTGGCTGCCGTTCTTCGTGGTCTCGGTGCTGCAGGCCACCATCCTCACCGTGGTTGTTGATCTGGGTCTGGGACTGAATCCGGCCCACCCGATCGGGATGTGGCTGTTCATGCTGGCCGCGGTGATGGCGTTCAGCGCGATCATCCAAGGCATCGTGGCGCTGCTGGGTACGCCGGGCAAGTTCGTGGTCCTGATCCTGCTGGTCTTGCAGCTCGTGTCCTCCGGTGGCACGTTCCCGTGGCAGACCACCCCCATGCCGCTACATGTGGTGCACGAGGTCCTGCCCATGGGCTACGTCGTCACCGGTATGCGGCACCTGATCTATGGCGGTGAACTCAGCATGATCTGGCCTACCGTGCTGGGCCTGCTTGGATACACTTTGCTGGGAGCGGCACTGTCCACACTGGCAGTCCGCAAACACAAGATGTGGACCCTCAAGACCCTGAAGCCGGAGATCGCAGTATGAGCACCACCGAGCCGGCCGCCGCCGGAACTGCTGGGAAGAAGCTGCGTCCGGGCCGCACCAACGCCACCAAGCAGCGGCTCTTCGAGGCGTCCATGGAACTCATCGGTGAACGTGGTGCGGCGGGAGTGACCGTCGACGAGATCGCGGCCGCGGCCGGGGTGTCCAAGGGGACCGTGTACTACAACTTCGGCAGCAAGTCGGACCTCATCGCCCAGCTTCTGCGGCACGGCGTGGATATCATGCTGGTCAGGCTCCAGGACATCCAGGGGCAAAGCAGCGACCCCCTGGAGTCCATGCAGAACATGGTGGGACAGGCCATGGAGTTCATGGACGATTACCCATCCTTCGCCCGGCTCTGGGTCAGCGAAAACTGGCGGACGCCCGGTGAATGGAGTGCCGTCTTTGCCGAGCTTCGGGCTGAACTCCTGGCCGTGATCGGTTCCGCCGTGGAGCGCGTCGCGGCCGGCTACACGGTGGATACGTCCATTGCCCGGGGCAGTCTTGAAGCGGCTATCTTCGGAGCCATCTTCGTGGTGGGCCTGGACCGGCAGACCTACAACCCCGAGCGGACCCGCGAGCAAAGCGTGGCCGCGGTGATGACCATCATGCACGGGTACGTCATCAAGTAAAGCGTTGCGAGGCCTGCTCTGCGTTCCATGGCATGCCCATTGGACGCAGAGCAGGCCGCACAACGGTATCCAACTGCAATGTACGACGGCGTGGCGCGGCCACTTGGTCGGCGATGATTAACCTCATGCGTCACATGGGGAACAGCGGGAAGCTTGCGGTGGTGTCCGCTTTTGTCGCACTGGCGCTGTTGGTTCTTGCAGCGGTGGTGCTCGAAGAACTGGTGCTGTACCTGTTTCTCGGGAGCGTGCTGCTCTGCTACCTCGCGTCCCTCGTTCAGCTCTTCAACCGGCGCCGCTACTTCGTAATCCTGCTCGGCGCCGTCGGCACGAGCCTGTTCATTGGTTGCAGCATCGCCTTCCTGCGGATGTGGGGCATCGCGTTCACCCAGGACGCCAACGCCCTTGGCGGTTCAGTGAGCGCCGGCAGCGCAGTGAGCACGAAAGATTCGGACATCTACTTCTACCTGGCGGCTGCTGCGGGGGTGTGCACCCTCGGCGTGATGTTCCTTGGAGCCGTGGTGCCCTCGTTCGGATCGCGGGCGGCCGCTCCGGTCAAACGTGCGGCGCCTTCTCCCAAGCGTGCACCCGCCCAGCGAAAACCTGCCCAACGACCAAGCGGCCAACAACGCCCCGCACAGCAACGTCCGGCCCAGCAACGTCCGGCCCAGGCCCAACGTCCCGTCAAGCGCCCGGCCGCCCTGACGCCGGCTGCCAAGCGTCCCGCGCCCCGAACGCCTGCCACCCCAGCCAAGCGACCGGCGTCGAGCGCTTCATCCCAACGCAAACCATCCCCCAAACGCTGACTCCCCCGCATTGTGAGGCCCGCTCTGCGGCCTTACGCACGGCTCACACGCGCAGAGCGGGCCGCACAACGGGTGTGCCGGGGCGCTTCCGGGAGGCGCCCAGCACCGCCGTCGCCACACCCAGAAGCAGGATCACCCCTCCCGTGATTTCTGCGGGCGTCGGAATTTCGTTCAGGACCAGCCACGCGGCCGTCATGCCCACCACCGGGACCAGGAGCGTGAAGGGCACGACGTCGGAACTCGGGTACAGCGACAACAGCCGGTTCCAGATGCCGTACCCCACCAACGACGCGAACACTGCGGTGTACACGGCGCTGAGGACAGTAGCCGGCTGCAGGTCGGTGAGCGTTGCCCACACGACCCCCGGACCATCCACAACCAAGGACAACCCGGCCAGCGGAACCGGCACCACGGCCCCGGACCACACCACCAGGCCCAGACCGGAGGCTGCTTTCGAATGCCGGGCCACCACGTTTCCCACTGCCCAGGACAGGGCTGCAGCCAGCACGATCATCAGCGGAAGCACCGGAGCCACGGCACTTCGTCCGACCGCCACCACACCCAGCCCCACGATGCCCAGCACCACGCCAAGCAACTGGCGTCGGCTGGGCTTCTCCCCCAGGAACCGCGCCGCGAGCAGGATGGTAAACAGGACCTGCGCCTGCAGCACCAGCGAGGCCAAACCGGCGGGCATTCCGAGTGCCATGCCCAGGTAAAGCAGGCCGAACTGCCCCGCGCTCATAAAGAGCCCGACGCCGGCAATCGCCTTCCAGCCGACGTCAGGTTTGCGGATGAAGAAGATGAACGGAAAAACGACAAGGAGGAAGCGCATGGCCACGAAAAGCAAGGGTGGGACATCCCGCCCGTTCGTATGCAGCCCGAGGTCGATGGCGACGAAGTTGACGCCCCACAGGACGGCTACAAGAACAGCGAGGAATGAGTGGCGAAGGTTCACCACTACACTCTGACGCTCTTTTAGATGAAGCACCAGCATTGAATTCAGCATGAAACCACGTAGATTTGCTTCATGATCGATATTTCGGCTCTGCGGGCCTTGGTCGCCGTGGAACAGCACGGCTCGGTAGTAGCGGCTTCTGATGTCATGGGCTACAGCCCCTCCGCGGTGTCGCAGCAGATCAAGAAACTCGAAAAGCAAACAGGCGTTGCCGTGCTGGAGCGAAACGGCCGGGGCGTGCTGCTGACGGAACGGGGCCTGGCGCTGGCAGGTTACGGCCGACGGATCATGGGCGAACTCGAGGAACTCCAGGCGACGCTGCTGGCCGATCCGGCCAAGCCATCCGGGCTGTTGCGGCTGGTGGCTTTCTCCACGGCATGCCGGGGGCTGGTAGGACCGGTCCTCGGGCGCATGGCCGCCACCCACTCCGCTTTGGACATCACCGTCTTGGCCGAGGATCCGCGCGAAGCCGTGCAGCGGGTCGCCTCAGGCGAAGCAGAACTTGCGGTGGTCCACAACTGGAACTCGGTCCCGCTGGTGATCCCGGAGAACCTGGTGCACGAAGACCTCTGCATCGACCAGGCCGATGTCCTGGTCAACAGCACGCACGCACTCGCGGGGCGGACCGCCGTGGAACGTGAAGACCTGCTGGACGAGACCTGGATCAGCACCCCGGCGGGGGCCATCTGCAACGAGGCACTTCTGCAGATCTTTGCGGGGCTGGGCCGGGTGCCTGATATCCGCGTTTACGACCCCGACTTTTCCACCCACATCGCCATGGTGGAACAAGGGGTGGCGGTCGCTCTGGTCCCCCGGCTGGGCAGGCCGCCGTTGCCGCCGGGGGTCGTGGCCATCCCCGTGGTCAAACCCACCCAGCAACGCTCTGTTGGCATTGTGCATCGGAAAACCATGACGGCAAGCCCGAACATCAGGCACGTTGTCCGCTTGCTGCGGGAGGCAGCCGCGGAGCAACTGGATCAGTAGCCGGCGCTAGTGCCGGGGCACCGTGAAGTGCGTCAGCCGGGCATCCTGCCCATCGAGCTCCGCCCAGGACTTCTCTGTCTCCATGACTGTCAAGGCACTGGTCGGGTACCGGGTAGCTGCATCCATGTAGGCGTCGTGGTCGGAGTCGCGGGAAGCCAGGTGCATGGCGAGGTCCTGAACGCCCGGCATGTGCGATATCACCATCAACGTTGTCACGGTGTCAGGAACGTGGTTGATCACAGTCAGCATCCGGTTGGCGGAGGCGGAATACAGCCCGTCCTCGAGCTTGGGCGTGGGTGCCTTCTCCCCCAGTTCGTCGCACACCCAGGTACACGTCTGCCGGGTCCTCAGGGCAGAAGAACAGAGGATGAAATCGGGGACTACGCCGTGCTTGAGCAACCATTTCCCGGCGAGCGGCGCTTCGCGATGACCACGCTCCTCCAAGGGACGCTCGTGATCCGGCACGCCCACAGGCCAGTCCGCCTTGGCATGACGCATGATCACGAGTCGCTTGATGTGGTGGTCGCTCATGCAATAACCCTATCCGCCCCCTTAGCCGTGGAGGCCAATGCTCACCGGGCACGACAAAAGACGAATGGCGGCACATCCCGATAGCGCCGTTGTTGCTGGGCCCACGCCGCCCGGATTCCCTGACCGAGCTTGCGAGGTGAGGGAGGCGGTGGGGAGGAACGAGCGCAGGCGCAGAGGGATATGCCGCCTTCCGGCAGTCAAAAGATCAGATCGAGTATTCCGGAGCGGCCCAGACGATGACCTCGGGGTGCTCGTAGAAGCGGTAGCCCTGCCCGCGGACCGTGCGCACGGTGTTGGCCAGGCGGCCCAGCTTGGAACGGAGGCGGCGGATGTGGACGTCGATGGTGCGCTCATTCGGCACTTCTTCGGCGTTGCGCCACAGGCCCTCAAGCAATTCATCGCGACCGACGGTGCGCGTGCCGTTTTCAACCAGGTAGTTGAGGAGCTCGAACTCCTTGAAGGTCAAGTTCAGCGACTCACCATCCAGGTGTACCTCGCGGCGGGCAAGATCGATCAGCACGCCGGAGGGGCGGGCTTCCTGCTGGGGCGCCGGACGCGGAGCTTCAGCGCGCTGGCGGGAGGCCACGGTGGGGTCGCCGAAGGTGGAACGTACGACGTCGAGGGCGGAGCCGGGTGCCCCGGCGGGGGCGACGGCGACGGCCGCGTAGCTCTCGGCACCGGTCACCAGGGACTGCGCATAGGCGCGGATTTCCTGGGCGAGCTTTGCAATGGAAGTTCCAGCCGCGGCCGCAGTCTCTTCGTCAATGCCCATGTAGAGGACGAAGCCACGGGCCACGTTGTCGTTGGCAACGGGGCGCAGCCTGTCCGAGTGTGCGATCACCGGGGTGGGGGCGGTAATGGGTGCCGGCTCGGTGGTGGGTACTGCACGCAACTGGCCGTAGGAGTTGGGGTTGTAGCCCTGGGGCACGTAGCCGGGAGCCTGCTGGCCGGCACCCTGCGAAGCAGGAGAATAGCCGGGGCGGTTGCCGAAGCCGGGGCGGAGCCCTGCGTTCGATGCGGCCTTGTTGGCGTTACGGACGGAGATGTGGACGTATCCGGATGCAACTGACATGGAGTGCTTACCTCAAAAGTGAATAGCCGTCATCGCGGCTTCGAATGCTGAATGTCCCCGCAATGAGTTTGGGGAGGGGCGCCCAACGCTGGGCTAGGGGGCGAATGCCTGAAACTTCTTGGGGTGGAAAGTTAGGCTTGCATTCGACAACAGCGGTCATCATGGCCAGCGGGTGTGCTGGACCAGGTTGCTGCGGCTGCAGGTGCTGTTGAGTTCTTGTTCACATTGGAAGTGTGCAACGTAACAAAGGCAACACGCAAGTAACAAAGCTCAGAACCGTCCACATTTTGAGACGTGGAGGTCTATTGTGCGGCAAATCACAATTCCGCGGACTCTTGAAATGAACGCCATGAGATTCGGCGAGTGGAAGAAATATTCGCCTTCCAGTGAATTTTCTTCGGCTCATGAGGCATCATTCGCACCTTAAGGAACGACAACGCTTTCCCTGCGGAATCTCACGATCTGAAACATGTGTTGTCCAATCGGCGCCCGGGCCGATCTCGATTTTTTTGGCCGCGATCTGTTAAAAGCGATGAAAACGGGCGCGGCATGCGCCCGTTTCCTCAGGACGTCGTCCCTGAGCCGGACGTGGAGCCCTGCCCCGTGGACGACGTTGCGGTGGTCAGCCGCACGGAGGTCGCATCGTAACTGTCCCCGTTCTTGGAGGCCGTGACCCGGACCGTGGCACCTGATGCGATGTCGGCTACGGTGAGGCTGCTGGATGTGCTGCCACGCTGCCTAGTACCTTGCGCAACCACTGTTTCCGAGCCGAGGACGTATGTTCGCGTAAATCCATCGGTGCTCTTGACGGTCAACGAGTTCGAAGAAACCTCGCTGACAACTCCCAATTGATCGGCCATGGACACGTACTCGTTGTCGCGAAGGATGACGTATTCCGAGTGGATGGCGGCGTTCAAGCCCCCTCCGAACCCATCCGGTGCCATCCCGCCCATCTGACCGGGCATCTGACCGGGCATTCCCTGACCGGTTCCATCTTGCCCTGTTCCGCCCGGCCCCAGTCCCTGTCCGGGCACTGTCTGGCCCTGCTGTCCACCTAATCCACCGGCCTGACCCAAGGGAACGTTGGCAGCATCGGCAGAGCCTGCATTGCCCAGTGAGTAGAAGCCGGCGGCGGTGCCTGCCGCTACCACCACGGCAACACCGGCCACTATCAACGTCCTCTTGACGCTCCACCGGTTCTGCGCGCCGGTCCTGTCCTTGCCTGCAGGCGCCGACCCCCATCCGGACCCTGACGTTTCCGACGACGGCGCGCCCCATCCTGCCGACGGCCCGTTGTTGCCGGGCTGGCTGCTTTGGTTCTGGCCGGGTTGAGGCTCTCCCCAGCCCCAGGATGATCCGGGGTTGGGCGCGGCAGTTTGGGCTGGCTGCGGCCATGCGGCTTCGGCCGGCCGGTTGGCGGGAGTCGGTCCCTGCTGCGGCTGCGGCCCCGGGGTGCGGGGAAACTGCTGGTTTTCGGGGTATTTCTGCTCGCTCATGGTGGTCTCTCTTGTCTGTGGATGTCCGAATACGCCCAGCGTCGGTGCCGTGGCTGTGCGGAAGCTGTGTTGGGGAGCAGTTGCTCCTGTGACCTGCGAATTCCTGTGTGTGCGGACTCCCACCTCGCTAGTGTTGACTTCACAGGGTCCTCACAGGAGCGGCTCAGCGCCGGCAAACCAGCAGAATGGAGAGTTGTCACATGGCATCCCCGCACTCCATGACAAACAACCTTCCCCAGCTCACGCACCCCGACGGCTCGCCTATCCGCGCCTTGGTGGTTGATGACGAGCCGAGCCTTGCCGAACTCATGAGCATGGGCCTCCGCATGGCCGGCTGGTCAGTAAGCGTGGCCGCCGACGGGCCCGAAGCCGTAAAGGTCGCCAAGGAATTCCGCCCTGACGTCCTGGTGCTTGATGTGATGCTCCCCGGTTTTGACGGCGTGGAAGTCCTCAACCGGATACGGGCCTTCGCCCCGGAAGTGCCTGCCCTGTTCCTGACAGCCAAGGACGCAGTGCAGGACCGCATTGTGGGTCTGGCGGCCGGAGGCGACGACTACGTCACCAAGCCCTTCAGCATGGAGGAAGTGCTGCTCCGCCTGCACAGGCTGGTCCAGCGCTCGGGTGTCGCCGCGATGGACACCGCCGAGCTCGTCGTGGGTGATCTGACCCTGAACGTGGACACCCGGGAAGTGACCCGCGCCGGGGAGGACATCGCGCTGACGGCAACCCAGTTCGAGCTCCTGCGCTATCTCATGGAGAACCCGAAACGGGTTGTCAGCAAGGCCCAAATCCTGGACCGGGTGTGGGACTACGACTTCGGCGGCCAGGCCAACATCGTCGAACTCTACATTTCCTATCTCCGCAAGAAGATCGAAGCGAACCACCCGCCGATGATCCACACTGTTCGCGGAGCCGGCTACGTCATCAAACCTGCGGACTAGGCCTTGAGCACACTCTCGGGGATTGCCAGGAGCCCGCAGCACAGTTGGCTCAATCCCTCCACATGGCATCTACGCACGCGTTTGGTCCTGGTGGCCATGGCTTTGCTGGTGGCCATTTGCGGCGCAGTCGGGCTGGTCAGCTACGCCTCGATGGACATGGTTTTCAACAAGCAGCTCGACAGGCAGCTGGAGCAGGCGTCGCGCCGCGCTGACGACTTCGGCAGGCCGCCGTCGAGCTTTCCGAACTCGCCGACAGGACGCCCGGACCCGCTGGAGGCCCGCGGGCAGGCGGCCGGTACGTTGAGCGCCCGTATCGATGGGTCAACGGTGCGCAGCTCCGGGCTGATCGACGCCGGGGGCAACCGCGTTTCCTTGTCTTCCGCCGACGAGCAGGTCCTCCTGGCGCTGCCGACGGGCGACCGCCCCGTGGACCGCTCACTGTCCAACGGCGACTACCGGCTTATGGCCGTCAAAACCAATTACGGCGACGTGATCGTCACGGGCCTGCCACTGGCGGACAAGCAGACTGCGGAGGCTTCGCTGGTCTGGACCATGGTGCTGGTGTCACTTGGCGGCCTGGTGGTGATCGGCCTGGTGGGAACTGTGATCATCCGTCGCACCATGCGGCCCCTGGAGCAGCTCTCCGAGGTCGCCACCAAGGTTTCGCGACTGCCTCTCGACGCCGGCGAGGTGGCACTTGCGGTGCGTGTACCGCCGTCGGCCTCCCATCCCGGGACTGAAGTTGGCAGGGTAGGCCACGCCCTGAACCAGATGCTGAACAACGTCGCGAGGGCGCTGGAGGCCCGCCAGGAAAGCGAGACAAAAGTGCGGCAGTTCGTGGCCGATGCCTCGCACGAACTGCGGACGCCGCTGACGGCCATCCGTGGCTACACCGAGCTGCTGCGGATGACCGAGAACTTCACCGACGACGGCAGGAAGTCCCTTGCCCGGGTCCAGAGCCAGTCCGAACGCATGACGACGCTGGTGGAGGACCTGCTGTTGCTGGCAAGGTTGGACGAAGGCCAACCGGTGAAGGTCACGGACGTGGACCTGACACAGTTGGTGATCGAGACCGTAAGCGACGAGAAAGTCATGGCCCCGGACCACATCTGGCAGCTGACCTTGCCGGACGAACCGATCACGGTGCGTGGAGATGCCACGCAGCTGCATCAGGTATTGGCCAATCTGCTCTCCAACGCCCGCAAACACACGGATCCCGGAACCACGGTGGTCACCGGCGTGATGCTCTCGGCAGACGGCAGCGCAGTGGTTACCGTAACGGACAACGGGCCCGGCATTCCCGGAGATTTCCAGGGCAGGATTTTCTCCCGGTTCGCCCGCGCCGATGCCGCAAGATCGGGGTCGGAAGGGACCTCCGGCCTGGGCCTGTCCATCGTCGAGTCCATCGTCGAAGCCCACGGCGGAAGCGTGGAGGTGACGTCCAAACCCGGGCGGACGGAGTTCGCTGTCCGGCTACCGGCCGCCATCAGCAACCGCGCATAACGAAACCGGCAAGGCGACTCACCGGCGTCGTGATCTCTGTTACCTAAATGTGACTTCTGCGGAATCCTCCTGTACCGTCGAAAGGGTGGGTCGCTCAAAAGGGCCCGCATCCGGGATGCGCCGAGCTCTGCCACTTCCCGGAGTCCGTTCTTACTCCGAGGCAGAGACGGGGGACCCAGAGTCTCCGGGCCCAGGCATTTGCCGGCCCTTGGGGTGAAGCCGCAGCGTGACGCGCGGCCGGATGACCTCATCCGAACCCGACAGCTAACTCCGCAGGCGCTGAGAGGTAATCACACATGTCTGAACTTAACGATCAGACGCGCCCTTCCGCGCGTCACCGCGACCAGAACGACTCCCCGTTGAAGAAGTCGCAGACCGTCCTCAAAAAGGCCGCCCGTGAGGGCAAGTCCGGCAACCGCATGCCCGTAGTGGCCGGCGTTATTGCCGCCGCGCTGGGCGTTGCCTCCCTGGGAACAGCTGCCAATGCCGCGCTTAACCTTCCCGAGGCAAGCCGCGTTGCCGAGACCCGGACCGCCGCCGAGGCCAGCAACGCCAAGGCCGCTGAAGAAGCCGCCGCCGCCAAGAAGGCCGCTGACGAAAAGGCTGCTGCCGCCAAGGCCGCCGCTGACAAAGCAGCAGCTGACAAGGCTGCAGCCGACAAGGCCGCCGCTGACAAGGCCGCTGCCGACCAGGCCGCCGCTGCACAGGCAGCAGCCGAGAAGGCCGCTGCCGACCAGGCCGCAGCAGAAAAGGCTGCCGCCGACGCAGCCGCCAAGCAGGCAGCCGACGCCGCTGCTGCCGCCGCCGCAGAAGCCGCAGCCGCCGCTGCAGCCCCCAAGGCTGTTGACGACCCCGCTGCTGCCAAGGCCTACGCTGCCAGCATTCTGGGCAGCTACGGCTGGAGCGCCTCTGAGATGACGGCACTGAACACGCTGTGGGAGAAGGAATCAGGTTGGCGGACCACTGCCACCAACGCTTCCAGCGGTGCCTACGGTATTGTCCAGTCGCTTCCGGCCGGCAAGATGGCTTCTGCCGGTGCCGACTGGCAGACCAACTACCAGACCCAGATCAAGTGGGGCCTGAACTACATCAAGGAACGCTACGGCTCCCCGTCAGCTGCCCTGGCCTTCCACCTGGCCAACAACTGGTACTAAGCCAAAAGTTTCCTGAAAAGCCGCTCCCGTTCCGGGGGCGGCTTTTCGCGTGTAAAGGGCCCTGAACACTTACACAGTCGCATCACAGCTTCCGCCTAAAGCCCTCACAATCGGCGGCCCCACTGTGAATGCATGACGCTCATAGATCCCGCCACCAGTGCGCTGCCGAACCCCGCCCATGCGGGGCGCTTCGCCGCTCCTGCCTTGCCCCACCGGCAGCCGCGGCGCTCTCCCGTGGACACGCGGACCACGGCCCCTGTCCTGGACGTCACCATTCCCGTCCACAACGAAGAGACCGACCTCGAGGAATGCCTGCGCCGCCTGCACGGCCACCTGGTGGAGACGTTCCCGCATACGTTCCGTATCACGGTGGCGGACAATGCGAGCACGGACAACACCCTGAAGATCGCCGAGCGTCTGGCCCGCGAGCTCCCTGAAATCGTCGTCATGCGCTTCGAGGAAAAAGGCCGGGGCAACGCCCTCCGCCAAGTCTGGCTCGCCTCGCCGTCCCCGGTGCTCGCCTACATGGATGTGGACCTTTCCACTGATCTTGCCGCCCCGGCGCCCCTGCTGGCTCCACTGATCTCCGGCCACTCAGACCTTGCCATCGGTACACGTCTGTCCCGCAACTCCCGCGTGGTCCGCGGGCCAAAACGCGAGTTCGTCTCCCGCAGCTACAACGTCCTCCTGCATACGCTCATGGGGGCCCGGTTCTCCGATGCCCAGTGCGGCTTCAAGGCCATCCGGGCAGACGTCGCCCACAGGATCCTCCCCCACACCCTGGACAACGCCTGGTTCTTCGACACCGAACTCCTGGTCCTTGCCGAGCGCTGCGGCCTCCGTGTCCATGAAGTCCCCGTCGACTGGACGGACGATCCCAACTCAAGTGTCGACGTCGTACGAACCGCCGTGGCCGACCTCCGCGGAATGGCGCGCCTGACGCGCGACCTCGTCACCGGCCGGATCCCCATCCCGGAGCTGCGCGCGGCACTGGCCCGCGGTCCGTTGCCGGCGTCGTCGCGGACCTCCGAATCGACCCCGCGCGCCAGCTTGTTCGGGCAATTGGTGCGGTTTGGATTCATTGGCGCTGCGTCCACGGTGGCTTACCTGCTGATCTTCCTGCTGTGCCGTGGATTCATGGACCCGCAGCTGGCCAACTTCCTGGCTCTCATCGTGACGGCCGTCGCCAACACGGCCGCCAACCGCCGCTTCACGTTCGGCATCCAAGGCGGCAACCATGCCCGCCACCACTTTGAAGGCCTGATCGTCTTCAGCATCGGCCTGGCCCTCACCTCGGGCGCGCTGGCCCTGGTGCATGGAACCACGACGCCGGACCGCTGGCTTGAGGTGGCAACCGTAGTTGGCGCGAACCTCGCCGCAACCGTTGCACGGTTCCTGCTGTTCCGCCTGTGGGTGTTCCGCCGCCCCGCGACACCAGCCCCTCGCCCCGAGAGTTCCGACAAGACCACAGAGGTGGCAGCGAAATGATTACAGCCCTCCAGCCAAGCCATGCCGTTGACGAACCTGTGAAGTCCCCGGAAACACCGACCCGCTTGCAGCGCCTCGCTTTCGGGCAGCAACCCCGGTGGGTGCGTCCGTCCGCCGCCGGGCTGCTTGTGGGGACCGCCTTCCTCTATCTCTGGAATCTTGCCGCAACGGGATACGGCAACTCCTTCTACGCAGCAGCTATCCAGGCCGGCACCAAGGACTGGACCGCGCTCTTCTTCGGCTCGCTCGATGCCGGCAACGCCATCACGGTGGATAAGCCGCCGGCGTCCCTCTGGATTCCGGCCTTGGTGGGCAGGATCTTCGGCTTCTCTCCTACCAGCATGCTGGTTCCTGAGGCACTCATGGGGGTCGCCGCCGTCGGGCTTCTGTACCTGACGGTCAAGCGCGTATCCGGTCCTGCGGCAGGGCTCCTCGCCGGCGGCGCGTTGGCGCTGACACCCGTTGCTGCCTTGATGTTCCGTTTCAACAACCCCGACGCCATGCTCACGCTGTGCCTGGTCCTGGCCGCGTACCTGACGACCCGCGCCATTGAGAAGGCCGGCTGGAAATGGTTGGCCGCGGCAGGGGCAGTGGTTGGCCTGGCGTTCCTTACCAAGATGCTCCAGGGTTTCCTGATTGTTCCGGGCCTGGCACTTGCTTACCTTTGGGCCGCTCCCACCACACTTCGCAGCCGGCTCGTGCACCTTCTTGCAGCGGGCGCGGGCATCGTGGCCGTGGCGGGTAGCTACATTGTGATCTTCCAGCTCACTCCGGCCTCGGCCAGGCCTTACATGGCCGGCTCGACGGGCAACAGCTTCCTGGAACTCACCTTCGGCTACAACGGGCTGGGGCGGATCACCGGCTCGGGTGAAGGCGGTGCCGGTGGTGGCATGCCCGGCGGTTCCACTGGCGGCCTTGCTGGTGGGCCGGGTGGCGGTTTCGGCGGCGGCGGCTTCGGTGGGGCTGCCGGCCTGGGCCGGATGTTCGGAACCAGTTTCGGCGGTGAAGTCTCCTGGCTCCTGCCCGCAGCGTTGATCCTGCTGGTGGCCGGGCTGTGGTTCACCCGTCGCGAAGCCCGCACTTCGCGAAGCCGCGCTGCCCTGTTGATGTGGGGTGGCTGGCTGATCGTCACCGCAGGCATCTTCAGCTTCATGAGCGGCATCGTCCACCCTTACTACGCGGCAGCACTGGCCCCGGCGATTGCCGCCCTGATCGGAATCGGGTGCGTCGAACTCTGGCGCGGCAGGGCCTCGTGGATGGCGCGGATCGTGCTGGCAGTGGTGGTGCTGGGCAGTGCGCTGTGGTCCGCAGTGCTCCTGGGCCGGGACGCCTCATGGCTGCCGTGGCTGCGGATCGTCGTGGTGGTCCTTGGTGTCCTCGCAGCAGCGGCTCTCCTGCTTCGTGTGGATCAGCTGGGTGTGTCCAGGCTTAAAGGTGCCCTGAGGCGGCTGCCTGCTGCCGCCGTCGTCGTGGTGTCGTTGCTCGCCGGAGGGCTGGGAACCGGGGCGTGGACAGTGGCCACTGCGGCGACGCCGCACTCAGGCTCCATCCCGACGTCGGGACCTTCCGGCGCGGCCAGCGGCGGCTTTGGCGCCCGGGCAGGACTGGACGGCAGGAACCGCGACTTTGGCGATGCGGAGAACGGCCTCGGCGGGACGCCCGACCCAGCAGCCAACGACTTCCCGGGCGCCGGAGGAATCGGTGGCGCCGGAGGAATCGGTGGGCCCGGAGGCGGGAGCACCGCGAACGCCGAGCTGACCGCCCTGCTGAAGTCCACCACCACCACATGGTCCGCCATTGTCTCCGGCGCCACCCAGGCAGCCGACCTGGAACTCGCCACGAACACCAGCGTCATCGCGTTGGGAGGCTGGAACGGCGGCGACCCCTACCCCACGCTGGCCCAATTCCAGGACATGGTGGACAAAGGCCAGATCAGCTACTTCATCTCCGGTGGCGGCATGGGTGGCGGTATGGGCGGCCGGGGCGGCAACTCCGAAGTCGCAGCCTGGGTAGCGGCCAACTACCAGGCCCAAACCGTCGGCGGCACCACCGTCTACAAGCTGGTGGGCTGACATGACCACGTACTTCAAACCGCTGACCGAACCAGCAGGCCAGGCGAGCGCGGCACCAAGCCGCCTGGCATCACGAAGCGGGGCCGTACGACGCAGCAACCCCGGCCCCGTCCGGCACCGCTTGGAACTCACGGCAGTCCTTGTGGGAACTGCGGTCCTGTACATCTGGGGCCTCGGAGCCTCCGGCTGGGCCAACGCGTTCTACTCCGCTGCAGCCCAGGCCGGCTCACAGGACTGGACAGCGTGGTTCTTCGGTTCCTCCGACGCCGCCAACTCCATCACCGTGGACAAGCCTCCGGCGGCACTCTGGATCACTGGGCTGTCCGTCCGATTGTTCGGCTTGAACTCCTGGAGCATCCTGGTTCCGCAGGCGTTGATGGGGGTGGCCACCGCCTGGGTCATGTACCTGGCCATCCGCCGGGCAGCGCTCCCCGCCACGGACAACCTTCGCTTGGCACACCGCGCCGGCCTCCTGGCCGCCGCGGTCCTGGCCCTCACCCCCGTTGCCACGCTCATGTTCCGCTTCAACAACCCGGACGCTTTGCTTGTCCTGCTGATGACCGCAGCGGGCTACGCGGTGGTCCGCTCCATCCAGGACCGGAAACTGCGATGGCTCATCCTTGCCGGGGTATTCCTTGGTTTCGGCTTCCTGGCCAAGCAGCTGCAGGTCCTCCTGGTGGTTCCGGGCTTCGCGCTCGCCTACCTTGTTGCGGCCCACCCCAAGCCGGGCAAGCGGGTACTCCACCTCCTGGCCGCAGGAGGCGCGATGGTGGCTTCGGCTGGTTGGTGGATTGCCGCCGTCGAACTCGTCCCCGCGAACCTGCGACCCTATATCGGCGGGTCGCAGAACAACTCCATCCTCGAACTGACGTTTGGCTACAACGGCTTGGGCCGACTCAACGGCGACGAGACCGGCAGTGTGGGCGGTGGCGGCAACGGGTGGGGCACCCCGGGCTTGCTGCGCATGTTCGGCACGGAGTTTGGTGGCCAGATCGCGTGGCTCATTCCGACCGCGCTCATTCTTAGCGGCGCCCTCTTGTGGCTGGGCCGCCGCGCGCCGCGAACCGACGTGGTCAGGGCGTCGGTCATTGTGTGGGGTTCGTGGCTGCTGGTGACCGGCCTGGTGTTCAGCTACATGCAGGGCATCATCCACCCCTACTACGCAGTGGCGCTGGCTCCGGGAATTGCCGGGCTGGTGGGCCTGGGCGGTGTGCTGTTGTGGCAGCGGCGCCCGCAACTCCCTGTCGCCTTGCTCCTTGGGGCGTCACTGCTGGCTGCGGGGTTCACGGCCTTCGCCCTCCTGGGCCTAGCCCCGACGTTCCTTCCGTGGCTGCGGTGGGTGGTGATTCTTGGCACCGTGCTGCTGGCCGCCGTCGTTGTCCTGACCGGCCGCTGGCGCTGGGTCTGGTTGACGCGTACGACGGCGGGACTCGCCGTCGCCGTTGGCCTCGCCGCGCCGCTGGCCTACTCAGTGGCGACCGCCGCCGTGCCGCATACAGGTGCGATCGTGAGCGCAGGTCCGGCCACGGCTGGAATCGGTCCCGGTTTCGGCCGCAACGCTTCAGCGCAAGGTGTTCGGGGGCCGGCCACACGGCAGGGCACGGGTCAGGCGCTGGGCGGGCAAGGTTTTGGTGGCGGCGGCTTTGCCGGCGGTGGCGGACAGGGCGGCGCCATGGGCGGCCTGCTTGGTGCCACCACGCCGTCGTCCGAACTGGTGACCGCTCTCAAAGCCGACGCCGGAAACTACACCTTGGCGGCCGCCGTCGTGGGTTCCAACAACGCGGCGGGCTACCAACTGGCCACCGGGCTTCCGGTCATGGCTGTCGGCGGGTTCAACGGAACGGACCCTTCACCGACGTTGGCGCAGTTCCAGCAACTCGTGGCCGACGGGAAGATCCACTACTTCATCGGAGGCCGCCTCATGCAGGGCAACGGCGGTTCGGACGCTTCCAGTGAGATCGCGGCTTGGGTGGCCGCGAACTATCAGGCGCAGACCATTGGTGGAACCACGGTGTACGAGCTTCGGGGCTAGGGGCTTGCACCTGACGCAACGTCAGGAATTAGCGTGGTTCCCATGACGGGAACACCAGGGAACGGTCCGTGGAGCATCGGGGAACTGGCAGCAGCGTGTGGTGTCAGTGTTCGAACCCTGCACCATTACGACCAGGTCGGGCTGCTGTCCGCGAGTGAACGGACAGCAGCCGGACATCGGCGTTATGGCGAGGACGATGTTCGGCGGCTCTACCGAATCAAGGCGTTACAGATGCTGGGCCTTCCTCTGGCCTCCATTGCTGACGTGCTGGACAGCCCCGAAGCTTCGCTTCATGGCCTCTTGGAGCAGCAGTTGGCCCAGGTCCGCGAACATGCCCGAACAGGTTCGCCTGCTTGAGGACCGGTTGGGCGACTTATTGGCCCGGATGGACGGACCCGCCATGCCCACCCCGGAACAGTTCATGACGACATTGGAGATGATCACCGTGTACGAACAGCATTTCACCGCGGAGCAGCGGCAACAGCTTGCTGACAGGCGCCAAGAGCTCGGAGCCGAACAAATTGAGGATGCCAAGCAGAAGTGGGCGGCATTGGTCGAAGAGGGCCTGGCCTTCGCCCGCACCGGCACGCCAGTCACCGATCCTGCAGTGCAGGAGTGGGTCCGCTCATGGGATGGAATCGGCGCCATGTTCCATTCGAGCGACGACACCAAAGCCGCAGCCCGGGCCGCGTGGCAGGAGAACAGCCAGTCGATCAGCGCGAATCTGCCATGGAGCCCCGAGGATCTGGCAGGTCTGATGGGCTACCTGGAAAAGGCCCGGGCATAGTAGGGATCCGTGCCGCTACTCCTCCGGCTCTGCCTCCACTGCACCACGGACCGCCGCGATGGACGCCGCCACGTCTCCGGCATCCGTGGTCCAGTTGCTCACGGAAATCCTGAGGATCTCCCGGCCCCGCCAGGACGAACCCGACATCCACACCGCGCCTTCGGCCATGAGACGTTGCGTGATCCTGTGGGTGCGGTCGTCGCTGCCGAAGCTCACGGAGACTTGGGTGAAAACCACGTCATTGAGGACTTCGACGCCGGGAATCGCAGCCAGGCCTTCCGCCAATGCCCGCGCATTTGCCGCCAACCGCTCCACCATGGCGATCACCCCGGACCGGCCCAGTTGCCGCAAGGCAGCCCACACCGGGATGCCGCGTGCCCGGCGGGACATCTCGGGAACCTTCTCCAAAGGGTCACCCATCCCCGTTTCGCTGGCAATTAGATAGCTGGTGTGGACGCTGAAAGCGCGGCGTAGGGATTCGGGGCGGGAGACGATCGCCAGTCCGCAGTCATAGGGGACGTTGAGGGTCTTATGGGCATCCGTCGCCCAGGAGTCGGCCTCCTCTACACCGGCCAGCCGCTGTCTCAAAGTCGGGCTCACAGCAGCCCACAGACCGAAAGCACCATCGACATGGACCCACGCTCCACGGTCGTGGGCAACCGCGATTGCTTCTTCCATGGGATCGAAAGCGCCGGAGTGCAGGTTCCCTGCCTGCAAACACACCAAGGACGGGCCCGGCTGCTCATCCATGGCTGCTGCCAGGGCGTCGGGGAGGATACGGCCCTCGTGGTCAGCATCAACAGGAACGCAGGCCCCCAAGCCCAGGTACCGCAGCGCAAGGTCCACTGCGGCGTGGCGTTCCCTGCCAGCGAAGGTGGTGATCCTCGGCCCGCCGTTCAAGCCCAACGACTCAAGGTCCCAGCCGGCTTCGTCCATCAGGTACTGCCGTCCCGCTGCCAACCCCACGAAGTTGGCGGTGGTAGCGCCTGTAGTGAATCCGACGTCGGCTGTTGTGGGAAGGTGAAGAAGGTCCAGGAGCCAGGCAGCCGCTGATTCCTCGATGGCAGCTGCCGCGGGCGTAGCGAAACGAAGTCCAGTGTTCTGGTCCCACGCCGAGACCAACCAGTCGGCGGCCATGGCCGCGGGCAAGGTGCCGCCCATGACCCACCCGAAGAAACGGCCGGACTGGATCGCCATGAGGCCCGGCTCAGCCAAAGCTGCGAGCTCATCGACCACCTCGGCGGCATCGGTGGCCTCATCAGGGAGGCGCTGCAGGATGCTGCCGGCTACCTGATCGGCGTCGGAGGAAGGGCGGACAGGACGAGTAGGCACCGACGTGAGCCAAGCACCGGCGTGGACCATTGCCCGTTCCAATGCAGCCCCGTAAGCCTCCGGCATCGCAGACATGCGCACAGCGTACTCCCGGTTTTCCGGCGGGAACAGACCGGACTGAACCTTATTAGAGGGTCAGCGTCAGGAGGTGGCCGCCGTCGTCATCCTTCACCGCGGTGACCGTCACCGCCGTATAGTCCGGGATCCGCCACATGCCCTCTTCCAGTTCGCCGCCGGAGTCACCGACGACAACGGTGCGCATGCCTGCCGCGCGCGCAGCGGCAATACCTGCGGGCGCGTCTTCAAAAACCACGACGTCGGCCGGTTCGGCTCCCAGCAGCGCGGCGGCTTTGAGGTATCCCTCCGGATGCGGCTTGCCCTGGGTGACGGATTCGGCAGTGACGGTGGTGGACGGCATGCTGAGCCCGGCAGCCTTCATCCGGATTTCCGCCAGGATGCGATCCGCCGAGGTGACCAAAGCGATCGCCTCATCCGGCAGTCCCGCAAGCAGGGCCTCGGCACCGGGAAGCGCGATGACGCCGTCGGTCCTGGAACGCTCCATCTCGCCAAGTTCTGCGGTCAGCGCCTCAAGATCAGCGTCTGCGGGCGCGTAACGGCGGATAGTGTCCCCTGCTTGGACGCCGTGGGAGGTGCGAAGAATCTCGTTGTAGTCCAGGCCGTAGCGTTCGGCGAACTCCAGCCAGACCTGCTCCACGATGGCCGTGGAATCAACCAGTGTTCCGTCCATGTCGAAGAGGATGGCGCGGACGGTCAACACGGGCGGTTCTGTGGCAGCATTCGCGGCAGGATGGCTCATGGTTCCATCCTGCCGTACCTGGCGGGAGTTACTCACCCATTGGGCCGCTGAGGGAGGTACTGGACCGCCCACTTGTTGCCATCCGGATCCGCGAAGTACACGAAGTGGCCCCAGTCCTGGATGTCGATGTCGCTGACGTCCACGCCGTTGGCTTTGAGTTGTTCGTGCGCTTTGTTGATGTCCGCCACCACGATCTGAAGCGACGGTGCCGAACCTGGAGGCGCGTCGTTCAGGCCTTCCCCGATGGCGATGGAGCAGGCGGAACCCGGCGGAGTCAGCTGCACGAAGCGGATGCCGTCCGTAGGACGCTCATCGTAATCGGCGTTGAAACCAACCTTGTTGACGTAGAAATCCTTCGCCCGGTCGACATCGGACACGGGGACAAATACCAGTTCAAGTTTCCAGTCCATGCGCCACAGGCTAACGGGGCAGGCAGGAAACCGGTAGGGGTCTCCCTCTAGCCGGCCACGCCGTAGAGGCGGTCGCCGGCGTCGCCCAGGCCCGGCACGATGTACGACTTTTCGTTGAGCTTCTCATCAATCGAGGCCAGCACGATGTTGACGTTGGCGTCGGAGAGCTCTTCTTCCAGCTTGGCCAGGCCTTCGGGTGCTGCCAGCAGGCAGATGCACGTAACGTCCGAGGCGCCGCGCTTGAAAAGGAACTTGATGGCCTCGCGCAGGGTGCCGCCGGTTGCGAGCATGGGATCCAGGACGAAGATCTGCCGGCCGGTGAGGTCCTCGGGGAGGCGCTCGGCGTAGGTAATGATGTCCAGGGTTTCTTCGTCGCGGGCCATTCCCAGGAAGCCGACCTCCGCGGTGGGGACGAGCTTGGTCATCCCCTCCAGCATGCCCAGCCCTGCGCGCAGGATGGGTACCACCAGCGGCGTGGGCTTGGTGAAGGCGGTGCCGATGGTCTTGGTGACCGGGGTCTCGATCTCGACCGGCTGCGTCTTGACCTCGCGGGTGGCTTCATACGCCAGGAGGGTGACGAGTTCTTCGGTGAGTTGCCGGAAGACCGGTGAAGGAGTGTTCTTGTCCCGCAATACGGTGAGCTTGTGAGCGACCAGCGGGTGGTCCACGACGAATGTGCGCATCCCCCAAAACTATCATTGAGACATGAGCGCCACCGAGCCGTATCACGCAGATCACTTGGCCTGGATGGGCCTTGCCCTGGACGAAGCCCGGTTGGCGTTGGAGACGGACGACGTGCCGATCGGCGCCGTCGTGTTAGGGCCCGACGGCGGGGTGCTGGGTTCCGGCCGCAACGAACGTGAGGCGCACGGGGACCCGACCGCCCATGCCGAAGTCGTCGCGATCCGGCAGGCGGCCGCTGCGCTGCGGCAACGCGCCGTGGATTCCGGTGCCTCCGGTGATGGGTGGCGGCTGGAGGACTGCACCTTGGTGGTGACCCTCGAGCCGTGCGCCATGTGTGCCGGTGCGATTGTGTTGGCCCGTATTCCCCGCGTGGTTTTTGGCGCGTGGGATGAGAAAGCCGGCGCGGCGGGCTCTGTCTTCGACATCCTGCGCGAGCGCCGCCTCAACCACTGGGTGGAGGTCTACCCAGGGGTTCGCGAGGACGAGTGTTCAGCGCTCCTTAGGGACTTCTTCGCCGCGCACCGCGTGCCCGGCTCCGCAGCCGCCCCGCGAGTTGGCAGTTAATGACAGTCCGGCGGCCCGGAATTGTCATTAAGTGTCATCTCGGTGGAGCTTCCAAGGCGTCCAGGACGGTCCGGGCGGTCGATTCCCAGCGCTGCAAACCGCGCCGGGCTTGAAGGGCGTTGCTGCGCCAGGACTCTTGGAGCAACTCGTCCGTGAGCCAGGCCCGGAGTGTTCCCGCCAACGACCTTCCCGGATCCCACGCCTTTCCAGCGCCGCTGTCGCCCAGCGCCTCCACGGCACCGGTCCCCTGCCGCACAATCACCGGAATCCCGTGAGCCAGTGACTCCGTCACCACCATCCCAAACGACTCCGACTGCGAGATCAGCACACTCAGGTCCGCCCGACGCCACTGGTCCTGCAACGCCTGCCCAGTGAGTTCGCCGGTGACACGGATGCGGTCCTGCAGACCGTGACGTTCGACGGCGGCCCTCACCTCGGCCGCGTACGCCGGGTCGGCTTCTTCCGAGCCGATGAGGGCTGCCGTCCAGGGGAGTTCCTTGATCCCGCTTAGGGCTTCGATCAAGAGTGTTTGACTCTTGTTCGGCAGGAGGGCCGCGACGGACACGATATGCTTGGGCTGGGACCCCTCGCCGATGTCGGCCGGTTCTGCCCCCGGCGTGGCCACCACTATGTCCAGCGAGCCATGCCTTGCCTGCAATCCCGATGCTGAGTGGGCACTCGGGCAGATGATCCCCGTCGCCGCTGCCAACGCCCTCGCTTCAAGCCCGGGATGGTCCGCCAACGCCATGTGCGAAAGGATCCACACCTTGGTCCCGGCCTGCACCGCGCCGGCGATCTCTTCCGGAGCCCCACTGGCAACCAAGCCGTCGGCAATCACGGTGCTGCCGCCGTCGAGCATGTCAGCGAAACGCTGCCGATCCGCTGCGCTGCCCACCGGCCAATCGCCGTCGACCGTTACTGTCTCGACCGTCGCGCCGAGGACAGTCAGGTGTTCGGCAAGTTTGGCGTTGTATTTGTTGCCGCCGGAGCCGTGCCGGACGTTGCCGGGGACGAGGAAGCGGATGCGCACCTACTTGGCCGCGAGCTCCAGCGAGTAGCCCGCCCAGGCGTCGGGGTTCTCGCGGAGGACGACGTCGATACCAGCCAGCGCCGGTCCGTCCTCGGTGTCCTGGATCCGGGTGGCCATGGCGTCCGCGATGTGCTTGGCGAGGGCCTCGGTGGTGGAGAGCTTGCCCTTGAAAGCGGGGTGCTCGTCCAGGTTCTTGTAGTTCAGGTCTTCGAGTATTTCCTCCAGGATGCCGCCCGCGGCGCCGATGTCCAGGACGATTGCGTCGTTGTTGAGTTCACGACGCCGGAAGCTGACTTCGGCAACGAACGTGGCCCCGTGGAGGCCTTGGGCCGGGCCGAACGCTTCGCGGGGAAGGCTGTGGGCGATCATGAAGTGGCGTCGGACGGTCAGGCTGAACATGTATTAATCCTCCGGGTTTGGATACGCGACCACGTGGCAGAAACCGCCGGGCCGTTCAAGCAATCTAGCGAGTGTTGCGGGCAGGTTTTGGAACTGGCATTCACTGGTCAGGAACGTGTCGAACAGTGGGTCCTTGAGCTGGGCGGCCGCTTCCTGCAAGCGCTGCGCATTGGTCCGCCGATGCCTGCGGGGCAGGGCCACCGCGCCCACCTGGCTGGAGCGGATGTTCAACCTGCGGGCATGGAAATCCTCACCGAGCGGCAGGGTGACTTCCTTGTCAGCGAACCAGGAAAGCTCAATCACGTCAGAGTCATCGCCGGCCAGTTGCAGGCTCAGTTTGAGGCCGTCGTTGGAGGCGGAGCAGTGGAAGACGATGTCGTTGTCGTTGTCCGCGTTGTCAGGCTCGGCGAATTCGATGCCCAGCTTGTCGGCGAGGCTTCGTTTCTCCGGGTCCGCGTCCACCAGTTGCAGGCGACCCAGCGGATACTTGCGCAGCAGCGTCGCCAGGACGCCGCCCACCAGGCCACCACCGACGACGGCGACCCGGTCTCCCAGCCTCGGTCCGGCTTCCCAGATGGCATTGATGGCGACTTCGACAATGCCGGTCAGCACCGCGCGGCGCGCGGGGACATCCGCGGGAATGGGAGTCAGCTGGCTGGTGGGGACGACGTAGAAGTCCTGGTGCGGGTGGAGGCTGAAGATGGTCTTGCCGAGCCATTCTTCCGGTCCCTGTTCGACGACGCCGACGCTCAGGTAGCCGTACTTGACCGGGCCAGGGAACTCACCTTCCTGGTGCGGGGCCTGCATCAGATCTGCTACTCGCTCGGGAACACGGCCCTCGTGAACCACCCGCTCAGTGCCCCGGCTGACCCCGGAGTACAGGGTCCTGACCAGGGCCTCTTCTTCTGTGGGGCTCTCAATGGCTTCGGGACGCAGTTCACCATCGCCGGACTTGGTGACCCAGTAGGCGGTGGCTTGGTGTACGTGCTCGCGAGGAATAGTCATGGTACTTACGAATCTAGTGGCGGGGCGCTTCGGATGGAAGTTGGCGCTGTTTCGTGGGTGATTTCGGGGTGTCCGCGCTGGCGTGTTGGGGTCTCGTTTTGGGGAACCGGGTCCAACTCCGGTACCCTATTTCAGTTGGTGACGTGTCCGAGCGGCCGAAGGTGCAACACTCGAAATGTTGTTTGGTGTAAAAGCCAACGTGGGTTCAAATCCCACCGTCACCGCCGATGAGAAAGGCCCTGCTTCCCTTTGTTTATGAGGGAGGCGGGGCCTTTCTTCATACCCGAATCAGGCTGGTGGGCAAATTTGGGCACATTCGCCAGAGAGACGGCGTGACCTGGGCGTCTGAAACCGAGTCCAAGTCGCCGTCAAAGAGATCCGCGGGCACGTCGAGAGTCATCGCCGAGGAGCTGTGGCCCAGCATCTTCTGAGCCGCCTTCACGTTTGCGCCGGCAGAAACGGCAGAGCTCGCAGCAGAGTGGCGCAGATCATGACGTGTGATGCGCGGGACCCCAGAACGCTTCACGGCGCTGCCAAACCAACTCATGTTGTCCTCGTGGACTCGCGCAAGTCGTAGGCGATGACCGTTCTCGCCAGGGAAAGCAAGATCGTCACGCCCCTTGCCCTCACACTGAACCGCAAGCTTCTCGGCAAGGAACCGCGGGAAAGGCACAGTGCGGCGTTTATGGCTTCAACTGGGTGTACCCTCCTACAGCCCTGGACAAGGTCAAGACCGGCAAAGCGCTTCCCTGCATCATCGTTGCCATCGCCGGTCAGCCCAAGGGTATGAAGTCCGGCTGGTACACAGCACGCCGCCCGGCATGACCACCACTTCCAACGGCAACGTTGTGTGGAACTCCGCTACCGGGTTGGTCTACATGCGCAACGGTGACGGAACCACGATCAGTGTCGCGGCGTCCCCTGGCTGGGAACGTCATCACGGCAGCGCTCACCACGGGCGGCGCTGCGACCATCAGCGCCAACAAGGTCCGTATCGCTGGCACCCTCCGTGACGAATTGCCACCCGCTGGCCCCCGCCGTTGCCGGCCACTTCAGCGCGGGAGCGTTCATCGCAGCCTCCTATGCCGAGATTGCTCTGTGGAACCGCGTGCTGACACTCACCGAGATTGAGCAGTGGGTGGACGGCATGCACTCGCTCTACCCGGCCATCTACCCAGCGTAAGGAATCTGAAAGATGAAGATCACCATCACAATGACAGTAGTTGTCACCCCGGAAGTGACTCCGGTTTTGCGGAAGTAATTGACGATTTCAAGAACCGGCTAACTTCCCAGTGGTTGCCGCATGACGGTGACGTGTCCGTAAATGAGGTCAAGGAAGGCGCCCCGGAGTGAAGACATTGGAATGGCCCTGGCGAAAACCGGGGCCATTCTTGGGCTGCCACTCGCGCTCCAGAGCTTTCGCTCAGCCGGGCTCGAACCGGACCTCTATCTAAACCTGGTTGACCTTGTGGACGAAGGCATGACTTCAATTCTATCGACGCTGCCCTGCAGTTAACAGAGCACCCTCGCAGGGCGACATAAGACCGGTTCAGTGAACCTAGTATTTGCGACACAAGTAAGCCGCCACCTCAGAGCGTTAGGTGGGGGCATTTTGTTCGTCTAGAGCGGCGCCACTTCCTCGCAGCAAGACTAATTTAGGATTTCGCTCAGGGCTTTAAGTCTCTCAGCAGAGTACTCTGCGTACTCCTGGCGGAGGTTCTCGACGCGGGTGGCGAGGTCTCCCGCTTCACTCGGTTTGATGCTTGTCTCCGCTTTCGTTTCGTTCAGCGGGTATGGAGTCGCAAATGTCTGGTGCCCCATCACCCCAATCTGTCCAACGGTTACGTTCGAATATTTACTCAGGGCCTCTTCCAGCGCCGGCTTAAGACCAGCCGAAAATTTACTGCCGACAACCACAGCTTTCATCGCCCGGCTTATGTCTATGAACTCAGGCAATGCTGAGCCGTTCATCAGGGCGAGGCGGTACTCGTACTCGTTTGCCCAGTCGATGTGCTTGGACAGAAACAACGCTTGCTGGTGCTCTTCTGCATATTGTCGAGATACGGCGTCCGTACCGTACTTGCGGAGGTGAGTGCTGAGTATTGGATGGAATACGGCGTGAGAACCGTCCCTCCAGTAAGTGACCGGGCCCTGGACATGCAGGGCTGCTGGGTCGCCGAGCTTGCTGAACTCTTCGAGAAGAATTTCACGGTCGAAGCCCAAGCACACGCCGGATTGACGTGCACCATAGTGCGCCCACGAAGATAGATGACTCCATCCACGCCGAGGCGTGTCGAAGAAGATGTCTGCGGGACCCCAGTCCTGGGTGAGGCTTACTAGTTTTGAATGCAGTCGAATGTCTCGGTCAATTTCCTCCCAAGCCTTAATGGCGTGGTCGGGCCCGAACGCATCATCGTCTGGGGGCACTATCTGGAAGCCGGGCATTACTGGTTCAGTTTCCCATGGGTCATTGGTGGTGCTCATAGGCGAGAGTCGCAGCGTCCCTCCCATCAGGATATTGAAGATTCCAACCTCGGCTGACGTGTAGTGGAATAGGAGGTTACTCGGCTCGGAGCCCTGATTTTCGCTCATCTGCCCAATGTAATGCGTCCACCCGAGACAAGACGATTTCTGTTTATTTGAGCGACCCGCGGGGGTCGGATACCGGCGCCAGCGTCCGCTATGACCCGTTGTCTTCCGTTGGACTGACTCCCCATTCGATAGCGTCATGCACCTGAGTTAGGTGCCGGGCATCGTGGTGCTCATCGGTTGTATCGATGATTTCCGTGTCCTCACGTTCCACGGGTAAGGGCTCAGTCGTTGAGTAAATCCCGAGATTGTCCCCCTTCTCTTTCAAAAGAGAATCGAGGCTCCTTGGAGTCCTTTTCGGCAGCAAACAAGCGATCGTGCACCGGGCCACTAGTCATGCCACGGTGCTAACCGAAGATTCCTTGGTTGCAGGGTAGTTTCGTGTCATGGATGAATTGCTCCGACAAGGCTAAGGGTGGTGGCTTCTCGTACCTGTTGCCGCAGCTTTGGCCGGTGCTTGGGTCGGTGCGCGCCTTGGCATGACAACGGAACACAAGCAGTGGCTTAGAAACCAGAAAGTCGATGCTTACACCAATCTTCTTCGTCAAGTGCACGTCTCAGTAAGATCCTTGGACGAGCAACATCACGGTCATAAGCCTCCTAAGGAGGTACCGCTGAAAGACATCACTGATACCACTAACGCGCGACTTGAGATCATTGCTGCAAGGGAGGTGCGGACCTTTGCCAACGTAGTCTCTGCGGGCCAACGCCAAGCTTTTGACGCTGTCCTCTCCGACGACTATGAGACTGAACGACAGAACCTCGGGCTGGCTGTTGAGCGACTTCAAGAGTCTATGCGCGACGACCTGGACGCAACGGAGAGGGACGCGCTCTGGTGGCGAATGCGCTTTCACTTCTATAAGTGGATCATTTACCCACCGCAGGATGCGTTCCAAAGGTGGGAGACGATCCACCTAGTCACGGGGGTCCCTATCCCCCAACCTTAGGCGGGATGTGGCGGGTAACCACTAGGTCGAGCAACTAAGTCGCTCGGTACTGGCATTCCTGCTTTTTCCCGCAGAAGGAGCCAATGCTCGACTCGGGCGTCTTCAGTCTGTTCCGCCATGACGCGCACATATTGCGCGGCTCCATATGTCATGGGCCCACTCTTGAGTTCCTGGAGAGCGGCCTCGCCTGCGGGAAGATCTTCCTTGAGGAGCCTGAGGAAGGCAATATCCAACGCAAAAAGGTCTAGTTGGTACTTGGCCGAGAACCGCAGGACACCTCCCCTAGGAAAGAACGCCCGCAGGTCAGTCGCTCTTGGTTGTCCAGAGGTGTCATGAGGCAGGGATTGGGGAATCCGCCCATCCAGGCTAATATGCCAGTCAATAATCGATGCAGTTTCATCGAGAACCACTGCATCCATCTTTTCGTCGAAGTGTTCGCAGGCGTCTCGCACGTCTTTGCTGAGAAACAGGGGTGAATTTTCCTCAATCGAAAGCAGCTCTCGAAGTCTGCTTCCGCGGTGTTCTGCCTGGCTTTTACGTTCGGCATGCGTTTCCTTGGGACTAGCCCGAACCGGCCCCGGCTTGAGGATCCGCTGGATCACAATAGCGGAGAATAAGGCAGCTTGTAGGTCACCCCAAACTATGTTGTCATTGCTTTTGACTTCGCCAGACATCGCTCTGGTCCACGCACGCTTGATATATCGGCTCCCGAGTTCAGCCTGCCTCTTAACTTCGGCAAGGAACACTCCGAGCCACAATGCTTCCGTGGTTTCAGGAGCACTACCAGAAATTGAGCTGACCAGCACTTCTGCCTCGCCATTCATTGGAGCTAGCCCGTCTTGAGCATCGGCGGATCTGACCTCACTGGTCGCCAACTCTTGCCACCTGCCCTGTCGTCAGGAAACGCGGGTCGGGCTCATTGTCTTCGGGCATAAGGAGAACGCTACCAAGCAGGACCTCCCTGGGCGCACATCCGCAACAAGTTCCCTCGCCGTCAGGCCGGGTCTGAAGTATCGGGCGTAGGACTGCTTGATGCATGTCCCGCGAACTCCATCGGCTCCACCACGTCGTCTGCTTCTGTGTCCGAATCAGAGGTCCTATGCCGAGCCGCCCAACGAGAGAACCTTGCCGCCAGCAGCCTAGGCCCATTCGGGGCCGGCGACTTTGGAGCGAGGTGCGATATCAGCGCGTTTCTGGTCTCTCCATAATTCTGCAGATATGCCCTCTGAACAGGCCGGTCCTTCTCCACATAGTTTTTGATCGCCACTAGTAATGTTCTGCTGCAATCGGTTACTTCACGCGCGAGCCATGCCGTCGTGGGGTCAGCTGTTAGGCGTATGTAGTCCAGAACAATTCGTGCTTCGCGTGTCTCAGACATCGCGATGTTGAGGTGAGGAGTGTTAACCATCTTCCGCCGGTCAGTTCCGGCATTCGTTTCGTTGCCATCGCCGTATTTCCTCGCGTCGTTGAAAACTTCAGTGTAGGAGGTTCGGATTGCATCCGTCCGCCGCAATAATTCGACGACTTTTTCGTTGATGTGCCGCCTTTTCTGCTCTTTGTGAGCGAACGAGTTGAAGGCCAAACCTATGCTCGCGCCAATCAGCGTCCCTATAAGTCCGATGGCAGCTGGTGTGTAGTCCGTTAGAGTCGGGCTTTGAGCAGCGACTACGACCATTTCGGGAATCATCAGGCCTCTCTCATATTTTGTTCGTGGCGGAAGGGATTTGATTCCGCGCACTCCAATTGTGCCCTCTCCCGATTTGTAGACGTCCGCCCTTCGGACGAACTTCAGCTGGGCCAGATCCTCAGCCATCAATGGCCCCAAGCCGCAGGCCAACAGCATTGGCCGCCGCGACAACCGTCTGGAGCGTCGGGTTCCCGGTTCCCGTTTCAATAGCGTGGACCGTACGGGCGGACGTGCCGATGAGGTCGGCAAGAGAGCTCTGGGTGATCCCGGCGGCCTTCCGGGCGTGCCTGATGTTCACACCGATAGCCTTGACGTCATCCACAAAGGACTCGTTTCGGAAATATATTGCAGATTTGGCATCTTTCAGGCCCTACCTTGCCGAATTCGGGATCAATACGCAACATATTTCCGAAATGCACGTCGAGGGGTGAAGTTTCGGCACTTTCACTAAGCCAAAGACTTGAGAGCTAACCCTTCAGCGCAGCCAGGAGTAGATTAAGGCCGGATGCCCAATGACACCCTCGGAACGGCAAGAACGTCGGAGGCAACAATGGCCCGGTCAACCAGCAAGACAGGCAAAAGTACCGACTACGAATTCGTCACTGTCTGGCGCGTGGCGGGGACGCGTGAGGAAGTAGTGGACATCCTTGGAGATGCCGGGACACTGAAGCAGTGGTGGCCATCGGTCTACCTGAGCGTTACGAGAGTAACCCCGGGCGGCCCCGACGGAGTGGGAGCTTCCTTCGACCTCCACACCAAAGGCTGGCTCCCCTACACCTTGCGTTGGCGGCTCACCGTGACGGAACCGGTGACCTTGGAAGGGTTCGCACTCACAGCTGTTGGCGACCTCAACGGCACGGGGCGCTGGTCCTTCGCAACGGATGGCCCCGAAACAGTCATCACCTACGACTGGCGGGTCAGCACCGCCAAACCCCTCCTTCGAAGACTGAGTTGGCTCCTCAAACCTGCGTTCTCGGCGAACCACCACTGGGCCATGGCCCGCGGCGAGGAAAGCCTGAAACTAGAGCTCCGCCGTCGTAGGTCCGGTTCGGCGGGCAGCGTTCCGGCTCCACCGGGTCCCACCTTCGTCCGGCCGTCAAGGAGTTAGCTCTCGGCGTCATTATCCACATAGCAACCCATCCGGGGCCGGACCGGCACCGAACTCCCGATAGAATCAAGACGCCTCAACAAGCCAACGCGATAAGAAAAGGGAGGACCCGTGCGCACTTCACAGCTCCGGGCACCCTTCCATGCGTTGCGGTCCGGCGCGATCGCGTTGGTCATCGTGGCTTTGGCGGCCGGTGCGCACGTTGTTGGCGGTGGATTGCTGCCCATGGCCCCGGTCCTGTTGGCGCTTCTCGCCCTCACGGCATTGGCCACCACGTTGGCAACCCGGTTCAAGCTGAACGTCGTCACCATGGCAGCACTCCTGGGCGCAGGGCAGCTCGCACTCCACGAGGCCTTCACCGCGCTCGGGCCGGTAGCCGCCGGCACACCCGGAGCGGCGCACCACCTCGGCAACGAGCCACTGACCCCGGCCCTGCACACAGTCACGGAACACACCCACGAGGTTGGCACCACACTGGGCGTCCTGATGCTGATCGCCCACATCGCGGCCACGGTTGGGTCGTCTATCGTCCTGGCCAAGGGCGAGGACGCTTTGTGGCAGCTCGCCGCGTGGCTGCGCCCGCTGGTCGCCCTGCCCACATTGCTCTTCAGGCCCGACGCCGGCGCCTCACCTGTCGCCGTTGGCGCACCTGACGTTTTCATCCCCCGCCCCTGGCGGAACCTTAGGCAAGACAGCCGCCGCGGCCCGCCCGCCGTCGTCGTACTTCCCTAGTTCCGCCCGGCACCAAAGCCGCAAAGCAAGCACAAGCCTTTGCCTGGTGACGGGCTCTAAACCCGTACCCCGCGCCGCCTCAGAAGGCGCACCCGAAAGGCAATCCCATGAAGAAGTCCTCGCTCCGCCGTACCCTCTCAGCCACCGCCGTCGCCGGTGGTACTGCAGCCCTGATGATGGCAGGAATCGCCGGCGCTTCGGCCCACGTCTCGGTGGATCCGAACAAAACCGCGGCAAACTCCTACGCACTGTTGACGTTCAGCGTTCCCCACGGCTGCGGCACGTCCGGCACCACCAAAGTGGCCATCAACCTCCCCGAAGAACTGACGGATGCAACCCCTACGGTGAACCCCAACTGGACCGTGGAGAAGGTGACCGAGAACCTGGCTGAGCCCAAGAAGCTGGAGGACGGCACGTCCATCACCAAGCGCACCAGCCAGATCGTGTACACGGCAAAAGCGCCGCTGGATCCGCACATGCGTGATGCCCTGGTCCTTTCGGTGAAGCTTCCGGACGCCGCTGGCAAGACCATCTACTTCCCCACGTACCAGACCTGCGAAACGGGCAAGACGGACTGGATCGAAATCCCCAAGGACGGCCAGAGCGAGGACGATTTGAAGTCGCCCGCACCGGCCATCTCCATCACTCCGGCGGCAGCGTCGGGTGACCACCACGCGGCATCCACCGAGTCCACGGAGCAGGCAGCAGCAGTAACCGACGACGGCTCGCAGGCCCGCAGCTGGGCCGGCCTGATCGCCGGTATCGCAGGGCTCGGCCTGGGTGGTGCGGCGTTCTTCCGCAGCCGCTCGGCGAAGCCTGCTGCCGTGAAGGCAGAGACGAAGTAACAGCGCAGGTGGCGCCCGGAAGATCACGATCCGGGCGCCAATCCGCGCTGTAACCCGTGGCTGAATTGACTAGGGCCACCGCCGGGGCAAGGCTGGTGCCCATGTGGACTCAGCGCATCAAAACCGGTCTTGTGACGACGACGGCGGCCGCCTCGCTGCTGCTCCTGGCGGCTTGTGGACCAAGCCCCAGCCCTGCGGACTCGAGCAGTGCCCCGCCAACATCTTCCACTCCTTCGCCATCTTCAACGTCGGCCTCTCCCACTCCGTCGGCCACGACCACACCTTCGCAGCCACCCACCACGACACCCACCTCTGCCCCTCCGGCAGCAGTCGGACAGTGCAAGGCCGACTCCTTGACCGCGACCACCGATTCCACCGGCGGCGGCGCTGCCGGAAGTGTCTACGAGAAGCTGATCCTGACAAACTCCGGAACGGCACCCTGCATCATCGAGGGTTTCGCGGGAGTTTCCCTGACGGCTGACGCGAACGGCGGGCCAATCGGCGAACCTGCAACGCGCGAGTCCACAACCCCTGTCACCAAGATTGAGTTGGCTCCGGGCAAGGCCGCCTGGGCTGAAATCCGCTACACGCAGGCCGGCAACTACGGTGATTGCACCAAGGTCCCCGCGGCTGGCTTCCGCATTTACCCGCCCAACGACACGGCATCACTGTTCGTCGCCGAGCCCCACGACGCCTGCAGCAACGCCGGCATCAAGCTGCTGACCGTCACCGCTTTCCAAGCTGTTTGATCCCGTCCCCCACGGTTCCGGCTTATTCTGTCGGAGCCGTGGGGCATGATGGATGAATGCAGGAGCCGCAGGCGCCCAATGGCGCCATCAGCCGTTTCAGCCAGGCAACCAGGGAATGGTTCCTCGGCGCTTTTTCCGAGCCCACACCCGCCCAGGATGGTGCCTGGAACGCAATCTCCTCGGGTTCCCATGCGCTGGTCGTGGCGCCAACAGGCTCCGGTAAAACACTCGCGGCATTCCTGTGGGCCCTGGACAGGCTGCACTCCACCCCCGCTGACACGCTCCCTGGCCTTGAGTCTGTGCCTGCCAACGGCAAAGGGCGGGCCAGGCGACCCAAAACCAAAACCCGCGTACTGTATATCTCGCCCCTCAAAGCGCTGGGTGTCGACGTCGAACGGAACCTTCGTTCGCCGCTGATCGGCATCACGCAAACGGCAAAGCGTTTGGGGCTTCCGGCACCTCTGGTGACGGTCGGTGTCCGCTCGGGAGATACGACTGCGGCAGACCGCCGAACGCTGCTGACCAACCCTCCGGATATCCTCATCACCACTCCGGAGTCACTCTTCCTGATGCTGACCTCCCGTGCCCGGGAAACGCTCAGCGAGGTGGACACCATCATCATCGACGAGGTGCACGCGGTCGCGGGCACCAAACGTGGCGCCCACCTGGCGGTTTCACTGGAACGCCTGGACGCTTTGCTGCCGAAGCCTGCCCAACGGATCGGACTTTCGGCCACCGTCCAGCCCCGTGAGTTGGTGGCCCAGTTCCTGGCCGGCCAGGCTCCTGTGGAGATCGTCGCGCCCCCGTCCAAAAAGAACTGGAACCTCACGGTCACTGTGCCTGTGGAGGACATGTCGGACCTGCAGGGTGCGGCCGGCGCGTTCGACTCCGGCCCGGCCTCCGGACTCCAGCCACAGGCGTCCATCTGGCCGCACGTGGAAGAGCAGATCGTGGATCTTGTCCTTTCCAAGCAATCCACGATTGTCTTCGCCAACTCCCGCCGGCTCTCCGAGCGCCTGACGGCCCGGCTCAACGAAATTTATGCCGAACGACAGCTGATGGCCGTGGGCGGCAGCGAATGGGGGGCCTCTGAGGCAAACCCGGCTGTTCCTGCTTCCACGGCAACCCCGGCACACATGATGGCGCAGGCCGGCAGCACCACCGGAGCCGATCCGGTCCTTGCCCGCGCGCACCACGGCTCTGTCTCCAAGGACCAGCGGGCCATGATCGAGGACGACCTCAAGTCCGGCCGCTTGCGTTGCGTCGTAGCCACCTCATCGCTGGAACTCGGCATCGACATGGGCGCCGTTGACCTTGTGATCCAGGTGGAATCCCCGCCCTCGGTAGCCAGCGGCCTGCAGCGCGTGGGACGTGCCGGACACCAAGTCGGCGAGATCTCCGAAGGCGTGCTGTTCCCCAAGCACCGCGCAGACCTCCTGCACACCAGCGTCACCGTGGAACGAATGCTCAGCGGCCAGATTGAGCGGTTGAGCATTCCGGCTAACCCCTTGGACATTTTGGCCCAGCAAACGGTGGCCGCCACGGCTTTGGGCAGTATCGACGTCGAAGAGTGGTTCACTACCGTGCGTCGCTCCGCTCCCTTCGCGAGCCTCCCGCGCTCGGCGTTTGAGGCCACGTTGGACCTGTTGGCCGGACGTTACCCCTCCGACGAGTTCGCTGAACTCCGTCCACGGATCATCTGGGACAGGCACGCCGGAACCATCGAGGGACGGCCCGGCGCCCAACGCCTTGCCGTGACCTCCGGCGGCACCATCCCGGACCGCGGCCTGTTCGGCGTGTACATCATCGGCACGGAAGTCGAGGGCTCCTCCTCCCCAGCCGGCGGGGACGGCAGTGAACCCACGGCTTCTGCCCGCGCTGCGAAGGGCGGCCGCCGCGTCGGTGAGCTTGACGAAGAAATGGTGTACGAATCCCGGGTAGGCGATGTGTTCGCCCTCGGCGCCACCAGCTGGAAGATCGAAGACATCACCCATGATCGCGTGCTGGTCTCCCCCGCTTTCGGCCAGCCGGGCAAACTCCCCTTCTGGAAAGGAGATTCCCTGGGCCGCCCCGTCGACCTCGGCAAGGCCTTGGGCGCGTTCATCCGGGAACTGTCAGCGGCAGATGAGGCACCCGCCATGGAGCGCTGCCAAGCCAGCGGCCTGGACACCTTCGCAGCCAGCAACCTCTTGCAGTACCTCAGGGAACAAAAAGAAGCCACAGAGATCGTCCCGAGCGACCGGACCCTGGTAGTCGAGCGTTTCCACGATGAACTCGGCGATTGGCGAGTGGTCCTCCACAGTCCCTACGGCATGCCTGTCCACGCACCGTGGGCGCTGGCGGTCGGACAACGCCTGCAGCAGCGCTATGGCCTGGACGGTTCCGCCATGGCAGCTGACGACGGAATTGTGCTGCGCGTGCCCATGATGGAGGACGAGCCGCCGGGAGCCGAGCTGTTCCTCTTTGACCCGGAAGAACTCGAGCAGATTGTCACGGCCGAGGTTGGCGGCAGCGCGCTGTTCGCTTCGAGGTTCCGTGAATGCGCTGCCAGGGCCCTGCTCCTCCCCCGCCAGAATCCAGCGAAACGGCAGCCCTTGTGGCAGCAACGCCAGCGCTCAGCACAGTTGCTGGACGTCGCCAAGAAGTACCCTTCGTTCCCCATCGTGCTTGAAGCTGTGCGTGAATGCTTGCAGGATGTGTACGATCTTCCGGCTCTGAAAGACATTGCGTCATCCGTGGAACGCCGGGAACTGCGGATCGTGGAAACCACCACGCAGCAGCCCTCCCCCTTCGCAAAGTCACTCCTGTTCGGCTACGTCGCCCAGTTCCTTTACGAGGGCGACTCCCCGCTGGCCGAACGCCGGGCGGCTGCCTTGGCCCTGGACTCCACCTTGCTCAACGAGCTCCTGGGCCGCGTGGAACTCCGGGAACTCCTGGACGCTGCAGTCATCGACTCCACCGAAATGGAACTGCAACGGCTCGCCCCGGACCGCCGTGTCCGTGGGATGGAAGGCGTCGCTGATCTCCTTCGTCTGCTGGGCCCGCTCAGTGTTGAGGAAGTAGCGGAACGGCTCCAAGGGACGGAGCAAGCGGAGGCTTCCCCCGGGCTGGCAGCGTTGGATCAGCCGTTCGACCCCGAATCACCTGATGACGTCGAGGAAACCCCTTCGGTCGCGCCACACGGCACTGCCGCTGAAGCTACTGCCCACCTCGTTGCCCTGCACAAGGCCAACCGCGCGCTGAAGGTGACCATTGGCGGCGTCGAACGCTACGCGGCAGTGGAAGACGCTGCCCGGCTCCGCGACGCTATTGGCGTTCCGCTCCCCATGGGCGTTCCCCTGGCCTTCATCGAACCGGTGAACGATCCTTTGGGCGACCTCGTTTCCCGCTATGCCCGTACCCACGGACCGTTCACGGCAGCGGAGGCCGCAACGAGGCTGGGACTGGGCGTCGCCGTCGTAAATACCGCACTGAAGCGGCTGGCCGGAGACGGCCGGGTGGTCGAAGGTGAGTTCCGCCCCCACGCGGTTGCCGAGCAGCCCACCGAGGGTATTGAACCGGAGCTCATGAGCCTGGACGCTCCGCCATCCAGCGAGTGGTGCGATGCCGAAGTGCTCAGGAAGCTCCGGCGTCGCTCCCTTGCCGCGCTGCGGGCCGAGGTGGAGCCGGTAGACACCGCAGCCTATGGCCGGTTCCTCCCCGCCTGGCAGAACGTCACCGCGCCGGGCAAGTCCAGAAGCCAGGCGCTGCGCGGTCTCGATGGCATCATCACAGCCGTGGACCAACTCTCCGGAGTACCCATTCCGGCGTCGGCGTGGGAGCCGTTGGTGTTGGCAAGCCGGGTGGCCGACTACAAGCCCGCCATGCTCGATGAACTCATGGCCGCGGGCGAGCTCCTCTGGTCCGGGGCCGGATCCCTGCCCGGCAACGACGGCTGGATCAGCCTCCACGTGGCCGACTCCGCCGAGTTGACCCTCAATCCGGACCCGGAGTTCGAGCCCGGTGATGCCCAACAGCGGCTCCTTGAACACTTCAGCGCCGGGGGTGGCTACTTCTTCCGGCAGCTGACCGAGGTGGCAGGCGGCATGGATGCAGTGCTCAGTGATGACGCCGTCGTCACCGCGTTGTGGGACCTGGTGTGGGCTGGGCGGGTCACTGGAGATACCTTCGCTCCCGTGCGGGCCATGATCTCCGGCGGAAAGACAGCCCACCGGCAGGTTGCCAAAGCTCCACGGGCAAGAACGCCGCGGATGAGCAGGCTCGGCCGCTCGCACGGAACAGGGTTGCTTGGCTCGCCGGGCCTCACCGGCGGACGATACGGCTCGGTGTCGGGAGGCATCGCACCTGCGCCGCCGTCCGCCGTCGGCCGTTGGTCTGCCTTGCCCGCTCCGGAACTGGACCCCACCATCCATGCACGGGGCACGGCAGAACTGTTGCTCGACAGATACGGCGTAGTGACCCGCGGATCCGTGATGGCGGAGAACATCCTTGGCGGCTTCGGCCTCATGTACAAGGTGCTGGCCCGGCTGGAGGAAGCAGGCAGGTGCCGCCGCGGCTACTTCATTGAACACCTGGGAGCGGCCCAGTTCGCCGTGCCGGCAACAGTAGACCGGCTGAGGTCCTTCACGGAGGACGCCCGCATCGCAAAGGCCGAACCTGTGGCGCTGGCACTCGCGGCTACGGATCCGGCCAACCCCTACGGTGCTGCGCTCCCTTGGCCTGCGTTGGCGGTCGACGCCGGTTCAGGCCACCGCCCCGGAAGGAAGGCGGGCGCGCTGGTAGTGATGGTCGACGGCGCCCTGGTCCTTTACGTCGAACGCGGCGGCAAGACGCTGCTCACCTTCAACCAGGACGAGGCCGTGCTGGCAGTTGCAGCACAAGCGTTGGTGGACGTGGTGCGTCGCGGCGCGGTGGACAAACTCTTCATGGAGAAGGTCAACGGACACGACCTCCTGGAGACCCCGATCGCGGTTGCACTGGCGGCCGCGGGCGCTTACTCAACTCCGAAGGGACTGCGTATCCGTGCCTGAAGGCGATTCCATCTGGCGGGCTGCCCACAGATTGCACGAGGCCTTGGCGGGCCAGGTCATCACGGCTTCCGACTTCCGCGTGCCCCGCTTCGCCACACTGAATCTCGCGGGCTGGACCATGACCGAGGTAGTTCCCAAGGGCAAGCACCTGCTCATGCGTTTGACCGGCCCCGAGGACACTGAGCCCGGGGCAAGCCGGAAACCCCGTGCACTGACCATTCACTCCCACCTCAAGATGGAGGGAAACTGGATGATCTACCCGCCGGGAGGCCGCTGGACCAAGCCCGGCCACACGGCCCGCTGCGTCCTTCGCACGTCAAGCGCTGACGCGGTGGGGTTCTCCTTGGGCATCCTGGAAGTAGTGCCCACGGCGGAGGAAGACAAGATCGTAGGACACCTCGGCCCGGACCTCCTTGGACCGGACTGGGACGAGGACGAGGCACTGCGCAGGCTGAAGGCAGAGCCGGACGTTACTATTGGGTTCGCCCTGCTGGATCAGCGGAAACTGGCCGGCATCGGCAACATCTATCGCTGTGACTCATGCTTTTTGTCCGGAGTTCATCCTGCCCTGCCAGTGGGCCAGGTTCCGGATCTGACCAAGATCGTCCGGGATGCCAAACGCCTCTTGGGCGAAAACCTCGGCCCGGGCCGCCGGAGCACCCTGGGCCCACGCGCACTGCGCCCCGGCTATTGGGTCTACGGCCGGGAGCGTCAACCCTGCAGGCGTTGTGGAGCCACGATCAGGCGCGGCCTGCTCGCAGGCCCCGACGGCACGGAAGAACGCGATATCTACTTCTGCCCGCGCTGCCAGCCGGCCCCCTAGCTGCCGGCCAGCGCCCGTTAACTGCAGCACGCGTTCGAAACCGCGGCCCGGCCGGGAACTTGATCTCCGTCCGGCCGGGCACAGCGGTAACCGCCGCGACGGCGACGCGCGCCCGGCGCAAGGTCCCGTCGACTACTCCAGGAAGCTCCCCAGCCGCCCCAGCAATAGTCGCCGGACCCGCACTTGCTGCGCGCCGCCGTCGGACGTTTTTCTACGCCATCCGCCACCATTTCTGGTTGGCGGAACCGGCGCAATCCCATAATTGCAGACGCGAACCATTCGCGGACCCCCAATCCGCCACATCCACGCATTTGTTGGACTGCGGATTAACCAAATCTCCGGCGGAGGTCAACACGAATTGTTGCGCTGCGTTTCCGTTGCATGTAACCAGTTGGATGCGGGCTCCATTGGCAGTGGAGCCCCATGCCACATCCATGCATTTGCCCAACGATCGAACGGTTCCATTGCTGGCGAAAGTCCATTGCTCCGAGGCAGAGGCGTCGCAATCCCACAATTGCAGTTGGGAACCGTCGACGGCCTGCCGCCCGGCAACGTCGATGCATTTGCCGGCATAGCCCTGGATTCGGACAGAGGCCGGCGTGGCCGGTGACGACGGCGCGGCCCCAAGTTCGTAGACGCGGACGTAGTCCACCAGCAGCGACTGCGGAAACACCGTCCCTGCATCCGGAGAGCCTGGCCAGTAGCCGCCGACGGCGAGATTCAGCAGGAGGAAGAAATCATGGTCGAAGGCCCACACCCCGGAAACCGCGGCAGCGCTCTTTCGTGAGTAGGCAATGCCGTCGATGTACCACGTGATCGAGTCCGGTCCCCAGTCCACGGTGAAGGTGTGGAATGCGTCGGCCAGCGCCTTTCTGTTGGGAAGGGTGTAGCTGCCGTTGGCCGAGTTGGCGCCGGAATAGCCCGGGCCGTGGATGCTGCCCCAGACCGTGCCGGGTTCCTTGCCTACGTTTTCCATGACGTCGATCTCGCCGCTTGTGGGCCAGCCGTCAGTGAAGACGTTGTTACCCAGCATCCAGAACGCGGGCCACATTCCTTGTCCCTTGGGCAGCTTGAGACGGGCTTCGAAACGGCCTTGGGTCCGGCTGAACTTCCCTGCACTTGTAAGGCGCGCGGACGTGTATTGGCATGGTCCGTAGTGGCAGGAGTAGCCCTCGGGATTTTCCCGGCGCGCCGTGATGGCCAGGTTTCCCTTGCCATCCAACGCGGCGTTGCGCGTACTGCCGGTGTAGTACTGCAGCTCTCCGTTGCCCCAGCCCGAACCTCCCGTGTCATGAACCCATTTGCTGTTGTCCGGGGCGGTCCCCGCAGGCCCATTGAACTCATCGCTCCACACCAATGCACCGGCAGCCGGCATGCCGGCGGCGGCCAGCGCCGGAGGCTCAGGAGCGATGAGGGTCGCCACGAGGGTTAATCCGACGATGACCAGCGCCAAGGGCGTGAGTCGTCGCTTCATGAACGCAACTCTGACGGCCCTTTCATACGGAGCGCAAGAGCTTTTGTCGTGACACGCGAAACGTCACTGGAAGGAAATAATCAACGCGAAAGTACTTAGCAATCCCGTAACGGCGACGAAACGCAGGCGGGAGAAAGTGGGATAAGGAACTTCCGTTCGCAACTGAATTCCTTCCGCTGAGCATCGACGATGCATGCTCCAGGCGCGTCAGCCGTGTCCTCCCACATTCGCCGTGAAGGCGTCCGGACACCCTGCCGCGCCTTTGCCTTTTCCCCAGCAGTTACCGGAGGCTAAATATGGGCATTCGCCAGCAAATTTTGGTCAGGATCCTTGCGGTCCTGGTGGTGTCTTTTGGATTGATCTACATCAGTTGGCGTTGGTCAGGGACCGTTGCGTGGGATGCGTGGTGGATCTCCCTGCCGCTTGTCGCCGCTGAGACGTACAGCCTGGGCGAGTCCACGCTGTACGCGGTCGCCATGTGGAATGCACGACGGCGGCCACCGCCCCCGCCTGCCCTGCCGGGCAGGACCGTGGACGTGTTCATAGCCACCTACAACGAACCGCTCGAGCTCGTCCTCAAGACCGCCATCGCGGCACGGGACATGGAGTACCCACACGAAACCTGGATCCTGGATGACGGGAACCGCAGCGCCTTTGCGAGCGCAGCCCGGCAGATCGGCGTCGGCTATATCACCCGGGGTCCCGAGTGGGACGGCCGGCAGCGCTTCGCCAAGGCCGGCAACGTCAACAACGCCCTGTCCACGACCACGGGTGAATTCGTGGCCATCCTGGACGCGGACCAGGTTCCGGAGCCCCGGTTCCTTGACCGCGTCCTGGGCTACTTTGATGCCGAGGAAGTGGCCTTCGTACAGACCCCGCAACATTTCTGGAATGTACCGGACCGTGATCCCCTGGGCAGCCAGGCCGAGCTGTTCTATGGACCCATCCAGCAGGGCAAGGATGGGTGGGACGCTGCGTTCTTCTGTGGCTCGAATGCTGTCCTGCGCAGGGAGGCCCTCATGGCCCTGGGCCTGACGCGCTACACCCGGACAGCCACCGAACACACCTGGAGTGCATTGCGCCGGGGCCGCTCGCGTTTGCAGGATCTCCTGGGTGAGCTGGGCCGTCGGCATCCGAATGCGATGCCGGTGGTTGAGCAGGCGTTGGAGGCGATCAGCCGTGCGGAACAGCAGCTTCGCCGCGGTGAAGTCCTCGCCGAGATCACCTTCGAGCTCAGGGTCTCGTTCCATACTGCGGCGTTGGCTGTTCCGGATGCCATGGACGACGTCGTGCCGGAGCTTGATGCGGTCCTCGAATCGGTGGACGTCGCCCACACCGACCAGGCATTGGCCATCCACCCGATGGATACCACCACCATTACGGAGGACATGGCCACGGCCATGCACCTTCACGCCATGGGTTGGGGCAGCGTGTACCACCACGAGGTCCTAGTCCACGGGCTGGCCCCGGAAGACGTGTCCACCATGCTCTCGCAGCGGCGCCGTTGGGCAGCCGGAACCATGCAAGTGTTTTTCAACGACAACCCGTTGTTCCTTCGCGGGCTGACGCTGGCACAACGGCTTATGTACTTGGGCACCATGACCAGCTACCTCAATGGCTTCGCGGCCCTGAGCTATATCGCGGCACCGGTAGTGTTCCTGCTTGCCGGCGTCTATCCCCTGACGGCAAGTCCTGTGGTGTTCTTCTGCCTGTTCCTGCCGTTCTTTGTTTCATGCCAGCTCTTGTTCCACGTTGCCGGCAAAGGGTCCCGGGGTCTGTGGCGCGGCCAGCAGTGGTCCTTCGCCCTGTTTCCCACCTGGATTGCTGCCACCTGCTCGGGTGCTGCGGCAGTGTTCCTGGGCAAGCATTTGACGTTCTCTGTCACGGCCAAGAGCAAGCAGGCAGCGGGCCACGGCTTCCGCCATGTCCGGCTCCAACTGGTGGCGATGGCCATCCTCATTATCTCCTCCGCGGTGGGCATAGCCCGTGCAGCTACTGCGGCGGCACCGCTTTATCCCACGCTCATCACCCTCGCTTGGGTTGCCCTGGACCTTGCCCTGCTCAGCGTGGTCATCGGGGCCGCCCGGTACCGCGGACCGGGAGAGGAAGAAGTAGATCCGATGCCCGTGCCCGACGAACTCGCCAGCCTCCTGGGCACAGATTCGCTCGCCCCGCCTGCCACCAGGCGCTGACCAGACAAACCCACAAATAAACGCCGTTCCATCCCCCAGCAAGGAGCGACCATCATGTCCACGCTTTCCCATGTCCCACACGCCACGCCAACATCACTGAAATCATTCGACCTGATCCTCGATGGCGCCTTGGACGCAGCAACGGTCCTCGCCATCCGGCACGACTCCGCCAACGCCGCAACCGACGGGCCCATCCTGGTCCTGTTGGACGTGACCGCAGTGACGGCGGTTGGCGCTTCCGGCGTCGTCGGGCTTTTGGAGGTGTTGCACCTCCTGCGCGCCCGCGGCGGAGATTTGCGCCTCTTCGGCAGCTCCGCGGCGCTGGAAGACACCCGCCTTCAGGCCCATCTTGGGCAGGTCGCCCGCATCTACGAAAGCCGGGAAGAAGCCGTCGACGGCGGCTGCACACCAGTGCGGGCACGTCACCTGACGCCCCGGTTCGGTGCGCGCAACCTCTTCGCGCGGCGGCATCGCACCTTTGGTTGGGGCTGACATGGCCCGGACATCCACAATGATGCCGAACCCGTCCCGGCAGAAAGCGACGCCTCCCACCTTCGCCGGCCATCCCAACCGCAAACGCCGACGCGCGAGCCTGCTGGTCCCTTTGCTCGTGACAGCCCTGGCGGCTACCGGGCTGGGCTTCGCCTCCAAGGAAGTAGTCCCGATCGTCCAGGCACTATCGCTGTGCAAAGCCGGTGATGCGGCAGCGATCATACCCAAAGACGGCGTACTCATGGGGGTAAACCTGGACTGGCACTCCGAAACCCTTGCCGAGCACACACAGAATCTGGGGCACAATCCCGCGGTGGTGGTGCAGTTCTCCGACATCCCCTACGACGACGAAACGTGGTCGCACACCACCAACGCCGTCACCCAGGTCCGTGCCGCGGGCGGCGTGCTGCTCCTGACGCTTGAGCCGCACGGCGGCTTGGCGACCATGAGCGACGAAGTCATCGACAAGCTGGCCACCGACTTACGCGCCATCAACGATCAGGGGACGCCCGTCGTCGTACGCTTTGCGCACGAGATGAACGGTTCCTGGTATGCCTGGGGCCAGCAGCCAATCCGCTATGTGGAAGTATTCCGCAAGGTGGCCGCTGCAGTGCATACCAAGGCGCCGGGCACCTCCATGATGTGGGCGCCGAACTACGGGGGCGGCTATCCGTTCACCGGCGGGCAGTACGCGGCCCGTCCGGGCTCCCCGGATTTCGCCGTGCTGGACACCGACCACGACGGCACCCTCACCATGGCCGATGACACCTACGCGCCCTACTACCCCGGGGATGACGCAGTGGACTGGGTGGGCGTCTCGCTGTATCACTGGGGGAACCAGCGACCTTGGGGCAATAACGATATCGCCGAGCCCGGAAAATTCCTGGCCATGCTCACGGGAACGTACAACGGCACGGCCGGCAACGACAGTCCGGTGCCCGATTTCTACCAGGTGTACGGCGTCGACCATAACCGTCCGGTGGCCATCCCGGAGACAGCGGCGATCTTCACTCCCGCCCGCAACGGGGCGTCGGAACTGGACGTCAAGCGCACCTGGTGGCGCCAGGTCTTCTCCGCCGAAACCCACCAAAAGTATCCGCAGTTGAAAATGATCAACTGGTTCGAGTGGAAGAAGTATGAGATCGAGATTAACGACGACGTCGACTGGAGGAGCGCAGGATCGCCCGCCATCCGGGACGCACTGGCTCAGGACCTGCCGGATTGGTTGAGGTACGGCGAGGATTTGGAGGCATGCCGCTAGGGGGCTTCCGCGAATCCCGTGGACTCGCGGAGGACGATCCTGAAGCTGGACTTGACGGTTTTGGGTGCGGCTTTGCCGTCCTTTTCCTGGATCCGGTTCACCAACAGGGCCACCGCCGTTTCCGCAATCTCGTCCCTGCCAGGATCAACACTGGTCAGGGAGGGCAGCGAAAAACGGCCTTCATCAAGGTTGTCGAACCCTATGACCGCTACGTCCTCGGGAACCCGCAGGCCGTCTTGGGCCAACGCCCGCAGCGCCCCCAAAGCGAGAGTGTCGTTGAGGGCGAAGACAGCGTCGAAATCCACGTTGCTCGCCCGAAGCCTGCGGATCGCCGCAACACCTGTTTCGCGGATCCACGTGCCACCCCTGACCACAAGCCGGGGATCAATGCCAATTCCTGCATGTTCGAGTGCATGGTGGTAACCGCGCTCGCGAAGGTTCGCCGAACTCGCCTCGTCGGCCGGTTGCTCAGGCGCTCCGATCAGGGCGATCCGGGTCCGGCCAATGCCGAGCAAGTGCTCCACGGCGGCCCGGGCAGAGGAGGTATTGTGCATGGTCACGTGGTCCGTGGGTCCCCCGAAGATCCGTTCACCGAGCAGGACCAAGGGATCGTTGGTGGCCAGAACGTCCACATCCTGCTGGCCGATGGCCGCGGGACTGAAAAGCAGCCCGTCGATGAAGCGCATCTGTCCACCCAAGAGTGTGGCAATCTCCAAGTCCCGATCGCCGTTTGTCTGCTCAATGACCACGCGCAGACCGCGTTTGGCGGCAGCACGGATCACCGAATCGGCGAGTTCGGCGAAGTACATCTCACGGAGCGACGGGACGGCGAGACCGATCACTCCGGTCTTGCCGGAGCGCAGTCCGCGGGCCGAAAGGTTGGGACGGTACCCCATCTCGTCGACGAGGCGCCTGACCCTGAGCCTGGTTTCCGGTCCGACCTTGGGGTTGTCGTTGAGCACATTCGACACCGTCTTGATGGAGACTCCTGCCGCCCGCGCGACGTCATGAATCGTCGGATTCACAGTCATCCGCGTCCTTCCCACCCCGCAGAACCTCCGTCTGGGGCACTGCCTAGATCATAGCTCTGACGCAGTTTCCTTCATTTCCTTGACGGTCCAACGTGGTCCGCTCTAGCATGAGGTTCAACGTTGTACCCAACCAATGATCCTCCCTGCAAAGGTCAAAGCGCTGCCCCGCGAAGCAGCCTGGGACGCCGGAATGCCACGCCACAAGCCGTTACCCGGCCTTCTTTTTTGCATCAAAGGTACAACGTTGTACATTCCTCGACCATGAAAGCGCTGTCGGTTCCTGGTCAAAGGATCATCGATACGAAGGAGTACGGAATGCCGAAGAAACGTCTAAGGGCCGCGGCAGCGATTGCTGCATCAGTCGTGGCCTTGGCCGGCTGCTCGGGCGGAGAAAAAGCCTCGACCAACACCGAAGTTCCCACCGACAAACCCATAACGCTCACCGTCTGGAGTTGGGATGGAACGGTCAAGGAAGCTGTAGCCGGATTCGAAAAGCTTCACCCCAACATCACTGTCAACGTGGTGAACGCGGGATCGTCCACCGATGAGTACACGGCCCTCGACAACGCCATCCAGGCTGGATCAGGTGTTCCCGACATCGCCATGTTCGAGTATTTCTCCCTCCCCCTGTTCGCCATTCCGGGAAAGCTCAGCGACCTGTCTGAGTTCGGAGCCAAGGATCTGGCATCCGACTACGTCCCGGCGGCCTGGGGCAACGTGACAATGGACGGCAAACCTTACGGGCTTCCTTCCGACTACGGCCCGGCCGCAATGTTCTACAACCAGTCGGTGCTTACGCAGGCCGGTGTCACCGCACCTCCGGCGACGTGGGACGAATTCTACGACGCCGCCAAGAAGGTGCGCGCCTTGGGCGGGGACCACTACATCACCAATGACTCCGCAGACATCTTCGTGCTCATGTCATTGATGTGGGAAGGCGGAGGACGTCCCTTCAAGGTCAACGGCACCGATGTCACCATCGACTTCAAAGATCCCGGTAGCAGCCGCGCCGTTGCCTACTGGCAGAAGCTCCTTGACGAAGACCTGGTCAACACCAAGATCACCAACTGGTCGGATGACTGGAACCGTGGTTTGAACGAGGGAACTCTTGCTACTCAGCTGATCGGCGGCTGGTTCACGTCGACGCTTCCTGAACGGGCACCGAAAGCATCAGGCAACTTCCGGGTGGCACCACTCCCGCAGTGGGAGGCAGGCCAGACCTCCGGCGCAGAAAACGGCGGCAGTGCCATGGCGATTCCGGCAGCAGCGCAAAACAAGGCCGCTGCGTACGCCTTCCTCGAGTACTTCACGCACGGCGACGGCCTGCAATCCCGCATTGATGCAGGAGCCTTCGTCCCGAACCTGTCGAACCTGAACAACGACAAATTCCTGAGCACCACCAATCCCTTCTTCGGTGACCAGAAGTACAACCAGGTCCTCGCGGACGCATCGAAGAACGTTGCCACGGGCTGGCAGTACCCTCCGTTCTTCGGATGGGCCCGCACCAGCTACGAGGATGTCTCGGCTCCGCTGTACGACAGCAAGCAAGGAACGCTGGCAGACGTCCTGGAGACGTGGAAACAGCGCAGCATCGAGTACGGCAACGCACAAGGGTTCTCGGTCCATTAGTGGCATCGGTGCCGCGCCGGCTCATGGCGCGGCACCGGACCTGTCCCGTTACACCAGATGAAACATGAAAGCAGGGCCACCATGAGCCGACAGCTGCTCACCCATCAACCATCGGTTTCAGACGTTGCTGCCGATCACCAAACTCTCCGTAAACCTAAACGGAGGCACGTTGGATTGGCATTCATCGCACCCTTCAGTGTGCTGTTCCTCTTTGTCTTCATTGTCCCCATTGGGTACTCGGCCTACATCAGCCTGTTCCAGAACAAACTCATTGGCGGAAAAGTCTTCATCTGGTTCGACAACTACATCAAGCTGTTCCAAGACCCCCAGTTCTACGACGGCGTGATCAGGGTAGTGCTTTTCACTGCCATCCAGGTCCCCATCATGCTGTTCAGCGCGATCGCCCTGGCCCTGGCCATTGACTCCCTGAGGCTCCACGGAACCAGGTTTTTCCGCATCATTGTGTTCCTGCCCTATGCGATACCCGCGATTGTCTCCACTCTGATGTGGGGGTTCATGCTTGGCATTCGTTACGGACTCATTGGGAGCCTCAACAAGGCCGCCGGAACCTCGTTCAATCCGTTCGCGCCGGAAACAACCATGATCTCCATCGGCGTCATGGTCACCTGGGGGTTCACCGGCTACAACATGCTGATCTTCTACGCAGCGCTGCGGGCTGTGCCCCGCGAACTCTACGAGGCAGCGGCAATCGACGGAGCCAGCGAGTTCCAGATCGTGCGGCACATCAAGCTCCCCGCACTGCGAAGTTCACTCATCGTCACCATCATCTTCTCGATCATCGGCACCTTCCAGCTCTTCAACGAGCCCAACATCCTCACCACGCTCGTGTCGAACAGCGGAATAACGTCCTACTACACGCCGAACATGTACGCCTACAGCCTTGCTTTTACCGGTTCCCAGCAGGGATATGCGGCGGCGCTTGCCCTGGTCATGGCTGTCTTCACCATCGCCATTGCCTACGCAGTTCAAATCAAGGGAATGAAGAATGCCTTCAACAAGTAGCCCCACTGCATCAGCCACCAGAACCGCACAAGCGGCGCCGGGACTTCCCACGGAACGGCCACGCAAGCTCTACACCCTGGCGAACCCCCGCAAGAGCCTGACGCTGACGCTCGTGACAGGGCTGTTTGCGTTGTACTGCATCGTTCCCATGGCCTGGCTGGTCATTAACGCGAGCAAAACGCAGCAGGATTTCGTGTCCACCTTCGGACTTGGCTTTGGCGGCCGGTTCGCGCTGTGGGACAACGTAGTCCAGGTCTTCACGTTCCAGGACGGGATCTTCTCCCGCTGGCTTCTCAACACCGTCTTGTACGTCGTGGTGGGAGCAGTAGTGTCCACGTTCCTCGCAGCGATGGGTGGTTATGCTCTGGCCAAGCACGACTTCGTTGGCAGGCGCACCTTCCTGCTCATCGTGCTCGGATCCATTTCCGTTCCGGGCATCGCCCTGGCCATTCCACAGTTCCTGCTGTTCGCCCAACTCGGGATCACCAATACTCCGTGGGCGGTCCTCATCCCGTCTTTCATCAATCCCTTTGGGCTCTACCTCATGTGGGTATTTTCCGATCAGGCCGTGCCTACGGGATTGATCGAGGCGGCACGCATTGATGGTGCCGGCGAACTGCGCATCTTCCTGCGGATCGCTTTTCCTTTGTTGGCCCCGGCCACAGTGACAGTGCTGCTGTTCTCCTTCGTATCCATCTGGAACAACTACTTCCTGCCACTGATCATGTTGAAGGACCCGACCTGGTATCCACTGACGATCGGCATCAACCAGTGGAACAAGCTCGGCTCCACGGCCGGAAACGGTGAGCTTATCCAGAACCTGGTGATTACAGGCTCGCTGCTGATGATCATCCCGCTGATTATCGCTTTCCTCAGCTTGCAGCGTTACTGGCAGTCCGGCCTCTCGATGGGTGCCATCAAGGACTAGGTTCAGGCAGCGGTTGCGGCCTCCACGGCTTCCGTGGGGGCCGTTGCCTTTGCCCGCTCGGGCACCATGAACCTTGGCAGGAGCACTTGCACGATCGGGCCAATTGCCAGTGCGTACACCACAGTCCCGACGCCAACAGAACCGCCCAGCAGGAAGCCAACAGCAAGGACAACCACTTCAATCCCGGTGCGGACCAGCCGCACCGACCATCCGGTACGCCGGACAAGGCCTGTCATGAGGCCATCGCGGGCGCCGGGGCCAAGCCGGGCACCGATGTAGCAGGCCGAAGCGATGCCGTTAAGGATTACTGCGCCAGCCAGCATCGCGATCTGCCCACCGAGATGCGAAAACTCCGGGATGAGCCACAGGCCAAGGTCCGCGAAGAGGCCCACCAGAACAGCATTGGCAATGGTTCCTACACCCGGCATCTGCCGGAGGGGAATCCAGAGCAGCAGCACCAGGAAGCTGACCGCGATGACCACGACGCCAATGCTGTAGCCGGTCTTGCCGGCCAGGCCCTGGTGGAAAACGTCCCAGGGGTCCAAACCGAGACCGGCCCGGATGAACATGGCCACGGAGATTCCGTACATTGCCAGGCCGATCAGGAGTTGCGTGATTCTGCGGGTCATCATGATGTCCATCGTCCAGCAAAACTGGCCTTGTATTCCATAGCCAGTTTGGAATACTGGTCTGATGGCCCCGTCACTGAATCCCACCGCACTCCTTCGCCTTCTGGGCCACTGGAACACCGGCGCCCTGCCCGCGTACCGTGAGCTTGCCGACGTCGTGCGTTTGCTGGTGATGGACGGCCGCATCCCGTTGGACGTGGCGCTGCCCAGCGAGCGAGCACTTGCACAGTCACTGGGCGTCAGCCGGACGACCGTCACGGCGGCGTATGCGAGCCTCCGCGAGCAAGGTTTCCTCACAGCGGGTCAAGGCAGCCGCGGGCGGACCTGCATCCCCCACCGCACCGCCCCTGCCAGCATGCCCGGCCTGGCCGCACCGGAAGGGCTCCTGGATCTGGCCTACGCCTCCTTGCCCGCGGCCGGTGAAGCAGTCCACCGCTCGTTCGCGGACGCGCTCACCGAACTTCCAGCGCTCCTGCCGGGGTTCGGGTACGACGCCGTGGGCGTCACTGCCTTGCGCGAAGCGATCGCGGACAGGTACACGGCCGACGGCGTGCCAACCACACCCGGGCAAATCCTGGTCACGTCCGGGGCGCAGCACGCGCTCAACATCGTGCTGCGGACTCTGGCCGGCAAGCAGGACCGGGTCATGGTGGAACACCCCACGTATCCCAACGCACTGGACGCCATTCGCGCTGCGGGATGCCGGATCCTGCCCGTGGCCCTGCCGCCGGACACCTCTCCCGCCTGGGACATCGACGCGATGGTGGCAGCCATGAGCCAACAGCGGCCCGCTATGGCCTACCTGGTTCCGGACTTCCACAACCCGACGGGGCGCATCATGTCCGACCTCCAGCGGCGGAGGTTGGCACGCGCGGCCGCAGCCGCGGGCACCGTGCTGGTGGTCGACGAAACGCTGCGTGGCGTGAATCTCGACGGCGTCCGCACCTCCCCGATGGCGGCGTTCAGTTCCGCCGTGGTTTCGATCGGGTCGCTGAGCAAGTCCCACTGGGCCGGCCTGAGGACCGGTTGGATACGCGCGGACGAGGCACTGATCCCGCGGCTGATCGCGACGAGAACCGTCATGGACCTGGGTGGACCCGTCGTGGAGCAGCTGGCCGCAGCGCGCCTGATCAGGTCGTTTTCCGAACCCCTTGAAGCCCGCCTTGGAGAGCTCCGCCGCAACCGGGAGTCGTTGCTGGGCCTGCTGGAGCAACACCTGCCGGAGTGGGACGTGGAAAGGCCGCAAGGTGGCCTGACCGTGTGGTGCCGGCTGCCGAGCCCTTGCAGCACAGCCCTCACGGTGCTGGCCCCCGATTTCGGCGTGCGCTTGGCAGCGGGTCCGCGCTTCGGCGTGGGCGGGGCGTTCGAGCACTACCTCCGCGTCCCGTTCACACTGGCCCCTGAGCAACTCGAGGTTGCCGTCCTGGCCTTGCGTGCGGCACAAGAGAAGCTCGACAGTTCTCCCCAGCTGCGCCGGACCCTCAAACCCGGGCGCCCGGCCGCCGTCGCCTAGCGTATGAACAGGTCAGGGAGGGCACCCGCAGTCAGGGTGACCACCCTGACCTGCCGCCAGTTGGCTTACTACTTTCGTGAATAGAGGATGATCCCCATGTAGCCGCCGCCAGCGGCTGCAGAGACACCGGAGCAGTTCGTCATTTCGACCTTGTTGCCACGCCGCAACAGGTCAACGACTTTGGCATTTACGCTACTCCAGCAGGCCGAGGAGGTACTCTGCCTGGTCTGCCACATAGACGAAGCGTTGGCTGAGGCTGCGGCACTCAAGCCTGCCCCTGTGGCAAGTCCCAGCGCCACAACGGTTGCGGTCAAGGATTTTTTGAAGCTCATATTCACTCCTGAAACGGTTTGTATGATTGTGCAATTGCCTGGGATTTGAACCGAGGGCAAACTCGGCGACGATGTTGCCCTCTTTTGGACGCTTCCCCGACTGTAAGGCGGACCACCCTCGGGTCAAATGGGTAGAACTCCCCCAAGGCCAAGGGTTCCTAAAGGTCTAAGGCACGATCTCAGCAAGTGGGTCAATCGCCATGCGGACGGCGAGTTTCCCGGTGGTATCGCCGCGCTCCAAGGCGGCCAGGAGATCAGGAATCTCATTGATCCCGCCCACTCGTGTCAGATCAACCCGCACGTCGCCCCTGGCTACGGCTTCGAGGGCCCACCGGAGTGAGGCAGCCCCTTCCCCAGGCCGATCGGCGAGCCATCCTCCGACGTTGAACCCCGCAGTTGTTTTGTTTTCGAGCCAGTGGGCCATGGAACTTAGGGCAACGTCGTTGGCTTGGGACGCGTTCCCGACACGGACCAAGCGTCCTCCTCCGCGGAGAACGCGGAACCCCGTCTCCGTAGCCGCGCCACCGACGGGATCTATAACAACGTCGTAAGTATCAGCCTGAATTGCCGCCAGTTCACTGCGCAGGTAGCTCTGGTCGTAGCCAAGCTCGCGTGCGATGCCTTGCTTGGCCGATGTACCAACAACGGCGTCGACACGGCCAGCGCCCAGTGCACGGGCGACCTGCGCGAATTGAGATCCCAAACCGCCAACGCCGGCGTGAATGAGCAAACTCTCGCCAGGAGAGAACCTGGAAACTGTAGTGAGAGCGAGGTGGGCAGTGACAGTGTTTATCGGGATCACTGATGCCAGGTCGATGCTGAGTCCCGGAGGGATGGCCGCAACCAGCGTCGCCGGCGTGCAGGCGATTTCAGCGAATCCACCCGCCCCGGGGAGCAAAGCCGCAACCTTTTGACCAACGGCAAAGCCAGTGACGCCGCCACCGAGGGCCCGGACCGTTCCCGAGACCTCAAGGCCGGGCACGAATCCGGCATTCGACGGTATGACGCCCGAGACCCAGAAGGCATCGATGAGTCCGACACCCGCGTATTTCACGTCGATGCTTACTTGGCCCTTGTCTGGTTCAGGCGCCGGAAGGTCGTCTGCAGTGAGGCCACCGAAGCCGTTTTGATGTGTGAGCACAAGTGCACGCATTGTTCTCCTGAAAGTCGTTGGTGGAGGTGGCTTATGACTCTAGAAGTTGGAGTGCACTCCAGCGCAAGCCGCCGCGATGACGTTCATGTGAACCTAACGCCGGGAACTAGACTCAACGTCATGAGTGTCGAAAAGGAGCTCGGGATCGCTGAGATGGCATTGCTGGCAGGTCTCAGTACGGATACCCTCCGCTGGTATGAACGTGAAGGGATCCTGCCAACGGTGGGCCGGGGTTCTTCAGGTCGACGTCGGTACACGCCGCAGGAGCGTGATCTCGTGCTGCTACTGACATCACTCCGCGACACCGGCATGCCGGCGTCCATGATGAAAACCTTCGTGGAGCTGCTCATGGAAGGGGCCGCGAGCCACGGCCGCAGAATCGACCTGCTGGAGCAGGCCGGAGAATTGCTGAAGGAACGCCGCCGCAGGATTGACCAAGCTGAGGCTGCGTTGGAAACCAAGATCCAGCACTACCAGGAGCTGATCGCTGCAGGTCTTGACTGCGATGGAGCGCCGGTGGCAGATGACATTCGAGCCGTTCAATCAGCCAGGGGCTAGTGAACAGCATCGGATTGGCGCTCCGCTGAACGCATCCGTTGCTTTGCGGTGTTGGTGCCCGGGCCAACCGGAACATGCGATGTCGCCTTCGCCAGCCCGAAAGCCGGCATGCCGTTGTACACCACTTCAATGCCCGACGCCGGCACCTGGTACGTTTCGTGCCAGACGCCCACATCGCCGCTGCCTGCGATCTCCTTCATGAACTTCCGCCACGGCCCAAGGTGGGGCGAATCCCGGTCCGCGGCAAATCGCCTCAAGTGCTCCGGGCTTTCCCAATAGCTCACGATGATGGTGGTGCGCCCGAACCACTGCTCACTGCCGAGCAGTCCCGCGTCGGGATTAGCGGCCAGGTGCTGCATCATGGCGGGCATGGCCGAGGCGACTTGGGCCACGCGGCCAATCTTCCACCACCTGTTGGCCCGCATACCGATGAGGAACACGGTCACTTCGCTGCGCCCGACCTCCGCCGTAAAGCGGCCGGGGAAGATTTCCTGTGCCATGGCAATCCTTTTCTTGTGGATGTAACCCAGTTTCATAACGCCGTTATGAAACTGGGTTATGAAACAATGTGAGGCATGGCAAGACCCATCGTCCACGATCACTTGGTCCAGCAACGGCTGCTGGCAGTCACCGCCGATCTCGTAGACCGGGACGGCCCTGCCCGGGTTACCTTGCGCGACGTCGCATCCGCCGCGGAAACCTCGACGTCGGCCATCTACTCGCTCTTCGGCGGCAAGGCCCAGCTGTTGACGGCGGCCATCGACGACGGCTTCCGCTCGTTCGGCGAATCCCAGCGGGAGGCGGCGGTCGGCGGACTGCCTAACCTCGGTCGGGCTTATCGCACCTGGGCCTTGGAGCATCCGGCGCTGTACCGGCTCATGTTCGGCGGCGCACTGGCGTCCTATGTCGAGTGCAGCCCGACGCCGGATGTCGCCTCCGACTCGATGCTCCCCCTTGTTGAGGCGGTCACCTCAGCGCAGGACGCCGGCAGGCTGCGGGCCGGCGTCCCCATGGTGGTCGCGATGGCCATCTGGGGCCAGGTCCACGGCCTGGTGAGCCTGGAGTTGGCCCAGATGAACCAGCCGGACACGGACTGGGCGGCCATCTACGACGCCGCCCTGGAAGGAGTCGCCCGAGCCTGGGCTCCCTGAGGAACCCAGGCTCGGGACCCTGACTTACGCGTACACCTTCTCCAGGAACGCACCCCAGCTTTTCGCAGTCAGCTCGGAGTCTCCTGAACCACTGAAGTCGTGCACGGTCATCCCCACCGGAGCGCCAAAGACATTGCGGCCGAAGAACCGGTACATCGCATCCGCGGTCCGCAAGCCAAGGAAGTTCTCATCCGAGAAGTCCACTTCACCACTCAGCCGCCCAACGCCGTCGAGCTCCAGGTCGACAGCAGTCCCGGCAGTGGTTCCATCAACCCCCAAAGCCTTCTTCAGCTGAACGAAACCATCGGGCGTCTGCGATGACGCCGGCGCCTGGACATCCGTGAAGACTACTGGCCGGCCATCAAAGAACTCCAGGTACTGGCCGAGCGTGTGCAGGTAGAAGCGGGTGTGCTTACTGGCGCCGTCGTACTGCTCGTCCCAGTTGTCGGCGAAGATTCCGCTGTGCACGTAGTGCAGCTTGGCCCGTCCACCTTCGAGCGGTTCAAGGACATGCTCTAGCTGGTTGAACCAGCCGTCGGGGCCGTCCATGCGCGACACCAAATGCGTGGGGTACTCTTCCACCGTCCGCACGGCGGGCCACTGGTCCGTGGGGAACATCCAGGCCGGCGTGTCTGCGGTGACGGCGTTCCACACGCGCTCGGGGGTGCCGGGCAGCTCGGTATCGGCCACGATTTCGAATTTCCGGTTGTCAGTCATTGCTTAGGTCCTTGTCTGCTGATGGTTCCCCTGCGGGAGCGGTTTGCGGTGTGGTTTTCAGTGCGGGATGAAGGACGACGACGAGCCGGTGCTTGCGTCCGCCACCCGCCTGGGCGGCAGGACCGACGTCGTGGTATTTATCCACCAGGCGCGTCACCGCCACCCCGAGTTCCTCTGCGAACGCGGCGCGTTCCGCGGCAGAGCGGAAGGTGATCTCGCCGTCGATCGCGAAGCTCGCCAGCTTCTTCTTGGCTGCGGCAGCGCCGGAAATGAGCTTGCCCATCTCCTGGACAGTGCGTGAAGCGAGCGCCAGCAGCCAGAACGCGGAGAAGCGGTCCGCGAAACGCCGCGGATCCGGCGCAACGGAGGCCAGCGCCGTCGGCGAGATCAGGTAGGACGCCGCCGTCGCACGCAGTACGCGCTCGGTGACGTTGCCCTTGCGGCGCTCCTCCACCAGTTCCACCAAGCCATGACGCTCCAGGGCCTTGAGGTGGTAGTTCACTTTCTGGCGCGGCAGGCCGACCTTGGCGGCCAACTGGGTGGCCGACGCCGGTTCCACCAGTTCCTGGAGGATGCGTGTCCGGATGGGGTCCAGCGAAGCTTCCGCTGCTGCCGCGTCCTCGATCACTTCGATGTCCAACATGCTTCAAGTATGCCTACCGACAATTTTTCTTGTCAAGAACTTTTTTGTGTTCGGAACTTCCTCCCGTTGCGGGGCCCGCTCTGCGCCCTTCGAGCCTCGAATATTGCGTAGAGCGGGCCTCGCAACGACAGCAAAGTAGAATTGTCCGGTGATGCAATCCCCCCTCCCCGTACGCGACGGCGTGAACGCCACCCGCCTCCGCCTCCCGGACGAGGGCCCTTGGGACACCGCAATGGACTACATGATGCATCGCTGGGGACACATCGACCCCCAAGGCATCGAGGATCGCTTCGACGCCGGCGAAATCGTGGGCGAAGGCGGCGTACCCCTGACGCGGACCACCAAGCTGGAGGACCACACCTTCATCTGGTACTACCGCACCCTGCCCCCGGAAACCCGTTTGCCGGTGGAAATCACCATCCTCCACCAGGACGAGCACATCCTGGTGGTGGACAAGCCGCACTTCCTGCCCACCACCCCGGGCGGCACCTACATCCAGGAATCCGCGCTGGTCCGGCTCCGGAACCAGCTGGATCTGCCGGACCTCATCCCCATGCACCGCTTGGACCGGATGACCGCCGGCCTGCTGCTCCTCTCCACCAACCCGGAGACGCGGGGCAAATACCAGGTGCTCTTCGAAAAGCGCCAGGTCCAGAAGGAATACGAGTGTGTGTCCGCCGCGACGCCCGCCGCCGGTTATCCCGACGTCGAATTCCCCGCCACCGTCCGCAACCGCATGACCAAGTCGCGCAGCTACCTGCTGGCCGAAGTCATCGACGGCGAACCGAACGCGGAAACGCGGATCGAGCAAGTAAAAACGTTCGACGCCGGCACTCAGCGGCGCGCGCTCTACCGGCTGGAACCCCACACCGGCAAGACGCACCAGCTGCGGGTGCACATGGCCTCACTCGGCCTGGGAATCGTCAACGACGCCTTCTACCCGGAGCTGCTGGACAAGGCGCCTGACGACTACAGCAAGCCGCTCCAACTCCTGGCCCGCGGGATCACGTTCGTGGACCCCATCACCAAGAAGCCCGTGGAATACCGGAGCCAACTCGAACTCAGCGAAGCCCACCCCTCCTAAAGCAACGCGGGGTCACTTATGGCCCATGATTGCCCCCAACACGGGCCATAAGTGACCCCGCGTTGCTTTCAACGGTCAAAGGCTGAGCGGAAGACCGCCGTCGTGTCCTCCGAGAACAGCACGAACTCCACCAACTCCAGCGGGCTGTCCCCCGTATCGCCTGCCGGAGCAGACGACGCAAACCGATCAACGGCGTCGAGCGCTATCTCCGCAACTTGGCGGGCGTCCCAACCGTAAATTCCGGCACTGACCGCAGGAAAGGCGATCGACCGGGCACCCAGTCCGGCAGCCACCACCAGGCTCTCGCGGAAGCAGGAGCCCAGCAGCGCCGGGTCGGTCTGCCCGGCGTGCCGGTTCGGCCCCACCGTGTGGATCACCCACTGCGCCGGGAGCCTGAAACCTGGCGTCGCGACGGCGGCCCCCACCTGCAGTCCGCCGGGCAATTGGGTGCGGCGCAATTCGCGGCAAGCCTCCAAGAGCTCCGGTCCGGCGGCCCGGTGGATGGCGCCATCCACTCCCCCGCCGCCGAGCAGCGATGAATTGGCCGCATTGACGATTGCGTCCACTGAACGGGTGGTGATGTCCCCCTGCAGGATGTCGATGCGCATGCCCACAGTCTCGCGTCCGAGCGGTGGACCCGGCAAGTGCGGTAATTTGTGCGCATGGACATCACCGCCCCGGAGACCTGGGGATCCGCAATCTACCTGTGGATCGTCCCCATTGTGCTGGGCGATGCCATCTTCCCGCCGATCCCCTCCGAGATGGTGGTCATCACCGGCGGAGCGCTCGCAGCCGACGGGCACGCCAACTTCTGGCTGATCCTTTTCCTCGCCGCGTTCGCTTCCTGGCTCGGCGACATGGCGGTGTTCATGCTGTTCAAGCGGAGGATCAGCCACGTCCTGGACCGCTGGTCGTGGGGCCGCCGCGTTCACCGCGGTATCCATGAAGCGATCGCCAAAGCGGGGCGTTCGTCCACCTACGGCGCCATCATCGGCGCGCGGTTCATCCCGGGCGGCCGGCTGGCGACGTCCGCGGCAGCTGGAATCGCCAACGTCTCCATCCGCGGATTCGGTTTTTGCGCGAGTCTCGGCGGCGTCCTGTGGGCGGTGTGGCAAGTGGGACTGGGCTACTTCACGGGCTCGGCTACCAAGCTCCCCTTCTGGGCCAGCTCGCTCATCGGGGTAGGGGTCGGCTTGGTGATCGGCTTGGTGGTAGGCCTGATCGTCACACGACGCCGCGGGTCCCGCTCCCCGGTGGATGAGCCGTTCGACGCCGACGGGTCCGGCAGCATTGCGCGACCGGAAGAAAGCTAGACCGGCGACCAGCGGCCACGGCTGCGGCGCAGCACGTACAAGCTGCCGGTGACAGCAACACGTTCGACGGCGTCACGCATCATGGCGGCCGAAGTCAGAGCGTCGTCGTTCTCACCTGCGTAGTCCCGGTCATTCACTGTGAAGCGAAGGCTTATCTGGGGAACGCCGCCCACGATGTCCAACTGGTTGGATTCAACATGGTGGCGTGTTTCCAGGGCCTCGATCGCCGCGGCCATGACGGACTCCGGGGCGTTTCCCGGTTTGAGGCCAGTGATCTTCAGCTTGGTTTGGAACGACGGCATCCCACCACCCTAACGCTCTCTCACATCCCACACCCTTAAACGGATCCCTCCCTCACTGGGTGAGGGAGGGATCCGATTTATCCCGTGGGATGTGAGAGAAGGATTAGCCGGTGTTGCGCAGGCCGGCCGCCACACCATTGACGGTGATGAGCATGGCCCGCTGCAGCCGCTCGTCGATCTCGGCGCCGGAGACGGACTCCTCGCGGACACGGCGGAGAAGTTCCACCTGCAGGTAGCTGATCGGGTCCAGGTACTGGTCCCGGATTTCCAAGGAGCGCTTCAGCGTGGGCTGCGCGTCCAGCAACTCGATCTCGCCCGTGAGCCGTTCCACCTCAGCCACCGTGAGCTCATACTCATCACGGATCATGTGGAACAAGCGGTGCAGTTCCTCCGGGACCAGCGAGGAAACGTAGTGCCCTGCGATTTCCATGTCCGTCTTGGCCAGGGTCATCTCCACGTTGGAGATGACCGAGCGGAAGAAGTGCCAGCGGTCCATCATCTCGCTGAGCTGCCCGGTGTCGCCGGCCTCGCGGGCTGCCTTCAAGCCGGAACCAACGCCGAACCAGCCCGGAACGATCTGGCGGGACTGTGTCCAGCCGAAGACCCACGGAATGGCGCGCAGGCCTCCGAGCCCTGCGCCGGAGTCCGGCCGCTTGGACGGGCGCGATCCGATGTTGAGGGAGCCGAGCTGCTCCACCGGGGTGGAGGACAGGAAGTAGGCCGGAAGGTCGGGATCGTCGATGAGCTCGCGGTAACGGGCAAACGCGGCGTCGGAAATGGTCTCCATGACGTTGGCGTAGCGTTCACGCTCGTCTTCGGACGTCCGGGGGGTGCGGTGCAGTGCCGAGCCCTGCATGACCGCGGCCAGTGAAAGCTCAAGGTTTTCGCGGGCAAGGTCGGGCAAGGAGTACTTGTCGGAGATGACCTCACCCTGCTCGGTGAACTTGATTTCCCCTTCGAGGACACCGTTCGGCTGGGCCATGATGGCGTCGTACGTGGGTCCGCCACCACGGCCCACGGAACCACCGCGGCCGTGGAACAAGCGCACTCTAACACCGTGCTTGGCGGCAACATCACGCAGCTTGCGCTGGGTCTTGTGAATCTCCCACTGGCTGGTCATCACACCGGATTCCTTGTTGGAGTCCGAATAACCGAGCATGATTTCCTGGATGTCCCCACGCAGCCGGACCAGTTCGCGGTAGGACGGATCGGACAGCAGCTGGTCCACGATCTCCGCCGAGGCACGCAGTTCTTCCACGGTTTCCAGCAACGGAGCGAAACCGATCTTGGCGTGGGGCTTTGCGCCGAAAAGGTCGATCAGACCGGCCTCGCGGGCCAGCACTGCAGCTGCCAGGACGTCGTCGGCACCACGGGTCATCGAGATGATGTAGGTCTCCACCACATCCGGGCCATAGGTGTGCAGTGCCTGCCGGATGCTGCGGAAGACGTCATAGGTGCCGTCAGCCGTTCCCTCAAGCTTGATCGGGTGGCCGGAAAGCGGCCTGCGTGAGGCGAGTTCAGCGCCAAGGAATTCGAACCGCTCTTGGCGGGTCAAGTCGCCGTAAGGCTTCTCGGTACCCAGCCGGTCCACCAGCTGCCCGACGGCGTCATGGTGGTAGTCGGCATGCTCACGGATGTCGAGGGTGGCCAGGTGGAGGCCGAAAGCGGCGATGGCCCGGCGGACGCGTGCCAGTGCACCGTCGGCCACCAGTCCCGCAGAGTGGTTCCGAAGCGAGGCTTCAAGCAGGCCGAACTCGGCCAGCAGCTCCGGGGTTGTGGAGTAATCCCGACCCGGCTCGTGATGGGTCGAGGCCGCAATACGCCTGCCCGTGTTGATGAGCTTTGCCTTGATGCACGTGAGCTTGAGGCGGTACGGTTCCTGGGCGTTCAGTTCAAGGATGCGCTTGTCCAGGCCCGGCAGGTTCTTCAGGTCCACCTCGATCGAGTCCAGCAGTTCCTGGTCCGCACCGAACAGCGCGGTCGAGTTGGACAGGACAGAAATCAGGTCATCAATCAACGCGATGCCGATGCGGACGGCGTTCTGGTTCTGAAGCTGCAGGATTTCGCGGGTCACTGCCGCCGTGACGTTGGGGTTGCCGTCCCGGTCGCCACCGATCCACGAACCGAAACGGAGCGGAGCGCCTGCGGCGGGGAGCTTCACACCGTGCTCGGCAAGGAGCTCAGCGAGGTCTGTGAGCATCTCCGGCATGGCGTCCGTGAGGATGCTGTTCAGGTAGTAGATCGCGTTGCGGGCCTCATCCACAGGGGTGGGCCGGACCTTGCGCAGTTCGTCGGTCTGCCACATCTGGTCGATGATTTCGGACAGCTGACGGTCCTGGCGGCGACGGGCGGATGTCCCTTCCTCGGTCGGCTGGGCCAGGACATCGGAGAGCTTCCGGATCTTGTCCAGCACCGAACGTCGCGAAGCCTCGGTGGGGTGCGCCGTGAAGATCGGACGGACGTCGAGCTCGTTGACAACGTCCTGCAGGACCTGGGGACCTGCCTGTCCGGCAATTTCGGACACGGCCTTGGCCAGCCAGCCGTCCTTCTCCTGCCGGGTACGCAGCCCGCGCACCCGGTGTACCTGTTCCGCGGCGTTGCTGAGGTGGAAGTAGAACGCAAAGGCGCGCACCAGGTCCGTGGCCTGGTCCAGCGGCAGGGAGGCGAGCAATTCACGTACCTGGGCAACGACGTCGTGCGCGCTCCATGGACCGGTAGCGTCAGCGCCGCCCCGCGCTGCTTCCTTTGATTCCTTGGTCAGCAAGCGGACCTGCTCCACGAGTTCGAGCAGTTCGGGACCGTGCTGCCGTACCAGGGACTCCCCCAACAGGGTGGAAACGCGGCGCACATCGGCGCGCAGTTCTGCAGCAAGGTCGGTGTCTTGATGGGCAGTGTGAACCATGGATACATACCTTCGGGGAGAGGTTTGGCCCGTACACTGCGCTGGATACTGTGAGCCGGATTACTGTTTTTCTCTACGGGATCTTACCCGGACCCAACCCCAGCAAAGAATGCGTCTCAAAATTTGGCACCGCCTGTTGCGTCCGCTCGTAAAGTCATACTGCTCCGCCCATCACCTGACCGGCAGCGTATCGCTTCATGGCGTGGCGCAGGAGTTCGGGCGCATGCGCGCTGTTCGGGCCGAACCGTGCATTGACTTCCAGCACAACGGGCGTTCCGTCGGGCATGCGCCGAATATCCATATCGACGGCCCCGGTCAGGCCCAACGCCGCCGCCGCCGCGGCTGCGGTGCCGGCAACGTCAGCTGACGACGGCGGTTCGAGCCTCCTGACCGAGACGGCACTGCCCCAGCGTCCATACTTGAGTTCGGATTTCTCCAGCACCACCACAACGTCGTGTCGACCGCCCTCAAGTCCACTTCGGTACACCATGGGCGCGTATTCGGTTCCCGTTGCAAAGCGTTGGACAAGCCAGGAATCGTCCAGGGTACGCCAGATGCGTTCGGCGTTCCGGCCGCCGTCGGTGTGCCTTTCCAGGACCTGCACTCCCCGCCCACCGCGCGACACGCGCGGTTTCACCACCAGCCATCCGCCCATCCTGGCCATCGCCTCATTCATGGAGCTGAAGTCTCCCGGCAATCCGAAATCAGGCACCGCCACGCCAACGTTGGCCAAGCACTTCATGGTGAGGTATTTGTCGCTCGCAATGGACACCGGCGCAGGTTCTGCAATCAGTATCTCCGCGCCTGGCGCGAAGTCCTTCCGGGCCGCAGCCGCGGCCACCAACTCCTCGCTGAGGGTCGGAATGACGACGTCGACGCCGTGGGCGGCCACGAGTCCGCGCAGTTCCCACAAGTAGCCGGGTGTGTCCACCGGCGAAACCACGGCCACCGCATCGGCTGCCGAACCATGGACCGGCCGCATATCGACCCCCAGGACCCAGTGTCCAAGATCCCTGAGTTGACGTGACAGCGAAAGCCCTGTGGACCCACCGACACCTGTCACCATTACCCGTACCATCGAAGCTCCCATCAGTATTTGCAGACAAAGTTGGCGGTGGTGAGGCCTGTGCCACTGAGGGAGTAGCTAAGCAGGCCGCCGGCATTGGGATCTTTAGGTACGGATTCCAGATGAAAATGCAGGTCACTTCTCTGGACCAGATCCGTTACGCAGGACACCGCGCTGGAATTTATCGCCGAGCACGACCAGCCAGCCGGAGCCGCCACCGGCTGGGCTCCGATCAGGACATCGTTATCCAGCGCCAGGACAACCTTTCCGCTCCCCAAGGGTTCGGTTCCCGAGGCGGTGAAAGTGATGTCCCAGCTTGAAACGCTGGAAGTCTGCGACCCGTTACGATCCGTCGTGGTGACCCACTTTGCTGAACCGCTGACGGCGGCCAGCGACGTCGAGGGCGGTTTGGTCGGCGCGGTGGTCACGGACGGTGTCGGGACCGGCGCGGGCGTGACCTTCGGCTCCAGCGGGGTAACGGGCACTGGTTTTTCTTCCACGGGCGCAGGCGTAGCAACGATGGACGGCGTGATGCTGCCCGGCGGCGGAGGGGGTGTGGACGGCCATGGACTGGTCTCCGGAGATACGGCACCCGTCTCGACAGCCTGCGGCTCAGGCGGAGGATCGGGAACGATCACGTCTACGATTCCCACGGCACCCAGCACCAATCCGACGGCGGCTGCCGTGGTCAGTGCCATGGCGGCCGGATGCGCCAGCGCGGGGACGGCGAGGAAACCCTTGACCGGCAAAATCCCGCCCAGCACCCCAAGCCCTGCCCCTTTTCCCACCCATGCTGCCAGTGGGAGGCCCGTCACCAAGGGCAGGAGCACCGCGCGCATCGTGCCTTGGACATCATCCAGCTCAGCCAAGGCTGCCGTGCAGTTGGCGCAGCCCTCAAGATGGGTTCTGACCTTGAGCTCAGCACTGCGGGAGAGGCCACCCCGGATGAACGAGCCGAGCTTCGCGGCGAACTCCGCGCAGCTGGCATCAGCCTTTTCGGCGACGTGGAACTGCAGGTACTGTCGCCGCAATCCTTCACGGGCACGTACGGCCAAAGCGGAGACGGCATTGGCCGACAATCCCAGGATCGGAGCAACAGCCGCCGGTTTCATGCGTTCAACGTCCAGGTACCACAGGACAGCCTGCCAGCGCTCGGGCAAAGACCGGAACGCCCGCGCCACTGTGTTGGACTCGAAGGCCTGGACAGCGGCGTCAGGCTCGGCCATGGTTTGGTCCAGCAAAGACTCATCGCCGCTGGGAACCAGCCTGCCGCTCTTACGATTGAGCTGATGCGACAACCTCGTCACTGTCGATAACAGATATGCCCGGAAAAAGGTGTCCGGCCCTTTACCGGCCACCAAGCTCCGGAGCACCGATTGGAAGGCTTCGGCGACGACGTCTTCAGCATCGCTCGGATTGTCCACGTGACGCTTGGCAACGGTAGAGGCAATGGCTACGTGACGCTCATAAAGGTGGTTGAAGGCCGACATATCTCCACTGCGGACCAGCTCAATCAGATGTCCGTCGTCGTGGACCCCACGATTTGATGTATTGCTCGAGCGTGACCCCCGTGACATCTAAGCGCCCCCAAAACGTAATGAACCGTGCCCATATAGATGAAGTGGGGGCCAGCCGGAAGTCGTGACGCGAATTTGTCCACAATCTTTACCAACGTTCTCTTGGACCTGCGTCGTCACGAAACGGCATCGGCGGGCACTGTTCCGATATGACATCGTTCCGGACAAAGCCACTTGCCGAATGCGCCTTTCCGCGGCATCTTTTGCTGCGCCGGTGGCAAACCACCAGCTACCAGGCAGGCTGGAGGTTTCGCTCGGATTGGTTCCAGCCAGAGGTCCGGACAGTGGTGACGTCCCTCGCCACAAGGGCCGTCATTCCGGCAAACACGGCCAAATCCCTGGGCGCTGCGCGGGCCAGGAATGGCGTAGGCATCAGCGAAACCATGATGGATTTCAGGGCCCTCTTCACGGCGGCGAATCAATCCCTGGACGTGGATGCCCTTCAGTCGCTGGCCGAGGGCTGGGCCGAGGCCGCCGAGGCCGCTCCGCCGATTTCCTGCACCGACGTTTATACAGGCCTGGCTACCAAGGCCCATTTCCAACGCCAAATCCACGAGGTCTCGGGGTTGGCCACAGGATGTCAGGGGGCGTATGCGCTGGCTGTCCTCTCGATGCCCGGCCACCGGGGCAGCCACAGCCATTGTTGGACCCAACTGGCGCTCCTCGGAGAGGCAGTGAAAGGACAACTCAAAGGGACCGGGGCAACAGCCATGTACCAGGATTCCGCGATCCATATCCTCTTTCCCGTCAGCGAAGAGAACGTATCGAGGATGGTGCAGTGCAAAGCGGCCCTGGAAGCTGTTGAGGGCGGCTCGCTCACACCAGTCCGGATTGCGTTCTATCCCCTCGCGTCCGATGCTGCGGCGGTGCCCACAGTGAAGGCCCCTGTTGTCTCCTTCTTCGAATCGAACTGACGATTTACCGCGTCATGAAGTGGCCGGAACTGACACTGACTTTTTGATGGACCACTCCCGGGGCTCTCCCGGCGTGCCATCACACGCGGCTCGCGCTGGCATGGGTTGGGGGCCAGCGCGAGCCGTTCCAAGGAGTCGTCCCGCAATGCTTGGGAATGCAGCCCCCTGGTGCATGGTTGAGAGGAGTGCACACAGCGCGCCCTTCAGCCAAGGAGAACCATGAGCTCGCCAACCACAGCAACCGACCCCCTGCTCGCCCGTTGGGAGCGGTTCCGTGAAGGGCGGAATTCAGCCCTGGCCACCGAACACGGCTGGCTGACGTTGACGTCATTCCAGTGGCTCGCCCCGGAGCCATCCACGGTGGAGCTGGCGCCTGGCCTTTGGTCGACGGACGGGACAACGGCTTTCCTGACAGCAAAGGCCGGGGATGGCCTCACGCTGGTTGACACCGGCGAGAAGGTGGACGGCACCATCAGTGCAGCGCTGGAAGATGAAGAGTCGCTGATGTGGGTCCAGTACGGCGGTGCGGACGGCAAGCAGGTCGTGGTGGAACTGGCCATGCGCGCTGACAAGTACGCCATCCGCACCCGTGATGACGCCTCTCCTGTCCTGACGGAGTTCAAGGCCGTGCCCACCTACGATTACAACCCCGGGTGGGTGGTCAACGGCCGCTTTGAGCCCTACGCGGAACCCCAGGATGTCCCCATCGGCACAGCCAACCCTTTGGTGGACGGTGTCCACCGTTCCGTCGGCGAGGTCGTCTTCCATGTCCCGGGTATCGGGCACGAGATCCGGCTCCACGCGGAGGCGGAAAAGCTTGGCGCGCTCAACGTCACTTTCCACGACGAAACCAACGGGGACACAACGGATGAGTGGCGCAAAGTCTTCATCCCCCGTCCCCGGCCCGACGGCTCCGTGGTGATCGATTTCAACCGCGCCATCAACTACCCGAGCGCCTTCACGCCCTACGGCACCTGCCCCATGCCCGTCCGTGGCAACTCGATCGATGTCCGGGTGGAAGCCGGAGAGAAGATCCCCACGGCCTAGGCGATGGCGGACACGCCCGTCACTGCCCGGCCGGCAATCAGTGAGTTGATCTCATACGAGCCCTCGTAGGTGTAGATGGCCTCGGCATCGGCAAAGATCTTGGCCATCCGGTAGTCGCTGACGATCCCGTTCCCGCCGAGGATTGACCGTCCGCGGGCCACGGTGTCGCGCATCCTCGCGCTGCAATAGGCCTTGGCGAGCGCCACCTGGGCCATGTCCGCGCCTCCGTGCCGCACACCGTTGGCGTCCGTGAAGATATCCTCCTGCAGCTGGGCGATGCGAACCATCATCCCCATGCTGGCCACCGCATTTCCGAGCATTTCCACCAGGTTCTGTTGAACGAGTTGGAACCTCGCCAGCGGACGGCCGAACTGCAAACGCTCGACGGCGTACTGCCGGGCGACGTCGAACGCCGCCAGCTGCTGGCCTACAGCCTGCCAGGCGACCATGATGCGCGATCCCCGCAGCAGGTGGTTGGTGTCGGCAAAACTGCTGATACCTGAGAACCGGTCAGCCTCGGCAACGTGCACATCCTGAAAAACAATGTCCGCGTTCTGCACTGTCCGGAGGGCTATCTTGTTCTCGATGCGGCTGCGGGTAATGCCGGGCAAGGACGCATCCACGATGAAGGCCCGCATGGCTCCGTCGGATTCGTCCTTGGCCCACACCAGCATGTAATCGCAGAACGTCCCGTTGCCGATCCAGCGCTTGGCGCCGTTGACCACCCAGTAGTCGCCGCCGTCGGACGCCGGCCTTTCCACCCGGCGGGCGGTGGTTTCCATGCCGCCTGCGACGTCGGAACCGTGGTCCGGTTCGGTGAGCGCGAAGGCGCCTGTGGTGCGGAGGTTCGAGGCGTCGTCGAGGTAGCGGTCCTGCTGGGAGTCGCTGCCGAAGTCGTACAAGGACTCCACGAAGAGATCGTGGTGGACCATGAAGAACGTCGCGATCGAGGTATCCACGCGCGTCATCTCGGCGATCACCAGTCCCGCGAACAGGTGCGTGTACCCGCGTTGGGCAGGGGCACTGAGCCGAAGCGCGGCGAGCTTGGGCAGGATGTGCTCGGGAAATTCCGCCTTCTCCCACCATTGCCCGGCGTAGGGTGCGATCTCGGTGGCCAGGAAGGCCCGGAGTTCGTTGAGTTTCCGCTGTTCCTGGACACTGAGCAGCGATTCGAAATCGAAGAAATCCGCGGTGGGAAGATCGGCTACCGAGGCGGGGACGGAACCGGCCGGGACGGGGGCGCCACTGTAATCGCCCATCATTTGATTCCCATCCGGATGGCACCGTCGAGGCGGATAGTTTCGCCGTTCAACATGGCGTTTTCCACTATGTGGGCGGCCAGGTTGGCGTATTCCGCGGCCCTGCCGAGGCGTGCCGGGTGGGGAACCTGTTGCCCCAGCGAGTCCTGGGCCGCTTGGGGAAGTCCAGCCATCATGGGGGTTTCGAAGATACCCGGCGCGATGGTGGCCACGCGGATCAGCGAGCGCGCCAGCTCACGTGCCAACGGGAGCGTCATGGCAGCTACTGCGCCTTTGGAGGCTGCGTAGGCGGGCTGGCCGATCTGGCCTTCAAAAGCGGCCACGGATGCGGTATTGATGATGACGCCGCGCTCAGGGCCGCCCAAATCCGTGGACACCGGCTCGGTTTCCGCCATGGCAGCAGCGGCAAGGCGGATCACGTTGAAGGTACCGACGAGATTGATCTGGATGACCCTGTTGAAGGTCTCGAGGGGCAGCACGCCGTCGCGCCCAAGAACCTTGCCCGGCGTCGCAATACCGGCACAGTTGACCACGATGCGCAGGGGGCCCAGCGAGGAAGCCGTGTCCACGGCGGACTGGATCTGGGCTTCGTTGGTGACATCAGCCGGGGCGAAGACGGCCTTTCCGCCGACACTCCGGGCGTTCAGTTCTGCCGCATAGGCCTCGCCCGCCGACTGGGGCAGATCCACCAGCACCACCGAGGCCCCGGCGTCGAACAGACGCTTTGCCGTGGCCGCTCCCAAACCCGAGGCGCCGCCAGTAACCAGGGCCACCGTGCCGTTGATGTCCATCCATCCTCCTTGATGCAGAACCAAAATCCGTTAATGCATGTTAACTGGAATTGTGAGCCAGCGCACCCCGGCTCCACCACTAGGCTGGGTTCATGTCCAGCCATGCCGATCCATCAACGAACCCCAGCGAGTGGGCCGCCCGCGCCAATCAGGCAGCCCGATCCGTGACCCGCAGCTTTGGCAGGCGGCTTTTGTTCCTGCCCGGCACCCATATTGGCGCCATCAAAATTCCCGGCAACAGCATCCGGAGCCTGATGGGTCCGTGGCATTACTGGTGGCAGGCGCACTACGTCGACTGCCTGGTGGACGCCGGGCGCCGGGAACTCGCCACAGGCACAAGGTTCGACGGCGACTCCCGCCCGAGCGCGGGACGGCTCGCCTCCCGGCTGGTCACCACCATCCGGCTACGGAATCTGCTGAGGTTCGAGAACCATTTCTACGACGACATGGCATGGTTGGCTCTCTCAACGCTCAGGCTCGAAAAGCTGGCGGAGGCAACCAGGAAGCCGGGCCGACGTCGCAATGCCTATATCCGGAAGCGGTTGACCCTGCAGTTCGACTCAGCTTCCACCGACGACCTCGGCGGCGGCACGTTCTGGAGCACCAAGAGGGACTTCAAGAACACCCCGGCCACCGCCCCTGTAGCGCTTTTCTATGCCCGGACCGGCCACCGCGAACGGGCGCAGGCACTGGTGCAGTGGCTCAACACCAGGCTCCTTCATGCCGAGCGCGGCGTTTACCAGGACGGAATCCGGATCAGGAACGGGGCAACAGTCCTGGAGGACGCCGTGTACACGTACAACCAGGGGCCCGTCCTCGGGGCCTTGCTGGAACTGGGCGGGCAGGACAACCTTGAGCGGGCCGCACGCTTGGTTGATGCCGTCGCCCGCGAGCTGACGGTACCGGGCACGCGCGTGATCCGTGGCGATGGGACCGGCGATGGCGGCCTCTTTACCGGCATCCTGGTCCGCTACCTGGCCCTGGCAGGACGGGACAACCGGCTGCCCGAGCCAACACGGGAAACGGCGCGGAGCATGGTCCTCGCCACGGCGGAGGCCTTCTGGTCAAGCCGCCGTGAAGCTCCCGAACTTGCCCAAGGCACTGCACACGGCAACCCACCCCTGCTCTTCTCCCCCGACCCGCTGCGACCGGCGGCCGAAACCTATCCGGCGGGAACCGGCGTCGAACTTTCCACCCAGCTGCAGGCCTGGATGACCCTCGAAGCCGCCGCCACGCTCTAGCCGGGATCGGCTTGCTTCGGCTGCTTCTTTTGCGGATAAGGGCTCTCGTGGCGGGCCAGCATCTCCACGAAACCGGCGATCTTGCGGGCCCGGGTATCGGCGCGCTTGACCAGATTGGTCCGGTGGATCAAGGCGAAGCGGTTCTGGGACGTGAGGACGTCGAACATGGCCTGCGCCTCGGGAACCGCGGCGATCGCTGCCGCGAGGTCTTCCGGCACCACCGAATCGGCCGGTCCGGCGTAGGCAGCCTCCCAGCGTCCATCGGCTTGTGCGGCCTCGACGGCGGCACGGCCGGCGTCGGTCATCCTGCCCTCGGCTTCAAGCCGGGCAATGAGGCCCACGTTCCGGGCGGACCAGATGCTGCGCCGGCCCCGCGGGGTCATGCGCTGGAAGTAGCTCTCGGCGTCGCGCCTGCGGGTCTGGCCGTCGATCCAGCCAAAGCAGAGGGCTTCGTCCAGGGCGGCGTCGTAGTCCAGTTCCGTGACGTTGCCGCCCTTCTTGTGCAGGACCAGCCACACGCCAGGACTGTCCGCAGCGTGGTCGGCCAGCCATGCGCGCCACTGGGCACCGTCTCTGACGATCAATTCCTCAAGCTCGATGGGCATGGTCCCATTCTGCGGTGGAAGGGGCGGGCACGGATACGGCCACGCGGAATAGGCTGGGAACCGACCACCAGAAACGGAGGACCAATGCTGCGAGCCCGCCCCATCCACTACACCTCACGACCGGAGCAGTGGACCGCACTGCTGCACGCCTTGGGTTTGGCAGCGACCGTTGACGACGGCGACTGGCTGGAGTTCAACGCCGGATCGGGTCGCCTTGCCGTGGCCCGGGTGGAGCACGGCCACCCCCTGGACGCCATCACTGTCTTCAGCGTTGAAGTCGGCGACCTCGAGGAATTCGCACGGCGCACCGAGGACGACGGCACCCAGGCCGAAGTCCACCAAACGCCGGACGGCACCACGGTGCAGATCTCGGCCGATGACGGGTTCGAATTCTTCGCCTTCCCGGCGCAGCGGGCCGCTGACGGATCGTGGGCCACGTCCCCGGAGGCCGATCCCGCCCTGACGCTGGTGGCAACGTGGATCAGCCCGCTGGTGGGAGTCGCAGCCAACGATCTCCGGAATATTGGCGCCCGGCCCCGGACCCAGGACGACGAATCGGCCACGTTCACCACCAAGAACGGCGGAATCCTGCGCGTCATCCACGGCGCGGACAGCGGCAACGGCGACCTCGCGTTCGAGTACGACGGCGGGCTGGAGCCTCTGCTGGGCCGGCTCCACTCCGCGGGCGTGGATGCGAGGATCGAAGACGAGGTCCTCTACGTGGCCAACCCCGATGCGGCCGGTGGCTCCGCGCCGGCGTCGATAGTAGTGGAAAAGTCCCGCGCAGCCAGAACACCGGCCCCCTGATACCGCCGAGAGCGTAACGGCCCCTTCAACCGGGATGCCTCCACGGAACTTCCACCGGGGATGCGGTAGAACTTAACCATGAGCGTACGTACACCTGACCCGTATCCAGGCTGGCTTTCCGATGAAGACCTCTTCGAAGCCCGCGGCCGTCTGCCCATGGTTTACGTGGAGGCTGTTCCTGTCAGGCTGGATCCGCTCGGGTACGTCAACGAAGTTGGTACCTTGCTCCAGGGCGACGCCGACGGCAACATGGTCCGCTACCTCGTCTCAGGCCGTGTCCTGTACCGCGAGACCATCCGCGCGGCGCTCCTGCGGCACATGGAAAAGGACCTCGGCCCCCTGGCGTTCCCTCAGCTGCCCATCAGCCCGGTTCCCTTCACGGTGGCCGAATACTTCCCGGCTCCCTCACAAACGGGCTTCACCGACGAGCGCCAACACGCCGTGTCGCTTGCCTACGTCATCCCGGTCACCGGCGAATGCGAACCCCGGCAGGACGCCTTGGAACTGACGTGGATGACGCCGCAGGAAGTGCTCAGCGACAACGTCCAGCAGGAATTCGACGGCGGACGCGGGAACCTCGTACGGCAGGCGCTGGCTTTCTCGGGCGTCGTTCTCTAGCGGGTCACGGCCCCTCTGACAGCCCGTCTTTGTAGACTGGACGGCGGACCCCAAGAGAACCAAAGGATTTCCGATGACTCACAGCCCAGCCACACAGCAGTACAGGGAAAAGCAGGCTGGGGACCTGCGGCCCGGGGATTTCGTGTTCCCACCCGGCGACGGGCCGGCCCAGGAAATCGTCAGTATCGACGTTGAAAATGATGACTACGGCGTCGCCGCTTTGTTGCTCGTGACGATGGACGACGGCGCCACGGTGCGGATCTCTGTCGGGTCCAGCGTTCCGGTAGGGGACGGTGTTCCCGCGGGCGTGGGTGCCGACCCGGACTCCAGTACCCCCGCGGAAGTCGACGCCGACGCGGCCGCCGGGCCCGCCGTCGTCGTGCCCCCGCGGCCCGAAACCCCACCCACGTACACTGGCCCCAGCGCCGAGGAACTCGCCCTCATCCCCGAGCCGGACGGAACACCCGAAGCCGTGGTGCGGGCCGCCGCTGCGAACCACAAGGGCAAGAACAGCGTCCAAGTGCTCGCCGAGAGGCTCGCGAAGGGCATCAACACCAAGTCAGGAAGCTGCCTCCGGGACCTCAGCAACCTGGCGTTCGATCTTTGCATCGTGCTGCGGGACCCGGACAACGCCCTGGCTGTGGCGGACCTGCTGAACGTGCTGCCCTTTGACGGGAACCTCGACAGGTGGGCCTCCATCGAACGGGCCCTGGCTCTTTCCAGCTTCATTTGCCGGGAGGCCGGACAAAGCGAACGCGCAGCCGTGTACGAGAAACTGCTTCGCGCCCCTGAATCCCAGGAGGAAGACCCCTTCAAGGCCCGGATCAACGCCCGGGTCAGGCAGCGCTCGCTGAACGAGCCCAACCTGTACGACAAGGAAATCTTCCGCGCGATCGACAACGGCAACCACGAGGCGGAGCGCGACTGGCGCTTCCTGCGCCTGGAAGCGCTGCTGTTCCTGCGGGCCCACGGCGGCTCGAAAACCATCAGCGAAGAAGAGCTCGCCAGACGGATCGACAGCGAATTGGAATCCGTGCGCGCCTAGTTTTCCTGCGCCTTGCGCCGGGGAATTTCAAGGCCTGTTATGTAGGCTCGAACGGCGGTAGATTCGGGGCCATGACGAACAATCTGAGCGTTGTGGTTAATGCCGATGCGCAGCAGGTGTGGACCATGCTGCGTGAACCGTCGTTGGTGGCCCAATGGCACGGTTGGGAAGCCGATGATCTCGCCGATGAAATCAAACAGATCTACTTCAACACGGATGTCGTGGAAGGACCCGACCACACGAGCCTGACCGTCAATGGCGGGGACGTTTTTGAGCTCCACCCCGTCTCCGGCGGCACGGAAGTCCGCGTCACAAGGGTTGCCTTGGACCACGATTCCGAGTGGGCCGACTGGGACGAGGACATCACGCAGGGCTGGCTGACGTTCCTCCACCAGCTCCGCTTCGCGTTGGAGCGGCACCCCCACGGGCACCGGCGGACGCATTTCGTGTCGCTGCCCGGCAAAGGCGGTCCGGCGATTGAGAAGCTTGGCCTCGGGGACCTGCCTCCGGTTGGGGAGGAGTACTCGCTGACGCTCGCTACAGGCGAGAAGATCTCCGGCAAAGTCTGGTTCAAGAGCCGGCATCAGGTGGGCCTCACGGTTCACAGTTATGCCGAGCACGGGGATGGCCTGTTGATCGTCGCCGAGCAGCTGCCGATTCCGGAAAAAAGGCCCGACGGCGGGTCAATGGTCATCGCCTCAACTTACGATCTGGGGGCGCACACTTTGGCGGACATCCGGTCATCGTGGGACAACTGGAAGGCTGAAAACTACGGCTCCTAGGGCTTATCCGGCAGGTTGCTCCCGGTAAAGCTGGCACACTTGGTAGCGTGCCAGCTTCCTCCTCTGCTCCTGCTTCGTCCCCTTCGCTGCCCGGCTTGTCCGAGCGGCAATCCGAATTCTCCTTTTCGGTGGGCAAGCGCCTGACTGAAACGTGTGCGCCGTCGTCCTCTCTTGTGGAGGCGAACGGGGGCGAGTTCCTGGGGCGGACCGGCACCATCACCACACCGCACGGGACCATCCGGACGCCCGCGTTCATCGCCGTCGGGACCAAAGCCACCGTGAAAGCCGTGCTTCCTGAGTCCATCGCGGACCTCGGCGCGCAGGCCGTGCTGGCCAATGCCTACCACCTTTACCTGCAGCCCGGACCGGAAATCCTCGACGCCGCGGGCGGGCTGGGCGCGTTCATGAACTGGCCGGGCCCCACGTTTACGGACTCCGGCGGCTTCCAGGTGATGAGCCTTGGTTCCGGGTTCAAGAAGGTCATCGACATGAAGAACGTGGACTCTTCCGGACCTGACGACGCCGTTGCCCCCGGCAAGGAACGGCTGGCGCACATCGACGACGACGGAGTCTGGTTCAAGTCCCACCTCAACGGCGACCGGCACAGGTTCTCGCCGGAGATCTCCATGCAGGTCCAGCACCAGATCGGCGCGGACATCATGTTCGCCTTTGATGAGCTGACTACGCTGCAGAACTCCCGCGGCTACCAGGAAGAGTCGCTGGAACGGACGCGGTTATGGGCGCTGCGGTGCCTGGAGGAGCACTCGCGTTTGACGGAATCCCGCGTGGGCAAGCCGTACCAGGCGTTGTTCGGCGTGATCCAGGGTGCCCAGTACGAGGACCTGCGCCGCAAAGCCTGCCGTGATCTCGGGGCGATGCCTTTTGATGGCTACGGCATCGGCGGGGCGTTGGAGAAGGAAAACCTGGGCACAATCGTGCGTTGGTGCAATGAGGAACTGCCCGAGGACAAGCCCCGTCACCTGCTGGGCATTTCCGAGCCGGACGACATCTTCACGGCAATCGAGAACGGCGCCGACACCTTCGACTGCGTCTCCCCCACCCGCGTGGCCCGGAACTCCGCGTTCTACACACCTTTCGGGCGCTTCAACCTGTCCGGGGCGAAGTACAAGACAGACTTCGGCCCCTTGCAGGAAGGCTGCGACTGCTACGCCTGCGCCAACTACTCCCGCGCCTACATCCATCATCTGTTCAAGGCGAAGGAAATGCTCTCCGCGACGCTGATCTCCATCCACAACGAGCGCTTCGTGGTGAAGATGGTCGACGACGCCCGGCTTGCCATTGAAGCCGGTGACTTCTTCGAGTTCAAGGCCGAGACGCTGGGGCGGTACTACTCGTAGTTGCGGCGAGTTCGCGGGAAACGTGCGACGGCGTTGGGAAACTTCCAGCGAATTGGCACGTTTCCGGCGAACTCGGCCGGTGGTTAGGCCGCGACTGCCCCGTAGCTCGGCTCGCGCTTCTTAATCCAGCCCACCACCAGCACGGTGATCGGCACGAAAATGAACTCGACGGCGGTCTTGTAGAGGAAGCCGACGAGGACGTAGTTGACGAACGAGCCCACGTCGGAGATGCCAATCACGGACGCCGCAATGCTGCAGAAGATCAGGGTGTCCACGAATTCGCCCACCACCGAGGAACCCATCAGTCGTGCCCACAGGCTTTTTTCGCCGGTGCGTGCCTTCATCTTCACCAGGATCCAGGAGTTGATGGTCTGGCCTGCCAGGAAGGCCAAGAGCGAGGCCAGGACAATCTGCGGCACAGGTCCGAGCGCACCCTCGATGGCGGCCTGCTTGGCCGTTCCGTACTCGTCATCGAAGCCCGGCAGGATGATGATCACCCAGTAGCAGAGGGACGCGAACACGGAGAGTGCGAACGAGGTGATGATTGCCTTGCGCGCCACCTTGAAGCCGTAGACCTCGCTCATGACGTCGCCCAGGATGTAGGCCAACGGGAAGAGGAAGAAGCCCCCGTCCGTGATGATCGGGCCCAGCACTACACCCTTGGAGGCGCCGATGTTGGAGAGGATCAGCACCACTGCCATGACGGCCAACATGATGCCGAAGTAGGGGGAACCAATCGAAGCAAAGCGCGGTGCGGGCTTGCTGAGCGTGCTGGAGCCAGAGGGCGTGGGCATGGGTCATCCGTTTCGTAGTGGTTCGCGCAGGCGGCCCCGACGTGAGGCAGCCCCGCTGTATTAGCACTGGGCGGTGGGGCATGCAGCCGGCACCGGTTACATTGTCCCACCCCGCCCCGCCAACCCCCACTCACAACCCACCCCCTTCCCCCAAACCCCCACTCACAACCCACCCCCTTCCCCCCCAACCCCCACTCACACCCCACCCCCCCCCCGCCAACCCTCACACCCCACACCCCTTCCCCCAAACCCTCACTCACAACCCCTACTTTTGAACACGTTCAATTCGTGGCATACTGATTTCTGAACACGTTCAAAACCGCAAGGAGCAACCCATGGCTGCCAAAAGTGAACAAACCCGTCAATTGGTGGCAGACGTCGCGCTGAAGATGTTCCGCGAGATTGGCTTCGAGAAGACCACCATGAGGGCCATAGCCCAGGAGGCTGGAGTGTCGGTGGGTAATGCCTACTATTACTTCGCGTCCAAGGACGAGCTGGTCCAGGAGCTCTACATCCAGGTGCAGGACGAGCACGCCGCGGCCGCCGCCCAAGCCCTCGAAAACGTCCAAGATCTCGCCGGCCGCCTGAAGGCCGTGCTTCACACCGGAATCGACGTCATGACGCCGTACCACCAGTTCGGTTCCGACTTCATTTCAACGGCGATCCGGCCGGCGTCGCCCGTCAATCCGTTCGGAGAGGCGTCCACCGCCGCCCGGGACGCGTCGCTGGCGATCTTCCGCTCCGCCGTCGACGGTTCCTCGCCCGCCGTCGCCAAGAAGCTGCGCGGCGACCTGCCCGAGCTGCTGTGGCTGGCGTACATGGGTGTCGCGCTGTTTTGGGTCTACGACGGATCCGAGGGCCAACGCCGCACACGCAGGCTCATCGACGGCGCCGCGCCGCTGGTGGCTCGCGGCCTGTCGCTCGCCAAGATTCCGGGGGTCGGCAAGGTGTTCGACGACGTCCTCGGGCTCGTACGCAGCGTGAAGGAAGACTCGTGAAGACTGTGGTGATCGCGGGCGCTTCCGGCTTCATCGGCAGCTACTTCCGGCGCCGGTTTCTCGAAGACGGTTGGCAGGTCCGGACGGTTGGGCGGGCCGCGTCGGCTGACGCGCAATGGGACGACGACGCCGCCATCACCAAAGCGCTGGACGGCGCCGAACTGCTGGTGAACCTCGCCGGACGATCCGTGAATTGCCGTTACAGCGAGCGCCACAAGCGGGAGATCCTGGAGTCCCGGGTGCAGACGACGCGTGCCCTGGGGCGTGGGGTTGCTGGGTGTGCCGAACCGCCCCGGACGTGGATCAACTCGAGCACCGGAACCATTTATCGGCATGCGGAAGACCAAGCACAATCTGAGGCCTCGGGTGAGATTGGCAGGGGATTTTCCGTGGATGTGGCCCGGGCCTGGGAGGACGAGTTGGCAGCTGCTGTCGCGCCGGCTACGCGGAAAGTGCCGCTGCGCATTGCGATCGTGCTGGGCGCCGGTGGCGTCATGGGTCCCCTCCGGAACCTCGCCCGGCTTGGCCTGGGCGGGCACATGGGTCCAGGTACGCAGAAGTTCAGTTGGATCCATGTGGAAGACCTGTATCGAGCAGTGCTGTTCATTCACGAACGGCCAGAGCTGACTGGTCCCGTCAACGCCGCTTCACCCTACCCGGTGGACAATCGTGAGCTCATGGCCTTGGTGCGGCAGAGCTTGGGTGTGCCATTCGGGATGCCGACCCCGTCGTGGTTGCTCGAGGCCGGCGCTGTTCTCATCCGGACTCAGACCGAGCTGGTGCTGAAGAGTCGATGGGTTGAGCCGCGCAGGTTGGTGGATGCGGGGTTCAAGTTTGAGTATCCGTCGCTGGCCGGAGCCCTCAACGAGATCGCCAAGGCCTCACTCACGTAACCACCCCATCCGACCAACCCTCACTCACGTAACCACCCCATCCGACCAACCCTCACTCACCTACATGTCCGGAGGCGATTATGAACGATGACAGTTGGACTGACGAGGCCGAATATGGGTTGATCGCAGCCGGACCGCGGCACAGCTGGCGATACGGATCAAAGGCCCGGGTGGTGATCGATGGCAAGGGGTTGGCACTCGGAATTGCTGTTGCCCACCTGACTTTTTGGTTTTTGCTGACTCTCCAATCACCGGGATGGGCAGTTCTTTTCTTCATCTACAGCCTGCTTCCGGTGTGGGCTGTCGGCGCTGGCGTTGGATCACTCCTAGGGCTGGCGCTGCGGCGGGTCCGTAACCAGTGGGTCCACGTCGCCGCCTTTTTCGCCGTCCCCTTGCTTGTCTGCGTACCGGTGGGCGGGCTGTCGCAGGCCGGTTCGGTTCTGCTCTCACTATCCGTCGCCGTCGCTGGGGGCGTTGGACGACTCTCAATTTGGAAGTTGGTTCGCGTCAACGATCCCGGTCCGGGCCATGGGATGTGAGCGAGCGTCCACCCCAAACCCGTGGGATGTGAGCGAGCGTCCACCCCAAGCCCGTGGGATGTGAGCGAGCGTGCGCGTGAAAGGCGCGGGACGTGAGCGAGCGTGCGCCGGAAACCTAAGGAAGTGTTAGGAAATCCGGCACGGCGTTGGCTGTGCCGTGCATCACCCATAGGTTGGAATACGTCCTCTTCACCCCCAAGAGGGCCTTTCTTAGTCGACGAAGAGCCATGCGCAACGAAGCCATGAGCACCCGCTTCATGGACAGAACGAACACATGCAAGACACGGCCGCCTCAGCTGCTGCCGTCCAGGAAGGTTCATTGATGAGCACCCAACAAGCTGCACCTCTGAGCGAAGCCGCCCAGACCCGCAAGGCAGTGAGCAACATCCTCAAGGGCTCCGCGGGCAACCTCGTGGAATGGTTCGACCTCTACGTCTACACAGTGTTTGCGGCGTATTTCCAGTCGCACTTCTTCAACTCCTCCGACGATCTCCAGGCCGGCCTTGAAGCGATGGCCGTCTTCTCGACGTCGTTCCTCATGCGTCCGATCGGCAGCTGGTTCTTCGGCCGTTACGCTGACCGGAAGGGCCGCAAGGCCGCGTTGACCTTGAGCGTGACCCTCATGTCGGCTGGTTCGTTCGCCATCGCGATCCTCCCAACACAGGATGTCATCGGCCTGTGGGCGCTCATTCTGCTGGTCTTCATCCGGGTGCTCCAAGGCTTCTCGGTCGGCGGCGAGTACGGAACCAGCGCGACGTACATGTCCGAGGCGGCGACGGCCAAGCGCCGCGGCTTCTTCTCGAGCTTCCAGTACGTGACGCTTGTCGGCGGTCAGATGCTGGCGCTTTTGGTGCTCGTGATCCTGCAGAACACCATGACCAAAGAAGCCCTGACCGAGTGGGGCTGGCGTATACCGTTCGCGATCGGTGGCGTGGCGGCGCTTGTAGTGCTGTGGCTTCGCCGTTCCATGGAGGAAACGGTCTCCGCTGACCAGATCCGCGCGGCTCACGTCAAGGTTGCAGGGGAAGCACAGCCCGGCACCATGAAGCTCCTGTTCACCAAGCACTGGAAGCCGTTGCTGATCTGCATCGGCATCACCCTTGGCGGCACGGTGGCGTTTTACACCTACACCAACTTCATCCTGAAGTTCATGAACGATACCTCCGGCATTGCCAAGACGGACACTTCGGTGATTAACTTCTGGGCCCTCTTCATCTTCATGCTGCTCCAGCCGGTGTACGGCTTGATCTCGGACAAGATCGGCCGCAAGCCGTTGCTCGTATGGTTTGGTGTGACCGGCGTGCTGTTCACGTGGCCGCTGCTCTCCACGCTTGCAGGCACCAAGGATCCCTTCGTTGCCTTCCTGCTCATGATGGGTGGCCTGCTGATGGTTGGTGGTTACACCTCCATCAACGCCCTGGTGAAGGCAGAGCTCTTCCCCGCTTCCATCCGCGCCCTCGGTGTGGGCCTGGGCTACGCAATCGCCAACTCGCTCTTTGGTGGCACGGTTCCGCTCATTGGTGCAGCGCTGCAGAAGGCCGGCCAGGAGGACCTGTTCTTCACCTACGTCACGGCAGCAATCTTCATCTCGCTGTTGGTCTACGTCTTCGCCCTGAAGAACAAGAAGGCCACGCACCTGGATACTGAACAGGGCCACGCCTGGAAGGGCCGGGGCGACGACAAGAAGGATCTGATCGACGCCTAAATGCCCCCTTGCGAGGCCCGCTCTGCGCCCTTTGGCTACCCCGAAGGACGCAGAGCGGGCCTCACACGGTTAAGCTCAAAGGGCCAACCCGACACAAAACCCAAAGGAACCACCGTGCACGTGCTCATCGTCGAGGATGACGACGCCATGGCCTCAGCCTTGAGCGCCGCCGTCGCCTCCGCCGGGCACAAGCACACCCGGGTTTCCCGGGGCGAGGACGCACTCCTGGCACACCGGCAGCACGAGGTTATCCTGCTGGACCTGGGCCTGCCGGATCTGGACGGCCTGGACGTCCTCAGGAAGCTGCGCCAAGTCACCCAGATCCCCATCTTGATCCTGACGGCCCGCGACGACGAACGCAGCGTGGTCCTTGGCCTCCGCTCAGGCGCCGACGACTACCTGGTCAAACCCGTAAAACTCGTCGAACTCCTTGCCCGCATCGAGGCCGTGACCCGCCGGAGCAACCGCACAGGGCAGGCAGCGCCACACACGATCGTCCTTGGCGAACTTGAAGTTGACCTGGACCGCCGCGTTGCCTCGATCGGCAACAGGGAGCTTCCCCTCACGGCAACGGAATTCGACCTCCTCGCGCTGCTTGCAAAAAATGCGGGCTCCGTGGTGACCCGCGAACAGATCCTCGACGCACTCTGGGGCGATGCCTTCCTGGCCCATTCCCGTTCACTGGACGTGCACCTGACGGGCCTCAGATCCAAGCTCAAGATGCCGGGGTTCATCATCAATGTCCGGGGCGTCGGCTACCGCGTCGAGCAGCCGTGAAACTCCGGGTCCTGGGCATCCTGAGCCTGTTGGTGGTGATCATCGTGGTGACGGTGTCAAGCGTGATCCTGACATCGGCCAGCCGCGAGCTCACCCAGGAGCTGCAAATCAACCGCGTCGCCGCCCTGAACCGCTTCGCGCAGCTGGCAACTGACGCCCTGGAGGACAACGACACCACCCAACTCCAACGTGAAATGAACCGCTACTCCGAGCTGTATGGCGAAGGAATCCTGATCCATATGCAAGGCCAAACCCTCCATTCAGGGGAACTTCGCGGTGACCAGCCACAGGTCCGGGACGCGCTCGGCAGGGCAAGCCTGAACCTCAGCGACACCACCTTGGATCCCGTTCGCGCCTTCGGGACAGGCAACCAAACCATCTCCCGTTCCTTCGGCACGGCCAGCCAGGTCCTCGGCGAGGTAGTGGTGGAAGTGGATCTCGACGTCGCCCGCCAGAAGTTGCGGGAGCGGTGGCTCGTCGTCGGGGTGGCTGCCCTGGCGCTTGGCACCCTGCTCGTGCTGGCGGCCGCGCGCGTCACGGCGTGGGTGCTGCGCCCCGTCCAACGGCTCAGCAAAGCCGTCCACGAGCTCGAAGCCACCGGCACAACCAGCCAACTCCCCGAGGCCGGCCCACCGGAACTGCGCGAACTCAGCCGCTCCTTCACCACCATGGCCAGCACAGTGAGCCAGAGCATGGAATCGCAGCGCCGCCTCATCGCGGACACCTCGCACCAGCTCCGCAACCCGGTCGGGGCCTTGCGTTTGAGGATCGATCTGCTGCAGCTGGCGCTCCGTTCCGAACCGGAGAAGGCCGCCGCTGCCGAGGTCGTGGCCGAGCTTGAGCGGGTGGAAGGAATGCTCGACGGCGTGCTGAAGCTGGCGACCGCGGAGCATCGCGCCTCCGCGGGGGCTGCCCACGCCGATCAGGAGTCTCAAAACCAGCGCCTTTCGGTGATCGACCCCTTTCCCATCCTGCAAGGAGAAGTGGAACGGGCATCCCCCGCGGCCGCTCAGACAGGCGCCACAATCAGGCTCAGCCAGCCGCCACGGCCAATCACCATCGCCTGCAACCCGGAGGAGCTCGCGCATATGGTCGGTGAGCTCCTGGCCAACGCCATCAAATACGCCCCCGCCGCCCACATCGAAGTGGCGACCGAACCCGCCCAAGGAGGCACCGCCGTCGTGATTTCCGACGACGGTCCCGGCCTCCCAGCCGATCAGCGTGCCGCGTCCACCAACCGGTTCTGGCGGGCGCCCCAACACAGCAGCATCCCCGGCAACGGCCTGGGGATGACGATCGTGGAACGGCTGGCGGAAGCGAACGGGGCGAGGTTGGTGCTGGAAGACAGCAAGCCACACGGATTGACGGTTCGCTTGGAATTCGGGGGCCCAAGGGAGGGTTCCGGTGCCTGACTTTCCCGCGATCTCGCGGCGGAACGCCATGAGAGCCGCCGTGTCGTTCGGTGTGCTGGCCGCGGCTGTTGGCTGCTCCCCGGCGGCGAAGCCTCAAGAACTCACCGTGGCCGGCGGCGAACAGGGCGGCTTCTACCTTGAATTCGCCTCGCTCTTGGCCGATTTGCTGCAACGCGAACGCATCGCGGACAAGGCCCGGGCGTTGACCACCGGCGGCAGTCTCGAGAACATCCAGCGGGTGTTGTCCGGCGAGGCGACCTTCGCCGTCGCCCTGGCCGACGCCGCCGCCCAACCCGCCGCCAGCAGTCACAGCGAAGGACGACTGGTTGCCCTCGGCAAGGTGTACCAGAACTACGTCCACTGCATCGTGCGCCAGGACAGCGCCATCCGGACGTTCGCGGACCTCGCCGGTAAGACCGCGGGGGTGGGCGAAGTTGGTTCGGGAACCACCCTTACGGCCGGCAGGATCATTGCCGCGGCGGGTCTTGCGCCGCAGACGGCACCGCCGGGCAAGGCCTTGAAACAGGTCAACCTCGGCTTGAACCAGGCCATAGCGGCCCTTGCCGACGGATCAATCGACGTCATGATCCAGTCCGGAGGCGTCCCGACGGCGCCCATCGCCGCTGCTGCCCAGGACATCGGCGTCCGGCTGCTTGATCTTTCGGGGCTGATCCCGGCAACGCGTGCGCAGTCCGGTTTCTTCTACGACCGCGTCCTCGTTCCAGCCAACAGCTACGGCAACGCTCCTGCGGTGTGGACCGTGGGCGTCGCCAACCTGCTCCTGTGCCGCAGCGACCTGGCTGACCACGTTGTTCGGCAGACCGTGGAGCTCATGGTGGAAAAGGCCCAGGACCTGGTGCCGAAGTCGAGCGCAGGAGTTCAGTTCCTCAGCCCGGAGACGCTGATCAACACCGCTGGAGTGCCCTTGCATCCGGCTGCCGAGGCCGCTTACCGGGCATTGCACGGCTAGCCCCGTTTAGGAGTCGCGCAGGAGCAACTGCCAAAATGGAATCATGACTTCAGCCGTTGCCCCAGCCATTGCTCTGACCATCGCCGGCTCCGAAGCGACCGGTGGCGCCGGCGCGCAGGCCGACCTCAAGACGTTCCAGGAACTCGGTGTGTTCGGAATCGCGAACCTCACCTGCATCGTTTCCTTCAACCCGCAGGACAGCTGGAACCACCGTTTCGTGCCGGTGGACCAGCAGGTCATCGCGGACCAACTGGAAGCCACGACGGCGGCATACGGTGCCACTTCAGGCGCACCTTCGGTTCTGGACACCGTGAAAATCGGCATGCTCGGAAGCCCGGCAACCATCGGCACCGTGGAGAAGGCACTGTCCGGCGGCACTTTCAAGCACGTGGTGCTCGACCCCGTGCTGATCTGCAAAGGCCAGGAACCGGGCCACGCCCTGGACACCGACCAGGCCTTGAAAGCACAGATCCTGCCACTGGCCACGTTCGTCACGCCCAACCACTTTGAAGCCGAGTCGTTGTCAGGGCTCACGATCACGGACGAGGAATCCCTGAAGGCCGCAGCCATCCGGATCCACGAGATCAGCGGCGCAGCGGTCCTCGCCAAAGGCGGGGTGCGGCTGGAAGGACCCGACGCCGTCGACGTCTACTACGACGGCGAAACGCTGGAAGTCCTGCGCGCGCCGAAGGTTGGCGAAGTTGCGGTCTCCGGTGCCGGCTGCTCGCTTGCTGCGGCTGTAACCGCGGAGCTGGCCAAGGGCGCGACGCCCCTGGAAGCCGCCCGCACCGCCAAGGCCTTCGTCACGGCGGGCATCAAGAACCGGGTGTCCTCCGGCGCGCCGTTCGATGCGCTGTGGCAGGGCGGGGCCCTGAGCTAGCCACTCTTCCTAAGACAAAAACAGCCGCTCCGGAAACCCTTCCGGAGCGGCTGTTTTTGTCAGGGCCTAGCGCGAAACCTTGCCCATCAGCGAGGCGATCGGCCGCAGGAACAACGGCCGTGCCATGAACCAGGCGGCAGCTGTGAAGATGATCGAGGCCGCGAAGATTCCGAAGCCCCACCAGCTGTTGTCGTTGTTGGCCGCGTACATGTGGTTCAGGTTGTTCAGCGCACCCGTGGCCAGCACCAGGGTCACATGGACGATCACGAACGCCACGAAGTAGATCATCACGGGGAAGTGGATCTTGCGGGCCAGTTCGATGGGGTAGAACTTGTTGACGGCGGCCTTCTTGGGCCACGCACCGGACATCCGGATACCTGTGATGATGGCCAGCGGCGCGGCGATGAAGACGGTGATGAAGTAGGTCAGGAGCTGGAGGCTGTTGTAGTTGTTCCAGCCGTTCTCAACGGGCCAGTTCAGCGAGGCGTACTGCAGGCCGGCCGAAACCGCGTTCGGGAAGACGTCCCAACTGGTCGGAACGATCCTCAACCATTGGCCGGTCGCGAAGAGCAGAACGATGAAAATGATGCCGTTCAGGACCCACAAGGCGTCCAGCGTCAGGTGGAACCAGAGGTCCAGGCTTATTTTGCCGGGCGGGTTCTTGGTCTTGATGAAGCCCTTGTTGTTCCTGGTCCAATACGCCGGCGGGCGGGTAGTGGTGCGCACCTGCCAACCCGAACGAATGATCAGGACAATGAAGAACATGTTCAGGAAGTGCTGCCAGCCAAGCCACGCCGGGAATCCAGTGGGCGTGCCCTCGGGGATCGCTGAGTGGCCAGGGTAGTCCGTCAGGAACTGCTGCACCGGCTGCAGGGTTCGGAGCCACTGAGCCACCAGAACCACGATCAGGGCCACCACCAAAGCTCCCGCAGTGACGACGACGGGTTTGAACCACCTGTTCGACGTGATCCCGGACGACTTGCTTGAAACGGACATCAGGCCGCGTTCCTCTCTGGCTTGGTTGGCTGCGACCAGTTGGCGCTATATAGCGATTCAACCAGTTGCAGCCCGACGGCGAAAACGGCACCCGGGTTTCGGGGCCTCCCACGTCAAAAATCGCAGCATTCGGATATATGCCGCAATATGTATTTCTAGAACCGACTTCCAAAATTATTTCCCGTCCCTGTTGCGCTGGTCAAGGGTCACTGCTGGCTATGTGGATAATTTCGAGGGTAGGATTCCAGAAAGTAACGGTGAAACACGCCGAGTCCTGGCCCATCCGCGAAGGGAGTTCCGGTTTGGTCCGCAAAACCTCCGAAGCAGCAACCTCCGCGGGCTCCTGGAAGTGGACACGCACCGCGGCAACGCAGCGCAACCTGTTGGATGCCGCCGCCGACGTGTTCGTGGAACACGGCTTCACGGACGCCAGCATCTCCGACATCGTGGCCCGCGCAGGATCCAGCGTCGGCAGCCTCTACCACCACTTTGGCGGCAAGACCGAGCTCTTCCTGGCCCTCTGGGACGATTACCAAAACGAGCACGAACGCCTGGTAGCTGCCGCAGTGGCCAAGGCCCGCAAAGCCGGGGAGGCCGATCCCCTGGCCTTGTTCAACATCGGCAGCCGCAGTTACTTCGAGTACACCTGGAAGCACCGCGACCTGGAGCGGGTCTTCATCGAGGGCGACACTCCCCCCGGATTTGAGGTCCTCCGACGTGAACGCGGCCGTGAATGGGTCCGCCAAAACTCGGTGCTGCTCGGAACCAGCGAGGACACCCTGGGACGGCTCACCGTCGCGGTGATCACGGACATCATTACGGTTGCCGGCCACGAGGTCGCCTTGAGTGCCACCAAAAAGGCGGCGGACGACGTCGTCAACGCTGCGGCAGTGCTGGTGGCGCGGCTGGTTCCCTAGCCCTGGCCGCGGCGAGCCCCCGGCCGGGAGCGCCCAGGCGCGCCGCGAGTTCGTGGGAAAGCGGCGAGATCGCCCGGAAACTTCCAGCGATCCCGCAAGGTTCCCGCGAACTCGAGCCGCAGTCCCACGCGCCCCGAGCCGCCGGCCACCGAAAGACTCAGCGCCCGGAGTGGGCCTCCAGGAAGGAGTAAACCTCGGTCTCGTCCACACCGGGGAACGCCCCCGGGGGCATCGCGGCGAGCAAGTGTGAGTGGGCCCGGGCCGAAGGCCACGCGTTTCCGGCCCACTCATCGGCCAACGCCGCAGGCGGGCGCTTGCAGCAATTCGGATCCGGGCAGTTCGACGTTGCCCGGGCAGTGGTTTCACGGCCACGGAACCACTTCACGTGCTGGTACGGCACCCCGATGCTCAACGAAAACTCCCCTGAAGCCGAGCGCTCGGTGCGGGCGGTGCACCAGTACGTTCCGGACGGCGTGTCGGTGTATTGGCTGTAGGCGCTGAACTTGTCCGGCACATCGAATACAGCCCGCGAGGTCCACGCCTTGCACGACGGCTGCCCCTCGATCGCCCCGGTGTGGTCCTGCGGGAAGGTCACGCCGTCGTTCTCATAGGCCTTGTAGATGATGCCGGACTGGTGGGTCTTCTGGAAGTGCGTGGTGATGCCCAGGTGTTTGGTGGCCAGGTTGGTGAAGCGGTGCGCGGCGGTTTCGTATGACACGGCGAAGGCATCGCGAATGTCCTCCACCGCGATTTCCTTGGCAGCTTTGGCCTTTTGCAGGAACTCCACTGTGGCATGCTCGGGCAGCAACAAGGCCGCCGCGAAGTAGTTGGTTGCCACGCGCTGTGCCAGGAAGTCGCCGTAGTTCCGCGGAGTTTCGTGCCCCAGGACGTAGTGTCCCAGTGCCTGCAGCAGCACAGAACGGGGGTCGTGGTCCTGCCTCTGGTTCTGTGTCAGGTAAATTCTGCGGTTCTTCAAATCCGTCACGGACCGCGTGGAATGCGGCAGGTCACCCACATGGTGAAGCGAAAATCCGAGGTTCTCGGCAATGTCCGCAATGACGTGCTGGCTGAGTGGACCCGTCGTGTAGCCGACCCCCTTGAGGACCTTCTGCGCCTCGGCCTCGTACTCGGGGAAGTAGTTACCGCGCTCGCGCATCATGGCACGCAACTCGCCGTTCGCACGGCGGGCTTCTTCCGGCGTCGCGGCTTGCTCATTAAGTTTGCGTTCGAGCTCCTGAAGCAGCCCCACCTGAGACTCCAGAACCTCCAGCGGAAGCCGCGAGCTGATGCGGATTTTGGGCAGGTTCAGCGACTCGTACAGAGGTCCGCGCTGGTACCTTTCCAGCTCGATTTCCAAGGCCGCGCGGCGGCTCGGCGGTTCCGCACCAAGCAATTGGTCGATGCTCACGTTGAGGGACGCGGCCAGCTGCTGCAGCAGCCCCAGTTTGGGCTCGCGCTTGCCGTTTTCGATCAGGCTCAGCTGGCTTGGTGCGGTCCCGACGGCGGCACTCAGGTCATCGAGCGTCAGGCCGGCCTGCTTGCGCAAATGGCGCACGCGGCGGCCGAGGCTGATGACATCCAGTTCAGGGGACGGGACGGACGACGACGGCGACGCGACGTCGCGATTCCAGCTTGAAGGCGACATTTCTTGAGAATACGCGAAGAAGTGCATTTCTTTCCATACTTTTCCTCTAGAAAGCCTCTTGAAAGTGCAGAAAAGTAGTTCTCACGAAAAGAAATACAGACCCCGGTCAAGCCGGCCGAAGCAGCAAGGAAGCAGCGGACGCCGGCCCCGGGGAGCCCCGCCAGGATATGAGGAGACATGCAATGACCGCATCGTTTGAACCAGCCGAACAGACCGCTGAACAGCAGGCAGCCGCGCTGGAACTTGAATGGTCCGCCAACCCGCGCTGGGAGGGCGTCACCCGCGATTACTCGGCTACCGACGTCGTCCGCCTCCGCGGCCGCGTCTCCGAAGAGCACACCCTGGCCCGCCGCGGTTCGGAGAAGCTCTGGAAGCAGCTCACCGAGGAAGCCCCCACCGGCGGGTACACCAACGCCCTCGGTGCGCTGACCGGCAACCAGGCGGTACAGCAGGTCAAGGCCGGCCTTCGAGCCATCTACCTGTCCGGCTGGCAGGTTGCAGCCGACGCCAACCTCTCCGGTCACACCTATCCGGACCAGTCCCTGTACCCGGCCAACTCGGTGCCGCAGGTTGTCCGCCGCATCAACAACGCCCTGCTCCGCGCAGACCAGATCGAATACGCCGAGGGCGTCAAGACCGTTGAGGACTGGCTGGTGCCGATCGTCGCCGACGCCGAGGCCGGCTTTGGTGGCCCGCTCAACGCCTACGAGCTCATGAAATCCATGATTACCGCCGGCGCCTCGGGTGTTCACTGGGAAGACCAGCTCGCATCCGAAAAGAAGTGCGGCCACCTGGGCGGCAAGGTCCTGATCCCCACCCAGCAGCACATCCGGACCCTGAACGCCGCCCGATTGGCAGCCGACGTCGCCGGTACCCCGACCGTCGTCATCGCCCGCACCGACGCCGAGGCAGCAACCCTGATCACCTCCGACGTCGACGAACGCGACCAGGAATTCATCACCGGTGAACGTACCCCCGAGGGCTTCTACAAGGTCCGCAACGGCATCGAACCCTGCATCGCCCGCGCCAAGGCCTACGCACCGTACTCCGACCTCATCTGGATGGAGACGGGCACCCCGGACCTGGAGCTGGCCCGCAAGTTCGCCGAATCGGTCAAGGCCGAATTCCCGGACCAGATGCTCTCCTACAACTGCTCCCCGTCGTTCAACTGGCGCAAGCACCTGGACGACGTCACCATCGCCAAGTTCCAGCGCGAACTCGGTGCCATGGGCTTCACGTTCCAGTTCATCACCCTGGCCGGCTTCCACGCCCTGAACTACTCGATGTTCGACCTCGCCCACGGCTACGCCCGTGAAGGCATGAGCGCCTACGTCGAGCTCCAGGAGAAGGAATTCGCCTCCGAAGCACGCGGCTACACCGCCACCAAGCACCAGCGCGAAGTCGGCACCGGCTACTTCGACGACATCGCCACGGCGCTCAACCCGAACGCCTCCACCTTGGCCCTGGTGGGATCCACCGAAGAAGGCCAATTCCACTAACCAACACGCCCAAGGTGAGCTGTTCGCTTCGCTCACCGAAAGGCACGACGGCGATTGTCACCTCCGGCCTGCGGAGCGGTAATGCTCTGCCTGCTATTCCCCACGTCCCGGTTTCGACCTCGCTGAGCGAGGACGGACCGGGACGCAGGGCCCCTTTTACGCAGGCTGCCGCATCACCGCACCTTCGGCCTCGTGGGCACCTCACCCGACCTGCCGCCGTCGAACATTTTCTTAGGAGTCTTGAAATGAACAGCTTCACCGACAACTTCACTATCAACGGGATTACTTTGACCGCGCAGCCCATTTCGCGGCAGAACGAGGTCCTCACTCCGGATGCGCTTGAGTTCGTCGGCAAGCTGCACCGTGCTGTTGCTGATCGTCGGCAGGAGCTGATGCAGGCACGGCACGCCCGGCGTAACGCGATTTCGAGTGGCCAGGATCCCCGTTTCCTGCCGGAAACCGAGGGCATCCGCAACGACCCGTCCTGGCGCGTGGCTCCCCCGGCCCCTGGCCTGGAGGACCGCCGCGTGGAGATCACCGGTCCGGTGGACCGCAAGATGACCATCAACGCGTTGAACTCCGGCGCCAAGGTGTGGCTCGCGGATATGGAGGACTCCTCCACTCCGACCTGGCGCAACGTCATCCAGGGCCACCTGAACCTGACCGATGCGCTGGAACGCCGCATCGATTTCACCAGCCCCGAAGGCAAGGAATACAAGCTCAAGGCCGCCGAGGACCTGCCGACCATCGTGGTCCGCCCGCGTGGTTGGCACCTGCCGGAGAAGCACATGCTGATTGACGGCAAGCCGATCGCCGGCGGCATTGTGGACTTCGGGCTGTACTTCTTCCACAACGCCCGCCGCCTGCTAGCCCAAGGGAAGGGCCCCTACTTCTACCTGCCCAAGATCGAGAACCACCTCGAAGCACGGCTGTGGAACGACATCTTCATCCTGGCCCAGGACCTGCTCGGCATCCCGCAGGGCACCATCCGCGCCACCGTGTTGATCGAAACCATCACGGCTGCCTTCGAAATGGAAGAGATCCTGTACGAGCTCCGCGACCACGCAAGCGGCTTGAACGCCGGCCGTTGGGACTACATCTTCTCGCTGATCAAGAACTTCCGGACCCGGGGCCCGCGCTTCGTGCTCCCGGATCGCGGCCAGGTGACCATGACGCAGCCGTTCATGCGTGCTTACACCGAGCAACTGGTACGCGCCTGCCACCGACGCGGAGCCATGGCAATCGGGGGCATGGCAGCGGCAGTTCCGAACCGCAAGGACGAGGCCGCCAACCGGGCCTCCTTCGAGAAGGTCCGTGCGGACAAGACCCGCGAAGCCAACGACGGCTTTGACGGCTCCTGGGTGGCCCACCCGGACCTGGTGCCCATCTGCCGCGAGGTCTTTGACTCCGTGCTCGGAGAGAAGCCGAACCAACTCAACAAAACCCGCGAGGACGTCACCCCGGATGACCGTGCACTGATCGACATCGCCAGCACCGAGGGCAGCATTACGGAGGCCGGAGTCCGCTTGAACATCGAGGTAGGCATCCGGTACATCGAGTCCTGGCTGCGCGGAAACGGTGCGGTGGCCATCCACAACCTCATGGAGGACGCCGCCACCGCGGAGATCTCCAGGAGCCAGCTGTGGCAGTGGATCCACTCCCACGCCATCACCGACCAGGGCGACATCATCACCCGCGAGTGGGTTGAGGACATGCTGGATGAGGAATTTGCCCGACTGGAACGCTTCGACGGCGACCGCTTCGCTGATGCACGCGCCATCTTCGAAGAAGTGACCCTGGCCGAGGAATTCCCCACCTTCCTGACCATCCCCGCCTACGCCCGCTTCCTCACCGAAGCCCGCGAAGAAGCCACGGAAGAAGAACTGGTCGCCGCCTAGCGACGGCCACATAGCCCCGACGCTGGGCTGCCTGCACTTTTCGCAACAAGTGACCCCGAAGGCCGGGGAGGCAGCCCAGCACCGGAACAACCACCCAACTAGGGGACAGCAAACGCTCCATTGAGGGCTCAATGGAGCGTTTGCTGTCCCCTACTTGGGTTAAGGGGGTTTAGGCCTGGCGGGATACCCAGCGCACGGACAACGTGGTGCACACACAGAACGCGAGCACCGAGCCCAGAATCACGAACAAGGGCACGGTCCAGCCGTCGGACACACTGTGGACGTAGCCAACAATCGTCGGCGCCAACGCAGCGAAGCAGTAACCCACACCCTGCACCACTGCGGACATCTTCCCTGCCGCGGCCTGGGAACGGGCGAACTGGATGATGGCAATGAAGATCACCGTGATCCCGCCGCCCTGCGCAATCCCACCGAGGGAAGACCACAGCCACCACCACGACGGCGCCAGCAACAAACCAACGGGAACCGTCAGCCACAACGCGCTCAAGGTGGCCGCGACCGCCGTCGTACTGCTGAAGCGGGCCAGCAGCGGCACGCCCAAGCCGCCCACGATCGCGAATATCTGGAACAGCGAGGAACCGGCGCCGGCTTGGGCAGTGTCCATCGCGAGTTCGTCCGACAGGAAGCTCGGGAGCCACGCCGTAACGCCGTAATAAGAAAACGCCTGGCCCGCGAAGCCGAGAGTCAAGCCTGCAGTCAGCCATCCAACACCGGCAACGCGCCCCGAACCTGACGGCGCGGAAGATACGACGGCGGCCGGCACCAAAGCCCGCCTCGCACCTACCGTGGGGATCCAGAACAGGATCGCCGCCAGCGCCAGCACCGCGCTTGCCGCCAAGGAAAGCCGCCACCCCACCAGTTCAGCCAACGGTGCTGTGGCCACAGAAGTAAGGAACGAGCCGATGTTCAGTGCCGCCGTGTAGACGCCCATCGCGGTCGCTTGCCGCCTGGGAGCGAAGTCACGCCGGATGATCAACGGAACTGCGATGTTGCCAATGGTGATGGCCACGCCAATGACCACCGTCCCTGCCATCACCAGCGCGCCGCCACCTACAGAGCGGATCACCACACCTGCAAGCACGCCCAGCAATGTCAGCATGACCGCGAACTCGGCGCCCAGACGGCGCCCGGCCAATGACGCCAACGGTGAGGCGAGCGAGAAGCAAAGCACGGGGATACCGGTCAGCAAGCCAAGTTCCACCGGCGAAAAGCCCAGGTCCTGGCGGAGCAGATCCACCACGGGCGCTACAGCGACAAACGGCCCGCGCATGTTCAGGGCAATCAGCCCGATGCAGGCCAGCAGCAACCAGCCTCTGGGAACTTTGGCGAGGAACTGGGTCATGGTGCGGGCCAAAAAATGGCAGGAAACGTTTTCATCAGTTTCATTGCTATCACGCCGGCGCGCCCCCACCGGCATCCGTGAAGGCTCACCCCGTGGCTTGCAGCGTGGCCTCGATCACCGCAGGCGAGAGGACATACCGGGTCACCATCTGGCTCGCGCCAAGGATCGCAGAACGCTCGCCCGCCATCGAGATGCCGATGCGAAGGTGCGTGGTGGCCAGCGGGAGCGAACGCCGGTAGACCACCTCACGTATGCCTGCCACCAAGTGCTCGCCGGCCTCGCCCACGCTGCCGCCGATGACAATCATGGACGGGTTCAGCAGGTTGACCACTGTCGCGAGGACATCGCCGACGTCGCGTCCGGCCTGCCGCAGCGCCTGGATGGCCTGCAGGTTTCCCTCGCCTACGAGCCTCAGCACATCGGCGCCGTTGCTGGCTTCCAGCCCTTGCGCCCGGAGTTGGTGCGCGACGGCGGGACCTGAGGCAAGCGCCTCGAGGCAGCCATAGTTGCCGCAGCGGCAAAGGACGTCGTCTCCGCGTGGAACCCGGACGTGGCCGAGGTCGCCGGCGGTGCCGTTGGCGCCACGCTGCAGCTCACCGCTGCTGATGATGCCCGCACCGATGCCGGTGGCGACTTTGATGAAGAGGAAATTGTCGTGGTCGGGCCAGTACGCGGTCCGCTCCCCCAACGCCATGATGTTGACGTCGTTGTCCACCAACACGGGAACAGCCAGCGAGCGCTGGACGTAAGTGACGACGTCGAATCCGTCCCATCCCGGCATGATCGGCGGCTTCACGGGCCGCCCGGTGTCGTGTTCCACAGGGCCCGGAAGTCCGATGCCCATGCCCGCGAGGTCCCCCGGCTCCCGTCCTGCTTCGGCCAGGAGCTCACGGCCCGCGGAGACCACACGGTTCAGGACCACCTCGGGACCGTCGGCTACTTCCTGCTTCAGCCGCCGCTCCGCGAGGACGCTGCCGCCGAGGTCGGTGACGGCAACAATCATGTGGGTCGCTCCGACGTCGACCGCCAGTACCACCCGCGCGGCAGGGTTGAAGGCGAAGCGCGACGGCGGCCTGCCGCCGCTGGAGCTTGCCTCGCCCGCCGGACCGACCAGTCCGGAGTTGATCAGTGCGTCGATGCGGGAGGCAACGGTGGAGCGGGCCAACCCCGTGGTGAGGGCCAGCTCGGCGCGGGTCCGGGCTTGGCCGTCGCGGAGAAGTTGGAAGAGATCACCAGCGCGCGACAGATTGCCGGCCTCTAAGACCGGGGCGTTTCCGGCGTCGTTTGCGGGTGCTGGAGTCATGCACTTAGTGAAGCACGATTGCTTATGCGTGTCATGCAATAAAAGTTTGTCGGCCATATTTCAACTTTTGCTTGACCGCCGTCAAAAGTCCCCCTAGGTTGTGATGAGCAGCACATCACGACCGCAGATGGTGGTTATCACCCCGGCCGATTCCGCACTCACCCACAATGACGAGGAGAGACAGTGTCATATTCGATCCAGCTCTACACGGTCCGAAAGGCCTTGGAAGAGGATCTTGCTGGAACCATCCAGCGTTTGGCAGAAATTGGTTTCACGATGGTGGAGCCGTACCGCTTTGTCGCCAAGGCCGCTGAGCTGAAGCAGGCATTGGCAGAGAACAACCTCACCGCTCCCTCCGGCCACGCTCCGTTGCTGAGCGACGACCAGGACGCAATCTTCGCCGCTGCACAGCAGTTGGGCATCGGCACTGTCATCGACCCGCACGTTCCCATTGAGCGCTGGAACAGCATCGAAGACATCAAGGAAACCGCCAACCAGCTCAACGCAGCCGCCGCCAAGGGTGCGGAGTACGGCGTTCGTGTCGGCTACCACAACCACTGGTGGGAAGTTGAGTCGGTCATTGACGGGAAGACCGCCATCGAGCACCTCGCCGACCATTTGGCACCTGAGGTCGTTCTGGAGCTCGACACCTACTGGGCAGCCGTTGGTGGCCAGAACCCGGCTGAACTCCTGGCACGCCTCGGTGACCGGGTGAAGTTCATCCACATCAAGGACGGCCCCGTCACCTCGGATCCGTCCCAGCAGTTGGCTGTGGGCGACGGCAAGATGCCCATTTGGGAGGTTCTCGACGCGGCCGGTTCGCTCGAGGCAGGCGTCGTCGAGCTTGACGACTTCGAGGGCGACATGTTCGAAGCCGTCCGCGACAGCTACAACTACCTCAGCGCTGGAAAGGTCAACGCATGAGCCACGCAACAGGAGCATCCTTCGGCCCGGTTGGTTCCGGCCCTGTCGGAGTCGGCATCATCGGCGCCGGTGTCATCAGCAAGCAGTACCTGGACAACCTGACCAGCTTTCCGGACGTCAAGGTAGTTGCCATCGGCGACCTGTTCGAAGAAGCCGCTGCCGCCCGCGCCGCCGAATACGGGATTGGGAAGCACGGCGGCGTGGACGCCGTCCTGAATGACCCCGACGTCGAAATCGTCGTCAACCTGACCATTCCGGCCGCGCACGTCGAAGTTGCTACCCAGGCGGTCAACGCCGGAAAGCACGTGTGGAGCGAAAAGCCGTTTTCCCTGGACCGCGAAAGCGGACTTGGTCTGCTCAAGGTCGCTGATGCTGCAGGTGTACGCCTGGGTTGCGCGCCGGACACCTTCCTCGGCGCCGGGCTCCAGACTGCCCGCCGCATGATCGAGCGTGGAGACATCGGCACCCCGCTGACCGCCCTGACGCTCATGCAGTCCCCCGGTCCTGAGTCCTGGCACCCCAACCCCGCGTTCCTCTTCCAGGACGGCGCCGGGCCGCTGTTCGACATCGGCCCGTACTACCTGACCACGCTGGTTCAGACCTTTGGCAGCATCCGCCGGGTTGCCGCTTTCGGTTCGAAGTCCCGCGAGACCCGCGTCATCGGTTCCGGCCCCAAGGCAGGCGAGGTCTTCGACGTCACCGTTCCCACGCACGTCAGCTCCATCCTTGAGTTCGAAAATGGCGAGTCCGCGCAGAGCATCTTCAGCTTCGATTCGCCGCTCAAGCGTGCAGGGTTTGTCGAAATCACGGGAACGGACGCCACCATCGCGCTTCCGGACCCCAACATGTTCGACGGCGACATCAGGATCTGCGCGCTGGGTTCCGACGATTGGACCACCGTTCCGTCAGTGGGCTCAACCGCGAGCCGGGGCGCCGGCGTCCTTGAAATGGCACGCGCCATCCGCGAAGGCCGTCCGCACCGTGCTCAGGGCGAGTTGGCCTTCCACGTCCTGGACACCATGGCATCCATCGCCGAGTCGATCGACAACCGGGCCTTCGTGGATGTCGAAAGCTCCGCTGACAAGGTTCCGGCCCTGCCCGAGGACTGGGACCCCACCGCAGCAACTCTCTCCGCCTGATCAACAGCAAGCACCAGCCCCAATCACCATAGCCCCAGCTCGACGACGAGAAATCGGAGCAATAATGAAGAACCCCCTGAAAGTCCTTTCGGCATTCGCCGCCACTGCCGCCCTGGCCCTGAGCATGAGCGGCTGCGGTGGAGGCGACACTCCACAGGCCTCCAGCGACACCATCACCTACTGGGCCTCCGACCAGGGCAACAGCCTTGACGACACCGCGGCCAAGTTGAAGCCCAGCCTCGACCGCTTCACGGAGAAGACGGGCGTCAAGGTCAAACTGGAAGTTATCGGCTGGACCGACCTCTACAACCGCATCCTTACGGCAGTAACCAGTGGGGACGGTCCCGACGTCTTGAACATCGGCAACACCTGGGCCGTGACGTTGCAGGAAACGGGAGCGTTTGAGCCCGTGGAAGGCGAACTCCTCAACGCCATCGGCGGCAAGGACCGCTTCCTGCAGACCAGCTGGTCAACCGGTGGCGCCGAAGGCAAGACGCCGACGTCGATCCCCCTGTACGGCTTGGCCTACAACCTGTACTACAACACCAAGATGTTCAAGGAAGCCGGCATCGAAAAGGCGCCGGTCACCTGGGACGAGTTCGTGGCCGACGCCAAGAAGTTGACCAAGGACGTCGACGGCGACGGCAAGCCGGACCAGTGGGGCTTCACCGCAGCCGGAGCTTCGGTTTCGGCCAACTCGCACCAGGCGTTCGTCCGGGGCCTCCAGAACGGTGGCACGCTCTTCGACAAGGACGGCAAGCCGACGTTCGACAGCGACCCACAGGTCCAGGGCGTCAAGCAGTTCGTTGACCTGATGGCTGTTGACAAGGTGATGTCGCCCTCCGACGCCGAGCTCAGCCAGGGCAGCCAGAAGGTGGACAACCTCATCAACGGCAAGGCAGCCATGATGTTTGACCAGAGCCCCCTGAAGAACTTCGCAGCACGTGACTTCAAGGACTGGGGCGTAGCCGCTGTCCCGATGATGACCGCTGACGCAACGGGCGACCGCGCCACCCAGAGCCACGTGGCCGGTATCAACCTGAGCGTGTTCAAGAACAGCAAGAACAAGGCAAACGCCATCAAGCTCGCTGCCTTCCTGACAAGTGACGAGGAGCAGGTAGCCCTGAACAAGGCCTACTCCTCCCTGCCTGTGGTCAGCGCCGCATCCAAGGACGCTGCCTTCCAGACCGAAGAGGTCAAGGCCAAGAACGAAGCCTTGTCCAACCACTCCCTGCCGATGCCGCTGATCGCCAAAGAAGGTCAGATGGAGACCCTGACGGGTACCGCGATCAAGAACCTCTTTGCCAAGGCAGCAACCGGAACTGTTTCCGAAGACGACATCAAGGCGGCTCTCAAGGACGCCAATAACCAGATGGCCGCGGCCCAGTAACCATGCCCTGAGGGTGGAGGCGCCACAGCTTGTGGCGCCTCCACTCCGGCAAAGGAGTTTCCATGTCACATTCAGCGCTGGACAGCGGAAAAGCCGCTGCGGGCAGCACAACGGCCGCCCATCCTGAGCCCGACGGGCCCACCCCTTCGACGCCGATCCGCAAACGGCGCCGGTCCTTCCTTCCCTACGGCCTGATTGCTCCGGCCGCCATCCTCGAACTCCTCATCCACATCGGCCCCATGCTCCTGGGTGTGTGGATCGCGTTCATTTCCCTGACGCAGCTCAATCTCACCAACTGGCTCAACGCGCCGTTCGTGGGCCTGCAGAACTTCATCAACGGCCTCAACCCGGAGAGCACCATCGGGCAGGCCTTCTTCAGCACAGTTGGCCGTACCCTCCTCTACACCATCCTCGTAGTGGGCTTCTCATGGGTACTCGGTATGGCCGGCGCCGTCTTCCTTTCCTCGAACTTCAAGGGCCGCGCCCTTCTGCGGACCTTCTTCCTGGTTCCGTACGCGCTTCCTGCTTACGTCGGAACCATTGCGTGGGCCTTCATGTTCAACCAGCGCGACGGCGCGGTGAACCAGATCCTGGTGGACACCCTCCATCTCTTCGGTGACCACCGCCCCTTCTGGCTCCTTGGCGAGAACTCGTTCGGAGCCATGGTGGTAGTCAATGTCTGGCAGCTGTGGCCCTTCGCCTTCCTCATGCTGATGGCGGCACTGCAAAATGTTCCGAACGATGTCTACGAGGCAGCAGCCATTGACGGCGCCACCCTCTGGCAGCAGTTCCGGACCATTACCCTGCCCATGGTCCGCCCGGCCAACGGAGTGCTGTTGATGGTGATGTCCCTCTGGACGTTCAACCAGTTCAACATTCCCTTCGTCCTGTTTGGTGCCACTTCCCCTAAGGAAGCCACCCTCATATCCCCCTTGATCTACCAAAACTCGTTTGGCAGCTGGAACTTCGGCCTCGGCGGAGCAATGAGTGTCCTCCTGCTGATCGCCCTCTTCATCGCTTCTGTCTTCTACATCCGCATGGTGCTGCCAAAGGGAGCCGACAATGATTGAGACCCGCAACTTCCGGATCCTGAGGAACGTGGTCCTGACCATCCTCTCCCTCTGGGTCGCAATACCGCTCTTCGTGGTCGTTTCAACGTCCATCAAACCGCTGAAGGATGTCGCCGGGCTGTTCCAGTGGATTCCGCGCGAGATCACCCTTGCTCCGTACTTTGATATCTGGACCACGGTGCCGCTGGCGAAGTACTTCCAGAACAGCCTCATCATCACCGTTGCTGCCACGGCGTGCTCCGTCACCGTCGCGGTGCTGGCCGCGTACGCGATCGCAAGGTTGCCGTTCAAGGGCAAGCGCGCCTTCAGCCTCACGGTCCTGTCCACCCAGATGTTCCCGGGCATCCTGTTCCTGTTGCCGCTCTACCTGATCTTCACCCAGATCCGGAACATCACCGGCCTTCAGCTCCAGGGTTCCTACCTCGGCTTGATCATCACGTACATGACGTTCACCTTGCCGTTCGCCATCTGGATGCTGAGCGGGTACTTCGCTTCCATCCCCAAGGAGTTGGAGGAAGCCTCCATGATCGACGGCACGGGCCGCATGGGCGCACTCTTCCGCGTCATCCTCCCGGTCGCCAAGCCGGGCATCATCGCTGTGGCCGTCTACTCATTCATCTCGGCGTGGGGTGAAGTGCTGTTCGCCTCGGTCCTTACCAATGAGTCCACCAAGACTCTGTCCCTTGGTTTGAAGGCTTATGCCAGCGAATCGGATGTGTTCTGGAACCAGCTCATGGCCGCCTCCGTGGTGGTCAGCCTGCCGGTCCTCATCGGATTCATCCTGGTCCAGAGGCACCTTGTCGCAGGCCTTTCAGCGGGCGCAGTCAAGTAGCTGCCGAGCACATCACGCCTCCGGGCACTGTCCACCGGACCCTTATTTAGGAGCATCACAATGAACACGGCGCAGACGCCCGCACTGTCGAAGGACAGCACCGACCGCCCCCTCGGCGTGGCCGCCATCGGTTACGCCTTCATGGGGAAGGCCCACTCGAATGCGTGGCGGAACGTGGCCAGTTTCTTCGACGTCCCGGCCTTCGAACAGAAAGTGCTGGTGGGCCGGGACGCCACCCAGGTGGCCGAAGCCGCCGCCAAGTACGGATGGGCCGAATCGGCCACAGACTGGCGTGAAGTCATCGAGCGCGAGGACATCGACATCATCGACATTTGCGCACCCGGTTGGATGCACGCCGAGATCGCCATCGCCGCCCTTGAGGCCGGCAAACATGTCCTGGTGGAGAAGCCGCTGGCCAACACACTGGGTGAAGCCGAACTCATGACCGCCGCCGCGGCGAAAGCCCGCAAGCGTGGTGTCCAGTCCATGATCGGCTTCAACTACCGCCGCGTGCCCGCCCTTGCCCTGGCCCGCGAATTGATTGCCGAGGGCCGCCTCGGCACCGTCCGCCATATCCGCGCCGCCTACCTTCAGGACTGGCTCTCGGATGCCGGGTCCCCCATGACTTGGCGGCTCCGGAAGGAAACCGCAGGCTCGGGCGCGCTCGGCGACATCGCCTCGCACGCCATCGACCAGGTCCTCTACCTCCTCGGCGATGCCGTCACCGAGGTCTCCGGCCGCCTGCAGACCTTCGTAGACCGCCGCCCCGGCGACGCGGGGATGGAAGAAGTAACGGTCGACGACGCCGCTTGGGCCACGTTGACCCTCGCCTCCGGAGCAATCGCCTCAGTGGAAGTCAGCCGCGTGGCCACCGGCAGGAAAAACTCCCTCACCCTCGAGATCTACGGCGACAAGGGCACCATCCTCTTCGACCTCGAGGCGTTGAACGAGCTCGGCTTCCTGGACTCGACAGTTCCGGTGCGGGAGCAGGGCTTCCGCCGGATCCTGGTCAACGAGCCCGGGCACCCGTACCTTGAAGCATGGTGGCCTCAAGGGCACATCATCGGCTGGGAACACACGTTCACGCACCAAATCCGGGACTTCCTGACCGCCATCCGCGACGGAAGCCAGCCGTCGCCGTCGTTCGAGGAGGGCCTGAACGTCCAGCACATCCTGGCCGCCGTCGAAGAGTCGGCGGCCGCCAAAAGCTCACTGATCCAACTATCCCCCAAGCCAATCAACACCCCTATCGAAGGAGCCTGACCATGCCCCGCCCGTACACCCTGTTCACCGGCCAGTGGGCCGACCTCCCGTTCGAGGAAGTCGCCAAGCTCGCCTCGGGCTGGGGCTACGACGGCCTGGAAATCGCCGTTTCCGGAGACCACCTCGACGCCTGGCGCTGGGATGAGCCCGGCTACGTCGAGTCCAAACTTGCCGTTTTGGAGAAGTACAACCTCAAGGTCTGGGCGATCTCCAACCACCTCAAGGGCCAAGCCGTCTGTGATGACCCGATCGACTTCCGCCATGAAGCAATCGTCGGTTCCAAAGTGTGGGGCGACGGCGACCCCGAAGGCGTCCGCCAGCGTGCCGCCGAGGAAATGCAGCACACTGCCCGCCTTGCCAAGGCGCTCGGCGTGGACACCGTTGTCGGATTCACCGGTTCCTCGATCTGGCAGTACGTGGCCATGTTCCCGCCGGTCCCCGAGAAGGTCATCGAAGCCGGCTACCAGGACTTCGCCGACCGCTGGAACCCCATCCTGGACGTCTTCGACGAATGCGGAGTCCGCTTCGCCCATGAAGTCCACCCGAGCGAGATTGCCTACGACTACTGGACCACCGTTCGCACGCTCGAGGCGATCGGCCACCGCGAAGCCTTCGGCCTGAACTGGGACCCGTCCCACATGATGTGGCAGGGCATCGATCCCGTCTCCTTCATTTGGGACTTCAAGGACCGGATCTACCACGTGGACTGCAAGGACACCAAGGTCCGGCAAACCGGCCGGAACACGGTCCTCGGTTCGCACCTGGCCTGGGGCGACCCCCGCCGCGGCTGGGACTTCGTCTCCGCCGGACGCGGCGACGTGCCCTGGGAAGCCTCCTTCCGCGCCCTGACCGCCATCGGCTACGACGGACCCATCAGCATCGAATGGGAAGACGCCGGCATGGACCGCCTCCACGGCGCCCCCGAAGCCCTCGCCGCGCTGAAGAAGTTCGACTTCCCGGCGTCGCAAACCTCCTTCGACGCCGCCTTCAGCAGCAAAGACTAAGGACACACACGTGATCCGCACCTTGCAAACGGGACAACGCTGTGAGGTGCGGATCGCGTCGGTCTCCAGCCGCAGCGAACTCCTTTACAGCACCGGGGACATCCTCCTTGAAGCCCCCAACTGGACCCTGGACGGTCAGTCCCTGATCCTGAACGGGGACGGAAAGCTCTGGAAGTTGGACGCGCATTCCGCCGAGTTGACGGAAATCCCGCTCACGGGCATCCCGGACCTCAACAATGACCACGTCCTCGATCCCGGTGGCGACGACATCTTCCTCTCCGCCAACGACGGCCACATCTACCGCGCCCCCTTGGCCGGCGGCAGGGCGGAGCGCATCACCAAGGACGACGGCGCCTTCCACTTCCTCCACGGCGTAAGCCCCGACGGCAAAGAACTCGCCTACGTGGGCATCGAAGCAGGCGACTTTTCGAAGCCCGGTCGCCTCATGGTCATGGCGTCCGACGGCGGTGCTGGCGCCCCCATCGACGTCGGTCCCGGCCACTGCGACGGGCCGGAGTACTCTCCCGACGGTGCTTGGCTGTACCTGAACACTGAATCCTTCAGCACGGCCAAGGGCCACGCACAACTCGCCCGGATCCGCCCGGACGGCAGCGGTTTCGAGCAGCTGCTCCAGTCCGGGTCAGTTGACTGGTTCCCCCATGTTTCCCCCGACGGCCGCTATGCCAGTTACCTCCGGTTCCCCCGCGGGACCGTAGGCCACCCCGCTGACTTGCCTGTCGACGTCGTGCTTGTTTCGACCGAAAACTGGGCCGCCCCGCTCAGGACGTGGCCACTTTCCGGCGGTCAGGGTACCCTCAACGTCAACAGCTGGTCGCCGGATTCCGCGTGCTTTGCGTTTGTGGCGTACCCCGTTACCGATCCGGCAAAGGACCTACCACGTGACGCTTAGCAATGGGACATCCGAGGGCACCATCCGTTGGGGAATCCTCGGCACCGGATTCATCGCCGGACTGCAAACGCGGGACCTGAAGGACAACGGCTTCACCGTGCAGGCCGTTGGTTCGCGTTCCTTGGACACCAGCCGGGCCTTCGCGGAAGAGCACGCGGTGGCAACGGCGCACGGCAGCTATGAAGAGCTGGTGGCGGATCCCCTGGTGGACGTGGTCTACGTCGCCACGCCGCACCCCATGCACCACGCGAATGCCCTGCTGGCACTGAACGCGGGCAAGCACGTGCTGGTGGAGAAATCGTTCACGATGAACGCCCGCGAAGCACAGGAAATCGTTGACCTCGCCGCTTCCAAAGGGCTCGTCGCGTTGGAAGCCATGTGGACGCGTTTCCTTCCCCACATGGTCAGGATCCGCGAAATCATCGCCGCCGGAACCATCGGCGAGGTCCGGAAAGTCATCGCCAGCCACAACCAGAGCCTGCCCAAGGATCCTGCACACCGCCTCAACGATCCCGCCCTAGGCGGCGGCGCGTTGCTGGACCTTGGCATCTACCCCATCTCCTTCGCGTTCGACATCCTCGGCGCTCCGTCCGCCATCCACGCCAGCGCGTCCATGACTGCTACCGGCGTCGACCGCCAAACGGCGGCGATTTTCGATTACGACGGCGGTGCGCAGGCATTGGTGGATTGCGAACTGGACGCGGCCAGCGCCAACCGCGCCTTGGTGATCGGCACCGAGGGGTGGATCGACATCGAGCACACCTGGTACAACCCCGTTCCGTTCACGGTTCACGCGGTGGATGGCAGCGTTGTGGAGCGGTACGACCAGCCAGTGAACAGCCGGGGAATGCAATACCAAGCCGCGGAATTGGAACGACTGGTCCGTGAAGGTTCCACTGCCGGAACCATCTTGCCCCCGGACGAGAGCGTGGCCATCATGGCAGCCATGGATGAAATAAGGCGACAGATCGGGCTGCGCTACGAGGCGGACGCTGTCGCGGAAGACTCTGTCCGGTCGGGAGACGACAATGACTGAATCCCCGCGCCTCACCGAACTCCGCCGGCAGGAAGAAGAGCTGGTCTTCGCTTCGTTTGACCATCATGACGCTTGGCGCCTCGGTTCGTTGATCACCAACCATGCCATCGCTTCGGAGTTTGGTGTGGCCATCGACATCCGCCGGCACAACATCGTGCTCTTCCGCTGCGTGCTGCCCGGGGCCACGTCCGACCAGGAAGAGTGGATCCGCCGGAAATCCGCTTCGGTGCTGCGTTTTGAGCACAGCACCGCTTTGCTTTCCGAGGAATTCGCTGCCCGGGGCCACAGCCCGGTGGGCGGAGGTTGGCTGGCGCACGAGGACTACACGTTGGCGGGTGGATCCTTCCCTCTCCGCGTCCGTGGTGCAGGTGTGATCGGGGCCGTGACGGTGTCCGGTCTGAGCTCCGACGAGGATCATCAGCTCGTGGTGGACGGGATCCGGAACTACCTGAAGACGGTTGGGGTTTAAGACGGGCTTCCGTCGACCATATTGATCACTCGACAACCGTCGTGGAAGCGTGTTGGCCTATGGTTTTTGCGAAGCCTGTAAGCGTCTGATCCAGTTGTGGAAGCTCAGCTTCGGGAAGCCCGTACTTAATAAAGTCTGTGGGGGCGAGTATGCGGTGGCCGGTCATGGCCGCAGCGAGCATTTCAAGGTCCAGGTGCGGGTCTCGGCGCTGGCACAGCGAAATCAGCTGCTGCGGGGTGAAGCGTTTGCTGCTGAGGATGGAGTAGGCATCAAGGTAGTCACGGGCGTAGCCGCGTGAGTAGACGGTGAGCAACTTCGAAGCCACCGAGTCCTCCAGTGACATGACCGGCCCAATGTCCACGATTGCGGGTTTGTTCTCCCACCAGTCCAGTCCTAGATCAATCACAACGGCCGTTTGCAACTTGGTCACGGTAAGGCTGGCGAACTCCTCGTATTGGCGGGTGACCTCTACCGAGTACCCCGCCTCCTCAAGCGCATGCGTGATCTTGTCCACCAGCGAGGATGAACCCCTCGGCGTCAAGAACGGACAGGGCTAGCTCTGTTGCTACGCGTTGAGCGTCGTCCATGCGGGATGTTCCTTGCTTTCGCGATGCCTGGGCAGTTGGGCAAAGGCGTCATTCCATAGCTGACGGCAACGTTCCGGGAGACGTATGGAGGGCCACAAACTGACCAGTCTGCCAGCGTTAATGATCTCTGCCATCTCCTCCGTGGACCCTGAGTTCTGCAGCGTCAGTTGGTAGAGGGACCTGCAGCTCGCATCATCGGCGACGTCGTAGCGACGCTCAGGTCCCCAGTCCAGATGGATTGGCAGTTCGATTGTGCCTGATGCTGGGCCTTTGAGGTCTTCCAGGGATTCAGGGACGAGGTAGACAAGGGAATCGGCGATTGTGTGCCTGATTTCTGGTCCGTTTATGTATTCGCGGAGCCCGGCACGCACGCGTTCAGCTACGGTGGTGCCTTCCCTGGCCGCCTTCGCGTGTGCCTGGTTCCATAGCTCGTCCTCAATACGGACGGAGCGTCTGGGCGTGCCCGCCGACATAGTGATCTCCCTTCCAAGGAGTGCTCAGGTCCCATTCTACAGGGGTGTCATGACACTCGTTCGGGGGTCAAGGAGTCGCACTTCGCCTGTGCGAGGTTGCGCGATTGAACGCGGTTGGCCCTCGCTGCCACTGTGATCGCCGACAAGATCGTCTGTACGGATAGTCTTGGCTGATGGGGAGCATTCTTATGATCAGCGGCAGCGTCCGCGATGGTTCGGTGAACTCGGCGGTGATTGCGACAGCGGCCGAATTGTTGCCATACGGCACGACTGCGGTTGTGTATGACGCCATCGGGGACCTTCCGCACTTTAACCCTGACTCGGATCGGGACCCTTTGCCCCGTTACGTTTCGGAGCTGCGACGTCAGATTGAGGAGTCGTCCGCATTGTTTTTCAGCACTCCTGAGTACGCCGGTGCCATGCCGGGCGCGTTAAAGAACCTGTTGGAGTGGACCGTCGGCGGCGCGGAAACTTCAGGAAAACCCGTCGGCTGGATCAACCCCTCTTCAACGTTCACCCACGCCGCGGGCACATATGCCTCCTTGCGGACCGTGCTGGACTACACCGGCGCGAACGTTGTCGAACAGGCTTGCGTCGACATCCCTGTGCCACGGGCACTCATCGGCAAGGACGGAATCGTGCACGACGAGGAAGTCCGCTCGACGATCTCTCGAACGATGCGGGCACTCATAGGGGCCATCGAAAGTGGCAAACCGCATGATCCGCTGCGATAGATGGCGGTGCTTTCACGGCGCTGTTTGGCGCGACAGCTGAAGCCTGCTGGGGTCCGTCTGCCAGCGCCAGCGGGTCACCGCCCCTTGAGCACGTACCGCCTCTCAGGACGCCCGACGCCGTACTTGAGTCTCACGTCCAGCGCACCTTCGTCATGGAGGTACTCAAGGTAGCGGCGGGCACTGACCCTGGAGGTACCCAACTGTTCGGCGACCTCCGCTGCGGAGAGGTCACCCGGCGCTGATTTCAACGCGGACTCAACAAGCTCCAGTGTCTCGACGCTGCAGCCTTTGGGCAGCGAACGCTCGGACACACTGAGCCCGAAGACCCTGTTCACGTCGGATTGTTCAGCCTCGACCTTGGAAGCATCCAGCCCCTGGTAGGCACTGAGGTAGTGCTCCAACCGTTCCTGGAGATCGGATTGGGAGAACGGCTTGATCAGGTAGTGGACAATGCCGCCGCGAAGGGCTTTGCGCACCGTCTCTACCTCGCGGGCAGCACTGATCACCAACACGTCCAGGTCCGGGGCGACGTCGCGCAGCTGATGCATGAGGTCCAGCCCGTTGACGTCCGGGAGATGGATATCCAGCAGCACAAGATCGGGCTGCAGCCGCTGTGTTTCCGCCAATGCCTGGGCACCTGTATGGGCAACGCCCACCACCCCGAACCCGGGGCTCCGCTGGATGAAGCCGGCATGAACCTTGGCCACCATGAAGTCGTCATCGACAATCAGGACCTTGATCACTGTCGTATTGCCCCTTTGTTCATTTCGGTACTGTTCTTGCTGAATCGGGCGGTGAACACCGCACCCGGGTCGTTTGCCACTGTCAGGTCGCCACCGCTGCGCCGGCAGATAACCCGTGACAGCGCAAGGCCAAAGCCCCTGGCATCTCCAGGTCCCGGTTCCTTGGTGGAATAGCCCTGCTGGAAGATAGCCTCAGCAGATTCAGAAGGCACTCCGGGCCCGTTGTCCTGTACGGTCACCACCACGTCGTCGGGCGAGTCGACCACCAGCACGCGGACCGATGCCCCCGGAAGGCCGGTGACGGCGTCGAACGCGTTATCCACCAGGTTGCCGACCACTGTGGTGATGTCCCGCGAAAGTTCGTCCTCAACGCGCGGAAGCGCGGACTGCGGCTCCAGCTTCAGCTCGGCGCCGCGTTCAGTGGCCAGGCTGGCCTTCGCGATCAGCAGGGCGGCGAGCGCCGGGTCCTCGATCCGGCGGGTCACGTCGTCGTTGAGCCGGGTGCGTTCCACGGTGGCACCGTTGACGAACTGCACCACGGAATCGTATTCGCCGATCTGGATCAAGCCGGAAATGACGTGAAGTTGGTTGGCGAACTCGTGGGCCTGCGCACGCAAGGTGTCGGTGACTGTGCGTGTGGCACCGAGTTCGCTCTCCAGGGAGGACAACTCGGTGCGGTCCCTCAGGGTGGTCACCGAGCCGATGTCCCGCCCGTGGGAATGGAGGGCCACGCGGTTCATCACCACCAGCCGTTCGCCGACCAGCACCAGCTGGTCAGGATCCGACTGTTCCCGGGTCAGCACCACCTTCAGTGCCGGGTCCACCGGCAGGGTGCGGAGCTTCTTACCCACGCAGTCATCGGGCAAACCAAGCAATTGGCGGGCACTTTGGTTGGCAACGGTGATCCGTTCGTGGGGATCCAATGCCACCACGCCTTCTTTCAGGCCCTGCAGCATGGCTTCCCGGTTCTCCACGAGCCCGGTGATTTCGCGGGGTTCCATGCCGAGGGTCTGCCGTTTCACCCTTCGGGACAGGAGCAGGGAACCCGCTACTCCCAGGATGCTGGCCACGCCGAGGTAGGTGAGGAGGTTGGGTACGGCGTCGCCTAGCCTTTCCAAGGTGGAGGGGTAGTTGCGGCTGATGGACGCAATGCCGATCACTTCTCCGGCGTCGTCAATCACGGGGACATGGGCGGAGAGGACTTCCCCGGTGCTTCCCTTGAGGACACCCGTCCAGGCCCGTCCTTCCATCACCCTGCTTTCACCTAGCGGCAAGGGCCGGCCAATCAAGCCAGGGTCCGAGGCCGTGATCACGGTGCCGTCCATTTTGGCGAGGGCCACGTGGGCTGATCCGGAGACCGTCCTGACAGACTCCGCGACGGCCGGGAGCGCCGAACCGCCGCGCGGCTCGGCGGTGGGGAGCAAGGCGCGTACCGTGGGGTTGTTGCCCAGGGCCTCGGCAGCGGACAGTGCCCGGCGCCCCTCGGTTCTTTCAAAAGCGGCGGCAGACTGTGCCAGCGAGATGGCCACCACCGCCACCAGGACGGCAAGGACAATCAGCAACTGCAGCACAAGGTACTGCCCGGCAAGGGACATGCCTCTTCTTCGAGCCAGTCGAGTCACTGAAAATTCCTTTGGTGGTGCCAGAGAGTGGAGCATGTTGGGGGCGCTCCGCGTGGCGTACCGGAACTATACCCCAGAGCCGCAGGGGACCTTCCACCACCGTGAACGCAATGAACTTAAAGATCACTGCGAACACAAGAGTGATCGCCGTCACGGCCGCCCCTAGCATCAATGCACGGGGCACAACGTTGATCGCCCTGCACAGAATTCAACACTGAGAAGAGGAACACCATGCGCCAGATCCGCGCATTGCGAGTCGCCGCCGTCGCCGCCGGCCTCGCCCTGATGGCCACCGGTTGCGGTGCCACGGGCAAGAGCTCCACAAGTTCTGAAAGCTCCGGCGCTGCTGCCGGCCCCATCACCGGCCTCCAGATCATGGTTCCCAACACTCCCGGTGGCGGCTACGACACCACCGCCCGGGCAGCGGCCAAGGTGCTGGACGACGAAAAAATCGCCAACAACACCGAGGTCTTCAACCTCGCAGGCGCAGGCGGCACTGTGGGCCTGGCACGCGTGGTGAATGAGAAGGGCAACGGCGATCTCGCCATGCTGATGGGCCTGGGCGTCGTCGGCGCCAGCTACACCAACAAGTCCCAATCGAAGCTGACGGACACCACCCCCTTGGCCAAACTGATTGAAGAGCCGGGCGCCATCATGGTCAGCAAGGACTCCCCCTACAAGACCATCGACGACCTCGTGAAAGCCTGGAAGGCCAACCCGGCGTCCATCTCCGTAGGTGGCGGCTCCTCGCCCGGCGGACCGGACCACCTCCTGCCGATGCAGCTGGCTGGCGCCGTGGGCATCGACGCCACGAAGGTCAACTTCGTCTCCTACGACGGCGGCGGCGATCTCCTCCCCGCCATCCTCGGCAACAAGCTGGGGTTTGCCGCATCGGGTGCCGGTGAGTACCTGGAGCAGATCAAGTCCGGTGAAGTCCGCGTCCTGGCCACCAGTGGCGAAAAGCGGCTTGACGGTGTGGATGCCCCGACACTCAAGGAATCAAACATTGACCTCGTGTTCAGCAACTGGCGTGGCATCGTGGCCCCTCCGGGCATCAGCGACGCCGACAAGAAGTCGCTGATCGCCGCACTCGAGAAGATGCACGCTTCCGAGGGCTGGAAGCAGGCGCTGAAGACCCACAGCTGGACTGACGCCTTTGTCACAGGTGACGAGTTCCAGAAGTTCCTGACTGACCAGGACAAGCGGGTGGCAGACGTACTCACCAAGCTTGGTTTGGCGTGAGCTCTCCAGCAACAGGCTTGAAAGGCCGCGCCGAGCTGGGGGTCGCCCTCCTGCTCGGCGTGGTCGGGGTCCTTGTCTTCCTGGATGCCAACGGCCTGGTAACCCCGTACTCGAAATCGGATCCGGTGGGTCCCAAAACGGTCCCCTTCATTGTTGCCGGAATTCTGCTCGTCTGCGCCGTGATGCTTGCCATCAACGTTCTCCGCGGCGGTAAAGGCGAAGCCGAAGAAGGCGAAGATGTGGACCTGACCCACCCTGCGGACTGGAAGACCATCCTTCCGCTCGCTGGCGCATTTCTGCTGAACATCCTGCTCATCGACTGGGCCGGCTGGGTCATCTCCGGCACGATCCTGTTCTGGGGCAGCGTCCTCGCCCTCGGCAGCCGCCGGTACATCCGCGACGGAATCATCTCCGTGGCGCTTTCCCTGCTCACCTTCTACGGCTTCTACCTCGGACTGGGCATTGCTTTGCCGGCCGGGCTCCTGGAAGGAATCCTCTGATGGACGTCTGGTCCTCCTTGATGGACGGTTTCTCCACCGCCCTGACTCCCCTGAACCTGATGTACGCCATGATCGGCGTCATCCTGGGCACCGCCGTCGGCGTCCTCCCCGGGCTGGGCCCGGCCATGACCGTGGCACTGCTCCTCCCCGTCACTTATGCCCTCGAGCCCACCAGCGCGTTCATCATGTTCGCCGGTATCTACTACGGCGGCATGTATGGCGGCTCCACCACGTCCATCCTGCTCAACACCCCCGGTGAATCGTCGTCGGTGGTGACGGCCATCGAAGGCAACAAAATGGCCAAGGCGGGCCGCGCCGCCCAAGCGCTCGCGACGGCGGCCATCGGCTCGTTCGTGGCAGGCACCATCGGCACCACCCTCCTTGCCGTCTGCGCACCGATCGTCGTGAAGTTCGCCGTCAGCCTCGGCTCCCCCAGCTACTTCGCCATCATGATGCTCGCGCTCCTGGCCGTCACCGCAGTCCTCGGCAAGTCACGCCTGCGTGGCTTCGCCTCCTTGGGCCTTGGCTTGGCCATCGGCTTGGTGGGCCTGGATTCCGTGACCGGTCAGAGCCGCCTCACCTTCGGTATCCCGCTGTTGTCCGACGGACTGGACATTGTGGTGGTGGCAGTGGCCATCTTCGCGGTGGGCGAAGCCCTTTGGGTTGCTGCGCACCTGCGCCGCACACCCCTGCACGTCATCCCTGTTGGCCGTCCCTGGATGGGCAAGAAGGACTGGCAGCGCTCCTGGAAGCCTTGGCTTCGCGGTACGGTTTTCGGTTTCCCTTTCGGAGCCTTGCCCGCGGGCGGCGCCGAGATTCCCACCTTCCTGTCCTACGTCACTGAGAAGCGCCTCAGCAAGCATCCTGAAGAGTTCGGCCACGGGGCGATCGAAGGCGTGGCGGGTCCGGAAGCGGCGAACAACGCTGCTGCCGCCGGTACCCTCACCCCCATGCTGGCGCTCGGCCTCCCGACCAACGCCACGGCCGCGGTGATGCTCGCAGCGTTCACGTCCTACGGCATCCAGCCGGGTCCACAGCTCTTCTCGAGCCAGGGACCGCTGGTGTGGGCACTGATCGCGAGCCTCTTCATCGGCAACCTGCTGCTCCTGTTGATCAACCTGCCCCTGGCACCACTCTGGGCCAAGCTGCTGCAGCTGCCCCGCCCGTACCTGTACGCGGGAATTCTCTTCTTCGCCACGTTGGGTGCCTACTCAGTGAACCTGCAGGCGTTCGACCTGGTGGTACTGCTGGTCCTGGGTGCCCTGGGGTTCATGATGCGACGGTTCGGGCTTCCTGTCCTGCCGCTCATCCTGGGCGTCATCCTGGGCCCGCGTTTGGAAGGCCAGCTCCGCAAGACCCTTCAGCTCAGCGCCGGCGACCCGGCAGGGCTCTTCAGCGAGCCGATCGCCGTCGGGATTTACGTCATCATCGGCATCATCCTGGCCTGGCCACTGGTGTTCAAGCTCATCCGGCGGAACCGTCCGGCGCCCGTGCTCACCGTACCGTCAGGTCCGGACAGCCATGAAGAGCCCGAATCAATCCACCACGAGACCACCCCGGTCCAGCACAAACAGGAGAAACCATGACCATCGTGGTGGGATACGTCCCCACGCCAGAGGGCGAAGCTGCGCTGACGCAGGCGATCGCCGAGGCCAAGAAGAGCAACGACACACTGCTGGTCATCAACTCGTCCAAGGGCGACGCCCTGGTGGACAACCGTTTCGCCCAAGAGCCGGATATCCAAAGCATCGAGGACAGGCTCGCCGGACACGGCATCCAGCACGTCATCAAGCAGCCCGTCCGCGGCCACGACGCAGCGGCGGAGGTACTTGATGCAGCCGAGGAGCACGACGCCGGCCTGATCGTCATCGGCCTTCGACGCCGCAGTCCGGTGGGCAAGCTCATCATGGGCAGCGTGTCCCAGCGCATCCTCCTGGAAGCGGACTGCCCGGTCCTCGCGGTCAAAGCAGACTAGGCGTTTTCGCACGACGGCGGCTGGTCACTTAGGTGACCAGCCGCCGTCGTGGTTAATCACCGGCTACCACATCGCCTTGTTGAGCGGCGTGACAGTAAGGCTTTCGAGCCGGGCGGTCCCTCCTTCCGAGAAGAGGGACACGGAGTTGGCGCCCGCCGAAGGGAAGACCTGGTCCGTGAGGGTGGCCAGGCCGTCCTGGGCAAAGACCTCCACAGAGGCCTTATCAACATAGATCCGCAGGCTGAGCTTGCCCTTGATGAGCTGGACCGGGGCATCATCCAGAGACGCGAAGGCAGGGTGGAAGCCCTCGTTTCCGGAAGCGGTCCTGTCAATGAATGCCCGCCCTGAGGCCGTTGTGTAGCCGATCCTGGTGGCCTCCGTGCCGTCACCCAGAACCTTCAGCCCGAACGCCGACGCCGTTCCCGGAGAGAACTGCGCATCGATCTGCAGCACGTCCCCGGAAATGGGAAGACTGCTGGTTCCCGTCGCAATATCCTGGGCGGGAGCCGTGTAGGCAGCCCCTGTGTTCTTCAGGCCATCCACCTGCTGGACAGCTTTCTGGGTGAGCCGGGGACCCTGGCTGGTTTGCGTGAGCTGGACTTCGCGGGGCAAGGCCATGGAACCCCGCCAGGTGCTGGTGGGTGTGGACTGCCCGTAATCCCAGCTGTTCATCCAGCCGAGCATGATCCGCTTGCCGTTCGGGACGTTGTTGAACGAGACCGCCGCGTAGTAGTCCCTGCCCCAGTCCAGCCAGTCGTGCTGCTCCAAGCGGGTGATGTCGGAGGCGACAAACTCATCAGCGAGAATGTGGCCCCATCCACCGCGGTTATTATCCACGATCCGGATGGTCGCCTGGCTTCCTTTGTAGGCACTGACGTCCCAGGCCTTCCAGTCCAGGTGCTCGGAGTCGGAGCCCGTAGTGGTGCGGACGGCTTGTCCGTTGATGATCAGGTTGACCGTGGTCTCGCTGCTACGCGGTTGCGCCGGTTGTGAGCCCAGAACCATGTTGTCCAGTGTCAGGTGGCCCCAGGGTCCTGTGGCGTTGTCCACGATCCGGATTCGTGCGATCTGCCCGTAATACTGGGAGACATCCCAGTTCTTCCAGTTCAGATCACCCGAGTTGCTGCCTGTGGTGCTCCGGACGGGAACGCCGCCTACCAACAGTTCCACTTGGAGTGAGCCGTCCGTCCGGTTGCCGCCGCCAAGGAGGAACCCAATGTTCGTGTTGGTCAGATAGAACTCCGGTGAGGTGATGGTTCCAGTGTTGTTATCAGCGTTGGGTCCGCCCTCGAAGGTGTTGATGCGCTTTCCGATGGCGTATTCGCCGCCCGCTGTTGACGGGTTCCTGGCTGCCTCGAAGTCTCCGCTCAGCTGCCAGCCGGCAGCGCTGAGCGTTCCCGGATAATCGAAGCCGTCGAACAAGAGGTAGCCCGGCGGCGGCGTGTTGCCCATCTGCTCCCCCGATTGCCGCGGGTGGTTTCCGCCGCCAGCCAGGAAGTTGACGTAGTCCTTGGTGACGGTGAAGGGCGCCGACTCCAAGGTGCCTGTGGGGACGTCTCCGCCGTTGAACCCGTTCACAAGTCCTGCACCGATGGAACCGGTCACGGTTTGCTGGCCGGAGAGTGTTCCACCGGCCGGGGCACTCCCCCACGGTCCTGCGGGGTTGGCCGGGTCATTGCCCACGTTCCAGCCGCTGTAGCTCCCGCCATTGAACCCCGCGAGCAGGTTCCCCGGCGGGGCAACTTCTACCGGATCGGTGGTTTCGGACGTGAAGGTGGTGCCGTCAAAACTTCCAACGAAATACTGACCTCCACTGCCGCCGGCCACTGATCCCGGGTTGATGTTCACCACCAGCACCCATTTTGTGTTGTTCGCGTTGCCATCCACTGCCAAGGGGAAAAGATCCGGGCATTCCCACTGCCCGCCGGTGGCATTGGCTGGCTTGAAGTCGTCCAAGTAGGTCCAGCTCTTCAAGTCGCTGCTCTTGTAGAACAGGACTCTGTGCTCATTGGCTTCCACGGCCGACATGACCCAGTAGGAACCGGCCGGCCCTTGGTACCAGAACACTTTGGGGTCCCGGAAGTCCGTGGTGTTCCTGCTGAGCACGGGATTTCCGGAGTACTTGGTCCATGTCTGCCCACTGTCCGTGCTGTAGGCCAGTGATTGGGCCTGCTTACCCGGGTACAGGGGATGGTTGCCGGTGAAATTGCTGGTGTAAACAGCAACCATTGGAGGATTCTGTTGTGTTCCAAAGCCGCTGGTGTTCTGCGAATCCACCACGATGGAACCGGAGAAAATGTCTTCCGTAGCCTGTCCGCTGCCGTTGACGGTCTGCGGGATGGCCAACGGCTGTTCGGTCCAATGCAGCAAATCCGTGGAGGTCGCGTGGCCCCAGCTCATGTTCCCCCACGTCGTCCCGTAGGGTTGTACTGGTAGTACATGTGGTACGTCCCGTTGTTGTAGACCAGCCCGTTGGGATCGTTCATCCAGTTCTTCAACGGGGTGTAGTGCACAGAAGGACGGTACTGCTGGGTTGCGGGGTCAGGATCGGTGGCATGCGCCGGAGCGCTTGTCGCCGCCAAGGACAGTGAAACCACGACGGCGGCCATCACCGAGGCGACCACCGGCGGTTTGGTGCGTCTTGTCATCATTGACAGACCTTCCTGCTCAGCCCGGCGCTAAGGGGTTGCCCGGAACGAGTAGGAGCTGGTGTAGTGCACAAATTCGCCGGCACCACCGCTGTCCAGCACCTTGGTGCCGGTGGTTGAACCGTCCAGCACCACCGTGTTCGCAGCCACCGAGGAGATGGTGTTGTTCGCGGCAATGTAGTTATTGGCGCCGGAGGCCACCAGGATGATGGTGGGCTTCTGGCCGGACGGGCTCACTGAACCCGCGGGAACGTCGTAGCTGAAGTGGTTGCCAGTAACCGTGTTCCCGCTGCCTGCCAGATGAACCAGGCCGAACAGGTCATCCAAGCCATTGTTGTAGGGCTTGAGGGGATCGAACGGTTCCATTTGCCGCAGGAAGTGGTTGGCTCCTACCAGGTTTTCCGTGCAACTTCCCTCGAAGTTGACCATCCCGGCGTAGAACGCATGGAACCGGTTGCTGGTGATGGTGGAGCGGGTGCAGTTCTTGAAGTGCACGCTGCTCTTGCCCCGGGGAAACACATTGTTGGCGCTTACCAGCAAGCCCATGTGGCCCTCCGCGAAGATGGAGAAACCCACGTACCCCGCCCCTATGAGATTGTCCGTGACTTTGGAAGCCTGCCCGGAACCTGTGAGTTCCACGCAGCTGCCGCACTCAGCCAGGAAGTTGCCACTCACGCTCAGGGCATCAGTATCCCGGACCACCAGGCCGTGTTCCAGGTAAACCATGCCCATGCCTTCCACCCGGCAGGAGTCATTTGCCGAATCGAAGCGGATGCCTGTTTTGCCGTTGAGGTAGGAGTTCTGGTTGGAGTTGAAGGACACCCCATCCAGGCAGAAGTTCTGGAACACGATGGAGCTGAGCCTCGGATCGCCTGTGCGGTAAACCCTGAAGGCATCGGTGTTTCCGTCCGTGTTTTCCACCCGGATCCGGCTGCCGCCGGGGTTGATCTCGTACCAGCTTGACGTGTTCCCGGCGTTGTACCGGATGCTGCTGGACGTGAAGCCGTGGCCGGATCCACGAATGGTCAGGAAGCTGATGTCGACGTTGACCCGGGTCTTGAGCGAGTAGTCTCCCGGCGGGATGTAGACAACGGCCCCGGGTTTGGATGCCTGGTTGGTCTGCTGGGACTTCACATCGGCAATGATGCTGTTGATGATGAGCCCGATGTCGTTGTAGGGCGTTGCGGACGGGTTTCCGGGGACAGACCAGGTGGTGACGTCGTAGACAGTGGTCACAGCGTGTTCTCCTCACATCGTTGGGGGTACTGCTTGAGTGGCCTAGCTTCGTGGTGGGTAGTGCATGCGTTGCGCTAGAGCATGCCGATGATCGCGCGATGGCCCGGACCTGCCGGGGTCTCCGCGGCAACTGCCTGCTGGGCTGGTTCTTTTGCCAGAGCTTCCTTGGCGGACAGCACGACGGCGGTGGCCGCGACTGCCGCTGCGGGAATCAACCGGAGGATGCTCCTCCGGCTCAGGGGCAGAGATGGGTCCATGGTTCTCCTTCGAACTCGGTGACTGCTTTGGCTGTTGCTTGGTCGGTCAGGTGGACATGTGTAAGGACGGTGGAACGGGACGCGCCCCTTCCCGCCCGGCGCACCCCTTCGTGGGATGGGACGCACCCCTTCCCGCCCCACGCACCCCCGGGTACGGGTGCGATCGGCGCAAACGGGCGCGGCCCGGGTCACGCACCCGTGGGTACGGGGGCGATCGGCGCAAACAGATGCGGCCGGGCAGCCCCGCCCGTTGCCAAAAAGTGCCAAATCAGCCAAAATGTGCCAAAACGATTTGTCGTGCGGCGCCGATCACTTTATGGTCATCCGATCCCGGCCGTCAAGAGCCCGAAAAGTTTCGTGGAAAACAGTTGACACACCCATTCGTCCAGCCCTAATGTCGTTGCCAAGTCGTTTTGGCAAAACGATTTTTCAAGCCAAAGACATGTCATCCCCATCTCTCTGCAATTTCCGTTCAAGAGAAAGTGAGTCGACAGCGATGTCCACTCGAAACACCATCTCCAAGCTCGTCACCCTCGGCGGGCTGTGCACCGCCGTCGCACTCGTTGCCACCGGTTGTGGCGCCGGCGGTCCCGCACCATCGTCGGGCGGCTCCGGCGGCTCCAGCTCCATCAACGTCCTGGTCGAAGCCGGTGGCCACGCAGAACTGACCGGCGTGGCCGAGCAGTGCAAGAAGGACGCCGGCGTCGACGTGAACTTCGTCGAACTCCCCTACGACGGCATGTTCAACCGCCTCTCCAGCGAGTTCTCCTCCGGCAACGTCTCCTTCGACGTCGCGGCACTGGACTCCGTATGGCTTCCGAGCTTCAAGGACGCTGTGCAGCCCATCGACGAACTCTTCACCGACGAGGCAAAGAAGGACATCTTCCCGGCCCTGGTGAAGGAAGCCAACGTGGATGGCCACTTCATCGGCATGCCGGCATGGACCAACGCCGAGATCATCCTGTACCGCAAGGACCTGTTCGAGGACGCCAAGAACAAGGCCGACTTCCAAGCCAAGTACGGCTACGAGCTCGCTGCCCCCAAGACGTGGAAGCAGTACCAGGACATTTCCGAGTTCTTCACCAAGGACGGCATGTTCGGCACCGACGTCAAGGGCGCCGTGGAAACGGAATGGCTGGCCCACGTACTCCAGGCCGGCTCTCCGATGGTCCTGGACAAGGACAACAACGTGGTCATCGACAACGCCGCCCACAAGCAGGCCCTGGACTTCTACGTGAGCCTCACCAAGGACGCCCCCACCGGCGCGGCACAGGTTGACTGGGCTGCAGCGCAAAACCTGTTCAACCAGGGCAAGACCGCGATGACCCGCTTCTGGGCCCACGCCTACCGCCAGATTCCCGCCGATTCTCCGGTGGCCGGCAAAGTGGGAGCCGCAGCGATGATCGGCGGCAGCGCCGGCGTCGCGGGTGTTCCGGGACCTTGGTACCTGTCCGTTCCCAAGGCAACCAAAAACACGGACGCGGCCAAGAAGTTCGTCAAGTGCGCCTACGACTACAACGACAAGGGAATTGAATCCAAGCTTGGCTTGGCCTCACGCATCAGCGCCTTCCAGAAGTACCAGGACCAGCCTGGCTACGAGAGCTTCAAGCCGCTGATCGAGACCCTGAACGGCCAGGCCACAGCCACCCGCCCCGCAACGGCCAAGTGGCAGCAGATCGTTGACACCGTCCTGATCCCCTTGCTGCAAAAGGCCGTGGCCGGTGGCGACACCTCCGCCCTGCTGGCCGATGCCAAGAAGCAGATCCAGGACCTCCTGAAGTAAGACTCCGCGGCCGGCACCGGCACGCGCACCGCGCGAAAAACAGTGCCGGCCGCGGTCCCAACCAGCAGAAAAGAAAACCGTGCGTATCTCCGATCGCCGCTTCGCCCTCTACCTGATGACGCCCGCGGCACTGTTCCTGGCCGTATTCGTGGCCTACCCGCTCTTCCGCCTGGTGGCAGACAGCTTCTTCAAGATCTCCCCAATTGCCGGCGGCCCCCGCGACTTCGTGGGGTTCCAAAACTACGTCACTGCGTTCACCTCCGAGGCCTTCACCAGCGCCGGATGGCGTACGTTCGCCTACACCCTTGTGGTGGTGACCCTCGAGTTCGCGCTCGGGCTCGGCATGGCCTTGCTGTTCACCACACTGGGAAAGAAGTCCCAGATCTGGCGGACCGTCTTCCTCTACCCGCTGATGATTGCCCCGATCGTTGCAGGCCTTTTGTGGAAGTTCCTGATGATCGACAACTTCGGCCTGATCGGAACGCTCCTCCACCAGGCAGGCATCCTGTCCGACCCCAACCAGATCGGATGGCTCTCCGATCCGAACATCGTGTTGTTCTCCGTGGCCATCCCGGACATCTGGCTCACCACCTCGTTCATGTGCCTCGTCCTGTTCGCCGGCCTCCAGAACATCCCCGGCGACCTCCTCGAGGCGGCACGCCTGGACGGTGCACGGGCTCCGGCGCTCTTGTTCAGGATCATTCTCCCCCTGCTGCGTCCCGTGATCGCCGTAGCACTGGTGGTCCGCGGAATCGATGCGGCAAGGGCCTTCGACACCATCCTCATCCAGACCAACGGCGGCCCGCAGTCGGCCTCCGAAACCATGAGCTTGCTGATCTACCGCACCATGATCCGCTTCGGCGACCCCGGCCTGGCCAGTGCCATGGGCACGATCTACCTTCTGGCGATGCTTGCCATTGCCTTCGTTGCAGTGGGCACCATCTGGCGGCCAGGAAAGGACAACTGATGAGCACCACAAGCGTCGCCACAATGGCCAGCCAACCGCCGTCGAACATTTCGGAACCGCAACCGCTGCGCATGCGGCGGGGAGTCAACCGCGAAGGGCTGGAGGCGGGCCGCCGCAGCACTCGGACCATCCTGTGGATCCTGCTGGCCGTAGCCATGGTCCTCTACGGGTTCCCGTTCCTGTACCTGCTGTTCACCTCGTTCAAAACGCCGATCGATACCATCGCTGTCCCACCAACCATCCTCCCCAAGGAATGGACGCTGGAGAATTACACCAACGCGCTGGGCCGCAGCGGCGTCGTGGCGTCCTTCATCAACAGCATCCAGACTGCCGTCATCAGCACCCTGCTGTCGCTGGTTCTTGCAGTCCCGGCAGCCTACGGAATCACGCGCTACAAGACGCCCAGCGGACGCGTCTTCATCATGGCTGCCCTGGTCACCCGAATGGTGCCGCCGGTGGCAATCGGCATTCCGCTGGCCTCCATGATGGCCTCCGTGGGCTTGTCGGATACACCGATTGCGCTGTCCATCGCGCACACCACTATCTCGCTGCCGCTCTCAATTTGGCTGATGTCCAGCTTCTTCGAGTCCGTGCCCCGGGACCTGGAGGAAGCGGCAACCGTGGACGGCTGCAGCCGGCTGGGCGCCCTGTGGCGGGTGGTGATCCCCGTGGTGTCCGGCGGCATTGCCGTCACAGCGATCTTTGCCTTCCTGGCTTCCTGGAACGAGTTCCTGTTCGCGCTGCTCATGACGGCCATCCGTTCGCAGACAACGCCCGTGGTGATCGCGAACTTCCAGACCCAGTTCGGCCTGGATTGGGGATCCATGACGGCCCTCGCCGCCGTGTACTCGATCCCGGTCATCCTGCTCACGCTCCTGCTGCAACGCAAGATCGTAGCGGGCATGACGCTGGGCGCGGTCAAGGGCTAGCGCCACCAAGGGCCCGGCGTCACCAAGGGCTAGCGCCACCATCAACGAGTAGCCTACAGATAGCCCTCCGGGGCATCACCAACCATAAGGACGTGGGAGTCAGATGAGCAGCAAGAACATCGGTATCAAGGACGTGGCCGTCGCCGCCGGTGTGTCCGTCACCACCGTTTCCCACGTTCTTAACGAGGTCTCGTATGCCCGGATCAGCGAGGAAACCCGGGACAAAGTCCGCTCAGCCGCCGAACAGCTCGGCTACGGCCCCAACCGACTGGCGCAGGCCCTGCGCACGCAACGGACCGGCATGCTCGGTTTGGTGAGCGAGGAAATCGCCACCACGCCCCACGCCGGCCGGATCATTTTGGGCGCGGACGAGGCCGCGAAGGCCCGGGGCTACAACCTCATGATCATCAATACCCCGGGCTCGGCCAGTCTCGAATCACGGCAAGCCGATGTGCAGGCGCTGCTGGAGCGGCGGGTTGACGGCATCCTGTACGCCACGATGTACCACCGGAACGTCGAGCTTCCGGGCAACCTGGGCAGCGTACCGTCGGTCCTGGTGGACTCCGTTGCCACTGCCGGGAACATCACGGCCGTGGTCCCGGACGAGGACGGCGGCGCCCGCGCTGCTGTCGGGGCACTTCTCGACGCCGGCCACACCAAGGTTGGCTTCATCAACAACACCGATGATGTTCCCGCTACCCGCCAGCGGCTGCAGGCCTTCCGGGCCATGCTGACCGAAGCAGGGCTCGACGGCGGTGCGGCACCTGTTGAGTCCGAGGTCTCCGAAGTGCAAGGCGGCTATGAGGCAGCCAAACGAATCCTGTCCAGGGAAGACCGGCCTACCGGGCTGTTCTGCTACAACGACCGGATGGCCATGGGCGCCTACCGGGCTGCCGCCGAGTTGGGGCTCAGCATTCCGGGCGACCTTTCCGTGGTGGGCTTCGATGACCAGGAGCTCATCGCCGCCAACCTCTACCCCGGCCTCACCACCGTGGCCCTCCCCCACTACGAGATGGGGGCCTGGGCAACGGATCACCTCATCGACGCCATCGAGGGCAAAGAAGACCTTTCCTTGATGGCGCTCCACCCTACTGTCCTGGGCTGTCCCCTGGTCCGCCGTGACTCGGTCGCGGCCCCTCGATAGCCCCACCAAACCACTTCGAACGTCCCAAAAGGAACGCCTTTCATGTCCAGTAGCCTTGACGCCGCACGCCCGGAAACAGCCCCGGCCCTCACCCCCAGGTTCCGGCCTGCCATCCATTTCACGGCACGTGACACCTGGCTGAACGATCCCAACGGGCTGGTTTTCCACGACGGTTTGTACCACCTCTTCTTTCAGAACAATCCCTTCGGCAACGTCTGGGGCAACATGTCCTGGGGCCACGCCACGTCCCCCGACCTCCTGCATTGGACGGAGCATCCGGTTGCCATTGCCGGGGATGAATCAGAGGACATCTTCTCCGGAAGCGTGGTGGTGGACCACGACAACACCTCCGGTTTCGGAACTTTGGAGTCGCCGGCCCTGGTGGCTGTGTACACCAGCGCCTTCAAGGCAGGGACACCCCACGGCGGTACGCAGGCCCAGTCCCTCGCCTACAGCAAAGACGGCGGGATGACATGGCGGAAATACGGGCAAAATCCTGTCCTGACCAGAAACTCTGCCCACTTCCGCGATCCCAAGGTCTTCCGCTACGAAAGCGCCCGCGGTTCCTTCTGGGTGATGGTCGCCGTTGAAGCGCAGCAGCAAAAGGTGGTCCTCTACCGCTCTGATGACCTCAAGACCTGGGAATTCCTCAGCGACTTCGGCCCGGCCAACGCCGACGCCGGCGAATGGGAATGCCCGGACCTCTTTCCCCTTCCCATGGACGGGGATCCGGAGGACATCAAGTGGGTGCTGATCATCAACGTCAATCCCGGCGCTGTCGCAGGGGGCTCGGGCGGACAGTACTTCGTGGGACGGTTCGACGGCGTCGCTTTCGTTCCGGACGCAGGCTCACTTGCGGCGCCTTGCGGAGTCACCTCCCTGCCGGAGGGTTCTGCCCGGACGGAAGCACTGCAGCAGAGCCTGTGGCTGGATTGGGGACGTGATTGCTACGCCTCCGTTTCCTTCAGCAACACCCCGGACGACCGGCGGATCATTATCGGCTGGATGAACAACTGGGACTACGCCAACCAGCTGCCCACTGCACCTTGGCGGTCCTCCATGACTCTCGCCCGCGAATTGCGCCTTGAAACGGTGAACGGGGCTGCCCGGCTGGTCCAGCGCCCGGTCCTCGGGAACCCGCAAGACGAGCTGTTCCACGCGGTCAGCACAGACGTGGGAGCATCAGCCCTCCGCTTGCCGGACGCCGTTCCAGGGGCAGCCCAGGTGATCGAGGCTGAAATCCTCCCGGGAACCGCAGAGCGTGTCGAGCTGCGCCTGCTCGCCAGCTCTGACGGACTCCAAGGCACTGTCCTGAGCTACACCGCAGGCAGCGGACGGCTCACCCTCGACCGCACCCGTTCAGGGGACACCGCGTTCCACGAAAAGTTCGCCTCCGCCGAGTCCTCCCCTGTTGCCCTGGAGGACGGCCTCCTCAAGCTGCTTGTTGTGGTGGACCAGTGCTCCGTGGAGGTCTTCGCCCAGGACGGCAAGGTGGTCCTGACGGATCTGGTGTTCCCGGATGCAACCAGCCAGGAGAACTGGCTTACCGCGGAGGGCGGCACCGCCACGGTTCTTAAGCTCGCTGTCTCGCAAAACGCCTAAGGAGTACGTCATGCAGATCATCCCAGAGCCGCTCATCGTTCAAGAGCCGGCATCGAATCAGGCGACAGAAGTCGTAGTTGTCGGTGAAGCCTTGGTGGATATCGTCGTCTCCTCGCGGGGAACCGTGGAGCACCCCGGAGGCTCGCCCGCGAACGTTGCCTACGGCCTCGGACGCCTCGGCGTGCCCACCGCATTGTTGACCTCGTTCGGAGACGACCCCCACGGGGCCGCCATCGAACGGCACTTGGCGAGTGCCGGCGTCGAACTCCTGGCCGGCACCCGCCCAGGCGTCAGAACCGCTACGGCAACCGCCACCCTGGCCTCGGACGGCTCGGCCCGCTATGACTTCGACATTCAGTGGGAGCTCCCCCGGGCGACCCCCACTACCCTGCCCAAGATCCTGCACACGGGCTCGATTGCCACGTTCCTGGAACCCGGCGCAGCAGCGGTGCGGGAGCTGCTTGCACAGGCACATCAGCGGTGCGTGGTCACCTACGATCCCAACATCCGGCCGGCCCTGGTTGGCAGCCATGCCCAAGCGAAAACCACTTTCGAGGAACTCATTCCCTTCACCGACGTGGTCAAACTCAGTGATGAGGATGCGCACTGGCTTTACCCGGGCCTGTCCCTCGAAGACACTTCACGGCGCATCCTGGACCTGGGGACCGGCCTTGTGGTGGTTACACGTGGCTCCGAGGGATCGATGCTCTCGACCCCCGCAGCACAGGTACTGGTTCCGTCCATCAAGTCCGCCGTGGCTGACACCATCGGCGCGGGCGACTCGTACATGTCCGCCCTGATCTACGGGCTTCTCCAGACCGGGGTTGACCGGCTCACGCCGGAGGCTTTGGAGTCGTTGGGCGGCAGGGCCACCAAGGCCGCAGCCATCACCGTGCGTCGCGCCGGAGCCAACCCGCCGACGTCGGACGAACTGCTGGCCGGACTGCCGGAACACCAGCCCGCCAACTGACCACCTCCAACACCCCAAGAGGATCCACACCATGTCCAGCAGCAACTACTACGACGTAACCACCTGGCCCATCGGCGACCCGTCCAAGGATATCGGCGAGGTCATCAACAGCATCATCGCCGACATCAAGGAACGCCAGCACGACACGGACGTGAACGACGGCGGCAAGCCGGGTGCCGTGATCTACTTGCCGCCGGGCGACTACCGCCTGCGAACGCAGGTGCTGATCGACATCAGTTTCCTCAGGATCCAGGGCTCAGGCCACGGCTTCACATCCTCGAGCATCAGGTTCAACGTTCCCGAGGACGAATGGCCCGATCTCCATGAGCTGTGGCCCGGTGGCAGCCGCGTGCTGGTTGATCTTCCTGCTGCTGACAGCGCGGACCCGGCCAGCGGGGCCGCCTTCCGGGTTGAGCGTGCCGGCAGCCCGCGGATCAGTTCGGTGGAGTTCGCCAACTTCTGCATCGACGGGCTGCATTTCACCGCGGACGGTTCGGAGCTGCCGGCGGAGAATACCTACGTCAATGGCAAGACCGGGATCCACATTGCCACCGCCAACGACTCCTTCCGGGTCAACGAGATGGGCTTCATCTACCTCGAACACGCCCTGACCATCCACAACGCCGATGCCCTCTCCATCCACAACAACTTCATCGCCGAATGTGGAAGCTGCATCGAGCTGCGCGGCTGGGGCCAGGCATCCAAGATCACGGACAACCTGATCGGCGCAGGTTTCAAGGGCCACTCGATCTACGCGGAGAACCATGGCGGACTCCTGGTAACGGCGAACAACGTCTTCCCACGGGGTGCCAGCAGCGTCCATTTCAGCGGGGTGACGCGCTCCAGCATCACCAACAACCGGCTGCATTCCTTCTATCCCGGCATGGTGGTCCTGGAGCGGAACAGCTCCGAGAATCTTGTGGCCACCAACCATTTCCTCCGCGACCACGAGCCTTGGACGCCGTTCCTCGGGATCGACAATGGGCAGGATGATCTCGACGGGGTCCTCAGCATCAGCGGCAACAACAATTCGGTGATCGGCAACCACTTTTCACAGATCATCGATTCGGAGCACATCCGTCCGGAGGGCGCGACGCCGGTCACCATCCGGCTGCGTGAAGGCACGGGCAATCTCGTGTCGAACAACCACGTGGTGGCCATGAACGTCCATGCCACCGCCAGCGACGACTGCTTCGAGGCCCAGGTGGATGCCCTGCTGACCACTGATGCCGCCAAGGAGCTGGCCGTGACAGCTGTCCTGGTGGACCCGGAATCAGCGCGGAACACTATCCTCGACTCCGGCCGGGACCCACAAATCATCGCAGACCGTGCCACAAACGCCATCCGCCCCACCCCCTAACGTGGAGTTTTCGTACAGCTAATGCCCTTAAGATGCGTTCTTAGGGGCATTACCTGTACAAAAACTCGCAAGGGGGGCCACGTGGCCGAGACCATCCGTACCGCAACAGCACACGACGCCGGGAAGCTGGCCGAGCTCGCGGCCGTCACCTTCCCGCTGGCGTGCCCTCCAGGCTCCTCACCGGCGGACATCCAGGCACACCTTGAAAAGACGCTGAGCGAAGCCAACTTTTCGGAGTACCTCGCCGACGCGAACATCACCATCATGGTGCTCGACGACGACGGGCAGCTCAACGGGTACACGATGCTGATCGCGAAGCCCACCGGGGACCCCGACGTCGCCTCCGTGCTTTCGGCGCTGCCCTCGACGGAGCTGAGCAAGTGCTACGTCCACCCCGACCACCACGGCAAGGGCGCGGCGTCGAGGCTGATCCACGCATCCTTGGCACTGGCCACGGACAAGGGCGCGGCGGGTGTGTGGCTCGGCGTGAACAGCCAGAACGCCAAGGCCATCCGCTTCTACGAGAAGAGCGGTTTCCAGCGCGTTGGTACCAAGTCGTTCACGCTCGGCAACACCGTTGAGCACGACTTCGTCATGGAGAACAGGCTCTAGCCAAACAGGTCCCCGGCCAGTGGCGGCCGCGGATCGTTGCGCAACTGGAGCCCCTCCGGCAGTCCTTCCACCGTCCCGGAAGTGCCCGCAGCCCGCACCGTGAGCCGTGAACTGCCCAGCAGCACGTTGTCTGCCGTGAACTCACCGAATGAAGCCGGGAGGATCGGCGCGAGATGCAGCACGTCGCGGGTGAAGTCGGGGTCGAACCGCAGCAGGATCCTGGCGAGTTGGACGGGAGCCGCAGCCGCCCACGCCTGCGGGGAACACGCCGTCGGATACGGGACCGGCTCCGAAAAGTCCCGCCGGTCAAAGCCGCAGAACAACTCGGGAAGCTGCCCGCCAAAGTGCTCGGCGGCGTCGAACAGTCCGCTGGCCACCCGGCTGGCTTCGTCCGTGAAGCCGTAGCGCATGAGACCGGTGGCCGCGAGCGCGGTGTCGTGGGGCCAGACCGAGCCGTTGTGGTAGCTAACGGGGTTGTAGGCGCCCATGTCGGAGCCGAGGGTGCGGATGCCCCAGCCGGTAAACATCTCCGGGGACATGAGCCGCTCTGCGACCTGCGCGGCCTTGTCCTCATCCACGATGCCCACCCACAGGCAATGCCCCATGTTGGAAGTGCACGAATCCACCGGCTGCTTGTCCTTGTCCAACGCCAGCGCGAAGTAGCCCTTGTCCGGCAGCCAGAACGTCTTGTTGAAGGCCTCCTTGAGTTCTTCGGCGCGGTCCGCGCAACGGCGTTCGACGGCGGTGTCCCCCGCCGCGCGTGCCAACAGGGACCGGCCCACGTAGGCCGCATAGGCGTAGGCCTGGACTTCGCAGAGCGCGATCGGGGCCTCGGCCATGCGCCCATCGGCGAAATTGATTCCGTCCCATGAGTCCTTCCAGCCCTGGTTCACCAGGCCGTGCTCGTTGGGCCGCTTGTATTCGATGAAGCCGTCGCCGTCGCGGTCTCCGTACTTCTCCATCCATTCGATGGCCCGGTCGGCGTGGGGCAGCAGGGACTCAATGATGTCTTCGCCGAGTCCCCAGCGGCTCAGTTCGCCGAGGGTGGAGACGAACAGCGGGGTGGCATCGGCTGTTCCGTAATAGGCCGTGCCGCCCAAGGAGAGTCCTGCGGTAATTCCCAGCCTGACCTCGTGCGGCATGCGCCCGGGTTCTTCTTCGGAGTCGTTGTCCACTTTGCTGCCCTGCAGCCCGGCCAAGGTTTGGAGGGTGCCCGCGGCCAGGCTCGGGTCCACCATGAGGGACATGTAGGAGGCCAGGAGCGAGTCCCGTCCGAACAGGGCCATGAACCAAGGCGCCCCGGCGGCGATGGCGGCACGGCCGGGGTGTTCGTCGTCGAAAATCCGCAGCGCCCCCAGGTCCCGTTGGCTTTGCTCCAGGACGTCGGTGACGTTCTGGTCAGTGACCGTGACGCGTGGAACGTGTTCCTCCCACTGCGTTTGGCGGCGGGCACCTGTGCTGTGCTGCAGGGGCGTTCCCACGGTGAAGCGGTCTTCCGGCGCCTCACCGTTGACCAAGGGCAAGGCGATGATGGTGGTGGACCAGTCCTCGCGGGCGGGAATGGTGACGTTGAAGGTCAACCCTTCACTGGTGACTTTTGCCCCTTGGGCCTGGAACATTACCCCGCGACGCTGGCCGCTGGAGTGCAGGGCATCGATGTGCAGGCCGTCTTCCTGTGCAGCCCGAATGGTCTCCTCCGCGGTTCCCACCCTGCCGCCTTTGACGTCGAAGAGGTCTGCGAGGTCGGCGTCGAGGAGCAGTTCGATGGTGCAGGTTGATGGCATGCCGGAGTAGTTGGTGATGGTGATGTCATCGCGCAGTCCAGAGCCGACACTGCGCTGGTGTCGGACAAGCAGCGGGCTCTCAAAGCGTCCGTCTTCGGTGCAGGCCCTGCCGACGTATTCGGCCTGGAAGGAAGCGGGGTTGCGGGCGACCAGGGGCTCCCGGGGTTCGCCGTTGATCCGCAGCACCCAGCGGGACACGATGCGCGTGTCCTGGTAGTAGGCGCCCTGCGAGCCACCTCCGTGGATGTCCCCCGCGTGCGCGGAGATGCAGAAGGACGAGCCCTCGACGACCGTCACTGCCCCCAGTTCGGAGGCTCCGGCTTCTGTGTCTGCGTTCCATGCGGTCATGTGCCGAGGCTCCTTCAGGGTTGGGGTTCGGGGCCGGCAGCCTAACGGGCCTGCCTTTGATTCTCTTGCACGTAGGCGCCGCCGTGAACCCCTTTGCTGCCGAATTGTTCAAGGATTCGTGAATACAGGTCCAGATGGTCAGCTGCCATGCGTCCGGCGCTGAAGTAGTCATCGACGGAACGCCGGCAGTCCGCCCGGCTCAACCGGGCAGCCGCGTCCACGAAACCGGCCAGGTGGTGAATTTCCCCCAGGAAGCCTGTCACTCCGTGCTTCACGATTTCCGGGGCGGCCCCCATGGGAGTAGCCACTACTGGCGTGCCGGTAGCCAGCGACTCGATCATGACCAGGCCGAACGGTTCGGGCCACTGGATGGGGTTGATCAGCGCGATGGCCCCGCCCATGAGCTCGTATTTCTCGGGGTCGGAGAGTTCTCCCAAAAACTCTTCCTGCGGCCCCAGCGCAGGCTCGACGACATCGCGGAAGAATTCCCGTTCATCTTTGGCGTGCATCTTGGCGGCGATCTTCAGGGGAACTCCGGCTTCACGGGCAATCGCCAGGGCTTCCATGAGGCCCTTGTCCGCGCACATCCGGCCTACAAAGCAAACGTAGCCGCCTTTGCCGCTTCCCACGGACACGGTGGACAGGTCCAGGCCGTGGTGGATAACGGCCGCTGCGTTGAGGTCCGGGAGCATCGACCTCTGGTCATGGGAGATCGCAATAATGGACGTGTCCCTCTGCATGGCGCGGTACAGCTCCGCCGATTGGGCGGTCAGTTGTCCGTGGATGGTGGTGACCACCGGTATGCCGGGAGGCCGGTGTGCGTAGAGCGGCCCCGCCAGCGTGTGGTCGTGGATGATATCCACCCCGTCCATACCGCGGTATGCCTTGATCACATGGCTCAGCTCGCTGAGACTGAGGCCAATTTCCTCCGGCTGGCTGGGACCGAAGCCGGGCATTTGGGGCACCGGGCACGTGCTGTCGGAGGCGGCGGCCAACAGGACTTCGTGCCCGGCATCCACCAGCCCCCGGGCCAGGCAGTCGACTACGCGCTCCGTTCCGCCATAGCGTTCCGGCGGGACGGTAAACCAGGGTCCAACAATGAGTCCGATGCGCATGCGGGCCTCCGCGCATTACCCCTCCAAGGTGGGCTGGCTTCACAACCCTCCTCAAGGCTATTCGCGCAGTGAGCAAAATAACAGCTTGTGTTTGGAATGCCTCAGTGCACTCCAAGGTTGACGAGACCATGAAGATTGAGATCTGGTCAGACGTCGCGTGCCCGTGGTGCTACATCGGCAAGCGCCGTTTTGAGACTGCCTTGGCACAGTTCCCGCACCGCGATTCAGTGGATGTTGAGTGGAAGAGCTACCAGTTGGATCCCTCCGTCCCCGAGCACTATGACGGCACGGAATTGGACTACCTGAGCAAGCGCAAGGGCATGGCTCCGGAGCAGGTCAAGCAGATGTTCGCCCACGTGACCGACACTGCCAAGGGTGAAGGCCTGGATTACCACTTCGACAAGGTGGTAGTGGCCAACAGCTTTACCGCCCACCGCCTCATCCACCTCGCTGCGACCCACGGCAAGCAGGATGCCGCGAAGGAACAGTTGCTCAGCGACCACTTTGAGCACGGCAAGGATATCGGCAACCAGACGTACCTGACGGAACTCGGCGCATCACTGGGCCTTCCTTCCGAGGAAGTGGAAGAACTCTTCAGCACCGACAAGTTCACCGAAGAGGTGAACCAGGACATCAACGAGGCCCGCGCCATCGGGGTGACCGGCGTTCCGTTCTTCGTCATTGACCGCAAATACGGCATTTCGGGCGCGCAGCCGGCCGAGCTCTTCTCCCAGGCCCTGAATCAGGCGTGGCAGGAAGCCAACCCGCTGATCCCGGTGGGCGCCTCCGACGCCGAGGCGTGCGGCCCCGACGGCTGCGCAGTATAGCCAGCCGGCCGCCGTCGTACTTTAACCCAAGTAGGGGACAGATAACGTCGCTATGAGCGTTCATAGCGACGTTATCTGTCCCCCAGTTGGGCGCCACGCGGTTGGGTGCGGGGCTAGGCTTTCGCGACCTCAAGCTCGACGACGGCCCACGACAATGCGGGCAGCGTCAGGCGTAGCTCCGAGCCAGTGGCCTTGACGTTCTCCAAAGGCTTCAAACCCACCCGGTCCTGCTGCTCCTGGCTGTTGATGGTGAAGCGGTCGCCGTCCTCGGGAATTTCCAGGACTTCGGCGCGCACAACCTGGCGGGCGTCGAAGCCGCGCAGGGCGGTTTCGACGTCGGCCGCCTCCTCCAGGCCGCGGTTCGCGAAGAACAAGGCAACCCGGCCCGTTTCCTCGTTCCACGTGGCACTGACATCCACCAGGTCGGTGTCCCCGAAACGGGCATTGGAGTACTTGTCCGAATCCACCGAGAGCCGCAGGATCTGGCCTTTGGCGAGTTCCGCCATCCGGGCGAACGGGTGGAAAATGGTCTGCTTCCACGCCGGGCCGTTTTCCTCCGAAAGGATCGGCGCGATCACGTTGACCAGCTGCGCCTGGTTGGCGATCTTGACCCTGTCGCCGTGCCGGAGCAACGAGTTGAGCAAGGTCCCCACCACCACGGCGTCCGTCACGTTGTAGTGATCCTCGATAACCCGCGGGTGCTCGCGCCACGGCCCCTTGACGATGTTGCGCAGCTGGTCCTCGGTGTCCCGGCCGCGCTGGTACCAGACGTTCCACTCGTCGAAGGACAGGTTGATGTGCTTCTTGTGCTTGCCCTTGGCCCGGACAGCGTCCGCTGTGGCAATGACCGACTCGATGAAGAAATCGGTGTCGACGGCGGAAGCCAGGAAGCTGCCGACGTCGCCTTCTTCTTCAAAGTAGTAGGCGTGGAGGGAAACGTAGTCGACCTCGTCATAGGTGTGCGTGAGGACAGTCTGCTCCCACTCGCCGAACGTGGGCATCGCGGATTTAGAGCTTCCGCAGGCCACGAGTTCAATGGACGGATCCACGTATCGCATGGCCTTGGCGGCTTCCTGGGCCAGGCGGCCGTATTCGTCGGCCGTCTTGTGCCCGATCTGCCACGGTCCGTCCATCTCGTTGCCGAGGCACCAGAGTTTGATGTCGAACGGGTCCTTGTGGCCGTTCTTGGCGCGCAGATCCGACCAGTAGGTGCCTGAAGGATGGTTGGAGTACTCCACGATGGCGCGGGCTTCTTCCACTCCCTTGGTGCCCAGGTTGATGGCTTCCATGATTTCGGTGCCGGCCTGCCTGGACCAGTCCACGAATTCATGCAGGCCAAAGGCGTTGGTCTCTACCGTGTGCCAGGCGCCGTCCAGACGGCGGGGCCTGTTTTCGCGCGGGCCGATTCCGTCTTCCCAGTTGTAGCCCGAGACGAAGTTGCCGCCGGGGTACCGGATGACGGTGGCACCGAGTTCCTTGACCAGCTTGAGGACATCCTGGCGGAAACCGTGCTCGTCCGCTTCGGGGTGCCCGGGCTCGTAGATTCCGGTGTAGACGCAGCGGCCCATGTGCTCCACGAAGGAGCCGAAGAGGCGGCGGGGTACTTCCCCAACCGTGAAGTCGCGGTCGAGGGTGATGCGTGCGCGGGACATGAATCTCCTTGGTTGTGTTCTGAAAACTGTTGGTAGGCGGTTGGTATCGGTCAGGTTCCGGCAAGGCCGGTGGTGGAGATGCCCTTGATGATCTGGCGCTGGAAGAACAGGAAGACGACGATCAGGGGCAGCGCGGCCAGCAGTGCCGACGCCATGTTCTGCGCATACTGCACGCCGTAGGCGCTCTTGATGGTTTGCAGACCCACGGGAAGGGTCAGCAGACCGTCGTCGTTGGTGGAGATGAACGGCCACAGGAAGTTGTTCCACGCGCCGATGAACACAAAGATCGCGACGGCGGCGAGGATCGGCCGGGACAACGGCAGGATGATCTGGAGGAAGATCCTGAGCCGGCTCGCCCCGTCCATGACTGCCGCTTCCTCGAGCTCATGCGGAATCTGGTCGAAGAACCTCTTGAGGACAAACACCATGGCAGGATGGATGACCTGCGGCAGCACGATGGCCCACGGCGTATCGATCATCTTGAACGCAAGCATCTGGTAGAAGAGCGGGATCATGAGCACCGGTGGCGGCACGATGATGCTGGCGATGATGGCCATCATCAGCACCTTCTTGCAATTGAACTCGATCCTGGACAGTGCGTAGGCAACCAAGGCGGAGATCACCAGGGTGATGAAGGTGATGGCCGCCGAGGTGTACAGCGAATTCCACGTCCACAGCGGGATGTTGCCGGCTTGGAACACGCTTGCGAAAGCATCGAACGTAAAGCCCGACGGCGGGATCCAGCTGACTTTCGACGCCGAGGCATCCGCTTCGGATTTGAAGGCGGTGACAGTCGCCCAGGCGAAGGGAACCAACCAGAGGACTGCGAGGACGGCAGCCACCACCACCGCTGCGATTTTGCCTACGGTCAGCTTCTTGCGTGGCTGACGCATGACCTGGCCGGGACCGGTACGTGGGATGGAACGGGTGAGGGTTGTATTTGCCATGGCTATGCGCTCCTGCGACGGGTGACGACGAACTGCAAGGCGGAAACCAGCACGATCAGTCCGAAGAAGATGTAGGAGATGGCTGCGGAGTATCCCAGCCGGTACCCGGTGAACCCGGTTTCGAAGATGTACTGGACCACCGGACGGGTGGATCCACCCGGGCCGCCGGAGGTCATCTGGTAGATCTGGTCAAAGACCTTCAGCGAAGCAAGGATCTGCAGAAGCACGATCATCACGGTGGTGGGCGTGAGCTGCGGCAGCGTGATGGAGAAGAACTGCCTCCACGCGCCGGCACCGTCCAGGGAGGCCGCTTCGTAGTGCTGGGCAGGGATGTTCTGCATGGCCGCCAGGTAGAGAAGGAAGTTGAACCCCACCGTCCACCAAAGCGTTGCGATCACGATGGACCACATGGCCACGTTGGGGTCGTTGAGCCAGCCGACCTTGGGGATGCCGAACTTGGACAGGAAATCGTTGATCAGGCCAAGCTGCGGGTTGTACATCCAGACGAAGAACAGGGAGACAACCGTGGATGCCAGGAGGAACGGGGCAAAGTAGGAAAGCCGCCAGAGCCACTGGGCCGGGAGGCCGATGTTCAACAGCGCGGCCATGACCAGTGCAACCAGCACCAGCGGCACCGTGCTGATCACCGTGAAGTAGAGCGTGTTGCCCAGGGAACGCCACATCCCGGCATCGGCAAAGGCCTCGGAGTAGTTGGAAAAACCAATGAGGGCGTCGTTGGCGCCGGTAAGGGACTTGCCCGTAAGGCTCATGTAGAACCCGTAGAAAATGGGCCAGACGAGGAACACCAGGAAGAAGACGAGGAACGGGGCTGCGAAGGCCCATCCGCTCACGTTGTCCCTGCTCCTGCGCAGGGAGGGACCGGTCTTGCTACCGGGTGCAGTTGTTGTCCGTGCTTGGCTGGTCTGCCGGGACACAGTAGAGGAACTCATGAATGACTCCTTTGTCGCTCGGTGTGCGGGTGCCGGTCAGACCGGGTTGGGCCGGGATAGAAGGTCGTTGGTGCGGCCTACGAAGCCGTCCCATCCGTCCTGTGCCTTGCTGCGTCCCAGCAGCACGTTCTGGATGAACTCGGCGAAGTAGTTCTGCCAGTCCGAGCCGGATCCGCTGAACCAGGCCTCGGGGTCGTAGGAAATGATCTCTGCGGCGTTGGCGTAATGGACCTGCGGGGTGAGTTCCTTGTAAGCCTGTGACTGCACCACGGGTTGGTACGCCGGGATATGGCCTGCCTCGGCCCACGACAACGAGCCTTTGAGGATGTCGCTGACAAACTTGTAGGCATCCCTGCGCTTTTCCTCGTCAACAGCGAGCTGCCGCGGAAGGACGAACGAATGCGAATCGGCGTAGGAAGCCGGCGTCCCGTACAGGGTGGGAATGGTGAGCGCGTCAACGGGCAGCTTTGCCTTTTTCATGGTGGGCAGTTCCCAGCCACCGCTGAAGAGCATGCCCGAGTCGCCACGGACGAACTCGGCGATGCCGGTGTTGATGTCGTTGCCTTTGGCCGCGATGGTGTCGTCAAAGAGCGACGCCATGAACTCCAGTGACTCTACGGCTGCGTCCCGGTTTGCCTGCATGGGTTGGCCCGGAGTCAGGACAATCTCGGCACCGTGCTGCTTGTAGAGCGTGTAGAACAGGCGCCACATCTGTGAGCCAAGGTTCAGGTAGCCGAAGGACAAACCATGGGATTTGGTGACCTTCTGCATCTCCAGGGCCACGGCCTTGAACTCCGCCGGCGAGCTCACGTCGCGCAGCTGGCCATTGCTTTCCAGCAATCCTGCCTTGCCCGCGATATCGGTGTTGTAGAACATGATGAAAGGGTGGGAATCCAGTGCCAGGGAGAACACTTTTCCGTTTTGTTGGCTCTTTTCCCAGATGCGCGGCGCAAAGTTCTCCGGGGTGATGCCGTTCTCCGCCAGCAGGCCCAGATCCCAGGGCTCAATGAGGCCACCGGGAGCATATCCGGGTACGCGGCTTGCGTGCATGATGGCCACTTCCGGCGGACGGCCGCCCGCCGATGCCATGGCGAGCTTGGTGTAGTACGGCGCACCCCAGGCCAACACCGTGGGATGGACCTTGAAGCCCGGATTCCCGTTGTTGGCGTTGGCGATCATGGCCTGCATCTTGGTGCCGTCTCCTCCGGAGAGGAGATGCCAGAAATTGATGGTCGGCGTGGATGCGGCTCCTGCTGCGCCGCCACAGCCTGTGAGGCCGGTGGCCAAGAGCCCGCCGCCAAGCAGCGCCGAGCCCGTCAAGAGCTGTCTCCGGGACATACTTCTCCCGGTCAATGATTCAAACTGCTTCACCCGTCACTCCTTTGGAAGGGTCCGCTGAAAGGAAACACACTGCTGCACTGAAGTCCGGCTCCGGTACGTCTCCTCGCGTGGGTAAAAGGTGGCCCCAGGGTGACGCAGCTCTCACATTACATCGTTGTAATAGGCAGGGCAAGAAAAATTGTTAGCGCGAACAATTTTACTTATTGAGCAATCTCAGTGACTGCTGGCGCAACGTCAGCGGCTGCTGTCCCGCTCTTCGATGGTGTAGGGAACAGACACAACGCGCTGCGGGTGATCCCTGTCGGCCATGCGCTCAGTGAGCAGGCGGAGTGCCTCGGCGGCAATCGCCCTCTTGTCCACGGACACCGTACTGAGGGGCGGCACGGCGAAGCGGCCGTCAGCGATGTCGTCAAAACCCGCCACGGCAATGTCCTCCGGAACGCGGACTCCCCGCTTCCACAGGGCATTCAGGGCGCCCAGGGCCATCGAGTCGGTGAAGCAGAAGATCGCCTCCGGCAGCGGGTTGCTGTCGAGGTACCGCATCAGTGACTCCGCTGCTGAGGCCGGGGTCCATTCTTCACAGGCGATCATCAGCGACTCATCCCGCGGGATGCCCAGGGACTGCAGGGCTGCCTCATATCCTTGCGTGCGCTGAATGGCAGTGGCGGATTTCCTTCCCCGGTTAATGCCCAGGACCGCGATGCGGCGGCGGCCGGGCCGGGCGAGCGCCAGGGTCATGTCACGGGCCGCGGCAAAGCTGTCCACGAAAACGCGGTCGGCCAGCTCCTGGGAGACTTCACCCAGCAAGACCACCGGAGGCAGTGCCACCCCCACCCGCACGGCACTCTCATCAAGCACCACCGGGTTGAGAATCAGGCCGTCGATCAAATTGGCGCGAGCGCGGGTCATCAGCTCGTGCTCACGATGCGGATCGGAACCCGTCTCCTCGATCTGCACGCTCCAACCTTGCGCGTGGGCCAGCTCGACGACACTTTGGGCGAGCTCCGCGGAGAACGGTGTGCCCAGGTTCGGCAGGGCCAAGCCGATGACGCCTGAGCGGCCGTTTCGGAGTCCCCGCGCCGAAAGATTCGGGACGTAGTCCAGCTCCTGCATGGCCCGTTCAACCCTGAGCCGCGTAGGTCCGCTCACCGGGACGATTCCATTCATGACATTCGAGACCGTTTTGGGTGAGACCCCCGCGCGGCGCGCCACGTCCTTGACCGTTGCGCGCAAGACGCCCCCTTGCTGCAAGTTTTCCGGTTCTCCGGTTTCCCGGTTTTCCACGATGTTACCGCCCGGTTGGGCAGCTTACGCGCCGAGACCCGGTTTGCTGACAGATCGCTGTAAAGTGTCTATATGCCCAGGATCACGGCCGCCACGAACGCTGCCCAACGCGCCGAGACCCAACGTCGGATTCTCACTGCCTTTGGCGAGCTCCTCTTCACCCATGGCCTGCCCGGACTGACCATGACCGATGTTGCCCGCCACGCCGGTGTGGGCCGGACCGCGGTCTACAACTACTACGCGGACATGGAGCAGCTCCTCATCGCCTATGCCCTGGATGAGACCGAGAGATTCCTCGTGGACCTCCGCGACTCACTGGCCGCGCTCCACAACCCGGTGGATCGCCTGGCACTCTACGTCCGGGCGCAGGTGGAGGACCTCAGCCGCCGCCACCTGCCTCCAGGGCCGGCAATGGCCGCCGTCCTCTCCCCCGGTTCCTTCGCCAAGCTCGCAGACCACGTGGGTGAGCTCAATGCCCTGCTCCAGGACATCCTCCAGGATGGGGTGCAGCAGGGTTACCTTCCGGACACCGATGTCGCCCAGCTCGCGCGCCTCATCCACGGAACGCTGTCGGCCAGCGCCGCACGACGCAACCGGACGCCCGACGGCGACACTTCCGCGCCGTCCGCAACCTCCGACGTCGGGCTTCTTGCCGCGCAAGAGGCGCAAACCGCCCAAACCGTGCGCTTTATCCAGCTCGGAGCCGGTGCACGCTTCGATGAAGCGGGCAGGCCGATCCTGCTGGCCACGGCCACGGCAACGGCCTGAAACCACCATCGCCCGCCGCTTTGAGTGGCGATAAGCGCCTGGTGTGTCAGCCGGCGGGCCTCGTGGGAATGATGGGCCACTTGGAGTTGTCGGCGATCCGCAGTTCCTCGCGCGGGCACATGAGCTTGCCGGGAGTCTGGTCCACCAACTGGGGCTCCACCAGACCCTCATAGCCCGGTGTAATGATCACATCCACCGACTCGTCTTCCCTGTTGTCCTGGAAGTAGTCAGTGCCGGCAAGGTTGCGCTGGATGTTGAAGGCAGCCGCTTGGCCCTTGACGCCGGAGACCACCACGCCAATACCGGAATAGGCGGTGTCACTGTTCCCGACGGAAGCTACTTTGTAGCCACGTGCGGTGAACTGGTCAGCCACCGTCGCCGCCAGCCCGCTGCGCGAGGTGGCATTGAGGACGTTGAGCTGGACGGTCTCGTTGGGCACGTAGTCGAACGTCGCGGAAGGGCACAGGCTTGAGGGCGCTTTGCTGGCAATCGCTGTCGGCACCTTGATGACGCCGTTCATGATGGCCCAGGCACCCACGGCACCGGCCGCTATCACGCCCAGTAGCAAGACCAGGACAATTCCGTGGAACAAGCGGCGCCCGAAGCTGCCGCGCCGGACCGGTTCGTCATCGGCAAACGTCGCCCTGAGCTCCGGCCCTGTCACCACGTGATGGCCGTGCAACTGCGTCACATCCTTGGGACGCTTACGTTTTTTTGCCCGGGACTCGATCTGGTCCGGCCCGGACACCCTAGCCATCGATCACCAATACACGTGCGTGGATTGCGGTCCTCTGGTGCAGCGCCGTGCGGACCGCGCGGTGGAGGCCATCCTCGAGGTACATCACGCCCTGGTACTGGACCACGTGCGGGAACAAATCTCCAAAGAAGGTGGAGTCTTCAGCCAGCAACGCTTCCAGGTCCAAGGTCCGTTTGGTGGTGACCAGGTCATCCAACCGCACAGGGCGCGGTGGCAGTGCCGCCCAGTCCCTGGGCGCGGTGTATCCATGGTCGGGGTACGGGCGTCCCTCGCCCACAGCTTTGAAGATCACCCTGCAAGCCTATGGAAGATGCCGCCCTAACGGAACTTGTGACCCGCGGCACAGGCAGGTTGTAGCCAAAAGGTGACTAATCGTCGTCGAACGTCACAGCTGTGTGGGGACTCTGCGGGACTGACAGAATAGGGGCATGACCCAACCGCTCCAAGGTACCGACCGGACCGCTGCCCGCACTGAGCCCGAACTGGCTTTGCTGCTGGATGTCGATGGCCCCATCGCCAGCCCCGTGACGCGCGATGTCAAGCCGGACATCATCGCTGATCTGGTGGCCCTCGCCTCGGCCGGCATTCCGGTCATCTTCAACACCGGCCGTTCCGACGCCTTCATAGCCCAGCAGGTCATGGAACCCATGATTGCCGCGGGTATGCCCGCCAATACAGTGATCCACGCGATTTGCGAGAAGGGCGCCGTCTGGTTCAGCTACACCGCCGAAGGGCCCGGCCCCATCCACGTGGACCACGAACTCGCCGTCCCCAAGGCCTACGGTGACGACATCCGCAGGCTCGTGGCGGAGGATTACTCGGCGCACATGTTCTTCGACGAGACAAAGCGCGCCATGGTCTCCGTGGAGCAACACCTGGATGTGGCCAGCGCAGATTACCTGGCTGAGCAGAAGCTGTTCGACGCCGACGCGCTGGGCATCATGGAACAGCACGGCCTCAACGCCGCCATCCTGGACCACCACGCTCCCGGCTCCGACGACACCGCCGACTACCGCCTGGACCCCACCATCATCTCCACGGACATCGAGTCCGTCCGGCTCGGCAAGGACCTCGGAGCAAGCCGCGCAGTGGAGCTCCTGGCCGCCCAGGGCATTACGCCGCGCTCCTGGCGCACCGTCGGAGATTCCCGCACGGACTACGCCATGGCAGACTGGCTGCACCACAACGACCACGACGTGAAGCACGTGGATGTCCGGCCTGCGGACGGCGTGCCGGTGAAGCCGTACGCCATCCTGACCGCCGCGGACCTGGACCTTGCCGACGACGTGATCCACGACGACGCCGGCGGAGCCTTCCTGCGCAGCTGGCGCGGGGCCCTGGCCATCTAGAGCTTCACCACCACTGACACACGCACCACCGACGATCCCGGAGAAACAGCCATCACACAAGCACAGGTCGATCCGATTTACCACGGCAGCCCATCTGTCGAAGAGGACACGATTGCGGAGGCGGTCTCGCCTGCCGTCGTTGCGCATCTCAGGCACAGGTCCGACGTCGTCCGTCACCGCGGGCGGTACGCCCTGGTCAACGCCGACCTCACACCGCAACAGGCCATGGTTTCCGATCTCCTGGCGGTTCGGGCAGCCCTGGATGCCGCAGGCATCGATTTCATCCTGGTGCGCGGCAATGATGAGCGGCCCGTGATCGCCGTCGATTGGGAGGCCCGCAAGGACGTCAGGGACGCCCTGGTTGACGCGTTCCGGAATGAACCCTTCTACGCCATGACAGTGGATGCCAGGAAGAAGACGTCCGTGCTAGTAGCCGACGGCGAGCTCTCGGCCAACCGGAAGGCCCGGATCTTCCGCCTCTACCGGCCCCGGGTCGAAGTCGGCGGCGGCCTCTGGTACGGCCCGGCGCTGGGTGTCCAGCTCGAGCTGTGGAGGTTCGAGGGCGACCACCTGGAACTCCCGGTGGAGAACTCGTTGACGCGCCGGACACTCCTGCGGCAGGACGCCGTCCGTGGAACCGTGCAGCGGCATGGCCTCACCTGGCCCACCATCGAGAACATGTTCGCCGACCACGCCAGCGACATTGCCTTCGACATCGACATCGTCTTTTCGTGGGTTGATGGCAGCGACCCGGAGTACATTGCACGCCGCCGCGCCCAGCAGGCCGGCGCCGTCCTTGGCGAAGGCGACGACCACGAGGCACGCTTCCGGCAAATCAACGAGCTGAAATATGCCCTGCGTTCGGTGCACATGTTCGCGCCATGGATCCGACGGATCTTTATCGCCACAGACTCTCCCGCTCCGGAATGGCTGGCCGACCACCCGTCCGTGACGATCGTTCGGAGCGAGGAATTCTTCGCCGATCCCTCCGTCCTGCCCACCCACAATTCGCAGGCTGTGGAATGCCAGCTGCACCACATCGAGGGCCTGTCCGAGCACTTCCTGTACTCCAATGACGACATGTTCTTCGGCCGTCCCGTAGGACCGGACATGTTCTTCACGCCCGGCGGCATTACCAAGTTCATCGAAGCGGACACCCGCATCGGCCTGGGCGAGAACGATGCCGAGCGCAGTGGCTTCGAGAACGCGGCCCGGGTCAACCGGAAGCTCCTCTGGGAACGCTTCGGCCGTATCACCACCCGGCACCTGGAGCACACCGCTGCTCCGTTGCGGCGCAGCGTAGTGGCACAGATGGAGGAGGAATTCCCGGCCGAGTTCGCCAAGACCGCAGCCAGCCGCTTCCGCGCCGCGGACAACATCTCGGTCACGAACTCGTTCTACCACTACTACGCCCTGCTCACGGGCCGCGCAGTCACCCAGACGGCTGCCAAGGTCCGCTATGTGGATTCGACCATGTGGGCCGGACTGCACTACCTGCCCAAGCTGCTGGCCAAGCGCCACATGGACTTCTTCTGCCTGAACGACGGCAGTTTCCCCGAGGTCGAGGCGGATGAACGTGCCGAACTGGTAACCGACTTCCTGGAGAAGTACTTCCCCGTCAAGGCACCCTGGGAGAAATAAGAGGCAGCGACGACGTCAAGGTACCGGGTGAGGTGTGCGTGCCCACCCGGGACTCGCGTGGGATGCGGATACCTGCGGCTGCCAGTCGACGCTGTACTTCCTCCGCGTCCACCGGCTCGCCCACGGTGACACCGCCGGACAAGGGGACCACCGAGTGCACGATGGTGTGTTCGTACACGTGGATCATGTTGTAGGACTGGGCTCCGTCGCGTCCCCGTTGGCCTCCGGCGCGTACCCCGAGATCCTGCGTGTAACAGGTGGCCGAGGCGACCGAGACCGGGATGCCGGCGAAGCTCGCCGTCGTCGAATAGTGCAGGTGCCCACCCAGGATGGTGCGGACGTCCGTATTACGGACGACGGCGGCCAGTGCGGCTTGGCCGCGCAGCTCCACCAGGACCGCGAGGTCCTGCACGCAGGGTACCGGCGGGTGGTGCAGTGCGAGGATGGTTCCGTCGGGCGCCGGTGTGGCCAGTTCGGCTGCCAGCCAGTCCAGCTGCGATTCCGACAATTGGCCGTAGTGGTAGCCCGGAACCGTGGTGTCCAGGGTGATAATCCGAAGCCCATTGATGAAGTAGCTGCGGTCTACCGGGTCTTCGGGCTTGCTGGCCTCTGAGGCATCGGCGAAGGCGGATCGGAAGTTCGCGCGGTCGTCGTGGTTTCCCATGGCCCAGATGGCCTTGGCTCCCAGCGAATCGCACACCGGTTCGATCATGTCCCGGAGACGCTTGTAGGCTTCCAGCTCGCCCCGGTCCGCGAGGTCTCCGGTAAAAATGATGGCTTCGGGCTTGAGCCTGGAAGCGACAATCTGGTCGCAGATCTCCTGCATCCTGGCAGAGCTGTCCACAGAGCCATAGAGCGTGCCCGGACCACCAACCAGGTGAAGATCGCTCAAGTGCAGCAGCACATGACCTGGTTTGGGATATTCGGCCTCGATGAACTCCATAGCTGCCTTAGCGTTTGGTGGGAGACGGCGCCTCCCGTGTCAACCCCAGTAGGTCCAATCCAACCAGACAGAAAGCCAACAACCGGCTAACTCCCGGCGGAATGTTGGAAAATTACTTTCCTCCCCTTCAGCTCTGCCGGCTTACGCCAACGCTTCTTCCACTGCTTTCAACAGGTCTTCGGAGTCAGGCTCCACTGCGGATGGGAACCGTCCCACGAGTTCGCCTGAACGGTTAATGACGAACTTCTCGAAGTTCCATTTCACCTTGACCGGCTGGCCGTCGTCATCCCGGGTCAGCTCGGCGAACAGGGGGTGCTGCTCCTTGCCGAGGACGTTCGCCTTGCTGGTCAACGGGAAGGTGACACCGAAATTCCGCTCGCAGAATTCGGCGATTTCCTCATCGGCGCCCGGTTCCTGGCCGCCGAATTGGTTGCAGGGCACGCCGAGGATTTCCAGCCCCTGCCCGCGGTATTCGCCGTACAGCTCTTCCAGGCCAGCGTATTGGCGGGTGTAGCCACACTTGGAAGCGACGTTGACCACCATCACCGCTTTGCCCTCGAACCGGCCGAAGTCGCCTTCGGAGCCGTCGTTGAAGGTGATGGGAATGCTGTAGAGGCTGGTCATCGGATTCGCTTCCTGACGTCGTCGGCTGGCGGGATCGCCGCCATCGAGCTTACGGGAGCTGGCTTGGGGCCGCGAAAACGCCCGGCTTTATGGCGTTTTAGGGCGCAGGAAGGATGAGCGTGGACAGCGGCACGATCACGCCGTCCGGCCTCTGGACCAGGTCCGGAGCGATGAGGATATAACCGGGCGGGAGCGTCACAACCGGAAGGGCCGATGGCAGGACCGCCACGGGTGTCGGCGCGGGTGCGGGGGCTACGGGGGCCGGGGCGGGCGCAACAGGCTGCGTCACCGTTGGCACCACTACTGGCGCGGGTTCGACCACCACCGGCGCCGGAGCGACCGGTGCGGGCGGTGCGACGGCGGACTGGACGGTTGGTGCCTGGATGACAGGGGCCTCGACCGTCGGCGCCTGGACAGGCGGGGTCTGCACGGGTGGCGCCACCGGAACCGTGGTCCCAGGAGCCGTGGTCCCGGGAGCCGTGGTAGGCACCGGAGTGACGCTCGGCGTTGGGGTGACTGTCGGCGTCGGGGTGACGCTCGGCGTCGGGGTGACGCTCGGCGTCGGGGTCACGGTCGGCGTCGGCGTGGCCGTTACGGACGGCGACTGGACCGGCGTCGTGGTTTGAGGTGGTGTCGTGACAACCGGGCCGGGCGTGTCCACCGAAGTGACGGGCGGTACCACGACCGGCGGAGCGACTTCTTCTTCGTGCTCGCCGCCGATGACGGCGCGGTTGGTGCCGTCGGCCACGGGCACTGCCCACTGCGGTGCGGAGCTGCCCGTGCCGACTCCCGGCTGGTAGTTCACGAAAGTCATGGTTTGCAGCGGATCAACCTGCTTGATGGGCAGATACGTCCAGCCGTTCGGGTTGGTGTGGAGGCCGTTGACGATGGTCTCAAAGTGGAGGTGACAACCCGTGGACCAGCCAGTGGTGCCGACTTCGGCGATGACTTCGCCAACGCGGACCGACTGCCCCTGTGTGACACCGATGTCCTGCAGGTGGTTGTAGGTGGTGACCAGGCCGTTGCCGTGCTCAATTTCCACACGGTTGCCGCCGCCCCAGATGTGCCAACCAACGGCGCGGACTACACCGGCGTCGGCGGCGTAAACCCGTGTTCCACAGGGGGCCGCGTAGTCCTGGCCCCAGTGGAACTCGCCGGCCAGGCCCGTCAGCGGGCTGTAGCGGTAGCCGTAGGGCGAGCTTGGGTTGAGTACTTCAAGGGGCGCGTACAGGCTGCCCGCAGGGGGACGGGACATCCCGGCCGAGGCAACCGTCAAGCCAGTAGAACCATCTTTGCTGACCGTCCGGACCATCGCCCGGTCAAAGAAGACCATGGGCGTTCCGGGCAGTTGCTCAGGGGGTGCCTGGCTGGGGTCGATGACCATTGTTTCGGCTTCCGGCGGGGTCAGGCTCCCCAACGCTGTGGGCCCCACGACTCCTTGAGCCACCATCGGATCCACTGTTCCAGCCGGAACGGCGGTCAGAGGTTGGAATCCGAAAGCGAAGAAAGCCAAGACCGCAAGGCATCCGGCGATCATAACGCGACGGAATTTTTCGGTGCGGATCAGGTCAATCGCCCGGTCTGTTTCATGATGCTTGCCCACAAACACTCCCCAAAGCCAGCGGCACCAAACCCCAGCCTGGCGTGCAAGCACCATTCTTGCGGGAATTGAAGCAGAAATAAAGGCTTCCCGGGAGCTGTACAGCGAAAGGTTGGATCAGTTTTCGCTCAAGATGTCTTGAGGTTTGTTGCGGCTGCGTTGATGTCCGGTCCGCAGTCCGCAAAGCTACCGCGGCGAAGCTGAGTAAAGTGAACTGTGACCTTGCCGCTGAACAGAATGATCTATGTTGACGATTCCGGCCACCCCCAATCCGGGTTGGTTGTATACGGTTGGATAGAGTTCGCTCCGGACCGCTGGTCTTCGGCCTTAAGCAGCTGGCTCCAAACACGGAAGCGGTTATGGCGGGAGCACAAAATCCCAGTCACACAGGAACTGCACACCACGGAATATGTAAACGGGCGGGGGCGCATTTCAACCAAGATGCCTGACCGGCACGTCCATGAGGGGGTTGAATACTGGAAGGACTTTGGCCGCGAGGTTGCAATCGAGTGTTTGCAGACCTTGCAGAGCACAGAAGGGCTACGCCTTGGAGCCGTGTACCGTCGTGGGGATCCAGAAGATATAGCTCAGACCCGGCAGCAAGCGTATGCCGCGCTTGTTGATCGATTCGAAGCCGAGCTCAACAAATCAAACTCACTGGCCTTGGTATTCATGGATGGTGATGGAAGCGACACCTCTTACAGGAGCACTCACCGAACACTGGAACTGGCCCAGCGACGGGTCATCGAAGACGCCATACATTTGGACTCGGGCAGCTCGCAACTGGTGCAAATGGCCGACCTGGTGGCTTGGAGCGCCAATGCACATGTCGATAAGCACAGTAGAAATGAGTTCGCCTGGGACTGGTATGAGAAGTACCTCAGCTCCAGAGACCCTGCCCGCCTTCCACGGGAGATATAGCGTGTTAAACAGCTAGACCCCCGGCTCCGCGTGTGCGGGGGGGTCTGCGTTCTCCACTATACGCGGCGGGAAGATTGGTGCCAAGTGTGTGGGCCGAGATCGTGAGGGCAAGCCCTTCAGCCCAGGTTTTCCTTCAGCAGCGCGCGATGTTCAACAGCGGGGCAAACGAGCCCGTCAGGTTCCTCTAGGGTGTTGTCATGAATGAACCTTTCTTCTTCTCTGCCGACACCGACAGAGTCGATCGCGGGCTCGTACACGCATGGCTGAGTGAACAGTCTTATTGGGCGCAAGGCAGACCGCGTGAGAAGCAAGATGCAGCCATCGACGCCTCCCGGAACTACGGGGTCTACAACACCGCAACGGGAGAACAGGTTGCATACGGCCGCGTGGTGACTGACGGCGTAACGTTCGCCTGGCTGTGCGATGTTTTTGTAGCGACCACGGCCCGCGGCCAAGGTATCGGCAAAATGCTCGCTGCGGGTATCGTGGCAGACCTCGAACCGTTGGATCTGTCACGGATATTACTGTCTACCGCTGATGCTCACGGGCTATACGCCCAATATGGCTTCACCGAACTAGCAGATCCCTCAAGAATGATGGCTCGCGTGCGTTAGTGGTCCGTGGCTCGACGGTCCGGAAGCATCCCACTGGCACTCCACGGCCTTGTCCTTACAAGTTCACCGCAGCCTCCGTGACCTGGGTCAGCCCAGGTTTTCCTTCAGCAGCGCGCGGTGTTCGACGGCGGCCGTTGAGTGAAGCTCGCGGCCGGCTTCGGTCAGTTCCAAAAACAGCGAACGGCGGTCTTCGGCACAGGTCTGCCGGGTAACCAGGCCCGCTTTTTCGAGGCGGTCCACCACTTTGGACACGGCGCTCTGGGTCATGGGTGTCCGCTCCCCCAACGACTTCATGCGGCACGACGACTCTTCGCTTTCGGCCACGAGGTCCAGGATCTCGAACTCGTTCAGCCCGATATCGAACTTGGCCTCAAGGGCGCGGTCGATTGCTCCGGCGGTACGGAAGTAGGAGCTCTGGATGTCGCGCCACTGCTCAACCAATTCCCGGTCTTCCAGCTGGCGGTCACGCGTCGTTGCCATGCCCCTATCCTAGGCCATGGAGGCATTAAAATCCACGTCATAAGATTCCGCGTCATATTCCTTGTCATTGAATGACGCGTCATATAGATTGATCGCATGACCTCACCCACCACCCTCAAAACGTCTGCCGAGCAACCCTTGGCAACAGCGTCAACAGTGGTCCGCTGGACGCGGGCCCAGTGGCTTCTTCTGATGGTTGTCTGCACCGTCCTTGCCCTCGATGGGCTGGATGTCTCCATGGTCGGCGTGGCTTTGCCCTCCATCGGACAGGAACTCCACCTCGGAACCGATTCCCTGCAGTGGATCGTCTCCGCCTACGTCCTGGGTTATGGAAGCCTCCTGCTCCTTGGCGGACGGCTCGCGGACCTGTTGGGCCGCCGTCGTATCTTCCTCATTGCCTTGACCGTGTTCGCAGCCGCGTCGCTCCTCGGCGGCCTGGTGGACGACCCCGCAATCCTGATCGCCACCCGCTTTGTCAAGGGCCTCGCAGCCGCCTTCACCGCACCCACCGGCTTCTCCATCATCACCACGAACTTTGCCGAGGGCCGCGAGCGCAACAAGGCACTCTCCATCTTCACTACGTTCGGTGCCAGCGGGTTCTCCCTGGGCCTGGTGGTCGGCGGCCTGATGACCAGCCTGAGCTGGCGCTGGACATTCCTGGTATCCGTGCCGATCGCCGTGATCGTGGTCCTGCTGGGCATGAAATTCATCCCCAAGGACAAGCCGTCCGCGGAAAACAGCGGGCACGACATCTGGGGCGCCGTGACGCTCGCCCTGGGCATGCTCGGCCTGGTGTACACCTTGGTTTCAGCACCTGAGCAGGGCTGGGGATCTGTGGCAACAATCGCCGGATTCGCAGTTTCTGCCGCCGTGCTGGCAGCCTTCGCGATCATCGAAAACAAGGTCAAGCACCCGCTCATCCGCTTCGGCATCCTCAAGGAAGGCTGGGTTGCGCGGGCCAACTTGAGCGCAGTGGGGCTCTTCGGTTCCTACCTGAGCTTCCAGTTCATCGTCACCATGTTCCTGCAGTCCGTGCTCGGCTGGACCCCTCTGGGAATGGCGTTGGCCCTGCTGCCCGCCGGCCTGCTGGTGGCCACCAGCGCACCGTTCGCTGACCGGCTCATTGAGAAATTCGGAGCCACGCAGCTGATCCTCACGGGCCTCACCGCGCTTGGATTGGGCTACGTCCTCTTCCTCAGGGTGGGCACCACCCCGAACTACGCGCTCGACATCCTGCCCTCGGTGGTCCTTCTAGGCATCGGCTTCGCCCTGGCCTTCCCGTCCATCAACGTGCAGGCCACGGCAGGCATCAAGGATTCCGAGCAAGGCCTGGCCGCAGGGCTCATCCAGACCAGCACACAGGTGGGTGCCGCGTTGGTCCTCGCCGTCACCACGGCCTTGGTCAGTGGCCACGGCCAAGGCGGCGGTACCGTCAGCGCCCAAGCCATGCTGGAACAGTACCGTCCGGGACTCATCCTGAGTGCCGCCGTCGCAATTGCCGCCCTGCTGGTGGCAGCGGCACCTTCCCGACGCCGCACCACCCGCTAACTCCCTCTGTACGGTGTGGCGGATGTGCGGTCTCATAGGATGCATGAGGAACTACCTCACCGAGTACCGCCACGAACTCCAGCGCACGTTCACCGGGACGTCGGGGACGCCGCCTGAGTGGGTGCCGCGCTTGGCGGAAGGGAACGACGCCGGATACCACCTTCCGGGGTCGGCCGTCTGGGCGGTGCATGGTCACGTTGCCACCATCGTGGCGGGGATCAGGGTGCTGCTGATGCAGGCGCTCCACCCCGGCGCGCTGGCCGGGGTCTACGAGCACTCCGGTTTCCAGAAGGATCCTTTGGGCCGCCTGGCCAACACGGTGCGCTGGATCTTCACGGTGACCTATGGCTCAACCGAAGCTGCAGAATCTGCCACCGCCGTCGTACGCAGGATCCACGAACGCGTCCGCGGCACCTACGTGGATGGGAACGGCGCGGTTCATGAGTACGCCGCCAACGATCCCGAGCTCCTCCGCTGGGTCCACGTGACCTATGCGGACTCGTTCCTGACGGCCAACCGGATCTGGGGCGTTTCGATCCCCGGCGGAGCTGATGCCTACGTCCGCGAGTGGGCAGCGGCCGGGCAGCTGATGGGAGTGCAGGACCCGCCCCTCACCGAAGCAGAGGTCCGCGATGAGTTGGAAGGTTGGTACGCCTCCGGGATTCTGCGGGCTGATGAACGGCTGGCCGAGACAGTCTCGTTCATTCAACATCCGCCCCTGAGCCCCCTTCTCAAGCCCGGCTACAGCATCCTTTTCGGGGCAGCCATCGCCAGTCTTGAGCCAAAATACAGGGACTTGCTGGGCCTTCAACGTCCGCGGTTCGGCCCTGTCCCCTTGCCGGTGATCACAGCCGCGAGGGTTGTGCTGGCCATGGTCCGGTTCGCCCTCGGATCCCATGGACCCAGCGAACAAGCGGCACGACGCAGGTTGCAACGGCTGGGCTACGCGGACGTTTGACCGGAAAGCAGAAAGCCAACCCCTCGGCGCGGACCCAAATAGTGAGGGTTGCGCCGAAGGGCTGGCTTTCAGTCGTTGAAGCGGGACGCTAGATCAGCTGGTCCGAGAGGTGGTTCGGAGTGCCGAAGCGGTGGGCCGTGATGGACACTGCCTGCTCGCGAAGGAACGGGAGCATCTCGATCCGGCCTGCCTGGGTCACGGCGCCGTGGTAGACCGCGACGTCGGGACGCCCACCCATCGCTGCGCTCAGCGCGGCGAAGTCGCCACCGATCAGGCGGATGCGGCCGCCGTCGAACGATGCCGCCCGGGCCAGCCACGCGGCGTCGTCCTCGATCCGCACGTTGACGCCAAGACCTGCGAACGCGGTCACCACAGCGTCAGGAAGGACGACGGCAGAGCTCACTGAGAGCTTCGAGCCGGCCACAGCACCGGCTGCCACAACGCGCAGCAGCTCGGCGAGCCGCTCGCCTTCGGAGAGGCGGACAGTTACGGGCAAGGGGCGGTAGCGGAAGACGTTGCGCTCGGCGGTCAGGGCCGAGACGTCCTTGCGGGTGCCGAACTCGGTTGCCCAAGCCTCGGCATCGCTGAAGAGCGACTGCTGAAGGGTCCCGTATTCCTCGGCGGTGACGTCTGCGGACTTGGCCGCGGCGAGGATCTGCGAGGCTGCACCTTCAAGGACGGTGCCGCGCTTGGCCTTGGCTTCGGCGGGAACCCAGCTGCCCAGACCGATCAGGTAGTTCGGTCCACCAGCCTTGGTTCCGGCACCGACGGCCGACTTCTTCCACCCACCGAACGGCTGGCGCTGCACGATCGCACCGGTGATCCCGCGGTTGACGTACAGGTTTCCCGCCTGGATCTTGTCCAGCCAGACACCCATTTCAGCGGAGTCCAGGGAGTGCAGGCCGGCGGTCAGGCCGTATTCGATCTCGTTCTGGATGGCGATGGCTTCTTCCAAGGTTTCAGCGGTCATGACGCCGAGTACCGGGCCGAAGAACTCGGTGAGGTGGAAGTAGGAGCCGCGCTTGACGCCCGAACGGATGCCCGGGGACCACAGACGGCCGGTCTCGTCGAGGCGCTCGGGCTTGATGGCCCACGTTTCGCCGTCGCCCAGGGTGGTGAGGGCATTGAGGAGTTTGCCGTTGGCGGGCTCAATGATCGGGCCCATCTGCGTGGTGGCGTTTTCCGGGTAGCCCACGGTCAGGGAGCGGGCGGCGTCGATGAGCTGGTTGTGGAAGCGGGCGGACTTGGCCACCGAACCGACCAGGATCACCAGGGACGCAGCGGAGCACTTCTGTCCTGCATGTCCAAACGCGGAGTACACAACGTCCTTCGCGGCGAGGTCAAGGTCGGCGCTCGGGGTCACGATGATCGCGTTCTTACCGGAAGTCTCCGCGAGCAGGGGCAGGTCCTGGCGGAAGGAACGGAAAAGCTCGGCCGTTTCGTAGCCACCGGTCAGGATGACGCGGTCAACGCTGGGGTGCGAGACCAGCTGGGTACCGAGGTCACGCTCTTCGAGCTGGACGAGTGCCAGCACGTCCTTCGGCACGCCGGCCTCCCAGAGGGCATCCACCATGACGGAACCGGAGCGGCGGGCCTGCTTTGCAGGCTTAATGACGACGGCGGAACCTGAGGCCAGTGCCGCGAGGGTCGAACCAGCGGGGATCGCCACCGGGAAGTTCCACGGGGGTGTCACGACGGTGAGGTTGGCTGGGACGAACGTGGCGCCGTCGACCGTTTCCAGGTCCTTGGCGCGCTCGGCGTAGTAGTGCGCGAAGTCGATTGCTTCACTGACTTCGGGGTCGCCCTGGTCGATGGTCTTGCCGGTTTCAGAGGCCATGACCTCCAGGAGTTCGGCACGGCGGGCCTCCAGGACTTCACCGGCGCGGTGCAGGATGGCTGCACGCTCCGCGGCGGGGCGTGCGCCCCACGCCTTGCCGGCTTCGACCGCCGTCGTGATGATCTGCTCGAGCTCGGCGGCATCGGAAACCTTGGTGGACTCCACGATCTTGTTGCCTGCCGTGGAGCCGGGGATGCGCGCCAGGATGTCACGGCCCCATGCGCGGTTTGCCGGCAGGGCGGGGTCGGTGTCCGGGGTATTGCGGAAGCCCTCAGTGGGTGCGGGCTCGGCCGCGAGACGGCGGTCCTGCTGGCGGTTGGGGGCCGGAACCTCGTCCTTCATGTTGGCCAGGGAGTTCAGGAAGCGCTGCTGCTCGCGCTTGAACAGGGCTTCGTTTTCGCTCAGCTCGAAGACCGCGGACATGAAGTTTTCCTGGCTTGCGCCCTCTTCCAGGCGGCGGATCAGGTAGGCGATGGCGACGTCGAACTCGCCCGGGTGGACCACCGGTGTGTAGAGCAGGAGGCTGCCGACGTCCTTGCGGACAGCCGTTGCCTGTCCGGTTGCCATGCCCAGCAGCATCTCGAACTCGATGCCCTCCGTGACCCCCCGCTGCTTGGCAAGGAGCCAGGCGAACGCGACGTCGAAGAGGTTGTGGCCGGCGACGCCGATCCGGACAGCGTCAACGTGCTCCGGGGTGAGGGCGTAGTTGATGACGTTCTTGTAGCTGGTATCCGAGTCCTGCTTGGTGCCCCACGTTGCCAGCGGCCAATCGTGCAGCGAGGCCTCAACCTGCTCCATGGGAAGGTTGGCACCCTTGACCACGCGGACCTTGATGGGTGCGCCACCCTGGGCGCGACGGGCCGTGGCCCACTCCTGCAGTTCCTGCATGGCGCCGAGGGCGTCGGGGAGGTAGGCCTGGAGGACGATGCCGGCCTCGAGGTTCTTGAACTCGGGCATATCCAGGATGCGCTTGAACACGGCGATGGTCATGCTCAGGTCCTTGTATTCCTCCATGTCCAGGTTGATGAACTTGGGCTTGGGGAAGGATGCTGCGAGGCGGTAGAGCGGGGTGAGCTTCTCCACCACGTGGTCGACGGCTTCGTCGAAGGCCCACGGCGAGTGCGGTGCGACGGTGGAGGATTCCTTGATGGAGACATAGTCGACGTCGTCGCGGGCCAGGAGCTTCAGAGTGCCTTCCAGGCGGCGCTGTGCTTCGTGCTCCCCCAGGACGGCTTCGCCGAGGAGGTTCACGTTCAGGTGCACGCCGTCCTGCTTGATCTTCGCGATCGCCGGGCCAAGCTTGGCGTCCGTGGCATCAACAATCAGGTGGCCCACCATTTCGCGGAGAACGCGCCGGGCGATCGGGATGACCACCTGCGGGAGGATCGGAGCCATGACGCCGCCTACGCGGACAGCGCTGCGCATGTACCAAGGAAGGAACTTGGGCACCTTGGGGGCGAGCTCGGCGAGCTTACGGCCGGCAACCGACAGATCCTCGGGGCGGATGACGCCGTCGACGAATCCAACCGTGAATTCCAGGCCGTTCGGGTCCTTCAGGACGCCGGCGAGGCGCTGGGCGGACACGTCGACGGGAATCTTGCTGGCTTCGGTCAACCAGTGGCGGACCAAGGCAATGGCTTCGTGGGCCAGAGCATCGAACTGCCCGGAATCCTGGGTGCGCGGGGCTGTGGCATCCGGGAGGGTGCTGGTCATGGGGGCTCCTTCTAAGACGGAGAAGTTTGTTTGTTTCCATCAGTATGGATCTACAATCTCATTAGGAAAAGCGATCTTTTCTGACGAATATTCATTACCCATCCCGAACCTTTGGAGGCCATCGTGCTGGACGTCCGCAGGCTGCGTTTGCTGCACGAATTGAAGATCCGCGGCACCCTCGCCGAAGTGGCCGACGCGATGCAGTACAGCCCCTCGTCCGTGTCCCAGCAATTGACGCTCCTGGAGAAGGAAGCCGGGGTGGAACTGCTGCGCAAGGCCGGACGCCGGGTGCAGCTCACGCCGCAGGCAGAGATCCTGGTCGCCCACACCGCGGCCCTGCTGGAGACCCTGGAGCGGGCCGAAACCGAACTCGCCGCTTCCTTGTCCATGGTGACGGGAACAGTCAGGCTGGCCGTCTTCCAATCAGCCGCACTGGCGCTTCTGCCCGGCTTCCTCAGCATCATGCGCGAGGAGTACCCGGAAGTGCGGGTGGAAATGACCCAGCGTGAACCGGAGACAGCCCTCTACGAAACGTGGGCGCGGGACTTCGATCTGGTGGTGGCCGAGCAGTACCCCGGACATGCTGCGCCGCACCACAGCGGGTTGGACCGCGTCACGCTGACCAGCGACGCCATTCGCCTGGCCACTCCCCCGGTCGGGTTGGGTGGGGAGACTGTTTCCTCGCTCGCGGACACCGCGTCCATGCCGTGGGTCATGGAGCCGAGGGGTGCCGCCTCCCGCCACTGGGCCGAGCAGGCATGCCGATCGGCTGGCTTCGAACCTGACGTGCGCTACGAAACCGCCGACCTCCAAGCGCAAATCCGACTCATCGAATCGGGCAATGCCGTGGCCCTCATGCCGGACCTCGTCTGGACGGGCCGGAGCCGGACAGTCCAACTGCTGGATCTTCCGGGCCTGCCCAAGCGAACCGTGTTCACTTCCACCAGGACCGCGGGCAGGATCCACCCGGCAACCGCAGCGTGCCGCGAGGTCTTGGAGCGGGTGGCCGAAGCGCAGCAGCAGGATGCGGAGCAGCAAGCGGACGCCGAGGTAGCTTCCTAGGAACGCAAAAGGCCCCAGTCCGAAGACTGGGGCCAAACGCGGAGAATGGGGGATTTGAACCCCCGAGGGCGTTAACCCAACACGCGTTCCAGGCGTGCGCCATAGGCCGCTAGGCGAATTCTCCTTGCTTCCGATTCGAAAGCAGATACTACTGTACCCGAGAATTTCGGCATCGTGTAATCGAGGGAAATCGGCACTGCCTGGCACGCGCGAAGAAGGTCCCCTTAACGGAAAAATGGACGCCCCCAACGCGCCCATTCTTGCGGCACTACCGTTGAGCTACCGGGTCCGGCCCCTCGCCCCCAGGCCCCGCAGCTCACAACCTTGAGATTGCCCCAATCGGTGTACATAAACATGGTCCGCCGCTGTTCCTTCTTTTGCAATGGTTGAGACCGCTTTGTAGCCAAATTTGGTGACAAGATGTCTGCATGACGCAGCTTCATGCACTGGTGGTTTACGTCCCGGAGACGCATATCGAAGAAGTTCTGTTGGCCATGGGAGACGCAGGCGCGGGTCGGATCGGCGACTACTCCCACTGTTTTTACACTTCCCCAGGCACTGGCCGGTTCACTCCCCAGCCCGGCGCCCAGCCGTTCATAGGAGAGGTGGGGATAGAGGAGCAGGTGCCGGAAATCCGCGCTGAGTGCGTGGTTGGGGAAGCAGCGCTCGACGGCGTAGTGCTGGCCCTGCGGGCGGCGCACCCCTACGAGGAACCGGCTTTCATGACGTGGCCGGTTAGTGGGTGGCGGTGAGACCCACAGCCCTCAAGCGAATACGGGCGTTCGACCGGCCGCCAACTCCCCATTAACAACAGCAATCTCGTCAGCCGACAAAAGTGAGACATCCTCTTCGTCGGCGAGGTGTTTCGAGGCCCGGGCCCAGTCAACAACGTCCGACCAGCACCATAGTGAGATGCCGGTCTGAATGGCGGGAAGCGGAAACGGGAATTCCGCCTGGCGCTGCCCGGAGACCCAATGCGACACAGCCTGCCGGGACGCACCCAGCCGTTCAGCAATCTCGGTCCGGGTTACAAAGTCCGGATCTACGGAAACGACCTCACATCCGAAATCCTTAACTCGCCCCAAAAGGCGGTGGGCAGCCTCCAAGCCGCTAGTGGCGTCCTGAAAAATCGTCACGTAAGGAACCCCGGAAAACCGCGACACAAGGGCGCCCAGATACTCCACCAGCGAGTCCTCAACCTCTTCTGAGAGCGCCTTGAGGCGGAGGCGTACCTCAAACGTCTGGTCCATTGTCATAGCCCCACATTATCGAACCTGTTGACAAGTGACAACAGCTATCGTCGACTCCTTAGAAGATCATGCTGCCCCGGGCATCGGCGAGCGTCCCGCAATAGAACCTTGGCGCGTAGCGTTGCGTTCTTCGGCGTACCGTCAACCCTCAGCTGGGCTCCGGTCGGCCCACAAGGGCAGTACAAATAGAACTTGTGACCCTGGCGTCTCAACCGCCACCCCGACTCAGCCAACAGTCGAACAACGGCGAGTACATCTTTGTGTATCTCCCCGGAGACACTGCGAGGGTCCAACCAATCACCGCTACCCATGACACTTCACAGTTGCAGACCTCTCCGACGAATGTGGCAAGTATCAATGTGTCTACCAGCGGGCCCCGACATAAAAGCCGGCACAACCACCCGCCGTCGAGCGTTTTCCACACCGGCTGAGGCCGATTCGAACGCCGAACCAAGTTCGGGTAAGCTTGTCGACGGCCCCTCATGTGGCGTCATCCTGTTGAACTCCCCCAGGACCGGAAGGTAGCAAGGGTAGATGGGCTCTGGCGGGTGCATGAGGGGTCTCTTATTTAAATGTCAGTCCCTATAGGTAGGTTTCACTTGTGACTGTTACAACTGCCCTGTATCGAAGGTACCGCCCGGACTCTTTCGCGGACGTTATCGGGCAGGAACACGTCACGGAGCCGCTGATGACGGCGCTCCGGAAGAACCGCGTGAACCACGCCTACCTCTTCTCCGGCCCGCGCGGCTGCGGCAAGACCACCTCCGCCCGCATCCTTGCACGCTGCCTGAATTGTGCCGAGGGCCCCACTGACACCCCCTGCGGCACGTGCCCCAGCTGCGTCGAACTGGCCCGCGGCGGTTCGGGTTCGCTGGACGTGATCGAGATCGATGCCGCCAGCCACGGTGGCGTGGACGATGCCCGCGACCTCCGCGAGCGCGCTACGTTCGCCCCGGTCCGCGACCGCTACAAGATCTTCATCATCGACGAGGCCCATATGGTCACGTCGGCTGGCTTCAATGCGCTCCTCAAGATCGTCGAAGAGCCGCCGGAACACATCAAGTTCATCTTCGCCACCACGGAGCCGGACAAGGTCATCGGCACCATCCGCTCCCGCACGCACCACTACCCCTTCCGGTTGGTGCCGCCGGAGCCGCTCATGCAGTACCTTGAGCTGCTCTGCAGGCAGGAAAACGTTCCTGTCGCCCCGGGTGTGCTCTCCCTGGTGATCCGCGCCGGCGGCGGCTCTGTCCGTGACACCCTTTCGGTGCTCGACCAGCTCATGGCGGGCGCCGGCCCCAACGGTTTGGACTACGAACTCGCGGTGGCGCTGCTCGGCTACACACACGCGTCCCTGCTCGATGACATCGTCGACGCCGTTGCGGCCGCCGATGCCGCCACGGTCTTCCGGGCAGTTGACCGGGTCATACAAACCGGCCACGATCCCCGACGCTTCGTCGAAGACCTCCTGGAGCGGTTCCGCGATCTCATCATCGTCCAGGCCATGCCCGAAAGTGCCCAGGCGATCCTCCGCGGGATGCCCGAGGACCAGATCGCCCGGATGCGCAACCAAGCCACCAACCTCGGTGCCGCCGAGCTCTCCCGCGCTGCCGACGTCACCAACACCGCCCTCACCGAGATGACCGGCGCCACGTCACCGCGGCTGCACCTTGAGCTGCTCTGCGCGCGCATTCTGCTGCCCAGCTCCGAGCAAACCGAGCGGGGAATCGCCGCACGCATAGACCGCGTGGAACGTCGCCTGAATTACGCGGGCGACGCCGGTACACCGGTCGTTGCTGCAACGACGCCTGCTGCTGCGGTCCCGACGGCGGCAGCTCCTTCTGCTACTGCGCCGGCACAGGCGGCGCCCGCTGCAGCTCCCGCCCAAGCAGCAGCATCGGTTCCGGAGGTTGCGGGCACTCGTACCGAAGCAAGCCCGGCTTCTGCTGGTGCTGCCCCATCGGCCGCTCCTGCCCAGGCGCCGTCTACCGATGCCACAGCACGCGAAGGGCTGACAGCCCCGCGCGTTTCGACCAACGACTGGCCAGTCGAGGATCGCCCTGCCGCCGACCGCACGGCCCAAACAGCCGCTCCCCAGCAGGCTCCGGCACAGCAGGCACCCGCCAAGCAGGACGCCGTCCATCAGCGGGCCACCCAACCGACAGAGCACGCGGCTCCGCAGGCAACCCCGGCCGCGGCACCGGCAGCTGCGACTCCGGGCCCCGCTCCCGCAGGTGGCGGCGACGTCGAGGCCCTTCGCCGGGCGTGGCCGGACGTGCTGCAGACACTGACCAAGATCAAGCGCAGTACGTGGGCACTCGTTGAGCCCAACGCACAGGTCGCCCAGTTCGACGGACAGGTGCTTACCCTCGCGTTCACTACCGGCGGCCTTGCCGGTGCTTTTGGACGCGCAGACCATTCCGAGAACCTACGCCAAGCAATCCACAAGACCATCGGCATTGACTGCCAGATCGTCGCAGTGGTTGGCGGCAACAGCTCAGCGAGCTCTGAGCCAAACCCAAAAGCGCCTACTAGCCGGGAAACCCCGGCTGCCCCATCCACACCGGGCACTCCTGTTGACTCGTCGGCGGCTGAGTCATCGGCCCCGGTACAGGTATCAGCCCCGGCACAGGTGTCGGCGGTTGACTCCGCATGGGGTTTGGCGCCTGCGGCACCAGTGGCCCCAGCACCAGCGGAACCGAGCCACGCAGAGGTCCAGGCCTCTTCCACTGCAGTGTCCCCGACAATCCGGGGTGCCGCACGTCCCCTGCCCGCCAACCAGGCAACTCCCGCAGCGCCTTCTGCCCCAGCACCCGCAGCAGCAGCTCCCGCAGCGGCCGCACCCGCCGCTTCGGCCGCTTCCGATGGCGACTATTCCTACCCCGATGACGACTGGGGACCGCCATTGGACGAGGACGCCCCGCCGTTGGATGAAGAACCACCGGCTGATTGGGAACCACCGGCCGGCCACGGCCGGGGAACTCCGTCTCAGGGGTACCCCCAGGCTTCCCCTGCAACCGGCCCCGCTGCGTCATCAGCACGGGCGCAGGCACCCGTCACAGCTGGAGCACCCGCCGCACCTACAGCCCCCGCCGCGCCCACACCGTCCGACGACCCGTGGTCCCGCGCAGTAGAGCAGGCCCCAGGCACATGGGTGGTTGGAAGCGAATCCAACGTGGGCAAGGCAAGGTCAACTCCCGAGGAAGCCCCCACACCGTCAGTGGCTGCCCCCGAGTACGAGCCCGCCGCAGCCCAGGTCCCGGAGACGGCAACCGCATCCTACGGTCACCCAACCAACGCCGAGCAGAACCCAAGCTCCAGCTGGGACGTCGCACCGGCGTCGAGCTGGCCAGGTACCCAAGCCGCCGCCGTAAGCAACGCCCCGGCACCCGGAACCGGCCAGCCCAGCCCCGTCCCCACCTGGCCTTCCTTGGCGACGCAACCCGACGAAGCGCACGGTTCCGTTGCCACGCTCGAGGAGGACGCGCCGTCGGGCAATTCCAACGGCCGCCAGAGCCTGTACCAACGGCTGACCAACAGCCCCGAGGCCCAGGCAGGGCGGGTCCAGGCACCCGTCCGGACGCAAGCGGCCCCGGTTGCTGCCCCGGAAGATATTCCAAGTCCGGAGGACGAAACCATCGAGGAATCGAGGGTCTTTGGGCGGGCTGCCGTCGAGCGTATTCTGGGCGGGAAGCTGATCGAAGAGCGCGCCTTGGACGGTTCTCCACTGCAAACCCGCTGACACCAGCATTGATTTCAAACAAACGAGGACATTGTGTACGAAGGTGCAGTTCAGGAGCTGATTGACGAGCTCGGCCGCCTCCCCGGCGTGGGCCCGAAATCAGCGCAGCGCCTGGCGTTCCACATTCTGGAGGCCGACCCCGAGGACATGAAACGCCTGGTCACGGCGATCACCACCGTCAAGGAACGCGTGAAGTTCTGCTCCGTCTGCTTCAACGTCACCGAGCAGGAAACGTGCAATATCTGCCGCGATCCGCGTCGTGATCCGTCGGTGATCTGCGTGGTGGAGGAGTCCAAGGACGTACTGGCCGTGGAACGGACGCGGTCGTTCCGTGGCCGGTACCACGTGCTCGGTGGGGCCATCAACCCCATCGCCGGCATTGGCCCCGAGCAGCTGCGTATCCGCGAACTCCTTACGCGCCTCAATGACGGCGCAATCCAGGAAATCATCATCGCCACCGACCCCAACCTTGAAGGCGAAGCCACGGCCACGTACCTGGCCCGGATGCTCAAGTCGATCGGCGTCGCCGTGACGCGGCTGGCTTCGGGGCTGCCCGTCGGCGGAGACCTGGAGTACGCCGACGAGGTCACGTTGGGCCGCGCCTTTGAAGGCCGGCGGAACGCCCTGCTTTAGCCTTCAAGCCCCGGACGTGGCGGCCGCCCTACGGGACGCCAGCCAACGTCCCAGGAGCGCAACCAGGACAGCGACGCCGGCCTGCATCGCGAACCCCATCAGGGCCACGGGCATGGACGGTGGCAGCCCGTCACTTGCCACCCCGTTGAGGCAAAGGACTTCCGCGGAGGGCCCGTCGACCGCGAACTGCAACCCGGACAGCACCCAAGCGACGTCGTCGTCAGGCGGAACGAATCCTGCCCCGACGCTGCCCAGCAACAACGCCGGATTGGAAGCAGCCAGCCAGGCAACCCTGTCCGTGTGTGCCACCTCCACGGGGTGGAGATCGCCAACGCACTCATAGGAAGTTACCCTCCCGGCGTCATCGCGCTGCATGTTAACAGGAACTGAGGCGGCGGCCACATCCGACGTCCCGGGCAGCAACAGGACGGTGAGCACCACATTTCCCACGCAGAAGAAGGCCACCAGCACTGCAGCCAGGGCAACGCCGGGGGCCTTCGCCGCGAAGCAGGCGCGCGTGCCGGCCCCAAGGAGCCCGAACAGCGCCACTTCGAGGACAATCACGACGACGGCGGCACCCGCCAGCGCGATCGGCCCGCCGAAACTGCTGCCCACCACGATCAGTACCAGCGCGGCCGGTGCAGCCAAGGCGCATCCCCGCATGGCCCCCGCCAGTAGCGTGATTGGGAGGCTTCCAGGACTCTCGCGGAATCCCCAGCTGACTCCCAGGACCGCGGCCGCGAAAGCCAAGAGGAGCGCGGTGACGATGAACGTGGCCAAGGGCAGCTCGTCCCGGACCCAGCCATTCAGCTGCGCCGAAGCGAACAGGAGCGCCGCCCCTCCCCACGAAAGCGCAACGCCCATGCAGCACGAGAACCAAAACAACCACGACGTGAAGGACTTTTCAGCTACCCGCCAGGCAGCCCGGACTGCCTCCGCGAACGGAGTGTCCTGCATCGGATCCGAGTCGTCGTCGCGGGAGGCCACACGCGGCTGATCGTCTACCAGCCCACCTCCGATGACCTCGTATCCGGTCTCATCCCAGCCGGCATCCGGGTCCCGATGTTCAGGAACGCGGACCATCGCCACTCGCAGACCTCATGAGGTGGATGGTACGCCGGGAAGGCCAGTACCAACATCCGTTTCCGGAAGAAGGTGGCACCATGGTCACATGGCCCCTTTCCCCGGGTTCCCCGGCACCAAGCGCCCCCGGCCCATAAAGCCCAAACCCGGGCAGGAATCCGTGTGGGATTACCCCCGCCCGCCGCGGGTTGAACCAAGTTCGGAAAGGATTGTGGTCCGGCTCGGCGGCCAGGTGATCGTTGATACAACCGACTCCGTGCGCGTTCTGGAGACCAGCCACCCGCCCGTGTACTACCTGCCCATGGAAGCCTTCCCGGCGGACGTGCTGATCCCCACCGAGGGCACCACTTTCTGCGAATTCAAGGGCGAGGCAAGCTACTTCGACGTCGTGAGCGGCGGCGTCGTCGTTCCGCGAGGAGGCTGGACCTACCCGCATCCGGCCCGCGGATATGAGGCCCTGAGTGGCCGGGTAGCGCTTTACCCCGCACACCTGGATTCCTGCGAAGTCGACGGCGAGCAGGTGACTTTCCAGGAAGGCGGCTTCTACGGCGGGTGGATCACGGGGCGGATTGTGGGACCGTTCAAGGGTGGACCAGCCACCTCTGGTTGGTGACGGCTCCGGTGCCGTGGACGGGATGCTCCGGCCGGTATGTGGTCACAATTCCTGCCAGCACTGCGCCCGGCGATAAACTGGGCAAATAAGCTACGCAGGCGTGCTCCAATTTGGAATTCAGCATGCCGCGTTCGAACCCTATTGATGCAGTGAGGGTGCGCGCATGACTATGCCCACTACCGAAGTGAAGATCGACGAGCTCGCAGGCGGGGCAGCCATTACCAAGCAGCTGATCGTCCAAAAGTTCGGCGGCTCCTCGGTTGCCGATGCTGATGGCATCAAGCGGGTCGCACAGCGCGTCGTGGATGCGCAGAAGGCCGGCAACGAGGTTGTGGTGGTTGTCTCAGCAATGGGCGACACAACTGATGAACTTCTGGACCTGGCCGGACAGGTCACGGACTCCGCGCCCGCCCGTGAGATGGACATGTTGCTGTCCGCCGGTGAGCGCATTTCCATGGCATTGCTCGCCATGGCGATCAACAAGTTCGGCGCCTCGGCGCAGTCCTTCACAGGCTCCCAGGCCGGCATGATTACCGACGGTATCCACGGCAAGGCGCGGATTATCGACGTCGATCCCCACCGCATCCGCACGGCCCTGGACAAGGGGCACATCGCCATCGTCGCGGGTTTCCAGGGCATGAGCCGCAGCACCAACGAAATCACCACCCTCGGCCGCGGCGGTTCGGACACCACCGCCGTCGCGTTGGCTGCAGCCTTGGAAGCGGACGTCTGCGAAATCTACACGGACGTTGACGGCATCTACACTGCCGACCCCCGTGTGGTGTCCTCGGCCCAAAAGATCGACCGCATTTCCAGCGAGGAAATGCTGGAACTGGCCGCTTCCGGTGCCAAGATCCTCCACCTCCGGTGCGTGGAGTACGCGCGCCGCTTCGGTGTGCCCCTGCACGTCCGTTCTTCATTCAGCCACAAGGAAGGCACTTGGGTCATCCCGGGCGCCGACGAAAAGTTCACGATTCAAGAGGGAGTTGCCTTGGAGCAGCCAATCATCTCCGGCGTTGCGCACGACCGGTCCGAAGCCAAGGTCACCGTTGTGGGGGTCCCGGATATTCCCGGCAAGGCTGCCGCGATCTTCCAGGTGATCGCCGATGCCCACTCGAACATCGACATGATCGTCCAGAACGTGTCAACCCACGGCACCGGCCGCACGGACATTTCGTTCACCCTCCCCATCGTCGAAGGCGCCGACGCACTGGCCGCCCTGCGTGCCGCTGAGGGGCAGATCGGTTTCGAGAGCATTGAATACAACGAACACGTTGGCAAGCTCTCCCTCATCGGCGCAGGCATGCGTTCGCACCCGGGCGTCTCGGCCACCTTCTTCAAGGCACTCTCCGACGCCGGCATCAACATCGACATGATCTCCACCTCGGAGATCCGTATCTCCGTCGTCACCAGCGCTGACGCCCTGGATGACGCCGTACGCGCCATCCACAATGCGTTTGAGCTCGACGGCGAAGCCGAGGCGACCGTCTACGGCGGCACCGGCCGCTAAGGCACTTTGGCGACGGTCACCGCCGTCGAGGTTTACCTTCCCGGAAGTCCCGGTCCCGCCGTGGGACGGGGGCTTCCGCGGTTGAGTCCACTGCGCTCCTTCGAGGGTCCTTCCGCCCTCGGTGAACGAATTACAGACTTAGGACGTTGATCTGCGTTAATACAGGGGTGAAATGGCGCGGTTGACGGCTTTTTGGGGCGTCACCGACGTGGTTTTCGCCACAAGCTGTAGAACTGGGGTATGGTATGGAATTTTCATGGCATGCTGTACGTTGCATACCCGGTAACCCCCTAACACGAAGAGGCATTTAAAAAGTGGCAGCCGATTACGACGAACTCCGTACCGATGTAAAAGAGAACCAGGAGCAGTCCCTCCAGGCTCTTCAATCTGCCAGCGCCCCCACGGCCAAGAGCGTCGTGCTGGAACTGGACGAAACCGACGGCCTTGACGCCAACGGCCCCGGCGGCGAAATTGTCGCCGAGGAACTGGTTATTCAGGTCATCCCGCAGGCAAACGACGAGTTCACCTGTAACTCGTGCTTCCTGGTCCGCCACCGCTCGCAGATTGCGCGCGAAAAAGATGGCGTCGCCTACTGCACCGACTGCGAAGGCTAAGACGACCCACCACCCCGGCGGACTGAACGTCGTCAGGGAGTGCCGCCGTCGGGATTAAATTGCGGAAGGACCGGAGCCACGCTCCGGTCCTTCCGCAGTTAATCTAAGGTGCTGCTCCTGGCCCGCCGGGAATCTTCCGGCGCCGATGGTCGGCGATCCTCAACTGGAGGATCCTCGCGCCGCCGGCAAGGGCTACCAGGACTCCCCCACCCACCGCTGCGATAAACAGCGTGGTGCCCAGAGCCAGTGTCCCCTCCAGCCCGAAGAAGCGGACGGTGGTCATGTCTTGGTTCTGGACAAAGAAAATGATCAGCATCACCAAGACCACCAGGCCTACGGCTACCGCCACCCACAGCGCCGCGGTCCGCGTCGGCCTGGTGCTTGAGGCAAGCGGCGGCGGCGCCCCGCGCTCCTCGCGGTCCGGCCCGACCGGCATTCTTGCGGCATCATCGTGAAAACTCATGTGACTGCCCCCTTAAGCTGCGGCTTTAGCGTGCATGGTGCATTCATATAATAAGCATGCTGATTATTGCCGCAACAGGGTTCTCTCAGAGGGAGTAGTCAGTGGATGTCGCGCCGGGATCATTGTTCCGCACAGCGTAGTGATGGCCTTCAGAGTCGGTCTCGATATCGAAATTCTTGAGATCTTCCTCAGAAGCGGTTTCGAAATCGTCATGCTTGTGCACCACCGGAGCATCCGTATCGCCGTGGGTTGCCGGCCCAAAGACGTATTGCAACCGCTCGGTCACATGCTGGAAGCTATCCAATTTGCGTCCCATATTCTTCCACCTCCTCCCGTGCTGGAGACAGAAGGAGCGCGCGCCCTTCAGTGAGGCAATTTTACGCCCGGAGGCCCAAAAAGGCTCCGGACCAAGGCACCGCCGAGTTGGCATTTAATGACAGTCCGGGCCCGCAGGACTGTCATCAAATGCCAACTCGACGGCGGGGGCCGGGTTTAGCGCAGGGACTTGTCCTCGGGGTTCCGGGGAACCACGTAGGTGCTGCCATCGGGGCGGCGGATGGTTTCCCACTGCTGGGTTTCAGCCTGGCGCTGGGCGAGCAGCTTCCGGTTCGCCTCGGTCATCTCGTGGTCGAGGGAGCTGCTGTGCGCCGGTCCAAAAATGACACGGAACTTCCCCGTTGCGCGCATGAATTTCCGGGTGAAGGATTCCTTTGCCACGCTGATCGACTCCTCGGTGTTCGACGGTTCAATACCTTCATAGTACGCTAATAATTAGTGCACTAACTAATCCACCCACTCAAAGGTGTAACCTCGTCAGTGCAGCGAGCAGGAGGAAGCAAATGACAACCGTCAGCGAAACCACGCAGGAAACCGACGACCTCCTGTTGGAACGCCAGCTGTGCTTCGCCCTGACAGTTGCCTCGCGGAGCGTCGTGGGCGTCTACAAGCCGGTCCTCGAAAAGCTGGGACTGACGCATCCCCAGTACCTCGTCATGTTGGCCTTGTGGGAGCGCAGCCCCCGGACGTTGAAGGACATCAGCGACAGCCTTCTCCACGATCCCGCCACGCTCTCGCCCCTGCTGAAGCGGCTGGAAGAGGCACAGCTCATTACCCGCGAGCGCGTCGCGGGCAACGAGCGCGCACTTGCCATCACACTCACTGACAAGGGAGCGGCACTCCGCGCCAAGGCCACCGAGGTACCCGGCGAAATCCGTGATCGCCTGCAGCTCACGCGCGAAGAAGTCGCCGAACTCCACCAAGCAATGACCGGCCTTATTTCTGCCACTCAGCGCACCTCCACCAGAGCCACGTAAAATGGGAGCAACCTAGGAGATTCCATGCGCCTGCGATTTGTCCGACCCCTACTGGCAGTTCTTGCTGTCGCTGGTCTCGCCGCATGCTCAAGCACCTCCGCCCCAGGCACTTCGGGCAGCACCAGCCAATCGCCGTCGTCGTCCGCCTCCAGCAGCCCGAGCAGCAGCCCGGCCCCCAGCAGCACGTCCGCCGCAGCCGGTCCAGGCGACGCCCAACTGTCCATCACGCTCCTGGAAACCCCCGAGGCATCGCCCCAAAACTTCACGCTGGTCTGCTCCGGAGGCGTCCCCGCCGCGGAGAGCAAGCATCCGTCCCCTGCCGAGGCCTGTGCCGCGATCAAGAGCAACCCAGCCATGCTGAGCCCCGCTCCCCCGCGGGCCGACCGCGCCTGCACCATGCAATACGGCGGCCCCGCAACCGCCAAGGTGACCGGCTCGGTGGACGGCAAGGAAGTCAACGCTGCCTTCAGCCGCACTGATGGCTGCCAGATCGGCATGTGGGACGCCGCCAAGAGTGTCCTCGGATCCGATGGCGGGCTCTAGGCTGCGGCACCTCCCCCCAGAGCAATGGCTTGGGCTGGAGGCCGCCCATCATGCCCGGGTCGCGCAGTACTCGGACCCGTACCTTGTCCGGCGTTCGGCAGGCAAGAAGCACCCTGTGGAGGACTTCCTCTTCACGTACTACACGCAGAAGCCAGGGCAGTTGCTGCGCTGGCACCCTGGGGATGGTGTGGTCCTCAGTGGCCCACAGGCCATGGAACGCAGTGGCTGGAAGTTCTACAACATGCTCGCCGACGGCGAACTCGCCTCCATCGGGCTCCCTGCGGGCACGCCTGCGGTCACCTTCGACCGGGCCGGCTTCCTGGCCGACCGCGCCGAAGCAGTCCGCTTCGCTGGGATCATCCTGTCCGGCACGGCAAAGCGCCCTGCGCAGTTCGGATGCTTCGGGCTGCATGAGTGGGCCATGGTGTACCGGCAGGAGAAGTTCGAGCTGCGCCACGAATACCTGAAGCTGCGGCTCGGCGGCGAGGGCACGGACACCGTGGTGGAAGAGAACCGCATCCGTTGCTCGCACTTCGACGCTTTCCGCTTTTACACTCCCGACGCCGTTCCCCTGAACGAGCTCACGCCCACCCGCGAAAACCAACGGACCATGGAACAGCCAGGATGCCTGCACGCCAACATGGACCTTTACAAGTGGGCCTACAAGCTGGCTCCGGCGTTGCCCAGTGAACTGGTGATGGATTGCTTCGAACTGTCATGGCGGATCCGTGCCATGGACATGCAGGCGTCGCCCTACGACCTCGAAGAATGGGGCTACCCGCCCATCAGGATCGAGACACCGCAGGGCAAAGCCGAGTACGTTGAATACCAGCGGGCTTTCGCAGCCGAATCCCAGGAGCTGCGGGCCCGCGTGCTCCAGGCAATAGGCCCGCTCTTGGACGAGCTGAGCGGCCTGGCTGCCTGAGCACCCGACGCCACCAGCGAAAGGTCACCATGGTCTCCCCGAACCCCACCGAGTACGACGTCGACCTCACCGTCAGGCTGACAGAGTCGCCTGACGCTGAAAGCAGGGTTTTCCACCTTCGGTCCGCCGGGGGCGTCCTCTCGCCGGACCCGGACTCAGTGGACTCAAACCTGCCGGACGCGCCTGCGGCGCTTGCCGCCGTCGAGCAGTTCGGAGAGGAGATCTTCTTCCCGGAACCACGGCTGGACCGGATCTGCACCCAGCAATACGGCGGCCCCCAGGTGGCCGAAGTGACAGGTTGGTTCCGTGGCCGCAAGGTGCACAGCCACTTCAGCAGGACCGACGGCTGCGAGATTGCGCGCTGGAAGGCCGTATCGGCGCTGCTGGGCAACACCGGAGGCTCGACGGGCGCCGTTTAAACGCAACGCGGGGTCACTTATGGCCCATAAGGGATGCCCGAACGGGCCATAAGTGACCCCGCGTTGTTAGTGCGGGAAGGACTTAGCCGGCGTTGTTGCTCTGCGTCGGCTCGTCAGCGCGGATCTTGCCCTTCGGCTTCTTGTCCTTCTTGTCCTTCTTGGGGTCCTCCTCGTCCGGGACCACTACCGCCCCGCCGGGGTTGACCAGGACCGTGACGAAGCTCGGCTCGCTGGTTCCCGCGAAGGTCAGGCGGCCAATGTAGGAACCGGGTTCAAGGTTCTTCCAGTTCAGCGAGATCTGCCCCGTCTTGCCGTTGGGCAGGCGGATCGGATTCGGCGTCACACTGGCGTTGCCCTGGTTGGCACCCAGAACGGCAGCATCGACAGTGGCCTTGGTGGCCTGGTTGTTAGGGCTGGCGTAGAGGTTGGCAAAGACGTAGTAATCGCCGGGTGCCGGGTTGGGCACGGACAGGGTTTCGCTGGCCGATGCTGTTGCGGCCGGAAGCTGCTGGCCTGAGGGCGTCAGGACCAACATGTCGAAGTCAGCAGCCTCATCGGAGGAGATCACCGAGAATTTTGCAAGGGCGCTGCCCTCGCCCACGGTTACCTTCTTCACGTAATTGGACGCGTTCGTCTCACCGGCAAACGGGCCCGGGACCAGTTCGATGGCTGACGAATCAGCCTTGGACAGCCCGTCAATGGTCACACCCACCGGCAGGTTGGTGCCGGAGGTGATGTTGATGGTGCCCGAGCCGTTGGGACCGGTTCCAGTGAACGCCAGCGCCTTGTCCGCGATCACGGACTGGGGACGGACGGCGATCGGGGAGGTGACGGTCTTGTTGGCACCCTGCCAGCTCAACGAGCCCATGGCGAACTTGCCGAGTTCGGCGTTCTTGTTCTCGAACTGGACCTTGAAGGTCTTCTTCTCACCGGGAGCACCAAAGGTCAGCACGGACGGCGTCACCTTGACGTTGACGCCGGGAACATCAACGGAGGCCCTGTACGTGCCGGCGGTCAGTGCCGTCAGGGTACGGGTCACCTCGATCTTTCCGGCCAGGTTGCCCAGTGCGAAGGAAGGAACGTTCATGTCGCGCGCAGCTGTGGTGCCGAGCCCTTCCATGCCCAGGTCCATTCCGGTGCCCTGGATGAACTTCAGGTAATCCTCGGTGCTGGCGTCGTAGACCAGGCCCGGGTTCAGGACCTTAGCAGGATCAACCTGTCCGGCGCCGGTAGCGAAGACATCCTTGTTGACGGCTCCGTTGGCCAACTTGACCGGGCCGGCGGTGGTCATCATTGCGGACTTGACCGTGGCCGGAGACCACTGCGGGTTCTTGGACAGGATGAGTGCCCCGAAGCCGGCCACGTGCGGTGAAGCCATGGAGGTTCCGGACAGGAAGCCGAAGTTGTCTCCACCGGTTCCGATCGGGGAAACACCTGCGAGGATGGCGACGCCGGGTGCGGAGACATCCGGCTTCAACAGGTCTGAGTCGGTGGCAAGCAGCGGCCCGCGCGAGGAGAACCCGGCGATCTGCGGCTGTGCTTCCAGCGGCAAACCGGTGGTGTCGCGGTTGACCAGGGAAACGGTGATGGCCGGGTTGGCCGTGACCTTGTCCTTGATGGTCTGGGTCGCGGGCGGGTTCACGTGGACGGTGGGAACGGCGTGCTTGTCTGTGTCCAGCGACGACTCCGTCAGGTTTACCAGGATCATGCCGACGCCGCCGCCGCGCAGGACTTCGGCGCTCTTGGCAGTGCGGTCAACGACCCCGCGGTCACACACCACAACCTTGCCGGCCACCTTGGCCGGGTCCAGGGAGCCGGGGGCGCAGAGGGCTGCGTTGCCGGTGCCGCTGGCAGCGTTGGTGGACAGCACGACGCCGGCCCCGCTCACCTCGCGGTTCATGATGGACGCTCCGCGGAATTTGCTGCCATCGGAGAATTCCACCGTGCCTTGGAGTTCCTGGGAGAACGACGTCGCGGCAACAGTGGTCAGCCAGGGAGCGCCGTGGTTGACGGTGCTGGCGGTCGGGCCGGAGTTGCCGGCCGAGGTAGCCACGAAGATCCCCGCGGAAGCCGCGGACAGGAATGCCAGCGATACGGGGTCGGTGGTGGAGGTGGTGGAGCCTGAGATGGAGTAGTTCAGCACGTCCACGCCGTCCAGGATGGCCTGCTCGATCGCATCCACCGAGGCGGAGCCGTAGCAACCACCTGTTGACGGATCGGTGTCTTCCCAGCAAACCTTGTAGATGGAGAGCTTCGCGGCCGGTGCGATGCCGCTGGTGGTTCCGAAGCTTCGGCCGTCCACAACGGCGTCGACGTTGCCGTTGCCGGCCGCCGTGCTGGCGGTGTGCGTGCCGTGGCTGTCCACGTCAACGGGGGAAATGACTTCCTCCGGGGCACGGTTTGCCGGCGGGACAGTCTCCAGGAAGGCATCGGCAAAGTAGTGCGTGCTCAGGACCTTGGAGTTGCAGGCACTGCCGTCGTAGTCGGCGCCTGTTCCGGTGCCCGGCTGGCATTCGCCGACGAAAGTGTCGCCGTCGGCCTTAAGCATGGCAATCTTGCCATCAGCGGTGCGGTAAGGGACGCCCACCTGGGGGTTGCCCACGAGCGGGCCGACGGGCTCGCCCGCGAAGAACGGGTTCGAGGGCGTGTAACCGGTGTCGATGACGCCTACGACGGTGCCCTTGCCGGCGTTTTCCTGACCACCATACTGTGTGGCCCAGGTGCCGTTGGGGCCGCTGAGCTTCAGGAAATCGGTGGTGGAGTAGTCCGGCGCGTATTGGGTGTCGGGCGCGACCATCAGGACCTTGGGATCCTTGGCCAGGTTGATGGCCTGGTCTGCTGTGAGGTTGGCACTGAAACCGTTGACGGCGGTGGTGAACTCGCGCTTGATGGTGACGTTTTCCTGCTGCGCGACTTCCTGCTGCTTCTTTTGCAGGTGCTGCTGATATTGCTTCACCTCGGCGCTGTCGGCGTCGAGCTTTTTGCCTTCTTCCGGTTTGGTAGGCGCAAGACCCGCCGTACCGCCGTCGTAGGTTGCCGCAGGCTTTTCGGCGAGGACCACCATGTAGCGGCCGTCCTTGTAGGAGCCGGGGTCAAGGTTCTTCTTGGCCACGCCTGCAACATTTCCAGGCGCCGCCGGGGCTGGGGCGGCCTGGGCCGGCGTCGCCATGGACGAGAGAAGCAACGGCAAGCCGACGGCGAGCGCCGCGGCCTTCCGGAGTCCCCCGCTTCTGACGAAGCTCTTTCCTTGTGATTTCACGAGTGGTTGCACCTTTCACTGAGGAGGCCCGGGCTCCATCGCCAAGGCCTGTCAACTTTCAGATGGTTGAACCTTTGACAGTTCTTGTCAAAACCGCGCAACCAGCCGAGTCATAGAGTATCTAGTGAGAGCCGAATATGACATAAAGCACATTTTGATTAATTTGTCTTGTCACGCCCCAGCGTGCCGTCACAGAAAGCAGCAACGGACCGCAGAGATCAACCCTGCGGCCCGTTGCCATTCCCGCACGCAAGAATCAGCCCTTGGGCGTCACCTGCAAGCGGTCAAAGGAAACCTGCTTGCCGTCCTTATCGAGCACCACAACATCATCCCGGCCATTCTTCACGTCCGAGGGAAGAATGAATTCCACGGTGTTGTCCGTCGTCGGGAAAATCCAGCCCAAACGGTAACTGTTCTTGTTGAGGTACACGTAATACCACTGCCCGTACTCCAGGCCCTCAAGAGCCACCTTTTGTCCGTTGCGGTATTTGTACGCGGTCCCCAGGTCGAACGGAGCCGTCTGGCCATCGAAGTCCTGCACCGTCAGCTGCGGTTCACCCGACGGCCGGGCAGGCTGGACCTTCAACTCCAGGGCATCGGCCTCGGCCGTCGCTGCCACCTCCTTGGAACCATTGTTCCCACTCGCTTCGAAAGCCACCGCAGCGAGTGACCCGGCAGCGACGTCGCCGGCCGTCAGCACATGCTCACGCGTCGCGGTCACACTTTCACCGGCAGCAAGGGAAGCAAGCGAGATCCCGGCCGCGGGAGCTTCAACCCCATTCACGTCCACGTTGCCCGCATTTCCCACGGTGTAGGTGTACGTCACGGGGTCGCCGACACTGGCGAAGCGGTCGCCGTCCGCGTCCTTCCACTCGGCGGAGACTGCTGCAGAAAGCGCGGCATCCCGGACCTTGAGGTCCACCTCGCCCCCGTTGAGCTGGTACGTTTTGGTGCTCTGGCCCGGGGCACTGACCTCCCACGTCGTGTCCGGAACAAAGAAGCCCTGCGCGGCCTCCTGGGTTGTGACTGTATGCCGTGGTGTCGTGCACTGGTAGCCCTGCCCGGCCGCCAGGGAAAGGTAGCGGCAGTTGCCCGGGCCTTCAGGCAGGAACGGGCTGAAGTTGCCGGCCGTAGGTACTACTTTCTCCGTGAGTGGGCCCGTGTTCTTGACGGTGAACGTGTACGGGACAAGGTCGCCTGCCGCATAGGGCTGGGTTGCGAGGTCACGTCCGACGTCGGCCCTCGCCCCGCTGATGTCGGCCGTTACCAACCCGTCGCGCAAGGCGACCGCAGCGCCTGTGAACGGCACCGTTTTGGTGAGTGACGGCGTCGTGCTTGAGGTGATGCTGAAGCTCGCCTCCGGGACGAAGTAGCCACGCTCGAGGTCCGTTGCCGTGATCACGTGCTTGGCGGTGGTGCAGTTGTAGCTGGCACCGGCGGCAAGGTTGTTGTACCGGCAGTTGGGGGCCGACGGCGGCAGGAAGCCGGAGTCGAACGTCCCGGAAAGTGGCACCGAATTGGCTGTGACGTTGGAGGTGCTCTTGACGTTCAGCGAGTAGCTGAGCTGCTCGCCCACCTGGTACGGGTTGGCGAGAACATCGCGGGTGGGGGCCGTCCCTGTAATGGTCAGGCCTACCTGCGGCGCCACCGGCACCGTGGCGGTGAAGGTGTACTGCGAAACCCGGCCGTCCGTCGTCGTGAATGCTGCGTTGAGGTTCTGCGGGCCGCTGGCATTTGCAGGCGCCGTCAGGGCCACATTGACGGTGACCGAGGCGCCTGGAGCCAGGGAAGGAACAGGCACCGTGGTGGCTGACCAACCTGTTGGCGTGTAGATAGTCGCGTTGGCACCGCTGAGCGTGGTGGTTTCCTGGTTGGTCACGGTGACGGCAACCTGCTGGGTAGCCCCCGGCGCAGTGGTGACCGCGGGGACGGACAGCGGCGCGCAGGCGTAGTTCAGCCAGGCGTCGTCGAATTTAGCGAAGGGCATGTTGTCCGTGTAGTTGCCCTCGTAAAGAACGCCGAACTTGCCTTCCTCAAGGCGGGTAACAGTGGAGTAGGCAGAGAAGCCGGAGCGGATGGTCCGCACACCGGGCCACGTTGCACCGTCATCGCATGACACGCGCGCCGAGACGTTCTCCCGGCCGGTCTTGGAATTGGCGTTGGTGAAAATGAGCTTCTTCGCATCTGCCGAACCCTGCGCCGCATTCGGGAACATTCGCGCGATGGAGCCATTATTGGCGGGATCCGGAAGCTCCGTGTCCTGCGTGACCGGGCCGTAGGTGGCCCCGCCGTCGGTGGAAACGGCCACCTTGCGGTAACCCTGGTTGGCGTTGTCGCGGGAGTTCAGGAGCACCCGCCCGTCGGAGAGTTCCACGGTCTTGTTCTCGTCCATCCGGTCACCGACGTTGGAACCCTTTTTCCACGTCACGCCATGATCGTCCGAGTAGACGCTGTACGCCTGGATCTTATTGGTGCCATCGGCCTGGCGGACGTCACCGGCGTACTGCTGGATCAGGCGTCCTTTGTAGGGCCCGTACTTGAGCTGGATACCTTCGCCTGAGGAAGCGAAGTTGGAACGGACATCCCCCGCCACCGGGCTGGTTTTACTGGTGCCGGGCTTGGTGACGTTGGTAATGAGCCGGGGCTGACTCCAGGTGAGTCCGCCATCGGAGGACTCGATGACCGCGGAAGAGATCACCGTCCGGTCGGCGTCGTCGTTGCCGAACTGGCTGCCGCCGAAGCCCTGGTCCTTGGAGTAGACGAAGAATGCGAAGACCTTGTTCGCCTCGGCGTCGTAAATGTAGGAGGGGTCGCTGTAGCCATACTTTGGCCCGCTGGCGTCTCCCACATGACCGGCGGCAATGACCTGCACGGGTCCCCACGTCTGGCCCCCGTCGGTGCTGCGCCGCTGGACGATCGAGTTCGGGTTGGGCGCATCGGCGGCCGAGCCGGGACGTCCGTCCCAGGCGGCAAGGACCACGTTGTTGCCCAGGTAAGTCAGTGCGGGGATCCGGTAGAAGAAGTTGGCAGCGGTGCGGTCCGCTGCGATGTTGGCCTCGGCGAAAGACCCTGGTGCGGCCGAGGGGTCGGCGGGCGGAAGGGGTGCGGCGGTCGCAGGCAGTCCCAGCCCGGCCAGCAGGCCAACGCCAAGGGCTCCGGCCACTACCAAGCGGGCGAGCGGTGCGGGGGATGAGGATCTCAAATCCAGGGTCCTTTCTCGAATACAAGCAGGACGTTCGTATTACGTGCTACGTCGAACGTCCTACAACCATAGGGTGCTCGGCGTCACATTGCTAGGGATGAAGCACGGGAAAGCTCGGGGCCCGGCAAAGCTGTAGCCTCGGGACAGAGCCAAAACCGCCTCGAACCCATGGAGCCGCAGTGAAAATCCTCGTCCCGGACACCATCGACCTCGACCTCGCCAGCCTCGACGCTTCAGGAGAGGACATCGTGGTGTACCAGGTGGACCAGCCCATCCCCAGCGCGCACCGTGACGCGGAAGTCCTGGTGGTCTGGCGCAACACCACGGAGAACCTCGCCGGCGCCGCCAAGGAGATGCCCTCCCTGCGGTTGGTCCAAACTCTCGCGGCAGGACCGGACTCCGTCTTGGCCGCCGGGTTCGCCGACTCCGTGGCCATTACCTCGGGCCGCTCGCTTCACGACGGACCCGTGGCGGAACACGCCCTCGCCCTGGTTTTGGCAGCTGTCCGGCGCTTGGACGCCCTCCTGGAATCCCAAAAAGCCGCCACGTGGAACCAGCCGTACAACACAGCCCAGTCCGATCCCGCCACCGAACAGCTCTACACGCTCGACGGCGCCAAGGTCACCATCTGGGGCTTCGGTTCCATCGCGGGGCGGCTGGCTCCCCTGCTGGCCGCACTGGGGGCGAAGGTCACCGGCGTCGCAAGTTCCAAGGGCGAACGCTACGGTTTCCCGATGGTGGCGGCAGATGAGTTCCACGAAGTCCTGGGATCCACGGATGTGCTGATTTCGATCCTGCCCGCAACCCCGGAAACCGCCGACGCCCTCAATGAAGAGGTTCTGCGTCAGCTCCCGGCGAGCGCGGTGTTCGTCAATGTGGGCCGCGGTGCCACTGTGGACGAGGACGCGCTGCTCGCGGCTTTGCGGGAGGGACGGTTGCGCGCTGCCGCCCTGGACGTGACCAAGGTGGAGCCACTGCCCGCCGATTCGGAGCTGTGGACCGCTCCGAACCTGATCATCACGCCCCACGTTGCGGGCAACCGGCCCAAGGGTGCAGGTCCGTTGGTCACGGCCAACGTCAATGCGCTGAAGGAAGGAAAGCCACTGACGAACCAAGTGGCCGGGTAGCGAATATCCCTTGCGCCCATATAGTAAGCATGCTTATGGTAGGCACTCCGGGGTGGCCAGCAGTGGGTTTCCATCCCACGGACGCAGCATGAACACCGTGAGGAATCGCAATGTATCTGCACACCCAACTTCTCATCAACGAAATCGCCGCTGACGAGCCAGACCCCGCTGCAGCCAACGCCCTCCAGGAAGGCCTGGGCGGGCAGTTCGGCGAAATGCGGACCATGATGCAGTACCTGTTCCAAAGCATGAACTTCCGCGGCGATCCCGCATCAAAGCCCTACAAGGACCTCCTCCAGGGCATCGGTACCGAAGAGATCAGCCACGTGGAGCTCATTGGAACCACCATTGCACAGCTTCTTGATGGCTCACCCCGCTATCAAGGCAAGAAGAACGACCCCGTGGACCAGCCCGGGGCCGGTGGCGCAACTCCCCTGAACATCGCCCTCGATACCAGCAACATCCACCACTACCTCGTGGGAGCCCAAGGCGCGCTGCCCGTGGATGCGGCGGGAAATCCGTGGAGTGGCTCCTATGTCTACAACAGCGGCAACCTGGTTCTGGATCTGCTGTACAACCTGATGCTCGAATCCACGGGCCGGCTCCAGAAGTGCCGCATCTATGAAATGACGGAAAACAAGACGGCGCGCTCAACCATCGCGTACCTGATTGTCCGCGACCAAGCGCACGAGAATGCCTATGCCAAGGCATTGGAAAGCCTGGGCGTAAATTGGGGCAAGGTGCTCCCCATCCCGAAAACCAATGCTGAACAGTTCCCGGAAGTGAAGAAACTCCTGGACCTGGGGCTTCAGAGCATCCAGTACACCTTCAGCGCTGACAACCTCAGCGAAGCGGGCAAGCTCTACCGCGGAGCTTCGCCGTCCAACGACGGAACCGAGCTCAGCACCGAGACAATGCCGGACGGCTTCCCCATGACCATGTCCCCCGAACGCAAGGAAGAGTTTGCGCCGGGCCTCGACCCTGAGCTGCTGGCATTGATCCAGGCCACGGCAGAGCAGGAAATGAAGGAGGCCGACAACCCCAAGGACACCACGTCCGCGTCGGCCGAGAAGTAGCACCCGCACCAAAAAGCGGGCCCGTCCTCCTCAGGAGGGCGGGCCCGCTTTCGGGTTGTCGGAAGAATCAGGCGTGCTCGTAGGTCAGGCAGTCGGCGGCTTCACGGCCCGGCCCAACCCTGACATCGTGGGCCTCGCACATGAGGTTGTTGTTGTGGACGCACTCGGACCGCTGGCAGGCGCCAACGTGGGCCAAGACCTTGGGAAGTCCGCCCATGGCATTGGTGTCAATGAACGTTGCGCAGGAAGCGTGGTCCTGGGTACCGCCAATGGTGATTCCAAAAGCTGTACAGCCGTCGTGGTTGAATCCGCAACTGCCAACGCTGCAGGCGGATACTTCTGCAATGTGATCGGTCATCGTTCCTCCTGGTTTTCTTGGTCTTACCAGGGGGGTGAACCCCCGCATGTAACTCCAAAATACGCCGGATTCGCGGTGTTTAACCGGTTGGAATAGCGCATTTGTACGTGCGCTATTCCCAGGCTGTCGCAGTGCTCATCGGGGCCCGCGCAGGGCCTCGCTGATTTTCGCCCGAGTCTCCGCATCCAAAGGGGCGGTGACCCGGTGATCGCGGGCAGCCAGGTCAGCCTTGATCTTTTGGATCACCATGCGGCCCAAGCCCGCAAAAACGGCAGCGGCCACGACGCCCAGCACCATCGATTTCGGTTTCTCAGCCATGGGCCAATCCTAGTGACGCGAGCCCTGCGCGGCCAGCGCCGACAGCCGCCCCCAAGGGCCGCCGTCGGGCATTCAAAATGTCCCAATTTCCGGCGCGACGGCGGGGTGTCCTCGCAGAATCATGCTGAATAGGGTATGAGCGCACCTCCCGGTAGAATGGTTGTGCAAGCTCGCGGAGCGCCCTCATGCCGTTCAAACAATGCTGTTCACAACCGCGGTCAACCCTGTGTTGATCACGATGTTTGAACGCGGCTGAACGGCGTGAGACGGCACCTCCGCGGCAGCCTTATTTAAGGTTCACCCAACTCACGCACAGGAGTTACCGGATGCCCCGGATCGTCGTTGACGTCATGCCCAAGCCCGAGATTCTGGACCCCCAGGGGAAGGCCATCGTGGGTGCACTGCCCCGCCTCGGCTTCAACAGCTTCAGCGCAGTCCGCCAGGGCAAGCGCTTCGAACTGACCGTCGACGGCGAGGTGACCGACGCTATCCTGGCCCAGGCCCGCGAAGCAGCCGAGACCCTCCTGTCCAACCCGGTGATCGAGGATGTCGTCAACGTCGAGGTCGTTGAGGCCTGATATGACTTCCATCCCCTTGATTGGCGAGGCCGTGGCCGTCGCCGCGGAGCCCCGATTGGCAGGCGCCAAGATCGGCGTCGTCACCTTCCCCGGCACCCTTGACGACCGCGACGCCGCACGTGCAGTGCGTCTTGCCGGTGGCACGGCGGTGTCGCTCTGGCACGCGGACGAAAACCTCGGCGACGTTGACGCTGTCATCATCCCCGGTGGTTTCTCCTACGGCGACTACCTCCGCGCCGGCGCCATCTCGCGTTTCGCGCCGCTGATGTCCAAGATCATCGACGCCGCCAACTCCGACGCCAAGCTGCCTGTCCTGGGCATCTGCAACGGCTTCCAGATCCTGACCGAGTCGCACCTGCTGCCCGGTTCCATGATCAAGAACGACCACCTGAAGTTCATCTGCCGCGACCAGACGCTGCGCGTGGAAAACGCCAACACCGCCTGGACCGTGGACTACGCCGATGGCCAGGAAATCATCGTGCCGCTGAAGAACCAGGACGGCCAGTACATCGCCGACGAGAAGACCCTGGATGCCCTTGAGGCTGAGGGCCGCGTGGTGTTCCGCTACGTGGGCTTCAACCCGAACGGCTCCCGCCGCGACATCGCCGGTATCTCCAATGCCGCCGGCAACGTCGTGGGCCTCATGCCGCACCCCGAGCACGCTGTTGAAGCCGGCTTCGGTCCCGAGTCGCTCGATGGTGCTCCCCGCGACACCGACGGCCTCGGTTTCTTCACCTCCGTTTTGACCAAGATTGTGGGAGGCGACAAGTGACCACGGAAACCACCAAGAAGTTCAACATCGACACCGTTGAGCACGCTGCCAAGACCCCGGACACGGAACTTCCCTGGGCCGAGCTGGGCTTGAAGCAGAACGAATTCGACGAGATCGTCAAGGTCCTTGGCCGCCGCCCCACCGGTGCCGAACTGGCCATGTACTCGGTCATGTGGAGCGAGCACTGCTCCTACAAGTCCTCCAAGAACCACCTCCGCCAGTTCGGCGAGAAGGTCACCGAGGAAATGAAGAAGGACATGCTGGTGGGCATCGGCGAAAACGCCGGCGTGACCAACCTGGGCGACGGCTGGGCCGTGACGTTCAAGATCGAGTCCCACAACTCGCCGTCGTTCGTTGAGCCTTACCAGGGTGCGGCGACCGGCATCGGCGGCATCGTCCGCGACATCATCTCCATGGGCGCCCGCCCGGTTGCCGTGATGGACCCGCTGCGCTTCGGCGCCATCGACCACCCGGACACCGCACGCGTCATGCACGGTGCCGTTGCCGGCATCGGTGGCTACGGCAACTGCCTCGGCCTGCCGAACATCGGCGGCGAAATGGTCTTCGATTCCGTCTACCAGGGCAACCCGCTGGTTAACGCGCTGGCCGTGGGCGTCATGCGTCACGAGGACATCCGCCTGGCCAACGCTTCCGGCAAGGGCAACAAGGTGGTCCTCTTCGGTGCACGCACCGGTGGCGACGGCATCGGCGGCGCTTCGGTGCTGGCTTCGGAGTCCTTCGACGACACCAAGCCCTCCAAGCGCCCCGCAGTCCAGGTGGGCGACCCCTTCGCTGAGAAGGTCCTCATCGAATGCTGCCTGGAGCTCTTCAAGGGCTCTTTGGTTGAAGGCATCCAGGACCTCGGCGCGGCAGGCATCTCCTGCGCCACGTCCGAGCTCGCTTCCAACGGTGACGGCGGCATGCAGGTTGAACTGACCTCCGTGCTTCTGCGCGACCCCACGCTGACTCCGGGCGAAATCCTCATGTCCGAGTCGCAGGAACGCATGATGGCCGTGGTCACCCCGGAGAACATCGAAGCCTTCGAAGCCGTCATGGACAAGTGGGCCGTTGAGTACTCCTGGTTGGGTGAAGTCACCGACACCGGCCGCCTCATCATCACCTGGGAAGGCGAAGTAATTGTCGACGTCGACCCCCGCACCGTAGCGCACGACGGCCCGGTCTACGACCGTCCGTTCGCACGCCCGGAGTGGCAGGACTCGGTCCAGTCGAACTCCTTCACCGGTTCCGTCGAGGACGCAGGCCGCCCGTCGGCTCCGTCCGAACTGGCAGCAGCCGTGACCGAACTCGTTGCATCGCCGAACATGTGCAGCAAGTCCTGGATCACCAAGCAGTACGACCGCTACGTTGGCGGCAACACTGCCATGGCGTTCCCGGACGACGCCGGCGTGGTGCGCGTTGACGAAGAAACCGGCCTGGGTGTTGCCCTGGCCACCGACGCCAACGGCCGCTACACCTACCTCGAGCCCTACCAGGGTGCACAGCTTGCCCTGGCCGAGGCCTACCGCAACGTCGCCACCTCCGGCGCTGTGCCGATGGCCGTCAGCGACTGCCTGAACTTCGGCTCCCCCGAGGACCCGGATGTCATGTGGCAGCTGGCCGAGGCCATCCGTGGCCTCTCGGACGCCTGCATGGAACTCGGCATCCCTGTCACGGGCGGCAACGTTTCCCTGTACAACCAGACCGGCACCACGCCGATCCACCCCTCCCCTGTCGTGGCAGTCCTGGGCAAGCTTGACGACGTCGCCCGCCGTACGCCGTCGGGCTGGCGCGAAGATGGCCAGGCCATCTACCTGCTCGGTACCACGGCAGCTGAGCTGGACGGCTCGGAGTGGTCCAACCTGCGCGGACACCTCGGCGGCCTGCCGCCGAAGGTCGACCTCGCAGCGGAGCGTGAACTGGGCCAGATCCTGATCAACGCTTCCCGCGACGGCATGGTTGACGCAGCGCACGACCTCTCCGAAGGTGGCCTCGCGGCTGCCCTGGTCGAGTCCTCGCTCCGTTACGGCGTCGGCGCCCGCATCGCCCTTGAGGAACTCATGGAGCGCGACGGCGTGGACCTGTTCACGGCGCTGTTCTCCGAGTCCCAGGCCCGGGCGATCGTGTCCGTGCCGCGCTCCGAGGAAGTCCGCTTCAAGGACATGTGCACGGCCCGCGGCTTCGCCCACCTCCGGATCGGCGTTGTTGACGCTGCCGGTGGAAAGCTGGAGATCAACGGCGTGGACGAGCTCTCGCTGGATGCCCTCCGCGAAGCCCACGAAGCAACCCTGCCGAAGTACTTCGGCTAGCTCCTGAAGCAACGCGGGGTCACTTATGGCCGGTAAATCCCTCCGGGATGGGCCATAAGTGACCCCGCGTTGTTTGTTTAAGCGGGCCAGCTACGGTTGGTTTCCAGCAGCCCGGTGAACTCCGGGCCCGGCACGGGCTTGCCGAAGTAATAGCCTTGTCCGCTGGTGCAGCCGATGCTCCTGAGCAACTCTGCCTCCTGGGCGGTCTCGATTCCTTCCCAGACACCCTCGAGCCCGCACGAACGAATGACCTGCTGTATCGCTGCCACGAACTCCAGTTGGGAAGGGTCATTCGCCAGGTCCTTCACGAACTGCCGGTCCACCTTCACCCGGTCCACCGGCAGTTTCCGCAGGTAGCCCATCGAGGAATACCCTGCGCCGAAGTCGTCGATCTCAAGGCCTACCCCCAGCCTGTGCAGGCTCATCAGGGTGTAACGGTCAAGCTCGTTGTTCCGGATGATGGCGCTTTCAGTAAGCTCCAGCACCAGGGAATCCGGGGACAGTCCTTCTTCCATCAGCACATCGCGCACGTCGTCCACGAACTCGAGGCTTTGAAGGTCCGCGGCTGAGACGTTGATGCGCATGGAAAAAGCCGGCTGCAGCGTTGCCGGGTTGTTCCGCCACTGACGGAGCTGGCGCATGGCTGTGCGCAGGACCCACCGGCCCAGTTCTGCGATCAACCCGGTAGCCTCAGCAACGGGAATGAACTGATCCGGCATGATCAGGCCATGGATCGGGTGATTCCATCGGACCAGGGCTTCGCAACCTTCAAGCTTGCCCGTGCCAAGGTCCACGATGGGCTGGTAGTAAAGGACCAACTGGTCCGACCGGATCCCTTCCCGGAGGTCGCCCACAATCTGGCGCTGCAGCTGCCGGAAGTGGAGGGTCACCGGATTAAACAATTTGAGCTTGTTCCTGCCCTCGGCCTTGGATTCCTCCAGGGCGAAGCCGGCCTCCTGGAGCAAATCCTCCAGGGTGTGGTGCGGTTCCGCAACGCGCAAACCCATGCTGGCGGCGCACTGGACGCTGTTGTTGCCGAGATCGATGTTCGGTTCCAGCGCGGCCATGATGCGGTTCCCGACGGCGGTGGCCCGGGTTTGCGGGGTGGCGGGCATCAAAACAGCGAAATCGTCGCCACCCAGGCGGGTGACGACGTCGTTCTCCCGGACTGCCGACCGGATGCGCATGGCGACGGTGACCAGAACCTGGTCCGCCGCCGCGTGGCCTGCCGAGTTCTTCAGGGACGTGAAGCCGTCCAGGTTCAGGAGGATCAATGCGGGCGGGGCGCCGCCTTTGGCTGCGGCCTCCGTGGCCTCCCTGAAGGCGCGTGCCAAGGCGAGCCGATTACCCACGCCCGTCAGGGAGTCGGTGAGGGCATCGTGGCGTTGTTCTTTCCGGACGTGGTGGAGTTCCTCCATGAGCGCCCGGACCTGCCGTTCCAGGCGGCGTATTCGTGGATCGTCATCGGTGGAAACCAGCCCGGGCGGCACGGTGCTGGTCACGATTCATCCAGGCTGCGCAGCGACATGTCGGCTACGGACTGGGGCTTGGGAACGGGGTTTCGGTGCTCGTCCAGGAACAAGCGGTAGGAGGCGATGTCCAGCCGGCCGTCGGGCTTGGCCATGGTCCCCATACGGTACACATGGCTGATCCACGATCCGCCGAAGATCGCCTCGATCCAGGCATCGCATTCAGCCAAAGGAAGGTGGACGCGTGTGCCGGTGTTGCGCCGGTGGCCGGCAATGGAAAGCGTGATGCAGCTGCCCAGGAGGCCCTTGTCCGCCGTGAACCAGGCCAGCCCTTCGACGTCGGCCACGATGGTCAGGTTGGCGTTTCCATCTTCCACGGACTGGACCGGACCCATCCGCACCGAGCGCCGGTCCGCATTCAAGGAGGTGGCCGTTCCGGCTTTATAGGGGGCACTGGTGATGTCCCGCCTGAACACGGACAATTCCTGGTTGTGCTGGACCTGGATCCTGGTGGTCAGTTCGTTAACGGTCATGATCGTGCCTCATCCGCAATAGTGGCCGCCTCGAGGCGGTCGGCTCCTACAATCCTGTTTCGTCCTTGTGCCTTGGCACTGTAAAGTGCTGCGTCAGCTACCTCGATCATGAAGTGCAGATCGGCTCCCGAAGAGATGCTGGATGTCACCCCGTAGCTGATGGTGGGGAACCGGACACCCTCCGGCGTGCGCATGCCCGCGATCCGGCGGCTGATTTCGACGGCGATGCTCTCGGCACGGTCCTGGGTGGCTCCCGGCAGGAAAAGGATGAATTCCTCTCCGCCGTACCGTCCAATGAGGTCCGTGGACCTGACCGATTCGGCGCAGGCTCCGGCGAAGGCTTTCAACGCTTCGTCCCCCGCACCATGCCCGTATTCGTCATTGACGGCCTTGAAGTGGTCAAGATCAGCCAGCACCACGGCGGCGCCCGATCCTGTGGAGTGCAGCCGGTTGAGTTCCGTGGTGGCCAGCTCAAGGAAGGTGCCTCGGTTGAGTAGGCCTGTCAGGTGGTCCCGGTCAGCCCGTTCCTTCAATCCCTTGATGAGCTGGTCACTGGTCAGGGCGGTCATGCTGAACGACACCGTCACCAGCAGCACCAGAGAGACCAAACCCGAGGGTCCGGGACCAAAGTAGCTCCGAAAGGTTTCGCTGCCTGGCCCTTCCACCGCATAGACGGCCCAGCGGCCCAGGTAATAGACGGCGAGCAGACCCGCAGCGAGTGACAACGCCTTGTGGACTTGCGAGTGCGAAGCCTTGATCAGCCATAGGTCCCGCGCAGCCAAGGCTATTCCCGCGGTCATCATGCCCAGGTACACGAAACCGCCGGACCAGACGTTGGTGGCGGGGTTTTCGAGGACGGATGCCACGGCAGTGACCGCCGGCGCTGCAACCAACTGCCACCGGGCTGTCTTGAGGTTCCTCAGGGAGCGGGCTCCGGCCCACACGCTGAAAGCTCCGGCCACCACCAGGACGTTTCCGGCAGGGTTGGCCCATTGCTGGTGGGGAGTCCCGTTGAGCAGGAAGGCTGCGTTGCCGGCCATGAACTCCAGGAGAGCCAGGCTCCACCATCCGGCATACGGCGAGCGGGTGCGGCGGAAGGAGGTGCAGAACAACACCAGGAGAGTCACAGTGACCACGCCCAGGGCAACTCTTACCGAAAACGAATCGAGCACCGTGTCCAACCCCCTCAGCTGGTCATCCGTCGGCTTTGGATTCAGTGTGGCGCTGCTTACTCAACCTCTGTGCGGCATTTGCTCAAGATTTGCTCAAGATCAGGTGCGTTGATTACGCCACCCAGTGGCCGTCGTCGTGGAATTCCGCGTCCAGCCCATGCGGGGTCTTCTCCCATTTGTGGGGGCTCGTAAGCATCTGCCACGCTGCGCGCCACGCCGCCACCGAGTGGAGCACCCAGTAAAACGGGTTCAGCAAAGCGAAGATGGCGATGCGCCAGCCGTGCCTGTGCAGGGTAGTCACCCCGGAAACGATGATCATCATGGCGTTGCCGAACAGCATGGACACCACTCCTCCGGCCAGCAACCACTCCGGCAGCACCAGCCCTACGATGTCGTACCCGATGTAGGTCACCACAGTAAAACCGACCACCAGTGGATAGGCAAGGAAGGCCAGGGGTGTGCCGAGGATCAGCCCCAGGAAGCCGATGGTTCCGGCCACGCCCGTGCTCTTCATGTACCTCAAGGAGTTCCTGGTGTTCACGGCAGAGGTGATCATGTAGCCCTTGATCCAACGGGTGCGTTGCTTGATCCAGGCAGGAACCTGGGAACAGGCTTCCTCCCAGGTGGTGGAGTTGATGACGCCAACGCGGTAACCGTCCACGGCCGCCCTGAGCCCAAGGTCCGCGTCTTCGGTCACGTTCCACGGATCCCACGCGCCGACTTCCTTGAGGAGTGCGGTGACGAAGTGGTTGGAAGTGCCGCCCAAGGGCAGCGGAATCCCGGAGTTGTCCAGGCCCGGCAGCATCGAATCGAACCAGTGGGTGTACTCGATGGTGAACATTCTGGTGAGGACGTTCTGGTCCGCGTTGAAGTAGTTCAGCGCAGCCTGGACGCAGATCAGGGGTTTGCGGTTGGGGTTCAGGTGCTGCCGCTCGAACTCGTCCTGTTTGAAGGCCGCAATGGACGCCCGCAGCTGCCCCGGGTCCGGCCGGTCCTCGGCGTCGTAGATCACCACGTACTCGCCCCGGGCGAAGGTCAGTCCGTAGTTGCACGCCCGGGGCTTCGTCTGTGGCTCGCCCCTGGGAACGATGAGGATGCGTACGTACTCCGGCGGCCTGGATGCCTTGGCTGCGGCGATGGTCTCGGCGTCGTCTTCTTCCAGCAGGACCAGGACGTCCAGCTTTGACCTGGGGTAGTCCAGCTGCCCGAGGTTCGTCAGGAGTTTGTCGATGATGTTCGCTTCACGGAACACGGGAACCAGGATGGTGTAGACGGGCAGCTCGGAATTGGGAATCCGTTCGGCTGCCACGGGCGGAAGCCCTCGCCGCGCACGCTCCCTGTTCCGGGCCCGGACCACGGCTGCCTCGTGAAGTTTGTCGAAAGGCCTCCGAAGACTGGCCAAGGATTTGAACGCGATGCTGATCAGGAAAACGAGGTTCGCGGCCGTCAGCAGGACAATGACCGCCGTCAGTGGGGAGATCACGAAGCCCACCATGATCGCTGCAACAAGGACCACCGGAAGGTACCGCTGCCATGGCGTCAGCGCGATACGGGCCGACTCCCCCGGCCTTTCCTCGGCCAGGCGCTCGGCGGATTCGTACAGGAGGTGCCGCCGGAAGGAACGCTGGATGGACTGGTTGATGTCCCAGTCCGTGGTGGTGCGGAATTCGACGTCGGTCGCCCCGAACTTCGCGGCCGCTTCCGCGGCGATGCGCTCGGACGGGGCGACGGCCGTGGCCACGGTGAGGACGCCGTCGTCGAACCGCCATGGCAACCACTGCGGTTCGCCAAGTTCGCTGAAGTTGAGCTGTTCCATCAAACCGTCATCGGTCGGCTCGGCAACCAGGTCGACCAGCGGCGCGTCCCACTGCCGCGCCAGGACTTCATAAATTCGACGGCGGTCCAAACCGGCTTCCAGGATCAGGTGCCGTCCCAGCAGGCCACCTTCGCTCGCGGCACGGTCCAGTGCCCGCTGCAGTTGCTCAGGCGTCACCAGGCCGGCGGCCAGCAGTGTCTGGCCGATGGACTGCCGGTTGAGTTGCCCGTTGGCTTGGGAAAGGGGCGTCATGAATCGAAGGACCTTTCATAGATCCGGTGCGTGGGCGTGGAAAACGCCACGGAATAGCGCACGCCGAAGGACGGGTTCTTGAGGATGGCCTGGTAGACGAGGTCGGTGGGTCCGGAGTCCTTTGCCCCCGTACCGGCCTCAACGTTGACGAAGACCCACTTGGCATACCTGGCCGGATCCTCCAGCGCCGGAGCGAAGTAATCCCCCGAGGCCCTGTTGTAGATTTCCTTGAGCGGGATGCCCATGACGGGAAGCACCGCGTTCCCCCGCGCACTCTCGTCCATCAGGATGCCTCCCGATTCGTAGTGTTCGTTCAGCCAGCGGGCGGCGGCGGTGGAATTGGTGGTCGATTCAGCGGACATCCGGCCTTCGGCAAGGACCGCGAGCCGGCCTGTGGGATCGTCGCTCCACCACACGTTCTGCGCCACCAATGCGGCCAGCAAGCCCCCGATCAGCCACGGCCGGAGCCTGATGGGCCGCGCCAGTTCATGCACGAACACAGCCACCAGGATGGCCACCAGGGGCAGCGCCGTCAGTGCGAAGCGGTTGTTCCACCACGTGGTCGGCAGAGAATGGTCGTTGTTGATGGCGGTTTGGCCCAGGAACAGGCTCAACAAGGCAAAGGCGTAGGCGCTGCCGGTCACCGCTACCAGGAGGGTGCTGTTGGCGAAGCCCCGCCTCAGGACCAGGACGACGGCGCCGCACACCGCCAGCGCGAGGACCACCACACCGGCGGTCTCCACCAACGACCAGTGGAAAGTAGTCAGCGTCAGTCCCAGGTTTCCCTTGGTAGGCAACAGACCGCCGTCGGTGATGTTTTTCTGCTGCGCGTAAGCGGAGTACTGCCCGAACATGAATTCCAGCGGGTTGCCGTAGATGGCCCAGTTGTAGGAAAGCCACCAAAGCACCGCCGCAGCAGGAATCATCACGTAGCCGCCGGCCATGGTGAAGGCCTCACGCCATTGTCCGGTGCGTCGCTTGGAGACGATCAGCACGAACAGCGTCCCCGTCATCACCAGCGCCCATCCCTCGTAACGGGACAACACGGCCGCCGCCGACGGGATACCCGCGAAAACCGCCAGCTCACCGGCACTCATCCGGCGACGACTGGTGGCCCAGTGTGCCAGCCCTGCCATGCCTCCCACAATGCACATGATCAGCACGGGCTCTGTCAGCGCCGTCGTGTAAACGTAGAGGACCGCAGGATTGGCCAGAACCACCAGTGTGGTTGCCAGGCGCCCGGCCCTGTCCAGGCCGAGGCGGGCTGCGATCAAGTACAACCCGGTGGCCGTGCCGGAGAGGGCCAGAATGCCCAACAGCCCGGCGGCCCACCCTGAGCTGAACAACCACATGTTCAGCACGAACGGCGCCAGGAGAAGGTGCGGCATAGGCAGCCACACGGTGCCGAGCTGCTCAAAGCCGGGCGCTTTGCTGTCGAAGATGCGCCGGGCAATGGTCAGGTGGCTCTGGGCGTCGGAGTAATCCAGGTTGGTCCCGTGGCCAATGGTGTACAGGCAGGCGAGGTACCCAACGACTGCGGACACCGCCGCCACGATCCGGGTACCGGGCACCTTCCGGCCGTTTACCGGGGCACCCAGCCTGTCCCAGCCCCACGTGAGCCGCGTTGTCAGGGACTGCAGCGCGGGCTTCCGATGGGCAGCCCGGCGGCTCGTGGCAAGGTCAGTTGCCATGGCCCGGCTCGGTTGCTTTCACCTCGGCGTCCACGTAGGCGTGGGCTTCCTTGGCACGACGCCGCAGGAGAACGGTCCGCACGGCGAACGCGAGGCCCAGAACCAGCACGGCGGCACCGATCCACCAGGCGTAGGGGCGGTAGTCGTCCGTTACCGCCTTTTGTGGGACCACCACGTTGCTTTCCAAAAGGACCGGTGTGCCCGAGGGCTGCGTGACCAGCAGGTTGCGCGACAACGACGCCCAACCACCTTCAACACCGCTGATGTGCGAGGTCAGCGAGGCCTGCAAAGCAGCTGCTGCCGGGTTTCCATCCGGAGCCCAGGCACCGAGAAGCAACAGGTCGCGGCCGCCCTGTTCGAACGCTTCCAACACGCCGAACGGGGCCGAGGTGCCCACGCCGTATTCGACGTCGTCCGGTGCGATGGTGCGGAACTCAGCCAGCCGCAGCGGTGCGGAGAGCTTTTTGGCCACTTCACCTGTGGCACCGACCACCAGCCCGGACTCACTGGAGCCGGCAAGGGCATCCAGACCCACCACCCGGGTATCCAGAAGTGTGGCGCTCTCCTTCTGCATCGATGCGATGAGCGTGGCCGCATTGACGGTGTTTGCCTGTGCGTTCCCGTCACCGAAGGCCACGGGAACGCTCTGCCCCAGTGCCTGGGGGAAGCGGGCGAACCCGGCCTTCAGGGAACCACCCCGGACGGCGGTCAGCGTGCTGCCGGCAGTGTCCAGGGTGACCTCCATGGGCATCACACCGGCAGGTCCTGTGCAATCGCCTCCCGCAGGCAGTGCCGCGAGCCGGATCCGGAGGCCGTTGTTCGCCTGAAGCTGCCCGGCAGGGACCTCGGCTTCCAGCGAGAAGCTGTCACCGCCGTCGAGGTTCTTGGAACTCAGCAGGTAATCGTTCCAGAAGACCGAAAGCTGGGCCTGGCCATTCGCGGGGACAGCCGTGTGGGTCCCTTTGAGCTGCACCTTCACCGACTGGACCGGCCCGCCGAACTGCGACTGGCTAACGCCGACGTAGGACTCCGGGGTGCCGTAACCGGCCAGCTTCAAAGTGGTACTTCCGAGGTCTTTGAGGCTTCGCGTCAGTCCCGGCGTAGCAGGCAAGGCGGATGTCAGACCGGTCACGGACGAGGTCACCGCGAGCGCCGTTTTGTCGCTGGCCAGCGCACGTGCGGCGGTGCGTAGTTCGTCGTCGTGGCCGCTGAGGATGAGCTGCGGGAGGCCTGCCACAGTGGCCAACGTGGTGCTCGTTCCACCTTGGTCGCCCACCACGCTCAGCACCCGGCTTCCTGCTGGAAAACCCGCGGCGCGGGCGGCAAGTCCGCTTTCCGGGACGACGCTGATGGAGGCGTCCGGGTAGCGGTGAGCCATCGCGGCCGAGGCCGTCATGACCGCCGCGGAAACATCCGTGCCCGGATCCGCCGGGACGGGAAGCACGACGGCGGGCACGGACGCCGGGAAGAACTCACCCACCGTTGTGGGAACCTTCGCGGTTCCGGAGAAGTCGACGGCAAGGTTGTTAAGGGTGGCCGTCGCATTGGAGACGACACACATGGTCTGCGTGGCGGGAATGAACTGCAGGCCCACGGTCAGTTGCTGGTTGACGACATCTGCGTTGCTGACTGCCTGGTCCAGGGCAACAGTGGCTGCAGCGTTGGCTTCCAGGATGACCCTGCCGTTGACGGTTGCGCGGACCGTCCCTTCCGGCTTCCCGGACACCACGATGCTGCCCTTGATCCGTGTGGGTTCCAGTCCCGCGGTCACCGGCACCACAACAGTTTGCTCCACCTGTCCTGCCATCGCCGAGACACTGGATGACGGCTTGATCACGGCTCCTTGCCCGGTGTCGGCTGCAGCCATTGGGGCGGTCACGGCGGAAACGGCGAGGGTCGCGGCGCACGCCAGCAGGACGGTGGCGGTGCGGGATCGGGCAAGGGTTCTGGCAGGGCTTTGGGTCACGATGTCAGTCCTGGGTAACTAGCAGCGGATGAGTCAAGGGCCTTTTTGGGCCAACCTCATAGACACTGCCGGGCCGAACTCAAGACGTCTTGCTGCGTTTGCTCAAGATTCCGTCAAGACGCAACGCGGGGTCACTTATGGCCCATAAAAGCCCCTGACATGGGCCTTAAGTGACCCCGCGTTGCTGTTGAATGGGGTTTATGTGGATCGGGTGGATCGAATTCGACGTCCTGCTGGGCGACGTTCACAGCCTCAAGGAGAAGCGCTCTCTGGTGCGCCCATTGGTGGCCGAACTCAAGCGCCGGTTCGAGGTCTCTGCGGCCGAGACCGGACTGCAGGACCAGCATCGCCGGGCCATGATCGGCGTCGCGCTGGTGGCTCCCGATCACGCGCACCTTCAGCAAATGCTCGACGCCGTTGAACGGTTCGTCGCCGCCCGGCCTGAGTTTGAGCTGCTCAGCGCGCGTCAGCGGGAGCTGCACAGCGAGGACTAGTACCCGATGACCGCCCATCGCGTGGAGTCCAGGTGGGCGTCGATCCAGGGGCCTGCGCCTCCACCACCAACTTTGGCGCACGAACGCCCCCGGCACGCCCATACCAGGGCGCGTCGGGGGCGTTTCGAGTTCAAAGTGGGTCGTGACTGTACGCCCTACGCCTCGACGGTCAGCTCACCCATGCGGTCCCAGCCGCTGCCTTCGATCTGGCGGCTGATGATGTGCGGCGTCTCGGCGAGGGCCTGGGGCATGTCGGCCATGGCCTTCTTGAAGTGCGCGCTGTTGACGTGGGCCTCGGCGGCGTCATCCTGGAAGGCTTCCACCAGGACGAACTCGTTGGGGTTGTCCACGCTGCGGGACCAGTCGAACCACAGGTTGCCCGGCTCGGCGCGTGTGGCCTCGGTGAAATCGCCCACCAGCTCCAGCCAGCGGTCGGACCAGTCGGGCTTGACGTTGAACTTGACCACAATAAAGATCACGGTTGCTGCCTTTCGTTGCACTACGGTTCCCTACCATCCTGTCAGAAAGCTAAGGATGCTTAGTCGTGCAGGATGATCTGGTAGAGGTTGTGGTCCTGCCAGGCCCCGGCGATCTGGAGGTAGTTCGGCGCCATGCCGATCTTCCGGAAACCAGCCTTCACCAGCACCCGTTGGGAGGCAACGTTGTGCAGGAGGGTTCCGGCTTCCAGTCGATGGAGCCCCAGCTCGCTCCGCGACGTCTCCACGATCACCCTGACAGCGGCACTCGCCAACCCGCCGCCGGCGTAGTTCTTGTCAACCCAGTACCCCAGCCCGCCGCTCTGGAACGGACCACGAACAATACCGGCCAGATTGAATCTGCCAACAATCTCGTCGCCTGCCGCCAACGCCAACGGGAACTGCTCCCCTGCCTCGTGGGCAGCCAAGCGCTTGGCAATGTCGGCAGCCTGCCACTCCTCGGTGAAGTACTCCTCCGGGCGCACCGGCTCCCAGGAAGCAAGATGGTCGCGGTTGCGCACATACGCGGCCGCGAGGGCGGCGGCGTCAGTAGGACGCAGCAGACGCATGGTGACATCGTCGCGCAGCAGGCAGGGTTCGAACATCAGCCCATGGTAAATCAACGCGCGACGGCGGCCCGCACCCAAGGTGCGGACCGCCGTCGAACGCTGTTTTTTAGCGCAGTTGTACTACTTCGAGGTGCCTTGCGTGACCGAGCCCTGCAGCTGGCGCTGGAAGATCACGTAGACGATCAACACTGGAATGACAGTGACGCTCACTGCCGCGAAGAGTGCGCCGTAGTCGACGGCGTACCCCATCTGGCCCGCGAAGGCTGCCAGTTCCTGGGACAGGACACGGGGACCGGCCGCGTTGATGGACACCGGGATGAGGAACTGGTTCCACAGGCCCAGGAAGTTGAAGATGGCGACCGAGGCGAGGCCCGGCTTGGCCATTGGCAACATGACCTGGAAGAACGTCCGCCACTCCCCTGCCCCGTCCAATGCCGCAGCCTCGGTAATTTCATGGGGCAGCGACTTGAAGAAGGAGAACAGGAAGAACACCGTGAACGGCAGGGCGAAGCCCACGTACACCAGGATCAGGCCCGGCAAGGTGTTCAGCAGGCCCATGTTCTTGAGGACGAAGAACAACGGCACCATGGCCAGGAAGATCGGGAAGGTCAGGCCGGCGAGCATCAGGTAGTAGATGGCCCTGCTGCCCGGGAAAGTGTAACGGGCCAGCACATAGGCACACATGGCACCCAGCACCATCACGATCACCAGCGCCACGGCCACAACGATCACCGAGTTCAGGAAGGCACTTCCAATGCCCGCCTCGCTCCATGCTTTGACGTAGTTGTCCAGCTTCCATTCCCCGGGCAACGCGAAGGGCGAGGCAAAGATCTCGCTGGAGGTCTTGAACGAGGACATGAACGTCCACAGGAGTGGCAGGATCACGATGAGCGTCCAGATGGTCAGCGCGGTGTGTGACACCGCTCCGACTACCTTGTCGCCCGTCGATGTCGCAGGGGTCCTCGGCTGGAAGTGCAGGGACTTCCGCTCCGGGGTTTCGACTTTGGTGGTCATTAGAAGCTCACATCCTTATCGCCGCCAGTGAGCCGATTGACCACGAATACCAATCCCGAGAAGATCAGCGTTGCAATGGCAAGGACCACGCCCATGGCACTGGCGAGGCCGAACTGCCCCTTGCTGAAGGCCGTGAAGAACAGTTGCTGCGCCATGACCAGCGTGGAATTGTCTGGGCCGCCGCCGGAGTTCAACGCCGCCATGTAGACAAAGGCGTCCAGAGCCAGGATGCCCATGTAGATGTAGGCAGTCTGGATGTTGTCACGGATCAAGGGAATGGTGATGGACACTGCAGTGCGGAAGCGTCCCGCACCGTCGATCCTTGCGGCCTCGAAAATCTCAGCGGGGATGCCCTTGATGCCCGCCACGAAGAGGACCATGTAAAAGCCAACGAAGCCCCACACGATCACGAACATCGTGGCGATCATGGCAGTGTTCTTATCACCCAACCAGGCGAAATCCTTGAACTGGTCCAGGCCCAGCCCGGTGAGGATGCCGTTCAGGAGGCCGCCCGAGGGATCGTAGATTTGCCCCCACATAATGCCGATGGCAATCGCGGGAATCGTGTACGGGAAGAACGAGACGACACGGTAGAAGCTGGAGTTCCGAAGGCCTTTGATCTGGCCCTTGCTACTGCCGCCCACCGTCACCAAGGACGCCAGGATGAGACTCAGGATGATGGTGATGATCGGCAGGAAGATGACCAGGAGGATGTTGTTCCCCATGGCCTTCATGAAGATGTCGTCCGTGAAGATCTTGGTGTAATTCTCCAAGCCAATGAAGTTCTGCGTTGGCGAGAAGCCGGACCAGTCGGTCAGCGAATAGCCGAACGCCTGGATGAAGGGCCAGATCACGAACAAGAGGTAAATAGCCAGGGGCAGCCCGAGGAATACCGCGAAGAAACTGATTTTGTCCCAGGTCAGCGGCTTCCGCCGCCTCTTGACCAGCTGCGGTGGCGCCATCGCCGGAACGACGGCGGCCATGCCGTCGTCGTTCCGGCTCTGCTGTGTTTTCACTACGGTCACTTCACTTCGATCTTCTTGACCGAGCTGTCGTTGCGGACCTTGTCGGTGATGTTCTGAAGGGCGGACGTCAGGGTTGCGACGTCCGACTTGCCGTCCAGGAAGGTGTTCCAGACAACCAGCTGGTCCTTGTTGGTCCCGTAGAGGTCAATGAAGTTCCAGGTGTAGACGTTGTCGCCGGCATCGCCCAGCATCTTGGTCTGCGACACCAAGGCGGTGGAACCGAAGCCGTCGGCCGGGACGGTGTCCTTGACGATGGTCGGTGCCAACTTGGTCTTGGCGAAGTTCGTGGCAGCTTCCTTGGACAGCATGATGCGGAGCATTTCCTTGCCACCGGCAGCGTTCTTGCCTTGGGACGGGACAATGTAGGGCTCGCCCGCGGCGCTGTGGATAGCGGTGTACGGCATCTTGGGGCTGGCAGTGACCGACGGGGCCGGGGCGCCCATCATGTTGAAGCCGGCCTTGGTTTGATCCTTCATCTCGTTTTCGATCCAGGAACCCGACGGGTAGAACACTGCCTCCTGGGCGTTGCTCCACTGTGCCTGTGCAGCCGTGAACTGGGTGCCCGAGCCGCCCGGCTTGAAGAACCCTGCCTTGACGATCTTGTCCAGTGCCGTGAAAACAGACTGGATGGCCGGGTGGGACCAGCAACCCTCCTTGAGGTTTTCGAGCCCGAGGCGGACCTCGTCCCCGCCTTCCTTGATGGCCGAGGCGATGGCGAGTTCCTGGTAATAGGTGGCGGCTTCCTTGCCCCACACGAACAGGTACTTGCCCTTGGCCTTCGCCTGCTCGCCGAGCGTGTACATTTCATCCCACGTCTTCGGAACGGTCCAACCGTTTTCCTTGAGCAGGGAATCGGAGTACCAGACAGCGTAGACGGTGAGCACGTAGTTAAGGGCTGCGAGCTTGCCATCGAAAGTACCCGGAGCCAGGACGCCTGTGTACAGGGTGTCCTTGATGACCTTTCCTTCGAGGTTCTTCGCCTCCACCACGGGGGTCAGGTCTTCCAGCTGGGCCAGGATCGTGCTGAAGCCGATGGCCTTGGCGCCGGAGTTGTCGATCAGGTCCGGCGGGTTTCCGCCGACGAAGCGGGGCTGGAGTTCCTGGGCGATATCCGTGGACGGGGCTATCTTGGCGGTGGAGCCCGAGTGCGTCTTTTCAAAGATTTTGCCGGCGAAATCGACGTAGTCGATGCCGTAACCGCCTTTGAAGATCACGGCATCCAGAGTGGCCTTGTCCGCCATTCCGAACGGGTTGGTGTCAGAGACGGTGCCGGTGGGGCCGGTGGTCGTGCTGCCGCCTCCGGCAGCGCAGGATGCAATGGTTCCCCCCATGGGCACGAGTACGGCTGCTGCGAGTGCTCCGCGCAGGAATCCACGGCGGCCGACGGACTGGTGCTGAATGGTCATTTCAATACCCCTTTTGTGACTCGTAAGGCCGACTCTGGCGGCTGGGGCCGTCCAGTCGGACAGTCTGGGCTGACGCTCTGGCAGCACCAACCTTCGTGTGACATACTTCACCACAGATGATCGAAAATCAATATTTCTCCGCAGTTTCGATCAAGATTTGTCAAAGCGTGATCTTTTCATGGGCCCTCCGCGAGGGTCTTGCCACACTCGGTCCCGGTCTGGCGCGCCAGCGCCCTGGAGTGCCAAGTTCCCTGTCTTTCCGCTGGATTTTCGACGGCGACCGGCACTAAAGCTGCCGCCGTGAGGCACCCTTTACCGCGCGGAAACACTTTCGAGGCAGTGCGCAAAGCAATCATCCATTGCTTGCTTCGCTCACTCGCAGCAATGGTGGCATGTTCCGGGGCTTTGAACATGGTTTTTCGACTCAGTGCACTCGCAGGACAACTCGCAGATGGTCCCGCGTCTTCTTATCCAGCATCACACCGCTCCTGACCAGCCACCGGCTGAGGTCCCAAGGTACGCAGTATCAATCTAGTCCCATGTCAGCGCCGAGGGGAGGGGTCGATGGAGGCGTGTCAGCTTCCCTTCGGACGTGCCAGCCGGGCCCACCCGAGTTGTTCCTGTTGCTTTCGGCTCAGGGTGGCCACGACCAGGTCATAGGAGTCCTCCACCATGTCCCTGACCATGTCATCCGGCAGGGCGCCATCCAGGCGGACGCCGTTCCAATGGGTCTTGTTCAGGTGCCAAGCGCCAGTGATCTCCGGATGTGCGGCCCTCAGCTGCTCGGCGAGTGCAGGTTCGCATTTCAGGCTCACGGACCAGTTGCCAGGGTCCATGGCGGAGAGCGCAAACATCTTCGCTTCGTGCCTGGCACCACCGGCTACGGCCGCGCGCACTTTGAACACGGACGTCTCAGGACCAAACGGAAAGTCCTCGAAGGCGCCCGGAAAACCAAGGCAGATTTCACGGAGCTGGGAAACGTCCATGGAGGGAGCCTACTGGCTTGTTGGCGCCGCAGACACTCCTATGCCACCCCCAGGAAATCCTCAAGCAACACAACTTCCAGCCCCGCGGCCAGTTGTGCCGCCCGGAAAGCAGCGAGGTCGGCGGCGAACTCAGCCCTGAAATGCATGAGCACTATATCGCCGGGACGGAGCGAGTTGCCCACCTGGTAGTCCATTTTTCCCGCGTTTGCTTTGGCTTCCCAGGTGATGATCGCTTTCATTCCCGCGTCCGCAACGGCTTGTCGCATCACAGTGGAATAGGCGCCCCCTGGCGGACGGAAGAGGGTGGGCCGACGACCGTATTGCTGGAGGGCGTACTCCTGCATGCCCACCAGGTCGTTGAGCTGCTGCTGGTATCCCCACTGCCGCACCATATTGATGTTGTGGGTCACCGTGTGGTTTTCCACCAGGCTGCCCTGGGCCTTGAACGCCTTGAAGAACGCCGGGTTGTCCGCAATGGTGTCCTTGGTCAGGAACAGGGAAGCCGGGTAGTCGTACTCGGCCATGAGCTTGACCGACTCCGGGGTTTTGATGTTCCCGTCATCGATGGTCAGGAACACCACGGGGTGCTTGGTGGGGATCTTGGTAATCACCGGCGCCAGGCCACCGGTGATCGGTGGCAGCTGGAAATCCGGAATGAACGTCCGCCGGATCCGCTTGGTCGCGGTCGGCGTTGGAGACGGGGTGGGCGTCGCTGAAGGCGAGGCAGTGGATGCTGCCGCATCGCTGGGAGCGGGGTCCGCCGTCGAACTTTCCGCCCCTGCAGCCGGCGTGCAGGCAGTCAGGCCGGCCACCACCGAAGCGGCCAAAATACCGAAGGCGGCCCTTCTGCTGGGAACGGAAAAGGGCACTGCAGAATGGTCGCCACACACGGCTTTCCCCCGGGGCTAGAGAGATGAGTCAGCAGCAATCTAGCAGAAGAAAACGACGACGGATCACAGGCCGTAATGCCAGCCTTCACGTGCCGGGCACGAGTTGACCACGACGTCCAGGCCCGCGTCCCGGGCGCGCTGTGTGGCGTCGTCGTCAAACACGCCAAGCTGCAGCCAGACCGCCTTGGCCCCGACGGCAATGGCCTGGTCAATGACGGCACCTACACGCTCGGAATTGACGAAGCAATCCACGACGTCGATCGGGTGCTTTTCGGCGGGAATGTCGGCCAGGCTTTTGTAGCCCTTCTCGCCGTGCACGTCCTCGCCCTTGAGATTGACGGGGATGATCTCCATGCCCATCTTGTCCCGCACATACAACGAAACGTCATAGGCTGAGCGCCATTCGTTGTTGCTCAGGCCAACCACGGCCCACGTACCTTTTGTCCGCATCAACCGCTCGACGACGGCAGGATCGTTGACATGCATCATGAGCCCAGCTTAATGCCGGCGACGCGCAGGAATCACGGCTGATGCCCGTGGCAGTCCCTAACGTTCCACCGGCTTCTTGGGCTGCTTCAATTTTGCGGCCTGGGCTTTCAGCTGCCCCACGGGCAGCTGTTCGGCAACTGGAGCAAGGGCCAGGCCGGGCGCGACGGGCTGGTTCTGCGGCAGGGGGGCGGGCTTGGGCGCAGCCGGGCCGGAAACGGCGACCAAGGCAGGCGCCGCCGGTACGACGGCGGTGCCCGGGTTTTGTGGGGCTGGTTGCGGGTTTTGTGGGGCTGGTTGCGGGTTTTGTGGGGCTGGTTGCGGTGCCGCTGTCGGCACCTGCGCCGGGACAGGATCCTGGTTGCCGGCCACCAGAACCTGGCTGGGTTGAACGGGCTGGCTTGCTTGAACCGGCTGGCCTTGCTGCACGTCCAGCGGGATCGCCGCGGGATCGGCAGATGGAGCAGGCACGGTGCCCACCTTGGGGGCATCCGGGGTGAGCAAGACAGGAGTCTTTGCAGCCCTCTGGGAAGCAAGGCCCTCCCAGAGTCCCTCGAAAGATGGACTCCGGGTGAATCCGGAGCTCGCTGCGGCGACGCCACTTACCCCGAGTCCCATGGCCGCAACCACGGCAACGCCAACCACCGCAGTACGGTGCTTGTGCCGCCAACGGCGCTTGGAAACGTCATCGTACGGTCCGGCGAGCATGGCTGCCAACTCTTCGCCGGGCTCAGGTGCGGCTGCATCGGCGAAATTGCCCACCGCCAGAAGCGCTTGCCGAAGGTCCGGGGCGTCGCCAAGATCGGCGTCGAGCAGGAGCTCGTCCACCAACTTCCCGCGTTCCAAATCCTTGAATGTCACGACGACACGTATTCCTTTACTGCCGAATGCTCACGGAGGGTAATAAGCGCACGCCGTTGCAGCTGTTTCACTGCACCGGCGGATTTCCCCATGATCCCGGCCACCTGCTCCACGGTCAGGCCTGCCACGATGCGAAGCGTCAGGACTTCCCGCTGCTCTTCGCCCAGGAGTTCCAGGAGCGCCATCACTTCGTAGGGCGCGACCCGGAGCATGGCTTCGGCTTCAGCAGAGCTCGATTCCCTTGCGTCCCGCTCAGGTTCAAACTCGTGGTGATCCGGAGCCCGGCTTTCCTTCCGGTGCTCGTCCACCATGCGGGCGTGGGCTACCGAGAAGATAAAGGTTCTCAGGCCGTTTACACCGCCGCTGATCCCATCCAACCGGGGCAGGACGGCAAGGAAAACATCCTGCGTGGTTGCTTCCGGATCAGCGACGCCCTTGGCCGTCAAATATCCCAAGACCTGGCCTGCATACGCCTGGTAAACGGCGCTGAACAGTTCCGCGTTATTGCCTTGGAGTGCGTGAAGCGCTTCGTCGGTCAATGCGTCGGTCACAGAATTGGGACTTTCGATCGGCGGCTGGTCCAGGCTGGGAGCCAGGTCATCCGCCTTTCACAACGGACGACCTCACCAAGGGTAGCTGCTCAGCCGGGCCAGCCAAAGGAGAAACTCCCCAAGCCGCGGTAACTCCCGGACATGGAAGAGCCGAGCTGGAAGATGATGGGGGACAAATTCCAACTCGGCCCTTTCACTGACGTAATCGTCCGGGCACCCGAAAGGGTTACGCGAAAGTAGAAAAGTTTTTAAAGTGCTTCCCACCTCCAAGTGGTGGCGCATCGGAGGGCCCGTGTTTAGGCTGCTGTTATCTACCCCGAGCAACATTCACAGTACGCAGAGGAGAGATCATGACGTTGCCCCCGACCCACGAGCCCGAGCCGTTCCCGCCGGATCCCGGTCCCGTTCCTCCACCACCGGACCCCACCACGCCGTTTCCTCCGAGCCCTATTCCGGACCCCAACCCCACTCCGGGACCTTCGCCGGTTCCCGACCCTGGTCCCGTTCCGCCAACCCCCAACCCGGACCCGACCTATTGACCGAGCGCCCTCTTAATCAGCTCCACGATCCTGGCTTCCACGTCCGGCGTGATTTCCTTGAGCGCAAAGGACGTGGGCCACATCTCCCCGTCGTCGAGCATGGCGTTTTCCTCGAAGCCGAGCGTCGCATATCGTGACTTGAACTTGTCCGCACTCTTGAAGAAGACAATGTTCTTGCCGTCCTTGGCGTAGGCCGGCATCCCGTACCAGGTCCTCGGAGCCAGCTCCGGAGCATGTTCCTTGACAAGGGCGTGCAGGCGCTCAGCCATGACCTTGTCGGACTCCGGCATCTCCGCAATCTTGGCCATCACATCCGCCTCGCCGTCAGCTGCGCTTGCCCTCTTGCGCGGAGATTTCTTGAGTTCCTGCGCCCGCTCCTTCATTGCGGCGCGCTCATCCTCCGTGAAGCCCTCGTAGGACTTGCTCTTGCCCGCAGTTGCTGTCCCAGCCATGTGCCCGTCTCCTCAGTTGGTGTCGTTATCCGATACCAAAACGCTACGACTGGGCCTAGGCTGCGGGCTTCTCCGAAACTGCTCGATTACCCCAACCCGGGCGGCTGCGGTCGGGGGCTACCTGCCTTAGGAGCCTGGGCCACGGCCGGAGGGGCTACTCGAAGGTGGTGACGTTGCTGGCGTGGACCTCACCAGTGGTTTGGTCGACGTCGAAGCGGCGCAGCGTGCCGCGGCCAACAGTATCTGCGGCCATCTGTGCCAGCCTCAGTGCGTTGGCTGCACAGATGGACTCGGCACCGGAGGCGTAGCAGTGCTCAATAACGGTGTCGGGGACGAACCGTCCGCCCATCACGGGATCATTCAGGCGGCCGGCCCACCAGCGCTGGCGGGCCCGTTCGACCGCACTATCCCGGGTGGTTTCGACATCGACGACATCGACTTGCCCGTATCGGGACATGAAGAGCTCGTCGATGTACTGGTCTGGCAGCTTCTCCCATGACAACGTGCCATCGATGATAACGTTCTCGCCGGCGGCCAGGGCCATCTGCCGAACCAAGTTGGTCGTTCTGGTAGAGATGGAGTGGACATGGGAGGCCAGCTCCCGCACCCCCACCGGTTCACCGTCAGGCAGCGTGTAATTGTGCCGGTAGCTCAGCAAGCCGTGGCGTTCGGCGTCGTCCAGGATCATGTCCTTGGCATCATCAGGGTCGATGAGGCGATACCCGCGCAGGTCGAGGGTTTTCAGCGCTTCAGTCTTGCCAGCACCCGGCGGGCCGGCAGCGACAACAACAGCGCGTCCGGCCGTCATGACGTCCTGCTGCCGCGCCATGAAGGCCTTCGCCAGCCGAACCACGGCGGCGTCGTCAAAGTAGGCCAGCAGAACATCCGGAGCCCGCTCCAGTTCATTGCCCGGGGCGTACAACTCAGTCAGTGCCGCGTGAACGGCACCCCGTTCAGCGGCCAACAGCCGCCCTGACCTCATTGAACTCCCGCTCGGTCAGGAGGTCCTGCGCGAACGCTCCCACCACTTGGTCCCATGTGCCCGGGATACGACCTTCATGCGGGTACGGGGCGTCCTCGCCGTCCGTGTAGCTCAGGGACTTCAACCGTTCGAGCAACTCCAACCTGGGGGTGTCGTACGCAAACGCCCGAAGGATGATTTCCTCAGGCGCTCCTGCCGAAAGAACGTCCGGACGTCGCTCGATGGCTTTCAGCATCCGGTGCACCTTTGCCTGGCTGGTCACCAGAACTTCGGCGATCTCGCGCTGGTTCATGCCGCGCGAGGAGGCGTTGTGAACTGCGCGCAGTTCATCAAGCAGGTCCACCCGCTGGCGGGCCTGACGCTGCAGGGCACCACGATGCAGAGCTGCAAGATCATTGTCCATCACGATCACGGCTGTTCCCCTTTCGACGTACTCACTCTACAGCTGTGATTCACATTGAATCAACGTATATCGGCACGGCCCCCACCGATGGTGCTGCGGTTTTCTTGAGGGTTTCCTGAGGAAGTGTTGCGGGTTTGCAGGATTTGTTCTTGATCCAGGCCCG
>NZ_SZVS01000005.1 GCF_007670255.1 Paenarthrobacter nicotinovorans | reverse complement strand
TTCGGCTTCTCCGACACCCGCCAAGCCGCCCGCCGCTACTTCAAAAACGACACCCACTCCATCGTCACCAAAACCCTTCAGATGCTGGCGGCGAGGGGCGAGGTCGAGGAGGGCGCGCCGTCGTACGCCATTGACCGCTACAAGTTGCTGGACGTGAACGCCGGCACCACGGGAGGCGCAGGCGGAGACGCCTAAGTCCCCTTAACAGCAGTGGCGGCAGTGTTCTTCATGAACACTGCCGCCACTTCTCGTTGCGCAGGCGGAGCATCAGGTGCCCAGGTTCCGCCGATCGACCACGAAGCCAGTCGCCGCGTTTTCACGGACTGCGTTGATGCCGGCCACCACTGCCTTCAGGTTCGGAAACTGCGGCGACATTGCCACCACCGTGCCGTCGTCTGCTGTGAGCCGGAAACGGAATGAATTGCTCCCTGACTTGAGGATTTCGAAAGTGCCCGCCATGTCCCCTGTTCTTTCACGCGTCGTTGCGTTCTCGAGCTGACTTCATAACTCCTCAACGACCATAACGGCCATTTCACAGGCCCAAAACCCCTACTCAGCAGTAGTTTGAAACCGATATAGGTAGATCAAATGGAAAGCCAGCATGGAGCTAGAGACCCGATGGACCCCCGCGCGTATGGTGAGGATATGACTCAGACCGGCACGGCGCCCACCACGGGCGTCCTGCTCGCCGCGGGCGCCGGCACACGATTGGGCCGCGGGCCCAAGGCGTTGTTGCCGTACCGCGCCCGGACGCTGGTGGAAGTCCTGGCCGATACCCTGTTCGACGGCGGCTGCAGCGAAGTCGTGGTGGTGCTCGGTGCCGAGGCCGACCGTATCCGCAGCAGCACGGACCTGGGCGCCTACAAGGTGGTGGAAAACCCGGACTGGGCCAAGGGCATGGCAGGATCCTTCCGCGCGGGCATCGACGCCGCAGCCGCGGGAAACAGCATCATGGTCGCTTTGGTGGACCAGCCCGGATTAACCCCGACGGCGGTGAGCAGGCTGCTGGGCAGCCACCGTCCGGGACGGGTCACCGCAGCCGCGTATCCAGATGAGTCGGGCCGCCTGAAGCGGAGGCACCCGGTGATTTTCGACGTCGAACTCCGCTCCCAAGCGGCGGCAGCAGCCCATGGCGATACCGGCGCGCGCTCGTTCCTCAAGGCGCATCCGGGGTTGGTGGATCTGGTGGACTGCAGCGATCTGTGCTCGGGCGAGGACCTGGATACCAAAGACCAGCTTCACTTGCTGGAAATGTGAAGCCGGTAAATTCGGGTTCATGATCCGCATTGAGACCGATGATCCCGCACGCCCTGACGTCCACGCCCTCCTCAGCGAGCATTTGGCTGACATGTTCGCGACATCGCCCGCGGAGAGCGTGCATGCCTTGGACCACTCGGCGTTGTCCCATGAGTCGATCACGTTCTGGACGGCCCGGGAGAACGGCATCCTGCTGGGCTGCGGTGCGTTGAAGGTGCTTGGCGTGCCGGGCGAGGCGGAGCTGAAATCGATGCGCACTGCCGCAGAGGCACGCGGGCGAGGTGTGGCAACACTCTTGTTGGAGCACATTGTGGCTGAAGCCAGGAACCGGGGTCTTTCACGGTTGGCCTTGGAGACGGGTACCGAACACTACTTCGCCCCGGCGCGGCGTTTGTACGCCCGGCACGGCTTCACGGAGTGCGCTCCTTTTGCCGACTACGCCCTGGACCCAAACAGCGTGTTCATGGAACTCCCCCTTCAACCCAAGTAGGGGACAGCAAACGTCGCTACGGGCGTCCATTGCGACGTTTGCTGTCCCCTAGTTGGTTCAGTTGGGGATCAGGGTGTGGTCGCGGAGGGCCAGGTAGATCTTGTCCCTCGCGATGGGGAGCTCGCCGAAGCGGATCCCCGTGGCGTTGCGGATCGCGTTGGCCAGCGCGGGAGCGACCGGGTTGAAGGGGCTCTCACTCATGGACTTGGCGCCCAGCGGACCAGTGGAATCGTTGGTCTTGGCAAAATACACCTCGCTCCGGGGCACGTCGGCGAACGACGGGATGTGGTACTGCCGCAGGATGTCCGTTGTGACCCGGCCGGCGTCGTCCACCTTCACTTCCTCATAGAGTGTGGCGCCAAGGGCCTGTGCAATGCCGCCCTCGATCTGGCCCCGGCATTGCCGCGGGTTCACCACCACCCCGGCGTCGGCCGCCTGCACGCTCTGCAGGATCCGCAGCTCGCCCGTGCCCTTGTTAACGGCCACCCGGAAACCATGCACGTTGAACGCGACCGAGCGGGGTGTTCCTCCCCAGTTGCCATCGGTGGCGAGCCGGACGCCTTGGAGCCTGGCGGCGTCGGCGATTTCCCTCAGCGGCACCGAACGGTCCCCGCACTCAACCGCCCCGTCCACCAGACGGCATTCCGTCAGAGGAACGCCGGTCAGCGAAGCGGCGACGGTTTGGATGCGGGTAGCCAGCTCCAGCGCCGCACCGAGCGTCGCCTTGCCCGCAACCACGGTCCCGGCCGAACCGAACGCGCCGGTATCGTGCTCCACCAGGTCGGTGTCCGATTGCCGCACAAGGATCTTGTAGGCAGTGGTCCCCAGCGCGGTGGCAGCCAGCTGCGCGTGCACGGTTGTGGTGCCGTTCCCGAATTCCGCAGTACCGACGTCGACGGCGAACCTTCCGTCCGCTTCCAGGCTCACCCGAGTGTGGGCGAAGTGGCCGCGGGGCGGGACGGTGTCGATCATGGACAGGGCTGAGCCCTCCCCCACCACCCACTCCGGGCCGAGGTCCTCCAGTCCTGCGGCACGGTAGCGTTCCTTGCCACGGTCCAAAGCATCCCGCACCAACGCCACGCACTGGTCCAGGCCGTAGCTTCCGTAGTGCACGTCTTCTTCGGGCTCGGGAGTCGTGGAGAGCATATGGTCACCGGGACGGACCATGTTCTTGAGCCGGAATTCCAGGGGATCCATGCCGATCCCGGTGGCCAGCTCATCAATGGCCGACTCGATGGCGAAGATCATCTGGCTCAAGCCATACCCGCGGAAAGCCCCGGCGGGAACCGTGTTGGTGTACACGGCGTGGGCGTCCACCTTCTTATTCACGCACTTGTAGACGGCCAACGATTCACCACAACCGTGGAACATCACGCCGGGAGCGTGGTTTCCGTAGGCCCCGGTGTTCGTAAGGACGTTCAGTTGCAGGGCAGTGAGGTAGCCGTCCCTGGTGGCCCCCGCCTTGAGGTGGATGGTGAACGGGTGCCGGGTTGTGGTAGCGGTGAATTGCTCGGTCCGGGTGAACTCCAGCTGCACCGGCCTGCGAAGGGCCAAGGCAGCCAACGCCGCCAGGTCCTCGGTCAGCACTTCCTGCTTGCCGCCAAAACCGCCGCCCACACGTCCGGCAACTACCCGGATGGTCTCAGGAGCCAGGTTGAACAGGCGGCTCAGCGTACGCTTCACCAGGAAAGGAACCTGCGTGGACGAACGGACCATCAGTCGGCCCTCCTCATCCACCCAGGCAATGGAGGCATGCGTTTCCATGGCCACGTGCTGCACACGCTGCGTCTGGTACGTGTGCTCATGGATGAAATCGGACGCTGCGAATCCGTCCTCCACGCTGCCAAGTTCGGCATGAACCTCTGCCACGACGTTCTGCAGCGGCCGCGAAATGCGGGAGAACACGCCGTCCTTCTCGCCGTGGATCGCGGGGGCTCCCGGAAGGATGGCCTCTTGGGGAGTGAACACGGCTTCCAGCAGTTCGTACTGGACTTCCAGCGCCCGGGCACCTGCTTCTGCTGCGCCCACGGATTCGGCCACGACGGCGGCAACGCGCTGCCCAATGAAGCGAACCACGTTGTCCAAGACGCGGGTGTCGTCGGGATCGTCCGTGTAGTTCTCGTGCTGGGCCGTGGAGAAGAGCTGCTGCGGAGCGTCCTCGTGGGTGAACACAGCCACCACGCCGGGAACAGCCAACGCGGGTGCCTTGTCGATCGACACAATGCGTGCGTGTGGGTGCGGCGAACGCAGGAGTCTCATGTGCAGCAGGCCCGGGAGCTGCTCGGCCGGGACGTCCAGTGAGTAGCGGGCGGTCCCGGTGACCACGGCCTGGCCGGCGGGGGCGGGGACGTTGTCCCCGAGCTGGCCCACGCCTTGATCCGCGCCATGCTGGTGCTCGCCACCTTGCCCGCACACGGCGTCGGCAATTGAGCGGTAACCCGTGCACCGGCACAGGTTTCCCTTGAGGTTGCGCGGCAGGTTGGCGCGCTGTTCGTCGTCGAACGTTGCTGCAGTCATCATCATCCCGGCGGTGCAGAACCCGCACTGGAAACCTTGGGCCTCCAGGAACTGCTCCTGCACTGGATGCAGGCCGTCAGCGGTCGCGAGGCCTTCGATGGTGGTGACGGCTTTGCCCTCGGCGCGAACGGCCGGGTAGATGCAGCTGTGGACCGGCGTCCCGTCGACGTGCACGGTGCACGCACCGCAGTCACCGCCGTCGCAGCCCTTCTTGACGCCGAAGTTGCCCTGCTCGCGGAGGAAAGTACGCAGGCACTGGCCGGGTCGGGGTGTGGCCTGCGAGGCAGCGCCGTTGATCTCAATTGCCATGGGAGGCCTCCTTCTGGGTGCCTGGAGTTTCGGGTTGCGTGGACGGCTGGGGCGAGGTGGCGTGCGGCGGCCAGAAATCGCCGGACACGGTCATCGACTCATCCAGCAGCTCCGCCCGGATCTCCTCGGCAAGCTTCACGGTCATGTCCCGACGCCACGCCGGAAGGCCGTGGATGTCATCGTGGTACAGCTCCTGCGGGATGGAATGCTCGACGGCGGCAGCCAACGCCGCGGCGTCAGGAACCTCGTCCGCGGCGAACCTCAGCTGCACCGGACGTTTGGTGGACGCGGTGACGGTGATGACCAAGCCGAAAACGGGGTCCAGCCGGCCTATCAGGAGCACACCGGAGCGTCCAAGGTTGCTCAGGGACAGCCGACGGAAGGCCACCCGGGCGGACAGTGCCTCGGCAGGAAGGTGGATGCTGCGAAGCAACTCTCCAGGAGCGAGGACGTTCTCCATGTCTCCGGTCACGAAGTCCGCTACCGGGACGGTGCGGCTGCTGCCGTCGGGGCTGAAGATGGTGGCGACGCCGTCGAGACCGGCGCACAGCGAGGTCATGGGTCCTGCAGGAAGTGAGGTGCAGATGTTCCCGCCCACTGTAGACATGTTCCAGACCTTGAAAGAGGCCACGAAGGAGTCGCAGCTGGGACGGATCAAGGCCAGTCCGGGCCATTCGCGGTGGGCCACTTCTGCAGAGTCAGGCAGAGCGTAGAGCTCCGCCACCGTGCAGGTTGCGGCAAGTTCGATGCCTTCGTCGGTAATGGTGATGGCGGGCCAGCCTGCGTTTCCAAGGTCCAGTAGCCGCTTGAGGACGGTGCTCCCATAGGAGAAAAGGACCGTTCCGCCGGCGAGCCAGGCATCGCCGTCGCGCCATTGTTTCGGGTCCGTGGTGGGGACCACGGCCTCGATGGTGTTCATGTCCATGGGTCCTCCTGGGTGAGGTGTTGAGGTGCTGGGTGGATTGGGCCGGTGCTGTCCTTCAGGGAAGGAAAGCCTGTGGTCTTTGCGCCGGCGCCCCGCTCGGCGATGATCTCGGCTGTGATGGAGACCGCGACTTCGGCTGGAGTTACCGCGCCAAGGTCCAGTCCGATGGGCGAATGCAGCCGTTCCAAATATTCGGCGGGAGTTCCTGCCTCGACGAGGGCGTCCACCCGTTGCCGGTGGCTGCGGCGTGAACCCATGGCCCCGACGTAGGACAAGTTCAGCCGGAGGGCGGCCTTGAGCAAGGGGATGTCGAATTTGGGGTCGTGGGTGAGCACGCACACCACTGCCCGGGAATCGAGCCGACCGGCGGCGGCTTCGGCCTCGAGATAGCGATGCGGCCAGTCGGTGACTACCTGGTCAGCGCCGGCGAAACGGGCCTGGGAAGCGAACGCGGGCCGTGCATCGCAGAGGGTGACGTCGTAGCCCAGGAGTTGCCCGGCCGGAAGCAACGCCGCACCGAAGTCGTTCGCACCGAAAATCAGCATGCGGGCTGCCGGCAACCGGCTTTCCACAAACAGCGTGATGGGTTGCGGCTCTTCCACCTCCCGGGGCGGGGCCGCCAACCTTTCCGTGGTGACCCAGCCATCGATGCAACCCTCGGGCGGCGCCAGGCGGACCAAGCCGGCACGGCCGCCTTGGAGCAAGGGCTCGACCTGCGCGGCGGCCGCAAAGAGTGTGGAGGGATGGTCGCCCACCAGGACGGCCAGTTCCTCGGATTCCATAGCCCGGAACCGCACAGGATCCTCGACCACCATGACCCCTCCCCCGGCATCGAGCCGGCGGATCAAGGCTGCGGGGCGTCGCTCCCCGGCGAAGACGGCAAGTTCCGGCGCTCCGGCACCGAAAGGCTGGATGTGGACTTCCAGCTCGCCCCCGCAGGTAAGTCCGACGGCGAACGCGTCCTCGGCACTGTAGCCATAGGACTCAAGGCGCGAACCGCCGTCGCGCATGGCCTCCAAAGCAGCCTCGACAACAGCGCCCTCCACGCAACCACCGGACAAGCTGCCCAGGATATCGCCGTTTTCGGAGACCATCATGGAGGTCCCCAGGGGCCGCGGCACGGAGCCGCCGCTGCCCACGATCGTGGCCACCGCCAAGCGTTGGCCCGAGACCGCAGGCCGCCAGCCGCCCAGTGAGGGCATCAGATCCAGCATGGCAACACGTCCTTTTTCCAGGTGTCCCGGCCGGAATGGCCCGGCCGGAGCAGTGCGCGATCTTGCCCCATGTTCTCATTCGCAGTGGGTGTTGAGGGGTAGTCGCGCCAATTCGACAAGAGTTCATGGGAACTGACATTCCATAGGAACGGGGGCAAGGGCTTCATCTCCCTGCCCCCGTTCCCTGACGGAGCGTCGGCACCCGGCCGCCGCCCGCCGTCGTGCCCGGTGAAAGGGACCACGACGACGTACGCCTATTCGTGCGGTGGGTCCGGCGGACCGCCGATCAGAGTGCCGGAAAAGACCCGCCGGCCCGGGATGTTGCGGCTCCGGTCAGATCCCCATCAGGGCGTTGATCGGGCCGCGGGCAAAGTAGATGATGAAGCCCGCCGTGACCGCCCACATGAGCGGATGGACCTTCTTGGCTTTACCGGACGCCGCGTTGACCACGGCGAAGGAGATGAAGCCGACGCCGATGCCGTTGGCGATGGAGTAGGTCAGGGGCATCGTGACGATGGTCAGGAAGGCAGGGAGCGCGATCGCGAACTTGGTGAACTTGATCTCGCGGATCTGGGCCATCATCATCGCACCCACCACCACCAGCGCTGCCGCTGCCACTTCGAGCGGAACCACGGAGGTCAGCGGGGTGAAGAACATCGAGCCCAGGAACAGCAAGCCGGTGACCACGGAGGCCAGTCCCGTGCGGGCGCCTTCACCGATGCCCGCTGCGGAGTCGATGTACACGGTGTTGGACGAGCCCGAGGTTGCGCCACCGACCACTGCACCCATGCCCTCGACGATGAACGCGGACTTCAGCTTGGGGAACGTGCCGTCCTTGTGGGCCACGCCGGCGCTCTTCGCCAGGCCGGTCATGGTGCCCATGGCGTCGAAGAAGTTGGTGAACACGAGGGTGAAGACCAACATCGTAGCGGCCAGGCCGCCAATCCGGGCGAACGAGCCAAAGAGGTCGAACTGGCCCACCAGGCTCAGGTCCGGAACGGACACCAACTGGCCGGAGAGCACCGGGGTGTTGAGGTGCCAGCCGCCGGGGTTGTCCGCGGTGCCGGGACCGATCCGGAACACGGCCTCGGCAACAGCGGCGAGGACGGTTGTAGCGACGATGCCGATGAGCAGGCCGCCCTGGATCTTGCGTGCCACGAGGATACCCATAACCAGCAATCCGACAATGAAAACAAGGGTGGGGATGGAGGTGATGGATCCATCGTTGCCGAGCTGGACCGGTGGGCCGCCCTTGGTGGGACGGACGAAGCCGGAGTCGACGAAGCCGATGAAGGCAATGAACAGGCCGATGCCGACGGTGATGGCGGCCTTGAGTTCCTTGGGCACTGCCTTGAAGATCGCCGTCCGGGCGCCCGTGGCTCCGAAGAGGACGATCAGGATGCCGTTGATGACCACCAGGCCCATGGCTTCGGGCCAGGTGACCTCTTGGATCACGGCGACGGCCAGGAACGAGTTGATGCCCAGGCCCGCCGCAAGTCCGAAGGGGAGGTTTGCGACCAGGCCGAAGACGATGGTCATGACGCCGGCGGTCAGGCCCGTGACGGCACCAACCTGTGCTGCCGAGAGCCAACCGCCTGCCACGTCCGTGGGAGCATTTTCCGCGGAGAAGCCGCCCAGGATCAGCGGGTTGAGGATGACAATGTAGGCCATGGTGAAGAAGGTGACCAGGCCGCCTCGGAATTCCCGGGCCAGAGTCGAGCCGCGCTTGGTGATCTGGAAGAACTTGTCCAGGAAGTGTGGGGGCTTCTGGCCGTTGCCATTGGCGGGGCCGGTTGCCGTGTGCTTTGCTGCTGTGGGCTCTGCGCCGTTGTCCCCGTTGGGGAAGAGCGCAGCCTGCTTTTCAGCTGCTGTCTGCTTTTCAGCAGAGTTTCGCATGTCTGCGGTATCCAGGATTTCCATGTCAGCCACCGGGCCCTAGTAGTCAATCCTGGAATCAAGCGTGTTCCATGTGTTGAACGGCTGGAGGGCCTCCGGAGCCTGGGGGTCGCCCAGTTCCAGCTTGGCTACCGGCATCAGCGCGTCCCGGTTGTCGTTCTCGAAGTACTCGTAGAAGACGGCGTCATCGAAGCCAACGGATGCGGCGTCGTGACGGTCTGCGGCAAAGAACACGCGGTCCACGCGTGCCCACAGCGCGGAAGCCAGGCACATGGGGCATGGCTCGCAGCTGGTGTAGAGGGTTGCTCCGCTGAGGTCGAAGGTTCCCAGTTCGCGGCAGGCGTTACGGATGGCCGTGACTTCTGCGTGTGCTGTGGGATCGTTCGAGGCGGTGACGCGGTTGACGCCTTCGAAGGCTCGTCCGTCCGCGGTAACAATGACGGCGCCGAAAGGGCCACCACTGTTCAGGACATTGGCTGTTGCCAGCTCAATGGAGGTGGCCAGGAATTGCTCGGCCGTGACGGTTGTACTCATGTTGCGACTTCCTTAGTGCTGTGGAAGCCGGGTGAACCTGTTGGGGGCGCTGCAAAAAGAGCTCCAGTTAGCTTGGTTACCAGGCTTCAGCATGTGCGATGAAGGTTAAGTTGCGCCTGGTAGATAGCTTCCCGAGGTCCGGGTGCCCGCCTTTGGCAGTTGAAAGCGTAGCACCACGTTTGTGAGCCGCGCCATAGTTTTTTGAAAGTTTAATTTCGTCATGCGAAATTACTTATTCAGCGTGCCTCACCACCGTTTGGTGCGCCAATGTGACCGGCGGCCTGCGCCGCGGGCGTTGACTGCCGCCGTCGCGCCTTTTACGATTTCTGGACCGGCGCCTCTCTGGCGACCGGTGCCTGGATCAGCAGACAGGACCTAACTGAGCTGGAACGCATTCATGCCGACCAGACAAGGAACCTGTGCATGCTTTGGATCAAAAACCCACTGGGTATCTTCACCGCAAACGACCTCGACGCCGGCAACGGACTGGTGGTTTCGGAGTCCGGCACCATTCTGGAACTCGTACCATCGGGCGCTCGCCCAACGGTTCCCTGCACCGAGTTCGATGCCTCAGCGCACGTGGTGCTGCCGGGGCTCATCAACACCCATCACCACTTCTACCAAACGCTCACGCGCGCCTGGGGACCGGTGGCCGACGTTCCGCTCTTCCCCTGGCTTCAGAACCTCTATCCGGTGTGGGCGCGGCTGACCCCCAAGAGCCTGGAGCTGGCCGTGAAGGTTGCGCTGGCCGAACTCCTGCTGTCCGGCTGCACCACGGCCGCCGACCACCACTACCTCTTCCCTGACGGCATGGAAGACGCAATCGACATTGAGGTTGCCGCCGTCCGATCCATGGGGATGCGGGCCACCCTCACGCGCGGTTCCATGACCTTGGGAGAGGACGACGGCGGGCTGCCGCCCCGGACCACGGTCCAGTCACCTGAGGCGATTCTTGCGGACAGCGAACGGCTGATTCGCACGTATCACGAGACCGGTCCCGGCGCCTCCGTTCAGATCGCGCTGGCTCCTTGCTCGCCATTCTCCGTGACCAAGGAAATCATGGCCGAATCCGCGGTCATGGCCGAACGCTTCGACGTCCGGCTGCACACCCATCTTGCCGAAACCATCGACGAGGAAGACTTCTGCCGGTCAATGTTCGGCCTGCGGACCGTGGACTATTTGGAATCGGTTGGCTGGCTCGGGCCCCGGACCTGGCTGGGCCACGGAATCCATTTCAACGACGAGGAGATCGCCAGGCTGGGAGCCGCGGGCACCGCCGTCGCGCATTGCCCAACCTCCAACATGCGGCTGGCGTCCGGGACCGCGCGGGTCCTGGAACTTGAGGCAGCGGGTGTGCCGGTGGGGCTGGGAGTGGATGGTTCGGCGTCGAACGATGCCTCCAACATGATCCTTGAGGCGCGGCAGGCCCTGTACCTGCAGCGGCTGCGCTATGGAGCATCGGTTCCTGTGTCCCGTGCACTTGGCTGGGCGACGCGGGGATCCGCCGCAGTGCTTGGGCGTTCTGATATCGGTCAGCTGGCACCGGGTTTGCAGGCCGATCTGGCCCTGTTCAAGCTCGATTCCCTGCGCTTCTCGGGCAGCCACGATCCCGTTGCTGCTTTGTTGCTGTGCGGCGCAGACCGGGCAGACCGCGTGATGGTCGGAGGTTCGTGGCGGGTTGTGGATGGGGCGATTCCTGATCTGGACGTCGCTGGGTTGATCGCGGAGCACTCTGCGGCTGCCCGGAAGCTGGTGGCTGGGTAGTCTTCACGAGGTTGCGGCCGCGCACGAAAACGCCGGAACGCGTCCGCTTCGCAGGGAACGTTCCGGCGTTTTCGCAGCTTTCCAGCGGTCTCACGCCGTGGGTCGCGTCGATCTCCAGCGTCGACGCGGCCCGGCTAGATCGTGATCTTGTAAATGTGGTGCGTGTACTCGTTCGCGAACGAATCAGTAAACTTGCTAGCCTGGACCGGGATGCTCCGGTTCTCGCCCACCACGTCTACCTGCGTGCCTGTGATTCCTGCCGGCAGGGTGAAGGTCTTGGACCCGGTGGCGCCATCCTTGCCCATGGCAAAGACATACGCGGAGCCATCCTTGACCTTCAACATCGAGTCGATGCCCTGACCGAAGTTCCACACATACGACTGTGTGTTGATCACCGGGGCGAGCTCCTTGATCTGGTTGTTCACGACGCCGACCGCTGCCACTTGATCCTTGAGGCACGGGGTACCTTTGAGCCGCGCATCGGCGAAGGCGTCCCCACTGATGCAGTCATTGATGTTTTGCTGGTCGGGCGACTGGCTGAACCAGACGATGCCGCGGGCCTCGTGAATGATGCTCGCCCACACTTGAGCCTTGGTCTGCTCAGGCGTGAGCTGCCTGTACCCACCCGTCGATCCGCCCGTGGATACAACGGTCGGAAGGGCCCAGATGGGAGCCTGGACACCGCGGGCCGCATTGACCTCGTTCTGCAGCGAGATGATCTTGCCATAGCTCGACGCCGTTCGGCAGTTCGCCGTCACGATAGGATTCTGGCCTGCGGGCGTACGCCACCGGAGCTGGTTGTCTCCCCAGTCGCACTGCGGTACAGCGTAAAAGTACTGATCCACCGAGTTCACGTTGGCCGTGTTGTAGTAGTCAACGCTGAACTGCATGGACCGGTCGTAGGTGAGGATTCCCGATGTCCAGTTTGAGTAGGTGAAGCGGCCCGTTGTGGCGGGATCAGACTGCGCCGCCAGCGAACGCATATGCGCCAGGCCCGAGGCAGTGTCGAATCGGCCGTCCACCTCATCATCCAGGAGCGTCCCCACTTGGCTGGCCCAGCCCGCGGGTGCGTCAGCGGGCGAGAACAACGTGTACATGCCGTTGGCCGTGATGCCCGCAGAAGGGGTTGCAGGGTTGCCTTGTGCGTAGGTGTTGATCCCGAGCGCTTTGTCGTACTTCAGCTGCGCGTCGCTTCCCGGCGAGCCGTACCAGACCACGATCGGCAGGAACGTTGGATCGTCCCAGCCCGCCGCGTCAGCTTTCGGGAACTTCTTCCAGTAGCTGGGACCGCCATCCCAGGGGATCCGGGCCAGGGCATCGAGGTTGCCGGGGGTGGGGGTTGGAGTGGCGGTGGCCGTTGGGGTGGCGGTGGGGGTTGGAGTGGCGGTGGGCGTCGGGGTCGACGTCGGTTCGTCCGTCGGCGTCGCCGTCGCGGTGGGTGTCGACGTCGGTTCCTCCGTTGGCGTCGCCGTCGCCGTCGCGGTGGGTGTCGACGTCGGTTCCTCCGTTGGCGTCGCCGTCGCCGTCGCGGTGGGTGACGACGTCGGTTCCTCCGTTGGCGTCGCCGTCGCGGTGGGTATCGACGTCGGTTCCTCCGTTGGCGTCGCCGTCGCCGTCGCGGTTGGTTCCACTGTCGGCGAGCCGGTCGCGGTTGGCTCCGCGGTCGCCGTCGACGTTGCGGTAGGGCTTTCGGTGGGCGGGGGCGTTCCCGGGTCCGTGCACCCGGCGAGGGCCAACGCGAGCACCGCCCCGAGCGTGAAAATAGTGGGTTTCATGACATTGATTTCCTTTGGGTAGCAGCCGCAAACGAAGCTGCTGCGTTGCCGGATCCCCACTCCCGGCTCTCTTTTTCTCCTGCAAGGCAGGGTTTATCAGCCGGGATCCACATCCCGGCACAGCTCGATGACGAGCGTCAGTCTTTGCCCGACCTGCTGCAATACGACACGTGCGGACGAATGTCCGGCGCCATCGAGCCAGCAAGTGCGGCCCGCAATGGGGCCGCAACGGCCCATTTAAGAACCCGGAGGGCGGCCGTCAGCCCAGCTTACGTGATCTAGACCACACGCCGTCGGAATGTGACGTCGGCCCATTCCGGCCAACTCCGGCCAGTCCGGCGTCTGCGGGCACGCGAAATCGCCGGAACACGTCCATTTCACAGGGAAGCTTCCGGCGATTTGGCGCTCTTCCCGCGACTTCGAAGACGGGATGCGGGTGAGCACGCAGGCGGGCGGGCACAACAAAGCGGGCGACACCTCCCCAGGTGTCGCCCGCCCTTGGCTCTGTTGCGCAGAGTCCGCGTCCCTGTTGCAGATCAGGGACGCTGCCGGCCGAACACCGGGAGCGCGCGGAGCCAACGGGAGAACCCGCCGGCTTTGCGGTCGCAGTCGGCCGGAATGTAGAAGTCCGGATCTGTCGCACCAAAGGGCAGGTACAGTTCCTGGCCCGGCGCCGGGAATTCCACGACGCTGTTCGTATCCTTCGAGTCCATCTGTTCCTCCTCATTCTTGTGCGCAGTTTCCGCTCTTCGGAAAACTTTTATTGTTATGTGGAAAGTCTAAGCAGTCGGCGATCGAGCCGTCAAGACCCCCGAACCAGCCACGGGAAGTTGCCCCGGTCACATTCGGATAGTTCATAACGATCCCCGGAGGCCCATGTACACAAAGCGAAATCATGCGCTACTCTCGAATGAGTTCGTGGCGTAGGTCACGTAACCTGAGAGCAGCAGGCAGGGTCGTAATGAGCTGGCATCCATGGATGCCGGCTCTTTTTTGTTGGGTCGGCGCCACCAGAAACGCAGTGGAAACACGCGCTTAATTTCATTGATGGAACGTAGGTTCCACCGCACAGAAGTTGGGATATGACCATGAGCAACAACATCGTCCTCGGCGAAAACCAGTACGGCAAGGCAGAAGTCCGCGTCGTCAAGGTCACTCGGGATACAGATCGCCACCACATCGAAGACCTGAACGTCACCTCGCAGCTGCGGGGCGATTTCCAGGCCGCACACCTTGAGGGCGACAACGGCCACGTCGTTGCCACCGACACGCAGAAGAACACCGTCTACGCGTTCGCCCGTGAAGGCATCGGCTCCCCCGAGTCCTTCCTCCTGCGCCTCGCAGACCACTTCACCGGTGGATTCGACTGGGTTACCGGCGGCCGCTGGGAAGCCGAGGCCTACGCCTGGGACCGCATCCAGGCCCACGGCGAGGGTCACGACCACAGCTTCGTCCGCAACGGACAAGAGGTGCGTACCGCCGTCGTCGTCCGTGATGGCGCAACCACCCACGTCGTCTCCGGCCTCAAGGACCTGACCGTCCTGAAGACCACACAGTCCGGCTTTGTCGGCTACCCGCGCGACAAATACACCACCCTGCCGGAGACCACCGACCGCATCCTGGCCACCGACGTATCCGCCCGCTGGCGCTACAACACCAACCTGGACGTCTCAAGCACCGACTTCAACAAGAGCTACGACGACATCAAGGCACTCCTGCTCGAAGGCTTCACCGAGAACTACTCCCACGCACTGCAGCAGACGCTGTTCGACATGGGCAAGAAGGTCCTGGAAGCACACAGCGAAGTTGCCGAGATCAAGTTCTCCATGCCCAACAAGCACCACTTCCTGGTTGACCTGAGCCCGTTCGGCCTGGACAACCCCAACGAGGTCTTCTTCGCCGCGGATCGCCCGTACGGCCTCATCGAAGCAACCGTCCAGCGCGAAAACATCGAGGCTGCACCCGTTGCCTGGAGCGGCATCGCCGGCTTCTGCTAAACCGCACCACCCTTCGGAGTTCTTGTACAGGTAATGCCCTTGAGCGCCCCCTTTAGAGGCATTACCTGTACAAAACCCGACCCCAAAAACCCCACAACCAAAGATTTTGTTAGCCAGACACAGTTAGCCAGACGAAGACGTCTGCCATGAACCCAGAAAGTCTGCCATGAACATCAAGAAGAAGTCCCGCCCCGCGAATACCACCTCGTCCAGCGAGCCACAGCGGAACCGTCCGGAGCGGCCCGAGGACAAGCGCCTCTCCATCGGAAGCACCTTCGCCTACGGTTTCCAGCACGTGCTGACCATGTACGGCGGAATCATCGCCCCGCCGCTGATCATCGGTGCAGCCGCCGGCATGTCCTCGCAGGATATCGGCCTCCTGATCGCAGCCTGTTTGTTTGTGGGCGGCCTGGCCACCATCCTCCAGACGGTCGGCATCCCGTGGTTCGGCTCCCAGCTCCCGCTGGTCCAGGGTGTTTCCTTCGCCGGCGTTTCCACCATGGTGGCAATCGTCCAGGGCGGCGGCGGAATCCAGGCGGTGTTCGGTTCAGTGATCGTGGCGTCGCTGATCGGCTTGGCCATCACTCCTCTGTTCTCCAAGATCATCAAGTTCTTCCCGCCTGTGGTTACCGGCACGGTGATCACCACCATCGGCCTGACACTGATGCCGGTCGCCGCGAACTGGGCCATGGGCGGCAACGCCAAGGCTGACAACTACGGCAGCATTGCCAACATCGGACTCGCAGCAGCCACCATGGGCGTGGTCCTTCTCCTGAGCAAGGTCGGCAACGCCGCCATCTCCAGGCTCTCGATCCTGCTGGCCATGATCATCGGCACCATCATCGCGTTGATCGCCGGCATGGCAGATTTCTCCAAGGTTGGCCAGGGCGACATCGTCGCTTTCCCGACCCCCTTCGCTTTCGGCGCCCCGACCTTTGAGATCGCTGCGATCATCTCCATGCTGATCGTCATCCTGGTGACCCTGACGGAAACCTCCGCGGACATCATCGCAGTCGGCGAAATCGTTGACACCAAGGTGGACTCCCGCCGCATCGGCGACGGTCTCCGCGCAGACATGCTCTCCAGCGCCATCTCCCCGCTGTTCAACTCCTTCACCCAGAGCGCCTTCGCCCAGAACGTGGGACTCGTTGCCATTACGGGCATCAAGAGCCGCTTCGTCGTCAGCGCCGGCGGTTTGATCCTGGTTGTCCTGGGCCTCCTGCCGATTCTTGGCCGGGTTGTCGCAGCGGTTCCGACGCCCGTCCTGGGCGGTGCCGGCGTCGTACTTTTCGGTACGGTTGCCGCCAGCGGTATCCGCACCCTCGCCAAGGTCGAATACAAGAACAACATGAACCTGATCATCGTGGCTGCCTCGATCGGCTTCGGCATGATCCCGATTGCCGCCCCGAAGTTCTACGACCAGTTCCCGTCCTGGTTCTCCACGATCTTCCACTCCGGCATCAGCTCGGCCGCAGTCATGGCGATCATCCTGAACATCCTGTTCAACCACTTCAAGGCCGGCAACTCAGAGAACCAGTCGGTGTTCGTTGCGGGCACGGAGCGGGTGGTCACGCCCGAGGACATCAAGTGCCTTGAACATGGCGACCGCTTCGAGAACGGCAAACTGATCGACGCCGACGGCAACGAGGTCCCGCTCAAGAGCACCTCGGCGTCCGAGCACTAGCTCGGTAGCTCGCGGCGAGCAAGCAAGACGGCAGTGTTTCCTTGGGGGCACTGCCGTCTTTCGCCGGCTTAAGAACATGCGCAAAAAACCCCGCCGAGTTGGCAGTTAATGACAATGTTTGCGGGAAACACTGTCATTAAGTGCCAACTCGGCGGGGAAAAGAGCTGGTGCTAGTTTTGGTTGAGCTCCGCGGAGATCGCCAGGGCCGCCTCCCGCAGCATGGGCACGGCGCGGTCCGCGAAGCTCTGGTCCACGCGGGTGATGGGGCCGGAGACGGAGATGGCGGTGGGCGTCGGAGCGTTGGGCACGGCCATGGCGAAGCAGCGCACGCCGAGCTCCTGCTCTTCCTCGTCAATGGAGTAGCCACGTTCGCGGATGAGCTTCAGGTCCGCCAGCAGGGAGTCGATGTCCCCGATGCTCTTGGCCGTGGGGGTGGGCATGCCGGTGCGGGCAACGATGCCCCTGACCTGGTCGTCGTCCAACTGGGCGAGGATGGCTTTGCCCACGCCGGTGTCATGCGTGTGGGCGCGGCGGCCGACCTCGGTGAACATGCGCATGGAGTGCATGGACGGGACCTGGGCTACGTAGATGACCATGTCGGAATCGAGGACGGCCATGTTGGACGTCTCGCCGAGCCGCTCCACCAAGGTCTTCAGCTGGGGACGGGCCACCGCACCGAGCTGCTTGCTGGCACCTTCGCCCAAGCGGATGAGCCTCGGGCCCAGGGCATAGCGGCGGTTGGGCAGCTGGCGGATGTAACCCAGCGAAACCAGCGTGCGCAGCAGGCGGTGGATAGTGGGCAGGGGCAGGTCAGTGGACGACGAAAGTTCGCTCAGGGTGACATCGCCGCCCGCGTCCGTGATCAGTTCCAACAGTTCAAAGACGCGCTCAACGGACTGCACGCCTCCGGAGGCTTTTTCAGCCATTCCCTTGTCTCCAATGACTCAGATTCCGACAACTCTTATCCGCATCGTGAAAAGAATTGCTTAGAACACCCAAGATACAGCACGAGGCGCACCTCCGCGATGACACCGAACATGACCAAGCAAGGGGTTGTGTTTCCACTTTGTAGATAATAATATCCATAATACGAAAACATTCAGTTTGGAACGGCGGCCCGGGAACGGGCCTTACAGGAGGAATTTCAATGGCGAATCCGAGCCCCGGAAACTCGATCACCCTGCGCGTCGCCGCACCGTCGAGCTTCACCGCTACCAGTGAGCTGGCAGCAGCCGTCGGCGCAGCCGGTGCCGCAATCACCGCCCTGGACGTCACGGAATCCCACCACGAGACCATCGTTGTCGACGTCACCTGCAACACCACCGACGACGACCACGCAGCACGCGTCAAGGACGCCTTGAACGCCCTCGACGGCGTCACCGTCCAGCACGTCTCGGACCGCACCTTCCTCATGCACCTCGGTGGCAAGCTCGAGGTCGTCCCCAAAGTAGCCCTGCGCAACCGCGACGATCTTTCGCGTGCCTACACTCCCGGCGTCGCGCGTGTCTGCATGGCTATCGCAGAAGACCCGGCCGCCGCCCGCAACCTGACGGTTAAGCGCAACACCATCGCGGTCCTCACGGACGGATCGGCCGTGCTGGGCCTTGGCAACATCGGCCCCGCCGCCGCGCTTCCGGTCATGGAAGGCAAGGCTGCGCTGTTCAAGCAGTTCGCCAACGTCGACGCATGGCCTGTCTGCCTGGACACGCAGGACACCGAAGAGATCATCAAGATCGCCAAGGCAATGGCCCCCGTCTACGGCGGAATCAACCTCGAGGACATCGCCGCGCCGCGCTGCTTCGAGATCGAGAACCGCCTCCGCGAAGAACTGGACATCCCGGTCTTCCACGATGACCAGCACGGCACCGCGATCGTTACCCTGGCAGCCCTGGTCAACGCGCTGCGCGTCGTGGACAAGAAGCTGTCCGAGGTCAAGATCGTGGTTTCGGGCGTCGGCGCTGCCGGCTCGGCCATCATCCAGCTCCTCAAGGCCCAGGGCGCGCAGCACATCATCGCCGCCGGCCGCTCGGGCGCCATCCACTCGGGCGAGAAGTACGACGACGAACACCGCAGCTGGATTGCCGCGAACACCAACGAAGAGGGCTTCTCCGGATCCCTCCACGACGCCCTCAAGGGTGCGGACGTGTTCATCGGCGTCAGCGCCCCGCACGTGATCGGCGAAGAGCAGGTCGCTTCGATGGCCGAGGACGCGATCGTCTTCGCCATGGCCAACCCGACGCCGGAAATCGATCCCGTGATCGCTTCCAAGCACGCAGCAGTGGTTGCCACGGGTCGCAGCGACTTCCCGAACCAGATCAACAACGTGCTGGCCTTCCCGGGGTTCTTCCGTGGACTGCTGGACGCCGGGGCTTCGGACATTACGCCGGACATGCTGGTCGCCGCCGCAGAAGCCATCGCCAACCGGGTAGCTGACGAGGAGCTGAACGCGAGTTACATTATCCCCAGCGTCTTCGATCCGCATGTTGCCGCCGATGTAGCGACCGCCGTAGCCAACGCTGCGCACGCCAACGCCGCCAGCGCTCTCTAGTACCGGCGCATACAAGAAAAAGGAATCCGCTCACATGGCTATAACAGTCACCGATCCCCGGCCGATCGATCGCGCCGAGGAAATCCTCACCCCCAAGGCCCTGGCCTTTATCGAGGAACTCCACAAGAACTTCGCAGGCACCCGCAACGAACTGCTCCAGGCCCGCAAGGCCAAGCGCCAGAAGGTTGCCGAGACCAGCCGCTTGGACTTCCTCCCGGAGACCCGGGAAATCCGCGACGGCGACTGGAAGGTTGCCGAGGCACCGGCAGCTTTGCAGGACCGCCGCGTTGAGATGACCGGCCCGGCGACCCCCGCCAAGATGGCCATCAACGCCCTCAACTCCGGCGCCAAGGTGTGGCTCGCCGACCTCGAAGACGCGTCCACCCCCACGTGGCCCAACGTCATCGACGCGATCCTCAACCTGCGCGACGCCGCCCAGGGAACCCTGAGCTACACCTCCCCCGAGGGCAAGGAATACCGCCTCCGCACGGACGCTCCCCTGGCCGTTGTTGTGGCCCGCCCGCGTGGCTGGCACATGGAGGAGAGCCACCTGCTGATCGACGGCGAACCGGCTGTCGGCGCGCTGGTGGACTTCGGTTTGCACTTCTTCCACATCGCCAAGCAGTTGCTCCTCAACGGCCACGGCCCGTACTACTACCTGCCCAAGATGGAGAGCCACCTCGAAGCACGCCTGTGGAACGACGTCTTCGTCTTCGCCCAGGACTTCCTCGGCATCCCCCAGGGCAGCATCCGCGCCACGGTCCTCATCGAGACCATCCCCGCCGCCTTCGAGATGGACGAGATCCTCTACGAACTGCGCGACCACGCCTCAGGCCTGAACGCCGGCCGTTGGGACTACCTCTTCAGCATCATCAAGTACTTCCGTGATGCCGGCGAGGAATTCGTCCTCCCCGACCGCGCCACCGTCGCCATGACAGCCCCGTTCATGCGCGCCTACACCGAACTCCTGGTCAAGACCTGCCACAAGCGCGGAGCCTTCGCCATGGGTGGCATGGCCGCCGTCATCCCCAATCGCAAGCAGCCGGACGTCACCGCCGCGGCCTTCGAAAAGGTCCGTGCCGACAAGACCCGCGAAGCAAACGATGGCTTCGACGGTTCGTGGGTTGCGCACCCTGACCTGGTGTCCACGTGTCGCGAAGTGTTCGACTCCGTCCTCGGCGACCGCCCGAACCAGATCGACAAGCAGCGCCCCGAGGTGAACGTCACTGCCGAGCAGCTGATCGACGTCGCCTCCGCCGGCGGTACCGTCACCGAAGCCGGCCTGCGCCTGAACCTCTACGTCGCCGTCGCCTATACCGGCGTATGGATCTCCGGCAGCGGCGCGGTGGCCATCCACAACCTGATGGAAGACGCCGCGACGGCGGAAATCTCCCGTTCGCAGGTGTGGCAGCAGCTGCGCAACAAATCCATCCTCGCGGACACGGGCAACACGGTCACGCGCGAGCTCGTCACCCGCATCCTCGGCGAAGAGACCGAGCGCCTGCGCATCGAATTCGGCGACGAGAACTTCACCAAGTACTACGAGCCCGCGTCCAAGCTGATCGAGGACATCTGCCTCTCCGACGAGTACACGGACTTCCTCACCACGCCCGCGTATGAGCTGGTGGGCTGAGATGGGTTCGTTCTCCTCTTCCGATCTGGCCCACATCGAGGACCAGCTCGCCGCCACGGACCAGTTGCTTGACCGCAACTACCCGGGCGACGACGGTTCCCGCCAGCCCATCCATACCGTCTACGTCCCCGCCGACCGCTTCACGCCCACCTTTGTGGCTGATTGGGGTGCCCAGGCACTCGCGACGGCGGAGGCCCACGGCGGCCTCGAAAAGCTGGGACAGCTGCTGGGCCAGGAGCCCGACCTCGCTGCCGCTGTCGCGGCCCGGGTTGCTGCTAAGCTCGCTTCCGAGCCCATCGAGGACCTCCGTCTGGACTTCGAAGACGGCTACGGTGACCGGGGCGACGAGGCAGAAGACGCCGACGTCGTTGCTGCCGCCAAGGCCGTTGCCGCTGCGGTTGCGGCCGGTACGGCTCCGCCCTTCATGGGCATCCGCTTCAAGTGCTTCGAGGCCCCCACCCGGGCCCGTGGTCTTCGGACGTTGGACTTGTTCGTTACCACGCTGGCTGAGGCCGGGGAGCTTCCCGCAGGGCTGATCCTCACCCTGCCCAAGGTCACCACGGTGGCCCAGGTCCAGGCCATGGACTACGCGGTCTCCCGCCTTGAGGAAGTCCTCGGACTCCCCTCCGGCCGGCTCCGCTTCGAGGTGCAGGTGGAAACCCCTCAGCTCATCCTCGGCGCCGACGGAACCTCTCCCGTGGCACAGCTGCCGCACGTGGTCCCCGGCCGCATCAGCGCACTGCACTACGGCACCTACGACTACAGCGCATCCCTCGGCATCTCCGCGGAATACCAGTCCATGGAACACCCCGTGGCCGACTTCGCCAAGGAAGTCATGCAGCTCGCCGTTGCCGGCACGGGCATCCGCCTCTCCGACGGCTCCACCAACATCATCCCCGTGGGTGACGCAGTGGAAGACGCCTGGAAGCTGCACGGCCGACTGGTCCGCCGCTCCCTGGAGAACGGCTACTACCAGGGCTGGGATCTCCACGCCGCCCAGCTCCCCAGCCGTTTCTCGGCGTCGTACGCTTTCTACCGCGAAGGCTTGCCCGCCGCGGCGCTGCGCCTGCGCAACTACGTCGAGCGGACCGAAGGCGGCGTCATGGACGAGCCCGCCACCGCCCGTGCGCTTGCCGGATTCGTCCTCCGCGGCGTCCAGTGCGGCGCAGTGGGGACCGACGAGGTCAAGGCGCTTGCCGGCGTCGAACTTCCGCAGCTGACCGCACTGGCGCACCCGCGGCTCGCACAACCGACTTCCCACTGATTAGGAGCACCTTGATGGGCAACTATTACTACCCCACCGGTGGCTTGCCGCCGCAGACCCACCTGACCACCGAGCGGGCCATCGTCACAGAGGCCTACACCGTGATTCCCAAGGGCGTCCTCACGGACATCGTGACCAGCAACCTGCCGGGCTTCACCAACACGCGGTCCTGGATCATCGCGCGTCCGATCTCCGGCTTCGCCACCACGTTCTCGCAGCTGATCGTGGAGATCGCTCCGGGCGGCGGCGCTCCGAAGGCGGAGTTCGAGCCGGGCGTCGAAGGCGTTGTTTTCGTCACCAAGGGCCAGCTCAACCTGACCCTCGACGGCGAACTGCACCACCTCGAAGAGGGCGGCTACGCCTACCTCGCCGCCGGTGCGGAGTGGGGCGTGGAGAACGTCTCCGACGACATCGTGTCCTACCACTGGATCCGCAAGGCCTACGAGCGGCTCGAGGGCTACGAGGCGAAGTCCTTCGTCACCAACGAGAAGGACATTGAGCCCACGTCCATGCCGGACACCAATGACGTCTGGAAGACCACGCGCTTCACGGACTCCAGCGACCTCGCGCACGACATGCAGGTCAACATCGTCACGTTCCAGCCCGGCGGCGTGATCCCCTTCCCGGAGACCCACGTCATGGAGCACGGCCTGTACGTCCTGGAGGGCAAGGCCATGTACCTGCTCAACAACGACTGGGTCGAGGTTGAGGCCGGCGACTTCATGTGGCTGCGCGCCTTCTGCCCGCAGGCTTGCTACGCCGGTGGTCCGGGCGAGTTCCGCTACCTGCTGTACAAGGATATGAACCGCCAGGTGAAGCTGACCTGATTTACGCCGAGATCGCCGGAACGCTGCCCTTTCGCAGGGAACGTTCCGGCGATTTCGTCGTTTTCCGGCGAAGTCGGCCGTTTGTCCGCGCGGCTGCTAACCCGCCGCGCCGAGATCGCGGGAACGCTGCGACTTCGCAGGGAAGGTTCCAGCGAAGTCGCGATCTTCCAGCGAATTCGCGGGCAGCATGGCCGAGTTCGCGGGAACACTGCGGGAACCGCGGACGAGGCACTTCGGTAGAGTGCACCCATGGATGACAAAGCAACGTTGCTCAACTATCTCCGCACCCGCCGCCAGGACCTTCTCGGCAAAGTCGAGGGCCTCAGCGAATACGACGCCCGCCGGCCCATGACGCCCACGGGAACCAATCTGCTGGGCTTGGTGAAACATGTGGCCAGCGTGGAGCTCGGCTACTTTGGGGAAACGTTCGGACGCCCCAACGGTCGCGATCTCCCCTGGTACGAGGACAACGCAGAGCCCGATGCCGATATGTGGGTTCCGGCAAACGAGAGCATGCAGGACATCATCGACCTCCACCACTTCTCCGCCAAACGCAGCGACGAAACCATCGAGGCTCTCCCCTTGGATGCCCCCGGTGTCGTCCCGTGGTGGTCCGAGGAAAAGAAGAACGTCACCCTGCACCAGATCCTGGTCCACATGTGTGTCGAGACGGCCCGCCATGCCGGACACGCGGACATTATCCGGGAACTCATTGACGGCCAGGCCGGGCAAAGGCCAAATGACCCCAACATCCCTGAACGAACGGCAGACGAACTGGCCGCCCACCGTCAGCGCATAGAAGAAGCTGCCCTGGAAGCAGAAGGAGGGCTCTAGCGAACCCTTCAAGTCCCCTGCCCGCCGCCACGCAAACTTGATCCGAAATTGAGCTAATCGAAAAGGTTCCTTGATATAGCCGCGCCACGCTGGATTCAAGCGGAAGACCAAACCAGAGGCCTTCCGACAACGAATTTCCGGTATGGAACACAAAGACGTGGGGGAACCAATGGAACAGGCAGCAGCTCCAACAGAAGTAAGGGCAGTCCGGGGCATCATCCAGGACCAGAACCCCGTCGACTTCTACGCTTTGGGCGTCGCAGGATGCATCGACAGGCTCGCCGCACCGCTCCGCCGGGCCGGGGTCACCGTCCACTGGCAGACTCCCCACCACGGCATCGAGATCTCTTCCTCCGCGGCGGCCCTGCTCTATCACGTGGCCCAGGAAGCCTTCAGCAACACGTTGAACTACGCGAACGCCTCTGAACTGACCGTCCGCCTCAACGCGGTGTACCACGGGATCCAACTCACCATTACGGACGATGGCGACGGCTTCGAGATCCACGCTGCACCCAGCGGCCGCCGTCACGGTTTCGGGCTGCTGCTGATGTCCATTGCAGTTCACGACGCCGGCGGGACAGTCGACATCGACTCCAGCGTTGGGCGGGGCACCAGTGTGCGGGTGACGCTGCCGCTGGATTGAGTCCGTTTTGGGACCTTTATTGGGTACCTGACCCATGGAACAGCTGACGATCCGGACGTATTCTGTAGCTACTTTTCAGCCTGGCATCCCCTACGGATTGGCACGAAAATGGCGCGGAACAGCAAAGGACCCCTGGGTCTGGGCAAGGTCCTGCTGCGGGTCTTGGCGTTTTTCGTCGTGAGCCTGCTCTGCGGGGTGTTGATCTCCGGCTTCGTGGTCCCGGTGGTTGCCTTCACCAGCACGACAGTGGGCGGATCCATAGGGTTCTACGAAAGCCTTCCCAGTGAGCTGGATGTGGAGTCACCCTCCCTTTCCAGCAAGGTGGTCACCGCGGACGGCCAACTCATCGCGACGTTCTACGCAGAGAACAGGGTCAAGGTTCCCCTCGAGGATATGTCGCCCTTCATCCGCGAAGGGATCGTGGCCATCGAAGACAGCCGCTTTTACGAGCACGCCGGTGTTGATGCACACGGAATCATGCGTGCCTTGACGTCCAACTTGACCAAGGGAACCAAACAGGGCGCCTCCACGCTGACGCAGCAGTACGTGACCAATGTGCTGAATGAATCACGGCTCTCGCAAGGCCGCCCGGAGGATGTAGTACTCAGCGGCGAAAAGACCGTGGGAGACAAACTGCGCGAGATCAAGCTTGCCCTGGAGCTGGAGAAGCGATTCACCAAGGACCAGATCCTCGAGGGATACCTGAACATCGTGTTCTTCAACCGGAATGCCTATGGCATCGAAGCCGCGTCGCGGTACTTCTTCAGCACCTCCGCGGCGGACCTGACGCTCCCCCAGGCTGCATTGCTGGCCGGGTTGGTGAACGGACCCAGCATCTACGATCCCACCGTGGACCCCGCCGCGGCGTTGGCACGGCGGAACCTTGTCCTTGACCGGATGCTGGAGCAAAAGATGATCACGGCCGTGGACCATGGGGTTGCAGTGGCCACTCCCGTGGAATTGCAGATTACCCCGTCCCTGCAAGGCTGCGCCGGAGCTGCGATCGCCACCTATTTCTGTGATTACGTATCGCACCTCATCCTCAACGACGAGGCCTACGGTGATACTGTCCAGGACCGTGAGAGGCTGCTCTACCGGGGCGGGCTCACCATCACCACCACCTTGGACAGCAGGCTGCAGGCAGTCGCACAGCAACAGGTGGACGCCTCCGCCGGCGACAACACGGACAAGTGGGGCGCTGCGATGACCACGGTGCAGCCGGGCACGGGCAAGATCCTCGCAATGGCACAAAATACAGTCTTCGTCCCCCAGGACGGAAAGTTCGATACCCAACTGAACTTCAACGTCGATGCCAAAGATGAGAACGGCTATGACCTCAACGGGGCCGGAGGATTCCAGCCCGGCTCCACCATGAAGCCGTTCATTTACGCCGAGTGGCTCAACGAAGGCAAGAACCCCACTGCTGTGGTGGATGCCTCCCGGAGGGTCTACCCCGTGGGCTTCCCCTGGCGTTCCAGTTGCGGCAAGGTGCTGGGCGGCTACAGCACCGCGCAAAAAGCACAGAACCTTGGGGCGGATGACGATCTCCAGAACAACGACCCCGGCTACTACCGACCCATGCCGATCAATTACGGCCTCTACAACTCCATCAACACGGCAACCTTCGCCACCGCAGCCCAGCTGGACTTCTGCGGAATCCAGCGCATGGTGGACACTGTTGGCCTTCACAGCGGTTTGGATAATGCACCGATCAACATGCACCAGATCGGCAACCTCCTGGGCTCCATCGGCGTCGCGCCTGTCATCCTGGCGAGCGCCTACGCAACCTTCGCCAACGACGGCACCTACTGCGAGCCCATCGCCATCACGGGGATCAGCGACGCCCAAGGACGGGAATACGAAGCCCAAACGCCCGACTGCCGCGACGCCGTCAAGCCGGCCGTCGCGCGCGGCGTCAACGCCGTCCTGCAGGACGTGCTCAAGCTGGGTTCCGGCGTCTACATCGAACCGAAAGTCCAGAGCCGGGTTCCGGTAGCGGCCAAGACCGGCACGTCCAACAACAACGGTGCCACCTGGGTGGCCGGGTACACGACGACGCTCGCCACGGCGTCGTTCTTTGGAGACACGACGGCGGGACAACAGCGGGCGGGTCAAAACGTCACCATCAACGGGAAGTTCTACAAGTCCTTGGACGGCTACATGATCGCCGGCCCGCAGTGGGCCAATTACATGATGGAAGCCACGGCACTCTACCCGAGCGGGCCGTTCCCGGCACCAGCTCCCCCGCCCGCACCACAGCCCAGCACTTCTCCTCCCGCGGCGCGGTAAGCCGGGGGCCCCTGCGTTGCGAGGCCTGCTCTGCGCCCCAAGGTGTCTCCCAAGCACGCAAAGCAGGCCGCACAACTAGCGTGCGTACCGCCGCGCGAAGTTCCGGAGCACCCGCATGGGTTCCCTTACGGACGTCTCCCGGGCAGCTGCCATGAGCGCATCGGCTTCGTGGGGCGGAAAGTACCCTGCGTTCTTGTAGATGTTGATACGGGTAATGAGGCCATCGGCGTCGAGCTCCGGATGGAACTGTGTGGCGTAGAGGTTGTTCTTGATCCGAAACATATGAACGGGGCACGCCGCTGAGCTCGCCAACAACACCGCGTGGCCCGGGAGTTTGCTGCATGCCTCTTTGTGCCCGACGAACGCCTCGAAGGTCAATGGGACACCCTGCAGCATGGGATCCCGTTCCCCTTCCGCAGTCAGCCTGATCTCCGTGGCGCCCACCGGTTCACCGAAGCGCCGGTCGATGAGAGCGCCTTGGTGTACTCCCAGCGTTCCGACGCCGTAGCAGGCACCCAGGAAAGGGAAGTCCTCAGCCACGATCCGGTCCAGCAGGGCCGAGAGCTCAGCTTCGACACGAATCTGGTCAGGGCTCTTGTCCTCCACAGGGTCGCTGGATGTGTACGGGCTCCCGCCGACGATCACCCCGGAGTAGTCCGCCAGATCGACGGGCGGCATGGGGCCGGATTCCAGGCGGACGCGGACAAGTTGGGGCTCCTCCAAGCCGCAATAGCGCAGGTAGGCCTGGTATTCATCATCGGCTGCGGCGTCTTCGGCGCGGGTGGCCAGCAGGAGGAACGGCTTCACAGGCCCAGTGTGCGGGAGGTTGCCTGCAGATTCCAAGTGCTGGGTGGGTCTGACAGACACTCCCTCCGCAGGCTTTCGTTGCGTAGCGTTGTGATTGTTCGCGCTAACGCCCCGAAACGCGACCCACACCAAAGGAGACGTCTTTGACGCAGGACCCTGCCGCGGCAGACACCCAGCAAGCGCCCAGGCCGGAGGAGGCGACATCCCGGGACCAGCCAGCAAGCCACCGGCCGGCCAAGATCCCGTGGGGTGGCCTGTTGGTGCTTGCAGCTGCCGGCTTCACCGCGGTAACAACGGAACTCCTGCCCTCCGGGTTGCTGCCCCAGATCAGCCGGGACCTGGGCGTGGAGGAATCAGCCGTAGGTTCACTGACGGCGGTATACGCGGCCATTATCGTGTTCACTGCCCTGCCCCTCTCGCGTTTCCTGGCCGGAAGGTTGCCCCGGAAAACCCTGCTGATAGCGACCGTCCTGGCCTTTGCGCTGAGCAATGTCCTGCTGGCATTGAGCCCCGCCTTGGGGTGGGCCATCGGTGCCAGGCTTCTTGGCGGCATCGCACACGGCATGCTGTGGTCCAGCATGGCGCCCTTCGTGGCACGAATCGTTCCGGCCCACTCCGTTGGCAAGGCCATGGCGGTTGTGTTCAGCGGCAACAGCATCGCACTCGCCGTGGGCGCTCCGATCGGCACTCTCATGGGATCGCTGATGACGTGGCGGGCATCCTTCCTCGTCCTTGCGGGAGTAGGTGTGCTCTTGGCGGTGCTTGCTTTCTGGCTTCTTCCCGGAGCCCATGATCACGGCAGCCGAAATGTTCCGTCACTGCGGGCGGCAATGAAACTGCCGGGTGTGGTCGCCATCGCCATCGCCTGGCCCCTGCTGTTACTGGCCCATTTCACGCTCTTCACCTACGTTGCGCCGTTCCTGCTCGCATCAGGTCTTCCTGAATCCGCTACCAGCCTGTCCCTCTCCGTGGTGGGAGTGGCCAGCCTGGTGGGCATCTGGATTGCCGGCATGACCGCTGACTCGCACCCGCGGCGTTCGGTGATTGCCGCCGTCGTCCTTTTGACGCTGGCTTTCGCCCTGCTGCCTGCGGTGGGCGGCACCTGGGTGGGCGCTTTTGGCCTGATGACATTGTGGGGAATCGCGTTCGGTGCCGTAGGTATCTACAACCAGGCGGCGATCCTGCGCGCGGGCGGAGAGCACAAGGACGCTGCCAACGGTCTCACGGTGGTGACCATCCAACTGGGCATCGCCGTCGGCGCTGTGTACGGCGCATTCGCCCTCACGAGCTTCGGCGCCCAACTGGTTCCGCTGGCAGCTGCGATTCCGACGGCGATAGCGCTGGCGATCATCATCGCCAGCCGCCGCGGCGGCTACCCTGCCGGGCCGCGGGAGAAGCGCCGTTAACATCCTTGAAACATGCCAGTGACCTGATCTTCACGAACCGGAGATTTCTGTAACTTATCTGCAACTTTGCTCTTCTGAGTCGGAAACATAGCTCACCGAATATTGATCGGGGGGCTAGCGAGGGCCGGATTCGTCCAGCCCGTTTCGGACAGGCTTGATAAGAAGGGAACGCAGGTGGAGATCTCTGCGCAGAACGTCTGGATGATGTTGTCGGCGGCAATGGTGCTCTTCATGACCCCGGGCCTCGGTTTGTTCTACGGCGGCATGACCCGCGCCAAGGCAGCACTGAACATGATCATGATGAGCTTCATCTCGGCCGGCATCGTGGGCGTCGTGTGGGTCCTTTGGGGCTACTCGATGACCACCGGCGACGGCTTCCTTGGGCTGTTCGGCAATCCCTTCGCGCACTTCGGCCTGCAGGACCTCGTAGGCACCCCCGATCTCATCAAGGCAACCTTCGCTGCGACCTTCGCCATCATCACCGTCGCACTCATCAGTGGTGCCATCGCCGACCGGGCCAAGTTCGGAGCCTGGGCGCTGTTCGTGCCGATCTGGGTCACCGTTGTGTACTGCCCCTTGGCCTACATGGTGTGGGGCGGCGGCCTGATGAGCGCCGGCGGTGCAATCACCGATGTCTTCGGCCAGGTGATCGACTTTGCCGGTGGCGCAGTAGTTGAGGTCAGCTCGGGAACAGCCGCTTTCGTCCTCGCATTGATCGTGGGAAAGCGTCACGGATTCGCCAAGGACCCCAACCACCGCCCGCACAACGTCCCGTTCATCATGATCGGCGCAGCAATCCTCTGGTTCGGCTGGTTCGGCTTCAACGGCGGTGCCGCGACCACAGCCGAACAGGCCGGCCTGATCTGGGTCAACACGCTGGTAACTCCTGCCGCGGCGATGCTCAGCTGGCTCGTCGTCGAGAAGATCCGTCACGGCCACCCCACGTCCCTGGGCGCGGCATCCGGCGTCGTTGCCGGCCTCGTGGCCATCACCCCCTCCTGCGCCAACATCACCCCGCTGGCCGCTGTTGGCCTGGGCCTTGTGGCCGGAGCTGCCTGCGCCGTGTTCGTTGATTTGAAGTACAAGTTCGGCTTCGACGACTCCCTTGATGTGGTGGGCGTGCACTTCGGCGCCGGCGTCATCGGCACCCTTTCCCTCGGCTTCATCGCCTTCCCTGTTGACGGGGTTGGCGGCGGCCTCTTCTACGGCGGCGGCCCCCAGCAGCTCATCGCGCAGACCGTGGCTGTCATCATCACGATCGCCCTGTCCGGCCTGGGCACCCTGGTGATCGGCCGGATCATCAACAAGACCATCGGCTTCCGCGTTCCGCACGAGCACGAGATCACCGGAGTCGACCTCACGCAGCACGCCGAGTCCGCCTACGAGTTCGGGCTCACCGCGCACGGCCACTTCCGCCAGCAGCAGGCACACCTGTCGGCGTTGATCACGCGGAAGCCTGCCGCTTCCCGGTCCGTCGAAGCCAAGGAAGACAGCCTGGCCTGACGCCACCACAACCTAAACAGCAGCCGACGGCGGGACCCGGGTTCCGCCGTCGGCTGCTGTTGTGCGCGAACCAGTTGGATCAGCCGGAGCCGTTCCACAGGCGCTGCCACCACGTGCGTTTGATGTCCGGAGCGGGTTCCGGTTCCGCTGGTGCTGAGGCCGCTCTGCGCTGCCGCCACCGCTCAACCTCCGAGTCCACGTCCCGGAGCTTTGTGATCACCGGAGGGCCGCCCTGCAACTGACGCCTGGCTTCGATGACCCTCTTGTTGAAGTCTTCCAGGATGTCCCGGACCTGTTTTTCGGTGTATTGCTGGTCCAGCTTTTCGTCGAGTTCGGCGTCTTCAATCCGCAGCAGGATGGCTGGAGGGCCGATCCCGCTCAGGCGTTCACGCTGGATGAGGCCCTTGACCCACCAGTCAGGATCGTAGTGCTCGCCGAGCCCGGGAATCGGTTTGCCCGCGTACTTCAGGTTGTCGAATTTCCCTTGGTTCATGGCATCGCGGATCAGGTATTCAACGCGGGCGGCGTCATCGACCTTCCGGCGTTTCTCGCGTTCCTCAGCCTCCGCGGCTTCGAGCTCGGCGTCTTCCTGCGCGTTGCCGCCCCAGCCGCGAACGGCACGAAGTTCCGCCCCGCGTTCGAGCCTCCGCCTGAAAGCGTTGTTCCCGTCATTCACTGTGTGGGCCACCTCCTCGAACGGCAGCCCTCGTCTGCCGGAATTCGTGGTTCTACGTCCAGTATTCCGCACCTTTCAATGGTTAATCCCGTACCCACGGCGGCGTGATTGAAACCACTGGGCGAAGCGTGTGCCGCCACCACCTGCTTTGGCACGAAACTGCCCCGACACGCCGTGGGTACGGCGCGTCGGGGCAGTTTCGCGGCCCAAAGTGGGTGGCGGCGGCGCGGGCCGGCCGGGCTCGGCCGCGCCTGACTTAGCGGACGGCCATGCTCGGGTCCAACTGCTCGATTCCCTCGGGCGTTACCAGGACCACGCGGGCCGTGCAGATGTCGTAGAACAGCCCCGTTGCCTGCACCTGCCCTGACGCCAATGCGGGTCCCGTGACGGGGTGCTCGGACAACTTACCCAGCTGGATGGCCACATTCACCATGCTCAACTGATCCAGGCGGCTGAAGCCCTCGACTTCGGCGGCACGGGCTACGGGGTGTCCGGCAAGGAGCGCCTGATAGCTGGGCCGTGCGTGCTCAAGCCAGGTATCGAACCCGCGCCCCAATCCAGCATCCGAACCCTCGGCATCCGCGATCACAGCTTTCATGGCTCCGCAATTGGAGTGGCCACAAACGACGATCGAGTCCACGGACAAGGCCTTCACCGCGAAGGCCAGCGTTGAGTCGATCGAAGCGTCGTGGTCATCGCTGCACACTACGTTGCCAATGTTCCGCAGCGTGAGCAGATCGCCGGGGCCGCTGCTGGTGATCAGGTTGGGATTCACGCGTGAATCGACGCAGGCCACGAACAAGGTGTCAGGATTTTGTCCCTCGGTGAGGTCCTGTACCAACGGCCGGACCTTGTCTGCGTGCCGGCGATGGTATTTGTCGATGCCCAGGAGGATGGACCGCAGCGGCGGGTGGGGGTCGCCGTCGTCGTTGTTCCTCTGGGCTGCCGCGTCCGCCGCCTGCCACGTCGTGCGCGGGGGAAGCGGAAATTCGCGCGGTTCCTGGCGCTGCGGCGTGTTGTCCTCTGCGTCGGTGAAGGCGGTGGTGCCGTGTTCCTCCACCACCACGGTCGCGCCGCTGTTCCGCTGCTGTTTCTCCCAGGCCACCAGGGATTCGCGGAAAGCGTGGTCGAGGTAGTCGGCGTTGAGTTCCACCACGGCGTCCTGGCCTTCGGGAACGGAGTGGAGGACCCGGTTGAGCCGGGGCAGCGCGAAGAAGCTGCACGAGCCGGCGATGGTCACCCGCCACGGCAGGCCGGTCCCGGCTGGGGCGTGCGCCTGGATCTGCGCCCGGAGCACCCTCCACAGCACGCACAACGCGGCGAGGGCCAGGCCAATGATGACCCCCTCCAGCAGATTCAGGACCACAACGCAGACCACGGTGACGGCATAGACCAGCAGATCACCGGTGCGAAGACTGGTGCGGATGTCGGCCACCTTGATGAGCTTCGCGCCGATCACCAACAGCAAACCTGCCAGGACGGACAGCGGTATCAGCTGGATGAGGCCCGCGAACAAGGCGGAGAACACCAGGACCCACACGCCGTGCAGGATGGCGGATGTCCGGCTCTTCGCGCCGGCTTCAACGTTGGTGGCGCTGCGGACGATCACGCCGGTCACTGGCAGGCCACCGAGCATGCCGGAGACCATGTTCGCCGAGCCTTGGCCGACGAGTTCGCGGTTGAGGTTGGTGCGGATCCCGCCATGCATCTTGTCGACGGCGACAGCGGAGAGCAGGGACTCGATGCTGGCAATCAGCGCCACGGTGATGACGGCCATGGCGGCGGCGCGCCAGTTACCGTCGGGCAGGCTGGGGAGGGCGACGGCGTCGAAAATCGAACCGCTGAAGCTGATCCGCTCCACGCCCGGCGCCACTGCAACGGACAGCGCCGTGACGGCAACGACGGCGGCAAGCGGCCCTGGCACTTTTCGCACCGCGGCGGGAAGGAACTTCCAAGACAGCAGGATCGCGACGACGGCAAGCCCCAACAGCGCCGAGTGCAGCTCGACGTTGGTGACGGCGGCAGGGAGCGCGGTGAGGTTTTCGACGGCGGACCCTGCGGCTTGCCCGCCGAGCAGCACATGGAGTTGCTGCAAAATGATGGTGATTCCGATGCCCGCGAGCATGGCCTTGACCACCACCGGCGACACTGCCAGCGCGGCACGGCCGATACGGCTGACACCCATGAGCAACTGCACGACGCCGGCACCCACCGTGATGGCGCACGTCACCTGCCAGCCGAACTCGGCAACCAGACCGGCGACGACGACGGTCAGCCCCGCGGCGGGGCCGCTCACCTGAAGTGGGGAGCCCCCAAGGCTGCCGGCGACAATTCCGCCCACGGCCGCGGCAATGAGGCCAGCCATGATGGGCGCTCCGGAGGCGGCGGCGATACCCAGGGACAGCGGGAGGGCTACGAGGAAGACCACCAGCGATGCGGGGAGGTCGGCGCCGAGGTTGCTGAGGAAGCTGGGCTTTCCAGTGCTGGGCTTGCTGGTTTCCGGTCCCGGCGGGCTGTGGGAGTCGGCGGGGATGGTGGCGGATTCGTTGGATTGGGGCATTGGGTTCTCCTGGCTCGGGATCTGACCCTTCCAAGCTACGGAATCTGTCATGCCCAGTGACAAGCAGATGTGACTCGCATGACAAAAGTTGTGAAGATGCGGTGTCATGTGGCGACAAAGGGGAACTTTTGCGGGGGGTGGGCTCGTTGGGGGCTGTCGGCCTTTGAGCCCCCGACGGACACAATGCGTCCCGCATCACATTTTCCTGATAGTTGGCTGTAAGCTTCGCTGGTTGACGCGATAGTCGCGCACCGGATTTTGGGGGGTTGAGCATTGGCTGCTCAGGGTACATTGATGACTTTTGCTGGGGGCGCGGGGAGGCGTCTTGCTGCCGGATTCCTGGCCTTGATCACGATGGCGACGGTCCTCGTAGGCGTCGCAGCCGAGCCAGCCCAGGCAGACATCGTGTCAGAGCGAATAACGGCGCCTAACACCGGCGGGATGGTTTTCAACAGTGCTTCCAATAGCGCCTACGTACTTGATCCGAAGGGCGGGTCGATAACGAAGGTCGACCTCACGACCAAAGCCACCACAAGCATCCCAGTCGCCAACTATCCCCGATACCTAGCGGTCAACAAGAAAACAAATAAGATTTATGTGGCCCATTTAAGCATTGGTTCCGTGAGCGTTATTGACGGTGCAACCAACATCACCGCTGAACTCGCATCTGGCACGTCGCCTAGTTCCATGGAAGTGAATGAAGCAACAAACAAAATCTACATCGCGTACAGAGACGGTGTGATGATTATCGACGGTGCCACCAACTCCTCTACGATCGTGCCGTTGACCATACCAGATAACGCAAAGATGGCACTGAACTCGATCACAAACAAACTATATGTGACAGGTTTCTTGGATTCAGAAATCGCTGTGATTGATGGAGTAACCAACGAAGTTTCCAACATCGACATCGGCGCCCGCGGTGACTTAGTTGTAGTTAATGACTCAACAAACAAGGTCTACGTCAGCCAAGCCAGCACGCACTCAATTGTTACTATAGATGCAAAGAATAATACGGTCACCACAGTTCCCGTGGAGGCTACGACCATCCACGGGATGGCAGTGAATCGTAAGACGAACCGCGTCTACGTGACCAACTGGCCGGGCAACAGCATCATAGCCCTCGATGGCGCAACAAATTCCGTTGAGTATCTTCCTCTAAGTGAATATAACCATTTTGCAGATATTGCCGTCAATGAGGCAACAAATAAGGTGTATGCAAGCAGTGGCGCAAGAAACTACGTATCTGTCTTCGATGGCATAACCGGCGCTGAGGGGAAAATACCAGGAGTCGGCGGACCCCGAGATCTGGCGATCAACGAAGCCACCAACAAGATCTATGTCGCTGATGTGCTGGGTGGCTCCGTGGCTGTCATCAATGGCAAGAATGTGAGTCCAACCATCACATCCGGCGCTCCGCCGACAACCGGCCGGATCGGCGAAATGTACAGATTCAGGTTTACGGCCACCGGATCGCTGACACCGCAGTTCAAGGTCGCAGATGGCAAGCTCCCCCCAGGACTTACTCTGGAGTCCTGGAACCCGGACGGATACCTGTCAGGGATCCCCACCTCCGCCGGCATCTTCACTTTTCGTATAGCGGTCACAAACACGTATGCGCCTGATGCCGTGAGTCCACCTTTCACCATCACCGTCAAACCCGACGACATTAGGCACGACTTCACGGGCGACAGAAACCCAGATGTCCTTTCCCGCGATGGGTACGGAAATCTCTGGCTATATCCTGGTCAGGGCAACGGCGGCTGGCTCCCCCGGCTCCACGTGGGCGTCGGATGGAATGTGATGACATCCATCGTGGCCCCCGGTGACTTCAATGGTGATGGAAGAGCCGATCTATTGGCGCAGGACGGCAGCGGCATACTTTGGCTCTACCCCGGCAATGGGCGCGGCGGCTGGCTTCAAAGAGTCCAAGTCGGTCAGGGATGGACTTCGATGAGCGCAGTAACCGCAGTCGGGGACCTCAATCTGGATGGTGCCGCGGATTTGGTAGCACGCGATCCCGACGGCTACCTCTGGCTATACCCAGGGAGCGGAGCCGGCGGCTGGCTGGAACGGAGCCGACTAAGCAACGGGTGGCAAGTATTGACGGCACTCGTGGGGTCAGGCGACTTCGACGGCGACGGCAACGTGGACCTCCTGGCTACCGACGCAGGCGGTACGTTACGCCTCTATAGCGGTTCCGTAGCCAGATATGACCTCTACACTTACAGCAGCTTCCATGGGCCAACCCAAGTAGGCTACGGCTGGAACGCCATGACCGCGATCGTCGGCCCCGGCGACTTCAACGGCGACGGCAACGTGGACCTCCTGGCTCGCGACGCGGGCGGCGCCCTGTGGCTCTACCCCAGCAACGGCCAAGGAGGCTGGCTCCCCCGCGGCATGGTGGGGTCCGGCTGGAACACCATGAACCTGATCATCTAGCAAGCGAAGACAAAAGCAAGCGAACGACGGCGGGCACCTCCCGCCGTCGTTCCTTTTCCGCCCGCAGCTAAACTAAGGGTCCTTAGAATAGGCTGGGTCCATGAGCGCACCCGACCCCCAGCCCGTACACATCAGCTCGGTCCCTGTACAGCTCCAAGCCCTGGAGCCGTTGCTCCACCAAGTGCACGCCGCAGTGGGTGATGTTCCGGCGTTGCTCAGCATCGCAAAGGACGTTGGGCAAACAGCTCCCATGCCCGGCGAAGGCAACACGGCCAAGCTATGGGAACTCCTCGCCTCAGTAACGGCGGTGGATGTGGCCGCGGGGCGGGTCCTTGAGCCCCACTTGGATGCCCTCGCGATCCTGTCCCAGTCCGGCGTCGAAACCGACACCGTAGGTGCATGGGGAGTCTTCGCCGCCGAGGGTCCGGGGATGAAACTCGAAGCCAAGGGGACCGCAAACGGCAGCTTTGTCCTCAGCGGCTCCAAACCATGGTGCTCGCTGGCCCAGTACTTGGACGGCGCCCTCATCACAGCGCACCTTCCGGACAACGGCGCACGGGCCGCGTTCGCTGTGAACCTGAAGAACCCTGGTGTGACGGCAGAGACCCCTGCCTGGACAAGCCGCGGCCTGCAGGAAATCCCCAGCGGAACAGTTCACTTCGACAACGTTCCGGCCATCCCCGTCGGCGGCGATGATTGGTACTTCAAGCGCTCCGGATTCGCATGGGGTGGCATGGGAGTGGCCGCATGCTGGCTGGGCGGCGCTGTCGCAATAGCAAGGGACTTCGCCACGGCACTCACGAAAGCCGCAGCCAGTGGCCGCGAACCGGACCAGATTGCGTTGGCCGCTTTGGGAGACATCGACCGCACCATCAGCGGAGTCATCGGCTACCTCGCCCAGACAGCCGAACGCATCGACGCCGGCGAGGCGTACGCCGTCGAGCCCGACGCCGAGGCCGATCCCGACGACGCCACCCATGACAACCCAAGCCCCTGGAGCGATGCCCTGCGTGTCCGCGGAACTGTAGCGGCCGCCGTCGAGCGCGTCCAAACCTTGGTGACGCAGAACCTGGGCCCCGGCCCGCTGGCGTTCGATGAGGCCTACGGAAAGCGCATGGCGGACCTGTCCTTGTACATCCGGCAGCACCATGCCATGCGCGACGACGCCCAGCTGGGCGCCTTGACGCTGAAGGGGGACCGTAGTTGGTGACCTTTACGCACGCCGATGCCGGCACCGCCGAGGCCGATTGGGCGCGCAGCGGCGTCGCCGCCCTCCCCGAGCTCGCCTTGGACCATGACGAACTCGCGGGCATGACGTTCGTAGTGCTCGCGGCGCATCCGGACGATGAAACCCTCGGCGCGGGCGGCTTGGTCGCCAAACTGCACGCTGCGGGCGCGGACGTGAGATTCGTGCTCTGCACTGCCGGGGAGGCGTCGCACCCGGAATCGCCCACGACGACGGCGGAGCAGCTTGCCGCTGTCAGGCTCACAGAGTTCGACGCGGCCGTGTCCGGGCTGGCTCCCAGCGCGGACTGGCGGTTTTTGGAACTGCCGGACGGACAACTGGCAGCCAACGCGGACCGGATCTCGGCCGCGGTGCGGGAGGTCATTTCATCATCAGGGCGGCCGGCGGAAAACGTGGCCATCATTGCCCCCTACCGTTCGGACGGACACACCGACCACGACACCCTTGGCTCGACGGCTGCGGAGGTCGCCACAACCGGCGGCCACGGCTTGCTGGAATACCCCATCTGGTACTGGCTGTGGGCGGGCCCGGACGACGGATCGTGGCGTGAGTGGGTCCGGGTACCGCTCTCGGCCGCCGAGCAGGAGGCCAAAGCCATCGCCATGAGCGCCCACGCCTCACAAACGGAACCCCTGTCTGCAGAGCCCGGCGATGAGACCCTGCTTTCAAGCACCTTCCTGGAGCACTTCGGCAGGTCGTGGGAGACCTTCGTGTGGCACCCTTCCACGGCTGGCAACAACAGCGCCAAGGATGCGGAGCGGATTTTCGATGAGGTCCACTCCAGGGAGGCAGACCCCTGGAGGTACACCACCAGCTGGTACGAACGGCGGAAGCGCGCACTGACCCTGGCCGCTTTGCCCGGGGAATCCTATGAATCGGGCTTGGAACTGGGCTGTTCCATCGGCACACTGAGCCAGGAGCTCGCGGAACGCTGCCGGACTTTCCTCGGCGTCGATGCCAGCAGCACGGCCTTGGAAGAAGCCCGCAAACGCCTCCCCGGACACCCTTCGGCCAGGTTCCGCCATCTCACCGTGCCACATGAGTGGCCTGAGGGTACCTTCGATCTCGTTGTGTTGTCCGAGACCGGTTACTACCTCTCACCGGACGAACTCAACGAACTCCTTGAACGGATCCAGACCTCCACCCGGCCCGGAGGCACGCTGCTTCTGTGCCATTGGCGGCACCCGATCTCCGGCTGGCAGCTCGACGCGGAGGCGGTGCATGCTATGGCCCGGACCACTCTTCAGTGGCCGACCCACGGGCTGTACCGGGAGAAAGACTTCATCCTGGAGGTCCTCGTCGCTCCGGACACGGCGACATGACAACTCCGGCAGCGCAGGGCATCCGGCAGGTGGCTGTGGTGATGCCCGCCCACAACGAGGACAAGCACATCGGCCAAGCGCTTGCTGCGCTCGGAACGGCAGCGGACGCTCTGCAGCAGGCGCGGCCGGAGATTCAAGTCGCCGTCACCGTCGTCCTGGACAGCTGCACTGACCGCTCGGCGGACATCACGGCTGCCTACGTGGCAGGCGATCCCCGGTTCAGTTCGATGAACGTTGCGCTCCGCAGCACGGGGTCCAGCCGGCGCCTGGGCATCCGCGCAGCATTGGCGTCGCTGAACCCGGCTCAGCTGAACCCGGCTCAGCTGAACCCGGCTCAGCTGCAGGCTGGTTCGGTGCAGGCGGTTTGGCTCGCGAATACCGACGCCGACTCCACAGTTCCGGCGAACTGGCTGACCCGCCAGGTTGAGCTTGCTGACGATGGAGCCGATGCCATCCTGGGCTCCGTGGAACCTGACCCGGACGACCTCGACCCATCATTGTTGGGGCGTTGGTTGGAACTGCACCCGTTCCGCGAGGACCACCAGCACATTTACGGTGCGAACCTGGGAGTCCGGGGCTCCGCGTACCTGGCGGCGGGCGGATTTCCCAAACTTCGGGCACACGAGGACCGTGTCCTGGTGGAACGTCTTCGTAGCCATGGATTCCGCGTGGTTGCTACGGACACCACACGCGTCCTGACGTCCGGGCGCACTTACGCCCGCGCCCCTGAGGGCTTCGCGGCCTACCTCCGGGTGCTCGGGAGCGAACTCCCGGCGGCAACGGGCTAGGGCACCAATGCTTTTTCGACGGCGGCAATGGCGGCGGCCGTGATGTTTTCAGGCTCGCCGGATCCATCGACAGTGAGCAGGATTCCGCGCTGCACGTAAGCCGTCAGCACTGCCTGGGTCTCATCCCGATACAACTCCAAACGGCGGTGAATCACATCCTCGGTATCGTCGCGGCGCCCCTGTTCCTTGGCACGAAGCAGCATACGGGCCACCAATTCATCATCCGGCACAGTGAGCGCAAGGACGACTCCCAGAGCCTGTCCCCTCATGGCCAGCAACTCGTCCAAGGCCCCGATCTGCATCACCGTCCGCGGATAGCCGTCCAGCAGGAAGCCATTGGCCGCGTCGACTTCCTCGAGCCGCTGTTTGAGCATGTTGGTGGTGACGTGGTCCGGCACGAACTCCCCGCGGTCCATGTAGGCGCCCGCTTCCAAACCGAGTCCGGTCCTCTCCCGGGCGTGGGCGCGGAACAGGTCCCCCGTTGAGATGGCCGGGACGCCGAAATGCTTGGCGATGTGGACTGCCTGAGTGCCTTTGCCGGAACCCGGGGGGCCCATGATGATGATTCGCGCCATGACACTGGTCCGTTTCGAGAGGCGGCCGGGGCTTTTAACGATACGCCCGCAGCAGCGCGGCCGTCCCGGCGTCGTAAGTCCCGCACCTTCCCGACCCACTTTCCCGCGGCCTGAAGCGATAAGCACCCAATATGGGTTGATTTTGCTGCAAGGCCGCCCCAAAGAGGGTCGGGAAGGTACGCATGGACGTTCGACGGCGGTCGCCGCGCCAAGCCTCTGGTCCGCGGCTCCAATAGCGGATATTGTAAGTTTACTGATGAATTTGGAGCCAGCGAGGAGGACACCGTGACCGAGAAGGATACGGAACGCACCACCGCAAGCGAAGACACCCTGGATCCGATCACCCACCCCTTCGACCAGACCAATGGCTTGGCCGATGACCTTGAGGGCGACTCGGACGGCACGGCTGAGAGCGACACCCGCAGTGCGGCCGAGCGCTCGGACGAGGACGAATCAGGTGCCGGAGTCTTCGAAGGAGACACGTCGGAGGACGCCACCGGACCGGAGGGCCGACGGGGACCGGGTGCCGTGCCGCCTCTGGGTGGTTCGCTCGGCCAGCACTGACAAGCCCGGCCTCACTCCAACCCTCTCTCACATACCGCCCCTTTCCCGTCGACCCTCTATCACCAGGTGAGAGAGGGTCGGCCGGAAGCCGGGGTTATGTGAGAGAGGGTGCGCCGGAAGCCGGGGTTATGTGAGAGAGGGTTGGTTTTGGCGGCCGGGGATGGCTGAGATCAGGGCCTTCGTGTACTCCTCCACAGGGTTCACCAGAACGTCCGAGGCGTCACCGATCTCCACGAGCTTGCCGGACTGCATCACCGCTACTCGGTCGGAAATCTGCTGGACCACGGCGAGGTCGTGCGAAATGAAGAGGTAGCTCAACGATTCCTGCGCCTGCAACTCCACCAACAAGGCAAGGATCTGGGCTTGCACGGACACATCCAGTGCCGACACGGCCTCGTCCAGCACCACGAGTTCCGGTTTCAAGGCCAAGGCCCGGGCAATGGCCACCCGCTGCCGCTGTCCGCCGGAAAGCTCAGCCGGGCGCCGGGAACCATAGCCCGCGGGCAGATGCACCTCGTCCAACAAGGAACGCACCCGGGCACGCCGCTCTGCCGGAGACCCCTCAGCGAAAGCCCGGAGCGGTTCGGCAATGATGTCCTCCACAGAGAACCGGGGATCAACCGAGGCATAGGGGCTCTGGAACACCACTTGGAACCGCCGCCGCAGTTGGCGCAGCCGCTCACCCCGCACCGAGGCGAGGTCGACGCCGTCGAACACTACCGAACCGGAGGTCGGCTTTTCGAGCCGCAACAGCAGCCGGGCCACCGTGCTCTTTCCAGAGCCGGACTCCCCCACCAACGCCAGCGTTTCGCCACGGCGTATGTCCAAGGAAACGTCATCCACGGCGGTCAAAGAACGCGCACCACCGGCGGTTCGGGGCAGCGAAAAGACCTTCCGCAGTGCCTCCGCCTGCACCAAAACCTGGCCATCCGCCGTCGGGCTTCCGCCCGGTACAGAACCGGAAAGGGAGCCGGAGGCGCCCACTGAACGCAACCGTCGCGGGCTCAAGCCGGGCGCCGCTTCAATGAGTTGCTCGGTATACGGGTGCTGCGGATTGCCCAGGACCGCGGCGGCCGGCCCCTCCTCCACAATGGCGCCCTGCTTCATGACGATGATCCGGTCTGCCCGATCTGCGGCGACACCGAGGTCGTGCGTGATCAGGAGGACGGCGGTGCCCCGTTCGGCGGTCAGGGCGGCAATGTTGTCCAGAATCTGGCGCTGCACCGTGACGTCCAAAGCGCTGGTGGGTTCGTCGGCAATGACCAGTTTTGGTTGGGCGGCAAGGGCCGTCGCGATCAGCACACGCTGCCGCATCCCGCCGGAGAATTGGTGCGGATACTGCTTCGCGCGGGTGGCGGCATCACGGATGCCACTTTCCCCCAACAGCTCAACCGCCCGACGTCGGGCCTCCTTCCGAGGCTGCAGGCGGTGAATGGTCAGGGCCTCCGCTACCTGCTCGCCCACCTTCTGCAGCGGGTCGAGCGATGCCGTGGGGTCCTGCGGAATCAGCCCGATTTCCTTGCCCCGAACGCCTTGCCATTCCTTGCGGGTCAGCGAGGTGAGGTCGGCCCCGTCAAACGTGATGCTGCCGGCCGCAAAGCGCGCGTTCCCGGGCAGCAGGTTGATGATGGAGTGCGCGGTGGTGGTCTTGCCCGAGCCCGACTCCCCGACAATCGCCACAACCTCGCCCGCATTGACCTCGAACGACACACCGGACACGGCGGTTTTCGCTTCGCCGTTGACCAGGTAATCGACGCGTAACCCCTCGACCTTCAGCAGCGGACTCATTTCCGGTTCCTTTCAGCGTCCTGGAACGCATGCGAAATGCGGTTGGTGGACAGCACGACGGCGGCAATCACCACGCCGGGCAAGGTCACCAGCCACCACGCGGCCACCAGGTAGTCGCGGCCTCCGGCCACGAGCGAACCCCATTCGGCTGCGGGCGGCGGAGCACCGAAGCCGAGGAAGCTCAGCGACGAAATGGACAGCACAGCCATGCCGAACTCCAACGCGGACAGCGCCAGGACCGGGCCGGCCGCATTGGGCAGGATGTGCCGGAGCAGGATGCTGTGCCAGCGCACCCCGGCCGAACGGGCAGCCTCGACGTAGACGGCGGTGCTGACGCGGAGGGCCTCGGCGCGCATGATGCGGGCAAAGTTAGCCACGCTGGCAACACCGACGGCGACGGCAATGTTGATGGTTCCAAAGCCCAGCACCGTGATCAGAGCCAGCGAAAGCAACAGGCTGGGGATGGCCAGGAGAACGTCCATGACGCGCATGATCGCATCGTCCACCCAGCCGCGAAGGGAGCCCGCGAGCAGGCCCAACGCAGAGCCCGCAACGAGTCCCACCGCAACAGCCACGGCAGTTGCAGCAAGGGACGTCGCCGAGCCATGCACCACGCGGGAGAACAGGTCGCGGCCCAGGCTGTCCGTCCCGAACCAGTGCTCGGCGGACGGCGGTTTGAGCCGGGACGAGGGAACACCCGCGTCCGGCGGCCATGACGTGAACGCCGTCGGGATCAAGGCCCACAGGATCACCGTGGCCAGGACAATGACGGACAGCACCAGCCCCGGCCGGGCGGCGGCCCGGCGTGCCAAGGATCGCCAAGCCCGGGCCTTCCGAGCCCCCGGGAACAGGCCCGACGCCGGGCGGTCGGCTTCCGTGGGGGCCTCCGGGAGGGCGGCCGCTTGCGGGAGCATACTGCCGGATGGGGAATCCGGGACAGTCTCCACCCGGCTATCAAGTTGCTGCGACATGCTGGCCCTCCTAGGCCTTGGCTCCGCGCGCCGTGTTGATGCGCGGATCCACAAGTGGGTAGATCAGGTCGACGATCAAGCTGGTGATCACAAAGATGGCTGCGGCCAGGACCACGAGTGTCTGCACCACAGGGATATCCCGGCTGTTCACCGCCGTGACAGTCAGCCTGCCGATTCCGGCGCGGGAGAACACTGTCTCACTCACGACGGCTCCGGCCAGCAGGTTTCCCACCAGGATCCCCAGCATGGTCAGGGTTGGAATGGCGGCATTCCGCAGTGCATGGCCGAAGTTGATCAGTGCTTCGCTGGCTCCCTTGGCCCGGATCTGTTCGATGTACGGCTCCCCGAGAGTCTGGTGCAGGCTCCGGGTGAGCAACTGGGCGATCACGGCTGAGGTGGGTATGGCCAAAGTCAACGCCGGCAACACGAGGCTTTCACCGCCGTCGTTCCCTATCGCCGGGAACAAGCGGAACCGGAAGGAGAAGAACTGAAGCAGCAGCAGGCCAATCCAGAACGTCGGCACCGCGATCCCCAGCGGCGGCAGCGAGGAGAAGGCCGTGCGGATCCAGCGGTTGCGGCTGAAGGCTGCAACCACTGCCAAGGCGCTGCCCAGGACCACGGCCAGCGCAAATCCTGCGATGGCCAACTTGATGGTTTCCGGCAGGACCTCGGCGACGGTGGCCGTGGCCGGTACTCCGTTCTTGATGGAGACGCCGAAGTCCAGTTGCAGGGCCTTCACCAGCGCTATGAAGTATTGCTCGTGGATGGGCCTGTCCAGCCCGTACTCGCTGCGCAGCTTGGCCACGAGGGCAGGGTCAACGGCGTTTTGTTCGTCGCCGCTGGCCATGATGCTCACGGCGTCGCCGGGCAGCAAGTACAGGATCAGGAAGGACACGGTGTAGGCAGCCCAGAGAACGAACGCTCCCTGCAGCAACCGCCGGCCGATGTAGCGGATCATGGGATGCCTACTTGCTCAGCCAGGCGTCGTAGAAGTCCAGGCGGCTGGAAGCTTCGAACTTGAGGTCGTGGACCTTCTCGCTGGCCGAAATCGTGGTGGACAGTTCGTACAGCGGGATGGAGTGTGCGTCCTTGATCAGTGCTTCCTGGGCCTGGTCAACCAGCTTCTGGCGGGCGTCCTTGTCCAAGGCCGCCGCCTGCTCGCCCAAGGTGTCATCGACGGGAAGTTTCTCGCGGAGGTTGCTGCCACCGCGGGCCGTATTCGAGGCAAAGACAGTGCGCAGAACATCCGGATCGCTTCGGGTCAGGTTGCCGTAGGAGAAGTCATAGGTCTTGTCCGCCTGGGCCGCCGTGACATCGGCAATCGTGGTGAACTTCAACTGCAGGTCCACGCCGATGGCTTTGAGCTGCTGCTGGACAAGCTCCAGGACTTCCTTGGGTGACTGCCAGTAGGTGACCTTGAAGGAGAGCTTCTCGCCGTTCTTTTCGCGGATGCCGTCGGCACCCGGCTTCCACCCGGCGTCGTCCAGAAGCTTCTTGGCACCGTCCGGATCGTGGGCCAGCAGCGAGCTGTAGTCCTTGAAGTACGGCGTGGTGTGGGACAGGATGCCCTTGGCCGGCTGGTCCGCCTCGGTCAGGAGGGTCTTGGTGATTTCCTCGCGGTTGATGGCCTTGGAAATGGCCTGTCGTACTGCGGTTTCCTTCAGCTTGGGGTTGGACTCGTTGGAGTACAGGTTGTAGACGACGCCCGGGTTGGCGCGGGTTTCGTTCCAAAAACCATTGCCACTGAACAACTGGATGTCCGCCGCTGAGATGGCCGCCGTGGCATCGATCTGGCCGGACTGCAGGCTGCCGGTACGGTTGCCCGCCTCCGGGATGATCTTGAACGTGACCGAGTCCAGGTAGGCCTCACCCTTGTTGCTGTTGGTGGAGGACGGCCAGTTATAGCCGGAGCGGCGTTCCAGGACGGCTTCCTTGTCCACGGTGTAGCTCTTGACGTTGAAGGGGCCGGAACCCGAGAACTTCCCGGCGCAGCGGTCCGCTTCTGAGAGCTTGGCCGACGCCGGAGACAACAGGCCCAGCGTGAACGTGGACGTGGCCTGGAGGAACTGTGCGTTCGGCTTGGAGAAGTCCACCACCACGGTTTGCGGGTCCTTCACGGTGATGGCGCTGACGTCGCTGAGGTACGTGGAGCCGAGGGTTGCTTTGGCGCCGAGGGCCTTGATGGCTTCGAAGTTGGTCTTCACCGACGCCGCATCAATCGCCGTGCCGTCCGCGTAGGTTGCACCCGTGCGCAGGGTGAAGGTGAAGCTGGTGGCGTTCGCGTTGTTCTCGAACTTCTCGGCCAGCCACGGCACGATTTCGCCGGTCTTCGGGTCCTGCGCGGTCAGCGAGGCCACGGTCTGGCGGGCGATCGCGATCGCATCGTTGTTGCCTACCTGCTGCGGGTCGATGCAGCCACGGTCCACGGAGACGGCGAAATTCAGGTTCCCACCGGCAACAGGCGAGGCGGCGGCGCTTTGCTGCGCACCGGCGTCGGCCCCTCCACCGCAGGCGGAGGCCAGGAGCGCAACGGCTCCCAGGACGCTGACGACGGCGGCGGGCTTCTTTCCGCTGCGGGCTGCGGAAGGTTTGGGGAGTCTCATGCGACGTTTTCGCTTTCAGTGTGGTGGGTGCTGGTGAGTGATCCGCGACGGGTGAGGGGCTCGCGGAGCCCGAGGTTTTCGCGGAGGTTGGTGCCTTCGTATTCGGTGCGGTAGACCCCGCGGTCCTGGAGCCTGGGGACAAGCTCGTTCACGATGTCGTCAAGGCCGGACGGAACAATCCACGGGGTGATGTTGAAGCCATCCACGGCTCCTGCGTGGGCGTATTCGGCGAGCTTGTCCGCGACGTCGTCGTAGGAGCCCACTAGTCCACGGCCGTTCAGGCGGGAGCGGGCAGCCACGAACTGCCGGATGGACAGGCCCTTATCCTCGGCTTCGGCACGCCATTGGGCGGCGAGTTCCTTGGCGCTCTTGCCGTGGAAGGCGTTGCCGCGCGTGGGGTTGGTGACGTCCACCACCGGGTCGATGTCCGGGAGTGGCCCGTCCGGGTCATACTCGGTGAGGGTCCGGCCCCAGAACTGCTCAAGGTAAGCTATCGCGGTTTCCGGGCCAACCTGCTGCGAACGGACCCACTGGTGCTTTTCCTCGGCTTCGGCAGCTGTGGCGCCAAGGATGAACTCCTGGCCGGGGAAGATCTTCACGTCGTCTGCCGGGCGGCCGGCTTTGAGGGTCCTGGCCACGATGTCTTCGCGGAACTTCTTCGCGTCCTCCAACTCGGGGTGGGCCGAGAAGATGACGTCGGCGTTCCTGACCGCGAAGTCGCGGCCGTCCGGAGAATCACCGGCCTGGAACAGCACCGGGTGGTGCTGGCTGGAGCGGGGAAGCCGTCCGGTGATCTCGACGTCGAAGCTTTGGTCCTTGCGCTGCACCGCGGTGATGCTGTCCTCGCGGAGCCAGCGTGGGTCATTCCGGGACCCGGCGATTGCGCCGTCAGCCCAGGAATCCCAAATGGCCTTGGCAGTCTGGACGAACGCTTCGGCCCGGATGTAGCGGTCCTCGTGCTTGAGGAACCCTCCGCGCCTGAAGTTGGCGCCGGTCCATGCATTGTCCGTCGTGACGATGTTCCACGCGGCCCGGCCGCCGGACAACAGGTCCAGGCTGGCAAGGCGGTGGGCAAGGTCGGCGGGGTCGTTGTAGGTGGTGTTCTGGGTAGCCACCAGGCCGATGTTGGTGGTGATGGCAGCGAGCGCGGCCAACGCCGTCTGCGCGTCGGGGCGGCCAGCGACGTCGAGGTCGTGGATCTTGCCCAGGTGTTCGCGGAGGCGGAGGCCCTCGCCGAGGAAAAACGCGGTGAACAGGCCACGTTCGGCGGTCTGGGCCACGCGGCGGAAGGATTCGAAATCCGTCTGCGAGCCACTGGTTTCGTCTTTCCAGACGGTGGTGTGGTTGACGCCCTGGAAGAAGACCCCGAACTGGATCTGCCCGTTGCCTGCAATGCGGTGGTGATTGGTCATCTGATGCTCTCTCTGGCTTCTCGGCGGGCGTTTCAGGCCGCGGCGTAGCGGTTGACGGGGCGTGGAAGGTGGAGGGTTTCGCGCAGCGTGGTGCCCGGCGTTGGGGGCGTCACAAGCCCTGACGCGTGCAGTCCAGGCAACACCTTGTACGCCAACTCCGGCAGATCGATGTCCAGGACGGCCGGCCTGAGGCGAACGCCATCCGTGGCTGCGAAGAGGGCGGTGAGGAGTTTCACCAACCCCTGGGCATCTCCCACATAGCGGGCTCCGCCATGCCACTTTTCATGGGCGTCAAGCTCTTCGAGCCTCTCGGCAGCGCTCTGCCCGCGGGCGTCCAGTACGACGTCGAGCTCAACCAACGTTCGCTGCGCCCCTGAGGCCGTTGCCGCCTGGGCCGCCTGCGCGAGCTCGTCGGCGGAGTCCGCGGAGACCAAGGCAACGTCAGCTTCGACGGCGGGAATCAGCTCCGCGGGGGCGAACACCACCAGCTGGCCTTGAAGCGGGCGCGGGATGATGGACGGTCCTTTGACGGAGAACCGCTGCCCTTCGAAGTTGGCGTAGTGCAGTTTGTCGCGGTCCAGGTAACGGCCTGTGGCAACGTCGCGGATGACGGCGTCGTCTTCCCATGAGTCCCAGAGCCTGCGGTTGGCCTGGACCACGTCCGCCGCCTCGCTTGCTGTTTCTTCCGGCGGCAGCGGCGAGCGACCCACGGAGCGGGCTTCCGCCACGAAATTGTCCGCATTCACCAACCAGCCGGCGCGGCCCTGGGAGGAGTAGTCCAGGCTGGCGAGCTGCGTGGCGACGTGGAAAGGCTCGGTGAAGAGCGTTCCCACTTCCGGGACCAGCCCCAGGGAGCGGGTGATCGGTGCGGCGAAGGCTGCGCGCTGGACGGCGTCGATACGGGTAGGAACCCCGGAGGTGCCGTCATCCACCACGCGGCTGTCCTTGAAGGTTGCCAGATGGAAACCCGCGATGTCTGCTGTCTGGACAGTCTCACGGATCCGCTGGCCCCCCAACAGTGCCTGCGGATCATGGAGGGCCTTTCGCCACGCAGCCGGGTGGGCTCCATCGCCGTCGAGCTCCAAGGCAACAACACGCGAACGGAAATCAGGTTTGGAAGGCATGTTTCTCTCTTTCACAGGCCGCAGCGCGGCCGGGTTGACATTCACTTGCCGCAGTCGCGGCCAGGTCTGTTTCCGGAGCACCCCGCCACTTAATGCCTGAGGGTTGCCGCAGCGCGAGCCGGTCCTTGGCGCGCTGACTCTTGACCTGGAATTGAATCTAGGAGCGGCTCCAAGGAATGTACAAACGGCGTTGACTTGAAGCGTCAACGCGGGAAACAGCGCGTCAAGCGGCTGCCAAGTTCGTCATTTTTCCCACGATTTGCAGGCTCGTATGACATTCCATTGCTCCGGGTTGAGCCGCGTTGAGTCCAGTTGAGCCGGGTGACGAACGGGCTTTGGTGCGCCCCTTCCGCTCCGTAGGGTCGTGACATGCCGAAGCCTTCCGTGATCCCCTTGTCAGTCCTTGACCTCAGCCCGGTGTCAGCCAACCAGAGCTCCGGCGACGCCCTGCGCAGCACCATTGCCTTGGCCGTCGCAGCCGAAGCCGCCGGCTACTCCCGCTACTGGCTGGCCGAGCACCACCTCAACGACGGCGTTGCAGGTTCAGCGCCGCATGTGCTGGCCGGGCTCGTGGCATCGGCAACAAAGACGATCAGGGTAGGTACCGCGGCCACACTGTTGGGCAACTACCGCCCGTTGCAGATCGCCGAGAGCATCGGAACCCTGGCGGCGGTGTTCCCGGACCGCTTGGATCTGGGTTTTGGCCGTTCCGGTCCGCCCAAGTCCCCGAGCGAACCGGCGCCGGGCCAGCCCGCTCCCGCCGCGGACCAATCGGCGGAGCGCGTTGTGGACGGTCTCGTCGTCCCCGCCGCCCGCCCAATTTTCGGCGCAGTCCTTCCGCGCAAGTTCCGCCTGCAAAGCGAACTCCTGGGCCGGTTCCCGGGCGACACAGACAATTTCGAGAACGACGTCCAGGACATCATCGGCTTTTTCACCGGGGAATACCGCACCAAGCACGGCGAGGACGTCACGGCCACTCCCGCCCTGGGCCAGTCCCCGCAGTTCTGGATCCACGGGTCCACGGCCGGCCCCAGTGCCAGGCTTGCGGGGAAGCTGGGCCTGCCATTCGGAGCCAACTACCACGTGGCTCCCGCGACAGTGCTGGACTCGATCGCCGAATACCGCGCCCACTTCAAGCCCTCGGAAACGCTGCAGGAACCCCATGTCATCGTTTCGGCAGACGTCTTGGTGGCACCCGACGAATTCAGTGCCCGCCGTATCGGCCGTGGTTACGCCCAGTGGGTCCACGGCATCCGCAGCGGACAGGGAGCCATCCCCTACCCCTCCCCGGACGACGCCGCTGAGTTCACCGTGGACGCGGAAGCTTCCGAGCTGATCAAGGACCGTCTGGACACCCGGTTCGTCGGCGACCCCGGGCAGGTCACCGAAAGTCTGCGCACCCTCCAACGTGCCACCGGAGCCCAGGAACTGCTCATCACCACCATTGCCCACGACCCCGCCGACCGCGAGAACTCCTACCAGTTGCTCGCCGAAGCGTGGGGACTCTAGAACCTGTCCGATCACCCATTCAACATAAGGAGCACAAATGACCACCGAAATCCAGGAAGATACCCAGCTCATCACCGCGGAGGAAGCCGCCGCCCTGATTGCCGACGGCGTCCTGCTGATCGATGTCCGCAGCGAAGGCGGACGTGCCAGCACCGGCGCAGTCCCCGGTGCTGTAGTGGTGAACCGCGAACATGTGGAAGAGGACTTCGCACCCGAATCCGCACACCGTCTCCCCCAGGTCACCGGCACCGACCAGAAGATCGTGGTGTTCTGCGGTTCGGTCAACGGCTCGCGTCCTGTCGCTGAGAAGCTCAAGGTCCTTGGCTACGCCAACGCCGTCCACGTCGACGGCGGCTTCCCGGCCCTTCGCGACGCCGGCGTCCCCACCACCGGACCTACCGCACCGCCGGCTGAATCCGTTTAGGCGTCCACGGGTTCGGTGACGTCCGCGCGGCTGGTTCCTCCCGCCGTCGTACTTCCGGAAACCCGGCCCGGCGCCTGCGGTTCCGTTGCCGTCGTCGTGCTTTCCGCTTCGGAAGGCACGACGGCGGCACTTCCGTTTTCGGGGTCGGCCGCCTTTGTGGTGCGCGCCTTTGTGGTGCGTGCCTCGCGGAGCCAATCGAGGCTGCCTGCCACGACTGCGACGCCCAGCAGGATGCAGCACAGGAGGATGCCCTGGTGGAAGGCTTCTTTCGCGGCCCTGCCCGTGACGGCGCCCTGGGCCTGCAGGAACATGCCCGCCGCGGCAGCTGAACAGAGCGCGGCGGCGAAGCGTTGGCTGAGTTGGTAGAAACCGGCCGCGACGCCGGCAGCTCCGACCGGTGCGTGACCCAGCGTCAGGGTCTGGTTGGGCGCCACGACCAGACCGGTCGCGATCCCTTGGAGGAGCCCGACGACGGCGACCGCCAGTGCCGCCGTGGCGGAGTCGAAGCGTTGGACGAACACGTCCTTGGCTACCAGGGTGGCCAGGCTCGCGAGAAGGGCGAAGACGATCCCGGCGCGTTTGTAACGGGCCAAGTACCGCCAGCTGAAGCTTGATGCCAGGAGCATGCCCGCGGCTTGCGGGGCGAGGATTGCTGCGGCGGCGAGGGGTGCCATGCCGGTGCCGGAGAGGAAGTAGAAGGAAGTCACGGCGGCCATGCCCGCGCCGACGCCGAACTGGCACAGGGCGACCATCGTTCCCAGCGCGTACCCCTTGGAGGTGGCGAGTGCGGCGCTAAGCAGCGGTGTCTTGCCGCGGCGGTGGTAGAGGATTTCCCAGCCGGTGAACGCCAACAGGGCCGCGGCACCGACTGCCAGGGAAATCACCGCGACTGCACCCGCGCCGTAAATCGTGGGAATGAGCGAGGCCACCACCACACCGCCCAGCAAAAGCGCGCCGAGGACATCTATGGAGGACTTGCCTCCCCTGGTGCGGGCGGTCCTGGGCAACAGTGCGAAAGCCAGCGGGACCAGGATCAGGACGAGAGGAACGTTGGCCAGGAACAGGATCCGCCACGCAATGGCCGGGTCGCCCAAGGACAACACCAACCCGCCGATCAGCGGACCACACACCGCTGCCGAACCACCCGCGGCGGCGTAGGCGCCCAGCGCTTTGGCGCGGTCGTGGCCGGTGTAAACGTCCTGCAGCAAACCAAGGACCTGGGGATTCAGCGTGCCCGCGCCCAGCCCTTGGAGGAGCCTGGCCGCGATCACCCACGACGGGTCCGTGGCCAGTCCGCCCAGCAAACTCGAGGCGCCGAAGACGGCAATGCCCGCGATGAAGAGGGTGCGCCTGCCAACGATGTCCCCAAGCCTCCCCGCCGGAACGAGTGCGACACCAAATGCCAGCGAGTAGCTCGCGAGGATCCACTGGACGGCCCCGGAATCGGCATGGAGTGAGGCGGACATCGCCGGGACAGCGAGCACGAACACCGACTGATCCAGCAGTGTGATGAATCCGGCACCCAGGCAAAGCCATAGGGCGGAACGAGTGGCGTTTGTACCCATAATTGTGACTCTAGGCCCGCTTGACGCGGCCGGAGGCATCGCGAGTCACCCGGTTAAGGGGCATGAATTTGGGTTACTCCGGTTGACCTGCCGTGACTGTTGCGGGCGGTCCGGGCGACGCATCAGCACACGATTCTCAATGCTTTTTGCCGGGTGTTTCCCGCACCCCTAGCGTTGGCCGCATGACCGTCCACGAATCAGTCCTCGACGCCATCGGCGGCACGCCCCTGCTACGTCTCCAGAAGCTTGGAGCGGGTGTCCGGCCACGCATCTACGCCAAGCTGGAGTTCCAGAACATCGGCGGAAGCGTGAAGGACAGGGCCGCGCTATCCATGATCCGGGCGGCCGAGGAAGCCGGGCTTTTGAAGCCCGGAGGGACGGTCGTTGAAGGTACCAGCGGCAACACCGGCATCGGGTTGAGCCTGGTGGCCGCGCAGTTGGGCTACCGTTCGGTGATCTTCGCCCCGGCTGCCACAGCTGCCGAGAAGATCCGGCTGCTGAAGGCCTTTGGAGCCGAAGTCCATCTGGTGGCCGACTTCGTGCCACGTTCGGACCCCGGGCACCTCGCCAACCGTGCGGCGGCCTTTGCGGCATCGACGCCGGGAGCTTGGCTCGCGCTTCAGTACGACAACCCGGCCAATCCCGATGCACACTTTGTCGGCACTGGGCCGGAAATCTGGGCGGACACCTCGGGCAGCGTCACGCACTTTGTGGCAAGCGTGGGAACCGGTGGGACCATCAGCGGGACCGGGCGATTCCTGAAGCAAGCCAGCGACGGCGCAGTGCAGGTCATCGCCGCCGATCCCGAGCATTCCCGCTACGGCGGCGGCAACGGCTCGCTCAAATACACCGAAGGCGCCGGGCATCCGCTCCACCCGGCTTCCGTTGAAGATATTTGGCCCGAAGCGTTCGACAACGCGCTCGTGGACAAGTACTTCAGCATCACCGACCGCGACGCCATCTTCACCGCCAGGCGCGCTGCCCGTGAGGAAGGCCTGCTGATCGGGGCGACCGGCGGCACGGCACTCGCGGCCGCCCTCCAGCTCGCCGAAACCCTGGACGAAAACCACACCATCGTGGTGGTCCTGCCCGACTCCGGCCGGAACTACCTCTCAACCTATTTCGACGACGACTGGCTCACCTCTTTGGGCTTTCTGGAACCCACGACGCCGTCCGGAACCGTCCGTTCGCTGCTCACCCGTGCGCCTTCCGGTGTCCAGCTCCTGGCGAGCGGACTGACCGCGGCGGAGGCCGCCGTCGAACTTTACGCCCGTGGCCTGGCACCTGGCGAGCCGGCCTTCCTGGTCCTGGACCGCGGCGAAAGCTTTGGAACCGTGCACCCACGGGAGGTTGTGGCGGTGGTGACGCTGGAGTCGTTGAGCGCCGTGGACGACGCGGCCTCGGCCGATACTGCGGGACTCGCCTACAGCGTTCTTGGAGCCGGCCTCCCGGTGCCAGCCCAAGCGGGTGCTGATGGCGGGACGGGCGGGGAGATCATCGCGGTTCTGGTCGACGGCCGCATCGCCGCCACCCTCCCCTGACCCTCTCTCACATCCCACCCACTTGCCCCCAACCCTCACTCACAACCCACCCACTTGCCCCCAACCCTCACTCACACCCCCGCACCTTCACCCCAACCCTCACTCACAACCCACCCGCTTGACCCCAACCCTCACTCACAACAGCTGGCCGGGCGCGTCGAGAAAGGGGTCGGGTGAGCCGGGGGAAGGATCGATCCAGAGAGCGAGGGTCCGGGAGAGCCACCCCGTATGTGAACGAGCGTCCCAATCAAACCGGTGTAACGTGAGCGAGCGTCCGGAACAAACCGGTGTTACGTGAGCGAGCGTCCCGATCAAACCGGTGTTATGTGAGCGAGCGTCGGCGAAAAGGGGGGATTTAGTGAGAGAGGGTGCGGGAGCGGGCGGCGGCGTGCGCGGCCCGGCGGGATTCGGCACTCAAGCCGCGTTCCCTGTGCGCAACTTCCTGCTTCAGCTGCGGGATCACGTGCTGGCCGAACTCGATCGCATCCGGCACAAAGTCGTAGCCACGCAGGCCGAAGATCTCAAAGCCGAGGTCGTGGTAGTCGAGGATCGCCTGGGTGACTGTGTCATAGGAGCCAACCAACGCCGTCGCGCTTCCTCCTCCGCCTCCCGCAGCTTTGGCGAGGGCCGTCCACAAGGCGCGGTCGTGCAGGTCTCCCCGTTCGGCGGCTGCCAAAAGCCGCTGGGTTCCTGCAGCTTCCGGCTTCACGGCATAGTGCCGGACAGGATCGATGACTTCGCCGGCGGACCGGCGCGATTCAAACGTAGCAAGAATGGAGCGCGCCTTCTCCCACGCCAGCTCATCCGTCGCGGCAACGATGGGCCGGAACGCTATTTGCCACCGAAGCGGCGACGTACGCCCCAGAGCTGCGGCCCGCAAGAGGATCTGCTCCTGCTGGCCAGCGGCATCAGCCAACGGCTCCCCGAACAGGGCATAAATGTCGGCCTCAGCAGCACCCACCGACCAAGCGGCCTCGGATGACCCGCCAAAGGAGATACCAGGACGCTTCCCGGCAAATGGGCCCAAACCCGAGGCAAAGTCCTCAAAGCGGTAATGCTCACTGTCCCAGCTGAAGGTGTCGCCGGACCAAGCCCGCCGCACAATCTGCATGTACTCCTGCGTCCTCCCATACCGGGCATCCTTCGCCAGGAAATCACCTTCCCGTGCTTGGTCCGCTTGGCTGCCACCGGTGATGAAGTGCACCGTCAAGCGCCCCTGCGCTATGTGGTCCAGGGTGAGGAAGGACCGCGCAGCGAACGTCGGGTGTGACACGTTGGGCCGGTGCGCCAACCTCAGCTGAATCCGCTCGGTGTTGGCCGCAACCCACGTGGCATGGACGGCTGGATCCTGGGTCGTCGAGTTGTACGCGAACAACACATGGTCCCAATTGTTGTCCTCGTGGATCCGCGCGATCTTCGCAGCGTAGGAAGGGTCGAAGAAGGCCGTTGTGGCTGGCGAAGTCTCCGTGGAGTCGTTGCCGGCACCCATGCCGAGGAATTCGATAGGCATTACAAAATCTCCAAAGAAACTTAGCGGCGAAGGATTCGCTGGGCCAGGAAGTTGCCCAGCAACTGCGCGGCCTGAACCATGACGATGATGATGAGCACCGTGACCAGCGTGACTTCCCAGTTGAACTGCTGGTAGCCGTACATGATGGCGAAGTTGCCCAGCCCGCCGCCGCCGATGTACCCGGCCATGGCGGACATGTCCACGATCGCGATGATCATGAAGGTGTAGCCGAGGATCAGCGGCGCCAAGGACTCGGGAATCACCACGGCCCACAGGATGCGCAGGCGGCTGTCGCCCATGGCCCGGGCAGCTTCCACCACGCCGGGATCGGACGCCACCAGGTTCTGTTCCACCACCCGCCCGATCACGACGCCGGCCATCAGCGCCATGGGCAGGATCGCCGCAGTGGTGCCGATGGTGGTTCCCATGATGATCAGCGTCAGAGGAGCGATGGCCGTGATGAAGATGATGAACGGGATGGGCCGGATGATGTTCACCTGGAAGTTGAGCACGGAAAACACGGCCTTGTTGGCAAACAGATTCCCGGGCCGCGTGGCGTACAGCGTCACACCGAGCACCAACCCGGCCAGTCCGCTGAGCAGCACGGTGATGACCACCATGTAGATGGTCTGCTGGAAGGATTCGCCCAGGACGGGCAGGAGGGTGGTCCAGTCGGTGGTCATGCTTTCTCTCCAACAGTGGCGAGGTTCGGTACGCCAGTTTCGGTGGGTGCCGCCGTCGGAATTTGGCGTTCGACGGCGGTGACGTCACCCAGTTCGGCGAGCGCCGCGTCAATCGATGCGTCGCTGCCAGTGAGTTCATAGGTGAGCGTGCCCAGGATGCGGTTCTGGATTTCGGTGACGCCGCCGAAGACCACGCTGGAGCCGACGCCGTGGCGCTCAAAGGTGGCAGCGACCAAGGGAGTGGGCGCGGCTTCGGAAATGCCCACCGAGACCAGCAACCCCGGGTGAGCGGCCGAGAGCCGTTGGACCGTCTCGGGCTCGGGGGTTCCGTGGACCGCGGTGGACACAAAGCGCTGGGTGGAGGGGCTCTGGGGGTTTGCGAACACGGAGTAGGTGGGCCCGGATTCCACAACGCGCCCGGATTCCATCATCACCACGGTGTCGCAAATCTCGCGGACCACGTTCATTTCGTGGGTAATGACCACCACGGTGGTGCCGAGTTCCTTGTTGATACGGCGCAGCAGGCGCAGTACATCCCTTGTGGTTTCGGGGTCCAAGGCGCTGGTGGCTTCGTCGGCGAGGAGAATGTCCGGGGCGTTGGCCAGCGCACGGGCAATGCCTACCCTTTGCTGCTGCCCACCGGAAAGGCGCCGCGGGTAGGTGCCTGCCTTGTCGGCGATCCCCACGAATTCCAGGAGTTCCTCCACACGGGGCCGGATCTTCTCCTTGGGCCAGCCGGCAACTTTCAAGGGGTAGGCCACGTTGCCGAAGACGGTGCGGGACTTGAGCAGGTTGAACTGCTGGAAGATCATGCCGATCCCGGACCGGACTTTCCGCAACTGGCTTTCCGGCAAAGAAGAGATGTCCTGCCCTTTGACGATCACTTGCCCCTCGGTGGGACGTTCCAGTCCGTTGAGCAGCCGCACCAGCGTGGACTTCCCGGCGCCGGAGTATCCAACGATCCCGACGACCGTTCCTTCTTCAATGTCCAGGGTGACGGAGTCGACGGCGCGCACCGGAGCAGCACCCTTGTTCACGGTCCGGCCTCCGGGGACCGGGAATTGTTTACTGACTCCGCGCAGGGAGACGATGGCGCTCAACGGAGCCTCCTTGAGGTTGTTTGGGACCTCATTCCAACAGCGACACCACTCCCGGATCGAACCCGGTGACCCCCTGTGACCTGCGGTTTCTTTCCTTGACGGCAGGCGTCGAAGTGTTGCGGGCCCGCTCGATTCCGGTGCACGCAACTGCCTAGCGTGAGGCAGGGGGAACACCCCGTACCTTCCATTCGCATCAATACCCTTGTACGGAGAAGCACCATGAAGAACCGCCTGTTAGTCGCCGCCGTCGGCCTCATTGCCGCCTTGTCGTTGTCCGCGTGCGGGGGTGCTGCGGGAGGCTCTTCGAATTCCGGAAACACCAAGGTGGTCATCGGGGTGGACGATGGCGCCGAAGAGCACTGGACCATCCTGAAGAACAAGCTCAAGGACCAGGGCGTCGACCTGGAGGTCAAGAACTTCACTGACGGCGCTCAGATCAACACCGCCACCCAGCAAGGCCAAGTGGACATCAACCTGTTCCAGCACCTGAAGTACCTCTCCCAGTTCAACGTCAACAGCAACGGCACACTCGTCCCGGTGGGCGCCACTGCCGTGTACCCGCTGGCCCTCTACTCCGAGAAGTACAAGTCCGTGGCCGAGCTTCCCGCCGACGCTGAGATTGCGATCCCGAACAACCCCACCAACCAGGCCCGTGCCCTGCTGAACCTGCAGACTGCCGGACTGTTGCAGCTCAAGGATGGCGGCAACTCGCTGTCCACCCCAGCTGAGATCACCTCCAGCAAGGTCAAGGTTGTCCCCGTCGACAGCAACCAGACAGTGAACGCGCTCAAGGGCACCACGGAGGCCGCCGTCGTCAATAACACGCAGGCCCAGAAGGGCGGCTTGGGCGACGACAAAATCATCTTCAAGGAAGACCTGAACTCCGAGTCCCTGGCTCCCTACATTAACGGTTTCGTGGTGAAGGCCGACCGCAAGGACGATCCCGTCTGGAAGAAGATCGTGGACGCCTACCACACGCCCGAAGTTGAAGCCTCTGTCACCAAACTCAACGACGGAAACCTGCAATTCAAGGCCGACTGGACCGCTGCCAAGCTGCAGGAAGTCCTGACCGCCGAAGAAGCAGCCATCAAGAAGACCAAGTAATCGTCTGAGGGGCGGCCCGCTGCGCCACACAGCCAGCCGCCCCTCAGCCATGCCAGGAACACCAGGAAACCACGCCATGAACCAGCACCTCGCCAACGAACGCCGGCAGATCCACTTCTTCGCCTACTTGGTAGGGACGGGCATCCACTTGGCTTCCTGGCGCCACGAAACGGCATTCCCGCAGGCCAGCATCGACTTCGCGCATCAGGTGGAACTGGCCAAAACGGCCGAGGATGCGAAGTTCGACGCGATCTTCCTGGGCGATTCCCTTGCCATTGACGAGACTTCAAACCCGGGCATCCTCAACCGTTTCGACCCCATCGGCCTGGTCACGGCCCTGGGCGCAGTGACGGACAGGATCGGCCTGATCGCTACCTCGTCAACGTCCTACGACCAGCCGTACAACTTCGCCCGCGCAGCGCTCACAGCAGACCACATCAGCGGCGGCAGGGTGGGCTGGAACATCGTCACCACACGGGACCTGACCAACAGCACAGCGGGAAACTACGGCGCCGACCAGCACTTCGAACACGGCCTCCGCTACCAGCGTGCCGAGGAATTCGTGGAAGTCACGCAGGGTTTGTGGAATTCCTGGGACCCTGACGCTTTCCTGTACAACAAAGAGCACGGCCAATTCTTCGACCGCCACAAGCTCAGCCGCCTCAACCACGAGGGCGAATTCTTCAAAGTGGCCGGCCCGCTCAATATCGGCCCATCCCCGCAGCACTCGCCACTCCTGGCGCAGGCCGGTACGTCCGGCCCGGGACAACGTTTGGGCGCCCGCTTCGCCAACGCCCTGTTCGCCAGCCACCCGGATATCCCGCAGGCCCGGCGTTACCGGGATTCGGTGCGGGCGCTGGCAGAAACGTTCGGCCGGAACCCCGACGTGATCTACGTCTACCAAGCCATCTCCCCCATCGTCGCCGACAGCCGGAACGAAGCACTGGAACGCATCCGCGAACTGGACAATCTCATCACTGACCAGCAGGTGATTGACTTCCTGCAGGAGTACTTCGCAGGACATATCGACTTCACAGGCCTCGGCCCGGACGCCACCGTTGAACAGTCGGGCATTCCCGGCATCACCAACCCGCGCACGGACTTCCGCTCCGCCGGCGAACAGATCCGGGGACGTGAACATGAGGTGACCCTCAAGGATCTCTACTCCATCCTCACCGGAGACAAACGGAACTACGACTTCATCGGCAGCCCCGAACATGTCGCCGATTCCCTGGAACGATGGCATGCCGAGGGAGCCGCCGACGGCTTCAACCTCATGTTCTCCCTCCTCCCGCAGGACCTGGAGCGTTTCACCACCCGGGTCATTCCGATCCTCCAGGAACGCGGCCTGGCCCGTACCGAGTACACAGGCAGCACCCTGAAATCGCACCTTGGCCTGGCTTCCCGGCCGGAACCCGCCGCGGCCCGCGCACGCTGACCGCCGTCGTCGTCGAAAGGACAAAGATGACCACCCAAGCAACCGCCGCAACCGGCACCTACGTGATCCGCGAGGCCCGCCACGAAGAGTACGACGCCGTGGGTCGGCTGACGTACGAAGGCTTCGGCCACCATCTTCCCGGCGCCCATCAGCCCGACGGCGAGCGCCTGAACTTGCTGCTCGACGCGGCGGCCCGTGCGGACGAAGGCGTCCTGCTGGTGGCTGAAGACACGGAGACAGGTCGCCTAGTGGGGACGGCGAGCCTGCTGCCCTACGGTTCGCGCCTGAGCCGGCAGGCGGAAGAAGGCGAAGCTGAGCTCAGGCTGCTCGCGGTGCTGCCGGAAACCCGCAGGACAGGGCTGGGGCAGCGACTCATGGATGAGGCCGCACGGCTCGCCACGGCCCAAGGTGCCAAGCGCGTGGTCCTGGACACCGCCGTCGACAACGAACCGTCCCAGAGCCTGTACCGGCGCCTGGGCTATGTCCGCAGGCCTGAACGGGAAAAGCCCCGGCCGGCGCCGAAGGTGCAGCTGGTGGTGTACACGCTGGACCTGCCGCGTTAAGGACTCATCAAGAATCCTCCCGGTCCGGTACCAAGCATCCTTAGCGGTGCTATGTTCAGCTCAGATTGAATGAGCGTAGGGCTGGGAGGAAACCCATGACCACGTTAAGCAGGCCCCCGGCAGACCCGTCAGCGCAGGGGCCCAAGGGCTGGACATCGTTCCGGACCTGGCTCCTGTTCGGCCTGCAGGACAACAAAGGGCGACACCCCGGGCCAGGCGGCGTCAGCGCGGCCCATGAAAAGAAGCACCACTGGTGGCAGGTCATGTGCCTGACGGGCGTGGACTACTTCTCCACGTTGGGTTACCAGCCGGCCATCGCCGCGCTTGCTGCCGGGGTGATCTCGCCGTTGGCCACCATCGTCCTGGTTGCCGTGACCCTGCTCGGTGCACTGCCTGTGTACCGGAGGGTGGCTGGCGAGAGCCCCCGGGGCGAGGGTTCCATTGCCATGCTGGAGCGGCTGCTCCCCCGCTGGGGCGGCAAGCTCCTGGTCCTGGTGCTCCTGGGCTTCGCAGCCACGGACTTCATGATCACCATGACCCTGTCCGCTGCAGACGCCACAGCCCACCTCATCCAGAACCCGGTCATGCCCGGCTGGTTGCAAGGCCAGAACGTGCTGGTGACCTTGTTCCTCTTGGCTCTCCTGGCGGCGGTGTTCCTGCGCGGGTTCAAGGAAGCGATCGGTGTCGCCGTTGTCCTGGTGGTCCTCTACCTCGGGCTGAACGTGGTGGTCGTCGCCACCACGGTGGTGGAAGTGCTCACCCATCCCACCGCGGTGGGGAATTGGTGGCAGCTGCTGTGGACCTCGCACGGCAACCCGATCATGGCCATAGCGATCGCGTGCATAGTTTTCCCCAAGCTCGCGCTCGGCCTCTCGGGCTTCGAAACCGGCGTTGCCGTGATGCCGCAAGTCCAAGGCGATCCGGAAGACACCGAGGCCAAGCCCACAGGCCGCATCCGGGGTACGCGGCGGATGCTGACCACAGCCGCCTTGATCATGAGTTCCTTCCTCATCACGTCCAGCTTCACCACGGTGGTCCTGATCCCGGAGCGCGAGTTCGAAACGGGCGGCCAGGCAAACGGTCGCGCCTTGGCATACCTGGCCCACGAGTACCTGGGCCTCGGTTTCGGAACCGTGTACGACATCAGCACCATCGCCATCCTGTGGTTCGCCGGGGCCTCCGCCATGGCCGGCCTGCTCAACCTCGTCCCGCGCTATCTCCCCCGTTACGGCATGGCTCCCGACTGGGCCAAGGCAGTCAGGCCGCTGGTTCTCGTCTTCACGCTGGTGGGGTTCTTCATCACCGTGGTCTTCAATGCCGACGTCGACGCCCAGGGCGGTGCGTACGCCACCGGCGTCCTGGTGCTCATGACCTCAGCCGCCGTGGCAGTGACGCTGTCCAGCCGCCGTCGTCATCAACGCAAGCGGACCATTGCCTTCGGTGCCATAGCCACGGTCTTCGTCTACACCACGGTGGCGAACATCGTGGAGCGCCCGGAAGGCATCCGGATCGCGGCCGTGTTCATCGCGGGAATCATCGGCATTTCCCTGCTGTCCCGGGTGCGGAGGTCCTTTGAGTTGCACGCCACGCATGTCCACATGGACCGCAACGCCCTCGAATTCATCCTCGACGACGACTCAGGTCCCATCCGGCTCATCGCCCACGAGCCCCGCAGGCTCACGGCCGAGGCGTACCGGGAGAAGCTGGTCTCGGCCATCGAGGTCAGCCACCTCCCCCTCAACTATCACGGCATGTTCCTGGAAGTGGTGCTGGACGACACCTCCGATTTCGAGACAGAGCTCTACGTCAAGGGCATCGAACGCCACGGCTACCGGATCCTGGAGGTCCACGGTCCGGTGGTGGCGAACACCATTGCCTCCGTGCTGCTCCATATCCGCGATGTCACAGGCCTGATGCCCCACATCTATTTCCGCTGGACCGAAGGCAACCCGATCACCAACCTGCTGCGTTTCCTGTTCCTGGGCGAGGGCGAGATCGCCCCTGTCACCCGTGAAGTCCTGCGGGAAGCAGAACCGGACGTGAGCCGGCGGCCGTGGGTCCATGTGGGTTGATCTTCACAGTGGCCCTGTCAGTACCTGTTAACGCAGGCACTCCCTCAGCCGTGGGGAGTAGCGTTCAGTTGGATAGGTCAACCATGAAAGGAACCACATGACTACCTGGCTCATCACTGGCTGCTCCACGGGACTTGGCCGCGCACTGGCCCAAGCGGTCCTCGCGAAAGGCGATAACGCCGTCGTCACCGCCCGCAACACTGAATCCCTGCAGGACCTCGCCACGGAGTTCCCGACGACGGCACTCGCCGTAGCGCTCGATGTCACCAACCAGTCCCAGGTGGACGCGGCCGTGAAGCAGGCGGAGAAACGCTTTGGCGTCGTTGACGTCCTGGTCAACAACGCCGGGTACGGTTACCGCGCTGCTGTTGAAGAGGGCGACGACGCCGATGTCCGGGCCTTGTTCGACACCAACGTTTTCGGTCCCGTCGCCATGATCAAGGCCGTCCTGCCCGGCATGCGTTCCCGCCGTTCCGGTGCGATCGTGAACATCTCCTCCATCGGGGCGCGGATCTGCCCTCCCGGTTCGGGGTACTACTCGGCTACGAAGGCTGCACTGGAAGGCATCTCGGGCTCCCTGCAGAAGGAACTGGCACCCCTCGGGATCACCGTGACGGCCGTGGAACCGGGTGGTTTCCGGACCGACTTCGCAGGACGGTCCCTGACTCAGTCCGCCGAAGCCATCGACGACTACGCCGAAACCGCGGGCAAGCGCCGCAAGGAGAACGACACCGTCCACGGCACCCAACCCGGTGATCCGGACAAGGCCGCGCAACTGATCATCAGTGCCGTCGAGGCCGACGAAACACCGGCGTTCCTGCTGCTGGGAGCCGACGCTGTTTACGCCTACAACGCCGTGGAGGAAGCCATGCGGGCCGAGGTTGAGCGGTGGCGCGAGCGCAGTGCCGCCACCGGTTACACGGAGTAATGAGGAACGTGTAATCGGTCACACTTGGGCCGTTTGGCTTGTTTTTCGGGGTGGGCAGCATGAACCATGAATGAGGGAATCCGTTCCCATACAAGCTGAATCAGCAATCCTCACCGACGAGGATGCGGCCCCGGGCGAAGAGGCTTGGGGCTGTCAACGGCCTGAGTGAAAGTACTGACAATGACGACACATACTGACTCCATCACGCTGAAAATCTGGGACAAGTCGGCCATCGACCACACCATCGATGCCGCCATCCAGTCCCTCTCCCACCGCGCTGCCGCTGAAAACTGCGGAATCGCCGTGACCCTCAGCGGACCGAAAACCTTCACGGTTGCCCTGAGCCGCTAAGCAGCTCGAAACAAACGCAAGAGGACGACGCCGGGACCTCCCGCCGTCGTCCTCTTGCGTTTAAAGCGCGAGTTCGCTGGAAGCAAGCGAAACCACCCGCAAATTTCCCCCGTTCCCGCACCACTCCCACGAACTCGATTCCCGGTAAGTCCTGAGCAAACCTTGAGTTTTCCTTGACGGTTTGCCTGCCCCTTTCTTGCGTTCGCGTTGGAACTCTAAATGAGACAACGCAATCAACGCAGGAACGGAGGGGTCCCCATGCTCACCGACAACACAGTCCACACTGATGCACCGGACCCAGCCGTGGCGCCACGGGGAACCCACCGTGCAGCCGGTGGCGTAGTCACCGTGCTGGTTCCGGCCCACAACGAATCCGCCGGCATCACCGAAACCCTCGTCTCCCTGAACAACCAGAGCCACCGGCCTGATCGCGTGATCGTGGTGGCCGACAACTGCACGGATGACACCGAAGAGCTCGCGCTGGCTCAGGGGGCAGAGGTCATCCGCACCGTCGGGAACAAGGACAAGAAAGCGGGGGCACTGAACTTCGCCCTCAGCCGGCTGCTTCCCGACGCCGACCCCGAAGACCTGATCCTGGTCCAGGACGCCGACTCCCAGTTGGCTCTGGACTTCATTGAGAACGCCAAGGCAAACCTCCTCAGAGACGAACTGCTCGGCGCGGTAGGCGGGGTCTTCAGCGGCGGCCCCGGAGGCGGCTTCGTCGGTCACCTCCAGCGAAACGAATACGCCCGCTACGCCCGCGATGTGAAGCGCCTCCACGGCAAGTGCCTGGTGGTGACCGGCACGGCTGCCCTCTTCCGCGTCAAGACACTTCGCGACGTCGCTGCGGCCCGCCTCCAGGGCACACTGCCGCCCGGCAACGGCAACGGCGGCATCTACGACACGTCCGTCCTTACCGAGGACAACGAACTCTCCTTCGCCCTGCTGACACTGGGCTACCGTATAGCCTCTCCGGCCAACTGCACGCTGGTCACGGAGGTCATGCCCACGTGGCGTGAACTGTGGGCACAACGGCTCCGGTGGAAGCGGGGCGCGGTGGAGAACTGCGTGCAATACGGGTGGACCAAAGTGACCAGGCCCTACTGGGGCCGTCAGTTCCTTTCAATGATCGGCGTCGTAGTGACGCTGGCCTACTTTGGTTCCATCCTTTTTGCACTCATTTCAGGGATGGGACTCAACCTCCAGCCCTTCTGGGTTGCAGTCACCGGCATCTTCATCCTGGAACGCATCATCACTGTGCGCTTCCGGGGCTGGAGGTACATGCTGCTGGCCGCAACCATGTACGAAACAGTGATCGACGTCTTCCTCCAGGCCGTCCACGCCAAGGCGTACCTGGATGCAGCATTCAACCGTAAGAAAGTTTGGTAGTTCCCCGATGTACAACAACCCAGTAAACCCCATTGCCGGAGCAGCCGCTGGCGGAATGGGATCAGGCACGCTCGCGATGACCGGGGCGGGCGATTTGTTCTGGTTCGCCCTGGCCGCCTTTGCCATGCTGGCTTTGGGACTGGCCATTAAGAGGATCGTTCCCGTCCGGGCGGACAAGAGCCTGCCTTCAGCGTCCTAGGGAACCACCGCCGTGCTGGCCGAGAACTTGGACACCGTGGTGTAGCCGGCCTTGGATCCCGTGACCCTCACACTCATGGTGTCCGCTTGGTCAGCCGCGACAAGTTTGTAGTTCTTGGACGTTGCCCCGGCAATGGGGGCGCCGGAGCGGTACCACTGGTACGCCAGCGAGGTCCCGGATGTCCACGTTCCCGGGTTGGCGGTCAACATTGAACCCACTGTGAGGTTACCGCTGATAGTGGGGGTGGGAGCCACCAAGGTTCCCGCCACCACTGCCGCCGTTGGTGCGGACTCCTTCGTCGCCGAGGCATAGCCGCTCAGGCTTCCCGTCACCCGCACGGTCAGGGTGGCACCTTGATCGGAAGCGGCCAGGACCCGGGTGGGAGCTGTGGCCCCCGAAATAGCCGTGCCGTTCTTGAACCACTGATACGCCAAAGTGGTTCCGGCAGGCCATGCGCCCGGGACGGCCGTGAGCGTTGATCCGACGGCGGCATTGCCGGTGATGGTGGGAGTCGGTCCGGTGAGCTGGTTGGCGGGGATAAAGGAGAAGTCCCTGACAGTGACGGACTCCGGCGCAACATGGGCCGGGTCTCCACCGCCACCGCCGGTCACCCACAGGTTGAAGTGGATCTGTTCCTTGGCGGGCGTGGGAACGGTGGAGCCCTCAAGGACGGTCCTCTTCAGGAGTGGCCCGTTGTAGCCTTCACCCGCAAACGTCTCAAAGGTGATCTTGCCCGGCTCCCAGACCATTCGATGAGTGAGGATCGGTGCATTCGTGACGTCGAAATTGACCGTGTTGTTGCCCTGCCCGGGAGGCAGGCTGGCATCGAACCAGTACCCATGTCCCTGCGTCACAGGCCAGCTCTCGCCATAGGCGCCACCTCCGCCCCACGCCGAGGCCTCACAGAGGTCGATCTCCGTGTACCCGGGCGTTGCGTTGGGGTCATAGGTGAACAGGCAGCCCCACACCGCTTCCTTTTGGAGCGCGCTGACGTCCTTTTCCACCGTGGTGCTGTACGTCCCGTAGCCGAAACCTTCACGCGTGGATTGGAATTCTGCGCCCACTGGGGCCGATCCCGTGGGATTGCTGATGGACAGTTTCACGTAGCCATTCGCGTCAGGATTGCTGACATTGTTCGGATCCCACGTGCCGTTGTACATGGGTGCCCCGCCCCAGAACCGCTTCTGCCAATTGAAACCTTTCCAAGCGAAACTGCCCACAGGGCCAGGATCATCGGCCATGGGCGTTGTGTCCGCCGCGTGCGATGGACCTGTTCCCGCAAACATCGACAAGGCAACCGCAGCAACAACGGCCACCCCCATCATTCTTCTTCCCCCACGTGGAAGGAGCCTCACTGCAAATGCCATAGCTGTTTCCTCCTGCTGATGCGCCCAGAATGCCAGCGGCTGGTCCCGCTGGCCGCAATACCCTCCACCCCCGAAGAAGGTACAACTCCTCGATTATCAGGGAGCCGCAGTCCTGTCGGAAGTGAAATTGGCACCCGAAATCCCGGAATTAACATCGATTGGATAACGGCGGGGTCCAACGGCGTAGCCTTGAGGTGTTCTTGTGAAAGTGCAGGCAGCATTTGGCCCGGGAGGCACCATCAGTATCCACAGCGCAGGCATCATCCTTTACCGCCGCAACAGCACAGAACAATTGGAGCTCTGGATAGCCCATATGGGAGGGCCCTTTTGGGCCAGGAAGGACCAGCACGCCTGGTCAATTCCCAAGGGTGAATTCTCCGACGACGAAGACGCGCTGACTGCCGCGCGTCGTGAATTCACCGAAGAAATCGGCACTCCTCCCCCATCGACCGAGTACGTTTTGCTGGGCACATTCCGTCAGCCCTCAGGAAAGCTCATCACCGCTTTCACCGCTGAAGCCAACGATTTTCAGCCCGAGGAGATTGTCAGCAACACTTTCCCGATGGAATGGCCCAAAGGCTCCGGCGCCATCAAGGAATTCCCGGAGATCGACGACGCCCAGTGGTTTGAAGAGTCCATGGCCCGCACCAAGCTCGTCAAGGGGCAGCTGCCTATTGTGGATGCCTTGGTCCGTCACATTGGAGGGGCGGGCTAGCCTCTCCTGCGTTCAATGAACTGCCGGATCCACTCGACGGTTTCCGGATGGTCCAGGTGCAGCCCGTGCCCCGCGCCGGGAACCCTGACCAGCACGGAGCCGGGGATATGCTCGCGGAGAAGCTGGGCGTTAAGCAAAGGAGTCAGCCTGTCCTCGGTGCCATGCAGTATCAGCGTCGGAGACCGGATGGCGCCAAGCTCACTCCAGGCATCGTGTTCGCGGCTGGCCTTGAAGTGACGCGCTTTGGCCCACGCCGAAGCCCGGGAATTGAAGAAGGTGTGGGTCGCTTCGGGGTTGCTCCGGGCCCATGCGGCGTCGAAGAAGAGAGGTTCAAGACGGCTCATGTCGCCGCTTACCAGTGCTTCCAAGGCAGCCTTGTCCGGCATGGTCGAGGTGTCGGGCCACTTTCCCCCACTGGTAGCCGCGAGGATCAAAGTCCGCACTTTTCGGGGCTCATCGATCGCCAGCCACTGCCCGATGCGCCCGCCCATCGAATGCCCGTACACGTGTGCTGAATCCGCGTCGGCTGCGTTCAAGACGGCCACTGCATCTTGTGCGAGCAGGCGCGTGGTGTAGCGATCAGCTTCACCCTTGCCGCTGAGGCCAATCCCCCGGTGATCAAAGCGGATGACGCGGTAAGAGCGGGACAGAAGTTCCGCCGTCGGGCCCCAACCGTCCATGGCCGTCGCCTGTCCAGCGATGAGCAGCATCGGCTCGCCATGGCCTTCAGACGTCCACGCGAGTTGCGCGCCGTCGGCCGCTTCAGCAAAGTTCACGGTGCCCACTGTATCTGTGCGGGCCGATCACTCTGCAGTGAAGATGTCCTCGATGGCGCAGCCAAAGGTTTGCGCGATGAGGAAGGCCAAAGGCAGGGAGGGGTCGAATTTCTCCTTCTCGATGGAGATGACCGTCTGCCGGGACACTCCGAGCGCGGCGGCCAGGTCCGCCTGGGTCCAGTTGCGGCCGGCACGACGCTCGGCGAGGTTGTTCTTCACTTAAGTGCTCGACGGCGGATGGTCACGTAGCGGAGTCCGGCATCCACGACGCTGAGGGCAACAAGTCCCAGCAGCACGGGGAGGGCGTCAATCTGGAAACGACCGATGGCCAGCACCAGCGCAGCAACGATCGTGGCCACCAGGACGTCCAGGAAGGCCCCCGTGCCGGCCTCGCGCATCCATTGCAACTCGACACTCTGCTCGCCGTGGGAGTCGCGGGTGACGGTGTTGTTCGAGACGAAGATCCGCACCCCGAGCGAGAGGGCCGGGTATGCCGAACACAGAGCGCCGATCCCTGCTGCGGGCCAAAAGTCACGCGGGTTGGTTGCTCCGACCACTACCGCAACCGCGATGGTCAGGACGGAGCCGAGGATGGCGGCCAAAACGTAGTGCTGGGCAGGCGCCCGACGTGATGTAAAGGAAGCTTTACTCATGGACACAGTAAAGCACGCTTTACATAGCGGGACAATGGGTCCTGCGCTGCACGGCAACAGGGGCTAGCGTTGAGGGATGACAGCTGGGTACAGGTACGACGTCGAGGTGCTGCACCTTTTGGTGTCGCCGGGGCATGCGTACTTTGGCCGCGCCCGCGAAGGGGCGGCTGACGTTCGAACGGACGACGTCGATCAGGCTGAGTTGGTTGCCGGCAAAGGCATTGTTGGGGACAGGTTCTTCGGCAAGGCCGCCCATATGGACGCCGCGGTGACGGTCTTCGCCATCGAGGCATTGGAAGCCATTGCCGCCGAGCTTGAAGCCGGGCCTTTCGATCCCCTGCTGACCCGCCGGAACGTTGTGCTGCGCGGAGTGGAGCTCGCTCCCCTGCTGGGCCACGAGTTCGCGCTTGAGTCCGGTGGAGATGTGGTGCGCTTGAAGGCCGGGCGCCCGGCCCATCCCTGCGCCTGGATGGACCAGATGCTGGCTCCCGGTGCGCACAAGGCGATGCGCGGGCGGGGTGGCGTCCGGTGCCAGGTGGTGTCCGGCGGATTGCTGCATCGCGGGCCGGCCGTTCTGCTCAGCCCGGTGCCGTTGGATCCCACCAAGGCCGGCGACGCGAACGTGCTGCGGCCATCGCGGTTGCCCTAGCTCGGGGCCGCGTGCCGCTACGACCCACTTTGATGCCCGGGAAGTCCAAAATCACCACGAAAAGGTTGAGTTTGGAGCGACTTGGTCTCAAAGAAGGTCCTGAAGGCACGCCCAGTATTAATCAGGAGCCTGTCTTTCTCCGCGTGGGCCACATAGGGTGATCACGTGAGGACCGAGAGCATCCTGGAAGGCAGCAAAGTACAAGCCATGGCCGGCACGGCGTTTGCCGCCATGTTCAAAGCCATCAAGGTTGTACGACCCCACAGGCCGATCCACCCAAAGGGAATCTGTTTGGTGGGGATCTTGGAAAGGGACGACGGCGACCGCCCGCCCTCGGGAATCCCTTGGCTGGACAATCCAGGAAGCACGCAAGTCGATGCCCGGATCTCCCGGTCCATCGGGTTACCGGACGCCTTCCCGGACATCATTGGGCTCGCAGTGCGCTTCACGGAGGGCAAACGATCGGACATGTTGCTGGCCACCACCGGCCCCACCGGGCTGGGCCGTTTCATCCTCCGGCTCCGACGCGATGCGGCGGGCGCTGTTTTCTCCAGCATGATGCCCTACAAGTCGAATAAGGGCCCAGTCCTCATCGCCGCGCGGACCATTGGAGGACCGGAAAAACTGCCCATGGACCCGGGCGTATTCCGCTCACTCCTCAGCGAAACGGCCTGGACACTGGAACTCCATCACGCCAGCCCGCTGGGGGCGTGGACACGATTTGGAACCTTGACGCTCAGAGTCGCCGATCACGCAGAAGACACCGACGAACGGTTCGACCCTGTCCTGAATCCGCTGCCCACGGCCGGGACCTACGGCTGGACCAGGCGACTGCGCGAACCCTCCTACGCAACCGCCCGGCGTCGAAAGTAATCCTGCCTAAACCAGGCGCGTAACGCCACGACCCACTTTCAGCTCCCGCTGAGGCAAATACAACCAAAGTCGGTTGAAAAAGGCCGGCCCTAAGTTGAAAGTGGGTCGTGAAGGTACAGCTCCCGTGCAGAGGAGCCCTCAGACCTCCGCCACCGGGGCCGCGAACTGGGCTTCGTACAGCCTGGAGTAGGCCCCGCCGGCAGCCAGCAGCTCCGAGTGGGTCCCCTGCTCCACGATCTGCCCGGCCTCCATCACCAGGATGAGGTCGGCGTCGCGGATGGTGGAGAGCCGGTGGGCAATCACAAAGCTGGTCCGGTCCGAGCGCAGGGCCTTCATGGCCTTCTGCACCAACACCTCGGTCCGGGTATCGACGGAGCTCGTGGCCTCATCCAGGATCAACACCGATGGCCGGGACAGGAACGCCCGGGCAATGGTCAGCAGCTGCTTTTCGCCGGCCGACACGTTGCTGCCCTCGTCGTCGAGGACGGTGTCGTAGCCCTCGGGCAGGGACCGGACAAAGCGGTCCACATAGGTGGCCTGGGCTGCTTCCACAATGGCGGATTCGGAAGCATCAGGCTTGCCGTAGGCAATGTTGTCCCGGATGGTCCCACCGAACAGCCACGTGTCCTGGAGGACCATGCCCATCCGCGAGCGCAGTTCCTGCCGGGACATGGTGGCGATGTCCACGCCGTCCAAGGTGATCCGACCGCCGTCGAGCTCGTAGAACCGCATCATGAGGTTCACCAGCGTCGTCTTGCCCGCACCGGTGGGCCCGACAATGGCGATGCTCTGCCCGGGTTCGGCCACCAAACTGAGATCGGTAATCAGCGGCTTGTCCGGCGAGTAGCTGAAGGAGACGTTCTCGAACACGAGCCGGCCTCGACCAGGCCCCGTGTCAGAGGCGGGAGGTTCAGCCGATTCTTCCTCCTCATCGAGCAGATCGAACACGCGCTCGGCCGAGGCAACACCGGATTGCAGCATGTTCGCCATGGACCCGAGCTGCGCCAGAGGCATGGTGAACTGCCGTGAGTACTGGATGAACGCCTGCACATCGCCCAGCTGCATCGCCCCGGAAGCCACCTGCAGGCCGCCCACCACGGCAATCCCCACGTAGACGAGGTTCCCGATGAACGTCATGGCAGGCATGATCAGGCCGCTGACGAACTGCGCACCGAAGCTCGCTTGGTAGAGTTCGGCGTTCTTGGCGCGGAACTTCTCCTGCACCTCGTTCTGCCGTCCGAACACCTTCACCAAGGCGTGCCCGGTGTAGGTTTCCTCGATCTGCCCGTTGAGCTCTCCCGTGTTCTTCCACTGCGCCACGAAGAGCTTCTGCGAACGCTTGGCGATCAGCATGGTGATGCCCAACGTCAGCGGAATGGTGACCAAGGCGATCAGCGCCAACAGGGGCGAGAGGATGAACATCATCACCAGCACGCCCAGCACCGTCAGCAGCGAGGACACTACCTGGCTGATGGATTGTTGGAGGCTTTGGGAGATGTTGTCGACGTCGTTCGTCACCCGGCTGAGCAGCTCACCGCGCTGGATGGAATCGAAATAGCGAAGCGGGAGGCGGTGGATTTTGGCTTCGATGCGCTGGCGGAGGCGGTACACGGTCCGCTGTACGACGCCGTTAAGGACGTAGGCCTGCATCCAACCGAACGCTGAGGCCAAGACATACAACGCAAGCGCCCACAACAGCACGGAGGACAGCGCGCCAAAGTCGATCCCGACGCCGGGTGTCAGGGTCATGGCGCCCAGCATGTCCGCTTTGCTGTTCTCCCCTGAGGCGCGAAGCCCCGCGATGACCTGTTCTTTGGAGACGCCGGCGGGCAGCTGCTTGGACACGATGCCTGCGAAGATCAGGTTGGTCCCCTCGCCCAGGAGCCGCGGACCGATCACGGACAGCGCAACGCTTGCCACGGCCAACACCAGGACCAGGCCGAGCCAGAGTCGTTCCGGCTGCAAGGTTCCCAGGAGCCGGCGCGCCGAGTCTTTGAAGTTGGAGGCTTTCTCGGCGGGCACGTTCATCCCCGCGAACGGTCCACCCCGCCCAGGGCCCATTGCCGGACGCTGGGGGCCGCGCGGTCCGGCTGATACAGCGCTCATGCTGCCTCCTCCGCTGCCAGCTGGGACGACACGATTTCACGGTACGTTTCGGATGTCTCCAGCAACTCTTCGTGCGTTCCCTGCCCAACGATCCGGCCGTCGTCGAGCACCAGGATCCGGTCCGCGTCGGCGATGCTGGACACGCGCTGGGCGATGATCACCAAGGTGGCGCCGTTCGTGTGCCGTTTGAGCGCTTGGCGCAGCCGGGCATCCGTGGCGGTGTCCAGGGAGGAGAAGGAATCGTCGAAGATGTAGAGCTCAGGCTGTTTCACCAGCGCCCGGGCTATCGCGAGCCGCTGCCGCTGCCCACCTGAAACGTTGGTGCCGCCCTGCGAAATGGCCGCATCGAGCCCGCCTTCCATCCCGCGCACGAAATCATCGGCCTGGGCCACACGCAACGCTTCCCATAGTTCGTCCTCGGTGGCATCCGGCTTACCGTAATGAAGGTTGCTGCGGACAGTGCCGGAGAACAAGTACGGCCGCTGTGGAACCAAGCCGATGTGGCCCCACAGCAGGTCCGGGTGAAGGTCACGAACATCTACTCCGTCCATCCGGACAGAGCCGGTGGTGGCATCGAAGAGCCGGGGCATCAGGTTGACGAGCGTGGTTTTGCCGGCGCCCGTGCTGCCAATGATCGCCGTCGTTTGGCCGGCCAACGCGGTGAAGGTGACACCGCTCAGCACAGGCCGTTCGGCACCCGGGTAGGCGAATCCGACGTCGCGCATTTCCAATTGGCCGCGGCGGCGGCCCGTGAGGGAAACGGGGTTCGACGGCGGCCGGACACTGGAGTCGGTCTCCAGCACCTCGCCGATGCGATCGGCGGAGACGGAGGCGCGCGGGATCATGACCGCCATGAAGGTTGCCATCATGACCGACATGAGGATCTGCATGAGATAGCTCAGGAACGCAATCAGGGTTCCTACTTGCATGGAGCCGTCCTCGATCCGGAACGAGCCGAACCAGATCACCGCCACACTGGAAACGTTCATCACCAGCATGACCACAGGGAACATGAGCGCCATCAACCGGCCGGCCCGCAGCGCAACGTCAGTGACGTCGTCGTTCGCCCTGCCGAAGCGGGAGACTTCCATGTCCTCGCGCACGAACGCCCGCACCACGCGGATGCCGGTGAGCTGCTCGCGCAGGACCCGGTTGACGGCGTCGATCCGGACCTGCATTTTGCGGAACAGCGGCACCATCCGCGACACGATCAGGCCCACCGCAACCAGCAGCACCGGCACGCACACGGCGATCAGCCACGACAACTGGCCGTCCTGGCGCACCGCCATGATCACGCCGCCGATACTGAGCATCGGCGCGGTGACCATAAGCGTGCACGACATCAGCACCAACTGCTGCACCTGTTGGACGTCGTTGGTGGAGCGGGTAATCAGCGACGGCGCGCCGAACCGGGTGACTTCCTGCTCCGAGAATTCGCCCACCCTGCTGAAGATCGCGTCACGGACGTCCCGGCCCATCCCCATGGCTGCCTTCGCACCAAAATAGACAGCGACCACGGCACAGGCGATCTGCAGGAGCGTGATCAGCAGCATCAGGCCGCCCATCCGAAGGATGTATTCCGTGTCCCCGGCGGCGACGCCGTTGTCGATGATGTCGGCGTTCAGGGTTGGCAGGTACAGGGATGCGATCGACTGCGCCAGTTGAAAAACGACGACGGCGACCAGCAGCCGCTGATGCGGCCGAAGGAAGCGAACCAGTACCTTCCAGAGCATGCTGTCTCCGAGCCTCGATGTGAACCGAAGGCCAGTTTACGTCTGGTTGCTGCGGGCAACTAGAGGGCAACCCGGGCGCCGCAGTGTGCCGGCGCCAGCGCCGGCTCGCAGGCTACTTCTTGAGCCGCAGCTTCAACACCTTGGCACTCTTTTTCAGGTACTTCCGCTGCGCAGCATCCGAAACTGTACCTTCAACGGCATACAGCACCCCGTAGGTGAACGCCGCGTTCCCCGCACCGGCTGCCGAGCCGAGATCCAGCAACTCACGGCGCGCCATCACGCTGTCCTGGTGGGTGCCAAGGATCGACTGCACGTTATGCGCGGCCTTGCCCAGCTTGGCTGCGCGTTTGCCATGGACGCTTTCCGCGGCAGCAGCAGCGAAACGCAGCTTTTTGGCGGATTTCCGCACGTTATGGAAGGCTTCGTCGCGTGAATGCCCGACGGCGGCCGCCACCGCCGCGTCGTGGCGTTTGCGGAGCCGTTTGACCGCTTTGTTGACGAGCTTCGCGGTGGCTTTCCGGGCCGGCGCCTTGGCTTTTTCGGTCAGGGGTGGTGTGTCGATGAAAGCCTCAAGGTCATCAAGAAGCCGGAAGTAGTGCGGGCTGGTCAACCGCGCTTGAATGGCTGCCTTCGCGGTGTCGGCCCGGACCTCCATCCGCTCCTCCAGCTCCGCGTGCAGTGGGCCCAGGACGAGCTCCTCGGGCAGTTCATCCAGGGAAGCGCGGAGGTGTTCGTGCAGGACTTCCGTGTCACGGTACCTGCCCAGTGTCTCCGCCAACGACTTCAACCCCTGTTCGAGTCCGGCAACGGGTTCGGGCTCGAACATCTCACGGTAGCTGTGCAGGACGGAGCGGATCCGCCGCGTGTAGGCCCGGAGCTGGTGAACGGAATCGTCCCGGTGCAATCTGACGCGGGCATCCTGGAGGAGCAGGCCGGCCAGCTGCGCACGCAGATAGCTCAGCACTGGAACGGATGCCTCGGTCTTGGCGGCCTTCTTGTCCTTCTTCTCCTCGGCCTTCCCGGGCGCAGGCCATTGCCCGCCCAGAGCCGTGGCCAACTTGGACGACCGCTTACTGGGAGTCGCGCCGGCCTCGGAAAGTTGCCGGGTCAGCTCGGCCAGCAGAGCATCGCCCGTGCCGTCGGAGGCCGCCAGTTCCACTTCCCACTCCCGCCATTGCAGCTCGTGGGCCTCGCCCACGGTCACGTTGGCTCGGACGTGGTCATCGACGAAGTCAGCCACACGTTCTCCATGGCCTCCGTACAAGGCGTAGCTCGTGCGCTCCGTGCGCAAGGTTGCCACCACCGAGACCGCGTGGGCCCGCGTGTAGGCGAGCACCCGGTCCATGAGTTCGGTCGGGACAACATCCTCGCTGCCCAAGGGAGCATGGATTTCCGTGCGTTTGCCGGGGCCGAGGGGAAGTTTCAGGTGCCAGCCCGCGTCGTGCCCTCCTGTGCGGCGCCGCAGGGTGATCCCGTGCCTGGCGAGGGCAAGCTGCCTTGTGTCGAAGTAGGTGGCTTCGAGCGTGTGGGTCACTGGTTCGCCGACTTTTCCGACGCCGTCGATGGTCTCCAGCGTCGGAAGCGGAGTGGACTCCACGGCGTCGAATTTTTGCTCTGCTTCCACGCTGCTGGACGTTGCCATGGCCCTCTTAACTCCCTCGTTGCGACTTGCTCCAAGTATGCCGCGAGGGCCGGCCCGTTGAAATGGCCGGCCCTCGCTTGGGGTTGAAACTTACAGAAGGGCTCCACCTGTGTCATCCACGTCGCCCCCGGTCACCGTTCCGCGCCAGGCGCCGGTTTCGTGTCCTTGGGCTTCAATGAATTTCTTGAACTTGTCCAGGTCTGCACCCACGCGCAGCTCGTCCACGCCGAGGGCCGATCCCGCCTTTTCGGCAAGGCCTTCGGGCTCCCAGTCGATGGCCACGTTGACACGGGTCCGGCCATCATCCAGTGGCACGAAGCTCACCGTTCCCGAGTTGCGCGGACCGTCAACACTGGCCCAGCTCACCAAGGCGTCCGGAACCTGCTCAATGATCTGGGCGTTGTATTCCCGCTTGACCCCGCCCACGTTGGTGGCAAAGTGCAGGGCCGTGTCATCGATCTGCTCGACAGCCTCCACGCCGTTCATGAATTGCGGGAAGGACTCGAACTGCGTCCATTGGTTGTAGGCCACAGACACGGGCACATCTACATCAATTGACTTGTTGACCGTTGCCATGGGTTTTGCTCCTTCGATCTTGTCTCTGTTTCCAGATTCGTGATTCCCGGCGGCGCACCAGCCGGCTGGCTGCTTAACCAGTGGCGCGCCAGTCTAAGCGCGCCAGCCAAAGCTATTTAGCCGGCGTCGAAGTTCTCTTCGTCATCGTCGTTGGGCGATTCTTCCTGCGGGAGGTCGTTGCCACTGCCGTCCGGCAGTTCGTCAGCATCCGCCGGCTGCGACGACTGCTCCGCGAGGGACTGTTCGTCGATCCCGCCAAAGCGGCCTGCGCCTGGCTCTCCTGAGCTGTCCGAGTCTTCGGGATCCAGGTGGCTGAGGTTCGGCGCGCCGGTTCCCTCTCCCAGTGCTGCCTCGTCGATGTCTTCCTCGACGCGGGGCTGGGCCTGGCCTCCGCCTGATTCCTGCTCTGCCGTAGGAGTGCCGTAGCCTCCTACTTCCTCTTCCGGTGTGGCGTCCTGCTTGTCCATGTGACGTGTCCTTTCCGATGCGGCGAACGTGTTAATGGAACACTTCGAACCTATAAGGATGCTTAGTGGCATGTCCATGCCTTTGACAAAATTATCAGTAAACTTAGCATTTGGTCGCCATATGGTTTATGGTGCCAGCCGCGCGTCGTAGGCAGTGAAGTCCGGCCGCAGCCCCACCTCCTGCGGCCCCATCACGGCGATGTCCTCCCACAGCACCAGGAATGAACCCCTGTGCCACCACCGGAACAGCTGAGCCAACGGCCATGGCTGGGTGAGGCCCTGCCGCTCATAGCCAAGGAACGACGCCGCCGTCCGCGGACTGACCACGATGCCCACGAGTCTCGCACCGCTCAGGAGTTGGCCACCTGCGCCATCGAGCACGAAGCGGAAATCCGAGACTTCCCCCAGCCTCTGGCCGTCCGCGTCCAGCACATCAGTGCCCAGCAGGTCGTTAAGGTTCATGGTGGCCTCCAGGAATCCTGGCAATGACATGGGTCCGCAACCAGCGTTCCACCCACGAAGCATCCATCGAATCCGCGCGCACGCCCAGCGTCAGCACCGTGTCCACGTCCGCCACCACGTTCCAAGGGATCCGGATCAGACGGCTCGACGGCGGCCTGCCGCCAAAGATGCGCGTCCCCAGCACCGGCCCCGTGAGCAGGGCCGAGATCTGCGGCGCCGACGTTCCCTCCGGGATTGCTTCGCCGGGTTCCAGACCGCTCAACTCGATGTCGTCAACAGTGGTGACGGGGACGCCGTCGACATCCAGCACCTGCCTGTCCAGCAAGTGGAGCTGGGCGTCGAGGACGAGGCCAGCCAGATGCGGAGCAGCATGGATGTCCTGGGGCTGGACGCGCTTGTTTTTACTCATGCTCCCGCTCCTGTGACGATCATCAGTGGAATGGCGGCCAGGGAAGCAAGCAGGATGATGAACAGGTAGATCACGCCGGCGATGTTCACAGCCCGGCTGTTGACGTGCTTGCCCATGTATTGGGGATCGTTGGCCACGATGAGGATCGGCAGGTAGGTCAGCGGAAGGGCTATCGCCGAGAAGACAACTGAGTATTCAGTCACCAGGATGGGATCGACGCCCGTAGCCAGCACCGCGACCCCGACCAGGAGCACCACAATCATGGACACGTGGAAACGGGCAGCCTGGGCGGGACTACGGAACTTGCCCCAGGACCAGCCAAAGTATTGTGCCAAGGTGTAGCCGCTGGAGAGGGTCGTCTCCAAAGCCGCCCCGAACGTTGCCGCTACCACGCCCAGAATCAAGACCGCCAAGGCCAGTTGACCGCCGGCCTGCGCCACCGGAAGCGCCACCTGCGACAAGGACGTGACGCTGATGCCAGCCGGCAGAAGAACGACGGCGGCGCACGCGGCGATCGCAATGGACAACAACCCGCCCAGCGGGAAACCCAAAAGAACGTTGATACGCGACTGCGCCAAGTCCTTGATTTTCCACCGTTCCTCCACCGCTCCCGAGGAGAAGAAGAACACTTCGTAGGGAGTCATTGCAGCGCCAAACAGGGCAATGGCGTAGTACCAATAGGTTCCAGCGCTCTCGCTTTCCGGTACCGCCGGGGGCAAGGCTTGTCCGAGGAGCGAACCCCAGTCGGGTTTCAGCAGGAACAGAGCCACTGCGAACACCACCAAGGACAAGCCCACGAGCCCCGTGACGTTTTCCATGATTTTGAACTTAACCCGCCACACCACCAGCCACACGGCCAGCAGGGCGAATGGAACCCAGAGCAGATACGCCACGCCACTGGCCAATTGGAGCGCCAAGGCTATGCCACCGATTTCCGCGGTGACGGTCATGACATTGATAAGGAACGACGCCCCCAGGTTGGCCAATCCGGCTCTCGCACCCAGGCGCTCCCTGATGACCTCGAAGGTGGCACGCCCGGAGACCGCAGCCACCCTGCCGGACATATTGGCGAACAGGCAGATACCCACGACGCCCACCAGCACCACCCAAGCCAGCGACATGCCGAACCGCGAGCCAACGACGGCATTGGTCACAAGGTCCCCGATGTCGACAAAGCCCCCGATCGCAGTCAGGATGCCGAGTGCAACACCGAGGAGCCGTTTCACTGGATGCCGGCCTTGGTCATGAGGTTATCGAGTTGATCCGTGGCAATGCGGAGCTCGCCCTGCACTGTGGAGAGTTCGGTTCGGCCCTGCGCATCGTCGGAGACGCCGGAAGTTGGGGAGAGCGCATCACGCGCATGCAGGAGCGCCCGGGAAACAGAGGAAAACACGGCCAGGACATCGTTCCGGAGCATGCTTTCCTCTTGGGTTTGCGCTGAGAGCCGGTGGACCTGATCGGTGGCCGATTCGACGTCGCCCAGCATGTCGTCAGCCGTCGTGGACGCGGCGGCCGCCGTCGTACTGTCCGCAATCCTGAGGTCCAGCGCAAGGCTTGCCGCGCGCACGGCGGAGGAGACCTCTTTGGCGGGTCCTTCCAGGGAGTCGGCGGCGGGCCGCTGTGAGCAGCCAGCCAGCAGCGCGGCAACGATCAGCAAGAAGGTCAGGGCCACCGCGCGGAACTGCGGGGCGTTTCTCATGACGGCTTCGGTATCTCGCATCCGCCCTGGGGATTCAAACCGGTGTAATTGAGTGGGCCGGCAACAATATTCAAGGCAATCGTGGCCACCTGCGAGCATTGGGCGGGCGGGGCGCTGTAGTATCCCCTTTGGCCGGCGGCTACTGCCCCGATAATGAGCCAAACAACGACGAATAGCCCGAGGATTGAGCCGATTCTCATTTCTACCCCTATCGCTATGTGACGACGTTCAGCATCAGTAAAAATGTTTCCTCAGGAAGCGCGGCGGCGGACCGGATTTCTCCCGCCCGCCGCCCGCTGATCCGATCAATCCGTTGGATTGGTTTCGGTTGTCAGACCACGGTCGTCCGCGGTCTTTTCATCCTTTTCTTCTGCCGGCCCGGGTGGATTGGCAGATTCGCTGGGACCAGCATCGACGGCGTCATCCTGACTTCCCGACGATGCGTCACCGGCATCCCCCGGACCGCTGGTTTCTGGCACCCCCGGGTCCCTGGGAATGGGATGTCCAGGGGTGGTGGTTCCATCGCGAACCTGGGAAAAACCGGCAACTTCGCTTGGATCAGTTGTCATACGCGGGACCGGCCCCTGCCGACGACCCAACCAATGAGTGCCAGCACGAGCAGGATAATTCCTACCCAGAGCAGGAAACTAAGGGCCTGGTTCAGACCGCCAACAAGAAGCAAGATGATCGCGATTACACCTGCGATTATGAGGAGTGTGTTCATTGAGCTACGCATCCCTTTCAATAACTGTTTGTCTATTCAGGAAGGCGTCCGCTGGTACCCCACACCATGTGGAGCGCCACCCATGCCAACGGGCACCGGTTGGAGAAATTCATCTCCATATTTCTTACGTACCCCTGTGGAAAAGGATCCAAACGAATCTTTCCCGCGAGAGGTCCGTACATAGCATCATGATAGGCGTGCATCCTCCTTTGGCGTAGTAGTTCGTCAGGAAACTTACTACCGTTTCGCGGAGCCTGTCCAGCACCCGCCCCCGGCGCGTTGCATCCGGGGTGCGCTCCGGCTCACTGGACACGAGAGCACCCCCTTCCCCCGTCCGTGGGGGCCAGCGGGGGTTAGGCGCGGGGGCGCATCAGGGGTGGGTTCAGCACCGCGCGGGCGGGGTGGCCCGCCGTCGGACGCGATTCGGGAGCGAGCCTGAACAGCGCGGCCGGGCGTCCGGCGTCGCCCGCTGTCATGCGGCCGGTGTCCTCCAGGAAGCCGGGCGTCCCGGTCGCTTTTCGGTGGAAATTGCGCGGATCCAGCCGGGTGCCCCACACGGCTTCGTACACGGCGCGGAGCTGGGCAATCGTGAATTCCTCACCGCAAAATGCAGCGCCCAAAGGTGAGTATTCGAGCTTCGACTTGGCACGCTCCAGCGCGTCGTCGAGGATTTTTGCGTGATCGAAGGCCAGCTCAAGCCGGCCGTTGAGAACCTCCCGGACGGGATACCAGGCCGCCTGCTCAGCGTCGCTGCCGGCGGCCAGCACCGGGAAGTCGGGCGCCAGCAGCAGGTGCGCGACGGTGAGCACATCACCGCGGGGGTCACGCCCCTTGGGCCCATAGCTCCCCAGCTGCTCGAGGTGCCCGGGCAAGCGTTCAACGCCAGTCTCCTCCGCAAGTTCACGGACCGCCGCCTCCAGCAGGTCTTCGCCGGCAAGGACGAAGCCGCCAGGCAGTGCGAGTTTGCCGCGGAAGGGCTCGATGAGGCGGGTGATGAGCAGGACGTTCAGTTCGCCATCGCGCACTGTAAGGGCGACGACGTCGACAGTCACCGGAAAGCGCTCAGGCGCTGGATGGGTTGAAGGCATGAAGCAATCCTAGGGGAGTTATCGTCATGTTGACAATAAAGATCTCGTCCGCCTACAGTTTGGTTATCGTCAAAGTGACGACAACAAAACGAAAGAGGCTAAACATCATGGCAACCATCAAGCGTTACCCCTGGATCAGCCACTTCCTCGGCAGCCCCACCGGCTACGTCGTGCACCTGCAGAAGGGTGCGGTCAAGCACCAGGGAGTCGGCCAGGCGTTCTTCTTCCGCCCCGCGAACTCCGTACTCAGCGAAGTTCCAGTGGACGACCAGGAACTGCCCACCCTCTTCCACGCGATCACCCGGGACCACCAGGACGTCAGCGTCCAGGCCAACGTGACCTACCGCTTCATCGACCCCGTTGCGGTCTCCACCCGCCTCGACTTCGGACTTCAGACCGCAGGCAAGGCCCCCGCTACCGGACGCGAACAGGTGTCCACCATCATCGGCCAGCTGTGCCAGAGCCACGCGATCGACCAGATCGCCACCACCACCCTCGCCGAGGCATTGGAACGCGGGGTCAGCCAGCTCCGTCTCGTCCTGACCGATGCCCTCCGCGCCGACGCAAGGCTCCAATCCACCGGTATCGAGATCCTCGGCGTCCAGGTCCTCGCCGTCCGGCCCGAAGCCGAGGTCGAACGCGCCCTGCAGACCCCCGTCCGGGAACAACTCCAAGCCGAAGCGGACCGGGCCGTGTACGAAAGGCGGGCAGTCGCCGTCGAACGTGAACGCACCATCTCCGAGAACGAAATGGCGAGCCAGATCGAACTGGCCGTCCGTCGGGAGAACTTGGTGGCGCAGGAAGGCGCAAACGCCCGCCGCGCCGCCGAGGAGAAGGCAGCTGCCGGGCTGATCGAAGCTCAAGGTTCCGCTGAACGGCAGGGAATCGGTGCCGCTGCCGAGGCCAACCAGATCCGCCTGGTGGGTGAAGCAGCAGCCGCCCGCGAAGCTGCCACCATGGAGGTCTACCGCGGCATGGACCAGACCACCCTCCTGGCCTTGGCCCTCAAGGACGCAGCCGGAAGCCTGCCAAACATCGGGAACCTGACCATCACCCCGGACCTGCTCAGCGGAGCACTCGCCGGGCTGTTCAAGGAAACCTCCACCACCGAAACCACCAAGTAAGGTCGCACCATGGCAACACCGCGCATCGTCATCGTCCACCGGCGCACAGAGCTCCAGGAACTGTTGGACCGGCACGCCACCCGGGGCCAGGCGGAGTTCTTCCTCCGCACCCGCGGCCGCAGCATCCAGGACGTGCAGGACCGCCACGATCGCCTCAACGAAGCCCTCGCGGCAGTGCGGTCGTCAGTCCCTGCTGATTGGCGACAGGCCGAAGTGGAACGCGCAGATCTCAGCCGCTTCCTGTTGACGGACGAAGACATCATCGCAGTCGTTGGCCAGGACGGGTTGGTGGCGAACGTCGCCAAATATCTGAAGGGCCAGCCCGTGATCGGCATCGATCCGGAGCCGGGAGCGAACCCTGGCGTACTGGTGCGGCACACCCCGGCCGCGGCTGCCGCCCTTCTGGCTTCCGGCGACGTTGGACGGCTTCGCTGCCAGGACCTCACCACAGTGACAGCAACGCTCGACGACGGTCAGCAGCTTTCGGCGCTGAACGAGGTTTTCGTCGGGCACGCCTCGCACCAGTCGGCCAAGTACACCCTGGCCGCCCCGAGTTTCACCCAAGCCGGCGGACAGACCGAGCGGCAGTCGTCGTCGGGCCTTATCGTTTCCACGGGGACGGGCGCCACCGGGTGGTGCGCTTCCATTGCCCTTGAACGCGGCGGACGGGCCTTGCCCGCCCCCACCGATCCACGGCTCGCGTGGTTTGTCCGCGAGGCATGGCCGTCACCGGTGACGGGCGCTTCACTGACCGAAGGCGTGCTGGAAGCAAGCGAAAAGCTGCGGATCACCGTGGCATCGGACCAGCTGGTGGTGTTCGGCGATGGCATGGAGGACGACCGGCTGACGGCTTCGTGGGGGCAGGAGATCACGGTGCAGCTGGGGCAGAGGCCGCTGCGGCTGGTTGTTTAGCTTCCGGGCCCCTAAGCCGGGCGTGTTCTTTTCCGTTGCCCTTGAACTCTGGATCATCAGCATGCTTATGATGACGGGAGCCACATCGGGTGCGCTCTTTGCCTTTCAGGGAGGGTGTTTGTGGCTACGGGATATGAAGTTGTGGTTGTTGGCGGCGGGAACGCCGGGCTGTCGGTTGCCGGACGCCTGCACCGTTCCGGGGTGAAAGATATTGCGGTCATCGAACCCCGCGAACACCACCTGTACCAGCCGCTCTTTTCCCACATCGCCGGAGGGCGCGCGAAGCCGCGGATGGCGACCAGGCCGCAGAAGTCCGTGATGCCACGCGGGGTGACCTGGATTCGGGATGCCGTCACCGGTATCAGCGCCGAAACCGACACCGTGACCCTGAAATCGGGGACCCAGCTCTCCTACCAACAGCTGGTGGTGTGCCCAGGCCTGCAGTATGACTGGGATTCGATTCCCGGGCTCTTTAACGCCGTCCATTCACCGCATGGCGCCTCACACTACGAGTTCGACCTCGCCGCCAAAGCATGGGACTTGTTCAATGGCCTGACGTCGGGGACAGCGGTTTTCACCATGCCGTCAGGGCCCATCAAATGCGGGGGCGCTGCGCAAAAACCCATGTACCTGGCGTGCGATTTCTGGAAGAAGCAGGGCGTGTTGGATCGGATCAGGGTTGTCATGGTCCAGCCCTATCCCACAGTATTCGGGGTTGCCGAGGTAGACCGCGAGTTGGAGCGGAAGATCGCCGAGTACGGCATCGAATTGTGGACGGACAGCGAACTGGTGGCAGTCGATGCCGCTGACAGGAAGGCCGCGGTACGCAATCTCGAAACGGGAAATTCTGAGGAATTAAGCTACGACGTCCTGAACGCAGTCCCTCCCCAGACAGCCCCGGACTGGCTCAAAACCACATCCCTTCCAGCGCCGGGTGACGGCCACGGCTTCGTCGAAGTGGATACGCGAACCCTGCGGCACACAAGATTTCCAAAGGTCTGGTCGCTGGGTGACGCAGCCGGAACCACCAATTCCAAGTCCGGCGGAGCCCTGCGGAAGCAAACAAAAGTCCTGGCCGAGAATCTCGTGGCCGCCATGAAAGGGAACGCCTTGCCTGCCGCCTACAACGGCTACTCGGTCTGCCCCTTCACGGTCTCCCGGAACACGGTCGTCTTCGCCGAATTCGATGACCATTACCAGGTCATGCCGACCATCCCCCGTGTCCCCACATGGAAGGAAAGCCGTCTCTCTTGGTTCGTGGACCGGGACGTTTTCCCTCAGATCTACTGGCACCTCATCCTCAAGGGCCGCGCTTGAGCCTTGGAATGCGCCGGAGTTCAAAACTCATTCGTTAGGGTGGGAAGACTAACCAGTGAGGAGCTTCCGTGAGCCATGCCCACCACGCAACTGAGCAGGTGCCGGCGTCGGCCAGCCGCCCCGCGAGGGCAGGCCTCCAAGCCGCAGTCGCGTTGCTGATCGGAACCATTGCTGGAGCACTTGGCCTTCTCCCCTGGTGGATCACCGGCGCGAAGCTGCCGCTGCAGAACCTCTGGGCTTCGCCGGTGATGCCGGAGCAGATGCCGTTGGCGCTGCTGCCGTTGAGTCAGTATGAGATCCTCACCCTGATCGCGCTCGTGACCACTGGCGGCGCCCTCACCGGTTTGGCGGTACGGCTCTGGAATCCGGCCCGCCGGGCCATTGCGATGTGGTGCGCGGTTGGCGGCGTCTTGATGGTCCAGGTGGTGGCAACAGCACAGTCCTTTACAGTGCTCAACGACGGTCTCGCCGGCGGGAAGCTCACGGACTTCTACTTCTTCGGACTGCTGGCCTGCGTCATCCTCTCGATTGCTGCCAGTATCGTGGCCCAGCTCCTGATCGGCTCGACAGGCCGTGCTGCCACAGCTCTGGGAGTCGGGCTCATCGCCGTCCCCGTCACATCCTGGGCCGTGCAGTGGGTCGTCGGCGTTGCGGGGCGAAGCAACATGCCCCTCGAAGTCCCGACGATAGCCCACTGGATCCCCGCTGTCCTTGTGGGTTGCACACTGGCTTGGTGCGGTTTCAAACCCGCCCGCCGCATCATCGTCTGGGTCTTGGACCTCGCGTTCCTATGGGTGATCCCCGCCGTTTTCACCGCGGTCCAGTCAGTGTTGGCGACCCGCGCGATAGCCGGGGACATCGCCGAAATGGTCCTCATGGGACAGCAGGTCCTCACCGCCGCTTTGGGGCCCGACGGCGGTGCCGGCCCAACGCTGTTGCTCGCCGTGGGCATTGGGCTGGCTGGTGCAGGGATCCGCGCAATGACCGGCCGGAAGAGCCCAGAACGGCCCTGAGCCACCGTCACTGCTTCAAGAATCAACCTTTGTCCCTCGCAGATCCCCCGGGGTAGGGTGGCCGAACCGTTCGCCACATCATCGTCTGGGAAAATTCTGGGAGAAACCATGACTCATGTGAGACGTCAGCTGGCCGCAGTCACAGCGGCCTTCGCACTGGGCGCAACAAGCCTGGGCATCGCCAATCCGGCCGTCGCTGATCCCCGTCAAACGGAGAAAACAGCTACAGCAACCGGCTACGGCGGCGCCGTGAGCACTGTGGATCCTGAAGCATCGGCAGCCGCCATCGAGGTCCTGAAGAAGGGCGGAAACGCAGCCGATGCCGCCGTTGCTGCGGCGGCGACCCTCGGCGTCACCGAACCCTACAGCGCGGGCATCGGTGGCGGCGGCTACTTCGTTTTCTACGACGCCAAGACCGGCCAGGTCGGTACCATCGACGGCCGGGAAACCGCGCCCGCAGCGATGCCTAACGATGCTTTCATCGACCCAAGCACGGGCAAGCCGTACCCCTTCACGACGCAAAACCCGGCGTTGCCGACAAGCGGGGTATCCGTGGGCGTCCCCGGCACTCCGGCCACCTGGGAGCGCGCTCTGGAGCGCTGGGGCACCTTGGATTTGGGAGATGCGCTGAAACCCGCCATCAAGGTGGCAACCCGCGGCTTCGTGGTGGATGAAACCTTCCGGAACCAGACGAAGGACAACCAAGCACGGTTCAGCAATTTCACGTCCACCAAGGACCTGTTCCTTCCCGGTGGTGACGCTCCCGCCGTCGGAAGTGTCTTCCAGAACCACGACCTCGCGGCGACCTATCGGCTCCTTGCCGAGGAAGGCACTGCCGCCTTCTACGGCGGGCCGCTTGCTGCCGAGATCGCCAACACAGTGCAGGCGCCGCCTAAGGTCGCCGAGCCGACCCTGCCCATTCCCGTTGGGTTCATGACCACTCAGGACCTGGCGGATTACAAAGCTGTGGATCAAGACCCCACGCACATGAACTACCGGGGCTATGACGTCTACGGGATGGCACCCTCGAGCAGCGGCGGAACCACGGTTGGCGAAGCCCTGAACATCCTGGCGCCGTTCAACCTGTCCGAAATGAAGCCAACGGACGCGCTGCACCACTACTTCGAGGCCAGTTCGTTGGCCTTCGCCGATCGTGGCAAATACGTCGGTGATCCGGCTTTCGTGCAGGTTCCCACCAACGCCCTGCTTGACCGTGACTTCGGCAAGGAACGTTCCTGCCTGATCGATCCGGCAAAGGCGGCCGCGAAGCCGGTCGCTCCGGGCGACGTCACGGATTACGACGGCGCGTGCCCCACTTCGGCGGCACCGCACGCCAAGGAATCCGATACCGAGAACATTTCCACAACCAACCTCACGGTTGCGGACAAGTGGGGCAACGTGGTGGAGTACACGCTGACCATCGAACAGACGGGCGGCTCCGGGATCGTTGTTCCCGGCCGTGGGTTCCTGCTGAACAACGAGCTGACCGACTTCAGCACTGTTTACGACGCCGCTGATCCGAACCGTATTCAGCCAGGGAAACGGCCGCGGTCGTCCATGTCGCCCACTATCATCCTGGACGAAGGCAAGCCGTTCCTGGCGCTCGGTTCTCCTGGTGGTTCGACCATCATCACGACTGTCCTGCAGACCATCATCAACCGGGTTGACCTGGGCATGACCGTCTCCGAGGCCCTCGCGGCTCCCCGTGCCGCACCCAGGAACGGCGCCACAGTGAGCTCGGAACCGGCGTTCATTGATGCCTACGGCCCGGCGCTGACGGCGAAGGGTCATAATCTGATGCCGGCCGGTGATGCCTTCACCTCCGCTGCTGAGATAGGTGCGGCCACCGCCATTGAATTCGGCGACGGCGGGAAGCTCACCGCGGCTGCCGAGCCGACGCGTCGCGGAGGAGGCTCTGCAATGGTGGTTTCCGACGATAATCGAGGCCCAGGAAAGGGTCCGAAGCTCAAGTAGTTCTGTCCCCTCCGAAAGTTGAAGCGGGCCGCGGCTTTGTCAGCCGCGGTCCGCTCTGCGTTCCACCCTGGAACGCCAGTAAGCCGTGCAGGCCGCGAGGGCGCAAATGACACCGGTGATGAGTGTCCAGACAGAGTCGCTGCCTCCGGAGATGAAAACGTAGAGGGAGTAGAAACCCAGGACCATGGCCAGGATCAGCCAGCTCACCTCTCTGTTGCTCATAGTCGATCCTTTGCTTTTTGGGTCCGTTGGCTCAGGGCGCACACCCGGAGGTTGGCGTCGGTACTGTTCTTGGAACCGACACTACGGGCGGTTTATGGCGCCCCAGCGCGGAATGGCAAAAACTAGGTGGTGGATTGGGCGAATTTAGGTGCATTTTCGCTTCATCTAGGTGGTGGACGGCCGACTTCTAGGTGTACTGGCCAGACTGGACAACAAGATCCACCCAGAAGCCCCCTGTGCAGCGAGGAGTGTTCGTTGCACCACCTAGACGGCTGGGTGGAGACACTCATTTTTGGCCTATTCAGCACCTAGATCCGGCCTGATCACCACTCATTTCTGCTCTCCTGAGCACCTAGGCGCATTTCTGCCTTGCAGGCTTATCCCGACGCGATTCCTGATCTAGCCCATGGGGGAATCCCGTTACCAGGAAAGCTATTCCCATTGACAAGGAGAAGAAATGAACTGGCAGCAATTGAGCTGTTTGGCTGGGTTCCTATCGCACGTCATAGCTACGGGCTCTCTGATCGCAGCGGCCTTCACTGGCGGGGCAACACTCGTTATCGGCGGCATCGCGTATTCGGTGAGTGCACTCGCGACGATGCTCGGCTGCAGTTAGCAAGAAATGAAGTTACTGACGCTCACGGCAGCTGCCATGTTCTTCATTACGGCTGTCATCGCGTTTTTCAGTAATCCCACGATGGCAGCACTCTCCCTCACGGCTTCCCTTGCAATGGTTGCAACGTGGGTCGTCTACAAGAGGCAGAGCAAGTAGTCGTTCATCATTGAGCCGCGCCCGACGCTTGGTCAGGCCGGGCGCGGCTCTCCAATGCGAAGGGACTCCAATTGAGGACGCATGAATTTCATCAACGTTGAGCATCTCTCCAAGGACTTCGGGCAATTCCGGGCCTTGAATGACATCAACTTCTCGGTGGCCGCGGGGAGATCAATGGCCATCATCGGCCCTAACGGCTCAGGAAAAACCACCCTTGTCCGATGCCTGTTGGGCCTTTTGGCACCGGACTCCGGAAGGGCCAACATAGCGGGGCTCTCCTACAACTCCGGACATCCAACCCGCGTGGGCTACCTGCCCGAGGAACGTGGCAATTTCCAACGCGACACCCCATTGGATGTGATTCGCCTTTTCGGAAGGCTGCGTGGCCTCAGCTATAGCGAGGCCACGTCCCAGGCCTACGACTACCTCGACGACGTGGCTTTGACCGCTCATGCCCGGTCCCCTATCCAAACATTGTCCAATGGCCAGCAGCAGAAGGTTCATCTGGGACTGACGTTCATTGGCAGCCCCGATCTCTTGGTCTTGGACGAACCGACCCGCGGATTCGATCCAATCAACCAGGCAATCTTCAAAACACATTTGCAGAGGCAACTGCATGAAGGGACGACTCTGATTCTCGTGACGAACCAAATGCATGAAGTAGAAGAACTGGCTGACAATGTCCTCTTCCTGCGTAACGGTGACCAGCACTTTGCGGGCGAAGTGAAAGACGCAAAGCAGGCACTTGGTGGCCGCCGCACGGTGTTGACGTATACGGGTGAACTTCCTGCAAGTGCCAGGAAATGGGACCTGAATGTACAGGCGACGGGAATAGCCGTGATGGACTCTCCCCATGAAGTGGGATCAGCCAAGGAACTGCTGGGACAGCTGGTCAGTGATGGGGCGAAGGTAACCGACTTCAGCACGAGGTTGTCGAGTCTCGACGAGATCTTCGTGTCGGTTTACGGCGAGTCAGGTCAGTTCGGAAACCTGAACTGATGGACGCTCCAAACCGGATCCTCCTCGCCTTCGAACTCAAACGGCACTTCAAGAAAAAGAGCTACTGGGTACCGATCGTGCTGGTCCCTCTGGCGGTCATCGTTCTGGCAACCTTGGCGCAATTGGGAGCCGCAGCCACTGTAAAGAACAGCGCAAACGGAACAGTTGGCGTCATGAAGTTCCACTACGTGGATCCCGGCGGTTTCATTGACGCAAAGCTTGCTGAAGAGGCCGGCGGCACCAAGGATGTTGATGCACCGGCTGCCATAAAGCAGGTCACCGCCGGCGGGCTGCAGACATTGATTGTGTTCCCCGGCGACCTCAGCAGCGGCCGGATAGACATCTATGAGAACAACAAAGGTTTGGTTGGTGACCAACAGTCCACTGCATTGGCCCGTCAGCTGCTGCAGACCTCCTTGGTGAGGGGTCTCAAATCCCCTGAACTTACCAAGCCTCTGACCGGGACCATCGAGGTCAACCGGGTGGGCTACAGGAACGGCAGCGTTGACCCGGGGTTGTGGTCCGTTGCTCCTCCGCTGGTCTTTTTGCTCCTGTATTTCGCGGTAACCATCTTCCTTGGAAACCAGATCATGTCGAGTTTCGCTGAAGAGCGGGAGCAGAAAATTCGTGAAGTCCTCTTTCTGGACGCATCGCCGTCGAGCGTTTTCCTGACGAGAATCCTGACGACCGCCATCCTCGGCCTGGTTCAACTGGCAGCGATGTCACTGCCGCTCTTGCTCTTCTACCTGCTGGCCGGCCGCGATCTAGGCCTTCCACTGCCCGCATTCAATCTCTGGGTCCTCGATGCCTCGAAGATGTCGGCGGGGCTGGTGGTCCTCTTGCTGGGCGTGCTTTTCATGGTTGCAAGCCATGCAGCGATAGGCGCCCGGATCAGAAGTGCACGGGAAGGCTCTGCGTTTGCCACACTTTTTGTCATCATGATGTTCGCCCCGGGCTATACCTTGGGGCTGCTTTCCGAGGAACCTGACTCAGCCGTCGTGCGAATCCTTACCTTCTTTCCACCGACCGCTCCAAGCACTTTGCTCTTCAGGAATGCTTTTGGAAACATCCAGGCGGCGGAATTCATCTGCAGTTGCGCCTGGCTATTGGCGGTCAGCGTCCTCGTCTTGACTGTGGGAAGGCGCGTGTATTCCGGGCGCCCTCTGTGGAAAACCGGGCCAATGAGCGGCAGCCAGCACAAAGCCCCCATAGGCTGAAGTTCACGACGACGGGAAACTCGAGCTCATGACCAACATGCAAAGAAGTGCAAACAGCTACTGGTTGACCTTGGCAGCCTGCTACGGCCTGACAATCGGCGCAGCTACGACGATAGCTATGCCTTGGCTTCTGATTGTGGCTTGCGTTTTCATTGCCTTCCCGCTGATGGTTGGCTTCTTTTTCGGCCAGATGGGCTCCCATGTCCGCCGCGATAAGGTCCGTGAAAGCCCGGTGATCACGGTAGCGGCGATGGCCTTTTCGGTAATTGCCATACTCCTGCGCGACTCCCCGGTGGTTGGCTGGGCCGCCCCGGTCCTAGGTGTGGCCAGCTTCGTGGGGATGTATCTCTGCCTACGCCGGTATGGCCATTTTCATGTGCCTGCAGGGAGCATCTCCCGTGATCAAGAAGGGATGAAGCTCGGTGACCGATAACGCGGGAGTGGAATTTGCCCGTCAGTCCGAGCAGTAGCATGCACTATGAAATCCTTCACTTGGGCACGAGCCGCAACGGATAATCCGGAAACCAACAAAGTAGCTGTAATGCTGCCCGGCTCCGGCTACCCGGTGGAAGGGCCTGTCCTCTTTTGGATAGGCGAGATGCTCGGCGCCTTGGGATGGCATGTACAGGCTGTCAAATGGACTCCCGAAGATTCTCCAAGTGCTAATCCTCACGAATTCGCTGCCATGGCCGCCCAGCAAGCCTTCGCGGAATCACCCGAAGGGCATAAGCGGCTTATCGTGGCCAAGTCATTCAGCACTCTGTGCATTCCTTGGGCCGAAGAGACATTGACTCCGGGCATCTGGCTGACGCCACTCCTCACCGATGCCCGGGTCAGAAGCACAATACGAGCTACCTCAAAGTCTGACCTGTTCATCGGTGGATCAGAGGACAAACTCTGGGACGGAGGACGACTGGCGGAGACTAACGGCACGTTTCTAGAAGTGCCGGGGGCCGATCATTCCCTACAGATTCACAACGATTGGCGTGCTTCGCAAACGGCGCAATCCGAGATCTTCGAAAGGATCGAAGAGTTTGTTGTGAGTCTCCTCTAGATGGTGCATACCGTCTTCTCTTGAAGGGCTTCGTGCACCGAGCGTAATCTGCTCAAAGAAGCGCGGTTGGGGATCGGCCTAGGAGCGCGGCATGAACCTGCTCAGCCAGATACTCGCTGGATCCACCGGACTGGCACTCCTAAGTGTCGGTGTCCTGGAGATCTTCTTCCATGGCGACCAGCGTTTCCACCGGATCTTTCTGATTCGGCCTGAAGACGTCCAAGCCGTGCGTATGTGGGCGATGAACGTCGGTGCCTACAACGTCGCCTTCGGCCTGGGAATCGCAGTGGGTCTTTGGATGGTGAACTTCTCTGGGAATCCCGACAGCGGGTCGGCAATAATCATCTTCTGCTGCGCGTGCCACGTATTCCTCGGCTTTTGGCTTTGGGTGACGGAGAAGCGTCTCCTCGCCAGCGCCATCGGCCAGGCGCTCTTCCCCGCACTGGTGATCGTCTTCTACGCTGCGCTTCGATAGTCAGGCTCCATCCCGCCGTCGTCCGGCGTCGCTCACAACAGATCCGCAACCTTCCGTGCCGTTTCCTTGGCCGATCCAGGATTCTGCCCGGTGACCAGTTTCCCGTCCGCAATGGCGTAAGAGACTAAGGGGAGCTTGGCCTTCTCGTAGAGCGCCCCGCGCTTCTTCATCTCCTCCTCGGCGTTGTACGGCACAAGCTTGTCCACCCGGGCCAGGACTTCCTCCTGCCATGCGAAGCCAGTGACCTTCCGGCCCTCCACCAAGAGGTTGCCGTCTGAAAGCCTGGTATTGAGGAGGCCGCAATACCCGTGGCAGACCGAGGACACGATGCCACCCTGTTCCCAGATTTCGCGGGTGATCCTCTGGAGCCCTTCACTGTCGGGGAAGTCGTACATCACCGCATGACCTCCGGTGAAGTAGATGGCGTCGTAATCCCCGGATTCAATGCTTTCGGGGCTGTCGGTGTGCTCAAGAAGTGCCATGCGCTCCGGGTCCGCATGCCATGCCTTGGAAGCTTTGTCATAACTGGGGAACTTCAACGATCGAGGTTCCAAAGGGACCGTGCCGCCTTCCGGACTGACGATGGTTTGCTCGAACCCGTGTTCCTCAAACGCCGCCCACGCGTGAACCAGTTCTGAGAGCCAAAGGCCAGTGGGGTGTGATGGGTCGTCGTAGTGGCTGACGTTGGTGGCGACATGGAGGATGCGTTCGGTCATGCTGGTTCTCCTTCGTGGGGGCCGGATAGGGACTTAGCCAGCCGACCTTTTGCTGTCGTTGAGCGCGAAGATCGCCCCGACCGCCAACTTCACGCGGGCTGCAACGTCGTCGTTGCTTTGGGGTCGCAGTTTGCCGTCCAGGTGCAGGAATGCCAAGCCGTGGGCCATGCTCCACAGGGCGACCGAAAGACCTGAATTGCCTGGAAAGAGGCGCTCGAAGACCTGGTTCAACATCCCATGGAGTTGCTCCGCCGCTTGAACACGTTCGCTGTCGGCCTCGTCGCATTCATTTCCGAACATCAACCTGAAGACAGCCGGCCGTCTCAAGGCGAACGCCACATAGGCCACTCCGAGTGCCGTGATCACCTCCTCGGGTGCCGCAGCCCCGGGCAACCTAGCCGAGGCAGCTTCCAGGTCTGCCAGAAGGTCCCGGAAACCCTCCACGGCAACAGCGTTATCGAGAGCCTCCCGATCAGCGAAATGCCGATAAGGCGCAGTCGGAGACACCCCCGCGCGGCGGGCCACGGCTCTCAGGGAGAACGGCTCCCCCGCTTCCAGGCTCTCGACGGCGGCAGCAACCAGTGCCGCACGAAGGTCACCGTGATGATAAGGCTTTACTGATGTTGACACTGCTAACTTCGCCTCCTACGCTGATGTAAGCAGTGTACACATAGCGCTCTGGCAGGTCCACGCCGACGCACTAAGCCGCGTACGAAACCGAGGTTGAAAATGCAGACAATATTGGGCGCCAACGGCCAGATCGCAATCGAACTGGCCAAGGAGCTGCACCGCGCCTACAGCAAGGATTTGCGGCTTGTCAGCCGAAACCCCCGCAAGGTCAACGAGTCCGACTCCCTTGTCAAAGCGGACCTGCTCGACGCCGGACAGACGGCTGCGGCGGTACAGGGCAGCGATGTCGTCTACTTCACGGCCGGCCTTCCGGCGAACACGGAGCTTTGGGAAGCACAATTTCCCACCATGCTCCGCAACGCATTGGAAGCATCAAGGGCTGCCGGCGCCAAGTTCGTCTATTTCGACAACACCTACATGTACCCCCAGGACGATCGCGTCCAGACCGAAGAAGCCCCGTTCGCTCCCGTCGGGCGTAAGGGAAAAGTCCGTGCGGACATGGCATCGATGGTGCGGGAGGAAATGGGCAAGGCCGATATTCCTGTCCTCATTGCCCGGGCGCCCGAGTTCTACGGACCGGGCCGCACGCAGAGCTTCACCAATGCGCTCCTCATCGACCGCCTGAAGAAAGGCAAGAAGCCCTTCGTGCCCGTGCGGGATGACCGCGAAAGAACGCTGATCTGGACCCCGGACGCCAGCCGGGCTCTCGCGCTTCTGGGCAACACGCCTGACGCTTTCGGGCAGACGTGGCACCTCCCGGTCGATACGGAGTCATTGACCTACCGGCAGTTCGCCAACATAGCCAGCAAGGCGTTCGGACAGGATGCCGGCTACACCGTCGTGCCCCGATGGGTTCTCAACGTCGCAGGACTGTTCTCAGCCCAAGTGCGCGAGTTGCGGGAACTTCTTCCGCGCTACGAACACCACAACCGCTTCAGCTCCTCGAAATTCACCTCACGGTTTCCTGAGTTCGCGGTAACTTCCCCTCGGGACGGCCTGGCAATCATCTGCCACGAAGCCGATTCGTCGCGGCCGGGTTCAGACTAAGGCGCCCAGTACCTGCTGCATCTGGAAAACGGTGGTAAAGGAAGGCGGCAAACGCCGGTGGTAGCGTCATCCCATGAAAGTGACTCCTCGAATGCGTCGCACTATCATCATCTTCCTGGCGGGATTTGTCTCCTTCGCCGTATTCTGGCCTATCTTTGGTGTATTGCCTGCACTCGGTATCGGTTTCGTCGTAGCGGCAGCCTCTATGGCAATTGATGCTGGAATAGCTTCTCGCCGCAATTCGCGACGGGCTTAGTTACCGTCTGGGCTCCCCTGGATGCTCCGTCGCGGGTCCTGAACCTGGGACGTCTTGAATGTAGGGGATGCCCGCAGAACCGGCGGGAGTTCGACTCAAGATCGTACGTTGGGTCTAATAAAAGATGTCCAAGGCTGGTTGAGACATGTTTTATTAAGGCCGTGGGCCTAACGGTCTGTGCCGCGGCGTCCGTGTTACGGACGCCCGTTTCCCGTCAGGGAACGACTTCAACCGTCTTTCTCTGGATAACTCCGACGACAGAGGAGTCTCGGTCGTCTAATTCGCCCCCAAGTCCAGCCCTTTGAACCCCCGTCACCACACTCCTGTTCCGCGCCGACTCTTCGACGGCGGCCAGCACCCGCTGGACCTGCAGCCCGTCGTCGAACGACGGCGACGGCGCCTCACCATCGCGGATAGCGCACAGGAAGTCCCGGATCTGGTGCGTGAACGTGTGTTCCCAGCCGATGATGTGCCCCTGCGGCCACCATGCCTCAACGTACGGATGCTCCGGCTCGTTCACCAGGATCCGCCGGAACCCTTGCTCCCGCACAGGCAGCGTGGCGTCCAGGAAGCCGAGTTCATTCAGGTTCTCCAGGTCGAACGTCAATGAACCCAACGACCCATAGATCTCTATCTTCAAAGAGTTCTTCTGCCCGGTAGCCACCCGTGACGCTTCCACGGAGGCACTCACGCCGCCGGTCAGCCCCAAAGTGGTCCACGCGGCGTCGTCCACTGTCACCTTCTCCGGACCAGCAGGACCGGGCCGTTCGGCAACAAAAGTCCGCAGCGTCCCGGTCACCTCGGTGACGGTCTGGCCGGTCAGGTACTGGACTTGGTCGATCGCGTGCGAAGCGATGTCGCCCAGCGCCCCGGAGCCTGCGGTCTCCTTCCGGAGCCGCCAGCTCATGGGGGTTTCGACGTCGGATAGCCAGTCTTGCAGGTAGGCGGCACGGACGTGCCGAACGGTTCCGAGACGGCCTTCGGCGATCAGTTCGCGGGCCAAGGCGAGCGCCGGGACGCGCCGGTAGTTGAACCCGACCATCGATTGGACGCCCTGCTCGCGGGCCAAAGCTGCCGCCGATGCCATCAGCTCAGCCTCCTCCGGGGTGTTGGCCAGCGGCTTCTCCACGAGCACGTGCTTCCCGGCTTCCAGCGCCGCGATAGCGATCTCCGCGTGCATCCAGCCCGGAGCGCAGATGTCCACGATGTCGATGTCGTCGCGCTCAATCACGGAGCGCCAGTCGGTCGCCGATTCCGCCCAGCCGTACTTGCCGGCGGCCTCGGCCACCGCCAAGGCGTCCCGGCCGACGAGCACGCGCTGCTCGAAGGCCGGGACGTCGAAGAAGCTGGCCACGTTCCGCCACGCATTCGAGTGGGCCTTTCCCATGAAGGCGTAACCGATCGCGGCCACGCCCAACGGACGGCCAGCGGGAAGGGAAGTGGTCATGCTTAATCTCCTTGGATAGACAGGCCTACGCGAACCAGTCCCGCGACGGGTTGGAAACCTCGGGCGCCTCGCGGAAGACACCCGGCTGCGCAACCCAGCCAACGCCGTTGGCGATGACCTTCTGGATCTGCGGCTGGTGGTACACCGGGTACTCCTGGTCGCCGGGGCTGAAGTAGAAGATCCGTCCCTTGCCGCGCGAGAAGGTCACGCCTGAACGGAACACCTCTCCCCCGGTGAACGAGCTGATGAAGATCAGGTCGTCGGGCTCCGGAATATCGAAGAGCTCCCCGTACATTTCCTGTTGCGGAATCACGATCGGGCTTTCAATACCCGCCGCGATCGGGTGCGACGGCTTGACGGTCCACACCAGCTCCCGTTCGCCCTCGTTGCGCCACTTCAGCGAGCACGTAGTCCCCAGCAAGCGGGTGAAGATCTTGGCGAAGTGCCCGGAGTGGAGCACCACCAGGCCCATGCCGCCGAGCACATGCCGCTGCACGCGCTCCACCACTTCGTCGGCGACTTCCTCATGGGCGATGTGCCCCCACCAGAGCAGCACGTCCGTCTGCGCCAGGAGTTCCTCGGACAACCCGTGTTCCGGATCGGCCAAGGTAGCCGTGGTGATTTCGGAGTCCGGGTAGAAGCCGCGCAGCCCTGCGGCGATGGCGCCGTGGATCCCCTCGGGGTACATCTCGCCGATGGTGGCAGGCTCGTTGCGGGCCTCATGGACGCCCTCGTTCCAGACGACGATCTTCAGTTTCGTATCAGACATGTCAGAGCCTTACTTCGCGTTGTTCCAGGGCGGATTTGTAGCAGGCGTCGAGCACCAGCGCGCGGCTGAGGGCAAGCGATCCGTCGTGGCTTCCCCAAACGGTCTCGCCACCGCGGACGGCAGCAACAAAATCGTCGACGACGGCCTGGTGCGCCTTTCCGGGCTCGGCCACCACCTCGAAGTCGGCATTCTGGCCGTCCTTCTCGGTGAAAATGTGCACGTCCGCGACGGGGTTCTCGGAGGCGCCCACCGAGCGCAGGTCCGCTCCGCCGTCGGTCCCGTAAACCGTGAAGTCCATCAGGTCCCGCTCGTCGCGGTAGGTGGCCCAGCCCGCTTCGAGGATCAAGGTTCCGCCGCCTTCCAGCCGGATGAACGCGGAGGCGAAGTCCTCCACTTCAAACTTATGGCTGGAGTTCGACGCCGTATACCTCGCGTTGCCGCCGAGGCCGCGCGGGCCGAGTTCGGAGTGGGTCGACGCCGAAACGGCCAGGACCTTAGGCTCGCCCAGCAGGTGCAGCGAGTAGTCCAGGACGTGCACGCCGATGTCGGCCAACGGACCACCGCCGGCGAGCTCCGGATTGGTGAACCAGCTGCCGAGCATCGGAATGCCCTGGCGGCGAAGCCAGGAAGCCTTGGCGTAGTACGGGCGGCCGAGGGTCCCTTCGTCGATCACGTTCTTGAGCGCCTGAATGTCGCCGCGGCGGCGGTGGTTGAACGCGACGTCGAGGACGCGGCCTGCCTTCCGGGCGGCGTCAACCATCGCTTGACCCTCGACGGCGTTGCGCGCCAGGGGCTTTTCGCTCAGCACATGCAGTCCCCGCTCAAGGGAAGCAATCGCGATGGGCGCGTGGAGGAACGTCGGCACGGCGACGCTGACGGCGTCGAGGTCCTGAAGTTCGATCATGTCCTCCCAGCGGGCGAACGCGTTCGGAATGCTGTACTCCTCTTTCAGCTGGGCCAGGAGCTCTGGTTCCATACCCGCGACGGCGACAATCTCGACGCCGTCGATGTTGCTGTAGGCCTTGAGGTGCTGCTGGCCGGCCCAACCGATGCCCACAACTCCCACCTTGAGGGTTGCGGTGGTGGCCTGCTGCTGAATACTCACGTTATTCCTGTTCTTTCTGGGTTTCTTGATGGTCTTGAAAAGCTGTTAGCCCTTGACCGCGCCCGCGGTCATGCCGGACACGATGCGCTTCTGGCACAGCAGCACCAGGATCACGAGCGGGACCGTGATGATCACAGATGCCGCGCTGATAGTGCCGAGCGGCTGGTCGAACTCGCTGGTTCCGCTGAAGAACGCGATCGCGACCGGTACCGGACGGGCTTCCGGTGAGGTGGTCAGCGTGACGGCCAGGAGGAACTCGTTCCAGACCGAGATGAACACCAAGATCGCGGTGGTCGCCAGGCCGGGCACCGCCAACGGAAGGATGACCTTGCGAAACGCGGTGAAAGGCGTGGCACCGTCCATGTACGCCGATTCCTCGAGCTCCCGCGGGATCTCCTTGAAGAACGATGTCAGCGTGTAGATCGCCAGCGGCAACGCGAACGTCAGCTTCGGGATGATGAGGCCCAGCAGTGTGTCGTACAGCCCGATTTCGCGCCAGATGGAGAACATCGGGGCCGCGATCGCGATGGCCGGGAACGTCGTCACCGAGAGGATCAGCGTCAGGATCATCGCCTTGCGGCGCATCTTGAGCCGCGCCAGCGCATACGCGGCGAAGGACGCGAACACCAGCGCCACGGTTGTAGTTACGACGGCGATAATCACCGAATTGCGCAAGGCCAGGAGGAACTCGGGGTTCTGGAAGACCACGAGGTAGTTCTCCAGGGTCGGCTGGCTCGGGAAGAGCTCGCCCTTGGACAGGCTCGCTCCCTTCTTAAGGGAGGTGTTGACCAGCCAGTAGAAGGGGATGAGCGAGAAGCCCATGACCGCGACGACGAATACCCACACCAAAGGATGGAGTTTCGCCTCCCCGCGCAAGCGGCGCTTGGGTGACTTGCGCCCGGTGGCGGGTGCCGGCGTCGTGCGTTCTGCCGTCAGCGTGCTCATTGCTCCTCCTTCGCGACATCGCGGATGTTGCCGCCGCCGAAGCGGATGTAGATGACCGAGACCACCATGACGGTGATGAAGGTGAGGATGGAGAGGGCCGAGCCTTCGCCAACGAGCCGGTTTTCGCGGAGTTCGCCGTAGGCCAGCATGGACATCGATTCGGTGCCGTTCGCGCCGCGGGTGAGGACGAACGGCAGGTCGAACACGCGCAGGGCATCCATGGTGCGGAAGATCGCGGCGAGGACGATCGCGGGGCGCAACAGCGGCAGGGTGATGTGGACAAAGGTCTGCCACTTGCTGGCACCGTCGAGTTCTGCGGCTTCGTAGGTTTCGGCGGAGATGACCTGCAGGCCGGCCAGGATGATGAGTGCCGCGAACGGCGTCGTCTTCCAGACGTCGGCGAGGACAATCACCGCCATGGCGTAACCGTGCTCACCGAGCCAGACGACGTCGCCGCCCGGCAGCCCAAGCGCCGAGAGGACGTTGGTGACCAGTCCGAGGTTGGGCTGGAACATCGTTTGCCAGGTGATGGCGCTGACCACGGTGACGATCGCGTACGGCAACAGGACCACCGTGCGCAGGAGCGCGCGGCCCTTGAACGCGAGGTTGAGCAGCAACGCCATCGCCGTGCCGAGGATAAGTTCCAAGCTCACCGAGAGGCCCGCGAAGAGGAACGTCTGGCCGAACGCGGCCCACCACTCTTGGCTGGCCAGGGCGTTGATGTAGTTCTCCAGCCCGACAAACCGCGAGAGCCCGGCCGTGCGGACGCTGTACTGGTTCAGCGAGAGCCAGATCGCGTAGCCGATCGGGACCGCGGCAACGAGGGCCATGAGGATCAGCGACGGCGCCGTCATGCGGAAGGCGAGACGGCGTTCGGCGCGGTCGCGGCCTGACACGCGGGCGGGGGCGCCGCCTGGCGCGGGGCGCTTTGACGCCCCGCGCTTTGGCGCCCCGCGACCGGGTTGGAGGGTCTTGATGGCCATGGTTAGAAGCTCGACTTGGCCGCAGCGACTTCGTCGGCCATCTTCTTCACGGCGTCCTCGGTGGAGGTGGTGCCGGAGAGGACAGCGTAGACGTTCTTGTAGATCGCCTGCGAAATCTGCGGGTAGACCGGGGAGATCGGGCGCGGCTTGGCACCCTTGACCGAGGCGAGGAGTTCAGTAGCGAACGGCATCTTCTGGAGCACCGCAGCGTCCGAGTAGGCAGCCTCATTCACCGGGGCCTGCGAGTAGTCCATGGCCACGTGCTTCTGCCAGTCCGGCGTCGTGGCGAAGTCGATGAAGGCAACCGCCCCTGCTTGGTTGGTGGAGTTGGCCGAGATTGCCAAGTTCCAGCCGCCAAGCACGCCCGAGGCCTTGCCGCCTTCCCAGGCCGGCAGCGGTGCGACGGCGAAGCTGGACGCGAGCGGCGTCGCGTTCAGCAGGCGGTACACGTGCGGCCAGTTGCGCTGGTATCCGAAGTTGCCGGACTCGTAGGCGAGGCGGGCCGGGTCCTCGTTGTAAGTGAGGACGGCGCGGTCGGCGGAGCCGTTCTTGAGGCCGTCGGTCATGAAGTTGAGGACGTCGCGGGTCTCCTGGGAATCGATCTTGACGTTGCCCTGGTCATCCAGGACTTCGCCGCCCGCGCTGTAGAGCATTTCGAGGAAGTTCACCGTGAGGCCCTCGTACTGCTTGCCCTGGTAAACGAACCCGTTGCCCGGCGCCTTGGCTGCTTCAGCGTAGAGCTGCTGCCAGGTCTCCGGCTTGGCTACCTTGTCCTTTTGGTAGTAGATCAGGCCGGCGTTGGTGAAGAACGGCGAGGCCCAGTACTTGTCCTGGTACTTGGTGGTTTCCACAGTGGAGGGAATGAGCCGGTCCTTGTTGGCCTCCACCAGCTTGGTCTGGTCCAGCAGCCAGCCCTGCGATGCGAACTCGGAGGTCCAGATGACGTCCGAGATGAAGATGTCGCACTCGGTGGATTTGCCTTCGAGGCGCTGCACGATCTGCGTGCGGGCCTCGTCCGTGGTGGCCCCGATCTCGGTGTACTTGGCCGTGACCTTGCCGTTCGCCTTGGTGAACGCTTCAGCCGTGCCCTTGTAGATGCCGCTCGCGTCCTTGACGCCGCAGACGTTCACGGCACCGCTGGCATTAGCGCCCGACGACGGATCGGCAGCTGCCGCTTGTTCGGCACCTTGGGGAGCTGCTCCCCCGCCGCACGCGCTGAGGAGGAGGGCTGCTGCGATGGCGGTGGCGGCGAGGGCTGTGCGTTTGGTGGCTTTGTTCTGGAGCGGGAGAGCAGGTCGGTTCAAGTCCACAAGTGGCTCCTTTGGTGACTGTGGGGATGTTCAGTTCGGCGCTTTGGCTGTAGCGCAGTCCTGAGTTTGGCTTCGTTGCCGGGTGTTGTGCTGAGTGGTGGAATCGATTCCAAATGTTGCTTTGAAAAAAGGCCTTGCGGCCCGTGGAATCGATTCCAAAGTAGTTTTGCAGTGGTTGCTCGTGACTGTCAACCCTTTTTATTTGGTGGAGTCCCTGATGACGAGTTGGTGCGGGAAGAAGGTCCGCCCCTTACGGTGCGCGCCCTCGACAGTCATCCGCTCCAGGAGCTCGGCGAAGGCCGCACGGCCCATCTCGTATGCCGGCTGCCTTACCGTGGTCAGCTCGGGGACGCACATTTCTGCCTGGGCGGAGTCATCGAAGCCCGCTACGGCGACATCTTGGGGAACTCTTAGGCCGGCGTCGGTCAGCTCGCGGACGCACCCGGCCGCTACGACGTCGGTCCCGCAGAAGACGGCGTCGGGGAGGTCTTTGGCTTCCAGGAGTTTCTTGGCGAGGTTGCGTCCGGCGTGGAAACCGAAGTTGCCTTCGCCCAGGAGAACTCGGTCCGGTTCCAGGCCATTCTCCTTCAGGGCTTGGCGGAAGCCTTCTTCCCTGAGTCGGCCCGAGCGGGCACCCCTGTGTGCGAGCATGGCCAGCTTCTTGGCACCTGTGTCGATCAGGTGCTTGGTGATGTCGTAGCCCGCCTGGCGGTCATCGATCGACACCCCGAACGCCGCCTCGGCATCGACGATTTCGCAGACCTGGATGACGCTGAGTTGCTCGGCGACAGTGTTGACGTCCTCGTCCAGCATCGTGGGCGAGAAGATCACCAGGCCGTCCACTGAGCCGTTGCGGAGCATGTCTACGAGCTGCTGTTCGCGGTCACGGTCTCCGTCGGTGGCGGCGATGAGGCTGACGTAGCCGTTGTCTGCTGCCGCGTCTCCTACGCCCCGGAAGACTTCGCTGATGACGAGGGAGTCGAGGTTTTTGGCCAGGGCGAGGACGCGCATGGTCCGGTCCCTACGGAGGTCCCTCGCTGAGGCGAGAGGGCGGTAGCTCAGCTCCTTGATGGCAGCGTTGACCTTCTCTTTGGCCGACGCGCTGACTGACGAGCTCCCATTCAAGACGCGCGACACCGTCCCCACGGACACACCCGCAGTCCTGGCGACGTCTTGAACTGTCGGCCGAGCCATTGTTTGTCCTTCCGCAAGCAGAGGCGGTGGTCCTTGCCGCCACGCCACTGCCGTGCCAACTCTATCGAGATTCGTAGGGCCGATACTGTCTGGAAGAGGGTCAAACACATCGAAGGAGTCGAGACAGTTGATCACTTGGCACCTTTGAAGTGACGTCTTAGGTAAAGCCGGAAGCGAAGATATCAATGCCTCGAATCACAATCCAGGTTGCAGACGCGACACGCGGTCCACTCCAGTAACATATCCGTCAGATAACATCTGATGAATCATTGCGAACGGATAACGATGACTGACAACTGGCTCGAAGTTGAGGATGCCGACCAAGGTTCTGCAGCAGGCAGCGAACCGTCCAGCGAACAGTCAGAGGCACTGGATCTTTCATCAGGTGAGAGGCGCTTAGTCACTCAGCCGTATGACTTGGGGGTCAAGGGCATAGTCGACGACATCGACCAGGGGCGGATAAGCCTAAACATCGAGTACCAGCGTCAATACATCTGGGATCGAGGCAAAGCGAGTCGACTGATCGAGTCGCTCCTTCTCAACGTCCCGATCCCTGTGTGCTACTTTGCAGAGGACGACGCGGGCGTCTATGAGGTCATCGACGGCTTGCAGCGACTCACGACGATCGCAGACTATTTGCGTGGTGAATTTGCCTTAACTGGACTTCCCGTCCTTAAGGAATTGGATGGGAAGAAGCACGGAGATTTGGCCCCCCGAGACCGTAGACGACTGGAAAATCGCACCATCCGCTGCATCGTGATAACCGAGGACAGCCACCCCGATATCAAGTTCGATGTTTTTGAACGGCTCAACACGGGTGCCGCGATGCTGACGGCGCAGGAGCTTCGAAATTCGGTGTACAGGGGCCCTTACAATGACTCCCTCAAGAGAATCGCCGAAGATGAGTCTTTCACCAATATGCTCGGATCCTCAGGTAGCAAACGGATGGAACTCGAGGAGCTGTTGCTACGATTCTTCGCCCTAATGGCCGACCTCCAAGGCTACAAGCCCCCCCTGCGACAGTTCCTTAACACCCACATGCGGCAAAACCGACAGACGCCTGCGGACCCTCAGCTAGTGCAACTGTTCAAGGCGTCCTGTGAAACCGTTTCAGACGTTCTCGGGTCGGCCCCCTTCAGAGTTCCCGGCTCCAAGAACGTTTTGAACAAAGCGATGTTCGACGCCGTCATGGTTCCCGTCGCCCGAGCGGATCAGCAGGCGCTGCGAGAGCACGCCGCAGAGTTCAAGGCCCTTATGGAAATCCTTCCCCAGGAAGAGCGGTTCATCACCGCCATCGGCCGAGCCACGGCAGACAAACAACGAATGCTCTACCGAGTAGGCCGAGTAGCCGACGGTATCCGCTCATTCGGCGTACATGTTGATCTTCCTGAGGGTCTCGGCTTGGACGCGGCTTCCGGAAGTGCCTCGGACGTCTGAACATGACCGCATTCGAAGATTTCGCCTCTGGGGTGACTGAGGTGCAAACACTTCTCTCAATCTGCACGGGTGAGGCTAATCAGGAAGACGTCCTAATGGACGCACGTCGCAATGCTATATGCAGAGCGGCCGCTGTTCTCCTCGTTAGTCACTTTGAGAGTTTCCTGAAGACAACAGCCGAAGAATTTATAGATGCGATCTCCACCGGAGACATAACTTCGAGTGCGATCCCACTTGGGGTAAAGGAACTTCACTCCATCCCACGGATGGAAGAGATCTTAGCAACCAAAGACGCAAAACAGCGGGTGTCGCTTTTCGGCAAGATTACGGAGTACAACTGCCTCTGGGTCGCGGAAGCCAAGCCCCCTCCGCAACTTCTCAAGTCTGACGTTCTACGTCGCATCGTGACAAATCCCGGAAGCGATGTCATCGACAAGTTGTTCTCGCTTATGGGTGCGGCTACCCCAGTTTGCGACGGAGACATCGACGTCCACTTGGCAGATCGCGGCGATCCTGAACCTGTCAATATCCGCCTAATGCTCCGAACCGTTGTCAAGTGCCGGAATGACATCGCCCATGGTGACGTCACACGGATTCCTACAAGCGAGGACGTTGACCGGTACATCCGCCAATTGGAAGCCTTTGCGAGACGACTAGAAGCAAGGGCGGCGCTTTTAGCCGCGAACGTACGGCAATAGCATCCAGGGGCGAAGAAGGGCGATACGGCAATGTTCGTCACGCTGAAACTTACCGAAAGCGCGTCCCACTTCATTTGCAGGGGAACGCGGCGGTGCGAGCTTGCCCAGTCCCCATGCCTATTTGTTTGCTGTGCTGGCTCGGGTCACACGGCCTCAACGAGCCTCCCTAGGCAGTATAACTAGGCTGCAACTTGCATCAAGCGCACGATTTGAGCAGTGAACGCCTGCCCTCTAGCGCCGGGATCCGCATTCAAGTCATTCAACGCCGAGACATTTCAGACTCAAAAGCACGGTCCCCGCGACCTATGAGGACACAGGGCACAATAATCCGTAAGCTCACCATATGGAGTACTTCTTGCATAATTGTCCGAGGTAGAATCAGTGCATTTTTCAGGAGTAGACGTTCCCCTAGAGTTGCTCGACGCCCATGAGGCCGGACGGTTGGTCCTCTTCGTCGGGGCGGGAGTTTCCATGGCAGCCCCTACTGGGCTTCCCAGCTTTAGCAACCTTCTGACCAACATCGCCAAGGATTTAGGGGTCGAAGTTCCTAGTGCGCCGGGGTCAGAAGACTTCATCTTCGGTCAACTCGACGATGACCCCAGGCAAGACGTTCATGCAATGGTCAAACGGCACATCTTGGACGCCAGAGACGGCAATGCGCTACACGCAGCGTTAGTGAGGCTTGCGGCGGCAGGACCTGCACCGAAGATCGTGACTACCAACTACGACCGATTCTTGTCACTCGCACTGGAAACGACGGAAACCAAACTCGACGAGTTTCGCGCGCCGGCGTTGCCCATGGGTGACGACTTCGATGGCTTAGTCTACTTGCACGGGTCCGTGGATCAAGAACCAAGGAAATTGGTTCTCACCGACAAGGACTTTGGCCGCGCATATTTGAGCGACGCGTGGGCAGCAAGATTTCTAGAGCGAATGTTTCATCAGTATGTCGTATGCTTTATCGGCTATAGCCATCGAGACGTGGTGCTTTCATATTTGGCTAGAGGTCTACGACCGGGGTCCAGACGCTATGCCTTTACTTCAGAAGCAGTATCAGAACACTCCCGCTGGACCAGCTTAGGCATCCTTCCGGTTTCCTACGTGGACACAGACAAGTCACACAGGCAGCTGCTATCAGCCGTTCAAGACTGGGGCGATTGGGCGGCATCCGGTCTCTTGGATAAGCACGAACGGGTCCGGGATATGGTAATCAACCAGCCAACGGGCATCCCAGACGAAGATGACTTCCTTGAGGCAGCATTAGATGACGATGCCCTTACACGAGCCTTTTGCGCGACAGCCGAGGGCCGCGATTGGTTGGACTGGATCGTGAGCAAGGACGCGTTTCGACGACTCACAGATGCTTCGGAAACAGCCTACTCAGGGAGCCAATCGTCGTTGGCCCACTGGTTCGCTAAAAACTATGTGGTCTCAGACTCAAACTCCCGTTATGCACTTTCCTTGCTGACTAACCAATCAAAGCGACCGAGCCACGCGCTCTGGACGGCTGTTTGTGCGGAGTTGATCGATGTCGCTGAATATCATGACTGGCTGACCCCATGGATTTATTGGCTCGTAGATACCCCAACTCCTGATCCCGTCAACAAACTTGAGGGCTTGGCCATGCTCCTTGCAGAGGCCAAGAGCTTATTGACGACCGATGTCCTTTTCGTCCTTGAAGAATTGCTCAAGCCACGGCTACGGTCGAAGCCGCGAATACTGGGCGACGGGACTGAGTATGTCGTCGAACTGAGTTATTCATGGATCGACTCGATCAAGGACAGGCTCTCAGGCCTCGCGGCTGAAGCTTCCAGCGCTCCCGAGCTCCTGCGGCTACTCGAAAACACTCTCAGTAGCCTCTTCATCAGAAATCGCGCTGTGTCCGGCTCTGACTATGACACGTGGACGTTCCTCAGGCGCTCAATAGAAGACTCGCCCCAAAACGGCATAGAGGAAACTGCAGACTTTGTCATCGACTTGGCTAGAGACTGCCTCATGTTCCTTCTTACCGTTCACGACGGTGAGCTTGACAGCAACCTCAATCGGTGGGCCGCCAGCGGAATTCCCCTGCTTCAACGCCTTGCAATATTCGGGTGGCGGCATCGGTCCGATGTGACGGCAACCAAGAAGGTCCAATGGCTACTCGATCAGGGGGACCACCGTCTCCTTTTCGATCCTCGACTCCGCTATGAGGCGCTACGGCTTATCAGGGCGGCCCTCCCCGAAACGAGTCAAACCACGAGGTCGAGACTAGTCAGCACTGTGCTCAAGGGTTCCCAAGCTGAGGGTCCACAACGCGACTACGAAATCTACGATCTACTGGCATGGCTGCTTAGGCTCGATCCGAATCTAACGAAGGCAAAGAGCACCCTTTTGGCGTTGGTAGAGAAGTATCCGGATCTTGCTGGGTCTCCCAATGAAGACCTAGATCTGAGAGACGAGGACTACGGATGGGTAAAGGTTGAGCAGGAGTACCCGTGGTCCGTAGAACATCTACACGAACTTATTAACTCTGACGCGACCTCAGCAGTAAATGAAGTCTTCAGACACATGGCCGGTACTTCGTATGTTGATGGCTACAGGTCGGGAGTAACTCGACAAGTAGCCGCGGTAGTCTCAAGATGGCCCAACGATGGTTTCCTGCTGTGGGATCAATCCCTTTCAGAACCGAGACTCCTGGCTAGCATACTGGAGGGGTGGGCCGGAAACCCCGCAGATGTGAACCTGGCCGAACGCATGCTCCGCACAGCCTCGGCCCTCGATCTAAGAGAATTCGGATCCGCTGTGGCGTCCCTTCTGACTCCACGCGCAAGCAACCAAACTGCCGGACCACCATGGCCAGCGCTGCCCCAAGCCAGGACTCTAGCCATCAACGTCTGGTCCAGTCTTGAGCTCTCAGCAGGTACAAGCACTGATCCATTCATCAATGCCCTTAACAGCGCGGACGGGCATCTCGCCGAATTTTGGATTGAAGTGATTCACCACGATTGGCGACTCCACAAGGATGGATGGAACGGTATCCAGGGACAGAGCCGCGATGCTCTGGAAGCTATCTGCAGCTTTGAGGTCCTACCCATGTCAAGCGCATGGGCTATCCTCATACGTCACCTTAAGTTTCTCCACTCCGCCGATCCTGAGTGGACCATTACACGCATGCTGCCCCTATTTAGATGGGATTCATCACCTGTGGCTGCGTCCGCATGGACCGTTCTGATACAGACGACCGGCACGAATCAAGCGCTTTTGGACGATGGACTGAAACAAGAGTTGGCAGTGACCCTGAAACACTTGACGGACCTCCCCGAAACCGCGCAGCCGCGGCTGGCCACGCTTTGCGCTTCAATCACGGTGCACAGCCTGTGGTCTGCCCATACAAAACTCAATTGGCTTTTGGATCTAACCCGCGCAGCAACTTCGCCTTTCTGCGCAAAGCTGATGATATCTATTCGACAGCAACTGACGCAGGCAAAACCAGAATTGATTTCAAAGAGCTGGCACGACTGGATGAACCCCTATTTGGCGGCACGCACCGAGGGACGTCCAAGAATTGTGGAGCGTGCCGAAGCATCAGCCATGGCCGAATGGGCTGATGTGCTGAATGCACCACAAAGCTTCGAGAAGGCTGTTGAGTATATTTGCGCGATGCCGGCCGGACTGAGTCAGCCAGCAAGATTACGCACAATACAAGAGGATCGCATTTCATCCAGTCCCCGTGCTTACGCTCAGCTATTGGCTCATCTATTGTCCAATACCGAAACCCCGTATTACGTGGGTAGGGATCTAGAACGGCTGTACTTGATTCTCGTCGAAGCACCGAGTGTTGATCGAGGCCATCTCCGTACTATCCGAGAGCAGGCCCTTCGCTTAGGAGTGGAAGCGGCTACAACCTGGCCGAAGTAGGGTAACCGTTTTCACTCCCGAATACCCGGCTCCCTTGCCTCGATATTGTCAGCGTCACTTGACCTTCCTAAATGTTTAATATGCTCAAGTTTAACGGAGCCACCAATAGAAATCTTGGCGGCAATGGGGCTTTTGAAGGGGTTCAAAAGTTTGAAAGCTTAGCGAGTTACAGAGCGGCTCCGTTTGCCCCGGCGGCTGAGAAGAAGCCTCTTGCGAAAAGGAAGGAATTGAGGGTACAAATGATCGTAAGCTCAGCGAGGTCAAGTTGCTACTGTCGATCATCCAGCACTTCACTATCACCGAGTTCGACGGTGATAAGACTCCGGAGGATCATATGTAGAGGACCAAGACGGCGCGGCAACTGAGCATTAGCGTTCAATGAGGACTGCCTTCCGGGCTTGTATGAGGCACCCGGATCTACAATTAGTCGTCCTCAAGTTCGGCTGCGGTTCCTGCCATCACCTTCTTAACCTGGGCTTCGAGCTGAAGAAAGCCCTCAGCTCCCAACTGATTCATCACTTGGGCCGCGTCGTCGACAAGGTCTTTGCTCCCGGAATCCAGCGCAAATGCAAGGACAAAAGGCACAGCGCGCTCGTGGAGGTCGTACTGTAACAGGTCTGCGTCACCGCTGCGCTGCGCTAAAAGTAGTTTTAGAACCTCGAACGCTTCCCGGGGCTGGTTTCGAGCAGCCAAACTAAGCGTCTTACCAATCAGTCCATGCGTAGAGAACGTGCCGTTCGAGAGTTCGACGGCAACCTTAAGGCGAGGTAACCACCACTCCTCCGGAAACTTCTGGCAATGGACAAACCAGTAGAACTCCAATAATTCTGCTCGATCCTCAGGAAAGGCCCGGACGTGAGCCACCCTTTCGTCCCAAAGCCCACCGAGATGGTTCAAGACGTCTTGATCGACGTTACTCGCATCTTTAAGGGACCCCGCAATCCGTCCAAGGGCCACGCCTCGTGTCGCTGGTTCAGCATTAGTGAACAGAGCAGTTGCGACTGCATCATCCGAAGTCTTGTCACCAACTGCAATTGCTGTGACGACCCATTCGCCGATCCTCAGAATGGGGTCATCGCCGTTCTCCCACCCGGAAACGATCGGAGTGTCAGAATTCAGTGCAGCGATCATCGCACCAGCTAACAGATCGTAGAGGTGTGGGTGATATCTGTGGGCCGCTAGGGCTGTAGTCAACGAAATCTGCTGGTCCTTAGAAATTTCACCCGTTGACCCAAACAAATCTGGAACTCTCCGTTCGATCCAGCTCGAATCCACATTTAAGAATCTCCCGAGCGAGGCGCCAAGCACAGCGCGAGATGCACCCCGTCGATCAGGTCTAGCGATTTCGCGTTCCAACTCTTGCTTAGCCTTGACGTACCAAGAGGTGTCCTTTCCGTGCGAGAGGAGCCCCACGAGCGCATTGAGTCTGATGGGCCATTGCCAATTGATCGAGATGGTCAGCGGATCCATGTCATCCGCATGCTGGTAGCCGTCGTACTCCTCCCACGCAACTTCATCGGCCCCCTCAGACAACAGCAGCGTACTGAATGTCGCTAGCGACTCGTCCGGGAGAATACGGTCTTCTCTGCTCTTGACCAGCTCCTCTAGCAGTCCTATCGCAGCCTTTTTTGCGCCGCGGAAGTCTGGGTCGTCATCGAACTCGTCGCCCTCCGGGGAGATGACGGATGCGTCAGGGTGCGTCAGCACTCCTCGAAGTACCTCGGCCACCTGCGTCCAGTCTGGAGCGATTCCTGCCTTCGCTGCTGATTCCCATCCCTCGAATATTGCTCGCAAGTAGGTCGGGCGCAGCCTATCTACAAGCCGGTCAGTTCCCGCTACAGCCAACGGGTTCGTGGTAAGTATCGAGGTCAGCTGTCGCCCCAGCCCTTCGTGTGAGGGCTCTGGCCCCCAGCCGTCGCCGGACGTGCGCCAGTTCTCGAGGTATCCCACGATCTCTTCCGGACCCATCGCCGCAATTTCGTCCTGTGAGAGTGGGCTATTTGGCCCTGTCCAAGTGGTAGTAACCCTTGACGGCTCTAGCGGGTTCTCAATTGGCCCCCGCTTGGCTTCGAGATCGACCAGTTCATTTCGAAGGACCTGGGGAAGGGCATCCTTGCCAATCGCGGCAAGCCACTGATGTCGCCACCCGGAGAGGTACTGAGTCAGGCCAGCCTCAAGATGCTCAGGAGATTCTTCGCTGTCTCCACGCAACCGACGGCGTAATTCGGCGAGTTCGGTCAATGGCCCCTCGTCGAGATACGCAGTCAACGGTTCTAGCGCAGACGGATCATGTGAGGCCACCGCACGAGCCAGCTCTCCGTACTCAATACGGTAAACGTGGTCGCGACACTTCGAATCGAAAAGCAGGTTGGTGGCGGCTGCCATCAAATCTGTCCAGTGTTCGTCGCTAGGTTCACCTTCGCTAAGTGCCACGCCGACCGAGTGAAGGGCGATTTTCCTGGTGAGTGCCATGCCTGGCGCAAGAAGTGCCGATACAGCCATAGCCGCGTCGTCTCTAACGGCTTTCACAGCCACTTCCCGCACTCCTTCTATTAGGGACTGTTCCACCGATCTCCGAGTTCCCAGACCAGCGCGGACTCGGATCGACTCGCGAGACAGATGACTGATGTCACGCCCGTCGATGTAGTGACCGCTCGACCGCTCGTAAGCTAGCAGCCATCCCACGACGAGGTAAAGGTCAGTCGGCTGAAGCACTTCAACAACATCAGCGAGACCGCGAATATACCAGTGCTCGCGTAGAAACAACGCCGGCTTGCGGAAGAAGCCCGAGGACTCTTCATCCTTGGGTGCCATTGGCTTGAACAGTATGTCCGCAAGCCATATACCGGTTTTGCGTTCCCCGCTTCCAAGCAGCTTGACGGCGAGCGAAACCATCTCCCGGTGATCAGTCCGCCAGCCGAAGTCGGTCCGGAGCCACGTCTTGAACAGAGGTTTCAACCTTGCCGCTTGGTTAGGTGGAATGATCAACCCGATGCTGAAGGCCGCCCGCTTGAGCCAAGCGTTATTACTGCGCGAAAGCTTGAGCAAGATGTCCACGACCTCGGCCGGCTTGGCCGGGGCGATTCGAACGAGATAGTCCACTTCAGGCCAGTAGACGTCATAGGGCAGTCCCCCCTCGCCTTTTCCCTGCTCCGGTGGGTTGTCAAATAGCCCGTACTTTGCCAAAGGCTCTACCCATAACGGATTGTTGAGCCCTTCGAAGAAGGCACGACGGAGCTGCGGGCTAATTATGCGGCGGATAGCCCCTCGCACTTGGTCGTCTGTAGGTGTCTGGTATTTGGTCATGCTTGCTCCTCGATTTCCACGAAATTCGCCTCAGCTAGGAGCGCCTCGATCGAGTGAAGATTCTCAAAAAACAAACCAGCCCTGGCATCAATAACATCCTCAACGATGCGCAAGTTGGACATCAGTTCAGCATCACCCGGCAGGTCCCGCCCGCCCTCTGCCAAGCGATCGAGGTGTGTCCACCGTAGAAAGAACCTCTGCGCCTCCATCCACTGCTTGATGGCGGGGTGTTTGTCGTCTGTAGCGCCGGTTACAACTGCGCTCGCGAGGCGCCGATTCCGTCCTTGTTCCTGGGCAACTGCCGAAATAAGTTGGCTAAGCGTCTTTGCCGCCGAACGAGGGACTGGAACGAGGTCCTGATCGACGTCAAGTTCTATCTCTCTAAGAAGTTCCGGAAGTCGACGCTTTAAGGTGTCGGAGTTCGGGTCAGGTCGGGGGATATCGATCTCCGACATCACAGAAGGAACACCGTTCATCAACTCTCGGCCGCCATGACAGATGACTGAGACACGGGCAACCTCCTGCCCCGCAACGGTTGGTGCCGCCAAAATGCTCAGAACCAATCTGTACATGGCAGCCAGTTGGGAACTGCGCTTCAGGAGTGCGCCGTTCACACGTTGTTGGCGGTCATCCAGTACATGGTCGTTCATCGCTCGAAGTTACATCTCCCGGCCTAAGCACACATAGTCGTCAGTGTCATCTACTCAAGCGGCATGCCGAACCTCAAATTCGCGGCTAGTCCGTGACCATTAGACCGTGCCACTACTGATACCGAATCCGGTATCTCTTCCAGGCCGCAGTTTCCACACATCTGGTATCCCAAACCCCCACCTCTCCACCCACCCCCTTGACTCGCACCCCCACCTTCCCTAAACTTTTCATAAAGCAGAATCTAAATTCCACAAAGCGGAAACGAAAGCCAAGCACCACGGCCAAGACGAAGCACACAGGAAGATAGATCCAAGCCCCTCCTCGGAAGGACCTACGATGACGTACACAGTGAACTGCTCCATCCTCCTGACGGAGCTGCCCTTGCTCGAGCGCCCCGCCGCCGCGAAGGCAGCCGGTTTTGACGCCGTCGAGTTCTGGTGGCCCTTCGAGACCTCCGTCCCCACCGACGCCCAAATAACAGAGTTTGAAACAGCCATCAAGGACGCCGGCGTTCAGCTCACGGGCCTGAACTTCAACGCCGGAAACATGCCCGGCGGCGACCGCGGCCTCGTCTCCTGGAAGGGGCGTTGCTCCGAGTTCAAGGACAACATCGACGTCGTTGCCGGCATCGGTGAGCGCCTCGGCTGCAAGGCCTTCAACGCCCTCTACGGCAACCGCCAGGACGAGTTCACCCCTGAAGAGCAGGACGAACTCGCCGCCAAGAACCTCGCCGCAGCAGCTGCCGGCGTCGCACGTATCGGCGGAACTGTCCTCCTCGAGCCGGTGAGTGGCGCACCCAAGTACCCGCTCCTCACCGCCGAAGACGCACTCAAGGTCATCGCCCGCGTTAAGGCAGAATCCGGTGCGCAGAACATCAAGCTCCTCGCCGACTTCTACCACCTGGCAGTCAACGGCGACGATGTCGAATCCGTCATCGAGAACCACGCCAAGGACTTCGGCCACATCCAGATCGCCGACAACCCCGGCCGCGGCGCTCCCGGCACCGGCAACCTCCCCCTTGGCGAGTGGATCGCCCGCAGCCGCGAACTCGGCTACGAGGGCTACATCGGTTTGGAATACAAGGAACCGCAGGAGACGGCATTCAGCTGGGCCATCCGCCAGCGCGCCAACGCCAACTAGCACCCAGCTCAACAAGCACACCTGAGCTAAAAAGACTTTCAGAAAGAGAACCACAATGAGCAACGTTGCAGTCATCGGCCTCGGAATCATGGGCCTGCCCATGGCCATCAACCTCGTCAAGGCCGGCCACACGGTCACCGGTTTCAACCGCAGCCAGGACAAGATCGACAAGCTCGTGTCCGAAGGCGGCCAAGGCGCCAGCTCCATCGCGGACGCAGTCAAGGACGCCGACGTCGTCATCACCATGGTGCCGGACTCCCCCGATGTTGAGGGTGTAGTCAGCGGCAAGGACGGCGTCTTCGCCAACGCGAAGAAGGGCACCTTGTGGATCGACGCATCCAGCATCCGCCCGGACGTCGCCAAGCGCCTCTCCGACGACGCCCGTGAAGCAGGCATCCGTCCCCTCGACGCCCCCGTGAGTGGCGGCCAACAGGGCGCCATCGACGCCGTCCTCTCCATCATGGTCGGCGGCGACGCAGCAGACTTCGAGGCAGCACAGGATGTCCTCAACGCAGTGGGCAAGACCATCGTCCACGTCGGCCCGTCCGGCTCCGGCCAGACTGTCAAGGCAGCCAACCAGCTCATCGTCGCCGTCAACATTCAGGTCCTCGGCGAGGCCATCGCCTTCCTCGAGGCCTACGGCGTGGACACCGACGCAGCACTCAAGGTCCTCGGCGGCGGCCTGGCCGGCTCCAAGGTCCTGGACCAGAAGGGCCAGAAGATGCTCGACCGCAACTTCGACCCCGGCTTCCGCCTCGCCCTCCACCACAAGGACCTGGGCATCGTCACCTCCGCAGCCCGCGAAGCCAACGTCGCCGTCCCGCTCGGCGCCGTCGTCGCGCAGCTCGTCGCCGCAACCGTCAACCAGGGCGACGGCGGGCTGGACCACTCGGGCCTCTTCAAGCAGGTCCTCCAGCTCAGCGGCCGCAACTAAGGCACTAAGCACCAAAACCAGGGAACCCGCCGTCGTAAATGACGACGGCGGCTCCCTCACCACACCCTTTTCCGCCCCCAACGCGGGGCGAACCCAAGATTTCAAGGAGCACACCATGGCAAAGATGCGTACCGTTGATGCGGCCGTAGCCATCCTGGAAAAGGAAGGCGCCACCGAGGCGTTCGGCCTGCCAGGCGCAGCAATCAACCCCTTCTACTCGGCAATGCGTGCCCACGGCGGCATCCGCCACACGCTGGCCCGCCACGTTGAAGGCGCCAGCCACATGGCCGACGGCTACAGCCGCGCAGCTGATGGCAACATCGGCGTCTGCATCGGCACCTCGGGCCCCGCAGGCACGGACATGATCACGGGCCTCTACGCAGCCCAGGCCGACTCCATTCCGATGCTCTGCATCACCGGCCAGGCACCCGTTGCCAAGTTGCACAAGGAAGACTTCCAGGCCGTGGACATCGAGTCCATCGCCAAGCCGGTCACCAAGTTCGCCATGACCATCCTGGAGCCGGGCCAGGTTCCCGGGGCTTTCCAGAAGGCCTTCCAGGTAATGCGTTCGGGCCGTCCGGGTCCGGTTCTGCTGGACCTGCCCATCGACGTTCAGATGGCCGAGATCGAGTTCGACATCGACGCCTACGAGCCCCTGCCCGTGGAGAAGCCCAAGGCTTCCCGCAAGCAGCTGGAAAAGGCACTGGACCTGCTGACCGCGGCCAAGCACCCGCTGATCGTTGCCGGTGGCGGCATCATCAACGCCGGCGCTTCGGCACAGCTGGTTGAACTGGCCGAGATCCTGAACGTTCCCGTCATCCCCACCCTGATGGGTTGGGGCGCCATCCCGGACGACCACCAGCTGATGGCCGGCATGGTTGGCCTGCAGACCTCGCACCGCTACGGCAACGAGACCTTCCTGCAGAGCGACTTCGTCATCGGCATCGGCAACCGTTGGGCCAACCGCCACACCGGCGGCCTGGACACCTACACGGCAGGCCGTAAGTTCGTGCACATCGACATCGAGCCGACGCAGATCGGTCGCGTTTTCTCGCCGGACTTGGGCATTGCGTCCGACGCCGGTGCGGCGCTGGACGGTCTGTTGGAGCTGGCCCGCGAGCGCCAGGCAGCCAAGACCCTGCCGGACTACTCGGGCTGGGTTGCCGAGTGCCAGGAGCGCAAGGGTTCCCTGCACCGCAAGACCAACTTCGACAACGTGCCCATCAAGCCGCAGCGCGTGTACCAGGAGATGAACAAGGCCTTCGGCAAGGACACCACCTACGTGTCCACCATCGGTCTGTCCCAGATCGCCGGTGCCCAAATGCTGCACGTGTTCGGTGCCCGCAAGTGGATCAACGCAGGCCAGGCCGGCCCGCTGGGTTGGACTGCTCCGGCAGCCCTGGGTGTTGTACGTGGAACCCCGGACGCCACCGTTGTTGCCCTGTCCGGTGACTACGACTTCCAGTTCATGATCGAAGAACTGGCCGTGGGCGCACAGTTCAACCTGCCGTACATCCACGTTGTGGTGAACAACAGCTACCTGGGCCTGATCCGTCAGAGCCAGCGCGGCTTCAACATGGAGCAGAACGTTTCCCTGGCCTTCGAGAACATCAACTCCCCGGAGACCAACGGCTACGGTGTGGACCACATCAAGGTCGCCGAGGGCCTGGGCTGCAAGGCCATCCGCGTTGAGAACCCGAACGACCTGCCCGCCGCCTTCGACAAGGCCAAGGCACTGGCTGGCGAGTTCAAGGTTCCCGTGGTTGTTGAAGTGATCCTGGAAAAGATCACCAACATCTCCATGGGCGTTGAGATCAATGGCGTGAACGAGTTCGAAGAGCTGGCCGAGACCGCGGCGGATGCACCCACCGCGATCCTCGCCAAGGCGTAAGTAACAGTAAAGGAGGCACCGGAATGCGTGTTGTCATCGCCCCGGACAAATTCAAGGGCTCGCTGTCCGCGCCCGAGGTCGCCGAGCACCTGGCAACAGGCCTGCTGGCGGGCTTCGGCCAGGGCATACAAGCAACACGCATTCCGGTGGCCGACGGCGGCGAAGGAACCATCGACGCCGCCATCGGCTCCGGCTTCACCCGCCGGACCACCACCGTCACCGGCCCGCTCGGCGATCCGGTCAAAGCCGACTTCGCCATCCGCGGCGAGGAAGCTGTCATCGAAATGGCGGCAGCTTCCGGCCTGGCCCTCCTCCCCGAGGGCCCCACGTCGAAAACAGCCAAGACCGCCAACAGCATCGGCACGGGCGAACTGATCCGCGCCGCACTGGACCTCGGCTGCCGGAAGATCATCCTCGGCGTCGGCGGCAGCGCCAACACCGACGCCGGAGCAGGAGTCCTGCAGGGCCTCGGCGCCGTCTTCCTGGACAAGAACGGCAACGAGCTCCCCGGCGGCGGCGCCGCCCTCGCCCAGCTCGACAGCATCGACTTTGCCAACTTCGACGTCCGGATCGAGGCAACAGAGTTCGTGTTGGCGTCCGACGTCGACAACCCCCTTTTGGGGGACAGCGGAGCCCCAGCCATCTTCGGTCCGCAAAAGGGCGCGACGCCGGACGACGTCGCCGAACTGGATGCCGCCGCGAGCCACTTCGTCGACGTCCTCGCCGCAGCAACCGGGCAGCACGCCAAGTTCGCGGCCAAAGCTGAAGGCGCAGGCGCGGCTGGCGGCGTTGGCTACATAGCTATCGCGGCACTGAAGGCAGAGCGGCGGCCGGGTATCGACGTCGTCCTCGAATTCACTGAGCTGGAGAACAAACTGAAGGGCGCCGACCTGGTGATCACCGGCGAAGGCAGCCTGGACGAACAGAGCCTGCTCGGCAAGACCCCCATGGGTGTCTCAAGGGCAGCCACACGGCAGGGCGTTCCCGTGATCGCAGTCTGCGGCCGGAGTACGCTGAGCCGGGAACAACTGAACGACGCCGGTTTCCACACGGTCCACGCCCTGACCGACCTGGAAAAAGACGTCCAAAAATGTATCGCTGAAGCAGGTCCGTTGCTTGAACAATTAGGTAAGCACATAGGCGTGTACCTGGCGGAACGGACCGAAAACAAGGAGTACCTCAATGTCTGAAGCAATCGGCGCCTATGACCTCGTCATCCGGGGACAGCGCATCCTGACCACTGCCGGCCTCGCTGCACGCGAAGTTGGTATCCGCGACGGCGTCATCGTCGCCATCGAACCCCTGGGCAACGGCCTGACGGGCAATGAGGTCATCGAACTCGCGGACGACGAAACCCTCATCCCTGGCCTGGTGGACACCCACGTCCACGTCAACGAGCCCGGCCGCACCGAGTGGGAAGGCTTCGCCTCCGCCACCCGTGCCGCCGCTGCCGGTGGCGTGACCACCATCATCGACATGCCGCTGAACAGCATCCCGCCCACCACCACCGTGGACGGCCTGGAGCAGAAGCACGTCGTCGCCAAGGACCAGGCATTCGTCGATGTCGGATTCTGGGGCGGTGCCATCCCGGGCAACAAGGCCGACCTCCGCCCGCTGCACGACGAAGGCGTGTTCGGCTTCAAGTGCTTCCTCCTGCACTCCGGCGTGGACGAGTTCCCGCACCTGGATGCGGACGAGATGGAAGAGGACATGAAGGAATTGAAGTCCTTCGACTCCCTCATGATCGTCCACGCCGAGGACTCCCACGCGATCGACCGCGCCCCGCACCCCGGCGGCGACCACTACGAGACCTTCCTCGCCTCCCGCCCCCGCGGTGCTGAGAACAAGGCCATCGCCGAAGTCATCGAACGTGCCCGCTGGACTGGCGCCCGCGCCCACATCCTGCACCTTTCCTCCTCCGACGCGCTCCCCATGATCGCCTCGGCAAAGCGCGACGGCGTCAACCTCACCGTTGAGACCTGCCCGCACTACCTGACGCTCATGGCCGAAGAAATCCCCGATGGCGCCACGGCCTACAAGTGCTGCCCGCCCATCCGTGAGGCCTCCAACCGCGAGCTCCTCTGGAAGGGCCTGCAGGACGGCACCATCGACTGCATCGTCTCGGACCACTCCCCCTCCACACTCGACCTCAAGGACCTGGAGAACGGTGACTTCGCAGTGGCCTGGGGCGGCGTTTCGTCCCTCCAGCTGGGCCTGTCCCTGATCTGGACCGAAGCACGCCACCGCGGCATCCCGCTGGAGCAGGTTGTCGCTTGGATGTCGGAGAAGCCCGCCGCCTTGGCCCGCCTGCACAACAAGGGCCAGCTCGCCCTGGGCTACGACGCCGACTTCTCCATCTTCGCCCCGGACGAAGCCTTCGTTGTGGACGTCACCAAGCTCAAGCACAAGAACCCGATCACGCCGTACGACGGCCGTCCGCTGGCCGGCGTCGTCCGCAAGACCTACCTGCGCGGCACCCCGATCGACGGCCAGAACCCCGGCGGCAAGCTGCTCCGCCGCGGCAACGTTTAGGCCCACCACCATGGCAGTCAATGCCTATGGGCCACCGCCCGCACGGTTCCCCCGGCGCTCCAGCAACGGAGCGCCGGGGGCCGCGCGGCAGCAAGGCCTGACAGCACACGGTCTCGCGCTCTGGGTCAACCCGGCCGAGGGCGACCCCGTGGATCCTGAAATTTGGGAGCGGGCAGCACGACTTGTGCTGGCCCGCGCCATGAAACTTGCCCCGGAGGCGGAAGTCCGCATCTGGCCCGCCATCGGGGCACAGCACTCCGGCGTCGGCGACACTTCCTGGGGCGGCACTCCGCAGGAAGCCGCCGACGCCGGTACCAACGGCTCGCTCACCCTTGCCGATGCCCTCGCGGAGGCCCGGTCCAAAACCGCGTCCGACGGCGGCGACGGCACCCAAGCGGGCGGCAGCACCGCCGTCGAGCCCGTAACGTTGGCGAGCCGTCGCAGCCAACTTGCGGTGGACCTCGCTGCTGAAGTAGTCCTGCTTGATGGCGAGCCGGTTTCCTTTACTGGCATGGAATACAAGCTGCTGCGCTACCTGGTGGTGAACTGCTCGCGGGCCATCAGTCGTGAAGAATTGCAACGTTTCCTGGAGTCATTTGACCTTCCCGGCGCGGCTTTTCGCTCGATCGACGTTTATGTTGGAAGGGTGCGGCGGAAGCTCGGCTCCGCGCGCCACACCGTCGCCACCGTCCGTGGTGGTGGCTACCAGTTCGTGCCAGGCCCCTATGCCACAGTGCGCGGACCCGCGGAATACAGCATCTAGGTTCGCTGTTCTACATCTCGAATCCGCTTTATTTTGAATGACCAAACGCCGGTGCACACCGGTTGAATGTAAAGGATCGCCATGACCCAGAAACTCATCGTCGGAACGCAAGCACCTGACTTCACGCTGCTCGACGCCGACGGCAACAAGGTCTCGCTGTCCGATTACCGCGGACGCAACGTCATTGTGTACTTCTACCCGAAGGCAGCCACCCCCGGCTGCACCACCGAGGCTTGCGACTTCCGCGACAACCTCGCCAGTCTGCAGGGCTCCGGCTACGAGGTCCTCGGGATCTCCCCCGACGGCCCCGAAGCCCTGGCCAAGTTCACCGGCGACTTCGCCCTGACCTTCCCGCTGCTCTCCGACGAAGACCACGCCGTGGCGTTGGCTTACGGCGCATGGGGCGAAAAGCTGGTCGACGGCGAGATCGTCGAAGGCCTGGTGCGCTCCACTGTCGTCGTGGACGGCGAAGGCCTTGTCCGCCTCACCCAGTACCAGGTCTCCGCACAGGGCCACGTCCAGGCGCTGAAGGAAGAGCTGCTGGGCGTCTAACCCTCTCTCACATCACGCGCGCTTGAGCCGGACGCCCGCTCACATCCCCCGCGCTTGAGCCGGACGCCCGCTCACATAACTGCACAAATCTTGTAACGCCCGCTCACCAAAAGTGAGCGGGCGTTTCATTTGACGTGACTAAACGTGACAAATAGCCAGCAGCATTAGTTAATGGAGCCATGGTCTCAACCTCGCCCCCGCGCCATGCCGTCGTTGTCGAAGACGACGCCGACATTCGCGGCCTCCTCGTCCTGGTCCTTGAGCAGCTCGACTTTGTGGTGACCGAGGCGCCCGACGGTCTTTCCGGCGTCGAGGCCGTCCGCAGCACCAACGCCGAACTGGTGACCCTGGACATCAACCTCCCGGACATCGACGGCATGGAAGTCTGCCGCCGCCTCCGCGAATTTTCTGACGCATACATCCTGATGCTCACCGCCCGCGCCGATGAGATCGACCGCCTCAACGGCCTGGATACCGGCGCGGACGACTACATCAACAAACCCTTCAGCCCACGGGAACTCCAGGCCCGCATCCGTGCCCTGTTCCGTCGGGCCCGGACGCCCGCCGCACCTGCGGAGGACCCGCGCCAGGTGGACGAACTTGAGCGGGCGGCCGTCGTGCAGCAAAGCCTCCTCCCGCGCGAAACAGTCCGGCTGGAAGGATACGACGTCGCCGGCGCCTTCCGTCCGACCCGCAGCGTTGGCGGGGACTTCTACGACTGGTACCAGACCCGCGACGGCATGCACCTGACCTTTGCCGACGCGATGGGCAAGGGAATGGGCGCCGCGCTGATCGCCGCCACTGTCCGGGCCGTGATGCGTTCCGTGGCGGACACCCCGGCCATCGATGACGCCTTCGCCTCGGCCAGCCTCACCATCGCCTCCGACCTCGACCAGTCCGGCTCGTTCGCCACGATGTTCCACGCACGGCTGCACAGCGCCTCCGGGAAGCTCAGCTACATCGACGCCGGACACGGGCTCGCGCTGCATATCCCCGCAGAGGGGACCGCACAGAGGCTCGTGTCGGCTGGTCCGCCCGTCGGCATCCTGGATGGCCAGCACTGGCCGGCCTCTGAAGTGGAACTTGAGCCGGGAGATTCCCTGGTGATTGTCAGCGACGGGGTGCTGGACGCCCATGAGTCGTTGGAAGACTTCGTGCGGAACGTCGAGAAAGCGGCGCGCACCGGACCTACTTCGGACGACGTCTGCGCCGCCCTGCTGGAGCTGGCACCGGCGGCAACAGCCGAAGACGACGTGACCGCCGTCGTCGTTCGCCGTAAACCTGACGCAAGGCACTAAAGCCACAAAGGGGGGATTTTGACACGTTTCTGGACCCGGTTGATCGTAGTCCTGACAGTAATTCTGGGCGTCAATTATGTGGCGTGGCGTTGGATGGCGTCGCTGAACTGGGATGCCTGGTGGATCGCGGTTCCGCTGGTGATCGCTGAGACGTACAGCCTGATCGATGTGATGCTGTTCGGCCTGACGGTGTGGAACCTCAAGATCCGCAAGCCACCACCCCCGCCGCCTGCGGATGCAACGGTGGATGTCTTCATCACCACGTACAACGAGCCATTGGATCTTGTGATGACCACGGCCCTGGCTGCCAAGGACATCACTTGGCCGCACAGTACCTGGATCCTCGACGACGGCAACCGGCCTGAGATGCGCGAACTCGCCGAAGCCCACGGCATCGGTTACGTGACGCGCACTGCTGACTGGACACCCGACATGCCGCGGCACGCCAAAGCGGGCAACCTGAACAACGCGCTCATGATCACCTCGGGCGAGTACCTGTTGATTCTCGACGCCGACCAGATCCCCGAGCCGGACATCCTGGACAAGACGCTGGGCTACTTCAACGACGGCCGTGTGGCCCTGGTCCAGACCCCGCAGTACTTCATCAACGTCCCCGCCGACGATCCCCTGGGCAGCCAGGCACCCCTGTTCTACGGACCCATCCAGCAGGGCAAGGACGGCTGGAACGCTGCGTTCTTCTGCGGCTCCAACGCCATCCTCCGCCGGGAAGCCCTCATGCAGCTGGGCCTGGTGGGTTATGTGAAGGCCACGGAGAAGAGCGTCCGCCGCGCCTTGGCAGCCTCGCGCACCGCCATCAAGAAGGCACGCCGCTCCCCCGAGGCTGAGAACCCGCTGGTGGAGCAGATGCTGAACGAGGTGGAAGCCGCCACCGAATCAGCCCAGAAGGAGCTCGACGCCGGCGCCTCCCTGAGCGAAATCACGTTCCGGGTGCGCCGCAAAGTGGACGACGCCGTTCGCACCCTTGTGGCCGCGGACTTCTCCGCGCTGCAATCGGACCTCGAAGAAATCGCCGCGATGGAACTTGCCCACGTCGGGGAGTCGGGCGTCACCACCGTGGCGAGTGACGCCGTCGACCGTATGTCCGGTCGTGACTGGTCGCCGTTGGGTGCCCTCGAATCCGTCCACGCTGTCCTGGACGCCATCTCCGTCGAGCGCACGGACGAAGCCCAGCCGATCATGCCGCTGGCCACCATCTCCGTCACCGAGGACATGGCGACCGCGATGCGCCTGCACGGACTGGGCTGGAAGAGCGTCTACCATCACGAGATCCTGGCCAACGGCCTCGCGCCGGAGGACATCAAAACCATGCTCACCCAGCGCCTCCGTTGGGCCCAGGGCACCATCCAGGTCCTCCTCCGCGAGAACCCGCTGGTCCAGCGCCGGCTCACGTGGGGACAGCGGCTCATGTATTTCTCGACGATGTGGAGCTACCTCAGCGGTTTCGCCGCCGTCGTGTATTTCGCCGCGCCGATCATCTACCTGACGCTCGGCATCCTCCCGGTGAGCAGCCTCAGCTACGACTTCTTCATCCGCTTCATCCCGTTCATGGTGGTGAACCAGTTGCTGTTCCTCGTGGCCGGGCACGGTATCCCCACCTGGCGCGGGCAGCAGTACAGCCTTGCGCTGTTCCCCACCTGGATCAAGGCCTGCACGACGGCGGCACGGAACGTTTGGTTCGGCCGTCCCCTTGGGTTTGCGGTCACCCCCAAAGCGCGGCAGAGCGGCGGACCAAGTTGGAGCTTGATCCGGCCCCAAATCATCGTGGCCGTGCTGCTGACCGTGGCGTTGATCGTTGGCCTCATCCGCTTGCTCGCCGGAATGTCGGAACCCCTGGGCACCCTGGTGAACGTGGCGTGGGTGGCGTTCGACCTCGTGGTCCTGAGCGTGCTGGTCAAAGCAGTTTTGTACAAGGGTTTTGTGCCCGAAAGTGGGCCTGAGCACCAAGAAGAAAGGAATGCAGATGCAGTTTAGCTACGAGGTCAAGGACGCCTACGCGGAGGTCAAGAGCGTGGGCCGGCTGAACATGGTAGCCGCGCCCAAGCTTCGCGAAGTGGTGGCTGAAGTTGTTGCCGGCGGCTCGAGCCGTGTTGTGGTCAACCTGGCGGAGACGGACTTCATGGATTCCTCGGGGCTTGGGGCGCTCATCGGTTGCCTTAAAGCTGCCCGCCAAGCCGGTGGTGACCTGCGCATCGCCGCCGTCCAGCCGCAGGTCAAGATGGTCCTGGAACTGACCAACATGGACCGGGTCCTCACGGCCTACCCCACGCCTGAAGACGCTTTCGGCAATGACTGATGTAGTCGCCCGCCGGGGATTTCACGGGCCCTCCAACGACGAAGCCATCGAGTCCATCCACAACGAGCTGGACGCCCTGTGGGACGATGCCTCTTTTGTGCCGGACATGGACCGGATGACGTTCGCTACAGCAGTGATTGAAGCTGCGGCGAACATCGTGCAGCACGCGCTCCCCGCGGCAGAGAAGCCGGTGGAGATCGACGTCGACATCAGCGTGCGCCCTGACCGCTTGGTGGCCCGGGTCAGCGCTTTTAATGCCCGGGAACCGTTCGCCGATGATATGCAGGCCTCGATGCCGGATTCCGATGCCGAGTCCGGGCGTGGGCTGGCGCTGATCGAGGCTTTGGTGACAACTGTGACGTTCGAGCGCCAGGACGGCACCAACACCTGGATCCTCACCCGCGAAACCTGACCCTCGCTCACATCCCCCGCGCTTGGGCCCGACGCTCGCTCACATCCCACCCGCTTGGGCCGAACGCTCGCTCACATCCCACCCGCTTGGGCCGGACGCTGGCTCACATTCCACCCGCTTGCGCCCCACGCTCGCTCACATCCCCCGGGCTTGAACCGAACCCTCGCTCACATCCCCCGCGCTTGGGCCGGACGCTCGCTCACATCCCACCCCCAATTCCCTATCCTTCGCTCACCACTGTCCACAGGGGCGTTCTCCCCATGGCCGGACGCAAGGCAAGCGTGAAAGCATGCGGTGACTGCCGCCGTCGTGCATCAACGCGCAGGCAAGCGCAACGGAAACCGGGGGAAGAATGCCAAACACCATCAAGCTGGGGAAGCGGGCCGTTGTCTTGGCCTGCGCCCTCACGTTGGCCGCCTGCAGCCAGGCGCCGGGCGACCCAACCCGGGAAACAAGTGACTCCCCAACGGTCACTCCTCAGCAAACCGCAGCCCCGGTGGCCGAGAGTTTTGCCAAGTACGACGCCCTTCGCACTGAATTAATTGCCGCCTTGGAACAAAAGCTGCCCGGAATCACCTGGAGTGAGGACAAGCGGGCGTCCCTGTCGAAGGCGAACGATGGGCGGTGCATCCTGCGGCCGGCGAGCATGAAGAGCAGTGCGGACATCGTGGAGCCGTCCCGGAATTTCGAGGAAGTCTTCGCGGCCGGCAACCCTGTCCTTGGCAAGCATGGCTTTCCGGAATTTGGGGGCACGGATGATGTTCCTGGAGGCTGGGTGGTGGCGCGCAGCACGGACGCTGTGGGAGCCACCGTAAGCATCGAGTCCAAAAGCCCGGCGTACCTGCGAATCACGGTTCCGGTAAGTTCAGCCACTTGCGACTCCTCGGAACTCCCCACCGTCGCCGGATAACGCACCTTGGGATGTGAGAGAGGAAACCGGAAATCCGGGAGGGACGTGAGAGAGCGACGCGCTCAAACCCACGGAACGTGAGAGAGCGACCCGCTCAAACCCTTGGGATGTGAGAGAGCGACGCACTCAAACCCTTGGGATGTGAGAGAGCGTTGGGTTCAAGCGGGAGGGATGTGAGCGAGCGTCAGGCCTTTGCGAGGGCTTCCTTCAGCGCCCCCAGCACCAGGGTCACCGAGGCACTGTTGGCATTCGGGCCCATCATGCCGATACGCCACACCGTGTCGGCGAACTCCCCTACGCCGGAGCCAATCTCGATACTGAAGTGCTCCAAAAGGTAAGCGCGGACGGCTGCCGAGTTGACGCCGTCGGGCACTTTCACGGTGGTGAGGCTCGGCAGGCGTGAGCCTTCGGCGGCGAACAGTTTCAGTCCGATCTCCTGCAGTCCGCCCTGCAAAGCAGCGCCCGCGGCGCGGTGCCGGGCCTGTACGTTCTCCAAGCCCTCGGCGAGGATCCGGTCCAGTGCCGCCTCGAGTCCGGCGATCATGGTGACGGGCGCGGTGTGGTGGTACGTCCGCGCGCCTGAAGCAGCCCCGACGTACCCGCCGAGCAGACCGATGTCGAGGTACCACGAGCGCGGATCCTTGACGCGGCGCTCGAACGCGCGATCTGACACCGTGAAGGGCGAGAGCCCCGGCGGGACGCCCAAGCATTTCTGGGTGCCGGCGTATCCGACGTCGATGCCCCAGTCGTCTGCCCGAAGGTCCAGTCCGCCTATGGACGTGACGGCGTCGGTGATCAGCAGGGCGTCGCCCTTCCCGGCTCCGAGGGCAGCAATATCCGAGATCACGCCCACGGACGTCTCTGCATGGACGGCGGCGATGACCGCGGGGTTTGGGTGTGCGGATAGGACACGGTCGGCATCGACCGGCTGGCCCCATTCGTGGTCCACCCGGATGACTGTCGCCCCGCAGCGCCGGGCGACCTCACACATGCGCGCCCCAAAAAGTCCGTTGACGGCGATGACAGCTACGTCGCCGTCGGACACGGTGTTCACGAACGCCGCTTCCATGCCGCCGGAACCTGTGGCGCTTAACGGAAGGGTCCGCGCGTTGGCCGTGCCCCACACTGTCCGTAGCCCCTCGCAGGTGTGGTCGAGGCGCTCGATGAACACCGGATCAAGGTGGCCCAGCACCGGGTAGGCCAGAGCGGCCATGGCCTCGGGGTAGCAATTGCTCGGGCCGGGACCGAACAGGAACCTGGATGTCAGAATGTCGGGCATGCGAACTCCTTCAGTTGAGGTCATTCTGCCCCAGCAGCCGTTGTGAGGCCCGCTCTTCGTGCCAAAAGTCGGGCATGGGACGTATATCAGGCCCCGCAAGGGGAACTCCAAAGCGCAAATGCTAAGGTTACTCACTAATATCGAAGCCGCCACGATAGGGGACGAGAGTGACGACTGAAGGAAACAGCCCCGCAGAACAGGGCGTACGGGGTGAAGTAAACCAGGACCGCTTCGTCGCCGGGCAGGATCTTACGCGGTGGAAGTCCCCGGCGGGCCGAACCTTGGCCAGGGGCGCGGAGCGGGTCACCAAGTTCCTTGGCCCCTACGCAGCCCTCATCATCACACTCCTGGTGGGCCTCGGTGTCACGCTTGCACTGGCATGGGCCTTCGGTGAAGTCTACGAGTCCGTCACAGAAGCCAACGGCGTCGCGAACTTCGATCACCCCGTGCTGGAAGCAGCCAAGTCCTTCCGCTCCCCTGCTGCAGATGCGGCCATCACGGCCTATACGAACGTGGGCGGCACCGTTGGCATGCCACTCATCGCGGTGGGAATCATGATTTTCCTGGCAACCCGCAGGCGTTCGTGGACTCCGGTCATTCTGATGCTCGCAACCGGCCTGGGTTCACTCCTGATCACCATCTTGGGAAAGCCGCTGTTTGGCCGCACACGCCCCGATCTTGCGGACGCGATCCCGCCATACGAACATTCGGCTTCATTCCCCAGCGGCCACTCCCTGAATTCGATCGTGATCGCTGGAATCGTGGCCTACCTGATCATCCTGCGGGTCAAGACCGCCAGGGCAAGGGTCATCACCATAGTCATCGCCGCCGTCTTTGCGGCAACCATGGGCCTGAGCAGGGTCTACCTCGGCCACCACTGGCTGACCGACGTCCTGGCCGCCTGGGCTATCGGCATCGCGTGGCTCGCGCTGGTCATCACCGCTCACAGGCTCTATCTGACGGTGCGCACGAGGCGTCATCACGAGGTAGTCTCTTGACACCAGCCGGGCGACTCGGCTTAACTGAATTACGTATGCTGAAATAACAGTTCCATGATGCGGAAGCAAGAAAGCAAACGCTTCCTCCCGAAAGCGGGGGTTCCGCATAGCCCACACCATGGATGCCAGCATTTTGCACGAGGATGACAAGCATGGAGCTTGCAGTATTCAACAGCGTCGACCGGGACGAGGCCATCAAGACCCTCACCCCCTGCCTGGATATCAGCCGCTGGGTGGAAGCCGTCGTCGACGCGCGCCCCTACGCCAGCGTCGATGAACTCCTGGCACAGGCCGAACGCGCCGCCGAGCCCTTTACTGCGGCCGAGGTGGAATCAGCCATGGCCCACCACCCCCGCATCGGTGAACGTCCCAAGGCACAAACCACCGAGGCGGCCATGTCGCGTTCGGAACAAGCCGGCGTCGACCCCGGGGACAACGAGACGACAACCGCGCTGGCAGAAGGCAACCGGGCGTACGAAGAGAAGTTCGGCCGCGTCTTCCTGATCCGCGCCGCCGGTCGCAGCGCCCAGGAAATCCTCAGCACGCTGCAGGAGCGCCTCAACCACACCCCCGAAGAAGAAGACACGATTGTGGCCGGGCAGCTGCGGGAGATCGCGCTGTTGCGTCTCTCCGGCCTGGTCAGCGAAGGAGTCAACGCATGAGCGTCTCACAAGTAACCACGCACATCCTGGACACCGGTTCCGGTCGCCCGGCGGCGGGGGTCGCCGTCGTGCTTTACGTCCGCGAAGGCGACGAATGGACCCTGGTGGCCAAGGGCGAAACCGATGCCGACGGCCGCATCAAGACCCTTGGCCCGGAGCGCGTCCCGGGTGGCGCCTACCGCCTGAACTTCGCCACCGGCGCGTACTACGAAGGTCTCGGCACCGAGACCTTCTTCCCGGAAGTGGACCTCAACTTCACAGTTTCCGACGCCGGCGAGCACTACCACGTGCCGCTCCTGTTGAGCCCGTTCGCCTTCTCGACGTACCGCGGCAGCTAACCCGCCAAGTTTTTGTACAGGTAATGCCCTTAAGGAGTCTTCTTAGGGGCATTATCTGTACCCAAACGCGGAACGGTACGCTTGAAGGTATGGCTTCAGAGGACACCACCCCCAACACCGCCCGCCGCGAAATCACGGTTCGCCGGGCGCCCAAGTTCGTTCCCTTCATGATTTTGGGCGCGGTGGTGGGGGCAATCGTGGCCGCAATCATCGCTTACGGCCGCCCGGCCGATCCCGCCTTCGACGCGAGCACAGTGTTCGGATTCTTCCTCACCGTCTGCGCCGGCGGCGGCGTCATCCTCTTCTCCATCCTGGCCCTGGTCCTGGACCGCATGAGCGTCAAGCGCTCCGAGCGTGCGGTGGTGGAGGCCGTTCCGGATTCGGTTCCGGACGAGGGACCAGAGAACGACGGCGTCCGCTAAGTCAGGCGCCCGTCCCGCCCTTTTGCGGGGGAGCCAATGTGAGACACACCGCATTTTCGGCCCGACACGCCTGATCTTCGCCTTTTCTGTAGGGGTTGGCGGGGTCATATAGGCTGCGGGGGAACGTACCACGCCCACAACATGAGACAATCGACCAGTGGCACGTGGCGACGGAAAACTTTCTCATGATCTTCTCCCCGGCGAAAAAGGCCCCCAGGACGCTTGTGGCGTCTTCGGTGTCTGGGCTCCCGGTGAAGAAGTAGCAAAACTCACCTATTACGGGCTGTATGCGCTGCAGCACCGCGGACAAGAATCGGCTGGTATCGCTACCAGTGACGGCAAGCGCATCAACGTCTATAAGGACATGGGCCTTGTGTCCCAGGTGTTCGATGAGACAACTTTGAACACCCTGACCGGGCACTTGGCCGTGGGCCACTGCCGGTACTCCACCACCGGTGCAAGCCACTGGGCCAATGCGCAGCCGACCCTCGGCGCGACAGCAACCGGCACGGTTGCACTGGCCCACAACGGCAACCTGACCAACACCGCTGAGCTCCGGGAAATGATCCTCCAGCGCAACGACGGCCAGCTGACCGGCGAAATGAAGCAGGGCAACACCTCCGACACCGCACTGGTGACGGCCCTCCTTGAAGGTGAAGAGGGCAAGACCCTGGAGCAGACCGCTCTGGAGCTGCTTCCCAAGATCAAGGGTGGCTTCTGCTTCGTGTTCATGGACGAGGGAACCCTCTACGCAGCACGTGACACGTACGGCATCCGGCCGCTATGCCTCGGCCGCCTGGATCGCGGCTGGGTTGTCGCCTCCGAACAGGCCGGTCTGGCCACCGTCGGTGCCAGCTTCATCCGCGAGATCGAGCCCGGCGAGTTCATCGCCATCGACGAGGACGGCGTCCGTTCGCAGCGCTTCGCCGAGCCGACCCCGGCCGGTTGCGTCTTCGAATACGTTTACCTGGCCCGTCCCGACGCCGCCATCGCCGGCCGCTCCGTCTACGAGTCCCGCGTGGAGATGGGCCGCCAGTTGGCCCGCGAGAACACCCACGAGGCAGACCTCGTCATTCCGGTGCCCGAGTCCGGCACTCCCGCCGCTGTGGGCTACGCCGAACAGTCCGGGATTCCGTTCGCACACGGCTTCGTCAAGAACGCCTACGTTGGCCGTACCTTCATCCAGCCTTCACAGACGCTGCGCCAGCTCGGTATCCGGCTCAAGCTCAACGCCTTGGAGTCCGTGATCCGCGGCAAGCGCATCGTGGTGGTGGACGACTCGATCGTCCGCGGAAACACCCAGCGCGCCATTGTCCGTATGCTGCGGGAAGCCGGCGCCAAAGAGGTCCACGTCAAGATCTCCTCTCCCCCGGTCCAGTGGCCTTGCTTCTACGGCATCGACTTCGCCTCCCGCGCGGAGCTGATCGCCAACGGTGCCACCATCGACGAGATCTCCCAGGCCATCGGCGCCGACTCGCTGGCCTACATCTCCGAAGACGGCATGATCGGCGCCACCCAGCAGCCACGCGAACGTCTCTGCACCGCCTGCTTCACGGGCAAGTACCCGATCGAGCTGCCGCACGCGGACAAGCTGGGCAAGAACCTGCTGGAGCGCACCGACCTGGGTGGCCTCACCCCTGCCGAAGACTCCGTTGAAGAAACCGAGGATCCGGCCGAGAAGCCCGGCGCCACGGGCTGCGATCCAGGGCCCGACGCCGAATTCGAGAACCTCCTGACCGACGCTGATCGTTTGACCGACGCCGACAAGAAAGAGTCTGTATGACCTCCGCAACCCCCGCCGCTGACAACAACGCCGGCATCACCTACGCTTCGGCAGGTGTCGACGTCGAAGCGGGAGACCGCGCAGTCGAACTCATGAAGGGCGCTGTCAAGGCGACCCATAACTCGTCGGTGATTGGCGGCGTCGGCGGTTTCGCTGGCCTCTACGACGTCTCAAAGCTCCTGACTTACAAGAAGCCGCTCCTGGCGACCTCCACCGACGGTGTCGGTACCAAGGTGGCCATTGCGCAGGCCATGGACATCCACGACACCATCGGTTTCGACCTGGTGGGCATGGTGGTGGACGACATCGTTGTTGTGGGCGCCGAGCCGCTCTACATGACGGACTACATCGCCTGCGGCAAGGTTGTTCCCGAGCGCATTGCTGACATCGTCCGCGGTATCGCTTCGGCTTGCTCCGTAGCCGGTACCGCCCTGGTGGGTGGCGAAACCGCCGAGCACCCGGGCCTCCTGGGGGAGCACGAATACGACGTCGCAGGTGCCGCCACCGGTGTTGTGGAAGCTGACGCACTGCTCGGCCCGGACCGCGTCCGCGCGGGCGACGTCGTGATCGGCATGGCCTCCTCCGGCCTGCACTCCAACGGTTACTCCCTTGTCCGCCGCGTCATCAACCACGCCGGTTGGGCCCTGGACCGTCAGGTTTCCGAGCTTGGCCGCACGCTGGGTGAGGAACTCCTGGAGCCCACCCGCGTCTACGCCGCCGACTGCCTGGACCTGGCCCGCACGTTCCCGGTTTCCGCCGGAGCAGCTGTTCACGGCTTCAGCCACGTCACCGGTGGTGGCCTGGCCGCAAACCTGGCACGCGTCCTCCCGCAGGGCCTCGTCGCCACGGTTGACCGCGCCACGTGGGAGCTCCCAGCGATCTTCAAGCTCGTTTCCGAGCTCGGCAACGTTCCGCTGGCCGACCTGGAGCGTACGCTGAACCTCGGCGTGGGCATGGTTGCGATCGTTTCCCCGGAAGCTGCCGACGCCGCAGTCGCCCGCCTCAACGAGCGCGGCCTGCCGTCCTGGGTCATGGGTACCGTTACGGAGAACTCGGACTCGATCGACAAGACCGGTCCGGATTACGTCCAGGGTGCCAAGGGTGTCGACGGCGGCGCGGTCCGTTTGGTGAACGCCTACGCCTAAGCGTCCTCTCGCTTGAAAAGCGGCCCGGCAGTTGGATCAACTGCCGGGCCGCTTTTAGTTGGGTACTAGACCTGGATCAGGCTCAGGATTCCGCCCTGGGCGTCCATGATAGTGGCCAATGACCCAGCCTCGGGTTGGTCCTCGGGTTCCACCAGAAGCTCTCCCCCGGCCGCGACGGCTGCGTCGGCGGCCTTCCGGACATCAGCCACCCCAAAGTACACCTGCCACGCGGCGTCGTCGCCCTCCTCGGCAGGGACAATGCCGGCCACCTCATCACCGCCGACCATCAGCGTGCTGTAGCTGCCGCCGTCGTCCTGGGGATATTCGGTGACCTCGTAGCCGAAAAGCTGCTGGAAAAACGCGACGGCGGCCTGGGGCTCAGGAGTGAGAAGTTCGGCCCAGGCCAGCGCACCGTGCTCGTTGTACAGGTGGCTGCCGATATGCGTTCCCGCCTGCCAGATCCCCGTGGTTCCTCCGCCTGCAGCCTCGATGAACGCCAGCACTCCCGTGTCGGCAACTGCCTCGGGGCCGAACTGCAGCTTGCCGCCGGCGTGAGCAGCGTCCTCGGCTACTTCTTCCGTGTCCGTGGCGGCCAGGTAGATGTTCCACTGTCCGTGCGTCCCGGCGGCTTCCTGCAGGGGATTCTGCGGAGCGATGACAGCCACCAACTGATCCTTCACGAACGCCTGGGCATAACTGCGTCCGTCCGGAGTCGGCAGGTCCTTGTACGACCACCCAAACACCTGCTGGTAGAAATCCTTGGCAGCCGCGACGTCCCTGGTCTGCAGGTCCGCCCAGCAGGGCTCGCCGCTGGCGTAGTGCTTTCTCTCCGTCATGCCTTTAATCCTGCCACGGCCAGGACTTGGGCCTCAGCAGAAAAGGCCCCCAGGGTACGCCAATGAGCGGCGTGCCCTGGGGGCCCTTTTCAAAAGATATACGGCATCCGGGGATGCGCGATGACCTGATGTACGACGGCGGTACGCAACTCAGTGCCAGCGGCACCTGTTGGTTGCGACAGCTATCCGATACGGCGGGTGTCTACCTCGTCGTCATCATCTTCCGCGTACTTGTCCTCGTAGGCCGAGTAGTCCGGCTCCGGAGGATCGTCCGGGAAGTGGCTCTTGACACGACTGGATGGCCCCGTGAGCTCACGCTCAAGTGCCGAATAGTCAGTGTTCGGGGAGTAGTACTTGATGTCCCGAGCCTGCTTGGTAGCTTTTGCCTTTTGACGGCCGCGCCCCATGGCGTGACCCCCTTTTGTACTTGGACCGGAGGTGGTCACCTTGGCTATCGGTGAGGCCCCGGAATGTTTGGTCAATTTGTCGTATGTCTAGATTACATGCTTTCAGGGGTGCCTGTGCGCCACACGGGCCCCGAGTCCAGGCCCCACACCGTCAAAACCAGCCATATGCACCTCCAAGCACGGGGAAAATTGGGTAGAGTCGGCCTCAATGCGGCTCCACAGCAGGAAGGCACACCCGGAAATATGAGCCAGGACAACACCTCACCGCGTGATGGTTCACCACACGATCAGGGCAAGGAGGGTGCGTCCCCCGTGCCTGAAACACCTCGCCCGGCACCTGGCGAACAGCCTGAAACGGAGCCGGGGACAACACCGTCGGGCCTCCAGCCGGACCCCGCACCTGAGCTCGACCCCGACTTCGTCCCCAACCCGGCCGAGCAACCTGATCCGGCGCTGCCCCCGGAAAACGGTGCGGCAAACACAGGCCCAGCGCCCGGCGGCGAACCGAACTACCCATGGCAGCTGCCTTATACGAACCAGTCACAGCCGGGCCAGCCCTATACGGGCCAACCGTACCCGGGACAGGACGCAGGACAGCCTTACACGCGCCAGCCATACCCTGCCCAGCAAACGGCCCAGGAATGGCAGCCGGAGCCGCATGGCGATCCGGTCAAGCGCCAGCGTCTTGTCATTGGCGGAATCGTTGTCGGTGTCCTGGTTCTCATCGGCGTGGTGATTTGGGTTCTTCTCAACCTGCTCGGCAACCGGCCCGAAGCCAGCGTGGCGAGCCCCAGTGCCTCGGCAACGCTTGGCCCGCTCCCCCGCGACACGAACGCGAAGGACTTCCAGATAGGCGATTGCTTCGCCAGCTTCGACCCCAAAGCCAGCGAGGCCAGGGCGGTTGCCTGCGACACCGAACATTCAGCCCAGCTCGGCGCAGTGTTCAGCTATGGCGCTGACGAGTCCTTCCCGGGCGCCAATGCCCTGCGGGACAAGGGCCGGGAAGTGTGCAAGACCGTGAAGCTCAACGATGCGGCCGCCAACTACGTGCTGCTCCAGCAGAACGTGTACCCCAGCAGTTCCAGCTGGGACCGTGGCGACCGCCGCGTTGATTGCTTCATCGTGGTGGACTCCGGCAATACCATCAAGGAAGACCTCCTCGAGAAGTAGTGCCGGACCGTCCTACTTCCGGCGGACGGTGAGGCCCGTACCTGCCGGGGTCCCGCCGTCGGCGTTTGACAACGCCTCCAAACCGTCGATGGTGAGCTCGTCCAAGTCCGCTGCAGTATCGACCAGCACGGTGTCGCCGTCGCTGATTTCGCCGGCCAGGATTTCCTTGGCCAGGCGGTCGCCGATCTCGCGCTGGACCAGTCGACGCAGCGGCCGGGCACCGTAGGCGGGATCGTAGCCGGACATGGCCAGCCAGGCACGGGCACCATCAGTGACCTCGAGCGTGAGCCGCCGGTCCCGAAGCCGCCTGCTGAGCTCGTCGACATGCAACTCCACGATCCGTGCCAGTTCCTCAACGGACAACGGATCGAAGAGCACGATCTCGTCCAAGCGGTTCAGGAACTCGGGCTTGAAGGAGGCCTGGACCACGGCCATGACGGCTTCGCGCTTGGCTTTGGCATCCAGCGACGGATCCACCAGGAACTGGCTGCCCGAGTTGGACGTCAGCACCAGGATGGTGTTCCGGAAGTCCACGGTGCGGCCTTGCCCATCGGTGAGGCGGCCGTCGTCGAGCACCTGCAGGAGGATGTCGAACACCTCCGGGTGGGCCTTCTCAACCTCGTCCAGCAGCACCACGGAGTACGGCCGTCGTCGGACAGCCTCGGTGAGCTGGCCACCCTCTTCGTAGCCCACGTATCCGGGAGGGGCACCCACCAGGCGGGCCACGGCGTGCTTCTCGCTGTACTCCGACATGTCGATCCGGATCATGGCTCGTTCATCGTCAAACAGGAAGTCAGCCAAGGCCTTGGCCAGCTCTGTCTTACCGACGCCGGTGGGGCCCAGGAACAGGAACGAACCCGTGGGCCGGTTGGGGTCGCTGATCCCCGCACGGGCACGGCGGACGGCGTCGGACACGGCCTGTACCGCCTTGCTCTGCCCGATCAGGCGCTTGCCGAGCTCCTCTTCCATGTGCAGCAGCTTCTGGGACTCACCCTGAAGCATGCGGCCGGCCGGGATACCAGTCCAGGCAGAAATGACCTCGGCAATGTCATCGGCAGTGACTTCCTCAGCGACCATCAGCTCCGGCTTTGAATCACTGCGGGCGGACTCCTCCTCGGCTGCCGCGCTCAGCTCCCGCTCCAGGGCCGGCAGCTCGCCGTACAGGATCCGCGACGCCGATTCCAGGTCACCTTCGCGCTGGTGCTTGTCGGCAGCGGAGCGCAGTTCATCGATCCTGGCCTTCAGGTCACCCACACGGTTCAGTCCGGCCTTCTCAGCCTCCCACCGTGCGTTGAGGGCGTTGAGTTCTTCCTTCTTGTCCGCCATGTCAGCGCGAAGCGCGGCGAGCCGCTCAACGGAAGCGGGATCGGTTTCGTTCTGGAGGGCGAGCTCTTCCATGGTCAAACGGTCGACGGCGCGGCGGAGCTGGTCGATCTCTTCCGGCGCCGAGTCGATTTCCATGCGGAGCCGTGACGCAGCCTCGTCCACGAGGTCGATGGCCTTGTCAGGCAGCTGGCGCCCCGAGATGTAGCGGTTGGACAGCGTGGCTGCGGCGACCAGCGCCGAGTCGGCGATGGCTACCTTGTGGTGCGCCTCGTAGCGCTCCTTGAGGCCGCGGAGGATGCCGATGGTGTCTTCAACGCTCGGCTCTCCCACGTAGACCTGCTGGAAGCGGCGCTCCAGGGCGGGGTCCTTCTCGATGTTCTCGCGGTACTCATCCAAGGTGGTGGCACCGATCAGGCGGAGTTCCCCGCGGGCCAGCATGGGCTTGAGCATGTTGCCGGCGTCCATGGCGCTCTCGCCCGTGGCGCCGGCGCCAACAACGGTGTGGATCTCGTCAATGAACGTGACAATCTGCCCGTTGGAGTTCTTGATCTCCTCCAGGACGGCCTTCAGGCGCTCCTCGAACTCGCCGCGGTACTTTGCGCCAGCCACCATCGATGCGAGATCCAAGGCGACGAGCGTCTTGCCGCGCAGGCTCTCCGGGACGTCGCCCGCCACCATCCGCTGCGCGAGGCCCTCGACGACGGCGGTCTTGCCAACGCCGGGCTCACCGATCAACACCGGGTTGTTCTTGGTACGGCGGCTCAGGACCTGGACGACGCGGCGGATCTCGCTGTCACGCCCGATCACGGGGTCCAGCTTGCCGGAGCGCGCCACCGCAGTCAGGTCCGTGCCGAACTTCTCCAAGGCCTGGAAGGTGTTCTCCGGATCCGGGGAATTGACGTTCCTGTCACCGCGGACACCCGGCAGGGCGGCGAGAAGCGCCTCATGGGAGGCACCGGCGTCGCGCATTAACTTCCCGACGGCGTCACTTCCGGCCGAGAGCCCCAGCAGCAGGTGCTCGGTGGAGACGAAGGAGTCGCCGAGCTTGTCCGCCTCGTTTTGGGCGGCCTGGATGGCCTGCAGTGACTGCCGCGACAACTGCGCCTGCTGCACTGAGGCGCCCGACGACGACGGAAGGGCCTTGATGGCCGAGCTCGCCTGGACGCTCACGGCATCGGGGTCGGCTCCCGTGGCACGCAGCAGAGCAACAGCAACGCCCTCCCGCTGGTCCATGAGGGCCTTCAGCAGATGGGCGGGTTCCACTTGGGGATTTCCCGCGGTTGATGCGTTCATGGCGGCCGCAGAAAGGGCCTCCTGGCTTTTGGTAGTGAATTTGACGTCCAAAGAGAGCTCCCTTTCTGGAGAGTGACCAATACTTTCAAAGTTGAGTCTACTACGCTCAAGTTTGATTTGGCGGTCACTTGTTCCATGTTTGCCCACGGCGAAACCCATGTCCATAGCTGCACGGTTAGGCTGGGGCCATGGACACGATTTCCTCCGCCGCTGAACTCGAAGACCTGATCGGATTGCCCCTCGAACGGGTGCGCAAGAAGGTCCGGACCTCGCTTAGCGACTTCGACCGGCAATGGCTCGCCGCCAGCCCCTTCTGCGTCCTCTCGACGACGGATGCGCAGGGTCGCGTGGACGCCTCCCCCAAGGGCGATCCGGCGGGCTTCATCCACGTCCTTGACGAGCACACCATCGCCATCCCCGAACGCCCGGGCAACAAGCTCGCCTTCGGCTTCCACAACATCCTGGAGAACCCGAACGTCGGGATCCTCTCCGTAGTCCCGGGCCGCACCGACACCCTGCGAATCAACGGAACAGCTCGAATTGTCCGTGACGCCGACTTCTTCGATCAGATGGTGGTCAAGGGGCACAGGCCACGTGCCGCCGTCGTGGTTTCGGTGGAGGAAGTGTTCACGCACTGCGGCAAGGCCTTCATGCGCAGCGGCCTGTGGCAGCCGGAAACGTGGGAGTCCGAAGACCTTCCGAGCATCGCCGTGCTCGCCCAGGCGTACACCCAGCCGGAGACGCCGCTGGAGGATCTCGAGACCTACTACGGGCCGTCCTATGCGGAGCGGATGTACCGGGAGTAGCGGGGAACCTGCCCTAGGCTTGCACCATCAGGCAACAGCCTGCTGTGCCGTTAACGAACGAAAGACCCGACTGGCATCGGGTCTTTGTTCTGAGCGGTTCGCTCATTGGTGCGGTAAGAGGGCCATAGAACCTCAAACGCCACACTTTGAGTCTATGGCCCTACGCACGTAGGGCGCAACGTTGTTGTGCCGACTATCAGTGCGAGCCGTGCCTGTTCCTTTGGGAGGAGGTGTCGGCATGGATTCAAAGCGGAAACGTGAAGAACCATGGGGCGCCTGGAACCTCGCGGTCAACATCATCCGGCTAGCCGTTGATGTTATCCGCCTGTTCTGGCACAACATCCCCTAAACGGGAGCGGGGGCCGTCGGCGTTGTGCTGGCGGTCTCCGTCAGTTGAAGATCGGGACCGGGCCTCACGCCGGGTACACCGACACCAGCGCGGACTTCACCACGAACCGCACCTCCATGCCGGGAGCCAGGCCGAGGTCCGCCGATGCCGCTGGCGTGATGTCGGCGGACAACGTGCCGTCCGAACCGGCGCCTGCCCGGACCCGGATCTGGTCGCCGTGCGGTTCAAGGTCCGTAATGGTCACCGGGAAGGAATTGCGGGGGCTTCCGTGGACATCGCCGAGAAAAACGGAAACGCTCGACGGCGGGAACGCCGCCACACCTGCCTGGCCGGGCACAGGTGACCAGTCCGGATCGTGTTGTCCGGCGAAAACCCGGCCACCCGGCGTCGTGATTCCCTCCCGGCTGAGGGCACCGGTGACGAGATTGAGGCCGGCGAGCCCGGCGGCGAAGTGGCTTCTGGGGCGTTCCAGGACCTGGCGCGTCGGGCCCTCTTCGACAATGCGGCCGCTTTCCACGACTATCACCCGGTCTGCCAGCATGTAGGCGTCCAGGACGTCGTGCGTGACGATGATGGCCTTCCTGTCCTGCAGAACCCGTTTCAGGACCCGGCGGAGCAAGGGCGCGGCGTGGATGTCCAGTGCGGACATGGGTTCGTCGAGGAGCAGCAGTTCCGGCTCGGCTGCCAAAGCCCGCGCCACGGCCACGCGTTGGGCCTGGCCTCCGGAAAGCTGGGCCGGCTTCCTGCCTGCCAGCGTCAACGCGTCGACTTCGGCCAGCCAATGCCGGGCAGTTTCCCGGGCAGCGGCCCTGGAGCCGCCTGCACTGCGGGGGCCGAACGCGACGTTGTCCAACGCATTCAGGTGCGGAAACAGCAGTGCTTCCTGGGCCAAAAGTGCGATACCGCGAAGGTGTGGCGGGTCCCATTGGCGAGTACCGGCGTCGAGCTTGAACAGCTGGCGCCCGTCAATCGACGCGGAGCCGGAGTCGGGCCGCAACAGTCCGGCGATCACCCCCAGCAACGTTGACTTGCCGGCCCCGTTGGGACCAAGAACGGCCACGGTTTCACCGTTCCCGAGACTGAGGGACATCTCGAAATTCCTGGCCTTCAGGCTGGCACGCATCTCGAAGCTCACGGCTGGACCGCCTCTGGTGCACGTCGCCGGCCGCCATAACTCAGCCCCACCACCGCGACTGCCACGGCAACCAGGACCAGGGACAGCGCGACGGCGGCATCGGCGTCGGTCTCGCGCTGCAGGTAGATCTCCAACGGCAGCGTACGGGTGACACCTTCCAGGCTGCCCGCGAACGTCAGCGTTGCGCCGAACTCACCCAGACTGCGCGCGAACGACAACACCGCCCCGGACGCCAACCCCGGCAGCACCAAGGGAAGGGTGACGCGGCGAAGCACCGTGGTGGGCTTGGCCCCGAGCGTCGCAGCCACGGCTTCATACCTGCTGCCCGCCGACCGCAGGGCGCCCTCCAAACTGACCACCAGGAACGGAAGGGCCACGAATGTCTGGGCTAGGACCACTGCGGTGGTCGAAAACGCGATCTGGATCCCCGCGGCCTCCAGGGTCTTCCCCAACAAGCCCTGCCGCCCGAAGGTATACAGCAGCGCAATCCCACCAACCACCGGCGGGAGCACCAGCGGGAGGAGCACAAAGGACCTGAGGAGTTTCTGGCCGGGGAACTCGCCCCGGGCAAGCACGAGGGCCAGCGGGACACCCAGCACAATGCAGAGAGCCGTGCTGGCCGCAGAAGTCCGCAGGCTCAGGCCCAGGGCTGCGAGGGACGACTCGGACGTGATCAGGGGAATGAACTGGGGCCAATTCACGCGCAGCAGCATCGCCGCCAGCGGCAGGACCACCAGCAGGCCACCCACTGCTGCCACGGCATGGATCCATCGCGGAATGCCGTGATAGCCGGTGGTGGTCTTCATATTCTCCCTAGGGTGTGCCGAAACCAGCGTCGCCCAGGACCTTCCTGCCCTTGTCCCCGGTTACCGTGGCAATGAAGGCCGCCGCCAGCGCCTTGTTCTTGCTGGAGCCTACCGTGGCGATGGGATAGGTGTTGACCGCCTTGTCCGATTCGGCGAACGGGATGCCCTTCACTTTGTCGCCGGCTCCCTTCACATCGGTGACGTACACCAAGCCCGCGTCCGCTTCACCGGAGCTGACCTTCCCCAGGACATCCGTCACGGACGACTCCTCGCTGACCGGGCTCAGCGTGGTTCCGGAAGCTTTCTCGACGGCGTCGGTTGCGGCGCCGCACGGCACCTGGCTTGCGCAGGCGACCACTTTGACGCCCGGCTTTGCCAAGTCCGCGAAAGAAGCAATCGACGCCGGATTGCCGGGTGGGACAGCGATCTCCAGGACGTTGGTGGCGAAGTTGGTGGCAGTGCCCTCCACGAGGTTCGCATCAGCCAGTTTGGACATGTTCTTGGTGTCGGCGGAGGCGAAGACATCAGCCGGTGCGCCCTGGGTGATCTGCGTGACCAGATCGGAGGAGCCAGCAAAGCTCAGCTTCACTTTTGTGCCCGGGTTCGCTGACTCGAAGTCCTTGGCCAGCTGCGTGAACGTGCCTTTGAGTGACGCGGCCGCAAAGACGGTGATCTCGCCTGAAGGTGAGGTGCCTTGTTGCGACGTTGGGCTCGCGCCTGGGGCGCATCCCGCCACGCTCGCTGCCAATGCCCCGGCCAGCAGCACTGCAGTAAGGGGTTCGCGGTTCATATGATGCTCTTTCCCTGGGGTGTTTCGATGATGACAGTGGTGGCCTTGACCACGGCGGTGGCCACCGAACCAAGCTCAAGCCCGAGTTCCCGCACGGCCTCGCTGCTCATGAGGGACACCACGCGGAACGGACCACACTGGAGCTCCACCTGCGCCATGACCTTGTCCGCCGTAATCCCGGTGACCAAGCCGATGAAGCGGTTCCGGGCTGAACTGCCGGCGCGTGAGGGGTCGTCCGGGAGGTGCGACTGGTCCCGCGCAAGGGTGGCGAGCTCCAGCCCGTCCACTGCGAGCCGCCCTGCCGCATCCTTCTGCGGCGTCAGCGTCCCGTTCTCCGTCCAACGCCTGACGGTGTCGTCGCTGACGCCGAGGAAACGGGCGGCCTCGGATATACGTATTTGCGGCATGGATTGAGTCTAGTTCCGTATTTGCGTCTAGAAGAAACGTCTTCGCCCGCAAACGCAATGTGACTTTCGGTTGTGAGTGGGCACTGGCTGTGGCTGGAGTCGTGGCATGGGGTTGCGTTGGCGCACCTGGTGACGCGTGACGCACCCTTTCCGCGCATGGTGCGCACCCTTACCCGCGGAATGCACCCGTAAGCTCTGGCGCGAAGGGCGGAAAAGGGTGCGGGCCGCGGCGAAAGCTGCGGCCCGGCGTCGTCGTTTCCCCGCCAACGCCTCCGCACCTCGGACGAACTTGCTCCCCCACCCGGATGAACCTGGGCCAAACAACGCGAAAGCCCGGGCAGCCCACCCTAGGGTTGAAGCATGACCCCACGGATCCAGGCGCTCCGCCCCGCAGCCGCACCGCTTGCCGGCCTTGGCATGCTCGTGGCCCTCCTGATTCTCGAGGAGCGCAGCTTTGACTCAGCGAGCGCCCTGCTGGTGGCGCTGACTGCGGCTGTTGCTGCCGCGGAACTGATCCCCGTCCCGGCCGTGATCTTCGCGTTCGCAGCTCTGGGCTTGCAGGCATTCGGCATCTTTCCGAACGTCATGTTGTCCGGCGCTATCCCCTATGTTTGCCTGCCCGTGCTCTTCTTTTTCGCGGCTCTCGGCTGGAACGAACCTCAACGTTGGCCCCTGCCCATAGCTACTGTGGCCGCAGCTGGTTTGGTCACCGTGAACTGGTTCGCCGACCCTTCGTGGATCAACTTCGTTTTCGGCAAGCAGCTCTCCGATGCCGGCCCGTTTCGTGTAGCGGTCTACGCCTTCCTGGTGTTCGCGGCATTCTCTGCCCTCAACCTCGCAGGTTGGGCTGCCGCTGCGTCGGTCCGCCAGGCCGCTGCCAACCGGCTGGCCAAGGAACAGGCTGAAACACAGCTCGAATCTACTGCCAGTGCCTTGGTGATTGAACAGGAGCGAAACAGGATCGCCCGCGAGCTGCACGACGTCCTGGCGCATTCCCTTGCCGTCATCACAGCGCAGGCCGAGGGTATCCGCTACGTCCACAGGAGCGAGCCGGAACTCGTGGAGGAAGCGGCGCAGGTCATTGCGTCCTCGGCCAGGAGTGCCCTTCAGGAAACCCGACGGCTCGTTCAAAGCTTCGGTTCCGAACTGGAAGGCCCAGCCCCGGGAGCCGCTGAGCTACCCGTCCTGGTCCACCACCTGCAAAGCAGTGGCATGCCCGTTGAGCTGCAGACGAGCGGGCTGGAAGAGTTGTCGCCGGTAGAGGATCTCACCGTGTACAGAATCGTGCAGGAAAGCCTGACGAACGCGTTCAAGCACGGCGACCGGACCGCCGGCGCAGTGGTGACCGTCGCCCGCGACCCCAGCGGCCTGCGCCTGAAGGTCCGTTCAAGGCTGGCCGAAGGCGGCACGGAAGTACCGACGTCGGGAACCGGACGCGGCATCCCGGGGATGCGGGAACGCGCGACGGCGGCGGGCGGGCAACTCACGACGGCCACTAACGGTCAGCTCTTCGAAGTGGAGGCAATCCTGCCATGAATGAATCACCGATCCGCGTCGCTTTGGTGGATGACCAACCCCTGTTCAGCGCCGGCCTGAAGATGATCTTGCGCAGCCAGCCGGATCTGGACCTGGTGGGTGAGGCCACCGACGGTGAGCAGGCCATTGAACTTGCAGGGGCCGTGGAGCCGGACGTCATGCTGATGGACATTCGGATGCCGGTCATGGACGGGATCACGGCCACCCGGCGTATCACCGAAGGCAAGGGCAGGACCAAGGTCATCGTGCTCACCACCATCCAGCACGACGAAGCCGTTGTCCGCGCCATCCAGGCAGGTGCCGGTGGTTTCCTCACCAAGGATGCGACACCGGAGTTCCTGCTGGCCACCATCCGCACCGTTCACTCGGGCCATGCGGTCATGGCGCCTTCGGCCACCAATGAACTGCTCAGGGACTACACCACTCCCGCAGAGTCGAACACTGCCGTCCTGGCGCCATTGTCGGCCCGTGAGCAGGACGTGTTCATGCTCGCAGCGCAGGGCCTGGCCAATGGGGAGATCGCCGCGTCCCTGGTGCTCAGTGATGCCACTGTGAAGTCCCACATCGGGAACATTTTGTCCAAGCTCAACCTCAAAAACCGCATCCAATTGGTCGCGTTCGCTTACCAGAACAAGCTGATCGCCTGATTTTCCAAGCTCCAAACAGGCCCTGGAACCACCAGGGTCAGCCACCGCATTGCCAAAAATCGACGATAATCCGTCATGAAGGAGAAACAGTGAAAAAGAAATCCATTGGGGCACTGATCCTTGCCGCTGGCGCAGCCGCAACATTGGCGGCCGCTGCCACTCCGGGAGTGTCATCCATGCTGACCAAGCCCGCGGACCATCCTGTATCCGGGACCACCCTTGCCGCGGAGCAGTTTGCCTCGGCGGACCCGGTGGCCGAAAAAGGAGTGGCCGAAGCCGTCCGGCGGTGCATGGCCAAGGCAGGTTACGACTACACACCCGTATCGGCAGGGCAGCAGTCCGTGGACCTCAAGAACTACGTGGGCTTCGATACGCTCACGGTTGAGACTGCGCGGATTTCCGGCTACGCCTCGTCCAAGCCCAAGCGACCAGGTGAGCCTGCCCCGGACTCCACTTTGGGAAAGCTCATGGCCGATCCCGGCTTTCAGCAGGCCCTGCACGGAGGCGGGAACCCTGAACAAAATGTGGTCCAGTCCTCCGCCGGGACGGGGATGCTCTGGGGAGGGTGCACGGCCGAGGGAGTCACCGCGATCTACGGGAATGCCGACAACTACATGAGGGCCACCGGGTTGGCTTTCAACTCCCTGATGGTCGCCACCAACGCTGCCGGCCAGGATCCGGAGATCCAGGCGGCTGTGAACTCCTGGAAAGAATGCATGTCCACCACAGCGTTCCCCTACAGCCACCCCGGAGAAGCCGTCTCTGCCGGTCTCCAAGCAGGAGGACAGAAGGAGCTGAAGATCGCCGTCACGGATGCCACCTGCCGTCAGAGCACAGGGTTCGATGCGAAGATTACCGCCGTGCTGGATAAATACCTGACCACGCGGATGAAGGAACTGGAGCCCGAGGTGGAGGCCGTCAAACAGATCCGCGCCGATGCCGCGGCCAAGGCGAAGGTTCTGCTGGGCTGATCCTGGCGCCGAAAGCATTCCGTAAGCTCCAGCCATAGCCCGCCGGATGGGACCGCAGTACCCTGTTCCAGGGAGAGAGTCTCAGGCGCGAAGGAGCGTCCCATGGAATGGATTCGACCGGACAACCCGAACTATGACGAGGCCCGGAAACTCTTCAATGCGATGATCGACCGAAAGCCGGCTGTCATTGCCAAATGCACGGATCCCGGCGAAGTAGCCGAGGCCCTCCGCTACGCCCACAACCACAATCTGGACGTCGCCGTACGGTCCGGCGGTCACTCGGTGGCGGGCATGTCAACCAACGACGGCGGACTGGTGGTTGACGTCCGCCCCATGAAGTCCATCAGCGTTGACCCCGAAGCCAAGACTGTGACGGTAGGCGGCGGCGTTACCTGGGGCGAGTTCGACCGTGCCACCCAGCAGCACGGGCTGGCGGTCACAGGGGGACGGGCGTCCACCACAGGTGTCTCCGGCTTCACCCTGGGTGGAGGCTCAGGGTGGCTGGAGCGATGCTACGGATTCGCGTGTGACAACCTGGTGTCTGTTGACCTCGTCACTGCTTCGGGGGAGCACGTGACCGCCAACAAGGATGAGAACCCGGAGTTGTTCTGGGCGCTCCACGGCGGGGGCGGCAACTTCGGCGTGGCGACGTCCCTGACCTTCGCGCTGCATGACCTCGGTCCCACCGTGATGGCCGGGCTCATGTTGTTCCCGGGGGAAGACGCCCTTGATCTCTCCCGGGCGTTCCGCAGCATCGCGTTGGAAGCGCCCGACGCCGTCGGAACCGCTTTGGTCTATCTCACCGCTCCCCCGGAAGAGTTCGTCCCGGAGGACTTGGTGGGCAAGCTGGCGGTGGGTATGGCCTACCTCTATGCGGGTTCCGTGGAAGCAGGCGAAGAACATGCAAAGCCGTTCCGCGAGCTTGGCCCTGCAGTGGATCTGGTCTCGCCCATGGGCTACGCGGACTTCCAGTGCATGATCGACGATCCCCCGGACCACTACAACTACTGGAGCGCCGATTACCACGACGAACTCAGCGACGTCGCCTTGGACCTCTTGGTCGATTCCGCCCAGCGCCTCCCGGGCCCACATTCGCAGCAGCTGGTAGCGCGCTGGGGTGGCGCCGTATCCGGACCCGCCGCGGCGAACACTCCCTTGCAGAACCGGGGTGCGGCGTGGGTCAGCCACCCGTTCGGGCTCGCGGAAACCCGGGAAGGCGGGCAGGAAGCCAAGGCCTGGGTCAAGCAGTTCCGGCATGACATCGCACCCCACACCACGGGCGGTGTCTGGCTGAACTTCATCGGCGACGAGGGCCAGGACCGGATCATGGCGGCCTACGGTGAACAGAACTACCGTCGGCTTTCCCTGGTGAAGGGCCAATTCGACCCCGACAACGTATTCCGCGGCAACCAGAACATCCTGCCGGCGGAACACTGAGGGCTGCCCACTCCTTCCCAGTTGCCACGAACGGCAAGAGCACTGGCGCCCCTGTCTCCGGGACGGCAAGCACGGCGGTAGACGTCCCGACGGGCGGCAACTGGGAAGGATCGCCGGGATTACACTTTGGCCATGGCTATCTACGTCGATCCGCCCCTGTGGCCGGCCCACGGAACGGTGTTCTCACACTTGGTGTCGGACACGTCGTTGGATGAGCTGCATGCCTTCGCAGCGGCCGCGGGCGTACCCGGGCGGGCCTTCGACGGCGACCACTACGACGTCCCGGAACGCCGCTACGAGGATTTGGTGCAGGCCGGGGCCATCCCCGTCGAAGCCCGCATCCTGGTCCGCAAACTTATTGCCAGCGGGCTGCGCATCCCCGCCCGCGAACGCAGCAAGGCGCTGACCGTTCCCCTGCTGGAACGCTGGAATACCACGTATCCGGGCCACGAGGAACTTGGCCTCGAATTGCTGGAACGGTGGGGTGAGAACGGCCGGAAATACCACAGCCGGACCCACCTGCTGGCCGTCCTTGAAGCCCTGGACACCCTGACGGAACCTGCCCTGCCCGCCCGCACAGTATCGCTCGCTGCCTGGTTTCATGATGCCGTTTACGAAGGCGTCGCCGGGCAGGATGAGGAAGAGTCGGCACTCCTTGCCGAAAACCGCCTGACCTTGGCCGGCCTGGCTCCGGCTGATGTGGCCGAGGTCGCCCGGCTCGTGCGGCTCACGTCCAGCCACCAACCCGAACCCGGTGACCACGCCGGCGCCCTGCTCTGCGATGCGGACCTCTCCGTCCTGGGAGGGGACGAACAGTCGTACGCACGATATCTGGCCGCCGTCCGCGAAGATTACGCCCACGTCAGTGACGCCGACTTCGCCAAGGGGCGGGCCGCCGTCGTACGTCACCTACTGGACCTGGACCCGCTGTTCCACAGCGAACGCGCCCGGGGCCTCTGGCTCGACACCGCCCGCCGGAACCTCGCCGCCGAATTGGCGTGAGCCTCATGCTCAGCGAACCAGGGGCTGCGCAGCGGCAACTTCCGTACTCGGTGCGGTTCGAATGGGGGCTCGACGGCGCGCGTGCGGTGGTGCCGGGATCCGACCTCGCGGTGGTGGTTGACGTTTTGTCGTTCACCACGTGCGTCAGCGTTGCGGTCGACCGCGGGGCGCAGGTCTTCCCCTATCCCATGCGCGATGCCGGGGCCAGCGAGTTCGCGGCGCATCGCGGTGCTTCACTGGCGGGTCCGCGAGGCTCCGAGGGGTTGAGCTTGTCGCCCCGGAGTCTCCGCGCGGCGCACACCTTGGACCGGGTGGTCCTGCCCTCCCCCAACGGCTCCACGATCAGCCATGAGCTCGCTTCCTCGGCGCGACAGGTGGTTGCGGTCTCTCTGCGGAATGCCGCTGCAACTGCCGACTGGGTGCACTCCGCGTTGCCCGCTGACGCCGTAATCGCCGTAATTGCGGCGGGTGAGGCGTGGCGTCATGGCGCGTTGCGGCCGGCGCTGGAGGACGAACTCGGAGCGGGCGCTTTTCTCGCCGGACTGGCAGCAGCAGGCCGGCACAATTTCTCCCCCGAGGCCGCAGCTGCCGGGGCAGCCTTCGACGCTGCAGAACCCCATTTGGACGCTGTTTTACGGGGTTGTTCGAGTGGTCGCGAACTGGTCGACGCCGGTTACGCGGGGGATGTTGCGATTGCGGCCGAGCTGGATGGCAGTTCAGTGGTTGCTGCGCTGGAGGACGGTTGTTTTAGGGGTTTTCCCGCGAGCTAGACTAGGAGATGTGACCTCCTACCTCTTCGCGGATGATCCGTACCCTTTGGCCGTTCCCACCGCCGAGCATGTCCTGGCCGTTCGGGGTACTGGCGGCTATCGCCAGTACCGGATCCCGGCCCTCGCGATCAGTACGCGAGGTACCGTGCTCGCTGCCTACGACGGCCGGCCCAACCTGGATGACCTCCCGAACCCCATCGATCTCCTTCTTCGGCGAAGCCATGACAACGGGGCTACGTGGGAGCAGCAGCAGGTGGTCCGCACGGGCACAGGGCTGCAGGGATACGGCGATCCGAGCCTCCTGGTCAACACGCAGACCGGGCGCATCTTCATGTTCCACGCTGCCGGTACCCACGCGGGCTTCTTTGAATCCGCCACCGGCTTGGAGCCGGAGGACGACGTGCAGCATGCGGACGTCAGCTATTCAGACGACGACGGCGGGACCTGGCACCACCGTCGGCTCACCGCACAGCTCAAGAACCGCGGGATTGCCGGGCTTTTTGCCGCCGCGGGGCAAGGCATCCAGCTGCACACCGGCCCCTTTGCGGGCAGGCTGGTCCAGCAGTACGTGCTCTTGGTGGACGGATCCATCAGGGCCGCCTCCGCGTTCAGTGACGACCACGGAGAGACATGGCAGCTGGGTGATCTGATCGGCCCGGGCCAGGCAGGAGCAGGGCCGAATGAGAACAAGGTTGTGTGCCTGGACGATGGCCGGTTGCTCCTGCATTCCCGGGCCACACCGTGCCGGATTTCTGCCGTGTCCGAGGACGGCGGGCAGACCTGGAGCCCCCTGCAGCCTGTACCGGAACTCCCGGATCCCAGCGACAACGGCTCCTTGGCCCGTTTCGACGGACTGCCTGGCGTAGACGTGGGGGATGCCGCGTCCGGCGCGACGTGGCTGCTCGCCAGCAATAACCACGACCCTCATCTGCGTCGGAACACTGTCCTGAGCCTCTCCACGGACAACGGCGCCACGTGGCCAGCCAAGCTGGTGGTGTGCCCCGGCAGCTCGGCGTACTCCACGGTGACGCGGCTGCCGAACGGCAACATCGGCGTGCTCTACGAGCGGCAGGGTTACAGGGAAATCGTGTTCGCTTCCATCCCCGCTGAGCAGCTCACTGAACAACTTTCCTCGCGGCCTTCCTCGGCTGCTCAGCTCACAGGCCTGGTCTTCGACATGGAGCTGCGCTCCGTAACCCCAGGCAGGCCCGCTTCGTGGCAGAACGCCGGTGAATTCCACGTGATCCCTTCCTCGGGCGGAGATCAATGGGACGTACAAACGTGGAAGGAGATCGGGCAGGGCTACACCGGCGATCAGATTCTGGGCACCCGGGAGGCCCAAGACCTTAACTACGGCTCCATTATCCCGGGCTACAAAGCCGGAGACATCCTTGCCTTCACCGGACGCGCCCGCAACTGCTCCGGGAAGGCGATGACCGGCGTCGAACTTCAAGGGCCGCACCGCAACCCGGCCGACTTCCCGTCGGCGGACCTGCAGCCCGGTGAACACGCCCTCTACTTCACGCCGACGTACACGATCACCGCACCAGATCTCGCTCGGGACTTGTTGGAACTCTGCTTCGCGGTGGAGGCCGACGGCGGGTCGGTGCGTCGGGAGCGCACGTTCCAGATTGATCTGCGGACGGGATCGGTTGTCGTTTCCTAGCGGTAGGAGCTGACGAACGGCTGGTTGGTGGGCACGATCTGCTTTCCGAGGGGCATGAGCGATACCGGGATCAGCTTCAGGTTGGCGATGGCCAACGGAATTCCCACGATGGTGATGGCCATGGCGAACGCCGTGACGACGTGTCCGATGGCAATCCAGATGCCCGCCACCAGCAACCAAATGACGTTGCCCAGGAGCGCGAACACCCCGGATCCGCCCGGCTTCTCCACCACCATCTGCCCGAAAGGCCACAGGCAGTATGCGCCGATCCGGAACGATGCGATGCCCCATGGGATGGTCACGATGAGGACGCAGCAAATGATTCCAGCCGCGAAGTACCCCAAGGCCAACCAGAAGCCACCGAAGACAAGCCAGATGATGTTGAGCAGCGTTTTCATACTCTTCATTCTGCCCTGTGGCCCCGACAAAAGGGCTCGGGGTCTGCCCTGAACTTCCCCTGACTTTGCCCCGCCAACCCTCCATCACATCCCCACACCATCACCCCAACCCTCCATCACATCCCCACCACTTCAGCCCAACCCTCCATCACATCCCCGCACCATCACCCCAACCCTCCATCACTACCAATCGGGACGTGAGTGAGGGTTCGGCTCAACCCAAGGGGACGTGAGAGAGGGCCGGGATCAACCCAAGGGGATGTGAGAGAGGGATCGGCTCAACCCAGGGGGACGTGAGAGAGGGCTCGGCTCAACCCAAGGGGATGTGAGAGAGGGTCAGGCTTTGGCGGCTTGGACGAACGCGCGGATCTTGGCCAGGTCCTTCACACCCCGCGACGATTCAACGCCCGAGGAAACATCCACGCCCCAGGCCCCTGCAGCCGCGGCGGCGAAGGCGACGTTGCCAGGCTCCAAGCCACCGGCGAGCAACCATTCACGGCCGTCGAGCCCCTTTTCGCGAACGGACGCGTAGTCCCAGGACTCCCCCGACCCCGGCACGGCAGCATCGATCAGGAAAACATCCTCGCCCAGGTCAGCGAATGCGTCCGGGGAGGCACCCATGGTGACGGCCCTGATAACCCGCATCCCGGCGTCGTGCACTGTTTTGACGTCGTCGGCAGTGCGGTGACCGTGAAGCTGGACCCATTCGAGGCCGGCGGCGCGGGCAGTATCCACGGCATCGGCGGCGGACTCGTGACGGAAAACCCCCACGGGCTTCACCGAAGAAGGGACCAAGGGAAGCAGAATGCGGACCTGGTCCGGGCTGACTTCACGCGGGCTGGCGGTGAGGACGAAACCGACGGCGTCCGCACCGGCGTCGACGGCTTCGCGCACGGATTCGGGCGTGCTCAAGCCGCACACTTTGACGAACATCCAGCGCCTCCCAGCAATCCCCGCAACGTTTTCCACATATGACGTTAGCAAGCCGCGTTGCCACCGGAGAAACGGCGTCCACCACTAGGCTGGTCGGATGGAGATTATCCGCTTTGCCGATGTCCGTCCCGAGCCGTGGCGCAATGGGGGCGGTGTGACGCGTGAGATCGCAAGCCATCCACAAGCCGCCTCCGCTCAGGACGGCGCGTGGGATTGGCGGGTCAGCATCGCGGACGTCTCCACAGCGGGCGATTTTTCCGTTTTCCCGGGCATGGAGCGGGTCATCACCATCATCGACGGCGAACTGCTGCTCCTGACCGTCGATGGCTCCGAGCACCCGTTGGAGAAGTACCGCCCATTCCGTTTCTCGGGCGAGGCCGCGTCCTCGGCCACCCTGCCTACCGGCGATATCCGGGACCTGAACGTCATCGCACGCCAGGGTGCTTATAAGGGCTACACGTCCATCGTGGAGATCTCCAAGAAGCGCCCGCACCCGGTATTCGAAGGGCAGCTGGCGGTCCTGTTGGAGGGCAAAGCGACTGTTGCGCCCGGGGCCGCGGAAGAGTCCGACGGCGGCGAAGCGGCCACCAGCGCGGCCGAACCCGTTGAGTTGTCACGGTATGACACCGTAGTTGGCTCAGACACCCGCAGTCCCGAGATCTCCGGCCGGGGCTTTGTGGCTGTCATCTCGATCGACCACGTCGGGTGACCTTCGCCACCACAAGTGGCCACCCCGCGCGGGAGTTGCTAGCCTGAAATGAAGGTTCCGCTCTGGAACCTCCGGACGACGGTTCAGTACCCGGCACGCGACAAGACTGGCCAAAGGAAATGTCATGTCGTGGTTAATTCTCATTTTCTCCGGTGCACTCGAGGCCGTCTGGGCCGCAGCCCTGCACCGTTCCAAAGGCTTCCGCAAGCCTGTCCCCACAGTTGTCTTCCTGGTGGCAGTCATCGCGAGCATGGGCGGCCTCGCGATCGCCATGCAAACCATTCCGACCGGCACGGCCTACGCCGTCTGGGTCGGCGTCGGCGTGGTGCTGACCGCGGCCTACGCGATGGTTACCAAAGTTGAACCCACGACGACGGCCCGGTTGCTCCTGCTTGCCGGCATCGGCGCGTGCGTGGTCGGCCTGAAGGTGGTGGCGTAGCCATGACTGCACAGGCAAACAAAGCACAGAACACCGGAATCTTCTGGGTCATCCTCCTGGCATCAGCACTGCTGGAAGCCGTGTGGGCCACCGCCTTGGGTCTCTCCAACGGCTTCACGCAACCCCTGCCGACAGTCGTCTTCGCCGTCACCGCCGTCCTGAGCATGCTCGGATTGGGTGTGGCCGTAAAACGCATCCCGCTCGGAACCGCGTACGCCGTATGGGTGGGTATCGGCGCGGCGCTGACCGTTGGCTGGGCAATGATCACCGGCGTGGAAGCGGCTAGCCCGCTGAAGCTGCTGTTCATCGCGGGCATCGTGGGCTGTGCCGCAGGTTTGAAGGCGTTGCCCTCCGGCACGTCCGGAAAAACCCCGGCAAAGGCCGACTAGGGCAGGGAATACCCTCCGGCACCCTGGAGTTGCCGCCTTCAAGAGCACCCAAAACGCGCGCATTGGAGACGTTCATGACTGCAGTTCAGCTCGGAGATGGCCTCACTGTCAGCCCCCTCGGATTCGGAGGCATGGCCCTTACCCCCGTTTATGGCGGGATCGATCCTGAAGAAGGCCTGCAAACACTCAGGCATGCGGTGGACGCCGGGATCACGTTCATCGACACAGCGGATGTGTATGGCGCGGGCAGCAACGAGGAACTCGTCGGCCGGCTACTCAAGGAACGCCGGGACGAGGTTCAACTCACTACCAAGTTCGGGATTGAGGGCAACCCCGCGGACGGCTACTCGGGCGTCCGCGGGGATGCCGCCTACGTCAGGCAAGCGGCGGAAGCGAGCCTCCGCCGGCTGGACACTGATGTCATTGACCTCTACTACATGCACCGCCGTGACCTCCGCGTTCCGATTGTGGAAACCGTAGAGGCCATGGCGGAGCTGGTCCGTGAGGGCAAAGTCAGGCACCTCGGTTTGTCGGAAGTGACAGCCGAGGAGCTCAGGCAGGCCAATGCCGTCCATCCCATTGCCGCGGTCCAGAGTGAATGGTCCATCTGGAGCAGGGATGTCGAGCTCAATGTTGTGCCTGCAGCCAAGGAGCTTGGCGTTGGGTTCGTGCCGTATTCGCCGCTTGGCCGCGGGTTCCTTACGGGAACCGTCAGCGCAAATGACCTTGGCGAGAATGACTTCCGGCACAAGATCCCGCGCTTTGGCGAGCAGGCACTTGATGCGAACCAGGCTGTGGTGGCCGCAGTCCGCGGGGTAGCCGCGCAACTTGAAGCTACCCCGGCGCAGGTTGCTTTGGCCTGGCTCTTTGAGCAGGGCCGCCGTATTGGCATCCCTGTCGTTCCCATCCCCGGCACGCGCAAGGCGCACCGGATCGACGAGAACCTTGGCGCGCTGTCCGTGCAACTGGGAACAGCGCAGCTTGAGGTGCTCGACCACGCTGCAGCCGCCGTCGTCGGTTCACGATCCGCCGACCCCAACTGGGTCTCGCAAGGCCGTGAAGCCGACCACGTAGGCTGACATCATGGATTCGCTTATTCACTCACTGCGCGACGTCACTATCCGCAGCATCTCCGTCAGCGAAATGAACAACAACGTCTACCTGGTGACCTCCAAGTCCACAGGCGAACAGGTGTTGATCGACGCTGCAGACGACCTCCCGGCCATCCAGCAACTCCTGGCGGACTCCGCTGCCGACTCCGCCCAGCCCACCAAGCTGGCCAGGATCGCCACCACCCACCAGCACTGGGACCACGTCCGTGCGTTGGCAGAGCTGGTGGAAGCGACCGGGGCCATCACCTCAGCAGGAGCGGACGACGCCGATGCGCTGCCGGTTCCGGTGGACATCCGGCTTGGTCACGGCGACGTTGAGCGGTTCGACGGCTTCGAGCTCACGGCAGTCCACTTGCGCGGACACACCCCGGGCTCGATCGCCTTCGTTTACCAGGATCCGGACGGGCCGGCCCACATTTTCAGTGGCGACTCGTTGTTTCCGGGCGGCGTCGGCAACACACAGAACGATCCCGCACGCTTCACGTCACTGTTGAACGACGTGACGGAACGCCTGTTCGACGCCTACCCGGATGACACCGTGGTGCACCCGGGACATGGGCTGCCCACTACCCTCGGAGCCGAGCGGCCACATCTGGAAGAGTGGCGCGCCCGGGGCTGGTAGTGCACGCGTTGCGAGGCCTGCTCTGCGCCCTAAACCCAAGGAATAGGACGCAGAGCGGGCCTCACAACTGGACCTCAGCGGCCGCGGCGCTCGTTCGAGGCCGGAGCCGACGCACGACGGGGGCCACTGCGGGCCGGACGACCCGAGCCGGAACCACCACGGCCGGAGTTGCCCGAGCCCGAACCGTAGGATCCGCCCGAGGTACCGCCGGTGTTCGAAGACCAAACAGCCTTGTTTCCGGTGCTGCGCGTCGTGGTGGCCGAGGCCGAACGCGGAGCCGAAGCTGAGCGCTGCCCGGTAGCCGGACGGCCACTGCGGCTGCCCTGTCCCTGCGAACCCGGCACGTCGTTGCGGTGCGTGGCACCCGACTTGCCGCGACCGCGGGAGTTGCGGGCGACGTCGTCGTTCATTGCTGCGCGACGCTCGGCGCGGTTGACGTCGGTGCGGACCGGCTCGGCCGAAACCTTGCCACGTCCGCCGCGACCACCACGGCCACCAGCAGTCGGGGCAGCCTGGCCGGAACGGCGGGCGCGCTTGCGCTGTGCGTTGGCACCGGTGGACGTTCCGCCACCCTGCTGCGGGAGCTTGGCAGCGAGCAGGGCCGCGCGGGTGCGGGGGTCGACCTTGTCAGCGATCTCGCCCACGAGCTCGGCAACCAACGGGGAGTTGGCCGTGACACGCTCGAACGACACGTCCACGCCTGCAGCCTTCATGAGCTTCTTGACGTCCTGCTGCTGCTCGGGGAGCGTCAGCGTGACCACGGTGCCGTCGGAACCTGCGCGGGCCGTACGGCCGGAACGGTGCAGGTAGGCCTTGTGCTCTGTGGGCGGGTCGACATGGATGACGAGTTCGACGTCGTCAACGTGCACGCCGCGGGCCGCGACATCGGTGGCCACCAGGACGCGGACGTCGCCGTTGGAGAACTCGGCAAGGTTACGGTCGCGGGCGTTCTGCGACAGGTTTCCGTGCAGGTCGACGGCGGGGATGCCGGCGTCCGTGAGGGTCTTGGCAAGTTTGCGGGCGTGGTGCTTGGTCCGCATGAACAGGACGCGGCGGCCGGCGCCGGAGGCCAGTTCCACGATGAGCTGCTTCTTGACGGTCTGGTCGTTGACCACCAGGACGTGGTGTTCCATGGTGGTGACAGCGGCCTGGGGATCGTCCACGGAGTGCGTCAGCGGGTTGGACAGGTAACGGCTGACCAGCTTGTCAACACCGTTGTCCAACGTCGCGGAGAAGAGCAACCGCTGACCCTGCTTGGGGGTCATGTCCATGAGCTTCTTGACCACCGGGAGGAAGCCGAGGTCTGCCATGTGGTCGGCCTCGTCCAGGACGGTGACCTCAACGGCTTCGAGGGTCAGGATGCGCTGGCGGATCAGGTCCTCGAGGCGGCCCGGGCAGGCGATGACGATGTCGACGCCGGCACGCAGCGCCTTTTCCTGGCGTGCCTGCGAGATGCCGCCGTAGATCACCGTGGTGTTCAAGCCCATGGCCTTGGCCAGCGGCTCGACCGTTGCGTTGATCTGGGTCGCAAGCTCGCGGGTCGGTGCCAGGACCAGGCCCATGGGACGGCCGGGCTTGCGGAAGTAGCCGGCCTCGCGCTCGGCCAGGCGGGCCACCAGCGGGATGGCGAAAGCGATGGTCTTGCCGGAGCCGGTGCGGCCACGGCCAAGGACGTCGCGGCCGGCGAGGGTGTCCGGCAAGGTCTTGACCTGGATGGGGAATGCTTCTTCGATGCCGTCTGCGGCGAGGGATTCAGCAATTGCCTTGGGCGTGCCAAGGGCAGCAAAAGTAGTCATTACTTCATGTCTTTCGGGCGGTGTCCAGTAGCGGACATCGGCCCCCGACGCCGGTTGGGCCAGGGGTTCGCCGAGGAAAAGTCAGGTGGTCTACCGGTTCGCTGCAACAGCGGTGGCCGGGACCAAATGGAACGCGTTCATCGACGCAGGATGTGCCTCTCACATGAAAAATGCCCTGCCGCACGCTCTTCCGAGCGAGCCTTCAGGGCGTCACCGCACATCAAGTCCTTCCATTCTAGCAGTGTCCCGGGTGAAGCCTTGCATCGGGCAGCGTTGCGCCCGCTCACTCGCGCCCATCTGGGGGACAGCACATGTCGCAATGAGCGCTCATTGCGACATGTGCTGTCCCCTAGTTGGGTTGCGTCAGTGAGAGGTGGCTTTCGGAGTCGGTCCGGGGCGCGGATGCGGAGGCCCGGGTGGCGACCCTCGGCGCAATGACGACCCCGACGACGGCGATCACCGCCGTCAGCGCGAAGACCCCCGCAAACGGGTTCGTCGTCGTGAATGCCGCAAAAACCAATCCCGTGGCGGCCAGAGACAACGCGCCGCCGAGGGAATCGGAAATCGACATGGCCGCACTGTTGAAGCCCTGGTTTTCCTCGCTGGACAGTGCCAGCGTCATGACGGACAGCCGCGGGTACATAAGCCCCATCCCTCCGCCCGCCAGGATCCAGCCACCAATCGCTACGGCTGCCGGCAAGGTAAAGCTTGCCGTCACCAAGGTAAGGACGATGGCCACCAGCACCAGCGCGGCGCCGATTTTGATCGCGCGGTCATCGGCCAACCGGGTGCCCAGCCGCCCCTGGATCGCAGACGCCCCCGCCCACGCAAGCGCAGCCCCCGTCAGGGTCAGCCCGGCGAACGTCGGGGTGAAGGCATAGCGCTCCGTCAGCAGGTATGGCAGATAGACCTCGGCCCCGAAGAACGCGGCAGACGCCAGACCACGGGTAAGGATGACGCTGGGCAAACCCCGCTTGGCGGTCAACGTCCCGCGCGGAACCAGCGGCCGCAGGGCCACCAATGCAAGGACAAGTGCGACGACGGCAATCACCCCGCCAACGCCCGGAACCTCTGCGGACAGGTTCAGTCCGAGCACCGCAAGGGCCGCGAGCGCCGCCCATCCCATACGCCCCAATGCCCACGGGACCGTCTCGGCAGTGGGTTCGGAATCCATCCCCCGCACGGCTGGCACCACCATCAGCAACGCCGGTACAACCAGGCCTACGACGCCCAGGAACACCCAGTGCCAGCTGCTCAACTGCGCCACAACCCCGGCGGCGAAGGGACCCACCAGGGAAGGAACCACCCAGGACGCGGCGAAGGCGGCGAAGATCTTGGGGTGCAGCCCGGGCGGGTAGACGCGGGCCACCAAAACGTAGAGGGCCACGGTCATCGCGCCGCCGCCAAGGCCCTGCACCAGGCGCCCGAGCACCAGGACCTCCATGCTTCCCGCCATTCCCGCGATGAGCAGGCCCAGCACGAACAACCCCACGGAGGAGTACAGGGGCGCTGCGGGACCTCGCCGGTCGGACCAGTTGCCTGCCGCCACCATGCCCATCACGCCGGTAGCCAGCGGCCCGGCGAAAGCCAGCGCGTAGAGGCTGGCTCCGTCCAGATCCCGGCTCACGAGCGGCATGATGGTCGTCACCGCGAGGGATTCGAACGCGCTCAGGAAGACCAGTGCGCAGGCTCCCACGGTAGCCAGGAGGTAAGGGCGGCCCAGGATTCCGGCCGTTGAGGTGTCAGGGGTCATGGACGCCAGCCTAAAACCTCAACTAATGTTGAGGTCAATCCAGCACGCCCTACCGGAAGCAGTTCCATGTCCGCAGCCCCCGCGCACCGACCCCTGACCATCGGTGAGCTGTCCGAGCGCAGCGGAGTGTCGCCGTCGGCCCTGCACTTTTACGAACGCAACGGGCTCATCGAAGCCGAGCGCACGGCCGGAAACCAGCGGCGATACCGCCGGGACACCCTGAGGCGCGTGGCGTTCATCAAGACCTCGCAGCGGGTGGGCCTGCCGCTGAAGGATATCCGGGACGCCCTGGATTCCTTGCCGCAAGGGCGCACGCCCACCAAAGGCGACTGGAGCAGGTTGTCGCTGCGCTGGCGGGAGGAACTGGATGCGCGGATCGCGGCGCTGCAGCACCTTCGCAACGATCTCGATGGGTGCATCGGTTGCGGCTGCCTGAGCTTGAAGTCGTGCACGCTGCAGAACCCGTCGGACGAGCTCGGCGCCGCCGGGGCCGGGGCCCAGCGATGGAACGCGCCGGCGTAGCCCACCTGTTCGATCTTGCCGAAACGGCAACAGGCATTGCCTTGCGCTGGAGCCTCTTGGCACGCTTGGGTCATGACTGAACACACGCACGACGCCGGCACTCACCAGCACGGCGACCAGCACGAAGGCGCCCGCCATGAAGGTGCCCAGCAGGGTGGGCTGAACCTCCACAAGGACGCGGAAAACGCAGTGGACATGTGGGATGGCATGTACCGGGAGCGGGCCAAGATTTGGAGCGGAAATCCGAACCCACAGCTGGTGGCCGAAGCCCAGGACCTGACGCCCGGCAAAGCCCTTGATCTTGGCTGCGGGGAAGGCGGCGACGCCATCTGGCTCGCGAAGCAGGGCTGGACCGTGACCGCCTTGGATGTGTCCGCCGTCGCGCTTGAACGGGCAGCAGCCCATGCGGACGAAGCAGGCGTTGCCGACCGGATCACCTGGCAGCAACAAGACCTCACCGAGTGGGAACCGCAGCCGGACTTTGACTTGGTCTCGGCACAGTTCCTTCACTCGCCTCTGCTGCCGTGGCGCAATTCGGTCAGTTCAGCGGCTGCGGCCGTCGCCCCCGGCGGTACGTTGCTGGTGGTGGGCCATCACCCCCACGGCCTCCCTTCCTGGAGCCAGCACCACCACGAACCCGGAATGTTCTTCACTCCTGAGCAACTGGCGGGAGCGCTGCGGTTGGACCGCGAGCCGTGGTTCGTGAACGTGTTGACGGACAGGAAACGAACCGTATCGGGCCCGAACGGCGAATCCGGAACCACCCTGGACACAGTCCTGAGGGCGACAAAGCGCGCCTAGATACCCGCAGGCAACAGCTCTCCATAGGGCGGAACCACGGTTCCCGTGGCGGTCGAATCGGGATGCAGCATCCACCCCACCCGCTTGGCCGTATTGAGCATCACCACGCTTTCCACAAGCTCGATGCCCGGAATGCGCTGTTGGATAGTGAGCTCCATTTCCATCACGTCCGCCAGCGAACGCAGCCACATGATCATGGTGAAGTTTGTCCGGCCCGTGGTGGAGGCGGAGAAGCGGATGTTGCGGATGGCCCTGAGTTCGGTGGCGGCGGCTTCGTGTTGTCCGGGCGGGACGTTGGCGAACCATTGGACGGTGATGGGGAACCCTGAGAACTGCTGGGCTATTTCGCAGCGGAAGGACAGCATCCGGCTGGCCAAGACGCGCCCGAGTTGGCGCTGGACCGTGGCCGGGTTGCGGCCCAGGGCACGGGCGATCTCCGCGGCCGTGGCGCGGCCGTCGCGGGCGAGGAACGGAATGAGCGCCAGGTGTGTTTCGGGCAGGGGCGCCACGACGGTATCCAGGGCTGAAGGATTGCCGGCCTCAGGGCCCGCGAGTGCCCGCAAAGCCTGTTGTTCGGCTTTGCTGAGCACGTTTAAACGCCAGGCGTAGCCACTGGTGTGGATCCGCGTGCACAAGGCCGTGTGGTACTTCGTGAGTCCGCGGATTTCCTTGAGCCGGGGCAACACCTGGGTGCTGAACTGTTCCAGGTCCTGGGTGATCACCGTGAGCGTCAGGTCGCGGTTGCTGGCGGCCTCTTCCACGGTGATTACCTCGGGAAGCTGCGCCACCGCGGACGTGACGTCCGGACGTAAGTGCATTTCGCAGTCGATATCCACCATGGCGAGGCACATGTCCTTGGGATCACCCATCAGGTGTGCCGTGGTCCAGGCGGCGCCGGCAGCCCTCAGGCGGTCCCAGCGCGAGGCGAGTGTGGTGGCGTGGACGCCCAGGACGCTGCCGGCGTCGGACCAACTGATCCGCGGCGATATCTGCAGCGCGTTGACCAGGCGCAAATCTTCTTCGCTGAGTTCCATGAGTTGATTATCCCAAAGCGACGCATGAATCCTGCTTAATCAGACCCAGCTATGCATATTTACAGTTGTTTTCAAGCGTGTGAAGCAGGTCACCCCACAATGGCATGAGGAAACCATCACCGGATAGATCCAGGAGAATCATGACCATCGTCGCCGACGCCAAGGAACTGCAGGAGGACATCGTCCGCCTCCGCCACGACCTCCACCGCGAACCGGAGATCGGCCTGCAACTCCCCCGCACCCAGGAGAAGGTGCTCAAGGCGCTGGACGGACTCCCGTACGAGATCACCTTGGGCAAAGAGACGACGTCGGTCACCGCGGTTCTGCGCGGTGGCGCGGCCCACGCTTCGGCCGAGAAGCCCGTGGTGTTGCTCCGGGCGGACATGGACGGATTGCCCGTGCAGGAGACCACGGGCGTCGACTACACCTCACGTGTGGACGGCGCGATGCATGCCTGCGGCCACGACCTGCACACCTCGATGCTCGCCGGCGCCGCCACCCTCCTTGCCGAGAGGCAGCACCAGTTGGCCGGCGACGTGATCCTCATGTTCCAGCCGGGCGAAGAAGGATTCGACGGCGCCAGCTACATGATCAAGGAAGGCGTCCTGGATGCCGCCGGCCGCCGCGCCGACACCGCCTACGGCATGCACGTCTTCTCTTCCCTGGAACCGCACGGCCGGTTCGTCACCAAGCCCGGCGTCATGCTCAGTTCCTCCGATGGGCTGGTCGTAACTGTCCTGGGCGCCGGGGGCCACGGATCAGCCCCGCATTCGGCCAAGGACCCCGTCACGGCCGCAGCCGAAATGGTCACCGCGCTCCAGGTCATGGTCACCCGGCAGTTCAACATGTTCGATCCCGTAGTCCTGACCGTGGGAGTCCTTCACGCCGGAACCATGCGCAACGTGATCCCCGAGACCGCCAGGATCGAAGCCACCATCCGGACCTTTTCCGAAGAGTCCAGGCGGAAGATGATGGAGACAGTACCCCGGTTGCTCCACGGCATCGCCGCAGCCCATGGCCTGGAGGCTGACGTGCATTACCAAGAGGAATACCCCCTCACCATCAACAACAACGACGAAACGGCCACCGCGGAAAACGTCATCGCCGGAATGTTCGGAGAGTCCAGGCACACCCGGATCGCCACTCCCCTGAGCGGTTCGGAGGACTTCTCCCGCGTCCTCGCCGAAGTTCCCGGAACCTTCGTCGGACTCAGTGCCGTCGCCCCCGGAGCCGACCACACGACGTCGCCCTTCAACCACTCGCCGTACGCAACGTTCGACGACGGCGTCCTCACCGACGGTGCGGCGCTCTATGCCGAACTCGCCGTGTCCCGCATCGCCACCCTCGCCGGCAACTAACCCCTGGAGAACCCCATGACCACCACCGTTGGAACGTCCCCCGACGCCAAGGTCCACACATCGCATGTCCGCACCCTGGTCGGCACCGGCATCGGCAACGCCGTTGAATGGTACGACTGGGCCATCTACGCCACGTTCTCGCCGTTCATCGCGAGCGCGTTGTTCAGCAGCGCCGACCCCACGTCAGCTGTCCTGTCCACCTTGGCGATCTTCGCCGTCGGCTTTGTTGCCCGTCCCTTCGGCGGTTTCGTGTTCGGCTGGATCGGTGACAGGATCGGCCGCAAGACCTCGATGACCATCGCCGTTGCGCTGGGTGCCGTGGGCAGCCTGTTGATCGGTATCGCCCCCACCTTCGCGGCGGTCGGTGCCTTCGCATCCGTGATGCTGCTGGTGGCCCGCCTCATCCAGGGCTTGGCGCACGGTGGCGAGTTGCCGTCGTCGCAAACGTACCTGTCCGAGATGGCGCCCAAGGAGAAGCGCGGCTTCTGGGCAACCCTCATCTACACCTCCGGCACCGCCGGCATCCTGGCCGGCACGCTGCTGGGCGCGATCCTCACGGCCGTCCTGAGCAAGGATGACATGAGCGCTTGGGGCTGGCGCATTCCGTTCCTGATCGGTGGTGCGCTGGGTATCTACGCCCTGATCATGCGGGCCAAGATGAAGGAAACCGAAGCGTTCGAGGCAGAGGCACCCAAGGAAAAGCGCGCCCCGATGTGGCCGCAGATCGTCAAGTACCGCAAGCAGGCCCTGCAGGTCATCGGGCTGACCGTTGGCCTCACGGTGGTCTACTACATTTGGGGCGTCGTGGCCCCGAGCTACGCCGCAACCGCCCTGAAGATGGACCGCGGAGCGGCGCTCTGGGCAGGCGTCATTGCCAACGTGGTGTTCATCGCTGCCTTGCCATTCTGGGGCAAGCTTTCGGACCGTATCGGCCGCAAGCCCGTCCTGATCATGTCCTCCGCGGGTGCTGCGCTGCTCCACTTCCCGATGACGTGGCTGCTGAAGGATTCCCCGTGGCAGCTCACGGTGTCCATGTCCGTGATGCTGTTCTTCATCGCAGGCAGCGCCGCGATCGTTCCGGCCGTGTACGCGGAGCTCTTCCCGACGCACATCCGCACCGTCGGCGTCGGCGTTCCGTACTCCATCTGCGTCGCGGCCTTCGGTGGAACGGCGCCGTACCTGCAGACGTGGCTGGGCACGATCGGTCACGGTTACCTGTTCAACGTCTATGCCGTGGTCCTGCTGGTGATCAGCATCGCGTTCGTGTTCACGATCCCCGAAACCAAGGGCAAGGACCTGACCGTCTAACCCCCTCCCCCAACTAGGGGACAGCTAACGGCCCACTGACCGCTCACTGGGCCGTTAGCTGTCCCCTACTTGGGTTAAACGAAGCGGTCACGGCCTGCGCGGTAGCCGAAGAACGCCGCAAGCAAACCAACCACCAGGAACAGGATCCCCGCCGCCGCGAAGCCTCCCGTTGCCTGATGCAACTGGCCCACCATCAGCGTCCCCGTGGAGCCCAGCCCATAGCCAACCCCCTGCATCATCCCGGACAGGTGCGCGGCAGTATGGGCATCCCGGGTCCGGACCATGATCATCGTCAGGGCGACCGCCGTCAGCGAACCCTGCCCCAGCCCGTTCAAACCGGTCCATACCCAGATGAGTTCCGTGGGCCCGAATATTGTCAGCGCGAAGCCGCCTCCGGTCATCAGGGCCACCACCATGTTGATGATCCGCTGGTCCTTGAAACGCGTCGCCAGGGCCGGGGCAAACAGGGAGCCGAGCATCTGCAACACAATAGACACCGACACAATGAGCCCGGCCATTGCCCCGTCAATGCCGCGGTCACGCAGGATGGGTGCCATCCACGCGAACACGCTGAAGGACATCATCGCCTGCAGCACCATGAACATCGTCACCTGCCAAGCCACCGCCGAGCGCCACACGTTCACGCCTCCGTGCATGGCTTGGTGCTTCGTGGACGGCTGGCGGATTGCCAGCGGAAGGAACAGCAAAAGCACGACGGCGGCCGGCACCACCCAGAACCACAGCGCCGATGTCCAGTGGCCGGTTGCCGTGAAGACCGGGTACGTGAATCCGGCACCGAGCGCGGCTGACGCGCAGATTGCCGTCGTATAGAGGCCACCCATCAGGCCAAGGCGGTGCGGGAAGTCCCTCTTCACCACCCCGGGGAGAAGGACGTTGCACAGCGCGATCGCGGCACCGCACGCGGCGGTTCCGGCCAGAAGTGCGGGGAGATGCCCGGCCCCTGGGATATCCAGCGGCCTGAGCAGAAGGCCCGCCGTGAGGACTGCCATGGCCCCGAGCAGCACTCTTTCTGCACCAAACCTCCGGGCCAGGATTGGGGCAAGCGGCGCGAACACGCCCAACAAGGTGACCGGCACCGTGGTGAGGACCACCAGCGACCAGCCCGGCAGACCGGCGTCGGACGTTATTTCGGGAAGGACCGCTGAAAAGCTCGAGAAGACCGTTCGCAGGTTCAGGCCGATCAGGACAAGGCAGATGCCAAGGTATGCCAGGCCCTTCTTGCCCCGAAGTTGGGTGGGGTCCGCTGGGGGTTCGTCATCGATCTCCGCGTCCACGGCGATCTCGGGCAGGACGGATTTCTCTGTTGCGGCGGGCTTCTGGGAGGAGGTCACACGTCCTATTCTGTCAGGCCGTCGCACGCCCTTTCCCGACCCTCAATTTCGTAATACGATTTAGACATGAGTGCTGAGCGGATCAATGGTGCACCAGTCACCCCTGAGATGATCCAAGCCTGGGCTGACGAGGCCGAGCGCGGATACCCAACTGAGCAACTTCGCAAGCGTGGCCGCCGCCCGGTTGGCGAGGGCCCCGGCGAAGTGGTGCCCGTACGCATGGACGCGGAGCTGCTTCGGCAGCTCTCTGCCCGCGCCGAGCATGATCACCTGAGCCGCTCAGAAGCGATCCGCGCAGCCGTCCGGGCGTGGATTAGCGCGGCGTAGTGCAGGCGCATGCATCTGCGCTTAAGCACGGCATCCGTGCTTAGCGCGCGCAAAGTATTCTTGAATGGACATGAGTGAAACCCCAGATACCCCACGCCCCATAACTCCTGGCAGCCAGGCTTCCTTCGGAACCTATGGTGGCCGTCCGGTCAGTTTCGTGCGCCGCGGCACCCGCCTCCAGGGACGCAGGCAGGCGGCGTGGGAAGAGCACGCCGAGCGCTGGGCTGTCCAGGTTCCCCGTCACGTGGCCAACACGTCCGTGCACCCGGATTACACCTTCGACGCCGAGGCTGTTTTTGGACGCAAAGCGCCGTTGATCGTGGAGATCGGTTCGGGACTGGGTGACGCGGTTGTTCACGCCGCCGAGCAGAACCCGGACAAGGACTTCCTTGCCGTCGAGGTCTACACGCCGGGCCTTGCCAACACCATCATCAAGATCAACAGCCGCGGACTGACCAATGTGAGGGTGGTGGAAGCCAACGCACCCGAGGTCCTCGAATCCATGCTTCCCCCAGGCTCCGTCAGCGAGCTCTGGGTCTTCTTCCCCGACCCCTGGCACAAGGCCCGCCACCACAAGCGCCGCCTCATCCAGCCGGCCTTCGCCTCTGTTGCCGCCAAGGCGCTGCAAAAGGGCGGCTACTGGAGGATCGCCACCGACTGGTCCAACTATGCAGTCCACGTCCGGGAAGTCCTGGCAGGGTCCACGGAGTTCGAGAACATGCACGAAGGCGAGCGCAGCGGCGAGGAGAGCCCGTTGACGCAAGTGTGGCAATCCGGCGTCGAATCCGTTGTGGGTGGCGCGCCTGTACGCGAAGGCCGGGCACCCGTCAGCACGGAGCACACCGGACCTAACGAGGGCGTGGACCAGGAGGGCGGCTGGGCGCCGCGATTCGAAGGCCGCATTCGAACCAGCTTCGAGAACAAGGCACACGAGGCCGGCCGCATGATCTTCGACCTTACGTACCGCAAGCTTTAGCCAACGGACCTTGGGGGAACCATGAGCTATCAGCCGCCGGTGGACCACTACCGGCAACCGCAGCGTTTCGGCACACCGGGTCTGGGTGCCGGTATTACGAGCATCGTCTCAGCAGTCCTCTCGCCTATCGCAGCGGCGGTCAGCATTCCGCTGGGCGTCGCAGCTGTGGCTTCGGCCATGAGCCGCTACAACCAAGGCAACGACGCGTGGTGGATCGGTGCCTTGGTCCTGGCCGGGACGGCAGTTCTCCTGGCCATCGTTTCCGTGATCAGCGGGCTCATTGCGGTCTTCCGCGCCGGACGCATGAACGCCGGGCGGGTCACGGGGATCATCGGACTGTCGGTCATGGCGATCAACATCTTCGGCGTGGTCTTCATCGTGTTTCTGGTGCTCGGCTCCGGGCAGGGATTCTGATGCCCCAAGTCCGAGCCGAACGATTCATTCGCCTCGACCCCGAAACAGCGTTCGCCCTCTCCCAGACCACGGGTGCGTTCAGGCTCAAGTGGGACCCCTTCATCTCCGCCCAGTCCTTCATGGATGGCGCCCAAGCTGCGGGCAAAGGTGTGCGGACCCGGACGGTTTCGCGCATGGGCCTGAAGATGGTCAGCGAATACGTCTCCTACACTCCCCCACGCAACGTGGGCATGACCATGGTGTCCGGTCCGTGGTTCTTTGAGAACTTCGGCGGCGGCTGGCGGTTCACCCCCGACGACGGCGGCACCCGGGCCGTCTGGAAGTACACCTTTTCGTGCCGCCCGGCTCTCATCAGACCAGTGGCTGAGAGAATCGGCAGTTGGCTGCTGGGCCGGGAAATCGAACGACGGATCGAAGCCTTTGCCCGGGCCTGCGAGGATCCGGCACTGGTGGCCGAGTTGAAAGCCCAGTCGCGGCAGTGACTCATCACGGCACCGACCCTCACGGGACAGAGATCGACGCCACCGTTTTGTCGGATTCGTCCCTGAGCTCCACTCCGGCTATCCCCGCCAGCTGCACCGGGGTGGCGCCCGTGATCTTGATGCGCCCACTCGGCGTGGCCGTCCACCCGCACGTACGTTCCTCGGCCCCGTCACGGCCCTTCACCCAGAGGTAGAGCGTCCCTTGGAGCGGCATGCTGCGTCCTTCGACATCCAGCTCTGTGCCCCAGGTCTTCTTGACCATATCCACGGTCAGCTGAAGCCCACCGTCCGACTGCACTGAATAGCTCGCATCAGGCTTCGGAGGTTGGTTCAGCAAAGGCCCACCCAAGAACCCAAGTGCCAGGCAGGCAGCGGCGACCGCACCAACAACAGCTGCCCACCGGCGTCGTGATTTCCGCCTGCGGACCCCAAGATCAACCAGAACCTTTTCCGGAAGCTGCTCCGCTTCCGTTCCCAATGGCGCCAGCGTTGCGTTGCCACTTGAGGTGAGCGCGACGGCGTCGGCAGCGGGGACTGCGTCCAGGAGCGCGGGAAGACTCTCCAGCTCTTCCAGTTCACCGCGGCACCCGGCACACCGGGCGAGGTGGTCTTCGAAGGCACGGGCTTCTTCCGGCTCAAGGCCACCCAGCAGATAGGCGCCCAGCAATTGGTGGACGGACTCGCCGTTCATCGTTCCACCCCCATTTCATCAAGGATCGTTCGGAGGGCCTTCACAGCGTAGAAGGCCCGGGATTTCACAGTTCCCGCAGGAATGTTCAGCTGGAGCGCAGCCTCCACGACAGTGGACCGCTGATAGTGGAGGGCTACCAGGACCTCGCGGTGTTCGACGCTAAGCCGCAGCAGCGCTTCCTCCATGAGCACGCGGTTGAGGAGTTCGTCCACGCGTTCGGTGGCTGCATGGTCCGGCAGGTCATGCTCGCCCGTTTCGGTGGGGCGGCGTTGGGCCTTCCTGTAATTGTCGATGATCACGTTCCTCGCGGTCCTGAACAGGTAACTGCGCAGGCTTCCAGTGATCTGCGGGGCGTGCTGCCACACTTTGAGGATGGTTTCCTGCACCACGTCGTCGGCCAGATTGGCGTCGGGCGTGCAGCTGAGCACGAAGCGTTTCAGCGCTACGCCGTGGTCGCGGTAGATCGCTGCCACCACGTCCTCATCCAACGGCATAGCCACCTCCTTCGCTGTGTCACCCGATACGACGACTTACGTCGCGAAAAGGTTCACTTGAACCATTCTCGCCCGACCGGCGTCGTACGGGTTAGCGCCGACCCGTCCGGCCGGCTCGTCGAAGGAGCTAGGGATGAAAAAGCAACTCAGCATGGGAATCGGGGCTCTGGTCCTGGCCGCCGCGTTGGCAGGCTGTGGTGGTAGCTCCGGAACATCGACGTCATCTTCGGCGCCGCCTGCGGCCTCGTCAACTGCAGCCACATCCTCTGCAGCCTCCAGCCCTGCCGCCGCGGCCGAGATGAAAACCGCGTCCTCCAGCGCCGGCCAGATCGTGGTGGACAGCAAGGGCATGAGCCTGTACTTCTTCACCAAGGACGTGAAGGACTCGGGAACAAGCGCCTGCACCGGCGCCTGCCTCACGGCCTGGCCGGTATTTACGACGACGTCGGCCACCCCGAGCGTTGATGGCGTCACCGGCACAGTGGGAACCATCGCCACCCCTGACGGGAAGAAGCAGGTCACCCTCAACGGCATGCCCCTGTACTACTACGCCAAGGACAAGGCCGCCGGGGATGTCACAGGCCAAGGCGTTGGCGGCGTTTGGTACCTGGTGAGCCCGAGCGGAGAAATGGTCAAGGGGGCTTCGGCATCGGGATACTGAGGGCTGTTCGGGAACCCTGCCCGCTGCCCCCTGGCCCACGCCCCACCGGGTTCGCGGGAACCCTCCCCCTGGCGCGCCGAGTTCGCGGGAACCCTCCCCCTGCCCCGCCGAGTTCGCGGGAACCCTCCCAATACCCCCGCAAACTTGCGGCGAGCTGGCAGCGTTCCCGCGAACTGGGCACAGCCGCAGTCACCTGAGCGCCCGGAGGATACGTTCTTTGAAGGCCCGTTCCTGGAACAAGTCCTTCCACTCGATTCGAATGAAGCGCCAGCCATCTTCCATGAGTGCCTTCTCGCGCCGGCGTTCCTGGAAGATGACCTCCTCCGTGGGTTTGTAATCGAAGTACTTGGTTCGCCCGTCAAACTCCAAAGCCAGCATTTCTTCTTCCCACGCAAAATCCATGCGATGTCGGCCAACCCGGGTTTGAACCTCATATTGCGGCTGAGGGGCCTTGATGCGCAATCTCTGCATCAGGTCCCGGGCGAGCGTCTCCCCGGCAGACTCGGAGCGCGGATCTGCGTTTTCCAGTGCCTTGCGCAGCGTTCGGATACCCCGTTTGCCGCTGGAGGCCGCCAGCATGCGGGTAAGCGTTTGGATGTCCGCGCCCAATCTCAGCCCATGGTCCATAACCACCAAGGCCTTTGGATAGCTAAGCATTCTTGCGCAGTCGAACATGGTGCGTTCCAGCGAAGTCGCCCGCAGGCCCCGAACCATCACGACATCGTCCTCGGTGAAGCTCTCAGTGTGTCCCGTGACGTCCTTGCCCCACCGGTCCGGAGAAGGCCTGACTGGAGAAAGCACGTGGACCTTGTCATCAACACCCCACACGAACAATCCGTGGAGTCGCGCCGCGGAGAGGTGGCTGTAAACGAGACCGCCCGACGACGTTGTCAGTGTGCCATGGGCGTGTGCCACGATGCGCGCCATCGCCTTTCGCCTTGGACCCATGGCGTTCCACTTGCTGGACCTGATGTAGCAGCCGTACCTCAACCGCTGCAATTCCCCGGCGTCTACCAGCGCCCTGATTTTTCGGGCATTTAGCCCGAAGCGGAGCAGTTCATCGGTCCTCCACATGTGGCCGCGCGAGGGTAACGGCAAGACGGGGTTGACCGGAGTTGCTGACGTTGATTCCATCGCTCCAGCATCGCCGGGCCCGATCCTGTCGCAGAAGGTCCAGCCCTCGCTATGTGGAAAGCCCGGGCCGAAATAGTGGAAACACTGCGAAACCGCCCGCAACCTTGCGGCGACTGCGCACGCTTCCCACGAAGCGGCGTCCCACGAATCGGCGGCGTACAAGCAAAGCGCCGGGCCAGAACCAGCTAGCGCCTCGCACTTCCGTAGAGCTGCCTCACCAGGTGTTCGATGTCCGGTTCGTGCAGGGACAGGTCAGCTACGTCAGCGCTGCGGGAGATCGCGGCAAGCACCGTGGCGGCGGAAAGCCTGCGGGGATCGAACGTCACGCTGTGCCGGATCCCATCGGCCTCAATGCCCTCGTGTACCGCGCCGTCGGGCAGCGACAAAAGACCAGCCGAGTGGACGGGAGCGGCGAGGTCCACCACCATGGTTCGCACCGCCCCGGCGACCTCAGCCAAACCGGTAAGCGGACCGTCATAGGCGATGGCGCCGTCGTCGACCACCAGAACCCGTTGGCACAAACGCTGGATGTCGCTCATGTCGTGGGTGGTCAACAGCAGCGTGGTGCCGTTCTCCCGGCGCTCCGCATCCAGGAATTGCCGCAGTTTCTCCTTGCTGATCATGTCCAAGCCAATGGTCGGTTCGTCCAGGATCACCAAGTCCGGGCGATGCAGCAGGGCGGCGGCAACCTCGCCGCGCATGCGCTGTCCCAGCGAAAGCTGCCGGACGGGCGTGGTGAGGAACTCCCCCAAATCCATTTGCCCGGCGAGTTCCCGGAACCTGGGCTTCCAGTCTGCCTCGGGCAGGCGGTGCATGGCACCAAGGATCGGGTAGGAGTCCTGCAGCGGCAGGTCCCACCAGAGCTGGGATCGCTGACCAAAAACGACGCCGATCTTCCGGGCCAGCGCCTTGCGCTGAGGCACCGGGTTGAATCCACAGACCGATACCCGGCCGGACGTTGGCACCAGGACGCCCGTGAGCATCTTGATGGTGGTGGATTTGCCGGCACCGTTGGCCCCGATGTACCCCACCGCCTCACCCGGTTCCACGCTGAAATCGATCCCCCGGACCGCGTGGACGGTCTTCTTGCGGCGCCGAAATCGCCCCAATGGTTCCATGACCTGGAAGTTCCGGCTCAGGTTTTCCACTTCGATAACGGGCACATCAGCCTCCTGCGCCGGTGTACTTTTTGATGGCCGCCCGCCAGAGGAGCAGCATGAGTCCGCTGAGGACGACGGCGGCCGGCAGTCCCAGCCAGCCCGTCCAGGCCGGGATTCCGGCCGGCCCGGTGAGGTCAAGAATGACCAGGCTGGGCGCATAGGCCACGAGCGTTGCCGGGATAACAAAGGTGAAAAAGACCTGCAGCGGGAAGAAGAGTGCGGCGCCAGGCATTGAGGCCACGTAGCGACCACCGTAGGTGAAGGCGTTGGCGAATTGTCTGCCATCGAGGATCCAGAACTGCATCGCTCCGGCGCCGAGGAAGAGCGCACAGAAAATTGCCGCTCCTGCGAGAGGCGTCGCAGTGGCCAGCAGTACTTTTGCCAGGTCCCACTGGACGTCTGCGAGCAGCAAGCCCACCCCCAGCGCGACGACCCCGAACATCAACCGGCCAACCCTTCGCAGCTGGAAATCCGACGTCGCCAGCTGAAGAAGGACGGGAAGGGGCCGGACCAGCAGCACCTCCAACTTCCCGGACCTGATGGTCTCGGCCATGGAATCGGTCTCTCCCATGAGGAGGTCCCCGAGAGCGAAGGCAACTGACGCGAACCCGAACACCAAAAGCGTCTGGGCCAGGGTCATGCCGCCAAACGTTGATACGTTGTGGACGATCGCGTAAAGCTCCACGAACTCGGCCACTCCCAGCAGGACCTGCCCGGCGAGATCGGAGAGGAAGCTGCCTCGGTATGCGAGCTGCGAGCGCAGCCGGGCAGAGACGAGCAGCTTGAGGAGAACCAGGTTGGTCACCGGCGCATGGGGATCGCGGGTTGAGCGGGGACTAGCCACCTTGCACCACCAACTTCCGCGAACCAAAACGGACCATCACCTGCACCAAGAGCAGCATCACGCCCAGCCACAGCAGTTGCACACCGACCAACGCGAGGCTCTCGGCCCCTTCGGTTCTCCCCGCGAGGATGTCCACAGGGGTCTGGAGCATCGACGGGAACGGTGTAGCCCTCGCGAAGTCCAGCAGCCAGGCAGGGAACCACGTCACCGGTACCAGGAAGCCGGACAGCAGATTCATCACCACCATGTACAGCATCCAGAAACCGCGGATTTCAAGGACCCAGAAGGACAAAAGATTGATGGCGAAGAAGCCCAGGAAGTTCAGGGACACCGCAGCCAGGATGGACACAAAACCCAAAAGGTACGGTCCAGGCGTCCCGGGCATCGCCAACCCGGTCACCACGCTCCCGATGATGAGCGGGGGAAGTCCGCGCGGCAGGACATCGAAAGCGGCACGGCCCAGGTCCTGTGCCCAGTATGAGGCGGTCAGGTTGACGGATCGGGAAAGGTCGACGGCGATGTCCCCAGACTTCACGCGGTTGGCCAGCTCAGCTGAGCCGAAGAGTCCCAAAGGCGCCAGAAGCGCCTGGCCCAGCCACACATAAGTAGCCGCCCCCGTTGCCGAGTATCCCCCGATGGCGCCGCCCGCCGTCGTAATTGCGCTCAGCAGCAGGGAGGCGCGGATTAGGCCGAAAACGGAGTTCGTGAAAGCACCGGCGACGGCGGCAGTGCGGTACGTGGAATGGCGGCGGAAGGATGATTTAGCGAGTTCCCAGTACGCACGCACTGGACGAGTCTACTCACGAGCTCGTCCAAGTCGCCGGAAGCTGCCGGGATCGCTGGAAAACTCCGGCGATCCCGCAGCGTTCCAGCGATCCCGGCGAGATGCGGGAGGCCTAGGCCCCCACGAACTCGTCGGACTCCTCGAACTCCACAGCCGCGATGATTTCCTTGGTCTCTGGGTGGATCATGAAGGCCTCCTCGTCGTCCTCGATCATGAGGTAGTCCCCGTGGTCGGTGGAGAAGTGCCAGGCGAGGGTCTTCACGCCGTCGTGCTCGTAGTTCGGATCGCCCATGGTGATCTTCTCCAGCGCAAAGCCGGCCACATCGCACAGTTCCCGGATGATCACCTCGAACTCGGGTGCGTTTGCCAGCGCTTCTTCTTCGGCCTCCGCCTGGCGCTCGGCCAAATCCGGGATGAGGGCCACGCGTGCTGCGATGTGTGCCTCGATTTCTTCGTCGGAAAGAACCAGCAGCTCGGACTGGTCGCGGAGGTACACGGCGTTGAGGTCGATAATGTCCTCCTCTTCAAGCAAGGCTTCAAACTCACCGCCCAACTCGTCCAGTGCCACACCGGCCGGAACGGGCGTCTCGGCCTCATCCAGCTCGCCGTCGAGATAGGCTTCGGCTTCGTCCTCCGTCAACGCATCAAACGCCGAAGCAGTGCGGTCGAAGAGATCCAGGTGCCGGGTAGCGCCCATGGCTTCAAGGCCCGCACGGACATGGGCATCAACCTCTTCACGCTCAGGAGCGGTGAACACGTACTGCGCGAACCCACCCGAGAGCGCCTGGGTCAGGTAGAAGTCCACAAAGTAGCTGTTGAGCGCGGCGGGCGAGATCTCGTCGCTGTTGAGGAGTTCGGCGTACATATGGTTCACGACCGTGACGTTGGAATCCACTACATCCCCATTGCCTGCTGCGAAAGCGGTCTTGTTCAGGACGACGGGGTATTCGTTGGTAGTCATGGGAAATCCTCACTGCTGAAAGCTGATGGTGCTCCGGACACCTACAACGTACGCGTGGCAATGGCGCCGCAATCGAGGTGGAGGTGAACGGTGGGCGAAGTTTGGGGGCCGCTGCGGGCTGACTAAGATTGAGCAGATAACCTCCTGCCGAAAGTAGCCCGACGCATGCCGTCCCCCACCGACGAATCCTGGGAACTGGCCATTCAGACTCCAGCCATCAACGACCGCTCCTTGGCGGCCGGACTGGCGTATGCCATGGGCAGCCGGGTGAGCGGCATTTCCTTCGATCCGGCTACGGGGCTCCTCCTGGGCAAGGTCCGCGGCAGCGGCCCGCAACCGTATTCGACGTCGGCCAAACTGGTCCGCAAGCCCGCCGGCTGGAGCTGCACTGTGGGGATCTGCAGCTGCCCGGTCCGCAAGGACTGCAAGCACGTGGCGGCCCTGCTTTTCACCGCCGAAGACCACCCCACCATCCGCGCCCAACTTTTGTCGCAAGCGCCAGGCATCCAGACAGCCAGGCCGTCGGAGATCGGCGCAGCGCGTCCCGCGTGGGAACAAGCCCTCAACAGGTTGATCGCCAAGCCCGGCACCACGCCCTCCGCAGCGGGAATCCCCCTGGCCCTCCAGTTCGAAGTGGAGGAACCGGCCGCGCACTTCTCCTACACAGGACGACGCGACCCCATGCGCAGCGTCCGCCAACTGAAGGCACGCCCGGTGATGATGGGCGCCAAGGGCAAGTGGATCCGCGGCGACGTGTCCTGGAACAACCTGAGCTACGTCAGTTTCCGGCGCGAATTCAACGAGGCACACGTCGAATGGCTTCAGACTTTCCTGGCCGCCCACGGTTCCAGCAACGGACGGCAACAGCCCTCGGGTGCGATGTGGCTGAGCCTGAACGACTTCGCTGCCAAGAACCTGTGGAGCCTCCTCGATGAGGCGAAAAAGGCCGGCCTCCCGCTCGTCCACTCCGCTGGGAGCGAGCCCGTCCGCGTCGAGGCCCAGCCCGCCGTCGTCGGTCTTAGTCTGGCGCGCCTGGACGCGAACGGTACCGAAAGCGCAACGCACGACGGCGGCCTGGAGCTCGCGCCGTCCGTCACCGTCGGCGGGGAAGCCGTGGATCCCGGAACCGTGGGTTTCCTGGGAAAGCCGGCCAACGGCATCTTCTTTACCCATTCCGGCGACACGCTCCCCGGCGTGCCGCAGCAGAAGAACCTGATCACACTGGCCCCGATCGAGGGTGCCATCAGCGACGAGCTGCTCGAATTCGTCACCGAGGGGCAGACGCTCCAGATCCCGGCCGAGGACGAAGGCCGCTTCCTCACATCGTTCTACCCCAAGCTGCGTCAATCCACGCCCGTGCAGGCTGCAGACAAGTCCGTCGAGCTGCCCACGCTGGCCGTGCCGACGCTCTCGCTCCTGGCCAACTACGGCAACGACCACAAAGTCCGGCTGCACTGGGAATGGCACTACACCTCGGGCACGCTCGTCACCGCGCAGCCCCTGTGGCGGCACCCGGACGACCGCGGCTACCGGGATGATGCTGCCGAGGCACGCATTCTTGAATCGCTCGGCCGGCCGTGGGACGCGGTCCCCGCGCTCGCGGAGTCGGCAACGGGAGGGTGGGGTGCCCCGCGCCTGGCCGCTACTGCGGAACTGGGCGGCCTGGACACCCTGGCCTTCACCGAAGAGGTGCTGCCCGCGCTCAAGGAGCTGCCCGACGTGGTCGTGGAAACCTCGGGCGACATCGCCGACTACCGGGAGGCCGAAGAAGCACCGGTAGTGTCCATCTCCACCAAGGAAACCGCCAGCGGCGACTGGTTCGACCTCGGAATTGTGATCACGCTCGAAGGCGAACCGGTTTCCTTCGCGGCTGTTTTCTCCGCGCTCGCCGCCGGCCAGACCCGTATGCTGCTTCCCAGCGGCGCGCACTTCTCCTTGGACCTGCCCGAACTGCACCAGCTCCGCGCCCTGATCGACGAAGCCCGCTCACTTCAGGACAACCCCGACAACAAGGACGGCACCCTGCAGATCAGCCGCTTCCAGGTGGGGCTGTGGGACGAGCTGGCGCAGCTGGGGATTGTGGACGAACAGGCAGCCGCGTGGCGCGAGGCCGTTGGCGGATTGCTCGACGACGGCGTGACCGGGCTGCCGCTGCCGGCCGGCCTTAACGCTGAGCTGCGTCCGTATCAGCTGGAGGGTTTCAACTGGCTCAGCTTCCTGTACAAGCACAGCCTCGGGGGCGTGCTGGCCGACGACATGGGCCTCGGCAAGACTGTCCAGGCGATCGCGCTGATGTGCGCGGCCAAGGAGCTGGGCGCGTTCAATGGCAATGACAGGGCGCCGTTCCTCGTTGTGGCTCCCACCAGCGTTGTCAGCAACTGGGCGTTGGAAGCGCAACGGTTCGCTCCCGGCCTGGTGGTGCGCACGGTTTCGGAGACCTTCGCCAAGAGCGGCCTGCTGCCGTCGGAAGCCATGGCGGGGGCCGACGTCGTCATTACCTCCTATGCCTTGTTCCGGATCGATTATGAGGCATACGCCTATTTCCAGTGGGCCGGGCTGATGCTGGACGAGGCCCAATTCGTGAAGAACCACCAGTCCAAGGCATACCAATGTGCGCGGAAACTGCCTGCCAAGTTCAAGCTTGCCATCACAGGCACCCCGCTGGAAAACAACCTCATGGAGTTTTGGGCGCTGACATCCATCGTGGCTCCGGGCCTGTTCCCAAGCCCCAAGAGGTTCGCCGAGAACTACCAAAAGCCGGTGGAAAAGAACGGTGACTCGGCGCAACTGGACAAGCTCCGGCGTCGTGTCCGTCCGCTGATGATGCGCCGCACCAAAGAACAGGTCATCAAGGATCTGCCGCCCAAGCAGGAGCAGATCCTCGAAGTGGTGCTCAACCCGCGGCACCAAAAGGTCTACCAAACACACCTGCAGCGTGAGCGTCAGAAGATCCTGGGGCTGATCGACGACGTCAACAAGAACCGCTTCACAATCTTCCAGTCGCTGACCCTGCTGCGGCAGCTGAGCCTGGATGCGTCGCTGGTGGATTCCTCGCTTGCTGCCGTGCGCTCGTCCAAGCTGGATGTGCTGTTCGAGCAACTCGAGGACATCATCTCCGAGGGACACCGGACGTTGATCTTCAGCCAGTTCACCGGTTTCCTGGGCAAGGTCCGCGAGCGCATGGACGCGGAGGGGATCGAGTACTGCTACCTCGACGGCAGTACCCGGAACCGTGGAGACGTGGTGAGTGAGTTCAAGAACGGCACAGCGCCGGTGTTCCTGATCTCCCTCAAGGCCGGTGGTTTCGGTTTGAACCTGACCGAGGCGGACTACGTGTTCCTGCTGGATCCGTGGTGGAACCCTGCTTCCGAAGCCCAGGCCGTGGACCGCACCCACCGAATCGGGCAGGCTCGGAATGTCATGGTCTACCGGCTGGTTGCCAAGGACACCATCGAGGAGAAGGTCATGGCGCTGAAGGCCAAGAAGTCGCAGCTTTTCGCGGATGTGATGGAGGGCGATGCACTGGCTGGCGGGTCGTTGACGGCGGAGGACCTGGCGGCGCTGTTCGCGGAGTAGGGGTGGGTCACGGGTTCTGCCCACTTGGCGGATCCACGGTGATATCCGCGCGCTCCGTGGCGTTCCTAATCGTGATCTCGACATCCTCCTTGACGTTGAACAGACGTTGCCCGACGCCGTTGACGTAGACCCACACGCCACTGCCATCCGGCATGACATTCACAACCACGCCCGCATCAAGGGCAGCACCTGGTTGCTTGACCTCGACTTCGTCCCCCGGCACGAAGTACTCCCATGCCTTGTAGTAACGCACCGGCAAATTCTCCGGATCCGACATCACGAACACAGTGCTTTCTTCCACTGGGAACTGCCCCCTCACTTTCCCGCTTAACTAGCAGTGAGGCGAGGGGGCAGAACGTGACGGGTGGATCAGTCGTCCAGTCGCACACCCCGCAGCAGCAGCATCGTCCCGCCCACGGCAACCGCCGATGCCAGGAACACCCCGGCCGCCCCCAGACCCACCGCGACTACACCGATGCCACTGGGCAATAACACTTGGCCCACACGGTTTCCAGCCAAACGAAGCGCCAGCGCGCGCCCGCGTTGACCGGCCGGCGCCTGCGCGGAAAGCCACGACATCGTGAGGGGCTGACCGATTCCCAACCCGAGGCCCAGGAATGCCATGACCACGAACAACAGCCAACCGGGCATCGGAATCGCCGCCACCGCAAGGGCGACCGTCGAGATGGCCAAGCTCAGGACAAGCAGCCGCATCCGGCCGAGCTTGCGGGACATGCTGCCCAGGCCAATCCGGGACACCATGGAGAACAGAGCGCGGACGGTCAGCATGAGGCCCACCGTGGCGGCGGACAGGCCGCGCTCGGCACCGAGCGCGGGAAGGTAGACGACGGTCAGGTCGACGACGGCCAGAACGGTGGCGCTCGTCGCGAGGGCCCGTACGACGCCGGGCGTCTTCAGAAGCGCGATCGCGCCACCCTTGGGGGCATTCCTGGCCTTTGTTCTGCCGGTGCGGCCACTGACACTGCGTGAGATGACGAACGTGGTCAGGAACAGCACCAGGCTCATGCCAACCGACAAGATAAAGATGGCCTGAGTGTCGGGATGCACCGAGGCACCGCCCACCACGGAGATAGCCAGCGGGCCAAGGGCCTGCCCCACCGACGCCGCGAACGTCAGGTAGCCGAACGCCGAGTCCAGCCGCGATGAAGCAGCATTGTTCGCCACCACCGCCTGCTGGCCCACCACGCACGCCAACTGGCCAGCACCAAGGAGGGCCGTCCCGGCCACCAAGGCTGCCACCGACGTCCCCCAGAAGAGCAGGAACGCGGAACAGCCAAGGACGACGGCGGACCCGACCGCCATGAGGCGACGCTCTCCCAAACGGTCCACGAGGCCGCCGATCGGCAGGGCCAGCAGCAAAGGGAAGACGGCGTAACTGGCGGCCAGCACGCCGAGGGCGAAGGCAGGGACATCAAGTTCCAGGGCCCTGTAAGTCGCAGCCGGCCGGACCAGGAAAGTCACGGCCTGTATCAGCGCAGAGTGGATGAGAAGCGCCGTAGACGAGCGGCGCCCGAGCTCGCCGATCATGAGACGTCGAGACCGTGCTGGGAAATGACCCGCAAGGTCTCATCCCGGGCACCAATGACGTGCTCGAAAGCGATCCGGGCGGCTTTTTCCGCATCCTTGGACGCAATGGCATCCACCAGCAGCCGATGAGCGGCAAGTGCTTCGTCGCGTCGGTGGGGAGCGTTGTTGGTGAAGTATCTGTAGCGCTCCACGTGGCTGGAGATCTGCCCGTGAAAGCGTTGGGCCCAGGAGTTGCCTGCGATCCTGGCGATGGCGGCGTGCAGGGCGACCCCGTATTTCATAGCTTCATCCGCGAAGTCCACCAGCGCCGCGTTGCGGGCCACGATCCCCCGAAGCTCTTCGAGGTCTTCCGCGGTGGCTTTGGCGCACGCTTCCCGTGCCATCAAGGACTCCAAGGCAGCACGGACGTCGTACAACTCTGAAATGGCTTTTTCGTCGAGCACCGGAACCAGTACTCCGCCGGTGGGTTGCTGCTCCAGGAGGCTTTCAGAGATCAACCGGCGGATGGCTTCCCGCAGCGGGGTCCGGCTGACCTGCAGCTCATTCGCCATGGCGGGTTCGTAGATGCGCTCACCAGGTTTGAGTTCCAAGCTGAGGATTCGCCGCTTGAGTTCGCTGTAGACGAGGTGCGCGCCGGTGTTCCGGGCTTGTGGGTCTGTCAATTCTGCCGCCATGTAGGGAAGGTGTACTTGTATACATCTATACACAAACGCCACTACCCAAGCAACGCGGGGTCACTTACGGCCCCTGTTCGGGTGAATCTTGGGCCGTAAGTGACCCCGCGTTGCAGGTCTCGGTTAGCTCCGCGCCCAGCGGTACGGCGTCGTCGTCGAGACCTTGAGCAAACCGGAGCGCTCCAGGATCGGGCGCGAGTATTCGGTTGAGTCGCTCTGGATGAAGGATTTGCCCTTCGCGAGCGCGGATTGGGCGCGGCGCGCAGTGAGTGCACGGTAAATTCCACGGCCTCGCCATTCCGGGCGGGTTGCCCCTCCCCAAATCCTGGCAAAATCGGTCCCGGCCACGGGATCCAGGCGGCCTGCGCTGACAGCACGACCCTCCGCTTCAGCGATCCACAGCTCCATGCCGTCATCCAACGTCAACCTGTGCAGCAGCCCATCGGCCATCTCGTCCGACACAGGATCACCGAACACCTCGTCCTGCATCGCCGTCATGGCCCGCACATCCGGCTCGTCGACGACGCGACGCAACGTCACGCCGTCGGGAAGCGGCACGCTCACACTGAGCGCCTGTGCCTCCCCGATCATGATCGATTCGGGCTCCTCAGCGGCGAAGCCGTTGGCAAGGAGCGCTTCGTGGAGGCCAGGGGCGTCATCGTGCCCGCGGGTCTTCCACTCAACCCTGGTGATTTCAGGCTGGCCCTTGAAGAACGCAACACCGTCAGCAACCAGGCCACGGATACCTTCCTCGTCCGCCCCGCCCAGATCCCGGTAGGTGATGAAGCCGCGGCCGCCCACGAACGTAGCCAAAAACAGCGGCCCAAGCGACGTAACCGTCAGCGCATCCGATGTCTCCGCATCAGTACGAAGCTGCTGGTCATAGGCGGCGAGAAGGCGTTTTTTCGCATCAGCGTGGCTCATTGTGGAGAGCCTACTGCACACGACAACGCTCCCCCACCCGCAACTCCGGAAGAGTGCTGATGGGGGAGCGTTGAAACGGTACGCGGTTACTGTCCGCCGCGGCAGAGCTGGCCGTACTTGCTGCCTGCTTCCTGGTATGCGGTGGTGAGTTCGCCCAGCTTCTTCTCGTCCGGGTTCTCCTTGGCCTGCTCATCGAAGAAATCGAGGATGGAGGTCACCACCGGCTTCATTTCGTCGGAAGCCACGCCCTCGATGGGACGGATAGCGTTGGCCACGCGGGTGGTGGCGGTCTTGTTGTTTTCCTGGGTCAAACCTGCGGCGGCGGCGGCCATCCTGTCACAGGTCTGTGCGGTGGTCAGCTGCGGTGCTGAACAAGCGGAAGCCGAGACAAGAAGCCCGGCAGCAATCAGGACAGTGGTGAGTTTCTTCATGATTCCCTCAGTGGTCGACGTCCCTTTGATTGTAAACAGAGCAGGGCCAAGCCCACGCATCGGGCCTGCTTAGGGGCATGATGCGGGCTGCCCTAGGCTGGGTGACATGGCGATCATTCACAAAGCAACCCTGTCCCCCTCCAAGCTCGAACTCATCGCTGACTACCTGCCCACGCAGCCGTGGTTCATCCAGGACGGCACTCCCGAACTCATCGGCGCCTACCGCTTTGACGACCCCGCCGGCGAGGTGGGCCTCGAGACGCACGTCGTGGCAGCGGGCGAGCGGATCTACCAGGTTCCCCTCAGCTACCGCGGCCACGAGCTGGGCGGCGCCAACGAATGGTTGATCGGCACCATGGAACACTCGGTCCTCGGCAAGCGCTGGGTGTACGACGCCTGCGCCGACCCGGTCTACGTCAAAGCCCTCGCTACAGCCATCCTCACCGGCCAGGAAGAGGCAGCCTTGCTGGTCGACGGCGAGTCCGAACCCCGCCCCAGCAGCGTTACCGTCAAGGGCAGTGGAACGCTCGACGGCGGTTTGCCCACCGTGAGTGCGTCGGCGCCGGTATCGGGCAGCGGCGTGACAATCATTGATGCCGGTGACCTCCGGTTGAAGGTGATCCGTGTACTGGACGCTGCGGCGGATGCATCAGCTGCCACGGCCGAGGCACAGGAACTTCACCACGAGCTTGTCCTCAACGGACAGTGGGCTGGCCTGGACAAGCCGGTGGAGCTGGCCTCCGTGATCCGGAACTAGGTTCCGGGGCCCTCCTGCGGGCCTGTTGCCTGTAGGAAGCACGGCGTAGGCTGGCTCACGGGGCCATCTACTCCGATAGGGGTGCACAATGTACAAACCGCAGAACATCTTTGCAGCGACCCAGGATCTTGCCCGGGAATGGGTAAACCACGCAGCAGAGGGAACCAGCTCACAGACCGATGCCGTGGTGCGGTGGGCCTTGGCCAGGATCAACCATGCGGATGTCCCGTCGGTGGTTCATGGCGTGATGCTCACCCTCACCGGCAACAAGAAGACTGCCAAGGAGGCCCGGCGCACGGCGGCCAAGGCCGTAAGCCGGGCAACGCGCACCTTGTCCCGCCAGACCCGGAAGCCGACAAACCGTCCGCGGAGCTTGCTGATCGCCCTGCTGGCCGCCCTTATCGGCGCCGGCGCCGTCCTTGCGTGGCGGACCATGATGCCCTCCGCCGAGCCTGATCCCGTGAAAAAGGCGGACGGGCCTGTGCAACCTCCCGTGCCACCCGTCCCCTGAAACGCGAGCGCCTGCCCGGCTAGCCCGAAGAATCCCTGCCGCGCCTGCCAATGCGCCGCCGCAACGAAGATCCGGCCAGAAGCAGATACGCTCCTGTGCTGGCCAAGAGGAATCCGACCACGCCCAGCACCACCAGCTGGGTGGTGATTCCCACGATCACCATCACGAAGCCACCCACCAGGGCAAGGACGCCACCTGTAGTCCGGGCCATTGCTCCGCGAAGGCGGCCCGACTTCAGTTCAAGGGCAAGGTCCGGATCCGTTGCAACCAGATCCCGCTCCAGCTCCTCCAAGCTCCTGCGCTCTTCATCCGACAAGGACACCGGAATCTTCCTCACCACACGAGCAGCATGGTTGTTGTGGCACTGCTGCTCAGATATCGGCGCGGACGCTGCTTGCCGTGCCTTGCCTTCATTATCTTCCTGATCCGGCCTTCCAGCCACTGCCCTTCCAGCCTCTGCCGCAACTCTCCTTCACCTGCTGACACGCCACGCGCATACTGGGTCCATGAGCGACAAGGATGACTTTTTGGCATGGATCAGGACGGCTTTGTACGAAGCAGAGTTGGCCCTCCATAACGGCGATGCGGCACCGCGCCGGGCGCTCTGGTCCAGACATGAACCGGTCAGCGTGCTGGGTGCCTTCAAGAATGCCTACGGGCAGCAGGAACTCAATGAACTCTTCGAGGCACTGGGGGCCAGCTTTTCCGACTGCACGTCGTATGAGTTCGAGCTCCAGGCATACGACGTCATCGGGGACATGGCGTACACGGCCGGATTGGAACACACCTCAGCCACACTGAATGGAACCCCACGGACCTACACGCTCAGGGCAACCCAGGTGTACCGCCGCGAGGACGGTGAGTGGAAGGTAGCGCACAGACACGGCGATACAGTGGCAGACTGAGTGGGAGTTCTACCCTGTAATCGGACAACGAACCACTGATCGGAAGGTTGCGTCTTCCCATGGCCAAAAAATCCACAGTCACGTCCAGTCCCGGAAAACCCGTCCGCCTCCCCAAGAAACGTTCACGCGGGCGCACCCTTTGGCTCATCGCGGCAGGCCTCGTTGCCGGTATTGCAGGCGGCGTCTTCGCAGTCAGGATGCTGGTGCCGCCCGGCGAACCTGAACCGGTTCGGGACCTTGAACCCCAGCCCAGTGAGACGCTCCCCAGGGAAGAACCTGTAGAAATCTCGACGAGAATGCGCCCGGGCGAATGGACCGAAGAGTCCCTTCAGGCGCACGTTGAGGACTATCGGCGCCGGATCCGGGAGATGGGCGCCAGGGAGTCGCAGATTGTCACCGACGTGGAGCGCACGGAAACGGGAGCCGCCCGGGTGGTGGTCAGTTGGGACCGGACCCGGGACTAGCTCCCGTTCCTAAAGTTCTTCTCCCGACCGCGGACGCCATACGACGACGGCCTGGGACCTTCCGCGCGGGCGCTGTCCCCGGGCGAGGCTCACCACGTCTCCCGCCGCTCCCGCAGCGAAGATCCGGGCATCCACAGGCGTCCGGCGCCGCGACAGTTCCTCGGTCAGCTCAGCTACGCGGTATTGCAGCGCGGCTACCTGGTTTTCGAGGTCCAGGATGCGTTTGATGCCCTCAAGGGACACGCCGGACTGTGAGAGGCGCTGGACCTCACGCAGCTTGTTAACATCGTTTTGCGAATATCGCCGGGATTTGCCCGGGGCACGGCTGGGCGAGACGATGCCCAGCCGGTCGTACTGGCGCAACGTCTGCGGATGCATGTCGGCAAGCTCCGCAGCTACGGAGATGACGAAGATCGGCTGATTGACGTCGATTGCCATGACCCTCTCCTTACAACCGGGCCTTCGCGGCCAGGTCGTGACGCGGATTGGCGTCGGAGGTGGCTGCAGCGAACGCCTTCACAGCTTCTTCAGCTTCCTTGTTCAGGTTTTGAGGAACGGCGACGTCGATGGTCACCAGCAGGTCGCCGGTCCCCTTCGATGTCTTCACGCCGCGGCCCTTCACCCGCAAAGTGCGGCCAGCGGGTGTGCCCGCCGGGACACGCAACTTGACGGTGTCGCCGTCGAGCGTTGGAACCTCAATGGTGGCGCCGAGCGCCGCTTCCGCGAACGTGACGGGCACGTGGATGCGGATGTTGTCGCCGTCGCGCTGGAAGAAATCGTGGGGTTTCACGTTGACCGTGATGATGAGGTCGCCATTTCCGGCCGGGCCAACGTTGCCCTTGCCGCGCTGGCGTACCTTCTGCCCGTCCTTGATTCCCGCGGGAATCTTGACGTCGATGACGTTCCCGTTGCTCTCACGGAGGCTCACCGTGGTGCCCTTGATGGAACCCGCGAACGAGATTGTCGTGGACGCGGTGCGGTCCGAGCCCTTCTGCGGCGCGCGTTGGAAGCCGGTGGGGCCGCCACCGAATCCGCCGCCAAACAGGTCAGCGAACTCCGGCGGGATACCTCCGCCCTGTGGCTGACGTGCGCCTGCGCCGCCGCCGAACAAGCCACCGAACAGGTCCTCAAACCCGCCGTTGGCCCCGGCACCGCCACGTCCGGCGCCCGGAGCGAACCGCGCACCGCCACCCATGGCCCGGATGGCGTCATACTGTTGCCGGTCCTCGGGACTCGACAACACCGAGTAAGCCTCGGAAATATCCTTGAACCGCTTCTCCGCAGCAGCATCCCCGGCGTTGGTATCGGGGTGGTACTGCCGGGCAAGCTTGCGGTAAGCCTTCTTGATGTCAGCGTCGGACGCGTCCTTGGCAACACCAAGGATCGCGTAAAAATCCTTTTCAACCCAGTCCTGGCTGGCCAAGAGCGTTTCCTTTCACATCTGTTGTTGCGTTTGCGCTACGTGGAATATGGGCCCCCGCCCCTACGCGTGGCGGCCCAGTCCTAACGGACTTGGCCGCCACGCTCCGGTAGGCCCGAAGCCACTCCCGGGGCCCATATTCCACTTCGCGCTGCGACTAACTCACCTTAGGCCGGAACCGCGACGATGACCTGGGCTGCGCGGAGGACACGCTCGCCTGAGCGGTATCCGGAGCGCAGCACCTGGCTGACAGTGTCAACCTGGATGTCCTCGCCGGGCTGCTGGATGAGTGCCTCGTGGATGGTGGGGTCGAATTCGACACCCGTGTCCGCGATGCGCTCCAGTCCGTACGTCTTCAGCGCGTTCTCCAGTTTGGTGGCGATGGCGGCGAAGGGGCCGTCTTCGAGGTCACCGTGCTGGCGTGCGGCGTCGACGTCGTCAAGCACCGGGAGCAGGGAGTTCAAGACGCCGATGACGGCCATCTCCCCTGCTACGGCGCGGTCGCGCTCGACGCGCTTGCGGTAGTTGACGTACTCGGCCTGCAGGCGAAGGAGGTCGTTGCGGAGCTCCGCTGCCTGGGCTTCGGCCGCCGCGCCCGAGGCCACGGACTCTTCAGCCGGCACCTCTACGCCGTTGAGGATTTCCTCAGCCTGGGAGAGGGCGTCGCCGTCGGTGGGAGCGCCAGCTTCGCCTTCGGGGTGGCGGGCGGCCCCGGTCTCCGGGTCAACCTTGCGGTTGTCCCGGATGACCGGCTTCTGCTGGCCCGATCCCTCGTTGGCGCCGCGCTCGTCAGAGTGCTCTGCTTCGTTGCCGTGATGAGGCATGGCTACTTCTTCGCTTCGTCTTCGTCGATGATTTCGGCGTCAACGATGTCCTCGTCGGCCGAGGCAGAACCTGCACCACCGGCGGGAGCACCTTCTGCACCGGCACCCGGAGCGTCAGCTGCGGAGGCCTGCGAGTAGATGGCTTCGCCGAGCTTGGTCTGGGAAGCCTGGAGCTTCTCGAACGCCGTCTTCACGGCTGCGTCGTCGGTGCCTTCGAGCGCGGACTTGAGGGCGTCGACGTCGGCCTTGACCTCGGTCTTGACCTCTTCGGGCAGCTTGTCGTCGTTGTCGGCGATCAGCTTGTCCACCGAGTAGGCGAGCTGCTCAGCGGAGTTACGGGTGTCCGTAGCTTCGCGGCGGGCCTTGTCCTCTGCAGCGTGCTCTTCGGCTTCGCGGACCATGCGGTCGATGTCGTCCTTGGACAGTGCCGTGCCACCGGTGATGGTCATGGACTGTTCCTTGCCGGTGCCCTTGTCCTTGGCGGACACGTGGACGATACCGTTGGCGTCGATGTCGAAGGTGACCTCAACCTGCGGAACGCCACGCGGCGCCGGAGCGATACCCGTCAGTTCGAACGTGCCCAGCGGCTTGTTGTCGCGGGTGAATTCGCGCTCGCCCTGGAAGACCTGGATGGCCACGGACGGCTGGTTGTCGTCAGCGGTGGTGAAGGTCTCGGAACGCTTGGTCGGGATGGCCGTGTTGCGCTCGATGAGGTGCGTCATGACGCCACCCTTGGTTTCGATGCCGAGGGACAGCGGCGTGACGTCGATGAGGAGAACGTCCTTGCGCTCACCCTTCAGGACACCGGCCTGAAGTGCAGCACCAACGGCCACAACTTCGTCCGGGTTGACGCCCTTGTTGGGTTCCTTGCCGCCGGCGAGTTCCTTGACGAGCTCGGAGACAGCAGGCATACGGGTGGAGCCACCGACGAGGACGATGTGGTCGATGTCGGAAACCTTGATGCCGGCTTCAGCAATGACGTCGTGGAACGGCTTCTTGGTGCGGTCCAGCAGGTCCTTGGTGAGGTCCTGGAACTTGGCACGGGTCAGCTGCTCATCCAGGTGGACCGGGCCGTCGGGGGTGACGGAGAGGTACTGGAGGGAGATGTTGGTGCTGGTCGAGGAGGAGAGTTCCTTCTTGGCCTGCTCAGCAGCTTCGCGGAGACGCTGGAGGGCGATCTTGTCCTTGGAGAGGTCGATGCCCTTGACCTTGAGCTGGCTCAGGAGCCATTCGACGATGCGGTTGTCCCAGTCGTCGCCACCGAGGCGGTTGTCACCGGCGGTTGCGCGGACCTGGATGGTGGAGAAGTTGTCTTCGTCCTTGCCAACCTCGAGGAGGGAGACGTCGAAGGTACCGCCACCGAGGTCGAAGACCAGGATGAGTTCGTCTTCCTTGCCCTTGTCCAGACCGTAGGCCAGAGCAGCTGCGGTGGGCTCGTTGACGATGCGCAGGACGTTGAGGCCTGCGATTTCGCCGGCTTCCTTGGTGGACTGGCGCTCGGCGTCGTTGAAGTAAGCCGGAACGGTGATCACAGCGTCGGTGACCTTTTCGCCCAGGTAGCTCTCGGCGTCGTTCTTAAGCTTCATGAGGATACGCGCGGAAATTTCCTGCGGCGTGTACTTCTTGTCATCGATGGCGACGGTCCAGTCAGTGCCCATGTGGCGCTTGACGGAGGCGATGGTGCGATCGATGTTGTTGACGGCCTGGCGCTTGGCGATTTCGCCAACCAGGACCTCGCCGGACTTGGAGAACGCGACGACGGACGGCGTGGTGCGGCCGCCTTCGGCGTTGGCGATGACGGTGGGCTCGCCACCTTCAAGAACAGAGACCACGGAGTTGGTGGTTCCGAGGTCGATACCTACTGCACGTGACATATCTTGCTTCCTTTCAATGACCGATGTTGATGAATGCATCCGGCCAGCAGGGGTCCGCTGGTGCGGTCTTGCTGGTTCGGGAGCCTGCTCAACAATCGGCTAGTTGAGCGTTCTGCACTCAACTGTACTCAGCCTCGGAAAGATGTCAATCCAAAGTTGAGTCGAGTGCGCTCAACTTTCCCAATCGAGCCTTCTACTTCCCTGTGTTTGCAGGAATTTCGCCGACCTTTTCGCTCAGCGTGAACTGATCCAAGGGCTCCGGTTTGTACACCCACGCCACCAGCACCACGGAGATAATCATCAGCAGGAACCATGCCAGGAGCTTGTCGATGGACACCGCCTGCCATCCCGCCAGCTGGTTCGGATACAGCCACGCACGCGACCACGTGCCGATGTTCTCCGCGAACCAGATGAACAGCGCCACCAGCAGGAACGACACCAGGATCGGCATGCGGAAGCGCTTCCGGAAGACCCTGAAGTGCATGACGCACCGTCCGTAAACAAGCACGACGGCGGCCAGCAGCACCCAGCGAAGGTCAAGGATGTAGTGGTGCGAGAAGAAGTTGACGTAGATCGCACCGGCAACAAGGGCCGTGATCCAGCGTCGAGGGTAGCGGTCAAAGCGGAGATCGAACAGCCTGAACACCCGGACCATGTACGAACCAACTGCGGCATACATGAATCCACTGAACAGCGGCACGGCACCGATCCGGAGAACACCGTCAGCATCGTAGGCCCAGGACCCGACGTCCGTCTTGAACAACTCCATGACAGTTCCCACCACGTGGAACAGCAGGATCACCCGGAGTTCCCGCAGCGTCTCGAGCTTGAAACAGATCATCAGGACCTGGATGACGACGGCGGCGATGGTCAGGAAATCGTTGCTGGCCAAACCCGCGTCAGCGGGATACCAGAGCCGGACGCCGATGATCACAGCCAGTAGCAAGGCACCAAACACGCAAGCCCACGCCTGCTTCAGGCCGAAGACCACAAACTCGGTGAGCCGCCCTCGGAGCTTTCCCCCGGAGCGGTCCAGGTAGCGGTGCGCGGCCTGGTCGATCGCCTGCTCCACCGATGTGGAATTACGCATGGGGCACCCCGCTCCCCACAGCAAGTTGCCTCAAGTAGTAGTCCCGGGGCCAGTGCCGCACCCGCTGCGGCAGCCGGGGGTAGACGCGCCCAACAGTCCTCATGATCCTGTTGAAGCGGCGCTCATGCCCGGCGCTCCACTCAAAGCCGTAGGCGTCCCGCACATGGTTGGGCAGCAGGCCGGCCGTGAGGAAGCGGGCCAACGGCATGGCCAGCCGCAGCAGCTGCGGGCCTCCGGAGGGGTGGAGCAAGTCCCGTGCAACGCCCAACGCCTTGGCGTCCGGCCGCAGCGCGGCGACCTGGGCATTCCAATACTCCACGAACGCGCTCCGGTCCGCCGGCCACATGCTGGCCGGTAACTGCAGGGCAGTCCCGATCCGTGCGTACTCGCCGTAGATGCGGTCGGCGGCGTCGTCGTCGAGCGGTCCATGGACCTGCTCGTAGACGGTGACGGCGGTCTGGTACAGGGTGGCGACCACCCACAGCTGGGATTCGGCGTCGAACGCGCTGTAGCCTGCGGAGGATTCATCAGCTCCCCGGCGTACCGGCGCGTGGGCACGGTTAACGGCTCGTCGCACGGCCTTCTGTTGTTCCTCGGAGCCGTATATCACCGCATAGACGTAGGTCATGGTGGCGCGGAGCCTGTCCATGGGACGCTCGGCGAAATTGCTGTGCTCCGCCACGCCATGCCCCACGCGCGGGTTGGCGATTTGCAGGAGAATCGCGCGCCCCGCACCGGCCAGCAGGACGCCCTCCGCACCAATATCCGCCAATCCCCGAACCATCCGAATACTCTAGCGCTCCCGCCTTAGAGCCCGGCCACACCCTCGAGCACTGCCAGTTGATGCTCAAACAACTCGTCGCGGGCCTTGAAGGTGTCCGGACCGTATTGGCCGAAAACTTCGAAGCTGATCGCGCCAAAAATGGAAGTCCAGGCGAGCACGCCGCGCGCGAGGGACGACTCCGGAACCTCAAGGTTCAGTTCGGAGCGGATTGCGTCCAGGTCCGCGGCCAGCGCCGGAGGAATCACGACGTCGGGCCCCACCTCCGCGTTGAGCGTCCCCGCCCGCTGGGCTGCGTCGAAGATGCCCACCAATCGGAAAATCACCCGGGTTCCAGGGACGGTGGTGCGCTCCCCGGGAGCCTGGTATCCGGGCACGGGACTGCCGAAGAGGAGGGCGTAGCTGGCAGGCTCCCGGATCGCCCACTGCCGGACGGCACGGCCCAGAGCCCTGAATTGCCCGGGGAAGTCCGCCTCCGGAACGGCTGCCACGGCTGCATCCACCTGATCACCGAGCTCGTTGTAGCCGTCGATCAGCAAGAGCGTGAGGAGTTCGTCGCGGTTCTGGACATAGCGGTAGACCGCAGAAGATACGACGCCGAGATCCCTCGCCACGGCACGCAAGGACAGGGCAGCAGCTCCATGGACAGCCAAGTGCTCCCGACCAATCCTGACGATGTCCACCAGCGTTTGGGCGCGGGCACGTTCGCGCGGAGTGGCAGCTTTGGCATTGGAGGCTTTTGCGGCAGACATGGCTACAGCTTGCCACAAGAGAGAGCGCCGTCAACATTCGAGAGCAGTGCTCTTGACGTTCTGATCCATGGTCGCCATGCTGAACGAAAGAGAGCAGTGCTCTCGCTGCCTTCAAGCCAAAAACCACGAAAGAGGTCACCATGTACGTTGTCACCGGAGCAGGACCTGTCGGATACACCATTGCCGAACGACTTGCGGCGGAAGGCCACAGGGTGCGGGTATTGACCCGCTCCGGCAGCGGCCCGGAACATCCCCTCGTGGAAAGGAAGCGGGTGGACGCCTCCGACCCCGCGCGGCTCAACGAGGCCGCGGCAGGAGCATCGGCCATATTCCACTGCATCCACGGGTCGGCCTACCGCGCCGCAGCGTGGGCCGCCGAACTCCCCCAGGCCGAGCAAGTGGTGATGGATGCAGCGGCGGCCGCGGGCGCCGTCGTCGTCTTTCCTGAAAGCCTGTATTCGTACAGCGAGCCGGACAGGATCATGACGGAGGCCGGGCCGCGGGCTGCCAGCGGCGGTAAGCGCGGCATCCGGACCGCACTGTTGAAGGCCCGCGAGACCCACGCGGCGAACACCGTGAGCGTGGTGGCAGGCGACTTCTACGGCCCTCTCGTGAAGACGGCCCACGCCGGCGAGCGCATGGTCACGCCGGTCCTGGCGGGTAAGGCCTTGCAGGTCATCGGGAGCGCACGCCAGCCGCATTCGTTTACCTATGTCCCCGATCTTGCCGCTGCCATGATCGCGGCAGCTCGGAAGCCGGAGCTTTGGAACACTGTGCTGCACGCGCCCACGGGTCCTGCCATCACCCAGCGTGAGATGGCGGCAGCGTACGCCTCAGCCGCCGACGTTGCTGCGCCGAAGGTGGGCGCCGTGCCTGGCTGGGTGCTGCGGACAGCCGGCGTGTTTTCCACGGACATGCGCGAACTGGCCGAGCTGCTGTACCAGTTCGAGCGGCCGTTCATCATGGATTCCACCAAAAGCCAGCGGCTCCTGGGACTCCAACCGACTCCCCTGCCGGAGGCAGCCGCGGCTACTGTGGCCTGGTGGCGGCAGGCCGCCCGGCAGCCGGATCAGGCGGCTTAGCCCCGGCTGATGCCGCCTCGATGTTGTGGGGTCATCCTGACCCCTGGATCCCAGTGACTACGCGGAATTGCGGGAGTAGCCTAGTTCCAGTTGAAGTTGTGGATCTCTGTCCGGCTGGGGTTCTGCCGTGGGCCATGTGCATGCGTCGCTGTCCGACCTTCTGGGGGTACTTTCCAGTGCCGTCGCTCCCCAGCACGTGAGGTTCGACGACGGGTCCCCCACTGCGGTTGTTCCGCCCCCTGACGCTCCGGTGACGGTCCGCGCCGTCGCGCTTAACCGCGTGGGAAGGTCCCGGCGGGACGGACCCGTCCTGGACCTCGAACTGCGGGTGGCTGTGGAATGCCACGGCCCGGAACAACTGGACAACATGGAGCAGCTTCTTTTGGCGGTGGAGCTCCACAGCCATTACTCCGTGATATCCAGTGGAGAGTTCCGGCTCGAAGAGTACTCCAATGCCATCCAGCAAGGGTTGGGGTTCATGGTCCGCGTACCAGTATCCCTCCCCTTTGAGGAACCCTCGGGTCCGCCCTTCCACGAGCCGGCTCCCGGGAATGCCAATGCCGGGCGTAGGATCCGCGGGCGCTTGGTCGACGCGCACAACAAGGGGATTCCTGACGCCTACATCCATGCGCATTCCTCGGCCGCCGCCGTCGTGAGCGATGCCACCGGGCATTTCGAGGTCATGGCTTCCGCCGACGACCTCCAGCATTTCGCAGTGGCGGTGGGCGGCACGGAACGGGAAGTCTCGGCAACCACCCGCAGCCTCCCAGTGATTATCCGCTGGGTTTAGGGGATCACTTTCCGGAATGGTTTGCTCGCCGGTGCCCATGCCATGAAAAGATCAACCATGCGTCCCATGCAGCACTCCAGCAAACTACAGAACGTCCGGTACGAACTCCGCGGCCCCATCCTTCAGGCAGCCAAGGCCATGGAAGCCGAAGGCCACCGCATTTTGAAGATGAACCTTGGGGACACGGCACCGTTCGGGCTGGAAGCGCCGGAGTCCGTGGTGGTGGACATGATCCACCACATCCGGGGGGCGCAGGGGTACAGCGATTCCAAGGGAATCTTCTCCGCACGCACGGCGATCTCGCAGTACTACCAAACCCGCGGACTGATGAACATCGGCGTCGAGGACATCTTCATCGGCAACGGTGTCAGCGAGCTGATTTCCATGACCCTGCAGGCCTTCATGGAAAACGGCGACGAGATCCTTATCCCTGCGCCGGACTACCCCTTGTGGACCGCCGCTGTGACCCTCACGGGCGGCAAGCCCGTGCACTATCTCTGTGACGAGGACGAAAACTGGTGGCCGGACATGGCCGATGTCGAAGTCAAAATCACGCCCCGCACCCGCGGAATAGTCATCATCAATCCGAACAATCCCACTGGCGCGGTTTATCCCCGGCACATCGTGGAACAGTTCGCAGCCCTCGCCCGGAAACACGATCTGGTGCTCTTCTCCGACGAGATTTACGAGAAGATCCGCTACGTCGATGCCCCGCACATCCATACGGCATCCGTTGCGGATGACGTCTGTGTGCTCACGTTCAGCGGCTTGTCCAAGGCCTACCGGATGCCGGGTTACCGGGCCGGATGGGTTGCCGTGACAGGTCCTTTGGCTGCCACCGCCGCCTACCGGGAATCCTTGGAGCTCCTGGCTTCGCTTCGGTTGTGCGCCAATGTGCCTGCGCAGCACGCGATCCAAACCTGCCTGGGCGGTTACCAGAGCATTGAGGCCCTCATCGCCCCGGGCGGCCGGTTGCGGGAGCAACGTGATCTCGCATGGAAGCTGCTCACCGCGATTCCTGGCGTGTCCTGCGTACCGGCAGCCGGGGCGATGTACCTTTTCCCACGCTTGGATCCGGAGGTGTACCCCATCGCCTCGGACGAGAAATTCGTCCTCCAGCTCTTGCAGGAACAAAAGATCCTGGTGTCGCACGGAACGGCCTTCAACTGGCCCACCCCGGACCACTTCAGGTTCGTGATCCTCCCCGCGGTTGAGGACATCGAGGAAGCCGTGCGCAGGATCGCGCACTTCCTAGCCGCGTACCGGAACCGCCCGACGGAGGACTGACGCAGGCGGCCTACAGTCCCCCTGTATCAGCGGCCGACTCCCGCAGCGCCTTCTTGGCGATCTTCCCAGTCGATGTCTTGGGGATCTCGGCAATGATGACCACCCGTTCCGGGATCCACCACTTGGCTACCTTGCCCTCCAGATGCGACTGCACGGATTCTGCGGTGAGGACGGCGTTCTGGCGGGGAGCAACATAGGCCACCGGCCGCTCGCCCCACTTCTCGTCAGGAACAGCGACGACGGCGGCCTCCCACACCTGGGGGTGGCTGAGGATGGCGTTCTCCATCTCTGTAGAGCCGATCCATTCGCCACCGGACTTGATCAGGTCCTTGAGGCGGTCGACTACGTGGACGCAGCCATCGGGATCGATGGTCCCCACATCTCCGGTCTTCAGCCAACCATCGGCTGTAAAAGCCTCCGAGCCGTCGGATGCGCCGAAGTATCCTCCGGCGACCGTGGCTCCGCATACCTGCAGCTCTCCCGTTTCCTGGCCGTCGTGCGGGGCAAAGGTTCCGTCCGGCCGCTCGACGCGGAGCTTGACCAAGGGACTGGGATAGCCCGGAGCGCACATCAGGGCAAGTGCCTTGTCTCCCGTTTCGTCCCTGGCGGGCTGCTCCCCTTTGGCTGGTGTCCGCGAAGAGGTAAGCAGCGGGCTTGCCTCCGTCATCCCCCAGGTTCCGACCAACGGCACCTTCAGTTCCTCAAGATACTGGCGGGCCAACTCGACGGGCAGCGGACTTCCACCATTGGCCAGGCGCCGCAGCTTGGACAGGTCCCGTCCCTGAAGATGCGGCAGCAGGCTCTTCCAGACCGTGGTCACGGCGGCCGACACCGTAACCTGCTCCTGTTCCATGAGCCCGGCCAGTTTTTTCGGCGCCGTGGCCCGGCCCGGCAGGACCAGGGATGCCCCGCACAAGGCTGCGGCAAAGGGTAGGCCCCATGCGTTCGCGTGGAACATGGGCACGATCGGCATCACGACATCGCCCTCGCCGAGGGCAAAGACGTCAGCGAAGAGCAGGGACATGGCATGCAGGATGACGGAGCGGTGGTCGTACAGCACTCCCTTGGGGCGGCCTGTTGTTCCCGAGGTATAGCAGAGTGCGGCGGCTGCTCGTTCGTCCGGGACGTCGAAAGTCTCTACGCCTTGCGCCTGTTCAAGGATCGATTCGTAGTCCAGGATGCGGGGGTCTTGGGGCACCGACGGCTTGTCACAGTCGTCCATGACCACGATGTGCCGAAGCGTGGGCAGCTTGTCCGCGATCGGCCAGAGGACGTCGAGCAAGGAGCGATCCACGAAGAGGACGTCGTCCGCGGCATCGTTGATGATGTACTGGATGTCGGCGGGCGCCAGGCGGTGGTTGATCGTATGGAGCACCCTGCCGGAACTGGGCACCGCGAGATACAGCTCGAAATGGCGCTGGGTGTTCCACCCGAGGGTGGCAACCCGGGCGGACACGGGCACGTCCAATGCATCCAATGCACCGGCCAGCTTCCTGGTCCGCTGCGCCACTTCGCCGTAGTTCGCAGACTGTCGGTCATCGAACCCACCCGTGACCACCGTTTTGTTGGCGAATGCTCCTTCGAGGCGGTCCACCAGCATGGGCGTGGCCAGGGGGTGGTCCTGCATAAGTCCGTGCATCGCGTCAGCCTTCCTGCCGTGAATCCATGAGCCCGCGGGATGACAAGGCACCGCGTTCGCTGTCCGGACCGGCCTTCAGCGCTGAGTGACGATCCTCCCGCTTGAGCGCCCACGTCAGGACAGGAGTGAGGGCTAGGGAGATTCCGGACGCGGCAATGATGATGAAGAAGCCGGTGGCCGGGTCTCCCGTTGCCGTCTCAGCCACACCGAAGAGGTAGGGGCCAACGAATCCGCCGATGAGCCCGATCGTATTGATGAACGCCAAGCCGGCAGCGGCCACAATACCTGACATCCGCCCCATCGCAATGGACCAGAAGACCGGCAACGTGCCGAAGATGAAGACTGCTCCGAGCGCGATGAGAACCACCCGGACCACCGGGGGCTCGACAAGGACGTACGCCACGGCTGTAACGAGGGTGCCCAAGGCCATGAAGCCAACCCAGGCAGCCTCCTTGTTGGAACGTCGGAACAGCCTCGGGATGAGCAGGACGCCGATCGTCGCTCCAATGCCGACGCTCCCGGAGATCAGTCCAATCATGAACGGGCTCTTCACGTGCATGGACTCAATGATCGCCGGGATGTTGAACACCAATCCAACGCTGCTTACCTGGTTCAGGAAGTAGACAAGGGCGATGATCACGATGAATGGACGGCCAAAGGCCCTGCGCACGTTCCCTTTGATGCGGTGCTCGTGCTCATCCGGTGTACCGGCATGCCGGGACAGGCTGTCGGCTTCATCCGCTGTAAGCCAGGACGCTTGCTGGGGCGTCGATGGCAACTTGAACCACACGACGACGCCGACCACCATCGTGAGCAGGCCCTCGATCATGAACATCCACTGCCAACCGTGCAGGCCGAACAAGGAGTCCAGTTCCATCAGCGCTCCGCCCGCGGGGCCGCCGATGATGAGGGCGATGGTCGGTGCCAGGTAGATGAACCCCATGACGCTGGCACGCTGGTTCTGCGCGAACCACACCGTCACCATGTACGCCAACGCGGGAAACAGCCCGGCCTCCGCGGCACCCAGGATAAACCGCAGGATGTAGAAGGACGCTTCTCCCTGCACGAACATCATGAGGGCGGAGATTGCACCCCAGGTCAGTGCGATCCTGGTGATCCACGCCCGTGGCCCCACACGGTACATGATCAGGTTGCTCGGGACCTCGAGGAACGCGTAGCTGATGAAGAAGATGCCGGCGCCCAGCCCGTAGGCGGCGGCACTTAGTCCTATATCCGCTTCAAGGTGGGTCTTGGCCAGGGAAACATTCGTCCTGTCCACATAGGACATGAAGTAGACAACGCAGAGCAATGGAATCAACTTCAACAGTGCTTTGCGGGTGGCTCTTGCGTGAACGACGTCGGTACGCAGAGATGGTTCGGTCATGGTGCCTTGATCCTCGCTCGGAGTGGTCTTGGTGTCTTGAAAGGGTGGGATGTCAGCAGACTTCGAACAGACCGGCGGCTCCCATTCCGCCGCCGACGCACATGGTGACGACGGCGTAGCGCGCGCCTCTGCGGCGGCCCTCCAGGAGGGCGTGGCCCACCATCCGGGCGCCGGTCATTCCGTAGGGGTGGCCGATGGAGATGGCCCCTCCATTGACGTTCATCCGGTCCGGGTCGATCCCCAGCCGGTCGCGGCAATACAGGGCTTGGGAGGCGAACGCTTCATTGAGTTCCCACAGGTCGATGTCCTCCACCCGCAGCCCGTGTTCCCGCAGCAGTTTGGGAATCGCGAAGACTGGCCCGATGCCCATTTCGCCGGGCTCGCAACCAGCCACCGCCATGCCACGGTAGATGCCGAGGGGTTCGATCCCCCGGCGGTTGGCGGCTGCTGCTTCCATGAGCACCAGGGCTGAAGCGCCGTCGGAAAGCTGCGAGGCATTGCCGGCTGTGACCGTCGACGAGCGGGAGGCGTGGCCATCGGCAAGGACTGGCCGCAGCGCTGCCAAGCCCTCCTGGGTTGTCGACGGGCGGTTGCCCTCGTCCCGCGACAAGGTGGTCCCGTCTTCCAGATCCCGCCCGTTTTCCGACACGTTGAACGGAACGATTTCGTCGTCGAAAAGTCCTGCCGCCTGCGCTTGGGCGGTGCGTTGCTGCGACAGCAGCGCGAACCCGTCTTGGGCCTGGCGGCCGACGCCGTAGCGCTCCGCGACAATTTCAGCCGTCTCGAGCATGGACAGGTACATCGAAGGGCGGCGTTCCAGCAGCCAGGGATCGTGGGCCAAGTATCGGTTCTGGTGCTGGTTCTGGACCAGCGAAATGGACTCAACGCCGCCACCGACGGCAATCGACATACCGTCCGCAACTATCTGCTTGGCCGCCGTTGCCACTGCCATCAGCCCTGAGGCGCACTGCCTGTCAATGGTCATGGCCGGCACGGAATCGGGGAGCCCGGCGCGGAGCACGGATTGCCGGGCCACGTTGAATCCGGTGGTGCCTTCCTGCATGGCACAGCCGAGAACGACGTCTTCGACCTCTTCGGGCTGCACGCCTGCGCGTTCGACGGCGGCCGCGATTGCGTGGGCGGCCAGCCCGGGGCCGGTAGCTGAACTCAGCGTTCCTTTGTACGCGCGACCGATGGGCGTTCTCGCCGTCGAAACGACAACTGCCTCCCTCACAGCGCGGCCTCGGCAACGTCGTCACGCTGTGCAATGGCGATGTACCGGCGCGTCTGGTCGAAGGCACTGTCCGTGAGCACGGAACCGGACATGTCACTGACCCGCGACCATTCCAGGGCAAGCTGCTCGGGCGTTCGCTTGTCCTCCGGAAGGTAGACACCGGCCGACTCTTCCATCCGGGCGACGGCGAACACTCCCGCGCCCGCCGCCAGGATTGTCATGGTGGGAGCCTCCGGCGACACCATGAACACTGCACCAGGAGACACCGACTCGGGCGCTAACAATGCAAGCTCCTGGGGTTCAAGGAGGTCCTCGGTCATTTGCGTCGCTGCGGTGGGTGCCAGGGAGTTGACCCGGATGCCTTTGCTCCCGCCCTCGATCGCCAGGACGTTCATCAGCCCGACTACAGCGGACTTGGCCGCGCCGTAGTTGGCTTGGCCGAAGTTGCCATAAATGCCGGACGCCGACGTCGTCATCAGGATCCGCCCGTACCCCTGCTTGACCATATGTGGCCAGACCGCATGCGAGCAGTTCACGGACCCCATCAGATGGACATCCACTACTGTTCGGAATGCCTGGAGGTCCGACTTCGCGAAGGACTTGTCCCGCAGGATGCCCGCGTTGTTGATGAGGATGTCCACGCGCCCCCACGTGTCAATCACCTGGTCCACCATTCCGGCGACAGCCTGCTCGTCCGAGACATCACACAGCGCCACCATGGCCTGGCCGCCGGCATCCTGGATCTCCTGCGCGACGCTTGCGGCAGCGGACTGGCTCCCGGCGCCGCTTGCCGGCCCGCCGACGTCGTTAATGACGACCTTGACGCCCCGCTCCGCCAGGGCCAAAGCGTGCGCACGCCCCAGTCCGGCCCCAGCTCCGGTGATGATCGCTACTTGCCCGCGGAGGTCGATGCCCACAGAGGTCTCCTTTATTTCGTCAACATACTACTCAGTATTATGTTGCGCGGCTCACATCAACGTCAAGGGCCCCGGGCAACGGATGGCATGATGATTTGGGACCAACGCCTGATGGAGGACATGTGACCAGTACTGCCGACGCCGACCCCGGCATCAGGGCGCGTGTCCTGGATGCGGCCGCTGCTGCGTTCGCGCGCAGGGGTTTCGCGAAGACAACGATCGACGACATCGCCATGGCGGTGGGGGCCACCAAAGGCCTGGTCTACTATCACTTCAGATCAAAGTTCGATATCTTCCTTGCCGCGTACGAGCTCGGCATGCACAAGGTCAAGGCAGTAGTGGAGCCCTTGGCGGATTCACCTGGATCCGGGCGTGAGCGGCTCGAGCGCATGGCGACCGCCCACGTGATCAACCTGATGGAGGACGTGGACTACCACCACGTCGTGCATCAAGGCGTGCGGGATCAGTCATCTGAGTCGCTCACCGTCGGTCAACGTGAGGCCCTGGTGAATCTCAACCAGCTCCGGAAGGACTACGAGCTCCTGTTCCGGCGCGTGGTGGAGGAAGGCGTCACCGACGGGTCACTGCGGAAGGTCGATCCACCACTGGCCACCCGCGTTTTGCTAAGCAGCCTCAACGCCGTGGATGTCTGGTACCGCGAGCAGGATAAGCAGCACGCGGAGGGGATCCGGGCCCTGGCCGGGGACGTCGTGGACCTCATCCTCAGTGGAGTCGCCTCTCCCTGACGCGACCGCCCAACTCTGGAACTAGAGCGCCGGGTCCACCATGGTCATGCCCGCCGGATTGGCCTTGTCGAAGCCGGGCAGCAGCGCCGCGGCATCCTCCAAGCCAATGGTGCGTTCGATCAGCAGCTGCGGCTGGAGCGCACCCTGCTCAATGAGCGCCATCATTCCCGGATAGTCCACGGCGGCCATCCCGTGGCTGCCCAACACGTCGAGCTCCCAGCCGATCACCCGGGCCATGGGAACCTGGGGGTTTCCGTCGATCGAGGGCAACAAACCGATCTGGACGTGCCGTCCCCGCCGTCGAAGGCTGAGGATCGCGTCGGCACAGGTCTGTTCACTTCCGACGGCGTCAATCGCCACGTGGCTGCCACCATCGGTCAGCTGGGACACCGCTTCCGGAATGTCCGTACCGTCAGCCACCACAGTGTGTTCGGCACCCAAACGCGCAGCCACGGCCAAAGCCTCCGGGTTCCGGTCCACGGCGATGACCCTGGCGCCCATGGCCTTGGCGATCATCACTGCGCTCAGCCCGACGCCGCCCGCCCCCACCACAGTGACCCATTCACCGGACTTCACCTGCGCCCGGGCAGCCAAAGCGCGGTAGGCCGTTGCGAAGCGGCAGCCGAGGCTTGCCGCCGTCGTGAATTCAACGTTGTCCGGGAGGGCAACCAGGTTGCTGTCGGCGGCGTGCAGGGCAACGTACTCGGCGAACGAACCCCAGTGGGTGAAGCCGGGTTGCTGCTGGTCCGGGCAAACCTGGGCGTCGCCGGCCAGGCACCATTCGCAGCTGCCGCAGCCGCAGACGAACGGCACAGTGACGCGGTCGCCGACGTTCCAGTTGCGGACACCTTCCCCTACGGCGTCGATGACGCCGGCGAGTTCGTGGCCCGGCACGTGGGGCATGGCAATGTCGTCGTGGCCTGCCCAGGCGTGCCAGTCGCTGCGGCACATGCCCGTTGCCAGCACCTTCACCACCACGCCCCCATCAGGGGCGCCAGGCTTGGCGACCTCCTTTACCTCGGGCTGGGTCCGGACCTCATCAAAAACTACTGCGCGCACGGACTGACTCTAACAATTGGCCGGCACTGTCACACTTCCGGCCCCGCCTCCGACATCACTGTTGTAACGCACCAACTTTGAAGGGAAGTCAGCATGACCCGCATCAACATCGGCCGCAGCAACAAACTCGGCTACGCCGCCGTCATTGGCCTGGAAGGGTACGCCCGCACCTCTGTCGATCCTGATCTGTACGAGCTGATCAAGCTCCGCGCCTCGATCCTCAACGGCTGCGGTTTCTGCGTGGACATGCACGCGACCGACGGGCGCAAGCGCGGAATCCCGTCACGGAAGTTGCATGCCGTGGCCGCCTGGCAACACTCCAAAGTATTTTTCGATGCGCGGGAACAGGCCGTCCTTGCCCTCACCGATGCCTTGACGCAATTGGGGCCTGACACGGTGACCGACGAGATCTGGAACGCCGCCGCAACCCATTTCGACGATGGCCAGATGGGCGGCTTGATCCTGGCAATCTCCACCATCAACGTGTGGAACAGGATCGCCATCAGCACACAGATGGAGCCGCCGGTGGATGAGAAGAATCCGCTGGTCTGAACGGTAACGTGGGGATCATGACTCTTGCAGTCTCGGCCACGGCGGCGTGGCAGAGCGAACGGAACCGCCTGCTGGGGATCGCGTACCGGATGCTGGGGGACTTCGGCCATGCGGAGGACGTGGTCTCCGAGGTTGCCATCGACGCCGTACGGCAGGAACGGAACACCGACGGCGGCCGCGTGGACTCCTGGCCGGCGTGGCTGACCACCGTGTGCGTGCGCCGTTCCATCGACCGGGTGCGCCAGCTCGCGGCGGTCCGCGAGGACTACACCGGACCGTGGCTGCCTGAGCCCGTGGATACCGCCCGTTTGCCTGAGGAGGCAGTGGCCAACCGCGAACTGCTGTCCTTGACCTTGCTTCATCTGGCCGAGCAACTGGCACCGGAGGCGCGGGCGGCGTTGGTCCTGCACCGCGCCTTCGGGATGCCCGCGCCGGAGATCGCGGACATCCTGGACAAGACGCCGGCCGCCGTCCGCCAGCTGATTTCACGGGCCGAACGCCGCCTGGACATCGACCCCGATGCGCCCGCTCCCCGGGCCAAGGACCGGGCCGTGCTGGAGAAGCTCGTCCAGGCCATCGAGGAGGGTGAGATCAACACGGTGGTTTCGATGCTGCACCGGGACGCAGTGCTATGGGCCGACGGCGGCGGCAAGGTCAAGAGCGCGATGAACCCGCTGTTCGGGGCCTCAAGGATCGCTCGATTCTTTACGGCCATCCTCGGCAAGGCGGTGGCCTTCGATCCCGTGGAGCCGATCCGGGCCTGGGTTGTGGAGATTAACGGAGGGGCAGCCTTGGTGCTCAGGCACAACGGCCGCGCCGACGTCATCGAGGTGGACGCTGCCCCGGATGGAAGCATCCGTGGGCTGCGTCAGCTCTCCAATCCGGACAAACTTACGAGGGTCTGCCGTTCCTAGCCGCGAGTTCGCGGGAAGGCTGCGAGTTCGCCGGGAAACTTGCCTGCGAAGTGGCAGGCTTCCCGCGAACTCGACGAACCCGCCCTGCCACCAACGCCGCCACACCCAACCCGGCCGGGACCAGCAGCGCCCATCCGCTGAACACGAGCACCACCAACATCACTGCCGCCGCCACGATCACCCCGTACCACGCTGGAGTCCGACGCCGGAGCAGGACCACCCCGGCAGCCAATCCAAAGGCCGTCACTGCGGTGAAGCACGCCGAGGCCGCGCCGATCTGGAACTCCATGCTCAGCACCCCGGTCGCCGCGAGCACAAAGGAGATCGACGCCATCACTCCCAGGACGCCGAGACTCACCGACGGCACCTCCCCCGGCCCGGTGCCACGCGCCAATGCCCGCGGCAGCACGCCGTCGGACGCCAATCGGGCACCAAGCTTGCTGGCGCCGGCGACAAAAGTGTTGAGCGGCCCGAACGTCAGCACTGCCGCCGCCACTGCGGTCACCGGTGCTGCCGCGGGCCCAAGTCCCTTCGCCAGCAACTCGGCAACCGGGACGCTGCTGCCCGCGAGTCCCGGCCCCAGAACGGCTACGCAAGCAGCCACGAGGCCAATGTAGATCACGCCAACCACCATCAGGGTCAGCCACGTTGCCCGCTTCAGGTCTCGCTCGGGGTTGCGGAATTCGCCTGCCAAGTGCGTCACGGCTTCCCACCCGGCGAAGCAGAAGAACAGCAAGCTCGCTGCGCCACCCACGGCCCAATAACCATTCGGGGCAAAGGGCACGAAGTTCCCTGCCCGGGCGTACGGCGCCGCCACGGCTACGGCAAAGGCAAGCAACGCCACCAGCAAGACCATCAGGAGCAGCTGCAGTTTGCTGGAAACCCTGATGCCCACCGCGTTGCTCAGGAAACCTGCCGCCAGGATCAGCCCCGCGGCGATCAACACTGTTTCGCGGCCGCCTCCGATCGCGTGGGCGATGTACTCCCCGCCAATCACCGCGGTCGCGGGCGCGCCAAAGGGAATGGCGAAGTAGAAGAGGTAGCCGGCCACCACTGACGCCCGCTGCCCAAATGCCCTGGTGACGAACGTTGCGATGCCACCGGCGTCGGGCTGCTGCCTGGACATTTCGGCGAAACTGAACGCCACGGGGGTGCAGAACACCAGGAGCAAAGCCCATGCCAAGATCGACGCCGGGCCGGCCACCTGGGCGGCGATGGCGGGCAACACCAGCACTCCTGAACCGAGAATGGCACCTACATAAATACCGGTCGCCCTGAACAGCCCAAGGCCCGAACTACTGACAGCTTTGATCACCGTTCCACTGAACAGCGTTCGGAGGGGTTCCAACAAGCAGGGAAACTGCCTGCCAAGAGCAATATCCTGCCGAACTTCCGGGCGCGCGTATCTCCACGACCTTCTTTCGACCGTTTGGGCGGATTCTCCAACCAAATTCGGGTGTCTTCACGCCCTTTCGGCGGCAAAGTGGGTCAGTAGCGCACAGCCGCCCGCCGCCTGAGCCGGGCCACCAGCGTCGAGGCGAGCAACGCCGTCGTGATTTCCAGTCCGATCACCAGCAGCAGTTGCGCGGCTCCGCTTGTATCAACAGCGTTCGACGGCGACCTGCCGCCGTGCGCGTGTCCGGCACCGCCCGCGCCGAGCAGCAGCGCAGCGTGCAGGGCAACCATGGCAAGGGCCGAGCCGGTGACCTGGTGGAGGGCCCCGACGCGGCTGTGGCGCCAGATGTGGATGGTGCACGGAACGCACACGGCCGCGAGGGCGATCATGAGCACGCCGACCCAGGCCTCGTGGTGTCCGGATGCGGCCAGCCAGAGGTGGGTAAGGCAGGAGATGGCCGTGAGGGTTGCGCAGATCCGGGGATGGAGGACGGGCCCGGAGGTGCGGACCCGTCCTGCAGTGATCGCCATGGCTAGTGGCAGTGCCCGGCGGCGTCGCCGTGCCCGGCTTCAGGAGCCGTGTGGCAGCTCGCTCCGGAGTTGTTGGCCGGGACGTCGAGGACAGGGCTCCGGTCGAAGAAGCCCTCGGGACGCAGCTTGAAGCCAACGGTGTCCACGGGCATGATCGGCCAGTCCTCCACGCGCGGGAAGTGGGTCAGGCCGAAGGTGTGCCATACGACGATGTCCTGGCCGTCGATGTCGCGGTCCTGGGCTACATACGCGGGAAGGCCTGCGCCGCCGGAGTGCTGGTTCACGAAGTCGCCGGTCGGGTAGCGTTCCTCGTCGGCGTAGCGCGTGACCCACAGATCCTTGGTGGCGAAGGCTGCGCGGCGGGCGATGGAGGAACCCGGATCTGCCAGGAGCGTGGGCTGGTTCTCTGCATGGAGCTTGTAACCGACGGGTTCGCCCAGGCGGTTCTTCGATTCCGGGTTGGAGATGATCCAGGTCCTTCCGGCACGGGCGTCGGCTTCGCGGACACCCTCGGACTCCTTGGCCAGGAGAACGCGTTTGCGGGAGAACGCGTTGCCGCGCTCGTTGCCCGGTCCCATGGGCTGACGGACCACGTCCTCTTCTTCAACCCTGTTGGTGAAGCCGTCGATGGCCATGTCCAGGCGTGCGCTGAAGAGATGCTGGTGGAAGGGCGCACCCAAACCCGGCGCGAGCTGGGAAATGTTGTCCGAGCCGCCTTCCGGGAAGGCTGAGGTAAAGACGACGCCGGTTGCCTTGGCTTCGAACTCGATGGTGCCGTCCAGGTAGAGGTACCAGTAGAAGCCGTAGTCGTAGTTGCCGATGGTGGTAAAGAAGGAGATCACCAGGCGGCGGTTGCGGCGGGTGTAGTTGATGCCAGTCCACAGATCCGAGTGCTTGGACAGGATGCCCCAGTCTTCTTCGTGCATGCAGATGCCGTTGCGGATTTCGCGGGGGTTGCCAAAAGCGTCGCTGATGATCGGACTGAGGTAGGTAATGTCGCCCAGGCAGTCGCAGCCCAGTTCCAGGGAGTTGGCGTACTGGCCTACCAGGTATTCGCCGGTGTCGAAGTAGTTCTGCCAAGACCGGATGGGCGAAGGATCACCGTACGGGACCACCATTTCGGCGATCGAGGCGCGGTTGATGATGGGCCGCTTGCGGTCCCCATCTTGGAACGCCAGGTTGTGAAGGACGACTCCTTCGCGGACGTCGAAGCCGACGTCGACGCTCCACTTCTCCCACTCGACGTGGTTGCCGCCGGTGACGGTGAAGCTGGGGCCCTCGGGCTGGGTGATGCTGATGGGCTTCTGGGTATCGCGCAGTGGGCCGGTCAGCTGGGGGTCGGTGTAGTTTCCGTGCTCGGCGGGGATCGGCATGACGCCAAGGTCGATTACCTGGGTGACCTCCTTGTTGACCACGTCTACGTAGGCAACCAGACCGTCGACGGGGTGGGCCCAGGCGCTGTCCTCAGGGAAGTCCTGCACGAACGCCAGCCCACGGAGGATGCGCCGGCCGCGCTCTTCCTCGTACTCAAAAACACCTGCGGACAGCGGCGCCACGCGGACCTTTTCGACGTCGAGGTTCCGGGCGGCGAGCGCGGCGAGCCAGCGCTCATCGGTGGCCAGCAGCGTCTCGACTACCTCGAACTCCTCTTCAAGGACCGGCAGTTCGCCGGAGACTTTGGTATCAAGTTCGACGGCGGACAGGATCTGCCCGCGGGTGGCGGAAACGAGGATGTCCTTGGGGGCGCCTCCGGAGATGTCGTGGATGAAGACGCGGAACCGCCGGTCGTGGTCCTCGGCGCGGCGCGATGGATCCACCAGGCCCAGATACGCGATCCGATGCCCGTCTCCGAGGTGTCCCGCAGCCTGCAGGATGCCCTGGACCGCGGTGATTTCTTCCGCGGTGGCAAGGCTGTACTGGGTGGAAATGTCAGTTGCTGTGGGCGTCATGGTTGCCTCTGGTCCGGGACCTGTGATGGTCAGGATTTATTTTCTATAGTTGTAGAGAATAACCAAAACGTAAGATGGGTCACAAGACCTTTCGCCGACATTTTTCCCAGGAGCCCACCCCGTGCCAAAGATTGTCGACCACGATCAACGACGCCTCGAACTGGTGGACGCAACCTGGCGGATCATCGCGAGACTTGGCATGGAAGGCGCCACCATGCGGGAAATCGCCGAAGAGGCAGGCTTCGCAAACGGCGCCCTCAAGCCCTACTTCCCTACGAAGGATCTCCTGCTCACGTCCGCTTTCGGGCACGTATTCAACCGGACCAACCAACGCATCGCAGTCGTGACGGAAGGGTTGTCAGGACTGGCGGCCCTGCGCGCCTTCTGCGCCGAGGTCCTTCCGCTGGACGAGGAACGCGTCAACGAAGCGCGCATCGTGATCCCCTTCTGGCAAAAGGCACTCAACGACGCCGACATGGCCGCCCTGCACAGCGAATCCATGAACCAGTGGCACGCCACCATCACCGCCCATGCCGCAGCAGCCCGGGCGGCCGGTGAGATCGCCACCCCACTGGAGGATGCCGCCGTCGCCGATCACCTGCTCAACATGATGCTTGGCGCGCAGATTGTGGCGGCACTGTCACCGGCTGAACACTTCTCGCAGGACCTGGCAGGGCAGCTGGACAACTATTTGGCACTGCTGGCGGCGTGAGCACGGCCGCCTGTCCCGCGCGAGATTTCACATTCATAGCGGGATCGCTATGAATGTGAAATGTCCACAAGCTGCGCCAAGAACCGTTACATATTCATAGCGATACCGCTACCATTATGAAATGGCGCTCAGCATCTCCGAGTTGGCAAACCGCCTCCATGTGAACGAGAGCCGAGCACGGCACCTCGTCAATTCCGGACGCATACGCGGGCAACGGGTCGGTGGACGCTGGATAGTTGAGGAAGCCGATGCCGCCCAGTACCGCCCTGGGAGGCTTGCCGGCCGACCTCTTTCCGAACGAAGCGCCTGGCTGCTCATGTCATCTTTTTGGGACGAAAGCCCACGCTCTCCCCTTGATTACTTAGAGCTCTCACCCATCGAGAGGCATCGCCTCAACGAACGGATCAGGCGGCTCCAGGACTCGCACGATCCTCAGGACCTCCTCGCCGCATGGCTCGCCAATCGCGCCGAAAAGTTCGAGTTCTCCTCCAACCCGGCAGACATAGCCGAGCTTCGCGAGGACAAACGAATCTACGTCTCCGGCGTTTCCCATCCACGGTCAGGACTGCTGGCGAACGCAGAGCTGGAGGCGTACGTGCGACGCGACGAACTAAAGGACGTCGTTAAAGACTGGTTCCTGGTTGAACCTGCCTCCGGCAAGAGATCCAATGTCATTCTCAGAGCGGCCGATCAAATCCCGGGCGAACTTCCACCGCTTGCTGTGGCGGCAGACCTCGCGGAGCGGCCAGGTGTCCGCGAACAACAGGCCGCACGTGAAATCCTCGGGAGCATTCATGCCCATTGAGCTTCCAGCGATGCCCCTCGAACAACAGGAAGCATGGCAAGCGGTCTTCGAAATCCATGGCTCCATGCACGACGGCTGGGTCTTGGTCGGCGGCCAAGCCGTCTTCCTGCACGCCGTGGAACGAGGAGCTCCGACCGTGCGGGCCACGAACGACGCGGATATGGCCCTGGACATCCGGGCCTTCCCGACGATGCTCCACGACTTCACCGCCCTCCTCGTGCGGCTCGGATTCGAGTCCTCAGGAGAATCACTGGAGGGCTATCAACATCGCTGGAAGCGCGGAGAGGCAATGATTGACGTTCTCATCCCGCGCCATCTCGGTGAACGTGCCGAGAAGCGACGCGGAATTACGGGTGGAACCACAATTGCTGCACCAGCCAGCCAGCAAGCGCTCGACCGTTCGGAGACCGTTGCCGTTCAGGCAGGATCAGCGACCGGCAGCGTGGTCCGGCCCACGCTCCTGGGCAGCCTCATCGGTAAGGCCGCAGCACTGACCATCATTAACGACCCCCGCAGGCAGCGGCACATCGACGATTTCCTCACTTTGGCCTCTGTTATCCGGGCGTCCGACCTTCGCGGTGTGGCTTACAAGCCGGCTGAACGGGACCACCTTGCAGATATGCTGGGTCGCCTCGCCAATGAACCGGAGCTTATGGATCAGTTCCCGGAAGGTGGCGAGGGCGTGGAACGCCTCCGTCTGTCGCTGAGCTAGCTCGTCGCCCCTGACGCCACCACACCCAAGCCCAGCCCCGCGATGATTCCGCTGGAGGTCCGTTCGACGACGGTGCTCACCTTGGGCTTCTTGAGCCACCTCATTGCCTTGAAGGCCACGACGGCGATCATGGAGAGGTAGGCGAAGGCGATAACGGCCACCACCACACCAAGGATCAACGACGTGCCCATCGTGTCGCCGCCGTGCGGGATGAACTGCGGGACCACCGCCAGGTAGAACAGGCCAACCTTCGGGTTGAGGAGGGTGGACAGAGCCCCGGCGCCAAGCGCAGAAAGCCGGTTGTAGGGCAAAGGCTCTTCCGCGGATCCACTGGCGCCCGCCTTCGCAGCACGACGCGACTTAATGAACGAGGAGATCCCCAAGTACAGCAAGTACAACCCTCCGGCGATCTTGATCCAGCGGAACAACTCCGCGGACTGCTCCAGGATCGCGGCCAGGCCCACACCCACCAGCGCCGCCCAGACAATCGCTGCACCTGCGGAACCGGCGGCCGCGGCGATGCCCGCCGACGGTCTGTTCAACGCAATGCGCAGCACCAGGAAAGTGTCGGGGCCAGGAGTCACAGACAGGACCAGGCAGAGACCAGCGAAAGCAGCGAGGGAAGCGAGAGTCACAAGATCGATTGTGGAGGATACCGGCAGGTAGCGAAAGCCAGGAAAGCGTTCGCTTGCCGTCAAAGCCTGTTCGTCCAATGACAAGACCGCTCCACGTGACGCCAACCACACTGGAGACATCGCCGCGCGCCGTATCGGCCGTGAAGACTTACTACCTGAGCGGAGTACCAATGGAGACTTACGACGCCCTGCTGGCCTCGATCACCGCAGCCCCCGGCCAGAACAGCCGCACCATCTTCGACCCCGCCACGGGCGAAACTGTTGGCGAGGCCCCGGTCCACACCGTGGAGGACCTCCAGCGCGCAATCGATGCGGCCGCCGCAGCCCAGCCAGCCTGGGCGGCCTTGGGCCACGACGCCAGGTCCGCCGCGCTTCTGAAAGCAGCCGACGCCGTCGAACGTTCCGCCGAAGAACTCGCCCAGCTGCTCTCCCGCGAGCAGGGCAAGCCACTGAACGGCCCGAACGCACGCTTCGAAGTCGGCGCCTGCGCCGCCTGGCTGCGCGCCACCGCCGGCACCCCGCTGGAACCCGAAGTGGTCGTTGACGACGGCGAAACCCGCGCCGAGCTGCACTACCGGCCCATCGGCGTCGTGGGCGCGATCGGTCCTTGGAACTGGCCCATGATGATCACCGTCTGGCAGATCGCGCCAGCCCTGCGCATGGGTAACGCCGTGGTGGTCAAGCCCTCCGAGTACACACCGTTGTCCGTGCTCGCCCTGATCTCGATCATCAACCAGGAACTGCCCGAGGGCCTGCTCACTGTGGTGTCCGGGGGCCGTGACGTCGGTGAAGCGCTTGCCTCGCATGACGCGATCGGCAAGGTCATGTTCACCGGCTCAACCGCCACGGGCAAGGCGATCATCCGTTCCTCCGCGGACACCGTCAAGCGGCTCACGCTCGAGCTCGGTGGCAACGACGCCGGCATCGTCCTGCCCGACTCCGACCCCAAGGCCATCGCCGAAGGCCTGTTCTGGGGCGCGTTCATCAACACCGGCCAGACGTGTGCCGCCCTGAAGCGCCTCTACGTCCACGAGTCCCAGTACGAAGCCGTCTGCTCAGAGCTCACAGCAGTTGCAGCGGCGATGCCAATGGGTGTTGGGCTCGACGAAAACAACGTCCTGGGCCCGCTCCAGAACCGCCAGCAGTACGACATCGTCGCCCGCTTGGTGGACGCCGCCCGCGACTCCGGCGCCCGCATCCTGCTCGGCGGCAACCCCGACGCCGAGCAGCCCGGCAACTTCTACCCCACCACCCTCGTGGCCGACATCGACAACGACAACCCGCTCGTCGCGGAAGAACAGTTCGGCCCGGCGCTTCCGATCATCAAGTACAGCACCGTTGATGAGGCCGTCACCCAGGCGAACGCGCTCGACGTCGGACTCGGCGCCTCGGTCTGGTCCTCAGACCCCGCCGCCGCCCGCGAAGTCGCCGCACGCATCCAGGCCGGAACGGTATGGATCAACAAACACGGCGCCGTGGATCCCCGTGTCCCGTTCGGCGGAGCCAAGCAGTCAGGCTACGGGCTGGAGTTCGGCGCCGAAGGCCTCAAAGCCCTGGGAGTGCCGCAGATCATCAACGGCTGATCCCCTTCCCCGCCCAAGTAGGGGACAGATAACGTCGCACTGAGCCTCCACAGCGACGTTATCTGTCCCCTACTTGGGCTGCGGGTGGCTGCGTCGGTTCCCGTTGGCCACACGGTGGACGCTTTTGCGCAGCTGTATACCCGGCGTGAAACCATGAGCGGTATGGCCCAGAAGATTGCGTACCAAGGTGAGCCCGGAGCCAATTCGGACCTCGCGTGCAAGGAAATGTTCCCCGAACTCGAAAGCGTGCCGTGCGCCAGCTTTGAGGATGCGTTTGAACTTGTCTCCAACGGGGATGTCGATCTGGCCATGATCCCCATCGAGAACTCCATCGCCGGGCGGGTGGCCGACATCCATGTCCTGCTCCCCCAGTCCAATCTTCAGATCGTCGGGGAGTATTTCCTCCCGATCCACTTCGACCTAATGGGCGTTCCCGGCAGCACCATCGAAGCGGCCACGGAGGTGCACAGCCACATCCATGCCCTGGGCCAGTGCCGCCGCATCATCCGCGAGGCCGGCCTCAAGCCCGTCATTGCCGGTGACACCGCCGGTTCGGCACGGGAAGTCCGGGACTGGAACGACCCCCGCAAGCTCTCGCTCGCTCCGCCGCTGGCGGCCCAGTTGTACGGCCTCGAAGTCCTTGCCTCCGGCGTCGAGGACAACCCCACCAACACCACCCGCTTTGTTGTCCTGGCGCGTGAACGCGAACTTCCCACCAAGGAAGAACTCCCCGGCCCGGCGATCACCAGTTTTGTTTTCCGCGTCCGCAACGTTCCTTCTGCCCTGTACAAGGCACTGGGCGGCTTCGCTACCAATGGGCTGAACATGACCCGACTCGAGAGCTACATGGTCGGCGACGAGTTCGCGGCCACCATGTTCCTGTCCGACGTCGAAGGCCACCCGGAGGACGCTCGTCTGCGCCGCGCGCTGGAGGAACTGGAGTTCTTCACCACCGAAGTGCGCGTCCTGGGCGTCTATGCAGCGGATGCATATCGGGAGCGGAACACAGTCAAGGCCTGAGACCGAAAGCTCAAGAGCACGTGCTTTACGTCCATCGGATTCAGCACCGCGCAGACGTCTACAAGCCTCGCTGATTCGGCCAAGCTAAAAATGCGTCGGCTCCTCCACAAGTGCCGTGGCAATGCTGTCGGCATCTTCCAGGGCTGCGAGGTAGCGCTCGGCATCCAGCGCTGCCGAACACCCGGTTCCCGCGGCCGTGATCGCCTGGCGGTAGCGGTGGTCCACGGCGTCGCCGCAAGCGAAGACACCGGACAGGTTGGTGCACGTGGTGGGCGAATCCACCTTGATGTAGCCCTCCGCGTCGAGCTCAACCTGGCCCGCAACAAGCTCCGTCCGCGGCAAGTGTCCGATGGCCACGAAGATGCCCGTTGCTGCCTGCTCACGGGTTTCCCCGGTGCGGGTATCCGTAAGGGTCACCCCCGTGACCTTGGTATCGCCATGGATGGCGGTCACGGCTGAGTTCCAGGCGAACGAGATCTTCGGGTTGTCCTTGGCGCGTTGGGCCATGATCCGCGAGGCGCGCAGCTCGCCCTTGCGCACGACGACGGTCACGGACTTACCGAATCGCGTCAGGAACGTCGCTTCCTCCATGGCCGAGTCTCCGCCGCCGACCACAATGATGTCCTGCTCGCGAAAGAAGAATCCGTCGCAGGTGGCGCACCACGACACACCATGCCCGCTGAGCTTCTTCTCCTCCGGCAAACCCAGTTCCTTATAGGCCGAGCCGGTCGCCAGGATGACCGCCGTGGCCTCGTGCTTCTCGCCGCCGCCGGTGACCACAGTCTTGACGTGACCTGCAAGCGAAACTTCAGTGACGTCGTCGAACACTATCCGGGCGCCGAACTTCTCCGCCTGGGCCTGCAGCCCGTCCATCAGCTCAGGGCCTTGGATCCCTTCAGGGAAGCCGGGGAAGTTCTCCACTTCCGTGGTGTTCATGAGGGCTCCGCCGGCCGTGACCGAACCAGCCAGGACCAAGGGGTTCAGGCCCGCCCGGGCTGCGTAAATTGCTGCCGTGTAGCCCGCAGGGCCGGACCCGATGATGATCAGCTGTTCCATTGATTCTCCTGGATTGATCTGGTCGGGGTCGTCCGCACCCGCTGCCACGAAGAATACATCCATGCGCTAAAGATCGCTCCGTCCGCTGGCAATTTTCACAGGCGGGCAACGGCTGGAGAGAAGTCCTCATATTCGCCATTGCCGGCGGAGGGTTCCGTTGGCCTTCCGGCCAACGGAACCACCGCCGGACAATGGCGCGACACCCGGCTGCTTGAGTGCCGCACGCCCGCCATGGATTGACGGGACGGGCACGATCTATCGCCCCACGGACGCTGCTTCTTCCTCACGCTCCCCACGCGGATCAACTGGGTCCGCCGAAGATCCGCGCCCAAGCTTGCCCGGCCACCAGATCTTGCTGTCGATGTCGTAGGCCAATGCTGGAACAAGCAAGGACCGGACCAGCACGGTGTCCAGGAGCACGCCGAACGCGACAATGAACGCCAGCTGCACGAGGAACATGATCGGGATGACGCCCAACGCAGCGAACGTGGCGGCGAGCACAACGCCGGCCGAGGTGATGACACCCCCTGTTACGGAAAGTCCCCGGAGGATACCCGGACGCGTCCCGTGCTTGAGCGATTCTTCCCGGACTCGGCTCATGAGGAAGATGTTGTAGTCAACGCCCAGCGCAACCAGGAACACAAAGCCGAACAGCGGCACTGTTGCGTCAGCTCCCGGGAATCCGAAAATCCCATTGAACACCCAGGCGGAGACGCCCATGGCCGCGCCGTAGGACAACACCACCGAGAGCACCAACAGCACCGGCGCAACCACCGAGCGCAGGAGCAGCATCAGGATAAAGAGGATGACCACCAGCACGATTGGGATGATGACCACCAAGTCACGCTGTGCGGTGGTGTTGGTGTCCAGGGCTGTGGCAGTGACACCGCCGACCAACGCTCCCGGGTCTGCTTCCTTGACGGCAACGCGCAGGGCTTTCACGGCATTTTCGGCCTCGATCGAGTCCGCCGCGTTGTTCAACGTGGCGTTGATGAGCACTTTGCCGTCACGGACTGCGGGTTCGGATGGCGTTCCCGGAGCTCCCGTAATGGGCACGCTTCCGTCGGCCAGCAGGTAGGCGTCGCCAACGCCGTCGGCGGCTTTGACCTTGTCCAGGACCTGTTGCGCCGAACCTTCGGAGGCGACCACGACGGCGGGGCTGCCGCTGCCGGCGTCGAAATGGCGCGCCAGTGCGTCCTGGCCGTCCACGGCGTCGGACTTGGACAGGATCACGTCGGTCTGCGGCACACCGTTGGCTTTCAGTTGCAGGACACCCGTCGCGGCCACGAGGAGCAACAGCACAGACGCGATCCAGACGACGCGCGGCCGCCGCGAGACCAGGCGGCCGGTGGCGCGCCACAGACCCTTTTGCCCCTCAAGTCCGGTCACAATGTCAGGTTCGCGTTCGTCGTCGGGCAGCAGCTTGGGCCGGAAGGGCCAGAAGGCGGCGCGTCCCAGCAAAGCCATCAGCGCGGGCAGGAGCGTGAGCGCAGCGAAGAGTGCGCACAGGATCCCGGCTGCGGCCACGGGGCCCAGCGCCTTGTTGGAATTCAGGTCGGAGAAGAGAAGGCAGAGCAGGGCGATGATGACGGTGGCGCCGGAGGCAAGAATCGGTTCGAAGGACGCCTTCCACGCGGTTAGAACGGCCTGCGTGCGGTTTCGCGTGTGGGTCAGCGCCTCACGGAATCGTGCTACGAACAACAGCGCGTAGTCGGTGGCGGCACCGATCACCAAAATCGACAGGATGCCCTGGCTTTGGCCGTTGAGCTGGATCCATCCCAGTTTGGCCATGCCGAACACCAGCAGGATCGCGGCGCACAGGGCAAAGACCGAGGTGAAAAGCACCGCCAGCGGAAGCACCACCGAGCGATACACCAGAAGCAGGATCACGAACACTGCGCCCAGGGCTACCAGCAGCAGGATTCCGTCGATGCCGCCGAAGGCGTTGACGAGGTCAGCCGTCAATCCCGCCGGGCCTGTCACATACGCTTTCATGCCGTCCGGAGCACCCGGCTGCACAACGTCACGCAACTCCTTCACCACGTCACGGATTTCATCCGTGGACGCGATCGGGACGATGTACTGAACAGCCTTGCTGTCTTCCGAAGGGATAGGACCGACGACGGCGCTCCCCAGCTTGAGTGCCTCGATGTCGGCTTTCAGCTTGGCTGCTTCGCCCAGCTGGGCCGGGGTGAATGCTGCGTCGTTCTCGATGATGACCACAGCGGGGATCTCTTTGGAATCACGGAACTTGGCCTGCCAGTCGCCGGCTTCGGTGGCTTCCGCCCCGGCGGGCAGGAAGGATGCCTGGTCGTTGGAGGAGACTTCGTCCAGGCGCCCGAACGTGGGGCCGCCCACTCCTGCGATGCCCAGCCACGTGATGACGAGCACCACCGGCACCAGCCAGCGTAGCCAGAACGGTACTTTCTGCGGATTCATGAGTCCTTCTTCTAGGGGAAGCTTCTAAGTATTTTCATTAGACTATATAGTATCTCCATGATGGAACTAATCAAGAGGCCTGCCTTGATGGATGCGCTGAAGGGGCGTGGCGGGGAGTAATATCCGGAGGGCAGAAATGACTCAAGGAGGGCAGATGTCGGACAAGAACGGGCAGCGGACCGGCAATCCTGCCGCAGCCCCGGAAGCTGCCGTCCCGCCGTCGGACGCCGCGCCGGAAGGTGCCGGCCCGCCGTCGGGCCCCTCCCAGGACCTGGTCCGCCTGCTCCAGGACTTCACGCTGGAAGCCAACCACTACGTGGATGCTGCCGGCGGAGCAAACGACATGCACCGCACCGACCTCAACGCCTTGGCGGTGATCATGCGACATTCGGCCGCCGGACTCGTGGTGACGCCGGGAGTGCTACGCAGCGAACTGCGCCTGAGCTCCCCCGCCACCACCGCGCTGGTCGACCGCCTCCATGCGAGCGGCCACGTGGTCCGCGAGCGCCTGGGCACGGACCGTCGCCAGGTCCAACTCCAGATGACCCCCAAGGCGTACCAGGACGGCAGTGCCATCTTCATGCCGCTCGCCATGCGCATGGGCAAGGCCATGGCCGAGTACAGCGCGGAGGAACTGGAACTCGTACGCCGCTTCATGGCCGACATGGTGGAGGCGACCATCGAAGCCCGGCGACAAGCCACAGCGGCGGAACCCAACTAGGGGACAGCAAACGACCCAATGAGCCCCTATTGGACCGTTTCCTGTCCCCCAGTTGGGGTGGGGTGGTTGTAGCGTTTCCCTATGAACGCGCAGCAGCCAGAAGATGTCTATACCCACGGGCACCACGAGTCGGTTGTCCGGGCCCATGCTTCACGGACGGTCGAGAATTCGGCGGCGTTCGTGATCCCCCATCTCACCCCCGGAACGTCGGTTCTCGACGTCGGTTGCGGACCTGGGAGCATCACCTGCGATTTCGCGGGGCTGGTTGCGCCGGGGCAAGTGATCGGGCTGGACCGCTCTGCCGATATCGTGGCGCAGGCAACCGAACTGGCCAGGGAGCGCGGCGTGGACAACGTGACGTTCCAAACCGGCAATATCTATGATCTCGACTATGAGGACGAATCGTTCGACCTCGTCCACGCCCACCAGGTCCTCCAGCACCTCACCGACCCCGTCGCGGCCCTGCGTGAGATGCGCCGCGTAGCCAAACCCGGTGCCATCGTGGCCGTGCGCGACGCCGATTTCCACGGCATGAGCTGGTACCCGGAAGTTCCGGAACTCGACGACTGGATGGAGTTGTACCAAAAGATCGCCCGGCGCAACGGAGCAGAACCCGACGCCGGCCGGCGCTTGGTCTCATGGGCGCAGCAGGCAGGATTCACGCAGGTGGCCCCCACAAGCAGCAACTGGCTCTACGCCACGGCCCAGCAGCGTGCCTGGCAATCCCGGGTCTGGAGCGAACGCGTTCTCCATTCCGCGTTCGCCGAGCAGGCCTTGGAATATGGCCTGGCCAACGAGGCCGACCTTGCCCGGATCGCCGCCGGCTGGCACCGCTGGGGCGCCACCGAGGACGGCTATTTCCTCATTCCGAACGGCGAAGTCATCGCCCGGGCATAAGGCTCAAAAAAAGATTCCGGAACCATGTAGAAATCTCCTCACCAGTTCCGACCCATGAGTGAAGCACCCATCCAGGGCGCCACGTCACAAGGAGTTAGCCATGAAATACATGATCATGATGTTCGGGTCCGCTGAGGGCATGATGGAGACCGCCGATCCTGAGTGGATCCGGGAAATGATCGGATTCATGATCCAGATCGACAAGGACCTGACCGAATCCGGGGAACTCGTCTTCAACGCCGGTCTGACCGACGGCAGCACCGCCAAGCTCGTCAAGCAGACCCCGGACGGCGTCATCACCACCGATGGCCCCTACGCCGAATCCAAGGAATCCCTCGTCGGCTACTGGGTGGTCGATGTCGCCAGCGAGGAGCGAGCCGTGGAAATCTGTTCCAGCATTGTGAAGTACTCCCAGGTGGTTGAGCTCCGCGCCCTCGCGGACGGCCCTCCGGAGGTTTAGTCCTTGGCCCAACCCGCCCGGGAAAGAGACATCGAGGACCTGCTGCGCACCCTCGCGCCGCAGGTCCTCGGCGTGCTGGCACGCAAGCACGGCCAGTTCGATGCCTGCGAGGACGCCGTCCAGGAAGCGCTGTTGGAGGCCGCCATGCAATGGCCCTCTGCCCTGCCGGACAACCCGAAAGCATGGCTGATGGCGGTCGCATCACGCCGCTTGGTGGATTTCTATCGAAGTGAAAATGCCCGGCGTGCGCGTGAGGAACGGGTCGCGGCCATGGACGTCCAGTACAGCGCCGCCCCGGAAACAGACGACACCCTTACCCTCATGTTCCTCTGCTGCCACCCCGCGTTGTCGGCACCGTCGCAACTGGCCCTGACGCTGAGGGCAGTTGGAGGACTCACGACGGCGGAAATCGCCTCAGCCTTCCTGGTCCCCGAAGCGACCATGGGACAACGCATCAGCCGCGCGAAACAGGGGATCCAGAAGGCCGGAGCCACGTTCAGCATGCCGCCGCCTTCCGAGCGGAAGGCGAGGCTCGGCGTCGTACTTCACGTCCTGTACTTGATCTTCAACGAAGGTTACGCTGCGAGCTCAGGTGCGTCGCTGCAGCGCGAAGAACTTACTACGGAGGCCATCCGGCTGGCTCGCCTGTTGGTGGCCGCTGCCCCCGAGCCGGAGGTGACCGGACTGCTGGCGCTGATGCTGCTCACCGACTCCCGGCGATCGGCGCGGACTCTGGGCGATGGGACCCCGGTTCCGCTGGCTGAGCAGGACCGAAATCTGTGGAACCGCGCGCAGATCGACGAGGGCATTGCGCTGTTGTCATCAGTGCTGGGACGCGGTGCTGCCGGACCGTACCAACTGCAGGCCGCGATCGCGGCCGTTCACGCGGAGGCGGCCTCCAACGAGGAAACCGATTGGCCGCAAATCCTTGCCCTGTACACGGTGTTGGAGGCTGTCGCTCCGAGTCCGGTGGTGACGCTGAACCGCGCAGTGGCCCTGGCCATGGTGAAGGGGCCTGCGGCGGGTCTTGAGCTGCTTGCCGGGCTGGATGCTGGGCTCGGGCGCTCGCACCGGCTGGATGCCGTGCGTGGGCATCTGTACGAGATGGCCGGCTCGATTCCGCAGGCCCGTGCCGCTTTTCTTGCCGCAGCCAAAAAAACACAGAGCCTCCAGGAGCGTCGCTACCTGCTGGGGAAGGTCACAAAGCTGGACGACGGCGGGTCCGGACCCCCTATAGTCGGAACCATGGAACAGCGCATACTTGGCAAGACCGGCCGTCCCGTTTCAACCGTTGGCCTGGGAACGTGGCAACTCGGAGCCGACTGGGGTTCCGTCACCGAAGCGGATGCTTTTGCCGTGCTGGAAGCTTCGGTGGAGCACGGTGTCACGTTCTTCGACACCGCCGATGTGTACGGTGACGGGCGCAGCGAACAGTTCATTGGCCGTTTCCTCAGCGAGCACCCGGAGCTCAACGTCACGGTTGCCACCAAGATGGGGCGCCGTGTGGACCAAGTCCCGGAAAATTACACCCTCAAGAACTTCCGGGAATGGACCGACCGTTCCCGCCGCAACCTTCAGCAGGACACCCTGGACCTCGTCCAGCTGCACTGCCCGCCCACCTCCGTGTACAGCAACTCCGAGGTCTATGACGCCTTGGACACCTTGGTCAGCGAGGGAGCCATCCGCAACTATGGCGTCAGCGTGGAACGGACGGACGAGGCCCTTGAAGCCATCAAGCGCGGCAACACGGCCTCAGTCCAGATCATCCTGAACGCCTTCCGTTTGAAGCCGCTCGATGAGGTCTTGCCCGCAGCCAAGGAAGCCGGCGTGGGCATCATCGCCCGCGTTCCCCTGGCTTCCGGATTGTTGTCCGGCAAGTACACTCCGGAGACGGAGTTCCCGGAGAATGACCACCGGAACTATAACCGCGACGGTGCAGCTTTCGACGTCGGCGAGACCTTCTCCGGCGTGGACTTCGCCACCGGCGTCAAGGCAGCGCAGGAGTTCAGCGCTTTGGTTCCCGACGGCGTCACCACCCCGCAAGCGGCCCTCGCCTGGGTCGTGGCCCAGGATGGCGTCACGTCGGTGATTCCCGGAGCCCGCTCGGCCGAGCAAGCCGCGGCCAACGCCGAAGCCGGAGACATGCACGTTGTCGGCGCAGGATTGTCGGACGGGGTGCGGGACATCTACGACCGCTACTTCCGCGAAGCGATCCACCCGCGCTGGTAGGCGGCAGGCCGGCGTCGTACGCTTTGCGCTTGGCATCCTTCCCAACGCGCGACGCCGCTCACCAACCGCTGCGTGTCGGCGTGTGGCCCTTCCGCGCTTCCTCGGGCATCGACATTTCCGCCCTTAGGCCGAGGAGGCGGATCGGGCGCTCGGGTTCGATTTTGGCGGAAAGGTCCAGCGCCTGGGACAGGACTTCGTCTCGGTCGAAGGTCTCGGGGATTTTCCTCGCGTAGGTCTTGGTGAAGAAGGGCTTATAGCGGACCTTGAGGGTCAAACCGACCACGGGCCGGCCTTCGGCTGCGACGTCTTCCAGGACGCGGGCGGTCAGTTCCTTTAGGGCGTTTTCGATCTGCCCGGGCTCGGTGAGATCCTCTTGGAACGTGGTTTCACGGCCGTGAGCGCGGGCAACCCAAGGCGTGTCATCCACCTCCGTGGCGCCCTCGCCCCTGCCGAGTTGCGCGTACCACGGACCCATTTTCGGGCCGAACTCGGGGACCAGGTCCTGCGGGTCCGCGGCGGCGAGTTCCTTCACCGTGGTGATTCCGTGGGTTGCCAATCGCTTGGAAATCTTGGGACCTACGCCCCACAACCCGATGGTGGGCTTCTCCCCCATGACGTCCAGCCAGTTGTCCTTGGTCAGGCGGAAGATGCCGGCCGGTTTGCCGAAATCGGTGGCGTTCTTGGCTCGGACCAGGGTGTCGCCGATGCCCACGCTGCAGTGCAGCTGGGTGTTCTCGAGGACGGCGGCCTGAATCTGCTTTGCGTACGCCACCGGGTCCTCGGTGCGGACGCCAACAAATGCCTCATCCCACCCCAGCACTTGCACTGTGGCACCGGGCTGCTCGCGAAGGGTGGTCATCACGGTTTCGGAAGCAACCAGATACGCTTCTTGATCGACAGGCAGGATGATGGCGTCCGGCACCTTCCGGGCTGCTATGCGCAGTGGCATGCCCGACCCAACGCCGAAAGCCCGGGCCTCATAGGACGCCGTCGACACGACAGCACGCTCGGTGGGGTCCCCGCGGCCGCCCACGATGATCGGCTTACCGGCAAGCTCCGGGCGCCTCAGTACTTCGACCGCCGCAATGAACTGGTCGAGGTCAACGTGCAGCACCCATGGAGTTCCGCTCACGGGATCAGTCTGCCTCATCGGGTGCCGGGTTGGCTGTACCTTCCCGACCTTCTTTCAGCTTCGCTCCTGCCAAAATCAACCGATTTCGGGTGTATTTAGCGGCCCGCGGCGTGAAAGTGGGTCGTGGCGGCACGCGTCCCGGGCACAGACACGGAGCTTTCTCAACAAAGTGGCAGTGAAGCGATCCACAGCTTCAAACCCCTCGGGGGAAAGAAGCTTCCGTTCCCTTAGGGTTGGAGGACCAGGAAGAAGTCCTGTGGTGCCGTTAAAGAACAATGGACCCGACGGCAATCGGGTCCCTGTTCAGCGCAGTGCGCTCATTTGGTGCGGTTGGAGGGCCATAGAACCTCAAACATCACCCCTTGAGCCTATGGCCCCACACGCTATAGGTGCAACGCTCGTTGAAGCTCCTCGTAGTGTGGCCGCGCCCTGTTCCCATGGAGGAGGTGCCGGCATGACTTCCAAACGCAAATGGAAGGAATCATGGGGCGCCTGGAACTTGGTGGTCAACATCATCCGGCTAGCCGTTGATGTTGCCCGCTGGTTCTGGCACAACATCCCGTAACAGGGAGCGGTGGCCGCCAGTTCCGGCTGGCGGCCACCGTCAGAGTCGCCAATGCGCCGCCAGTGTGGGTCGGGGCGGCACTCGTCCCGGGCACAGGCCGGCCCCGCATAAGCTGAGGTGGTGCAGTTTTCACTTTGGCTGGCCCTGGTAGGCGCCGGCACCCTCATCAGTTTCACTCCCGGCGCCGGCGCGATCTTCACCATGAGCAACTCGCTCAATTCGGGCTTCCGACGCTCCATCTGGGGCATCCTCGGCCAACAGGTGGCCCTGATCATTCACATTTTGATCGTCGCTTTGGGTGTGGGCGTCCTGGTCTCCAACTCGCCCGTGATCTTCAATGTCATTCGCTACGCCGGTGCCGCGTATCTGGTGTACCTGGGCATTCGTCAGTTCCTGCACAAGCCTGACCTGGACAAAGAGCAGGTCGATAACAAGAAGAACGAGCCCGCCCTGTCCATGTTCCAGCGCGGCATCTGGGTCAACCTGCTGAACCCGAAGGCGATCGTTTTCTTCCTGGCCTTCATGCCGCAGTTCATCCGCCCGGACCAGCCCCTGGTACAGCAATATGTCGTGCTGACCGCCACTGTCTTGGCCATCGACATCATGGTCATGTGGTTCTTCTTCGCCTTGGCGGCACGTTCGTTCCAGCGGTTCACCCATGACCAAAAGGGCCAGACCATCCTCAACCGGATCTTCGGCTGCCTGTTCGTACTGGTCGGCATCCTGCTGGCAGTCATCCACTAGCCAGTTCCGGGAACGCGTGAATGCTACGGTCGGAGGCATGGAACCGGACTGGATCGAGCACCGACGCGCGGACGACGGCGAGCACATCGGATGGATGAAGCCGGTCGACGAAGGTTTTGTCGCCGTCGACCTCTTGGGCCGTCCGCGAACCGAGGTGGTGGACTGGTTGAGCGCGGAGGAAGTTCTCGATGACCTCGGGCTTCGCTACCTGGCCGACCCTCATGAACTACGGCTCGACGACGGCGGCTGGCTCCGCGTGCGGATCGCCGAAGTGACGCCCTCCGCAGTCCGGGTCAAGAAGGACGATTGGGGCGACATGACGGCTCCGCAGATCTACTTCACGGTTTCGCTGCCCGTCAGCGAAGACAAACTTCGCCCGCTGACCCGATAGCTACGAGGTAGATCCCCGCACCACCAGCGAGCTCTCCAGTGTCACGTGCGGCTCGGCCAGCGGGGTGCCTTCCATGAGTCCTCGAAGCTGCTCCCCCGCCTTGCGCCCCAAAGGCGTCGCGGGCAGGTGCACACTGGTGAGGCTGGGGTTGCTGGTGGCGGAGTAGGGAAGATCGTCGAAGCCCGCCACCGCCAGCTCCTTGGGGATCGCTACGCCCTCCACGCGCGCCTCCTGCAACACGCCATAGGCGTGCGTGTCAGTACCGCAGACGACGGCGGTCACCCCCTCGCGCTGCCACCCGGGCCACGCTTGGGCGAACGCGGCAGCGGCAGCACCGACGTCGATCGCTGTACTGATGACGTGCCCGGCGTCGACCGCCAGTCCGCAGGCTGCTGCTTCCTCAAGGAAAGCGTCGCGGCGCAGCTGGAACGTGGTGGTCCCGGTGATGCCGTCGACGTAGGCGGCGCGGGTATGTCCGGACGAGGCCAGGTGGCGGGCCAGCTCACGCGCCCCTTGGGCAACGTCGAGGTTCACCGAGGGTGCGTAGGCTTCCAAGCCCGGGGCATCCAGCAGTACCAGTGGACCGGCCGCGGAGAGATCTTCAAGGAATTCGGCACTCGGAGCTCCCACCAGCAGGCCGGCAGGGCGGAGGGCCAGCAGTTTGCGCACGTCGGAAGCCTGGGGTGATTCGCCGGCGTCGGTCACTGAGAGCAGCAGTTGATATTCCGCGCCCAAGGCTTCCCTGACCCCTGCGATCACATTGGCGAAGAACGGGTTGGACACATCGGGCGTCACCAGGATGACGATGGAGCTGACGCCGCGGGCAAGGGAACTCCCAATGCTGTCCACCACGTAGCCAAGTTCGGCGATGGCGGACCGGACGCGGGAGATGTTGTCGTCCGATACCCGTCCCTGGGTCTTGCCGTTGGCGACCAATGAAACCGTGGCTGTGGAAACACCCGCCCGCGCGGCCACCATGGCAGCCGTTACCCGGGGCGAGCGATGTGCGCGGCCACTGCGCCGCTCCAGGGATTCCATGTATCGATCGTAGCGTTGTTATACGGCCCTGACCTGCGAGAAGGCATCAAGCGCTTGACGCACTCAACGTTAAGCGTTTGACGCAGCCGCCGAAGCAATGCCAAAATCACCCTGAATGCTTATCGCCCTGCCCCGGGCAAGTTCGTGGCAGGCCCCAATGACGTGGAGAGAAACGTGGAAACCAACCCCCGCAAAAAGATCATTCTTGATTGCGATCCTGGCCATGACGACGCAGTGGCATTGCTGCTGGCGCACGGAAACCCGGACATCGAGCTGCTCGCCGTGACCACCGTGGTTGGCAACCAGACCCTGGAAAAAGTCACGCGCAACGCGCTTTCCGTAGCCACCATCGCCGGCATCACGGGCGTCCCCTTCGCCGCCGGCTGCGACCGCCCCTTGGTGCGGACCATCGAAACGGCCCCCAGCATCCACGGCGACTCCGGCATGGATGGCCCGGAGCAGCCCGAGTCCGCCATCGAGCTCGACCCGCGCCACGCCGTCGACCTCATCATCGAAACCGTCATGGCGCATGAGCCAGGCACCGTCACCCTGGTCCCCACCGCGGGCCTGACCAACATCGCCATGGCCGCCCGCAAGGAGCCGCGAATCGTGGAACGCGTCAAGGAAGTTGTCCTCATGGGCGGCGGCTACCACGTGGGCAACTGGAGTGCCGTGGCTGAGTTCAACATCATCATCGACCCCGAAGCCGCACACATCGTGTTCAACGAGAAGTGGCCCGTGGTGATGGTGGGCCTGGACCTGACGCACCAGGCGTTGGCGACCGACGAGGTAGTCAACAACATCGCCAAGATCGGGACCAAGCCCGCCAAGTTTGTCCTGGAACTGATGGAGTTCTTCAAGAAAACCTACAAGGACGCCCAGGGCTTCGACTTCCCGCCGGTGCACGACCCCTGCGCCGTCGCCTACGTCATCGACCCCACCGTCATGACCACGCGCAAGGTTCCCGTCGACATTGAACTTCAGGGCAAGCTCACCCTCGGCATGACCGTGGCCGACTTCCGCGCACCCGCCCCGGAGGACTGCCATACCTCGGTCGCCGTCGAGCTGGACCACAAGAAGTTCTGGGATTTGGTCACCGACGCGATTGAACGGATCGGCGAGCCCGACGGCGGCGCCCCCTCGGGCGCGCAGCTCGCGGACTCAGTTCTGGCAGGAGAGGCGAAGTAATGTCCACCCTCGCCGAAACCAAGTCCACCCGCAACAACGTCACAGCCCTCATGGTCGCCCTGCTGGCAGCCTGCGTGGCCTTCCAGCTCAACGCTTCCATGCTCAGTCCGGCCCTGGTGACCATGGGCAACGAACTCCAGACGGACCAAGCCACTATCGGCCTCTCGCAGACTTGGTTCTTCACGGCCGCAGCGCTGTTCTCCCTGTTCCTACCCCGCCTCAGCGACATCGTCGGCCGCAAGAAGATCCTTGTGGGCATGATGCTCCTCATGGCCGTCGGCTCGGTTATCGCAGCTGTGGCTCCGGACGTGACGTGGCTGTTCGTGGGCCGCATCATCCAGGGAGTCAGCGGCCCGACCGTTCCGCTCTGCCTCATCATGCTCCGCTCCGCCGTGAGCAACCCGCGCAAGTACGGCGCACTCATGGGCCTCATCACTGCCGTCAACGGTGGCGTGGCCGGCGTCGACTCCTTCGTGGGCGGCTACTTCGCCGAGAACTTCGGTTTCCGCAGCATCTTCTGGCTGATGGTCGCCCTGGCCGTCGTCGCCACGCTCCTCATCGCGTTCCTGGCCAGCGAAAGCAAGCCGGCCGCCGGGACCACCATGGACTGGCTTGGCGTGTTCTTCATCGTCATTGCTGTCGGTGCCCTGCTCACCGCACTGAACGAAGGCTCCAAGCTCGCGTCAGCATTCGACGGCGGCACGCTGGCCCTCGCCATCGGCCTCACGGTAGTTGCCGTGGTGGCGTTCGCCGCCTTCTGGACTGTGGAGAAGCGCGCCAAGCAGCCGATGGTGGAAACCGTGCACCTGCGCCAGCGCTCCACGTGGGCTCCCCTGCTGACCACCACCCTCACCATGACCGGCATCTTCGCGGTGATCAACGGCATCGTCCCCGCGTTCGTCCAGGCCGCGGACCCGGGCTTCGGGGTGGGACCCACCGAAATGTCGCTCATGATCCTCACCCCGTACGCCCTCCTCGGCTGGGTCTTCGGACCGATCAGCGGCCGACTCGCTCCGGTGCTGGGCTACACCAAGGTGCTCCGCATCGGCCTTATCGGCAGCCTCGTGGCCCTGGCCATCATTGCGCTCTTCGGCCTCAACAACCTGCCCATGATGATCCTGGGAACGGCCTTGCTGGGCATCATGTACGCCGGTACCGTCAACATCATGCTGAACGGACTCGGCGTGGTGCTCTCGCCCAAGGGCAACCCCGGCTTCCTCCCCGGCATGAACGCCGGTGCCTTCAACCTCGGTGCAGGACTGAGCTTCCTGGTCCTGCCCGCCGTCCTGGTGGCTACCTCAGCGCTCGGTGACGCGAAAGCGTCCTACCTGACCGTCGTCGTCGTTGGTTTTGCCATCACGTTCGCGGCGTTCGCGGCCTCGCTGCTGATTCCCAAGCCCGTCGATGCCGAGGTGCACGAAGACGAAGAGGTGGCCGCGTGAGCACGTCCGGAATTGTCGTCGTTGGCTCGCTCAATGCGGACCTGACCATCTACACCCAGCGACTCCCCCAGCCCGGCGAGACCGTCCATGGCAACGGCTTCGCCGTGAATCCCGGCGGCAAGAGCGCCAATCAAGCGGTTGCGGCCAGCAAGCTGGGCGGCAAGGTGACCCTGATCGGCGCAGTGGGCGAGGACTCCAACGGGACCATGCTCCTCGAGTCCACCGCCAACGCCGGGGTGGACGTCTCGCGGGTTCGACGCTCGGATACCGCGACCGGCGTCGCAGTGATCTCGGTGGATGCCAACGGTGAGAACAGCATCATCATCTCCGCCGGCGCCAACGGCACGCTGGCCCCCGCCGATGTCGACTTCGCCGCGTTCCAGGACGCCGCCGTCGTGTGCCTCTGCCTGGAGGTTGGCATCGATACCGTCGTGGCCGCCGCCCAGGCAGGGCACGACGCCGGAGCTACAGTGCTGCTGAACCTCTCGCCGTACGCTGAGGTGCCTGAGTTGTTGGCGGGCTTGAGCGACGTGCTGCTGGTGAACGCGCACGAGGCCGCCCTGTTCCTTGGCCCGGAGGCTTTTATACCCGATGCCGAGGCGAACGCCGAAGCGTGGGAGCCCGTTCGCAGCCAGTTCGCCGACCGCGGCCTGCAGCGGGTGCTCGTGACCCTTGGTTCGCAGGGATCCGTGGTGCTGGATTCCTTGGCTCGCGGGGAGCAGCTGACCCGGATCGCTCCGACGCGGGTTTCCGCCGTCGACACGACGGGTGCCGGCGATGCGTTCACCGGTGCCGTGGCCGCGCGCTTGGCCGCCGGCGATTCGCTCACTGACGCGGCGTCGTTCGCTTCGGTGGCCGCCGCGTTGGCCGCAACGAAGAAGGGTACCCAGGCCGCCTACGCAACCCTCGAGGAAGCCGAAGCCGCCCGCGCCTCCTAACCCCCGTGTACCCAACTGGGGGACAGCTCCTGCTCTACTGAGTGCTCAGTGGAGCACGAGCTGTCCCCTAATTGGGTTAAGCGGACTTGCGGGCTGCGCGCTGGGCTGAGCGCTCGATCGCCCTGCGGCTCAGCGCACCGTGTCCGGCCATCAGGCGGGGAACCACAACGTACACAGCAGTAGGAACCACGAACGCGGTCAATACCAGGGCACGAAGGACCGGGTGCCACGGTTCCATGATGGGGCCAAGCAACAGCATGCCTACCGAGACGAGCGGGAAGATCGCGATCCAGGTGATGAGTGCACGCATGTGCACCGAGGGTCCCTGGGGCCGGACGACGGCGGCGCTTGAGTTGGGCGCGACAGCCGGGGCTTCGGAGGCAGTTGTTTCGGCGGCGACGGGGGTCGTCATCAGATTCTCCAACCAGATAGTTGTAATTGATGTGAGATCACCATAACCCTGCACGCAGTCAATTACAACTACTTAGTTGGAAACTGCTAATATGACCCTATGGCATGGGACACAGAACGAACCAAGGCCCTGCTGCTTGAGGCCGCCACCACCGAGTTCTGCACTCGCGGATTGGCGGGCGCCCGCATTGACAGGATCGCGTCCGAGGCCGGGGTCAACAAGGAGCGGATCTACCAGTACTTCGGCAACAAAAACGCATTGTTCGACGCCGTCATCGTCACCGCCCTCAGCTCCCTCATGGACGAGGTACCCATCGAAGGCACCGGCCCGGAAGCAATGGCGGACTACGCCGGACGGCTCTTTGACCACCATCAAAAAGACGCCACCGCACCCCGGCTTCTGTTCTGGGAGGGCCTGGAGCGCGGCACCGAAGTTGTGGGCCTGCCCAAACGCATGGCCAACTGCGCCTCCAAGGTCAACAGCACCATCGCAGCCCTGCCCGGAATCTCCAGGGAGGATGCCGGAGATCTCCTCATTACCATCGTGAGCCTCTGCGATTCGGCTCCCGTCCTGCCTGCACTGGACGGTTTGATGGCCGGCAATGACCCAGGCCGCGTCCAGAGGCGACGGGCCGCCGTCGTCCGTACTGTTCACTTGGCCGCAGCGGCGCTGGCGGCTGAAGCAGCGGAAGCCGCCACGGCCTGACGCAGGCGCCCTGCGCCCACGCTGTGACAACTTTGACACCAAAAGTGACTCAGCTGTGAAGTTGCCCCTAGCCAAGAGGGGGTGACATCGACCATGCTTGCTGAATGTACTCAACGACGAGCCCATACCGCATCATTACGGTCTGCACTGGAAACATCTGCCGCTCGCCCATGGCTGCGCTCATGCTGACCGAAGCCTTCGCAGCGGAAGGGCTCGGCGGACTCGTCATGGTGGACTCTGCGGGCACCACGGGGTACGAGGTCGGCCACCCCATCGACCCCCGCGCCGCCAGGGTCCTGACCGCCCAGCACATCGCGTCCGAAGACCACGTCGCCCGCGAGTGGAGGCACGAATGGTTCGCAGGCCGTGACCTGATCCTCGCCCTCGACGTCGACCATTTCGGCTGGCTCCAGGAAGGGGCTCCGGACCGCGGATCGCTGGAGAAAGTCCGCATGCTCAGGAGCTTCGACCCGCAGGCGGCAGGGCGAAACACCCTCGATCTCGGCATCGAAGACCCTTGGTACGGCGGGCACACAGATTTCGACAACACCTGGACGCTGATAAAAGCTGCCATCCCGGGCATCGTGGAGCACGTCAAGTCAGCGATCGCCAAGGCGGACACCGAAGCAGGCCACGAGCACCAGCAGGTAACCTCTATGACATGACCCCCGCACCCGTGATCATCGCTGTTGACGGCAGGTCCGGCGCAGGCAAAACCACTCTGGCCGTGGAACTGGCGGCCCGGTTGCGGCAACACCACAAAGTCTCGCTCTTCCACCTCGAGGACATCTATCCCGGATGGAACGGGCTGCGCACCGGCATTGAGCGCTACGTGGGCACCGTCCTGGCGCCGCTTCGCGAGGGCAAAGCCGCCGAATGGGTCAGCTGGGATTGGGAACGGCATTACGACGGCGGCCTGAACGTCACGCTGCCCGCCGAAATCGTCATCGTCGAGGGTGTTGGGGCCGGCGCTGAAGCAGGCCGTTCCATGCTGGACGCGGTGGTGTGGGTGGAAGCGCCAGGTGACGATCGCCGTCGTCGTGCCCTGACGCGCGACGGAAGCACCTACGAACCGTACTGGGACAGCTGGGCCGCGCAAGAGGAAGAGTGGCTTGCGGCGGATTCGGTCATGGAGGACGCTGACATCCACGTCCAGAATCCGGCCGACGGCACCGCACCAGAGGATGTCCTGCGGGCCCTGATGTATCTGCCGTCGCTTGCCGCGATCCTCTCCCCCGAACTCAGCGCCCGCCGGGGCTTGCAGCTGCGGTCCGAGCGCCTCGAAGCAACCCCGGACGCCGCACGGCTCTTCGAAACCCTCTACGGCCGCTCACCGAACGCCGTGTGGCTCGATTCCTCCAACGCCGCGGCCGTACCGGCCCGCTCCCAGGCAGCCGCACGCAGCCGCTTCAGCATCCTGGCCGACGACGGCGGCACCTTTGGCCAGTCGGTACAGCACCATTCCGGAGTCACCAAAGTAACCGCAGGTTCGGCCACGGTGACCACGCCCGGCCCCTTCTTCCGCTGGCTCGACTCCGTCTGGGGTCGGCGGGCCGTCCGCGCACCCCGCGGATACGACGCCCAATTCACGCTCGGCTGGCTTGGATATCTGGGCTACGAACTCAAGCGCGAAACCGGCGGGAACGATGTCCAGTCGGACACCCCTGACGCCGCGCTCCTCTTCGCCGGCCGGGCCGTGGTGCTCGACCATCGCGAACACACTGCCTGGCTGCTCGCCTTGGAAGCCCCCGACGCCGGCGACTGGCTGCGGGAGGCGCGGGACGCCGTCGTCAGCGCTTCCGACGGCGGTGCTGCCGCTGCTTTAGGCGGCTCCGGCGCTGCGGGCACCCTTGGCGCAACGGTTCCCGAGTTCGCCAGCCGCGATTCCGCCACCGACTACAAGCGCAAAATCGCCGACTCGCAACACCAGATCAGCGAAGGCAACTCGTACGAAATCTGCCTGACCACCACACTCGAGGCGCCCGCCGGGGAGCTGGACGCGTGGGGCAGTTACCTTGCCTTGCGACGCCGGAACCCGGCGCCGTTCGCCAGCTACCTCCGGTTCGGCGGACTGGAGATTGCCAGCACGTCGCCTGAGCGGTTCCTGCGGATACTGTCCGACGGCGGGATGCGGGCCGAGCCGATCAAGGGCACCCGGGGCCGGTCAGCCGACCCGGCCGAGGACGCAGCGTTGCGGCAGGATCTTGAGACGTCGTTGAAGGACCGCGCCGAGAACATCATGATCGTTGACCTCCTGCGCAATGATCTCAGCCACTTCGCAATCCCCGGCTCGGTAACGGTGAGCAGGCTTTGCGCCATCGAAAGCTACGCCACCGTCCACCAGATGGTGAGCACTATCGATGCCCACCTCCGGCCGGGTGCTCCCCGGGCTGAAGCAGTCGCCGCAGCGTTTCCCGCAGGGTCCATGACAGGCGCGCCAAAAATCAGCACCATGGACATCCTCGACCAGCTCGAATCAGGGCCGCGAGGTATCTACTCCGGCGCCATTGGCTACTTTTCCCTGAACGCCGCCACCGACCTCGCTGTGGTCATCCGCACCCTGGTAGTGAACCCCGACGCTGACGGCGGCCGGACGTTGTCCCTGGGCGTGGGCGGGGCCATTACCGCGGATTCCGTCGCGGATGACGAATACGAGGAGATCCGGACCAAGGCATTCGGAGTACTCTCAACCCTTGGCTCCGACTTCCCCCACTGAGTTTTTACTGCAGCGTCGCGGTCAATCTGGCGACGTTATCCACATACTTGGCCAGAGGGGGTCTGTCCATCCAGTCGTCCAACGTAAGCTCACGGGATACCTCGCGATACGTGGACTCCACGGCCCGCATGAGGTTCACGGTTTCGGCGCCCAAGAGCATCACCGAGACCTCCATGTTCAGGGAGAAGGAGCGCATGTCCATGTTGCTGGAACCAAGAACCGCTACCTCGTCATCAATAGTGAAGTGCTTGGCGTGGAGGACGTACGGCGCCCGGTACAGGTAGATCCGCACGCCAGCATCCAGCAAGGCCTCGTAGTAGGAGCGCTGCGCGTGGTGCACCAGGAACTGGTCGCCTTTCTCCGAGACGAACAGTTCCACATCCACGCCGCGCTGGGCCGCTGTGGTGATGGCGTAGAGCAGTGAATCATCGGGGACGAAGTACGGGCTGCAAATCGAGATCCTGTGCTGTGCCGAGTAGATCAGCGTGTTGAAAAGGCGCAGGTTGTTTTCCGTGGCAAACCCCGGGCCGCTCGGCACTACCTGGGCTGTCACCTGTCCGGGAGGAGGGAGAGCCGGAAGACGCAACTGGTCCTCCAGGGATTCGTCCGTTTCACTCAGCCAATCCGTCGCGAACACCACGTTGAGGGTGGGCACAATCGGTCCCTCAAGCCTGGACATCAGCTCGACCCACTTGCGGCCGACCTTGCGGTGCTTGGGATTGTTGTAGGAGGGTTCGATCAGGTTCTGCGAGCCCGTGAAAGCGACGTGCCCGTCGATCACCATGATCTTGCGGTGGTTCCTCAGGTCCGGACGCCGCCATTGGCCATGGATGGGCAGCAGCGGGAGCATCCTCTTCCACTGGATCTTGCCTGCCTTGAGCCTGCGGATCAGGCGTCGGTAGCCCTTGACCCGCAAGGTTCCGATGTGGTCGAAGAGGAGCCTTACGGTGACGCCACGTTCAGCGGCTTTCTCCAGCTCGGTCAGAAGCTCGTCCGTCACGGAGTCACTGCTCATGATGTAGAACTCGGCGTTGATGTAGTTCGTGGCGCCCCTGACCGCCTCGGCCATGGCCTTGATGGATTCCTCGTACCCGGGAATCAGTTCCACCTTGTTGCCATCCACCATGGGCAGGGAGCCCAGCCGGTGATTGAGCTCGCTGGCCGACTTCACCCACTCGGGGCCGGAGTAGATACTCACCGGGTCGGAGAGGTCGGAGGTGACTGCGCGTACACGGCGGTTGACCTCTTCCTGCTGCTCCCGCCTGCGCCTGGAGAGTTTGAAGTTGCCAAAAAGGAGGAACAGGACGAAGCCCACGGAAGGGATGAGGAACACAGCCAAGAGCCACGCCATGGCGGTGGTGGGACGGCGGTTGCCGGGAATGATTCCCAGCAGGACGATCCGCATGACGACTTCCGCGATGGCCCACGCGCCCAGCAACCAGGTCCATTCCTGGCCAAACGGAAAAGGAAAGAGCACGTGACAAACCCCCACGGTTCATGAACAACAGTGACCACAGCCTATCCGGCAAAGCCACCAGCAGTGGCCCGCACTAAGCTGGGACCATGACTTCAGTAGCTCCCACGGTCCTCGTTTTCCTGGACCCCGCCTTCGAAAACGGCCGTATTGCCGACTCCAGCCAGCCGCAGCTCATGGCCACGGACTTGGGAGCTACCCGGGGTGATGGCGTGTTCGAGTCGCTCCTGGCCGTTCAGGGCCGCCCACGGAAGGTCCAGGCGCACCTCAACCGCCTGGCCGGTTCCGCGGCAGCACTGGACCTGACCCTGCCCTCACAGGACGCGTGGCGAAGGGCAATCGACACCGCCATCACGGAATTCCGCGAAGTCCACCCCGCGCCTACACCCGAGGAAGACGAAGTGGTGGTCAAGCTGCTCGTCACCCGAGGTGTTGAAGGTGCTGCGAGCCCAACCTGCTGGGTGCAGGCGTCGCCCTCACCCGCGGGCAGCCGCCGGCAGCGGGAGACGGGTATCGACGTCGTGCTTTTGGACCGCGGTTTCGATACCGAAGCCGGCGAGCGCGCGCCCTGGCTCTTGCTTGGCGCCAAGACGCTGTCCTACGCCGTCAACATGGCGGCGCTGCGCTACGCGCACAAGCAGGGCGCAGATGACGCGATCTTCACCTCGACCGACGGCCGCGTCCTGGAGGGGCCAACGTCCACTGTGTTGCTGGCGCACCTTGAAACAGTCGACGACGGCGACGGTTCCGTCAGGACTGTTCGTCGCCTCATCACGCCGCAGCTCGACAGCGGGATCCTCCCGGGCACCTCGCAGGGTGCCCTGTTCGCCGCGGCCAAGGCGGCGGGCTGGGAATTGGGCTACGGGCCGCTGGAGCCGCAGGACCTGTTCGATGCCGACGCTGTCTGGCTTATTTCGAGCATCCGCTTGATCGCGCCCGTGAACCACATCAACGGCCAGGAAGTGGGCACGCCCGCTATTCGAAAGCAGCTCACAGCCGAACTGAACGAACTGTTCGCGGGTATCGAATAGGGTCCCGCCTCAGGCGCTTGGCACATTTGCTCCGCTTGGAACCTAGCAGGTCACAAGTAGAGTAATTGCTCGCATGACTCAATGATAAGAAACTCTTGGCCTCGGCCATGACCTTGTTGTGCGTTGAATCGCATTTCTTATCCTCCTTGAAATGGTCATTCGCCATGTGATGAATCTTGTTCTCGTGTTAGTTGGATCACGTCCGACTGGCACTTCCTTCAGACTTTGCTGGCTAACTTCCCGGAGGGAATATGGGACTCAGCTCCCCCACAAAAGCCGATGCATCGGCAACCGAAGCGCAGTCCGCGACTGCCGCTTCATCATCAGGACTTCGCCGGTCCATGGAGGCCCGGCACTTGGTCATGATCGCCATGGGCGGCGTCATCGGTTCAGGCCTTTTCGTCAGTTCCGGCTACACCATCGCCACCGCCGGCCCCTTGGGTGCGGTACTCGCCTTCCTTATTGGCGCCGTCGTGGTTTATCTCGTCATGGCTTGCCTCGGGGAACTCGCTGTTGCGTTCCCCGTCTCAGGCGCGTTCCACATCTATGCGGCCCGGACCATTGGACCGGCCACGGGCTTTGCCACCGCCTGGCTGTACTGGCTCTGCTGGGCCGTGGCCCTGGGTTCCGAATTCACGGCAGCAGGCCTCCTGATGCAGCGCTGGTTCCCCGGCGTCGACGTCTGGATCTGGTGCTTCGTGTTCGCCACCGTCCTCTTCACGTTGAACGCCATCTCATCGCGTGTCTTCGGTGAATCGGAGTTCTGGTTCGCGCTCATCAAGGTCGCCGCCGTCGTCGGCCTGATCATCCTGGGCGGCGCCGCGCTTGCCGGCTTCCACCCCCTCGCCGCGGGCGACTATCCCTCCTTCGGATCGAACTTCAGCACCACTGACGGGCTCTTCCCGAACGGCTTCACCGGGGTTTTTGTCACCTGCCTGGCCGTGTTCTACGCCTTCTCCGGTTCCGAGCTGATCGGCGTTGCGGCGGGTGAGACCGCCAACCCCGGCGCCACCATCCCCAAGGCCATGCGCACCACGGTGATCCGCCTCATGATCTTCTTCGTCGGTGCCATCACGGTCATCGCGGCCACCATCCCGTATGAAAAGGTCAGCGTGGATGAGAGCCCGTTCGTCACTGTGTTCTCCATGCTTGGCATCCCCTATGCGGCTGACATCATGAACTTCGTGATCATCACGGCCCTGCTCTCTGCGGGCAACTGCGGCCTGTTCTCCTGTGCCCGCATGCTGTTTTCGCTGGCCGACGAAGGCCACGCCCCGCAGGTCTTCAAGAAGCTCACCAAGCGCGGCATTCCCTTGGTTGCCCTCTGCGTGAGCATGCTCGGAGGGCTGGCTTCACTCATCAGCAGCGTTGTGGCGCCGGCTACGGTCTACCTGGTGCTGGTCTCGGTGGCTGGCTTCGCGACGGTTGGCGTATGGATGTCGATTGTGGCTTCACACTTCATTTACCGGCGGACGTTCGTCAGGAACGGCGGCGACGTCAACACGCTGCCGTACAAGGCGCCACTCTTCCCGCTGGTGCCGATCCTCGCGTTCGCCCTGTGCGTGGTGTCCCTCATCGGCATTGCCTTCGATCCCAACCAAGTAGCCGCCCTTTTGTTTGGAATTCCATTTGTGGGCGCCTGCTACGCGTTCTTCTACTTCAAGTACGGACGCCGACGCTCACTCAAGAAGGCCCTGGACGCTTAGCTCCGTGGCTTCCTGACCCTCTTTGGAGACAGATCAGCCCTTGGCCAACCTATTCCGGTTGACCAAGGGCTGATTGGTTGTGGAAGCGGGTGGTGGCGGCCCGCTTGGGCTCGCCGGTTTGATGAAAGCACGACGCCGGCCCTCACCTCGCCTGCACAGGCTCACCTGCCGCGGCCTCCCGGTTTGGTAGGCGGGCAAGGTGGCGCTGGCTACTTCTTGCCCGCCCTGACCGGGTGCTCACTCAGAATCGACAGGCGGTTGAAGGCGTTGATGCCGATCGCGGCCATGCAGATGACACTGATCTGCTCGTCGCTGTAGTGCTGGCGGGCTTGGGCAAAGAGTTCAGGACTGGGCCGGGACGTGCTCATCCGGGTAATCTGCTCGGCAATCTGCATGGCTACGACTTCGGCGGGCTCGAAGAGCTGCACTTCCTTGTAGACGGCAACCAAGGACAACCGTTGTTCAGTTTCCCCGTACTTCAGCGCCCGCCGATGATGCAGGTCCAGGCAAAACGCGCAGCCGTTGATCTGTGAGCACAGGTAATTGATGAGTTCCAGGGTCTGGCGTGAGATGCCAAGCCGGTCAGCCTCGTCAACCAGTTGCTGTGAATAGTGACTGAGCGTTGCGTAAAGGTCGGGTTGCTGCTTATCGAGGTAACCGGCGAGCCGGGGTTTCGTTTCCTGTTCGGGCATGGTTGGAGCCTAACCCACCCTGCAGCGGGGCCACCAAGTGAGCGAGGGATCGCCCCAAACGGGAGGGATGTGAGCGAGCGACCGCCCCAAACGGGAGGGATGTGAGCGAGGGTTGCTAGTCCCGGGCGTCCGGGATGTCGGCGGAGAGGCGGATGCCGTTCTCAGCCAGCCACACGGGGTTGAAAGCCTTGCTCATGTAATTCGTGCCGGCGTCGGGGGCTATTGCCACCACGACCGAGCCGTGAGGCGCTGCGCGGGCCACCCGTATCGCCGCCGCCACGGCGAGCCCGGACGACGGCCCCAGGGCCAGCCCTTCCTCATCGAGGAGCCGGTGGACGGTGGAGTAGACCTCGTCGTTGGGAATCCGGAGGAAGCGATCGACTATGGAGCGGTCGAAGATTTTGGGCCACTCTGCCTGCGGCCACGAGTTCCCCACCCCATCGACCAGGATCTCCCCGGGGTGCCCGCCGCTGTAGGCGGAACCGTAGGGGTCCGCGCCCACGACTTCCAGATGACCGCCGGGCCGTGCAGCCGCAACCTGTTCCTTCAGGTACCGCCCGTTTCCGCTGATGGTCCCGCCCGTACCGATCCCGGCCACAAAGTGCGTCACGAGGCCGCCGGTCTGTTCCCAGATCTCCGGCCCGGTCGTCTCATAATGGGCCAGCGGATTGGCCGGGTTGTCGAACTGCATGGGCCGCCATGCTCCCGGAGTCTCCTCGGTAATCCGGGCCGCCACGGCTCGGGCGTTCTCCGGGGACTCGGAGGGGGCGTTCCAATCCGTCAGGATCACCCGGGCGCCGTAGTTGTGGAGGGCAGCAAGTTTCTCCTGGGAAATCGTGTCTCCCGTGACCACCACGACCGGATGGCCCGTGAGGTGTCCGATCAGTGCCAGCCCGATACCGGTATTGCCGGACGTACTCTCAACGATCGTGGCACCGGGCTGCAGCTCCCCCGAACGCTCAGCCGCCCGCACCATGCTCAATGCCGTGCGGTCCTTGATGGAGCCTCCGGGGTTCTCGGACTCCAGCTTGATATGGATGGAACTGCCCAGCCCGCGGCTTAGCGCCTCCAACTTCACCAGCGGAGTGTTGCCAACCTTGTCCAAAACCGACGCATCGAGCCCATCAAGAGCCGCGGGCATGGCGTGCAGCCCATGTTTGCGGGTAGCCGTACTCATGACGTCTCCTCCTCAGTTTCAGGAAATAGTTGGTCCACGGCTTCCCGCAGGATCGTCCGTGCCCGCTCCACCAGCTCCGGCGCCGACGGCCGGTCCGCCAACACGTCGGCCAACCTGCCGACCACCAGCCCTGTCCCGTTTCCCAGAGGCTGCGCCGCTTCCGCTTCGAGCAAAAGGTACGACGCCGTCAGGGCCTCGATCGCGAGGAGCTTCTCGGCCGCATCAATGGACTTCTCCAGTTGCTGCAGGGCCAGTGGCGCCAACGTGGAGTGGTCCTCGACGTCGGCCGAGAGGGTGGGAGCACCCAAGGTCGCCGGGGCCGCCAGGAATTTGAGCTCGGCCAACAGTCCCGCCGCGGAATACCAGAGAAGCCCGGGCAGCTCCTCCTGGATCAATGCCGACGCCGATCCCGGCTCGGAGGATGCCGCTGCCAGGTGTCGGGCCCGGATGGCCCGCTGCGGTGGATACAGCTTGGCGATGCGTCGTTCGCTGGAAATGCCCACGTGCGCCAAGGCCAGCCGAAGCCCTTCAAAAGACAAGGCCAGCTGCATCGGTTGGAAGTTCCCGCCGGACACCATCGCACCGGACGCCACATCAACCAACGGGTTATCTCCCCGGCCATTCAGTTCCACTTCGAGGGCCGACCGCAGTTGCGACACCAGAGACCGGAACGCGCCGTGGGTTTGCGGCGCGGCACGGAACGACAACGCGTCCTGCACCGACACTTCCGGCCGGACATCCTCCAACCATCCCCCGCTCAACAGGCCGCGGACAGCGGCCGCCGAGTCGCCCTGCCCGTCCACTGCCTTGGCCGCCTGGATGGCCGGCGAAAAGGGACTGAGGTTCCCGCCGCCGTCGTACCTTGCGATGGTCTCCAGCGAAAGTGAAAGCGCGACGTCGGCCAACCGTGCCAGGTGCCGCAGGCGCACCAAGGCGAGGGTTCCGGCGCCAACGGAGAACGCGTTCGCGCTCACCAGGGCCAGGGCCTCACCGGCAGCGGGCTGGAGGGGTTGAAGGCCTGCGTCGGCGAGCGCTTTGGCGCCAGGAACCAGCAGGCCGGAGGCGTCGAACGCTTCGCCCTCCCCCAAGGCAACAGCGGCGACGGCGGCCAGTTGGGTCAGGTCGGACGAGCCCACCGAGCCCTCGCCCGGGATGGCAGGAAAGACGCCGCGGTTGAGCAGTTCAGCATAGAAGGCGGCGGTTTCCGGACGGACGCCGGAGCCGCCCCGACTGAAGCCTATGAGGCGGGCCAGGATCACTGAGCGGGCGGCAGTCCGGTCCAAGTACGGGCCAACCCCACTGTTGTGATACCGGACCACCTGTACTTGATAAGCCAGCAGCGACTTCTCCTCCACGTCGGTGTCCCGACCGGATCCGAGCAAGGTGTTCAGCCCGTAAACCCGCTGGCCGGACGCGGCAGTCTTTTCCACGACTTCCCGGGATCGCCGGAGCAAATTCAACGTATCTTGGTTGAGTTCCACGTGAAACGTTGGGTCAGCAGCCACCTTCGCGGCGATGAACGCCGAAACAGGGCCCGTCCCGATGCTGAAGGTTGCCACTAGAAATCCAAGAGATTCTGCCGGAAACCACCGTTGCCGTAGCTCGTCCTCAACAGGCCGCGGCGCCGCAGTTCAGGCGTGAGTTTGTCCAGAACGCCATGGACTGTCACGGGATCGACGAAGCCGGAGAACAGAAACCCATCTCCGCCCACAGCCGAGCCTGTTTCCTCGAGGTAGTCGGCAATTTCTCCCGCTGTGCCGATGATCGAGTCTCCCGCACCGCCGCTGCGTGCCTGCAGGATCTCGCGCAAGGTGGATCCGGGAGGGGCGGCCTTGGCAAAATGCTCCAGCGTGCCTTGGTTGCTGTTGGTGCTGAGCTCGGGAAGGGGCTGATCCAGGTCGAACTGCTTGAAGTCGATAACGGAGAGGTAGGAGATGGAATTGAGCTGGCTGTCGATGTCGCGCTGGGTCAGCTCCCGACGCTGGGCACGCAGCTCCTCTGCCTCCGCGGTGGAGCCCACCACGGTGGGCTTCAGCACGAAAAGTACCTTCACGTCGTCGGGGTTCCTGCCGGCCTTCGCGGCCTCGGCGCGGATGGAATCGCGGTATGACTTCATACCGTCAACCCCGCGGGCCAAGGCAATGGCAACATCCGCGTGGCCGCCGGCGAACGCCTTGCCTCGTGGTGAAGCCCCGGCCTGAACCAGGACAGGCTCCTCGGGCAAAGGCGCTGTGTTCAACGGACCCCGGACTTTGAAGAACTCGCCTTGATGGTTGATGGGGTGGACCTTGGTGTGGTCGGCGAACCTCCCGGCGTCCACATCCTCAAGCACGGCGCCAGGTTCCCAACTCCGCCAAAGCCGCCTGACGACGTCGACGAATTCCTCCGCCTTCTCATACCGGAGGTCGTGTTCGATTTGCTGGTCCAGGCCGTAGTTCTGTGCTGCGAGGTCGCTGCCCGAGGTGACCACGTTCCAGCCGAGTTGGCCCTCCGAAAAATGCTGCAGCGTCGCCAGCAGCCGGGCCGCGGTGAACGGTGGGTAGAAGGAGGCGCTGACGGTCGGCACAATTCCGAGGTGTTCCGTGGCAGACAGCAGATACGGAACCAGCGCCAGGGGATCGTGCTTGGGCGCAAAGGAGGCATGGGCCAGGGAGACCTCGGCTGTGCCACCGTAGGTATCCGGGACAGTCAGGGAATCCTCGATGATGAACAGGTCCAGCCCGGATCGCTCAAAGGCCCGGACAGCCTCCTGGTAGAGGGCAGGCTTCTTCCAGTCATAGCCCAGGCTGTAGCCGGGAGTCCCCCAACCTTGGACCCCGAAACCGTGGCCCACGAACCATCCAAAATGAAGCATGGGCTTGAGTGTAGAACTGCTCTGTCCGCTCACCGCGACCTGATTTCACACGAAGTTACAGGGGGTCGTACTGCGTCAATTATGCTCCCGGGAGGTCACATTTGGGGCCTGACTTCAGCGGCCCGCCCAGGGACCGGTTACGCAACATGACGACGGCGGCGCTGTCCCCAAATGCGGCGACGGCGCCTTGGATGTTACGTTTTTCTTGAGTAATGAGCACCAGCGTTAAGCCCTGACTTGCTGGTCGGCAACCCTCTCCCGCGGCGGGGTGCCTCAGGTGACTACTCGGCTTATTCGACACTTCGAACTGCAAGCGTGACTGAGGAGCACCACGAATGCCTGAACCCACTGAAGAAAAACTCGCGTATCGCCTGATCACCGGTCCCGACACCCGTGAATTCTGCGAACGCATCAGCAATGCCTTGGCCGAGGGCTACGTCCTGCACGGCAATCCCGCAGCAACCTTCAACGGCACCGACGTGATCGTCGCCCAGGCCGTGATCCTGCCTGCCGCCGTCGCCAGTTCCGACGCCGCAGTAGCAAGCGCCGTGGACGAGTTGGAAAACTACGAAGAATCATACGAGGGCCACGCATGAGCTACGCAGGTGACCTGAGCCCGCACGACGCGTGGGCCAAACTTGAACAAGGCGCCATCCTGGTGGACGTCCGCACTGAGGGCGAATGGGCCCACATCGGCATCCCCGACACCAAGGCCACCGAGAACGATCCCTTGTTCATCCAGTGGAACCTCGCCGGTGGCATCCCGAACTCACGTTTCATCGAGGAGCTGCAGCAGCAGGCTCCCGAAGCCGACGGCGTGGAGCTGGTGTTCCTCTGCCGCTCGGGCCAGCGCTCAATCGCCGCCGCCATCGCCGCCACGCAGGCCGGATTCACCGCCTACAACGTGCTGGAAGGCTTTGAGGGTGAGCCGGACCGTTATGGCGAACGTACTGTAAACGGCTGGAAGAACCGCGGCCTGCCTACCAACTTGGGGAACGACTAAAAGTGACATTCAATCCTGACGCCGCCGGCTGGAGCCCTGACACCCAGGCCGTCCGCGGTGGACTTGACCGTACCAACTTCCAGGAAACGGCCGAGCCCGTTTTCCTCAACTCCGGCTTCGTGTACGAATCCGCTGCCGCTGCGGAACGCGCCTTCACCGGCGAGGACGAACGCTTCGTCTACTCCCGCTACGGCAACCCGAGCGTGGCCACCTTCCAGGAGCGGCTCCGTCTGCTTGAAGGAACCGAGGCGTGCTTTGCGACGGCGTCCGGCATGTCCGCAGTGTTCACCGCCTTGGGTGCCCTGCTGGCTGCCGGCGACCGCGTGGTTGCCGCCCGTTCCCTCTTTGGTTCGTGCTTCGTGATCCTCAATGAGATCCTGCCGCGGTGGGGCGTGGAGACCGTCTTTGTCGACGGACCGGACTTGGAGCAGTGGCGCGAGGCCCTCTCCGAGCCGACCACCGCCGTCTTCTTCGAATCCCCGTCCAACCCGATGCAGGAGATCGTCGACATCGCGGCCGTCAGCGAACTGGCGCATGCCGCCGGGGCGACCGTCGTCGTCGACAACGTCTTTGCCACTCCCCTGCTGCAGCGCTGCGGCGACCTGGGCGCCGACGTCATTGTCTACTCGGGCACCAAGCACATCGATGGCCAGGGACGCGTCATGGGTGGCGCCATCCTGGGCACCAAGGAATACATCGACGGCCCGGTCAAGCAGCTCATGCGCCACACCGGCCCCTCGCTGTCCTCCTTCAATGCCTGGGTGCTTACCAAGGGCCTTGAGACCATAGGGCTGCGCGTGAACCACAGCTCGGCGTCGGCCCTGAAGATCGCCGAATGGCTTGAACAGCAGCCGGCCATCAGCTGGGTCAAATACCCGTGGCTGTTGTCGCACCCGCAGTACGAGCTCGCCACCAAGCAGATGAAGGCCGGCGGCACCGTGCTGACGTTCGAGCTCTCCCCCTCCGGTGGGCGCAGCGCCAAGGAAGCTGCGTTCGCGCTGCTCGATGGCCTGGGCGTCATCGACATCTCCAACAACCTGGGCGACTCCAAGTCCCTCATCACCCACCCGGCCACCACCACGCACCGGGCCATGGGTCCGGAGGGGCGTGCGGCCATCGGATTGTCCGACGGCGTGGTCCGTTTGTCCGTGGGTCTCGAGGACGTGGACGACCTCATCCTGGATCTGGAGAAGGCCCTCAAACAGGTCTAACCTTGCTGGCATGAGGCATCCATACCGCCGGGCGGGGGCTGTCATCGTTGCGGGTTCGGTGGTGTGGCTTGTGGGGATTTCTCCGGTGCCACGCGTGTACACCACGCTGGATCCGGCCGAGCGTTTGCGGCTGCTCGTCCACGGTGAACGGGGCTGGATCATCGGACATCATTTGGCCGCTGCGGGAACAGCCGCGGTGCCGCTCGGCATCGCGGCCTTTGCCGGCGCGCAACGTCCCGGCGCCTCCAAAACGTGGGCTTCCACGGCTGCTACGGCCTTGCTCGCAGGAGCTCCGCTTTTCATCTACAGCCTGAGCCGCCGCGCGTCGGACCTCGAGCGTTTCGCTTCATTCCGGGGATCCAACGCACCGTTCCTCGGTTACTCCTGGCTGCACGTGGCGGGTCTCGCGGCACTGGGAGGCAGCCTCCTGAAGTCCCCCGCCAAACGATGGGTGGGCATCACGGCGGCCGGGGTGGCCGCTGTTTCCGGAGTGGTCCTTGCAACGGCCAAAGACATTCCGCCCTTCGTCTTCTATCTCACTGAAGGGGCCGTGGGCACATATCTGATGACCTGGGCTGAAGACCCTGCGGACGCTGAACAGAAGGACGACTAGGGCCGCCGCACCCTTGTCATCATGGGAGAGGGGTCCTTGGGCCCGGCCGGAGCGCTGCCACGCACAGTCACTTTCGCAGCATGCGCAACGACGGCCGCAAGGGTTTCTTCGTCAGGAGGACTTCCGGGCGGAGTGGCCCCGTCGCGGTGCCTCCCGCTGTATCGTGCCGCAGCATCCCGCTGCTCGAGTGCGCCGTTGCCGCGCTCCAAGATCTCCGCAATACCGGACTTGACGAGCGTCAATTCACCCTGGTCATCCAAGACGGGGCTTAGGTAATCGACCAAAGCCCACACCACGTCCGCCGCAGGCTGGGGCCGGAAATCGCCGAAGTCCAGGAGGTCTCCGCGCAGCCCGGAATTGCTGGCCCGCCAACCCGCCATCCGCAGCAGGGCGGTCGGCACCGGGGTGGGGTCAACGCCGTCGAGCATTTCCAACGACGCCGTCTCCACCAGCGCCCGCACCAGCACAGCGATCAGCGCCGCGTCCTCGGCCCGTAGGCAGACGTCGGCCACCCGGACCTCCACCGTTGGGTGGTTTCTGGAAATCCTGGCGTCGAAGTAGACCATGCCCTCATCCAGGATGACCCCGGTATCAAGCAAGCGCTGCACCACGCGTCGATAGGCGGTCAGCGATCCGAAAAGGGAGGACGGACCAGACGTCGGCCACCGGTTCCACGCCTGCGTGCGGTAGCTGTCAAAGCCCGTGGGAAGTCCGCGCCAGTAGGGGGAATTCGCGGAGAGCGCCGTGAGGACGGCTAGCTTGTCCCGGATATGGTCCAGCACCACTACGCCTTCTTCGGGTGATTCCACGGACGTGTGCACGTGGAATCCGCAGGTCAGCTGCTCGGTAGCGATGATCCCGAAGTGGTCCAGCATGGCGGCGTAGCGCGGGTCCGGGGTGGTGTGGGTGTTCGAGGCCAGCGGAGAGGTCGCGATCGCAGCAACCCTTGCGCCGTGCTGCCGTGCGGCTTGGTCGGCCATCGCACGGCCGCAGCGGATCTGCTGGAGGATGTCGGCGTAACTGTGACACGGGCGTGTTTGCGTTTCGATTTGTTCCAGCTTGAGCTCCGGGCTGAGGCCGGTCGCCGTCGCGGGCTCGTCATGGCCAGCCAGAAGCGCATCCGCGAGGGCAAGGGGCGCGCCCGTCACCGGATCCACAATGAGCAGTTCTTCCTCCACCCCGAAAGTCCGCATGCTCCATTCTGCGTCACGAGTGGCTTTCCAGAACACAGGGTGGAGCGTGTGGTGCGGGCTGCGGCAATGGATTCTGCTGGATCATCGCCACTGGCAGCGGAGCCGACCCGCGGATTAGCGGGGTCACGCAAGCGGGCCAAGGCCGATGATCCGGCAGAATTGTCCACATACGCGAAGTTTCCGGATTGGGAAGGCACCAGCCCGTGGCTGACTGAATGCATGAACGCGTTCGAATTCCTGTCATCAGTAGGTGGCGTGGCCAAGGTGGGTCTTCTCAGGGCCCACGGGCACACCCCGGCGGACCTGAAGAAGCTCGAGGGAGCCTATCAACCACGGCACGGCATATGGGCTTTGCCATCCGCAGATTCGGAGTTTGTCTTCGCCCTCAAGAACAACGGACTTCTGACGTGCGCAAGCGCTGCCGTCCGCTATGGCCTCTGGATTAAGGACAAACCGGGAAGAGTTCACTTGGCCACCAAGCACAACAGAGGCCGGGGGTTTATCCGGCACGGCGGTCCAAGGCTCGGCCCGGAGTCCCATATGCCGGTCGCATCCCTGGAAGACACTGTCATTCACGCTCTTACGTGCCTACCGGAGGTCGACGCTATCGCCGTGGCCCAGTCCGCGATGAAAAACCGCGGAGTTTCGCGAGACGTCCTGGAGGGCGAGCTGCGGGCCAACTACTTCGGGAATGCGAGGAAACGACTCCGGATGGCCGATGGTTTATCCGAGTCCGTTCCGGAGATCAGCGCCCGTCTGCTCTTCGAATCAGAGGGTCTCTCATTCAGACGCCAAGTCCGTATCTCCGGCGTGGGCCGGGTGGACACCCTTATTGATGACTGGCTGATCGTGGAGGTCAATGGCTATCAATTCCACAGTTCAAGGGACGCGTGGCGGAAGGACATGGCCAGGTTGAACGCGGCGCAGGCAAGGGGTTTCAACATCCTGAGCTTTGCTCCCGAGCAGATCTGGAATTCCCCGGACGATGTCATGGCACAGATTCATGGGTTTCTTGCGAGGGGACGTCCACACACCCGGCCCTGTCCCTAAGTTTTCTGCTGGATCATCACGTGGAGAAGGAGGAGGCAAGCCCTTCACTCAGGCCTGCCTCCTATGTCTCACACTGGTGATCCAGCAGAATTCCCCGAAGATCAGTCCTGGAAGTACTCGACCTTTGCGCCGATGGTGTTCAGGCGCTCGGCCAAGTCCTCATAGCCGCGCTCAATCACGTAGATGTTGCGCAGCTCCGAGGTGCCCCGGGCCGCCAGCATCGCCAGCAACAGGCAGGCGGCGGGGCGCAGGGCAGGCGGGCAACCGACCTCGGCGGCACGCCACTTGGTAGGTCCGTTGACGTAGATCCTGTGCGGGTCCAGGAGCTGCACCTGGGCGCCGAGCTTGTTCAGTTCCGTCAGGTAAATGGCACGGTTCTCGTAGACCCAGTCGTGGATCATGGTCTGGCCCTCGGCATTGCCGGCGATGACGGCGAAGAAGGGCAGGTTGTCGATGTTGAGACCGGGGAACGGCATCGGGTGGATCTTGTCCTGCGGGGCATGGAGCTCCGAAGGCTTGGTGGTCACATCCACCAACCGGGTGCGGCCGTTGCGGGCCATGTATTCACCGGAGACCTCCAGTTTCTGGCCCATCTGCTCAAGGGTGGCCAGTTCGATCTCCATGAATTCAATGGGGACGCGGCGGATGGTGACCTCGGAGTTGGTCACGATGCCGGCGGTGATCAGGCTCATGGCCTCGATGGGGTCCTCGGACGGGAAGTACTCGATGTCCACGTCGATTGCCGGCCGGCCGGTGATCTTCAGCGTAGTGGTCCCGACGCCCTGGATATCAACACCCAAGCCCTCCAGGTAGAAGCAGAGGTCCTGGACCATGTAGTTCGGGCTGGCGTTGCGGATCACCGTGGTGCCTTCACGGTGGGCAGCGGCCATGATGGCGTTTTCCGTGACCGTGTCGCCGCGTTCGGTCAGGACGAAGGAGCGGTGGTGTCCGTCGGCCGGAGGAGCTGCCACGGAATAGAATCCGGATTTTGCTTCAACGGTCAGGCCGAACTCGCGCAGCGCCTGCATGTGGGGTTCAACGGTTCGGGTGCCGAGGTCGCATCCACCGGCGTACGGCAGCAGGTATTCGCTGGTCTCATCCAGGAGCGGTCCGAGCAGCATGATGACGCTGCGGGTACGGCGGGCGGCGTCGACATCCATCGATTCAAGATCCAGGACCTCGGGCCGGCGAATGCGCAGATCGCTGCCATTGAGCCAAGTGCATTCCACGCCGATGGATGTCAGGACTTCAACAATCCGGTTGACCTCTTCGATCCGTGCCAAACGGCGCAGGGTGGTGGTGCCGCGGTTGATGAGGCTGGCGCACAGCAGGGCCACTCCGGCGTTCTTGCTGCTGTTGACATCCACTTCGCCCGAAAGCGTCCGGCCGCCTTCCACCCGCAGGTGGGTCATCTGCGGTTTGCCTACTTTAACGATGGAACGGCCGAAGATCGCCTCGAGGCGTTCGATCATCCGGAGGCTCAGGTTCTGTTTACCTTGCTCCATCCGGGCGATTGCGCTTTGGCTGGTTCCCAGCTCAGTAGCCAACTGCCCCTGCGTCCAGCCCTTTTCTCCACGTGCATTGCGGAGCAGGAGGCCGACGTGTTCTGCGGTAGGTTGAGTCATACCCAAGAAATATCACAAATGAGTTAGAACTGGCTACTGAAACGCGGTTCGCGCGGCAAACGTCACAACCTACCCGTTTTATGCGATAACGAACGACGGCGGCGCGCAGCAAACGGCGGCGCGCAGCACCGGACGGAGATTTCCACATGGGCACCGCTACCCATTGTTTCCGTGGGAAGAGATGGCTGACCATGAACTGGAAACCACAGGGGGAAACATGCCTTTCTACGGCGCCGACGTCGACCAGCTCAAAGCACTCTCAAAGTCCCTGGCCAGCGGCGCCCTGGCGCTGTCCGGCCGGGCCCGGGAGCTTGACTCTCTCATCACCCGTAATGGTCATTGGCGCGGCAATGACTCAGAGCGTTTCGCGGCTGAATGGCAGGGCAGCCTTCGACCACTGCTGGAGAGGACCTCGCGGCAGATGGACGAGGCCTCCCGGTCAGTGCTGGCCAATGCAGACGAGCAATCTGCCGCATCCACGGATGGCGCACCTGGCTCCGCCGGCAAGGGTCCTGGGACTTTACCGACCGTCAAGGCGGGAACCGTAGCTGCCACGGATGACCATCGTCCGTCGCCCCAGGAAATACTGGAGCAGTACCAGGTCAGTGACGCCAAGACCACCAATTGGCCCGGCGACTGGGACCCGCTGCGCTTTGTGGTTGACCAAAGGGTGGTCACCGAAAAGGAAGCAGAACTGCTGAACGGCCTCGGGCCATTCGAGATGAACGCTTTCAAGGGCATCCACGATGACGCGTTCAGTGTTGCGGATGAGCGCTTCCCCAGCGCCGACCAGAACGATGACCAGAATGACGCCTTCCGGCACGCGTACTGGAACGCCCTGATGGTCAAGGAGTTCGGCGCTGAATGGGCTGAGGACTACGCCACGGCACACGAACAGCTGCCCGGAAACCCGGCTCCCCGCGAAGCCATGGATTTGTACAACAATGAAGTAGGCCGCAACGTGGCTATCGCCCACCCGGACGCCAGCGCTGAGGAGCTTGCCGATTTGATTGAGAAAGCCGTGAACAACGGCGATACCGTGGTGGTGGGGCCGGACCTCTTGCCGCACCCGTCCAACGAAGTTTCCATGGACCAAACGGGCGATGCGAACAACGCCGAACCGGCCCCGGGCAAGGACCCGGACTTCAACGACGAGTCGAGGACAACCTCGTGAGCGTCCCGCACCAACAACAAGCCCGACGGCGGTTGCGGACTTCCGCAGGCCGCGTCACTCTCGCCTGCCTGCTCACCTTGGCCTTGGCCTTGGCCTTCACTCTTGCCGCTTGTTCCCTGGGAGGAACCGTTATGCCCGAATCGAACGAGTCACTCAACAGCAAAGTGCTCGATTCCGCCACCAATGGCACTGCCTTGAAGCTGGCCGATGCCACGGACTTCGAGTGGGACCAGGCCGGGTTTGTCCTGTCGGGAACGCCGGCGAAGGACATCGAGAACGCCTTCGGCGAACCCCTCACCAAGGAGAACCGGTACACCGCATCACCGGCGCTGTTCGTGTTCCTGAAGGACGGTAAAGTGGCCAAGGCAGTCCGCATAGTCCCGGATGCGTTCTTCGGAGCCGACGCGAAGAAGAAGTATGGCCGGGACGTAGTGCTCACCCCTCCGGAAGGCAAAAAGGGCTTCCTGAACTGGCGCGAGTAAGGACCTAGGCCCGCCAGTAGCCCAACGCATCAATCCGATGCTTGTCCACGCCCAAGCCCTTCCGCAAATGCTTGACGATTGCCCGGGTACTTGACGCTTCGCACGCGATCCAGAAGAAGTCCTCCGCCACGGCCACGGAACCGGACGTCAGCGAACCGCACACCTCCTCAACCAGGGCAGCCCCGTCGCGTTTGCGCGGAATCCAGGTGACCACATCGGAAGCCGACGCCCGCACCTCAAGGGAGGGATCGGCGTCGTGCTGGTATTCAAGCCAGGCGGTGACTGGCGCCTCTCCCCGCGCGTCCAGCAGTGAGTTGATGGCGGGAATGGACGCAGGGTCACCCACTACCCAAATGCGGCGCGGCGCGGGCTGCGGAAAGCTGAACGAGCTGCCTTGGACGGTGGCGTCGATGGTGTCGCCGGCTTGGGCAGTGCGTGCCCAGTCAGCCGCCACCCCGCCGTGCATTGCGAAGTCCATGCTGAACGTGCCGGCGGCCGGATCCGTGTCCACCAGGGTGTAGGCGCGCTGATGGGCCTTGCCGGAGTCGTCGAACCACAGCCGGATCCACATGGTGGGGTGCAGGCCGCTGGCTTTCAGGAGTCCGCCGTCGCGGACGTGCACACGGAGGAAATCCGGCGTGATCTCTTCCCGGCCGGTGACCTCCAAGGTGAAATCCTTGGCACCCATGACCTTGAGCACTACGCCTTCCCAATTGCGCTTCAACCAGCACCCCTTCACGAACGGCCACAATTTGTGCGGGCAGCCGATGCCACCTATCTTGAACTTAAGTAAGCCTAACCTAAGCCAGAGAGCAGCCAGAGAACATGACGCCACCTTCCGCCCCGCCAGGTGGTCCCGGGAGCTACCGGGACAACTGGGGCATTCCGCATCTCTGGGCTGAATCGGCGGATGAACTCGCTTTCCACCAAGGCCGTAACGCAGCGGCGGACCGCTCATGGCAGATCGAGCTGGAACGCTGGCGGTCGGAAGGTCGCACCGCGGAAGTGCTAGGTCCCGACGCCGTGGCCTGGGACCGTTTTGTCCGGCAGGCCCGGCTCAATGACACGGCACGTCGCTGCTTCGACAAGCTCCCGCACCCGACCCGGCGCTGGTGTGCCCAGTACGTGGCCGGCATCAACCAGGCCCTGGACGACGGGCTCCGCGGCGGCCCGGAGTTCGATGAAGCCGACTGCACCCCGGAACCCTGGCTACCGTGGACCCCACTCGGCGTCTTCCTGGTGCACCATATCCTCTTCTCGACGTTCCCCAACAAGATGTTCCGCGCCCACGTCGCCCGGACCCTCGGTGAAAATGCCGTCGACCTGTTCAGCATCGAAGCCCCGGTCTGGTCCGGAAGCAACGCCTGGGCCGCCCACGGTTCCACGACGGCGAGCGGGCAGCCGTTGATCGCCGGAGACCCCCACCGCCTCATGGAGCTGCCCGGCGTGTACCAGCAGGTGCGGCTCGCGTGCCCGGAATTCGACGTCGTGGGCTTCGCGTTCCCCGGCGTCCCGGGCTTGCCGCACTTCGCCCACACCGGCCACGCTGCTTGGGCCGTCACCAACGCCATGGCAGATTACCAGGACCTCTTCGTGGAGGAACTCCGCCGGATCCGGGACGCCGACGGCGAACACATCGAGGCCCGCGGCCCGGAAGGCTGGGAAACCGCCGTCGTGGGTTCCGAGACCATCAGGGTCCGCGGCGGCGACGCCGTCATTGTCGAGATCATCGAGACTGCCCGAGGCCCGGTGATCTCTGAAACGCCCGACGGCGGCGCACTGAGTTTGCGCTTTCCGGCGCGCGTTGAGGGGCGGTTGGGGTTCGAGGCCCTCCTGCCGCTGCTTCGGAGCCGGAGCGTCGTCGACGTTGAAGCTGCCTTCGATGGCTGGGTGGAGCCCGTCAACAGCGTGGTGGCCGCGGATTCCTCCGGTGCGGTGAGGCATTTCGTTGCCGGACTGGTCCCACAGCGCAATCCCGCAAACCGCCGTTTGCCCGCACCGGCGCCTTCAGCGCGTCACGCCTGGGACGGGCACTACGCAGCGTTGCCCCGCACCGAGGTCCAGCGGTTCGCCGTGAGCGCCAACGACCGCGCGGCCGGAGGCGGAGACACCGTAGCCATGGAGTTCGCGCCCGCCCATCGTGCCGCACGCATCCGGCACTTGCTGGACTCCGCTCCTGCGGGAACGCTCACTGTGGACGATATGCAGGCCATCCACACTGACACGTTGCTGGGTCCTTGGCCCGTCTTCCGGCGGATTCTGAGCTCAATGCACCCTGGCGCGCTCTCCCTGAAGGCAGCGGACGTGAGGGCACAACTCCTGGCCTGGGATGGCCGGATGGACGCGGACAGCCAGCCAGCGGCGCTCTTCGCTGCTTGGCGCGGTGCTGTGGTCCAGCGCTTCCATGGGCATGCGGCTCTGGCTCCGTTGAACACGCCCAGCGGATACTCCCCCTTGTTCGGGCCGTGGTTGTCGGTGGCATCGCGCATCGGCTTCGCGCTGGAGACACTGCTGGCCCGGGCCCCGGAACTGGGCATCGACGTGAACACGGAAGCTGTGGCGGCGTTGGAGGACACGGCACTGGAAGTCGTTTCGCTGGACCGGGCATCCTGGGGTGACCGGCACAAGCTGTTGGCAGTTCACGTCCTCCCCGAGGCTCTCGCGGCAAGCGTGCCCACGTCCGGCCTGGGCGGAGATACCGGTTGCGTGCTGAGCACCGAAAGCCTCCCTGGCGTGGAGGACCGAAGTTTCAGGGGTCCTGTGGCCCGCTATGTCTGGGACCTGGGCGATCGGGCCGGCAGCCGCTGGGTCGTTCCTTTTGGAGCCGCAGGCACCCCCGGCCACAGGCACTTCGCAGACCAACTCCCGCTGTGGACTGACGGCCGGCTGGTCCCCGTGGCCACCGACTGGTCCGCCCTGGCCAAAGACACCCCCTGACAGCGGCACCGGCCGCATCAACCGAAGGAAACCATGACCACCACCGCACAGGATTTCTCTGCCCGCACCACCGTCTACGCCGAGGAGCTCGACGGCTGGGGCCCGCTGCGGATCGTTCCCCTGATCCCGGCCGAGGACATCGGACTCATCCACGAGTGGGTCTCGCAGCCCAGGGCCAGGTTCTGGGGCATGACGGAGAAGCCGCGTGAGGAAGTACTGGGCATCTACGAATTCCTTGACTCACTGGACACCCACCACGCGTTCCTGGTGATCCTCGACGGCGAACCGCTGGCTTTGTTCCAGACCTATGAGCCGTTGCACGACCCCGTGGGAGAGGCCTATCCGGCCCGGGCCGAGGACATCGGAATGCACCTCCTGCTCGCCCCGGCCACCCGACCCATCCCGCACTTCACGCCCCGCCTGGCAACCTCGCTCATCAAGTACATGTTCTCCGTACCGGGCAAGGACAGGATCGTCGTGGAACCGGATGCCCGCAACGCCAAAGCCCTTCGCCGGCTCGAAGCCACCTGCTTCGAATTGGGCCCGATCATCCAGCTGGAAGAAAAGGAAGCCCAACTGGGCTTCCTGACCCGCGCCGGCTTCGAGGAAATCCAGCGCCAGCGCTAGGCAGCTAGCGCCAGACGAAGCTCCACGTCCCGGCACCCACAGCGGTCAGCACAGCGGCCGCGGCAACCAGCACCCCGCCGAGCACCACCCACACGTCCAGGAGTGAGTAGGTGGATTCGCGCGCCCAGGTCCGTTGTCCGCCCCCGAAGCCGCGCGCTTCCATGGTCACGGCCAATCTCGAAGCCCGCCGGACAGCCTGGACCAGCAGACCGAAACTCTGCCCCAGCGTCGCCTTGAGCCTCTGCAGCGGGCTGCCCTGAGAGCCGACACCCCGGGCGCGTCGGGCCATTCCGATGGTCTGCCATTCCTCCGCCATGAGGCCCACCAGCCTCATGGCAGCAAGGGAACCAAGGACAAAGCGGTGCGGCAGCCTCGCTTTCTGGGCCAAGGCGTCGGCAAGGTCGGTCGGGTCTGTGCACGACATCAGCAGGATCGCCGGGAGGGCGATCGCCAAGCCGCGCAGCATGAAACCCAGCCCCAGCTGAAGGGAACCTTCGCTGATGGACCAGAGTCCGACGTCGAGCAGTACAGCGCCGCTGTCGGCGGCCACAATGGCGGTGCTCCAGCCCCCGATCACTGCCGCGATGATCAGCGGCCACGCGCGAAGCCACAACAGCCGCAACGTCAGGCCGGCCAACGGGAAAAGTGCCAGTTCCGCAATCAGCGCAGTGGATGCCGAAACCCAGTCGATGGACAGGGCCAGCACCAGCGAGATGAAGAATACGGCCACGAACTTCGCCAGGGGGTTCGCCCGGGTCAGGAGTGCGTGGTTTCCGCTCAGGTTCAGGGCATCCCTCACGCGGCACCCGCTTCCCGATGCGCTGCTTCGCCCTGTGTTGCCGGCCCCGGCCGCAGCTCCGTCCCGCCCAGGACCGCGCTGAACTCCTGATCGTGGGTCACCGACACGACGGCCGTCCCGGCATCGAGCAGCTCCGAAAGGAACGACGCCAGCTCTGCCCAGGTATTGGCGTCCTGACCGAACGTGGGCTCATCCAGGACCAGCACCTTGGGGTGGGCTGCCAGCACTGTGGCTACTGAGAGCCTCCGCTTCTCCCCGCCGGACAAGGTGTAGGGATTCGCGTCCACCAAATGGCCCAGCCTCAACCGCTCCACGAGTTCGTCAACGCGCTCTTCGCCGTGGCCGAGGTGCCTGGGGCCGAACATGAGCTCGTCCAGGACTTTGCCGGTGACGAATTGGTGCTCCGGCTCCTGGAAGACAGTGCCAATCCGGGAGATCAGCTGATCGGCTTTCCATTTGTACGGGTCAATGCCCGCTCCTTGTGAAAGCTCGACGCCGGCACTCACCGCGCCGTCCACCGGCGCCAGAAGACCAGCCAAGGTGAGTGCGAAGGTGGACTTGCCGGCCCCGTTCGGCCCGGTAATGGTCAGTGCCTGGCCGGCCCTGACCTGGGCCGTGATGTCTTTCTGCGCGGGAACGGGCGGGATGGTCCTGAAGCCCTTCCGCTTGGGCTTTTCCCGGGAAACCGCCAAGTCCTGGGCCACGAGGAGCAGCTCGCGGGGACCGTCCGCCTGCAGCCGTGCCCGGGTCGCGGGAACGTAACCGGGTACCCATACGCCCGCTGCCATCAGCATGGATCGTGCCTCGGAGAGAACCTGGTCCGGCGGCCCGTCCAGCAGTGTTCCCCCACCGGCAGAACCGGGCTGCAGGACCACGATCCGGTCCACCAGGTCCTTCCACACGGACACCCTGTGCTCCACGACCACCAGCGTGGCACCGGTCTTGTCCAGGCAGCGGCGCACCGCGTCCCGGACCTCCAGTACGCCTGCGGGGTCAAGGTTGGCCGTGGGCTCGTCGAGCAGGATCAGCCCGGGCCGCATCGCCAGAATGCCCGCCAACGCGAGCCGCTGCTTCTGGCCACCGGAGAGTGCCGCCGTCGGGTGGTCCAACGCCAAACCGCCGCAGGCAGCGGTACGCAAGCCGACGTCGTCGAGCGCTTCATGCACGCGGGACCAGATCTCGTCCCGGGGCACAGCCAAGTTCTCCGCACCGAAGGCGACGTCGTCGCCCACGCGCGAGAGGATCACCTGGGTTTCGGGGTCCTGCTGCATCAGCCCCGCCCGGCCACGGGACTCGCGGGGCGCGACGCTGTCGATCAGCAGCGAGCCGGTCTCGTCCGAGTCGTCTTCCTCATCACCCAGCACCCCGGCCAGGGCGTGCAGGAGCGTGGACTTGCCGACCCCGGAAGGGCCCAGCAGGAGGACCCGCTCCCCCGGCTCGATCCGCAGGTCCAGGCCCTGGATGGCAGGCGTGGAGCGCCCGGCATGCCGCCACCCCCACCCCTCGGCGGTAATGGCGGCAGGCTTGACCGTACCGCTCTGTGTAGCGGGCATCAGCTGAAGACTGGCTCCGAAGCGGCCTTGCGCGAGGCGAAGGAGCTGAGAACGCCCGTCTTCGCCAGACCGCGGGTGGCCACCCAGGAAAGGGCCCCTGCGATGATCGCGCCGGAAAGCGTGCAGAACGCGATGTAGGTGAGCTTGTCGATGGCCTCATAGGCGATGTTCCAGCCCCACGGGAGGAAGGAGTCGTTGAGGCCGCAGAAGAGTCCGGCACCTGCACCCGCGAGAAGCGACGTGGGCAGGTTGAACTTCTTGTAGCGGAACGCCGCGAAGATGAGCTCGGCGCCGAGGCCCTGCAGGATGCCGGAGATCAGCACCGTGGTGCCGTACTGCGAGCCCATGATGAGTTCGCCGGTGGCGGCCACAGCCTCGCAGAACAGGGCTGCGCCGGGCTTGCGGATAATGAGCATGCCCAGGACGGCGGGGATCATCCAGCCACCGGCGATGAGGCCGGTCAAGGGCGGGTAGGCCGCGTTCATGGGGATGGATACGATCGCGGCGCCCTGGGACCAGGCCCAGAAGATGACACCGCCGGCGATGGCGATGAGGGCTGCCACTACGATGTCTACAACTCGCCAGCCGTAACTGGTCTTCTTCACGTTTACCGTGGTCATTTTTCTGCCTCCTGAGGTTACAGGAGGGGAAAGTGCTCCCCGGTTTCCGGCCGGCGTGCGCCGTCCGGACCCGGACACTCTGAGAAGCTCGACTCCCTTGCGCCGGTACTAACCGGATCAGGTTCGAGGGTCTGCGGCTGTCCGCACTCTCAGCGCCCTCGCGTCTCCTGCGTGGTGCAGGATTCGACGGCGGCGCTCCCCTGTCGTTATCAAATCTGCCCTGATGGGCTGGTTCAGTTTACACCTTGGCGTGCTTGGGAGGCCGGGCCAGACGGGGTAGGCGGGGTCACATTCCGTCCTTGCCGTTGCGAGGCCCGCTCTGCGCCCCATTCCACGCTCGTAGCACGCAGAGCAGGCCCCGCAACGCACCTGCAAGAATGACTTCATGACGGATCTTCCCGGTTCCAGCCTTCCCGACACCACGCCAGTGTCCGAGCCACGCCTCGCCGCCAGCGTCATCCTGCTCCGCGATACCCCATCCGGGCTCGAAGTGTTCGTCCAGCACCGGGTCAGCACCATGGACTTCGCGGCGGGAATGGTGGTGTTCCCGGGCGGCCGGGTGGATGCCGCGGATCAAGCCGGATGGGATTACCCGGCGGAACTTCTCCACAGCCACGCTGCCGCCTGGGGGCAGAGTTCGATTTCCTCGGATCCAGCCCAGGCACAGAAGGCCGCTGGGACCGTCCTTGCTGCAGCAATCCGCGAAGTCCAGGAAGAAGCGGGGCTGGCCATAGAGGCCGCAGCCCTGCGTCCGTGGGCCAACTGGATCACTCCCGTGGACATGCCCAAGCGTTTCGACACCTACTTCTACCTCGCCAAGCCCGTCCCGGAAGCACAGCCACGCCACCAGACCACGGAAGCCTGGCAATCACTGTGGATGCCTGTCAGCGGAATCTTGGCTTCCGAAGCAGAAGGCAGACTTAAGTTGATGCCGCCCACGTATTACCTGCTCAAGGAACTCGCGGCTTTCGACTCCGTGGACGCCGTTTGGTCGGCCGAGCACCCAGTGATCCCGGTGCTGGCGCCGGTCGGTTCCTTGACTGCGTTTCTCAAGGAAAGGGAGAGCCGCAGGTAGCCTGCCGTACAGCTAGGCTGGGGGCATGAACCTCTTCTTCAAGCTGTTGGGCACGGGGATTAGCCTCGGCGCAGGCTTTGTCGGTACCAAACTCGTCAACAAAGGCTGGGAAAAGGCCACGGGCAGCAAGCCGCCCACAGGCCACGACGACATGGAAACGAGCCTTCGTTCGGCCCTGACGTTTGCGTTGGTTTCCGCCTTCGTGAGCACGCTGATCCAAGTCCTCACCAGCCGGGGCACGCAGCGGGCCATTGCCCGTTTCGCGAAGTCGCAGGACATCGTCTAAGCAGGAGAAGCAACGCGGGGTCACTTATGGCCCATAAATCCCCTGGGGATGGGCCATAAGTGACCCCGCGTTGCCTTAGGGCTCCAGGGGCTCTTGGCCGGCGGCAGCCCTTTGGACCACGGCTTCGAGTTCATCCTTGGTGAGCTTCTCGCGGTGTCCGTGCTTGGTCCTGTACGCCGAACGTCCCACCATATGTGCGGAGACCGGCGCCGTGAGGAGCTGGAAGATCCACGCCACCAGCAGGACCGGCCAGACCCACCAGGTCCGCATCTGCAAGCCGATTGCCGAGAGCATCAGGAACAGTCCGAGCACCTGCGGCTTGGTGGCGGCGTGCATGCGGCTCATAAGCTCCGGAAACCGCAGCAGGCCGATCGCAGCACCGAGCGACATCAGCGCACCGACAATCAGGAACACGACGGTAACGGCGTCGATGACGACGTCCACGCCGGAGGCATCAGGATTCATTGCTGTGTTCCCTCCTCTCGGCCACAAAGCGGGCAACCGTTACCGAGCCGATGAACCCGATGATCGCAAGTGCCACCAGGAGCATCAGGTTGTTCAGGTGCCGGTTCACTGCCATGTCCACGGCGAGGGCTGCACCCACGATGGCCAGCAGGACATCGGAGGCGAGGACGCGGTCCAGCAGGGACGGACCGATCGCGATGCGGATGATTGCACCTGCAGCTGCGAGGCTGAGGATCACCGCCGTAGCAACCAAGACAAATTCCTTCACAGCGCTGCCCCTTCCAGGCCGGCCCGGGGTTCCGCTTTCAGCGCCTCGACCTCTTCCCGGGTACCCATGATGCGGATCAGCCCGGCCTCGATGTTCTGGGTTTCGTGGCGTATTTTCGCGATGTCCGCTTCCCCGTCAATGTTGAGTGCGTGCAGGTACAGGGTGGACGTCGAACGGTCCACCTCCACAACCAGGGACCCGGGGATCAGCGATATGACGTGGCCGGTCGCAGTCACCATGAGGTCCGAATGGCTCCGCAAGGGAACAGCGACGACGGCGCTGCGCACCTTGGGCCCTTTGACCACAGCCAGGTACAGGACCACGAAGCTCGCTGCCACCACTTTCGCGAGGAAGACCACGGCGAACGGAATGGCGCGCAGGACATTGAACCTGCCGCTGAGCTCCACGGGCGGGAGGTAAAAGAACTTGGCAACCAGCACGGCGATCAGCGCGCCGAAGAGCAGGTTTCCGGGGCTGAAGTCCCGCCACAGCGCACCCCACACGATGACCAACCAGATGAGCAGAGGCAGTTCCGTGCGGAACGAGGTCGGTTTGCGGCTCATTTGGCACCACTGTTCTGAGGCAGGGGCGGCACCTCAACGGCGTCGCCCAGCACGGAATGGATGTAGGCCGAGCGGTCCAACATGATTTCAGCCGAACCGTCCGCGATCTGGAAGAGAGGGCCGGCGAAGACCGTCAACGCCACACCGAACACCACCAACGCTGCCGTGGAACCCACCATGGTGCGCGGCAGCACTCCGACGTTACCGGGGGTCAGCAGCACGGGGTCCGGGTACTCGGCGTCTTCGGGTTTGCGCCAGAAAGCCCTGTTCCAAACCCTTGCGATGGCCAGCAGGGTCAGGAGGCTGGTGACCACGCCGCCCACAACCAGCACGATCGCCAACGGTGTGCCGAGTTCCACGCCCGCCTGCAGGAGGCCAAGCTTTCCAAGGAACCCGGAGAACGGTGGAATACCTGCCAGGTTCATGGCCGGTACGAAGAACAGCAACGCCAGCAAAGGCGAGAGCTTGGCCAGGCCACCCAGCCGGTCAATTGATGAACTGCCGCCACGACGTTCAATCAGGCCCGTCACCAGGAACAGGCTGGTCTGTACGGTGATGTGGTGTGCCACGTAGAACACAGCCGCGCCCAGGCCGGACACCGAGCTGATGGCCAGCCCGAACACCATGTACCCGATATGGCTGACCAGGGTGAAGGACAGCAGACGTTTGATGTCGCTCTGGGCCAAGGCACCCAGAATGCCCACCACCATGGTCAGCAGCGCCACCACCATCAAGGGGACGTTGAGGGTGTCTCCGGGGAACAGGAGGGTTTCAGTCCGGACCATCGCATAGACGCCCACCTTGGTCAGCAAGCCTGCGAACACCGCTGTAACGGGGGCCGGGGCCGTGGGATAGGAGTCGGGAAGCCAGAACGACAAGGGGAAGACAGCCGCCTTGATACCGAACGCCACCAGGAGCATCACGTGCAGCAAGTTCTGCGTGCCCGGGTCCAGTTCAGCCAGCTTAACCGCCAGGTCCGCCATCGTAATGGTCCCTGTGGCCCCGTAAATCATGGCAATGGCAATGAGGAAGAGGACGGACGACACTACAGAGACCACCACGTACGTGACACCGGCACGGATGCGCGGACCGGTGCCGCCCAGGGTCATGAGCACATAGCTTGCGGTCAGCAGGATCTCGAAGCCGACGTAAAGGTTGAAGAGGTCACCTGTGAGGAAGGCATTGGAGACGCCCGCCACCAGGATGAGGTACGTGGGGTGGAAGATCGAAACGGGCGCTTCCTGGTCGCCGTCGGCCATGCCCTGGCCCGTCGCGTAGATCAAAACCGCCAGGCTCACCACGGACGAAACCACCAGCATGAGCGAAGAGAACTGGTCTACGACCAGCACCACGCCCCAAGGCGGCAGCCAGCCACCCAAAGTGACGGAGGTGGTGCCGCCGCTCCAAACGGAGAACAGCAGGAGGCATTCCAGGAGCAAGGTGCTGCTGAGGATGCCGATGCTGACTACCCGCTGGGCAGTCTGGTGCCGGATCAGCAGGAACGCCAGCGCGGCGCCCAGGATGGGGAGGAGGACGGCCAGCGGTGACAGGTTTGCGAGGTTCACGCGCTGCCCCCTTCCTGCCTTGTCGAAGAACTGGGTGTTTCCGTGGCTTCCGGGTGGAACCGGTCTGACGGACTGGACGGGGTGACCGCGAACTCCGAGGTCTCCAACGGCACGATGGCGTCGTCTTCGGCGTCGAAGCTGGGGGTTTTTGCCACGCGGACGTCTTCGAGGTCGTCCTGGATTTCGTCCTGGCGGGCAAGGACCCAGGTGCGGTAAATGATGCCGAGCATGAATGCTGTCACGGCGAAGGAGATGACGATCGACGTGAGGATCAGTGCTTGCGGGAGGGGGTCGTTGTAGGAATCCGGGCTTGTTTCCTTGCTGAAGAAGGGAGCCAGCCCGGCGTACCCTCCGGTGCTCAGGATGAGGATGTTGGTGGCGTTGGCCAGCAACATCAGCCCCAGCAGCACACGCGTGAGGCTGCGTTCAAGGATGAGGTAGATGCCGCAGGCGTAGAGAACGCCCATGACGATCAGCAGGGTCAGGTTGATGCTCATGCGGTACCTTTCCCGGAGGCGGAAGATTCGGCGGCGGTCTGGACCCACGCGGCTTGCTCGGCTTGCTCAGCCTGTTCTGCGGCGTCTTCCGCCGTCAGGGGCGCGCCTTGGCCTTCAAAATGCTCGTCGATTTCCGCACCGAGGCTGCGGAGGACATCCAGCGCCAGCCCCACCACCACGATGTACACGCCGATATCGAAAATCGTGGACGTGACGAACTTGACGTCACCGAAGACGGGCAGCCAGAACTCGATGATGGCGCTCTGGAACACCTGCCCGCCAAGGAACAACGGGACGACCCCGGAGGCTGCCGCCGTCGCGAGTCCCGTTCCCAAGAGTGTTCCGGCACTGACTGTCGCTGCCTCGCTCAACTCAAACCGCCCGCCCGCCAGGTAGCGGATGGTCAGGGCAAGCCCCGCGGTGAGACCACCAGCGAACCCTCCGCCGGGCAGGTTGTGACCCGCCAGGAGGAGGTAGATGGAGAAGACGATCAGCGAATGGAAGATGAGCCTGGTGACGACTTCGAAGATGATCGAACGCCGTTCGGGTGCCAACGTCCGGCCCGCTACCAGCCACGCGTCACGGGTGACCGCCGAGAACTTCCGGGCGACGGCCAGCGTGGCGCTCGCCCGGGAATCACGCTCGACGCCGGTGCGGCGCCCCACGCTGCCTTCCGGCACGGCTTCGGACGTTTTGATGCGGTCGCCACGGCTTCGGACGAAGATCAGGCTCGCCACGCCTGTGGCGGCGATCGCCAACACGGAAATCTCGCCGAAAGTGTCCCAGGCGCGGATATCCACGAGGGTCACGTTGACTACGTTCAAGCCGCCGCCGCCTTCATAGGCCAGGCGCGGGAAGTCGAGGGACACCGGGGTGGCCACACGGGCGCCCATCGCGTAGATCGCCACGAAGATCATGGTGATGCCAAACGCTGCCCCGATGATGACGCGGATGACCCTGAGCCGTCCGCCGGTCCTGTCCCGCAGCTCAGCAGGCAGGCTGCGCATGGCAAGGACGAAGGCCACCAGCACAATGGTTTCCACCAGCATCTGTGTCAGGGCCAGGTCCGGTGCACCCTGCAGCGCGAACATGAGGGCGATGCCGTACCCGGTGACCGACACCATCAGCACGGCGAGGAATCGCTTGTTGGCCCGGACCGCGGCCAGGGCTCCCACCACGATTCCCACGCCCAGAACCATCTGCAGCGGCGAGTTCGGGTCGACGAGGTAGATCCCCTCAGGCAACGGTTTGTTGGCCATCACGATGGCAGCCAAGGGAACAGCGAAAGCGACAGTAAGGATCACTGCCAGGTAGAAGTACAGCGAACCCCGCTGGGTGCGGCCGGTGACCCAGACCGCAACATCATCCAGCGCGCCAATGGTGTTCTGGTACGCACGGTCGCCGTCGACCCAATCGGGGACCAGGCCCTGGAGGCGGGCAACGACGTTGCGGCCGTAGAACATCGCCGCGCCCAGCACGAACGTTATCGCTGTCAGGCCCAGCGCGGGCGTCAAGCCGTGCCACAACGCCAGGTGTCCGGCGTCGACGGCGTCAGGTCCGGTGGCGAACAACGCAGCGTAAGGCTGGATCCAGGTATCCACCGGCGCAGGCCAGACCCCGTACACGATGCTGAGCAGGCTGAGGATCGCCGGGGCAGCAAGGAACGAGGGCTTGATGGGTTTGAACGGAGTGGGCTCCACGCCCGGTTTGATTGCGAACGCTCCCCACATGAAACGGGCACTGTAAGCGAACGTGAGGATGGAGCCGATGACCAGGCCCACCAGGATCCAGATCCCCAAAGCGCCCTCCTCGCCTGTTCCGTACTGGACGAAGGCCTCAAAGACCGATTCCTTGGCGACGAACCCGGCCAGCGGCGGCACACCGGCCATCGACGCGGCGGCAATCGCCGCAACCACGCCCAGCGCGCGCGACGATCGGAAGACGCCCGAGAGCTTACGGGTATCGCGCGTGCCGGACTGGTGGTCGATGATCCCCACCACCAGGAACAGCGTGGCTTTGAACAAGCCGTGCGCCAGCAGCAAGCCCAGACCGGCCAAGGCGGCGTCGGGCCGGCCGAGTCCCACCACCATGGTGAGGAAGCCGAGTTGGCTCACGGTGCCGTAAGCGAGGATGAGTTTGATGTCCGTCTGCCGCAGCGCACGGTAGCCACCGATGATCATGGTGGCCAGGCCAAGGCCGAGGACCAACGGCAGCCAGAACTCCGAGGACGCGAAGCCCGGCGCCAGGCGGGCCACGATGTAGATGCCCGCCTTCACCATGGCAGCCGCGTGCAAGTAGGCGCTGACCGGCGTCGGGGCCGCCATCGCTCCCGGCAGCCAGAAGTGGAAGGGGACGAGCGCCGATTTGGTGATGGCGCCCACAAGGACCAGGACGACGGCGGCGTCCACCGCGCCCTGCATAGGTCCAGTCAGGAGCGACCCGGCTTGGTCGAGGATGGCGGAGACGCGGTAAGTTCCGGCGGCCTGGCCCAGGATGATCAAGCCCACGAGCATCGCCAGACCACCCGCAGTGGTGACCATCAGTGCCTGCAGGGCAGACCGTCGCGCCGCCAGACGGGTGCGGGCATAGCCGATCAGGAGGTACGACAGGATGGTGGTGAGCTCCCAGAAGATGAAGAGCATCAGGAGGTCATCGGAGGTAACCAATCCGAACATGGCACCGGCGAAAGCCAGCAGCTGGGCGCCGAAGCCGCCCAGGCCGGAATCCTTGTTTTTGAAGTACCGGGCGCAGTAGACCAGCACCAGCGAACCCACTCCCAGGATGAGCAGCGACATGACCCACGCCAGGGGGTCCATGCGGAACGCGAGTTCCAGGTGCAAACTGGGAATCCAAGGCAGGACTTCTTCTATGCCCTCCCCGGAATATGCGGAGTTGTACTGAAGGACCAGCCAAATGAAGGCGGCCGCGGGGACGGCGGCCAGAACGTAGAACGCATTCCTGCGCAGCGCGCGGAAGATCAAGGGCGCCACAGTTGCCGCTGCAAAGGTGATGGCGAGAACTGTGATCACTGTTTTCTCCGCAAAGTCAGAAAAGAATTGTCAAAAGTTGGAGCAGGCGGTCATACGTTGGGTTCAGTCCATCCAGTTTATCAAGGGGGAAGGACACTTTTAGGCCACTGTCCCCGCCCCAAGCGCCCGACGACTGCTGATGTCCACATAGCGGTCTGTCATCCACGCGCAGTCCATTCCGCCCGGATAGCATTCACACTATGAACGCGGCCGCAGTTCCCGAAGCCTCCAACCCGACATCCGAGCTTGCCTCTGGTCCGGTCACCTCCAAGAAGGGACAAATCCTTGCGTGGGCGTCCTGGGATTGGGGATCGGCAGCCTTCAACGCCGTCATGACGACGTTCGTCTTCACGGTGTACCTCACTTCCAATGCGTTCGGCGGAGAAGATGCGGCCTCGGCCGCATTGGGCGCCGCCCTTGCCGTCGCAGGCCTGGCCATAGCGCTGCTCGCGCCGGTCACGGGCCAACGTTCCGATGCCGGCGGGAGGCGGAAGCTATGGCTTGGCGTCAACACGGCCGCCACAGCACTGCTCACCGGGCTGTGCTTCTTCGTCTTCCCGCGGCCCGAGTTCCTGCTCCTCGGAGTCTGCCTGATCGCACTGGGCAACGTGTTTTTCGAGTTCGCCGGGGTCAACTACAACGCCATGCTGGCCCAGATCTCCACACCCCGCAACATCGGAAAAATCAGCGGCTTCGGCTGGGGAATGGGCTATTTGGGCGGGATCGTCGCGCTCCTGCTGGTACTGCAACTTTTTGTCCAGCCTTCGTTCGACTGGTTTGGGGCGTCCACCGAGGATTCGCTCAACATCCGGCTGGTCGCCGTCTTCTCCGCCCTGTGGTTCTTCATCTTTGCCCTCCCCGTGATGTTTGCCGTCCCTGAGGTCTCCGTGAAGAAGGACACGGCGGCGCTGGGCTTCGTCGACTCCTACAAATTGCTGATCCGCCGCATCGGAGCCATCTACAGGACCAGCCCGCACACCATCTACTTCCTGCTGTCCAGCGCCATCTTCCGTGATGGCCTCGCCGCGGTCTTCACCTTCGGCGGGGTGATTGCCGCAGGGACCTTCGGTTTTGAGCTCAAGGAAGTCATCTTCTTCGCCATCTTCGGCAACGTAGTCGCCGCCGTTGGCGCAATCATCGGCGGCTTCCTGGACGACAGGATCGGACCCAAAGCAGTCATCGTGTTGTCCTTGATCGGCCTGCTGACCGCGGGAACCTTCATCCTGGTCCTGGGCAACGGTGATTACGTCTTCTTCGGCAGCCCCTGGCCGGGCAGTTCCACCTTCTGGGTCTTCGGCCTTCTCCTGTGCTTGTTCGTCGGACCCGCGCAGTCCTCGTCCCGGGCCTACCTCGCCAGGCTTGCCCCTGCAGGTGAGTCCGGCGAGTTGTTCGGTCTTTACGCCACTACGGGGCGGGCCGTCAGTTTCCTGGCCCCCACCCTGTTCACGCTCTGCATTGCCATCGCCTCTCCCCTCGTCCCGGCCGGGGAAGCCCAGCGCTGGGGCATCCTGGGGATCATGGTGGTGCTCCTGGCGGGCCTGCTGGTGATCCTTCCCGTAAAGCCGCCAGCCAAGGTGGAAATAGCCGTAATACCAGAGCGTTAACTACATAGGACCTGTCGAACGTCAACAACGTACCGGACCGGTTCAACAGAGTTTAGGGTGGAGCTATGAACGTGGATGAGACCGAACTTCCGGGCCTTGGCATCCGGAAGGACTTCGTGACGGCATCAGGCCGCCGTATTGGGGTGGTGGAACTGCGCGAGGGCGAAACGGAGCTTTTCGTCTCAACGTGGGATGACCCGGATACGTGCCAGGCCTCCATTCCGTTGACAGCTGACGAGGCCTCGACCCTCGGGAACCTGCTGGGCGGGCAGCACATTGCCATGCGCCTGGCCGAAGCACACCGCGAAGTCCCGGGCATCGTCACACGCCAGTTCTCCATCACCGCTGATTCCCCGTTCGTCAACCAGGCCATGGGGAAGGCCCAAATCCGCACACGCAGCGGTGTCTCCATCGTGGCGATCATGCGCGAAGGTGAGGTTGTCCCCTCGCCGGCACCCGACGTCGTTCTTCACACCGGCGATCTGCTCGTAGCGGTCGGCACCCAGGAAGGACTTGACTCGGCAGCCGACATCCTCCGCAACGGCTGACCGGAATGGATCCGCTCGCATTAGCCCTCGTTGAACTGGGGGCCGTCGTGTTCTGCCTCGGCCTCCTGGCTCGATTAGCGGGCCGAATCGGCATGTCGCCCATCCCCCTCTACCTTGTCGGCGGGTTGGCATTCGGTGCCGGCGGGTTCGTCAAGCTTGACGGCATGCACGAGTTCGCGCATCTCTCCGGCGAGATCGGCGTCATTCTCCTTCTGCTTATGCTCGGATTGGAATATACGGCGTCGGAGCTGGTCACGGGGCTTCGCCGCTCGTGGCAGGCGGGCGTCATGGACTTTGTCCTTAACTTCCTGCCCGGCGCGGGATTGGCCGTTCTGCTTGGTTGGGGGCTGGTCGGCGCGATCGTCATGGGCGGCGTTACCTACATCTCGTCATCGGGCATCGCTGCCAAGGTCATCACCGACCTTGGCCGCATCGGCAACCGTGAAACGCCGGTCGTGCTGTCGATCCTGGTATTCGAAGACCTGGCCATGGCTATCTACTTGCCCATCCTGACCGCGATCCTGGCGGGCGTAGGATTCCTGGGCGGGTTGCAGACAGTGGGCATCGCCCTGGCCGTAGTCACGGTGGTGCTGGTCATCGCCCTCAAGTACGGTCAGCGCGTCTCCCAAGCCATCCACAGCGAGAACTCCGAAGTCTTCCTGCTCAATGTCTTGGGCCTTGCGCTGCTGGTGGCAGGCATTGCCTCGGCCCTTCAGGTCTCCGCCGCTGTGGGAGCATTCATGTTGGGCATCGCCATTTCCGGCGCGACAGCCCACACCGCCACCCGCATTCTGGAACCACTGCGGGACTTGTTTGCTGCGATCTTCTTCGTGGCTTTCGGGCTCAACACCGACCCCACCTCGATTCCGCCGGTTCTGGGCTGGGCCCTGCTGCTGGCCGTACTCACCGCCGCCACCAAGATGCTCACGGGAATCTGGGCGGCCAAGAGGGCCGGCATTGCGATGCCCGGCCGGTTCCGCGCCGGGGCGGCACTGATTGCCCGTGGTGAGTTCTCCATTGTCATCGCCGGTCTGGCCGTGGCTTCCGGAACTGTTCCGCACGAACTCGCGGCGCTGGCCACGGCCTACGTCCTCCTCATGGCCATCCTTGGCCCGCTGGCGGCCCGTTTCGTGGAGCCCGCGGTCAAGGCCCTCCGGAGAACCCCCAAAGCCCCGCCCCGGACCCCGGACCGCGCTCCGGCGTAACGCCGCCTTCACCGAGGGACGACGCCTCAAGCGAAAGAGGCTACATAACGGCCCACAAAGAGGCGAACGCCCACGCCTCGGCGCAAATAGCTAAATGGACGTCCGGTGGAAGTTCAGGTGGCTGCGGCTCGCGGTGGGTCCGCGCTGGCCCTGGTAGCGGTTGCCGTATTCGCCGGAACCGTAGGGGTGCTCAGCAGCGGAAGTGAGCCGGAAGAAGCACAGCTGGCCAATCTTCATGCCCGGCCACAGCTTGATGGGCAACGTGGCCACGTTGGAGAGTTCAAGAGTGACGTGTCCGGAAAATCCGGGATCGATAAAGCCTGCGGTCGAGTGTGTGAGCAGCCCCAAACGGCCCAGGGAGGACTTGCCCTCCAGCCGGGCGGCAATGTCATCGGGCAAGCTCACGGTTTCATACGTGGAGCCCAGCACGAATTCCCCGGGATGCAGGATGAAAGGCTCATCGCCTTCCACTTCCACCAGGCGGGTCAGCTCGGGCTGCTCTTCTGCCGGGTCGATGTGGGCATATTTGTGGTTGTCAAAAAGCCGGAAGAACCGGTCAATACGTACATCCACCGAAGACGGCTGCACCATCGCGGGATCGTACGGCTCAAGAACAATCCGTTGGGAGTCGATTTCGGCACGTATGTCGCGGTCAGAGATCAGCACGTCATCAAAAATACCCCATCGGCCAAATACCCCACGCATTGTTCCGGCCGCCCCATGGGACTATAGTTCCCGGACATGTAAAGCCGCGCCCGTACTTGGGGGCAACGAGCAACCGCGGGGTAATTGTGAACAAACTGGCAGCGCCTGCCGCTCTTGTGCTGGCTGGCGCACTGGCACTTTGCATGGCCGCGTCCAGCCAGATCCTGCCGGCGACGGAGGCGGCACCTGGCGCCAGCGCCACTCCGTCATCCAGCGTCCCTTCCGGCCTGGCGGTCCCTGAAGAAAGCCCGACGGCGGCTCCCTCACCTTCGGCGGTGGGTCCGGCCGGGGGCGGGTCTTCCAGTACCGAGCCCACAACAGAGCCGCCCGCGCAAACACCCTCGGTTCGCGAAAGCGGTCCGGTCGCAGTAGATCCGGTGTTTGAGACACCTCCGCCTGTGCCGAACATTGGGCCATCATGGGGGCCGGATAATCCGTCAGATCCCACTCCCTCCGCTACGCCCACCTCTCCCCAGCCGACAGAGGCTCAACCAGCTCCCCAGCAGAGCGCCGGTAGTGTTTCCCCCGGCTCGACGCCGACAGCGGAGGCCGCCGGTCCGGCGCCCGCGCAGCCTACACTGACCGCCGAGCCCACACCCACTCAGAACGCGACGCCCACCGCGACGCCAACCCCAACCCCGACGGCAACAGCAACGGAACCAAGCCAAACACCGGCACCCAGCCAGACGCCGTCGCCGGTAACCACCCCAACGGGCGCCGCCCCGGAAAACCCAGCCGCTCCGGAGAATCCAACCGCCCCGGAAAGCCCGGCAGCCCCCAGCACCGACTCCGCCACGCCTTTCCCCGGCAAAGCCCCCCAGCACGATCCGCAGCTCGAGGACGGAGCCCTGGCGCTCCTGCCGGATAACAACAGTGCCGCGATCCTGACGGTGTTCAACGCGATCAACAGTTACCGGGCATCGTTGGGCCTGGCACCGGTGAAGTACCACGCAACAGTGGCAAGCCTGGCCCAGGAGTGGTCCAACAACATTGCAACGCGTGAAGTGATCCAGCACCGCCCCAACTTCTGGACCGACCCCCGCGCGATGAACCCGAACAATGGGGCGGGCGAGGTCATTGCTGTGCGTTGGGACCGCGACGCCGCGCAGCTTGTGGAGTGGTGGAAGGGCTCACCGGGCCACGATGCTTTGTTGCGGGATCCCCGGTTCAACGTCATGGGCATCGGCATCACGTACACGGACGGCAACTGGCAGACGACCCCCAACCGCTACACCCTTTGGGGCGTGGTCAACTTCTTCGGCTACACGACGCTGCCAGCGGGGACCACCACCAGCCCCGGCGGAACGGTCACACCGCCGACTGATCCCGTGGCTGTCTGTGAACCCGGATCGAAGCATCAGCCACCAACGGTCGACTTGGGTGCGGCCTCGATCAGCAGCGCCGCCGATCTTGTGTCCATCGCAGGTGACGGTTCCGTGGTGGCGTATCCATCGTGGGGCAACGGCAGGTTTGGTCCGGGCAAGCGGATCGGGGCCGGATTCGTGGGCCTCAAGGATCTCTTTGTAACGGACTGGGACCGCGACGGTGTCTTCGACCTTCTGTATCAACGCCTTGACGGTGCGCTGCTGGTCTATCCCGGGCTTCAAAGCGGCGGGTTCAAGGATCCTGTGGTGTTGGGCCAAGGGTGGGGAACCCTGAACATTTCCGTAGGGACGTGGTGCGCCAACAACAGGCTGCCCCAGATCGTCGCCATGGACAAGGGCGGCAACTTGTACCTGTACAAGAACACAGGGTTGAGCTACATCCGCAGCCAGGCAGCGATCGGAACCGGCAACCCCTCCGTCCGGGTGACCATGGTGGACTACAACGCCGACGGCTTCGAGGACCTGCTCAGTACCGAGCCCAACGGGACCCTCCGGCTGTACCGGGGCAGCGGTTTGGGCACGCCCAAGCAGGAGTCCCGGCCGGTGGTGGGAAGCGCGTGGACGGATTACATCGGGTTGAGGGCGTTGAGCGGCCTCACGGGTCCCGACTCCGTTGGCGTGGCCGGCCTGGACCGCAATGGCATGGTGGAGTACTGGGACCTCACCTCGGGTCGCCTCACCACCCCCGTGACCATCGGCAACGGCTGGGGTGGCCTGAGGTTCGCCAGCTAGGAGCTGGCCTCGATGGCGGTCTTGAGCCGTTCCAGCTGTCCGACTTCGTCTTCCAGCGCCTTCTGGATCATCCCGTTCATGAGCTTCCGCAGCCCTTTGGGGTGGTACTCCAGCGCGAAGCGGAGCCGGGTAGTGGCGCCTTCGGTACTGAGGTAGTAGCCGCCTGTTGGGCGGGCGGGTCCAGCGACGACGGCGTACCGGACTTCCGCTCCAGGGCGGGCCTCGGTGATGGTGAAGTCCGCTGCGATGGGCCGGCCACCGGGTCCTGCCACCGTCTGCTGGTACAACGCGCCTTTCTGGCCACGGATGCCCGAACGCAGCGCGATGCTGCGCACGTCCGGACGCCAGAGCGAGTTGTTCATGCCGTCCATAAGGAAACCGTAAACGGTCATGGCGTCCCGACTGATCACCACTTCATTGGCTGCGAATGCCACGGAAAACCCACTTTCGGCCTACGGTTCAAATGTCGTAGCCGGGTTCCCCATACACTGCAGCTAACACCTTCAGAATAGTCAGCGCGGCGCCGACCGCGACACACGACCACCGAGCCTTGATCGAATGGTTACCTGATGACTTTTTAGCGCACACTGCTGACACGCGCCGCCGTGCCGGGTAGAGTCCTGCCGCTGGAGAAAAACCGACTGGGGGCGACATGCGGGTTCAGGATCAAGCAGGAACACCGAAGAATGGCCGACGCCGGTTGGCGGCTTGCGCTGCCTTCCTCGCCACCGTCCTGGCCGGCGGCCTCGCTGCCGCGGCCCCCGCAACAGCCGGCAACGCAACAGCGGCACCGGCCACCTCAACCACCGCCGCCAGCCCCGCCAAGGCAACTGCCGCCGTCGTGAATGCGCTGGTGCCGTCGGCGGCCAATCCTCTTCCGGCGCTCGACCCCGTGGGCGATCCTGCCAACCAGTCTGTTCTGGTGAACAAGGCCCGACCACTGAACCCGGTGACCTACGCACCGGGTGACCTGGTGAACGCCCGTGGTTCGGGCCAATATCTGCGGGCCCAGGCGGCGGCCTGGCTGAACGGGCTGTTCCAAGGCGCCGCCGATGCCGGTACGGGTGGGCTGGCAGTGGTGAGCGGTTACCGTTCCTACGCGCAGCAGCAACAGGTTTATGCCTATTACGTCAGCCTGTATGGCCAGGCCCAAGCAGACCTGATCTCGGCCCGGCCCGGCTACAGCGAGCACCAAACGGGGTTGGCGGTGGACGTCGGCAACGCCAACGGTTCCTGCGGGCTCAGCACCTGCTTTGGCGACACTGCCGCGGGTATGTGGGTGGCGGCGAATGCGTACAAATATGGCTTCATCATCCGCTACCCCAACGGCTACACGAACATCACGGGGTACAGCTATGAGCCGTGGCACCTGCGCTACGTCGGTGTGGACCTGGCAACCGACATGAAGCGCCGGGGCTTTGCCACTCTGGAGCAGTACTTTGCCGGCAACCCAGCCATCTATTCGAGCATCACTTCCGGGGCGGACATCGTCGCCGCGGACGGAGCGGGACGGCTGCTCCGCTACCCGGCGCTGGCCAGCGGTGGCTACGGAGCGCCGGTACAGATCGGTTCCAACTGGACTGGGTTGAAGCAGGCGTTCGTGGTCGATTGGGATTCGGACGGCGTCTACGATCTCCTGGCTCAGTGGAGCAACGGGACCCTGGGTCTGTTCAAGGGCTGGCCCGGCGGGGCTTTCTCCACGCAGATTGTCGTTGGCACCGGCGACTGGGACGCCATGACCATCACAGTCGGGAAGTGGTCCAGCAACCAGGGCTACCCGGGCGTCGTGGGCTACTTCCCTGACGGCGGTCTGCGCTACTACCCCAACACGTCCGGCAGGGCGCTGACGTACCGGGTCGACATCGGGACCGGGTGGGCCGGCATGGGCCTCACCATGGCCGATTGGGACGCGGACGGCGCCAACGACATCCTCGCCACCACCACCTCCGGAATCCTGCTCAGCTACCCGGGCAACGGCGTCGGCGGTTTTAAGGGACTGCCCAGCAGCATCGGATCCGGGTGGGGAACCATGAAAGCCCTTGTCCCAAGCTTCGGTTTGTCGGGCCCGGGAACGCGCAGCATCACCGCTCAAACAGTCGACGGGTACCTGGTGGACTACGGATTGGGCAGTGGCGTATGGGGCGCACAACGGCAGGTGGGCATCGGCTGGAACGGCATGAAACTGTTCAAGTAGGCACCCCGCCGCGTACGTTGGGCCCGGCCGGGAGCGCTTGTCAGGAGGAGTCCCACAACTGCGCTAAGCTAGGACTCGCCCGGTGGATTTCCGCCGGCAGTGCGGGCGTAGCTCAATGGTAGAGCGCTAGCTTCCCAAGCTCGATACGCGGGTTCGATTCCCGTCGCCCGCTCACAGCGAACCCCGGATCCAATGGATCCGGGGTTCTTTTGTTTCCATGCTTGGAGACCAGACGACTGATCCGCCCGGAATCAGGCCGTCTGCGGCTCCTGCACGATCCGAAGGACCCGGCGCCGGTCCCGCAGGTCCACCTTGATGTGCAGCGAGGACTTCCGGGCAAGGACGACGGCGACTACCGCAGCAGCGATGGCCGGCACCCCGCCCGCCACGAGGATGGCCAGCTGCGGACCGAGGTGCTCGGCAAGCCAGCCCATCATGGGACCGCCGATGGCCTGGCCGCCGATGAGCACCACCAGGTAGAGGCTCATGACCCGGCCGCGGATGCTCATATTGGAACTGGTTTGGACCATCTGGTTGGCGGCGGTGAGGAACATCAGGCACCAAAAACCGGAGAGGACCATGGTCGCGCTAAACAACACCATGGATGGCATCACCGATGACAGGCAGAGCATCAGTCCGTACAGACCGGCGGAGAGCACCACCGAGCGCAACCGCAGCTGCCTGCGGCGGGTGGACGCAATGGCACCTGTCAGCGCACCGAGCGCAACCATGGCGTTCAGCAGTCCGTAGCCTCCGGCACCGGCGTCGTACACGTGGTCCGCGAAGGCGGCCAGCAGGACCGGCAGGCTCATGGCGAAAACAGCCACGAATCCGGCCATCAGCCACGGCCAGTAGATGGTCGGCTTGCTGAGCGCGTAGTTGAGGCCTTCGCGCAGCATGCCCTTCTTCCGCGGCGTTGGCTGGCTGAGGTGGAGCTGGTCCTTCCGGAGGATCATCAACATGGCCACGGTGGAGCAGCAGGCCACGGCGTTCCCGGCGAAAGCCCAGCCCGCACCGACGGCGGTCAGCAACCAGCCTGCGAGGGCAGGGCCGATGAGCCCGCCAAGCTGGAACGTGGTGGAGTTGACGCTGATGGCGTTGCGCAGATACGTGGGTCCGACGAGTTCATTGACGAACACCTGCCGGGCGGGCTGGTCAAGGACCGTGACGAAGCCCAGAACCAACGCGATCACGTAGACATGCCAGACCTGCACGGTGTGGGTGAGTGACAGTGTCGCAAGGACGGCCGCAAGCACCGCTGCCGCCGACTGGCAGATGATGAGGATTTTCCGTTTGGCGAAGCGGTCGGCAATCATGCCTCCCCAGGGGCCAAGGAACAGGGACGGCATGAACTGCAGCGCCACGGTAATTCCGACGGCGGTGACGGAACCGGAGAGTTGGAGCACCATCCAGTCTTGGGCGATGCGCTGCATCCAGATGGCGATGACCGCGATGAAGTGGCCGATCGCGAAGATCCTGAAGTTGGGCACCTTCAGGGAAATGAAGGTGTGCCGCCAGGGCAGCTTTTCACTCACGACCGCGAGTGGCTGGGTGACGGTGTCCGGCTGCTTTGTCTCCGGCAGGGGACCAGCGGACAGGGAATCGATGACGGGCTGGCTGACGTGTGCCGCTGAAGGCGGTGGGGGTGCCAAAAGTAGTCCTCGGATGGGAGTTTCGGTGGGATGCGTTTAACGCTAGGGTTGCCAGCAGCAATTGTGGAAGCGTATTGCGCCTATAACTAGCATTGCGGAATGCAATGGGCTCCCGTCCCCCGCGCAGCACCCGTGCCCTGCGCTGACCTGCGCTTTGAGGAGTTCCGTGTTCGAACCTGTCCAGCTCCGCTCCTTCCTCGCCGTCGCGGAAACGCTGAGTTTCACCAAGGCCGCCGAACGGCTTGGACTCGCCCAGCCGACAGTGAGCCAGCACGTCCGGAAGTTGGAAGCAGCCGCCAAGCGGGTTCTCGTTGCCCGCGATACGCGCGAGGTCAGGCTCACCGACAACGGGGACGCCATGGCCGGTTTCGCCCGCAGCATTCTGGCGGCCCACGATTCGGCTGCCCGCTACTTTTCAGGATCGGCCATGCGCGGGCGCCTCCGTTTCGGCACTGCCGACGACCTCGCCATCACGGGCCTGCCACGGATCCTGCGCGAATTCCGGCAGTTGTACCCGCAGATCAACCTTGAACTCACGGTCAGCCAAAGCGACCAACTCTACAAACGGCTCAACGCGGGCCAGCTGGATCTGGTGTTCGTCAAATGGGTGGCCGGGGCCAAGGAGGGAACCGTGGTCCGGCATGACAACTTCGCGTGGGTGGGTGTTGAGCAGACAGTCCTGGAACCCGGCGCTCCTGTCCCCCTGATCGCCTACCCCGCCCCGAGCCTCAGCAGAAAGCTCGCCATTGACGCCTTGGAAGCCGCGGGCCGCACGTGGCGGATCACCTGCAGCACCAAGCAGATCAGCGGTGTCCTGGCCGCAGTGCGGGCCGGCATTGGGGTTGCCGTCATGCCCGCTTCACTCGTTCCGGAGGACTTGAAGGTGATCACCCAGCGGTTCGGCCTGCCGCCGGTGGGCGACGTCGACTTCACGCTGATCCGCAATCCGCTGGCCAACGCGGAGGTCATTGACGCCTTGACCCAGGCCATCATGGGTCGGACGCTGAGCAAGTCGAATTAGCCTTCGAAGGTGTTCGAATGAACGCCGACGCTACCCGGGTAAGCGCATTCCCGCTATCCTGTTCCGATGATCGACCTCACCACCCTGGCTGACCTCACCCCCGGGATCTGTTCCGTTACCCTCCGCTCCTACGGGATAGACGACGTCGTCCGGATTTCGGCTGAAGCAGGCCTGGCAGGGATCGAATGGGGTACGGATGTGCACGTCAGCGACGCCGCGTCCGCCCGCCAGGCGAGGCAGGCGACCACGGAAGCCGGCCTCGCGGTACTCTCGCTCGGCTCGTACTACCGGGCCGGGGCCTTCAGCGATTTCGGGCGGGACCTTGACCTGGCGGAAGCTCTTGGCGCGCCACGCATCCGGATCTGGGCCGGTGAACTGGGGTCGGCGGTGGCCACTGCGGATCATTGGGAAGCCGTGGTCACTGACACCCGGCGCATCGCGGACATCGCCGCAGGACGCGGGATCGCCGTAGCCTTCGAGTACCACGGCAACACCCTCACGGACTCCCCCGCAACGACGCTCGAACTGCTGGACAGGGTGAATCACCGGAACGTGGGCACCTACTGGCAACCCGCCGTCGGGCTTTCAGACCAGCAGGCGCTGGACTCGCTGCACGAGGTCCTCCCGCATGTGGCGGGCGTCCACTGCTTCTCCTGGGGACCGGCGGGCGAGCGATTTCCACTGCGGAACCGGGCCGGACTCTGGCAGACGGTCGCCGATGTCCTGCGCGGCAACGGCAAGGACCTGGACATCATGTTGGAGTTCGTCCAGGACGACCTCCCGAACAACGTGCTCAGCGACGCCGCCTTCCTGCACGCGCTCACCCTGGGCGAGGACTAGGGCGGGGGCACGGCATCGAGTTCGCTGCAACGCTGCGGTTTCGTATGGAAGCTTGCGGTGAAATGGCAGGTTTCCAGCGATCTCGGCACAACCAGGCCTTAGAACTCGGTGCTACGGCGCAGCTGCACGGATCCGCTGACCGGAGGAGTGTCCTGATCGCCGGCTGCGAGGCGCCCAATGTCTTCCAGGGGCAGGTGAACCGTGGACAGGGCGGGGCGGAAGTCACGCAGGGTCTCAATGTCGTCAAAGCCGGCAACAGTGGCATCGCGGGGAATCCACACACCCTCCGGCCGGAGGGCAGCCGCGACCCCGATGGCCATGACATCGTTGACGGCGAAGATGCAGAGCCGTTCTTTCGAGGACTTGATGCGTTCCGCCAGCGCCTGGCCCGCCTCGAAACCTCCGGCACGATTGAACCCGGTGCGGATGACTTCGGCAGCCGGACGGCCGGCGTCGGACAAGCCACGCTGGAAGCCGCGGACGCGGTCGTCTGAGGTGAACAGCCCCTCCGGACCGGCGATGATCACGAATCCGCCGTCATGGTGGGCCGAAAGTTGCTCGGCGAGCCCGGAAGCAAGCTCCTCATTGGGAACCTTCACCACGTGGTAGCCCTCCGAAGCGGCAGCTCCCACGACGGGGTGGCCTACCACGCCCACCTGTCCCCCGTTGCGGCAATATCTATCCAACTCAGCAGCCAGTTCCGCGTTGCCCTGCTGGTCTTCTTCCCGTGCAGAGCGGGACCCTGCGATCACGATGGAGTCGGCGCGGCGTGCGGCGAAGGCAGCTACCGCTTCCTTCTCATCCATGGGAGCTCCGGAGGTGCTGGCCAGCAACACCATGCGGTTCTGCTTTCGGGCGGCCTCCTGGACGCCGCGCGCGATGGCTGAGAAGTAGGGATCCGCGATGTCGTGGACTACCAGTCCGATGAGTCCGGAGCTGGATTTCGCAAGAGCCTGGGCCTGGGCGTTGGGAATGTAGCCGAGCTTGTCGGCGGCCTCCCGGACCCGCTCCGCGATCTCCTCGGCGGGCTTCCGGGACGAGCCGTTCAGAACCCGGGAGGCCGTAGCCAGGGAGACCCCGGCCAGGCGGGCAACTTCACTCAGTGTGCTGGCGGCCAAAGGGGAGACTCCTCTTCTTCAAGCGCCGGGGCTGGCGCTAAGAAAATTATGGCAGTTCCTCGCCAATTCTGGGAAAGCGCTTGCCAAAGGGCATTCCGTGGTGCATCATCAATCTCAGCGGGAATGCGCTTTCCAAGATGGGCGCTCTCCCAAGACAAGACCAACCAAGCACCGGCATCCGCACAGCGACCGGCACATCAGGCACTGGAGAAAACATGGGCTTCGAAACAAAGACGATCCGCATCGCCATGAACGGCATCACCGGCCGGATGGGCTACCGCCAGCATCTGCTGCGGTCCATCCTCCCCATTCGCGACGCCGGCGGCTTCACCCTTGAAGACGGCACCAAGGTCCAGGTGGAACCGATCCTGGTTGGCCGGAACGAAGCCAAGATCCGCGAGCTCGCAGAGCTTCACAAGGTCTCCGAATGGACCACGGACCTGGACGCCGTCATCAACGACCCCACCGTGGACATCATCTTCGACGCCTCCATGACCAGTCTCCGCGCAGCCACCCTCAAGAAGGCCATGCGCGCCGGCAAGCACATCTTCACCGAGAAGCCCACCGCCGAGACCCTGGAAGAAGCGATCGAGCTCGCCCGGATCGGCAAGGAAGCCGGCGTCACGGCAGGCGTGGTCCACGACAAGCTGTACCTCCCCGGCCTGGTCAAGCTGCGGCGCCTGGTGGACGAGGGCTTCTTCGGACGCATCCTCTCCATCCGCGGCGAGTTCGGCTACTGGGTCTTCGAAGGCGACGTACAGGCTGCCCAGCGTCCGTCCTGGAACTACCGCAAGGAAGATGGCGGCGGAATGACCACGGACATGTTCTGCCACTGGAACTACGTGCTCGAAGGCATCATCGGCAAGGTCAAGAGCGTGAACGCCAAGACCGCTACGCACATCCCCGCCCGCTGGGACGAGGCCGGCAAGGAATACAAGGCCACCGCGGATGACGCCTCGTACGGCATTTTCGAGCTCGAGACGCCGGGGGGCGACGAGGTCATCGGCCAGATCAACTCCTCCTGGGCCGTCCGCGTCTACCGCGACGAACTGGTTGAGTTCCAGATCGACGGCACGCACGGTTCCGCCGTCGCCGGTCTGAACAAGTGCGTTGCGCAGCAGCGCGCCCACACCCCCAAGCCGGTCTGGAACCCGGACCTTCCCGTCACCGAGTCCTTCCGCAGCCAGTGGCAGGAAGTCCCCGCCAACGCTGAACTGGACAACGGCTTCAAGCTGCAGTGGGAAGAGTTCCTGCGCGACGTCGTCGCCGGCCGCGAGCACCGTTTTGGCCTGCTCTCCGCCGCCCGCGGCGTGCAGCTGGCCGAGCTCGGACTGCAGTCCTCGGCAGAGCGCCGCACCATCGACATCCCGGAGATCACCCTCTAATGACGTCACTGATCCTTCCCACCGACGACGGCGGCACCCGCGAGTACCGCCTCCAGGCCGCCACCACGTGGGCCAAACCAACCGCTCCCCTGACCTCCCGCCGGGCCTACGCCGCGGCCCACGTCATCCCTGAAGTCGCTGCTGACAACACCCCCGGCGCGCCGGCACAGCTCGACTGGGACGCGACGCTGGCCTACCGCCACGAGCTCTGGTCCTACGGCTTGGGCGTCGCCGACGCCATGGATACTGCCCAGCGCGGCATGGGCCTGGACTGGGCAGCAACCCAGCAGCTCATCAAGCGCACGGGTGCGGAGGCTGCTTCGGTTGTTTCAGCAGGAAACGCAGCAATTGCCGGCAAGTCCGTCCGCGACCTTGTGTCCTGCGGCGCGGGCACCGACCAGCTGGACATCACTTCCCTTCCCGACGGCGCAGCCGGCGTCCAGGCGGTGATTGATGCCTACCGCGAGCAGATCGCCGTCGTCAGCGAAGCCGGCCCCAAGGTGATCCTGATGGCGTCCCGTGCGCTGGCCAAGGTGGCCCATGGCGCCGACGACTACCTGCACGTCTACTCCACGCTCCTGCAGGAAGTGGACCAGCCCGTCATTCTTCACTGGCTGGGCACCATGTTCGATCCCGCGCTGGCCCGCTACTGGGGCTCGGACGACGTTTCCGTAGCTACCGAAACGTTCCTCAGTTTGATCCGGGAACACGCGGACAAGGTCGACGGGGTCAAGGTTTCGCTGCTGGACGCCTCGCACGAAGTCGCCCTCCGCGCGAACCTCCCGGAAGGCGTCCGCCTCTACACCGGCGACGATTTCAACTACCCCGAACTGATCGACGGCGACGAGACCCACCACTCGGACGCCCTGCTGGGCATCTTCGCGGCAATCTACCCTGCCGCTTCGGTCGCCCTGCAGAAGTACGACGCCGGTCATGGCGCCGAGGCACGAGCGATCCTGGACTCCACCCGTGAGCTCGGAAAGCACATCTTCAGCGCCCCGACCTTCTATTACAAGACAGGCATCGCTTTCCTGTCCTGGCTCAACGGCAAACAGCCCGGCTTCCAGATGGTGGGCGGCCTGCATTCGGGCCGTTCGGTCCTGCACCTGGCAAAGACCTTCGAGCTGGCCGACCAGGCGGGCTTGCTGAAGGATCCATCGCTGGCCGCGTTCCGCATGTCCGATTACCTGCGCATCAACGGGGTGGGCGCATGAGCGACTTCTCACGACTCTCCCTCAACAGCGCCACCACCAAGAAGTGGACCCTCGCCGAGGCCGTGGATGGTTGCGCACGGGCAGGCATTCCGGCCATTGGACCGTGGCGTGACCGCGTGGCAGAGGCCGGGCTCGACAAGGCCGCCAAGCTGATCAAGGACGCCGGGCTCCGTGTCTCGTCCTTGTGCCGTGGCGGGTTCCTGACCGCGGCCGACGCCGAGGGACAGGCCGCCGCGCTGGCCGACAACTTCGAGGCCATCCGTGAAGCCGTTGCCCTGGACACGCAGGAATTGTTCCTGGTGGTCGGCGGACTGGCTCCCGGAGAGAAGGACGTCGTCGCCGCCCGCCAGCGTGTGGCCGATCGCCTGGAGGAACTGGTCCCGTTCGCCTCGGAGAACGGCGTCCGTCTGGTCCTTGAGCCGCTCCACCCGATGTACGCGGCTGACCGTGCACTCATTTCCACTTTGGGCCAGGCCTTGGATCTTGCCGCGCCGTACGACGCGAAGGCCGTCGGCGTCGCCGTCGACACCTTCCATGTCTGGTGGGATCCGGAGCTGAAGGCTCAGATCGAACGTGCCGGACGCGAAGACCGCATCGCCTCCTATCAGGTGTGCGATTTCAACCTGCCGATCGCCGCCGACGCGTTGCTCTCGCGCGGCATGATGGGCGACGGCGTCATCGACTTCGCGACCATCGGCACCTGGGTCAGGGACGCCGGATACACGGGCGACATCGAGGTTGAAATCTTCAACCAGGACATCTGGGACGCGGACGGCGACTCTGTCCTGGAAACCATGAAGCAGCGCTACGCGGAGCTCGTCCTCCCGTTCGCGTAAAAGCGTGGTCCTCCCGCCGATGCCCTAAGCTCCGCGGGAGGACCGCTCCAAAATCCAGTGGGCCCCTGCCACGGTCACGGCAGGGGCCCGCTTTGCGTTCGAAGGGGTGACGGCCAGATCACGAAGCTTTCGCTGCCAGCTCCACCCGGGTCTTCGGCAGTCCGATCAAGGTGACCAGTCCGCCGTCGTGCCCTTGCAGCTCGAGCCTGATGTTGTGCGAATCCAACTGCGGCTCGACCGCGCTGACCCGGAAGACTTCACCGCCGATCCGCAGCCGGTCGCCGTTCCTGACCGTCTTGAGCTTTGTATCTTTGCTTGCCGGCATCTATTTGTCTTTCTTGGAGTCTTCGCCGTGGGTTTCGCGGAGTTCCTCGCCTCGGCTGACCAACTCTTCTTCCTTTTTCTGCTGCTTCTCGCTGCGCTTGGTGTCCCGGGGAGGCAGCTGAAGGCTTTCCTCAGCCTTGATTCCGCCCTGGAGCTGCCGGCCGCGTTCCATCTCGGCGTCGAACTCGGCACCGAACAGCAGGGACATGTTCAGGATCCACAGCCACAGCAGCATGATGATGACGCCCGCCAGCGCACCGTAGGTCTTGTTGTAGTTGCTGAAGTTGGCCACGTAGAAGCCGAAGCCCAGGGAAGCCAGGGCGAAAATCACGAGCGCGATCAGGGAGCCCATGCTCATCCAACGGAACTTGGGCTGCTTGACGTTGGGAGTGAAGTAGTAAAGGACGGCGATGATGGCCACCACGATCACGATGAGGACCGGCCACTTGGCGATGTTCCACACGGTTACGAAAGCTTCGGAGAGGCCGATGGCCCCGCCGATCGCCTCGGCTACGGGCCCGCTGAGGACCAGCATGGCCGCCACCAGGGCAGCACCCACCACGGCCACGACCGTTACGGCGAGCATCGTTCCGCGCAGCTTCACGAGTCCGCGGCCTTCGTCCACTTCGTAGACCCGGTTCATGGCCCGGCTGAAGGCGGTGACATAGCCGGAGGCGGACCAGAGAGCCGCCAGAACACCGAAAACCAAGGCGAAGCCCGCAGCGTTGGATCGGGTGAGCTCCTCGATTGGTTGGCGCATGGCCTCCACACCAGGTCCTGGCGCGAATTGCTGGACGATATCGAGGATGGCTGAGGTGGTCTTGCCCGCATCGCCAAAGAGTCCCAGGACCGACACCAGGGCCAAGAGCGCCGGGAAGAGCGACAAAACAGCGTAGTACGTCAGACCTGCGGCGGCATCGGGGCACTGGTCCTTGCTGAACTCGCTGAGCGTGCGCTTGGCGATGTAGGTCCACGTAGGCTTGACGAGGTCGTTGGGACTGTCTGGCTTACTGGAATCTTCCGGCGAAGGCGCGGTCTGCGCTTTGGTTGTACTTTTGTGGGCTGAGTCTTGTGTAGTCATGAGGCACTCGTCCGTGGGTAGTTTGCGCGAACAGCTGACTCATCAATACTAAGCATACTGATGAAAACTCCGGAAGAACCCCGCCGAAATTGCCTGTACTTCAGGCCAATTTGCTCGCCAACAGAAACTCGAAAGGCGACTCGATAACAGAGCGGATCACCTGGCCGGCGGCGCCCAGGAGCGTGCCGGAATGCTCCAGCCCGGACACCGTGAGGTTTTCCGGAGCCAGGAGCCCGGGCGCATGCCGTTCCAGGCTGGCCAGGAGGGAGGGCCTGAGCCACTCCCCAAGAACAGCGAAATGCCCACCGAGGACCACGGCTTCAATATCCATCAACCGCGCGGCCGAGGCGAGTGCAACGCCCAGGTAGCGACCGGCGTCGTGAACTGCCGCAGTGGCCCTGGGCTCGTGGGCGCCCAACGCCGCCAGCAGCATGTCGGTCCGCTCACCCAGTGTGCCCGCGGCAATCCCTGCCGCTTCGAAAATGGCTTCCTGGCCGGCAAAGGTCTCAAGGCAGCCCGCACCGCCGCACGAGCACGCAGGGCCCTCGGGGTGCACCACGATATGCCCCAGCTCGCCCGCCGATCCCCCTGGTCCGGTGTACAACTCGGAGCCAATGATGACGCCACCACCGACACCGACCTCACCCGAGACGTACAGGAAGTCAGTTGGCCCTCCGCCATACCAAAGCTCGCCGAGGGCTGCGCTGTTGGCTTCGTTGGACAGTTTGACGCCCAGCGGTGCGCCCTCCAGCAGGGATTGAGGACGCAACTTCTCATGCTCCCAATGAAGGTTGGGGGCGGACAGCACGACGTCACCCTTGTCATCCACCAGACCCGGCACCGCCAACCCCCCGCCCAGGATGGCAATGTCCTCGGCCGCTGCCGCAGCTTTCGCTTCAGCGGCCAAAACAGCCAGCTGGTCCATGACCTGTGCGGGCGGCACTGCGCGGTTCCGCGACTCAACGGCAGAATGGAAACGAAGGTTTCCCGCGAGGTCCACCAGGCCCACGGCCAGATAATCGACGTTGATCTCCATGCCGACCACACCCCGACGGGAGTTCAGTTCCAAGCCCTGCCCCGGCCGCCCCCGCTCGCCATCACGGTAAAGGCCGACCTCGGACACCAGGCCCGACTCGACAAGATCCGCCACAAGGCTGGAGACCGCGGCCTTGGTGAGCCCGGTGCCGGCAGCGAGCTGCGCGCGGCTGGGTTTGGCGTCAGCGGTTTTGGCAATCGAGTCCAACACCAGCGAAAGATTTCGACGGCGGACGTCACCCACGCGTCCGGGCGCGGTTGGCTCATTCATCGGCAGGGACCTCCTCATCGATTGAAAAATTTCTTGCGGACTTCCATTGACCATGATCCATCATCCCCCATATAGTTCAGATTGAAAACTAATTGGAACGCTGTTTTTCATTTCTTTCCCGTTGCCTTGCAAAGGAGCAATCATGACCCCGCAGCCCACCCCTGCAGACAAGTTCACTTTTGGTCTCTGGACGGTCGGTTGGACCGGCGCCGACCCCTTCGGCGTGGCGACGCGCCAGGCACTGGATCCGGTCGAAGCAGTCCACAAGCTGAGCGAACTCGGCGCCTACGGCATCACCTTCCATGACAATGACCTGGTTCCCTTCGATGCGAGCGCCTCCGAGCGCGAACTCATCCTGAAGAACTTCAAGGCAGCCCTGGCCGAGACCGGCCTGAAGACGCCCATGGTCACCACCAACCTCTTCAGCCACCCGGTCTTCAAGGACGGCGGATTCACCTCCAACGACCGCTCCATCCGCCGCTTCGCACTAAGCAAGATCCTCCGGAACATCGACCTCGCGGCTGAGCTTGGCGCCGAAACCTTCGTCATGTGGGGCGGCCGCGAAGGCAGCGAGTACGACGGCTCAAAGGACCTCGCTGCGGCACTGGACCGCATGAAGGAAGGCGTTGACACCGCCGCCGGGTACATCAAGGAGAAGGGCTACGGCCTGCGCATCGCCCTGGAACCCAAGCCGAACGAGCCACGCGGCGACATCTTCCTCCCCACCGTGGGCCACGGCCTTGCGTTCATTGCCCAGCTGGAGCACGGCGACATCGTCGGCCTCAACCCTGAAACGGGCCACGAGCAGATGGCCGGACTGAACTTCACCCACGGCATCGCCCAGGCACTGTGGGCCGGCAAGCTCTTCCACATCGACCTCAACGGCCAGCGCGGTATCAAGTACGACCAAGACCTCGTCTTCGGCCACGGCGATCTCACCAGCGCCTTCTTCACTGTGGACCTCCTGGAGAACGGCTTCCCCAACGGCGGCCCCAAGTACACCGGCCCGCGCCACTTCGACTACAAGCCCTCCCGCACCGATGGCTACGACGGCGTCTGGGAATCGGCCAAGTCCAACATGTCCATGTACCTCCTGCTGAAGGAACGCGCCCTGGCCTTCCGCGCGGATCCCGAAGTACAGGAAGCCCTGGCAACCTCGGGCGTGTTCGAACTCGGCGAGAGCACCCTGGGTGCGGGCGAAACCACCGCTGACCTGCTGGCTGACGCCAGCGCCTTCGACGCGTTCGACGCCGACAAGGCAGCTGAGCGCTCGTTCGCGTTCATCCGCCTCAACCAGCTGGCCATCGAACACCTCCTCGGCGCCCGCTAAGCCACTCCCACCACCGCAACCCCGCCGCCGGGCTGCCCAGGATTTCCCGGGCAGCCCGGCGCGGCCCGCCAAAGGAACAACGCATGCCTCTCGTAGCCGGGATCGACAGCTCCACCCAGTCCTGCAAAGTGGTTATCAGGGATTCAGTTACCGGAGCCTTGGTACGCCAGGGCCGGGCCTCCCACCCGGAGGGCACCGAGATCCACCCGGATCATTGGTGGACAGCCCTGCAGGAAGCAATCGCGGCAGCAGGCGGACTCGACGACGTCGATGCTGTATCCGTCGGTGGGCAGCAGCACGGGATGGTGTGCCTCGACGAAAGCGGAAATGTGGTCCGTCCTGCCCTGCTGTGGAACGATACCCGCTCCGCGCAGGACGCTGAAGAACTCATCCGCAACGCCGGACAGGGTGATCCAGCTGCCGGAGCCAGCTATTGGGCGGGCAGCACGGGCACGGTTCCGGTGGCGTCCCTGACGGCCACCAAACTGCGCTGGCTGGCGCGGAACGAGCCCGAAAACGCGCAACGGACGGCCGCGGTGTGCCTCCCCCACGACTGGCTGTCCTGGCGATTGGCCGGTCACGGGCCCGGAACAGGCCCGGCATCGCTGGAACTACTCCGCACCGATCGCTCCGACGCTTCCGGCACGGGATACTTTTCGGCGACCACCGGCGAGTACCTTCCGGATGTCCTGGAGAGCACCCTCGGGCACCTCCCGGTCCTGCCCGGAGTCGTTGGACCCCTGGAGACGGCAGGCAAGACCCCAAGCGGCGCCCTGATAGGACCCGGCGCAGGAGACAACGCCGCTGCGGGGCTCGGAGTGAGTGCCGGCGTCGGGGACGTTGTCATCTCCATCGGAACGTCCGGAACGGTATTCGCGGTCTCGGATACTCCTTCCCGCGACTCAAGTGGACTGGTGGCGGGCTTTGCCGATGCCACTGGCCACTACCTCCCGCTGGCCTGCACGCTCAACGCCACGCGGATCTTCGATGCCACCGCCGCCTTGCTCGACGTGAGCCTGAACGAGCTTGGAGCCCTGGCGCTGTCCGCTCCGGAAGGTGCGGAAGGCTTGACCCTGGTGCCCTATTTCGAAGGCGAACGAACCCCGAATCTTCCCGAGGCCACGGGATCACTTCACGGACTCACCCTCTCCAACTACACCCCCGCGAACCTGGCCCGCGCGGCGATAGAGGGAGTTGTCTGCTCGCTGGCTGACGGTTTGGCTGCCCTCCAGGCCCAGGGTGTCGATGCCCGGCGGATCATCCTTGTTGGTGGAGGCGCTCAATCAGAAGCTGTTCAACACGTGGCTGCCTCCGCGTTCGGCCTGCCCGTCTTTGTTCCCAAGCCCGGCGAGTACGTCGCTGACGGCGCTGCACGGCAAGCGGCCGGAGTCCTCACGGGCCAGTTGCCCGGATGGCCCGTGGAAGGGCTCACTGTAGACCACGCTGAGCCCCAAGGCGTTGCGCCCTTCCTGGAGAGGTACCGCCATTACGCCGCCAAGGCAGCCATCGGCTGATCCTGGCCGCCAGTGCTTTATCGTGACAGGGTGAGCTCAGAACAATCTGCATCAGCCCGCCCTCCCGTCATGGAGGACGTAGCCCGCGTGGCAGGAGTTTCCCACCAGACTGTCTCCCGGGTCCTGAACAACCACCCGAACGTGAGTTCCAAGACACGCGAACGTGTAGAGCAGGCCATCACCGAGTTGGGCTACCGGCGCAACACTGCAGCGCGCAGCCTGGTAACCAGGCGGTCCCAAACCATTGGGGTGCTGGGCAGTGAGCTTGCCCAGTACGGCCCATCGCACACATTGCTCGGCGTGCAGCAGGCAGCCCGTGACGCCGGCTACTTCGTCAGCGTGGCGGGCCTTCGCGAGGTCACTCCGGAAACCATCAAGGATGCCCTGGCCCACTTCATGGACCAGGGCGTTGACGGCATTGTGGTGACTGTTCCGCATCCGGGCACGTTCGAGGTCCTCAAAGATGTCACCTCCCAGGTGCCATTGGTTGCCGTGGGTTCCGTCGGCGATGAGCAACTCGTAGGCGCCACGGTCGACCAGCGGCAGGGGGCGCGGCTCGCCGTCGAGCATTTGCTGGACCTTGGGCACCGGCGGATCGGCCACCTGTCAGGCCCCTCCGACTGGATCGACGCCGCCGCCCGCATCGACGGTTGGCGTGATGCACTGGACGCTGCCGGCATCGAGCCCGGATCCCTGATCGAAGGTGACTGGAGCGCCGAATGCGGGTACCGGGAAGGCCTGAAGATCGCGGCCGAACGGGCCGTCACCGCACTGTTTGTGGCCAACGACCAGATGGCCCTTGGGGTATTGCGCGCCTTTCATGAAACCGGGGTGCAGGTTCCCGGTGACATCAGCCTGGTGGGTTTTGATGACCAGCCAGAGTCGGCCTACTTCATCCCGCCGTTGACCACAGTGGCCCAGGACTTCGAAGAACTCGGCCAACGGTGCATTGGGTTGTTGCTGGACCGCATTGAGAGCGGCAGCACCGGCACTGCTGCTACCGTGACTCCGCAGCTCATCGTCCGCTCCACCACGGCGCCGCTCCCCAGCTAAGCCGGAGCATCCCGGCAGCCTCGTCTGGGGCCCGCCGCCGCACCGCCCGTCTCGCCGCCCCCGCACCGCCCGTCTCGCCGCCCGCGCGCCGCCCGTCCCGTCGCCGGACTTCTCTTGACATCAATGTTGTGAGCGCTAACAATTGCATCAGACGTTCTTCACTTTCCACCCCGACCCCCGGCAATGAGGCCCTGGCCAGCCGGATGGAGACCCCCATGAAAACCTCTGATAACCTCCCGCTCGATGAGCAGTTCGTCATCGGCGTGGACTACGGCACCTTGTCCGGCCGCGCCGTCGTGGTGCGCGTTTCGGATGGCGCCGAGATCGGCAGCGGCGTGTTCGAGTACCCTCACGCCGTCGTCTCGGACCGCCTCCCCACCAGCGGCCACCGTCTCCCTGCAGACTGGGCCCTCCAGGTCCCCAACGACTACCGCGACGTCCTGCGCAATGCCGTCCCGGCCGCCGTCGCCGATGCCGGCATCAACCCGGAGAACGTGGTGGGCATCGCCACCGACTTCACCGCCTGCACCATGGTTCCGACGACGGCGGACGGCACGCCGCTGAACGAGCTGGAACGCTTCGCGGACCGGCCCCACGCGTATGTGAAGTTGTGGCGTCACCACGCCGCCCAGCCGCAGGCAGACCGCATCAACCAGCTGGCCGAAGAGCGCGGCGAGTCCTGGCTCCCCCGCTACGGCGGCCTTATTTCCTCGGAGTGGGAATTCGCCAAGGGCCTGCAGCTTCTCGAGGAAGACCCCGAAGTCTACGCAGCCATGGAGCACTGGGTTGAAGCGGCCGACTGGATCGTCTGGCAGCTCTGCGGAAGCTACGTTCGCAACGCCTGCACGGCCGGCTATAAGGGCATCTACCAGGACGGAAAATACCCCTCGGAGGATTTCCTGGCAGCCCTGAACCCTGACTTCAAGGACTTTGTCAGCAGCAAGCTGGAACACACCATCGGGCGTCTGGGGGATGCCGCGGGCTATCTCACCGAAGAAGCCGCCGGCTGGACGGGGCTTCCGGCGGGAATCGCCGTGGCCGTGGGCAATGTGGACGCCCACGTCAGCGCGCCTGCCGCCAACGCAGTGGAACCCGGGCAGCTCGTCGCGATCATGGGAACTTCCACCTGCCATGTCATGAACGGCGATGTCCTACGCGAAGTCCCCGGCATGTGCGGCGTGGTCGACGGCGGCATCGTGGATGGCTTGTGGGGCTACGAAGCGGGCCAGTCCGGAGTGGGTGACATCTTTGGCTGGTTCACCAAAAACGGCGTGCCGCCCGAATACCACCAAGCCGCAGCAGCCCAGGACCAGAGCATCCACGAGTACCTCACGGAGCTCGCGGAGAAGCAGGCGATCGGAGAGCACGGACTGATCGCCCTGGACTGGCACTCGGGCAACCGCTCAGTGCTGGTGGACCACGAACTGTCCGGCGTCGTGGTGGGCCAGACGTTGGCCACCAAGCCGGAGGACATTTACCGGGCCTTGCTGGAGGCTACGGCGTTTGGAACCCGCACCATAGTGGATGCGTTCCGCGATTCTGGCGTACCGGTCAAGGAGTTCATCGTGGCCGGGGGCCTGCTGAAGAATAAATTCCTGATGCAGGTCTACGCGGACATCACCGGGCTGCAGCTCTCCACCATCGGATCTGAGCAGGGTCCCGCACTGGGTTCGGCCATCCACGCCGCCGTTGCTGCCGGTAAGTACGCGGACATCCGGGAGGCCGCCGCTGCCATGGCCGCCGCGCCGGGGGCTGTGTACACCCCGATACCGGAGAACGTGGCCGCGTACGAAGTGCTCTTCCAGGAGTACAAAACCCTTCACGACTACTTCGGCCGCGGAACCAACAACGTGATGCACCGCCTCAAGTCCATCCAGCGCCAGGCGCAGGGCGCAGGCGGGGTCTCCGAACCGGCGTCGAGCTCTTCCACCGACAACGCTGAGCGGGTGTCCGCATGAGCGCCCTCCTGGACACCATCGCGCAGGTCCGCAACGACGTCTGCGAACTCCATTCCGAACTGACGCGCTACGGCCTCGTGGTCTGGACGGCAGGCAACGTTTCCGGCCGTATCCCGGGCCATGACCTGATGGTCATCAAGCCCTCGGGAGTCTCCTATGACGACCTCACCCCCGAGCTCATGGTGGTCACCGATCTTTACGGCACCCCCGTCAGGGGCATGAACACCGGCAGCAGCGGCACCATCGACTGGGGCAATCCCGACCTCTCGCCGTCCTCGGACACCGCTGCACACGCCTATGTTTACCGGCACATGCCCGAGGTCGGCGGAGTGGTGCACACCCACTCCACCTACGCCACCGCATGGGCGGCCCGGGGCGAGGAGATCCCCTGTGTGCTGACCATGATGGGCGACGAATTCGGCGGCCCCATCCCCATAGGCCCGTTTGCCCTGATCGGTGACGACTCCATCGGCCAGGGGATCGTGGAGACGTTGAAGGACTCCAACTCTCCGGCGGTGCTGATGCAGAACCACGGCCCGTTCACCATCGGCAAATCCGCCCGCGAGGCCGTCAAAGCCGCCGTGATGTGCGAAGAAGTGGCCAAGACAGTGCACGTTTCGCGCCAGCTCGGGGATCCGCTTCCCATCGACCAAGCCAAGATCGCCTCGCTTTACGACCGCTACCAGAACGTTTACGGCCGCTGAGGCGGACCCATCAACGTTCTGCCGCCCAACCAGCCGCCGCTTTACGCCCATACCCAGGAGCCATCAAATGCCCAACGCCAACAACACCTCGCTCGACCAGTACGAGGTCTGGTTCCTCACCGGCAGCCAGCACCTCTACGGCGAGGATGTCCTCAAGCAGGTCGCTGCGCAGTCCCAGGAGATCGCCAACGTCCTGAACGCCGCTGGAGAGGTGCCGGTGAAGCTCGTCTGGAAGCCCGTCCTCACCGATTCCGACGCCATCCGCCGCACCGCCCTTGAAGCGAACTCGGACGATTCCGTCATCGGCGTGACCGCCTGGATGCACACGTTCAGCCCTGCCAAGATGTGGATCCAAGGCCTGGACGCCCTCCGCAAACCGCTGCTCCACCTGCACACCCAGGCCAACCGGGACCTCCCCTGGGCGGACATCGACTTCGACTTCATGAACCTGAACCAGGCGGCCCACGGCGACCGCGAATTCGGCTACATCCAGGCGCGCCTCGGCGTGCCGCGGAAGACCGTCGTCGGCCATGTCTCCAACCCGGAGGTCGCCCGCCAGATAGGCGCCTGGCAGCGTGCCTCCGCCGGCTGGGCAGCGGTCCGGAACCTGAAGCTGACCCGCTTTGGCGACAACATGCGCAACGTCGCCGTCACCGAGGGCGACAAGACCGAAGCCGAACTGCGCTTCGGCGTCTCGGTCAACACCTGGTCGGTCAACGAACTCGCCGACGCCGTCCACGGCGCGGAAGAGTCCGACGTCGACGCCCTGGTTGCCGAGTACGAGCGGCTTTACGACGTGGCTGACGAGTTGAAGGCCGGCGGTGCCCGGCACGAATCGCTGCGGTACAGCGCCCGGATCGAGCTGGGCCTGCGCAGTTTCCTGGAAGCCAACGGTTCCGCGGCCTTCACTACCTCCTTCGAGGACCTCGGCGAACTCCGGCAACTCCCGGGCATGGCCGTGCAGCGCCTCATGGCCGACGGTTACGGCTTCGGAGCCGAAGGTGACTGGAAGACCGCCATCCTGGTCCGGGCGGCCAAGGTCATGGGTTCGGGGCTGCCCGGCGGCGCCTCGCTCATGGAGGACTACACCTACCACCTGGAACCGGGCAGCGAAAAGATCCTCGGCGCCCACATGTTGGAGGTCTGCCCGTCCCTCACGGCGAAGAAACCGCGCGTGGAGATCCATCCACTGGGTATTGGCGGCAAGGAAGATCCCGTCCGGATGGTCTTCGACACCGACGCAGGGCCCGGCGTCGTCGTCGCGCTGTCCGATATGCGCGACCGGTTTCGTTTGGTCGCCAACGCCGTGGACGTCGTCGACCTCGACCAGCCGCTTCCCAACCTGCCGGTGGCCCGCGCGCTCTGGGAACCGAAGCCGGACTTTGCCACCTCGGCCGCCGCGTGGCTGACCGCCGGCGCCGCCCACCACACGGTACTGTCCACGCAGGTGGGACTCGAGGTGTTTGAAGACTTCGCCGAGATCGCCCGCACGGAACTGCTCACCATCGACGAAGGCACCACCATCAAGCAATTCAAAAAGGAACTCGCCTGGAACGCGGCCTACTACAAGTTGGCCGGCGGCCTGTGAGCGCTGAATACAGCCTGAAAGCCGGCGGCTACGAGGCGGTTGTCACGGAACGGTCCGCTGCGCTGCGTGTCCTGCAGTTCGAAGGCCGGGACCTTGTGGTTCCGTTCCCCGAAGGCGGCCCGATCTCGGACTACCGCGGCATCATCGCCGCGCCGTGGCCGAACAGGATCGCGGACGGGAGATACACCTTCGACGGCGTCAGCCACCAGCTGGCGGTCAGCGAACCGGAGCGGGGCACGGCGCTGCACGGGCTCGCTTACCCGCTCGACTGGACCGTGAAGGAACACGACGCCGGTTCGGTCACGTTGACGTGCACGGTAGGACCGACGCCGGGCTATCCGTTCGTGGTGGAACTCTCGACGCGGTATGTCCTGGACGAAACCGGGCTCCACCCCTCCGTGACCGCCCACAACGCCGCAGATGTTGCTGCGCCCTACGGGGTCTGCCCGCACCCGTACTTGGTGGCTGGTTCTTCGCCCTTGGACGAGTGGATCCTTGAAGCGCCCGCTTCCTCGTTCCTCGAGGTCACGCCCGACCGCCTGCTGCCGGTTTCGCTGGAACCCGTGGAGGGGCATGAGTTCGATTTCCGTGCGGCCCGTCCGATCGGCGCCATCGAAATCGACCACGCGTTTACGGACATAGCGTTCGACGGCGGGCTGGCGCGGCTGTCTCTGCGCGACCCGGCGGGCACCGGCGTCGGAATGTCGTGGGACGGAAGCTGCCCGTGGCTTCAGATCCATACGGCTGACAAGCCAGCACCCATTCCGAGCCGTATTGGACTGGCCGTGGAGCCGATGACGTGCCCGCCCGATGCCTTCAACAGCGGCACGGACCTGGTCCGCCTCGAACCCGGAGCCGAGCACACAGCGTCCTGGAGCATCTACGCCCTCCAGCAACCCAACTAGGGGACAGCACACGTCCTACTGAGCACTCAGTGGAGCAGGTGCTGTCCCCTACTTGGGTTAGCCGATCAGGCGGGCCGCCCCCGTCTCTATCGCCGAGGCCGGGAAGCCGTTCTTCACCACGATCTTCTCCAGGCTGCCATCCTTGCGGAGGCTGTCCACGTAGTCGTTCAAAGCCTTGAGCAAAGCAGTGTTTCCCTTGGTCACTGGCAGGCAGGTCTGCGGCGGTTCGAGGGAAGCCTTAATGGCGTTGTCAGGCTCCAGAACTTCTACCTTGAGGCCGTTGCTGTTGTTGTGGGCCTCACCGAAGCCATCGATGCCCACGTCAAGCCGGCCCGACTTGAGGTCCTGGAACAAGTCCACGGGCGCTTTGTAGAGCTGGAGGTCCCCGCCGAGGTAGCTCTTGGCGTCATCCACCCAGACGTTGCCGTTGACGGTGCCGACCTTCTTGCCCTTGAGGTCAGTGACTTTGTTGAGACCGTCCTTGGAGATCAACACCATCTGGTCCGTGTAGATGGGGTCGGTCAGGTCCAGGATGTCGGCCCTCGCCTTGGACCGCCACCAGCCGCCTGTCGCGACGTCGGCGCGTCCACCTTGGACTGTGGGGATGACTGCCGCGGCAGCAGCGGAAACAGTAGTGATGGAGAGGCACTGCTTCTGCGCAAAACCCATGAGGATATCTCCGTCAACGCCTCCGAGCTCATTGCCCTTGAACGTGACGTAGGGAGGCGCTTCATAGACAGCCACCGTCAGGTTGCCCTTCTTAATGGTGCCGAAGTCCGATGCAGCTTTGCAGTCTGCGGAGACCTTGGATCCGGCCGCTTCAGTGCCACCGCCGCAGCCGCTGAGCGCCGCAGCCAGCGTCAGGGCAGCCACAGCGGACGCGATCATTCGAAATTTCATTGTGGTTCCTTTGCCTAAATGGCGTATCAACGGTGACGCGCCAAACGATGCTCAACGAAGTTGCTCAGGGAACTCGCGGGAATGGTGATCAGGGCGTACATGAGGCCCGCGAGGGTGAGGATGCTCAGGTAGCGGAACGTGATGGAGCCGATGGAGTAGGCCTGGCTCATCAGTTCCGGCATTGCAATGGTGTAGGCCAAGGAGGTCGCCTGGAACACCATGATCGCGAATCCCATGAGCGGCGGGATGGCGATTCTGATCCCTTGCGGAATCACGACAAATCGGAGGATGTCCCCGCGGGCCATCCCCAGGGCATGACCGGCTTCAATTTCTCCGGCGGGCACTGCCTGCAAGCCGCCACGAATGATCTCGCTGGTGTAGGCCGCGGTAGTGAAGGCGAGCGCCAGCGATGCTGCGACGAAGGAGGTCAGCGTCATTCCGGCCGAGGGAAGGCCGAAGTAGAACAGCTGCAGGACCACCAGGGCAGGAGTTCCACGACCTACCTCGATCACACCGATCGACAGGACCCGCACCGGCCGGTTCCCCGAACTCGCGCCGAGGGCCAGAACAAGTCCGGCGGGCAAGCCAATCAGCAGCGTTACCAGCGTCAGCTGCAGGCTCACTCCGAGCCCGCCCAACAGGTCCGGGAAGTAATCCACCCAGTCGTTGAAGAAAGTCATCGCGCAACCCGCTTTCGGAGCTTGGCGTCCAGCAACCTTGTTGCCCAAGCGCAGGGAATGGTCATGGCCACGTACAGCCCGGCTGCCCACAGGAAGGGCACGATCGCATCACCGGACACCGTGGATTCATGGCTGGCCCAATAGATGGTGTCCTGGACACCGATGACCGAGGCCACGGAGGAATCCTTGAGCAGGCCGATGGCGAAGGTGGCAGCAGCAGGAATGGACACGCGCAGGACCTGAGGTCCGATGACGCTGAGCAACGTCGCGGCGCGTGAAAGGCCCAATGCGTCGCTGGCTTCCCACTGGCCGTCATGGATGGCTGTCAGCCCGCCACGGTAGATTTCGGCCATGTAGGCGGAGGACACGAGGCCGAAGCCAATCACGGCAGCCGCGAAGGAACTGAGCTCAATCACACCCGTTCCTACGCCGAAATAGATGATGAACAACCATGCCAATGGCGGGATCCCGCGCAGCAGTTCAATGAAGGAACGCGCGATGAACCGCACTGCCGCCAGCCGGGACCGGCGGGCCAGTGCCAACGGGATGCCACCGATGGCACCAACCAGAAGCGAGGAAAGTGTCAGCGCGAGCGTCATGGAAACGCCCTGCGCCACCACGCTGAGGTGATCCATGTCAGCGCTCCAATACGGCACGCAGGAACCGGCGGGTGCGGTCCATGGCGGGAGCAGTGAAGACGTCGGCAGGGTCGCCTTCTTCGAGAATGGCACCTTCGGCCATCACCACTACGCGGTCCGAGACATCCCTGGCGAACTGCATCTCGTGGGTGACCACCACCATGGTCATCCCCTCAGCGGCCAGCTCACGCATGACCGCGAGGACCTCAAGGCCAACTTCCGGGTCCAGGGCCGACGTCGGCTCATCGAACAGCATCACCTGCGGGTCCAGAGCCAGAGCCCGGGCGATTGCAATGCGTTGCTGCTGGCCGCCGGAACAGCGGCCCGGATATTGCCTGGCCTTGTCTGCCAGCCCTACACGTTCCAGGAGCTTCATGGAACGTGCGTCAGCTTCTGCCCGGCTCCTGCCAAGGACGCGTTCCTGCGGAAGGGAGATGTTCCGCAGCACTGTCATGTGCGGGAAGAGGTTGAAGGACTGGAACACCATGCCCACGTTGCGGCGTAGCCGGACCAGGTCCTTACGGCTGATCTCCGTCCCGGCCACCACCTGGTTTCCCTCAACGGTGATCCGTCCGCTGTCCGGGACCTCCAGCAGGTTGATGCACCTGAGCAGGGTGCTCTTTCCAGCCCCACTGGGACCGATGATGGCGATGACTTCGCCTTCGCGGACAGACAAGGACACGTCATTGATAACGGTGTGGTCCCCGTACCGCTTGACGACTGATTCCAGCGAGATGGCGGTCCTGCCCGGCTCGGTGTCTTCATGCATGACTGACTCGTTCCTGACCTGTGTCATTGGCTCAAGGCGGCGCCGACAGGCGCCGGTGCCGCACCGGCGTCGAACCCTTTGCCCAGGGCGTTCAACGCAAAAGAGGCGATATCGAGGATCGGCACGTTGGTGTATTTGCGGATCTCTTGGCGGAATTCGGGCAACAACGTGCATTCAAGGACCAGGACACCGACGTCGGCGAAGCGGCCACCGGGCCCGAACTCACGCTTGACCACCCTGGCGACGCCCTCCTTCAGCAAGGCTTGGTCCCAGCCGTTGCCCAGCGCGTGATCGTTGGTCAGCATGGTTGCCCAGCCAGGCTCGCCTTCCATGCCGGCGATGACGATCTGTGGCGACAGGGGGTGATCGGCCAACAGCTTGGTGGCCAGTGACTCCGAGACGGTCAACACACCGATGTAGCCGCTGGACAGTACCGAAGCGATGGGGAGCAGATCCAGCCCACTGGTGATGACGTTGGTCGTCTGGCGCTTGTCCTTGCGGGCGTAGAAGAAGAAGCCGCAGTCGGTGATGACCAAGGGGCAGTGCGCAAGCTTCTTGCTCGCCTTCCAGAAGGCCTCCACAGCTTCAGGCTCACCGTTCACAAGAGGCTCCACCCGGGCACCCCGCGCCACCGCGTAGGCCACGGGAAGGCCCTGCCAGCTGGCGGGATTCTCGAAGAAGCCTACGGGGTTGTCACTGATGCCGGGCGCATCCGGGGTGAGGCATTCCACGTAGTCCACCGGATACGAGTCGAGGTCGCAGAGGATGACGCCAAGCTGGGGCTTGACTTCAGTCATTGCCGGCCACCTCCACGGGAACGTCGAGCGTTGCCTGGCTGCCGCCGTCGAACGCTTCTACGCGGGTGGCGGCACTGCCGACGATGGCGACGGCGTTGACCTCCACCCGGATGCCCGGCAGGTTCAGCTCCTCGCCGATCAGGATGCCGGTCGCCGTGGGTCCGGGGGGCCGGGAAGTAGCTGAAGCGGATGTCGTAGGTACGCTGCCATTCTTCGTAGCTGAGCTCGCCGGCGTAGAAGGTGTTGAACTGGACGACGTCGCCCATGGTTCCGCCGAGGCTTTCGATGACCCGCTTCAGGGACTCCATGACGTTCTTGCACTGGGCCACGATGTCGCCGGGGTTGTTGACGTTGCCGTCAGCGTCGAGGTCCTCCTGGCCACCCACATAAATCATGTCCCCAACGCGGATGCCGTGGCTGTGGTTGATCTTGAAGTGGCCTGGCACCTGCCAGTGTCCGGGAACCTCTGCGAAGCGTCGTTCGAGGGTGGTCATTTTTCGTTTCTCCTTTGTGGTGATCGTCACTGATCACTTCAAGCATGGAACGAAAAAAGGGGGTTTGACCGGCTTGCAGAACGAGGTTTGCTGGGGCTGCCGCAAGAGATTCTTGGGCCTGGGTTAAAGGCCCGACGGCGGCCCTGGCGGCTTAGGCGGCCGCGGCACCCAGGAGCCCATGGACTTCGTCCAGGACGGCTTTCACGATTGGCCTCCGGGCGTCGCTGCTGCGCGTTACCGTGAGCACCCGTCGTTGGATCCGGGGCTTGTCGAAGGTATGGATTCCCACCGGCGCCACCGCACTGTCCACGGAAAATGGCGGAAGCAAAGAGATGCCCCTTCCCCGGGAAATGGCTTCGACCAAGAGCAGGAGATCGTCCACAACCCACCGGCTGTTGGGTTCGAATCCCTCGTTCCGGCAGGCGAAACGGACCGCCTGTCCGCAGGCACCCACTTCGGGGGTCAACACCCAGTCTGCGTTCTTGAGGTCAGTCAGCTTCAGCCGTGGCGGCACAACAAAGTCCGGTGGAGTGATCAAGGCCAATGGCTCACTCATGACTTCCCTGGTCACCAGGTAGTCGGGGAAGGCGACGGGCACATTGTCGTAAAGGTCCACAATCGCAATGTCCAAAGCGCCGTTCAGCAATTGCTCGATGCTGTCCACCGGCTCCACGACGTTGACCGTCAGTTCGACGTCGGGAACGGTCACCTCGAGCTTTTCGGCGACCGGCAGCAGTACGTTCCGGGCAAGGGAGGGAATGGAGCCGATCCGGACCCGGCCGGCAAGCTCGCCGCTGAGCTGGTCCATCTCGGCGCGGGTTGCCTCCAGGAGCCGGACCACCGCGCGTGCGTGCTCCACCAGTATTTCCCCCGCACCTGTCAGCCCGACGCCCCTTGATGAACGGTCCAAAAGCTGGACGCCGGTTTCACGTTCCAGGATGCTGATTTGCTGCGAGACAGCCGAGGACGTGATGCCCAGGACCCGGGCCGCGCCCGCAAGCGACCCCTGCTTCGCGACCTCGTTGAGGAGTCGCAGCCTGGTGACGTCCGGGAGGGGTTTTTCGGTCATGAATCATTCTTGCACAATAAGCTGTTCTTAAGGCACTTTCGGATGTATCTTAAGTAAAACAACGAGCCAGCTCCGGCGACAATGACGTCGCGGCCTGGCCGGCCTACCTCCCCCGAAAGGACGCCACGTGAACCCCGTGGATACGCCCCCGTCCCCCTTGGCCCTGACCGGCATCCTCGGTGCCCCGGACTCACTTGCCAGGAACATCACTGCCACCATCGATGACCTCACCCCGGACCTCCAGGAACTCAACCACGGAATCCACGGCATCGCGGAAGTCGGCTTCGAGGAACGTCTCTCCGTAGCCTTCGCCGCCGAATTCCTCCGCTACAGGGGCTATCCGGTCCAGGTGGGACGGTATGGCCTGCGCACTTCGCTGCGTGCCGAAGCGGGCTCAGGCTCCCCGAAGGTGGCCGTGCTTGCCGAATACGATGCCCTTCCGGGGGTGGGCCACGGATGCGGGCACAACGTCATCTGCGCCGCGGCCGTAGGGGCGTTCCTCGGCGTCGCCGCGCATGTCGAAGAGCTGGGCGGCTCGGTTGTGCTGATCGGCACGCCTGCAGAAGAGAACGGAAACGGCAAGGAACTCCTGGCCAGGGCAGGCGCCTTCGACGACATCGACGCCGTCGTGATGCTGCATCCCTTCACCGGGGAATATGAGGTTGCGTCCTTTGCATCACTTGCCGTCCGCGACGTGGAAGTAACCTTCCACGGGGTGGCCGCCCACGCGTCGTCGGCACCGCATATGGGGCGCAACGCCCTCGACGCCGTGGTAGCCGCGTACCAGGGGATCGCCGCCCTGCGCCAACACATCCCTGCCACGGATCGCCTGCATTGCCTCATCACGGAAGGCGGCACGGCGGTGAACGTTGTCCCCCACGTGGCGCGCGCCGTCGTCGAAATCCGCTCCCTGGACCCGGCAGGTCTGGTGGACATCTCGCAGAAAGTGCAGGACATCCTGGAAGGTGCGGCACTGATGACAGGCACCCGTCTCGAGACCAACTGGGACCCATTCCCCGCTTATCTTCCCGTCCGCAGCAACAACGCATTGGCGGCCCGGTACCACGGGCATATGTCCGCGCGGGGCCGGAGGATCACATTCGAGACTGAGCTGGTGGGCGGTGGCTGGTCCACGGATCTGGGCAACGTCAGCCTGCGAATCCCGTCGATCCATCCCACAGTGAGCATTTCCCGCGAAACTGCCGTGATGCACACGGAGGAGTTCGGCCAGCACTCCATCAGTCCCGTGGGCGACGCCGCAGTGGTGGATGGCGCCGTCGGGTTGGCCCTGACGATTGCCGACTACCTCGCCGACGCCCGGCTCCGGGAGCAGGTGCAGCTGGATTTTGAAGCCGCCGGCGGCGCCGTTGATGTCGAACAACTGCTCACGCCCCCGACGCAGAAGTAGCAAGGCCATGCTAAATCCAGTTCATTTACGCACCCTCTCCGTGGTCCTCCGTACGGGCTCATTCGCCGACGCCGCGCGCGAAATCGGCTACACCGGCTCGGCCGTCTCGCAGCAGGTGGCGGCGCTGGAGCGGGCCGTGCAGGCGCCGCTGGTTGAGCGCGACGCCCAGAGCATCCGCCCCACGGAGGCTGCCAAGTTCCTGGCCGCACGCGCCCACGACATCATCAACGCCCTGGGTGCGCTCGAAGACGACATGAAGGGCTTCAGCAAGGGCGACTACGGCCTCATGCGGCTGGGCAGCTTCAGCACGGCCAGCCAAAGGCTCCTGCCGGGAGGGTTGGCCTCCTACCTCCGCAGGCACGCGAACTCCTCAGTGGAACTGGAGGAAAGCGGACCCGTGGAACTTGCGGCCATGGTCCGGGATTCGACACTGGATGTGGCCGTGGTGTTCCACTACGACCTCGTCCCGCAAAAGTGGCCGGCCAATGTGGTGTCCGTCCCCCTGCTGGCCGAGGAGCTGGTGCTGCTGCTTCCGGAGGGCCACCGCTTGGCGGGAACGGACGACATTACGATGCAGGATCTCGCTGGGGAGAACTGGGTGTCCACCAAGGAAGAGTCGTCGGGCGACGCATGCCTCCGGCATCTATGCGCAGGAAGCGGGTTCGCTCCCCGTATCAGCGTGCGCAGCAACAATTACGATGCCATCCGCAGCATGGTCAGGTCCGGGCTCGGTGTCGCCTTGGTTCCCGCGCTGGACCACGTCCCCACGGAGGGGATCGTAGCCACGGGCATCCGCGGCTGCACGGCCCGGAGGCATATCTCTGCATTGCGGCAGAAGACGGAGGCGGGTATCTCCATCAGCAGTGTCATTCAGTGCCTTGGCCGCTCAGCGGACCGGCTGGCCGCCGCCACCCCGGGCCTGTTCCGTCAGACGAAGCAGCCCGAGGCGATGGTGCCGGTGGAGTACCTGGCCCGGCTCCGCGCGTCGTAATCCCACCCAATTAGGGGACAGATAACGTCGCTCTGAGCCGTCAGTGGAACGTTATCCGTCCCCTAGTTGGGTGGGCCGGCGGTGCTTTGGCGCACCACGAGTTCCGGGGTGAAGACGACGGCGCGGTGCTTGGTTCCGTTGCTTTCCTGCTCTTCCGCGAGGAGCTCGACGGCGGTCCGGCCCAGCGCCTCGGTCGGCTGGCGGATGGAGGACAAAGGAACGACGGCGGAGGTTGCGAAATCGATGTCGTCGTACCCGATCAGGGCAATGTCCTCAGGGATGCGGACGGTGCGCAGCATGGTCAGGGACTGCATGACTCCGAGCGCAAGCAGATCATTGGAGCAGAAGACAGCATCCGGGCGCTCCTCCGGTGCACGCTCCACAAGATCGTTGCCCACCTGACGCCCGGCCAGCACCGTTTGCCCGGCAGAGTCGAGCACTTCGATGGACGCTCCCGCCACCTCAGCGGCCGCCCGCTGCGCGCCTTTGAGGCGATGCGCCACCTGGCGGATCGCGGGACTTCCGACGAAAACCAGACGACGGCGGCCGATGTCCAGCAGGTGTTTGGCCGCCAGATAGCCGCCTTCCTCATCATCGACGGAAACTGAGCTGCAGCGTTCCGTGTCGGCAAGCTGGTCCACCAGGACAGTCGGCACGCCACGTTCACGAAGGTTGTCAATCCGATCGGCGACGTCGCCCACGGGAGACAGGAGCAACCCTTGCACGCGCTGCTCCTGGAAGAGATCCATGTAGTGCGCTTCCCGCGAGGCGTCCTGCCCACTGTCCCCTACCAGCACAACGCTCCCCAGCGCGGTGGCGGCGTCTTCGGCCGCGCGGGCTACTGAGGAAAAGAAGGGGTTGCCGACATCCAGCACCACCAAGCCAATGGTGCGGCTTTGGCCGGCGCGAAGTTGGCGGGCGGCGTCATTGCGCACAAAACCCAGCTCTGCGATCGATTTGAGGACGCGCTCTTTGGTCTTGGCGGAAACCCTGTCCGGATAATTCAGCACGTTCGAGACTGTGCCCACGGCAACGTTGGCGTGTGTGGCAACGTCCTTGATGCTGGCTGTTTGGGACATGCGTTCCGTTCTCGCTGGCTCGTCACCAACTCAAGTCAAAGGGTCAGTAACGTCTTGACACCCTCGTTTGCCCGAGGGTAATTTGAATCGTAACAAATGAAACGATTCAAAGACGAGTGACCCGGAGATCCGCATGAGGGTATGTTTCCGCTCCTCCGTCCAGCCGGAGTTGATGGACGAGTACAAGCGACGCCACGCGGCCGTATGGCCCGAGATGCTCCGCGCCCTGAAAGATTCGGGGTGGAACAACTACTCCCTTTTCCTGGCGCCGGACGGCCAACTCATCGGCTACCTGGAGTGCGAAGACTACGAGGCCGCACAGGCCCGCATGGCTCTCACCGACGTCAACGCACGCTGGCAGGCCGAGATGGCCAGCCTCTTCGCCGACAGCAATGTCCCTCCAGACGAGGGCTTCGAAATCGTCGAGGAAGTTTTCAACCTGGAAGACCAACTGGCTTCGGCTTCTGAAGCCGGCAACGCCCCTACCCATCAGAAGGAACAAGCATGAACACCACAGAATCGGCCCTGGGCCGCTTGGGAGAATTGGCCATCGAAGTGCCGTCCTGGGCCTACGGGAATTCGGGGACCCGGTTCAAGGTCTTCGGCACCCCGGGTACGCCTCGCACCGTCCAGGAAAAGATCGCCGACGCCGCGAAGGTTCACGAGCTCACGGGGCTCGCACCTACTGTTGCGCTGCACATCCCGTGGGACAAGGTGGATGACTACTCCGCCCTGCGTTCGTATGCCGAAGGGCTCGGCGTTGGTTTGGGCACCATCAACTCCAACACCTTCCAGGATGACGAGTACAAGTTCGGTTCCCTGACTTCGTCCAACGACTCAGTCCGCCGCCGCGCGATCGGGCACCACCTGGAGTGCATCGAAATCATGCACGCCACGGGCTCCCGCGATCTGAAGATCTGGCTGGCTGACGGCACCAACTACCCGGGCCAGGACGACATGCGCGGCCGGCAGGACCGGCTCGCGGAAAGCCTGCAGGAAATCTACGCTGCCCTGGGTGACGAGCAGCGACTGGTGTTGGAGTACAAGTTCTTCGAGCCCTCTTTCTACCACACCGATGTTCCGGACTGGGGTACCTCCTACGCGCAGACCCTGGCCTTGGGCGAGAAGGCGTTCGTGTGCCTGGACACCGGCCACCACGCCCCGGGCACCAACATCGAGTTCATCGTGATGCAGCTCCTGCGCTTGGGCAAGCTGGGGTCGTTCGATTTCAACTCCCGCTTCTACGCCGATGACGATCTGATTGTTGGCGCGGCTGATCCGTTCCAGTTGTTCCGCATCATGCACGAGGTCATCCGCGGCGGCGGCTTCGGGAGGGACTCCGGTGTCGCGTTGATGTTGGACCAGTGCCACAACCTGGAGGAGAAGATCCCGGGACAGATCCGTTCGGTGCTCAACGTTCAGGAAATGACCGCCCGTGCCCTGTTGGTGGACACCGCCGCGTTGAACGAGGCCCAGCGTGCAGGGGATGTACTGGCCGCGAACGGCATTTTCAACGATGCCTTCTACACCGATGTCCGCCCGGTCCTGGCCGAGTGGCGTGAATCCCGCGGCCTGCCCGCCGACCCGATCGCTGCCTACAAGGCCAGCGGTTACCAGAAGAAGATCAACGAGGACCGCGCAGGCGGCCAGCAAGCCGGATGGGGCGCTTAATTCTAATGAGCAACAAGACTGTTGAAGAGCTGATTTCCCGTTCCAACCGCCTCGGCGCGGACAAGCGAAACACCAACTTCGCCGGCGGCAACACCTCCGCGAAGGGCACCGAAAAGGACCCGGTCACCGGCCAGGACGTCGAACTCCTCTGGGTCAAGGGATCCGGCGGCGACCTCGGCACCCTGAAGGCCGAGAACCTTGCTGTACTCCGGCTGGACCGGCTCCAGGCGCTGAAGTCCGTTTACCCCGGCGTCGAGCGCGAAGACGAGATGGTGGCCGCGTTCGATTACTGCCTGCACGGCAAGGGCGGCGCCGCGCCGTCGATCGATACCGCCATGCACGGGCTGGTGGACGCCGGGCACGTTGACCACCTGCACCCGGACTCGGGTATCGCGATCGCGACGGCGGTGGACGGCGAAGCGCTCACGTCCAAGATTTTCGGTGACAAGGTGGTGTGGGTTCCCTGGCGTCGTCCCGGTTTCCAGCTCGGCTTGGACATCGCCGCGATCAAGGAAGCCAACCCGCAGGCGATCGGCACCATCCTGGGCGGGCACGGCATCACGGCCTGGGGCGCCACGAGCGAGGAGGCCGAGGCCAACTCCCTCTGGATCATCGACACCGCCGAGAAGTACATCGCCGCGAACGGGAAGGAACAGCCCTTCGGTCCTGCCCTGCCGGGCTACGGCGCCCTCCCCGAAACTGAGCGCAGGGCCAAGGCAGCAGCGTTGGCCCCGGTGATCCGCGGCCTGGCCTCCACCGACAAACCGCAGCTGGGGCACTTCAGCGATGACGCCGTCGTCCTTGACTTCCTCGCCGCGACCGAGCACCCGCGCCTTGGTGCGCTCGGCACCTCTTGCCCGGACCACTTCCTCCGCACCAAGGTCAAGCCCCTCATCCTCGACCTGCCCGCGGACGCGTCCATCGAAGACTCGGTGGCCCGGCTGAAGGAGCTTCACGCCGCCTACCGGCAGGACTACCAGGCCTACTACGACCGCCATGCCGACGCAGATTCACCCGCGCTGCGTGGCGCGGACCCGGCGATCGTGCTCATCCCCGGAGTGGGTATGTTCTCCTTCGGCAAGGACAAGCAGACCGCCCGTGTGGCCGGCGAGTTCTACCTCAACGCGATCAACGTGATGCGCGGCGCCGAGGCGATCTCCAGCTACGCCCCGATCGAGGAATCCGAGAAGTTCCGCATCGAGTACTGGGCCATGGAAGAGGCCAAGCTCGCCCGCATGCCCAAGCCCAAGTCCCACGCGACCCGCATCGCGCTGGTCACCGGCGCCGCTTCCGGCATCGGCAAGGCGATCGCCACCCGGCTGGCGTCCGACGGCGCGTGCGTCGTGATTGCCGACCTGAACCTTGAGAACGCCCAAGCCGTCGCCGAGGAACTGGGCGGACCCGACGTCGCCATCGGCGTCCAGGCCGATGTGACCGACGAAGCCCAAATCGCCGCCGCGATCCAAGAGGCCGTGCTCGCGTTCGGTGGCCTGGATCTGGTGGTCAATAACGCCGGCCTGTCCATCTCCAAGCCGCTGCTGGAAACCACCGAGAAGGACTGGGACCTGCAGCACAACGTCATGGCAAAGGGCTCGTTCCTGGTCTCCAAAGCCGCGGCGAAGGTCATGATCGACCAGGGCTTGGGCGGGGACATCATCTACATCTCCTCCAAGAACTCCGTGTTCGCTGGCCCGAACAACATCGCCTACTCCGCCACCAAAGCCGACCAAGCCCACCAGGTGCGTTTGTTAGCTGCGGAACTGGGCGATCACGGCATCCGCGTCAACGGCATCAACCCCGACGGCGTGGTCCGCGGCTCCGGGATCTTCGCCGGCGGCTGGGGAGCCAAACGCGCAGCGGTCTACGGCGTGGACGAGGAAAAACTGGGCGAGTACTACGCCCAACGCACGCTGCTCAAACGCGAAGTCCTCCCCGAACACGTGGCCAACGCAGCAGCCGTGCTCACCAGCAACGAACTCTCCCACACCACCGGCCTGCACATCCCCGTGGACGCCGGAGTCGCGGCAGCGTTCCTGCGATGAGTGGTGTCCTCGGTGATGTCGACGGCGGTCGTCCCGCCCCTGGCGTGTTCGCCGCCGTCGACATTGGCGCCTCCTCCGGACGCGTCATGCTCGGCCGCGTCTCTCCCTCCACAGGCGTTTCCCTCGAGACGATCCACCGCTTTCCCAACGGGGTCATAGAGCTCGACGGCGGCCTCCACTGGGACTTCGACGTCCTCTTCGCTGAGGTTCTCGAGGGCCTGGCGGCGGCAGCTTCCGTTGCCGCTGCACGCGGGGAGCGGATCGCAAGCATTGGCATCGATACATGGGCTGTGGACTACGGGCTTGTGGATTCCGCGGGAACGTTGGTCTCAGTGCCCTTCAGCTACCGCGACGAGCGGTGCCATTCCGCCGTCTCACGAGTCCACGCGCTCATCCCGCCGGAGAAACTCTACGCGACCACGGGACTGCAGTTCCTGCAGTTCAACACGGTGTACCAGCTGGCTGCCGAACGTTCGCTTGAAGGTGTGCAGGCCCTTCTCATCCCGGACCTGATCGCTTTCATGCTTACCGGCGAGCGCCGGACCGAAGCCACCAATGCGTCCACTACAGGTTTGTTGGATGCCGTAGCCGGTGAATGGGCCACGGCTTTCCTGGACACCCTGGGCCTGCCCCGGGACATTTTCCCGCCACTGATCCAGCCCGGGGAAACCGTGGGTGCGCTCCTGCCTGTGATCGTGGAGCGTACGGGGCTTCCCGCTGACACCGAAGTGGTTGCCGTCGGTTCGCACGACACAGCATCTGCCGTCGCTGCTGTTCCTGCGTCTGCAGAGGACTTTGCCTACATTTCCTCGGGAACGTGGTCGCTGGTGGGCGTGGAACTTCCCGAGCCCGTCCTCTCCGAAGCCAGCCGCACAGCCAACTTCACCAACGAACGCGGCGTAGACGGGACAATCCGGTACCTGCGCAACGTCGGTGGACTCTGGTTACTCAGCGAATGCCAACGTTCCTGGGCAGCCCAGGGCTTCACCCAATCACTGCCTGCCCTGCTCGACGCCGCCGCCGCACTCCCGGCGGGTGGGCCACAGATTGACGCCGACGACCCCGTGTTCACCGCCCCGGGCAACATGCCCGAGCGCATCCGCGCAGCCGCGCAGCGCAACGGTGACGTGCTCGCTGACCGGCCCGCCGCCGTCGTGCGGTGCATCCTGGACAGCCTCGCCTCTGCTTACGCCCGGACACTGGACGACGCCGAACGGCTCACCGGCCGCAGCACCAGCGTGGTGCACATCGTTGGCGGCGGGTCACAGAACAAGCTCCTGTGCCAGCTCACGGCCAACGCCACGGGAAAGCCTGTGGTGGCCGGCCCTGTGGAGGCTACTGCCCTGGGCAATGTCCTGGTTCAGGCGCGGGCTGCAGGTGTGGTGGACGGGGGCTTGGCTGAGCTTCGGGCGCTCGCTAGCGCGGGAACGGAATTGGTGCGGTACGGGCTCGGGGAAGCGCTCGCCACACTTTAGGGAGCGGCCAATGCGCTCCGTCCGCCAGCTGCCGACACAGCCGGTGGGTCATCGATGTCAACGAGGTCATCACGGAAAGGTTCACCATGACCAACTCCCCCGCACTTGGCGGATGGAAAGCAACTGTCGCAGTATCCATGTCCAACTACATCGAGGCTGGCTCGATCATCGCTTTGGCCACCAGCCTCACACTCTGGCAGGAGCATTTCGGCTTCAGCAACCTTGCCGTCGGGCTGATCGCAGCCTTGAGCGCCAACGCTTTCGGCTCCGCCGTAGGTGCCATGATCGGCGGTCCTCTGGGCGACCGCTATGGCCGTAAGTTCATCTACACCTACGACCTCATCATCTACATGCTCGGTACTCTGCTGGTGATTTTCGCGGTGGCCCCGTGGATGCTGATCGTCGGCGTAGTCCTTACCGGCATCGCCGTCGGCGCAGGTGTCCCTGTGGCTTGGACGTACATTGCCGAAGAAGCCCCGTCGGAACAGCGAGCCAAGCACGTCGGCACGGCGCAGTTCGCCTGGTCCCTGGCACCCGCACTGGTGTTCCTGCTGGCTACGCTCGTGGTCCCCTTGGGCCTTCTGGGTAGTCGTCTGATTTTTGGGCACCTATTCATCATCGCTTTCATCACGTGGTGGATCCGGCGTCGGCTTTCAGAGTCCGAAACGTGGAAGAAGTCCAACGAGGTGCGCAAGGCCGAAGTGGCTGGCGGCGTGAAACGGCGCAACTACAGGGAGCTGTTGACCAAAGTCACCAACTTGAAGGCGTTGCTGTTCCTGACGGGCGTGTACGCACTGTGGAACCTGGTGGCTGGCCAGATGGGAATCTTCATGCCCCGTGTTTACGAGTCCTCGGGCGTCGAGTCGGCAACCGAGCAAAACCTCCTGCAGGTTCTCCTGTGGACTCTGACTGTGCTCGCTACCTATTTCGGTTTCATGAAGTACGGCGACCGCATCGACCGGCGGCTCCTATACGGCATCGGTGCCGTGCTTGGGATTGCGGCTTGGGTCCTGCTGGTTTTCGTCCACGTGACAACGCCGGTGCTGATCATCTTCGCGGCGTTGTGGGGCATCTCGGCAGGTATTGGCGCGCAGGCCTTCTACGCCTTGTGGGCCGCAGAAATCTTCGCCACCCGCTACAGGGCCAGCGCCCAGGGCGTCTTGTTCTTCGTGGCCCGCATCGTCGTGGGTTTGCTCAGCTACTGGTTCCCCACATTGCTCGCCGAGCAGGGCGTCCCGTTCGTGGGCCTCATCATGATCGGCGCGCTGGTGGCAGCACTACTCATCGGTGTGATCTGGGCACCGAATACGATGGGCAAGTCCCTGGAGGAGATCGAGCAGGAGCGGTATGGCGAGGATGACCCGGCGAAGGACCGGGTGGCCGTCTGACAAGGTGCGTGATGGGCGGCCCGGAAACCGGACGGCCCACCATGCCCACCACGGCTTTGGGTTTGAGTCAGAGTCCCGTCACCGTATAGCGGCGCTGGATGCCGGCCGTGGCCCGGCCCCATTCGCTGGCAGCGACGCGGTCTTGATGTGCTCGGAATGATGCGGCGTCGTCGAACAATTCATCGACCTGCCACACCCAGGGGTCCTCGGTTGCGTTCACTTGGAAGGAGACGCAGCCGGGTTCGGCGAGCGTCAATTCGATGTGGCGGGCCAGATGTTCGACGACGACCGCCGCCTCATCAAGGTCCTGGCATACGAGTTGCCCAGTGAGTTGTACTTCGGTCATGATTCCTCCTGTTCGCGGGAAACGTGCGTGGTCGCCGGAACTTTCCAGGGGTTCTGGCGTGTTTGCCGCGACTTCGCGATTCGGGCCCGTCGGCCGCCTCACCCCATCACCCACGCCGCGCCCAGCAGCAGCGGCACCGCCAACATGGACGTGACCACCGCCGTCGACTGGGCGATCTTCTGCCCCACGCCGTACCTGAGCGCATAGAGCACCACATTCTGGCCGGTAGGCAGGATCGCGCAGGCTGTGACCACGAAGGTGCTGAAGGAATCCAGCCGGAACACAAACGCCGCCAGCACCCATGCCATCGCCGGTTGAATCACGGACTTCAGAACGATGGCCAGGGTAGTGGGCGCGCGGTCCCCTGTCCCCTGCCCAGCGGAGAGTCCATGCAGTGACATGCCGAAGATGATCAGCATGAGCGGCACCGCGAGTTGCGCCACCAGCTTCAAGGGGTCGAGGGTCCAGTCCGGCAGTTCCAGTCCGAGGGCGCTCACCAGCACGCCGAGGATGGCGGCAACCGTCACAGGATTACGGAAGGGCGTGGCAAGGATGCGCCACACGGATACTTTCGTGGCGGTGGGGTTGGTCAGGTCCAGGATGGTGAGCGCAATCGGCGTCACCAAGGCCAACTGGAAGAGCATGATGGGAACAACGTAGGTGGTGCTGCCCAGGATGTAGAGGGACAAGGGAACGCCCAAGTTGGTGGAATTCACAATCCCGGTGGCCAGGGCGCCAATGGTGGTCCGCCTGACTCCCCAACGAAAAACGGCACCGCAAACTGCGAAGACCAGCATCACGGCAGAGGCAGTAACCACAGAGATCAGGCCGGTTGGACTCAAGATGTCGGAGATGTGACGGGACGCAATGGTGGAGAACATCAGGCTTGGCAGGCCCACCATGAAGGTCAGGGTCGAAAGTACTTTGCTCCCCTGCGGCCCCAGCGCATTTGTCTTGCCCAGAATGTAGCCCACCAGCAGGACCACGCCTACTACAAAGAAGCCCTTCAGCACTCCGTCCAAGCTTCTTATCCTTCAGTTAGGGCTGTTCCGACCCTAGCGATAGTAACCGTTTTCACCAGCGCAAAGGCCCGAACGTCTGCTACGTCACAGCGCCGGACGAGGGTCCCGCGCTAAACTGGTGCCACTATGATCCGCACAATGTTCAAGTCCAAGATCCACCGCGCAACGGTGACCCACGCCGATCTTCACTATGTCGGCTCAGTCACTGTCGACCTGGACCTCCTGGACGCGGCCGACATCCTTCCCGGTGAGCTTGTCTCCATCGTGGATGTCACCAACGGTGCCCGGCTGGAGACGTACACCATCGCCGGTGAGCGCGGTTCCGGCGTGATTGGAATCAACGGCGCTGCCGCCCACATGGTTCATGTCGGCGACACGGTCATCCTCATCACGTACGCGGAGATGACCACCGAAGAGGCGCGGGCTTACGAGCCCAAGGTGGTCCACGTGGGCAAGGACAACAAGATCGTGCAGCTCGGCAACGACCCCGCCGAAGCCCACACTCCTGGCCTCATGCGCCCGCCCCACGCACTGAGCAACGCGGCGCACCTCAGCTAAGTTTTCAGCAACAACGCTCGACGTCGGCACTCACCTGAGTCCCGACGTCGTAGTTTTTGTACAGCTACCGCCCCTAGAAGGCCCCCTTAGGCTCATGAGGTGTACAAAAACTCCGGGTCCACATGGCGGAACGTGTACCTGAAAACGCTTACTCAGGCGGCAGTTCTGGCTAGGCTGTAGTTCGTGAACCAACGAAAACCCGCCCGCACGCTGTCATGATCGGCGTCCTGTCCGGGTTCTTCGTGGTGTGGGCCATCATCCTGGTGGGCATGTTCGTCGGGCGGCGCAACATCCTGGGAGAGAATGCGCGATCAGTGCTCAGCTCGCTGACGTTCTTCGTGGCCAGCCCGGCGCTGCTGTTCGAGACCCTGAGCAAAGCGAAGCTGCACGACGTCTTCGCCGCACCGCTCCTAGTCACGGCCGTGGGCGCCGTGATGACGGGGCTGTTGTTCTTCCTGCTGGTGAAGTTCTGGCTCAAACGTTCCATGCCCGAAGCCCTCATGTCCTCCATGAGTGCGTCCCTGGCAAACTCTGCGAACCTCGGCATTCCCATTGCCGTGTTTGTCCTCGGCGACGCCAGTTACGTAGCGCCGCTGCTGATCTTCCAACTGGCGTTCTTCACCCCGATGTACCTCATGGCCCTGGACGCCAGCACCAGTTCGCACCGCACCACTCCCCTGCGCTTTGTCCTGATGATCGTCAAGAACCCGATGATCGTAGGCTCTGCGCTGGGGCTCTTGGTCGCAGGTACCGGCTTCCAGCTGCCCACCCTCATTCTCGAACCCATCCATCTCATTGGCGGGGCCGCGATTCCGGCGATGCTGATGGCGTTCGGCATGAGCCTGAACGGTTCACGGCCCTTGCAGAAGTCCTCCGGACGCCGGCTCGACACCCTGCTGGCCAGCGGCTTCAAACTCGTGGTGCATCCGCTGGTCGCGTACCTCTTCGCCAGGTTTGCCTTGGGAATGGACGGGCACGCACTGTTCGCCGCGGTAGTCACGGCAGCCCTGCCCACGGCCCAGAACGTGTTCGTCGCGGCCAACCGTTACCAGGCGGGAATCACCGTGGCCAAGGACACCGTGCTGATCACCACGATCGTGGCCGTCCCGGCGATGATCGCAGTGGCGTTGCTGCTCACCTGACGCCCCCTCGACCAAGGCGGGTTATTCGACGTCGGTGGAGGCCAGGTAGTGGTCCAGGAGCTGGGCGCAACGGATGAAACCAAGGTGTGAGTACGCCTGCGGGTGGTTGCCCAGGTGGGTTTCGGTCGCGGGATCGTACTCTTCGGGCAGCAAACCGGTTGGGCCGAACAAAGCCACCAGCTGGTTGAACAACTCAAGCGCGTCATCCAAACGCCCCACGGCCAAGTACGCCTCGATCAGCCAGGTGGTGCAAATGTGGAAGCCGCCCTCCAAACCCGGCAGGCCGTCGTCGTACCTGTACCGGAAAACGGTTGGCCCCACCCGCAGCTCCCGCTCTACAGCGGTGACCGTATCCAGGAACCGTTGGTCCTGGACATCCAGGAGCCCCGAGAGGCCGATGTGCAGGACGGCTGCGTCAAGGTCAGGGCTGTCGTAGGCCACAGTGTAGGACCGGGCCGACTCGTCCCAGCCCTCGCGAAGAACCTCATCGCGAATGATGGCTGCCTCAGGGGCCCAGTCAGCGTGGGGGACCCGGCCGTGCTTCACCGCAGTTTTCACGGCACGGTCCAGCGTCACCCAACACATCGTCTTGGTGTAGACGTGGTGCCGGGGCGCGCGCCGGGCCTCCCAGATGCCGTGGTCGGGCTCATGCCAACGCGCCATGACGGCATGGGCCATCTGCTCCATCAGGAACCAATGCTCGTCGGGCAGGAAGTCCTGGCGCTCGGCAAGATCGCCAATCAGCTCGGCGATGGGCCCAAACACGTCCAGCTGGACCTGGTGGTCAGCGGCGTTTCCAATGCGCACGGGACGCGAACCGGCATAACCGGGCAGGCTCTCCACGATCGCTTCCGTGGACAGGGGCGCGCCGGTGACCGAATACAGCGGGTGCAACCATTCAGGCCCGGGCGCGTTCTCCAGGATCCGGCCCAGCCAATCCAGGAAACCGTGCGCCTCGTTGGTGGACCCCAACGACACCAGCGCGTTGACCGTCATGGACCCGTCGCGCAGCCAACAGTAGCGGTAATCCCAGTTGCGCGTCCCACCGATTCCCTCCGGCAACGACGTCGTGGGGGCGGCCAGGACAGCGCCTGTCGGCTCGTGAACCAGCGATTTCAGCACCAGGGCAGACCGGCGGACCAGCGACGGTTTCATGGTGGGCAGCTGCAGCGTCCTGACCCACTCGCGCATGTCACGTCCGACGGCGGCACGCCTCATCGGCTCTCCGTCCGGGTCCGCGGGCGGCGGCTCGGTATCACCGCAGCGCATGTTCAGGACAATGGGCCCATCACCGAGCGCGACTTCCGCGGTGGCAGTTGCGAAGCGGCCGTCGCTGGTGATGGTGAAGGCAACCCCGGGGGCCGCCAGGATGATGGGGTCCGAGGTGCCGAGGATGTGCACTTCTTCGCCGCGGATCTCCATGCTGAACGGGGCGTTGGCGTAGTCGGGCCGGGGCGCAAAAACCACGCGCGCCGAACCGGTCCCGGACAGGACTCGGACCAGGCTGGTGATGCCCTCTGGAGCAGGTTCCAGGTAGTCGGTGACAGTGACGTCAGTCCAACGGGTCTCAACAATCATGGTGTTGTCCACGTAACGCTGCGCCAGCACCGGCGAGGGCTTCACCGGTTCGATGCTGAAGTGCCCGGCGGGGTCGCCGCCCAGGATATGGGCGAACAATGAACCCGAATCGGGCAAGGGGTGGCTCATCCAGCAAACCTTGGCATCCGGTGTGAGGAGTGCGGTGGATGTTCCATTGCCGATCATCGAGTGCCGTTCCAAGCCCACGGCGTCCTCACCGAACAGCCATGCGCGCCGGAGTTCGAACAACAAAGCCAGCACGCGCGCAAAGGCTTCCGGGTCCGGAATGGTGTGTCCCGCCGTCGTGCTCCCTGGCCCCACGTGCAATCCAAGGTCGGGGCCGCGCAGGGTAGCGAGCGCCTTCTCGTCGCTTTCGGCATCGCCGGCGTAAAGGGCGGCGCTGACGCCCAACCGCGCGCGCAACTGTTCCAGTGCCTGGCCCTTGGCGGGCTCCTCCACCGTAAGATCCAGGACGGACCCGTCCACGATGAAGTACATGCCGAACTCGATGGCGATTTTCTGCGCCGCGAACGTTGCTCTTTCCACGACTTCCGGCGTCGCGGGACGCGTGTGCACACCCACTCCTACCGGTTTCCGGACAACGCTGATGCCTTTCTCGAAACCCACGGCTTCGGTAAGGGCAGTAGTCACCTGCTGGAGCAGCTGTTCCGTCGCGAGGGAGAGCGTATAGGCGTAGCCCATGTCGAACTCGACGCCATGTGAGCCCACCAGATGAACCTCGGCCGGGAGACGGGATACCGCCGCCAAGTCGCGCAAGGACCTGCCGGAAATGATGGCGGCGTGCGTGTTGGGGAGGGCCGCAAGTGCACGGAGGGCGACGGCCGCACTGTCCAAGGGCAAGGTTTCGGTGGAGACGCCTTCGGCCGAGCAGAGCGTTCCGCCGTAATTGCAGGCGACCAGAAGGCCGGGGACCCGCGACAGGATCCGGAGCTCCGCGAACAACTCCGGCGTGATCCCATTCTCCGCGTCGGACTGAAGAACCGTTCTCAGGAGGCCAAGTGGGAGTGACTTCATCAGCAGTGCTGAATCGGCGACTGTCTGGTTTAAAGGCGCAGGCATAGCGAATCCTTCCGAAGCGGATAGCTAAAGTTTCCGCCCGATGGGTTTCGCTTGCCTACCTCGTTTATTGCAAACGAGTAAAGTCTTTCCTTGGATTTATCCGGGCTTATGCCGGCACGAGTCCGGCGACGTCGGCCAGCAGCTCAACGGACCGCAACCGCTCCTCCGTGCCGACGCTCTGGTGTGCCACGATCAATTCGTCGGCGTCGGAGAACGCGGCGAATTCATCAAGGTAGTCGCGGACCACGTCCTTGGTGCCGACGGCGGAGAACTTCATCATCTGGGCGATGTGCTGGCCCTGCGGGGAATCGAGCACCATGTCTGCTTCGTCGTCGGTGAACTCGCGCCCGCCGCCGAAGAACAGCGAGACACGTGCACGCTTCACCGCCAGGTGGATGGCCTGGGCCTCGGCATTGCTGTCTGCCGCCGTCACGTTGACCCCCGCGATCACATGCGGCTCAGCCAGCTGCTCCGAGGGCTTGAACTCACGGCGGTAAATGGCCACGGCGTCCTGGAGCGCGGCAGGGGCAAAGTGTGAAGCGAAGGCGTACGGCAGGCCCAGTTGGGCGGCCAACTGCGCGCCGAACAGCGAGGACCCAAGAATGTAGAGCGGCACGTCGGTGCCCTTGCCCGGCGTCGCTTCAACACCCTGGATGCGGGTGGGACCGGTGAGGTAGCCCTGGAGTTCGAGAACGTCCTGCGGGAACCGGTCAGAGGATGTATGGTCGCGCCGCAGGGCACGCATGGTGTTTTGGTCGCTGCCCGGGGCACGTCCCAAACCGAGGTCGATCCGGCCCGGGTGCAGTGTCTCAAGTGTGCCGAACTGCTCCGCGATGGTCAGCGGCGAGTGGTTGGGCAGCATGACGCCGCCGGCGCCCAGTCGGATGGTCTTGGTGTGCGCGGCCACGTGGGCGATCAATACGCTCGTGGCCGACGATGCGATGGCGGACATGTTGTGGTGCTCGGCGTACCAAACCCGCCGGTAGCCCAGTTCTTCAGCCTTTTGCGCCATCGCCACACTGCCCGCAAGGCTTTCCGCCACCGTCTGGCCCTTCCCGATGGTCGCCAGGTCGAGGATGGAAAGAGGAACAGTCACGGGGAAGCCTTTCGGTACGTTTCGCGGTGCCCTCTTCTGCTTGCCGGGCACTTAAGCGACAACGACGGCGGCCCCCGGCTTATTTCTGTGAGTTGCGTCGCGTGGTGGTTCCGAGCCGCTTTTGTGACCCTGTTGGACGCCTTGTTAAGTGCCGTGAACCCTTGTATCCCAGCGTTTCGGGCTGCTTTGACCGCCCTCCCGGCCGACCCGGATAGTTGCAGCCAAGACCTCGCATCAGAGCCTTCAAAGGAGAACCAATGGCACGAATTACAGCCGCTTCCGGCGTCACTGCGGCGCTCGCCGCCGCCGCCCTGCTGGGGCTGGCGGCATGCTCGGATCCGGGAGCAACGGCAGCCGCGTCAGCCCCGGCGTCGAACGCTTCAACCAGCGCAACCAAGCAGTTCAACCTCACCCCGCAGCAGGACCGCATCAAGGTCTCGGTGGACTCGGCGGCAGCCGCCCTGGTTCCCGCCGCCATCAAAGCCGACGGCAAACTGACCGTGGTGACGACGGGCGGAACTCCCCCGCTGAGCACTTTCGCCACTGACAACAAGACCCTGATCGGCAGCGAAGTGGACATTGCCTACGCCGTCGGTGAGAGCCTGGGGCTGCAGGTGGAAGTACTGCCGGTTGCTTGGGCCGACTGGCCGCTGGGCGTCGAGTCCGGCAAGTACGAGGCCGTCCTCTCCAACGTCACCGTGACCGAGGCGCGCAAGGAGAAGTTCGACTTCGCCACCTACCGCAACGACCTCCTGGGCTTTTACGCCAAGGCCGATTCGGACATCTCCACGGTGAAGGAACCCAAGGACGTTGCCGGCAAGCGCATCATCGTCGGTTCGGGCACCAACCAGGAAGCCATCCTGGTGCGCTGGGACGAGGAGAACAAGAAAAACGGCTTGAAGCCGGTCGAGTTCCAGTATTACGACGACGACTCCGCCTCCCAGCTCGCCCTCCAGTCCGGACGCGCGGACCTGACGTTCGGGCCCAACGCTTCCGCCGCCTACAAGGCCGCGAAGGACGGCAAGACCAAGCAGGTGGGCACCCTTGAGGGTGGCTGGCCGCTGAAGGCGGAAATCGCGTTCACTACCCAGAAGGGCAACGGCTTGGCTGTCGCAGCCCAGGCCGCCCTCAACACCCTCATCAAGGACGGCAACTACGGCAAGATCCTGGACCGCTGGGGGCTCTCGTCCGAGGCCATCCCCGCATCAGAGCTGAACCCGCCGGGCCTGCCCAAGAAGTAGCGCCCCACCCAAGGAGCTCACCCAACTGGGGGACAGCAAACGTCCTAATGACTCGTCATTGGAGCGTTTACTGTCCCCTGGTTGGGTTAATCAGAGCTGTGATGGGTCCGTGTTCGCCCCACACAGTACGACGGCGACCGTCTCACCATCGCGCGGGGCATACGCACCCGAGAGCAGCGCCGCATACGCTGCCGCGGCACCGTGTTCCACCAGGATCCGGTGCTTCTCCCAAAGGGCACGCCGGGCTTCAACAATGTCGTGGTCCGTCACAAGCACACTCTCCACACCCGTGCGGCGGGCAACGCCAAAACCGATCTCCCCTACCCGGCGGGCACCCAGGGAATCAGCGGCAATGCCGGAAACGGCGACATCCACCGGTTCTCCTTGCGCCAAAGCAGTGTGCAGGGTGGGAACCGTTTCCGGTTCAACAGCAACAACATGTGCCCGGCCTTCCGCGGCCGCGGCAATGCCGCCCATCAACCCACCGCCGCCAACAGCGACCAGGATGGTATCGACGTCGGGCAGTTCATCCAGGAGCTCAAGCCCAACGCCACCGGCGCCTGCCACGATTTCAGGCTGGTCGTAGGCGTGGCAGTAGACGGCGCCCTTCTCCTCGGCGAAAGTGACGGCAGCCGCGTAGGCCTCGGCGTACTCTGCACCGCCTTGGACCACGGTGGCCCCGATGGCGTACAGCTTGTGGACCTTGTTCGCCGGAGCGGATTCCGGAACGAAAACAGTTGCCGGGACGCCGAGCTTGGCCGCAGCATAGGCGTTGGCCAGTCCCGCGTTTCCCCCGGAGGCCACCACAATCCCCACATCAGGGTTGAGTTCGCCGCGCTCCTTTGCGGTGAGCAGCCGGTTGAAGGCGCCGCGGGCCTTGAAGGATCCCGTGTGCTGCATGTATTCGCATTTGAACCACAGATGGTATGGCTCGCCGTTGCCACTCTCCGCCATGGGAGTGTGCCGAACCCAACCGCTCGTCCGGGAGTATGCAGCTTCCACTTCTTCGCGTGTGACCATGGATGCCCCTTTCGTCAGGTTCATCCTATGGTTGGCGGGTATACCCGGGCACGCGCACTCCTTCAAGGACAGCTCGTACCCTGCGTCCTGAAGGAATCATCACGCCTCCGGTATCACCATGGCGAAGCGCTCAGGCCGGGCAACATCAGGATCCGGCCCGTTCCGCACTCCACGGTCCAATCCGTCGATGGCCTCCAGTTCGCTGCTGCTGAGTTCGAAATCGAAGACGTCGAAGTTCTCTGCAATCCGGGCCTGGTTGGTGGACTTCGGGATGGCCGAGCGGCCCTGCTGAAGGTGCCAGCGGATCATGACCTGCGCCGGCGTCTTCCCGTGGGCCTGTGCGATGGCAGCGATCGCTGGGTCCTCCATGACGTTCTGCCGCTCTTCGCCCCAGCCGGGGTAGAAGGTGATCCCGCCGATCGGCGACCACGCCTGAGTGAGGATTCCGTTCTCAGCGTCGGCGGCCTGGACCTCCGGCTGCGTGAAGTAAGGGTGAAGCTCGATCTGGTTCACTGCCGGCACAACGTCGGTGGAAGCGAGCAATTCCTTGAGATGGTGAGGCATGAAGTTGCTGACCCCGATCGCCCGGGCACGAGCCTCGGACAACAACTTTTCCAGCGCCTTGTAGGCGGCGATTGTCTGGTCGAAACGGTCCGGAGCCGGCTGGTGCAGGATCAACAGATCAAGGTAGTCCACGCCAAGCTTGCCCACGGCCTTGTCCCAGGCATGCAGCGTTTGGTCGTAGCCATAGTCGCTGACCCAGACCTTCGTCTCGATGAAGACATCCGAGCGGTCCAGGCCTGAAGCACGGATTCCGTCACCGACCTCCCGTTCATTCCCGTAGGCCGCCGCAGTGTCGATATGCCGGTAGCCGGCCGCGAGCGCGGCCTGGACTGCCGCCGTCGTTTCTTCCGGGGCGCTTTGGAAAACGCCCAAGCCGAGCGCCGGCATGGTCACGCCATTGTTGAGAGTCAGTTCACTGTTCATGCCCTCCACGCTATTCACGGCAACGCACGCCTGGGAGTGCACACTATTACCTCCCTGCGTTCCCAAGTAACGGCAGTCCCTCCCTCGCGGAACCCGGGCAGCGTAGCGTTGCAGGCATGACCCACAGTGACGACGTGCGAAAGTTCCTGACCTCGCGCCGGGCGCGGATCACGCCCGAGGCCGCCGGCCTGCCTGCCTACGGCGGGAACCGCCGCGTTGCCGGGCTCCGCCGGGAAGAAGTGGCGATGCTTGCCGGGATGAGCATCGACTACTACATCAGGCTGGAGCGGGGGAATCTCTCCGGCGCGTCGGACAGCGTCCTTGAGTCGCTTGGCCGCGCTTTACAGCTTGACGACGCCGAAACAGCCCACCTTTTCGACCTCGCCCGCGCGGCTGGCGCCGCCCCACGGGTCCGCCGCAAGCGAAGCCCCCGCACGGTCCGCCCAAGCGTTCAGCGCGTCGTCGATGCAATCACGACGGCGCCGGCCTGGGTCCGCAACGACCGCGGTGATGTCTTGGCCTCCAATGAACTGGGCGCGGCGCTGTATATGGACCTGATGGCCGAGGAGACCAAGCCGCCAAACAGCGCCCGCTTCACCTTCCTGAATCCGAAGGCCCGGCAGTTCTTCGCTGATTGGGAGCGCAGCGCGGACGACATCGTGGCTGTGTTGCGCTCGACTGCCGGGAAGAACCCCTATGACCGGGACCTGACGGACCTCATTGGAGAACTCTCCACCCGCAGCGAAGAATTCCGCATCAGGTGGGCCCGTCACGACGTGAAACACCACCGGACGGGCCGGAAGCACCTCCACCATCCGGTTGTCGGCGACTTGGACCTGAGCTTCGAGGCGCTGGAGCTCGCGGCCGATCCTGGCCTGCGGATCAACGTGTACACCGCAGATCCGGGAACACCGTCCGAGGACGCTTTGAAGGTGCTCGCCAGTTGGGTGGCTACACAACGTGAAGCGGCGCAACAACGTGACGCGGCGCAGGCATCCGTAGAAGAAAAGGGCTGAGCCGGAGCACCTAGGCTTGATCCATGCCTGACTTCGTCCTGCGCCCCGCCGCAGCCACCGACGCCGCTTGGATCGCCGAACTCCGCGCCGTGGTGATGCGGCCCGATCTGGAGCGCCTTGAACGCTTTGACCCGGTCCGTGTTCGCGAGCGATTCCTCAACGCCTTCCAGCCCGAGCACACGTACATCATCCATTCAGACGGTGTCGACGCCGGGGTCATTGCTGTCAGGCCTGAACCGGACGCGCGCTGGATAGAACATTTCTTCATTGCGCCGGCCCATCAGGGCAAGGGACTTGGCGGGGCAGTGCTGCGGCACGTCATGGCTGCATCGGTGGACGAGCGGCCCTTCCGGCTGGATGTGCTGCAAGGAAGCGCTGCCCGGCGCTTGTACGAGCGCCACGGCTTCACGCTCGAATCCGAGGACGCAGTCGACGTCTTCATGGTGGCCCCGGGCAACAGCTGACCACAGTTGTCGCCGAATGCGGTAACCTCAGCACACCACGCGGCTTCGACGCGACACTTTCCGGGGGGAAAAATGGGGTTCTTTCGAGCGCGCACTCTGAGGCACGCAGGCACCATCGCAATGACAGCGGGTCTCTTGGCGTCCGGCCTCCTGGCTGCCGGACCAGCCACGGCCGACTACCAGCCCACTCCGTATATCGACGGGGTTCCGTATGTCGGTTCCGAAATGCGCCGCCAGTACAACTACGACTACTGGGGCTGCAAAAATCCTGACGGCTCCGGCGACGGCATCTCCTTGGAGTGGCTGCGGGACGGGGAAACACTGCCCCAGGAGCGGCAGGGCGAAACCTTGCGGATCTTGCCCGAGGACCTGGGCAGCCGCATCTCCGTGCGGGTCCATCCTTTGACTCCCGGGGAACCCGGCTGTCCCACCGGCACCCAGCTCAGCCCTGAGACGACTGCCATCAAGGCTTCTTCCCGCGCCATGGGCTGGACAGGGCGCGGCAACTTCGAACCCCTGGCACGCACCCATGACGGCAGGCTCATCCTGTACCCGCGGACCTACACGTACTACAAGGGCTCCTGCGAGGGACCCTGCCCGGCGTACTGGGGCTCATGGGACGAGCCCCGGCAGGTTGGCGCGGGGTGGAACATGTTCAACATCGTTTTCTCACCCGGTGATTTCGACGGCGACGGGTTCAATGACCTCCTTGCCCGGAACTCCGCCGGCCAACTGTTCCTCTACCCCGGCGACGGCGAGGGCGGCTGGCTGCCCACCCGCCAGGTGGGCTCGGGATGGAACATCTTCGATTCGATAGTGGGTCCCGGGGACTTCAATGGCGATGGCAGCAATGACGTCCTGGCCCGCACACCCTCCGGCGATCTCTACCTCTACCCAGGTGACGGCGAGGGCGGCTGGCTCGCACCCGCCAAGGTGGGTTGGGGCTGGCAGGTCATGAACAAGATCATCACCAGCGGCGACATGAACGGCGACGGCACAGTGGAGATCTTCGGCCGGGACCACAACGGCGGCCTTCAGCTGTACCCCACCGACGGTCAGGGAGGATGGGGCGTTCCGGCTTTCATGGGCGGCGGCTGGAACACCTTCCTGGATGTGTCCGGCCTGGGCAGTTTCGCCCATCAGAGGTACAACAACCTTGTGGCCATCAACCAGAACGGCGATCTTGTGCTGTACTCCACAGGCGCAGCCACCACGAGTCTGTATGGACCGTACGGGCCAGTCGGCAATGGCTGGAACGTCTTCCGGGAATTGCTGTAGCCCGCATCGAAGGGACGAGCTAGAGCGGCTGCCCCAACACCGTGAGCTGCAGTGCGACGGTTCCGCGTTCCTCATCCACCGGGCCAGCCGTGAAATTCTGCTGGATCATCGCCAGGAGCGTGGGAAACAGCCCCCGTGATTCCGGGGTTTCGTTCCCGTCCGGGAGCGATGATCCAGCAGAATTTTCCAGCTTCATCAGACCTGGACCGACTCTTCGGAGCGAACCGGGGTTTCCAAGCCCAGGTTTTCCCGCAGTGTCGTGCCCCGGTACTCCGTGGGATACACACCGCGTTCCTGGAGTTCGGGCACCAGGTGGTTCACGATGTCGTCCAGGCCGGTGGGGATCAGCCAGGGCGAGATGTTGAACCCGTCCACAGCACCCACGCGGGCGTACTCGGCAAGGTGGTCGGCCACCGCCGAGTAGGAGCCGGTGAACGTGGAGTCGATGCGCGCCGTTTTCGACGTGACGAACTGGCGGATGGAGAGCCCCTTGTCCTTGGCCTCCGCACGCCACTGATCGGCAAGCTGGCGGGCCTTGGCGCCGTGGAATCCGCTGCCGCGCGTCTCCGACGTTTCTTCCACTACGGGATCGATATCCGGAAGCGGGCCATCGGGATCGTAGGAGGAAAGTTCACGGCCCCAGAACTGCTCCAGGTACGCGATGGCCTGCTGAGGTCCGATCTGCAGGCTGCGCACCCAAGCCTTCTTTTCCTCTGCCTCCTCCGGAGTGTCCGCGAGGATGAACTCGCTGGCAGGCATGATCTGTACGGCGTTGGCACCGCGGCCTGCTGCCACCGAACGGGCAACGATGTCGCGGCGGAACTCCACGGCATCATCGAACTTGGGGTGTGCGGAGAAGATAACGTCCGCTTGCCGGGCAGCGAAGTCACGACCCTCGGGTGAGTCACCGGCTTGGAAGAGCACGGGACGGTACTGGGCGCTGCGCGGCAGGCGGGGAGTCACGTCAACGGTGTAGTGCTGGCCTTCGTGGAGCACAGGCCGGGCGGGTCCGGACGCCGTCTCCCACGAGTCCCAGATGCGCTTTGCCGTTTCGACAAAAGCTTCCGCATGCTTGTAGCGATCGGCATGGTCCAGGTAGCCGCCGCGGCGGAAGTTGGCCCCGGTCCACGCATTGTCCGTGGTCACCACGTTCCATGCCGCCCGGCCGCCGGAGATCAGGTCGAGCGAGGACAAACGGTGCGCCAGGTCCGCTGGATCGTTGTAGGTGGTGTTTTGGGTGGCCACCAGGCCGATGTTCTTCGTCACCGATGCGAGGGCGGCGAGCATGGTCTGGGCATCGGGTCGCCCGGCAACATCCAAGGCATGTGGACGCCCCAAATGTTCACGAAGCCGCAGCCCTTCGCCCAGGAAGAACGCAGCAAACTTGCCGCGCTCAGCGGTCTGTACGATCCGGCGGAAGGATTCGAAGTCTGTCTGCGAACCGGATTCCGCTGCCTTCCAGACAGTGCCTGAGTTGACGCCCTGGAAGAAGATGCCGAACTGGATCTGGCCGCTCGGCTGAAAAATATCGCGTGTCATGGTGGTCCTTACTTTCCTGTTCCGGAGGCGGCGGTGGCGTAGCGGTTCTGCGCCGGCCCAAGGCCCAGCAGATCGCGGAAGGTTCCATCCTGGATAGGTCCGCGCAGCGAACCACTGCGCCGCAGCTCGGGAAGGACAAGACGGGAAAGCTCCTCAAGATCCACGTCCACGGCAGCGGGGTGGAGACGGATGCCATCGGCTTCGCCCAGCAAGACGTCCAGCAGCTCGACGAGTCCCGCAGCCGGGCCGGCATAACGTGCCCGTCCGCTGTCCGGCAAAGAGGCTACGCGCGCTTCCGCAGCCTGCCCGCGGGCGTCCAGCACGACGTCGAGCTCGGCAACAACGGCCACCGAACCGCCCAGCCTTGCACGGACGTCCCGGATCTCGGCGTTCAGCAGCTCGGGTGTGGGCGCCGAGACCAGAACAGCGTCGACGGCCTCAGCCGGCACCAGGCCGTCGCCCACCAAGGACGCGGCGGCCAGTACGGGCAGCTGCCCCTGCAGCGGCCTTGAAATGATGGACGGTCCCTTTACCGAATACGGGGTGCCTGCGAAATCGGCAGGGGTTTCGAAATCGGCGTAGTGGAGCTTGTCGACGTCCAGGTAGCGGCCCGTGGCCACATCGCGGATGACGGCGTCGTCCTCCCAGGAATCCCACAAACGCCGGCCCACCTCGATGGAGGCCGCGGCTTCCTGCGCGAGTGCCTCACCGGAGACAAAGGAGCGTCCGACGGCGGCAGCCGCCTCAGGTGACTCGTCCGCGGTTACGATCCACCCGGCACGGCCCCCGGAAACGTAATCCAGGCTGGCGAGCTGCGTGGAGATGTGGAAGGGCTCCGTATAGACAGTGTCCACTTCCGGCACGACGGCGATGGTCCGGGTGATCGGGCCGGCGAACGCGGCGCGCTGCAGGGCATTTGCTCGTCCTGGCTGGGGTGCGTCCTGGAACGTGGCTACGTGGAAGCCGGCGGATTCCGCGGCGAAGACAGCCCCGGCGAGGTCCTGGTATCCGGCCCCATCCAGTTCGATGGCCAGGAATCCTGGGGTATGGGAGATGCTCACTTCTGGTCCTGACGTTCGTAGGGAATCTTTTCGCCGGCTTCGATGGCCACGGGCAGCCGGTTTTCGGCAGGCGGCAGCGGGCAGGTGGCGAGGTCCGTGTAGGCGCACGGCAGGTTGACCGCGCGGTTGAAGTCCAGCGTCACGGTGCCATCAGCGGCGGGTGTCACGGACAGCGACCGGTTCGCTGCGTATGTGGTCTTTCCGGAAGTCTGGTCCGTGAACAGCACGGACAAGGACCCCGGTGCGTACCCGTTGAACGCGGTCAGCGACAGCTCCTGCCCGGCAAGTTTGAAACGGATTTCACCCGGGGCTTCGTAGACATGCTGGATGCCCTCGACGGCGGCACCCACGGTGGTCTCGCGTGGCGCCTCGAACGGGACAAAGGTCCCAGCCACGGCAAACGCCGCATTGGGGGTGTACGCGGGTGTGCCCTGGTACTCCTGGAGCAACGCGTTCTCCGGGTTCCTCGGGCGCACGATGTACTCGCCGCCCCGCTTGGCCACCTCGATCACGGTGTCCCCGGATACGAGGTTGATGCCGCCGCGTTCCGCGATCGGCCCGAGCCCAACGCTGCCGCTGAGCTCAACTCCGTCCTGCAGCAGGTTTTCGCCCGCCTCAAGTTCAACGCGTACGACGTCGTCTGCCGCGCTCCAGGTTCCCGGCGCACCTTCCAGCCGGGTCGGCTCAGCGGTCAACCAGTGAAGGTGGGTGACGGCCAGGAAGCCGTGCGGGTGGGCGCGGTAGCGTTCGTGGGCTGCGTGCCACTCCTGCCATTCCTCGTCGAAGGCTTCGAGCGCGGTTTCAGTGTGCGTAGACATGTGCGGTGTCGCTCCTGTTCAAGGCGTGGTCGGCGGTGACGGCTGCAGCGGCGTCCGGTTCCGTGGCCCCGGCAAACTCCGGGCGGCCGGCAAAGGGATCCCCGGACTCCCACAGTGTGGTGGGGGCGGCCGTACGGACGGCCGGGATGACTTCCAGGGCAAACCGCTCCAGGATTTCCAGCTGCTTCTCGAACGGCAACGTGGTGGGCAGGGAGATCGACTGGAGATCGTGGTTGTACAGCGAGTGGTAGCTGAGGATCTTGTCGATGACCTGCTCCGGGCTTCCCACCAGGGCGGGCCCCTCGGCAACCGCGTGTTCGATGTCCCGGAAGGGCGAGTTGTTGCCCGGCACATTGCGGCCGGCGGTCAGGCCCTCATAGACGGGACCGTACTGACGGATGGCCTCCTGCGTGGTGTCCGCGATGAATACCCCGCCTGCCCCGCTGCCAGAGCCAAGGTACTGGTGCCGCGGATCGTGGCCGTGGCGTTCGTACTCTTCGCGGTAGTGGTCGATCAGGACCTTGTAGTTTTCCCGGGGCTGGATTGCGTTGGCCGTGAACAGCGGATCGCCCCACTTGGCGGCGAGCGCAGCGGACGTCAGGGTTGTAGCCGAGCCGTGCCAAATCCGCGGCGAACCCGCGAAGGGGCGCGGCGTCGTCGTCGTTGGTTCGGTGAGGGCGGGCCGGAAGCGGCCGGACCAGGTGACACTTTCCTTGCGCCACAGGCTCCGGAGCAGGGCGTATTTCTCGGCCAGGAGGTCCCATTGGTCATCCAGTGACAGGCCGAAGAGCGGGTACTGCAGTACCTCGTTGCCCTTGCCGATCACCAGTTCGAGGCGGCCACGGCTGAGCTGGTCGATCGTTGCGTAGTCCTCGGCCACGCGCACCGGATCCAGCACGGAGAGCACAGTGACCCCGGTCTGGAGGCGGATGCGGCTGGTGACGGCCGCGATGGCGGCGAGGACCGTCGTCGGCGAGGACGAGACGAACTCGCCGGCGTGCCGCTCCCCCACGGAGAAGCTGTCGAAACCGAGTTGCTCGGCACGGCGGGCAGTCTCCACCACCTGGTTGAGCCGGTCAGCGGTGGAGACGATCTCCCCCGTGACCGGATTCTTCAGGTGGGGAATGATGTCCAGGACCTGGAATTTCATTTGCCCGTTCCAAAGGTTGCTTCGGTGACGGTCTTGGATTCGGGGACGGCTTCTTCGGAAAGGCCCCAGCGTTCCAGGACCTTGGCGTAGGAGCCGTCCTTGATGGTGGAGTTCAAGGCGTCGGTGATGGCCGGGGCCAGGCCGTTGCCCTTGAGCGTGGTTGCTGCCACCAAGGTCTCGGACGGCCAGCCGGCGTTGACCTTGCCAACCACCTTGAGGTCGTCACGGGTGTTCTCGCGGTAGGTCACGGACGGGTACGGAGCGAGGTTCAGGTCGGTTCGGCCCGAGGAGAGCGCCAGGATGGTGTCGGCGTCGGAGGAGTAGTACTGCAGCGTGGCCGGCGCCTTGCCCTTCGCTTCGAGCTCCTTGTTCCAGGCGAGCAGGATCTTTTCCTGGTTGGTGCCCGAGCCCACGGAAATCTTCAGGCCCGAGATGTCGTCCGAGCCCTTGATGTCATAGCTGGAGCTCTTCTTCGCTTCGAAGCCCATGAAGGCCGCGCGGTAGGTGGAGAAGTCGAAGAGTTTCACGCGGGCTGCGTTGATGCCCACGTTGGAGAACACGGCCTCGAAGTCGCCGGACTGGGTCTTCAGCGGCCAGTTCTCCCACGAGGTCACCTGCAGGTCCAGGTCAAGGCCGAGTTTGTCGGCCACCAGCTGGGCGATGTCCACCTCGACGCCGATCGGGGTCTTGTCGTCCGTGGCGTGGAAGGACAGCGGGATGGAACCGGCGGTGGTGGCAACGGTCAGCTTGCCGTCCTTGGCGATGGCGGCAGGGACGGCTGCAGCGGCAGTTGCATCCTTTTCGCTGCGGATGCGGTTCTGGTCCACGGAGGTGTTGTAGACGATGCCGTTCTTGGCGGCTTCGGATTCCGGCTTGGCTGCCGACGCCCCAGGGTCGGCGCAACCGGCCAGGACAGGAAGGACGACGGCGGGCAGCACCGCGAGTGCCAGAAGCTTGGTTTTGGTGGGACGGACGGCGGAGGTGGAACGGGTGGTGCGAAGCATGAAGGGGTCCTAGATGTTGAAAGCCGGTTCGATGACTCGGGAGAAGAATGTGCGGGTACGTTCTTCACGGGGGTTGGCAAAGATGTCCTGGGGCGAGCCGGACTCGACGATCACACCGTCGTCCATGAACACCACCGTGTCTGCGACGTCCCGGGCAAAGCCCATCTCGTGGGTCACCACGATGAGGGTGGTTCCTGACGTGGCGAGTTCCCGGATGACATCGAGGACCTCGTTGACCAGCTCCGGGTCCAGGGCGGACGTGGGCTCGTCGAAGAGCAGGATCTTCGGATCAAGGGCCAGTGCCCGGGCAATCGCAACGCGCTGCTGCTGCCCACCGGAAAGCTGGCGGGGGTAGGCGTCTGCACGGTCCTTCAGGCCCACGCGGTCCAGGAGTTCCAGTCCGCGCTTGCGGGCTTCGGCCTTGGAACGGCCCTGCGCCACGACCGGCGCCTCAGCCACGTTCTCCAGCGCAGTCAGGTGCGGGAACAGGTTGAAGTTCTGGAACACCATGCCGATGTTCGTGCGCTGCTTGAGGATGTCCTTCTCGCGCAGTTCATGGAGCTTGTTGCCGCGGACCTCGTAGCCCACCAGTTCGCCGTCGATGGTGATGTAGCCGCCGTCGACCTTTTCCAGGTGGTTAATGGTCCGCAACAGGGTGGACTTGCCGGAGCCGGACGGGCCCACGATCACTGCGACACCACCCGGGGGCACCGAGAGGGACACCCCCTTGAGGACCTCCGTGGCACCGAAGGACTTGCGGACGTTGGTGATGTCGACCTGCCCACGCGTGGCAGCGCGCTGCACAGCCGTTGCGGCCGGAGCTGACCCGGCTGAAGCTGTCCCGGCCGAGGCGGCGGCCGGGGTTTCAGCGGCAGCCTGTGCCGCCGTCGTCGTTGCTTGCTTGCGTGCGGCGATGATGCTCATCGGGCGTCCTTCGTGGTCGAGGCGGGAGCATGGCTTGCAAAGAACTTTCGCGCTTTCTGCAGCGGGGTGAGCGGCAGGTTCCGGACGGCGCCCTTGGAGAAGTGGCGTTCGATGTAGTACTGGAAAACGCTCAGCACCGAGGTGATGACCACGTACCAGAGCGTCGCCACCAGGAGCAGCGGCAGCACCTGCTGGGTGCGGTTGTAGATGACCTGGACCGTGTAGAACAGCTCGGAGTAGGCCAGGACGTACACAATCGAGGTGCCCTTGACCAGGCCGATGATCTCGTTGAACGCGTTGGGAAGGATGGCTCGCATGGCTTGGGGCAGGATGATCCTGGTATTGCGCTTCCAGGCCGGGATGCCCAAAGCGGAGGCAGCCTCGAGCTGGCCCTGGTCCACGGAGAGGATGCCGCCACGGATGATTTCCGCCGAATAGGCGGCCTGGTTCAACGTCAGGCCCAGGACCGCTGCAGCAAACTGGCTGATCAGCGTGGTGGTCTGCGCCTCGAAGAAGCGGACATCGGTGAAGGGGATGCCCAGGCTGATCTTCTCGTACAGGTAGCCGAGGTTGTACCAGAGCAGGAGCTGGACCAGCAGCGGGGTTGAGCGGAAAATCCAGGAGAACGTCCAGGACACCGAGACCAGCAATGGCGAAGCCGACAGACGCATGAGCGCCAGGATGAAGCCGAGCACGAAGCCAAGGACGCCGGAGATGGCGGTGAGCTTGAGCGTCTCCACAAGGCCGGTGACCACTGACTGCGCCGTGAACCACTGGGCCACCACGCCCCACTCCCAGCGGGGATTCGTGACAAGGGACCAGGCGATCGCGGCTACACCGGCGGCGACAACCACCGTCCCCACCCAACGCCAGGGATGCCGGGCGGGCACCAGCTTGTACTCGGAGTAATCCGGGGTGGGCGGTGCAGTGTCCGCCGTGGCAGGCGGTGCGATTGCACTCATGCGCCACCTCATTTCGTTGGTTGTTCTCTATCGGATGGCTGCCAATCTATGGGCGTGCCAAAGCCTCCAGCAAGGCGGGTATTTGCACTTCTTCACTGGACTTCTCGGGGCTTCGCCGGAGTTCTTGGGGCGTCACAATCCGCGTCACGAAACGTCGTATGAGTCGCTGTTTTGCGTTGGTTAACGGCCCATGACGCGTGGTGAACGGCGGTTACCCGCTCCTCGACCAGCACGTCGGTCAGTCCCTAGATTGGGCATCACCAACCACTGCATTTCAGGAGATACCATGCCGCCACGAGTTCCCGCCATCGCCTTCATTGGCGGCGGTCCCCGCACGGCCGGTGTCCTGGAACGACTCGCAGCCAACCGGCCGGACCTGTTCAACGGCCCCCTGGACATCCACGTCATAGAACCCCACCAGCCCGGTTCCGGGAGGATCTGGCGCTATGACCAGAGCCCGGGACTGCTTCTTAACTCCACCGCCGCGGACGTCACCATGTTCACCGATGACTCCGTAACCTGCGAGGGTCCTTCCGTGCAGGGTCCGGGGCTGTCGACGTGGGCCGCCGGCGTTCTGAACGGAACCATCCGCGACGTCCCTCCCTTGGAAGCGCACTTGCTGGCCCAACTGCGCGAACTGACCCCCGCGTCCTTTCCCACACGCCAGCTCCAAAGCAAGTACCTCGAATGGTTCTTTGGCCGGGCAGTCAGCGCCCTTGGCCCCGAGGTGACGGTAACGGTCCACCAGGACACCGCCACCTCCGTTTCGCCCGCCTCCGCCGTTTCGGCCGCCACTGAAGGCGGACACGACGACGGTTCCCACCGCGTGCGGTTGGCCTCCGGCTCCGAGGTGGTCGCCGACGTCGTCGTGTACGCCCTGGGCCACACCGACTCCCAGGTTGACCCCGAGTCCGCCCGGCACAGCGAGTTCGCCGCCCGCCATGGCGGGTTCCATGCGCCGCCGTCCTACACCACGGACGTGGACTATTCGGGGATTGAGGCTGGCCAGGACGTCATCGTCTCCGGCATGGGCCTGGCGTTCGTTGACCTTCTCGTGCTGCTGTTCGAGGGCCGTGGCGGCCGCTTCGAGGAAAGGCCCGACGGTGGGCTGGACTACCTGCCCTCCGGTGCCGAGCCGCGGATTTGGGCAGGGTCACGACGCGGGGTGCCTTACCACTCCAAGATTTCCTCCACACTGCGCACGCCGGTGGAACGTCCGCGGTACTTCACCGCAGCAGCCATCGACGCCTTGCTCGCCGAGCATCAGGAACTGGATTTCCGGGCGCATTTGTGGCCGCTGATCGCCAAGGACGCGGGCTACGCCTACTACCGTGAGCTCTTCACCGGCTACCCGGAGCGTGTCCTGGGCTCTTGGGCCGACTTTGAAGCCCGCTTCGATGCCCTTGACTGGTACAGCCAGCTTCGCGAGGAACTCGTGGCGGTGTCCGTGCCCGATGCTGCCCTGCGCCTTGACCTGGAAAAGCTTGACCACCCGCTCAGTGGCTGCGCCTTCGCCGACCACGACGCCGTCCAGCGGGCAGTTACCGCCTACATCCAGCGGGACCTCGACCTCCGGACCGGGCCCGACCACTCCGAAACCCTGGCCCTGTTCACTGCGTTGTTGTACGTGTACATGGACCTTGGCCGGCTGGTCCCGCAGGAACGGCTGAACGCCCGCTCCCAGCAGTCCATCCATGGGTGGTGGCACGGTTTCTTCAGTTTCGTGGACTCGGGGCCGCCGTCGCACCGTCTCCGCGAGATGCTGGCCCTCCACAGGGCCGGACTCCTCAAATTCCTCGGCCCCGGCATGTGGGTACGTGCTGATGAGTCCCTGGGCCGCTTCGTGGCGGGCTCGTTCCAGTCGCCGTTGGTTGTCGATGCGGTCGCGTACATTGAAGCGCGGTTGCCCTCCCCTTCGGTCGAGCGTTCGGCGAATCCCGCCTTGGCGGACCTGCACGACGCCGGTTGGGGCACCGAACAGCGGCTGCTCACTTCCGAGGGCACACACTCGACGGGCAAGCTCCTGGTTTCCGGGAATTTCGAGGTCCTGTCGCCTGTTGGAAGCCCACAGCAGGGTTTGTTTGCCGTGGGTCCCTGGACTTCGGGCTGGGGCGCTGGGGCGTTCGCGCGTCCGAACACCAACGCAGCTCCTTTCCGGGAGAACGACGCCTTGGCCCGCAGGATCCTGGAAACCCTGACCACCGCCGTCCCAGCCCTCCAACCCAACTAGGGGACAGATACTGTCGCTCTGGCCCCTCAGTAGAGCGTTATCTGTCCCCTACTTGGGTTCCACCTACGAAAGGCACGCTATGACCTCAACCCCAACCCGGCCGCCGTCGGGCCTTACCGTCCTCAGCCTGCCCATGCGGGACCCTCGCGTGCGTCCGCTCCTGGACGAGCTCGCCGTTGAATACAACACCCGGTACGGGGACCTCTTCAGCAGCGAAGGTGCTTCCGAGGAACTGAACCGCTACCCCGCCGAGGAATTCGCACCCCCGCATGGTGCGCTGATCATCATTCAGGAGAACGGCGAATCCGTCGCCGGCGGCGCCTTCCGTCGCTACGATGAGCACACCGCTGAGCTCAAGCGGATCTGGACGCACTCGGCGCACCGCAGACGCGGGCTGGCCCGTTTGGTCCTGGCAGAGCTCGAGAACGAGGCACGACGGCGCGGCTACCGGAAGCTCTACCTGACCACCGGGCCAAGGCAACCCGAGGCCAAGAACCTCTACCTCGCCACAGGGTACAAAGCCCTGTTCGACCTCGCCGCCGACCCCGAGGACATCAAGCATTTGGCCTTCAGCAAGGATCTTGCCAAGCCCAGCTAAGCTATGCGCATGGCCAAGAAAACCACTGCGGAAAAACTCGCCACCATCCAAGAGGGTTACACCTTGGAAGGGGCCACCATTGAGCTCGGCGCCGCGATTGTGGACGGTGAAGTCCACAAGGAAGCCCAGGTACGCCTGCCACTCGCCATGATGAACAGGCACGGACTGGTGGCCGGCGCCACGGGCACCGGCAAGACGGTCACGCTGCACATGATCGCCGAACAACTTTCGACGGCGGGTGTTCCGGTTTTCCTCGCGGACATCAAGGGTGATCTTTCCGGTTTGGCGACGCCGGCCACTGGCAGCGAGAAGCTGACTGCGCGCACCTCTGCGCTCGGACAGAACTGGCAAGCCAAGAACTTCCCGGTGGAATTCCTCTCCCTCGGCGGAGACGGCAATGGGATCCCGGTCCGGGCCACCATCACATCTTTCGGACCCATCCTGCTTTCCCGCATCATGGATCTCAACGACACCCAGGAGTCCAGCCTCCAGCTGATCTTCCATTTCGCGGATCAGAAGAACCTTGAGCTGATCGACCTCAAGGACCTCCGCGCGGTGATTCAGTTCCTCACGTCGGACGAGGGCAAAGCCGAACTCGCTGAACTCGGCGGGCTGTCGAAGGCTACTGCCGGGGTGATCCTGCGTGAGTTGATCGGCCTGGAAGCCCAGGGCATGGAGAAGTTCTTCGGCGAACCCGAATTCGATACCGCAGAGTTGCTCCGTACAGCCCCGGACGGCCGCGGTGTGGTCAGCTGCCTGGAACTGCCCACCCTGCAAACCAAGCCCCTCCTGTTCTCCACCTTCCTGATGTGGCTCCTGGCGGACCTGTTCGAGGAACTTCCCGAAGCAGGCGACCTCGACAAACCAAAGCTGGTGTTCTTCCTGGACGAGGCCCACTTGCTCTTCAACGACGCCTCCAAGGCCTTCCTTGAAGCCATCACCACCACCGTCCGGCTGATCCGTTCCAAGGGCGTAGGCATTTTCTTCGTCACCCAGACGCCCAAGGACGTCCCGGCAGATGTCCTGGGCCAGTTGGCCAACCGTGTCCAGCACGCCCTTCGCGCTTTCACGCCCGAAGACGCCAAGGCCCTGAAAGCCACCGTGTCCACGTTCCCGGTGAGCGACTACGACCTCGAAGAGACCCTCACCTCGGCCGGCATCGGTGAGGCCGTCATCACGGTCATGAACGAGAAGGGCGCACCTACGCCTGTGGCCTTGACCAAGCTCCGCGCCCCTGAATCCGTCATGGGTCCCAGCGCCGATGACCTCATCAAGAGCACCATCGCCTCGTCTTCCCTCCTGGCCAAGTACGGGACAGCAGTGGACAATCTTTCGGCCTACGAGAAACTCAACGGCAAGGCCGCAGCGCCCACCGGGGATGCCGCACCGGGCCAGCCGCCGGTCCCATCCTCCGGTTCACCGGCTTCGCCTGCAGGCACTTCCCAGGCCGACATCGATGCCGAGGCACGCCGTATCGAGGAAGAGATCCTCGGGCGGCCCAGTTCGCGTCCCGCGTCATCAGCCCCCGATTCCTTCCCGACGCCGCCCGCTCCCGTACCTGTCCCCCAGCAGCCCTCACCGCAGGACAGCGTGTTCGGAGACATTGCAGGAGCGCTCGGTGGAGCGTTGGGAGGCGGCCTCAAGAGCATGGTCCGGTCCATGGGAACGCAGCTTGGCCGTGACCTCATGCGCGGTGTTTTCGGCACATCTTCACGTCGCCGGCGCTAGCACCAGGCGTCACAACCGGCACCTCCTGCACGTCGGTGGCTGCTGCGGCAGGTAACGTAAAGGGCGTGCAGTTGAGTCAAGCGTTCGTAAAGACCGCAGCCGGATGGCTGCTCGGTCTGATGCTTGCTGTCGCGGGAGCGATCGTCTCCATCAACTTGGTGAGCTCCTCCGTGGCCAGTCCACAGCAGCCGGTCAAGGAGTATTTACAGGCGCTCCAGGATGGAAACGGCGAAGAAGCGCTCGGGCTGCTGCGAGCCAAAGTGCCCAGTGCCAATGCTGCCATGCTGGACGGAACCGCCCTTCAGACCGCCGCTTCCAAGCTGTCCGACGTCAAAGTGGGGAACCCGGAGGCCCGCGGTACCAACCGGGTGTCGGTCCCGGTGGACTACACCTTGGACGGCAGCCGCCTCCACACCGAATTCCTGATGGAACGCACCGGAACACAGTGGCTTTTCTTTGCCAAGTGGGCGTTCGTTCCTACCACCCTGCCCACCATTGACGTCACCGTGGTGAACTCCAGCGAAGCTACCCTCAACGGTGTGCCGGTCAACATGCCCAACGGCCGCAACACGTTCGCCGTGTTCTTCCCGGGCAAATATGAAGCCAGCTTGAACGGGACCTACTTCGAAGCTCCCGTAACATCGGCACTGGTGGCAACGCGCGACGGCGGGCAGGCCCCCCTGAACCTGCAGACCCGTTCCACCAAGGCCATGAACGACGCCGTGGCAGGCAAGGTGCGCGAGTTCCTCGACAATTGCGCGGCACAGGCGACTGAACAACAACGCCTGCAGCCCGACTGCCCCTTCTACCACGTCAGCAACGCCCGGGTAGTGGACGGAACCATCAAGTGGGCAATTACGGAGTACCCCAAGATCACCATCGAGCCGTTCAGCGGCAGGTGGGTTGTCGCACCCCTGAACGGCAAGGCCACCTTGACCGCCAGGGAGGTCAACCTCTTCACAGGGCTCGTCAACGACCTCAACGTAGAGCATGACTTCAGTTTCACCACACAGTTGGACATCAAAGGCGACACGGTGACGGTGACGCCCTTGCTGACGTTCTAGCCGCTTGGCTGCGTAAGCCCCGCGTAAAACAGCTGCGTAAGCCCCGCTGTTCAAGCCCCGCTGCGTAAGCCCCGCTGCTCAAGTTCCGCTGCTCAACGCACAATGGCCCGGCTCCTGCCCCGCTGTGGGGAGGAACCGGGCCATTCATCTTTGGCTTGGGGTTGCCGTTTTAGTCCATGCCGCGCAGGTCCAGCACCAGCTCGGACTCGCCGTCGGCCTGCAGGACCACGGGAATGCCCCAATCCTGCTGGTACAGATGGCATGCTGCGTGGTCAGGAATCTCGCCGTCTTCGGTCTCCGGTCCGTCACAAGCAGCCGCGCGGGCTGTGATGTGCAGGATGCCCTCGGGAACATCCGCTGACAGTTCGAGCGTCCGCAGGAGACCCACCGATGTTCCGCCGCCGGAAACCAACAGCTCAGGCGGGGTGGAGGAAATCTTCATTTGGGTGGGATCGCCCCAGCGGTCATCAAGCTTCTGCCCGGTGGGAGCCTTGAAGCGCACAGCAAGCTCCAGTGTTCCGGGGGTCACCGGGCTCTTGGGACGCTGTGTTTGCGATGCACCTTCGTCCACCTGGAGGGCTTCCTTGGGGATCGGCACCAAGACCAGCTGGTGCTTGTTCGACTCAACCACCACCAGCAGCGGGTCGCTGCCTTCGACCTGAACCACGACGACGTCACTCGGCTCGGCAAGGCCCCTCGCCAGTGTGGAGACGGACTTGGTTGCGGGGTCGTAGCGGCGCACAGCTCCGTTGTACGTGTCGGCAATGGCCACGGAGTTATCCGGCAGCACCGTCACACCGAGGGGGTGCTGAAGTCGGGCTTCCGAAGCCTCGCCATCACGGAAACCGAAATCGAACAGACCCTTGCCCACAGCGGTTTCCACCGTGACACCGGAATCGCTGAGGACCAGGCGGCGCAGGGACGAGGTCTCCGAGTCGGCTACCCAGATGTTGTCTTCGCCGTCGATCGCCAAGCCCGAGGACTGGGCGAACCAGGCTTCCTCGGCTTTACCGTCCAGCAGGCCTTCGAGACCTGAGCCGGCCAGGATGGAGACCTCGTTGGCCAGGGGATCGTAAGCGAAAATCTGGTGGGTGCCGGCCATTGCGATGACAACCTTCTGCAGCTTTTCGCTCCAGACCACATCCCACGGGGAGGACAATGAAACCTCGGTACCAACACCCAGCGCTCCGACATCCACGGCGTCGCCCGCGAAGTCAGCCGGACCGTCGTCGTGGTGTTCAGACCAGGTACCGGCGCCTGAATCGGTGACGCGGGCAGGACCTGTGTCCAGGAGCCGTTGCACGCCGTTGCCGGCGATCGTCTGGACGTAACCGGAGCTGAGTGTCACACCGCGGAGACGGTGGTTGACGGTGTCTGCCACAACCGCGTCGTAGCCGAGCTTCCAGGCAAGTTCGGACGGCAGCAGGGTGACACCCTGGGGTTCGTTGAACTGAGCAATTTCGGACTGCCCATCCAGGTAACCCTTGGTGCCCGAACCAATGACGCGCTCGACGGTTTCCAGGTCCGGGCGCAACTCCACCAGACGGTGGTGGCCGGAATCCACTACCAGGTAATTGCCGTTGGCGAGCTGGGTTGCCTTGCCGGGGAACCGCAGGGTGCCCGACGTCGGCACCGGGGCTACGTAGGGACCGTTGCCGCGGTGGAGGGTCCCCTTCGCTTCGTGTTCGGCGACGAGTTCTTCCAGAAGGACAGCGAGGCCGTCTGCGTGGCCCTCACCGGAAAGGTGGGCCACGATGTAACCCTCCGGATCCACCACCACCAATGTGGGCCAGGCACGAGCCGTGTACGCCTTCCAGGTGGCGAGTTCGGGGTCGTCCAGGACCGGGTGGTGGATCTCGTAGCGTTCAACAGCCGATGCCAGTGCGACGGGGTCTGCCTCATGCTCGAACTTGGGCGAGTGCACGCCGACGGTCACCAGGACGTCCGAGTACTTCTCTTCCAGGGGGCGCAACTCATCGAGCACATGCAGGCAGTTGATGCAGCAGAAGGTCCAGAAATCGAGCAGCACGATCTTGCCGCGCAGGGACTCGAGGTCCAGGGACTTGCCGCCCGTATTGAGCCAGCCGCGGCCCTCGAGTTCGGAGGCCCGGACCCGGTGTTGGGTACGTACGGATTCGCTCATCAGCGTCCTTCCAGCTTGGTATTCGGGTCGCTCTGCCCGGCATTGTCGTTTGTGGGGCGTTCGGCCGGGGCTGATGGTGCAGCTTTGGCCGTCCGGCCCGCCAGCCTGGCATCACGCTCAGCCAGCCGGGCAAACATATCGTTGTAAGCACTGAGATCGGCGTCGTTATTCCTGTCGGCCGCGCGGTCCACCCGTCGTTTCTCCCGTTCGTCCGACCGGGACCACATGACCGCTACACCGATGGCCACCAGCAGCGTGGGGATTTCACCGATGCCCCAGGCAACTGCGCCGCCCAGTTGCTGGTCCCCCAAGGCCGTGGGGCCCCAGGCACGGCCCAGGTTGCCGAAGTAGTCGGCCGCGAGCAGACCTGTGCCGCCCATGATGGACACTCCGAAGAAGGCATGGAATCCCATGGTGGCCAGCAGGAGCAGCAGACGCATCGGATAGGGCGCACGACGAGGCAGTGGATCGCTGCCGATCATGCTGAGCACAAAGATGTATCCGGTCAGCAGGAAGTGCAGGTTCATGAGCTCATGGCCAACGTGCTCTCGCATGGCCAGGCCGAACAGGTCCGAGTAGTAGAACAAGACAATGGAGCCGGCGAAGTTGGCAGCCGCGAACAAGGGGTGCGTGACCACCTGCGAGAACCGGGAGTGCACGAAGAGCAGCAGCCACTCCCGCAGGCCACGTGAGCCGTGGGCACCCTCGCCGCGGGACGGCAGCGCACGCAAGGCCAACGTCACGGGAGTGCCGAGAACCAGGAAGATGGGTGCCACCATGGTAAGTGCCATGTGGTCCACCATGTGCGCAGAGAACAGCACACGGCCGTAGACTGCCGGCGGGCCGGACGTGATGTAGGTGAGGACCACCAGGCCGATCATCCAGTTCACCGTCCGGAAGGCAGACCATCGGTCTCCGCGCCGGCGGATCTTGACGATGCCCATGATGTACGTGACGGCGCCGAACAAGGCAACGCCCACCCACAGCCAGTCAAAGCGCCATTCGGTCAGCCAGCGCGCAGGGGTCAGTTCCGGAGGCAATTCGTATCCGGAGAGGATGAACGACGGCGAGGCGTCGGGTGCGTAGGTGGTGGGCTGCGGCGGAGCCGAGCGTCCGAGCGCAACGGCGAGTCCCGACGTCGCGCCCATCACCAGCAGCTCAACCAAAACCAGCTGCCAGAGCACCCGGCGGGCCGACATGGAACCGTTCTTCCCGAGTTGCGGGATGACCCACTGGCGGTGCATGAAGCCGATGCCGCCCAGCACCAACGTGGCCAGTGCTTTGGCCACGATCAGTTGCCCGTAGGACGAGCCGAAAAGGTCTGCGGGGTTGGTGACCCGGATGGCAGCATTGATGACACCCGAAGCGAACACCAGGACAAAAGCGAAGCCTGCCAAGGAGGAGAAACGCCGGAGGGTCTGCTCCGTGATATCCGCAATCCCTTCCTTCCGTGAACCGGTAAGGAGTCCCGACAAGACAGCCAGCATGATGATTCCGCCCACCCAGGTGGAGACGCCCACCAAGTGCAGGCCCAGGGAATTGATGGCGCCTTCGTGGTCGCTGGAACTCGAGGAGTGGCCGATAAGTGCTGTCGGGATCAACCCGATCAACGCGAGCACGAGGGTAAATGCCAGACCGGTCAAGGACCGGACGCCGAACAGCGCCGTCGTGACCACGGCGGCAATAATCGTCACGGCAAGCCACGCTTTGCCCGTTTCGATGTCGGTCATGAAGTAGACCAGTGAACGGGTGAACTCGGCGTCACCTGAGAGCGACTGCCCTGCGACGTCGGCGTAGGTCAGGACGAGGACTGCCACAGCGGACAGGGTCCACGCGGCACCTGCGGCAGCCGCCACCGCAAGGGCCCTCGCGAAGGCCGGATGCTCAGGAGCGTCGGCGTCCTTCTCACGCGAACGGGATCCGCCGAGGTTCTTGGGCAGGATGCCGACAGCGAAGATCAGGCCGCCGATCACGGTGGCTATCGAGACGTTGTGGACGGCTTTGGCAAACGGCAGACCCCATCTGACCAAGGCACCGGGGTCTGAAACCTGGCGGGCCGCCGAGGCGCCGGAGAAGATCAGCGCGCCGGCAAGAGTGAGGAACAGAACTGCCAATCCCGCCACTTGCCAGGGAAGTGAAATCCCCGCGGCTGTAGAGCCTCCCCGCACTCCCGGCTTGGGAGGAGACGAAGGGGCAGTTGCGGAACTTCTTGCTGATGGCACCTATCCATTGTCCGCTACCTGTCGCCGGGCTGCGAATCGAAGGTGCGCTATGTGCATTACTCAAAGAAGAAAGGGCGGCAACCTTCAGGTTGCCGCCCTTTCAAGGCCTGTGCCGAAGAAGTTACTTCTTCTTGGCGACAGCTGCCTTCAGCTTGGAGCCAGCGGTCAGCTTGACGCTGTGGCCTGCTGCGATCTGGATGGTTTCGCCGGTCTGCGGGTTGCGGCCGGTGCGGGCTGCACGGTCGGTGCGCTCAACGGCGAGCCAGCCCGGGATGGTGATCTTCTCGCCAGCAGCGACAGAAGTCTCGAAAACTTCGAACAGTGCATCGAGCACGGAGTTGACTGCTGCCTGGCTGGTGCCAGCCTTGCCTGCTACCTCTGCAACGAGTTCACTACGGTTCTTAGCCATTTACGTCCTCCTGGACTCATACGTTTTTGAGCTTTCAAGCGGAATGCGAGCAAGCCACTGTTCGAAAACTTACCAGCTTGGGCTGCCTTGGCCAGCAAATTCCGCGTGTTTCCGCGCTTTTTTGACCAAAATCACCGGATTTCAGGGGTTTTTAGGAGCCCTTTAAGCCGTTGGCGTACCCTGTGCCGATCAGACATGGCGGGAAGGCCCCTTCCCTCGCAGCGCGTTCGCGGACCCTGCTTTTGTGCCGGCATTGCACACCGACCCTCGCCGGTGGTACTTTCTCGGTGATCGTGATCTTCGAACAACCGTGAATTTCGGACTGGAGGTGAGACCCATGAAGGCAGTATCCACAGTGGGCGCTCCCTGCAGTCCACGATCCCGCGGCTGAGCAAGCCGCCCCTGGGAGCGCCTGATACGCATTTCGCGAAAGGCAACTCCCATGAACACATCTCCCTTACCCGCCCCTTCTGTCCGGGAAGGCTCACCGGCAGCACAAGTACGGCCCTCCGTCGACGCTTCTGCGCGCATCCCCCGCGGTGAGCGCGCATTGGTCCTCGGCGGCGGCGGATCCACAGGCAACGCGTGGCTCATCGGTGTCGTCGCAGGACTTTACGACGGCGGTGTGGACGTCACCCGCGCGGACCTGACGGTTGGGACCTCGGCCGGTTCCACGGCAGCGGCCCAGCTCGCCGGCGCTGCCCCCGCGGATCTGTTGAACGCCACGCTTTCTCCGGCTTCCCTTCCTTCCCGTACACCACGGGGCGCGGGCCCGGCAGCTTCGGCGGCACCAGCACAGCGGCCCGCTGGATCCGTTAGTGACCATATGGAGCGGACAGGCAAGATCCTGGACGCCTCGGCGGACATGGCCGACATGCGCCGCCGTATGGGGGCCGCGGCCCTCGACTTGGCAGCAGCCATGGACGGGGCCACCAAAAGGTGGAGGGCCACCGTAGCGGGCCGACTGCCCCGGCAGCAGTGGCCGGAACGGGCTGTGCTTCTCACAGCCGTAGACGCCGAAACCGGGGAGCCTGTGGTGTTCGACCGCCACAGCGGAGTCGACTTGGTGGACGCCGTGGCCGCCAGCTGCGCCAGCGGCTTCGCCTACAACATAGGCACCAACCATTACATCGACGGCGGATACCGCACCAATGCGGAGAACGCCGACCTTGCAGCGGGATATCACAGGGTCTTGGTGCTCTCGCCGTTTGGCGGCCGGACACGGATGCCTCATGAATGGGGAATGGATCTGCAGACCCAGGTGTCTACGCTGCAGCGCAGCGGAAGCCAGGTGCGCACCATCGTCCCTGAGAGCGGCTCAGAGCACATGTTCGGGGTCAACGCGATGGACCTGTCGCTCCGCCCAGCTGCGGCGCGGGCCGGCTACGAACAAGGGCTGTCCCTGGCCGCTGAGCTGGGTGGGTTCTGGGGTAGTCCTTAACGGCTGAGGGCCTCCCCTGGGGGAGGCCTTGAGCGGTGTTGTGTTGGTTAATGTGGGAGACCCCCCAACCCGGTGTGGGTTGGGGGGTCTCGACCTAATGGTTGTCCGGCGGTGTCCTACTCTCCCACACCCTCCCGGGTGCAGTACCATCGGCGCTGTGGGTCTTAGCTTCCGGGTTCGGAATGGGACCGGGCGTTTCCCCCACGCTATGACCGCCGTAACCTTGTTACCCGGACCCGGGCCCCTTGGTGGGGTGGGTGGGAAGACTCTGGTTACAACTGTGGTGTTGTTATTGAGTTGTGTGTTCCTGTGACCGTGCCCCTGTTTGGGGGCGGGGTTGTTGGTTGGGAACCACATAGTGGACGCGTGCAGTGTGTTGTGTGTGGTGTAAGTTGTTGG
>NZ_SZVS01000042.1 GCF_007670255.1 Paenarthrobacter nicotinovorans | reverse complement strand
CCACCACCGCCGGCGCCACCGGGTCCCTGCTCACCACCGACACCACCAACGGCCTGCAACTGACCATCGAAAACTGCAGTGTTGCCTGGACCGGTGCGGCCGCCCCCTACACCTGCGGCGGAACGAAAACCACCGTCCTGGCCTCGGCGCCGGTCATCACAGCGAACAAGGTCCTCAACAACCTCACCTCCCTGACCTCGGC
>NZ_SZVS01000041.1 GCF_007670255.1 Paenarthrobacter nicotinovorans | reverse complement strand
CGGAATGGGACCGGGCGTTTCCCCCACGCTATGACCGCCGTAACCTTGTTACCCGGACCCGGGCCCCGTGTGTGGGGGTGGGTGGGAAGACTGTGTGGTTACAACTGTGGTGCTTGGTTGTTATTGAGTTGTGTGTGTTCCTGTGACCGTGCCCCTTGTTTGGGGGTGGGTTGTTGGTTGGGAACCACATAGTGGACGCGTGCAGTG
>NZ_SZVS01000040.1 GCF_007670255.1 Paenarthrobacter nicotinovorans | reverse complement strand
TTCAATCATTTCTTCCGCGGCAAGGACCACCCTTCGGGCGGGGACCAGGTGTTCTTCCAGGGCCACGCCTCTCCGGGCATGTACGCCCGGGCGTTCATGGAAGGGCGTTTGTCGGAGGAGGATCTGGACGGTTTCCGGCAGGAGAAGTCCAAGGAAGGCCATGCCCTGTCCTCGTACCCGCACCCCAGGTTGATGCCGGGGTTCTGGGA
>NZ_SZVS01000039.1 GCF_007670255.1 Paenarthrobacter nicotinovorans | reverse complement strand
GGACACTCCCCCATCCTGGCCTCCACCAACCCCGCCGTGCGCACCTACGACCCCGCCTACGGCTACGAAATCGGCCATATCATCCGCCACGGCCTCGAAACCATGTACGGCGAGGACTCCGAGGATAAGAACGTGATGTTCTACCTCACCGTCTACAACGAACCCATCACCCAACCCGCCGAACCCGAAAACCTCGACACCAACGGACTCCT
>NZ_SZVS01000038.1 GCF_007670255.1 Paenarthrobacter nicotinovorans | reverse complement strand
CTGGACAAGATCCAACACCTCACCGACCAGGACACCATCACCCGGATGGAACACGCCCTGACCCGCACCGCCACCCAGTCCGACCCCGACTTCCTCACCACCATGACCCGACGCTGGACCGACCGCATCGACCAAGACGGCCCCGAACCCTCCGAAGAAGCCCTCCGCCACACCCAAGGCGCGTTCCTGCGCCGCCGACACCGCTACGGACTC
>NZ_SZVS01000004.1 GCF_007670255.1 Paenarthrobacter nicotinovorans | reverse complement strand
CGGGCCTGGATCAAGAACAAATCCTGCAAACCCGCAACACTTCCTCAGGAAACCCTCAAGAAAACCGCAGCACCATCAGCACCAGGTGAAACACCCATTTTGAGCCCTTGAACGGCACCGGAAACGGGCCGCAATCACGTTGTCCGCCGCATTGAATGTCAGGCATTCAGCAGCCCCAGCACTGGCAAGGCAACCGCCGTCGACAAAGCCATTGCGGCGGTATTGCCGATCACCGGGTGGAACCCGGCCGGCAGCCGCGAGGAGATGGCCCGGGCGATCGGGGGCGCCAGGACAGCGCCCAATACGGCCCCGCCGATGATCCCCGTCCACGAACCTCCGGAGGCCAGAACGGCAGCGGGAGCCACGGACACTAGGGATGCATACGTAGCGGCCCAGCCTTCGTCGCGGTACCAGCGCCGCCACAGGACGACGCCGACAGCTGAGGTCAGCGCCTGCGAGAACAGGATGTGGGGAAGCAGCGCCGAACCGTACGCAGGCAGTCCGGGGTTGATCACGAACGCCACAGATACCCCCAAAATCAGGCCCACAGCGGCCAGTTCATTGGCGAAGAAGTGTGTTTCCGTGAAGTCCTTGAGGACGCGGCGTGCAGCATTGACGGCGTCATTGAGGACTGATTGGTCAACGCCCGACGCCGGGTGGTTGCCTGCCGGTGCAGGCCTCGGTTGCCGCAGGACAAGCCAGGGCAGCTGCCGGGCAATCGAGAATGCGATGACGGAGCCAGTTGCCATTGCCAGGACGCTGCCGACGACCGGGGGCAAGCCCAGCGGGGCGGACAACGCACCGATGAAGAACAACGCCAGGGGTGTCACGATGCCGGCTCCCAACACTGCCCCCGTGGCGCAGGTCCGCCACCCGGGACCATAAAGGAGGACCATGGCGGGCGCGACGCAAACGAAAGGCACGAACGTTGGCTGCCAGCCGCCGTCGAGCATCCATCCGAACGCGAGGTTGGACAGCAGCAGGCTCAGCGACGCCGACCCCAGCACCCAGGGCCACAGCCCGGTGTCATAGCTCAGGGAGCCGGCCCACCTCTTACCGGAACGGGCAAGACGCCAAGCCAGCGCGGCACCTGCGAGCAGGCCCAACGCTGCCATCTCCGACTTGTAGAACAGGGGTTCGGTCATGTCGCCGAGGAACCATCCCAGGCTGGACCACAGGGAGTCGTTGGCCGCAGCCGGCCCTGACATTGGGAGGGTCCCCGATGAACGCTGCGCCAGAAGGTGGAGAACCAAGGACAACAGGCCCACTGCTGCGGCCATGCCGAACGCCCCCAATGCCGTACCCGCTGCTCCGTAGCCAGGGATGTTTGCCGGAGCCTCAGCTGTTTCAGGAAGCTCGGCGGTGGCAGGCGTGTCGGCTGAAGAGTGCGTCATTGGGAACCCTTGGCGTGCGGAAGTGTGGTGACTTCGAGCAGCGTAGCGGAACTGTTGATGACGCCCGCAGTCGCCTTGCTATGGGGTATTTGTGACCGTAAAAAGCCCCCCGAAAGCAAGAAAAGGCCCTGGCCCGCGGCGCAAACCGCGGAGCCAGGGCCTTCTGGGAAGCTAGGCCTTCTTGCGGGTGAGCAGTCCCCAGATGATGAGGACCAGCAGAGAACCGCCGATGGCGAGAAGCCACGTCGAGAGCGACCAGAACTCGTTGATGCCCACGTTGAAGAGCGCGCTGCCGATCCAACCGCCCAGGATGGCGCCGACGATGCCAAGCAGCAGCGTGGCGATCCAACCGCCGCCCTGCCGGCCGGGCTTAATGGCCTTGGCGATGGCTCCAGCAATCAAGCCCAGAATAATCCAACCGATGATGCCCATTTTTCGTTCTCTCTTTCCTAAGGAGGTCCCAGTTCGGCACAAGGACGCATGCCGCTGTTGACCTGATTGTTGGCTACCAGCTGAGTCGTCGGAACATTCCGACAACCTGGCTGGCAGACGGCCTGCCGGCAGGTTCGGGGTCGGTCATGGCATGAAGCACCATGGACCAGCGCCGCCGGACCGTGCCGGGAATTCGGGGTTCCCCGAGGGTCCTTGCAACCATGGACTCAAGGGGAGGGCCAGGAAATGCCTTCGTGCCGGTCAGGCACTCGAGGGCAACCAGGCCGAGCGAATAGATATCGCTGGCGGCCGTGGACGTTCCGCCACGGACCTCTTCGGGACTGAGGTAATGCGGGGTGCCGGAAGACGAGGAGGATGCGGAAGAAGCGCCGGCGATGGCAATTCCAAAGTCGGTCAACTGCGCGACGCCGGGTTCACCCGGATCGCTCGCGAAGTTGACCAGGATGTTGCCGGGCTTGACGTCATTGTGAACGATTCCCTTGCGGTGGATGTAGGCGAGTGCCCGGGCTATCCCGCCCATCCACTCCGCTGTCTCACGCGGGGTTGCCGGCTGCTTGTGCAGGATGCTCCGCAGATCCTTTCCGGCCACCAGTTCCATCACCAGGAAGTTACGGCTCTCTCCGTACTCGTCCCCGGTAGCGCCGGAATCGAGGACCCGGACGATGTTCTTGTGCCGCAGCCGTCCGTGGATACCCACTTCCCTGTGGAAGGGGACATCGCTGACGGGATCCGGGTTCCTGAAGATCTTGATTGCCACGGCGTTGCCCGTGTGGAGGTCGAGAGCCTCTTTGACGTAGGCTTCCGAGCCGCCACCCAAGGGATCGATCAGGCGATACCGTCCGGCAATCACCACCTCCGGGTGCGCAGCGCTTTCACTCGCGGCCCCGCGATCAGCGCGGACAGCCGCAACGTCGAGCGTTGTCATCCGAGGAGGGTTTCGATTTCGGCAGCAGGGACTCCTGCTACCTGTGCAAGGGCATGGGGGTTGACGCCGGCGTCAACGGCCTTCTTGAAGGCCAGTGCAAGGGTGTTCTGGGAGATGGCCAGCTCGTGCTGGAGGCTCTGCCTGCGAAGTGCCGCGATCCATACGGCGCTCACGGGATCCAGGGCGTCAATGTCCATCCGGAAACCGCATCCGCAGGCCCATTCCGGCCAGATGGGTTCCACGGAGACCCACTTCATGGCGTCGAAGGCGGGTCCGGCGGAGATGGCCATGTGGGAACCGCAGTGCACGGGCCCCATGGGAACTACTTGGTCCGTGAGAACTTCCACGGCGGTTTCAGCCACTGGTGCGGAGCTTGGTTCACGCAGCGAAACTGTCATCGTTCTTCCACACATTCACTAGTAAGTAGCTTGGCTATCTAGTTATATGTGTACTTATGAATAATGTCCAGTCCGGGCGCCCACTCAGGCCGGCTTCCCGTCATGCAGCAGCGATGCCGTCGATCGCCTTTCTCATACGCCGGAGGAACTCCACTACCACCGCAGCATCCTCGCCGCTCAAGGTTTCAGCGGCCTCCATCATCCGGGCATGCATTTCGCCCAACGTGCTGCGCACCTCCTGGTCCGAGCCGGGGGTGGGGCGCAAAATGAGGGCGCGCCGGTCGGTCGGATGGGGCTCCCTGACCACGTATCCCGACCTCACCAAACGATCGACAAGCGAAGTCATCGAAGCGGACGTTACGCCGAGCCGGACAGCCAGCTCCTTAGGCCCGACCTCGCGGCCGGCGCGCTGGGCTTCAAGAAGGTAGCGCAAAGCCAGCAGGTCGGTTTCACCCATTCCCATGGATGCGCGCGTCCGGCGCCTCATCTCCGCCTCTGCGGTCCGGTAGTCCCTGAGCGCATTCAGGACGTCCACAGCGCCCATCTGCTTGCGGCTCTCCAGCCCGTACCAATAGCCCTGACGTTCACTTATATCGGTCATCACCAGTCCTTTGGTAGACATGTATCTCGCTTGTCTAACCAATTAATACTAGACGATGTATAGGTTTATGGCTGGTCGAGTGACCAACGCAACTCGGTCAGGAGTCGGCGCGACGAATTCCTGCACGGCGCCAGAGGGCCGGAGCCACCACCACGGCCACACCGACGGCGGCACCAATGACGGTCTCGACAATCCGGTCGCGCAGCAACAGAGCGGGATCCACCGGAGCAGCCAGAAGCGTGGCGAACAACGCCAGCGGCGTAACGAACACCTGCGCCACGAGGTACTGGCGGGCGATGAACATTTCCGCACCAAACTGGCACACCGCAATCACCAGGACCATGGCCCACGGCGCGGGATTCAGCCACAGAATGCCGGCCAGCAGCACGAGCCCAAGCACTGTACCGGCAATTCTTTGGATGCCGCGGCTGACCCTGTGCCGGGTTGAGTGGCCCACCAGGGGAACCACCGCCGCAACCATCGCCCAATAGGTGTGACCGAAGCCGAGCCGCTCCCCCACCAGCGTGGCGATCGTTCCCGCCAAGCCGGCAGCCACCAGATAACCGCCGCCTTCCAACCAGATCGCCCGGCGCTCGGCAGGGGTATGCCGAATAGGTGGCGGACGTTTCCACGGAGTCCTGTGACTCTTGACTACGCGGGCCGACATGCCGATCGCAAGGCAAAGAACCGTGGTCCCTACAGCAACCAGGAGGGCTTCCCCAAGCGGGGGCTGGGCCGGAATCGATGCGATGGCGGCAAAGGCGAAGATGTGAAAGAGGGAGCCGCCCGGCCGCAAGCGCCAGGCAGCCACCACCACCGAACACACGCCAGCAACGACGGTCGTAGCGCCGGTCAGAAGCCATGAATACGCCGCACCTTCGATGCCCCATGCATGGGCAAAACGGGCAGTCAATGTGGCCAGGAGAATGATGAAAAGCATGAAACCGCCGGCCCGCAACTGGCTCCGGAACCGGACGCTATGGGGTTCGTTGCGCCCATAGATACCCGTAAAGGCACCAAACGAGGCAAACACCGCGAGGTCCAGGCGGCCGATCAGCATCAGCGTGATCAGCGGGACGAACACACCTACTGCGCAGCGGAGGGCGGGATGGTGGTCCTTGTTTCCAGGACCCATCGTGAACATTTCCGCTACAGCCTTCAAGGGGCGGCTCGCCTTTCGTCGCAGGATCAAACGTACGACGGCGGCGCTGGCGTCCGCTCTCAAGGTTACGCCCGGGCTGTTGGGCTAGTGCGGCTTGTGGGGCAGATAGTGCCCCACGTCACCTCAGAAGCTGGACGGTGTTCCCGGTACCTGACTGGTGCCGAGGAGGTTGCCTGCCAGGTCAGTCAAGCCTGCAGCTGGAGTGTAGGTCGCTGCGGACGGGTTGCGGTTGGCGTTGCTCGGAGTTCCCGTCACGGTTGATCCCAGGGTGATGGTCAGCGTCTTGTTCGCCGCGTTCCACACCAGCTTGGAGTCGCCTGAGTACGTCAGGACCGTGTTGCCGTTGTTGTACGAGGCTCCAAGCGCCACGCTTCCCACCGCCGGGGCCGAGCACCCGGGAGTGTTGACGGTCAGCGTACTCGCCGTCGTAATACCCACCGTGACCTGGCTGTCGCCACTGAGGGTTTGGTTACCGGTGCCGGTCCATGCGCTGCAGATGGTGCTGGCGTTCAGGGCCTCAGAGAACGTGATGGTCACAGTATCGCCCTTGTCGATCTTGCCCGCTGTCCCGCCGGTGCCATTGCCAAGCTGAACGTTTGTCACAGTCGGGGCTGTCGCATCCTTGGAAGAGCTGGCCGTGCCCGCCACGCTGACGTTTCCGGCCGCGTCAGTGGCCTTGGCCGAGTAGTTGATCGTGCCGTCGGCAAATCCCCTGACATCAACCGGCGCGGCCGTCCAGTTCCCTGAACCATTTGCCGTGATCGTCTGCGATATCGGCTGGCCACCCGTACCTGAAACAGTGAGGGTGACCGACGAGTTGGCCTCGGCGGTGCCACTCACCGGAACCTTGTCCGCGAGGGACGCATTGATCACCGCGACGGCGTTGACCACCGGGGCGGTGGGCGGCGTGGTGTCCGTGACAGGCGTTGTCCCGGCACTGCGGGGACTCTCGACACCCTGCCACAGGGAGAGCATAGGTGTCACCGTGTAGTACCAGGTCCCGGCCGGGACACTTGCCTCGGCACACGAAAGAGCAGAGATCGTACCCTGGCAGGTTCCGGTCGCAGCAACGCGCGTACCGCCGGTGGCCGAACTGTAGCGTCCGATGCTGTAGCCGGTCACTGACTTGCCGGCCGCCGTCGTACTGGCCGCCCAGTTGACCGTGACATTGGTGCCGGACACGCTGGTGGTCGGCTTGGCCCCTTGGGCCACGGAATCGGCTTTCACCGCTCCGTTGCCGCTGCTGACGGAGCCCCAGAAGGCGCTGGCCGCAGGGCCGCCGAAGGAAACAAGGAGGATACCCAACGCAATGACCAAGAGGCGGTTCCACCGCCCCATAGTGATGCGCGAAGGCTGACGGTCCTGGCTCACTTCCGTACCTCCAGCGTTACGGGGATGGCGAATTGGGCGCCTTGGCAGGCGGACATGGATGTGGTGCCCATGCTGGCTGCACCCTGCAACGTCACGAGGATGGAGCTGTTCGCCCCGATGGTGATGGGCGGGCTGAGCGGCGCGGCGGGGGGTGTGAAAGTTACTCCGGTGGTAGTGCAGGATGCGTGGGCGTCGTCGACAGAAACAGGCCCGTTGGCCGCGAATCCATAGATGGTGACAGCGTGGGGGTTGGGGTTCGACGCCCGCACCAGGACGTCGGCGGTTCCTCCGGGAACCAAACTGGTTTGCACGGTGTCCCCCGTGACCAGCGCGTCCACCGTAACGTTCTGCATCGTGCCATTGGTAGAGGATCCGCTTCCGACGCCGGTGGCGGTCCAGTAGGCGTAGGCGGTTCCGACGCCGCCCAACACACACAGCGCTACTGTGGCTGCGGCGGTTCGTGCAAGGCGGCCTGGTGCGGCGATGCGGGGTGTCCGGACTGTGGTCTTCATGTCAGTTGCCTTGTCCCGTGCCGGAGTACGTGAGCTGGATGGTGGCGCCTTTGCAGCCATCCTGGAGTTTGGGAGTGTCGAGCATCGTGATCCGGGGCCAGCTTGGTTCCGGCACGCGGAGCGCTGAAAGTGTTCGAACACCGGGGTCCACTGCCAACGGATATGCGCCCGAGTATTGGGTGAGTTTGTAGTCAGCCGTAGTGCAGGGAAGGTTGGCCGCGATTGCCGCCTGGGTTCGGACCACCTGGCTGATGGAAACGGAAAGATTGGTCACGGCGATGCTCTTTTTCTCCGGGTTGGAGATCTCCAGTTCGATGGACTGTGCGACACCCGGTGCGAGCAAGCCCTTCACTGTCCCCGTTACGCCGAAATTCCGCTTGACTTCCAGGACCTGCAATTGGCCGGGTGCCGTGTTGGACACGACCGTTCCGCTGCTCGCCTTGACCGTGAAATCCGTCTTGGCGACCGGCGTCGTGGTGGCGGTGCCGACAGTCAGCGTCGTCTGGGCGGTGCTTCCGGAGGTGAGGTAAACCGACGCCGGCGCGAAACTGGCGGTGGCGCCGGCTGGCAGGCCGCTGACTGAAAACGCAACAGACCCGACGAATCCACCCGTTGACGTGGCCGACACCGTGAATGTCGCAGCTTGTCCCTGGTCAACCGTTCGGCTCGACGGCGACAACGCCACAGTGATCCCCGTCGGCGGTTTTGCAGCGCTTCCCTGGGCGCCTCCTTGGCCGTTGCTGGCAGCGAGAGCCGCAACCGGTGTGATGGCCACCAGCAAGGCCAGCAGCAACGCACGAAGGACTCCACCTCGGTGGAACGGTACGGTGCGCTCTGGGCGGTGGTCCATGGAAGCTCTTTTCGGACGTTGGCTTGGGTGCGGTGGAGAAGGTGCGTGGAAAAGAATGGTCCGGGGTCCGCCATCACAAGGCGGACCCCGGCGTCGAGGTCCTACAGGCTGCCGACGGTGACCGTCACGATGGCCGACTTGCAGGCATCCTGGTTGACGGTGGTGCTGTCGTTGAACTTCAGCGTTCCGGTGCCCACCTGGGTACCGGTGCTGTTGGCTGCGACGGGGCTGTTCGACGTGACGGCAGTGACCTCGAACCAGGCAGGGAGACAGCCGGCCACGTTGGTGGTCACACTGGCGTTCAGGGCTCCCACCACGGTGCTTGAAGTGGTGGAGTTGTCAGCGGTGTACGTCACCGGGACCGAGTTTCCCGGAGCGAGGCCGCCCGCGAAGTTGGCGTGGAGGGTGACGGTTCCGCCGCCGGCCGAGTTGGTGGCAGCTCCGGTGCCTGAGCCTGTAGTGGTCCAGTAGGCGTAGGCGGCTCCGCCACCCACTGCTACCAGTGCGACGCCCGCGACCGCGGCGGTGATCCGGCTCTTCTTGGAAAGCTTGCGCATGATGTGACTCCTTGGTTGGTCTGGTCCGGGGAGCCGCTGTGCAACCCCCAGCATCCGTCCGTTGCTGGCGGATGAAGCGATGCACCCAATGGTTCAGGCATGGCAAGTCCGATGGCTACAAATCGGAATACCTCAATTTTTCGTTCGAACAACGTCCCTCAAATACCCACCTACTAGATGCGAGTACTCGCCTTCTCGGGGAGGACTACTTAGTAAGGCTGCTGTCATCCCAGCCATGGCGGGCCAGGCGGTACTCGCCTTCTCGAATGGTGTCCAAGGAGTGGACGCGGCCTCTGCATGGGCCCCAGGCAGCAGTCCAGCGTTGCTGCGCCAACATTGTGCCCATCTTGAGCAAAAATTGCGCTGGTGTTCGATGGTTTCGCCACCACGTCTCAAACGACGACGGCGGTCGGTCACCTTCTCAAGGCGACCGACCGCCGTCGTAAAGAGCTAACCCACGCCGCAGAATCCCCTGCAGCGCTGGTTCAGTGGTGGGCGGCGAGGATGGTGGAGGCTTCCTGGCGGGTGGTGCCGGAGGACTCGATGTGGGCGAGGGCTTCGGGGATGTCCCAGCCCTTTTTGCGCATGGCGGTGGCCCAGAGCCGGCCGGCGCGGTAGGAGGAACGCACCAAGGGCCCGGACATGACGCCGAGGAAGCCGATTTCTTCGGCTTCGTGCTGGAGGTCCACGAATTCCTGGGGCTTGACCCACCGGTCCACGGGCAGGTGCCGTTCGGACGGGCGCAGGTACTGGGTGATCGTGATCAGGTCACATCCGGCGGCGTGCAGGTCGCGCAGGGCTTCGGAGATTTCCTCGCGGGTCTCGCCCATGCCCAGGATCAGGTTGGACTTGGTCACCATGCCCAGGTTCCGGCCCTGGGTGATGACATCCAGGGACCTCTCGTACCGGAACGCCGGACGGATCCGCTTGAAAATGCGGGGCACGGTCTCGACGTTGTGGGCGAACACTTCGGGTTTGGAGTCGCAGATCGCGGCGATGTGTTCGGGTTTTCCGGAGAAGTCCGGGATCAGCAACTCCACCCCGGTGCCGGGGTTCAGTTCATGGATTTTCCGGACCGTTTCGGCGTACAGCCACACGCCCTCGTCTTCGAGGTCGTCGCGGGCCACCCCGGTCACGGTCGCGTAGCGCAGCTGCATGGCCTGCACGGAGCGGGCGACCTTGGTCGGTTCGAAGCGGTCCAGCGGGGAGGGCTTGCCGGTATCGATCTGGCAGAAATCACAGCGCCGGGTGCATTCGGACCCGCCGATCAGGAACGTCGCTTCCTTGTCTTCCCAGCACTCGAAAATGTTCGGGCACCCGGCCTCCTCGCACACCGTGTGCAGGCCTTCCTTCTTCACCAGGTTCTTCAACCCGACAAACTCAGGACCCATCTGGACCTTGGCCTTGATCCACTCAGGCTTACGCTCAACAGGGGTTTGTGCGTTGCGGGCCTCAACGCGCAGCAACTTGCGGCCTTCAGGGGCGAGAGTCATGTGATGTGCTTCCTTGCCTAGCATTCGACGACGTTGACGGCGAGGCCGCCCATCGCTGTTTCCTTGTACTTATGGGACATGTCCTTGCCCGTTTCCCGCATGGTCACGATCACCTCGTCAAGGGACACCCGGTGCGTCCCATCACCCCACAACGCCATCTTCGCCGCGTTGATCGCCTTCGCCGCAGCAATCGCGTTCCGCTCAATACACGGAATCTGCACCAACCCCCCGATCGGATCACACGTCAGCCCCAGGTTATGCTCCATCGCGATCTCTGCCGCGTTCTCCACCTGCGCCGGAGAACCACCCATCACCTCAGCCAACCCCGCAGCAGCCATCGACGACGCCGAACCAACCTCACCCTGGCACCCCACCTCAGCACCCGAAATCGAAGCCTGCTCCTTATACAAAACCCCCACCGCACCCGCAGCGAGCAAGAACCGCACCACCACATCATCCCTATCAGCCTGGGTAGCCTGATCCATGCCCGGAGCGTAATTCAACGCATAGTACAGAACCGCCGGGATGATGCCCGCCGCACCATTGGTCGGAGCCGTCACCACCCGCCCACCGGACGCGTTCTCCTCATTGACCGCCAACGCGATCAGGTTCACCCACTCCTGCCAATACTTCGGATCGTTCCGGTCCTTGTCCTCCTTCAACAACCGCTCCAACCAATCAGGAGCACGACGACGGACCCGCAAGCCCCCGGGCAGCACACCCTCACGCTTCAGGGACGTTTCAACACAGGCCTCCATCACCGACCAAATATGCAGCAGCCCCTCACGGATCTCCTCCTCCGACCGGGACGCCCGCTCATTGATCAACATGATGTCGGAAATGCCCAAGCCTTTGGACGCGCACCGGCCCAACAACTCCGCCGCCGTCCGGAACGGCAACGGCAACTCCGCCTTGGACTCCTCCAACTCCACCCGGGCCGTGCTCTCCTCACCCTCACGCACAATGAACCCGCCACCAACCGAGAAAAACGTCGCCTCCCGCAGCACGTTCCCCTCAGCATCAGAGACCACGAACTTCATCCCATTCGTATGCCGCGGCAACACCGTCAACGGATGCAACACCATATCCGCAACGCCGTACTCCAGCAGGACTTCTCCGGCGAGATTCAGCTTGCCGGTTTCCTCGATCGACGCGAGGCGTTCTTCCACCTCATCAGGCAGGATCAACTCCGGTTCGTAGCCTTCGAGACCCAGCAGCGTGGCAGTGAACGTGCCATGACCTTTGCCCGTCGCGGCCAAGGAACCATACAGATCCACCCGCAACGACGCCACGGCAGGCAGATCGCCGGATTCATGCAGTTCCCGGGCGAACACCGCCCCGGCACGCATCGGCCCCACCGTATGCGAACTCGACGGGCCAATGCCCACAGAGAACAGATCGAAAACACCAACAGCCATGGCCGTGATCCCTTTCAGGGAGGAGTAAAGAACAAACAAAAAGGTGGGGACTGGGCCAAATCCCGAGCCAAGGCGGCCCAGCCCCCGGAGGTCCCAGTGCGAACCTCCAACCCGGTATTGCTGTGAGGCATTCGTTCCCAGCAAATGCCGCACCCGGGTAGATCAAAGTGGGCCACCACGGTCCGCGTCGCCAACGGCCTGTCGGGGCCCGCGTCCTCTGCGGCCTCGGTCGCAGTTGCACCCGCTGAGCGGATGCGATGCTCCCTTAGACGGCCGCTGCCGGACCCCGCCCCCAAATAGGCCGCTTCGAACCAGACCGTTTCGGGGGTTCGCTGCGGGGTGTGCTCTGCGCACGGCACACCCCGCAGCTTGCCCACGAATCGGAGGATAGGCCCTTAGCCCAGGTTCGCAACCCCCGGGTAGAGCGGGTGCGCCTCAGCCAGTGCTTCGACGCGGTGACGCAGCCCGCTTAGGTCCGTGTCGGCGTCGGCGATCAATGCTTCAGCGATGATGTCCGCAACCTCGCGGAAGGCTGCTTCGCCGAAGCCGCGCGTCGCAAGCGCCGGGGTGCCGATGCGCAGGCCGGAGGTGACCATGGGCGGGCGGGGGTCGAACGGAACGGCGTTGCGGTTGACGGTGATGTCGATCGCTGCGAGGCGGTCTTCGGCTTGCTGGCCGTCGAGTTCGCAGTTGCGCAGGTCCACGAGGACCAGGTGCACGTCGGTACCGCCGCTGACCACGGAGATGCCGGCCGCTGCGACATCCGGCTGGACCAGGCGCTCAGCGAGGATGCGGGAACCTGCCAAAACCCGGGCCTGGCGCTCACGGAATTCTTCGGACGCGGCGATCTTGAATGCTACGGCCTTGCCCGCGATCACGTGCTCCAAGGGTCCGCCCTGCTGGCCTGGGAACACGGCCGAGTTGATCTTCTTGGCGATGTCGGCGTCGTTGGAGAGGATGATGCCGCCACGCGGACCGGCGAGGGTCTTGTGCGTGGTGGAGGTGGTGACGTGGGCGTGCGGCACCGGCGAGGGGTGCAGGCCAGCAGCCACCAGACCCGCAAAGTGTGCCATGTCCACCATGAGGTACGCGCCCAAGGAGTCGGCGATCCGGCGGAATTCGGCGAAGTCCAGCTGCCGCGCGTATGCGGACCAGCCGGCCACAATCAATGCAGGTTTGTGTTCCTGCGCCAGGCGCTCCACTTCAGCCATGTCCACCGTGTGGGTGTCTTCGCGAACGCCGTAAGGCACCACGTTGTACAGCTTGCCGGAAAAGTTGATCCGCATGCCGTGGGTGAGATGGCCGCCGTGGGCCAGGTTGAGGCCCATGATGGTGTCGCCCGGCTTGATGAGCGCGTGCATCACTGAGGCGTTGGCCTGCGCGCCGGAGTGCGGCTGGACGTTGGCGTACTCGGCTCCGAACAGGGACTTGATGCGGTCGATCGCGAGCTGCTCGATCACGTCCACGTGCTCGCAGCCACCGTAGTAGCGCTTGCCCGGGTAGCCCTCGGCGTACTTGTTGGTCAGCACCGAGCCCTGGGCCTGCATCACTGCCACTGCGGTGTGGTTCTCGGACGCGATCATTTCCAGGCCACCGCGCTGGCGACCCAGTTCGTCGTCGATCTTTGCCGCGATCTCGGGGTCCAGCTCCGACAGCTGGGCGTCCAGCGACGGCGACACGACCTGCTCGAATTCACTCACGGATACCGGGTTCACAGTTCGCCTCCGTTGGCTGCTGCGTATTCCTCGGCCGTCATGAGCGGGCCTTCTTCGGTGGCGGCGACTTTGAAGAGCCAGCCGGCGCCGTAGGGGTCGTTGTTGATGAGGGCGGGATCGTCGACGACGGCGTCGTTGATCTCGGTCACCTCACCGGTCACGGGCGAGTAGAGGTCGGAGACGGACTTGGTGGACTCCACCTCGCCGCAGGTCTCCCCTGCGGTCACCGTGGAACCGACCTCGGGCAGGTCCACGTACACGATGTCGCCCAGGGCGTCGGCGGCCACGGCGGAGATGCCAATACCCACCGGTCCGCCGCCATCTGCAGCAACCCATTCATGTTCAGCCGAGTACTTCAATTCAGCAACTACTTTGCTCATATCAATTCCTTCTCTCGTGACTACTTGGAACGCTTGTAGAACGGCAGCGGCACAACTTCGAACGGTTCGGCCTTGCCGCGGAGGTCGACGTCCACCACAGTGCCAACCCCGGAATGCTCGACGTCGACATACGCCAACGCGACCGGGTAACCGAGCGTCGGGCTCGGCTGCCCCGAGGTCACCTCACCGATCAGCGAACCGTCTTTCAATACCGAATAGTGACCGCGGGCTGCACGACGTCCGGCACCCTTGAGGCCCACCAGCTTCTGCCCGATCGTGGAGCCGACACCGGCGGCCTTGATCGCAGCCAGTGCTTCCTTGCCCACGAAGTCCCCCTCCTTGGACAACGCCACAACCGGGCCGAGGCCGGCTGCGTAGGCATTGACGTGGCGGGAGAGCTCGTTGCCGTAGAGAGGCATGCCGGCCTCGAGGCGAAGCGAGTCGCGGGCAGCCAGGCCGGCCGGGATAAGCCCGTGGCCTTCGCCGGCTTCAAGGAATTCTTCCCAGAGTGAGGGAGCGTCTGCGTTCGGGACGTAGATTTCGAAGCCGTCTTCGCCCGTGTATCCAGTCCGGGCCAGGAGCAATTCCTGTCCGCTGATGGTCACCTCAACAGCCGCGTAGTACTTCAGCTCCGTGACCAGTGAGTGCTGCTCGGCCGGAACCAGGCGCAACAGGATCGTTTCAGCAAGAGGGCCCTGCACAGCAATGAGGGAGGTCTCAGCGGACGCATCCTCAACAACAACGTCGAACCCGGCGGCGCGCTCGGACAGGGCCGCCGCAACCACCTTGGCATTGCCGGCGTTCGGCACCACCAGGAACTTCTCCGGACCACGGCGGTACGTGATCAGGTCGTCGATGATGCCGCCGTCGCCGTTGCAAATCAGCGAGTACTTGGCCTTGCCGTCGGCGATCGCGGACAGCTTGCCCACCAGGGCATAGTCCAGGAACGCGGCTGCTTCCGGACCGGTTACCCAGACTTCGCCCATGTGGGAGAGGTCGAACAAGCCGGCAGCCTGGCGTACCGCGTGGTGCTCAGCCAACTCGGACTCGTACTTGAGGGGCATCTGCCAGCCGCCGAAGTCCGTGAAGGACGCGCCGGCCTTTTTGTGTTGCTCGTAGAGAGCGGTGTAGTTCTCAGACATCACAGGGTCCTTTAGTTCTCAAAGTCTTCGATCGGAGGGCAGGAGCAGACAAGGTTGCGGTCGCCCGCAGCACCGTCAATCCGGCCGACCGGCGGGAAGTATTTGTCCTGCTTGAGGCTCGGCACCGGGAAGGCAGCCTGCTCGCGCGGGTAGTCGCGCTCCCAGGCGGAACTCACGACGGCGGCTGCCGTGTGAGGCGCGTTGCGGAGCGGGGAGTTCTCCACGGAGAAGTCACCGGCAGCAACCTGCTCGATTTCGGCCCGGATGGTGATCATGGCTTCGATGAAGCGGTCGATCTCGGCGAGGTCCTCGGACTCCGTCGGCTCCACCATCAGGGTGCCCGCCACCGGGAAGGCCAGCGTCGGAGCGTGGAAGCCGAAGTCGATGAGGCGCTTGGCCACATCCTCGGCCGTGACACCGGTGCGTGCCGTCAGTTCGCGCAGGTCCAGGATGCACTCGTGCGCCACGAGTCCACCTTCGCCCGTGTAGAGGACCGGGAAGTGCTCATCCAGGCGTGAAGCAACGTAGTTTGCAGCAAGCAGCGCCGACTTGGTGGCCTCGGTCAGCCCTTCGCCGCCCATGAGCTTCACGTAGGCCCAGGAAATCGGCAGCACGCCGGCGGAACCGAACCGGGATGCGGAGATGGCCACGCCACCCTCCGAGGAGGAAGCGTTGTTCGCATCACCGGGCATGAACGGAGCCAGGTGTGCCTTGGCTGCAACAGGACCAACACCGGGGCCGCCGCCGCCGTGCGGGATGCAGAAGGTCTTGTGCAGGTTCAAGTGCGAGACGTCCCCGCCGAACTTGCCCGGCTGGGCCAAGCCAACCAGTGCGTTCAGGTTCGCACCGTCAACGTACACCTGTCCACCGGCCTCGTGGACCGCGTCGCAAACCTCGCGAACGTCAGCGTCGTAAACACCGTGGGTGGACGGGTAGGTGATCATGATGGCCGAAAGCACGTCGCGGTTGGCCTCGATCTTTGCCGCCAGGTCAGCGTGGTCAATCGTGCCATCGGCAGCCGTAGCCACTACGACCACCTTCATGCCGGCCAGCACAGCCGAGGCAGCGTTGGTGCCGTGGGCCGAAGCGGGGATCAGGCAGACGTTGCGCTGCTCATCGCCGCGCGACAGGTGGTAGCCGCGGATCGCGAGGAGGCCCGCGAGCTCACCCTGCGAACCGGCGTTGGGCTGGATGGAGACCTGGTCGTAACCCGTGATCTCGGTCAGATCGGCTTCCAAACCGGAGATCAGCTCACGCCAACCCTCGGTCTGGTGATCCGGCGCGAACGGGTGGATCGAGGCGAACTCCGGCCAGGAGATCGCCTCCATTTCAGCCGTGGCGTTCAGCTTCATGGTGCACGAACCCAGCGGGATCATGGTGCGGTCCAGCGCGAGGTCCCGGTCGGACAGCTTGCGGATATAGCGCAACAGCTGCGTCTCGGAACGGTGCGTGTTGAACACCGGGTGCTGCAGGAAGTCCGAGGCACGGACCACGTCGGCGGGCAGTTCGAACCCGGCGGCGTCCCCTACCGGACCGGCACCGAAGGCGACGGCGACCGCGGAGAGGACCTCCGGCGTCGTGGTTTCATCAACCGAGACGCCGACGGTGTCCTCATCGATGTAGCGGAGGTTGATGCCGCGTGCCTCGGCGGCACCGATCACTTTTGAGGCCTTGCCCGGAACGCGGACGGTGAGGGTGTCGAAGAAGGAGTCGGCAACGAGTTCGCGGCCTGCCTTCTGCAGTGCGGTAGCCAGCACACGGGCGTGGCCGTGGACGGTTTCGGCGATCGCCTTCAGCCCATCCGGGCCGTGGTACACGGCGTACATCGAGGCGACGATCGCGAGCAGGGCCTGAGCCGTGCAGATGTTGGACGTGGCCTTCTCGCGGCGGATGTGCTGCTCGCGGGTCTGCAGGGCGAGGCGGTAGGCGGGAACGCCGGCGTTGTCCTTGGACACGCCCACGATGCGGCCGGGAAGCGTGCGCTCCATACCGGTGCGGACGGCCATGTACGCGGCGTGCGGGCCGCCGAAGAACAGCGGGACACCGAAGCGCTGCGCGGTCCCGACGGCGATGTCCGCACCTTGTTCGCCCGGGGGCGTGATGAGGGTGAGCGCCAGCAGATCGGCCGCGACGGTGACCAGTGCACCGCGTTCCTTCGCCGCAGCGATCACGGGAGCGTGGTTAAAGACCCGGCCCGAAACGCCAGGCTGCTGCAGAACGACGCCGTTGATGTCGCCGTCGGGCAATCCAGCGGAGAGATTCGCAACCAGGACCTCGAAACCGAGCGCCTCGGCGCGGCCCTTCACGATGGCGATGGTCTGCGGGAGGAGGTCGGCGTCGAGGACGGTCTTGCCGTCCTTCACAGCTTTGTTCGCCCGGCGCATCAGCAACACGGCCTCGGCCACGGCGGTGGCTTCATCCAGCAGCGAAGCGTTGGCGATCGGGAGCCCCGTGAGGTCCTGCACCATGGTCTGGAAGTTCAGCAGGGCTTCGAGGCGGCCCTGGGAAATCTCGGGCTGGTACGGCGTGTAGGCGGTGTACCAAGCGGGGGATTCGAGGATGTTGCGGCGGATCACCGGAGGCGTGACGGTGTCGTAGTAGCCCTGGCCGATCATCTGCACGGCAGTCTTGTTCTTGGCCGCGAGCTTGCGGAGCTCGGCCAGGACTTGGGTCTCGCTCAACGCCTTTTGCAGGGTCAGGGGCGAGGACTGGCGGATGGAATCGGGGACGGCAACGTCCACCAGGCCATCGACCGAGTCGTAGCCGATCGCCTTGAGCATGGTGTCAATGTCGGCCTGGCGACGGGCGCCGATATGCCGGTCCGCGAAAGCGGTTGGGGAGGATTGAACAGTCAAGAGGAACTCCAGGATTCAGGCGCCCAAGGGACGCCACGATGAATAGGGGTTCCTCCCCGCTCTGTATTGGACCTGAGAGATTCCGTGGACTTGGTTGCCCACTTGCACCGTCGGTGAGCCCGGTTGCCCGGACTGCTTTCCAGAGTTGCCTCGCCGCGGCGGTACATGGGCCTGAGAGATTCCTGGGGAGGATTTGCTCCTACGGCGCCTGACTGGATGTACCCGGCAGGACTCTCCCGCCGCAGATCAAAAGCGTGTGCGTCACGTCAGTGACACGCTTCACACCATAGCGGGTGGCTGCGAAAAAGTGCAAGGCGGTTGTTTCCAACACGGCTCAACCGTGCATCGCCTCGTGGATCTGCAAGGCCAGCCAGAGCTGCGCCAAGGTGGACGTTTCACCCATGTCCAGCCCCGTCAGTTCGCCGATTTTCCGGATTCTGTAGATGATGGTTTGCCGGTGCGTGAAGAGCGCCGACGCTGTCTTTTGCCAGCTCCGCTGTGAGTCCAAATAGGTCCTCAACGTGACCATCAGGTCCCCGTCCTGGCGCTGCTCGTACTCAAAAACCGGGCCCAGGAGCCGCTGCACCAAAGCGGTGCCTTCTTCGAAGCCGGTCAGCCCGAGCCAGCTCGGACCCTCGGCGTAGCGGGCCAGTCCCAGCTTGTTGGCCTTTGCCGATCCGAGAGCCCACAACGATTCCTGCAAGGCCTGCTGAAGTCCTGCGACGGAGGCCGGTGAGCTGACACCGATGACGCTTTCAGACCCGGCGCAGTGGACCAGGAGATCATCCGCGACGTCCGCAGCGACCACAACATGAAGCCGGTCGTTCCGCCGCAAGGAGGCCGCCGGAACGCCATGCCGCCAGAGCTCGACGTGCACGTTGGCCAGCCTGCCGCCGTCGTCCGCCGACATCGAGGCGACCACGAACTCCTGGGGAGGCACCTCGAAAGCCATCAACCGCCGCTCGATCTCGCCCGTTCCGAGCCGCCCATCGAGGGCCTGCAGCAGGAACTCGCCGGCCAGCCGGTGCCGGCCTTCGAGCGAGAGGACGATGCGCGCCAGCTGCAGTCCCAGCACGGTTGCGGCGTGCAAAAGTACGACGGCGTCAGGGTGCGGTTCGCTGCCGGGCAGCACTACGAGGAGCGCATTCGCGTGGGTGGGGATGTCCATGGTCAGCACGTGACGGCCGCGAATCTTGTGCCACTGGAAGTTCTTGCCCGCCACGGTCACGCGGCCCGGTTGCGGCGACCATTCCTCCACAGGGAACGCCGGCAGGGGATGGCCCTCCGGATGCCACGGATGCAGGCAGCGGCGGTCCACCACGAACAGCTCCGAATCCAGTTCGGTAGCGAGCCGAAGGACCAGGCTTTGCCAGTGATCCTCGGACGCGCCGGCGGTGCGCAGGAGGTCATAGACGCGGGCTGTCTGGCGGAGACGGCGGGATTCTTCGAGCAGCGACGACTCGGCTACGGACCTGGCGATCGCGATGAACGGGAGCGGGTAGGGGATGTTGATGAGGGGCAGGGCCAGCCGCTCACAAGCAGCCAGGAACTCAACTGTCAGCGGAGGCGCGTGCATCTTCTCGCCGATCGCCAACGCGCTGGCACCGGCGTCCACCAGGGCCTCAGCAAGCTCCACCTGTCCTTGCGAATCCGCTGGAATGGAGAGGCCGTTGGTCATCATGAGTTCCCCGCCGGTGACCCATTCCCACAGCCGCGGGAGGTCGGAGGTGTGGGCCCAGGTAACGCGGTTGCCAGTGCCCGCAGATCCGGCCAGGAGCGTCAGTCCGAGTTGCGGTTCAGCCACGAGTTCGGCGACGGTGATGGCCATTTCTGCGTCCTGTCTTGCTCTTAGACATTTGTCTAGGTGACTTCGTCAGATGTAAACAATGAATGAATATACCCGGTGACCTGTATCACCAAAACTGGAACTACTTACTTCACCGCTCAAAGACGAGCATTCACGAGAGAGGGTTGGCAATGAGCGCAACCAGCAACCTCATTGATGACGCCCCACTAACCCGGTTCCACAAGAAATTGACGTTCTTCGCGTCCGGCGGTCCGTTCATCGACGGTTACGCGCTGTCCATCATTGGCATCGCACTCATCACCATGGCCCCCGGGCTGGAGATGACCCCCGCTGAAATTGGCCTGGTGGGTGCGGCAAGCCTGGTGGGCATCTTTTTCGGCGGCGCCATCTTTGGTTGGCTGACCGACAGGATCGGCCGCCACAAGATGTACATCGCGGACCTCATCGCGCTTGCGGTGTTTTCCGTCCTGAACGGCTTTGCCACCGACATGTGGCAAGTGGTCTTGTGCAGGCTCTTCCTGGGCATGGCCATCGGCGCCGACTACCCCATAGCTACCTCGCTCCTGGCCGAGTTCCTTCCCAAAAAACATCGCGGACGCCTGCTCGGTGCCACGTTCGTGGTGTGGGCCATAGGTGCCGCGGCGGCTTACGCCGTCGGCTACTTGTTGCGCGATGCGGGACCGGAGGCCTGGCGCTTCATGGTTGCCAGCCCGGCTGTCTTCGCCATCATCACGCTGCTCTGCCGGCTCGGCACGCCTGAGTCTCCACGGTGGTTGCTATCACGAGGGCGCCGCGATGAGGCCGATGCCGTCCTCAAGAAGGTTTACGGCCCTCAGTATGGACTGGCTGATATCTCTTCCGACAGCGAGGGACCCTTGAAGCAAGGCAGCTTCCTGGATATTTTCCGAGGTCAGTTCTGGAAGCGGACCCTGTTCGTCTCCATCTTTTGGACAGCACAGGTCATTCCGTTGTTTGCCGTCTACACTTTCGCCCCGGACCTGCTGACCTCGTTTGGCATGCATGGCGACGCCAACCTCTACGGTGGCTCATTCCTGATCTCCATGCTGTTTGTTGTCGGCGGCATTCCCGGACTCTGGCTTGTGGAGAAGATCGGGCGCCGAAAGCTGCTTTTGTGGACGTTCGGGATCATTGTTGTTGCCTTAGCCATTCCGGCTTACATCCCCAATGTGGAAGCCGCACCGCTCTTTATTGCCCTGGCCGTCTTTGCCCTGGCGTCCGGAGCATCGAGTTTCCTTGAAGTCGTCTACCCCAACGAGCTCTTCCCCACGGAAGTCCGCGCCACGGCCGTCGGCTTCGGCACCGCCATCAGCAGGGTGGGATCGGCGGCAAGCACTTACCTGATGCCATTGGCGATCGTGTCGTTTGGCGCGGCCGGATCGCTTCTCATCGGCGCGGTCATTTCGCTGATCGGGCTCATCGCCACCTTCCTCCTGGCTCCCGAAACGGCAAACAAGTCCCTTTCGGAGCTCACCACCGAACACCAGCCCAGCACGTCCAATGACAGCAAGATCAACGAAGGATCCCTCTCATGACCACGCACCAGCCCATCGGCCCCGTCGACGCAACCAAGGTTCCCCGTTACGCCGGCCTCGGCACCTTCGCCCGACTCCCCCAAATCGACCGCGTCCCCGACTACGACATCGCCATTGTGGGCGTGCCGTTCGACGGCGGCACCTCCTTCCGGCCCGGGGCGCGTTTTGGTCCTGCCGCGGTCCGCGAGGCATCGCGGCTCCTGCGCCCGGGCTACCACCCGGAGCTCGACGTCGAACCCGTGTACGAAGTCCAGGTTGTTGACGCAGGCGACATCGCCTGCACCCCCTACGACATCACCCGCGCCGTCCGCGAAATCGAGGAACAGGCCCTGCCCCTCATCAGCGAATCGAAGCGCTTGGTATCCATCGGCGGCGACCACACCATTGCCCTGCCGATGTTGCGGGCACTGAACAAGGTCCACGGGCCGGTTGCGCTCCTGCACTTCGACGCCCACCTGGACACGTGGGACACGTACTTCGACCAGCCGATCACGCACGGTACCATCTTCCGCCGCGCCTTCGAGGAGGGCCTTCTTGTTGAGGACAAGTCGATGCACGTGGGTATCCGCGGACCTGTCTATGACCGCAACGACTTCCTCCGGGACCACGAGTTCGGCTTCCAGATCATCCGCTGCTCGGACCTGGACGTGCTCGGTGTGCCGGCCGCCATTGAGCGGGTCAAGGAACGCCTAGGCGACACGCCCGTCTACGTTTCCATCGACATCGATGTCCTCGATCCTTCCTATGCACCCGGCACTGGAACTCCGGAGATGGGCGGCTTGCATTCACGCGAGCTTCTCGCCCTGCTCCGCGGCCTGGATGGTATCAACATCGTGGGAGCGGACGTAGTAGAGGTCGCCCCTGCCTACGATCACGCCGACATCACCAGCGTGGCCGCCGCCACCGTTGTTTTCGACCTGCTGGCACTCATGGTCAACCGCGGGAAGACGGCGGCGCCGGCCAGTCTCGATCTTGAGGCCGCTGCGCTCTGACGCTTCGGCGCAGAAGCGCGAACAACCTTCCCAAAAACCGCGACGTCGGCCCCACCCGGGTGCCGACGTCGTTCGCTCGCCTCAGCGGCTAAATTCGAACCCGTGGCGAGGGTCCCGAAAAAACGGGTGGGATGTGAGCGAGCGTCCCGAAAAAACGGGTGGGATGTGAGCGAGCATCCCGAAAAAACGGGTGGGATGTGAGCGAGCGTCCCGAAAAAACGGGTGGGATGTGAGCGAGCGTCTGCTGATACCTTTCGCTCGCTCACATCCCACCGCCCATTCCCGATCGCTCGCTCACATCACACCAGCGTCATCTTCCCGCTCCCGGGCCAAATCCATTTGAGTTAGGTTAGCCATACCTTCTAAATTTTCCGGGTGAGTATTCAGCCCGATGTGGCCGGAGTAGCCTTTGCCGCGCGATTGGCATCGTTTGGAGACCGGCCCGCAGTACGCCTGGCAGCCCAAACAGTGACCTACGCGCAGTTGGCGTTTCGGGTCGAGGAGATGGCCAGGTCCTTTGGCGATGGCCGGCGCCTTATTGCCCTCGAAGCAGAAAACACGTTGCCTTCCCTCACCGTGTACCTTGCGGCTCTGGCATCCGGACAACCGCTGCTGATCCTCCCATCCGGTGGCGGGCAGGCTGCGGAAGCGCTGATCTCGGCCTATGAGCCGGATATCGTCGCACGGTCGGTGGATGGAGGCGTCTCGCTGGACGTACGCCGGGAGCACAGCGGTCACGAACTCCATCCTGACCTCGCATTATTGCTCAGCACTTCCGGTTCAACGGGTGCCCCGAAGCTGGTGCGCATCTCGGCAGGGTCGATCCAGGCCAACGCGGCCGCCATCGCCCAGTACCTGCACCTCCGCCCGGAAGACAGGGCAGCAACGACGCTTCCGTTGTCCTACTGCTACGGCATGAGCGTCGTGAACAGCCATCTCCTGGTGGGGGCGTCGATAGCGCTTACCGATCTGTCCGTGGTGGATCCGTGCTTCTGGGAGCTGATGCGGCGCGAATCCGTGACCTCGTTCGCCGCCGTTCCCTACACCTTCGATCTTCTGGAGCGTGTGGGCTTCGACCGCATGGACCTGCCCAGCCTGCGGTACATCACCCAGGCCGGAGGGCGTTTGGCGCCTGAACGGGTACGCAGCTACGCCCAGCTCGGACAGGAACACGGCTGGGACCTCTTCGTCATGTACGGCCAGACCGAAGCGACGGCCCGGATGGCGTACCTCCCGCCGGACGAGGCCGCAGAGCATCCTCATGCGATTGGCATACCTGTTCCCGGGGGATCCTTCCGGCTGGAACCTGTCCCGGGGTTGGACGATTGCGAACTGGTCTACTCCGGGCCAAACGTCATGCTGGGCTACGCCGAACACCCGGCGGACCTCGCCCGCGGCCGGGAGATCACCGAGCTGCACACAGGCGACCTCGCCCGACTCGGGCCTGGTGGGCTCTACGAAATCGTTGGCCGGCGCAGCCGTTTCGTCAAGATTGTGGGGCTGCGGATCGACCTGGGGCAGGTCGAGCAGATCCTCCAGGATCTCGGCGTGACAGCGGCCGTGGCCGGGACCGACGTCGGACTCGTCGCCGCCGTCGAAGGTAACCACGAGATCCCGCTCCTGGCCAAAACGCTCGCGCACGATCTCGGCGTCCCGAGGTCGGCCCTGACGCTGTGTCGCGTGGAAACGATCCCCCGCCTGGCCAACGGAAAAACGGACTACCAGGCCATTCTCGCCCTCCCCCCGGTGGATGCCGACGCGCCTCCGGGAGCTACCACCCCGACTGGGGAGAAGCACGACGGCGGCGGCGTAGGTTCCGCAGCGACGTCACCGGACGATGCACGCAGGATCTTCATCGATGTCCTGGAACGGGCAGACGTGGCGGATACGGACACTTTCGTTTCCTTGGGCGGAGATTCGCTGTCTTACGTCGCAGCCTCGGTCAGGTTGGAGCGCGCCCTCGGCTACCTTCCCCATGGATGGCACCTGATGCCCGTCTGCGAACTGACGCCCGCCGTCGAACGCGAACGCAGTGGTGCCGGCGGAACGAACGGCGTCCACCCTAAGAAAAAGCCCAATGCCGGGTCCGGCGTCAGGGAACCCCAGGCTTCAACCGGCCCCGGACGAAAACGGCGCCCCAAAAAGCTCATGGCCCGCATGGAAACCGGAATCGTCCTTCGCGCCGTCGCCATCATCTTCATCGTCTCCTCCCACGTTGGGTTGTTCCGGTGGGAAGGAACCGCGCATGTCCTGATTGCCGTGGCTGGCTACAACTTTGCCCGTTTCCAGTTGGCGGGAGCACGTCGTGAACGGTTAAGGCGCCACATCAAGACTGTCGCGCGCATCGCGTTGCCCAGCATCGTGGTGATCAGCGTGGCCTTCGCGGTGACTGACGATTACGGCTGGCACAACATTTTCCTGCTCAACACCTTGGTGGGTCCGCAGGGTTGGACCGACATGTCACGGTTCTGGTTCATCGAGATCCTGGTTCACATCCTTCTGGGCATGGCTGCCCTCCTGGCCATTCCGGCGTTGGACAGGGCCCAGCGACGGTGGCCCTGGCTGCTCCCCTTGGCGCTTGGGGGCCTGGACCTGCTGCAACGCTTCGACGTCGTAGAGCTGCCGTATCCCGGCCAGGGTCCGGTGCTGTGGCTCTTTGCGTTGGGTTGGGCGGCCGCGTTGTCCAAGACCTGGTGGCAACGCGCGGCCACCACAGTGGCGGCCTTCCTGACCATCCCCGGTTTCTTCACCAGCGAGCCACGCAGCGCGACAGTCCTGGTTGGCTTCCTCGTGCTTCTATGGGTAGCCACGCTGCCTGTGCCACGGGGTTTGCGTCGGCTTACAGCGCTGCTGGCCAGTTCCTCCCTGTATATCTACGTGACCCATTGGCTCGTCTATCCGGTGATCGTCGAGGCCAATCCCGGGTTGGCACCCCAAGCTACCCTCGGCTTGGCCGTGGTGGCATCGCTTGCCGCGGGCATCGGCTATTGGGCGCTGGTCACCAAAGTCATGGGCGCCGCGGAAAGGTGGCTGGGCCGCCGTCGTCAGCTTCCCAGGCGATCGCAGCGGCAACCGGCGTGACATCCCGCTGATACGCGGGAATGGTAGTTTGAACTCTGCTCGAGCCATACGCCCCGTACCGACCAGAGGACACTCCATGTTTAAGGGTTTCAAGGACTTCATTCTCCGCGGCAACGTGATCGAACTGGCCATCGCGGTCGTCATCGGCAGTGCCTTCACGGCACTGGTAGCCGCTTTCACCAACAACATCATCAATCCGGTGATCGCCGCGGCCGGTGGCGTCAATGCGGACGGGCTGGGCTTCCGGATCTGGCCGGACAAAGAGGCTACGTTCGTCAACATCGGGGCAGTCCTTACGGCCCTCGTGACCTTCCTGATCACCGCCGCCGTTGTCTACTTCATCTTCGTGGCGCCCATGAACAAGATCAACTCCATGGTCAAGGACCGCCTGGCCACTGCGGAGCCCGAGGAAGAGCCGATTCCGGCCGACACCGCCCTCCTGGCCGAGATCCGCGACCTCCTCAAGGACGCCGCAGACGCCCGCAGCGCCAACCGCGACCTGGACGAGGACCCGATCCGCTAGGCAGCACCCGCCGCGAGACCGTGACGCAGGAGCAACGCAGACGAAACACCCGGACGGCAGCATGGGTTCATGAAGCCCAATGCGAGCGCTCCCGTCACCGCCGACCTCCTGTGCGAGGTCTGCGGCCAGCTGCCTGAACCTCCCAAGGCCCGGCTCACGCTGGCCAACATCGTCGTCATGCTGCCCATCGAGCTGTTGGTGCACGCGGCAGTGGTGGAGACCCATCTGCCGTATGTGGCCAAGGTCCTGCTCCTGACCGTCACTGCGACTGTCCTGGTGATCTGGGTGGCCGAGCCGTCTGCCGCCAAAGTATTGCGGCGTTGGCTGCATGCCCCGGCGCTCAAACACCGCCGCAGGCTGCAGACAGCACCCGCTCTCTGGCGTGCCCGGACCTTGCTGCGCGACCAACCGGGTTCGCTGCAAAAGATCACACAGTCCCTCGCCCGGCTGGAGACGAACATTCTCAGCATCCACGTCCACCCCATGGATGGCGCGGGACTCCCCGGCAGCGTGATGGATGAGTTCGTCCTGTCCGCACCGGGGCATCTCACCGAGCAGGAACTACTTCAGGCAATGCACGACGGCGGCGGGCGTGAGTCCCATGTCTGGCCCACCACTGCGCTGGCCATGGCGGACGGACAGACCAAAGCCCTCAGCCTCGCGGCCCGGATCGCCGGCAATCCGCAGGAACTGCCTTTGGCCGTCGCCGAACTCCTGTCCGCCAAGGTGGTGCCTACAGGTACTGAACACCGGGCGCTCGAGGTGAGCACCGGCGTCGAGCGTTCTGCAGACATCCTCAAGATTCCCACCGCCTGGCATGGCCCACTCTTGTTTTCCCGTCCCGGCGAGCCGTTTACTCCGGCGGAGTCGGCGAGGGCGCACAGGCTGGCCGAACTGGCTGAGATCCTGGCATACAGCCCGGGGGTCGGAAAGTCCGCCACGGGCTAGCGGTATCCCAAGCGCCGAGTCACTTCCCGAAATCCTAGGCAAAGCCCCGCCTTCCCTTCGCGGGTAGGCGGGGTTTTCCCATGTCAAGGCTCTGCCGAGAGGTCTCAAGTGCGCGGCAACAGGTTCTTAAGCCCGCCTCGGTCACATTCTGCTGAGACGATCTGTATACCAAACCCCTTGACAGTGCTTCCCGTCACATCTAACTTTGATTTTGGGATCCCAAAACGGGATCCCAAAAGATCCACTACCGGCTGCGGCCCGGCTCAATCATCGGGCAGGGACCGCAACAGTTGCCGCCGGCACGGGTCAGGCTGCAGCGGTATCCCGCCCGGCTCATCCCCCCAAAAGCCCCAAAAAGCCCTAAAGACATTCCCACCCGTTGACTCCTACTGAAGGAGAAGCTGTGTCTCTCGAAAACACCCAAGTGGCAACCCAGGACAGCGAGCAACAACCCGGCAAGGACGGCGTGCAGCGCCGCACGAACGTCCGCTGGAAGCTCTTCATCCTGTTGTTGGTCCTGGTCGCGGTCAATTACATCGACCGCGGTTCCATCTCCGTGGCACTCCCCATCATCCAAAAAGAATTCAACCTGGCTCCCGAACTCGTCGGCCTGCTCCTCTCTGCCTTCTTCTGGACCTACGCCCTCATGCAGATCCCTGTCGGCTGGCTGATCGACAAGTTCGGCCCCCGCAAGGTGGTCACGGCGTCCTGCATCGGCTGGGGCGCAGCAACGGCCGCGTCCGGTTTCGCCGGAGGCTTCCTGAGCATGTTCATCGCCCGCCTGGGCATCGGCGTCACCGAAGCAGGCGTCATGCCCGCCGGCGGCAAACTCAACGCCATCTGGATGCACAAGAAGGAACGGGGCCGCGGCGCCACGATCCTTGACGCAGGCGCTCCCCTCGGCGCAGGCCTTGGCGGCATCCTCATCACCTGGCTGATCGCTTCCACCGGAAGCTGGCGCATGTCGTTCATCATCGCCGGCGCAGCCACCATCCTCATGGGCCTGGCCGTCTGGTGGTACATCCGCGACAATCCCCGCCAGCACAAGGGCGTGAACAACGCTGAAGCGGACTACATCGAGGCTTCCCATGCTGAGGAAGACGCAGAAGCCGCCCGCGAAGGCGCCCAGGGCAAGCGCGCACTCCTGCCTTACCTGAAGTTCCGCTCCTTCTGGGCAATGTGCTTCGGCTGGCTGGGCTTCAACGGCGTGTTCTACGGCCTGCTGACGTGGGGCCCGCTTTACTTGGCGCAGGCAAAGGGATTCGACCTCAAGACCATCGGCTGGTCCACGTTCGTGATCTTCGGCGCCGGGTTCGTCGGCGAGATCCTCGGTGGAACCATTGCGGACAAGTGGCGTGCCGCCGGTGCTTCGGCCAACAAGGTCATGCGTACACTGCTGGGCATTTCCAGCGTCGTAGTGGTGGGCGGACTGGTTGGTGTCACCGTCGTCGCTGACCCGATCACCGCCGTCGTGCTTCTTTCGGTAGTCCTGTTCTTCCTCCGCTGGGTCGGCCTGTTCTGGTCCATCCCGTCCATCCTGGGCGGCCGCACCAACGCCGGCGTCCTCGGTGGGGCAATGAACTTCAGCGGCAACATTGCCGGGTTCATCACTCCGATTGTGGTAGGCCTGATTGTCGGGGCAACCGGCTCCTACACCTGGGCATTGATCTACTTTGTTGGGTCCGCGGTAGTCATGGGCGTCTCCGTCCTGGCCCTGGATTACAACAAGCGGCTCCCGGTCTGACTCGCACTCACCGGGCCGGCCGAGGGTCCTGAACCACCCAACGCCGGACACCGCCGGGCCGGGCGCATCGCCTTACACATCACGGAAATGGAGCTGACATGCTGACCGCAGAAGACACGAACACCACGGACCGCCCCCTCCGGGAATCCGTGCGTGACACGCTCCGTACCCGGATCTTCGAAGGCCACTATGCGCCCGGCACCCGGCTGGTGGAGCGGGACCTCGCCGCAGAGTTCAACGTCTCCCGCCTCCCCATCCGCGAAGCCCTTCGGATGCTCCGGCAGGAAGGGCTCATCCGGGACCGCTCGGGGCGGGGCACCGAAGTGAGCGGCCTGAGCCCCAAGGATGTGGAGGACTTGTTCGATGTCCGCCAATCCCTGGAAGTCCTGGCCTGCCGGCTCGCCGCGAAGCGCGCCACGCCGGAGGACCTCCAACACCTTTCCGGGCTGCTGGACCAGGCCGAACACTTCCTCGCCAAAGGCTCGGTCCTGGAAGCCCACCGCGCCAACAGCGAATTCCACGATGCCATCACCGGCATCGCCAACAACGACTTTCTCCGCTCGGCACTCGAACCCCTCCAAGGCCGCATGCACTGGCTCTTCCGCCACGTCAGCGACCTCCCGGAACTGATCCGCGAACACCGCGAACTCTACGCAGCGATCGCCAGCGGTGACGCCGACCGCGCCGCCGCCCAATCGGCGTCGCACGTTGGAAAGTACCGCGACCAGTTCCCCGAGGACTACAGCGCCACGGAGCCCCAGCTACGGAAGAAACCATGAAACTCCTGGTCATCAACCCCAACATCAGCGACGACGTCACGGCGCTCATCGAGGCCGAAGCCCTCCGTTCCGCCAGCACGGACACCGAGCTGATCGTCCGGACCGCCGGGCACGGCGTCGAGTACATCGAGACGCGCTTCGAATCGCTCATCGCCGCTGGTGCCGTTGCGGAGCTGATCGCCGAATACGCGCACGACGGCGGCACATCAGCTGCGCACGCCGGCGCGGCTCCCGCCGTGGACGGCATAGTGGTGGCCGCCTTCGGCGACCCGGGCATGCCCGCGCTGAAGGAACTCGTGGACGTCCCGGTCATCGGGATCACTGAGGCCGCCCTGTGCGCAGCCGCGTTGCAGGGCCAGCGTTTCTCCATCATTGCCATCTCGGACCGCATCCAGGCCTGGTACCGCGATTGCGTGGAGCGCTTCGGCTTCGGCGGCCGCCTCGCGTCCATCCGTTCCATCAATCAGTCCCTCAACTCAATCGGCTCGGTCCAGGCGGATTTCAAGGAAACCCTCCTGGCACTGAGCCGGCAGGCCGTCGCAGAGGACGGCGCCGACGTCGTGATCCTGGCCGGTGCGCCGCTCGCGGGGCTGGCCCGTGAGCTCGAAGGCCGGATCCCCGTGCCCGTGGTGGACGGTATCTCCGCCGGTGTGCGCATGGCCGAAGCCGTGGTGTCGCTGAAGTCCGGCGTCCACCGTGGTGGTTCTTTCGCGGCCCCGCCGGTGAAGACCCGACGCGGCCTCTCCGCCAACCTCGACGCCGCGCTGACGGCCGCCCAATCGGCCCAGCTCTCGCCCACCGCCTAAGACACTTCAGAAAAGGAGGACGATGATGTCCCAACTCCCAGACCTCGTGATCGCCAACGGCACCGTGGTGAACAGTTTCGGGCGGCAGGCCGCCCATGTGATCGTCGACGCCGGCAAAGTCACCTCGCTGATTGATGCATCGGAACCCATACCTTTGGCTGCTCGGACCATTAACGCTGCCGGCATGCTGGTCATCCCCGGCGGCGTGGACGGACACTGCCATGTAGCCCAGGTAACCGGCCGTTTCCGAACCCTGGATGATTACAACATCTCCTCCACAGCTGCTTTGTGGGGCGGAACCACCACCATCATCGACTTCGGCATCCCCCGCGATGCCCAGGAAACCCCGCTGGATGCAGCCCTCAACAAGAAGCGCCTCGCCGCGGAATCCCGCTGTGATGTTGCCCTGCACGGCTCGGTGATCTCGTGGGACGAGACCGTGCCCTGGCAACTGGAACAGTTGGCTGCCGAGGGTATCCGCTCAGTGAAGATGTACACCACCAACCGCGGATCGACCATGGCGGACAACGACACCATCCTTAAGGTGATGCGTGAGATGGTGCGGCTGGACGGCCTGACCTACATCCACGCCGAGCACGACGCCATCATCAGCGACTGCACGGAAGAGCACGCCGCGGACGGACTGATCGGGATAGAGCATCTGCACCGCACGCGGCCCGAGCTCGCCGAGGAGATTTCCGTCAAGGAAACATTGGCCATGGCCGAGTACACGGGAGCCCCTGTGTACTTCGTGCACCAGTCCACGCCCGGCGCGGTAGATCTGGTCAGCGAGGCCCGAACGCGGGGAATGGAGGCGTATTCCGAAACGTGCCCGCACTACCTCACCCTGGACGACACGGTCTACGGCTCAACCTTCCCTGAGTGGTACGCCTGCTGCCCGCCCATGCGCAGCGCCGAAACTGTAGCTGCGTTGAAGGAACGCCTCGCAGCTGGCGCCATCCACACCGTTTCCTCGGACCACTCCTGCTACGACCTCTCCCAGAAGCGGGAACGCACGGACGATGTCCGCTTCATGCCCCACGGCCTGCCCGGCGTCGAGACCCGCATGCCTGTCACGTTCACTGCCCTGGTCACCGAGGCCGGAGGTTCGGTGGAGGACTTCGTTGAGGTCTTCTCGGCGGGTCCAGCCCGGATCAACGCGCTCCCTTCCAAGGGAGCAATCGTGGAGGGTTTCGACGCGGACTTGGTGATCTTCGATCCCGCCGCACAGCGAACCGTCGACGGCGGTGCGCTGCACATGGGGACTGATTTCTCGCCTTTCGAAGGGAAGACGCTGAACGGTTGGCCCGCCGTCGTGGTTTCCGCCGGACGCGTGGTCCTGGATGGCGACGGCTTCCACGATCCCGGCCCCGTGGGCCGTTTCGTCTCGCGGAACGGTTTCACCGAGCACCGCGATGCCCTTTCCGCACCCACTTCCGCTTCTGTCTAAGGAGTCCCTCATGCCTACCCTTGACCGACCCACCCGCATCGGCATGATTGTGCCGTCCTCCAACACCTGTCTGGAACCACAGACGTACCGGATCCTCGGCGAGCGCCGGGACGTCACCGTCCACTCCACGCGCATTCCCGTCACCCGTATTGCCCTGGATGACTCCTCGGACAAGCAATTCGATGCCACCGTGATGCGCGACGCGGCCGAACTCCTGGCCACCGCGAATGTGGATGTCATTGCCTGGAACGGGACCTCGGGTTCCTGGCTTGGAGCTGAACACGACCACGCAATCGTCCGCGAGATCACCGAAGCCACCGGTATCCCCGCAACCACGTCGACGCTTGCCTATCTGGCAGCATTTGGGGCGTTCAGCACCGAGCGGATTGGGCTGTTTACCCCGTACACCTCCGACGTGAATGACGCCGTGATCGCTTCCTACGACCGCGAGGGCATCAAGACAATCGACCACAGGCACTTGGATCTCAGCGACAACGAGTCCTTCGCCCGGGTGACGGACCAGGAGATGCTGCCCGGCTCCCTCGAATTGGCCGCCTCTCATCCTGATGCCTTGGTGTACCTCTGCACCAACCTGTACGGCGCCAACATCACGGCGGAGGTGGAGGCCCGCACCGGAGTACCCGTTCTCGATTCCGTGGCGGTCACCCTCTGGCATGCCCTGAAACTGGCCGGGGCACCGCTGCTGGACCCGAAGTGGGGCCGACTGCTGGCTTGATGGAAGGACGGGACGTCCTCGGGCTACCCGGTGTGGATCGGCTCAGTCCTTGTCGATCAGCTCGAGGAGCTTGCCCAGGGCGTCCCGGATGTCGTCGTAGTCGTTTTGACCGGCCCGGCTTTCCGCAGAGATGACTCCACAACGGTGGATCTTCTTGAAGTCGCCGATCGGGAACTTGTAGTGGCCCTTTTGGTCGTCGGGGTGTTCGTCGTCGACACCGAGGTACCACTTGCCGTAGTCAGCGAAATCGTGCTTGTCCAGGAAGGCGTTCTCCTCCTTGGTGGAGGGTGCGTGCTCGCTCCAGTCATCACGTTCGTCCTTGACAGCCTTGCCGTCGCGGATCAGGTGCTTTGCGTTCTCGAATGCCTTCTTGTTGAGTTTTACGGTCATTTTCTCAACCCTCGATTCGGAGTGCATTGGTAAAAGGACAGGATGCTTCTTACCTTTCACCATATGCCGATGGCCCACCACTCCGAAAGCGTCGGCACCGCAGGAAGCAATAGCCCAGCCCTACTTGAGGAGCCGCACCCTGATACCTGTGCCCCGCTCCTTTAGGACCATCCGGCGGCCGATGGGCCCTTTCTGCCGAAGCCACAGGACATTGCCATCAAAGGTCACTGCATCCACGATGCCCTCGTCCACGATCTCCTTTCCGCGGAGGATCTGGACAGTTTGGCCCGCGAGCAACTTCCAGTCGGACACCCGTTTTCCGGCAGCCCGGTCAAAACGCGCCCCGAACAGCGAATTGTTCCCACCCTCTTGCAACGGATCACTCCTCGCGTCTACAAAACCCTTTACAGAAGGTGTGCCGCCAAGGCGGAAATTCTGACGCGATTCCCCAACTTATTTAATTTATATCCACAACTTAATCGGCTTCACAGCGCCTTCACCGCACCAAGCACCTTGGTCAGGGAGTCCTTGGCATCGCCGAACAACAACGTCGTTTGGGGTTCATAGAGAAGATCGTTCTCGATGCCCGCGAAGCCGGGGCGCATGGAGCGCTTGAGGAACACCACTTGACGGGCATCGGCAACCTCCAGGATGGGCATCCCGTAGATCGGCGAGCCGGACGTGGTCTTGGCAGCAGGATTCACAACGTCGTTGGCGCCGACCACCAGGGCAACATCCGCGGTCTTGAACTCGGAGTTGATGTCGCCCATTTCCTTAAGCGACTCGTACGGCACATTCGCCTCGGCCAGCAGTACATTCATATGCCCCGGCATGCGTCCGGCCACGGGATGGATCGCGAAGTCGACTTCAGTTCCGCGGGATTCCAACGCCAACGCAAGCTCCGCTGCCGTGTGTTGACCTTGGGCCACGGCCAAGCCGTAGCCGGGCACGATGATCACCCGCTGCGCATAGCCCAGAAGCACCGCCACGTCCTCTGCGCTGGACGAGCGCACTGGACGCTCGCTCACCGCGGTGGATCCCGCCGTCGAACCTCCCTTGAAGGCGCCAAACAGGATGCCGGCGACGCTGCGGCCCATGGCCGCCGCCATGGCCCGGGTGAGGATGGTGCCCGAGGCGCCCACCAACGTACCGGCAACCACAAGCAGCACATTCCCCAGCACCAAGCCCGAAGCGGCCACGGCCAAGCCAGTAAAAGCGTTGAGCAGCGAAATCACGATCGGCACGTCGGCGCCGCCCACCGGAAGGACCAAAAGGACACCAGCCACGAGTCCCAGCAACAGCAACACGAAAGCCCAGCCTGGCGCTCCGCTGGCAATAACCACCACACCGGCAGCAACAGCCGCCAGCAACACCACAGCCATCAGCACCGGAAGCCCCGGAAAGGTGACAGGCCGCGTGGTCATGATCCCCTGCAGCTTGGCAAAAGTGACCGCCGAGCCGGCGAACGACACCGCGCCAACCAGCAACGTGAACACAATGGCCAGGCGCACCCAAGAGTCCTCCGTGTGGGTTAATTCAATCAGCGCTACCAATGCTGCGGCACCGCCACCCACCCCGTTGAACAAGGCAACAAGCTGCGGCATCTGGGTCATTTGCACACGTCGTGCCACCGGCGCCGCGATCCCGGAGCCCACCACGATCGCCCCGAGGATCCACGGAATGTTGTCCAGTTTCACGGACAGGAAGACTGTCAGCACAGCCACCAGCGCCCCAAATGCGCCAATCAGGTTGCCGCGGCGCGCGGTTTTCGGCGAGCTGAGCCCCTTCAGCGCGAGGATGAAACACACCGCCGCGGCCAGATACAGCAGGGCGGTCCACGTCGGGTTCAGGAGCGTCACGGTCGGCGCCCCTCTGCTGCCCGGCCTGCCTTCCCCGCCGTGTTAACGTCCGACGGCGGTCGCTGCCTTCCGTGAAACATCTCCAGCATGCGGTCGGTCACCACGAAGCCACCCACGAGGTTGGCCGTTGCAAGGACGACAGCCAGGAGCGCCACCGCCAAAACCCACGGCTCGGAAGCCTGCCCCGCCACGATGATCGCGCCCACCAGGATGATTCCGTGGATGGCGTTGGCCCCGGACATCAGGGGCGTGTGCAGGGTGCTGGAGACCTTGGAGACCACCTCGAATCCCACGAACACCGCCAGCACTGTGATCGTCAGCAAGCTCAGGCCATCCATCAATGCACTCCTTCCGGTCCATGTACTTCCCCGGCCGTCTCCCCGGCGAGCGCCGCGAGAGCTTCCGCCGTGGGCGCATGCCGGATGACGCCGTCGTGCGTTAAGCAGGTGCCTGACACCACTTCGTCGTCGAAATCAAGGGCGACCACCCCGTCCTTCGTGATGAGCGCAAGCAGGTTGGAGACGTTCTTGGCGAAGAGACGGGAGGCATCGGCGGGCATGGCGGACGCGGGATCCTTGAGGCCGACCAGAGTGATGGTGCCTTGGCCGTCGGCGGTGGGAATGTGCTGGTCCTGCCCGGGAATGACACCCTCCACGTTGCCGCCGGACTCCGCCGCGAGGTCCACCACCACGGACCCGGCGCGCATGCCCTGCACCATTTCGCGGCTCACCAGCAGCGGCGCACGCCTACCGGGAACTGCCGCGGTGGTGATGAGGACGTCTGCTTGGGCAACATGCGGGGCGAGGCGGGCCCGTTGCAGCGCACCCCGATCGGCACTGAGCTCGCGGGCGTATCCTCCGGAGGCTTCGGCGGTTTCGAGGTCGAGTTTGATGAAGGTGCCACCCATTGACGCGACCTCGTCGGCCGAGGCTGGTCTGATGTCGTTGGCGGAGACGCGGGCCCCAAGACGCTTGGCAGTGCCGATCGCCTGCAGCCCGGCCACACCCGCGCCCAAAACAAGCACGCGGGCCGGCGGGATGGTCCCCGCGGCGGTCATGTACAGGGGAAAGAACCGGGGCAGGCGCATTGCTGCTTCGAGAACACAACGGTAGCCGGCAACGAGGGCCTGCGAGGTCAGCGCATCCATCGACTGTGCCCGGGAAATGCGGGGCACCAGCTCAAGGGCGAACGACGTGACGCCCCCTGCGGCGAGCGCGCGCACGGTAGGCAACTCCGACGACGGCGACCCCAACCCTACGGTGACGGCGCCCCGGCGGAGGGCTCCCGCCGTCGTCGGATCCATTGGACGCACATGGCAGTAGATGTCGAGCGTGCCGAGGTCCAGGGAAGGAACGACGACGGCCCCGGCGTTTTGGTAGTCGGCGTCGCTGTGGCCGGAGGCGACGCCGGCACCGGACTCGATCTCGACGTCGAGTCCCAGCCCGGTCAGCTGCTTGACCGTTTCCGGCGTGGCCGCCACCCGCCGCTCGCCGTCGAGCGCCTCGTGTGCAATGCCTGCTTTCAACGCCGCCCCTCTCCGGAACCGACCAGAACGTGGTTGCCACGAGTTTATGCACGCGGGCGGGGCGGCGATAGGCGTAGGGAGGTTTGAAAATGTTCGAATTCTGGAATTCGCGCACCGAGGGCGGGAACATTGTTCGCAGGTGCCCTGAACGTATCCGGAACGTCTCGGAAGCTACCACCCCCTGGACCCCCAACGGGATACTCAACGAGGAGACCTTCCATGTCCAGCTACTTCCGGAGTGCTCGCAGGCGGCTTCGCGCCAAGGCGAGCTCGGCGGCTCGTTGATCAAGCTTGGCAATCTCGGCATCGATACGTGCGGACGCAACTTCGCACCGCGGGGCGATCCCGTCGATGTCGTGGCAGGGTGCAACCACGGCGATCGCGTCCAGAGCCAGCCCTGCTGCCAGCAAGTCACGAATCAGCGCAACCTGTCTGACCTGATCTTCCTCGTAGTCGCGATACCCGTTTGCGAGCCGATGGGACCGGATCAATCCCGCAGACTCGTAATGACGCAGTGACCGCGGTGAGGCACCGGTGATTTGAGCCAGCCGCCCGATACGCACGATTGTGCTCCTCTGACTTGACCTTGACATTGATGTCAGAGTTTAGCGTCGTAGTGAACAGAGAGGAACCATGATGATCGACATTCACGCGCACGTAACCGCCGACTTTGACTCGTACCGGCAGCGAGCCGAGGAAGCTGGCGTCACACGACCTGTCCTGCTATCCACCTCAGTACATCCCGAAAACGCTGCGACACTGGCGGAAGTCCGGGCCGAATTCGACAGCTTGGCGCAGTTACTCGACGGCGCTGACACCCCCGACGCGCTATACAAGAGAAGTCAGCAAGAAGTCCTGGGCGCACTGGCTGTCTGGCCCGAGGCAGTGACGATGCGCAAGATCCCCCTTGAATGGGATTACACGCGCATTCTGGCGGCGGCGGGGGACGCCGTGGCCGATCCCCGCACCGTGGGATTCGGTGAGGTCACGCCTGCGGGTGGTCAAGGCGCGTTGATCGAAGCGGTCGTGCGGGCATCTGCTGAGACCGCAGCCGGCAGACCGCTCCCCGTCCTGACACACGGAATCGCGCCGAACAACGCTGACGACCTGCGCGCATATGCAGCTGTCGCCACCCGCTATCCGCAGGTGCCAGTCATTATTGGAGCGTTCGGTGGGCTCAACAGCATGCTCGCGGTTGACCTTGCCATTCAGCACACCAACGTCTACCTGGACCTATCTTCCGCATTGCAGCTGTTCGTCGTTCGTGCCGCGCTCAAGGAGCTTCCGGACCGGTGCCTGTTCGGGTCGAACACCCCCTATGGGGATGTACTTGCCGCGCGGGACACCATAGAGGCGGCAACAAAAGACCGCGCCGTCCGCTCTCGCGCGCTCAAGCAGAACGCACAAGAGCTGTTCGGCCTGGCTAACTAATCGAACTTCTCACTAGCGAGAGCCCATCGGAAAAATTGCGCTCCTCAGCCCTGCCTTCTAGGTGTACTGCCCGGGGAGGTTGGTTATGGGCGGACGAGTACACGGACTGAAATTCCCGGGATGACGAAGGCCTGCCGGTGTGGAGTGGAGCCGTCTTAGAACCCAGCTCCGAGTTCCCGGAGGGTTTCGGTCATCCGGTAAGTCAGTCCGTTCACGAGGCCGCGTTCGGCTACTACTCCGGGGAGGCCGAAAAACGCGTGGGCATCATCGACGCCTCGAAGAGCGGCTGTCATGTCATTTGTCTTCTGGCACCCTGCGATCTCGACGTCGTTGCCTACGACGCCTATCTGAACGACGAGCGGGCGGACCAGGCTGCGCTCGTGGCGCGCATCCAACAGGGGCTGCGCTCCGCGCACATGTCCACTAGGGTCGGTTGGAGCGGGTCAACCCGCAACAACACCGTCGACGAGCCGGTTCCGGCCGTGCCGTCGGAAAGGAACGCCGCTATGGACACTTTCAAAATCGGTTATTTCGTTGGAAGCCTTGCCAGCAATTCGATCAATCGGACCCTCTCCAAAGCGCTGATCAGCGTGGCACCACCTGAACTTGAGTTCCATGAGATCGAAATCAAGGACCTTCCGCTCTACAGCTCGGACTACGACGCCGACTTCCCGCCAGCAGGCAAGGCATTGAAGGATGCAATCGCAGCCTCGGACGGCATCTTGTTCATCTCCCCGGAATACAACCGTTCCATCCCGGGCGCCCTGAAAAACGCGATCGACTGGGGGTCGCGGCCCTGGGGAACCAATTCTTTCGCCCGCAAACCTACCGGAATCATCGGCGCTTCGCCGGGCGGCATCGGCACGGCCGTGATGCAGTCCTCCATGCGCAGCGTCCTGAGCTTCCTTGACGCTCCGCAGCTGAACGCGCCGGAGGCGTACATCCGCTTCGTCGCAGACGCCTACGACGCCGACGGTTCCGTCCGCGATGAAGGCACCGCTGCGCTGTTGCGGCACTACATGGAGGAGTACAGCGCGTTCGTCCAGCGTGTCCTTGCGGCCAACGCACCTGGCCACATTGGCGACCAGGAGCCGGACGCGGACAAGCTGAACCGCTAGGCCGGGCACGGGTGCCGCCTTTAGCGAAGGCGGCACCCCCGGAACATCCACAGCGCCAATTTAGTCAGTATGCTTACGAGTATGAGGATTCGCGAACACGCCCCCTACTCAGGAGATACCGATGCTTCGTAAATTAGCCACGACCACCCTTGCCCTGTCCCTCTTCACCGGGTTCATGGCATCCACCGCCGTCGCAGCCAACGCTTCGGCCCCAACGGCCGTCCAGGCGCAGGGCCACGTCGGCGCCACCACGGCGACCCCGACGCCGGAGCCCAGCAACCCCTCCGGCCCGTCAACGCAGAAGCCCACCAACCCCGCCCCCTCCTCGGGAGCCCCAAGCACGCCCAACCCGGCCGGCAGCGGACCCGCCAACCCGGGAACCGGAGAATCCGATCCCCAGGAGCAGAACCGCACCAGCGCCGTGCCATGGGTCTTGGCGGGTGTCGCAGCCGTGATTATCCTCGCGCTGATCATCTGGACCCTGCGGAACCGCCGGGGCCGCGACAAGGGGATCAGCGACGAACGCTAGGCCAGCTTTCCAAGAAGGCTGTCTTCGAGGTTTTCCAGCAGGTGCCGCGGATTGTCATAGACCTCCGCGGCACCCGCGTCGCGCAACTCTGCCGCACTGATTCCGCCGCAGGTCAGGGCAATCACGGGTATTCCGATGGCGGCACCGGCTTTGACATCCCAGACCGCGTCGCCAACAAACACCACGTCCTTCGGCGTCAGCTTGAGCTTCTCCAGGCACGCTTCCAGGATGTCGGGCGCAGGCTTGCTCTCCTTGGCATCGCTGGAGCTGGTCCACGCATCAATGGAGGAACCGGCGTCGAGCAGCTTTCGACTGACCTCCAGGTCGCGGTCCTGCGCCGAGGACGCCAGCCCGACGGCCAAGCCGGCTTCCGAGCATGCAGCCAAAAGGTCCCGGGCGGCGTCGAAAGTCCGCAAAGCGGGCCAGAACGTCGAGAAGACCGCACTGTGCGAGGATTTCAAGGCTTCCTGCAACTCCTCCGTGGAGTCAGGAACCAGGCTCCGGATGAGCCGGTCGCCGCCCATGCCTACGCAGCGGTGGATCGCCGACATTTCGACGTCGAACCCCTCGCGCCGGAAGGCCTGCCACCACGCCATGGCATGGAAATAACTCGAATCAATCAGCGTGCCGTCCACGTCGAACAGAACGCCGCGCGTCTTTGCCGTCGGTTCACTGCTCACAGCTGACCACCTTCGATTGCTTCCGTGCACCCTGGTCCGCCAGCGCGGAATCGATTGCGGGCTCTTCCAGCATCAACACGGCGTACCGCTCCGCGGAGCCGGTCTGGAGGAGGCCAGTGCCTGCTACTTCGCGAATGGCAGCCACCCCTCCCACAGCCTCATCCACTGAGGAAAACCGCCTGGACAGACCCATCAAGGTATCTGCGCCGTCCACCATCAAAACCCGGTATCCCCCATCAGGCGTTTCCACCAGTTCCAAGCGCCCGGCCATCACTACCTCCTCGTGTTCGATGAAAAACAGCTTAGTAAGACTACTTAGTATAAGCCCCTGGAAATAATCCGTAACGCGGGAAATAGGCGCCTGCAACTTCTTGTTGGCGTAGATATGACAACAATCGGAATTATCGGTGCAGGACACATTGGCAGCCAGGTTGCACGCAAGGCAGTGGAACTTGGCTATGACGTCGTGATCAGCAACTCACGAGGTCCGGAAACGCTCAGCGGGCTCGTAGCGGAACTGGGCCCGCGGGCCCGCGCCGCGACGGCAGCCGAGGCAGCAGCGGCAGGCGATTTCGCCGTCGTAACCGTTCCGCTCAAGAACTACCGTGATATCCCGGCGGAACCGCTTGAGGGCAAAGTCGTCATCGACACCAACAACTATTACTGGGAGCGTGACGGCCGGATCCCCGAGCTCGACAACGGCGAGGCCACAACGTCCGGACTGCTCCAGAAGCACCTCCCCACGTCCAAGGTGGCCAAGGGCTTCAACCACATCTTCGCGAAGGACATCACCACGGACGGCACCCCCGCCGGAACCGACAACCGGCGCGCACTTGCCACCGCGAGCGACTTCCCGGAGGCGGCCGAGCTCGTCACCAGGCTTTACGACGAATTCGGCTTCGACGCCGTCAACATCGGGCCCCTGGAAGACAGCTGGCGCGTAGAGCGCGACCGCCCGGCCTACGTCATCCGGCAGAACGCCGACGAACTCCGGGAGAACCTCGCCAAAGCGACGCGCACCATCCAGTAACGCACGACGGCGGGCAGGCGGCTTACGCTTGCCCGCCGCCTTTTCATCGCGAGCCCAAGCATTTCTTACGTCAAAAATCAGTTTCAGTAAGCAGTGGCAATGCATGGCTACCCTCATGTCATGGAAAAAACACAGTTTGATGTCGTCATTGTCGGCGGTGGCCACAACGGCCTGACAGCCGCGGCCTACCTCGCCCGCGCCGGCAAGAGCGTCGCCGTCCTGGAGCGGGAAGACCACTTCGGCGGGGCCGCTGTTTCCGCGGCCGCTTTCAAAGGCGTGGATGCCCGCCTGTCCCGCTACTCCTATCTGGTCAGCCTCTTTCCGCAGCGGATCGTCAGCGAACTGGGACTCCAGATCGATCTCGCCCGCAGGCGCTACTCGTCCTACACACCCAACCCGGCAAACCCCGGAACCGGACTGCTCATCGATGGGGCCGATCCCGTGGCAAGCCGCGCCTCCTTTGCCCGCGTCTCCGATGACGCTGCCGCGGACTTTGACGCACTCGAGGGGCTTTACGCCGAGACCGGAAAACTGGCCCAAGCCCTCTTCCCCACGGTCTGCGATCCCCTTCCCACCCGCTCGGAAGCCCGGGAACTCGTTGGCGACGACGAACTGTGGAACACCTACATCGAAAACCCCCTGGGCCAGGCCATCTCGGAACGCTTGAACCACCCGCTGGTCAAAGGCCTGGTGGCAACCGATGCGCTCATCGGAACCTTCACGTCACTGGATGACCCATCGCTCGACGCCAACCGCTGCTTCCTCTACCACGTCATCGGGAACGGAACCGGTGACTGGGATATCCCCCTGGGAGGCATGGGCTCGGTCTCCAAGGAGCTTGAACGGGTGGCCAGGGAGGCCGGCGCCACCCTGATTTCCGGCGCGACAGTCACCGCCATATCCGACGACGGCGAAGTCCAGTTCCAGCGTGGCGGCGAATCGCATGCTTTCGGCGGTGAGCGCGTGCTGTCCAATGTGTCACCGTGGGTTCTGCAAGGCCTGTTGGGTGGCTCCCCCGCTGCAGGCAGCGCCCCGGAAGGCGCGCAAATCAAGGTCAACCTGCTCCTGCGCCGCCTGCCGAAGCTCAGGGACGAGTCGGTGGCCCCGGAAGCGGCTTTCGGCGGCACGTTCCATATCAACGAGGACTATGGACAGTTGGAAGATGCCTACCAGTCAGCGTTGAAGGGTGCCATCCCGGACCCGCTGCCCTGCGAAATCTACTGCCACTCCCTGACCGATCCCAGCATCCTCTCCGACGAGCTCGTCCAGGCCGGAGCACAGACCCTGACCATTTTTGGGCTGCACACTCCCCACCGGCTGGTCACCGAGGAGAACAACGGGCAGTTGCGGGCTGAACTGCTCGCCGCAGTGCTGGCTTCCCTCAACTCCGTCCTGGCCGAACCCATTGAGGATTTGCTGCTGACAGACGCCGACGGAAATCCCTGCGTCGAGGCAAAGACCACCCTGGATCTGGAACACGCACTGAACATGTCCGGAGGAAATATCTTCCACGGGAGCCTGCAGTGGCCGTTCCTGGAGGACGACGAGCCACGCACTTCGCCGGCCGAACGGTGGGGAGTGGCCATGGGACACCCCCGGGTCTTCCTGTGCGGTGCAGGGGCGCGGCGCGGCGGGGGCGTCAGCGGGCTCGGTGGACACAATGCTGCGATGGCCGTCCTGGAAGACCTGGCAGCCTGAACCGTGTCACGAATTGGGTAGCTGACGCACTTTAAGAGTGGCTGCCTCCCCGGAAGCCCAGCGCATGGGGCAACCGGGGAGGCAGCTGCGCCCATCAGCCCTATCCAAGGAGTTCCATGTCCACCAAAATCTCGAGCTGGCCCGAAGGCACCCCCATGTGGGTGGACCTGGCAGCGGAAGATCCCGAAGCCGCCAAGGCCTTTTATTCGGGACTTTTCGGCTGGGAGTACCTCTCCGGGGGTGAGGATTCAGGCGGCTATCTCCTGGCCCAGGTGGGGGGACGCGCCGTGGCCGGAATCGGACCCAAGCAAGACCCCGGTGCTCCCAACGTTTGGACCACGTATTTCGCCTCAGACGACGTTGATGTCACGGCGAAGAAAGTGGCTGCTTCCGGCGGCCAAGTGGTCGCGCCGCCCTTCGACGTCCTTGATTCGGGACGGATGGCGCTGGCCATGGACAGCATCGGTGCCGTGTTCGGCATCTGGCAAGCGGGAAACCACATCGGCGCTGAACGCGTCAACGAGCACGGCGCCCTGTGCTGGAACGAGCTCCACACCAGCGACTACGAGGCTGCACAGACCTTCTATTCGGACGTCTTCGATGTCAGCTTCCAGGACATCACCAAAGACGAATTCGTCTATTTCACCATCAAGCGCCCGCAGGATGGACGGGAAGTCGGCGGGATCCACTACGACACTGAGCTTGCCCTTGGCGCGCCGGATCACTGGCTTGCCTGGTTCGCCAGCGACAACGTCCAGCGGACGGCCACGGAGGCGACTGCGCTTGGTGCCAGCCTGGTCATGCCGGTCATGGACAGCCCGTTGGGACGCATGGCGATAATCCAGGCACCCCAAGGTGAGGTGTTCGGAATCATCGACGCGCCCCGCACCAGCGACTAGGCGGCTGCCGGATCCAGCGCCTCGGCAATGACCTCGTGCGCATGCGCCGCGGCCAGGGGTGCCGCCAAGCGGTGAACGGCCTGGAAGGTCCGGCGAACCGCGGGTCCATGCCACTCCGGTGGCAGGTAATCCGTTGGAAGGTTCGGGTCCCGGTACGGAAACTTGCGCCACATGGTGAGCATGGGGATGTAGTAGCGGAAAGCGTCACGCCTAAGCTCCTCCGTGGACTCGGCCAAAGCGACATCGGGGTCATCACCCACGCGTTCGATCCACTGCTGCTCCGCGCCTGAATACAGCTCAAGGAACTCGGTGAACTGCTCATCGAGTTCCTTGAGGTCCCACCATTCGGAGATCTTGGGGCGCATGGGACCGTCAAAGACGTAGTCGCTCCTGAACAGGTCAACGAATTCGATCAACCCGTCCGCAGTGAGGCGTTCCCGGGCCTGTTCCAGCTTGTGGGCGGGCGCGATCCACACACCGTTGGCCACGGAGCCAAACCCCAGACCGGACAATGCGGACCGCAACTGGTGCCTGCGGTTGCGCAGCGATTCCGGCACGGAGAACACTGCCAGCACCCAGGTGTCTACCGGGGCGGGCTGTTCGGGAGCGAAGATCCGCCGGTCCCCTTCACGGAACACGTCACTGATTGACTCCGAAATTTTGTACTTGGCGATGCCGCCCTCACGGACGCTTTTCAGCACGCCTTTGGCCTTGAGCCGTGAAACTGACGACCGCACACCCGGAGCGTCGTACCCCAGGGAACCCAGCATGGAGATCAGTGCTGAGACCGGCAATGCATCGCCCGCGTTCCGGCCGTAGAGGCCGAAGATCGTGACGAGGAGTTGCTGGTGGCGCACCGGGGGTGCCGGGACGGCGAACATCGAAAACATCCTCATTTCCGCGCCGCTGTTCAGGCGCCAGTCCACTTCATCATAGGTGTGGGCACTGGGCTGTTCCCTCAACGGAGTGGCAACGCCATACTAAGGATGCTTACTATGGAGGCACGCTTGAACTCCGCGTCAAGGATCAAGAAGCCACACCCAGTACTTTCCGCATCGACGATAGGAAGCACATCATGGCAGGAAATCTTGTAGCCCGTTCCATTCACGACCTTACCGCCGCAGCATGGTTTGGCGGCTCTCTGATGGGGGCCATTGGGCTCAACGGCGCCGCGGCAGAAGCCAAGGACCCCACCGAGCGCACCCGCCTGTCCAGCAAGGGCTGGGGTAAGTGGGCCCCGATCCAGACCGCAGCGTTCGCTGGCCACCTCGCCTCCGATCTCGCCATTGCTTGGGAGAACAAGGGCCGTATCGCCAAGCAGGACAGCGTCGCCGCCAACACCGTCTACAAGACGGTGGTCACCCTGGCCGGAGCAGCCGTGACTCTGTACGCGGGCATTGTGGGCAAGAAGGTGGACCAGCTCTCCGGTGAAGGCGCCGAAGGAGCCACGGAACCACGCCCGGGCGCCTCCGATGAACTGAAGTCGGCCCAAAACCAGCTGAAAGCCCTGCAGTGGGCCATCCCGGCCTTCGCTGCCTGGGTCATCATCCTCGGGGCGAAGCACGGTGAAATGCAGCGCCCCAAGAACGTCCTGAAGGGCCTGCGCTAAGCAAAAACCCTCCGCCGAGTTGGCACTTAATGACAATCCCGGAGCCCCGGATTGTCATTAAGTGCCAACTCGCGGGGGCGAGACAGCCCTGATTAGATGTTCGGGCCAGGGCTGTGCTGTGCTGGCCCCCTGGGGGACGTGCGCTGTGGTGACCGTCCCGTATGCGGCGACCTCACCGGCGTCGGACGTTATCTCGAAAGCCAGGGTCAGCGAGGTCCGGCCCAGCGCGTGCACCTTCACGGTCGCATTAATGCGCTGGCCGAACCAGAGCTTCGCTTTGTAGTTGATGACCTGCTGCACCCGCGGTGCGCTGGGGAAGTAATCCGGCAGTTCGAGGCGGCGGAACAGTTCAGCTTCCGCCGCCTCCACCCAGCGCATGATCGCGGAGTTGTGCTGGTGCCCGGAGGCGTCCGTGTCCACCCATTCGACGGTTCGCTCGACGCACGCCTCCGGGTACATGGCTCTCCTACCGTGCGCCGATTGCGGCGTCGTCAGGATCAACGTCGACGGCGGCCACCGGCACCTCTGGTTGCGGTTTCGGAATGAGCGCGACGGCGACAGCGGCCAGGACCGCGATACCGGCGAAGATCCCAAAGTTCGCCTCGAACGGGAGCTTCGAACCGGCGATCCACCCACCGATCAACGGGCCCGAGATGGCACCGAGCCGGGCGAAACTGAGCGCCCAACCCGTCGCCGTGCCGCGCACCTTCGCCGGGTAGTAGTCGGCGATGTAGCCCGTGAGGACCAGTGAAGTGGAGATGGATCCGACGCCGGCGAAGGCCACGAACAGCAGGTTGACCACCATTGTGTTCGGGAAGACGAGGAGCATGATGCCCAGGCCGCCCAGGATGTAGAAGACCACAAGGATCAGCTTCTTGCCGTACTTGTCGGCAGCGCGGCCCAGGAGCAGGCCGCCGATGGCCGAGGCGAGGCTGAAGACCAGGAGGAAGGTCAGGGAGGAGCCGAGGTCGTAGCCGGCCTTCTTCATGATGCTCGGCAGCCAGGTGTTCAGTCCGTAGACAAGTAGCAGGCCGCAGAACAGCGAGATCCAGAAGAACACGGTGGAGCGGAGGTATTGCAGGGAGAACATGGTGGTGATGGTCTTCCACCACGGATCCACTGGGCCACCAGCCGCCGGCTTCGCGACAACCACCGGCCGGTAATCCGTGATTCCCAGCTTTGCCGCGAGCGACGTGGCTTCGGAACCCCGGCCCTTGGACTCCAAGTACTCAAGCGACTCCGGCAGGAACTTCCAGATCACCGGCAGCAGGACCACGGGTGCGGCGCCGATCGCGATCACCGCACGCCACCCACCCAGCGGCAGGACGAACAGGGCAGCAAGCGCCGCTGCCACGATGCCCAGCGAGTAGCCGGAATACATGAGCCCGTAGTTATATGAGCGCTTGTTGGGGGCGGAATATTCAATGGTCAGGGCCGCCGCCACCGGAATCACGCCGCCCATGCCGAGCCCACCGATCAGGCGGAAGAAGCCGAAAAGCTCCGGAGTCGGCGCCCAGGCTGCACCTGCTTGGGTGAGCGTGAAGATGATCATCGAGGCCAAGAGCATCTTCTTGCGCCCCACAAGGTCGCTCAGGGTGCCGATGAACAGGGCGCCAATAAGCATGCCGATCAGGGCATATGAGCCAAGGCCACCCAGCGCGAGCGGCGAGAGGTTCCATTCCTTGTACTCGGCCAGTGCGGGAAGGACGGCTCCCAGCACGCCGACGTCGTAACCTTCGGCGAGGATCGCCAGCCAGCAGCAGAGGAGCACCACACCTGTGGTGCGCTTGGGCACGTTCCAGGTGTTGACGGGTGCGGCGGCCACGGCTACTTCACCAGGACCGATGCTGAACGGGCTGATGCGGCCGGGGTCCAGCGCAGGTGGTTGGTGGCTTCTTCGGCATCGGGCTCCTTCAAGAGGGACAAGCGCGGGCGGATGGCGTCGGTGCGTGAGCTTGGTGGCTTGCGGCGTCCGGCGCGGAACTGCGGAATCCACTGGGCGCCCGGGCCTTGGTATTCCTGCTCGGCTGCTGCGTGGAGGGTCCACTGGGGATCGTACAGGTGGGTGCGGCCCAGGGCGATCAAGTCGGCACGTCCAGCAAGGAGGATCGAGTTCACGTCGTCGTAGCTTGAGATGGCGCCGACGGCGATGATGGCCACGCCTGCCGGAGCGGCGACTTCCTGGCGGATGCGGTCGGCAAACGGGGTCTGGTAGCTGCGTCCGAAGGCGGGCTTTTCTTCCTTGGCGACTTGGCCGGTGGAGATGTCCAGGCCAGCTGCGCCGTGCTCCACAAACGCCTTGGCGATCTGGACCGAATCATCGGAGGTGTTGCCGCCGTCGATCCAGTCCGTCGCGGAGATGCGTACCGTCACCGGCTTGTTGGCAGGCCAGGCGGCGCGGACGGCGTCGAACACTTCCAGCGGGAACCGCAGCCGGTTCTCCAGGCTGCCACCGTATTCGTCCGTGCGCCGGTTGGAAACGGGCGAGAGGAAGGACGAGAGCAGGTAGCCGTGGGCTGCGTGGATCTCGAGGAGGTCGAAGCCTGCTTCATCGGCGCGCTTGGTGGCTGCGACAAACTCGGCCTTGATGGCATCCATGCCCGCGCGGTCCAGTTCCACGGGGGTCTGGTTTTCGGCGCTGTACGGCAGGGCGGAAGGCCCGACGGCGGTCCAGTTGCCGGAGTCGAGGGGCTGGTCGATGCCTTCCCACATGAGCTTGGTGGAGCCCTTGCGGCCGGAGTGGCCCAGCTGGGCACCGATCTTCGCGGTGGAGCGGGAGTGGACGAAGTCGACGATTTCCTTCCAGCTGTCCCGCTGCTCGTCGGTGTAGAGGCCGCTGCAACCGGGGGTGATGCGGCCGGTTTCAGAGACGCACACCATCTCAGTCATGACCAGCCCGGCACCGCCAAGTGCCTTGGAACCGAGGTGGACCTTGTGGAAGTCGCCGGGGATGCCGTCCGTGGCGGAGTACATGTCCATCGGGGAGACGATGATGCGGTTCTTGAGCTCCAGCTCACCGATGGAGTACGGCTGGAACATCGCCGGCGCAACCTCGGTGAGACCCTGGGATTCGGCGAAGTTCCTGTCCACGGCGTCGGCGAATTCGGGGTCACGCAGGCGCAGGTTCTCCTGGGTGATGCGGCGGCTGCGGGTGAGCAGGTTGAAGGCAAACTGAGTGGGATCCTGGTCCTTGTACTGGCCGATCCGCTCGAACCACTCCAGCGAAGCCTGTGCCGCACGCTGGGTGGACGCGACCACAGGGCGCCGCTCGGTCTCGTAGGCTTCCAGAGCTTCCTGGAGATCGGCGTGCTCGTGCAGGCAGGCGGCCAGCGCCAGGGAATCCTCCATGGCCAGCTTGGTGCCGGAGCCGATGGAGAAGTGCGCGGTGTGGGCGGCGTCGCCCAGCAGGACCACGTTGCCCTTGCGCCAGCTCTGGTTGCGGACGGTGGTGAAGTTGATCCACTTGGAGTTGTTGGTGAGGACCTCGTAGCCGTCCAGCTCCTCGGCGAAAATCTCACGGATCTTGGCGATCGACTTCTCGTCGGAGACGCCCGGAGGGAAGACTTCATTCGCGGTCTCGTCGAAGCCTGCAGCATGCCAAACGTCCTGGTGCATTTCCACGATGAACGTCGAACCCTCGTCCGAGTACGGGTAGCCGTGGATCTGCATGACGCCCCACTCGGTTTCCTTCACGAAGAACTTGAAGGCTTCAAAAACCTGGTTGGTGCCGAGCCACATGAACTTGTTGGTCCGTGGGTCCAGGTTGGGCTTGAAGGAGTCTGCGTACTTGGCGCGGATCTGCGAGTTGATGCCATCTGCGGCAAGCACCAGATCGTAGTTGGCCTCCAGTTCCTCGATGGCAGGGGCCAGGGTGCTGAACCGTACATCCACGTTCAGCTCGATGCAGCGGCGCTGCAGCAGTTCCAGCAATTCCTTGCGGCTCATGGCAGCGAAGCCCTGGCCACCCACGGTGATGGTTTCCCCGCGGAAGTGGATGTCGATGTCGGACCAGCGGGCGAAGCGGCGGCTCATGTACTCGGCCACCACCGGGTCCGCGTTGCCGATGCCGCCGAGGGTCTCATCGGAAAACACGACGCCGAACCCGAAGGTGTCGCTGGCAGCGTTGCGTTCCCAGAGGGTGATGTCGTGGGACGGATCGAGCTGCTTCATCAGTGCTGCGAAGTACAGGCCGCCCGGGCCGCCTCCGACGATTGCGATCTTCATGGTGTTGCTCCTTCTACGCCTGGCTCTGGCCTGCGGCGGTAAGTTCGTTGGTGCTGGAAATGTCCTGCGCGAGGACGCGGTCGCGCAGCTTGAAGTGCTGCAGTTTGCCGCTGGGATTGCGTGGAAGTTCGGTGACGAAGCGGACATCGCGGGGGTACTTGTACGGGGCGATGGTTTGCTTCACGAAGTCCTGGATCTCCTTGCGCTTGGCAGCATCTCCGGTGACGCCCTCGCGGAGGACCACGAACGCGCACACGATGCTGCCGCGCTCCTCGTCCGGGATGCCGATGACCGCGTTTTCCACCACGTCCGGGTGCTGGTCGATGGCCGCTTCCACTTCGGGTCCGCCGATGTTGTACCCGGAGGAGACGATCATGTTGTCCGAGCGTGCCTGGTAAGTGAAGTAGCCGTCCTCGTCCATGGAGAACGTGTCCCCCGTGACGTTCCAGCCGTTCACCACGTAGTTCGCCTGCCGGGGATCGTCGAGGTACCGGCAGCCCGTGGGTCCGATGATCGCCAGACGTCCGGTTTGTCCTGCCCCAAGTTCGTTGCCTTGGGCGTCAAGAATCGTGGCTCGGTAGCCCGGCACGGCCTTGCCGGTGGTACCCGGACGGATGTCGTCCCCGGCCGCCGAGATGAACACGTGCAGCATTTCCGTGGCACCAATGCCGTTGACCAATCGCTGGCCGGTAGCTTCGTGGACGGCTTCCCACGTTTCCTTGGACAGGTGTTCGCCTGCGGAGACGGCAACCCGGAGGCCGCTGAGCAGGTCGCCGCGGTTCTCCTTCAGGATCGCGCGGTAGGCCGTGGGTGCAGTGAAGAGCACCGTGGCTCCGGCCTCTGCTGCCCGCTCAGCCAGTTCCACAGGACCGGCCTTTTCCGTCAGCAGCGCCGATGCACCGAACCGCAAGGGGAAGACCACCAGTCCGCCGAGGCCGAAGGTGAAGGCCAGCGGAGGAGATCCCGCGAAGACGTCGTCAGCCGTGGGCTCCAGAATGTACCGGGCAAAGGTGTCCGCGTTGGCCAGGATGTCCCGGTGGAAATGCATGGTCACCTTGGGCACGCCCGTAGTTCCGGACGTCGGCCCCAGCAGGGCAACGTCGTCCGAGGACGTGTCTACTGGCGTGAACTCCCCGCTCTTGCGCGAGCAGCGGGCGGTGAGGTCGCCGTCGTCGTTCTTTCCGTACGTCAGGACCGTCACGTCCTCCCCCGCCGCGACCGCGAGCTCATCCACGAAGCGGTGGTCCGAAATGGCGACCACCGGCTTGGTGAGCTGGATGATCGTGGAGACTTCGGTGGAGCGCAGCATGGGCATGGTGGTGACCACCACGGCGCCGGCTTTCAGGACGCCCAGCCATGCCGCGACGATCCACGGGTTGTTCGGGCCGCGAAGCAGGACGCGGTTGCCGGGCACCACGCCAAGGTCCTCGGTGAGGACCTGGGCAACCCGGTTGGAGCGGGTCTGGAGCTCGCCGTACGTCCAGACAACGCCGTCTGGGGTGCGGAGGGCGGGGCGGTCGGCGCCGTGCCGGGCGACAGCGTCGTCGATCAGCACGGCGGCGGCGTTGAGCCGGTCCGGGTAGTTCAGTTCGGGGAGGGTGAATTCGAACGCCGGCCAGGTATCGGTGGACGGCAGGTGGTCTCGGGTGAACGTGTCCACGTGGGCCGATGGCAACATGCTCATGGCCGTTCCTTTCAGTGGTGCGTCGTTGGGGCTGGGGATGGTGGTGTCAGGCGCGGATCATGCCCTCTTGGGCCACGGTCGCGAGGAGTCTTCCCTGACGGTCGAAGAAGCGGCCCATGGCGAGGCCGCGGTTGCTTTGGCCGGAGATGGCTTCTTGGGCGTAGAGCACCCAGTCGTCCACCCGGCCGTCGCGGTGGAACCACATCGAGTGGTCAAGGCTGGCGGTGGAGAGGCCGGGGCTGGACCAGTTGAGGCCGTTGACCCGGAGGAGCGGTTCAAGGATTGTGTAGTCGCACACGTACGCCAGTGCGGTGCGCTGCAGGTTGGGGTCATCAGGCAGGGTGTCGAAGGCCTTGACCCAGATTGCCTGCTGGGGGGCCGTTCCACCCTCCAGCTCTACATATACCGGCCCGGGAATATGCCGCATGTCGAAACTACGGCCGGTTCCCCAGTAATCGGCGGCTGCGCCTTCACTTCCGGTGAGCGCCTCTGCTGCGGAGCGCAGCGATTCAGGCTCGACGGCGGCAGGCGCGTCGGGCTGGAAGTGCGGCCCGTCTTCGGGAACCTGGAAGGAACCCATTGCGGCATACACAGGCTTGCCGTTCTGGAAACCCCGTACAGTGCGGGTGGAGTAACCGCGACCATCCCGCAGGTGCTCAACCTCGTACCGGACCATGGAGCCGATATCCACCGGACGCATGAAGTAGCTGTGCATCGAGTGGAGTTGCCGGTCGGCATCCACTGAGCGCATCATCGCCGCTGCGGCCTGGGCCACCATGTCTCCACCGTAAGCCTTGGGCCACGGAACGTACTGGGTAGTGGCCTCATAGGCTTCGTCGAAGACCTGGGCTTCCGTCTCCGTCAGGTCAACGGCCCGGAGGAAGGTCTCCGACGTCAGGGTTCCCGTGATCATGGCTAGGCCCGGCGGTAGTCGGCGAGGGTCTCGTCCGGGACGTCCTCGAGGTTGACCACGAGGTTCTCCGGCGTGCGGGCGGTCAGCCAGACAAGTTCCTCGGTGACAGACATGTTCGCTTCAACGTGTGGCATGAACGGCGGAACGAATACCCAGTCGCCGGCCTTCATGTCGATGAACTCTGAGTAGTTCTCACCGAAGTAGATACGTCCGTGGCCGCGGAGAACGTAGCCGCCGGTTTCTGCTTCGCCGTGGTGGTGAGGGAGGGAGCGGTAGCCGGGAGTGTTCGAGACCTGGCCGAACCAAATCTTGGTTGCCGGGGTGTGCTGGATGCTGACGCCGGAGACGCGGATGCAGTCACCGGACTGGGCCGTGTTGGTGTCCTCTGCGCCGGCACGGGTGACGACAGGGACTACCTTGCCGTCCGGCTGGGCGTAGATGGAGTTGTCGCCTTCGAGGCGGTATTCGGTGGTGGCCTGGCTCATGGGGTTTCTCCTCTTGTTTAGGCGGTGTTCTTAGGCGTGGACGGGTACGTGGATTGCGAAGCGGTTTTCCAACCGGCCGATCCCTTCGATTTCGGTGACCAGCGTGTCGCCGTCCTGCAGGAAGCGCGGCGGGGTCATACCCATGCCCACTCCCCCGGGCGTCCCGGTGAGGACGAGGTCGCCCGGGCGCAGGATGGTGAACTGCGAAATGTAGGACAACAGCTGCGCCGGGCCGAAGACGAGCGTGCGGGTGTTGCCGTCCTGGACGAGCTCGCCGTTGACGTAGCCCTTGACCTGGAAGTGCTCCCCGGCCTCGTCCGCGGTGACCAGTACCGGGCCTACCGGAGTGGTCCGGTCCCAGGCCTTGCCCTGGAACCACTGCAGCGTCCGGTTTTGCCAGTCGCGCATGGAGACGTCGTTGGCAACGGTGTAGCCGGCTATTGCCTCGCGCGCCTGGTCCTCGTCCGCTTGGTACAGCTCGGAACCCACGACGACGGCCAGCTCGGCTTCCCAGTCGACGCGCCCACTCCCGTGGACTTCTACAGGATCGTTCGCGCCGACCAAGGTGTCCGCGTACTTGGCGAACAGTGTTGGGTATTCGGGGAGGTCCCGGCCCATCTCCTGGATGTGGTCGCCATAGTTCAGGCCACAGCAGATTACCTTTCCGGCATTGGGGAGCAGGGGTGCGAAGTCCGGGTTGCTGATCTCCTCACCCTCGGCTGCCAGGGCGATGAGTCGCCAATTCTTCCGGTTCAGGAAAGCGCCCACATCAGTGGCCGGAAGCGCGACGTAAGTACCGTCGCCCGTGGCGAGTGCCGCCGTCGTACGTCCGCCCGAGATGCGCAGGGTGGCTAGTTTCATCGCTGGGTTCCCTTCGAGATATTCGATGTGTCGACTTTTTTACGATCGTCACATATGCTCAACGTAGCAGGGCGGGAATGATCTGCATAGGGGCTTTTCAAAAGTTTTCGCAACTGCCACAACCGAGGAGGACCACCATGAGCCACAAGACCATCAACCCGGAATCGCTGCCCAAGCCGTCCGGATTTGCCCACGGCATGCTCGCCGGAAACACCGTTTTCCTGGGCGGGCAGACAGCGCTGGACAAGGACATGAACATCGTTCCCGGCGGCATCGTGGAGCAGTTCACGCAGGCGTTTTCCAACGTCCTCACCACGCTGCGCGAAGCCGGCGGACAACCCGAGGACCTGGTCAACGTGACCATCTACCTCACGGACGTGGACGATTACATGGCCAATGGCCGCGAGATCGGGCGCATCTGGCGTGAGATGGCCGGCTCCCAGTACCCGGCGATGGCCGGTATCGGAGTCACGCGGCTGTGGCAGAAGGAAGCCATGATCGAGATCCAGGGCATCGCGGTGATTCCGGAGCGCTGAGTTACTGGCCTCCCGGACGGGCGTGCGGCAGCATTGGCCCCATGGGAACCGTCACGGAGTACTTGGAGAATGTCAGCGCCACGAGCCGACCCGTCCTGGAGCGGATCGTGGAGATTGCCCGGGAACTGGCGCCTGACGCCAAAGAAGGCACCAGTTACGGGATGCCTGCGTTGCTGGTCGAGGGCAAGGGCCTGGTGAGCGTGCTCGAAACCAAGAAGCACCTTGCCCTGTACCCGTTCAGCGGCCAGATCCTGCCCGAAATGTCCGAAGAGCTGGGCGGATACTCGTGGTCGCCGGGGACCCTGCGGTTCTCCGTGGACAACCCCGTGCCCGACTCCATGGTGCGCCGGATCCTCGAGACGCGGCTGGCGGCGATCCGCAAGTAGTTTTTGTACTCAGTGCTTGGCAGAGACGTCTTGGGAGATCGCGTCCGCGGTTGCCACGACGGCATCCCGCACTGAGTCCACATACCCCTCCGGCTGCGCAGCGACTGCCTGTGCCTGCAGCGACACGTTGATCGCCGCCACGGTGTCCCCGTTGTTGCGGTTATGCACGGGCGCGGCAATGGACATCAGGCCAAGTTCCAGTTCCTGGTCCAGCAGACACCACCCCTGTTTCCGGACACGCCCGACGGCGGTCCTCAAGTCGGACACGCTGCTTACGGTTCGCGGGGTGAGGGGTTTGAGTTCGACCTTGTCGAGGTAGGCATCGAGCTTGGCCGGGTGAAGTCCCGCGAGCAGGACGCGGCCCATCGAGGTGGCGTAGGCGGGGAAACGGGTGCCCACCGTGATGCCGACATTCATGATGCGTTTGGTGGCCACCCGAGCAACGTAGAAGATGTCCTGCCCGTCCAACACCGCAGCCGACGTCGACTCCCCCAGCTTCAGGGACAGCTCCTCAAGGTGCGGCTGAGCCAACTGCGGCAAAGACAACGCCGAAAGGTACGAGTAGCCCAGCTGCAGCACCTTGGCCGTGAGCGCAAAGGTCTTGCCGTCGGTGCGGACGTAGCCGAGCTCCACCAGCGTGTGCAGGAATCGTCTGGCCGTGGCGCGCGTCAGATCCGTGCGGGCAGCGACTTCACTGAGGGTCATGACCGGGTTGTTGGCATCGAATGCCCGGATCACAGCAAGACCCCGGGCCAACGACTGCACGTACTGGTCGCTGGCCTGCGGGGTCGTTGCGGAGTCGCTCATGGTTACCAATCGTAGTGGCCGCAGTCAGGCGTTGACCTCCAGGGCCGGAGCCCTGAATTGCGGAAGCCAACCCAATTCCGGGGCAATCTTGTTGGCAAAGTCCGTGATGATCTGCCCGTAATCTTCAATGGAGAACTCGTAGGGAAGGTTGATCTGAAGCTCAGTGGCCTCAGCGACCACGGGGTCGGCGAGGAGTGCTTCGACAATCTGCTGGCTCGTGCCCACCAGATCCGGCGCGAAGAGGGTCCGGCGTTCTCCATGTGGTTTGAGGGTTCGTTCGAAGCGGCCCGCACCATAGGCGCGGTAGCGCTCCCGGGTTGCGACGTCCGCTCCGTCCAGCGGGACTACTACACGCCCGACGACGACACGCGGCGCCTGGGTGCCACGGTAACCAGCCAGGTACCGGGAGATATTCGCACCTTGGGCTTCGGTGAACACATCGCTGGCTTCCCCGGACACGATGTTGCCCACCACCAGGTTCACACCCTGCGCCGCGGCCCATTCCGTGGACTTGGCCGATCCCGACCCGTACCAGATCCTGCTCCGCAGGCCCGGGCTGTACGGCTGCAAACGGGGACGCTGGACGTTGCCTGGTGAGTGGATCACGGTGTCCGGGTCGCCCAGGAAGTTGCCCTCCAGGTTCTCCAGCAAGCGTTCGATCCTGCGATGCGACAGATCAAAGGTGCGCCAGTCGCCGTCGAACACTTTGTCCCCCAGAAGCTCCGCGTGAGGCGGCGTTCCGGCACTCAAACCGATCTGGAGGCGGCCGCCCGAGAGGACATCAGCGGTGGAGATGTCCTCGGCCAGGCGGAAGGGGCTCTCGTAGCCGATCGGAATGACGCCTGTGCCGAGCTCCAGCCGTGAGGTGCGCTGTGAGGCTGCCGCGAGGAAGACCGTGGCCGAGGAGATGCCGTGTTCCAGATGGCGCTGCCGGACCCAGCCTCCGTTGTAGCCGAGCCGCTCACCGAGTTCGAAGAGTTGGAGGGTTTCCTCCAGGCCACGGCGGGGGTCGTTGTCCGGGTAGTTTCCGGGCGTGAGGAAACTGATGGATTTGAGGTTGCTCATGAGGCTTCTTCCAGGTTGAGGGCGGCGGCTTCGGGGACGCGGTGGGCCACGGTTTCGGGCAGGCCGAGGTTTTCCCGCAACGTGCTTCCCGGATACTCGGACGGGTAGATCCCCCGTTCCTGCAGTGCGGGGACAAGCAGCTCCACGACGTCGTCCAGCCCGTCGGGGAAAGCATGCGGGGTGACGTTGAGGCCATCGAAGGCATCCGAGCGGACGTAGTGGGCCAACTGGTCCGCAACTGTGGATGCAGAGCCGATGAACCCGCGCCGTTCGGACAAGTGGTGGACCAGCTCCCGGACGCTGTAGTTGTGCTCTTCGGCAAGCGCACGCCACTGCCGCGACTTGACCGTGGGCTCTTGGCCAGTGTGGACAATGCCGTGGGTGTGGCTTTGCCGGGTGGCTACGGGCTCGAAGGAAGGAAGCGGACCATCCAGGTCGACTGCGGAGAGGTCGGTGCCCCACACACTCTCGATCGCTTGCCGCACTGCGCGGTCGTTGAGGGCGAACTCCTTGTAATACGCGGCCTTCTCGGCAGCTTCGGCGTCCGTTTCCGCCACGACGAGGTTGGCGCCGGGGAAGATCTTGATGTCGTCCCCGGGCCTTCCGTATGAACGGGCGCGGCGACGGATGTCCGCCGTGAACGCCACGGCGTCGTCGAATTCTATGTGGTGGGTGAAGATTCCTTCGGCCCTCCGTGCGGCGAAGTCGCGGCCTTCAGCGGAATCCCCGGCCTGGAAGTACACCGGCTGGCCTTGCGGGCTCCCGGGCACCTGGGGCGTGGCATCGATGCTGCGGAATTTCCCTTGGCGGCGGACCTGACGAGGCTCCGCGGACCAGGACTCGGCGTCACGGCCTTCAGCGATGGGACCGAAGCCGTCCCAGAGATCCTGCACTGCGGCGACGTAATCCTCGGCGTGCGTATAGCGCTCCGTATTCGGCAGGAAGCCCCCGCGGCGGAAGTTCTCCCCGGTCCAGGCGTTGTCTGTCGTCACGATGTTCCACCCGGCCCTGCCTGCGGTCAGCACGTCGACACTCGCAAGGCGCCGCGCCAGGTCCACCGGGTCCGAGTACGTGGTGTTCAACGTTGCTACCAGCCCGATGTTCTTGGTCTTCGCCGCCAAGTAGGAGAAGAGCACCAGGGCATCCGGCCGGCCGGTGATGGCAATGTCGTTCAGTTTCCCCAAGTGCTCGCGCAGCCGCAGGCTCTCCCCGAGGAAGACCGTGGAGAACAGGCCTCGTTCGGCACTCTGGACCAGCTCGGCGTACTTGTCGAAGTCGTAATAGTCCTCCAGGCGGTCCGTGGTGCTCCAGTCATAGTTGGGGCTGAACGGCTGGAAAAGTGCCAGGTGGATCCGGGCATCCGGGCGGGGGTACTCGTTGCTGCTCATGCCGGCTCCTTGCTGGTCGCGATGGCGTTCACGGGCGCGGGCAGGCCCAGGGATTCCCGCAGTGTGGTTCCGGGCGCTGGCGGGACAAATACTCCAGCGGATACAAGGCCCGGGATCACCTCGTCGGCCAGTACTTCAAGGTCAATGTCCAGTACCGCCGGATGCAGCCTGACGCCGTCCACGACGCCGGACAGTTCAGTCAGCAGGGCGCGCAACTCCGCTGCGTCCCCCACAAAGCGCAAGAGGTCCGGCGATGCCGGCCACGGCGAAGCTGCGTCCAACGCGTGGAGGCGCTGCCTCGCGGGTGAGCCACCGGCGTCGAGCACTACCTCCAGGTCCGCGACGACGCGAAGGACGCCCCGCCGTCGTTCTTCCCCTGCGGCGTCGGCGATGCCCGCCACGCTGTCCGCACTGACCACGACGGCGTCCGGCAGTTCCGCGGCCAGCTCACCCGGGCGGCCGAAGACCACGGGTTGGCCCTGCGGCGGCCGCGGCGTGATGGACGGGCCTTTGATGGAGAAGAACTCGCCCTTGAAGTCCGCGTAGTGGAACTTGTCCAGGTCCAGGAAGCGGTTGTTCGCGGCGTCGGCAATGAACACGCCGTCCTCCCAGGTGTCCCACAGCCGGCGCGTAGAAGCCACCACTTCGGCGCCTTCCCGCTGCACCGCGCTCTGGTCCTGGACCGGTTCTGAACCGTAGCTCGCGGCAATGGCCGACGACTCACGCGCCTCAGCCAGCCAGCCCGAGCGACCCCTGGACGCCCAATCCAGGCTGCTGAGCTGATTGGCGAGGTGGTAAGGCTCAGCGTGGATGGTGTTGACGGCGGGAACCAACCCGAGCCGGTCCGTCGACGCCGCGACGAACGCCGCCACTTCCACGGTGTCCAGGCGGCCTGTCACGTTCGGGCTGCCTGGCCCTGTGCCCTCCCGGAACGAGGCGAACGTGAAACCCGCAGTTTCTGCCGCGGACGCGACGGCGGCGAACCGCTGGGGCGTTAGCAGCTCCGTCGGTGGGTGCTTGGCCTGACGCCACGCGGCGGGATGGGCCCCGTCGCCGTCCAGTTCAATGCCGAGTGCAAACTTGCTCATGGAAATCCCCTACTTCCAGATCGCGCGTACGTACTGCTTCTGCCAGAGCTGCTCTGCCGCTTGGTGCCCGAGTTCATGTGCGGCCCGCAGCCCGAAACCGGGGTCCGCCAGCCCCGCCCGTCCGACGAAAACCGCGTCGGCAGTTCCCGAGGCGACGATTTCTTCCGCTTCCTGCGGCGAGGTAATGAGTCCGACGGCGACAACCGGTACCTCCGCTTTGGCGCGGAGGTGCTGGGCGAGCGGGACCTGATACCCGGAACCCAATGGAATCTCGGCGGGAAGGAGCCCACCGCTGGAAACATCCACCAGATCCACGCCGCGCTCCCGCAACCATTGGCTGATCTTGGCGCTGTCATGGACGGTCAGGCCGTGCTCCAGCCAATCCGTGGCGGAAAGCCGGACGAACAACGACGGACCCGTGGCGCCGAGGACCTCTTTCACCGCGTCCACGACGTCCAGGAGCAGCCGCGCCCGGTTTGGGAGCGAACCGCCGTACTGGTCCGTGCGTTCATTGGACAGTGGCGAGAGAAAGGAGTGCAGGAGGAAGCCGTGCCCGGCCTGGATTTCGACGACGTCGAACCCGGCACCACGGGCGCGCACGGCACTGGCGGCGAAATCGTCAACGATTCTTTGCAGTTGCGCGCCAGTGGCCTGCGTTGGTTCGGTTGAGCCTGGGAAGGCCAGGGGTGAGGCAGAGAGCGGCGTCCATCCGCCGTCTTCAACTGGCAGGGCGCCCGCTTCGGCCTCCCAGGGAGTACGCAGGGAGGCTTTGCGGCCGGCGTGGGAAAGTTGGATGCCGATCCTGGCCCCGCGTTCATGGACGAATTCGACGATGTCCTGCCAGGCCTGCTCCTGGCGGTCATTCCAGAGGCCGGTATCGCCCAAGGAGATCCGTGCCTCCGGGGAGATCGCCGTGGCTTCGGCGAAGATCAGTCCGAAACCACCCTTTGCCCGGGCGCCGAGGTGGACCAGATGCCACTGGCCGGGCACGCCATCTTCGGCCGAGTACTGGCACATCGGGGAAAGCCAAAGCCGGTTCCTGAACGTGCGGGAGCCCAGGGTGATGGGCTGGAAAAGGCTGACGTTGGTTTGTTCTGCTGCTGTTTGCGGCGCGCTCACGCGGTTCCTCCCGCTCCAGGGGCCGCAGACAGCCGGCTCGACATTCACTTGCCGCAGGCGCGGCCAGGTCTGTTTCCGGAGCACCCCGCCACTTCAATGCCTGAGGGTTGCCGCAGCACGAGCCGGTCCTTGGCGTGCTGACTCTTGACCTATGGCTCGAATCTAGGGCGGTTCATTGCGCGCAGACAAACGGGTTGTCTTGCGGCGTTACCGGGCGAAACGGCGCGTCAAAGGAGGGCGCATTGCGTAACGATGCGTCGTTGGATCCTCCGTTGCGAGCCCTACTCTGCGGGCTCTCTCATGACAGGGCCCACGCCGCCCGGGTTCCCTGACCGAGCTTGCGAGGTTAGGGAGGCGGTGGGGATGCAGAGCGGGCCTCACAACGGGGGAACAATGCGTTGCGAGGCCTGCTCTGCGGGCTCTCGCGGAGAAATAACGCGCAGAGCGGGCCTCACAACGGAGTGGGCCAAACTTGCGAGGCCTACTCTGCCTTTTTGAGGGGCAGCGGTACGAGTTCCTGGATTTCCTCGAAGGTGCAGCCGAACGTTTCGCGGACGGTGACACCTTCCGGTCCGGTGAGGAACACGGCTTTGTCGGTGTACACGCGGGTGACGCAGCCGACGCCGGTCAACGGGTAGGTGCAGTGTTCCACCAGCTTCGAGGCGCCGTCACGGGTCAGCAGGGTCATCATCACGAAGACGTCCTTCGCGCCGGTGGCCAGGTCCATGGCACCTCCGACGGCGGGAATCGCGTCCGGTGCGCCGGTGTGCCAGTTCGCGAGGTCACCGGTGGCGGAGACCTGGAACGCACCGAGGACGCAGATGTCCAAGTGCCCGCCGCGCATGATCGCGAACGAATCGGCATGGTGAAAGTAGGACGCTCCGGGCAGTTCCGTGACGGGGATCTTTCCGGCGTTGATCAGGTCGCCATCAACGTCTTCCCCCTCGGCGACAGGTCCCATGCCGAGCATCCCGTTTTCCGTGTGGAGGGTGATGTTCTGGTCCTCGGTGAGGTAGTTCGAAACCAGCGTCGGCTGCCCGATCCCCAGGTTCACGAAAGAACCCGGAGCGATGTCACGGGCCACCAACTGGGCCAGCTCATCGCGGCCGAGCGGCTTCTCGGAGGTTTGGATGCTTGTCTGCGTGCCCATGCTCAGGCCACCTTTCCGTTCGAAGAATTAGCAGCTGAACCAACCCGGACCACCGAATTCACGTAAATCCCCGGAGTCACCACGTTCTCCGGATCCAGCGAACCCGTGGGCACGATCTCGGAAACCTGCACAATGGTGTGCTTCGCCGCGGCGGCCATGATGGGCCCGAAGTTCCGGGCGGTCTTGCGGTACACGAGGTTGCCCTTGCCATCGGCCTTGAGCGCCTTGATCAGCGCGACGTCGGCGTGGATTGGAGTCTCGAAGACCTGCCATTTGCCGTCGAGGAACCGGGTTTCCTTGCCCTCGGCCAGCGTGGTGCCATAGCCCGTGGGAGTGAAGAAGCCGCCGATACCGGCCCCGGCAGCACGGATGCGTTCGGCCAGGTTGCCCTGCGGAACCAGCTCCAGCTCGATCTCCCCGGCGTGGTACTTCGCGTCGAAGTGCCAGGAATCGGACTGCCGCGGGAAGGAACAAATCATCTTCCGCACGCGGCCTTCCTTGATCAGCAGCGCCAAGCCCTGGTCGCCCTGGCCGGCGTTGTTGTTCACCACGGTCAGGTCCTTCGCGCCGCAGTCCATCAGCGCATCGATGAGCTCGAACGGTTGCCCGGCATTGCCGAAACCGCCGATCATCACCGTGGAACCGTCCTTGATCCCGGCCACGGCCTCGTCAACAGTGTCAATGAAATTCAACATCGCCCTTACGCTCCTTCAACGCCAGAGGTTACGTTTTCCAGCACTACTGCCAGGCCCTGGCCCACGCCGATGCAGATCGCGGCCACGCCCCAGCGCTGGCCCGAGGCCTGCAGCGATCGGGCCAGCGTGCCAAGGATGCGGGTCCCGGAGGCACCGAGCGGGTGGCCCACTGCGATCGCACCGCCGTGGCGGTTCACGATCGAGGGGTCGATCCCCCACGCGTCAATGCATGCCAGCGACTGCGCGGCGAACGCTTCATTAAGTTCGACGGCGCCCACCTGGTCCCAGCCGATGCCCGCCTTCGCGAGGGCCTTGTTCGCGGCCTCCACCGGGGCAAACCCGAAGAACTGGGGATCGTTGCCATGGGCACCTCGTCCGGCGATGCGGGCCAACGGCTCCAACCCCAGAATCCCAGCAGCAGCCTCCGACCCGATCCACGCCGCAGAGGCACCGTCAGACAACGGCGAGGCGTTCCCGGCGGTGACCGTACCGCCGTCGGGCCCTGAACCCTCGGGACGGAAGACCGTCTTCAACCCGGCAAGCTTCTCAGCAGAAGAGCCGGCACGGATTCCCTCATCACGGACCAGGTCCGTCCCCGGAACCGCCGTAACCAAAGAATCGTAGAAGCCTTCGTTCCACGCGGCGTCCGCCAGGTTGTGGGAGTCCGCGGCAAAAGCATCCTGCCGCTCACGGGTGATCCCGTACTTCTCGCGTAACCGCTCCGTGGCCTCCCCCAGGGAAATGGTCCAGTCCTTGTTCATGGCCGGGTTCACCAAGCGCCAACCGAGCGTGGTCGAGGCCAGGGTCATGTCACCGGCCGGGTAGGGCTTGGACGTCTTGGGCAGCACCCACGGCGCACGGGACATCGACTCCGCGCCACCCACCAGCACCACATCGGCGTCGCCGGCGTTGATCTGGCGGGAAGCGATGATCGCCGCATCCAAGGACGATCCGCACAAGCGGTTCACCGTGGTGCCCGGGATCGAGACCGGCAGGCCAGCCAGCAGCGTCGCCATGCGGGCAACGTTGCGGTTTTCCTCGCCGGCGCCGTTCGCGTTGCCGAACACCACCTCGTCGATCCGCTCAACGTCCAAGCCGGGAGCCCGGCGAACGGACTCGCGCACAACATGGGCCGCGAGGTCATCGGGTCGGACGGCAGCAAGCCCGGAGCCGAACTTGCCAAACGGCGTGCGCACGGCGTCGTACACAAATGCCTGGTTCATAAGATTTCCTTCGTTTCTTGGTACCCAACCAGGGGACAGCAAACGTTGCTATGAGCCCCCATTGGGACAGGTGCTGTCCCCTAGTTGGGTGAGCGGGGGTTAGTTGGGTGAGTTGGCGTCGATTTCCGCGAAGACCTTTTGGGCTGTCTTGAACGCCGAGTTGGCCGACGGGACGCTGCAATAGATGGCGGTCTGGAGCAGGATTTCCTTGATCTCGTCCCTGCTCAGGCCGTTGTTGAGGGCAGCCCGGACATGCATGGCCAGCTCCTCCCAGTGACCGTGCGCCACCAGCGCAGTCAGCGTCACTGCAGAACGCATCTGCCGGCTCAGCCCCGGCCGTGTCCAGATCCCACCCCAGGCGATCCTGGTGATCATGTCCTGGTAGTCCTCGGTGAAGGAATCCTTCGCGGCGTTGGCCCGGTCCACATGCGCGTCGCCGAGCACTTCGCGGCGGACCACCATGCCGGCGTCGTAGATTTCCTGCGCGGTAGCCTCGGGCTGGACAGCCCCGTTCCGCTCTGATGAGTTCCGCTCTGAAGACAAGCTCACAGTCCGTTCTCCTTCATGAAGTTCCGCATCAAACCAGCCACGACGGCGGGCGCCTCGGCAGGCGCGAGGTGCCCGACGCCGTCGAGCGCTTCCGCCACGGCGTAGGTTCCGCCCGCGCGGACACCCGAGACAATCTCCTCAGCAACAGACGGCGGCGCCACCGTATCCTCGACGCCGGCAACCGCCTGCGTGGGGACAGTGATGCTGCCGAGCTGCTCGCGGACATCGAACGCGGCAAGGGCTTCGCAGCAGAACGAGTAGCTGAAGCGGTCTGCGTCGCGGAGGGCGTGCAGGAGCCGGCTGCTGATTTCGGGCTGGCGGTCCATGAAACCCTTGGCGAACCAGCGCTCAGCCGAGCCTTGGATCATCACCGGCGTGCCCAGCTTCCGCACGGTTTCCGCCCGCTCCAGCCAGCCTTCCGGGGTGCCGAGCTTCGCGCCGCTGCACTGCACGGACAGGCTTCGGAGGCGGTCGCCGTGCTTGATGCCGAGCTGCAGGCCGGTGGCCCCGCCCAGTGAAACGCCCGCGTAATGGAACCTCGCGCCGGGGCTTACAGAATCGACAAGATCGACGACGGCGTCAGCCAGTTCCGCGACATCGAGACCTTCCGTGGCGGCCGGCGAGATGCCGTGGCCGGGCAGGTCCCAGCCGATGACGTCGTACTCGTCGCCGAGGAGGGCGGCGGTTTCGGACCACAGCACCGTGGAGGTACCCAGAGACGGGCCCACCACCAGGAGCGGCTTGGCTCCGAGTTCGCGCTGCGGGGACAGCAGCACAGCCTTGACGGTTGGCTTAGCCACGAGGGGCTCCCTTCGTTGAAGCGGCGTATTCGGGGTAGGCGGCGAGGATACGGCGACTGATTTCCGCGGCCTCGCCAAGGTAGCTGGCGGGGTCCAGCAGGGCGTCAAGCGCGGCGTCGGTCAGCTTGTCCGAGGGGACGGCTTCCCGGAGGAGCTTGCGGTACGTGTCCGCCTGCTCGGGTCCCGGCACTGCCAGGGTCTCGTCGACGACGGCCTGCAGCTTCTGCTTTCCGTCCTCACCGAGGAGAGGTGCGACGGCGGCCGACACACCTTCGCTGAGGAGCAGCGGCCCCGAGATCTCCAGGTTCCGACGCATGGCTTCGGGGAACACCCGGAGTCCTTCCGCGAGCTCGCGCAATTGAAGCGCGGCTCCGAAAGCGAGGGCCAGCAGCCGACGCAACGCGGGCCACTCCGTGTGCCAGGCACCATCGGGCCGCTCGTCGTTGAAGGTGCCGGCGGCCGAGTGGAGCTGGGATGCCAAGGCCGGCGCCTGGAGTGCCGCACTCCGGATCAGTACGGACAGCACGGGGTTCTGCTTCTGCGGCATGGCCGAGGAAACCCCGCGTCCGGCAGCCAAGGGTTCCCCGAGTTCGCCAACTTCCGGGCGGCTCAGGAACACCAGGTCCGAGGCGATCTTGCCGAAGGCATCCAGCAGGGATGCCAGGGAATCGCCCAGGGACGTGACGGCCAGTCGGTTGGTGTGCCACGGAGCCGGAGCCGCAGCCAAGCCGAGCTTGGAAGCCAGCGCATCCGCCAGCGTGAACGGCGTGGAGTCAGAGCCTGCAGTCAGTTTGGACCCGGAGGCCAACGTTCCACTGGCACCGCCGAACTGGACCGGCAACTCAACTGACTCCAGACGCGCGGCAGAAGCAGCCACTCCTTGGAACCATTGCGCGGCCTTGAGCCCGAAGGTGTACGGAAGGGCATGCTGCGTCAGACTCCTGCCAGCGCAGAGCGTGTCCGCATGCTGTCCGGCCAAGCCGGCGAGCGCCGTCGTCGTGCTCTTGACTTCAGTGAGCAACGCCGAAACGGTGCGGCCGGCCAGCAGCATGAGCGCGGAATCCAGGACATCCTGGCTGGTGAGGGAGGTGTGGACGGCTTTGCCCGCGCCGATCCCGGTTGCATCCAGGCTGCGCACATGGGCGCGGAATTCACCGAGCAGCGGGATCACCGGGTTGGCGCCGCCTTGGGCGCGTTCGGCGATGACGGCAAGGTCATAGTGACCGGGGTCGGCGGCTTCGGCCACCACAGCGGCAGCCCCTTGGGGGGCCAGCCCGGCTTCCTCGAGGACGGCCGCCCAGGCGGCTTCGACGTCGAGGATCGCCGCGATCACGGCACGGTCGCCCGTCAGTGCGGTCACCTTAGGTGAGGCAGTAACGGGGCTGAGGAGGCCGAAGTCGCCGTCGGTCATGATGCTGTCGACTCCTCGCACGCCAGATCCAGCGAACCGTCCTGCTGGAAGTCCAGGAACACGGTCTCGTCCTGACCCTGGAGACGGATGTCCCAGGTGAGGCCGCCGTCGGGATCGCGGCGTGCGATCAGGGTCTTGCGGCGCTCGGGGTCGAGGGAGCTGAGCAAAGGATCGTTGGCCAGCGCTTCCTCGTTTTCGGGCAGGTACACGCGGGTGAAGAGTCGGTTCATGAGGCCACGGGCGAAAACTGCCACGGAGATGAACGGCGCCGCTCCAGCCTTGAGCGGTCCCGGGTTCACCGTGGTGAAGGTGTAGACGCCCGAGTTGCCAACGGCGCCACGGCCCCAACCGGTGAAGGTGTAGCCGTCGCGGACCAGGGAGCCGGTGCGCTGGACGATGTTGCCGTCGGAGTCCGGCTGCCAGATTTCCAGGATGGCGTCCGGGATGGCGTTGCCTGCGCCGTCGTACACCGTGCCCTGGAGGCGGATGCTTCCGGGGCTGCCCGGTGCCAGCAGCTCGTTGTCCTTGTTAAAGGGGAGGGCGTAGCCGTAGAAGGGTCCGACGGTCTGGCCCGGTGTGGGTGTCAGCTTGCTCATGTGCTTACTCCTCGTCCCCGGCGTCGCCGAATGCTTCGTTCTCGGTCCAGGTCCTCTTGGAACCGGTCAGGATGATGTCCCACTTGTAGCCGAGGGCCCATTCGGGGCTGGTCAGCTCGTGGTCGTACTGCGCCACCAGGCGGTCGCGGGCGTCCTGGTCCACGATCGACTGGTAGATGGGGTCCAGCGGGAAGAGCTGGTCGCCAGGGAAGTACATCTGGGTGACGATGCGCTGGGTGAACTCCGAGCCGAACATGGAGAAGTGGATGTGGGCCGGGCGCCAGGCGTTGAGGTGGTTCTTCCACGGGTACGCGCCGGGCTTGATGGTGGTGAAGGAGTAGGAGCCGTCGGCGCCCGTGATGCAGCGCCCGACGCCGGTGAAGTTCGGGTCGAGCGGTGCGGGGTGCTGGTCGCGCTTGTGGATGTATCGTCCCGAGGCGTTGGCCTGCCAGATTTCCACGAGCTGCCCGGCAACCGGACGACCGTCACCATCAAGGACGCGCCCGGAGACGATGATCCGCTCACCTTGGGGCTCGCCGTTGTGCTGGATGGTCAGGTCCGATTCCAGTGCGTGCACGTCCTGGTGCCCGAATGCCGGCGAGTAGAGCTCGATGGTTTCCGGGTCCGCGTGGTGCAGGCTCTTGGTGGGGTGGCGCAGGATGGAGCTGCGGTAGGGCGCGTAGTCCAGGCGGGGCATGGTTTCCGGTGCCTTGCCGTTCTTCAGTGCCTCGGCATAACGGTCGCCGATCGCCTTGATCTCTGCGCTGAGGTCCACCTGCGTTTCCACTTTCTTGGACTCATGCGCGGCGTGCGGCTCAGCTGGCGGCACGAGTTCCTCGGATTCGAGAGCTTGTGCGGTGTTATCTTGCGGCACAACCGGCTCCTTTCTATGGATTCTTCTACTGGATCGGGCGGCTATGCCCGGTGGAGTGAGTCGTATTGGACGGCGTGGCGGACGGGTGCGTTCGGGGCTCCGTAGCCGTCGTAGTTGCCGCGGCGCTCCACCATTTCGAAGAACACACTGCCCACTGTGGCGGTGTAGAAGTGGAGGAATTCGCCGTTGGCGTCCCGGTCGTACAGGAGGTTGAGCTCCTGGAGAGTGGCCAGGAAGCCGGGTTCAAGGTCGAACCGCGCATCCAGGTCCTCGTAGTAGTTGGCCGGAATCTGCAGGAACTCGAGGCCACGCTCCTGTGCTGACCGGGCTGTTGCCACGAGGTCGTCCACTGCGAACGCGATGTGTTCCTGATACGTTTTGCGTGCCTTTTCGGCCTGCTGCGCCGGAGCGAGGTTCAGCACCAGCCGGACTGCGCCGTTGCTGGTCTGCATGACCTGCGAGCGCACCAGGCCGCTGGGACTGGGAACCTCGGCGAACGGCTGCGGTTCCAGGGCCAGCGCGCTGGTGTAGAAGAGCACGGCTTCGTCGAAGTGCTGCCACGGTTGGGCGAGGTTCACATGGTCTATCACGGCTGATGTGCCGCTCGAAACGTGCTCCAGCCCTTCGCCGAATTCGTGCGTCCAGGCAGCCGTGCCGTCCGGATTTCCCTGGCAGAGGAAAATCTCGGTGGAGTCCGGCGCGGAAATGCCCTGGAACACTTCCTCGTCCGCCTGCACCTTGCGGGCGACCACGGGCGCCTTGAGTTGCTGGGCGCGGGCGGAGGCAATTACTGGAGAGTCGACGTCGAACCCCAAAGCAGCGATAGCCGGTTCCGTCTGCGAGGCCGCCTGCTCGTTGATGATCACGCGGGCCTGGCCCATGGTCCACAGCTGGACGTCCTTGGTGCGGTGCCGGCCTTCGAATTCGAAGCCGAGCTGGCCCAGGAGCTTCTCCAGCTGGACCGTGTCGTCGGCCTTGACCTCGGCGAAGTTGAACCCCGCGGGCTCGTTCACCTTGGGCAGCGTGGCCAGTTCCATGGGATAACGACGGCGGGAGTTCTGTTGGGCTCCTGCGGCGTCGGCCGCCGGGCTGCTTGCCAGCCACTTGGCGCTCTGTTCTTCCAGCCAGATGAGTGAACGCATGGCATCCACGGCCGTCCGCTCCACGTCCGACTGTCGGAACACATCATTGAAGACCTCCAGGGAGACGGGTCCGGTGTAGCCTGCGCGGACCACATGTCCCATGAACTTGGCGAGCTCGAACTGCCCCTCCCCGGGGAAAACCCGGTAGTGGCGGCTCCAGGAGAGCACGTCCATGCTCAACTTGGGCGCATCCGCCACCTGCACGAAGAAGATCTTCTCCGCGTTGATGTCCTCGATCGGCGCAGTGTCCCAGTCGCGGGAAAGGATGTGGAACGAGTCAAGGCACGTGCCCAGATTGGGGTGGTCCACCATCTCCACCAGGCGGTGGGCGTGCTCGTAGTCGTTGACGTACTTGCCCCAGGCCAAGGCCTCGTAGGCAACCTTGACCCCGTGGTCCCCCGCCAGTTCGGCAAGTTCGGCCAGCTGTTCCGCCCTCAGTTGGTCATCGTCGATGGTGGCCGTGGCCACGTTGGAGCAGACCAGGATGGTGTCCATGCCAAGGCGGGCCATCAGCTTGAACTTGGCCTCCGCCCGCTTGAGGTTTGCCTTCAGCAGGTCCGGAGTGACGCCGTCGAAATCCCGGAACGGCTGGTAAAGATCCAGGCCCAGCCCCAAATCGGCTGCCATTGTGCGGACATCTTCAGGGCTGAGCGGAGAGGTGACGAGGTCCTGTTCGAAGATCTCGATGCCGTCGAAGCCCGCGATGGCGCAGGCCTGCATCTTCTCCCTCAGGGTTCCGGACAGGCAGACGGTGGCGATTCCGGTACGCATCAGTGGGCCGCCTTTTCGAGGGGGCCGGCGGTGAGCGCGGCTGCGGCTTCTTCCAAGGCGATCAACTCCAGGAAGTGCGTGCGCATGCGGTCCCGGTCGGCGTTGCTTCCGGTGAAGAGCTTGAAGGCGTCGGCCGCCTGGCCAACTGCCATCCGGCCGCCGTCGAGCACTGCGCAACCCTTGGCGCGCGCTTCGCGGACCAGTTGAGTCTCGATGGGACGGTAGACGATGTCCGCCACCCAATGGCGGGTTTCCAGGAGTCCGATATCGAGGGGGAGGCCAGGGTGCGCGGCCATGCCGACCGGCGTGCAATGCACCAGTCCGTCGGCAAGGGGCATCAGCTCCGGCAACTCCTCCAGGCCCCGCGGCGTGACGGCAGCGTCAGGGAAAAGACTTGAAAGTTCCGCGGCCCGTTCACTCGCCCGGTCGGCGTCCATGTCAACGAGGTCGAGATGTTTGGTGCCGGCCTTTAGCAATGCATAGGCGACGGCGGAACCGGCACCTCCTGCACCCAGCTGGACGACGCGATCGAGTTTGGCTCCGGGCAGGCCGTCGGCGAGCGCCGAACCGAAGCCGGAAAAGTCTGTGTTGTGGCCGATGAAGCGGCCGTCCTGGATCAGGACCGTGTTCACGGCACCCAGGCGGGCGGCGTCGTCGGAAATTTCGTCAAGGTGCCCCAGCACCAACTGCTTGCAAGGGTGCGTGATGTTGAGGCCGTTGAAGCCCATCCGCTGGGCTGCTGTGAGGAGATCCCCGACGGCGGTGGCCGGCAATGCGAGTTCCAGCAGGTCGATGGGGCGGTACAGCAAGCGAAGGCCCTGCACATCGGCCTCGCGTTCATGCATGGGCGGAGTGAGCGAGGGCATGACGCCTTCACCAATCAGGCCCACCAGAACGGATTCGGCTCGGTTGCTCATCCTCAAGCTCCTTTTACTTCAGTCCCGCGGGTGGCGTTTCAGGGACGCTTCGCCCGCGGTGTTATCCAGATTACTACAATTGTTCACATTCCGCACGCTTGTTCTTATAGCGAACATTCGGGGTGCAAGATGCGTTTCGTCGAGCTGATTTTGCGTTGCGGGGCCCGCTTTGCGCCCCAATTGCCGCGTTTAGCGCGCAGAACGGGCCTCGCAACGAAGCTCAGCGCTGGGGCAGGCGGGCCGCGAGTTCAGCCGCGGCTTCCTGGAGCGTGGGCACATGGGCAACGAGTTCCTCCATGGTCAGGCGGAACACCGGCACCGCCGTCGCGAGCGAGGCGAAGGCATGGCCCTGCGAGTTGAGGACCGGCACGGCGACGGCCCGCATGCCGATCTCGTTTTCCTCGTCCATCACGGCATACCCCTGGCGACGGACTTGCTCGATCTCCTCGCGGAACTGGTCACGGTCTGTGATGGAGTGCTCGGTCAGAGCGTCGAGGGGAAGTTCCTCAAGGAGCCGCTTGCGCTCCAGCTCGGTTTCGAATGCCACGATCGCCTTACCCACCGACGTTGTGTGCAAGGCGCCAAGATGCCCGGGGTCACTGGTCACGCGGAAGGTCTTGGGGCCATCGACTTTGTTGACCGTCAGATGGTGGTCGCCGTCGCGGACCGAGAGAATGGTTGCCTCATGAGTACGCTCCGTGACCCGCTGCAACACCGGAAGAGCCGTGGCAGCGAAGCCATGGTGATTGGAAACCCTCTGACCGAGCTGGAAAACCCGCAAACCCAGATGGTAGCGCCGGCCATCGGGCTCGTAATCCACGAAGCCATCGCGGGTCAGTGAACCCAGCAGGCGATAGGTGGTGCTGAAAGGCAAGTTCGCGCTGCGGGCGAGATCGGCCGCACTCGCCCCCTTTGGCTCGTTGCCGAGCAGCACCAACAGACCCAGGGCTTTGCCGACCATGTCGGTCTTTGTGTCCTCTTTCACACTCATGCTTCGATGCTCTCACATGGTGAGAGCTATTTCTAGATGGTGGCGACAAGTATTGACAAGTGACCCCTCTCACAGCCACTATTGCTGTATTGCACAAGTAACTCTCACCATGTGGTTACTTTCGGAGTAGGCCAGCCGCACCTCGCTCGCCACTCCCTCCAGCTTCACCCGCGACACCGTTGTCACAGAAGGAACCCTCCCATGAGCCAAACAATGCCGTCAGCGACGCCCGGCACTGCATCAACAACGGGTACTCCCAAGAAAGCCGCCTTGGCCAGCTTCCTTGGCAGCGCCGTTGAGTACTACGACTTCTTCATCTTCGGATCCGCCGCAGCGCTGATCTTCCCGCACGTCTTCTTCCCGGACGCAGACGCCAACGCAGCCATCATGTCGTTCGCGACCTTCGGCTTCGCCTATGTCGCACGTCCCGTGGGCGCCATCATCCTGGGCCACTTCGGTGACCGGATCGGGCGCCAAAAGGTCCTCATGTTCACCCTGGTCCTCATGGGTGCAGCCACCTTCGTCATCGGCTGCCTGCCGGACTTCAAGACCATCGGCTGGTGGGCTCCGGTCCTGCTGGTCCTCGCCCGCCTGGCGCAGGGTCTCTCCGCCGCCGGCGAGCAAGCCGGCGCGTCGTCGATGACACTGGAGCACGCTCCGGACAACCGCCGCTCCTTCTTTACTTCCTGGACACTGACCGGCACCCAGGGCGGTCAGATCCTGGCCGCGCTTGTCTTCATCCCGGTAGTGGCACTGCCCGACGAGATCAAGTACGGCATCGGTTGGCGTATCCCGTTCTGGCTGAGCGCGGTAGTGGTCATGGTGGCGTACTTCATCCGCCGCACCCTGCACGAGCCGCCGGCATTCGCCGAGGCCAAGAAGAACAACCAGATCGCCAAGCTTCCCATCGCCGATCTCCTGAAGCTGCACTGGCGCGACGTTCTCCGTGTTGTCTGCTGTGCTTTCATCGCGGCCGTCAGTACAGTCTTCGGCACCCTGGCCATCAAGTACGCCCAGGATGTAGCCCACGTCAACAGCACCATCACCCTGTGGTTGGTCGTTGTAGCCAACGTTGTGGCCCTGGGCACCCAGCCCCTGTTCGGCATGCTCGCGGACAGGATCGGCCGCAAGCCCGTCTTCATCTACGGAGCCGTGGCCAGCGCCATCATGACACCGGTGTTCCTGCTGACCCTTGAAGACGGCAACGTGCCGCTGATGTTCCTGGTCTCGGTAGTGTTCTTCTCCTTCGGCTACGCAGCGGCCAACGCCGTCTGGCCTTCCTTCTACGGTGAAATGTTCAGCACCAAGGTCCGCTTCTCCGGTCTGGCCATCGGCACACAGCTGGGCTTCCTGATGGCGGGCTTCGCACCGGCCATCGTCACTGCAATGGGTGGCACGAAGGCCGGAGGCTGGGTCCAGATCTCCATCTTCAGCGGAGTGATCTGCGTGATCGCGGCTATCTCTGCCCTGACCGCCCGCGAATCGGCCAAGATCCCGACGGCAGAGCTCGGCCTGCACAAGTAGGCCTGGGTTTCACGAAGAGGAGCGCTCCTTCCCGGTTCCTGGAGCGCACACCTTCGCAGGGCACCCTGGTGACGACAAACGGAAAGCCCGGCATGTTCCCCGACATGCCGGGCTTTCCGCTGCCCATGGGTTCACCCGGTCAGTAGCTGCCTACCGGGGATCCAGCACAACTGACTGGAAGCCCCCCTGCCCCGTCCCCGTGTACAGGAGGAGCACCCCGTTGCCGGCAACACCCACCACCGACGGATTGCCCGTTCCAGTGAAGGCATTACCCAAAGCCGCGAACGAGCTGAGGGTGTTCCACCCGCTTCCCAGGGCCACCCGTGCCAGGAAGCCGCCACTGCCGTTGCCCGGGTAGAGCCACAACGTCCCGTCAGTTCCCCGGGCCATGATGTCCTCCCGGCCGTCGCCATTGAAGTCCCCGCCCTGGACAACGGAATCAAAGATGTCCCACCCCGTGCCGATCTGCTTCCACGGAAGGAAACCACCCGAACCGTTACCCGGATAGATCCACAAGCTGCCATTGGCCGCCCGGGCCACGAGGTCGGCTTTCCCGTCACCATTGAAGTCACCCGGAGCGAGCAACTCATTGAACCCCTGCCAGCCCACACCGATCTGCTTCCGCGGCAGGAACTGGCCGTGGCCGTCAGTCGGGTACATCCACAGCACCCCGTCGGCCGTCCTCGCGACAAGATCCGGGTGACCATCGCCGTCGAAATCTCCGGCGCTCAGGACGGTGTTGAAGGCATTCCAGCCCGTTCCGACCAGAACGCGCGGGCGGAAGCCGCCCGAACCGTTCCCCGGATAAAGCCACAACGCGCCATCGGTGCCACGGGCCAGAATGTCCGCGACAGCATCGCCGTCGAAATCCCCTGCTTCCCAGACCTTGCTGAACTGGTTCCAGCCGGCGCCGATGGCCAAGCGGTCGGCAAAGCCGGAGCCGTTGCCTGGGTAGAGGCGCATGGTTCCGGTCGACGCCACTGTCAGGACGTCGGGTTTCTTGTCGCCCGTGAAGTCTTGTCCGCTGACGATGTCGCCCACCGTATTCCAACCGCTTCCGAGTGTGGTGCGAGGCACGAAGCCACCCCAACCATTGCCGGGGTACTGGTAGAGGGTGCCGTCGCTTGTCCGCGCAAGGAGCCCGAAGGAGCCATCGGACGTGATGCTCGTGAAGCCATTCCACCCCGAGCCGATCTGCGACCATGCACGGAAGCCGCCCTGGCCATCGCCCGGGTACAGCCAGAGGCTGCCATCGGACTTGGTCGCCATGACGTCGAGGCGCGCGTCGCCGTCGAAATCGCCGACGGCGATGATATTCGTGAAGCCCTGCCAGCCGGATCCGATTTGCCGTTTGGCGAGGAACCCGCCGTTGCCGTCGCCCGGGTACAGCCACAGGACGCCGTCGCTGGTGCGGGCCAAGATGTCACTTCGTCCGTCTCCATCGAAGTCCGCAAAGCCCGTGATGGCGTCGAAGATGTTCCAGCCGGAGCCCACCTGACGGGGGTTGTCGAGCCTGTTGCCCGGCAAACCGGAGTACAGCATCAAGGTGCCGTCGGGTTCACGGGAGAGGACGTCGGAGAGCCCGTCGCCGTCGAAGTCGCCCGCCGAAAAACGGATCTTGGCTGTGAGCCGCGCGTCCGCAGTAATGGTGACGGTGGCCGACGTCGACGACACCGCATTAATGGTCACCTGCGTGCCGGTGTAGGTGGTGAAGGTGCTGCCCGCCTGCCAGGCGTGGTTGCTGGCGTACCAAGGCTCCGGGAACGGCTTGGTAGACGGCATCAGGATCAAGGAAGAAGCAATGGTGGCGCCGCCGCGCTGGGCAATTTTGACCCCCATGTTGCCCGGCTTGCCGGCAGTGCCAAGGTAATTGTCGTAGCCGGCCGGTTCCCGCAGCTCCAGGTAATAGACCTCTTTGCTGACGGGATCGGTGAATTTGACCGCGCGCTGCGCTTCGGTGCCGCCCCACGGCTTGAGTGTGTAACTCTTGGAGCCTGTCGCGACCCCCACATCACGGATCTCATCGCCCCGGCCAAGTCCCGCGTAGTCCCAGAACGTGGAGCTGACAACGGGCAAGGAATACTGGGCGGCACCCATGATGTCGGTGGTGTCGCCGTACTCACGGATATAGCAGGACGGATCCGTGAATTGGCCATTGCTGTTGACCCCGACGTCGGACACCCCGCTGCCGCACTGAAGCGCATCCGCGTGCATCAAACCGATGACGTGCCCGAATTCGTGGGCCATCACGTTGTTGGTGAAGTTGCTGACCTGCGGCAGGAGCACGCGACCGCTGTAACTGCCGCTGCTGTACCCTGCGCCGAGCGCGTTGCCCGACAACGTGGATGTCGGAATGAAAATGACCAACGCCGTGTACGGGCTGGCTGACCAGTTAAGCTCGCTCGTGATGGTGGAGATGATGGTGCTGTAGCTGTCAGAGGAGCGGGCTTTCGACTGGTGCCCGGCGACTTCACTGGTCACCGTCATGGAAAGCTTGCCGGCTGTCATGGCGTTCCAGTAATTGCTGGTGGACGCTACAGCTTTTTCGGCGTCCGTCATGGAAACCGGGTTGGTATTGTCCGCCAGCTTCGCAGTCACCAACCGGACGCTGATATTGCCGCCCGGACCGGCTGCGGCGGCGCCGTCGCGGAGCAGGGAGTCGACGCCGGCCTGCCCCTTCGTAGCTTGCTTGGTTTCCGGCAGTGGCGTCTCGAAGACGTGCTCCGAGTGCGGTGTGCCCTCGACGAACTGGACGTTCGGATTATCGGGCCCGGGAAGGGGCACAGCTGTCGCCGGGGCTTGGACAAAAAACAAGCCGGCGGCAAAGACCACCAAGCCTGTGGACAGCGCTACGGATCGCTGCAATACACCCATTGAATCTCCTGGGAGGACGGAGCCTGTGGTCGCTGGACTCTCAACAACCGAGATCAGGCTACAGCGGTGCGGGCACCGGCCTGCGGAAACACGCGACACCTTGGCCATTGAAGAAACGCAAGCATCCCGGAATGCTAACCGGACCCTAACCACGCCGAAATACCGCGGCAACATTGCCGCGCCACACTGGAATGGCCGGCAAGTGCAGGCACCAGCTCCAGCCAGGAGGACACAATGTTGAAGGAAGTCACCACTCACACCACACGAATACGCGCGATCAGCCAGCTCCACCGCGGAGACGAAATCGAAGCCCGCCTCTCAGTAGGACCCGCCTACGACGATGTGGTGATACGTCGCGGACGCGTCCAGGAAACGGCCCCGGGGATCGGCGTCGTCTGGATCATGGATTACGCCTCCGGGATGAGAAAAGCCATCAATACCGACGAATGCACTGTGTGGCGCGTCGCCTGAGCAGGATTTCCCTGGATCACGGCTGGACGCCCGCCGCCCCTCAGCCGCCGGCTACGGACTGGACAATCAAAACCTCCTGGCCCGCTGCAACCTCCGTATCAAGACCATTCAAACGCCGGACCTCGTCGCCGTTCACGTAAATATTCACGAAACGGCGGAGTGCTCCGGTTTCATCACGCAAACGCCTGGCCAGCACCGGATAATCTCCGGTCACCGAGTCCAACAACTGTCCAACGGTCACAGCGCCGTCGGCGGACGCAGTCAGATAGGACTGTCCACCGACGAGCGGCTGGAGGACACCAGGCAACAGGACCGTAAAGTCAGCCACAACGGGCCTAACCAGGTACCGGGGCGCTGGCTGCGGGCTCTGCGGTCGCGCTTCCGACCACGACGGCGGCGCGAACGCAGAGCACGTCAGGCAGGTGCGAGGCCACTTCCGTGAAGGTCCCGCCTTCGTCGGCGCTGGCGTAGACGGTGCCGCCGCGGGTTCCGAAGTACACCCCCACTGGCTCTGCAGTGTCAACGGATGCCGCATCCCGGAGAACGGCGTTGTATTCGTGATCCGGGAGGCCCGTGTGCAGTTCCTTCCACGAATTGCCGGCGTCATCGGTCCGGTGGACGCTCAGTTTGCTGTCCGGCGGGATGCGTTCGCCGTCGGCCTTTAGGGGAATCACCCAGGCGGTCCCTCCCCTGCGCGGGTGGGTCAGCATCACGAACCCGAAATCGGCAGGCAGTCCCTCCGCGATGGAGTCCCAGTTCTCCCCGTCATCGTCCGTACGGTACACGCCGTGATGGTTCTGCGCGTACAAACGGCCTTCAACGGAAGCATCGGCCGCGATTTTATGGACGCACTGGCCGAACTCCGGGTTGGGATCGGGCATGAAGTAGGCCGAAATTCCTTTGTTGCGGGGCTCCCAGGAGGTACCGCCGTCGAGAGATCTGTAGACGCCACCGGTGCTCATGGCGATGTGGACTTTCTCGCCGGACTCATCCACCACGATCGAGTGCGCCGCCGCGCCGCCGTAGCCGGCACCCCACTCACTGCGGTGGGGGTGGTCCCACAATCCGCGGTTCAACTCAAAGTGCTCGCCGCCGTCGGTCGATTTCCAGACAGAAATGGGCTCGCAGCCTGCCCAAACCACGCCGGGGCGGGACTCGGCGTCGGGATGGATCTGCCAGACCCGTTCCAGGGCGGCATCGGTGCCATCCGGAAACTTGATGGCTCCTTGCTCGGGCTCGGTCCACGTCGAGCCAAGGTCATCTGAATGCGCCACAGTGGGTCCCCAGTGCTCTGACCGTACCCCCACCATGATCCGTGTTTTGCCGTCCCGTGTATCTATCCCGATGCTGGGTATTTCGCTCATCAGGAAGTGCGGGCCGGAGAGGGACCAATCTTTTCGGTCCGGGCTGGTTGCCAGCCACAGGCCTTTCTTGGTCCCGATCGCCAGGACATAACTTTCTGCGGTTGCCATGTGACCCATCGAACCATCGCCGGGTGGGCGGGGCAATGGGTTTTGTGGCGTATGTGGAAAGCATCCGCGGCACCGCCATCCGGTGCCGCGGATGCTGCAGCCTCTTACGCCTCCAGAGTTACAGTGGTAGCTCCGGGTTCCCGGGCGGCCTGCAGCTCCAGCAGTTCAGTGCGGAGCTGCGGGTCCAATGCAGCGTCCAGCACCGTCAAGGCAATCACAAGGGCACCGTCCACCACGGCGTCGTCGGCTTCGGGCGTGATGGCATCGGCCGTGAAGTCCGGGTGGTGCGGGACGGCGGTGCTGTTGCGGACCACCACCATGCCGTGGACCGAAGGGAGCACCTGCGACACATTGCCCATGTCCGAGGAGCCGCCACCGAAGACCGGCGTGTGGTCCACCGGACGTCCGAGGCTTTCCATGTTGGCGTCCCACAGGCCGCCGAGTCCGGCGTGGGTGTCGATCGGAGCATAGGGGTGTTCGGTCTGGCGGTGCGTCCAGGTGCATCCCGTGGCGATCGCCGCGCCTTCGAAGCATGCGAGGACCCGGCGCTTGAGGTTCCGCCACACGTCGACGTCCCCTGCACGCACTTCCACCTGCACCGTGGAGTCTCCGGCAATGACGTTGGTTGCCCCGCCTCCGTGCGAAATGAAGGCATTGGTATTCGCATTTTCCGGAAGGTGCTGACGCAGGACGGCCAGGTTCATCAATGCCAGGCTTGCGGCGGCACCTGCGTTGATGGCCTTGTCCGGGGCGCCGGCGGCGTGGGCTTCACTTCCTTTGTAGTTCACCTCGAACCGCTCCACGGCGGCCATGCTGAACGCCGTGGCACTGCGCTCCGTCCCGGTCATGCCATGCACCATCAGCGAAAAGGCGGCGTCCTCCCACGCACCGGCCTGCAGGAGGGAGACCTTGCCCCCACCGTGCTCTTCGGCTGGGGTGCCCAGCACCTTGATACGCAGCCCGGCGGCATCGGCCACGGGTTTGAGCGCCAAGGCTGCTCCGACGCCCGCCGCCGCGATGATGTTGTGCCCGCAGGCGTGCCCTACCTCAGGAAGGGCGTCGTATTCGGCGCAGATCACGACGGTCAATTCGCCCGAACCGTACGTGGCCTCGATCGCCGTCGGAATTCCGTAGGCACGTTCGGTGACGTCGAAACCGCCGTCACGCAGGACAGCGGCCACGGCCGCCGCAGACTCGCGTTCCTCCCAGGAGATCTCCGCCAGCGAGTGCACTTTGTGGCTGAGTTCCAGGATGGAGGGTACGACGGCGGACGCGGCCTCGCGTACGGCGTCGCGCAAGGTTTCCCTGGACGTGATGTCGATGGATATGGTCATGGTTTTTCCTTCTTTGGTGGTCGGAGGGGTTCAGAAGCTGAGGGTGTTCACTGGACTGGTTCGAGTGCGGCGTCGGCCACGGGGTCCTCGCGGTCCAGGGCGGGTGTTTCCGGCGCAGCTTTTGCCTGCCGGATGAAAAGCACCAGCATTGACGCACCCACGGCCAGCGGAGGCCAGGTGGCGAGGTTGGACGCGCCGCCAAGAACCGCTACCAAGCCGCCGCCCAGCAGGACAGCTCCAAGGTAATCCACCTTTCCCTTGCTGCGGATCGGGGATTCCTTGACGAAGACGGCGATGCCCGGGATGCACAGGCCCATGAAGATTGCGGGGAGCAACAGGGTCAAGGACAGGCTGCCGACGGCGTCCAGGACAATACCGGACAGGAGACCGCCGATCGTGGCGCCGAGGGTCAGGGCAGCCACAAGCCTGCCGATGCTCCTGCCCGAACGCGCGGAGTCGCGCTGGTGGACGATGGCAAATTCAAGCGGCAGGAAGACGGCAAGGGGAGCCTGGATGGCCCTGCCCACCAGGAACAGTTCGTAGTTCGGCGCGAAAGCAACCAGGACGGACGCCGCTGCAACGATTGCGGTGGCGATCATAAGGACGCGTTTGTGGCCGTGGATATCACCGAGCTTGGACAGGAGGGGGACAACCAGGACCGTCGCCAGCAAGTACGCGGCGCTGATCCAGTTGAGCGAGGCTGCCGAGACACCATGGTGTTCGCCGATCGAGGAAAACAAGGGACTCAACCAGCCCTGCAGGATGCCGCTGCCAAGCTCCATGACGACCAGGAAGCCAACGGCTCCGGCAGCTGTGGATTTCTGCGCAGTTGTACGCATGTGCGCTCCGATGTGATGAGAAGTGAACGGGATCACACCATGATCAAAGCGCCATGTTTCTATTAGATGAAATTGAAGCTTTCCATGGATTATCTTGCTCCTATGCAGGAAAACGTGCTGGATCCCCTTGAAGAGCGGATCATCCATGCTTTGCAGATCGAGGGCCGGGCATCGTGGGCCGAGCTCGCACCCCTCCTGGGTGCGGATGCCGTGACGCTTTCCCGACGCTGGGAATCCCTCCGCGAACGGGGACTGGCCTGGGTCACCGGGATTTTCACCGAAGGGGCCAGCGCCTTGGTGGATATCACCTGCATGCCCCAGCACACCGCGAAAGTGGCACAGGAGCTCACCAAAATCCCAGCTGTCATGACGCTCGACCATACTTCGGGCGGACGGGACCTGCTGGCCACCGTGCTCGCCGAGAACCCACTGGCGATTTGGGATGTGGTGACCAACCGGATCGGTGCCCTTGATGGCGTCCGAAACACGCAGACACATCTCGTCACCGAAATGATCATGGAAGCATCGGCTTGGAGGTTGCGTGCGCTCACCCCCGCTGAGGCCGCCAAGGTGGCCAAGCCCAAGGCGCCGCGGGCCAGGGCGCCCCGAACCGTCCATCCCGACGTCGAACACGCACTCCGGCACTGTCTGTTGGAGGACGGACGCCGGCCCGTCAGCCGCATCGCCGCTGAACATGGGCTCAGTGAACAACGGGTCGCGGACGGACTGGCCAGGATGCGGGCAGACGGGCGGCTGCGACTACGCACAGACGTGGCGCGCAGTGTCACGGGCTGGCCCGTCTACGCTTGGTACTTTGTGCGCACTGCGGCCAAGCACATCCAGCAAATGCGCGGGCTCATGGCCCAAATTCCCGAGGCCCGGACAGCCCTCGCCGTCGCCAGTCAGTACAACCTTGTTGTGGCGGTCTGGCTGCGCGAGATGACCGACGTCATGCGCTTTGAGGCAGCGCTTGAAGCTGCCGTTCCGAGCGCCAGGATCGTCGACCGGAGCGTCGTTTTCCGGATGAGCAAGCATCTGGGCCACGTCATCGACGACCAAGGCCGGGCGACCCTAGGCTTCGTCCACCCCTTCTCCCCCTAACGGGTTGTGCGGTTAAGTAGAGCTAAACCGAAGGGAGCAGCCCGTGCTGGACATCCGCCGCTTGCATATCCTCAAGACCCTAGAGCTTGAGGGCACCATGACAGCAGCTGCAGCCAAGCTTCACATGACCACCTCTGCTGTCAGCCAGCAGCTGGCGGTGTTGGAAAGGGAGGCTGGGCTGGCCCTGCTGGTGCGGACTGGCAGGAAGGTCCGGCTGACCGAAGCGGGGGCGTTGCTGGTGGAGCATTTCGCCCGCATCGCCTCTGAGGTTGAAGCCGCTGAAGCCACCTTGAAGAAGTTCCAGACGGACGTCCGCGGACGATTGGCGATCAGCGCCTTCCCGAGCTTTTGCAGCACGGTCCTTCCATCGGCTGCCATGTCGCTCCAAGCCACCTACCCCGGGCTGGACCTCACTGTTTCGGATCTTGAACCATTCGAGAGCGTGGCCCAACTCCGGGCAGGAAATATTGATATCGCGGTGGTCGATGACCTCCACGAAATCCAGGACGAGGGCTTGGTGAAGACCGTCCTGGCGCGGGATGAGATCATTCTGGTCCTCCCCCGCGACCGTGCCGCACCGGAGCTTGGTACCCCTGTAAAGCTCGCCGGCTACGCCCACGAAAGCTGGGTCCTGGACCAGGAAGGCAGTGTCTTTGAACAGTTCGTGCTTCAGACCTGCCGCGAGGCGGGCTTCACCCCCAAGGTCATCGCCCATTGCCGGAACCTGATGGCCACCTTGGGCTTGGTCCGCGGTGGGCTAGGGGTTGCCCTGATGAGCGAACTCAATCTTGGCCGGGAAACGGAGGACCTCCTGGTACGCCGCGTTGATCCCAGCTGCGGCCGCAACATCATCGTCCTGTACCGTGCCGCGAGCCAGGCCTCGCCGGCCATTGCCGCCGCCCTCGAGGAACTCAGGATAGCCACCAACGCGCGGCCGACGGCGTAATCGTTAAGCCCAGCTTGAAGGTCCCTTCACTTATTTCCGATGGACGCGAGCGCCGACGGCCCCCAGAGTTGAAAGGGAACCCGCCCCCTGCTCCCTTGGAGGATCCCATGGCATTGAGCGCCCTCGACCTGTTTTCCATCGGCATCGGCCCGTCGTCGTCCCACACCGTGGGACCCATGCGCGCGGCCCACACCTTCGTCCAGGGACTGGAGCAGGAGGGAAAGCTCGACGCCGTTGATCGCGTTTACGCCGGATTGTTCGGTTCGTTGGGGGCTACTGGAAAGGGACACGGATCGGACAAGGCCGTGATCCTTGGATTCATGGGTGAGCTCCCGGAGAGCGTGGACCCCATGGCTGCCGACGACATGGTTGCCGAGGCTACGGAGGCGAAGAAGATCCTCTTGGGCGGGCGCCGGATGGTTTCCTTCAATCGGGCAAAAGACGTGGTGCTGCATATGCGCCAATCGCTTCCCGCCCACCCCAATGGCATGCGCTTCCAGGCCTTCGACGGGGAAGGAAACCTCCTCTCCGAGCGCGTGTTCTACTCCGTGGGCGGCGGTTTCGTGGTGGATGAGGGCGCCGTGGGAAAGACGGAGCAGGACACCGTCAGCCTGCGCTACCCCTTCAGCAATGCCGAAGAGCTGCTTGCGCACTGTGACCGCGAGGGCTTGTCCATCAGCGACATCATGCTCGCCAACGAGAACGCCTGGCGCAGCGAAGAGGTCACCCGGGCTGAACTGCTCCGCATTTGGGAGACGATGAAGGAGTGCGTCTCGCGCGGCTGCAGCCGCACGGAAGAGCACCTGCCCGGCAACCTGATGGTCCGCCGTCGTGCTCCCCGCCTGTATGCCGACCTGCAAACCAAAGACGACGCGAACGATCCTTTGCGCGCCGTGGACTGGGTGAATCTGTTCGCGTTGGCCGTGAACGAAGAGAACGCCACGGGCGGGCGCGTTGTCACCGCACCCACCAACGGTGCTGCCGGAATCATCCCCGCGGTCCTTCACTACTACATGAAGTTCACGCCAGGTGCCTCTGAAGAGCAGGTCGTCCGGTTCTTGCTGACGGCGGCAGCCATCGGTGTCCTCTTCAAGACGAACGCCTCGATCTCGGGGGCGGAGGTCGGCTGCCAGGGTGAGGTCGGGTCCGCGTGCTCCATGGCCGCCGGGGCACTGTGCGAAATCCTGGGCGGAACCCCGCAGCAGGTTGAAAACGCCGCCGAAATCGGGATCGAGCACAACCTCGGCCTGACGTGCGACCCCGTGGGCGGACTGGTCCAAATCCCCTGCATCGAACGCAACGCCATGGCCAGCAACAAGGCCATCAACGCCGCACGGATCAGCCTTCGCGGAGACGGAATCCATCACGTCTCGTTGGACACCGCCATCAAGACCATGCGGGAGACCGGCGCTGACATGAAGAGCAAGTACAAGGAAACCTCCCGCGGCGGCCTGGCGGTCAACGTCATCGCGTGCTGAGGCAGCAATCACCGGGACAGTTCAGGCGTGTGCCGTCTCCGGATCCAGGGGGCTTGCTGCAATAAACGCGCGGTTCCGTCCGGCTGCCTTGGCTTGGTACAGAGCGCCGTCAGCGGTGTAAATCAGCTGTGCCAGCGCATGTCCCGCAATCGGGGTGGATGAGATTCCGTAACTGACGGTGGGGAAGGCAAGTCCATGCGGGGCTTGCGCAGCTGCCAGCCGAGTGCTGATCTCGGTGGTGATGGCCTCGGCGCTGACTTCGTCGGCGCCGGGAAGGAGGATGACAAATTCCTCCCCGCCGTATCTGGCCACCAAATCGGTCTTGCGCAGGGTCCCCTTGCACGCAGCCGCGAAGGCCCTGATTGCTGCGTCCCCCGCGGCGTGGCCGTGGGTATCGTTGACCGCCTTGAAATGATCAAGATCAGCCAGGATTACGGCGGCAGACAACCCTGCCCTGTGCAGCCCTGCGAGTTCCCGCTCGGCCAACTCCATGAACGCTTGGCGATTCAGCAAACCGGTCATTCCGTCGCGCATTGCCCGCTCGTTGAGCACCGTAATGAGCTGATGGTTATTGAGCGCAGTCATGCTGAATGAAACCAGGACCAACAGCATGATCAGCAGCAAGCACGTCACCGCCGGGGCAAAGAGCGTGCTGAGGATTTCGCTGTCCGGCCCCTCAACGGCGTATGCCACAATCCGGCAACCGAAGTAAGCCACAAGGGCGACCGCGACGACCAACAATGGTTTGTGGGCTTGGGAAGCCTGTGACTTCAACAGCGCGAGTTCGCGCGCGGCCAGCGCCATCCCGACCCCCATCAGGGCGAAGTAGACCAGCACGCCCCGCCACTCGCCGTCGGGGGTCACCTCAGAGAAAGCTGCGACGGCGGTGACCGCCGGGGCGGCCAGAAGCAGCCACAGCGGCGTCTTCAAACTTCTGAGGGATCGGAACCCCGCCCACACACCGAATGCTCCCGCCACCAACAATGCGTTGCCGAAAGGGACGGCCGCCCTGCTCCATTCGGTTTCCTTCAACAAGTACGCCCCAATGCCGGCCAGCCAACATCCGAGGGCCGCGGACCAGTAGGAACTGTAAAGAGAGCGGGTTCTCCGGTACGACCCCAAGAAAAGCACCCACAATGTCAGCGTGACCACGGCCAACGCCAATTTCAAGCTAAATAAATCCAACATGGATCCCCCCATTCATCGGCCAGCCTAAAGGCCAAGTGAAGAATGGGCGAAACACGACGCGGCGGAAAGTCGGACCAATCGTTTGCCTTTTTGAATCCACACGTTAACCGGACCCGGACGGCGGCCCTTGCGCTCGTGGAGTTGCCGTTTGAGTACAATGCGCCCATGGCACAGGTCATTGTCTATGGACACAGAAGCTCAATCGAACAACGCCGCGAGGCCCTTTCCTCTGCGATTCATGGGGCAATAGTGACGACCCTCGACTATCCACCTGAAAAGAAGTTTCAACGTTTCATTTCACTCTCGGACGTTGACTTCATCCACCCGGACGACCGGGGCGGAGACTACACAATCATCGAGATCTCCATGTTCGAGGGCAGAACAGAGCAGGCAAAACGCAACCTCATCGCGGACCTGTTCGAACGGATCGAATCCGAAGCAGGAATCAAGCCGCACAGCGTGGAGATAACCATCACGGAGACTCCGCGGGTGAACTGGGGGATCCGTGGTGTCAATGCCGCGGACCTGTCACTCAATTACCAGGTCAACGTTTAGCAGGCCCTCCGCTCAGCCCATGTAGTCCTCATCAGAGACGTGCTCGAGCCAGGTGACGACGTCGCCGTTCTTGTCCGCTTCCTGCATCGCGACGTGTGCCATGAACCGGTCAGGGGTGGCACCGTGCCAGTGCTCCTCGCCGGGTTCGATGTAGACCACATCGCCGGGACGGATCTGTTGAATCCCGCCGCCCCGCGTAGCCACCAGCCCTATGCCGTCGGTTACGTACAGCGTCTGGCCTTTGGGGTGATGATGCCAGGCAGTCCGGGCGCCCGGAGCGAACCGGACGTGGGCGCAACCCACAGCTGATTGCTCATCCGGGGTCCTGATGCTGTCGATCTGCACAGTTCCGGTGAACCATTCCCCGGGTCCAGCGGCTGTCTGGCCACCGCTTTTCGTATACTTCATGATTGCTCCTTAGCGGGTGCTGGCTTTTTCGACGACATTCTCCGTGGCTGCCCATGACGCCAGCAGCTTCAGGCCTTCTTCGCTTGCGCTTCCGGGAACTGCCGGGTAGACGGTGACGTGAAGGCCGGTGTCCTCGTCGAGTTCAAGTTGTTGATACGTCAGTTCCAGGGGACCGACCACAGGGTGGTGGAAATTCTTCATCCCCGATCTGTGGCGCCTGACGTTGTGCGCGGCCCACAAAGTGCGGAACTCCTCGCTCCGCATGGACAATTCGCCCACGAGCTCGGCGATGGCTTTGTCGTGTGGGAAGCGGCCTGCGTTGCGGCGAAGGATCTCCACATTGGTGTTGGCTGCGCGGTTCCAGTCCGGGTAGAACTCCCGCCCCCTGGGATCCAGGAAGATGAACCGGGAATGGTTCGCCGGCCCGGCACTGCTCCGGAAAAGGTCGAAGTACATGGCATAACCCAAGGCGTTCGCCGCGACCACATCCATACGGTGGTTCGAAATAAGAGCCGGCGCGCCCGTGATGGAGTCCAAAAAGTACTGCAGCGCCGGATCGACAATGTGGACGGCCTTCTTCACCTTGGTCCGAACTCCCCTGTTTGCTGTCCGGGCAAGGTCATAAAGGTGCTCGGTCTCCGCGCGGTCCAGCTGCAACGCCCCGGCGATGGCATCCAACACGCTGTCCGAAACACCGGAGAGGTTTCCCCGTTCCAGGCGGATGTAGTAGTCGACGCTGACGCCAGCCAGACGTGCCGCTTCATCACGGCGAAGGCCCGTGACCCGGCGCCGGATCCCGAAAACTTCGATGCCTGCCTGCTCAGGGGTGATGCGTGCGCGGCGGGACATCAGGAACTCCCGCACTTCCGACCGATTGTCCATGCCCACCACGTTACGACTTCGCCGACCCGTGGTGAGAGGTTCTGTTGGAACCTGTATAACCGGAGCCTCCCACCTGTCCCCAAGGCCGTGGTCCGATGAATCCAGTCGTTCACCTGAGAGGCCAATCCATGTCAGCAGATACACCCACGGTGGTGCCCGTAGAAGTGCCCGGAAACCCCGTAAGCAATAACCCGGTGAGCCGCTGGGGAGGTGTGTTCGCCATGTCCTTCGGGGCCTTCGCCGTCGTCGCCTCCGAATTCATGCCCGTCAGCCTCCTGACTCCCATGGCCCGGGATCTTCAGGTTTCCGAAGGGCTGGTGGGACAGGGAATCGCGATATCGGGCCTGTTCGCCGTCCTCACAAGTCTTTCGATTTCCACGCTGACCGGAAGGATGAACCGGCGCACGCTGCTGATCGGCCTGGCCGCCCTGATGGGTGCCTCGGGAGCCCTGATAGCGCTGGCGCCAGGTTACCTGCCCTTCATGGCGGGCCGGGCGGCCATTGGGGTGGTCATCGGCGGATTCTGGTCAATGTCCGCGGCCACGGCGATCCGGCTGGTCGCTCCGTCGCGGGTTCCCCGCGCTCTGGCGATAGTCAACGGAGGCAACGCCCTGGCCACCGTTCTGGCAGCGCCTCTTGGCAGCTACTTGGGCTCCTTCATCGGATGGCGGGGAGCGTTTCTCTGTCTCGTGCCAGTCTCCGCGGCATGTGTGATGTGGCTCTGGATGTCCCTGCCGTCCCTGGAAGCACCGGCCACCAGGACCAAAGCCCGCGACATCCTCGCGATCTTCAACGCTTTCAAGAACCGCACTGTCGCGTGGGGCATGGCCGCCTGCGGGACTTTCTTCATGGGGCAGTTCATCCTGTTCACCTACATCAGGCCCTTCCTGGAAACCGTCACCCATGTGGAAGTGGCCGTTGTTTCCATTGTTCTCCTCGTCATGGGTGTGTCCGGATTTGCCGGGACACTCCTCATCGGCCGTTTCCTGGGACCCGGGCTGCAGCGGACGCTCATGGTGATTCCCGCCGTCATGGCCCTCATTGCGGTTGCCCTCGTACCGCTGGGTGCGGTGTTCGCCGTCGTCGTTCTTCTGCTGGCCCTTTGGGGCCTGTTGGGGACCTCGGCTCCGGTGGGCTGGTGGAGCTGGGTAGCGCAAGCGATGCCCCACAACGCCGAACAAGGCGGCGGGCTCATGGTGGCCGTGGTCCAGACCTGCATCGCCCTGGGGTCCACTCTTGGCGGGATCCTGTTCGACTCGCTCGGCTTTGAAAGCACATTCCTTGCCAGTGCCGTGGTGCTGGTGGTGGCGGCGTTCCTTGCGTCTAGGCTGAACATGGCACCAACTCCCAACCGAGGATGACGGAGACAACCATGACAGAAGCAAGCATCGAAGCCCGCGCGGAACAACTGAAGGCCCTTCATGAGGCACCTGAGATCCTGAGTGTCGTTAATGTTTGGGACGCCGTCAGTGCAACCGCCGTGGCCGCGCTCCCGCAGACGAAGGCCATTGCCACGGCAGGACACTCCATCGCAGCCGCCTTTGGGTACAAGGACGGAACCATGCCGTTGGATGTGGCGCTGAGCGGTGTGGAGAGGATCGTCAACGCTGTTGACCTCCCGGTCACTGCAGATCTCGACGACGGATATGAGGACCCGGCCGAAACCATCCGTCGCGCTATTGGCATCGGAGTGGTGGGGGCCAATGTCGAGGACCGCCTGCGGCCGTTCGACGAAGCAGTTGCCCGCGTGAAGGCGATCATTGACGCCGCCAACGCCGAGGGCATTGCCTTCCAGCTGAACGCCCGGACTGACGCCATCGTCCGCGGCGGTGACCGTCCGGTCAGGGAAAGCATCGACGACGCCATCGTGCGGGGCCGGGCCTTCCTCGACGCCGGTGCCGCTCTGGTTTTCGTCCCGGGCGCACTGAACCGTGAGACCATCGAGCCCCTCGTTGAAGGCCTCGGCCGCGGCAAGCTCTCCGTGATCGGCGCTCCCGGAGCGTTGCCGGCCGCCGAACTTCAAGAACTCGGCGTAGCGCGTGTGTCCTACGGGCCGTTTACGCAGCGGGTCGCCCTGCGCGCCCTCCAGGACCTCGCCACCAACCTGTACGGTTCCGGCGTCATCCCGAAGGACACCCCGGCGCTGAACTAGGTCAAAGCGTCCCGGCCCACTCGCAGCGGGTGGGTCGGGACTGCCCTCCAACAAGGTCTTTCAGTGCTGCCGGAGTGATCCTAAAATTGTTGTGCTGATGGCAACAAAACCTGGCGGAAGGGGCGTGGTTGCCATGACCAAGGATCCATTCGGGCACGAAAAACCGGATCACCAAAGTGAAAGCAAAGAACACAGAACCCGCTTCGGCGAGTGGCTCAGGCGCGAAGACTCAGGCGTGGAGGGAACCGCCAGCAGTATCTTCATCCGCCGGCATGATGATCACCACCCGCCGGAACGCACATGCATCCAGGGGCATGAGATCGCGCCGGGGGAAACGCACTGCTCCCATGGACACCCAGTAGGCTGACAGTCCCAGGGGACCCGTCACGAAGTCGACCTCGTATCAAAGGCCGCCGCCGATTCCCGCAGGAGGCGGGCCACGGTGTCCAAGGGAAGGCTTGTTGGCCGCCGTCGGTCGAACCGGCGAAGGGCAATGTGTCTGGTCCCCAATCCCGGGACATCCAGAATGTCCACCTGATCCTGGACCACGCCCGTCAGAGCCAAGGTGGGAACGATCGCGACGCCCTCGCCCGCGGCTACCAACGCCAGGGCGGTAAGCGTGTCCTGGTACTGGTGAATCGTCTCGATCTGGGCTCCTGTGGAATGGCGGAGGCGCCCGAGGACGGCAATGTTGGCCGCTGATGGCTCGACCCCCAGCCACGGGAGGGGCAAACGGCTGAGGTCCAGGTTGTCGGTGGTCAGCAGCGACCCTGCCGGAACCACCAGCTTCCATGGCTCATCCAGCAGGGGTTCTTCCACCATTCCAGCGGCAAGGGGACGCTGGTTCGAAGTGGTGGAATCGTGTTCGACCACCACTGCATCCAGCTGGCGTTGACGGAACAGCCGCATAAGCGCCGGGAAGGCGTCCTCAACCAGCTGGATCTGGAGCTGGGGGTACTGGATGCGCCATTCGGGAAGCCGCGGGATCACCACAGTCCGCATGAAGCTGGTGAATCCGCCCACCCGCACCACGCCGGCAACCTCAGCCTGTCCCTGCACGCGGGACCGCGCCACATTCAGTGCGCGCTCTATCTCCTCCCCTGCCTCCGCCATCGCCAGCCCGGCGGGCGTCAGGACCGAGCCTTTGGGCGTTCGGAGAAGCAGCGCCTGGCCTGCTTCGCTCTCCAATTTGGTGAGTTGCTGCGACACCGCCGACGGCGTAATCCGCAGCTCATCAGCAGCCGCGAGGACCCCGCCGGTACGGGCGACGGCGAGGAGAACCAGCAGGCGACGAGGGTCCATTTCCATGTTCAGCGATTCTAAATACGGCCTTCAGAATAATGCAATTGAACTAAAGGTAGCTTTCCCTCAGAATTTAGGCATAGCCGCTCTTCGCTCTGAGGATACGGTCTCTGTAAACAGCAGAAAACACCCCTGAAGTTATTCGTCATCCGGCCTGCCTCCGAGCTGGCTGCCTGGACATGAGAGAGGACACCCGATGGAGCTGCTCTGGGAAATTACCGGTTGGGCCGGTGCTGCAGCGATGCTTTGCGCCTACATGACGGTGTCCATGGGCTGGATCAAGCCGGGCACCACGTTCCAGGCCGCGAACCTTTTTGGCTCCTGCGCCTTCATCATCAACGGCACGCTCCACGGAGCCTGGCCCTCGGTGGCCACCAACGTGGCGTGGTTCCTCATCTCAGCGGTCGCCCTGCTGAGGATGCGCAACCAGCAACCTGACGCAGTCGTCGAGGCGGAACCGATCGTCGTCCCGGCCTACGTCACCACGGATACGGGCACGCAGCCTGTCATCCCGCACCCCGCTCCTGTCGCCAACTGCGCGTAACCTGCTCGTCCAGGGGCGCGGCGAACACACAAGGTAACCTCCCGCCGTCGTCGTAAGAACCAGCGCATAGGCTGGGCCTTAGCGCCGCCCGACAGAGAAGGAAGCCATGCCTACCCCAGACCGCCCGCTCCGCAAGCTTGGATTCCTTACCATCGGGCTGTTTGACCCGGCGGATCCTGCTGCGGGCCACCGCTCAACCTTGGACATTATTGAACTCGGCGAGCGCCTGGGATTCGACAGTGCCTGGCTGCGCCACCGCCACCTGCAGTTCGGCATCTCGTCGCCCGTCGCGGTGATGGCGGCGGCCAGCCAGCGGACGTCCCGGATTGAACTGGGCACGGCAGTAACGCCGTTGGGCTGGGAAAACCCTTTGCGGCTTGCCGAAGACCTGGCCACGGTGGACCTGCTCAGCGGGGGTCGGGTCAACCCGGGCGTCAGCGTAGGTGAACCGATGCACTATGACACCGTCAAACACGAGCTGTATCCGGATTCGGCAGATACCGAGGACTTCAGTTACACCCGCGTGGACCGCTTTGCCCGGCTGGTCGCGGGCGAAAAAGTTCGGGAGTTTTCGGGTAAACAGGGCGTTGTGGAGGAGTTCTCAAACCGCGTGGAACCGCACTCTGCCGGGTTGCGGGAACGGCTCTGGTACGGAGCAGCGAGCCTGAAGTCTGCAACGTGGGCCGGAGAGAACGGCTTCAACCTGCTCTCCAGCAGCGTCGTCTTCCCCGGACCGGATGAAGAACCGGACTTCGCCGCCGTACAGCAACGCCAGATCCGGGCGTTCAGGGACGCCGCAGCAACGGCGGGCCGCAGGCCGGCCCGGGTTTCACAGGGCCTGGTGGTGATCCCCACGGATTCGGCATCAAGCGCTCAGCGGGAAAAGTACCAGCGTTACGTTGACGAGCGAACACCCCGCACCAGCGCGCCCCAGGGACCAAAGCGCATGATGTTCGCTCAGGACCTCATCGGCAGCAGCGAAGAGATCGCCGGGCAACTCTACGCGCACCTGGGCTTCCAGGAGGTGGACGAGGTGGCGTTCGCATTGCCGTTCAGCTTTGAGCACGAGGACTACGTACAGATCCTCACGGACATCGCAGAAAAGTTGGGGCCGGCACTGGCGTGGACACCCGCGAAGTAAGGACAGTCAGTCCACGAACTCCGACTGGGTCTGGATGAAGTCCCAATCGGCCGAGGTCAATACGCCGCTCACTTTGTCCGGGTGGGGTCCGCCGGCCTCGGCGATGTGTTGCAGGACCTGCAGTGGCAGTTCTTCCACCCGCAGGTTCTCGCGCAGCCATTCCTTGCTGTCCAGGTGCAGATCAAGCCACCACATGTAGATTTCCACCGCGGGACCACCTTCCGTCGGATCCGTCGAATTAACGGTAGGCCGGGGCCGTGGCGTCTTCAAGGGTCCACCGATAAGGCTTGTAAGCAGCCGGATGTAGGGCCAATCTAGTCCTAAGGGCACTCCGGCACGCCGTTTCCGGCTGCCGGCCGCCCGTCGCACGAGGGACCCGCGATGGACTGTGACATCGAGCTGGAAATCGATACCGGCTCTGCACGCGGCGAATATACGGTGCACGTGGTTCGCGCACCGGCGGGCGGGCACGCGTCCGGCATCTTCGCCCTGGACGTGGACGGGATCATCGACCGGCTTCCGCAGCTTGAAGCGACAGTTCTGGCGTCCGCCGTCGCCGCCCGCCGCACGCTTCCGGTAGCGGAAGTGGCAGTCCGCGAAGTCGGCCAGGAACTGTTCCAAGCGCTCTTCACCCGGGAGGTCTACGGGACCTACCGGGCCAGTTTGGGTGCTGCCCAGCACGCGGGCCAGCAGCTCAGGGTTGTCCTCCGGCTGGCGGCCCCCGAGTTGGCGACGATGCCGTGGGAAACCCTGTTCGACCCCGAAACCGAGACCTACCTTTGCCAGACCGAGCCCTTGCTGCGGCATGTGCCCGCCCCCGACTACAACCTCAATCCCTTGGATGTGGCCCCGCCGTTGCGCATCCTGGGCATCGTGGCCTCACCCCGGGATCTGCCGGCCTTGGATGTCGCGGCCGAAAAGGAACACCTGGGCAGGGCACTTGCAGGACCGGCGTCGGAGGGCCGCGTTGAACTGGTGTGGACCAGGAGCGGCACGTGGGATGACGTGCAATCGATGCTCCTCGCAGGCCCCTGGCATGTAGTCCACTTCGTTGGCCACGGCGACTATGACTCCCGGACGGACGAGGGCCGCATCGCCCTGGTGGGGCAGGACGGCCGCGCCGCAATGGTCCGCGCCGTGCGTTTGATGGCGTTGCTGAGCGTAGCCGCCCCGCGCCCGCGGCTCGTGGTGCTGAACTCGTGCTCCTCGGGCGAAATGGGCCAGACCGACCTCTTCTCCGGTACCGCCTCGGCCCTGGTCCGCAGCGGAATCGGTGCCGTCGCCGCGATGCAATTCGCCATCAGCGATTACGCCGCAATCGCGTTCTCCCACGGCTTCTACGCCGCGATCGCCAACGGCCGCACCGTTGACGAGGCCGCCCGCATCGGCCGGATCTCAGTGATGGCCAGCCCGGACGGCACACTCGAATGGGTCACCCCGGCCCTCTACGTCCGGGGCGGATCCACGCAACTTTTCACGTTGAAGGGCTCCCCGCGCGTCCCGGCTTCAGTTGAAGGTACGACGGCGGCCGCGGCCTCGGGCGGTCAGGCTGCTGCAGGTACACAAGCGAACACAGACCAAGCCATGAAACGCGCCCAGTTGAGGGCGTTGTATGTGCAGGCAACTGCGGAACTGCGTGCGCGGCGATTCGACCAGGCCGTGGAACTGTTTGAGGACCTACTGACATTGGAACCCGGCTACCGGGACGCAGCAAACCAACGAGACGCTGCCCGCAAACGCCTGGAACTTGCCCGCATCTACCGCGAGGCCCGCCAGGCGGAAGAATCCGGCGACTGGTTGGCGGCTGCGGACGGTTTCGCCCTGGTCCTGGACGATCCCGAGTATCCCGATGCCGCGGCCCGGAAACAGGACTGCGAAAGAAAGCAACGTCTCGCCGATCTGGAGGGCGAACTGCGGTACCACTCCTCCCAGTGTTCGTGGCAGGCAGTTCTCGATGTCTCCCGTGAGCTGTCTTCACTGGACCCGGCTGCGGCCGATCCCGGTGGGCTGGCAACTGCAGCACGGGCCGAAATCGAGAAGACCAAGCCAAAAGAAGCCCCCGCTCCGGCGAACTCCGGAACAGAGCAGGGCTCGTACACGGCCGTCTACCAGCCACCGCCACCACCCCGGACGGCCCCTTCGGGCACACGACCGGCGTCCAACCCGAGCCCCACCTCACCGCGCGCCGCGCCGCTGGCTGGCGTCCCGGCGTCGAACGTTGGCGGTTCCGGCCCCACCGTCACCCGGCCGCGACCGGCCGCCTCCATGCCGCAGCCGTTCAAGACCGTTCCCCTCGCCTGGGGCGGAGCCGCGCTGGCGGTGGCTGGCGGCCTGGGAGTGGGCTTTGCCGTCTACTTCCTGTGGCTCGATGACAACTACTGGTACGAGAGCGGCGGCGATGCCTCCCTCCGGATTGTCTACGGCCTGGTGGCCCCCTTGGGATACCTGCTGCTCGCCGTCGCAGGCCTTCCCGACCGCTCCGTCATGGGCAGGCTTGTGATGGCCGGAGTGGTCGTCTCCGGTGCGGTCTTTGGGTTGTCGGGCCTGAACTACGCCGTGGAACTGACAAGCGTCGTGTTCAGTTTCGTTCACGCGGGCTTCGGTTTGTGGGCGGGAATCCTGGCCCTGCGCACCGGGCAATCCAGGCTGATGGGATGGCTGCTGCTGTACGCCACCGTGTCCGTACCGCTGGTCTGGGTCCAGGACAAAGGCGTGTTCCTGGAGTCCTGGTACCGGACCCACGCGTACTTTGCCCTGATACAACTTGCGGTGCTTTGCGCGGCAGGCGTGGGGTTCCTGGTCGAAGCGCGCCGCCTCGGTGCTCGTTCAGCAGAAAGGACCGGCAAATGAGCAGGCTGGTTGAGTTCACCACCGACGACGGCGGCACGGTAGTTGTGGAGGTGGCCAGCGGGGCCGGGAGCCTGGTGACCAGGGGTGGCGACCACGCGGCCGATCATTCGGGGGTTTTCGCGAGGGCCCAGCAGACGTTCCAACGGGCGCTTGAGCAGGTCCGGCCGGCAGTGCAGGGTGTGATCGACGAACTCCTGAGCCTCGAAAACCGCCCGGACGAGCTCAGTGTGGAGTTCGGGATCGACCTGCATGCCGAGGCCGGGGCCTTCATAGCCTCTGCCAGCACTGCATCCAACTTCAAGGTGCGGCTGACGTGGAACAAGCCCGCCCCAACCGCGCCGCCCAAGTAGGGGACAGCAAACGTCCCAATGAGGCTTGGGTGGAGCGTTATCTGTCCCCCAGTTGGGTAGCAAACGACCTGTTCAACAGCCCCCTGCGGCGCAACAATAAGGGTATGGCTGAAGAGGATTTCAGCGGCCCCATTCCCTTGGTGGTGGGAGTCCTTCCGGACCAGCACGTGGAGGTGCTGCAGACGGCCCGGACCCTCGCCGAAAAACTCGGTGTGCCACTGGTGTGCGCCTACGTCGACGAGGCCAGTTACCTGGTGGAGTGGGATCCGTCCCGTGAGACCCACCGGATGTCGCTGCACCCGGAAAAGGACGACGCCGAGGTGGACGCCGTCCGGGGAGACCTGGGGAAGGTCATAGCCGAAGCCATGGACGGCGGTACGGCCGATTGGACCCTGCGGTTGTTGGCCGGCGACCCCGCCCGGGCACTGGGCCGGCTGGCCTCGGACATCAACGCCTCCATGATCATTGTGGGCTCGCCGGAGCCGGGCCTGGGACACCGCATTTCCGAGGCTCTCAACGGCTCGGTGGCTGCATGGCTCAGCCATCACCAGCGCCGGCCGGTCCTGATTGTGCCCCAGAAAAAGCGCCAGGAAGCGGCCCGGAAAAACTAAAGCGAAAGTACTTATTCAAGGTGGTGGCAATGGGCTCCGATGCCACGTAGAGTGATGAGTGCAGGAAGCGAAAGCGCCTGTCCAAAGACCGCTCCGGAGTGCGTATCCCCCAATAACGCACTCCGGAGCTCTTTGTTTTAACCTCGGTTTTGGCCTGTGCCGCCCCACCTTCTTTGACACACGAAACGGCCCCGACACGCCTTGTTACAGGCGTGTCGGGGCCGTTGTGGTTTTCAATGTGGGTCGCGACGGTACAAGCTCACGACGCCGGCACCCGGCCTGGGTGCCGGCAGGTCACCTGACGAAGGTGTACAGCAATGCCGCCATCCCGAAGCCCACCAGGGACAGCACGGTTTCCAGGACGGTCCAGGTCTTCAGGGTGTCCTTCACGGACATGTTGAAGTACTTGGAGATGATCCAGAATCCGCCGTCGTTGACGTGGCTGGCGATGATCGAGCCCGAGGAAATGGCCACCACGATCAACGCGAGCTGCGGCTGGGAGTATCCCGAGGCCAGGCTTGGCGCGAGGATGCCACCGGTCGTCACGATCGCCACTGTGGCCGAGCCCTGGGCTATACGCATGCCGGCACTGATGACGAACGCGGAGAGGATGATTGGCAGGCCCGCCTGGGACAGTGAATCGGCCACGGCCTTGCCGACGCCCGTGGCAGACAGGACCGCTCCGAAGAACGCACCTGCACCAACCACCAACAGGATCATGCCCACCGGACGCAGCGAGGAACCCGTGATTTCGCTGAGCTCAGCAGAGGTCATGCCGCGGCGGATACCCAGCAGCCACATGGCAAGCAGCACGGCCACGGTCAGAGCGATGGCCGGGTTGCCGAAGAACTGGAGGATGTCCCGGAAGGTTCCAGCCGGCGCGAAGATGTTGCCGAACGTGCCGCCGAGGATAAGGATCATGGGCAGGCCGATCGCCAGCAGCACCAGGCCGATGGAGGGCTCATGACCACGCGCGGTGTCGGCTTCGGGGACGATCCGGTCTTCCGGAACGGACACCATCACGCGCTTGCCGATGTACGTGCCCCACAAAATACCGGACGCGAACCAGGCCGGAATACCGCAGATGAGGCCCATGAGGATGATCCAGCCGAGGTCCACGTGGAACAAACCTGCGGCAGCAACCGGACCGGGGTGCGGGGGAAGGAAAGCGTGCGTCACGGACAAACCGGCCAGCAGCGGCAGGGCATAAAGCGCCAGTGACTTGCCGCCACGGATCGCAGCGACGTAGACCAGGGGCGCCAGCACGAAGATGCCGATGTCGAAGAACACCGGGATACCCAGCACGAAGCCGGTGATGCCCATCGCGAGCGGAGTGCCCTTCTCGCCGAAGATCTTCACCAGCCTGCCAAGCAGCACTTCGGCACCACCGGACCGCTCGAGGATGGCTCCGAGGACGGTACCAAGGCCGATGATCACGGTGATGTGGCCAAGGATTCCGGCGAAGCCCTTCTCAATCAGGGCGTCGCTGCTCTTGGTGGCCGAACCCACCAGGGCCTCCACCGAGATACCGCCTACCAGTGCCACGATCACACCGGTTCCCACCAGGGCGATGAACGGCTCGAGCTTGACCTTGATGATCAGGAACAGCAGCAACGCGATGCCCGCGCCTGCCAGGAGGAGCAGGCCGGCGGTGTCGTGCCGCAGCCATTCAAGGAATTCATTCATGGGCGTTTCTTTCTTGGTGAGTCCTACTTGAGGGTGCTGGTGAAGGCTGCGGCACGTGCCGCGATGTCTGCCCAATCGCCGGCAGCGACTGCCGCGGGCGGGACCACGCTGGTGCCGCAGCAGACTGCGGCAGCACCGGCGTCGAGGTAGCTCTTGGCGTTGGAGGCGTCGATGCCCCCGGAAGGAAGCAGGCGGATGCCCGGGTAGGGCCCCTGCAGATCCTTCAGATACGCCGGTCCGAGCTGTCGGGCGGGGAAAATCTTGACGACGTCCGAGCCGAGGTCCAGCGCCTGAGCCACTTCCGTGGGCGTCATCGCGCCGAGGCTGAACGGGATGCCGGCCGCCGCGGCAACCGCCGCGACTTCAGGCCGGAGTCCGGGCGTCACCAGGAACTGCGCACCGGCGTCGATGGCTGCGCGGGCTTGGTCCGCAGTCATCACCGTGCCGATTCCGACGGCGGCACCATGGTCCGCTGCGGTCTCCGCCGCGCGCTGAACATGCCTGAGAGCATCGGGCGTGGTGAACGTAAGCTCCACGCTGCGGATGCCGCCCTCGGCCAACGCCCGGCACAGGTCCGCGGCGTCGGTGATGGAGGGAGCCCGGACCACTGCAAGCGTGCGGTCGGTTTCGAGCTGCTGGACGAATTCCTGGGGGGTCATTGTTGTCCTTCTCTGGTGAGGCCATCACTATGGCGGCGGAGGGCACGGCCGGCGCGCGCTCCGGTGGGCTGGCCGCCGTCGATCGCTGCCGTGCCGTTGACGAACACGTACTGGATGCCGCTGGCGGCTTGGCGGGGATTCTGGAACGTGGCGGTATCGCGGATGGTTTCGGGATCGAAAAGTACGACGTCGGCGGCGAACCCCTCGCGGACCAGTCCCCTGTTGTGGAGCTTGAGTCGCGCGGCGGGCCGGCCACTGAGGTGGTGGACCATTTCTTCGAGGCTGAGGAGACCTAGGTCGCGGGAGTAGTGGCCGAGGTAGCGCGGGAACGTGCCCCAGGCGCGGGGGTGCGGCTTGGCACCGACCAGGAGCCCGTCGCTGCCACCCGTGTGGGTGCGGTGCTTCATGATGGCCTGGACGTTTTCCTCATGGCCAACGTGCTGCAGGATGCCTGTGCCGAGGCGGTCTTCGGTGAGGATCTGAGTGAAGACATCAAACGCCTCTTGGCCGCTTTCAGCCGCAATATCCTTGATGGTCTTGCCCACGAATCCCGTAAGTGCCGGGTTCTGGACGCCACTGATTTCCAGGGTGTCCCATTCGGCCACTACGCCGTGGCAGCCGTCGGAACCGTAGATCTCGACGGCTTCCCGGATACGGGCGCGGGTTTCGGGGTCGGCCAGGCGGGCCAAGGTGGCTTCGGTTCCGCCGGATGACGCCCAGCTCGGGAGAATCGCCGAAAGGGTGGTGGCGCCGGGAAGGTAGGGGTACGTGTCCAGGGTGATGTCGACGCCCTGCTCCAGCGCTTCGTCGATGAGGTCCAGGAGTTCCCCGGCGCGGCCCTTGTTTTCGGCGAAGTTCATGGTGGCGTGGGACAAGTGCAGGGCGCAGCCGGTATCGCGGCTCAGGGAGATCATCTCGGCGTAGGCACCCAGGGCACCCTTGCCGTAGGAACGGTGGTGGGGTGCGTAGAAGCCGCCAAGTTCGCCAACGACGCGGCACAGTCCGGCGAGTTCCTCGGTCTGCGCGTACATTCCCGGCGTGTAGGTCAGCCCCGAACTCATGCCCACGGCGCCTTCCTCCATGGCGGTCCGGATGACGTCCTGCATCTGCTGCTGTTGCTGCGGCGTCGGGTCACCCTCGGCGAAGCCCATCACCATCGCGCGGACGGTTCCCTGCGGTACGAGGTACGCGGCGTTGGTGGCAATGCGGCCGGTCACGCCATCGGGCCCCTCGTCCTCGGTGTCCAGTCGATCGAGGTACTCCCCCACGGTCCGCCAATTCCAGTCAAAGTCCGCAGGATTGTCATTCCAACCCGCGATCTTTTCCCGGACACCGGCAAGCGTGGCATCATCCACCGGGGCATAGGAAAGCCCGTCCTGGCCGAGCAGTTCCGTGGTGACGCCTTGGCTGAGCTTCGCGTAGTGGTTCTTGTTGACCAGCAGTTGCAGGTCCGAGTGCGCGTGCATGTCGATGAACCCAGGGCTCAGGACCAAGCCCGTGGCATCGATGACGCGGTCCGCGTCTCCTGCGGTGAGGCTACCGGCGTCGACGACGGCGGCAATCACCGCGCCGTCCAACAGGACGTCGGCGGCACGGCGGTCCGCTCCGGTTCCGTCCACCAGGGTGGCGTTGCTGATGAGGGTCTTCATGGGGAGTCCTAGAAGAAGGTATGGATGAGGTCGACGACGGTCTGGTCACTGTTGGTGTCGGCAAGGACCGGGATGACGGTCCACTTGTCGAACGCTGTGCACGGGTGGGACAGGCCCAGCCGGACCACGTCGCCGGGGCGGACTGTGGTGGTGTGCGGGTCGTAGGTCATGAAGGAATGCTGGTCATTGACCGACGTAATTTCGGCTCCAGCCAAGGGCTCCATGGCTCCGCCGAGGACCGGACCGAGGAGTTGCGGCTCCGGAAGACCTTCGTCGAAGGGGAGGTCGCGCTTGCCGGCGTCGAGGATCGCCAGTCCCGGCTCAGGCTGCGAAACAACCCGCGCCCAGCCGTACATTCCGGCGTGGAACGGCTGATCGCCGACGCGGGAGAACGGCGAGATTCCGCGGTAGAAGCCGTCGTCGTGGATGATGTAGGCGCCGCTGCGGATCATCAAATCCACTGACGGTCCTCCGGTTTCGGCTCCGGTGCTGATGGCCGGGGCGAGAACGGTGACGACGTCGTCGAAGTAGGCGCTGCCGCCGGCGGTGATGAACACGGAACCCGAGCCGTACATGCCGGCTGCCAGAAGTTCCTCGTGAAGCAGCCGCATGTTGGTGAGATACCCGCGGACAGCGGCCAGGCCGGCGTCGTCCGCGGTGTGCGCGAGCGAGCCTTCATAGCCGCTGACCCCCACCAAACGGAGGTGCTCGGCGGCATGCACGGCACGGGCAACGTCCATCGCGGCGTCCACGCCACGGGCACCCGTCCGGCCACCGTGCGCTCCGAGTTCCACCAAGACATCCAGCACCGCCCCGGTTCCCGCAAGCGTCCGCTCGATCAAGGCGACAGTCTCGACGGAGTCAACCCACGAGAGGATGGCGGAGTCCTGGTCGGCGACCCACTGGATAGCCTGCGGATCGGTGAGGCTGTTGGCGAGTTGCAGGTTCTGAACGCCGAACTCCCGGGCCACCCGAAGCTGCGCGAAGTTGGCCAGCGTGATGCCCCACGCCCCGCGGTTGAGCTGCTCCGTCCAGAGTTGCGGCGACATCGTGGTCTTGCCGTGGGGAGCGAGCAGTACGCCCCTTTCGGCGCACCACTGCGCCAGCCGGTCGGCGTTGGCGGCGAGCGCCTGCGCATCGAGCGTGAGCAGCGGAGTCTGGAGGTCCGCGAGCGTGTGCTTTTCGCGGAGGAATTCTGCGTGCGTGGTCCCGTTGGCGTTGGCGGGAATGGCCTTGTGATGCCAGTCGAGCCGACGGTCGGCCAAGGTTGCCACGGCGGTTGCCGAGATGGCTTCGGAAGTGTCCACGCGTTGATTCCCTTCGCGGTGCTGCGGCGTTGAAGCTGCGTTGTGGGCTGCTTATGCTTGCGTTGCGTATTTTGCAACGCTGGTTGCAAACCTGATGGTGATATGTCTAACATGGTGGCGGATCGAGAGTCAAGGCCGCTGCGAAGCGCGCGAACCATGGGAGAACGAGTGCTTTCAGCTGTATGTGTCGGCGAAACGATGGCGATGCTGACCCCCGCCCAAGCCGTTCCCCTGCACATGGCCTCCGAGCTTCACTGCGGGATCGGCGGTGCGGAATCCAACGTCGCCATGGGCCTTGCCGCCATGGGCCTGCAGACCCACTGGGTCAGCCGCGTCGGGCACGACGGCTTCGGCACCCGCATCCTCAACGACCTCCGCGACCACGGCGTGGGAGTCACCGGAGTGGAGGTCGACGCCGAGCGGCCCACCGGCCTCTACGTCAAGGTGCCGGCCCAGGAGTCGGACCCCGACGGCGGCAGTTCAGTCCTGTACTACCGGCAAGGATCAGCGGCTTCGGCCATGGGACCGGACACTCTTTCGAACCCTGCAGTCTCCTCGTTGCTGGACAACGCATCGCTGATCCATTTGAGCGGGATCACCGCCGCGCTGTCCCCCGATTGCCTTTCCCTGCTCGAAGAGTTGCTCACCTCGCCCCGCGACGGACGCATCATCAGTTTCGACGTCAATTGGCGGGCAGCCCTCTGGGCAGGACAGGATCGCGCCGTCCTGCAGCGGCTGGCGAACCTGGCCGACGTCGTACTGGTTGGAAAAGACGAGGCCGAGCACGCGTTCGGAACCACCGACGAAGCCGAACTCCGCCGGCTCATGCCGGAGCCCGGTGTGCTGGTGATCAAGAACGAAGCCATCAGTGCCATTGCGCTGGACAAAGCCGGCACCCGGGAAGAGGTCCCCGCGCTATCCGTCGCCGTCGTCGAACCTGTTGGCGCCGGTGACTCGTTCGCCGCCGGTTACCTCAGCGGCCTGCTGTACGGTCTGGGCCAGAAGGAGAGCCTCCGCCGCGGCCACGTTGCCGCCGCCTGCACACTGACGGTCCACGGCGATCGGGGGCCGTTGCCTCCGGCGGAAGAACTGGCGGCCATCCTCGATTCCTCCGATGCCGCTTGGGCTGCTATCCATGTTGAAGACGGACATTTCAACACCACCCGGAGCGTGACACCTTGAGCCAGAGCCTGATGCGGGCCATCGACCTGCTTGGCGAACTCGCCGCCAAACCAGCAACCCTGGACGAACTCTCGTCCAAGGCCTCCGTGCACAAGACCACCGTGATGCGGCTCCTGCACGCCCTTGAGGAGAAGCGGCTCGTGGTGCGGGACGAGGACCAGCGGTTCATGCTCGGCTCGAAGCTCTTCGAACTGTCCTCCTTGGCGCTGGAACAACGCGACATCCGCAAGGTGGCACACCCGCATCTCGCCGATCTCAACGGCAAGACCGGACACACCATCCACCTTGCCGCCTTTGAAGGGAACGAGGTGGTCTACATCGACAAGTTCGAGTCCCACCACCCCGTCCGCATGTACTCGCGCATCGGCCTGACTGCATCGTTGCACTCGGCCGCTGTGTCCAAGGTCCTCCTCGCAGACATGCCGCGCAGCCGGCAGGAAAAGATCGCCGCGGGGTTGGACTACGTCAAAGTCACCGAAAACACCCTGACCTCGCCCTCTGCCCTCCTGGCAGAGCTGGAGCTGGTCAAGGAACAAGGCTGGGCGCACGACAACGCCGAGCACGAAGCCTTCGTGCACTGCATCGCGGCCCCCATCCGCGATGCCAGCGGCGCCGTCGTGGCCGCAGCCTCTTGTTCGGTACCGGTAGTGATGCTCAGCTATGAAGGATTGCTGGAGCTGCTGCCCGACCTCAAAGCCAGCACCGAGGCCATCTCCAACGACCTCGGCTGGATCAGCCACGAAAGGAAACCCGCATGAGCGAGAAGACCATAGTACTTACCGAAAACGCCCCCGCCCCGGCACACGTATTTTCCCAGGGCATCAAGAAGGGCGGCATGTTCCAGGTGTCCGGCCAGGGCCCCATGGACCCGGCCACCAACCAGTACATCGGCGAGGGCGACGTCCGCGTCCAGACCCGCCGCACCCTGGAAAACGTCAAGGCCATCCTCGAAGCCGGCGGATCCTCCGTGGAGGACGTGCTGATGTTCCGTGTCTACCTCACCACCCGCGACGACTTCGCCGCCATGAACGAGGTCTACGGCGAATTCATCTTGGAAAACGTCCCCAGCGGCCTGCTGCCCAGCCGCACCACGGTGTTCGTGGACCTGCCGCACGAGGTCATGCTGGTGGAGATCGACGCCCTGGCCGTCACCGCCTAACGCCCGCTCACATCCCACCCGCTTGAGCCGAACGCCCACTCACATCCCACCCGCTTGAGCCGAACGCTCGCTCATGTGGAAAACGCGCCCGACGGCGGCACTCACCAGGAGTGCCGCCGTCGGGCCGTTAAGAGGCGGTCACCCGGGCAGGTGCTTCTGCCTTCTGGAAGCGGAGCTTCCACGGGGTGAGCGCCGACTCAAGTTGCTCGCGCAGATCCATTTTGGAGGCCCCTTCCACCCGCTCCTCAAAGTGGATTGGAACCTCCATGATTTTGAGGCCGTGGCGGGCTGCCCGGTAGTTCATCTCGACCTGGAATGAGTAGCCGTCGCTTTGGATGGACGCTACATCTATCTGGCGCAGGGTAGATGCCGTCCAGGCCTTATACCCGGCGGTCGCATCTTTGACTTTCAAGCCCAGGATCGCGCCCACGTAGAAGTTCGCCCAAGCCGAGAGCGCCTTCCGGTGCCAGGGCCATTCCGCAGCAGTGGAACCGCCGTGGACGTAGCGCGAACCGATGACGAGTGCGGCATCGGAAGTCCTGATCCGGTCGAGCATGACGGGAATAGCGGACACCGGGTGGGACAAGTCGGCGTCCATTTGGATGATGATGTCGGCGTCCACGTCCAGTGCTTGGGTCATTCCGGCCACGTACGCCCGTCCCAGCCCGTTCTTTTCCTTTCGGTGCAGGACGGACACTGCGCCCTGGGAATCTGCTGCCAGCTGGTCCGCCACCGTCCCTGTTCCGTCGGGTGAATTGTCGTCAACAACCAGGACGTGGAGTTGTGGAATGGCCAGTGCTTGAAGTTGCGCGACGAGCACCGGCAGGTTCTCCCGCTCGTTATAGGTGGGCACAACAACAGTTATTTTCGGATGTACAGCAGTCAAGACGTGGGTCCCCAATTCAGTATTCGATGATCACCGGGGCTCAGCGCAGTGTGAGCAGCCCGGGCAGGGCCAGTCTATTGAGCCAAGCTGAAGAGTCCCTGCCGCCACGACCCACTTTGAGCCCCGGGAAGCGCCAACACTCCGTATTTTCCAGCGATTTCGGCGGCCTGGAGGCCCAAAGCAGGTGGCGGAGGTACGTACTAGCGACCAGCCTGCAGACGCTTCGGGGCAAGCGTTGGTGGAACCGCCGGAACCCGCTGCCGCTTGGCGTACACCCTGGCCCGCTGGCTGGACAGTGCCAGGAGGACGAGGATGTCAGTAGCCAGGCCGGAGAGGCCGGCTTCCAGGGTGATGTTGGCGCTTTCCGTGAAGTAGTCGATGGCCTGCACCACCACGGAGATGGAACTCAACCCCATGGCGATCACGCGCGCCCCGTTGCTGCCGAGGAAAATCCGCCAAGCCAGGAAAATCTCACCCAGCCCGAACAGCAGGACCACCACGGCAATAAAGGTGACCACCGCCGTCGTCGTTTGTGGGTCAAGGGGGTCGCCATCGGTGGTGAGTTCCGTGAACACCTCGGAGGAGGTCAAGAGCGTCATGGCGAGGACGAAGGCCGCGATGGACCTGGCCACCACCAACGCGGCTCCCATCATGGTGGGGGCCGGCCGTCGGTCGCGGCTGTCCGTTGGGCGGGATGGCTGGTTCGCCGGGACCGCCACCCGGCGCGCGTCGATGATGGGGAGGTCGCCGTCGGTGGAAATCGAGTCCCCGCCGCCGTTGCGTGAGTGGTAGCCGGTGGAGAAGTCCTTGATCACCTGGACCGTCACAGCAGGCTCGGCGTCGGACACTGTCCGAACAATGTGGTCGCGCTCAACGTCCGTGTTCTGTTCGATCTTGTGCGTGATCTGGAGGGTGAAAAGTGAGAAGCCGACGCTGCGGTCGTAGGTTCCGGCGGCGAGCCAGTCCACTTTGTGCCCACCGGGAAGGAGCCAACCGTCGGGGCAGCGCCAGAAACGGACGTGATGGCGTTTGCCCGGGTTGTTGTCCACTTCCTGCTGATAGGCGAAATCCTGCTGCCGGTCGAAGAGGTACAGCGGGCTGACCGGAGCCTCGGAGTAGCTGCGCCGGAAAATGGTGGAGCTGATGATGCGGCGGCTGCTGCCAAGGGTGACGTCGTCCGCTTGCGTCCAACCCGCGGCCCGCATGATGGCATGAACTTGCGGCTCGTCACCGAGCAACGCAACGTTCACGGGGTCACCCAGCAGCCCGTCGCTGGTCCTGGCCCGCCCGATGAAGTAGCCGGGAACGTAGATCGTGGTGAGGATGCGGTGGAGCCGGGGCAGAAGAAGATAGGCAAGGAATGCCCAGAAGAAGAAGTAGAACCACAACTGGCCCCACCCCAAGTGGAAGCTCTCGCCCACCAGCAGAAAGGCCAGCCAGACTGACGCGACGCCGCCAAGGATAAAGAACGCGTGGTCAAGCCACGTATCGGTCACCTCCTTGGCAGGTGCCTTGTACACGGGCTTACCCTTCGGCGAGGCTGAGTTGTTTGTTCCCGATGAGCCACTGGACGGACTCATGAACAGCCTGCTCCGGTTCATACCGCGGCGCATAGCCCAACAGCGACTTGGCTTTCTCGATGGTCAGGCAGTGGTTGCGGGACAAGTGCGCCCAGCTCGCCTCGGCGTGCTCCCGGGGTGTGTTCCGGCGGAATTCCTCCCAGCCCACGGTTTCAAACCGCGGTTCCTGGCCGAACCAGGAAGCAGCAAGCCCCGCAAAGCCCCGTACGCTCAAAGCTGTCGGCGCAACGATGTTGAAGTCTTCGCCGGCCGCGGCTTCGCGTCGCTGGATCGCCTTTTCAAACGCTTGGGCGACGTCGTCTGCATGGACGTGGTGCATCAATTCCGTGCCGCTCCCGGGCATTTGCACTGTCTGCCCGGCGGAGATCTTCTGCCAGACAGAGGGATCGAAATTGCCCAACGGTCCCACCGGATGCCAGCCGGGACCCACAATGTGGCCAGGATGCAAGGATGTGGTGACCAGGCCGCCCGACGCCGTCTCCTCCTTCAGCATGCGGGCAATGTCGCGCTTCTGGATACCGTAGTCGTCCGTGGGTTCCAAGGCGGATTGAGAGCCCTCCGCTATTGGCAACTTGATGCTGGCGCCATACCGCCAAATGGATCCACAGTGGAGGAGATGTCCCACCCCGCCACGGAGCCGACCTACCAGCGCTGTGGCGGAGTCGAGCGTGAAGCACAGCAGATCAACCACGACGTCGGCACCCAGTCCCGCTATGCGGTCGCCGAAGGTGCCTGCCAGGTCCTCGTGCGTACGGTCCGCTGTCACCTGGCGGACCTGCTGCCACTCGGGGGAATCCGTGTACGGCGCCCTGGTCCCCCGGCTGACGCTGATCACCTCGTGCCCGCCACGAACAAGCCTGGGCACCAGGAACGAGCCGATGTGGCCACTGCCGCCGATGACAACGATTTTCATGGCTTCCCTTCATCTCCGGGGTAGAGCTGGGAGTTCCAGAGTAGCCGGGCTAGCCGCTTCAGAGCAGGGCTATGGCATTCGCCGGCGAACCAGTGCCTCCAACGATGTTGAGCGGTTTGATGCTGACGAAGGCTTCCCACGTGCCCGTGGTGCGCATGTGCCGGGCCAAGGGTCCGAGCTTCCACAGTTCGCCAAGCGGCATGCCCAGTTTGGCCAGGAGTTGCTGGTGCATCATCCCGTTGTCATTGGGAGCCGATTCCAGGAAGGGGCTGTCCGGCACAGCCGGCAGGCACTCGAAGGCGAAGTTGTCGGCAGCCAGAACCGAGAGCCGGTTGTCCCAGGCCCAGGCCACGAACTCTTCGCTCTGTGCAATTCCGGTTGCTTTCCGGCTTGCCCGCACCCCCTGCTTCTTGTCCGATGGCAGCCCGAGGAACCACTCGCACCAGCCCGTATGCAGCATGAGGATGTCCCCCGGTTCCAACGCGAGCGACTGCGCCTCAACAGCGCTTTGGATCAGCTCCAAGCCAAGGGGTTCACCGGCTTCGTGGTCGATCGGCGCCCCGGCAGCAGTTCGGTAGCCTTCAAGGTCCACCAGCACACCCCTGCCGACGATGGGTTGCTCTGCCCACTCCTGGATGCCCAGCTCTGCAGTACCTTCGCAGACCAAGCCGTCCGGGGTGCCGTTGTAGAAGCCCACGTCATCCGCCCGGCGGTGCCTGAGTCCGTCGATCTGGGTGGAACCTTGCAGGTAGTAGCCGTCCAGGTAGTCGTCACGGTGGGCCGGATGTGCCGAGTAGATGATGTGCCGTGGAGCGCCGCGCTTGAGGGACATGCCGGGGTCGAACGCATCTGCCGCGTAGTCCAGCCCAAAGACCCCACCGGTGCGGATGCAGTCCTTGGCCGAGAGCACGGCCTCAGGGGTGATGAACGACGGCGTTCCGCGGTCCTTGTCGGGGAACAGGTTCCAGGAAGTGCCGGCAAGTTGCCCCTCCCGCTGGAGCAGTTGGGCATATGAAGGGTAGTTCATCGCGTGGTCGCTTCCTGTTTCACGTCCGCACGCTGCGGGCTTTTGTAGCTGAGCAGGAACCCGGCCACGGCGCACACCGAAGCCGCAATGCACATGCCGGGCTTGAAGAACTCGTTGAGGAACGCCAACCAACTGCCCTGGCCCACAACCAGGCCGAGGGCCTGGCCGGCCACGAACAACACCCCTCCTGCCAGAAGCAGCCCGAGGGTAATGACGAAGACTGCCTGGACGGATCGTCGCAGCTGTTGCATGGGTATTTCCTTAGATGGGAAGGACGCCCAGGATGATCAGCACACCGATACCCAACAAGGGCAGGGCATAGTGCGTGAGGAGCCTGGAGAAGGTCTTGATGGGATTGACGTCCGCGATGCCGCACGCCACGTACAACGGTGCCCCGCCCGGCGGGACCGCAGCTTCGCAGGAGGAGAAAACCAGTACCGCCACAGCCGCCGTCGTTGCCGGAACACCGGCGGCCACAAGCGTAGCGACGCCGACAGTTCCGACGGCGGCCATCGTCGCCGTCGCGGACAGCGGCGCAGCGACGGCGATGACGATCAGCCCGATCAGGATGGCAAGGAGCCACAAAGGCAGATTCATCTGGCCAAGCAACGCCGTCATCTGCTTCGGCAGCCCGGTGGCGGCCAAGGCGTTGGCACCGGCAAACGCGAACACCACGGTAATGCCCACGACGCCGAACCGCGGCGCTGAATTCTGCAGGAGGTTCCACCAGGCCCGCCCGTTCCGGGGGAGGGACTTACGGCCCAACAAGGCGCCGGTGATGATGAGCACCACGGGAATCCACACAATAATGCTGAGGGATTTGGTGACGTCTCCTCCTGTCCAGTCGGACAACGCCGAGGCGATGGCGCCGGAGGTGATGATCAGGGGAATTGCCACCACTACAAAGAGGAGCAGCGTTGCCCAGCCCTGGCCGAAAGCCGTGCGGACAGCCAGGCGGTGGGCAGGATCCAGTGGCGCCATTCCGCTCTTGCGAACCAACAGCCACGTGACAATCAGCCGGTGCAGGAAGCACCACAAACCGCCAATCAACAAGGGCAGCACGAGGTCGTTCACGTTCAGCAAAGGTCCCACCGTGGCGGATCCCACCAGCACGAACATGGACGCACTGAATGGGAACGTGATGCCCATGCCCGCGTTGCCGGCAACAAGTGTCGCTGCTGATGGCTTATCCAGCTTGGACTTTTCCATCCACGGAATGGTCACCGAGCCCACGGTGGCGGCGATAGCGGCTTGGTTGTGGACCACCCCGCCAAGCCCGGCGGACGCGACCGTGGACACCCAGGCCGGGCCGCCCTTCACCCCGCCGATCAGTGAGTTCAACAGATCGATCAGCTTGTCGAGTACGCCGGTTTTGTCCAACAGATAGCCCATGAACACGAAGGCCATGGTGGCGTAGACAATCTCATCGGTGACGGCCGAATAAAGCGATGACCAGCCAACCTGTGCCGCGGCAGCGCCGGTGAACGGCAACACCACCAGGAAACCGATGATCATGGCTTCCCCGACGCTGCGCTTGAACAGCGTGGTCCAGAGCAGGATCGCGGCGAGGTAGGCTCCGAGGGCCCAGATGCCGATCATGGTGCTGCTCCTGACAGGGATCGCGTTTCCGCTGAGTACTTCATTGTTTCTCTAGTCCCGATTCTTCCTGCTGTATCCGTGAGCGCAATACTGCAGCTCAGCGCACTGCCGCCACCGGCTCTACCGCTTCGCTGGCAATCCGTGTCAAAGCCGCGGCTGCCGCCGTCGTCATTTCGGCTGGAACCTTCAGGTCGTCCGCAAGGAAGCTCGCGGTGTCCTGCATTTCCTTCGACCGGCGCTGCGCATGCTTTGCCGTTCCTACCAGGAACCGATCGATGACGGCTTGGCCGTCGCCGGCAAGCTGACGTGCGATCTGGTCCCGGATCCAGCCCTCGAGCCCGGCTGCCCGGCCCGCGGTGACGGCCTCAACCACCACCGATGCCAGTCCCTTCATCAGGACGCTCCGCAAAAGCTTATGCGCCATCGCAGCGCCCGGTTCGCCGTCGGCAATTTCGACGTCGGCACCCAGCGGAGCGAGCAGAGCGGCTACAGCCTCGGAGCCGGGGCCGCTGACCATCAGCGGAGTCTTGGCGCCTTGCGTAGGAACCGGACCAAGAATCGCGACGTCGGCAAAGTCCGCCTCGGAGGGGATCCGGCTCAATTCCTGCATCACGTGCGGTGAAGAGGACGTGAGGTCCGCATAGCAGCTGCCCTTGGCCAGCAACGGAAGGCATTCCGCTGCGACCGCCGGGGCTGCCGCTGCTCCCGTCAGGACCAGGACGACGTCGGCTCCCTGGCAAGCTTCCGCAGCGGTGGAGGCGCGGACGACGCCGGCCGGGGTGGTGGGCGCCACGGGGTCGAAACCCTTGACCTGGTGACCTGCGGCAACCAGTGCCGATGCGTAGGTGGCTCCGGCTTCTCCGAGGCCAATAACGGTGCAAACTGTCATGATCTTGTCTTTCGTTCGGGGTTCAGGGCTGGAGCTTCAGCGGGCACGGCGACAGGGACCTGCCGGGCCGGGAGGTTCGGCCAGGCAGGTCAAGCCGTGGTGCGGTGCCTTATTTTTGGCGGTTCGCGATGATCGCGGCGCGGCGGTTGCTTTCGTCTGCGAAGACGGTTTCGGCAGCATCGGCGACGGCGGCCGCCTGCTCGCGGGGAACGACCACCACGCCGTCGGAGTCGCCGATGATGATGTCTCCGGGCAGCACGGGAACGCCGCCAAAGGAGACGGGGGTGCCAAGTCTCGAAGGACCGTTCTTGTAGGGGCCGGCCGGCGTGATGGCTCGGGCGAAGACGGGCATCCCGATCTCGCCCAAGGCCTCGGCGTCCCTTGCAGCGCCGTCGATGGCAAAGCCTGCGATCCCCAGGTTAATGGCCCGCTCGCCGATCAGTTCGCCAAGAAGGGCCCTGGATTCATCTCCTCCACCGGCAACCACAATGACGTCGCCGGCTTGGGCCAGCTGGAGGGCCCGGTGGATGCCTTGGTTGTCTCCGGGGCGGGTCCAGACGGTGAAGGCCGGTCCAGCCAGGCGTGCGCCGGACCAGATTGCCTGGATGGCCGAGTCGGCGACCCCCAGGCGGTCCATGGCATCGCCGATGTTGGCTGCGGGCAATTTCGCGAGGCGGCCAAGAACGTCATGGTCGGGGCGGGGGAAGTTCGTATCGAGGTCTTCGAGGACGGGAGTGGACATGGTGTGTCTTCTTTCTAAATGGTGCGGGGACCGGCTAGTCCTTCTTCTGGACCATCGGCAGGACCTTCTTGAAGCCGTCTTCCTGGGAGGCCCAGAACTGCTTGTAGTCCGCGCCGTTCAGGTAGCTCGTCTCGAGGCCCAGGTCCTTCATCTTTTGGACCACAGTGGGATCCTCGATCGCCTTCTGCAGGGCTGCTTCGATCTTCTTGGCGACGGCGTCGGGCAGGCCTGCCGGTGCGGAATAGCCACGGACCGTGCCTGCTTCAAGCTCGTAGCCGGATTCCTTGAACGTGGGGACGTCCGGCAGGGACGGAGCGCGTTCCGCCGTCATGACGCCGAGCACCCGGGCCTTGCCCTGCTTCGACAGGTCGGTCACATCGCTGACGTTGGCCACCAGGATGTCCACGTGCCTGCCCAGGAAGGCAGTGGTTGCCTGGGACGCGCCCTCGGAGAAGTGCACGGGGGCGAACTCGGCTCCCGTGGTTTCCTGCATCTGCGCGAGTGCGAAGTGCTCGCCGGTCTGGAGGCCCGTAGTGCTGGCCGTCATGGACTTGGGCTTTGCCTTCGCGGCGTCAAGGAGTTCCTTGAGCGTTTTGTAGGGGCTGTCCGGCTGGACCGCGATCACGGTGGGGTCGATCACCTGGCGGCCCAGCGGCTGGAAGCTTTCCCGGGTGTACTTGGCACCACGGGCCGGGTCCAACGGGGAAACAACCACGGACGGGGAACCGGTGGCGCCGATGGTGTAGCCGTCCGGCTTGGCACTGGTCAGCTGCGTGTAGCCGATCTGGCCACCGGCACCAGGCTTGTTGATGACCTCGACGTTGGTGCCAAGTTCCTTTTCGAGGATCGGCTGGACCAGTCGGGCCGCAGTGTCCACGGCTCCACCGGAGGAGAAGGAAACGATCAGGTCGATCGACTTTCCCTTCTTGGGGAAATCGTCTGCTGTGTTGTTCGCGGCACCGGCGTTGGCACCACAGCCCGTGAGGGCCATCAGGGTTACGGCAGCGAAAGCTGCGATCACGCGCGTACGGGGCATGGTTCTTCTCCTTTGAAGTATGGGTTGGGGGTGAGTGGTTGCGGTTTAGGTTTCCGGGTCCTCGGTGAGCGCCTTCGGCTTGCGCAGCTTCAGGAGCGGGCTTAGGACGATCAGCAACCCGATGCCGATGAGCACCACCGAGATGGGACGGTTGAGGAAGATTCCGAAGTCGCCCTGGGAGATCTCCAGCGACTCACGCAGCGAGCGCTCCATGAGGGGACCCAGGACAAGCGTCAAGACCATGGGGGCCAGGGGGATGTCGAGATGCCGCAGGGCAAGGCCGAGCAAGCCGAAGGCGATCATCACAAAGACATCGAAGACGTTGAAGTTGATCGTGTAGGCGCCGATCACCATGAAGAGAAGGATCAGTGCGGTCAGGATCGGTGCAGGCACCCGGAGGATCGAGGTCCACAGGCCTACCAACGGAACGTTCAGGAGCAGCAGCAACAGGTTGCCGATGAAGAGGCTGGCGATGATGGCCCAGGCGATCTCGGAGTGCTCGGTGAAGAGGGTCGGCCCCGGAGTCAGTCCCTGCTGGAGGAACGCACCCATGAGAACAGCGATGGTCGGCGACGCCGGGATACCAAGGGTAAAGAGGGGAATCAGTGCCGCGTTGGCGTGGGCGTTGTTGGCCGTCTCAGGGCCAGCGACTCCCTCAATGGCACCCTTGCCCAGTTCGTTGCGGTACTTGGAGAACTTCTTTTCCGCACCGTAGGCCAGCAACGAGGACACCGAGCCGGTCATGCCCGGGATCAGTCCCAGCCCGAATCCGATGCCGGTTCCGCGTGCCATCGATGGTGTGCTGCGGCGCCACTCGGTCCGGTTCGGGAGCAAGGAGCGCAGCCCCGGAGCGTGCACCACCGACGTGCTGGTGTCCTTGCGGTAGGAAAGGATCTCGGACAGGCCGAAGACACCGACGATCACGGCTACGAAACTGACGCCGTCCAAGAGGTTGTCCGAGCCGAAGGTGAAGCGGGGTGCGCCTGCCACGGGGTCGATGCCGATCATGGAGATCAGCAGGCCCAGGGCACCGGAGATCAGCGCTTTGACCATGGACTTTCCGGCGAGCGCCACGAGCAGCGAGATTCCCACCACCATGAGGGCGAAGAACTCCGGCGGCCCGACCAGCAGGCCCATCTCGCCCAGTGGCTTGGCTGCGGCCACGAGGCCCAGCGTGGCTATGGTTCCGCCCACGAAGGACCCGACGGCGGCGATGGTCAGTGCCGCTCCGGCCTTGCCGATCTTGGTCATCGCATAACCGTCGATCGTGGTGATCGCCGAGGCCGCTTCCCCGGGAGTGTTCAGCAGGACGCTGGTGATGGTTCCGCCGTACGCCGTCCCATAGAAGATGGCACAGAGCATGATGATGGCGCCGGTCGCGTCCAGGTTCATGGTCAGCGGGATGAGGAGGGCGACGCCGGCCACCGGCCCGATTCCGGGCAGCACGCCAATGATGGTGCCCAGGAGGCATCCGAGGAAGGCAAAAATCAGGTTCTGCCACGTCATGGCGGCAGCGAAGCCGCCCATGAGTTCGTTGAGTGTATCCACGGCTAGAGTCCGATCGAGTTCAAAAGGGGAATGCCCGCCGTCGGCAGGGAGACGTTAAGTCCGTAGTTGAAGGCATAGAACGCTCCGAAACTGCCGGCCACCGCGATGATCAGCGAGGAAACCCAGCCGCGGCGTCCGCGCACCTTCAGGTGGTAGAGCAGGAAGAGGAACATGCTCAGTTGGAAGCCGATGAGGTCGAGCACTGCGGCCAGGACCGCGAGGCTTACGACGACGGCGATCACCAGACGCCCGTCCACACCGTCCGGCGTTTCGCTGGGGCTCCGGAGCTCCTGGAGGAGCCACAGGACAGACATGGCCACCAGCAGGACGCCCATGGCGAAGGGGAACATTCCCGGCCCGGGGCCGAGGGTTGTCCAGAGGCCCAGCTCAATGGAGCTGACGAGTACGTAGACGCCCACTACGACGAAAGCGCCGATACCCGTGAGCACCGACTTCGCTATGCGCCCCTTGAGCCGGGGCTCGGCAATAAGTGACTCCGTTGTCATGGTTTCCTTCTTGCGATTGGTGTTGCCTACATTCTGTGGATTTAGATTTCACAGAATGAAAGAGTATTGCGTATGGAGAAATAGTGACAGGAGACACATGGCCTGTCAAGCGCAAGCAACTTACATAGAATGGAAGGATGACCCTGAGCTCCACGCACTCAGCCACAGCATCCGAGGACAGCCCCAAGGCCGCCAACATGCGTTCCCTCTCCAGGGCCATGGAGGTTTTTGCCGAGCTGCAGCGGGCCGAACGTCCCCAAAGGCTGAGCGATCTCGCCAGGACCTGCGGCATGAGCCTGCCCACCACTCTCCGCATCCTGCGCGTCCTTCAGGATTTCGGCATGGTGAGCCAGACCGACAAGTCGTACCGCGTTGGCCCGGCAGTCCTTCCCGCGGCCCGCAGCTATCTGGAAAACGATCCCTTGGTGGTCGCTGCCCGTCCGATCCTCCAGCAGGTTGCCTCGCAAACTGGACTTACTGCCTCGCTGTACACCCGGCTCGGCTTCGAACGCATCCTTGTAGCCCGCGTCGACGGCGAATCACCGCTTCGCTACGACCTTCCCCTGGGTAAACGCCTCCCGCTGACGGTGGGCGCTGCAGGGAAGATCCTTCTGGCATCAGCCTCGGAGACTGAACTGGAGCAAGCGACGGCAGCTGCAATCGGCGCGGGCCACGAGAAGGACACCTTCACCATTGAAGAACTCCGCGGGCGGTTGCCGGAAGAAGGCAGCGACTACGCCTACTCCGAAGACGAACGTGCCACCGGCGTCCTTTCCATAGCCATTGCCGTTCCGCATCGGAGTGGCCGGCCCAGTGAGTCCATTGCCCTGACAAGCCCCGTGGAGTCGGCCACGGAACCGGCGTTGCGGGCCGCGGTGCCGGAGCTCAGGCGGGCGGCAGGGCGTCTGTCAGAGGTGTTGGAAGGCTCTGTCTACTAATAGGCTGGCGGCAATGAAGCCTGAGAAGGCATGACTCACTTCTCCTTGAGGTCGACAAACAGCTGCCAAGGATGCTTAGCATGATTACGCCGGGTACTCCCGGGTACGTGACCTGTTGAATGACCCCTCGGACGGTCGGCGCTGATGCGGCGGCCACGTAAAGGAGAATGCTGTGCGGGAGCCTGTAGTCAACGAGAGCGCGGCAGAAGTCAGCGCTGGTCCAGCCGAAACACAGGTGGAAACGCAGGATGAACCCCAGGAAACCGAGGAAACGGCCACAGAGTCACCTGAGATCACGTTTGACGAGCAGTTCTACCCTGCCCGCCCCAAAGCGCTCCGGCCGATCGCCCGCCGTCGTCAATTTTTTGCCGCGCGTCCCTCGCTGGAATTCGACGGCCTCAACAAGACGTATGTCGACTGGCTGAGAAACCAGTCCATGCTCGGCGACGCCAACACCATGGCGCGGCAGCTTTCGGGCCAAGCCAGCATGTGGCAGAACTCGTATGCCAGGCCCAATCCCCGGGCCGCTGTGGAACGCGCACCAGTCTGGTTCACCGCCTATCCCCTGTCCTTCATCACCAAGGGCGGGCAGTCGTTCCTGTCGGCACTTGGCGATCCGGAGCTGTGGGACGCGTTCAGCCAGATTGGCATCCGCGGGCTTCATACTGGGCCGGTGAAGCTCGCCGGCGGCATCCGTGGATGGTCGCAAACCCCCAGCGTCGACGGGCATTTTGACCGCATCAGCATGGCGATCGACCCCGCTTTCGGTACCGAGGAAGAGTTCCGCCAGATGTGCGAGGTCGCCGTGGAGCACGGTGGCACGATCATCGATGACATTGTTCCCGGCCACACCGGCAAGGGCGCCGACTTCAGGTTGGCCGAAATGAACTTCCGGGACTACCCCGGGATTTACCACATGGTGGACATCCCGGAGGAAGACTGGCATTTGTTGCCGGACGTCCCCGAGAACGAGGACTCGGTCAACATCAGCCCGGAGGCAGAACGGGCCCTTCAGCAGGCGGGCTACATCATCGGCCGGCTGCAACGTGTGATCTTCTACGAGCCCGGCGTCAAGGAAACCAACTGGAGCGCCACCAAGGCGATCATCGACACCACCGGCAAGGCACGCCGCTGGGTGTATCTCCACTACTTCAAGGCAGGCCAGCCGTCCATCAACTGGCTTGACCCCACTTTCGCCGGCATGCGCCTGGTGGTCGGTGATGCCCTGCACTCCCTGCTGGATCTGGGCACGGGAGCGCTGAGGCTGGACGCCAATGGCTTCCTTGGCGTCGAAAAGAGCGCCGAGGAAGAACCGGGCTGGTCCGAGGGCCACCCATTGTCCGAGGCAGCCAACCAGCTGATTGGGTCCATGATCCGCAAGGTGGGTGGGTTCTCTTTCCAGGAACTCAACCTCACCATTGACGACATCAAGGCACAATCGGAGTCGGGCGCGGACCTTTCCTACGACTTTGTTACCAGGCCCGCTTACCACTACGCCCTGGTGACCGGTGATACCGAGTTCCTGCGCCTAACCCTGAAGCTCGCCATGGAGATCGGGGTAGACCAGGCGTCCTTGGTCCACGCGCTCCAAAACCACGATGAGCTGACCTACGAACTCCTGCACTTCGCAGCCGGCCACCGGGACGACATCTTCGAACTGGGCGGGGAGGAACTCACCGGCGCCGAAGTGGCCGAAAAGGTCCAGGACACCATGCGCGAACGGCTCACTGGTGAAAACGGTCCCTACAACGCCGTCTTCACCACCAACGGCATCGCCTGCACCACCGTCAGCTTCCTCATGGCTGCGCTGGGTATCAAGGACCCGGACGCCATGACGCCCGAGCAGGAAGCCCAGGTGTTGGACGCCCATGTCCTCCTGTCCATGTACAACGCGCTGCAGCCGGGCGTCTTTGCACTTTCGGGTTGGGACCTCACCGGAGTCACCGCCCTGGACCGGGCGACCGTCGGCGAGCTGACTTCCCAAGGCGATACCCGTTGGATCAACCGCGGAGCCCACGACCTCATGGGCACCAGCCCGGATGCAAAGACCTCCTTGGCCGGCATGCCCCGGGCCCGCAGCCTCTACGGCGCCTTGCCGGAGCAGCTCAAGGACGAGAACTCCTACGCCCGCCGCCTCCAAAAGATCCTTACGGTCCGGGAAGAGTCCGGGATCGCCACCAGCACCCTGCTGGATGTCCCGGACGTGTCCAACCGCGGCCTGCTGGTGTTGGTCAACCAGCTCGCAGACGGAGCTGTGCAAGTGACGGTCCTGAACTTCTCCGACCAGGACATCGCCGGCAGCATCCAGTCTGCCTACCTGGTACCGGGCGCGACAGTCCAGGATCTGTTCAGCGGTGAGGACGTGGGCCAAGTGGACGATCTTGGCAGCTTCTTCCTGGAGCTCGGCCCCTTCCAGGGCACGGCACTGCTGTTGAAGGACGCGGTTTCGGAGGACGAGGCCACCGAGTAGAGCCCTGGCGCTCCGCGAGTTGGCATTTGCTGACAATGTTTCCCAAGAACATTGTCATCAAATGCCAACTCGCGGGTCTATTTCGAGGGGAGCCCTACCCAGCTCTGGACCAGAAACGGCGAACCGTCGGGAGAGCACTCGCCCACGTCTGTGTTCTCCGGGGAAAGTCCTCCGCCGAAGGAGAACTGCTGGCCAATGCTGATCGACGTTCCGTCCGGCAAGACCACCCCGGATCCGGTCACCTTGGTGCCGTGCGGGAAGATCAGGCCGCCGGAGTGCCCGTCGGGGTAGACGCCGGCCAGGCATCCGCTGCTGTTCAGGCCAAGCGTTCCCACGTTGAGCGCGTCCATGAAGATGTTGACGCCTTCATCCGTGGAGACAGCCGCCTTGTTGCCGTTGCCGCCGACGACGATTTCGGCAGCCCCCGTTGCCGCTTTGGCGTCAACGATTTCGGGTAGTCGTGGAGCCCCGGACGAATCCGTCTCCGGTGCGGCAGCGGACTGCGTAGCGGCGGGTCGGGCCTGCTCAGCGGGTGGCGATGGCAGGGAGGAAGCCACGACAACACCAGCCATAACTGCTGCAGCCGCCAACCCAAACCCCGCTGCCAGTCGCCAACGTCGCTGCGGTGGCCGCTTGTGGAATTGCTCAACGGATCCACCGACAGCCAGTTGCACCGCATCCGTGGACATGACGGCAAGGCTCTTTTCCCGGCTTCGGGCCAGTTCCTCTTCCGTAACCGCGGCGGCGGGATCGGCTGCAGCCAGGCGTTGCAGGTCCAATGACTTCTTAGTGCTCATTGCCAACACCTTCCGCAATGTTGTCCGCCGCAAGCAGTTGGCCGAGTTCCTTGCGCGCCCTATGCAGGCGCATCCGGACTGCCGTGGCAGTGACGTGGAGCAGTTCCGCTGCTTCGGCTGACGACAAGCCATCCCAATACGTCAGAAGGAGGACCTCCCGGTCCTGCGGCCTGAGCTTGTCCAGCGCTTCCTGCACGGCCCCCTCACCGGAATCCGGTGTTGAGGTCCTCTGCCGCTGAAGCTCCTGCGCGAGGTTGAGGGACCGAATGTGGGTGCGGTTGTGGTTTCGGAGGACATTCCGGGCTATGCCAAACAGCAGCAGCACGGATAGTTCGTGGTCCCGGGACTTTTCCCAGGCGATCCGGAAAACCTCGGCACACAGGTCCTCGGCCTCGGTTGCTCCGTCGGTGCGACGCCGAAAGTAGCGGTAGATCTTGTCGTGACCGGCCGCGTGGGACGCCAGGAAACGCTGCTCCCTCGCTTGGTCCACGCGATCCCCTCGCTCCGTCTTCACGCTCATACCCGATTAATGTCCGGCAGTCAGAGAAATGTAACGGAACTTTCAGGAAAAGCGCACGACGTCGACACTCGCCGCCTCCACAAGGCGGGCGGCCGCCGTCGTGCTTTGGCGTTAGTCGCCTACGGCGTCGCGTCCGCGGCGGACGATCAGCGGATCGGCGTCGTAAACCACCGTGGTGTCCTTGTCGGCGTAGTCGAACTGGTTGAGGAAGAAACGCATGGCGTTGATGCGGCCGCGCTTCTTGTCGTTGGACTTGATGGTGATCCACGGAGCGTGGTCTGAATCCGTATGCAGGAACGTCTGTTCTTTTGCCTCGGTGTACTCGTCCCAACGATCCAGCGAGGCCAGGTCCATCGGTGAGAGTTTCCAGCGCCGAACGGGGTCGATCTGCCGGATTGCGAAGCGGGTACGTTGCTCCTGACGGGTCACCGAGAACCAGAATTTGGTCACGTGGATGCCGGCGTCCACCAGCATTTTTTCGAACACCGGCGCTTGACCCATGAAGGTGTCGTATTCCTCCTCGGTGCAGAAACCCATCACGCGTTCCACGTTGGCCCGGTTGTACCAGGAGCGGTCGAACATCACGATCTCGCCGGCAGTAGGAAGGTGCTGGATATAGCGCTGGAAATACCACTGGCCCTGCTCGCGGTCGGAGGGCTTGGCCAGCGCAACGGTCCGGGCCGAGCGCGGATCCAGATGCTCCGTGAAGCGTTTGATGGTTCCGCCCTTGCCCGCGGCGTCCCTGCCCTCGAACACGATGACGTGCTTCAGGCCCAGATCCTGGCCCCAGTACTGGAACTTCAACAACTCAATCTGGAGGCGGTACTTCTCGATCTCATACTCGTCACGGGTCATCCGCTCCTCGTAGGGGTATCCGTCGCTCCAGGTCTCCACGGCCGATCCACCGGGATCGATGAGTTCAGGGTCTTCCCCTTGGCCTCCGCTGATGGTGTAGCCAAGTTCAACCAAGTGGTCGATGGTCTCGCGCAGGTTGTCCCTGACCCACCAGTTGTCCAGCGATGTGGACAGGGGATTTGCCTCCGTCATGCGGTCCTCCTGCTCAGCGATGTTCTCGCAGAACGCTAACAACGCTTGGTGACGGGAGGGTGAACAAGCCGGCCCTTAGCTCCGGGAGGCCGGAACATCGATCCAGTAGCGGCGAAAGAAGCGTCCCTTCTCGTCCGTTCGCTTATCTTCGAGCACACCGCCCGCACGCTCGATGGTCCGGGCCGAGGCCACGTTCGCGTCATCGCAGGTCAGTAGAACACGGTCCGGTTCATCCCGGCCCTCCAATTGTGAACACAGTTCCTGCAGAGCCCACGATGCAGCGCCGCGGCCACGATCCGAGGGCCGTACTCCGTAACCGATGTGGCCCCCCGAATTCAGCAGCGCTGGAGTGAGGTGGTGACGGAACGCGATGGCCCCCACATAGCGCGACCCCTCGGTGATCCAGAGGTACGTGCAAGGAACGATGCCCCGATCCTCTTCCACATGCTCCGCATCCCTCAGCTGCCGGACCCAGGCAGCGAACCCTTCAGCTGTGGTGACGTTCCCGGCCATGAAAACTCCTGCGCCATCCTGGTGGGCGCCTTCCCACTCAGCGTGGGATTCAAGGAACGACTGGTGGAAGGAGACATCGGGAGCAACGAGGGTAAACATGCACCGAGCCTAGCCGGACTACACCACCGGCGAGTTCATCAGGGCAACCGTGATGAGCAGGGCAATACCGAACATCGGCAGGCAGAGGACAACATTGGTCCGACGGTTGTCCCGCATCACCGCGACGAACTCGCGAAGGAACGCGCTGGGCACGAAATACCTTGCCGTTGGGGCACCGACCACCTCAGCACTGATCTTCTGCCGGCGCGACAGGAGCGCTGCGCGGAGCACATGGTAGTTGTTGGTGCACACCAGCAACGGACCCTGGATTCCCTTCTCTGCCAGCAGCGCCACCGAATAGGCCAGGTTCTCGCGGGTGGTGGTGGCTTTGTTCTCCTCCAAGACATCTGCAGCCGCTGCTCCCTTCGCCACCAAATACTCCTTCATCGCAGTGGACTCGGGCCTGGGTTCGTCCGGGCCTTGACCCCCGGAAGGTACCAAAACGGGCCTGACCGGGGCGACGCCGTCGTAAATTTCCAAGGCCTTATTCAAGCGAGCGGCGAGCAACGGCGGCACGTTGCCGTCGATCAGGCCCGACCCCAAGACGACGACGGCGGCAGGGTTCGGACTGTGGCGCATCCTGGAATACACCAGCGCGTAGCCGAGGAAGACAACGAAAGCGCATCCCAGGTAGGCGCAGAGGAAGAAGGCCAGGGCCGCGATGCCGGCCAGGATGGGTTGCCCGCTCAGCACGAAAAGGAAAGCGACTACGGGGGCCAGAAAAACGGTCAACCCCACGGCGAACGGCAGGAAGCTGGTGATCCCGGGGCCTTCGCGACGGACCATCGTGACGCCGTTCGCGATCAGGAAGGCGGCGAAGACGAAGATGCTCACCACGGGAACAACGACAACAACGAGGTTCAGCCACTCGAACAATGGGTTCAGGTCAATCAGGAAGTCCAGGAGCGCCTGCAGCAGGAACCAGGCCGCGACCAAAAGGAAGACGCCGTTGCGGAGCCGTCGCCGATCCGACTGGTAGGAGGCCAGGAAAAACCCCGCAAAGATAAGGCCAAGGACCAGGTTCAGCATGGTTCAAGCCTATTCGGTGTGGCCGGGCGGCGATGGCAGAGCTGTGGCTCCCGAGGAACTACCGGCCCTCTGCAACCTGCCGGGCGAAGTCGTTCAAGGCTCCGGCTACAGCCTCGGGGTGGCTCAACGGAACATAGTGACCGCCCGGGATCTCAACCGGTTCGGCGCCCAGCCGGTCGCGGATTTGGCGCCTCATGAACGACGGCGGGAAGAACAGATCGTCGAGGCACAGAATCCCCAAAGTCGGCACGTCCGGACGCTGTCCCGGCCACGGCGCTGCCATCCAGGCACCCTGTTGGTCGCGCTCCTTTTCCATAGCGTGGCCGGCCAAGTCATCAGGGACCAGGTTGAAGTATGGCTCTTCGGGAATGGTTTCCCGGTCATGCCCCGTGTTGGTCCACCAGTCCCCGAAAGTCTCGCCAGGCAGGGGAATCATCGCCGAGAGATACACCAACCCATCCGAGTGGAGTGCCTCGCAAACCAAGGGCGCGGTGAAACCACCCAGGGAGTGCCCCACCACGATGGTGTTTCTGGCATCGCCAACTGCTTTCGTCACTACACGGGTGTAGTCCTCAAGTCCGGCCCCGGGATCTTCGATGGGCAGATCGACGGCCACCACGTGATGCCCGGAGGCTTCAAGAAGAGGCCTGACCAGATGCCAATCCCACGCCGTGGAACCGCCCCCGTGAATCAGTACGAAAACTGCCACGCCGCCCCCTTCACATCAGGCCTTGTGCGCTGTCACCAGCGGATCCGGCTCACGCTGGACCACGCCCGCGGAAGTTTCCACCGGCAACCCGTTCCGGATCCAATACTCGATGCCACCGATCATTTCCTTGACCGGGTAGCCCAATTCCGCGAAGGCGAGCGCAGCGAAAGTACTGCCATTGCAGCCCGGACCCCAGGAGTACACCACTACCTGCGAACCAGCCGGGACCAGCCCGGGAGCAAGCTCCGGAATGCTGGCGGTGGGGATATGTACGGCATCAGGAATATGTCCGTGCTCCCACGACGATCGCCGTCGGGTATCCACGACCACCAATGAACCGGGTTTCGACTCCGCCACTTCCATCACGTCGATCTCGCATTGGAGCTTGGCGCGGAAGAACTCTGCAGCGCTCATGCTCATGCGAGTTTCGCCAGCTTCGCAGACGCCCGGCGCGAACCGAGCTTGGCGGAAATCCGGAGGCTGGTCTCCGCCGCCATCGGCCCCACTTCCCGAACCCGCTTGGCAGTCATCCGGGAAGACAGCGAAGATACCGAAAGCGCAGCCACCACGTGATCGTCATGCCCGAAGATGGGCGCCGCCACGCAGCGCACCTCCGGCTCGTTCTCCCGATCGTCGATGGAATAGCCCCGCCGTCGTATGGCTTCGAAGTCGGCGCGCAGCAGTGCCGGATCAGTGATGGTCTTGTCAGTGAGCGGCACCAAGTTGCCGGCCAGGATCGGTCCCACCACTTCTTCCGGGCTGAACGCCAACATGGCCTTGCCCACCGCCGTGCAGTAAGCGGGCATGGTGGCGCCAACCCGCGAGGCCATGCGCACCGTGGCCTCGTCTTCCACCTTGTCCAGATAGACGACGTCCTGCCCGGAAAGCACCACCAGGTGGCAGGTGCTCTCCGTAGCACGCATGAGGCTCCGGAGCTCGCCGTTGGCAACGCTGCGCAGGTCCACACGATCCAGGTAGGACTGCCCCAACCTCAGGCAGCCGTGTCCCAGACGGAACTTTCCGGTCTCGTGGTCACGCTCCAGCAGGTTCTCTTCGAGCAATGGCGCAGCCAGGCGCAACAAGGTGCTCTTGTTCAATCCGGAGAGCCGGGTGAGCTCTACGAGCGCCAGCCCATCACCATCGCCAGGTTCCTCGGCCACCACCGTCAACAGAGCCAGTGCTTTGCGAAGTGACGCCGAAGAATTGCGGGCGTCCTTGCCTTCAGTAGTCACTCAGTTCCTCACGAGCTGCTCGGCATCGTAATCACGTTTCCAACCCTCGACGCCGGGCCGCTGCTGCCACGGAGCGGGACCGGACAGCGGCCGGTATTCCACCCCCATGGCCTCGAGCCGTGCCAGGTGTGCACCTGTGAGCCGGGTCAGGAACCCATCGTAGTCCCGGTCCTCGGGGTTGGACCAGAACACTTCCGAGATGGCGCTGAGGCGCGGGAAGGCCGCAAAGTGCACCCGGCGGGGCGAGTCGAGGTGCTCGGTCCAGATGTTCGCCTGGGCGCCGAGCAATCGTCCCGGCAACCCCTCTGCGGAGAGTCCAGGCAGCGGATCGAACTCGTAGACGGCCTGCAAGGTGGTCACGAACCCGACGGGTACCGGCTCGTCGTCGCCATCGGCTTGCCGGTGGTCGAGGTAGAGCTTGTGTTCGGGGCACATCACAACGTCGTACCCCTTGCGGAGCGCATCGATGCCACCGTCGTACCCACGCCAGGACGCCACGAGCGCGCCGTCCGGAAGTCCGCCGTCGCCGATTTCGTCCCATACGGAGGTGGCGCGGCCGTGCCGCTGAAGATGCTCCGCCAGCTGCCCGACGAACCAGCTGTGCAGGCCCGAGACATCGTCCAGGCCAAGCGACTCCGCCTTCGCGCGAGCGGCAGCACTGGACTGCCATTGGGAGAGCGGAACTTCGTCGCCGCCCAGGCTTATCCACGGGGAGGGGAAGATCTCCACGACTTCGTCCAGGACATTTCGATAGAACTCCAGGGAGGTTTCCGAGACCGAAAGGACCGTGTCATTGATACCCCAGCGCGTCCACACCTCCACAGGTTCCGCGCCGTCGGCTGGGCCCTCGCCCAGCTCCGGGTACGCTGCGATTGCGGCCTGACTGTGGCCGGGGACGTCGATCTCCGGGATGACGGTGATGTGCCGCTCAGCGGCGAACGCCACGATCTCGCGGAGGTCGTCCTGCGTGTAGAAGCCACCGTGCGGTCGACCGTCGAAGACACCGGCACGCCAGGAACCAAGCGATGATTCGCGCCGCCACGCCCCGATTTCAGTCAGCTTGGGGTAGCGGTTGATCTGGATCCGCCACCCCTGATCGTCCGTCAGGTGCAGGTGGAGGACATTGAGCTTGTGCATCGCCATCACCTCGATGAACCGCAACAGGTTGTCCTTGGGCATGAAGTGTCGCGCGACGTCCAGCATCGTCCCGCGATAGCCGAACCGCGGCTTGTCCTCCACAGAAACCCGCGGAACCGACCACGCCGAACCCACCGCTGACTGCCGGAAAGCCTTCGGTCCAAGCAACTGCAACAGCGTCTGCGCAGCGTAGAACGCGCCGGCAGGTCCACCGGCAGAAATTACGACGGCGTCACCCACCTTCAAGCGGTACGCCTCGGAGTCGAGGTCCGGGTCCAGCAGGAAGCGGATGTGCGCGTCGTCGCTGGCTGCGGCAGTCAGATCCCAGCCCGTCGCCGCGCCCAAAGAACGGGCAAACCAACGGCGGGGACCGCTCAGTTCAGGGTCGGCACCCAAAGTAGTACCGGCGTCGAGCGTCAACTCGCCGTGCCCGGCCGAGAAGGACCAGGGCGCCGGGACCAACTGGTGAAGCGGGCTCATCCCTTCACCGCCCCGGCCAGACCGGACACAAGCTTGCGCTGGACGGAGACGAAGAAGATCAACACAGGAATGGTCATGATGACCGAGCCGGCCATGATGGCTCCCCAATCGTTTTGGTCGGGCTTGAAGAACGTCAGCAGTGCCATGGGCAGCGTCTGGTTCTCCTGGGCGGAAATGATGAAGGTCTTGGCGAACAGGAAGTCGTTCCATGTGGAGATGAACGAAAAAACCGAACACGCCACCACACCCGGTGCCACCAACGGGAACAGGATGGAACGGACAAAGCGGAAGCTGCCGGCACCATCAAGGCGTGCCGCTTCCTCCACCTCAACCGGCACGGCCGCCACGAAACCGCGCAGCATCCAGATGGCAAACGGAATGCTGAAGCCCACATGGACCAGCACCAGCGAACCCAGCTGGTTCAGGCCGACCAGCGGAATGGCTTCGCCCGCGTTGCGGAGCAGAAAGAACAACGGGATCGTCAGGGCTTCAACTGGCACCATCTGCGAGACCAGGATGATGATCAGCAGCTTGGTCCGCATCTTGAAGTTGTACCGGGTCAGCGCCACAGCCGCGAGGAACGCCAGGATCGTGGACAGCACCACAACCACCAACGCCACAATCACGCTGTTGAGGAAGTATTGACCAAAATTGTTGACCCCAAGGACGCGCCCGAACGAGTCCAGCGACGGTTCCAGCGTGAACGGGGCTGCGTCACCGGCGTCGAGAGCGGTTTTGGGCTTCAGCGCGGAAAGCACCATCCAGAACAGCGGGAAGGCCACAATCAGCGCGATGACGATCGCCGCGACGTCGGCGCCGAAACGGCGCTTGCCGTTCTTGCGGAACTTCTGCTGGTTCTCTGCCGCTGCTTGCGGCGCAAGCGGTGAAACGTCGACGGCGGTCACAGGGCTTCTCCTGTTCGCTTGAGGATGCGGAGGTAAACGAGGGTAATGACCATCAGCAAAGCAGTCATGATGACCCCAAGGGCCGAACCAAGCCCGTACAGGCTCGCGGCGAAGGCCTGCTGGTAGCCGTACACATTGAGGACCAGGTTCTGGCCCGCGATGCCGCCACCGTTGGTCATGATGTAGATCTGCGAAAAGATCTTGAAGTTCCAGATGATCGACTGGATGGTCACTACGATCACGATTGGGCGGAGCATCGGCAACATGATGCTGCGGGCGATGCGGGGCATGGATGCGCCGTCGATCCTTGCGGCTTCGATGACCTCTGTCGGGATCGCCTGGATGCCCGCGTAGACCGTGACCAGGACGAACGGGAACGAGCACCACACCACTTCGCTTGCTACCAGCCCGAAGGCCGACCATTTGTCGTAGGTCCAGGAGTAGCCCTGGAACTGCGTCAATCCGATGGCGACCAGCGTCTTGTTGACCAGTCCCAAGGTGGGTTCGAACAGGAACAACCACACGGCACTGCCCGTGACCGCAGGCGTGGCCCAGGCGCCCAGCGAAACCACAAACAACACCGATCGGACCCAGGGTCGGAGCCTGGTGGCCAGCACTGCAAGAGAACTGCCCACCAGCAACGTGAAGACCACACAGGCGGTGGCGAAGACCACGGTATTGCCTAGGACGGTCCAGAACTGCGGATCGGCGAAGAGCTTCTGGTAGTTCTCCAATCCCACGAATTTCAGGGGTGCTTTCCCACTAACCTGGGCCTGGCGGTAGTCGTACAGGGAGACGTTGATCAGCTGGAAGATCGGGTAGCCGAGCAAGGCAATCAGGACAATGAAGGCCGGTGCCAGATAGAGCCAAGGCTCCAGACGCCCCCGACGGCGGGAGGCGCGTGCCGCCGTCGTCGTGCCTTTGCGTGGGGTGCCGCCCTGCGGCGCTTCAGGCAAAACCGGGGTGAGGGCCGTCATGCTGCGCCTTCGGTGCGTGATGGGGTGCAGCGCATTACTTGGACCCGAACGCGGCGTTCATGGCGGCAGCGGCCTCGGTGGTTGCCGCGTTCACATCGGCCTTGCCCGTGACCACCTTCTGGTACATGCCCGTGAAGACGCCCTGGGCATCGATGGTGGACCAGTTTTCGGTGACCGGGACGAACTTGGTGCCGGCGCCCAATGTGTTGATGAAGGGCTCAACCTGCTTGTTGTTTTCCGCCACCGACTTCTGGACATCACTGAACGTGGGGAGGTTGCCCATGGAGTCGAACATCTTCTGCTGGTACTTCTTGCTGGCCAGCAGCTTCACGAAGTCCGCTGCGAGGGTACGGCGTTCGCTGCTGTTGAAGACGCCGAGGTTGTTGCCTCCGGCGAATGCGGGCGCAATGGAACCTGCAGTCTTGCCCGGAACCGGGACGACCGCGAACTTGTCCTTGATGGCACTGGCAGCAACGGCCTTGTAGTTGAAGTCGCCGCCGATGGTCATGGCCGACTTGCCTGCGATGAACTGCTGGACACTGGCGTTTCCACCGAATTCCGCGCAGGTCTGGGCGGGGCAAATATCGTCCTTGAGGAGACGGGCGTAGGCTGCCACGCCTTCACGGGACTGGGTGGAGTCGAGGCCGGAAACGAACTTGTCGCCTTCCTTTGTGGCGATTTCCCCGCCGTTGGCCCACAGATACGGCATGGCGGAGAACTGTGCAGCGCCGCCCACGGAGATGCCCAGCATGTCCGGGTTGGCTGCACGGACAGCGCGGGCAACCGTTTCCACCTCGTCCAGGGTCTTGGGGACCTCGAGCCCGAGCTGCTGCAGGAGATCAGTGCGGTAGTAGAGGGCGCGAACTCCCACGAACCACGGCACACCGTAGTTCTTGCCGTCGATTTCAGTGGTGGCCAGGATCTTCTGGTCCAGGTCCTTGGCTTCATCCCAGGAATTGATGTCCCCGGTAACATCGGCCAGACCGCCTGATGCTACGTAGCTCGCAAGGTCCGTGTTGCCGAACTCGGCCACATCCGGCGCGCTGGAAGGATCGTTGAACGCTGCCTTGAACCGTTCTGCCCGGCTGTCTACCGGGATGTACTGGACATCGATCTTGGCACCACTGTGTGCCGCCTCGAATTCAGTAACAGCTTCCTTGACCACTGCGGACTTGGGGTCCTGGTTGACCTCGGAGAAAAGCCATACGCGGACAGTTCCCGTCTGCTCGTCAGAGCTGGCGGCTGCGTTGTTCGAGGTTGGTGGAGCGCAGGCGGTCAATGCGAGCGCTGCGATGGCAATTGCCGCGGCGGAGCGCGCGAGTTTCAAGTGTCCTCCATGGAGAAAAGTTGGATTCCGCGGGATTCCCCCTCCGCGGCTATGTGACCAAACACTATGAACGCGGAGGTGTGGGCGAAAGCACATTTGCCCAAAGGTTTGCATTGCAAAACAAGAATCCGATTTCTTGCTGTTTTGGTCTATACCAAGTCATGCTGTGGATACCCCCTGGGGGTACTTGACTTCATACCCCCTTGGGGTATAACTTGGGGCCATGAACACGCCAGACCTGAGCATGAGCCATCAGGATGCACCAGTCATCGAGGTGGACCTGGAGCCCTCTGCATCCCATGGGTACACCAGCAACAAGGACGCGTACCTCAAGCGGCTCAAACGCATTGAAGGGCAGGTTCGCGGCATTGCCCGCATGGTGGAGGAAGACAAATACTGCATCGACATCCTCACGCAGGTCGCGGCAGCCACCAAGGCCCTCCACGCCGTGAGCCTGGGACTCGTTGAGGAGCACATTGGCCATTGCGTCGTGGGTGCTGCCTCCGAGCCCGACCCCCAAACCCGCGCCGAACACATCGACGCCAAAGTCAAGGAGGCCACCGATGCCATCGGGCGCCTGCTGCGGTAGCGGTAACTCAGCCACCACCCACCACACCATCCAACTCACCACCAAGGAGCACTCCATGAGCCAGACCATCCAGACCAACGTCAACGTATCCGGCATGACCTGCGGCCACTGTGTTTCCAGCGTGAGCGAAGAACTTGAAGCGCTCAGCGGCGTTAAGGACGTCGCGGTGGACCTCAACCCCGGCGGTTTGTCCACTGTCACCATCACATCCACCCAGGAGCTGTCGCCGTCGGAAATTGGCGAGGCCGTGGCAGAAGCCGGCTACGTGGTGGTAGCCAACGAAGCCTAGGGGGTTCTCTTGAGTAACCAGGAGACCTTCAACCAACCCGCACAAAGGGTGATCGAGCTGGACATCGAGGGCATGACCTGCGCCTCATGCGTCAATCGAGTGGAACGGAAACTGGGCAAACTCGAAGGGGTCGAGGCAAGCGTCAACCTGCCGCTCGAATCGGCGCACGTCACGGTCCCCGCAAACGTTACAGACCAGCAAATCGTGGACACCGTGAACGCAACGGGATACAGGGCAACGCTGAGGCAAGCCCCTGTACGCCACTCCCGCCCGGCAGTCGATGACCACGGGCATGGGCATCACGAGGCCGGGTCCACGCAAGAGGAACACGAGGAACACGAGGAACACGCCGGCCACGAAAACCACATGGATCATGGCCCCTCGGCTTCCACGCTGCGGCCCCGGTTGATCCTGGCCGCCGTCCTGACTGTTCCGGTTTTCGCAATCTCCATGATCCCGGCCCTCCAGTTCGCCAACTGGGGATGGGTTGTCGGCGTACTGGCACTTCCGGTCGTGAGCTGGGCGGCCTGGCCGTTCCACCGGGCCGCTGCCATCAACGCCCGGCATTTCGCCTCCACCATGGACACACTGGTTTCCATCGGTGTCATTGCGGCCTACGCGTACTCGGCCTGGCAGTTGTTCGCGGATCCACGCATGACAGAGCACCCCGGCATGGAAAGCATGGCGGGCGGCGGCCTGTACTTCGAAGTCGCAGCCGTGGTCACCACCTTCCTGCTGCTGGGACGCTATCTTGAAGCGAATGCCAAAGCCAGGGCAGGCAACGCCCTCAAAGCCCTGCTCAATCTGGGCGCCAAGGATGCAACCATCCTGGTGGATGGCGTGGAGAAGAAGATCCCCGCAGACCAGCTCCTGGTGGACGATGTGTTCGTTGTTCGTCCCGGTGAGAAGATCGCCACCGATGGCGTGGTGCTCGATGGCGCATCAGCCGTGGACGCATCCCTGGTGACCGGAGAATCCGTCCCTGTCGAAGTTGGACCGGGCAGCACAGTAACGGGTGCCACCATCAACACATCCGGGCGATTGCTGGTACGGGCCACGCGCGTCGGCTCCGACACGACTCTCGCCCAGATGGGACGACTGGTCAGCGAAGCCCAGACTGGCAAAGCACCCATCGCCCGGCTCGCGGACCGGATCAGTTCGGTCTTCGTTCCCATCGTGCTGGTCATCGCCGTGGTCACTTTCCTTCTTTGGCTGTTCTTCTCCGGGGACCTCAACGCTGCCTTCACAGCTGCCGTTGCGGTCCTGGTGATCGCTTGCCCATGCGCCCTGGGCCTGGCTACCCCGGTTGGCCTGCTGACCGGAACGGGCCGTGGTGCCCAGCTGGGTATCCTCATCAAGGGCCCCCAGGTGCTGGAAGATACCCGGCACGTGGACACCATCCTGCTGGATAAGACGGGCACGGTGACCAGTGGCAAGCTGGCCGTGGACCGCACGGTCGCCCTCAACGGGCACTCCCCCGCTGCTGTGCTGACCTTGGCCGGGGCCGTCGAGTCGGCGTCGGAACACCCGATCGCCCACGCCATTGCGGCGGCGGCCAAAGAAGCAGCGCACGACGCCGGAACACTGCCTGCCGTTGGAAGCTTCAGTTCGGCGCCAGGCGGCGGAGTTCGGGGCAGCGTAGCGCTGGACGGCAGCACGAAGACCGTCGTTGTGGGCCGTTCGGGGTGGTTGGAGGAAAACGGCATCTCCCTCGAAACCGAACACCGCGATGTCCTCGCTGCCCAGGAGAATGGGGGCGCCACCGCTATCTGGGTGGCCGTTGATGGCGAACCGGCCGGCATTGTGAGCCTTCGGGACACCATCAAACCCGGCTCCGCGGCGGCGATCGCAAAACTGAAGGACCTCGGGATCCGTCCCATCCTCCTGACCGGAGACAACGCCGCAGTGGCCGCCCAGGTGGCTGCCGCCGTCGGAATTGGGCCGGAAGATGTCTTCGCCGGGGTATTGCCGGAAGGCAAGGTGGACGCCGTTCGGAAGCTCCAGGAATCGGGTTCCACGGTCGCCATGGCCGGCGACGGCGTCAACGACGCCGCGGCCCTGGCCCAGTCGGACCTCGGAATCGCAATGGGTTCCGGCACGGACGTTGCTATCGAGGCCTCGGACCTGACCGTGATGGGCAGTGATCTGGGTCAGTTGGTGCAGGCGATCGAACTGTCCAGGAAGACGCTCTCCACCATCAAGACCAACCTGTTCTGGGCGTTCTTCTACAACGCGATCGGCATTCCGGTTGCTGCCCTTGGGCTGCTGAATCCGATGATCGCGGGCGCGGCAATGGCGGCCAGCTCAGTCCTGGTTGTGGCCAATTCGCTGAGGCTGCGCTCGTTCGGCAAGTAGCGCGCTGGAACGAGGCCCGGGTCAGGCGGTTCCGAAGCGGAATGCGGCCCGGGCCTTCGCCTTGGCTGCTTCCTCTTCACGGTTCTTGGCGGGACCGTGGCTTACCAATGAGTCCAAGAGATGCTGCGTAATGTGCGCGATCTCGTGGACAGCCTCGGCAAAAGCTTCTTCGTTGGCCTTTGACGGCTTGGTGGATCCGCTGATCTTGCGCACATATTGGAGGGCCGCGGCCTCCACTTCCTCGCTGGTGGCATGCGGTTCGAAGTTATGCAAAGTCCTGATATTCCGGCACATAGCCCCATGCTAACCATGGGCAGTGCTGCATGGGGAGGGGTGCCCATCGACGCGTTTGCGATTCACGGGATAGGTTTTAGCTATTGGATCTTCCGGATGAGCCGGAGGCCGCTGGGGATGCCGAAGAGCTCGGGTCCGAACAAATGAAGGAGAATCTCATGGCTATTTGGGGTGCAGATGTTGATCAGCTTCGTCAGCTCGGTAACAAGCTGAAGGCAGGTGCTGAGCAGATCGAGCAGCAGCGTTCGCAGCTCAAGGGCGCTCTTGACGGCACTGACTGGAAGGGCCCGGACGCTGACAAGTTCCGCAGCGAGTGGGACGGCGAGCACACTTCCAACCTGAAGAAGGTTGCCGACGCCCTTCGTCAGGCCGGCGACCGTGCCCAGAAGAACGCTGAGCAGCAGCAGCAGGCCTCCAACTAGGACAGTTGGGAAAATGCCCGGACGCACAAGCGTCCGGGCATTTTTGCGTTCTTTTCGAAATCTTGGATCATCGACCTTCGGCGACCGGCCCTGAAGGGACAGGTTCGACGTCGTTCGGATGATCCAAAGCCCGGGCGCCCGCGGCAGCGGCCCGACGGTCTCCGCGCAGTTCATCCACCCGGACCAGGACAACGCCGCCCACGATCAGGAGACCGCCCAGGAGCTGGATCGGGCCGGGAAGTTCGCCCAGCAACAGCCACGCCCAGATCACAGCAAACAGCACCTCCGTCAACGAGACGAACGAAGCCACCTTGGAGCCCAGGCTCCGCGCCGCCATGATTCCGGAAACGTACGCCAGGACAGTTGCCAGGATGATCAGGCCGACGGCGGACACCCACCACGGCACGGTCCACGGACCCAGCGTTGTGTCCGCGGTACTGAACGTCATGGGAAGCAAGCCCAATCCGCCCACGAGCCACATCACCAGGGCACCCACCAGGAGGCCACCCGAGGCCAGCACCAGCGGAGGAAGGGTGTCGTTCTCCTTGGCTGTGATGAAGAAGTAGATCACCAGGCACACGGCAGCCGCCATACCCCACAGGACCCCTACAAAGTCCACCTTCACGGCACCTGTCAGGTCGAGCACCAGCACCAGGCCGCCGAGCGAAAGCAACGCACCGGCAGCGGTCAGGGCACGCGGCTTCCGGCGGGTGGAGATCCAGAGCCACAGGACGATCATCACCGGGGCCAGGTACTCCAGCAGCAACGCGACGCCGACGGACAAACGGGCTACGGCGTTGAAATAGAAGAGCTGGCAGCCGGCGACTCCGATGAGGCCGAAAAGCAGGATGGTGAGCCAGTTTTCCTTGAGCTGGTGCCAGCGTCCGCGAAGAACGACGACGGCGGGAATCGCCAGGATCAGCGCGGCACCGGTGAGGCGCACGGTGACTGCGGCGCCGGGTGACCAGCCGGTTTCCAGCATTGATTTGGCGAAGGAGCCTGAGGTGCCGAACACGGCTGAAGAAAAGAGTGCGATGCCGAGTCCTGATGCCAGGAAATTCTTTGCATCAGCCTTCGTCATTGGAGCTGACACAGCAGCCTCCTGTCAGGAGTAAAGTGGGCTTATGGTCATGACAGTACTCCCGGAACATGTAAGGAGTCAAAGTGCTTTTTGCGCCTGACACCGTGGTTGCCCTCCGCAGCGTGGTCAACCTGATCAACACGGCTGCCAATGGGCAGGAACTGCTGACCTCCCTGGAAGACCTCAACGCCTTTCTGGCCGCTGAGGAGTTCACCGGTTCACGCGTCAATTCTGCGGATGAGCTGAACAGCATCAAGCGTCTCCGTGGCCAGCTGGCAACGCTCTGGAGCTCAGACGAAGACACCGCAGCCAAGTCCGTCAACAAGCTGCTCACCGATGCGAAAGCACTCCCACAGCTGGTCAAGCACGACCATTGGGATTGGCACCTTCACGCCACCACCCCTGAAGCGCCGCTGGCAGACCGCATGGGCACCGAAGCGGCGATGGCGATCATCGATGTGATCCGCAGCAAAGAGATGGAACGCATGCGGGTATGTGCCGCCGATGACTGTGACGCCGTGGTCCTGGACCTCAGCCGCAACCGCTCAAAGCTGTACTGCGACACCGGCAACTGCGCCAACCGAACCCACGTCGCGGCCTACCGGGCAAGGAAGGCAGCCGAAGGCGAGTAAGCCGGGCAGCGCCCACTAAAAAGCGCTCCCCCAACCGAGGTGGGGAAGCGCTGGAAGGTTAGCGGCCGGCGTCGGGCGTTTCAGTCCCGTCGGGCGACTCCGGAGCCGCCGATCCGCCGTGCGGACGCTTCGAGCTGAGGTTGACCCCCGAGCCCTTGCCGAGGTGATCGGCGTTTTCCTTGTAGCTCATGGACAGCATGGCTGCCACGACGAGGCTCACGATGAAGGCGATGCCGGCGCCGGTGAACGCGAGGTCGAACCGGGGAGTCCGCGCGCTGCCGCCTGAAGCGAAGATCAGCACGGCAAAGAAAGCCAGCACTGCGAAGAAGGCCGAGAACATGAGCGGTCCCTTGACCGAGGTCCGCATCTTGCGCGGTTCTCCTGGTGTCTGGTCTGCCACGGTCATTCCTCCAATGATGGCGGAAGGCGTCCGCCGGTATGCAAAAGTTCTACAACGAGTAGAACGTCCAACTACTAGTTTACGGCCTCCGGAGAAGCGCCGGGCGCAGGGGTCCGCGCACCCACTCGGACATCATGCCGCAGCGACAAGCCGGAGAGCATCCACAGAACCCCGGAGAGAATCGCGCCACCACCGGATACGCCCAAAAGCGCATGCGCGCCCAGTGACGTGAAGAACGGCAACGCAATGGCGGTACCCACCGAGATGATCCCCGAGATGAGCCAGTCGCGGGCCAGGGAATCGCGCTTTTTGAGGCCCTTCATGAATTCCAGGAGCCCGAGCACCAGCAGCGCGAGCATTGCCGAAAGAGCCACGCCTTCGTCTGACTGCGTGACTAAAGCGGCCACGCCGCCCGAGGCGACCACCACGGCCACGGCCGCAGGCAGCGCACGGGAGATCCACAAAGCCGCAGCTGTTCCCAGCAGATACAGGCCGACGGCCCACGCCAGCACATGCACCGACGGTGAACTCCAGAAGATCGTCACCAGGCCGAACAACACCGCAACCGTCGCGCGGATCAGGACCGGTTTCCACGGCCCCGCCGGAAGGGCGGAAGGGGTTTGGGCAGGAGTCGCTGGAAGAGTCACCCGTCCAGTTTAGTGCGAACCCAGCACCATCCAGCGATCGGTCCGCGCCCGCAGCCCCAGAGTCACCGCCCGCGCCAGCATGTAGCCCAGCGCAAACGCCGCCCACAGCCACAGGAGCCCCGCCTCGCCGTCGGGCCTTAATTGGTGGATAGCCACCAGCAGCGGCAAGTAGACCGCCAGATTAACGACGCCGGCAATCGCCAGATAGCGCGCGTCGCCAGCGCCGATGAGGACACCGTCCAGGACGAAGACGTACCCGGCAATGGGCTGCCCCACCGCAAGTACCCACAGCGCCACAGTCAGGGCCGAGCGGACACCGGAGTCGGAGGTGAAGATGTACCCGATCCAGGGAGCCGCGACGGCCAGCACCGCTCCCGTGATCACGCCGAATCCCAGACCCCAGCGGATCATGGTGCGCGTCAGTTCGCGGGCCTTGCGGGCGTTGCGGGCTCCCAGCTCCTTGCCGATCAACGCCTGCGCCGCGATGGCCAAGGCATCAAGGGCAAAGGCAAGGAAGGAGAAAATGGTCATGGCCAACTGATGCGCCGCGAGGTTTACCGCGCCTTGTGCCGTCACCACCAGCACCGTTGCCAGGATTGCCAGGCGGAGGCTCAGCGTGCGGAGCATGAGCCAGGAACCGACCTTGGTCATGGCCCGGATGCCATGCCAGTCGGGCTTCAGGGAAACGCCGTGCTGCCGCGCGTTGCGGCCCACCATCACCAGATACACCGCTGCCATGGCCCACTGGGCGATGCTCGTGCCGATGGCCGAACCCGCTACGGACAGGTTCAGGCCATAAACGAGGAACCAGTTGAGGGCTATGTTGAGCGCGAAACCGGCCGTCGCCACAAGAAGGGGGGTGCGGGTGTCCTGCAATCCGCGGAGGACACCAGTGCCCGCGAAGACCAGGAGCATCGCCGCCAGGCCGGGCATGGACCAGCGGAGGTAGTCGACGGCAAAGCCCTGCACGTCACCGGTTGCACCCATCAAACCAACAAGGGGTTCAGCGGCAACAAAGCCGGCCACAGCGAGCAGCACGCCCAACAACATGGCCAGCCACACGCCGTCGCGCCCTGCCGCCAGAGCCTTGCCCAGCTTCCCGTCGCCGATGGCGCGGGCGACTGCCGGCGTCGTCGAATACGCCAGGAAGACCATAAGTCCGACGGCTGTGTGCAGGATGGTAGAGGCCAGACCGACGCCGGCCAACTGGTCCACTCCCAAGTGCCCTACGATCGCGGAGTCGGCCAGGAGGAACAGCGGCTCGGCAATCAGGGCGCCGAAGGCAGGTACGGCTAGGCGAAGGATTTCGCGCGCGTTCGAGCGGGCCGGGGCAATTGTGGTTTGAGGCACTAAACAAGCCTAGTCTGCCGGGAGCCGGGTACATTTGGGCCGTGTCATATGAGCATCCCGTCACCGTTTCCGTCGCCCGAACCATCCTCCCGGGCTACACCCGCCAGGCCAACGCCTGGGCCCACGCGGGGCAGGAACTCGCGCGCGAGTGGCCCGGCTACCTGGGATCGGGCTGGGTCCGCAACGGCGTCGACTCCACCGAATGGCACATGCTCTACCGCTTCGCCGACGCAGAGTCGCTGCAGGCCTGGGAGGACTCCGAGGAGAGGCGCTGGTGGATCGACAGTGCCAGGGAAATGATGGAGACCACCCGCGTGGAGCGACACACGGGCATCGAAGGATGGTTTTCGCAGCCGGGGGACGTCTCGGTCATTGTCCCTGAGACCGTCGTCCCGCCGCGCTGGAAGCAGGCCATCAGCATCTTCCTGCCGTTCTTCCCGCTTAGCCTGCTGGCCAATTTCCTGTTGCACCCGGTAACGCAGAACTGGCCGCTGGTGTTTGCGGTACTGCTCAATATCGTCATCCTTACTCCCCTGATGACGTACATTTTCCTTCCGGTGACCACCCGGTTGCTTCAGCCGTGGCTCCAGGCGAAACCTCGTAAGTAGCTGGGAATTACTTGGATGCGCACTGTGATTAGTTGACACTTCAACTAATCACCTGCAAGGGTTGAAGCATGAACAAGTCCAGCTTGACCACCACAGCCCTGACCATCCTGCGCGTCATTGCAGGATTTCTCTTCGCCGCGCACGGTTGGCAGAAGTTCAACGAATTCACCATTGCCGGAACCCAGGCGTCCTTCACGCAGATGGGCGTGCCGGGCGCTTCCGTCGTAGCCCCGATCGTCGCAACCCTGGAACTTGTGGGCGGCATCGCCCTGATCCTCGGCCTGCTGACCCGCGTTTTCGCGGCACTCCTTGCAGTTGACATGCTGGGGGCCTTGTTCCTGGTGCACGCGCCTGCCGGCATCTTTGTTGGCAACGGGGGCTACGAGCTCGTGCTGCTTTTCGCCGGCGCGGCTCTTGCCCTGGCCCTGGCGGGCGCGGGTCGCCTCTCGGCCGACGCCGCACTGTTTGGTCGCCCGGGCTCGAAGCTCGGCGTCCTGGCGTAGAACCCTCTCTCACATCCCACCCCCTTCACCCGGACGCTCTATCACTCCCTTGGCGGAAGTGATAGAGCGTCGGCGTTTAAAGGGTGGGATGTGAGAGAGGGTCCAGGGCGTGCAGGCGCACCCGAAGACCTCCGTCCGTCCCCACGACAACGGCGACGTCGGCCAGTGAGGTGACGACGGCGTCGGCATGGGGCTGGAGCTCCGCCGCCGTCGCCGTACCCGGAAGGCCGACCGTCAGGCAGCCTGCACTGCGGGCTGAACGCAACCCGGCGACGGTGTCTTCAAAAGCGACAGGCGGCACGCCGTCCCGCGCCCAACGCGTGCCGGTACGGTAAGGCTCGGGGTCGGGCTTGCCACGGGTAACATCGTCGCCTGTTATCAGCAGAGCCGGCGGCGTGATTCCCCCGGCGGCCAACCGTGCCTGGGCTACCAGGCGTGCGGCAGAGGTCACCACCGCGCACCTGTCACCGGGAACTGCAGCCAACAACTCGAGCGCCCCGGGCAGCGGAGTTACCGGAGCCCGGGGGTTCTGCTCAATTTCGCTGAGCCGGAGGAGGGCAGCAGTTATCCGTTCTTCAGGTACGAATGACGCAGCCAAGTCCCGCGACGTGCGTCCGTGAAACGACTCCCCATCAGGAATGGTCACCCCTTCCTCTTCCGCCCATTCGTGCCACGCCTGCTCCACCGCCGCGATGGAGTCCAGGAGCGTTCCATCCATATCGAAGAGAAACTCGCTGACTTCCCATTCGATGGCCCTTTTGTTGTCAATCAGGTTCAAAGCGATCGTCCTGCTACCGCTTTGTCTGCGGGACGGGGATGACCATGGTTTTGATCGCCATAGGGTCCTTCTTGGCCTTCATCAGTGACTCTTCAACGTCCTCCAGCCCATAGCGCCCTGTGACGATGCCTTCCACATCCACAGCTCCCGTGGCCAACAGGGCAATTGCCGTGGGCCAGGTATTCACATACCGAAACGTCCCGGTCAGAGTGATCTCGCGGTGCTGGATCATGGCGATGGGAACATTGAGTTCATCCCCTCCCATCCCCACCAGACATGCGGTCCCACCCCGTTTGATGGCGGGGAAGGCGGGCAGGATCGCCCGTGCGTTCCCGGAAGCATCAATGTAGACGTCAAAGTACTCTGCATAGTCGTCCAAACCTTTTGTGGTGGGGTCCAGTGCTACGTCCGCCCCATGGGCCAAGGCAAAGTCCCGCCGATGCGCGATCGGGTCGCTGATGACCACCTCACTGGCACCCAACGCCTTGGCGACCTGGACATTCATGACCCCGATCGGCCCCGCACCAGTGATGAGAACTTTGTCTCCGGCCTTCACACCTGCCCGCCGGGCTGCGTGGACGGCCACGGACAGCGGTTCGAGAAGGGCTGCTTGCTCGTCGGAGATTTCCTCCGGAACGGCATGTGCAAAGTCGTCATCGACAATTACGTACTCCGCGAAAGAGCCGTCAACGGGCCAAGCCCCGTAAAACAAAATATCCCGGCACAGGTGATAGCGGCCCGTCTTGCAGTAATCGCACTTCCGGCAAGGAGTCTGCGGTTCAACCGCCACCCGTGTTCCTACACGGCTGCTGTCGACGCCAGGCCCGACGGCGACAATCTCACCGGCCGTTTCGTGCCCCAGCACGATGGGACCTTCGACGACTATGTCGCCGATTGAACCAGTTTCGTAAAAATGGGTATCCGAACCGCAGACCCCCACCGCCGTCACGCGGACAAGCACCTGGCCCGGTTGCGGCTCCGGAACTGCGACTTCCTGAAGTTCTATGGTCTTGGGCGAGGTCAGGACGCTGGCGCGCATGGTTGCAGGGATTGACATGTTTATCCTTTCGAGGTGGGGTGTGGTCAGCCCTTGACCGTGCCGGCAGTGAGACCACCGACGATCCAGCGCAAGGAGAAGAGAGCAAAGAGGATGCCAGGGACCATTGAGACGACCGTGGCCGCCGCCATCGGACCCCAGTCAATGGATTGGTAGGCGATGTACTGCTGGATGCCCGTGGTGACTACCTGGGTGTTCTTGCCGCTCAGAACAAGGGGCAAGGTGTAGCTGTTCCACGCCCAGATGAAGGAAAGCATCAAGCTGGCACCAAGACCCGGTGCGATCAACCGGAACAACACGTGCCGGAATGCCGTCCAGCGACTTCCGCCGTCCATGGCAACCGCTTCTTCGAGTTCGACAGGGAGATCTTCGATGAAGGAGCGCAGCATCCACACGAGCATCGGCAGCGTCACCAGCTGGTAAGCCAGGATCAGGCCCAGGTAGTTGTCGTACAAGCCTATCTTCTGGAAGATCAGGTACAGCGGAAGGATGATCAGCAGCTCCGGAGCAAAACGGAGGGACAGGATGCTGAACGCAATGTTCTCGCGGCCCCGGAACTTGAAGCGCGCCAAGGCGTAGGCCGTCGGCAGACCAATGAGCAGGGTCAGCACCAGCGAGCCCAGCGTCACGATCAGGGAGTTCACGAACGGTGTCATGAACGCGCTGCCACTGAGCACCTTCACGTAGTTGTCCAAAGTTGGAGAGAACAGGAACTTCGGCGGATAGACCACGATGTCGCCCGGCATTTTGAAGGACATCATCAAAATCCAGACAATCGGCGCCAATGCGAACACGGTCCAGAGTGTCAGGACGGCGATGGCCGCTGCGCGTCGCAGCTTCCTTGACCTTTCCCGCCGGGAAGTGGCAGGCGCCGGCGGAGTCCTTTGGGTGCGTACCGCAGGCTCGACAACTGTGCTGCTCATGAAAATGCCTCCTTACGACGGGCCTTGAGCAGGAAAAAGGAGATGAGGTAGCAAAGAAGCCAGAGGACAATCAAAGCCGCCATTGCTGCACCGAAGTTCAGGTTGCGAATGCCATCCAGGTAGGCCATGACATGCAGATTGGTGGTCGCATCCACAGGTCCGCCCTTGGTGGTGGTGTAGATAATGTCGAACATTTTCAGCGAGTCGATGCCCCTGAAAGTGATGATGACTACCAGGACGGGCATGAGCATCGGCAATGTCACCGACACGAAGTTTCGAACCGGCCCCGCACCATCCATGGCGGCAGCCTCACTGAGTTCCTTCGGGACGCTCTTGAGGCCTGCCTGCGCCAGAAGCACAACGAACGGCGTGAAGATCCAGACGTCGATAAGGACAACGGACCAGAGGGCGCTGTCCGGTCCGTTCAGCCAGAGCAGCTTCTGGGACCCCACCGCCTCCAGCAACCAGTTCACAACACCGTTTTCGGTCAGCATGACCTTCCACATGAGAGCCGCGACCACCGGAGGCAGCAGCAACGGAAGGACTATCAGCAGCCGAAAAGAGTTTCCTATCCGGCCCACGTAGTTAAGGAGAATCGCCAGGCCTATGCCGAACAGGCATTCAAGCACCACGACGACGACCGCGTAGCCGAGCGTGATGCCGATTGCGTGCAGGCCCTCCCCGCTTGAGAAGAGATTGAGGAAGTTCTCTCCCCAATTGGGCACGGGCGCGCCCCGGTTGAGCCGGTACGAGGTGAACGACCACCACGCCCCGGTGAGGAACGGGTAGAGAATCGCCACCAGCAGCGCCAGGGCGGGTAAGAGTAAAAGGTAGGGAAGAGAAGGTTTGTGTTTCATGGGTTCCCTTGGTTGATGCAACTCTGCCCTGCGGCCGGCGCGACAGTACGCCTCCAAGGACCGCGGGAAGTGTCGGCAGGGTTACTTGATAACGGCGTCGATCTTCTTTGCGGCGTCATTGAGGGCGTCCTCGACGGACGCCTGGCCCAAGATGGCGGACTGGATTGCGGTGGCCCAGATGTCGCCTGCGTTCGTCCAACTGGCCGACGGCGAATACGGCCAGGACGCGTACTTCGAGAGGATTTCAGTCCACGTCTTGTTGTAGTCGCCCCAGCTGGCAGTGGCTTGGATCATCTCCGGGCTGTTGGCCACCGACATACGCGTTGGATTCATGTTTCCTGCTGCGATGGCGGAGGTCAGGAGTTCCTTGGAAGTGGCCCATTGCATGAACTGCCAGGCCGCCCCCTTGTTTTTCGACGACGAGTTCATTCCCAGCGACCAGAGCCACATGCTGGAGGAGCGGCCTTTGGGACCCTCGGGCGGCAGGGCGTAGCCCACCTTGCCGGCGATCGCGCTGCCCTTTTTCTCAAAATCCGGAGCCATGTGGTCGGCGTCGATGTAGAACGCCGAAGTACCCGCCAGGAAGTCCTGCTGTGCCTCGTACCAGGTGTAGGTGCTGGCCGCCTTGGGCGCCGTCTTCATCAGCTCCACCCACTTGCTGGTCGCTTCAATGCCCTCGGGAGAGTTGACAGTGGCTTTTCCATCGGTGATGTCCTTGACGCCGTAGGCTCCGGCGAAGGTGGAGAAGGGGTTCAGCGTGGGGTAGGTCTTGTCGCCGCGGCTGACGAAGCCGGAGATCTTCTTCCCACCGAAGTCGATCCCGTTGAGCTTCTGCGCTGCGGCGATGAGCTGGTCGATGGTTTGCGGCACCTCGACGTTGTTGGCTTCAAGAATGTCCTTGCGATAGAAGAGCGCGTAGCCTTCCTCGTTCGCCGGGATCGCCCACAGACCGCCTTTGCCTGCACCTCCGAAGTTGGTCTTATCCCAACGCTCAGCGCTCAACAAAGCTGGAAAGAAGTCGTTGATGTCGTAGTCCGGAGCAGTGTGCTTGGAGTTGTCCACCCAGGGCTGCAGGTCCTCGATCCAACCGGCGGCTGCGTACTGGTAGTTCATGGGCTGGGACGTCATGAAGACGTCATAGGCACCGGAGCCCGACTGGAGTTCAGTCAGGATCTTCACCATGTAGTCGGATTCACTGAGGGTTTCAAGGTTGACCTTGATTCCGGTCTTCGTCTCAAAGTCACCCAGCTGCGGCTTGATCGCTGCGGAGAGCGGGTGCTCGCTCATCAAGAGATTGAGGCTTTTTCCTTCGAAGTTCCGCCAGCCGAACGAATCGACATCGGCTGTGGAATCCGCTCCGCCTCCGGGCGAGCAGGCGGCGAGAGTAGCCGTAGCGGCTACTGCAGTCACGGCCATTTGCATCACGGTGCGACGGCTTGGGCGGAAACGCTGAACTTCCATCATCTACTCCTTGGACTCGCGGCAACCCTGCGGCGTCGGTGCCACAAGGTGTAGATGAAAGACTAATGAGAGCGCTCACAACCTGGTCTATGATGCTCAGGTGAGCAAGGAATTGAGCATGGAAGAGCAGCTGCGCCACGTTTACGCGGCCATGCAGCACCTGAAATTCGGCCGGCCAACAGTGGACATAGCCGAGGAATTGGGGATTTCCCGTTTTGCCGTTGGTCGGATGGTGAAGTTCGCCCGGGAGCAGGGGCTGGTGGAAGTCACCCCACGACTCCCCGACCCCATTGACGCCACCCTTTCCAAGGCGCTGGCCGCTTGCTATGGCTTGGAATCGACCATTGTCTGCATCCCGGCAGCTGAGGGTGACAAGGCCGCCCGCGCCGCTATAGCCGCCGTCGCCTCGAAGCTCCTCTCGGAGCTCATCGAAGAAGATGACATCTTGGGGCTGGGCCCCGGCCGGACCATTCTGGAGACCTGCGCGCGGATACAAACCGCGCCAAATTGCGACTTGGTGCAGCTAACAGGCGTCGCATCGACGGACGATGACAATCTGGAGGTCATCATGGAGTTGCGCCGGGTGGCCCAAGGACGGATGTTTCCGCTTCATTCGCCCGTCATAGCGACTGATCCCGTCGCGGCGCAGGTCATCCGGAGCCAGCCCGGGGTCCGGCAGGCTTTGAAACGGATGGACTTACTGGATAAAGCCGTTTTCACCGTGGGTGGGTGGCCCCACAGTTCGCTCCTGGCCAGCCTTTTGGACGAGACGGGCGAGCTCGGCCCACTGATCGAGCAGGGCGTCGCGGCAGAAATCGGAACCACCCTCCTGGACGCCCATGGCAAGGAGCTTCACCTTCTTGACGACCGCATGATCGGCATCACCACACAGCAACTGGCTTCCGTACCGCTCAAAGTGGCCCTCGGAGGCGGGCCCGGCAAGAAACGAGCTGTGATCGCGGCCCTGAAATCAGGACTGGTGGATACCCTGGTCACCGACGTGGACACCGCCAAGGCTGCATTGGCGGCCGTCAAGAAGTGAGGCAGGAACTAACCAGTCACACCGGTGAGTTCGTTCGGAGTGTGCTCAAGCTTCACCGACTTGGCCACTTTGCCCGTTTTCAGGTCCACAGCGTGAAGTGACTGCGTCGCCGGTTCGGTGACATACGCCGTCGAGCCCTGGACGAAAAGGGTGGGCCGCGGGTCCTGCCAGGTGGCTGATTCCTCCCAGGGCGCCACCACTGGAATGGTGGCCGTGACCGCGCCGGTGAGTGGATCGATCACCCGGAGGCCGCCATCGGTGCCGAGTACCAGTGCTTCGCCTGCGGGGCCGCGGCCCAGCGAGCGGAAGGAATAGCTGGTGCCGATGTCCACGAGCTGCAGGGCGGCGGTCTCAGTGTTAACGAGCGAGATCCGGGTGGGCCGCTCGGGCTTGGCGGCCTTGTCCACTTTGTAATCGCCCAGAATCACGGGAGATTTTTCCGATCCCGCCTGGTTGCCCAAACGGCCGTAGGCATCGGGACTGGCCACCTTGGTGATGGCGCCATCCTTGTAAATGAGCATGCCGTTCTCGCAGCCGACCACCACGGCTTCACCGGCAGCGACCGCCTCGCCGTGGACGCCGGGGCAGTCTTCGTTGCGGACAATTTCCTGACGGTCCTGGCCCTTGCCTGCGGAAAGCACAGCGATTCCCGACCGGCTTTCCTCGTTGCCGAGCGTCACCAGCAGCTTGCCGTCCTCCAGCTCCACCGCCACGCCGTGATGCGCTTCGGGTGTGGTGTAGACGTCGGTGGCGGGCAACTTTCCGTCTTCCACGGCGGCACCCAGCGCGGAACTTTCGAAGCTCTCCACCTTGCCGGATCCATCGCTGAAGAGCACAGTCTTGCCGGCGTGCAGCACCACGTGGCCAGCCTTGTCGGCTTCGAAAGCAAAATCGGTCAGCGCGGGCTCGGAGACGTAATGGTGGCTGTGGTCCCCGTGCGGTTCCGACCAGGCTCCGGCGTCGAAGAGGCGGAAGGCGTCGCCTGTTGAGACGAACACATGCCGACCATCGCCAGCGGGGTTGAGGCGGTTGAAGCCCGCCAGTTCGGCGCCCCCCACGTCGGCGAGGGAGGCGGCGTCGAGGACTCCTATGCCGCCGTCGTGCGTGTAAACCAGGCGGGGCGTCGGCGCGCCTGCCTCTTTAGGGCTGGGCTTCGAAGTGGACGACGGCGACGCGTCGGTCGCGCTGCCGGCAGAACCGCCGGGTGCGGCGCAGGCGGTAAGGAGAAGGGCGGAAAGCCCGACGGCGGCAAGCGGCGTTGCGTGAAGGCGACGCTTTCGGGCGGGCAAGGTGACAGGGTTTGGGTGATGATGCATGCGTTAAATGATATTGATTCTCATTTAGAGAGCAAATTGCTTCTGTCCAAGGCTCCGGGGGGCTCAGTCTTAGTCACGTAACAGAAACACGGCGCCAGTAAACTTCGAGCATGAGCGAGTCCCCCGCGAATTCCGTGACCCTCCGCTTCCTCGCGGCCCCCACTGACGTTGGCCATAGCGGATCCGTTGACGCCGGCACCGTCCTTGAGTGGGTCGACAAAGCCGCCTATGCAGCGGCCGTGGGATGGGCCAAGTCCTATTGCGTCACTGCCTACGTGGGCAACATCCACTTCACTGATCCCGTGAACAGCGGCGACATGGTGGAGGTGACGTCCACCATCGTCTATACCGGCCGCTCCTCCATGCACATCCACACAGTGGTCAGCTCCCACGACCCCAAGGGCGGCCCCGAGACGATGCACAGCCAGTGCATGGTGATCTTTGTTGCCGTCGGGCCCGACGGCAACACGATCCCTGTCCCCCAGTTCGAGCCTTCCACTCCTGCCGAGATCGAAGCCCGCGATCACGCGTTGGCACGCATCGAAGTCCGCGAGCAGATCGTCAACGCGATGAACGCCCAGGAATATACCGACGCCGGGACAGCCGAGCGCGTTACGCTGCGGTTCATGGCGTCCCCGACTGATGTGAACTGGGGCGGCAAAGTCCACGGTGGCATCGTGATGAAGTGGATCGACGAGGCCGCGTACGTTTGCGCGTCCCGTTACTGCGGGAAGGACACAGTAGCGGTGTTTTCCGGCGGCGTTCGTTTCTACCGGCCGCTGCTGATCGGTCACGTGGTGGAAGTTGAGGCCCGGCTGGTGTACACCGGTGCGAAGGGCATGCACATCGCGGTCCACGTTCGTTCAGGCGACCCCAAGACCCGCGAGATGAACCTGACCACGTACTGCCTCACCGTGATGGTGGCGCGCGACGAAACCGGTACGGCCGTGCCGATTCCGGAGTGGGTTCCCGTGTCTGATGAAGACAAGAAGCTGCACGCACATGCCCGCGAACTACTTGAAATTCGGGGACGGGCGCCGGGCAACCGACTGCCGGATCACTTGCTGAAGGCGGCTGGGCGGTAGTCGCCTTGGGCCTCGCTGGGCTGGGCCGCTAGCGGGGCGCCAGCACGCAGAAGTCGTTTCCCTCAGGGTCCCTAAGACATTTCCACGGGACATTCCCTTGACCAACGTCGGCGTCATAGGCCCCAAGGGAGTGCAGCCTCTTCACCTCTGGGGTTTGGTCGTCCCCAGGGTAGGGCATCAGGTCGAGATGGATACGGCTTTGCAGGGCGCCCGGGTCCGGGGTTTTGAGGAGCTCAAGGTAGGGGCCCACGCCTTGGGACGACCTCAACCTCGCATGCTCATCGTTTACCTCGTGCAAGGTCCAGTCCATGGCCTCACTCCAGAAATCGGCCATGGCCCTGGGATTGTCACAGTTGACTACCACCGTGGCGATGGGACCGGTGTCCTGGTAGATCGGCCGTGGCTCGAGGACACAGAACAAGTTGCCTTCAGGATCAGCCATCACCACCCACGGCACGTCTCCCTGGCCGATGTCGGCGAGCGTCGCACCCAGTCCCTTCAAGCGCCCGACAAGCTCGCGCTGGTGGGCTGCAGAGGTGGTGGCAAGGTCCAGGTGAACACGGTACTTCACCGTCTCAGGGTCCGGAACGGTGACCACGTCCACGCAGACGGCTGTGGGATCGGGCCATGTGAAGCCGAGTGGTTCCACGTTGGTGACACCGGGTCCCTCGCTGGAAACACCCCAGCCGAGGGCGTCAGCCCAGAATTGCCCGAGAGCTGAATCATCGCGGGCCTTGAAATTCACTTGAACCAAACGCAGTGCCATGGTTCACAACCATATGCCCGGGGAGGACTACTCTTCGGGAACTCACCACCACTGTCTCCGCGCCCATGGCAATTGCGCAACAGGCTGTTGCGCAATTGGGTTAGGGCAGGAACTACCCCACCAAATTCTCGGCCGCGCCATTCATGTGCTCGATGATCGTTTCCCGTGCCTTCGCAGCGTTCCCGGTCTCGATCGCTGCAACAATGTCATGATGCCGCCCGACACTCATGTTGCGCGTGGCGCGTTCCAACCCGGCGAACATGATGGACATCCGGATGGAGCCTTCCAACGACTCCCACGAATGCAGCAACGTCTCGTTTCCGGACAGCCGGCACAGCGTGCGGTGAAATTCGAGGTCCGATTCGATGCGCTCCTCAAGTGAGGATTTCGCGGCCTTGTCCATATTTTCGACGGCGGCACGCAACTCTGCGAGGGCGGGCTCCTTGTCCGGCATGTCGCTCAGGGTCCGGGCGGCCAGTGACTCCAGCACCCCACGGACAGCGAAGATGTCCCGGATTTCCTTGACGTCCAAGTGCCGTACGGACATGCGCCCACGCGGTCCGGCGGAGATCAGGCCTTCCTGTTCCAGCTGACGGAGGGCTTCACGCAGGGTGCCCCGGCTGATCTGGAGCATTTCGGAGAGCTCGGTCTCCACCAGGTGCCGTCCCGGCTCAAGCTCGCCACTGGTGATTGCAGTGCGCAAGGCTGCGAGCGCCTGTTCGCGAAGGCTCTTCTTCTCCAGTCCCAGCAGGGAGGCTGTGGCGGCCATGGTGTGTCCTCGGTTCTATTGGCAACTGCTGACAGTCCGTTGTTAACTGTCGATACTACGGGCGCCCGGGTTTTTGTACAGCTAATGACCTTTGGAAGCGGCTTTAAGGGCATTAGCTGTACAAAAACTCCGGAGGGCTAGGCGAGTTCAGCCAGCACCTTTGCCACGATCCGGTCGACGGACAGTCCGTATCGTTCGTGCAGTGTCGGCAGCGCGCCGGCGTCGAGGAATTGGTCCGGAAGCGCGATGGGAACCACGCGCTTGCCAAGACCGGCACTTACGACGGCGGAGGCAACAGTTTCGAACAAACCGCCAACAACGGTGTGGTTCTCAAGCGTCACGGCGAGGCGATCCGTGTTCAGTTCAGCCAGCACGGTTGCCGAGTCGAAGGGCTTGATCGTCGGAGTGTGAACCACTGCCACGTCAACGTTGTGGGCAGCCAGGGCGTCCGCGGCCTGCAGCGCACGCATGGTCATCAGGCCCGAGGAAACGAATACGACGTCGTTGCCGCCGCGCAGGACCTTCGCTTTGCCGAGCTCGAATGTGTAGTCGTACTCATCCAGGACAGTCGGCACGTTGCCGCGCAGCAACCGCAGGTACGTAGGGCCGTCCGAGGCGGCGAGCTGCGGAACTGCCTGTTCGATGTCCACGGAGTCGCACGGGTCCACGATGGTCAGGTTGGGCATGCCGCGGAAGATCGCCATGTCTTCGGTTGCCTGGTGGCTTGGCCCGTAGCCCGTGGTCAGGCCAGGCAGGCCGCCGACGATGTTGACGTTCAAGTTGGGCTCGGCGATGTCCAGGCACAGGAAGTCGTAGGCACGCCGGGCTGCGAACACGGAGTAGGTGGACGCGAAAGGAACCAGCCCGGTCTCAGCCATGCCGGCGGCTGCACCAAACAGGAGCTGCTCGGCCATGCCCATTTGGAAGAATCTCTCCGGGAAGGCCTTCGCGAAGATGTGCATGTCCGTGTACTTGCCCAGGTCCGCGGTCAACCCGACAATCGCAGGGTTGGCTTCCGCGGCTGCCACCAGAGCGTGCCCGAACGGGGCGGACGTGGTCTTCTGGCCAGGGTCGGCGAACGAGGCGATCATGGCCGAGGTCTTCAACTTCGGCTTTGCCGTGGTGGTGCTCATGCTGAGACCGTCCCTTCGTATCCTGCAGTCAACTGATCGCGGCAGATCTGCCATTCGTTTTCTTCGATGCGCATGAAGTGCGCCTTCTCGCGGGTCTCCAGCAGTGGCACGCCACGGCCCACCTTGGTGTCACACAGGATCACGGACGGCCTCCCGACCGGATCGGAAACCGAGGCGATGTTGTCGAACGCAGCCAGCAGCGCACCGACGTCGTTCCCGTCCACCCGCTGCGTGTACCAACCGAACGATTCCCACTTCTCCGTCACCGGCTCGGTGCGCAGCACCGTGTTGGTGGCGCCGTCGGCCTGGAGTGCGTTGATGTCCACCATGGCGATGAGGTTGCCCAGCTGGTGGTGGTGCGCCCCCATGGCCGCCTCCCAGGTCGAACCTTCATCCAACTCACCGTCGGAAAGGAAGTTGATTACCCGCGAAGCCGAACCTTGGGCCCGCAAGCCCAATGCCATACCCACGGCAATCGTGAGGCCGTGGCCCAGCGAACCGCCGGAGATTTCCATGCCCGGGGTGTAGGTGGACATTCCGGACATCGGCAGGCGGGAATCATCCGAACCGTAGGTTTCCAGCTCGGCAACCGGGACGATTCCGGCTTCAGCCAGCGCCGCGTAGTGTCCGATCGCGTAATGGCCCGTGGAGAGCAGGAACCGGTCCCGGCCCTCCCAGTGAGGGTTTTCGGCCTGGTAGCTGAGCTGGTCGGCGTATACGGCGGCGAACATGTCCGCGGCACCCAGCGCCTGACCGACGTAGCCTTGGCCTTGTACCTCGCCCATGTTCAGGGCGTGGTGGCGGATGTGATAGGCAGCAGCGCGGATACGCTCGACGCGCTCGGCGGCCGGCAAAGCGGGCGCTGCTTCTACTGATGAGAGAGACACTGGATTCCTTCCGGGTCGGGCGCGTACCGATGGGGAGAACGCGCCCGACGTCGAGTGGTTGCTTAGGCGTTTACCGTCTGGGGAGTTTTGCTGGCGGCTTCTTCGGCGAGCTTGCGCTCACGCTTACCCCAGGTTTCCTTGGTGACCAGCGCGGCCCACAGACCGATCGCGCCATAGATGCTGAAGAGGGCTGCAGGGCCAACCCAACCAAAGCTCACAAACAGCAGCGTGGTGATGAAGGGCGTAAAACCGGAGACCATGGCGGAGATCTGGTAGGCCAGGGAGGCGCCGGAGGAACGGGTCTTGGCCTGGAAGAGTTCCGGGAACCAAGCGCCCTGGGCACCGGCGAGGGAGTTCTGGCACACGGCGTACGCGATCACAATGGTGGCGATGATGAAGATGAAGAGACCGGTGTTGACCAGGAGGAACATCGGGATGCCGAAGACAACGGCGAACGCGGTGGACCAGATGTAGACGGGCCGGCGGCCTACCTTGTCGGTCAACTTACCCCAGGCGTAGGTGGCGAAGATGCCGATGGCGGCCGCGATGCACAGGGCAACCAGGGTCTGGGTCTTGTCTGCGAGCTTGGTGCTGTGCAGGTAGGAAATCATGTAGGTCACGGAGACGGCGTAGCCTGCGGTTTCGGCGATGCGGAGGCCGATGCCGCGGACGATGTTGCGCCAGTCGGTCTTGATGACCTCAACGATGGGGGACTTCACGATGTCGCCCTTGGTCTTGACGTCCTCAAAGACCGGGGACTCGGGAACTTTGGAACGGATGATCAAACCAACGGCCACCAGCAGGATGCTCGCCAGGAACGGCACGCGCCACGCCCATTCGCTGCCGAGGCCAACACTGAAGAGGAACACGAGGTTCGCGAGCAACAAGCCAACGGGGAAGCCGGCCTGCACGATTCCCGTGAACTGGCCCTTTTTGCGCCACGGTGCGTGCTCGTAGCTCATCAAAATGGCACCGCCCCATTCAGCACCGAAGGCAAGGCCTTGGATGATGCGCACAAGAACCAGGAGCGCGGGAGCCAGAAGGCCAACCTGCTGGTAAGTAGGTAGCAAGCCGATAGCAAAAGTCGCCAGGCCCATGAGAATCAGCGAGGCCACCAGCACCGGCTTGCGACCGAGCTTGTCACCAAGGTGGCCACCGATGATGCCGCCCAGCGGACGGGCAGCGAAGCCGACGCCGAGGGTCGCGAAGGAGGCCAGGGTGCCAGTTACCGGGTCGGCGCCCGGGAAGAAGGCCGTACCGAAGTACAGCGCAGCGGCGGTGCCGAAACCGATGAAGTCATAGGTTTCGATGACTGCGCCCACGCCCGAGCCGACGGCGACGCGCTTTGCTTCCTTGGTTCCATGAACCGGACCACGCATGGTCAGAGCTTCATTGCTCATGAGTGTCTTTCCCTTTCAAAAGTGCGGCGCTTCTTCGGCAACCCCACTGTCGACAGTCAACATAATACGTCAACTGTGACCGAGACCACCAGCAATGTCAACAGTCAACTTGAGAGGTTGACTGTTGACAGTTAACGAAGCTAACGTGGTGTCCATCACTAAGGCCCTTCTCCGTCGAGGGGCTCAACTTGAGGATCAACGACGATGTTTCATCACCGACTGGGCTGTTCTTCCATCAGCTTTCGACACCAGGACCTCGCCGCCGCCCTGCACACCATGCGCGGGCTCGGCTTCGAGGAGATTGACCTGGGCGCCCTCCCCGGCGTCTGCGACCACGTGCCCTACATACTTGACGCCAAGGCAGTCGAGGCGGTTGCCGCCGTCGTGCGTGATTCCGGACTCCGCGTCCGCTCGGTCAACGGCGACGTCGGCGACCTGAACGCAACGCTCGACGCCGGTGCCGCGGAAGCGCGCGAACGCCACCTTGGGATGCTGCTCAGCCTGGCGGAGAAGACCGGCGCGAAGGCGCTTGTCCTCCCATGCGGAGCGATCGACCACGATCCTGTGCGCAGTTTGGAAGAAGACATCGACGCTGTTGCTTCGCAGCTGATCCACGCGTCGGAGCGGGCCAAGGAGTTCGGCGTCGAGCTGTGGACCGAGTCCCTCCACTACTTCCGGCTTTGCTGGAACATCGAACGCGCGCAGCTGCTCGCAGACCGCCTGGCCGGTTCCGATGTCGGAATCGTCATGGACTTCAGCCACATCGTTGCCTCCGGCGGCGACCCCGAGGACTTCGTTTCGCGGTTTGGCGAGCGCATCACCCATGTGCACCTCCGCGACGCGACGGCTGCCACTGACACGCAGCCCGGCAACATCAACCTCAGCATCGGCAATGGCCAGGCTGACTTTGCCGCCGGCCTCTCAAAGCTGCGGGGCGCCGGCTACACCGGCCACTTCTCACTGGAACTCGAAACGCGCGACGTCACCCACGACGAGCGACCGGCCGCCGCCGCCAAAGCCGGCAGCTACATCTCAGACCTCATCTAACAACCACAACTTTCAAGGAGCACCATGACCACCATCCAGCGCACCGCCGTCCTCACCGGAGCCACCTCAGAGCGCGGCATCGGCCTCACCACCGCCCGCCGCTACGCCGCCCAAGGATGGGGCGTCGCCATCCTGGACCTCGACGGCGAGAAGTCCGCCAAGGTTGCCGCCGAAATCGGCAACGAGTTCAACGTCCCGGCTTTCGGTTACGAGATCGACGTCGCCAACGAAGCTTCCGTCGCAGCTGCCCAGGCAGCCGTTGCCGCTGAGGTTTCCAGCGGTCACCTTCCTCCCGTCGGCGCCTTGGCGAACATCGCCGGAATCACCTCGCCCGTCCCGTTCCTCGAAACCACGCTTGAACTGTGGCACAAGGTCATGGACGTCAACGCCACCGGCACCTACCTCGTAACCAAGGCGTTCCTGCCGGACATGATCGCCAACGGCTGGGGCCGCATCGTGAACATGTCCTCCGTTTCCGCGCAGCGCGGCGGTGGCGTGTTCGGCAAGGTTCCCTACTCGGCAGCCAAGGCGGCCATCCTCGGATTCACCAAGGCCCTGGCCCGTGAAATCGGTGAAACCGGCGTGACCGTCAACGCCATCACCCCCGGCGCAGTAGACACCAACATCCGCGTGGGCAGCACTGAAGAGCAGGAAGCCGCCATCAACGCCGGCATCCCCTTGGGCCGCAATGCCACTACGGAGGAAGTGGCCGCCGTCATCACGTTCCTCTCCTCCGAGGATTCCGCGTACCTCACTGGCACCACGATCGACATCAACGGCGGCAGCCACATCCACTAGTCCCGTTCTTCGAGGAAAACCAGGACCCACCATGACCAAAATCTTCAACGATCCCGCTGACTTTGCAGATGAAGCGCTTGCCGGCTTCTGTGACGCCCACTCGGACCTCGTTCGCCAGGTTGAGGGCGGAGCTGTACGACGCAACCGGCCGGCCACGCCAAAAGTCGCCGTGATCACAGGCGGTGGCTCGGGCCACTATCCCGCATTCGCCGGCATCATCGGCCCGGGTTTCGCTGACGGTGCCGTGGTGGGCAATATCTTCACCTCACCGTCCACCCAGCAGGCCTACTCCGTGGCGAAGGCTGCCAACTCCGGAGCCGGGGTGGTGTTCACCTACGGCAACTATGCCGGGGACGTCATGAATTTCGGAATGGCCAGCGAGCGCTTGAACGCTGAAGGCATCCGGGCGGAAAACGTGCTGGTCACGGACGACATCGCCAGCGCTCCCCTTTCCGAGATCGAAAAGCGCCGCGGAATTGCCGGCGACTTCGTGGTCTTCAAGGTCATGGGTGCTGCCGCTGAGGCCGGACTGGATCTGGACTCCGTGGTCCGGTTGGGCCGCAAGACGAACGAGCTCACACGCACCATCGGAACAGCGTTCGGTGGCTGCACGTTCCCTGGTGCCGATGCTCCGCTCTTCCGCCTTCCCGAGGGACAGATGGGCCTGGGCCTGGGCATCCACGGCGAACCCGGACTGTTCGATACCGAGCTGCCCACCGCCGTCGAGCTTGGCCGGGAACTGGTACGGCGCGTGCTGGAGGAGGCTCCTGCGGGCGGTTCGACGCGGCTCGCGGTGATCCTGAACGGCCTGGGTTCAACCAAACACGAGGAGCTCTTCGTCCTTTGGCGCACCGTGGCTCCCCTGCTTCGCGACGCCGGCTACACGCTGGTGATGCCGGAAGTTGGCGAACTGGTGACGTCCTTGGACATGGCCGGCGCATCGCTGACGCTCACGTGGCTCGATGACGAACTGGAGCAGTACTGGACAGCCCCGGCGCTGACGCCAGCGTACCGTCGGGGGTCCGTCGGATTCGACGTTGTTGCCTCCGAGGACGCCTCCGAGGATTTCGTCACGGAAGCGGCCCACTACTCCTCCACAGAGGCTTCCCGCGCCTACGCGGGTCAGTGCCTTGGTGCTTTGGAGACCGCGGCCGCCCTGCTGCGTTCTTCCGAAACCATGCTGGGCGACATGGATGCCATAGCCGGCGACGGCGACCATGGACGCGGCATGGTCCGCGGCTCGGCGGCATCCCTCGAGGCTGCTGCGGCCGCCTTTTCCGTGGGCGCCGGCGCTGGTTCGGTCCTGATTGCCGCTGGAGACGCCTGGGCCGATAAAGCCGGCGGCACGTCGGGCGTCCTGTGGGGTGCCGGGCTGCGCGCTTTTGGTGAACGCTTGGGAGACGCGGAAATCCCGACGCCGGAGGTCCTCACCGAGTCTGTCCGTGCCTTCGCTGACCGCATGGCGAGCCTTGGAAAGGCGGAGATCGGCGACAAGACCATGATGGATGCGCTGCTGCCGTTTGTTTCCTCGCTGGAGAAAGGTGTGGCTGCCGGTACGCCCTTGGAACACGCGTGGGCAACTGCCGCGGCTGATGCAACAACCGCGGCTGCGTCCACCGCGGACCTTCGACCCCTCAAGGGCCGTGCCAGGCCACTCGCCGAGAAAAGCATCGGCACGCCCGATCCCGGGGCGACGTCGCTCGCCATGGTGTTTGCCGCCGTCGGACCCCATTTCACTGCAGTTCCCGTAGCTGCCGCCAACCACTAGGAGAACCACCACCATGCGCATCATCGTGGGCGCCGACGAAGCCGGCGTTGACTACAAGGACCGAATCCTGGCCGACCTCCAGGCCGACTCACGGATCACCGAAGTGATCGATATCGGAGTCCATCGTGACGATGAGGACTTCTCGCGCCCGTATCCCTATGTGGGTATCGCGGCCGGTGAGATGATCCGGGACGGCAAAGCCGACCGCGCCATCCTGTTCTGCGGTACGGGAATCGGTGTGGCCATTGCCGCGAACAAGGTGCCGGGAATCCGGGCTACGGCAGCGCACGATTCGTTCTCCGTGGAACGCTCCATTCTGTCCAACGACTGCCAAGTCCTCACCATGGGCCAGCGCGTTGTGGGCGTGGAGCTTGCCCGTCGGCTGGCGAAGGAGTGGATCGGCTACGCCTTCGATCCGTCCTCGGGGTCGGCTGCAAAGGTCAAGGTGCTGAGCGACTTCGAGGGCTGCTAGGGGCAAGTTCAGCCGGCCCGGGCCGCCCCATCAGTAGCATTGGTGCAAACACGCCGGACCAGGAGAGCTGATGCCCTACACCGTTGACTTCAAGACCGTATCCACAGTTGGACTTGAGTCCTCACCTGTCGCCGAGGCGGCAGCCGGGCTGCGTGCCAACGAAGCCCGCTATTACAAGAATAAGTACGACCACGACTTCACGGTGAGCCCCGCCGAGGAGCTCCCTGAGGTAGTGGACAGGGTGAGCCGGATCCTTAAGGAAGAGCGGGACATCGTGATCAAGTCCAAGCCGTTGGAAGCCACGGCTTTCCAGGTGGAGGACCTGCAGATGGCATACGTGTTCTACGAGTCCGGCTTGTCGATCAATGTCATGTACAGCACGGGCGAGGGAAAGCGGGCGGTGGGCTTCAAGCTCGCCGACGGCATGGACGTCCCCGAGGAGCTGGACTCGAAGTTCAAGTTCGCCCGGCAAAAGTCCAAGCTGGCCGGAACGATCCGTGGCTCCTACTTCGTGATCAAGGGCGAGTACTGAACTCGCCAGCCAAGAGCCACAAAAAGGCCGTACGTACGAGGACACCTCGTGCGTACGGCCTTTTTCGAAGCTACTTGATCAGCGCTGCGGCCTGATCCATGAGCGCACCGGCTGTTTCCGGTCCGCCGGTTGCAGAGCTGTTACTGGATGCGGAAGCCGAGATCAGGACTCCGTCCTTGAGGGCGTACGCGTTGTAGATGGCTCCTGACTTTCCGTCAGGCATGACCATGACGGTCTTGGAGGCCACAGTCCCCGGGACTGAGCCGACGCCGTCGATCCTTTCCGTCGTAAGGGTCATGACGTCCCCCTCAGCCGACAGCGTCACCGTCTTGCATGTCTCGATCTGCGACTCGCTCTTGTCCAGGCTTGCCTGGAGCGCCGCGGATTCGACGCCGGAGGCCAGGACCACGCTGGTGATGAACTCACCCGCCTTGGACCTGGTAGTGCCGGCAGACGCGGCGCCGTCCACGGGTTGGTACACACCAAGCGTGCCGAGGTTCCCGCATTCCGAAGGTTCAATAACTGCCTTGTTGAGCACGCGAACGGGTTCATACTGGGCCACCAGCTCTTGGTCGGAAACTACTGCACGGCTAGTACCGTCAGCTTCCTTGATCTGCCCCACCAAAGCGACGAGCTCGTCCTTGGTGTACTGCTTCGCGGGCGTTGGTGTTGCAGTAGCCGTCTCGCTGGCAGGGCCCGACGAGGATTGCGGTGATGCCGTAGCGCCACCGCAGGCCGTCAATGCCGTAACCATCAATACAGTTGCCCCGAGTCCGGGCAGCAAATTCTTCTTCATATGTGTCCCCCCAATATTTCTCTGTACTGCATCCGCAGGCGCGGACTCCAGCAAGGCTACTGTCCGCGTTGTCCTACGCAAAAAATCCCGCGGGCCTAGAAACCCCCACCGCCGGTCTCGCCAGCCATGTTGGCGAAGCGTGAGTAGTGACCCTGGAAAGCCACAACGATGTCCTTGGTGGGACCGTTACGGTGCTTTGCAATGAGGATGTCGGCCTCGCCCGCACGCGGGGATTCCTTGTCGTAGACATCTTCACGGTGAAGCAGGATGACCATGTCGGCGTCCTGCTCGATGGAGCCGGATTCACGAAGGTCCGAAACCATGGGCCGCTTGTCCTGGCGCTGCTCCGAACCACGGTTCAGCTGCGACAGGGCGATCACGGGTACCTGCAACTCCTTGGCAAGCAGCTTGAGGGCACGCGAGAACTCGGAAACTTCCTGCTGGCGGGATTCCACTTTTTTGCCCGAGCTCATGAGCTGGAGGTAGTCAAGGATGACCAGCTTGAGGTCGTGCTGCTGCTTCAAGCGGCGGCACTTGGCCCGGATCTCCATCAGCGACATGTTCGGGCTGTCATCAATGAAGAGGGGAGCATCGTTCATGCGGCCCATGGTGGTGGCGATCTTGGACCACTGTTCGTCCTTGATGGTGCCCTTGCGGAGGTCCTGAAGGCCGATGGTGGCTTCTGCGGAGAGAAGACGCATCGCAATCTCGTTCCGGCCCATTTCCAGGGAGAACATGACCGTGGCCAGGTTGTTCTTGATGGCAGCGGAACGGGCAAAGTCCAACGCGAATGTGGACTTACCGACGGCAGGACGGGCTGCGATAACGATCATCTGGCCCGGGTGGAGGCCGTGCGTCAGTTCGTCGAGTTCGTAGAACCCGGTGGGGACGCCTGTCATGCCTTCGCCGCGGTGCCCCGAAGCTTCGATTTCGTCCACGGTGGACTCCATGACGTCCTTCAACGCCACGTAGTCCTCGGCCGTACGCTTTTCAGCAACTGCGTAAACCTCGGCTTGTGCCTGGTTGACGAGATCTTCCACCTCGCCGTCCTGGCCGTAGCCCATCTGGACGATCTTGGTTCCGGCATTCACCAGACGGCGAAGCACGGCGCGCTCGGCCACGATTTCCGCGTAGTAACCGGCGTTCGCCGCGGTGGGGACGGTCTGGATGAGCTCGTGAAGGTACGCCGGCCCGCCGATCCGGTTGATCTCGCCGCGCTTGGTGAGTTCGTCCGACACCGTAACGGCGTCAGCTGGTTCGCCCCGGCCATAGAGGTCGATGATGGACTCGTAGATGGTCTCGTGGGCCGGACGGTAGAAGTCGTGCCCACGGACGATCTCCACGACGTCCGCGATTGCGTCCTTGGACAGCATCATGCCGCCGAGTACGGATTGTTCAGCAGGGATGTCCTGGGGAGGCTTCCGGCTCGAGTCCGAAGCGCGAGTGCCCTCGATTGAGTCCAAGTGCGTAACTGACAAAGCCGTCCTCCAAATATGTACCGCCGCAAAGATGTACTCCCTGGCGGTCACAAAGCGCAGTGTGTGGCTACGCCGTCCGCCGGGTTTCCTCTGACAATGCCAGCCGGCCCCGACAAAATAGCGGTATCCACAAGTTATCCACAGTGCCTTCCTTGAGCCCGTCACGGGTTGTGACTTTTTGACGGGCCTGGAAACTCAATGCGGGTAAATGAGTGCCCAAAATGGACACTTCAGACACGTTACAGCAGGTGGCAGATGACCCCTGTGGATAACTTGTGGAATACCACCTCAACGTTGTGCACAGACTGTGCGTTACTCTGTGGATAGAGAAATTCTTTGAGCGGCATCAACGCTCTGACCTGCGGAAACGTTGCTCACAAGCTGTGGACTAAAGAAAATTTTGCCCACAAATCATCCACAGCCGTGTCGATTCCCGAGTCTGCAGAAGCGGGCAAAAACACCCCAAACATGCCCCAAATGTGATGGAACTTACATTCCATGCCTTAATTTGACACCATGCTCTCGGAAGCCTATGCCGACCGTGGAATGTGCTGTGGATAACGCACTTCTGGCATAAGCTCTAAGCATGGGGATGAACTTTGGTGACGTGCTGACGGTTGCCCTTCCGTTGCTCGTCCTCCTGGGCCTGCTGTGGGCGCTGTCGGCGGCCTTCAGACCGCGGGATACGGGCATGTCGGACGCCGAAAGATACCAACGCGAACTCGCGGCCCGTTCCGCCGCGCACCAGGCTTCCCAAGTCCAGCAGGCGTTGGCCCTTCGAGCCCGCATCGAGGCTACGACCAAGCCCAGCCAGAACGCAGCCCAGCACAGCCAGCATGCGCAACCGAACAACGCGGCAATCCAGGCACAGACCGGACGCGCTCCGGCCGCCAATCAGCCAGGTCAGCAGCCCGCGGTCCTCCCCAACGGCCCGCTCAACCCCCAGCTCGCCTTTGAGCTGCAGAACCTGGTCCGCAGCGGAAAGAAGATCGAGGCCATCAAAGTTCTTCGCCAAGCCACCCATTCAGATTTGCTTACCGCCAAGAACTACGTAGATCGGCTCTGACAACGCCATGGATTCAATCCTCATCCCGCTCCTGATCCTCATTGCGGTCGTCGCGGGAGTGCTCCTGCTTATTCATTCATTCACCAAGCGCTCAGCGGAAACGAAGGCAAACGCCCAGGCAACGAGTGCGCCGAAGGACCCGGTGGAACTGGCCAGGGAGTCAGCAGCCAAGCTCAACCAGGAGCAGCACCGCCAGCTGTATTCGCTGATAGCCCAGGGCCAGGGCATGGCCGCCATCAAGCTCTATCTGCAAGCCACGGGAGAAGGCCTTCGTGCCTCGCGCAACGCCGTGGGTGCCTTGGCGGCGCACCCCCAGCCGTTCACGCCGGAAACCCCCGCCAAGGACCTGCTCGCCGATGATGACGACGAGCCCGAGCGCTTCCCCTACCGCTACAGGGCGATCGTGAGCAAGGGCGATGTGACCCGTGAAGTCAGCAGCAATATGCTCAACGACGAAATCTACGGCCGGATCCGTACGCTGGCAAAGAGTGGTGATGTTGAGGGTGCGGCACTGGCTTTGACCCGCCACTCGGACATCAACATCAAACAGGCCCGTGAATTCATCGAACTCCTGGACGACTGACTAAAAGTCGAAGAGGTCGCCAAGGAAGCCTTCCTTCTTCTTCCGCTTACGGCCGTACTGGTCCCGGTCACCCCGCCGCTCATACTCGCGCCGATCGTAGTCCCGGTCGTAGTCGCGCCGCCCCCTGTCCTCATACCGCGATTCCTGCGGACGGGACTCGAAGGGGTTATAGAGGGGCGGCGGGGCGATCGGAGGCTGGGGCGCCAGCGGGACAGGCCGCGATGCCGAAGGGACGGTCTCCGCCGCTACACGGTCGATGATCTTGTCCAGCTCGCCGCGATCCAGCCACACTCCCCTGCATTTCGGGCAGTAATCGATCTCCACGCCGCTTCGTTCGCTCATCACCAGGTCAATGGAATCCACAGGACACTTCATGCTTGCCCCAACGACCCAACCTGGGTAAAAGTTCGGACTACCTGCCTGCCGAGATTCCGGCGAGCAGCTGCTCAAACGGCAGCGACTCAAGAACCGGAGCCTTGCGGCCGGGCTGGGGGCCGCTCAGCAGTTGCACGAGTTCACCGGCTGCCCGGTCCACCCGCGACGACAGTGGCGAGCCGCCGTCGTCGTTTCCCCAGTCCTGTGGCCCCGCGAAAACGGCGGTAGCGGCAATCCGCGTCCGGAGGTACGTGAACAGCGGGCGCATGGCGTAGTCCAGGACCATCTGGTGGCGGTCGGTGCCGCCGGTAGCACCCAGCAGGACCGCCTTGCCATCCAGCGACTTGGGATCGAGGACGTCGATGAACGACTTGAAAAGGCCACTGTAGGAAGCACTGAACACCGGGCTGACAGCGATGATGGCGTCGGAATCCTCGACGCCGGCAATCACCTCCGCTAGGCGGGGCGCCGCATAGCCGGTGACAAAGTTGTTCGCGATGTCCACAGCGAGGTCGCGAAGCTCGACGACGTCGATCCTCGCCTCATAGCCTGCCGCACGCAGTTGCCGCTCGGCGGAGGCGGCCAGCTGGTCGGCCAGCAGACGGCTCGACGACGGCACGCCGAGTCCGGCGGAAAGTACGGTGATGCGGCGGGTTTCCATGGCGTTTCTCCTGTTGCTCGTTCATTCAGTTTACATGCGTTTGCATCTAAATCAATGAACAGGGGCGGGAGGGAAAGTATTCCCGGCGAGCTGCCGGAAGATTAAGGACGCCGCGCAGCGTGCGCAGACAGGAAATCGAAAGTCTTGTCCCTCGCCTCGCGGGCTTCGGCGAAGTTCAGATGGAACTGGTACTCGTGCGTCAACTCAGGTTGGTGGGTTGCCGGCCAAAACAGCTCAGTCACGGGCACTCCGGCATCTTTGAGCCGGTTGCTGTAGGGCACCGATTGCAGCCAGGTGAGGCCGTCACCGTTGCCGCCGCTGATAAAGGTCGGCGGGAAGTCGGGGGTGACAAAGTCGATGGTGGACATCGTGGCCCCGGCATAGGTTGCGGACCAATCCTTGGTGCCGGTGTAAGCCCACAAGGCAGTCTTGAAACCCCACGCCACAATGCCGTTCAGGTCCGCCATGGCCCGCAGGTCGTAGACGCCGCAGTGCAGGATGGTTGCAGCCAGTTCGGACTTCTGAAGCGCAGGCTGGATTCCCATGAGGTTGGCGTACTCGGGGTTGACGGTGAGCGTTGTCATCTGGCTGGCCAGCTGGGCCCCTGCAGAGTCACCGGCAAGGACGATGCGGCTGGTGTCCACATTGAGCCCGGCAGCGTGCGCCTTGATGTAGGCCAGGGCTTCGTTGATGTCGCGGACAGCAGTGGGGTACGTGGCTTCGGGTGCGATCGGATAGCTCATGCCGATGGTGGTGTAGCCCTGGTCGGCCATGATCTGGAGGTACGGATTGACGTCGCGCTGTGCCCCGGAAATCCAAGCGCCTCCGTGAATCCACACCACAGTAGGTAGCGGCGCCGTCGTCCCCTGGGGACTGAAGACATCAAAGGTGGACCCCGGCTTGTACTCCACCCCCATCCGCGTATCCAAGGGAGTAGCGGGAACGTAGGGCGTCATTTCGTCGATGGTCGCCTGGGCTCCCCGCTCAAAAACACTGCGGATCAGCAGTGCCGACGGCCAAGGAGTGGCGGAAAGGGCCACAGCCAGGATCAAAACCACCAAGATCGCCAGTTCCAGCTTGCGCAGCCGCGAGGAGCGCTTTCGCCGGGCCTTGGCCGGCACTTCCACGCTGGTTGGCGGGGTTTTCCTTGCAGTTTTTTCGATCGAATCCAGCGGCCCCATCACACACTCCCCCAGTCGGCGCATCCCTGGACCCATGCTACGGCGGCGCGGGGTCCCATGGGGTCAGGACGGCGGCCGCGCCGCCGCGAGCAAGACGCCATCACCGCCGTCGAACGTTACGCCGTGAAAAACCGGTCCTCGCGCGACCTCTCGGAACCCCCACCGACGATGCAATGCCAGTGAAGCCTCATTGCGCGCGTTCACGATGTACAAGGCAGTGTCAGCGTGTTCCCAGATCCACTCAAGCCGGCGCGAGGTCAAGGCAACCGCAAGTCCCCGACGCCGGAAATCGGGCGCAACGGTAAGGCCGCCCAGATAGTGACCCGCCGGCGCCGGACCGTCACCGACGTCGTAACGGTGCGTTTTCGCCCAGCCAACGACGGCGAAACCCGGCCCGGGGGCCATGTCCGATTTCGCCTCGGCCACCAGAGCCAGGCGATCTTCGTCGGATATTGCAGCAGCGATCTTTGCCGCGAAAGGCTCCCTTCCCGCCTCTGACAACCGGCCGGACAGGGTCTCCACGGTCACAATTCCGGGAACATCCGTTTCAACCGCGGGACGGATGGCGAATCTCATGGGCCTAGTCTAGGTTTGCAAAAGGGGGCATCAGCACGGAAGAGGACCATGACACAGCAACCAATCGCACCGCTGGACGGCGTCCGGGTCTTGGAACTCGGCAACTACATCGCTGCGCCCACCGCGGGCCGGCTGCTGGCCGACTTCGGCGCCGAGGTCATCAAGATCGAACGGCCCGGAACCGGCGACGAACTGCGAAACTGGCGTCTGCACAAGGGCACAACCTCCATGCTGTACCGCACGTTGAACCGCAACAAGAAGTCCGTGGTGCTGGACCTCCGCACCGAGGCCGGCAAGCGGGCCGTCCTGGACCTGGCGGCAAAATCAGACATTCTGCTGGAGAATTTCCGCCCAGGCACGCTGGAAAAGTGGGGCCTCGGTCCCGAGGTTCTCAACCAAGCCAACCCGGACCTTGTGGTGACCCGCATCTCCGCCTTCGGGCAGACGGGACCACTGTCCGAGCGTCCCGGTTTTGCCGCCGTCGCCGAAGCCTACGGAGGTTTCCGCAACCTGGTGGGCGACCCCGACCGCGCACCGGTGCGGGTCGGCGTCTCCATCGGAGACTCGATCGCGGGACTCTACGCCGCCTTCGGTTCCGTAATGGGCCTCTACCAGCGTGAAGCACGACGCCGGGACTCGGCTGGCGCGGTTCCCCTCACCGAACGCGTCATTGACGTCGCGCTGCACGAGTCAATGTTTTCAATGATGGAATCCCTCATTCCCGACTACCAGGCCTACGGCGTGGACCGCCAGCGGGTCGGCGGCCGGATGGAGGGCATCGCCCCCTCGAATGCGTACGTCTGCAAGGACGGCGCGAGCATTGTGGTGGCAGGTAACGGTGATTCGATTTTCCAGCGGTACATGCAGACCATCGGCCGTACGGACCTTGCGGGGCGACCTGACTTGCAGAGCAATGCGGGTCGCTGGGCCGCGCGTGAGGAGCTGGACCAGGCGATCGGCGCATGGACTGCCACGCTTTCGCCGGCTGAGGCACTGGCCGCCTTGGAAGCTGCGGGTGTTCCCGCGGGTCCCATCTATACCGCCGCCGACATCAGCAGCGACAACCAATACGCCGCCAGGAACATGATCCAAAAATTCGATGTCTCCACGGGCGAAGAAACCCTCACTGGCGTCGGCTTCCCTGGCGTGGTTCCCGTTATCGGTGGCGAGTCCTTGCCCATTCGCAACCTCGGTCCGGATTTGGGCGAGAACACCCAGGAGGTTCTCGGCGGGCTGCTTGGCATGAGCGAGAGCGAGATCAACGATGCATCCGGCCGCGAGGGAGCTGTTCAGTCATGATCCGTCCTGAAGGGCCCGTGGCCGCAACCCTGGGCAACGCCATTCTGCGGGACGTCACCCTTCGCGACGGCCTCCAACTGACGGGCAAGCTCCTTTCCGCGGAACAGAAGGTCCAGACTGTTCGCGAGTTGCTGCGGCTCGGTGTGCCGGCGATCGAACTCGGGTCCATGGCCCGGCCGGACCTGGTCCCCACGATGGCCAACACCTTGGAAGTGGTGCACGCCCTGACCCCGGCGGAACTCGAAAAGTGCTGGATCTGGGTAGCAACCCCGGGCCATGTTGCGAAGGCCGCAGCTGCCGGGGCGCGCAATTTCCAGTACTGCCTGTCTGCTTCCGACTCCCACAACAAGGCGAACATCGGCCGCACAACCGATCAAAGCCTCGCAACCCTGCCCGAGGCCATCGAGTACGCGCGGGCAGTAGACGGCCGTATCCAGCTCTGCATTGCAACGTCCTTCACCTGCCCGTTCGAGGGCCAGGTCCCCGAAGAACGCATCCTCGCCATCGCCAACGACCCCCGTGCCGAGGGCACCACCGACATCGTCATTTGCGACACCTTGGGACAGGCGGTCCCGGCACAAGTTGCCCAGCTGATCACCCGTGTTCGTACCGAGTCGCCTTCCCGTCGCGTCGTCTATCACGGCCATGACACGTGGGGTTTGGGCGTGGCGAACACCCTAGCGGCCATCCAAGCAGGGGCTGAAATGGTGGACGGGGCGCTTGGCGGCCTGGGCGGATGCCCCTTCGCCCCCGGTGCCAGCGGAAATACGTCCAGCGAAGACATCCTGTTCGCCACCCGCCCCGACTGGCTGACGCCTGAAATCTTTGGCGAACTGGTGGTGCTTTCGGAACATTTACTGCAGGAGCTCGACGAGCCCAACCGCTCCAAGTCGGCCCAAGGCGCACGGTCCAAAGCGGAGGCCTTTGACTGGGTACTGCGGCCCTAAGGCCCGCCCGGGCGCTAGGACCTGCCCGCGCCGCCCACTGCCATCAGTTCCAAGCGCCTGAGGGTTTCGCGGTTCCGGACAGCGATAACGGGATCACGTAATTTCTTGGGCACCAATTTGCCGGGGCCCCGCACGGCATCCTCAGCGATGGAAACCCGGCATTGGGAGGCACCGAGGTCTTCCAGTGTGATGAGCACCTTGGCTTCGCCTAACGGCCAACCCCTCGCGAGAAGTTCGAGCTTGCGTTCGGGTTCGACGGCGGTGACGCGGCTGCTGTCGTCGATGAGGAATGGCCAGGATCCCACGGAATGGTGAAGCCGGGAGCCCTCGGCCGGCCACTGCTCATCAACGGAGCGGATCCTCGAGGCGCCCACCACCCAGCCTGAGTACAGCCACCCCTCCTGGATGACTTTCCAAACATCTGCGGCAGGGGCCTTGAACAACTGGGTCACGGTGGCCATCTGGAACCTTTCTGCGCAGGTGGAGGATTGGGGTGTCACCTTAAGCTAAGCATGCTTATGGTTTAGTTGCCAGTGTCTCCCGCCATCATGAAGCTGGCTTGCTGGCCTTACCGTCCAACCACAGCGTGTCCGACTCGTCGCGGTGAGTTCCCTCCGATCCCACATGCTTGCTGTCGATCTGCGGCCCCTTCTTGATGACGTGCACCAACGCCATGCCGTGGCCACGCCCCAGGTCATAATCGGCCTTGAGCCATTCAAGGATGGTCCCGGCCTTGACCGAAGGATCATTGAAGCCCTTGGATTCAGCGATGTCCACCAACTGCCGCGGCGTCAGGCCGGTTTTGTCTTCGATGGCGTCGAGGTAAGCCTGGAATGACATGGATATCCCCTTTCGTGGCCAAACTCCATGGGCGGAGTTGGCAGGTGTGCGTGAGCGACATCGTACCCGCGCACTGGGGGCGCCTACACTGATCGCATGGTGTGCCGCAGAAGGCGTGTCCTTGCGTCTTGCATGGTCCTGGCCACGATGCTGCCTGCCCTGTCCGCCTGCAGCTCAAGCGCCCCGGCCAACCCGCCATCGTCCGGCAGCAGCACTGCGCCCATTACGGTGGAAATCAACCAATCCCGTGACCAGTACGGGAAGCAAGCCATCCAGATCCAGTTAACCAACACCACTGACGATGTCCTGACGGTGACCGGAGCACGGGTCCGTTCACCGCTTTTCGACGGCGACATACTCTGGCAGCGCTCGGGGAACGGCCTTGAACTGCCGTCCCGGCAACCTAAAAGCGTTCCTGCGGCACTGCCGGCCGCGTCATGTGGAGCCGCGCAGAACGGTTCCAGCCAGGCAACGCTTGAGTTCACGGCACCCGGTAAGGAAGCCAGCGAAGAGGTGACGGACGCAGCCGACCCCTTCGGCGTACTGTCCAGAAACTCAGCCGAGCTGTGCATCGCGGCCCAGGCCGCCGCCGTCGCCACGTTGGAACTGGACCCGGAACTGAAGGTGGCCGCGGACGGTCAGACCGCCGTCGTGCGTCTTGTCATTACACCGGCCGGTCAGGGGGCGCAGGCGAAAAGCCTCACGATTGAATCGATCGACGAGACCACGTTGCTGGCCCAATCCCCCACGGATCCCTGGCCTAGGAACGTCATCGTGGGCGCGACCCAGCAGGAGCTGGCACTGACCATCCGGCCCGCACGTTGTGATCCGCATGCCGTCGCCGAAGACAAGGTGGGTACGCTCCTCCCACTCCGGGTGAGGGTGGGAGAGCGCCAAGGATTGATAAAAGTGGCCGCCTCAACTGACCTGCGCGGACGTATCTACGACTTTGTCACCGCCGCTTGCGCACGCGGTTGAACCCCGGCGGCCACCTAGCCGAGCGTCGCCAAAGCCCCCTGTGCGCACTCCACCTTGACCTTGACGTTCGCATCCACGCTCTTCACCTCGCCGTCCATCTGATACGGCAGTGGCTTGAGGGTGGTGAATTCATAGCTGCTGACGCTCGGTTGGTCGCCGAGTCCCTGGGTGGTGGCCTTGAGCGCCTTCAAAAGGACCCGCCACTTTGGCATGTGCGGGAAAATGATGACCTCGAACTTGCCATCGGACGGGTGCTCATCGGCGTCGCTGAGGGTGGCGTACTTGGCCATCTCACGGATATTGGCGAACACCAGGCTGTCGAACTTGTGACGCTTCCCGTCAGGCAAACGAACTCCGAAAGGCTCAAATTTGGAAAAGGTCTGAATCACAGTGACCATTTCCTTGAGGGCGCCTTTGCTGCCCTTTTCCAGTTCGGTGGCAACCACAGGGGTCAAGCCGAAGCCTATGTAGGAATGCGCGTACTCAAGTGGTTCGTCCTCTTTCTGACCCGTATGGATTTGGAGGAGGTCGATGTTGTGGACCCGGCCCTCGGCGATGGCTTCTTCCAAGGGCTTGGTGGCGATGATCCTGCTGTGGTCGTTGGCGTTTCCGGCGGCCCGAACAGCGCACACCGCCCGGGGATTTCCGGCCTGCATCACCCCGTTGACGACCTCGTTGTAGCCGCCATCGCCACTGACGGAAACCACCAGGACATCGCCGCCCTTCGCCGCGGCCTCCCGCGCAAGGTCCACCGCGTGCCCGGCATGCTCCGTGGGTTGGAGGATGATCTCGGGTTCGTAGCTGAGAACTTCCTTCAGCCGCTGATGCAATTGCTGCGCCAGCTCCGGCGCATCCCCTGTGCTGTTGGGATTAAAAATGATGACGATCGACTCAAAGGTCCGGGCAGAATCCACGATGTACTCCTGATTCATTGCGAGGTCCCTTATTCGGGCGGCTGTTTCCCTCGGAAGTTCCCATAGTATTCGCAACCCAGAGGGGTTTCGGATAAACGACGAACGTGAAACGATGAAATCGGGTTCCCAGTTGGGAATCTGCCTCAACCAGCTGGATGCGGCACGATGCTGCGGCAGCAGTGTGGAAATCCCATGGACTCACGCCAGACAGCACGAATACTCGTCCTCGAGCATGAGATCACCCTTGACGATTTATGGGCGTGGTACTGGGCCAACGGCGGCAATGCTGGGCTGTGGGACTTCGACGCTTATCTCTTCGGGATCCTGGAACGCGACCCCTTCGATCTGAGGATCCTTGGCTGGGCGATGGAGGACCTCGAGGCCCGCTCACTTCTCTGAGGGCCGTCGGCGCGCCGGTAGGGTTGCCTCATGGGGACTGTACTGGACGTCGAAAACCTGCTGGTGGGTTATGCCGGATCTCCGGTGTGTGGCGAGGTGTCGGCAACCGTGCGCGCCGGCGAGATCCTGGGAATCGTGGGTGCCAACGGCGCCGGGAAGTCAACAGTTGCCCGGACCATAGCGGGTCGTCAGGCCGCCCTTGCCGGCGAGGTGAAGGTCCATGGCCTTCTCATCGACGCCGACGCCGTACCGTTCCGGCGGGAGGTCTCCGCTGTCTTCGACGACGATCTCTTCTTCCCCTCGCTGACTGTCCGGGAACACTTGCTGCTCGTCGCCCGCGGACACTCCGTGGCGGATCCCGAAACGCGGGTCGAGGAAGAACTGGAGTTCTTCGGCTTGCAGGGACGAGCCCACGCTATCCCCGACGCCCTCTCATCCGGGCAACGACGCAGGCTGCTGCTCGCAGCCGGGCTGATCCGTCCGTCGTCGCTCCTGATTCTTGACGAGCCGGAGCAGCGGCTTGATCCCAAGATGCGGGTGGCCATCGGAGAACGGATCGCTGAGCACGGCGGCGCCGTGGTCCTGGTAACGCACGATCCGGACCTGTTGCTCGCCACCGCTTCTTCGTGTTTGGTAATCGACGACGACGTCCGCGAATTCGGTCCGAAGCAGGGAGCCTCGATCATTGCCGGGTCCTGACATGCTGATTCATGAAAGCACGACGCCGGACCGTCACCTCGCGCGGGACATCGTCAGTTTCGCTCGCCAATCGGTCCGCCGCTACAAGCGGAGCAGAGGCTCATGGAGCGAACGCTTTGTCGATGCGTACAGTTGGGGACTCGGTATCGCCATTTCCCTGACCATCGCAGCCTCCTTCGTCCTTGCCCTGCGTAACGAGATCGCGGACCGCTCCTCTACTGGGAGCAGCATTATCAAGGCGCAATGGCTCGTCCTTCCGGCGCCCGTGCTGTGGACACTAGCGACGTACGCGGTCCTGCTGGTGGTGACCAACCTTGCCCGCAAACTCGGACCTATCACGGTCGGCGGACCCGAGAGCATCTGGTGGCTGTCCCTCCCCGTCGACCGCCGACCGATGGTTCTGCCGGCTTTCCTCCGCAAGGCTGTACTAACGGGGGTGGGTCTTGCCGTCGTATACCTGCCATTCAGCATCGTTACGGCCGTGGACCGTACCGGCCCGGAGCACCTTCTTGCATCAGCGGCCTTTGGCGTTTCCGGGGTCATCGCGGTGGCCTTGGCGGCCTTCCAGCAGCTCGGCATGCTTGGAGCCCGACTCGGCCGGGTGGTGAGCGTTGCTGCGCTCCTCGCGTGCGCCGTCCTTCCCACGGCCCCAGGGGCACCATGGCCGGAAGCTTTGGTGGCGGTGGCCGCCGTCGTGCTCCTGGCTGTCGCGGGCCGACGCGCTGGTGAGGTGCGGGGTGAAGAGCTCATCCGTGGCGGAGCGGTGGCCGGCCACACCGGTGCTTCCCTGTTTATGATGGATTCCAACGAGGTACTTCGCGCGCTGGGCGCCGGACATAAAACGGCCGACGGCGGCAGGGCGGCAGGCTTCTTCGCCAGACCGGCGGGCCCGCTCCGGGCGCTGATCCGCGCCGATACAGTAGCGTTTCTCCGGCTGAATCCGCCCTTGTTGGCTTCCTTGCTGTGGCTGGGTGCTTGCATCGCCATGCTGCTGGTGGAAGGAGGACTCCCGGAGTTCGCACAGCTGGCCATCGTTGTCATAGCTGGCTGTGCAACAGCGTCGGGCATGGGGAGCGTGGCGCGCAAGACGGCCCTCGTTCCGGAGCTCGATGCGCTGCTCCCCCTCCATCCGGCACTGGTCCGTACCAGCCGGACCCTCATCCCGTGCCTTGCCATGGCTGTATGGATGACCGTCCTTAGCGGCCTTCTGGTTCTCCTGGGCGCTTCCGATCCTGCCCTGATTGGCGTGGGGACACTGGCCGGCGTCGGAATGGGCGCCGGAACGCTGCGTTCTGCCACCAAAGCCGCGCCGGACTGGTCGGCTCCCCCGGTGGACACGCCCTTCGGTCCCGTGCCCCGCGCACAGCTCGGCTCCCTGATGCACGGGCTGGACCTGACGATCCTGGCGATGGTTCCGCTGCTGGTTGGGCTCTACCTTGGCTACACTCCGTGGGCTGTGGCAATGGTTCAAGCCCTGTTCAGTTCGGGCATCGTACTTCTTGCAGTGCTGTCCAAACCCAAGCGGGCGTGAGGACCGGCCCTTGTCGGGCGAAAAACAGGCCTACCAACAGAGGGGTATGTCGCTCGCGATACCCGCATATGTATGAGTGGCAGGCCGTCCGTGTCGCAGGTTTCGAGATTTTTTTAACTTTTTTTTGGCATCCTTCATTCGGGAGAACACCGGTGATTTGCCTGAGTGAGGCCAGCATCAAGTTCATGACGGCAAAATTGCAAAGATCATCCTCTAGAGCACTAAATGAGCCTTTGTTACGCAGTTTTGCTGATACTTGTAGGCTCAAATATCGCAAGAATAAGGCCCCTTTGGATCAATGAGTAGCTTGACCGCTACAAGTTCATAGGCAATGCTCCTTGATGGCTGCAACAAGTCATTCGGCCGAAGACAAACAGCCACTATCAAGTGATCCTGAAGAATCCATTCGCATGATATTGAAAGGAGCATTTCCATGTCCGCATCAATCACACAAGTCCAGCGTGATATCAATCCCGCCGTTGTAAAAGCGGTTAAGGTCGGCGGCGTGACGGCTGCCCTGTTCGCCACCTTGTCCGTGGTATTCCAGGCCGTCGCCACCCTCGGCATCTCCTCTGGCCTGGCGACCAATCTGTACTTCGCGCTCAACGCACTTTCATGGGCGGCCTTGGCTGCAGGCATCGTCGCCTCGTTCGGGATCGGCACGGCCCTTGCAGGCGTGATCTTCGGACTCGTCAAGCGCTGGGCACTGAAGCAGTTCGTAGCCTGGTAAACCGCTGCCGTTGAACTCGGAGGGGGCCGCAATGAATCCACTGAGCACCCAGCCACGGTGGCGCAGCGCTTTCGCTGTGGCTCTCTCCGGCGCACGTGCCACGTATATCAACGAATTCCGTCGCAAAGCCAGCCGCTTGCGGGATGTACTTAGTGACCTCGGGTTCTCCATCAGCCTGGGCACCAGCAAAGCCGCCGTAACGGCAGGACAGGCAGTAACTCTGCTTGTCTTGATGGTCGGGCTTGGATGGACGCCACCACCCACAGGGCTGATCCCGTTAGGTATCCGGCTCAGCGCCCCGGAATTGGCAGCTATGGCTGCGTTGGTGCTCGCAGCCGGACTACTCCAAGCGCGGCGTCGCTTCCGGCGGGCGCACCGGCAATGGACCACCCTGACGGGAGCGCTGGAAAGCGGAATGCGGGCAGGACTGGCGATCCCGGACATCGGCTTGGCATTGATGCTGGTGGTTCAGAATCTTCGCTGGGGCTACCCGATCAATGCACTGGGAAGCGTCTCCCTGGTGGGCGCCGCTGTTACGCTCCTTTCCAGCGGCAGGAGGCGGGCGTGGCCGTCCGCGATTATGGCAACAGCAGCGGCGACCGCAACTCTGGTCATGCTCATATCACAGTCGAACATGCTTGTGGCATCCGTCAACATCAAAGACCAAATCATGATCGATATGGCGATTGCCGTAGCTTCATTGATCCTTACAGCATCAGCCACACCCATTCTGTTCGCAGGAATTGCCCATAAATACGCGCTCAAGACACGTGGCTTATTCCTGGACATGGGCATCAAGGTCGGCAGCGTAGTACTGCTGGCTTCACTATCACTGTCAATTAGTGAGGGTACACCGTGGCCCGGCATTGCCCCTTTCGTGTCTATTGCTGTGTTTTTCCTGGGAATGATTTTTTTCAGGTCTGGATTCGTGCGGACATCCTCACCTGAAACTCTGGGATATGCATTGTTTGTTTTCCGCATCTCCCCAAGGAAACCAAGGGCGCTGATAATCAGAAGTCTTGTCACCAACGCTGTCCTTGTACTACCCGCTTTGGCGTGTCTCATCACGACTTTGCTCGTCCACAGAAATCCACAGTCGGCTTTGCTGCTGGCCGCGCTGGCGATCTTTGAAATCGCTGCTGATGCCCTGGCCATCCAACGGAGGACAGCGGTTCTTCCGGCCTCTCGTATCGCCGAGCTGTCCCAACGCTCAAGGACAGGCGTGGGGGCAGCTTTGTGCGCCGGCATGGCGGTAGTTCTTTCCGGGGTCATGGGAGGCATCATTCCCGGATCGGCAGAGCCAGCATGGCTGCCTGCCGTCGCAGGAGCCTTGGTGATAGTCGCTGCACTGCTGATCGGAGTACTTGTGGCAGATGCTACGTCATGGTTACGCGACCTGACGGCAACAGAAACAGAGGAATCATGAAGTCCCTGAAGTGCGTAGAGCACGCTTTCGGAAGCAATGTCATCTTCACCAGCACGAGCATCGAGTTGCCGGAAAGAGGCGTTGTAGCCCTCCGCGGGAGCAACGGAAGCGGCAAGACGACTCTATTGAAACTACTCGGCGGCGTGATCCATTCCTCCTGCGGAACTTTCCGCGACTGGAGGAACAAGTTCACCGCGGTCTATCTCGACACGGAATACCTGACCCTCGACTACCTCACGGCGAGGGAATTACTTGGCATGATCGGGCCCCTCACAACACCAATCCCCGACAACGGCCTCATCACCGATGCGATTCTTGCTACCAGGGTCAGTGACCTTTCACTTGGCCAGCGTCAACGCCTCGTCCTAACAGCGGCATTGGCCCTCCGCAACATCGATGTTGTCTTGCTGGATGAACCCCTCAATGGGCTGGACCGTGAGGCCTCCAAAGCTGCCAGGGACGCCCTTATGGCCGCAAGCCAAGATCGTCTCATCATCCTGGCCACCCATGAAGACGACCGATGGGCGGACTACGATCTCACCATCGGCCGGGACCGCAAAGTGAATTTATCCAAAGCTGGAGTCGCAGCTTGAACGCTTCCCGACTGCCGGCGCGGACCTCGCGTTTCCGCTCTTTCTGCACTTCGATATGCGGACTTTTTCCGTCTTTTGCCAAGGATCTGATCCCGCCAGTCATAGCGGCGGTAGCGGGCGGGCTATTTGCATCGCTGTTTACGTGGAAGCCAATCACGGATGGAACCGCCCTTACGGCCTGCGAAATCTTCGCCCACAACTTTTTCTTGGCATTGGTCGCGCTCCTCCTGACTCATTACGGTGCCAGGATCATGGTGCTTGCCAACGGCTTCTACCTGGGAATGGGTTGGGTGGGCAGTGTCGCCTCAGCGGGCCTGGGACAGACCCTTGCACTCACGCTGGTCCATGTCCCTCTCGAGATCCTTGCGTGGGTGACGACAGTTCAGGGTGCCCGCATATTTTGGCCCGTGCTCATCACGGTCTTCAGGAAAGAACAGGCCCAGAGGAAGTTCCTTCCTGTGTTACTGAGCACCATCGCTGTCTCCACCGTGTTTTACGTTCTGGCTGCCCTGTCTGAATGGGCTGAGTACGCACTACTGAAAAGGTAATCGATGACCCCGAGCTACCCCTCCCCGTCCCACGAATCTCTCCAGGATCCTGGAGCCCGCCGTATCAACGCCGTTTGGATAGCTTGTCTGGTTCTCGCCTACACCGCTGCCGCCCAGTACGCGGCTGGTCCCAGACTCGAACAACTGGTCAACGAGAATGCCGAGTACAACCAGTTCTCCAGTCAGGAAGTACTGCTCACCTTTATGCGGGTCGGCGTACTTCTGTGGAGCGTCGTGGCTTCTTTCCTCCAAGCCCTTGCACTGCGGCTCATTTACAAGTTCATTGTCGGTCGACAGGTGCCAACGCTCCGCACCAGTTGGTTCTGGGTGCTCCTGGGCCAGATACCCTTCATGCTGACAGTGCTCTTTGTGGGCCTGTTTCTTGAATCGGAAGCAACGCTGGTGCTTGGACAAGGTTGGCTAAGAATTCTGTTCGGGGCCATAGCCGCTGCACTCTACGCAGTACTTGCCCGCAGACTATTCGGGGCTCCAAGCGGCCGTCTCGCCGTACTTTTCGTCATCTCCGCAATCATCAATTCCGCCCTCCTGGTAGCGGGGACTTCATAGGGGGCGTCCTGCAATGCAAAGAGCAATTTGAAGAAAGAGCGCTACAGGATCACACTGCCTTGGATACAGGTGGCCGATGCTCCGCCGATCCAGATATCACCATCCTTGGCCATGACGTGGATACGCCCGGCCCTGCCCAGCACGGTGCCTTGAGCGGCAACATACTCCTCGGGCGCCCTACCGGATCCAATCAGCCACTGGGCTGCTCCGGCGTTGAAACTTCCCGTCACCGGGTCCTCCACCATGGCATCACCAGGAATGAAGGTGCGGACTTCAAAGTCGACGGCGGAACCTGGCTCGTGCGGGCCAATCACCCCGACTTTAAGGTCACCCATGGCCACGAAATCCGGTTCCAAGGCCAGTACCTGGTCCGCTGACCCAAGGAGGACGCCAATCCACTGCGGGCCGTTGACCAGCCACGATGCGTCGACTATCTCAGCCTCCGAGATACCCAGGCCCGCCGCGAGTTGGGATCGTTCGGCGTCGCTCACTGGACCAAAACGCGTCAATGGCGGAGCAGCGAAAGCCAGCCGGCCGGCGTCGTGCTTCACCCGAACCAAGCCCGCACCGCACTCCTGAACCAGGACGCCCTCGGTCTTGGGCACTCCCCCGGACTGCAGCCATGTATGCGCCGATCCGAGCGTCGGGTGCCCCGCGAAGGGGAACTCCTCGCTGGCGGTGAAAATCCGCACTTTGTAGTCGGCCGCCGGGTCGGTGGGAGGGAGGAGGAACGTGGTCTCCGAAAGGTTGGTCCAATTGGCGAAGTGCTGCATGGCCTCGGTGCTGAGACCTTCGGCCTCCACCACCACGGCCAAGGGGTTCCCTCGGTACGGCTGGTCGGAAAAGACGTCGACTTGGTGGAACGGGCGGAGGCGGAGGGCTTCTGGAGTCACCGGTGAAGGCTACCATCCGGTGCTGGCAGGCGAGGTGCCGGTCTGCGAGACTACGTGCATGGCAGAGAACAAGACCCAACCGACGGATGCATCTGTCCTCGGTTTCCTTAGTGCCGTGGAGCACCCTGTCCGGCGGGCCGACGGCTTGGAATTGCTGGACATGATGCGGGACGCCACCGGCCAGGAGCCTGTCATGTGGGGCCCGACCATTGTTGGCTTCGGCAGCTACCACTACAAGTACGCCAGCGGGCGCGAGGGCGATGCTGCAGCCGTCGGATTCTCGCCACGAAAGGCCAACCTGGCCCTTTACGGGCTCACTTACGGCCCCGATGCAGACCGGCTCCTCCCCGAGCTTGGCAAACACAAGACCGGGGCGGCCTGCTTGTACATCAATAAGTTGGACGACGTGGACCGGAGCGTGTTGGCGGAGATGATCCGCTCCGGCTACAGCCACGTGATGTCGGAGCTCCACACCTCTTGAGCCACCTCCGCGAGGTGGCACTTAATGACAATGTTGGTGCCTTGGATTGTCATTAACTGCCAACTCGGCGCGAACACAAAAGAACCCCGCTACCGGGATCCGGCGGCGGGGTTCTTTGGATGCAGTCAGAGACTACTTGCGCTGCGTAACGCTCCCTAAAACCTCGCAAGCTCGGTCTCAGGGAACCCTGCGCTACTTGCTGGCAACGACCTCGAGGTCGATAACAGCGGAAACATCCTCGTGCAGGCGAACGTTGGCCTGGTACGAACCGACAGACTTGATGTGGTTCGGCAGTTCAACGTTGCGCTTGTCGATGGCGCCAAGGCCAGCGGCCTCAACAGCAGCAGCGACATCGGCCGGCTTGACGGTACCGAAGAGACGACCGGACTCGCCGGCCTTCACCTCGAGCTTGACCTTCTTGGAGGACAGAGCCTGGGCCTGTGCCTGTGCAGCTTCAACAGAAGCGTGGGCACGAGCAGCGCGGGCAGCCTTGATGGACTCAACCTGCTTCTCGCCACCCTTCGACCAGGTCAGGGCGAAGCCGCGGGGCAGCAGGAAGTTACGTGCGTAACCGTCCTTGACCTCGACAACGTCGCCAGCAGCACCGAGACCGGTTACTTCGTGGGTCAGAATGAGCTTTGCCATGTTAGTTAATCCCTTCCTTAGCCGCGGCCAGCGCCGGAGTAAGGCAGCAGAGCAACTTCGCGGGCGTTCTTGATTGCCTGGGCGATCTTGCGCTGTTCCTGAACGGTAACGCCAGTAACGCGACGAGCACGGATCTTTCCGCGGTCGGAGATGAACTTGCGCAGCAATGCTACGTCCTTGTAGTCGATGACAGTGATGTCAGCGGCCTTCAAGGGGTTGGACTTTGGTTTGGGCTTACGGAGTTCAGCCTTAGCCATCGTGGAGCTCCTTTTCTATGGAGCCCGTGGATATTGATCCACGGGATGGTGGTGTTCGACGGCGGTGATCACCAAGGTGCCTTTCGGCAGTCCCGGTGAGCGTCCGGCGTCGGACTTTTGTTTGGTGTTTAGAAGGGAGGTTCGGAATCAGGGCCGTTGCCCCAGCCGCCAGCGTTGCTGACACCGGGCGTAGCCCAAGGGTCATCCTGCTGTTGTGCGGACTGGTTGCCGCCCCAACCTCCACCGGAGTTGCCGCCGCCCTGGTTTCCACCGGGAGCGCCACCTCCAAAGCCACCGGAGTTGCCTCCGCCGAAGCCACCCTGTCCACCGCCGGAGCGCTGGGTACGGTTGACCTTGGCGTTTGCGTAACGCAAGCTGGGGCCGATTTCGTCGACCTCAAGCTCGATAACGGTGCGCTTTTCGCCTTCTTTGGTTTCGTAGGAACGGCTCTTCAAACGGCCGGAAACGATGACGCGCATGCCCTTGGTGAGGGATTCGGCCACGTTTTCAGCTGCTTCGCGCCATACCGATGCGCGAAGGAACAGGGTTTCCCCGTCCTTCCATTCATTGGACTGGCGGTCAAAGGTCCGGGGAGTAGAAGCGATGGTGAAGTTCGCTACTGCCGAGCCAGACGGGGTGAACCGCAGCTCCGGGTCGTTGGTGAGGTTACCAATGACCGTAATAGTGGTTTCGCCTGCCATCTACTGCCTCCTTGTTCGTTCCTGCGGGGTAAAGATCTGGAAGGGGCTGATTACTCAGCAACAACCTTCTGGTCTTCGGGGCGGATGATCTTGGTGCGCATGATCGTCTCGTTCAGAGACAGCTGGCGATCAAGTTCCTTGGCGGTAGCCGGAGCAGCGGTGAAGTTCACCACGGCGTAGATACCTTCGGACTTCTTCTTGATGTCGTATGCCAGGCGGCGACGGCCCCAGATGTCAACCTTCTCGATGGTTCCACCATCGGTGGTGATGACATTAAGGAACTTCTGAAGCGACGACTCTACGGTACGCTCTTCGACCTCGGGGTCGATGATTACCATCAATTCGTAAGGACGCATATGTGAACCCACCTCCTTTGGGCTAAGCGGTTACGGTATTTCCGTAACAGGAGGTTCATTTGCGATGCTGTGCAGCGCTCCCCCGCCGAAGATTCGGAAGGAGGGCGTAACACAGACTTCAATATCTTAGTGCATCTCCTGCACTCAAAGCTATTCGAGGGGATCCCCGGCGGAAACGGGCTGGTTGCCGTATGTGGATAACCGCTTGGGCGGGCTTGGTGGCAGGGAATACTGGAGCAATGACCATCCTGAAGTCCATCGTCCTCTTCGCCCTGGCCGCAGTGGCCGAGATCGGCGGAGCTTGGCTGATCTGGCAGGCCGTCCGCGAAGGCAAGGCCTGGTGGTGGGCCGGACTTGGCGTGGTGGCCTTGGGAATCTACGGCTTCTTCGCCGCCTTCCAGCCGGAGGCGCACTTTGGCCGGGTGCTTGCTGCGTACGGCGGGGTCTTCATCGCCGGGTCGCTGGCCTGGGGAATGCTGATGGACGGCTTCCGGCCGGACCGCTGGGATGTCATCGGAGCAGCGATCTGCATTGTGGGCGTCGGCGTCATCATGTTCGCGCCGCGGACGGGCGCGTGACGCCGGTCGCCCTGCCGCGATCATGGTGAAGTCAACTCCTGGCGAACGCGGCAGTGAGACGTTCAACCGCGTTCCAGGTGTCCTGCTCGCGTTCCAGGTTGTAGGACTCGGGAGAGGACTGGGCGACGTGGTTTCGGTCGATGTAAGCGCCGCTCGAGGCCTGAATCGCGCCCAGTGCAACGTCCGCCAGGTGTCGTCCGGCTCGCGCGGGGGTGGTCGCCAACGGTGTAGCGGTAAGAAGTGGCATGATCCGACGCATGGCGAAGCGGGAGAACGAGCCTGCATCACGGGCGAGGTCCGTGCCAGGTACGAAGCCAGGGTTGTAGCCCATCACAGCGACGCCGACTGGGATGCGCCTCGCATACTCGTGCATGAGATAGATCGCCGCAAGCTTGCTGGTCGAGTAGGCCGTTCGCCCTGCCGTGGCGCTTGCAGAATTTGAAAACGATCCGGCACGAGCCAGCAAGTCGGGCGGGAGCCAGCGTGGTCCCGGCACCATGCCGAGGTTGTGCCGAAAGTCGCCAAAGTGCGTGTCACTGACGGTGAGAACGACTGTTGCTGGGGCCTGAAGCCGGTCATGTAGCCCCCGCACAAGAACATGGGGGGCGAGCACGTTAACGGCAAAGGTCGCCTCGAAGCCGTCCACTGTCTCTGTTAGGCCGTTGGTGTACTGAATTCCCGCGTTGCAGATAAGCGCCCGCAGTGGTGGCAGCAGGCCCGCTTCGAGCCGCTCTGCGACCTCGGCGGCAGCCTTGGCCGTACTGCTCATGGAGGCGAGGTCAGCGCGGATCACCGACACATTTCTGCTTTTTGCAACCAGATCATCGGTGGCCCCACGGCCAAGATCACCACGTGTGTGCCCGGTTCCTTGGCGAGGATGTACTCCGCAGCGAAGTGCCCGATGCCGCGGCTGGCTCCGGTCATCACAATTGTCTGTTCCACGGCATCACTTCGCGAGTTGATGGTCGTCGCGAGCAGCGCCAAACATGATCCCACGGATCAAGAGAGCCGCATCGCTTTCGGGCAACAAGTCGAGTTGACCCGCCTCTGGAGCTGACGCATCGAACGCGATGCGAGCCAAAACGGCACCCACGACCAGTCGAGTGGCAGATGACGGATCCACGACCAACTGCTCGCCACGCGCTTTAGCCCGTTCCAAGATAGCGCCAAGGTGCTCCAGCACGGGATCGAAAAGGCTCTTGCGGACGATCCCCGCCAACTCCGGGTCGTGCACCGATTCACCCACTAGCGACACGAGGACCGCCCCCACCTTGCCGGAGAGAACCCTCCGCTTGTGTGCGAACAGTTCGAGGAGGTCGCCATCAGTCGAACCCGTGTCGATGTCTGGGGCCTCGGCGCCCGCGATCTGCTCAGCCGCAGCGAGCAGCAGATCACGCTTTGACGGCCATCGGCGGTAAAGGGTCGCAGTCGAGACTCCAGCGCGTGCTGCCACGGCCCCCGTCGTCAGCCGACCATATCCCTGCTCCGCCAACAACTCGAGCACGGCCTCCATTATCACTGGGGCTAATCCGGCGTCGACTGGGCGACCGCGCGACCGCCTCTTTGGCTCAGCTGCACCAGACATAACACCACGCCTTGATTTAGATACGAAACGATTCCATTTCTATAATGCCGCTGACTTTCAGTGCGGCGCAATAGCAATCTGTTCGCGTTCACGGCGACAACGAAAAGTGGTCTCTGACCAGGAGTTCAGAACTCCCGGTCAGAGACCACTTCATGTGTGCGCGGAGGGGGACTTGAACCCCCACCCCCTTTCGAGGACTAGCACCTCAAGCTAGCGCGTCTGCCATTCCGCCACCCGCGCAAGGTGATCAGGAGAAGCGCTTTCGTTTTTCTCCTTGACAGCGACAAAGACAGTAACACGAACAGGGCCGATTCGCAGATTCCTGTCCAAAGGAAGGCACCCCGTTAGAGTGGCTGGATGGACGCCACCCCGTTGAACAACCTGGTCCTGACCATCGTTTTTGCCGCGATTGCCCTCTACGCCTTGTACTTCGTGGTTCGTGCCGGGGTACGGGATGGCATCCTCCAGGCATCGAAACTCACCGACAAGGCAGGCTCGCCCGGGAACCCCAATGACTAAGGCTGCGGAGAACACCAGGGTCCGGCGCAGCAGGCTGCGCTTTGTCGCCATGCTGGTTGCCGGCACCGCAACATTCCTCTACACCGGGATGACGGGGAGCTGGGTGGATGCCCCGGCAGTCGGATGGGCGACGGCGGCACTGATATACGTGGCCTGGGTCTGGTTGGTGATTGCCCGGATGGATCCCGCCGAAACAGAGCAACATGCCACCTCCGAGGACCCATCGCGTGGGGTAACGGACCTCCTGATCCTTATCGCGAACCTGGCCAGTATTGCCGCAGCGGCGGCAGTGATCGTCAACTCCCACACTGAAGACAACGGGTCCCGGCTTTCGTCGGGAGCGCTGGCGCTTGTGTGCGTTGCACTGTCCTGGATGCTGGTGCAGACCCTCTTCACCCTCCGCTACGCCGAGCTCTACTACAGCCCGGCAAAAGACGCAGGAGGACAAGTTGGCGGCATCAGCTTCAACCAGGACCGACGCCCCCAGTACACGGATTTCGCCTACCTGGCCACGAGCCTTGGCATGACCTACCAGGTATCCGACACCAACCTGGAAAACCACCGGATCCGCGCCGAGGCACTGAAGCACAGCCTGCTTTCATACCTGTTCGGCACTGTCGTTCTGGCAGTCACAATCAACCTGGTGATTGGGCTGGCCCAGTAACCAAGAAGGCCAGGCGGGCCGAAATGCACAACGGGGCAGCCGCCGTCGTACGTTGACGGCAGCTGCCCCGCAGCAGAAGAGCGCTTACGACGCCGGTCCGGAACCGATCTCCTCGCGCTCGGCTTCCGCGCTGGTGGCCACAGCGGGGCTGCCGCCATTTCGGCGATACCGGAACACTCCGATGGCAACCACAACAGCGGCCAGGGCCAGCGACAGGAAAAGCGACTCGCGCGTGGATTCAATGATGACCATGCCGATGACGAGCGCCACGATCGCCCCGATGGCGATCCACGTGAGGTACGGGAAGAACCACATTTTGAGCTCCATGTCCTTTGCGGCTGCCCCCATGCGCTTGCGAAGGATGAGCTGGGAGGTCGCGATGACAAGCCATACGAACAGGGCTATGGCACCGGAGGTGTTCACGAGGAATAGGAAGACAGTGTCCGGGGCAATGTAGTTCAAACCGACCGTAATGAACCCCACCACGGTGGAAGCAAGCACCGCTGCAGCCGGAACACCACGCTTGGAGATCTTCATCCAGGACCTGGGAGCGTCTCCCCGCTGGGAGAGCGAGAACAACATGCGGCTTGCGGTGTAAAGCCCTGAGTTGAGGCAGGAAAGCACCGAGGTAAGCACCACGATGTCCATGATGGTGCCGGCGCCCGGAATGCCATACAGCTCGATGACCGCGACGTACGGGCTCTTGGCAACCGAAGCATCGTTCCACGGCAGGAGGGTCACCACGATGGCGATGGATCCGATGTAGAAGATGAGGATGCGCCAGACAGTGGACTTCACGGCCTTCTTGACGGCATCTACCGGGTTCTCGGATTCGCCCGCGGCGATAGTGGCAATTTCAGCTCCGAAGAAGGAGAAGACCACCACGAGAATGCCCGCGAGCACGGCGCCCGGGCCGTTGGGCATGAAGCCGCCCTGGTCCAGGAGGTTGGCAACTCCCGGTGCGGATACGCCTGGCATCAGCCCCAGGATCGCCACGATTCCCGCGAGGAGGAAGATGACGATCGCGGCGACCTTGATGGAGGCGAACCAGAATTCGAACTCGCCGTAGGACTTCACGGATCCGAGGTTGGTCAGGGTCAAGAGCACCATGAGCACCAAGGCCCAGACCCACTGATCGACGCCGGGAACCCAGCGGTGCATGATGGCGGCTCCCGCCGTTGCCTCAATACCGAGGACGATGATCCAAAACCAGGCATAGAGCCAGCCAATACTGAACCCCGCCCAGCGGCCAAGGGCCTTGTCGGCGTATGTGGAAAAAGATCCCGTTTCGGGGTTGGCAGCAGCCATCTCCCCCAACATGCGCATGACAAGGATGACTACCAAGCCTGCAGCCAAGTAAGCGAGCAGGATGCCGGGGCCGGCCTGCTGGATGGCCGCGCCGGAGCCCACGAACAGTCCGGCTCCAATGACGCCGGCAATCGCGATCATGGAGAGGTGGCGGGGCTTCAGGGATTTTGAAAGCTGTTGGTCAGCGTGCATCGAACGTCGCCGTCCTTTGTGTTCTTGGAAAGGCCCCCGTTGGGTGTGCGGTGGACCACTTGGCTTACCCACAGTAGCCAGCACCCATCGTCAGCATCCTGTGCAAACTTACATTTTGCGCTGCCGCAAAACGGCGCGATGCACAAAAAGTATGATTTTAAGCATCAGATGTTTACCAGGGAGCACAATCGAAACGAGCCTGAAACGACCCCTTGAGGCTTGCGGCCGGGGCTCGGATCACACAGCCGTAGCGAAGAAGCCCTCCACCACCCGCGCCAAGGAGTACGGATCCTGCACGCCACACAGCTCCCGGGCCGAGTGCATGGACAGCAGCGGGATACCCACGTCGACGGTCCGGATGCCCAGCCGCGTCGCGGTCAGCGGCCCAATGGTCGAACCACATGGGATGTCGTTGTTGGACACGAACTCCTGGTAGGCGACACCCGACTCATCGCAGAGGCGCGCCCAGAAGGCAGCGCCCGTGGCATCCGTGGCGTAGCGCTGGTTGGCATTGATCTTCAACAAGGGTCCGCCGTTGAGCAGTGGACGGTTTGCGGGATCGTGCCGCTCTGCGTAGTTCGGGTGGACTGCGTGGCCGGCGTCCGCGGAAACACAGAACGACGCCGAGAGGGCCTGCCGCCGTTGGCTCACCGAAGCGCCGAGACCGTCGGAAATCCTGGTCAGGATGTCCTCCAGAATCGGCCCGCAGGCGCCGGAACGGGAGTTCGAGCCGATCTCCTCATGATCAAAGGCGGCAAGAACAGCGATGGGACCGTCGGCGGGGGCGGAAGCAGCATGGCCCAGCAGTGCCGCCAACCCAGCGTGCGTCGACGAAAGGTTGTCCAAGCGACCCGAGGCGAAGAACTCACTGTTGGCCCCGAAAACTGCCGGTGCCTGCGTGTCTGCCACCACGACGTCGTACCCGCCTATTTCCGAAGCATCCACGGAGGCGCCTTGGACGCGCGAGGCAAGCAGGCCGAGCAGGTCTTCCCCGGCGGGGTCGCCCAAGCCAAAGATCGGGTTCATGTGCTGCTGCTTGGAGAGGGTGAGGCCGTCGTTAACCGCACGGTCCAAATGAATGGCCAACTGGGGAAAGCGCAGGAGGGGCCCGGTGGATGTGAGGTGCTGGGTTCCATCGCGCATCACCAATCGGCCGGCGAGCTGCAGTTCACGGTCCAGCCATGAATTCAGGAGAGGCCCGCCGTAAACCTCCACCCCTGCCTGGAGCCAGCCGGATTTGCCCGTGGTGGGCTTCGGCTTCAATTTGAACGACGGCGAGTCTGTGTGCGCGCCAAGGATGTTGAAAGCCGTGGTCGGACCGGCATTTTCCGGCGTCACCCAGGCAATGAGGGCGCCGTCGCGGATCACGTAGAAGCTGCCGGAACCACCTTCCCAGGCCTGTGCTTCATCAAGGCCGACAAAGCCGGCAGCGTCGAGGCGACGCGCGGCCTCGTGTACTGCGTGAAAACTCGACGGCGAGGCCGACACATACGCGGCGAGATCCTGGACATGGTCAACTGCTGCGGAAGCATTGGAAGGCATGCTCCCGAGTCTAGCCCGACGGGTTCGCCGCCCGGCCCTGGCCGAGGTACCCGCCGTGGCAGGAGCGGGTTTCGGCCAACCCATGACCACCCCGGGGAGCCGGTGGTCTTAAGGAAACCTCCCCGTGACATGTTTCCGGATCACCCTTGACCGTTGGTCGGGCCTCGTGTCATGGTCAGGGCATGAACAACCTGTTGGACAGCTGGACAGCTGGTCAAGGTCCCGTAGTGCGGGTTGGTGCGGCTGAAGGCGTTCTGGCCGCGCTGCGCGAGGCAATCCAAAACGGACAAATTCCAGTCGGAACCAAACTGGAGTCGGAATCGATGCTGGCCCAGCGCTTCGGAGTGTCCCGGACCATGGTCCGTGAAGCCCTGCGGTCGCTGGCTTCGCTTGGACTCACGTCAACGAAAACCGGCAAGGGCACCTTTGTGGTGTCAGACCAAGTGATCAATGACTTGCGCCTCGGCAAATACTCGGCCCGGCAACTGCTGGAAGCCCGGCCCCATATTGAAATCCCGGCTGCGGGCCTGGCCGCACAGCGACGCACCGAAGAGGATCTGCAAGGCCTGCGGGAGATTCTGGAGGCCATGGCCGTTGAGGACGAACTCCAGCAGTGGGTGGCCTTGAATTCCGAATTCCACGCCAGGATCGCCAGAGCCAGCGGCAACGGCGTGTTTGCGACCATGCAGGCGGACATCGAGGACGCCATGGCCAAGCAGTCCCAAACCCTGAACCAGGTGATAGACCGCCGCGAGGAATCCGGCGTCGAGCACGCGGCGATCCTTGCGGCCATTGAGCGCGGCTCAGCAGATGAAGCAACTCTTGCCATGATGCTGCACCTCCAGGGCGTGGAACACACCCTGGAATCAGTCACCGCCCCACAAAGCGCCCCGATCAGGGCCTGAGACATGAAAGCCAGCACCATGCCTCAAAGCGGCCCGCCAGCAGAACCCGAACCTCAATCGACGGGCCCGTCTGCAGCTGTCCGCGACCGACGCACCCGCCTTCACGCCCAGATCATCAGCTACCTGGCCCGCAACGGAGCCAGCAGGTTGAAGGACATCCTGGCTGAGGTCGACGTCTGCAGGGATACCCTCATCGTCAACCTCGGGATCCTCGAAGAGTCCAGCATTATCCAGTGCGACCTTCCCAAAGGGGCCCGCTACAGGGCCACGCCCTTCTACTCACTCTGCAGGCCCACGACCCTGCGTCAACGGGAAAAGAACCAGGTGCAGCTGACGGCGCGGATCCAGGAAGCGGCCGACGGGAAAATCGTGGTGTCTATCGACGAGGTTCCAGGCTCCGTGGTTCACGTCCCTGCCTTTGACCAGATTCCCCGTGCAGCTGCCGCAGCCGCCGCGTCAAGCCTGCAGGAAGACGAAGACGCTTTCGCCGTCCAGGTGGTCTACTAGTTCCGGCTGCCGCCCGCTAAACGGTGACGTTCAGGGCCGCCGTGTATCCACCCTGCACGGAGCCTGAAATAGTCGCCAGCTGGTATATGCCTCCGTCGTCACCAAAGACGTTGTCGGAGGTCAGTGTGGTTTTCGGGAAACTGCGGGCGCTGTTCTCGTAGCCGTCAGTCGCATACACGGCCTTGCAGGCGCTCTCCGTCAGAGCGATCTGCGAGACGGCAAGTACCTGGCCCGCGGCGCTGGTGTTGCTCATGGACTCAAATACCTCGAAGTGAATATGAGGCCAGCGCCCCATGTACGCTCCCGGAAAGATTGTGCTGAAAGTCAGCTGTCCGTTGGCATCGGCCTCCTGCACGCCCCGGAGGTAGTTTTCGTTTTCCAGTCCGGAATCATAGAGCGAATATTTGCCGTTCTGGTCGCAATGCCAGACGTACACTGCGGCGCCCGCCAGCGGAGAGCACCCGTTCGCATTGTCCAGCAGCGTCAAAGTGACAGTCAGGGGCACACCTGCCGCCTTGGTACTGGACGTTCCGAAGCTGGATCTGATGTCGCGCCGGACAACCCCGGAAGCCTCCAGCACGTTGGGCCGGTTCGATCCGTCCCCCGGGTAGGGGCCCAGCGTTTCCTCGGGGATCTCCACCCCGCATTCGGCGAACGCACGCGTTACGGTGCTGCTCGCCTGCGACGACGGTGAGGCGGCCGCCGTCGTACTTTCCGCTGGGGTGACGGTAGCGCTGGAGGTGCCCGACGGCGTTGCGCTGCCACCTTCCGTGCCCGGCGTGCAGGCCGCAAGTGCGGCAGCGGCTCCGCTGCCGAGAAGGACGCCCAGAGTGCGGCCACGACTCAGCAACGTGGAGAGGTCGAACTCCAATCCTTTGTCGTGGTAGGGATGGGGCTTGGTCATGCTTCCATCAAACCCGCAGCCCCTGTGCCTTGTACATGGTCAGACTGTGGCCGGGCTGTGAAAGGTCAGTAGTCCGGGTTGCTCGGAACAACCAGTCCGGTCTCGTAGGCATACACCACCACTTGCACGCGGTCCCGCAACTGCAGCTTGCTCAGGATCCGGCGGACATGCGTCTTCACGGTGGCCTCGGAAAGGAAAAACTTGTGTGCGATCTCCGCGTTGGACAGGCCCTCAGCGATGGTCGTCAGGATTTCGGTTTCCCGGGGGGTGAGTTCGTCCAGCAACGGGTCCCGATGCGGGGAGGGTGCGTTACCAGGAACGGCACCGCCGCGGACATACGTTTCCAGGAGTCGTTGGGTCACCCGCGGAGCAACGACGGCGTCACCGCTGGCCACCAGCCGTACGGCGTGCACGAGCTCCGCCGGGGCAACATCCTTGAGCAGGAAGGCAGAGGCACCGGCCTGCAGACCTGTGAAGGCGTACTCATCCAGATCGAACGTCGTAAGGATAATGACCCGCGCGTCGGAACCGGACTCGGAGATGCGGCGCGTTGCCTCGATCCCGTCCATGGAGGGCATGCGCACGTCCATGAGCACCACATCGGGCTGCAGGGCTTCGACTTGGCGGACGGCGTCAGCACCGTCGGATGCCTCGCCCACGACGTGGAAGTCTTCTTCGCCTTCCAGGATGAGCCGGAAGCCCATCCTGAGCAGCGGCTGGTCATCGACGAGCAGCACTTTAATGTCATCAGTCATGATTCCCCCTTTTCGCCGTTCCAGTGGAGATCGGCGTGCACCGCCCAACCCCCTCTTTTTCCTGGACCGGCGGTAACAATTCCAGCATAGATTCCGGCGCGTTCGTTCATCCCCGCGATGCCCAGTCCCGCGCCCAGGCTGCCTATCGATTCGCTGCCCCCATCCCGGGTTCCGCGGCCGTCGTCGAGCACGTCAATGGTGACGACATCGCCGTCGCGGGCCACCAGCACGTCCACCCGGCTGAGCGATCGGCCGTAGCGCAAAACGTTCGTCAGCGACTCCTGCACGATTCTGTAGACCGTGAGCTCGAAGGCGGGATCGGCCGGCAAGGCCGGGCCGGTGTGGGCATAGTGCAGCGGGAGGCCGGCCGTGCGGAACCCCTCAAGAAGCTTCGCGAGGTTGTAGCCCGACTCAAGTGGCGTAAGTGGCGCAGGACGCCCGGAATCATCGCGCAGTACACCGAGAACGCGGCGCATGTCCGCCAAAGCGGTACGCCCGGTGCGCGAAAGCTCGCTGAGGACTTCACCGGCGCGTTCCGGATCCTTCTTGACCACAACTGCCGCTCCGTCCGAGAGGCTGATCATCACCGTCAAAGAGTGGGCCACGACGTCGTGCATTTCGCGGGCGATGCGGTTGCGCTCGGTGACCTTGCCGAGCCGCGTGGTCCGGGCAGCCCACTCCGCTATTTCCGCTTCGTGTTCGCGACGCTGCCGGACGGAGATTCCGATGCCGGTTGCCAGGAGGTTCGACAACATGATGGTCACCGCTGTGGCGATGTTGTTGATGAGGTGGAAATTCTCCGGGAGGTCCTGCAGCGTGTCAGTCTGGGCAGGACTTGTCCACATAAACAGGTAGAGAAGGCTCAAGGGCAGGCTGGCCGCCACAAAAACAACGAAAGTGATGCCACGCTTACGGAGGGACGCCACGGCGTAGAGCGCGAACCAAAGGCCCGCGGAAACATTGGACCCCCACGGGTTCAGGATGGTGGCAGAGACTTCCAAAAGCGCGACGGCGAGCACCACCTGGAGCGGGAACTGTCTCCGGAAGACCAACGCCAGGGCAATCAGAAGGAGTATGGCCACGACGAGCCACTTGCCCTCCCCGATCGAGGAAATGATGGTGGGCAACGCCAGGAGTACGTAGCAGAGCACCACAACCGCGTCCATGGCACGGGGACGCCTGAAGAAAAAGCGCCGGATCCTGCCCCTGCGGCGCTGGGCGATTTCGGCAAAGGACGCGTCGGCCACGGTGGCCGGCGCGTCCTTCACCTGTGGAGCTTCAGTCATGGATTGAGCCTAGACGGCTGGGCGTCTTAGACGTCCCGCTTCTTGATGGCGAACACCGCCGGAATCAGGAACAGCAGCACGTAGCCCAGGAAGATCAAGCCACCCTGCCACGGATCAATGACGCCGTCTGTGTGTCCGATGGCGAGGAACCTGCCCCCTGCCTCACTGGGGATGTACTGGGGTACGTACTTCCAGAAGTCGCCCGGCACCAGTGACAGGAATCCGGAAGCAATCGACAGGACGAAGAACAGTGCCACCAGCACGGTGACGCCACCGGCGGAGTTACGCAGAAGGGTTCCCAACGACAGTCCAATGAGCGCGACGCCGGCGACATACAGGCCGCCAGTGAAGATGCTGTAAATGACGCCGTCAGTGGACCAGGTGAGATCAATGTCCAAGCCCTGGAAAACAGGCATGGCGATCAGGAAGGTGAGCACCGCCGCGATCGTGGTGATGACGTAGGAGATGACCACAAGGAGCAGTGCCTTGGCCGCAAAGGCGGGAATGCGCTTGGGCACCGCGTTCATGGTTGAGCGAATCATGCCCGTGGCGTACTCGGAAGAAATGAACAACACTGCCAGAGAGCCTAGGACCAGGGTGCCGATCTGGATGCCGGCGTTGGGCAGGTTGTAAAGGTCGAAGCCGGAACCCGGAGGGAAGGACTTGGTCAACATTTCCCCGGTGACAGGCTGGCCGGCGTCCTTGGCCTGCTTGATCATCTGGTCAAGGAACGTGTAACGGATCAAGACGGCAAGAGCGCCCACCCCCACCGTGGCAATCAGTGTGACAGCAAGGAGGATCACGGTGGACGTCAACGAGCGGAGCTTGATCCATTCGGACCTGACGACTCCCCCAAAAGTAACGCCGCGAACGCCAGCCGATGCGTGGGCTGGTGCATTGGTGCGGTTTTCAGTCATGGTGCTCATTGTCCTTACTTTCCTTCCTGTGCAGCAGTGACAGGCTGACCGGACATATGGGATTGGTACTCCACTTCGTCCTTGGTGAGATTGAAGTAGGCATCCTCCAGCGAGGAAACCTGCGGCGTCAGTTCGTAGACCAGGACGTTGTTGTCCAGAGCCACTTGGGCGATCTCGCGAGGCTGCAGGCCCACCACTTCCAGGGTTTCCGTCTGGCTCTGGTCCACCCGCACGCCATCGCCGACGAGGAGGGCCGACAACTGGCTTGCGGCGGACGTGCGGACCAGGGTCTTGGCTTGCTGTGCACCTGCGATGATGTCCTTCACAGGAGCATCCGCAATGATCCGGCCGCGGCCGATCACGATCAGGTGGTCGGCAGTCTGTGCCATTTCACTCATCAAGTGCGAGGACAGGAAAACCGTCTTCCCCTGGCTGGCCAGGTACTTCACCAGGTTGCGCACCCACAGAACACCTTCAGGGTCGAGGCCGTTGACGGGCTCGTCCAGGATCAGGGTCTGCGGGTCCCCCAAAAGCGCAGCGGCGATGCCAAGCCGCTGGCCCATGCCGAGGGAGAACCCCCCGGCTTTCTTCTTCGCCACAGCACCGAGACCGGTCATTTCAATGACCTCGTGGACGCGGGCGGTGGGGATGCTGTGGGTGGCGGCCATGGCCAGCAGGTGGTTGTACGCGCTGCGGCTCGTATGCACGGCCTTGGCATCCAAGAGCGCCCCAACCTGGTGCAGGGGAGCCTTGTGCTGCGCATAGTGCAGGCCGTTGACCTTCACGTCGCCCGCCGTGGGAGAGTCCAGTCCCATGATCATGCGCATTGTGGTGGACTTACCGGCGCCGTTCGGGCCCAGGAAGCCCGTCACACGTCCAGCCTGGACAGTGAAACTGACACCGCCGACGGCCGTCTTCTCGCCGTAGACCTTGGTCAGGCCTTTTGCTTCGATCATGGAAGCGTTCCCCTCCTCGGAGCACATGAGCGTGCAGATGAGTTTTGAATGTACTCACAACGCTACTCAGGGAGGGCAGGTAAATCGCCTGTCTCAGGGATGATTCAGGGTTCAGTCAGGGTAGTCCTCCCGGATGACCCCGGAGGACAGCACTACTCAGCTACGGGCAGCGGCGAATAGACATTGAGAACCCGCGGCTGCACAGTAAAGGTCGCCTTGCGTACTCCGGGCTTGGGTTCACCGTCCACCGCCAGCACCAACGGTTGGCCAATTGCCTCCACGGTAATGTCCGTGGCCTCGGTCAAGTGGGTCACCTTCGATGCCGATACCGTGCCCGTAATGACTGCCCACAGCAAGCGTGCCCGCGCGAGCGGCTCATCCGCTGTGATCATGCGGAGGTCGAACACGCCATCGTCGAGCACGGGGCGGCGCAGCGGGGCGTGGTCGCTGGGATAGAACCTTCCGCGCCCCATGTAGAGGATCCACAGCTTGTGCCGCTGCCCGTTCACCAAGAGGGTGGTGGGCGAATTCACGCCAAAGGTCCGCAGGGATGCGACCACCCCTGCCAGCGGCTTGCCCATGGCGGGCTGGAGCCGCTCGCGACGACGGACAAGGTTGGGGTACACGCCCACGCTGGCGGTATTCAGCATGGCCAGTTCGGAGACTTCGGGCATGTCAGGCAGACCACGCTCCACCACCACATGCCCCAGGTCAACGGATGCGCCTTGGCCATTGCCCAAGGCATCCAGGACATCTTCAATGGAGCCGGCACCAAGATCGCGGGCGAAGTGGTTAAGGGTCCCGCCGGGCAGGACCGCCAGAGGCAGTGAATGTTCGACGGCGGCAGCCGCGGCCGTTCCCACCGTTCCGTCACCGCCCCACACACCCAGCGCGACGGTTCCCGGCCGGGTTGCTGCGGCATTGATTTCCTCAGCGACGTCTTCGCCCTCTGAGATCTCCCGTATATAAGCCTTAGGGAATATCTTTCGGAGGAGTTCGCCGGTTTCGGGGGAGTAGGACCCACCCAGGACGTTGACCGCAATACTCAACCCCTCGCCGTCGTGAATTGCCGGCACCTCGGCCGGGGTGCGGCGGGGAGTCGGCTCGGCTGGCCGCGCGGGCCACCACTTCCGGGTGAGGAGGGCTGCACCGGCGCCCAGGGCGGAACCGAAGACGACGTCCGAAGGCCAGTGGGCGCCGGTATGCACGCGGGAGTAGGCAACCCCGGCCGCAATGGGCGCCAGGGCCACACCAATCGCAGGCGAGACTATTCCTGCCCCGGTTGCGAATGCCACTGCCGACGCTGAGTGGCCGGATGGCATGGAGGAACTGGTTGGCTGCGGGTTCACGAAGCGGAACAGGGGCAAATGCTCCGGCAGCGGACGCCGCCGGGGCAGGGCACGCTTGAAAATGACATTGGTGACGCCTGACGCCACGCCCAAGGCAAGCAGTCCATGGAGCGCGGCACGGCGGGGTCGGCCGGGCACCGTCGCCAGAATCCCAGCGATACCGAACCAGAGTTTTCCCTTGGTTGCAGCGGCGGAGAGTCGGCGGAAGAAGACGTCATGATCGCCCTGGGGTTGCCGGGAAACTGCCCGCACCAGGAAGTGGTCGAGTCGCTCAACACGTTTGGGGCCCTTGGCCACGAAGCCTCGCATCCCCTCACAGTATCGCCTGCCACTGTGGGAAGGCGGCCATGGCTACGATGAATTGATGATTCGCGTCTTGACCCCACGGCCGCAGCCGGACTGGCAGCTCGTTGTCCCAGGAGTACTGCTCCTGTGCGGCTTCCTGGTCCCGGCTGCCATGCTCCTGCTCGGACAAGGAGAGCCCGCCTTCAACAGCGCTGACACGTGGTGGCAGGCTTTCGCGTTCACCTTGCACACGCCTTTTTGGGATGGTGTGAACGCAGTCCTTAACCTGGTGGGCTACGTGGGAATGCTCGTGTGCCACGGGCTGCTGGCCATCGCACTGCTGATCGCGAAGCGGCCCGTAACGGCAGCATTCGTAGTGGTAACTGGTGTCACCGCCCTGGCCCTGACGCAGCTGGCCAAAGCCGTGGTGGGCAGGGCACGTCCGGAAGGCGCGAAAGTCCTCACGGACACCGGTTCATACCCGTCTGGGCATGTATCCGCCACTACCGCATTGTTGGTTGTATTGGCCCTCCTGATGGGGCGCTGGTGGATGACTGCGTCGGCGGCTTTCGGAATCCTGGCGATGATGATCAGCCGGACGTACCTGTCTGCCCACTGGTTGAGCGATGTGCTGGGCGGGGCATGTCTCGCCGCGGGTATCGCGCTCTTGTTGTGGTGGCGCTTTAGGAACATATGCATTCAAGAGAATGCATCGGCTGGCAGCAGGCCTACTTGGCGGGCAAGGGCTTAGCGACTCCGGCAAGCAGGAGGGCGATCACGATAGGCACCCCAATGGCCAGCAGTGCCAGATGGATCCCGGTGTGGTCACCGAGGTAGCCCAACAACGGAGGACCCGCCAGGAACGCGACGTATCCGATGGTGGAGACCACCGAAACCCGTGCTGCAGCATGCTGGGGATCATCGGCGGCTGCTGACATGCCCATGGGGAAGGCCAGCGCCGCGCCAACGCCCCACAGCGCTGCGCCAACGCCGGCGAGGATTACGTTGCCGGCGAAGACGAACAGTGCCAGGCCCACTGCCGCTGCGGCCATGCTGGCGCGAAGAACCGCCACCCGGCCAAACTTGTCGATCGCCTTGCCGCCGAGGAAGCGCATGACGGTCATCGCGAGGACAAAGAGGGCGAAAAGCAACGCACCAGTGGATTCCGAGGAACCCAATCCATCCACCGCCGCCTTGGCAATCCAGTCATTGCCCGCACCCTCGGTGAGGGTCGCGCCCAAAACGACGACGCCGATGAGCAGCGTCCTGCCGTCCCGCCACGCCGCCGTGCCCTTGGAAGCCGGGGCGCCGCCGTCGTGAATTTCCGCTGCCTCGTGCGGGAGGAAGAACTTGGGGACAGTCAGCGCGAGGGTGACGGCGATGGCGGCGATAACCAGCAAGTGCTCGGGAAGGCCCACTCCCAGTTGGGAGAGCCCGGCGCCAATGAGCGCGCCCAGGAAGGCACCACCACTGAAAGCGGCGTGGAATTGCGGCATGATGGTCCGCTCAAGCCGGTGTTCAACGTCCGCGCCTTCGATGTTCTGGGCGACGTCCCACAGCCCAATGCCTATGCCGAAGAAGAACAGTGCAATCGCCGTCGCAGGTACCGACGCGGCAATGAGCGAGAAAGCTATCGCCACACCGGCGGCGCCGGCCACGATCCCGGCAACACGGACAGTGTTCGCAGTGCCGATCCTGCCTACCACCCAGCCCGCCGACGGCAGCGCCAACAGCGATCCGATCGCCGTGCACAGCAGAAGTGTGCCCATCTGTCCGGATGTCAGGCTGAGTGCCTCGGTGACTGCGGGGATGCGGGCGGCCCAACTGGCGAAGACCAAGCCGTTCATGCCGAAGATCAGGAACGTCGCCACGGCTGCGGCGTTGACGTTGGTGCTTCTGGTATTGGTGGTCATGCAATCACAACTTCCACAGAGAGTTTGTTGAGTCGGGCAAAGTCTTCGGGGGATGGTTCGCGGTCTGTCACGATGACGTCCACGAACTCCATGGCGGCAACCAGGGCCCTCGCATTGCCACCCCATTTGCTGCCGGAGGCCGCCACGACCACCCGCGCGGCGGACTCGAGACCGGCGCGCTTAATTGCGGCGTCGTCAAGGTCGTGGGCGAGGATTCCGTCCTTCAGGTTGAGCGCACAGGGGGTCACGACGGCGGTGTCGAACCTCAGTGAGCGAACGTTGGCTTCCGCCATGGGTCCCCTGAATGACTGCTCACCTGCGGTGAGCGTGCCGCCGGGGAGGATGAGTTCCGGGGCGCGGCCGTCCTTGTTTTGTGTCAGCGCCTCGACGCTGTGGAGGGACATGGGCATCAGGGTCAGCTCCCGGTTGCTGAGCCGGCGTGCGATCTCAGTTGCTGTTGACCCGCTGTCCAGCCAGACGTGTTCGCGGTCCTGGATCAGCCTGTCTATAACTGCGGCGATGCGTTTCTTGGCCTCGTGGTCTTCGAGTTCGCGTTGCCCATACCCCGGATTCTCGCCGCGGGCCAGGAGACTGCGGGCACCTCCGTGCACGCGCTTGAGCACTCCATTGGCCGCGAGGATCTCAAGGTCCCGGCGGATAGTGGCGCCTGAAGCCCCGGTCGCGGAGACCAATTGGTCAACAGTTACTTCTTCTTGCCCGCGCAGCAACTCGCCGATAAGCCGGTGGCGGTCAGTAGTTCCCATGGTTCTACCGTAGCAGGGTTGTGTTCATTTAATCATCGTGTGTGATCAAATGCGCACGCACCCTCTCGCACCTCCCCCTGCCTTCCCGCGAACGCTCCTGCAGTCGACCCGCGATGTGAGCGAGGGTCCGGCGCAAGCGTGGGGGATGTGAGCGAGCGTCGGGTTACCGGGCGCGCTCCACCCGCTTCTCGTCCCACACCGGCTCTTCGGATTCGTAGACCTTGCCGTCGGAACCAAATATCAGGAAGCGGTCGAAGGACTTGGCAAACCAGCGGTCGTGCGTGACTGCCAAGACAGTTCCCTCGAACGCATCAATGGCCCGCTCCAAGGCCTCGCCCGAATGGAGGTCCAGGTTGTCCGTCGGCTCATCGAGCAGCAGGAGCGTGGCGCCTGAAAGCTGAAGCAGCAGGATCTGGAACCGGGCCTGCTGGCCACCGGACAAGGACTCGTATTTCTGCTCCGACTGACCAGCCAAACCATAGGAATCGAGAGCTCCGGCAGCCGCTTCCCGCGGAAGACCCGAGCGGTGTTCGTCGCCGCGGTGCAGGATCTCCAACAAGGTGCGGCCCAGGAGGTCGGGACGGACGTGGGTCTGCGCGAAGAACCCGGGCCGGATACGGGCGCCGAGCTTTACCGTCCCTTCGTGCGGAACTTCAGCAATAACGACGTCGGACACCGGCAGGTGCTCGCGCTCCGGGTCGGTGCCGCCGGTGGCGAGCAGACGCAGGAAGTGGCTCTTGCCGGAACCGTTGGAGCCCAGCACGCCCACACGGTCGCCGAACCAGATCTCGGTGGAGAAAGGCTTCATGAGACCCGTAAGTTCCAGCTTTTCGGCCACCACGGCACGCTTGGCAGTCCTGCCACCCTTGAGGCGCATCTTTACGTTCTGCTCGATCGGCAGCGCCTCGGGAGGCCCAGCCTCCAGGAACTTGGCCAGTCGGGTCTGGGCTGCCTGGTAGCGGTTGGCCATGTCGGAACGGAAGGCGGCCTTGTTCTTGTACATGTTGACGAGTTCTTTGAGCTTGATGTGCTCCTCGTCCCAGCGTTTGCGCAGTTCTTCAAAGCGCGCGTTCCGGTCGGCCCGGGCTTCCACATAGGAACCGAAACCGCCACCGTGGATCCACGCACCTGCACCGTTGATTCCCGGCTCAAGTGTCACGATGCGACCGGCCGCGTTGTTGAGCAGCTCCCTGTCGTGGCTGATGAACAGCACTGTTTTCTTGGACTCGTTAAGCTTGGATTCGAGCCAGCGCTTGCCGGGGACATCGAGGTAGTTATCCGGTTCGTCCAGGAGCAGCAGCTCATCCGGACCGGCGAAGAGCGCTTCCAGCACCAGGCGCTTCTGCTCGCCACCAGACAGCGTCAAAGCACGGCGGAACTGCGCCTTGTCGAAGGAAATCCCGAGCGCGGCCATGCAGACCTCGTCCCATACGGTCTCGACGTCGTATCCACCGGCGTCACCCCAGTCCACGATTGCCTGGGCGTACTTCATCTGTGTTGGCTCGTCGTCGTGCTCCATCATGGCCAGTTCGGCTTCTTCCACCGCCTTGGCGGCCGCCGCAAGTCCGGCCTGTGCGGTGGAGACAAGGAGATCGCGGACGGTCGATTCGTCACGGACCTGCCCGACGAACTGCCTCATGATGCCCATGTTCCCGGAGCGGCCCACGGCCCCTTCATCGGGGGTGAGGTCCCCGGCGATGATCTTGAACAGGGTGGTCTTGCCGGTACCGTTGGGCCCGATCAGCGCCGTCTTGGTGCCGTCGGGGACCTTAAAAGTCACACCGTTGAGCAGCTGGGTGCCGTCGGAGAGGAAGTAGTCGATGCCGGAAACGTCAATATGGGCCACGTTTCAATCCTCCCACGGGCGGGCCCGCCGGGCAGAGCCGGTGTCAGCCTGCTGCGGTGAGGAACGATTTCAACAGCGGCCCGCTGGTGGTGGCGCCCAATCCGCCGTCCTCAACGAACACAGCGACCGCAAGATCACCGTGGGTGGCAACAATCCAGGCGTGGGTCTTGGGCGGGTTGTCGTTGCCGAATTCAGCCGTTCCAGTCTTCGCACCGACTGGGGCGCCCGGCACCGAGGCCAGGAATCCGGCATGTCCGGATGTCACTACCGCCCGCATCATGTCGGCCAGCGAAGCAGCCTCCGCCTTGGTGATCGGCTTGGTTGAGGCCGGCGAAGCGGGGAGCGCACTGGCCGTGGAAGAGTCCGTCGACGGCGTGGCGGAGCCACTGTCGGTGGGCGTTGCACTGGCGGTTGCACCTCCGGATGCCGTAGCCGGCACTGCGTCCGCGTTGAGGACAAGCTGGGGCGAAACAGGGGCACCGTTGGCAACAGACGCTGCCATGACGGCGGCCGAGAGCGGGGAGAAGAGCACTTTGCCCTGGCCAATCATGGAGGCGGCGTGTTCCGTGCCCTCGGCAGCACCGGGGACGGAGCCAAGGAAGGCATCTGCACCCAGTTTGGGAGCCTCGACGGCTACACCGAGGGCTTGGGCTGCCGACTCCAACTGGTCCTGGCTTACGGTGTCGCGGGCATTGATGAATGCGGTGTTGCAGGAGTGCGCAAAGGCATCCCGCAGGGCCACGGATCCCAGCGAGCTCTCGGGGTAGCCCTCGGCGTTCTTGAAGGTACGTCCGTCAACTGTCACCGTGGGCGGGCAATCGACCTTTGTGTCCGGAGTGGCACCATTACGGAACATCGCCAGGGAATCGACCATTTTGAAGGTGGAACCCGGTGCGTATTGGCCAAGCATTGCCGTGTTGTAGCCGTTGCTGCCGGGTCCGGACGCGGCGGCAAGCACAGCACCTGTGGACGGCCTCAGTGCGACGATGGCCGACGCCGGGCCCACACCGGCAAGAGTCTCCTCGGCCAGCTGCTGCAGCTTCAGGTCAAGAGTGGTCTTGAGCGTCGTGCCGGCTGCGGGGAGGGTGGAGAAAACCACCTTGGTCCCTGGCGTCTCACCTTCGGTCTTGGCCTTGGCGCTGGCAATGACCTCTACACCGTCTTTGCCACGCAGGAGGTTGTCATACTTCTGCTGCAAGCCGCCCGTTCCAGTGGTGTCACCGGCACGGAGTGCGCCGTTGGACTTCTCGATCTGCTCGGCACTGGCCTGCCCGACGCTTCCGAGGAGTGCCCGCGCAAAGGTCCGTGTTGGTGCGAGGGCCATGGAGTCCAGGATGCTCGAACCGCCTGGGATGGCCTCAATCTTTGCCTCGGTAATCTCCGGTGTATAGGCGCGGAGAACCAGGCCTTCCACGAATGCCTGCGGGCCGGAAGCGGCTACCTGCTTGGCATATTCTTCGACGTCCAGTCCAAGCAGGGTGGCCATGGCACGCGCGGAGGCGTCAGCCTGTTCTGCAGGAACCTTGGTCTTGTCGATGCCCACCCGGAACACCGGACGGTCCTCGACTATCGGGGCATCGCCGGCGCCGAGGATCTGGCCGCGCTGGGCCGGAACGGTTTTGACGGAGAGCGTCTCGCCGTCGGAAAGTTCAGGGGCGAGCAAAGTCGGGTTCCACTGCACGGCCCACTTATCGCCGGACTTCTTCAAGGTGGCCTGCGAGCTGTACTCCCACTTGGCCGACCCGATGTTCCAGCTGTACTTAAGGGGGAAAGTGGCGGTGCCGCCGTCGAGCTTCACCTCACCGGATTCAACCGAGGGCTTGGCGTCGAGGCCTTCGAACACGGCTTTCAGTTCATCGTTGGCCGCGGCAGCGTCCTTGCCGTCAACGGCGAGCTGACCGACGTCGAGCGCTGCCAGGGAGGATGCGAGCTGCTTGGCCGCACCTTCCGCGCCGGAACGGCCGTCGTCGCAAGCGGCCAGTGAGCCTGCCATGACGATAGCGGCCAGACCAATAACAAAAGTACGTGTTTTCCCCATTTGCCACATTATGCCCGGTTCCCCTGACAGTTTCTTGTTGTGCCCGGGAAGCGGACGGCCACCGCCACGAGCTCGTCACCGCCTACACGGAAAACAACACCTCAAGACCGAACGGACTGACGTACAAGGAGCTACTGGTCGCCGGGCGTGCCGGCACCTGACCAACACTGAAATTGCTTAAAACTCGGGGATCCGTCCTCGAACAGTCGAAGATACGACTACCGCGGCCCTCGTAAGACACAGAGCACATCACGGCATGAACTACACGCCCGCGTTCTTAACTCCCTCCGGACCTGAGACCTCCGGGAATGGTCCCGTGAACTGTTTAATGTCCAGCAAGAGCCAGAATGAAAAGTAGCAGTGACATCAGGCAGGGCCAAACGAATTCTTATTCCTAGATAAACTACTTACTCATGGAGAACTGAAGAAAGAATACTCCACGATGCAGCCGAAATTCGCCCCCAGAGTACAAGCCAAGGGCCAAATTTCTTGTGGAAATTGCCTATTCAAAGGCCCTTCGGAAAAGATCAGCATCCTTTATAGTTTCTCCGGAGATGACAATATGGGTTACATTGCGCCGCTCCGCAAAATAACCAGAGTATGGAAGGACGGTAATATTCCTTATTCCGGCACTTCTTATCTCCGATCCCTTCAGTTTCGGAATGAAACTGGAATCGGTTGTTGTTGTTAGTTCATCCCATCGACTGAAAGCCGCCCAATCGAGCCCCGCCATACCGTACTTGGTCACCCAAAAGGGCGGAACAGCCGGGTTCAAGGGCTGTCCCGAACGGGAGAGCCGGCCCATCTCTTCCTGCGAAATCGGGGCAATTTGGGCTTCGCGGGTGTCGTACCATTCCCAAGCCCTTTCCCATTCCCGCACCCACCGCCGCTCCCAGATCTCCTTGGTCTCATCATCGGGCAAGGCAGACGATCCAACATCAGGAGCGGGATAAAGATCTGGAATGTCCAGTTCCTGTGCCAGGGTCCATGCACAACGGACAAACAGGAGCATCTTCAGTGGCTGGGCGTGACTATCGACGCTGAAGTACATCCCGTGGGGTGGCCCGTTCAGCTCTCGAGTTCTGATTCCGAACATTGCTATTCCCCCTATACGTGCCTCCGCTGCTATACGTACGGGCTAAGCATGACATTCAACCCTCTTTGAGGCCAGAGCGCGGCGAACCCTGATTTCAGGGACTCCTAAGGCTTTTCCAATGCGGCGGTAAGAGTCTTTCTGCGCGTACATCGCGGGCCTGTCCCAGCCGCGGCTTGTTTTGTCAGTCCACTAAATAACGGGTAACCCGAGCATATATTCGAATAGAGGGCATGTTGTCGGCGCGATAGTTGACCCCCGCCTGTTATATGCGGGATTCTCTGCGGTGACGGAGCTGGTGGCACCGGTAGCGGTGCGGCTAATCAGTGCCCGCGGATGATCCGGCGCTGGGTTGCTGCAGCGATTGCCGCAGTACGGTTGTCCACCCCGAGCTTGGAGTAGATGTGGACCAAATGTGTCTTTACGGTGGCTTCGGAAATGAAGAGCTGCTTGGCCATGGCTCGATTGCTCATCCCCGTGGCAAGCAGCTCCAACAACTGGACCTCCCTGGCGCTGAGAACCGGCGAAGGGTTCCTGATCCGCCCCATCAATCTGGCCGCAACTTCGGGCGCCAAAGCCGTCTGGCCCGCAGCGGCGGACAGGACGGCCTGCCGGATCTGTTCCGGGGGCGCATCCTTGAGCATGTACCCACTGGCCCCGGCCTCCACAGCGGCGAGGATGTCGGCGTCGGTATCGTACGTGGTCAGAATCAGGACCGGCGGCGGGGGAGTTCCGGCCTCCCCGGCCTTGATCTTTTCCGTGGCTGTCACTCCGTCCATTCCACTGCCCATCTGCAGATCCATCAGCACCAGATCCACGGGCTCCCCGAGCGTATGGAGCCTGCTCAACTCGGCCAGCGCAGCGTCACCGTCTGCAGCCTCAGCCACCACGAGTACGCCTGGAAAATCGCTCAACATGGCACGCAGCCCAGCCCTGACCACCGGATGATCGTCAACCAGCAGAACCCGGATGTCGCTCATTCCGCCTCGTCCCCGCTCGGCAGCGGCACGCGGATGGCCACCACCGTCCCCTCACCTGGCGCCGACTCGAGGTCCAGCGTGCCATCCAGCGCCGCCAGCCGTTCGCGCAGGCTCAGAAGCCCGACGCCGGTGCCGTCGCCGCGTGCTGTACCGTCCGCCGTCGTCGGTTCAAAACCGATTCCGTCATCGAAAACATCCAGCGTCACCTCAGTGCCAAGGAAAGACAGGGTCACGACGGCGGCACGCGCCTTGGCGTGCGCCCACACGTTCGCGAGGGAGGCTTGGGCAGCCCGGAGCAGGGTGGTCTGGTAGGTGTTCGGGAGTTCCACAGGGGTGCCCACTACCTCAAACCGGCATCGCAACGCCGTTCCACGGGCGGCCGCCTCGGTTTCGGTCTTCTCACAGAGCCGCCGCAGCGTATCCACCAGGCCGGACTGTTCAAGATCGGGCGACCGCAGCCCCCGTACGAAACTGCGGGCCTCGGACAGGTTGGCCGATGCCGTGTCCTGCACAATGCCCAACCGCTCCTTCGCGGTCTCCACATCGCCGCTGTCAAGGGCTTTCTCGGCGGAGCGGCCCATGAGGACGATGCTGGAAAAGCCTTGCGCCAAGGTGTCGTGGATTTCGCGGGCGAGGCGTTCGCGCTCGGCGAGCATGCCGGCGTCGTGCTGTGTTTTGGCCAGTTCGTCGCGCGTACGGCGCAGTTCGTCGGCGACCAGACGCTGGTTCTCGGCTTCCAGGAACAGGGCCCGGTAAGCGAGCCCGGTGACCACCGCGAATGCCGCCCCGAACACGGGTCCCAGCACCATCGCGAGCTGCAGGCCGCCGTCGGCAGTTCCCCTGCTGTGGAACCACAGGGCACCCACCAACAAGGCGGTGCTCACCGCGATGGCCGGCAAGGCCAGGCGCCGCGGAAGCAGATGCAGCTGCAGGAAGAACAGAGGGAAGGCCACCCAGGCGAAGTCACCACTGACCAGGAGCAGCAGCAGCCAGAGCGCCATGACCGCAGCCAGCCACCACAGCGCGTAGGGCCCTGGGTTGAACCTGGAGGGATCGCTGGCGTGCCGCTTCTCCAGCACGGTTCCTGCGAGGTACACCAAGGCCAACAATGCGGAAAGGCCCAAACCGGCGCTCACGGCAACCGGGGAAGGCGCACCTGTGGGGCCGACGCCGGCCAGCAACCGGACGATCGCCACCAGCAACAGCACCGCGAAACCGACGTGCAGGCTCACGCGCAGCACGCGGAGGATCGTGGCGGAACCGGTGGGGGACTGCATGCCTTCCAGCGTATCCCCGGCCCTCCGCCCACAGGCCCGAAATCCCTGCTGCAAGGCCCGAATCAACCATTCGGTTGATTCCCCTTTCAACCGCTCGACGCCTGTGAATCCATCCGCCTCCCGATGTCCGGAGGGCGCTTGGCCGGAAGAGTTGAAAGCACGGGACCAAGCCCGTATCCAACAGAAGGAATCCGATGTTTCTCGCCATCCGCGACATCCGCTTCGCCAAGGGCCGATTCGCCCTCATGGGCAGCGTGGTCGCACTCATCACGTTGCTGCTCGTCATGCTTTCCGGGCTGACCGCGGGATTGGGCAACCAGTCCACCTCGGCCATTGCCGCCCTTCCCGTACAGCAGATCGCCTTTGGAGCGCCCGCGGGCGGTGAAGCGAAAGCGTCGTACACGGAATCGGAAGTCTCCGCGACCCAGCTTCAGACCTGGCGCGAGCAGGCAGGCGTGAGCTCGGTGGAGGCCCTCGGCATCAGCCAATCCCGTGTCCAGTCCTTGGCCGACGGCGGCACCCCGAACGGCACCGCCAACGTCGCGGTCTTCGGTGGAGCCAACGGTCCAGTGGCTGTGGAGGACGGGACCGTCGTCGTAGGCGGAACCCTGGCCAAGGACCTCGGCCTGACGAAGGGCAGCCGGCTCCGCCTGGGCGGTACTGACCTGACGGTCTCAGATGTTGTGGAGGACCAGTGGTACTCGCACACGGGCGTTGTATGGACCACCCTGGACACGTGGCGTTCAGTCGCCCACGCCGCACCGGGTACGGCCACCGTCCTCGCCATAACTTACGACGGCGGAACCTCCGTGGACGTCGACGCCGCCAACGCTGCGGCCGGCACGGTCAGCACGGACCGGACCGGATCGTTCCAAGCGTTGGCGTCATACAAGAGCGAGAACGGCTCCCTGCTCCTGATGCAGGCCTTCCTCTATGGAATCTCGGCCTTGGTGATCGTGGCCTTCCTGACGGTGTGGACGGTTCAGCGAACCCGCGACATCGCCGTTCTCAAAGCCTTGGGCGCGTCCTCCGGTTACGTCCTGCGCGATGCCTTGGCCCAGGCAGCACTCGTGTTGCTCGCGGGCGCGGCGCTGGGGGGACTCGTGGGGCTGGCCGGGGGAGCCCTTGCGGCCAAAGCAGCGCCGTTCCTGGTCACGCCGCTCACCACCCTGCTGCCCGTGGCGGGGATCGTCATCCTTGGCCTGGCCGGAGCAGTACTGGCGGTCCGCAAGGTTGCCACGGTTGATCCACTGCTGGCTCTCGGCGGCAACTAAAACATTCCTCGAAAGGCATATCCCATGAACACTGCACTTGGTCTTATCAACGTTTCCCTCGAATACCCCGATGGCGGCTCCACGCTCAAGGCGCTGGACTCCGTGGATCTGAGCGTTGCCCGCGGAGAATTCCTCTCACTGGTTGGACCCTCCGGCTCTGGCAAGTCTTCGCTGCTTGCCGTGGCCGCCACCCTCATCAAGCCCACGGCCGGGCTCGTCATCATTGATGGACAGGATGTCGCTGCCCTCAAGGAGGCCGAACGCACGGCCCTGCGCCGTGACAAGGTGGGCATCATCTTCCAGCAACCGAACCTCCTGCCGTCACTGACCGCCGTCGAACAGTTGATGGTCCGCGAGCATCTGCGCGGCAACCGGGCGAAGGAGGCCCGGCGCGAGGCGGAGCAGCTGCTCGACGTCGTGGGTCTTTCCGCGGCCCTCCACAAGAGGCCGCACCAATTGTCCGGTGGGCAGCGGCAACGCGTGAACATCGCCCGGGCCCTCATGGGCAAGCCGACGGTACTGCTGGTGGATGAACCCACGGCCGCGCTGGATCACGAACGGAGCGAGTCGATCGTCAGGCTCCTTCGCCAGGTGACAGACGAGTTCCAGACAGCGACGGTCATGGTCACGCACGACACGGAGTTCCTGCCCCTCACCGACGCAGTCACGACCATGCGGGACGGACGGATCAGCCGCGCGTCAGTCCCGTCCCCCCTGCCCAACTAAGGGACAGCAAACGTCGCTACGGAGCCTCATTGGAGCAAGAGCTGTCCCCTAGTTGGGTGTGGCGAGGAGGGCTTGGTCCTGTGCATCGTCGTAGGCATCCCGGGCCTCCATGATGGTGGGGACGTGGCTCTCGGCCCATTCACGCAGCAGGGAAAGAGGTTGCAGCAGCGACTCACCCATGGGCGTGAGCTGGTAGTCCACGCGGGGCGGCACCTGCGCGAAGACAGTCCTTGTTATGAGGCCGTCCCGCTCCAAAGTACGCAGCGTTTGGGTCAGGACCTTGGGAGTCACCACATTGACCATTTTGCGCAGCTCGGAGAAACGGACCGGCCCGTCGCCAAGCACCTGAATCACCAGCGAGGCCCACTTGTCACCGATGCGCTGGAAGATCACGCGCGACGGGCAGTTGGGGTCCATGATGTTGGCGGGGAGGTCTTTAGTATCCATGAGGTAACTGAGTTCCTTTGAAGCTATCGGTATCCAATAGATACCTTTGTTGCATTGCAAGGATAGCAACCCCAAGGAGAGCAATGAAAATCGCAGTCTACGGCGCTACGGGCATGGTCGGTAGCCAGATCGTCAATGAATCCATCAACCGGGGCCACAAGGTCACCGCTATCTCCCGCAAGGGCGCCGAGGTTCCCGGTGCTGCAGCCCAGGCTGCGGACCAGGCCGACGCACAGACCTTCGCTTCCGTCGCAAAAGACCACGACGTCGTCGTGCTGGCTACGGGTCCCAGCCGCACCGGCGGGGACCACTCAGAATGGCTCGACGCCATGGCTACCGCTTTCAGCAACGCCGAAGGCACGCGCCTGATGATCGTGGGCGGCGCCGGAACCCTGGAAATCGACGGCGTCCGACTCCTCGACTCCCCGGACTTCCCCGAGGCCTACAAAGCCGAGGCCACCACTGCAGCCAAGGCGCTCGAAGCCGTGAAGCAGACCCCCGAATCCCTCGACTGGACCGTTCTGGCGCCTGCACCCGTCATCCAGCCCGGCGAACGTACCGGTGCATACAACGTTGCCAAGGATTCACCGGCAGGCAGCACCATCTCCACGCAGGACTACGCGGTAGCCATGCTGGACGAGATCGAAAGCCCGGCCCACCGCCGCGCCCGTTTCACTGCGGCAAACTAGCACCGGCCGGACGCAAAGTAAGACCGGCCAACGCTAAAGCCCCAGGCCAAGCCCGGGTACCGTCGTCTTGAATATGTCCTTGAGGGCATGTTTCGCGGCATGGTACCCGGGCATTCCTGTAACGCCGGGTCCGGGCGGCGTTGACGACGAACACAGGTAGACGCCGGGCATGGGAGTCCTCCACGGGACATTGGAAACCACGGGCCGCTGTACCAAGCCTCGGAGGTCCAACATTCCCGCACTGAAGTCCCCACCCACGTAGTTTTCGTTATAGGCGGACAGTTCCGCCGCCGTCGTGGTTTTTGACGCCACCACGACGTCGCGGAAGCCGGGTGCATACCGTTCAATCCGGGCAGTGACGGCCTCGGCCATGTCAATAGTGGAATTCTTCGGAACGTGGCAGTAGGTCCACAGGACATGCCGCCCTTGAGGGGCACGGGATTCATCCAGCATTGACGGCTGGGAAACCAGAACGTAAGGCTCAGACGGATATCTGCCCATGTCCACGAGGTTCTCCGACTCGGCCATGGCCCTCCGCGAACCGCCCACATGCACTGTCCCGGCCTTGGCCAAGCCGGCGTCCTGCCAGGGCACCGGACCGGAAAGAATGAAATCGACCTTGCAAGCTGCATTCCCGAAACGAAATGTTTCCAGGGAATGCCTGTACTTGTCCGGGATTTCGGCCCCGCCGAGGCGGGCCAAGGTAGGCGGAGCCACGTCGAGCAGGATGGCCTTCGCTGGACGGACCTGGTCCAGCGAATCAACCCGCTCACCCACTTGGATGGTTCCACCGTGCGCGCTCAGATCATCCGCCATGGCCCTCGCAATGGAGATCGAACCGCCCACGGGTACGGGCCAACCCCACGCGTGGGCAAGGACGCTGAGCAACAATCCGGCGCCCGTGGAACTGAGCGAAGGTTGCGAGCCCAGCGCATGCGACATCACACCGGTCAGAAGAGCCGGAGCGGCATCCTCGCGGAACCGGCGGCCCCAAAGAGGCGTGCCCTGGTCAAGGGTGGCCAACCCGAACAAGACGGCCGCCAGCGGGTCCCTCGGCAGGCGCAACAGTTGGTTCGAGGTGAACTCCACAACACCGTCCACCCGAGCCAGAAGGGGACCCAGTAACCGTCCATAGGCGGGACCGTCCACTCCCAATTCCTCAACGGTCCGCTCCAAGGACTGGTAGGCCAAAGCAGCTCCGCCGCTGTCCAAGGGAGTGCCGTGCTGGACCTCGGGGACGCGAAGCTCCACGCGGCGGGACAGTTCGAACGCCCGGAAGAACGGTGAGGCCAAGGCCATCGGATGCACCGCCGAGCATACGTCGTACAGGTACCCGGGCTCCAGCAATTCGCTGGTCCTCGATCCGCCGCCAATATCCGAGGCGGCCTCGTAGACCTTCACCTCCAGTCCGGCACGGGCCATGACCACTGCCGCTGCGAGCCCGTTCGGGCCGGCTCCGACGACGGCGACATCAACCATCGCTCTTCACCTCCGATCGCTGGCCTTCTGCAGATCCGGCGGCTGCGGCGGCAGGCTTGGATGCCCATGGGAATACGGAACGCGAAGGACGGAAAAGATCTATACGCAGCCAATCCCGGGCACCGTCAAAGGGGCCCCCATGGGGGTCGTCCTGACTTGCCAGCCGGAGGGGGTCCTGGGCTGGATCCCAGATGTCCATGACGACGCGGGCCATCAAATATGCCGTGACCACCATGTGCAGTCCCACGGCCAAAACGTAGTAGGACATATCGATGTTGTGCTGGACGGATCCGCCGCTGGTGGCCTGGCCCAGGTACATCCAGATAGCGGCCCAATGGAGGCCCTCGGCGGCCTGCCAGATGAGGAAGTCCCGCCAGCGGGGCCGCGCAAGAGCCAGGAGCGGGATCAGCCAGATGACGAACTGGGGGGAGTAGACCTTGTTGGTGAGGATGAAGGCGGCCACAATCAGGAAGGCCAGCTGGGCTATACGCGGCCGGCGCGGGGCGCTGACAGCGAGGACTCCAATGAGCGCGCAGGCAGCAATGAAGAGGTAGAGCGCCAGCGTGTTGATGGTTGCCGCGTTCATCTGCGTCCAATGGAGCCTGTCCGCCACCAGGTTGTAGGCGAACCAGGGCGAGCTGTAACCGGCGGGACGTGATTGCGTAAATTCGAAGAAGTAGCGCCACCCGGAAGGATTCAATGCCGCGAGGGGCAGGTTCACAGCCAACCACGAAGCCAAAGCAGCTCCGGCCGTGACGAAGAAGACCCGCAGCTTTCCACTCCGCAGGGCAAGGACCAGGACTGCGCCGAGGATCAAAATTGGGTACAGCTTGGTGGCGGTTCCCAGGCCGATGCACACACCGGCAAGGACCAACTTGTCACGGGAGAAGAAGTACATGCCCAGGGCCAGCAAACCTACAGCCCACATGTCCCAGTTGATGAAGCCGGCCAGAATGATCCCCGGGGCAACGGCCACCATGGCGGCATCCCACGGCCGGCGTTTGTTGATCCGGGCTGTCAGCAGGACAGTGACGATCCAAACAGCCACGATCAGGGTGGCGTTGACGTCGAAGTAGCCGAGAATCCGTTCGTTTCCCACACCAGTGCCGGGAACCATCAGCGCAGTCACCCCGGCGATGATCCCCATGAGGACCGGGTATTCAAACAGGCTCCCCGGAGTGAAGAACGGAAACACACCGTCGCCCAGACCGCGGTTCTTGAACAGCTCAGGGAAGTCGGAATAGCAGGTGGCATAGAACTGGCCGGGGGTTTCCCAACCGTTGACGCGGCAGTAGTCCTTTGCCAGCACAGCCAAGAGCGCAGCTATGACGGTAAGGATGATGAGCACCCGCTCAACCGTGAACGGGTGGGGGGAAACTTCCCCGGGAGACGAATGCTTGCCTAACGGGCCACCCACCAGCTCCGTGAAGTTGCGAAGCAAAGAGTCATTGCGGCTGGGAACAACAAAGCGGCCACGTTTCAGTTGCCGGTGTGGCATTGTCTCCTGCATGAACCGAGCTTACAGTCAGGCGCATATACCACCCAGTTAAAAGGGGGAGCCCACGCGTAGCCGCGTGGGCTCCATGAGGTTCAGCATGAATGTGTGGCATCTGAACTCCTTCGTGGCCGGCTCAGGGAATCAACGGATGAGTCCCATCTGGTGCAGGACAACGTAAACATCTTCACGACGCTGGTCGAGCAGCTGTCCGTTGAACAGTGTGCGGTCCTTGGGAGCGTTGCCGCTCTTGTAGAAGCGCATCTCTTCGGGGCGTTTTCGCATGGTTCACCTCCTTTCACAGGTTTCCACCGATATTTGGGCACAACAATTAGAGGCCTTTGAGTCCAAGAAAAAAGCCGTAGCCAAAAGAAGGCACAAATAACCGAGGGTAAATAAAGGAATTAAGCGGACCGAATCAGGAAATACCCTGAATCGCGTGCACTATTGCGCGTGCTTCCAGCAGTTCACCCAACAAGAAGCTGGTTCCGAACTATGGGGAAACTGCGCACCCGCGGCATGCTGCGTGGGTCCGCGCCTGCAACTGACTACTCAGCCATCCAAGAGAAGGAAGGCCATCAAGAACACCGCCGGCAATAGGCCGGTCCGGTGAATCAGGAGTGGGTCAGAGAGTTAAAATGGCGTCGATCATCAGCAGAGGCCGGGGTAGCAGCGACGGTCAACTTCCGTCCGCTAGTCAAAGTAATCATTTTTCCCAACCTCCTTCCGGCCTTTACAGCCTGCTGTGGCATTCTCCCGGCTGACTAACCGGTGAATGCGCGCCTCGTTCCCGGCGGGTCGCTCTGGGAACAAGATATAAGCTACCCCATCAAGCGGGGATTTGACCAGCACATTCGGCTAATTAGCGAAAAGTTTTTATAAATTAGCGATTTACAGGCCCCAACGGACAATTGCAGGCGTCCGTTTGTCCCAACCCAGAGTGCACACCTTCGCGGTCCCCAGGATGAAGTGCCGACCCTCGCGTGCGTCCATTTCCAACCAGCGTGCCGTGAGAATCCGGGAGAAATGTCCGTGCGCCACTACCAGCACATTGTCCATGCCGGATTCCAGTACCCGGCCAATGATCTTGTCCGCACGGGCAGCCACCTCATCCAGTGTTTCCCCGTTGGGTACCCCATCAGTCCAGATGAGGTAGTCCGGGTTGTCCTTGCGGATCAGGTCGGAGCTGATGCCTTCGTAGTCGCCGTAGTTCCATTCCACGGCCAGCGGCTCATGGACAGCGTCCGGGTAGCCAGCCAGTTCCGCGGTCCTGCGGGCACGCCTCAGCGGGGAGGTCAGCACCAGGTCAAAGTCAATGCCTTCCAGGATCTTGCGGGCCTCCACGGCCTGTTGCTCGCCTTCGACGGTGAGGGGAAGGTCCGTGAGGCCCGTGTATTGGCCGCTCTTGGACCACTCCGTCTCCCCATGGCGCAGGATCCAAAGTTGCGGACGCGGGGAAGTCACAGCGTTCATGCGGGCTCCTCAGTTTCGGTCGAAGACTCGACGACGGCGGACTCGGGTTGGGTTTCCCACCAGGCCATCAGCTTCTGCTCAGCTTCCTCCGGTGACAGCGGGCCATGTTCCATCCGCTCTTCGAGGAGGAACTTGTAGGCGCGGCCGACGACAGGTCCGGGCTTCAATCCCAGCAGGGCCATGATCTGCGCTCCGTCGAGGTCGGGCCGGACAGCTGCCAGCGATTCCTGTTCCAGCAGCGCCGCAATGCGGTGCTCAAGGTCATCGTAGGCGAAGGAGAGGCGGTCGGCCTTGCGCTGGTTGCGCGTTGTGACGTCCGAACGGGTAAGCCGGTGCAGGCGTTCCAGCAGGGGACCGGCGTCGGTCACGTAACGGCGCACGGCCGAATCAGTCCAGCCGGCGTCGCCGTAGCCGTAAAACCTCATGTGCAGTTCGACCAGCCGGGATACGGCCTTGATGGAGTCGTTGTCGAACCGCAACGCCTTCATCCGTTTGGCCGTGAGCTTCGCACCTACGACGTCGTGGTGGCGGAAGCTGACCGCGCCGCCCGGTTCAAAACGACGCGTAGCCGGCTTGCCGACGTCGTGCATCAAGGCAGCGAACCTCAGCACGAAGTCGGGGCCGGGAACCGGGCCGTCTGGACCGGTTTCCAGCGCTGCCGCTTGCTCGAGGACCTGAAGGGAGTGCTGGTATACGTCCTTGTGCCGGTGGTGTTCATCCGATTCCAGCCGAAGGGCCGACACCTCCGGAAGCACAAACTCTGCGAGGCCCGTGTCGACCAGCAGGTCGATACCAACGCGCGGATGGGCTCCGTTAATAAGCTTGACCAGTTCGTCGCGGACACGTTCGGCGGAGATGATCTTGATGCGGTCAGCCATCTGGGACATGGCGAGCCGGACGTCGTCGTGGACCGACACGCCCAACTGGGACGCGAAACGCGCTGCACGCATCATCCGCAGTGGATCGTCGGAGAAGGAAGCCTCCGGGGCCCCGGGAGTCGCGAGTTCGGACGCATGGAGATCCCGCACGCCCCCGAAGGGATCCACCAGTTCCAGGCTTGGCAGGCGCAATGCCATGGCGTTGATGGTGAAGTCCCGCCGCAGCAGGTCATCGGTCAGGGAGCTGCCGAAAGCCACCACGGGTTTGCGCGAGTCGGGATCGTAGGCCTCGGCCCGGTACGTGGTGATTTCGATCTGGAAGCCGTCTTTGCGCATCCCGATGGTGCCGAACGCCCGGCCGATTTCCCAGAAGTTGTCCGCCCATTTCTTGATGACGGAGATGGTCTGGTCCGGCGTGGCATCGGTGGTGAAATCAAGGTCCGGGGAGGTCCGCCCCAGAAAGAGGTCGCGCACCGGTCCACCCACCAAGGACAGCTCGAATCCGGCGTCGACAAAGCGCTGCCCGAGGTCGAGCACCACCGGATCGATGGTGAAGTTAACAGAAGAGCTGTCCAATACGTGCGCCATAGTTCCTTAAGCTTGGCAGATTTTTGCGCTGCATTGGGCCACTGTTCCATGCGAAATCAGGCATGCGTCGGCCGGGCATCTCCTGCAGTCCACCTTGTGGCCATGTCCCGGTCATCACTCCGGGGCAAGAGTCGTTAGAGTGGACCACATGGCCAACCCAGTACCGAGCGCTCCAGGCAGGAGGACAAACGCACCGTTGCCGTCGGCAATCGGTGCGCACGTCGCGCCTGCCCCGCAGCACCCGGCGCAGGCCTCGCTTCCCACTGTGGAGGAAGTGTCAGCGGGCGGCGTTGTTGTTGACACGTCCGACGGCGAACTCCGGGTTGCGATCATCGCCCGCCTTAACAGGGGTGGCCGGCTTGAGTGGTGCCTGCCTAAGGGCCATCCGGAGGGCCCGGAGAACAATGAGGAAGCTGCTGTACGTGAGATCGCCGAGGAGACCGGCATCGAGGGCAGCATCCTGGCACCGCTGGGCAGCATCGACTACTGGTTTACCGTGAGCGGCCACCGGGTCCACAAAACAGTGCATCACTTCCTGCTCAGGGCAACGGGTGGCGAGCTGACCATCGAGAATGATCCGGACCAGGAAGCCGTGGACGCTGCGTGGGTCCCCATCCAGGAATTGGCCCGAAAGTTGTCCTTCCCGAATGAACGCCGCATCGCCGATCTGGCACGGGAAGTGCTGCCGGAACATCTCTGACCCGGGTACATGGGACGATAAAGGCGATGTCTGAAGCCAAAACAACCCAGTCCGTTCAATCCGGTGAAGCCCGTTCCAGCGCCATCATGGCTGCCGGAACGCTGGTTTCCCGGTTCCTTGGCTTCGCCAAAACCTGGATGCTCGGTGCCGCACTCGGCCTGGGCTCCACGGTGAATGACACATTCATCAACGCGAACAACCTGCCGAACCTGATCTTCCTGCTGGTGGCCGGCGGCGTGTTCAACGCCGTCCTGGTTCCGCAGATCATCAAGGCCAGCAAGGCTCCCGACCGCGGCGCCGACTACCTCAGCAGGCTGCTGACGTTGGCTGTGCTGGTGCTCCTCGCACTGACAGCCCTGGTGACCCTGGCGGCTCCGCTCGTCATCGATCTGACCACCCAGGGCTACTCCGAGCAACAGAAGGCGCTGGCAGTCACCTTTGCGCTGTGGTGCCTCCCGCAAATCTTCTTCTACGGGCTCTATGCGCTGCTCACCCAGGTCCTGAATGCCCACGGCGCGTTCGGCCCTGCCATGTGGGCACCCATCCTCAACAACCTTGTGGCCATCGCCGGTCTGGGTATGTTCATCTGGATCCTTGGCGACAACATCCACAACCCGCACACCCTGGACAACTGGGGACCGACCCAGACATTCCTTATTGCCGGGTTCTCCACGTTCGGTGTGGTGGCGCAAACAGCCATCCTGCTCATTCCCGTGTTCCGGCTGCGCCTGGGCCTGCGTCCGCGCTTCGGATGGCGCGGAGTCGGCTTGGGCCAGGCCGCCAAGCTGAGCGTTTGGACGCTGGCGACTGCCGCCGTCGGGCAGTTGGCGTTCCTGTACATCATGAGGATCGCGACGATCCCGGGCGCCGAGCGCCTCCGCCTGGACAATGCCGGAGACAGGGCAGCTGCGGCTGTGCTGCCCGGCAACGCTGTGCTGGAAGTTGCCAGCCAGCTGTACCTGCTGCCGCACTCCATCATCGCCCTGTCCTTGGCCACCGTCCTCTTTAACCGCATGACGCGCGCGTCGCAGGACGGCAACAAAGCCGAACTTCGCGACGCCCTCTCGCACGGCCTCCGGACCATGGCCGTCGCTACCGTTTTCGGGGCTTTGGCGCTGTTTGCCCTGGCCGGACCGCTGGGCATGTTCTTCTCCGGTGGCGAGCCGCAGGACGGTGTCATGTTGGCCCAAACGCTCACCATCCTGGCTCTCAGCACGCCGTTCCTGAGCGCCAACTTCATGATGTCCCGCGTTTTCTACGCCAACGAGGACGCCCGAACGCCTCTGTATGTGCAGTTGTGGCTCGCTGTGATTTATGTCGTGGGCGCCTTCTTCATCCAGTTCCTGCCCGTGGGCCAGATCATCTACGCCATTGCCATCCTCTACACTTTGGGCAACATCCTGTCCGTGGTGATCAGCGTTGTATTCCTGCGGCGCCTGCTGGGTCACCTCGACGGTCCACGCATCGCCAATTCGTACATCCGCATGGGTTACGCAGGCCTCGGATCCGCCGTAGCCGGTGCCATCGCGTTGTGGCTGCTCGGCAGCTACCGTGCCGACGGTTTCGCGTGGAGCAGCCGCCCGGCCGCCCTGGTGACCGTGATCGTCGTCGGGCCCGTCATGTTGCTCGCCTACCTTGTCCTGCTTCGCGTTTTCCACGTCACGGAACTTCGCGACCTCCTGCGCCCGCTGATGAGCCGTTTGGGTCGCGGCGGCCCCGCGCCGGTGTCCGGCGAGGTGGAACCCACGACGGCGGCACGCGCCACGGTCTCGGACGATACCGGTTTGATCCCGCGCATCTCAGGCGAGTTCGATGCAGCGTCGTACCGTGCGGGACCCGCGGTGGCCCCACAGCGTTCCACGCAGCCTTCAACAAACGAACCGGACGCGCCCAAGACGTATCTACCGGAGGAAGACGAACCCAGCACAGCACAGGGCGGCAGGTTCCGTCCGGCGGTCCCGCTGCCGGGCAGGCGGACGTATCAGGGCGACGCTGGACGCAATCCATACTTCCCTGCTCCGCGGAACCGCCGGAAGTGAGCCGGTGCCGCCAACGTGGGCGCCGGGCCTCAATCCGCTAGGCTAGAAACGAATATAGGTAGTTGCAGAAGCGGTTGAACCGGCCCGTCCGGCCATCCGTGTGCAGGACCCGCAGCTCCCGGACAGCCTAGGAGGAACACGTGTCCCACCCGATCGACGTCGGATCAGTACTTGGCGGCCGCTACAAGGTCACGGCCAATGTGTTGACCTCGCATGACCAAGATCAGGTGCTCGACGGCGTGGACCAGGTCCTCAACCGTCCCGTGAGCATCCTTGTTGCCGGCCCCGGAAACGCCGAGCAGGTCGCACAGAGCGCCCGCGAGGTGGCCACGGGGGAGCGCCCCGGGCACGTCCAGATCCTGGACCTTGGCATCAGCGACAACACCACCTACCTGATCACCAACCACAGCACCGCTCCGGACCTGCTGGACCTCGTGGTGGCCACCAACCCGCCGTACATCGAACCGTTCTTCACGGAGACCCTCGGCAGCGAGATCTTCGGCCAGGCACGCACCTATGAGCCCGAAACCTACGACGGACTCTACGAGGATGACGAGCACGAGGCCGAGTACATCCAGTACGACGAAAACGGCTACGCCATCGCTCCCGAGCCACAGGACGAGCCAGAGCCCGCTGCGCCCACCCGCAGCGCACCGCATGTACCGCCCATGCCGGCGGCAAATCCTTCGTCGGCCAAGAGCGGCATCGCAGGCAAGCTGGCCGCTGCGGCGGCCGGGGCAGGCGCGGCTGGTGCAGCCGCCGCTTCCGCACTGAGGAACGCCGGGTCCAAGAACAACGACGCCGGTGCTGCCGCTACATCCGCTTCGGCCTCTGAGCCGCCGACACAGGCCGTGTCTTCGCAGTCCGTTCAGCCCTCCGAGCCGCGCACGCAAGCCGTGTCTTCACAGGCAGCTCCTTCGCAGGATGCGCCCGCGCGTGAGCAGGCTTCGGAGCCCAAGGTTTCCCTTTGGTCCGAGGAGGACTACGGGTACTCGGAGCGTGCTGCCGCGGCTGGTGGTGCCTCTGCAGCGGGTGCCGCGGCCTCCAACCGTGGAAGAACATCCGGTGACGAGCGCGCGGCAAGCAGCTTCCCGGCGTCGTCCGCTGTCACTGAGGACTACTCCGACGAAGACGACGTCTACGAGGAAGAAGCCCCCGAAAAGGAACCCCGCTCGCTGCGTTGGCTCGTGGGAGGCCTTCTCGCAGCAGTCCTGATCGTGGGATTGGTCCTGGCCGTCACCAACCTGGGAAGTCTCCTGCCCAGCAGCAAGCCTGCCGCTACCCAGAGCACGCCGGCGCCCCAGCCTTCTGAAACTGCAAGCGAGCAGCCGCAGCCCACGGAGACTGCTCCGCCCGCGGCTCCGCCGGCCATTCAGGAAATCACCCGCCTGGGTAACTTCCCCTTCGCGGCCACGTTCGATAAGGACCTCGGCAAAGCCTTTGATGGCAACGCTGCCAGCTACTGGTCCGACATGGAATTCGCAACGGCCAACTGGGGCGGACTGTCCGAAGAAGTTCCGCTCATGATCAAACTGAAGGAACCGGCGGACGTGAAGTCCGTTGTCCTTAACCAGCTCGGTGGCTCCGGTGGAAATATCAGCGTCTTCACCAATGACCGTCCCGCCATGGACGGTGCCAAGCTCGTGGGTACCAACAGCTTCACGTCACCCGAACTGACCATTCCGTTGGCTGCGCCCACCAAGGCCCAGTACGTGATTGTCGTCATCAAGGCGCTGCCCAAGCTGGCCGCACCCAAGACGCAGTATGGTTTCGGCCTTCGCCTCGCTGAGGTCGCCGTCCAGTAGGCGTATCAAAGATGTGACCGCAAGGGCCGTTCTGATTCGTCAGGGCGGCCCTTACTGCTGCCCGCGCCAACGTCACCGCTTAGATATGACCGGGGCCCAGACGGTAACCTGAATGCTGGTGGCTTTTAGGGTCCCCAACTCCAACGGAATATTTGGAACGCATCAGGGGTTGAGTCAGGTGGCTGCCCCGAAAGCCGCAGCATCGACTAAGGAAGAGGTTCACGCCACGTGAGCATTGCAGAAAACAGCGCATCGCAGGTGCGTGACGTCATCATCGTAGGTTCAGGCCCTGCCGGCTACACAGCCGCTGTATACACCGCCCGCGCCAACATGAAACCTCTGCTCATTGCTGGTTCCGTCACTGCCGGCGGCGAACTGATGAACACCACGGACGTTGAGAACTACCCTGGATTCCCGGATGGCATCATGGGTCCGGATCTCATGGAGAACTTCGAGAAGCAGGCCGCACGTTTCGGCACCGAGATCCTCTTCGAGGACGTCACAGAACTCGACCTCGACGGCGACATCAAGACCGTGACGATCGGTACGGGGGAGACCTTCCAGGCGAAGGCCATCATCCTGTCCACCGGCTCGGCATATCGTGAGCTGGGTCTGACGAATGAAAAGAGGCTCTCAGGCCACGGCGTTAGCTGGTGTGCAACCTGTGACGGTTTCTTCTTCAAGGACCAGGACATCGCAGTGATCGGTGGTGGCGACTCCGCGATGGAGGAAGCACTCTTCCTCACCAAGTTCGCCAAGTCGGTCACCGTAGTACACCGCCGCGACACCCTCAAAGCCTCCAAGATTATGGGTGACCGCGCCCAGGCCCACGAGAAGATCAACTTCGTCTGGAACACGGCTGTTGAAGATGTTCTCGGTGGGGACAAGGTCACCGGGCTGAAGCTGAAGAACCTCGTGGATGGAACCCAGTCCGAGCTCGCTGTCTCCGGCGTCTTCGTCGCCATCGGAAACGATCCGCGCACGGACCTGGTGAAGGGCAAAGTCGAGCTGACTCCTGAAGGCACCATCGCCGTCGAGGGCCGCAGCTCCCGTACCAACATCAAGGGTGTGTTTGCCGCGGGCGACGTCATCGACCCCACGTACCGCCAGGCCATCACGGCTTCCGGTTCCGGTTGTGTCGCGGCCCTCGACGTCGAGCACTACCTCGCAGACCTGCACTCCTAAGCTGCATCCAGCAACCATACGAAGGGAAAAGTTATGAGCAACGCAAAAGACGTAACTGACGCAAGCTTCAGCACGGATGTCCTGGCTTCCGACAAGCCGGTCATCGTGGACTTCTGGGCAGAGTGGTGCGGCCCCTGCCGCAAGCTCGGACCCATCCTCGACGAGATCTCCGTTGAATACAGCGAGAAGGTCGACGTCGTAAAGCTGAACGTCGACGACAACCCGGCAATCGCTGCCGAGTACGGCATCACCTCCATTCCTGCTGTTTACCTGTTCAGCGGCGGAGAAGTGAAGAGCACCGTGATCGGCGCCAAGCCGAAGCAGTTCTTCGAGAAGGAATTCGCGGACGTCCTGTCCTAAGGGTCTTCTCGGTTCTTTCAAAAAGCCGGTCGTTCTGCTCCCCAGGGGGCGGGGCGGCCGGCTTTTTCTGTTCTTGGCGGGAAATCAACATCAGTGGGTAGCTTTTTGATGTTTGGATGCACTGGAGGCGCTCAGCTTGCGGGAACTGTTGCTCCGCAGTTTCCCCTAGCTGGGGTAGGGCTGAGTCTGGGTTTGAAGGGATCCGGGCTAGCTTCGATGGGCGGGGACGGCGTTTTGTGGGCGTCGACTGACTGGGGCCTCCGAGGTGACGCAGTACCGGAGGTTTGCCTTGTCCTCTCTTAGCTTGCCGGCATCCCGGAGGCCAGCAGACCGCGTGAGACATTGCAGCGGTTCTCGATTCCGTTGCGGAACGAAATCCTCATTCGTGTGGACCGCAAGACTTCCAGCCACCCTTCTGGGATACCCACGGGTTTACGGAAGTGAAGGCTCCTCCCGTTATCAATTGGCCAGCGGTACCGAAGCATCTCCTGGACTCCCTGCCAGTGGCGTCACCAAGATGGGTCCGCCGTAAGAGCTTGGCCTAGACTGCTCGTGGTCTTTGCAATTCCCTGTGTTGTGTAGTCATCAGAAGGAAGAGGGAACGAGAGGCACCGCCAGATCCGTGCCCGTTTCACGTGAAACACGTCAGAATATCTCGCGAATGGCGTTGTTCTGGGGACCTCGGTTGGTTTCACGTGAAACAGCCTATGGCGGAGCAGACGGCGCCGGTCATGCACCCTGGAGCAGCTACGGATAGCACCCAGCTTGAGTTGGCAGCAAGGGAGTAGCTATCCGCCAAGGCATCCGGAGTGCTGATGCTGGGTGCCCGGGGTCAGCGACGCCAGCGTCACACTCCTCCCGTGCTGAAACTTCTAGGGCCAGCAACAGAGGCGCCGCCGGGCCTGCCGGCTGTATTGCAGCTCTCATAGGAGCCCCACCAGCCAATAATCGTTCTGCATCGGAGCCTGCCCAGCTCCCTCCGCAGGCACCGCCAGGCACACCGTCTGCATTCCACCTTTGCAGGAGCGGCAGCAGCGATGCCGACGGGCACTCCAGAGGCCCGCTGACGCCTCAGTGGGCCCCCAGGAGCGATAAGACCCTCTTGCTGCCTATCAGCCCTTATATGCCCCCAGGAGCCTCTTTTGGGCCGTAAAAGCCACGCGTCGGACAGCGGAGGCTGCGGCGCTTACTGGCGCGTTCGACCGAATAGGACGATTTTCATCGACGGATGACCCAGGAAACCGCAAGACCCAGAAGGAGCCCAATCCGACTTCCATTCCTGCGCCGCTGCAGGCAGAGATCGCAGTTGCCACCAGCCATCCCCGCCCCGGAGTCGAAAAACACAATCACCGACCAGTGTCAGACCGCCGCTGCCAATCCTCATCCCCTTATTGCCAGCTGCGGATACACTTCCGCTGACCCTCTTGCGCGTTCGACGGGCAACTGGGTTCGTCTTCTGACGGCGTGAGGGCATCGGGCTAAGGCCGCAAGATTTGTGCAGTCGTCTGCGTTTAGCCCCCGCGTCAATGGCCAACCCTGGGCTGGATAGGCGTGTTGGCAACTCCGAGGTAAGACTACTCAAGTGCGGAGCCAATCCGCGAAGTCCAGGTGCAGCGAGTCTACTCTGCAACAGACACCTAGGCGCTTGGGACAGGGGATCGGCCGCGAAAACCCCCATCACCTGTAACGGAAGACCCTTTTCGTTAAATGACGGCGGGAGGGGCTCGCCGATGGATCAGGGCCGCCGTCTAAGGCCTGCTTTGGGATGAGAACCTCGGCGTAGCCGTTTCACGTGAAACATGGTGGCTCATGACGGGGCACATCTACTGCCCGAACAGCCAGAATCGGCTTAGTCGGCACCTACATGAGAGTACGAGAGCAACAAACCGCCTACGTAAGCTCGAGTCAGGGGTACCTCCGTTCGATCACAGCCCGGATACCGGACGTTCACTCAAGCCACGCTCCACGCACGTGGTTTTGAAGGAAGCAACCACCTCCGCCTAGAAATGGACGGAGACCCCGCGCTAATGGTCGGTACAAGAGGGTTTCTCACGAACACGGCCAGCCCGGCAGGCATCGTTGGACCTCCGACGGATCGCCAACCCAGCCAACAGCCTCTCCTCATGGCCCGCCGTTCCCTCCGTGCGCATGACGATCCACTTCCAAGGACAAGCCCGCAACAAATACTGGGATGTACACAGGCACTCCGTGCGCCAGCCAGACCTTCACTCGTTTCCCACCGCAGGCAAGCTGCTGACTAATGGCCGTCAATCGCCCGCTTGCCCCAAGCACGTTTCCCTACCTCGCCCAGGCCGCTTCTCGTGTCGTTGCTGACGGACTGTGTATAGCCGCCTGCCCTTCGGCTATTGCATCAACATGGCACGCAGGCATCAACTTTTGATGGATCGGCCGGAGCTGCATCCGGTTTGATTCGACATAGACAATCCCGCTTCCGAGATCCATCCCGGACTGTTGCCCCCAGTCCCTCGCGATCGTTCCCTGCAGACCTACGCGGAATAGTCCATCGCGTAGACACTGATCCTCAGTCTGCTAAATAGGGTATCGAGGCTTCGCCTTGGTTCGCTCTCGCGCCTGCTGCGAACCCAAGCTTGGCCACCCCCGTCGGCCGATGAGGTTTCACGTGAAACAGCATGTTAGCTGCGAGCCCCGACGATGGATCGTCGACGGTGAATGCATTCATCGCATCAAGCCACTGCGGAGGGACTAAATCAGAAGTCTCGGGGTGCCTGCCACTAGGGGAGCGATAGCGTACCAGACTCAACACCACCCATCTCGTCGTACTGGAGAGGATCGAACTCGGGGCCCGATACATCAGATGAATGGAAGCGGCGAGAGTTGGACAGCGGCGGACTGCATCCAAGTAGGCAAGTCCAACAGACCCTGCCCATCTTGCTGAGCATCACCACTCCATGACGTTCATAGTCAGGCTGCGTATTGACCCCAAGTGAGCGGACGTCCCCATAGCTCGATTCGGGCCTCGGCCGAGCGACCAGACTCGTTCAACGGGCGATCCCAGGAGGAACTTAGTCACAGGCTCCTCTCTCCTTATCCACAAAGTTATCCACAGGGTTATGCACCGACAATGATGTTGCCCACACACCACTACTTACGAACACTCTGCTCGCACTGGAGTTTGCTTGCGGACCGCACTGATGGTGTACCGGGGTGGAGATGCGTGTTCCCTACAATTGCGCGCCGTTCATCATAGTCAATCAGCGCAAAACCGCTGTAAACCCGGCGAATTGCCAGTTCAACGACGAAACTTCCGTCAGCCATAGGGGGAGCAGGTTCTGCGGTTCGTCTGCTGCCCCTTTCCGTTCGAGCCTACGCTCCCTAGGAGAGTTGAGCTGAGCGGGTGAGCCTCACCAAAGCCGATGGTTATCCCCAAAGTTATCCACAGACTTATCCACCGTTGAATCCACAGCCGCGTATTGCTTCCGAGAGCTCGCACTCGCGGCTCGGCCGGAACCGTTTCACGTGAAACGGAGGCGTAGCCTGTAGAGGCCGCACCCCACTGAGGTGGTCGGCGTCATGGGGAGTGGGTACTCCCGCTGTCGGCACCGGCTATGCGCACACCATCCACCACGCCATGCCATGTGGCTCACGTCGCGACCAGGCGTGTGAGTGCCTTGCAGATACAGAGTGACATCGGACGTATGGCTCTTAGCGGGAAGCTGTGGGGGATCAGGCAACTCTCTTACAGCCCGCCTCACTCGACATTGTGGACGAGGAAACGCTACGAGGCCGAGCGGACCCATAGCAGCCGTCAGATCCCTCACAGAACCTGGAGATGCCGCGGTGCAGAGTGATGATCTCGGCGGAAGAGGATACGCGCGAGGTCTCGTTCCCGCAGCCAAGCTAGGGGCGGCGCTTGTCAGAAGGAATGGCCCTTCGCGGGCACCTCCGCACCACGGCGCCAGCCTTCTCATGTCCAGAAAGCGCTCCTTACCTGCACCAGGACAGAGCCCTCCCTGCTCGACTTACCCACATCAAAGTCATCTGATGCCCGCACGGCAGGCATTGTCAGCGAGCTAGGTGATCACTGTTCTGGACGGACATCACACAGTTAGATGATCCTGCTCGGTGGGCAGACTACGGATGATTCACCCGACGGCAACTGCGATCCGAGGAGCGCCATCGATAGCCAAGGCACACCAAGTCTTACGTTCTAGCCCCGGGAGCGGCCACCAGAGGGAATGGACTGCCTAGGAGCCATCGGATACAGCCATGCCCAAGGCAGCTAGGTGAGTGGACCAGCTCTGTCCCTCTCGGAAGACCCTCGTTCTCCGATCCGCCGCCCACCATGCAATAGCTCCTGGGCCTTCGTCCTGCGCTTCTTATGGCGGGACCACCCAGCAACAATACGACTCGCATACGCCGCCGCCGAACTATCCCTCCTGAGGGACGCGCTAGGAGGCGTAGCTGGTGGTTGTGCACGCTTGGGCTGCCGCGTATAGGGGTTGGAAGGCCGAGAGGCTCACAGAGCTACTCTGGGACTTCTGTGGCTATGAGGTTGCAAGGCGAGTGGCAGGATACTGAGCTTCCAGGTCTGCTTCTCTTGATAAAGGGACAGGGCACCGGATGGAAACTCAACGATTCGCTCCCGTACATCGCTATGAGTCGGATAAGCATTGAATTGCCTCATTTGGCGCATCAAAGTTTCACGTGAAACTAGAATGCAAGAGGGGCAGCCGTGCAAACCCCACCGCCTTTACGTCGTCAAAGGCAGCCGCTGGGCTAAGCCAGCTGCAGGGCAGGCACTAGCCCTGCAGGCTGAAACGAACTCGCTGCCAAGAAGGTATGCCCGTCGTATCGCAGGGATCAGGCCGACTCAGCTTGGGCAGCGTTTCACGTGAAACGTTCACGGCGTTATGCATGGCCTATTGTTCGCGACCTTCCCCGCGGCACAGACCCAAGCGTCAGCGAGCCCTGAACGCAGAATGCCAGGACGGAGGCCACTGACACCAACGTCCGATTCCGTGCGTGACTTTGGTTCGGCGCTAGAATCCAGCACTGTTTCACGTGAAACCTCCGCGCAAACTTTCAAGCCGATTGCAAAGCGGAGATGCGGTCGCATCGGCTGCACAACTCCGCGTCTTACCGCCCCGGAGCAACTCCAATAGGCGTCGGGAACGCGAGTTGCCGTCACAGTTTGCCTGCCACTATGCCAATAGACGACAAACCGAAGCAAACGCCGGGTTGAGTCGCGCTGTGAAAGCACACCGTCAGCCCACCTCATAACGAAGTCGAAGATTGGAGGCAGGCATTGTGCGACCCCAGCTCGCGGCTTTGGATTATCGCGTCCATCCAATTCCGGTGCATAGCCTCTACCGATGGTGGTCCAAGACCGACCGCATCCTATGCGCAGTTTCACGTGAAACCACGACATCAAATTCAATGTGAGCGAAGAACTCGGTCACCGCGAGCCCTAAACGAAATGAAAAAGGGATCCGCCCCTGCGGGCGGATCCCTCGGATAGAGCAAAACAGACTCAGTCTTCAGCACCAGGGCCAAGCACGTTCATGATGCGGTTCAAGTCTTCGACGCTGGCGAACTCAATGCTTACCCGCCCCTTACGGGCCCCCAAGGTGATTTTCACGTTGGTGTCCAGGCGGTCGGAGAGCGACGAAGCAAGGTAGTCGAGTCGTTCGTGACGGGCGTTCGGCTTGGGAATACTGTTCTTCGCAGGAGTGGTGGGGTCCTGGTACAGCGTCACGGCTTCTTCCGTAGCGCGTACTGACATACCCTCGGCAACGATACGCTGAGCCAGGCGTTCCATTGCCGCAGCATCCGGGAGCGCCAGGAGTGCCCGGGCATGGCCCGCAGAGAGAACGCCAGCGGCAACCCTACGCTGAACCAACGGGGGAAGCTTGAGCAAGCGCAGCGTGTTGGAGACCTGGGGACGTGAACGGCCAATGCGGTCCGCCAACTGCTCGTGCGTTGTTCCGAAGTCTTCCAAGAGCTGTTGGTAGGCAGCAGCCTCTTCCAATGGATTCAGCTGGCTGCGGTGCAGGTTTTCCAGCAACGCGTCACGAAGGAGGTCGTCGTCAGTGGTATCGCGGACGATTGCAGGGATGGTTTCCAGCCCGGCAGCCTGTACCGCCCGCCAGCGACGCTCGCCCATTACGAGCTCGTACGGTTCTCCACCCTTTTCGGTTGAAGTTCGCACGACGATTGGCTGGAGCACGCCTATTTCGCGAACGCTGTGAACCAGCTCCGCCATATCGTCCTCATCGAATACCGAGCGCGGCTGCTTGCGGTTCGGATGGATATCGCCAACCGGAATTTCCGCAAAGCGGGCGCCCGGTACCTCTACCAACTCAACGTCACTGGACTGGGCAGCGGCAGGAGTCTTGGCTACGGCCGGCGACTCCTGAGCATCAGCAACCTCTGCGGGCTTCGGCTGATCAGCCGCTGGCGACTTGGTAGCAGCAGAACGGGCAGTGCTCGATTTGGTGGCCGGAGCCTTTGCGGCTGGAGCCTTGGCAGATGCCCTCCCCGCAGGGGCCTTTTTGGGGGCTGCAGTGGAGTTCCCGGACTCGGAGGCAGTATCAGGCGCCGTTGTGTCCTCGGGAGCAGTATCAACCGTCGGTTCAGCAGTCTTCCGTGCTTCCGGGAAAAACAGATCCACGGGACGGGACGGCGCGGCGCCGTTTCCCTGGGCTGCGGCCGAGCTAGGAATGAGAGCCCCAAGACCCCTGCCGAGGCCCCTTCGCTTTTCGCTCATTGATTCATCCCTCCATGGAAGAGCCGAGCACGGACTGGCCCTGGCTGTTGCTGTGTTTCAAGAATTCTAACGTTCAGCGATTTCGGCTGCGGCTTCCATGTAGGACAGCGCGCCGCTCGATGAAGGATCGTAGGTCATGACCGTCTGCTGGTAGCTTGGCGCCTCAGAGATACGCACCGAACGAGGAACCACGGCACTCAGCACCTGCTGGGGGAAGTGCTGGCGGACTTCCGATGCGACCTGCGCGGCAAGGTTTGTCCTGCCGTCATACATGGTCAGGAGAATCGTTGAGACCACGAGGTCGGCATTGAGGTGCTTCTGGATCATCTCAATGTTCTTGAGGAGCTGGCTCAAACCTTCAAGAGCGTAGTACTCGCACTGGATGGGGATGAGAACTTCGCTGGCTGCACAGAAGGCGTTGACCGTGAGCAGGCCGAGGCTGGGCGGGCAATCGATGAAGATAAAGTCCAGACGACCTTCACCGTTCTTTTCCCGTTCCTTGGCATAGACATCGATGGCACGCCGGAGCCTCTGCTCACGGGCCACAAGGGAAACAAGCTCGATCTCCGCACCGGCCAGGTGAATGGTTGCAGGCGCGCAGATCAGGTTGGGGATGTCGGGGCAAGGTGCCACGACCTCCTTCAGGGGGAGGTCGTTGATGAGGACGTCATAGATGCTGTCTACATCAGCGTGGTGCTCGATGCCCAGCGCGGTGGACGCGTTGCCTTGGGGATCGATATCGATCACGAGGACATTCAGTCCGGCGGACGCCAAGGCAGCAGCGATATTCACTGTGGTGGTCGTCTTGCCAACGCCACCCTTTTGGTTTGAAACAGTGAAGATACGGGTTGCTTCAGGCTTCGGGAGCTCGCGGCCTATCAGGCGTTCACGACGGCGGGTCTCGTTGGCGAGCTGCCGTGCGATCGGACTGGAATCATCGATGGAATCCATCACGTTCTGCACTCCATCCGAGGCGGTTTCACGTGAAACTGCAGCATTTGCAACCGGATCAGTGCGCACAATAGCGGACTGCAGAGACGAAGAGGGGGTAGCCATGGCCCGCGCGGACCCCAAAGACATAAACGGGGGGATTCGTTGCGTGGAGGTTTCACTACCCACTGGTCACACTCTCACTCTCATTCGGCGCTTGCTGCCGTTCTCTAGCCTAACCGCTCAGTCGCCGACACGCTGGAAACCAAACGGGATCTACGCCGTCTTTCCGGCCTTGTTGACGATTATCCTCACCACAGTGGTGGGTTCCTCCAACAGCTCTTGTCCACACACAACAACAGAAGTTTCCACACCGCCGAGCTTCCGGATGACCTTGGCGGCCTTCTCGATCTCTTCACCGGCACTACGGCCCTTGATGGCCACTACTTCGCCGTTGCCGTTGAGGAGGGGGATCGTCAACCCGGCAAGGTTGGTCAGGGCTGACACGGCCCGGGCCGTAACGACATCCGCATCAACCATTCCCACAGCCAGTTCTGCACGGGTCCGCATCACTGTCACGTTGTCCAGACCGAGGTCGTCCACTACTTCCTGTAGCCAGATGACCCGCCGTTCCAGGGGTTCGATCAACGTCAGTTCAAGATCCGGACGGGCAATGGCAAGGCAAAGGCCGGGAAGTCCGGCACCGGAACCGACGTCGGCAACATGGCTGTTCCTGGCGATCGCGGATTCGATGACCGCACAGTTCAGGACGTGCCTGCTCCAGAGCCGCGGGATCTCCCGCGGGCCGATCAAGCCACGTTCGGTGCCTGAGGTCGCCAAGTGTTCAACGTAGCGCTTGGCCAGATCCAGGCGCTCCCCAAAGATCTTCTCTGCCGCTGTCAGTTCAGCTGCGGTGATTTCGACCATGGGCTCTAGTCAGCAGAAACGACGATGTGGCGGCCGGCGCCTTCGCCTTCGGATTCGGAAACAAAGCCAAGGTCGGCAACGGCGTCGTGAACGATCTTGCGCTCGTAAGCGCTCATCGGCTCCAGAGCGACAGTCCCGCCGTCGGCCTTGACCTTTGCCACAGCGTCTTCGGCGATCTGCTGCAGGACGCCGGCACGCTCCTTGCGGTAGCCGTTGATGTCAAGAACCAAGCGTGAGCGGTTTTCGGTTGCCGAGAGAACCGACAGGCGGGCCAGTTCCTGGAGGGCTTCGAGGACTTCACCGTCGCGGCCAACCAAGCTGTCCAGAGCCGCCGACTCTTCATCGGTACCAATGGAGATGTAGGTACGGCCGTTGCGGACCTCGATGTCAATGTCGCCGTCGATGTCGGCAATATCAAGAAGCTCTTCGAGGTAGTCGGCAGCGATGTCGCCTTCCTCTTCCAAGCGGCTGGCCGTCTTGGATTGCGTCTCTTCCTGGGAGTCTTCCTGCTCTTCAGTCACGGCGGCAATAACTTCTTCAGTGCTCTCGGCAGACATTACTTCTTCTTCCTGTTCTTACGTTGCGGCTGGACGCGCTGCGTCCTGGCTTCGGCGGCAGCAGCGGCTGCTGCAGCCTCGGCCTCGTCGATCTTCTTGCCACCCAACAGCGGGGGCAGGCCCTTGGCTGCGCGACGCTCTTCAAGAGCCTTCGCGGCGGGGGATCCCGGAGTCGGCATGCGGCGGATGACAAAGAACTGCTGGCCCATGGTCCAGAGGTTGGTGGTGGTCCAGTAAATGAGGACACCGATCGGGAAGTTGATGCCACCAATACCGAAGACGAGCGGCAGGATGTAGAGCATCATCTTCTGCTGGCGCATGAACGGGCTGGCCAAGGCTTCTTCAGACATGTTCTTGGCCATGATCTGCTTCTGCGTGATGAACTGCGAGGCCGTCATGGCAAGGATCATGACAATGGAGAGGATCCAAACGGCAGCGTCGTTTCCACCTGCGCCACCGTGCAACAGCGAAGCGGACAGAGGTGCGCCGAAGATGCTCGACTGATCGAACTGCACTACCTGCTCATGGCTCATGGCACCAATGCCCTGGCCCGCCTTGGCGTTGTTGGAAATGCCCGACAACACCTGGAACAGCGCGAAGAAGAACGGCATCTGGATCAGCATCGGCAAACAGGCCGAGAACGGGTTGGTTCCGTGCTTCTTGTACAGCGCCATCTGCTCCTGCGCCATCGCCTGGCGTGAGAGCTGGTCGGTCTTGCCCTTGTACTTGGTCTGCAGCTTCTTCAGGTCCGGCTGCAGCAGCTGCATACCGCGCTGCGCCTTGATCTGCTTGACGAACACGGGAATCAGGGCGGCACGGATCACCAGCACCAGGCCAATGATGGACAGAGTCCAGGTCCAGCCGTTAGCGGCGGGCAGGCCAATGAAGCTCAGTCCCTCGTGGAAGCCGACCATGATGATCGACACCAGCCACTTGAACGGAAACATGATTGTTTCAAAGAAGTCCATACGATATCCCTATTCGTCAGGCCGCCGAGCGGCCTTCTTCATCAGCCTGAGCAGCCAGGAACTGGTCCGGATTGTTCAGTACAACAATTGTGGGCGTCCGGCCTTCGGGCCAATGACGATGACCGGCGGGGACGTGGTCCACTCCACCGGCGTTCCAAGGGTGGCATTTGGCGAGCCTCTTGGCTGCAAGCCAGCTGCCCTTCACGGCGCCATGCACCGTCACTGCTTCCAAGGCGTATGCCGAGCAGGAGGGAAAGAAACGGCAAACCTGGCCGTACAGGGGCGAAATCACCTTGCGGTAGCTCTTCAGCAAGAGGATGAGGATGTTTCGCGGCAACTCCCAGAGGAAGGTACCTGTCGCAGCCCAGATGCTACGCCGGTGAACTTTCCCGGAAGGGTCACTCAAGGAAGGAACGACGGCGGTGCTCATGTCATGCACGCGGTGTCCCTTCCGTTGTGGTGCCGTTGTGTTCAGTCGAAGCCTTGGGTGGAACCGAACCACCCAATCGCTTCGTCGTCACTGTCAGTGCGGCGTTGTAGTCCGAGAGCAGCTGCTCCCAGCTCGCATGTGCGGCTGCGGGCAGGGCCCGGACCACCACCGCCAAACCTGTTCCGTGCGTGTGCAGGGAAAGTGCGCCTGCTTCTCTCAGTCTCCTCTTAACGAGGTTCCTGGTCACGGCGTTCCCGACGGCTTTGGAGACAATGAAACCGATTCGACTCGGCTCCCCGGCCCCGATAGGAGCCGTATATAACACTAAGTTCCGGCGTCCATTGCGGACGCCGGAACGTACAGTTGTTGAAAAGTCGGTAGACGTCCGCAGACGGTTAGGGGTGGCTAGCACCGTCGAACCTGCAAAGAGACACTGACCGACAAGTCAGTTATTTAGGCCGACAGTTCGACGCGGCCCTTGCCGCGACGGGCAGCCAGGATGGCGCGGCCGGCACGGGTGCGCATACGAAGGCGGAAGCCGTGCTTCTTGGCCCGACGGCGGTTATTCGGCTGAAAAGTCCGCTTGCTCACGTTAGTTACTCCAGTGGATCAAAGGTGCGCCCACCCGATCAAAAAGGGGAAGAACTGGCCGACGCTAAGTTTTGTATGTGTCTGCCGCCGTTGCCTTCCGCACGATGAACGTACGGGGTTACAACTGATCTCAAAAGCGGACACAAAGGACTTCACAACGTTAGGGCAAAAAAGGGGCCACAGTCAAACCGGGAGCCCGCGGCGCCGCTATCCACAGTTGTGTTCAGAGACGGCTGGAAGGCTGTGGATGAAGTGGCTCACAGGCCCGTTTCGAGAACCACAACGGTGTAATTATCCACAGGCAACTTCCCAGCTATCTTCTGGCGTTTCCATCCCCTAGAGTGGCTCAGTAGCCCATTTTCCACCCGCTGTGCATAACTCTGTGGATTAACGACCAGACCTGCGCCCGCCGGAGACACCTCGGCTGCAAGCAACGCCGGCAAGCAAGTATTTAGGAACTGATTGATGACAGTAGACGAAGCCAACCACGCCAACACTGTCGGAAGTTCCTGGCGCAGGGTGCTGAGCCTCCTGGAACAGGACGACCGTGTGACTCCCCGTCAGCGTGGTTTCGTCATTCTCGCCCAGGCCCAGGGCCTCATCGGCTCCACCCTCCTGGTGGCCGTCCCCAACGAGCTCACCCGCGAGGTCCTCCAGACGCAGGTCAAGGACGCTTTGGACGATGCCCTCCGGAACGTTTTCTCGGACGATATCCGCTGCGCCATCGACGTCGATACCGATCTGGTGCCCGTCCATGCTGAGCCGGAACCCGCCGTCGAGCTTGCCGCCGCGCCGGACCTGGCGGTCGAGCCCAAGCCGCAACCGACGCCACCGAGCACCTCGCATGAATTTGGCCGCCTGAACCCGAAGTACATCTTCGACACCTTCGTGATCGGTTCCTCGAACCGGTTCGCGCACGCTGCAGCGGTCGCAGTGGCAGAAGCGCCGGCCAAGGCTTACAACCCCCTGTTCATCTACGGCGATTCAGGTCTGGGTAAGACGCACCTGCTGCACGCCATTGGCCACTATGCCCGCAGGCTCTACAGCGGCATCCGGGTCCGCTACGTGAACTCGGAAGAATTCACCAACGACTTCATCAACTCGATCCGTGATGACGAGGGCACCAGCTTCAAGACCACGTACCGGAATGTCGATGTCCTCCTGATCGATGACATCCAGTTCCTGGCGGGCAAGGACCGGACACAGGAAGAGTTCTTCCACACGTTCAACGCCCTGCACAACGCCAACAAGCAGGTTGTCATCACCTCGGATCAGCCGCCCAAGATGCTTGCCGGCTTTGAGGACCGCATGACCTCCCGCTTCGAGTGGGGACTTTTGACGGACATCCAGCCGCCGGAACTTGAGACGCGTATCGCCATTCTCCGCAAAAAGGGCCTCAGCGAAGGCTTGTCGGCTCCCGACGACGCTCTGGAGTACATCGCTTCGAAGATCTCAAGCAACATCCGTGAACTTGAAGGCGCACTGATCCGTGTCACCGCTTTTGCAAGCCTGAACCGCCAGCCGGTGGACGTTGCCCTCGCGGAGATGGTCCTCAAGGACCTGATTACCGACGACGGTGCCCAGGAAATCACGGCGAAGCAGATCCTTGACCAGACGGCTGACTACTTCAAGCTCAGCATGGAAGAACTCTGCAGCAAGTCCCGGACGCGCACTTTGGTGACGGCCCGCCAGATCGCAATGTACCTCTGCCGTGAGCTCACGGACATGTCTTTGCCGAAGATCGGCCAGGAGCTTGGCGGTCGTGACCACACGACCGTCATCCACGCCGACAGGAAAATCCGCGAGCTGATGGCAGAGCGTCGTGTGATTTACAACCAGGTCACCGAGCTCACCAACCGCATCAAGCAGCAGCAGCGCGACTCCTGAATCCACATCGCAGCCGCCACTACATACCTTATTAACAGGCGCATGTGGATAAGCCTGTGGATACTTAAGGGGACAAGCGCGGTTAATGGGCTTAAAACCCTTAAGCCGTCTGTGGATCGTTAAAAACCGGCTTTGGAGTTGTCCCCATCCACACCCTGTTTAAAACCCAGTTAACGCACAGCCCATGAACAGGGCTTAACCGCGGATCTGAGCCTCAGGATGGGGTTATCCACAGTTTCCACAACAGTTATTAACACTACGAATCCCAAAAAATTGAAATCCCTCAAATAACAATCTCCATCCACCACCCGCCGGACCAGGCCGACAGCCTGGCCAAGGCCAGCCTTGCGGCTGTCCACATAGGACGGGTCCGGACAAACGGGGATGGGTTAATCGCGGATCTTCCGGCTAAGCTGTCAGCAGCGCTCCCATCCTTGGGTCTTGTTTGTAGTTCGCTCAGTGCGGACCATGCAGGTTCCGATGCCGGACTGCGAAGATTCAGCGGGTTCCAAGCAGGGATCCGCGGCTACTACATGGCAGCAGCAATGAAAGGCGGCACCCCTCCGTGAAGTTCAGAGTCGACCGCGACGTCCTGGCAGAAGCCGTTACGTGGACCGCGCGGTCGTTGTCTCCGCGGCCGCCCGTACCTGTGCTCTCCGGCCTTCTTCTCAAAGCCGAAGCAGGAACCGTAAGCCTCTCAAGCTTCGATTACGAGACCTCAGCCCGTCTGGAAATCCCCGCCGACATCGCCGTCGAGGGCACCATCCTGGTCTCCGGACGCCTTTTGGCAGACATCTGCCGCAGCCTGCCTTCCGCGCCCGTAGATGTTGAAACCGACGGCAGCAAAGTCACTCTCACCTGCCGTCGAAGCAGCTTCCACCTGGCCACCATGCCGGAATCCGAGTACCCGGCTTTGCCTGCGCTTCCGGCCATCAGCGGCACCCTGCCAGGCGACGCCTTTGCCCAAGCTGTTTCCCAGGTCATCATCGCGGCGAGCAAGGATGACACCCTGCCGATCCTGACCGGTGTCCGGATGGAGATCGAGGACGACCTCATCACCCTCCTCGCCACGGACCGCTACCGCCTTGCGATGCGGGAAGTCCCTTGGAAGCCCGTGACTCCCGGCATTTCAACGAGTGCGCTGGTGAAGTCAAAGACCCTGAACGAGGTTGCCAAGACCTTGGGCGGCAGCGGTGACATCAACCTGGCCCTTGCCGATGACGACAGCCGCCTTATCGGTTTCGAGAGCGGCGGCCGAACCACCACTTCGCTTCTTGTGGACGGCGACTACCCCAAGATCCGCTCGCTTTTCCCGGACTCCACCCCGATCCACGCGACAGTCCAGACCCAGGAACTGGTGGAAGCCGTACGCCGTGTTTCGCTGGTTGCAGAGCGGAACACCCCTGTTCGACTTGCCTTCACGCAGGGCCTGCTGAACCTCGACGCCGGTACAGGTGAAGATGCGCAGGCTTCCGAAGAACTTGAAGCACAGCTCTCGGGCGATGACATCACCGTTGCCTTCAACCCGCACTACCTGGTTGAAGGCTTGAGCGTCATCGAGACCAAGTACGTTCGCTTCTCGTTCACCACGGCTCCCAAACCGGCCATGATCACGGCCCAGGCTGAACCGGACGGCGAAGACCAGGACGACTACCGCTACCTCGTGATGCCGGTCCGCCTTCCCAACTAATCAGCACATACCCACCCGCTTCGCAGAAAAGAGTCCACACTGTGCACATCGGTTTGATCGGCCTTGGAAAAATGGGTTTCAACATGCGCGAACGCATGCGCAAGGGCGGCATCGAGGTCACAGGCTTCGACCGCAACCCGGATGTCACGGATGTGGCTTCGGTGGACGAGCTCATCGCCGCACTGCCTGCTCCGCGGGTCGTGTGGGTCATGGTTCCCTCAGGCGAGGTCACTGATGCCGTGGTAACCGAACTCGGGGAGAAACTCAGCCCCGGCGATATGGTGATCGACGGCGGGAACTCACGGTTCACCGAGGACCAAAAGCATGCTGCCGCTCTGGCGGACAAGGGCATTCGCTTCGCTGACTGCGGTGTTTCCGGCGGTGTGTGGGGTCTCCAAAACGGCTACGGCCTCATGGCAGGCGGAACCGAAGAAGATATCGAACTCGCGATGCCCATTTTCGACGCCCTCCGTCCCGAAGGCGATCGGGCGGACAGTTTCGTTCACGTCGGCGGTGTGGGCGCAGGCCACTACGCCAAGATGGTCCACAACGGCATCGAATACGGGCTCATGCAGGCCTACGCCGAAGGATACGAACTCCTGGCGGCCAAGGACATCGTCAAAGATCTTCCGGGAACCTTCCGCGCGTGGCAAAAGGGAACGGTGGTCCGGTCCTGGCTCCTCGACCTCATGGTCAAGGCCCTCGATGAAGATCCCGGCCTGGCGTCGATTGACGACTACGTGGAAGACTCCGGCGAGGGACGCTGGACCGTTGAAGAAGCCATCGCCAACGCAGTTCCGGCACCGGCCATTACAGCCGCGCTCTTCGCCCGCTTTGCTTCGCGCGAAGACAACTCACCGGCCATGAAGATGGTCTCCGCTTTGCGTCACCAGTTCGGCGGACACGCCACCCGTCCGGCCAACTAGGCCGCAGGAGTCCTGCAAACGGCGTGTACCTCGAACATCTCTCGCTGACGGATTTCCGCAGCTACGCACAGGTGGACTTGAAGCTCGGACCAGGGGTGACGGTCCTGGTGGGTTCCAACGGAATCGGCAAGACCAACCTGATGGAAGCCATCGGATACCTGGCTACGCTCAGTTCCCACCGTGTCAGCACGGACGCTCCGCTGCTTCGTTTTGGTGCCGAACGCGCAATGATCCGCGCCAGGTTGGTCCGTGGTGAACAAGCCACGGTCATCGAGCTGGAGATCAACGCGGGGCGTGCCAACCGCGGACGCATCAATCGCGGAAATCCGGTCCGGGCACGTGACATCCTCGGCATTTGCCACACTGTCCTGTTCGCTCCCGAAGACCTGGCCTTGGTCAAGGGCGACCCATCCAACCGCCGACGTTTCCTGGATGAGCTGCTGGTCAGCCTGGTACCCTGGCATGCTGCCACACGCAGCGACTACGACCGTGTGCTGAAGCAGCGGAACGCACTCCTGAAATCGGCCCGCACAGGCAAGTTCACGGCGGGCCATGAAGCAACCTTGGACGTCTGGGACCAGCACATGGCCAGGGCCGGGGCCGAATTGCTGCACGCACGGCTCGAATTGGTGGAACGGCTGCGTCCTCATTTGAACAGCGCATACGCGCAGCTCACGGACGGTTCCAAGGATGCCGGCGCGGTTTACCGCTCCACCATCCAGGACATCCTTGACGACGACGGCGGTCCCGCCAACAGCGGAACGGAACCTCCGGCATCGTTCGAGGACCTCCGGCTGCTGTCCGTCGATGAACTCACCGAACGCTACGTCCAGGCCTTTGCGGCGTCGAGGAAGAAGGAACTCGAACGGGGCATATCCTTGGTGGGCCCGCACCGCGACGAACTGGAGCTCACCTTGGGACAAGCTCCGGCCAAGGGCTATGCATCCCACGGCGAAACGTGGTCCATGTGCCTGTCGTTGCGCCTGGCCTCCTACTACGTGATGCTGGACGACGCCCGGACCGGCGGCACTGCTCCGATCCTTATCCTGGACGACGTTTTCGCTGAATTGGACGTCCAGCGCCGGCGTAAACTGGCTGCAATAGTCGCCGGCGCCGAGCAGGTTCTGGTGACCGCCGCCGTCGACGCCGACATCCCTGAGGAGCTGGCCGGACGGCGCGTAACCGTTGTTCCGGGAGGCATCGATGGCGAAGGATAGTCCCGACGGACTCCAACCGGGCCGCGACCCGGACGAAATCGATGCTGCCCAGGCGGCGCTGAACCGCATGCGGGAGGCTGCTGCTGCACGCGGCGAAGTGAGGCAACGTGCGCCCCGGCCGGGATCGGCCCCAAAGCGCAAAGGACTGCGGGATACGCGCGGCTTTTCCCAGTTTCACGGCAGCGGCCGCGACCCCTTGGGGCTTGGCAAAGTTGTTGGGCGCCTGGTAGCCGAACGCGGCTGGACTTCACCTGTTGCCGTTGGTTCTGTCATGGCGGAATGGGACACCTTGGTGGGTCCGGATATCTCCGCGCACTGCACGCCGGAGAGCTTCACCGACACAACACTTCATGTCCGCTGCGATTCGACGGCCTGGGCTACACAGCTGCGCTTGCTGAGTACCAGCCTTCTGGAACTGTTCCGGAATGAGTTGGGTGAAGGCGTTGTCACCAGCATTCAGGTCCTGGGTCCGTCCGCACCAAGTTGGCGGAAAGGTGGCCGCAGCGTCAACGGTCGGGGTCCCCGGGATACGTACGGCTGAACGGCGTGCAGGGCGTTTCAACGCCCCTGGGCCGTATAGGCACCCATCGGGACCTCCGCAGGGCCATTGCAGATAGGGCCAGCGGCCTCCCAGCGGCATATTCAGCTCTGGGCTGCCCCTGTATTTGCAAGGATTCACGTGTTTCCACGATAGAATTGGCGTAGATCACTGAGCGCCGGTGAAACGTCGCCGGATCCCGAATCCACTCTCGTGGCTTCCGGGAACCCCGTCGTCTTACTCATCGGCGCAATCAGTCACGTGCCCGTTGGCGGCCGCGGTCCGCCGTGCGCAGCTCCGGGAACGGCCGACATCGAGTACAGAGGAGTCGAAAGCGCCTGTGGCTAACGACAATGCAGAGACCTTGGCAGTAGAGCCCGAAGAGGAGACTGTTCCCACTCCTGACACGCCCGCAGAGGCGCCCAGGGAGTACGGTGCCAGCGATATCACCGTGCTGGAAGGCCTCGAAGCGGTACGCAAACGCCCCGGCATGTACATCGGTTCAACCGGACCCCGCGGCCTGCACCACTTGGTCTATGAAGTGGTGGACAACTCTGTTGACGAGGCCTTGGCCGGTTACTGCAGCCATATCGAAGTAACTCTCCGCGCTGACGGTGGTGTCCAGGTGGTCGATGACGGCCGCGGAATTCCCGTGGACATCCACCCCACCGAGGGAAAGCCCACCGTTGAGGTGGTCATGACCATCCTGCACGCCGGCGGTAAGTTCGGCGGCGGCGGATACGCTGTTTCAGGCGGTTTGCACGGTGTTGGTATCTCCGTGGTGAACGCCCTTTCCCGCCGGGTGGATACCGAAGTCCGCCGCCAAGGTCACGTTTGGCGCATGTCCTTCGCCGACGGCGGCAAGCCGCAGGGTGAACTCGTCAAGGGTGAAGCAACCGAGGCAACCGGTACCTCGCAGACCTTCTACCCCGACGGCACGATTTTCGAGACCACCGAATTCGATTTCGAGACGCTCCGTGCCCGCTTCCAGCAGATGGCCTTCCTCAACAAGGGCCTGAAGATCACCCTGACTGACGAGCGCCCCGCCGCCCGCGACGGCGACGACGACCTGGACCTGGACGCCGTCGCGACCGAAGGCGAAGTGGCGGCCGAGCACCGCACTGTTGTGTACGAATACCCGGACGGCCTGCTCGATTACGTCAAGCACCTCAACTCGAACAAGAAGGTCGAGATCGTCCACGAGGATGTCATCGCCTTCGAAACCGAAGACACCGAGCGGCACATCGCCGTCGAGGTTGCCATGCAGTGGACCACTGCCTACTCGGAGAGCGTCCACACCTACGCGAACACCATCAACACCCACGAGGGCGGAACGCACGAAGAAGGCTTCCGCGCCGCGATGACGTCGCTGATCAACCGCTACGCGCGGGAGAAGAGCATCATCAAGGAAAAGGAAGACAACCTTACTGGTGATGACATCCGCGAAGGCCTGACCGCGGTGATCTCGGTAAAGCTCTCCGAACCGCAGTTCGAAGGCCAGACCAAGACCAAGCTGGGCAACTCCGAGGTCAAGGGCTTTGTACAGCGCGTTGTCACCGACCAGCTTGGTGACTGGCTCGAGCGCAACCCCGGCCCCGCCCGCGACGTGATCCGCAAAGCAATTTCGGCTGCCCAGGCCCGCATGGCGGCCCGGAAGGCGCGTGACAACGCACGCCGGAAGAGCCCGTTGGAGTCGTTCGGCATGCCCGGCAAGTTGTCCGACTGCTCGTCCAAGGATCCCTCCCGCTGCGAGGTCTACCTGGTGGAGGGTGACTCGGCCGGCGGTTCGGCCAAGCGTGGTCGCAACCCCGAAACCCAGGCGATCCTGCCGCTGCGAGGCAAGATCCTCAATGTGGAGCGCGCCCGCCTGGACAAGGCCTTGGGCAACGCTGAAGTCCAGTCCATGATCACCGCATTCGGTACCGGTATTGGCGAGGACTTCGATATCGCCAAATTGCGGTACCACAAGATCGTGCTGATGGCCGATGCCGACGTTGACGGCCAGCACATCACCACTCTGCTGATGACCCTGCTGTTCCGTTACATGCGTCCGCTCATTGAGAACGGCTATGTCTACCTGGCGCAGCCGCCGCTCTACAGGATCAAGTGGTCCAACGCGGCCCACGACTACGTCTACAGCGACCGCGAGCGTGATGAGACCATCCGCAAGGGTGCGGCGTTGAACAAGCGCCTCCCCAAGGACAACGGAATCCAGCGCTACAAGGGTCTTGGCGAGATGGATTACACCGAACTGTGGGACACCACCATGGATCCGGAACGCCGCACCCTCCTGCAGGTCACCATGGACGACGCCTTGGCGGCCGACCAGACCTTCTCCGTGCTGATGGGCGAGGACGTGGAGTCACGCCGTAACTTCATCCAGCAGAACGCCAAGGACGTCAGGTTCCTCGATATCTAGGGTCCGGCAAGGACGCGAAATATTCCAGAACTGACATATACCTGAAACGGAAAACTTAGAATATGAGTGACGAAACTCCTGAAGTTCCGGCGGATTCCACTGCCGACGACGTCGTCCTTGAGGGCGATGTACTGACCGACCGTGTTGAGCAGGTTGACCTGCAGACCGAAATGCAGCGGTCCTACCTGGACTACGCCATGGCCGTCATCGTCGGACGCGCCCTCCCGGACGTCCGCGACGGACTGAAGCCCGTCCACCGCCGCGTGCTGTACGCAATGTTCGACGGCGGATACCGCCCGGACCGTTCGTTCAACAAGTGTGCCCGCGTTGTCGGCGACGTCATGGGTACCTACCACCCGCACGGTGACATGGCGATCTACGACGCATTGGTCCGCCTCATCCAGGACTGGACCATGCGTTATCCCTTGGCTCTCGGACAGGGAAACTTCGGCTCGCCCGGCAACGACGGCGCGGCCGCCCCGCGTTACACCGAAACCAAGATGGCCCAGCTGGCCATGGAAATGGTCCGGGACATCGACGAAGAAACCGTCGACTTCCAGGACAACTACGACGGCAAGAACCAGGAACCCACCATCCTGCCGGCGCGTTTCCCCAACCTGCTGGTCAATGGCTCCTCCGGTATCGCCGTCGGCATGGCCACCAACATCCCGCCGCACAACCTCCGCGAGGTTGCCGATGGCGTGCAGTGGGCACTTGAAAACCCCACGGCCACCCGTGAAGAGCTCCTTGAAGCCCTTCTGCAGCGCATCAAGGGACCCGACTTCCCGACGGGCGCCACCATCCTTGGGCACAAGGGCATCGAGGATGCCTACCGTACGGGCCGTGGTTCCATCACCATGCGTGCCGTGGTCAATGTGGAAGAACTGCAAGGCCGGACATGCCTGGTGGTCACGGAACTGCCGTACCAGGCCAACCCGGACAACCTTGCCATCAAGATTGCTGAACTGGTCAAGGACGGCAAGATCCAGGGCATCGCGGACCTCCGTGACGAAACATCGGGCCGTACAGGCCAGCGTCTTGTCATTGTCCTCAAGCGCGACGCCGTAGCCAAGGTTGTCCTGAACAACCTCTACAAGCACACGCAGCTGCAGGACAACTTCTCCGCCAACATGCTGGCGATTGTCGACGGCGTTCCGCGCACCTTGAGCCTGGATGCCTTCATCAGGCACTGGGTGGCACACCAGATGGACGTCATCGCACGCCGGACCCGGTACCGCCTCCGCAAGGCCGAGGAAGAAGCACACATCCTGCGCGCCCTCCTCAAGGCGTTGGACATGCTGGACGAAGTCATCGCGCTGATCCGTGCGTCCAGCACTACCGAAGCTGCCCGCGAAGGCCTGATGGAGCTCCTGGACATCGACGAGCTCCAGGCCCGCGCCATCCTGGACATGCAGCTGCGCCGGCTCGCAGCCCTGGAGCGCCAGAAGATCCAGGACCGCCACGCCGAGCTCGAGGCACTCATCAGCGAGTACAACGCCATCCTTGGCTCGGAAGAGCGCCAACGCCAGATCATCAGCGAAGAGCTGGCGGAAATCGTCGCCAAGCACGGCGATGACCGCCGGACGCACATCCTGATGGGCTTCGACGGCGACATGTCCATGGAAGACCTGATCCCCGAAGAGGAAATGGTTGTCACCATTACCCGCGGCGGCTACGTCAAGCGGACCCGTAGTGACAACTACCGCTCACAGCAGCGTGGCGGCAAGGGCATCAAGGGCGCCCAGCTGCGCGGCGACGACGTCGTGGAGCACTTCTTCGTCACCACCACGCACCACTGGCTGTTGTTCTTCACGAACCTGGGCCGCGTCTACCGGGCCAAGGCTTACGAACTTGCCGAAGCCGGACGTGACGCCAAGGGCCAGCACGTTGCCAACCTCCTGGCCTTCCAGCCGGATGAGCACATCGCGCAGGTCCTGGATCTCAGGGACTACCAGCAAGCTCCGTACCTGGTGCTGGCGACCAAGAACGGCCTGGTCAAGAAAACGCGACTGGAAGACTACGACACCAACCGCACGGCCGGCGTCATCGCCATCAACCTGCGTGACGGTGACGAACTGGTTTCTGCCCAGTTGGTCAGCGAAACGGACGACCTCCTCCTGGTCTCACGCAAGGGCCAGTCAATCCGCTTCACGGCAACGGATGATGCCCTGCGGCCCATGGGCCGCGCCACTTCAGGTGTCACGGGCATGAAGTTCCGTGAAGACGACGAACTGCTGGCCGCGGACGTGGTCCAGGAGGGCTCGTTCGTGTTCGTTGTGACCGAGGGCGGGTACGCCAAACGAACCGCTGTGGACGAATACCGGCTCCAGGGCCGCGGCGGCTTGGGTATCAAGGTAGCCAAGCTCGCCGAGGACCGTGGAGACCTTGTGGGTGCCTTGATTGTCCAGGAAGAAGACGAAGTCCTGGTGGTCATGGAAGGCGGCAAGGTGGTCCGTTCCGCCGTGGCCGGCGTTCCTGCCAAGGGCCGTGACACCATGGGTGTCATCTTTGCCAAGCCCGACAAGAATGACCGCATTATCGAAGTCGCCCGCAACAGCGAACGCGGTTTGGAGGGCGAGGAATCAGAGGACGCCGCCGACGATGACGTAACGTTGGCTGCAAACGACGGTGCCGCTGCGGTGACCGCAACGGAAAACGACGCTGACCCGGAAAACGAATCGGGCGCGGAGCTGAACGAAGACAATACCGGAGGTAACGAGTGAGTAATTCCGACTCATATCCCAAGCCGAGCACAGGTGTCCCCGGCGGACTCCGGCAGCCCTCAGGCAACGCGCAGGCCGGCACGCCCGCACGTCCCCAGCAACGCCCGGGGGCAGGATCCCCCGGCTCGGGCGCGGCAGGTGCGCGTCCGGCAACGGGTGCCAACTCTGCTCCTCGTCCAGCCGGCGCCCCGGGGCAACGCCCCGCACAGCCAGGCCAGCGCCCCGCGGCCGCCGGGCAACGGCCGGCAGGTGCCCCGGGCCAGCGTCCGGCCCAGCCGGGCCAGCGTCCGGCCGGCGCTGCAGGACAACGACCCGCCCAAGGTGGTCCCGGCCTGGTGAAGCCCGCCCCCAAGGCAAAGGTGCGCCGTGCACGCCTTCTGGTCAGCAAGGTCGATCCCTGGTCAGTGCTCAAGATGGCTTTCCTGCTGTCCGTAGCCTTGGGAATCGTCACCGTGGTGGCGGCAATTGTTTTGTGGACCGTGTTGGATCTCACAGGCATCTTCAATCAGGTAGACAGCCTCCTGGGCACGCTGGCCGGTTCTGAAGGCAGCGGTTTCGAACTGAAGAAGATCGCTTCCCTGGGCCAGGTGGCATCGTTCGCGACGATCATCGCCGTCGTGAATGTTGTCCTGCTGACGGCGCTGTCCATGCTGTCTGCCGTTCTCTATAACATTTCTGCAACGTTGGTGGGTGGCGTTGGCGTCACCCTGACGGACGACTAGGAAGAATCCGCGGAATTCCGCCGTTTCGGGCGGAATTCACCGGTGAAACTGCCTCGATTTGAGATCGGGCCGGGAAGTGCTGTACAGTCATATCTCGGCCCGATGAGGCATCGGGGCGTATAGCTCAGGCGGTTAGAGCGCTTCGCTGATAACGAAGAGGTCCCAGGTTCAAGTCCTGGTACGCCCACGGAACCTAAACAGGTTCAGGTAAAACTGAACCGGAATGAGGTACTTGTGAAGAAGTTGCTGGTAGTTGTGGCAGCCGCAATCGCAGGTGTCCTGGTTTATAAAAAGAACCAGGAATCCGAAGCCCGGAAAGATGTCTGGAGCAAATCAACCGATACGGTTGACTAGCCGAGGAACCCGGTTCTGAACTGGTAAAACCCAGTCCGGATATGGGGTATGATAGACGGGTTGCTTCTTATGGGGGCATGGCGCAATTGGTAGCGCACCTGCTTTGCAAGCAGGGGGTTCGGGGTTCGAGTCCCCGTGCCTCCACCATAAGAAAAGTCCCGGTCAGAACTGACCGGGACTTTTTGCATTTAACGCCTGCCCGGGGAACGTGGCGGACTCGGGAACGGACGTGGAACCACAGCCCACTAGTGTTGGTCTGTGAACCTTCTCATTGCCGCCCTGGGAGTACTGGGTGTGGCCTCCTCCGGACCACTCATTGCCGGCACACTGGGCGCCACTTCCGTGACCGCGCTGGCCATCGCCTTCTGGCGCAATGCGATCGGGGCCGCCGCGATGGCGCTGCCGGTGGTCATCAAGGAGCCAAAAGCCTTCGGCAGGATCAACCGGCGCGAATTCGGCTGGTCGGCGATGGCCGCCGTCGCACTTGCTTTTCACTTCGCTTGCTTCATCACGGCCCTCCAACTGACATCTGTTGCGGCGGCCACGGCACTCGTTTGCCTTCAGTCCGCATGGATCGCTGTCTTCCAGATGTTCCGCGGCACGCGCCATCGCTGGCCCGTCCTGATCGGGCTGGGCATAGCCTTTGTGGGCGTCGTAGCCATCACGGGATTCGATATGGGTTCGTCCCCCGAGGCGCTCCTGGGTGACCTCCTGGCCGTTGCCGGTGGTGCCCTGGCTGGCCTGTACACCTTGGCTGGCGGGAAGGCCCGTCAGTCCATGGCTACGGGGACCTACACCACCTTGTGCTACGGGATGTGCGCGGCGTTGGTGGCTGTGATGGCATTGCTCAGCGGGCAGCCGTTGTCAGGGTTCGACGCCGGTGGTTGGCTTGGGATCATCGCCATCACCGTCTGCGCTCAGTTGGTGGGGCACACAGCATTCAACCACTTGCTGGCAACGATGAGCCCTTTGCTGGTGTCCATGATCATCCTGCTTGAAATCCCCGGTGCGGCCATTCTTGCGGCCATCTTCCTCAATGAGACTTTGCCAGCGGGAACCTATGCCGGCTTGGCGCTCATCCTGGCCGGCTTGGCCGTCGTCGTGGCCGGCCAGAGGCGCGGCCGTGCAGGGCGCGGGGAAGACGAAGCTGACCGCAGGGAAGCCGAACTGGGCACTGACTGAAGTCCCGGCGTCGTGCGTTGATCCCGCAGGGACTCAGAGACCGCCGCGGCGGGCGCCCTGTGCGGCATTGGCGGTGTGGATGGCGCGGAGCAGCTTGGCAGGGAAATAAACGGAGAAGAACACCACCATGGGCGCCTTCAGGGCCATTTTCTTGACGTTGTGCGCCTTGTACGTACGGTCGAAGCGCTGCACGTAGTAGCGGTAGTCGCGGGGAGAATCCTCGAGCCTGCGTGCGGACATGCCCGAGACCATCTGTGGGACGTACTGGACCTTCAGGTCATGCTCAAAGAGGTGGAGCGAGAGGTCGATGTCCTCGTGCATCTCATCCTTCTCGTCCAGGCACGCCTCACCGCGGATGGTTTCCCACGCAGACCGACGAAGGGCCATGTTGGAGCCGAACAGGAAGTGGTACTGGTGCTTTGCCAGGCGGAGCATGAGCTGCCGCATCTTGTCGTCGGCCTTGAGCCCGAACCGCCGCATGGGCATGTCGTAGTAGACCACCGGTCCAGTGGCCGCGGCGACGGACTGGTCCATGAACGCCTTTTGGACCTGCTCGACCCAGTCCGGTTCCAGGACGGAGTCGGCGTCGATACGGCCCACTACCTCCCCCGTGGCACTGTTCAGGCCGTGGTTGCGGGTGGGAATGAGGCCCTGGGCCGTGTCCTGCCGAAGAAGAATGATGGGGCTCTCAGGGTATTCCTGCTGCATTTGCCGCACGATCCTGGCGGTCCGGTCCGTGGACAGGTTGTCCACCACGATGATCTCGTCGGCCGGCACGGACTGGTAGATGGCAGCGATGAGGCACTGGCGTATAACGCTTTCTTCGTTGTACGCCGGGATGACGATGGAGACGCCCGGAGGTTCCGGGGCATCCTGGAGGGCACCCGCCAAGGGTCTATCGGCTGACATCTCCTCAAATCTAACACCCGCATCTTTGCCCCTGGCGGAGGCTTTGGTTACAAGCCGGCAAACACTGAAGGGACCCCGGCTGCTGCCGGAGTCCCTTCAGGAGTGGACTGCTTTCCAGGTGAAAGCGCTTAGCTGTTGGAGCCCTTGGCGTCCGAATCAGAGCCTTCGCTGTCCTTGTTCAGGCTCGCCGCGATGTTCTTGACGGCCGTCTTGGCATCCGTGGCGACCTTTGCGCTGGAGTCCTCAACGTTCTTGAAGGCGTCCTTGGTTGCCTGCTCGGCCTCGGCCTTGGCTTCCTCCGGAGTAATGTCCGACGCGCCGGGCTTGGCAGCTTCAGCCGCAGTGGCGGAGGCAGCTGCGTCGGCCGGAGCCGGAGCCGCAGTTTCTGCCGCTGCAGGAGCGGCCGGAACCGGAGCCGGGGTCGGCGTGACCGGGGAAGGGGTCTTCCACGGATCCTCGACCGGCTTGGAAGCCTTCCACGCGGCAACACCGGCAGCGGCAGCTGCGGCGATGACCGTGAAGACCAGCCATCCGCGCTTCTTGGGTTTGGGTTCCTTGCCCAGCTTGGTGGCGACAGCCTTGGAAGCCTCATCTGCCACAGCCTTCAGCTGCTTGCCTGTGGCCTGGGCCTGCTCCTGGACGCTGTGCACAACACCGGAGTCAACAAGCTTCTGGGCAACCGCATCGACTTGGGCCGGCGCGTTCTCCAGAACGTGGTGAACCGCTACGGAAGCCTGGCCCAGCTGTTCGGAAAGCTTGGGCAGGTACTCGTCCACCACCTTGTCCCGTGCGATCCCCAGTGCCGGAGTTGCCTTGTTGAGGGTCTCCTGGATTTTCGGCGTTGCGTCCTCTACGACATCGTGGATCTTTGGCGCGAGGTGCGCCAGTCCATCCTGGATGCGCGGCGTAACGACTGCCACGCCGTCGGCGAGGTTGTGCGCGGCGGACTTCAGCCCCTCTTGGATCTTGGGGGAAGCGGTGTCAATGCCGTGCTGGATACGCGGAACAGCCCAGTTCACGGCTGCTTCCACACGGGGCGCAGCCCAGTCGCGTGCGTTATCCACACCAACCGCAACGGATTGTTCGAGTTCGCGGGCAATACGGTCTGTTTTCTTCACAACTACCTCCCGATACACGTGCTCGTTTGTTGCTAGCCTACGTCGCTTGGGGAACACCGGCTATTCATCTGGCCGATTCGGCCCGGATTTCACCGAGCGCGGAACCGGCTTTACAACTGCCCCGGCGTTGACCCTGCATGGAAGAATGGGCCTATGACCATTGCAACCGCAAAAGCAACGATCCACACTACCCTCGGCGATATCAAGGTTGACCTCTTCGGCAACCACGCGCCCAAGACCGTGGCGAACTTCATCGGCCTGGCTACGGGCGAGAAGTCCTGGAACCACCCGGAGACGGGCGAGGACAAGACCGGTACTCCCCTGTACAACGGCACCATCTTCCACCGGATCATCAAGGACTTCATGATCCAGGGCGGCGATCCCCTGGGCCGCGGCGTCGGTGGCCCCGGTTACCAGTTCGACGACGAAATCCACCCGGAACTGACGTTCAACGCTCCTTACAAGCTGGCCATGGCGAACGCCGGAATCCAGATGGGCAAGGGCACCAACGGGTCACAATTCTTCATCACCACGGTCAACACCGACTGGCTGTTCGGCAAGCACAGCATCTTCGGCGAGGTCACGGACGAGGAATCCCGCAAGGTTGTGGACGCCATCGAGTCCGTCCGTACCGGCATGGGTGACCGCCCGGTCGAAGATGTCGTCATCAACAGCATCGACATCGAACAGCTCTAGTCGCTCACTGACGCTGAATTAATGAGCTACGGAATCCCGTCGGCAGAGCCGTCCGCTGATATTCCGGTGTGCCCACGGCACCCGGACAGGCCCTCCTATGTGCGGTGCCAGCGCTGCGGGCGCCCTGCGTGCCCCGAGTGCCAGCGGACGGCCGCCGTCGGGTTCCAATGCGTTGACTGCGTCAACGAACAAAAACGTACGACGCCGGCCTACCGGTCCCCGTACGGCGGCGCCCTGGCCGTGGGCCGTCCTTTGGTGACGTTCACGATCATCGGTCTCTGCGTGCTGGTGTACATCCTTCAGTGGATTGTGCCCGGCGACCTCATCTTCCAGGACTTTGCGTTTGCCAACGTCTTTGCCGCCACGGAACCGTGGCGCATGCTTACTGCGGCGTTCCTGCACTCCCAAGGCTTCCTTCTCCACATCGTCCTGAACATGTATACGTTGTGGATCTTTGGCCAAGCGCTTGAACCGTTGCTGGGGCGGATTCGTTTCCTGGCGGTGTATGTGATCTCCGCTATCGGAGGTTCAGTAGGCTATCTCCTGCTGACTCCCGATTACCCAATCTCCGGCGTGGTGGGCGCATCCGGCGCGATCTTCGGTCTCTTCGGCGCCATGCTCGTGGTCCAACGCCACAGGGGTGGCGAAACCAAGCAACTGTGGGTTCTGATCGCCATCAATGGCGTCATCGGTTTCTTTATCCCCAACATCGCCTGGCAGGCCCACCTGGGCGGATTGATTACCGGTGGCCTCGCCGCTGCTGCCATCGCCTACGCACCCCGCGGCAAGAACCAGGCTCTCCTCCAAACCGGCGGGTTGGTGCTGGTTGTGGGCTTGTTGGCAGTCCTGACTTGGTTCCGCGTTACCGCCGGCTAACCCTGCCTGGGGTTCCTTCCCTATGTGTCACTCCGCTGTGGGCGCGACGGGTTGCCGCAGGATGGTCCTGAGTTTCTCCGGCGCGCTCCGCCGGGGATCCCCTAGATAGATCTCGTGGTGCTTTCCTGTCATGGTCAGTGACTGCTTCGGTATGAACCGGTGATGCATCTCATCCAGCACGGGCCCTTCATCATCGTACGGACCAATGTGCAGCGTCTGTACGCACAACCCCTCCTCCAGCGGCTCCAACCGGAGCCGCTCCAAGGCCGGGGCGGTTCCCTTTCGGTCCGCAGCCTCGCACGCCGCCTCAAAGTGCTCTTGCGTGATCCAGTCCGGCACCATGTTCATCAGGGTCCAATCCCAGAGCGATTTGTCCCTGGCGCTGGTGAAGGCGTCCATGTCATCGGCCCACCAGAGTGCCTCCAGCGGCATCACGCCATAGTCCTGGCCCAACTCCGCCTTGCTGAAGAACTTAAGTTTGTACGCCACGGGGTACAACGTGGACAAGGCGTCCTTGTACGACGCCGCAGTATTGGGGTCCCCTGAGCCGTCGATCTTCAAGTACTGAAGGGGCGGAACGGTCAGCACGGAGAACGTACCCCTCGTTGCACTGTAGCTGGGGATCAGCTTCTTGAAGTCGCTCTTCATGGGACAACCGTAAACCTGCCGGTTGATGGGCTGCATGAGCTGGAAGACCGTGTTATCCACAGGCGTTATCCACATTGTGAGTAACTTACATGTATGTAGTTAAGGGCTTAACCCTCCAATAGGGCCGTTCCAGGGGCAGATATCCCCCGATTGGCATGGATTTCTCCACACCTGTGGATAACTATGTCCCCACCCATCCCCCTTTTGTGGACAAAGAGGGAGGATTTGAGAGCCCTGTGGACAAGGCTGTTAATTCCCCCGGGGTGAGGGGCCTATCAACAGGGTTATCAACACTGTTAATAACTTACATCTGTGTAGTTCAGCCCGTTGGCAGGGCAGGAAACCCCGGCATTTCAGGGTCTTTCGGACACCAACCCACATGTTTTCCCCACCTGTGGATAACTTGTGGGAACCCGGGTGTTGTTATGTGGGTAACCAGGAATGAGGGGCTCGTCCGCGCACCCTCCGAGGCTATGGGGGGAGGCGGAAGGAACAAGCTGGAAATATCGGTTGAGGCCAACCCGGCAATCCCGGCGGCTTGAACTTTCGATGAAGCTTCGGCCACAATCCACAGCACAGTGCACAGTGGGTATAACTGTCCCACGGGCGACGTGATGGCCTGCTTGGGCGGTTTCCCGGGGATTTTGGGGGCAAGTATGTGGATGTCCACAGAAGTTATCCCCGCTTGTGGATAACGTTACGCACTTCTGTGGACAAGAATTCAGGGGAAGGGGTGTTTCAACTGCCCGAGCGGCTTCCGCCTAGGTCCACACCCCTGAGGTCCCGCGCCGGTGACTGTCCACCAGATGGGTGTCGATGATGCCGACCGCTTCCATCAAGGCATACATGGTGGTGGGCCCGACGAAAGCGAAGCCCTTCTTCCTCAGGGCCTTGGAAAGGGCAATGGACTCCGGAGACGTTGTGGGGATCTCCGACAGGCTCCGGGGAGCGGGCGTGCTGTCAGGTTGGAAGGACCACACGAAGTCCACCAGTCCGCCTTCCTCACGCAGGGCAATGGTTGCCTTGGCGTTGGTGATCGCGGCGTGGATCTTCAATCGGTTGCGGACGATACCGGCGTCGAGCATAAGCCGATCCACGTCAGACTCGGTGAACGCAGCGACACTCTCCGGATGGAAGTCCAGGAACGCCTTCCTGAACGCCTCGCGCTTGCGCAGGATGGTGGCCCACGAAAGGCCTGCCTGGAAAGCCTCCAGGCTGATGCGTTCGTACATCCCCTGCTCGTCGCGCACGGGCATGCCCCACTCGTGGTCATAATAGGCCTGCATCAGTGGATCGGACGCAGCCCACACTGGACGCGCCAGGCCGTCAGGTCCGATGATGCTGCCGTTGTCCGGGGTCATGCAATCTCCTCTCAAAGCAACGCGTGGTCACTTATGGCCCCTGGTGAGGGGATTTAGGGGCCATAAGTGACCCCGCGTTGCAGGTAGGGGAAGTTTATCTACCTAGGACAATCCCGTGACGCGCATGGTGATGTTGATCCGGCCGTGGTCCAATCCGCAGCCATCAGGAGCAGTGCCCGGGAGCACCTTGGGGATGCCGTGGTAGGCAAACCGGGAAGGACCGCCAAAGACGAAAAGGTCCCCCGAGCGCAGTTCCACGTCCTCGTACGGTTTTGTGCGGGTCTGGGTGTTGCCGAACCGGAAAATGCACGACTCACCAATGCTGATGGAGACCACAGGAGCGTCGGAGTGCTCGTCTTTGTCCTGGTGCATGCCCATGGCAGCCCCATCGGCGTAGTAGTTCACCAGAGCCGCGTCCGGGGCGTAATCCTCGGAGAGGCCCAGCAATGACTCGTCAACGCCCACCTCCCGCGAGTAGGCAGCGGAGACCGCCTTTTTCCCCAGACGGACCATCCAGTCGGGAAAATCGAGGACAGCTTGCCCGTTGACGTCCGTAGCTGTCCGCGAGTAACGGTACGGCTGCCAATGCCAGCCGAGGCACACGGTGCGTACCGACATTTGGTGCCCGCCGGGAAGCGTGGCAGCCCGCAGCGGAACGGGTCCCTGGGACCATTCACCGAAACGGGCTACGATCCAGCGCTGCTGCTCCAAAGTCAGCCAACCCGGGACGTGAACCGCGCCGGGCCGCACCAGACGAGGACCGGCGTCGTGCGTTTCCGGCTGAACCAGCTCACGCGGAAACAGGGCGTCGTCACTCACGCTGCTGCCTCCAGCGTGAGCAATGCCCGCTTGGCTTCCGGGCCGCCGAGGTAGCCACCGAAGCTGCCATCGGACTTGACCACCCGGTGGCAAGGCACGATCACAGGCAGCGGATTGGTGGCGCAAGCGGTCCCCACCGCGCGGACAGCGTTGGGGCTGCCCGCAGCCTGTGCCACCTGTGCGTAACTCGCAGTGTTTCCATAGGGAATCCTCGGCAGGTGCCGGAGGACGTTGAGACGGAAACCGCGGGACAGGCGGAAGTCGAGGAGGAGGTCGAAATCCCGGCGCTTGCCTGCGAAGTACTCGTCGAGTTCCCGTGCGGCGTCATCCAACCGGAGGGGGGCTTCCAGGATGCGTGGGCTGACAGTGTCGGCAAGCAGCTGCAAAACGGAGTCGTGGTTTTCCAGTTCAAAGGCGACCCGGATGATTCCCCGGTCCGTTGCCGCGAGCAGCAGCTTCCCCACTGGAGAATCGATCGTACGGTAGGCAATGTCCATGGCGTGGGTCAGTTGGGCGTCGCGGGCAAGCCGGGCGTGGAGGTTGGCCAGGGCGGGCTGGAGCCCAACATCCAGGGGTTCGAGGAGGGAAAGCACCTCGTCATGCGCAAGGTTGGGGTCGAGGGTCATTGGACTTCACCTTTCGATGATGAATGGACCAGCGAAGCAGGAGATTGGATAACTGCGCGGAGTGCCTTCACGCCATCGGCGCCTGCACGGCGTGCCGCCTCAGGCGAGCTGCCGAGGAGAACGCCGATCTCCTTGTAAGGCAGGCCTGCGAGGTAGTGGTAGGCCACTGCCTGGCGCTGCTTCGCCGGCAGTTTGGCGACGGCGTCGAGAAGTTCGGTGTCCGTGTCGCCCGGCAGGCCCAGGCGGGTCGGCTGTTCGGGCGGATGGTCCACAGGCAGGGCGCGCCGGGCTCCGGCACGCAGGTGGTCAATGCACTTCCGGTGGGCAATGGTGACCAGCCAGGCTTCGACGTTGGCATCCACGGGCAGATCCGGATAGGCCTGGAGCGCCGCAAGGAAGGTGTCCGACCACGCGTCGTCGGCGTCGTGGACACCCAGGATCGCGCGGCACACCCGAAGCACGGTTGCACCGCGTTCCTGCACTACTGCCTCGAAGGGTTTCTTGCTGGCCTGTCCGTTCTCCATCAGAAGAGCTTGCCCTCTCTCACGGAGTCCGGTTCTTCGAGCTCCAGGAGGAAGCGCTTGTTCCGAAGTCCGCCCGCATATCCCGTGAGCTGGCCCTTCCGGCCTACAACGCGGTGGCAGGGGATGATGATGCTGATGGGATTGCGTCCGACGGCAGAACCGACTGCCTGCGCAAGGTGGGGATCTCCCATCTCCGCGGCGAGTTCCCCATAACTGACGGTTTCCCCAAAGGGAATGTGTTGAAGGCGGGCCCAGACCTTCTCTTGGAAGGAGTTGCCTCGCGCCTCAAACGGAACGCTGAATTCGGTGCGTTGCCCGTTCAGGTACTCGGACAACTCGCTCCAGGCATGGGTGAAGACCGGGTCCTCAACGGAGACCGGTTCCCCGAAATAGTCGGGCGCGGGCATATGCCAGTGCCCTTCGTAGAAAATGCCCGTCAAAAACTCCCTGCGGGCGGTCAGCGTCAACTGCCCCAGCGGGGAATCCAACGTGGTGTGCCGGTTGCTCATATCCTGTAGACGCCAGCGGACACCGGAATGTGAGGTCCGGAATTCCTAGGAGCGCCAGCGGGTGGTCATGAGGAACCCAACAATCGCGATGCCGAAGCCCGCAACGATGTTCCAGGAGGCCCAGTCGCGGACCGGGAATTGGCCTTCAGTGATGTAGAAGGTGATGATCCAGAGGAGGCCGAGGATCATGAGGCCGAACATGACGGCCTTGTACCAAACCGGGTTGGGCTTGTATTGCTGTGTGGCCGAGGTCTGTTGGGTCTGGCGGGCAGGCCGCTTGCGGGGCTTGGACTCGGGCACGGATCCTCCTGGACTGCTCGGTTGATACCCGTCGCGCTGGCCTTGATATCCTGCAGGAAGGAAATTTCCAGCGGTTAACGGCCACACGGCGTTCCGGGTTGGTTCTAGCTGTCAAGTCTAGCCGCAACTCGGGATACGCCAGTGACGCCCGCGCCCTATAAGAGGAGACCCTGTGGCGCACCAGCAGACGACGGCGGCATCTGCCGTGCCGTCCGCGAGCCAAGGGGAGGAATTGCGCCCCCGCAAGAAGCGCGGCGCCTCAAATGTCATCCGAAAGATCAGCCAGATCCTGGGTGAGCTGCTCATCACGGCGGGCATTGTCCTGCTCCTCTTCGTGGCTTGGGAATTGTGGTGGACCAACGTGGAAGCCGACGCCAAGCAGACCGAGGCCGTCAAGAGCTTCGCCCAGGAATTCACTGGACCGGTAGCCCCTGCAGCACCCACGGGCCCTGTGGACTACGGAACACCCGTTGTCGGCAAGGCCCCTGGCCACGGCGGAACCATCGGCATCATGTACATCCCGCGTTTTGGGCAGGACTACACGCGCCCCATCATCGAAGGCACCAGCTCGGATGTCCTGGATACCTTGGGCTTGGGACACTACGGAAGCACCAGCATGCCCGGGGCGCCGGGCAACTTTGCGGTGGCCGGCCACAGGCAAACCCACGGCGCCGTCCTGGACAACATCCATACGCTGGTTCCCGGCGACAAGATCTACGTCCAAACTGCCGACGGCTACTACACCTACGTTTTCCGCAACAACCAGATCGTCCTGCCCGACCGCACCGACGTCCTGCTGCCCGTGCCCACGCAGCCGGGAGCCACCCCCACGGAGAGCTTCCTGACGATGACCAGTTGCAACCCCAGGTTCGGTGCGCAGGAACGCATCATTGCCTACTCCTTGCTGGAGAGTTGGCAACCTGCCTCAGCTGGACCGCCGTCGGAAATTGCCGCCCAAGTAGCCCGTGCCCACGGAAAGGGGTAGCAGATGTACGCATGGATCTTCCGGAACTTGCCCGGCCCGCTGTGGGTGCGGATCCTCACTTCGCTGGTACTGGTGGGAGTAGCCCTGGTACTGATGGTCGAGTTCCTGTTCCCCTGGTTTTCCCAATTCACCACCCTGACTGACTCAACGATTGGTTTAGTGCCGCAACCATGAGCACAACAAAGATTTTGGTAGTAGATAACTACGACAGCTTCGTCTACACACTGGTGGGCTACCTCCAGGAACTGGGCGCCGAAACAACTGTCGTCCGGAACGACGACGTCACTCTGGCAGAGGCCACGGAACTGGCGGCAACCCGCGACGGCGTCCTTGTGTCGCCCGGGCCGGGCACCCCTGCCGAAGCCGGCGTCTGCATCGAGCTCATCAAATGGTGTGGTGAAGCCTCCAAGCCCATGTTCGGCGTCTGCCTTGGCCACCAGGCCCTCGCAGAAGCCTACGGCGGAGTGGTGACCCACGCGCCGGAGCTCATGCACGGCAAGACCTCCCCTGTGCGGCACGAAGGAAAGAGCGTCTTTGCCGGCCTCCCCTCTCCCGTCACAGCAACCAGGTACCACTCCCTCGCAGCCGTTCGCGACTCCATTCCTGATGTCCTGGAGGTCACGGCGGAGACCACGAACGGTGTAGTAATGGGCCTCCAGCACAAGACCGCTCCGCTCTGCGGCGTCCAGTTCCACCCGGAGTCAGTGCTCACCGAGGGCGGTTACCAGATGCTGGGTAACTGGCTCGAATCCCTTGGCATGACCGGCGCAGCCGAGCGTGCCGCGCAGCTGAGCCCGCTGATCAAGCAGTAGCCGCGCGGCCCCCACAGGCTATTTTTTGGTGGGCGTGGGCTTCGGCGTCGGGGTGTCCTCAGTCGGCGTAGGAGTGGGCGTTGGCGGTGGGGCAGGAGCCTTGGCAACCGTAACGGTGACCGTCTTGCCCTGATCGACCTCGGTGTTGAAGACCTCGCTCTGTGCGGTGACCTTGCCCGGCTCTACCTGCGAGTTCTCCTGCTCCACCACCACCATGGTCAAGCCATTGGCCTTCAGTGCCGCCTCGGCCTCGGCCTGGGGCAGCCCGATGAGCTGTGGCATCAGGACCTTGCCGGAGGAGATCTGCAGCTCCACCGTGGAGTTGGTGGCAATCGGGGCCCCCGGTGCCGGGGCTGTGCCTATGACCAGGCCCATGGGCACGGTGGCGCTGTGCGTACGGGCACTCTTGATCGTTCCCGTGATGCCCAGTTCCCGGAGCGCATCTGTGGCATTCGCTTCTGTACGCCCCACGATGTCCGCCGGTATGGTCACCGAGCTTGGACCGCTGGAGACCTTGAGGATTACTTCGCCGTCCTGGTTCACCATTGAACCCGCAGCCGGTGTGGTGCCTATGGCCATGTCCTTGGCGACAGTATTGCTGGCCTCGCGTACCGACTTTGGCACGAGCTTCAGTGAATAGAGCTTCTGGATCGCCTGGGATTCGGTCATGTTGGCCACCACCGGCACCTCGACTTTTGCAGGCTCGGCAGGCTTGGCGTTCATGAGGTTGTAGAGCCAGAAACCGCCGCCGGCCAACACCAGGAGCGTGAAGATCACCAGCGTCGCGATCCAAGCACGACGGCGGGACCTCTGCTGGGCGGGCCGCTCACGTTCCGGTGGGAGGCCCAGGGGAAGGGGTTCCTCATGTGCCCGGTCAAGGGGTTCTTCCTTGAACTGGTCCACATCCAGCAACCCCACGGCCGTGGCACTAAGGAGCTGCGTGGAGGGGTTATCGTCTTCCACAAGGTCGTTTGGATCGGTGGGGGCTTCGCTGGCCGCGACGGCGGGCACCGGGATGCCATTGCTGGCGGCACGGAGGGCCCGACGGAAGGCGGCGGCATCCTGGAAGCGATCCGTTCGGCTCTTCTGCAGCGCCTTGACCAGCACCGAGTCCAGCGCCTCGGTGACATCCGGGTTGTGTGCACTCGCAAGGTCCGGGGTTTCGCGGACGTGCTGGTAGGCCACGGACACCGGGCTGTCGCCCACGAAGGGCGGCCTGCTGGTCAGGAGCTCATACAGGAGGCAGCCGGCCGAATAGAGATCGCTGCGGGCGTCCACGGTTTCGCCCCTGGCCTGCTCCGGCGAGAGGTACTGTGCGGTACCCACAACCGCCTGGGTCTGGGTCATCGTGGCCGCGGAGTCGGCCATGGCACGCGCGATGCCGAAGTCCATGACTTTGACATCACCGGTGTCCGCGCAGACCATGACGTTGGCCGGCTTGATGTCCCGGTGGACAATCCCGGCACGGTGGCTGTACTCCAAGGCAGCGAGTACACCCAGCGTGTAGCCGATGGAATCCTCTACGCCCAGTTCCTTCGCCTTGATCATGTCCCTCAACGTGCGGCCCGAGACGAACTCCATGACGATGTACGGAACGCGCACATCCTCTCCGGGGCCACCCGGAACGGAATACTCTCCCGTATCAAAGATGGCGACGATGGAGGGATGGTTGAGCGCCGCGACGGCCTGGGCTTCACGCTTGAAACGGGCCTGGAACTGCGGATCGCGGGCAAGGTCCGCGCGCAGGACCTTCACCGCGATGGTTCGTCCCAGCAGGGTGTCTGTTCCCTTGTAGACGTCAGCCATGCCGCCACGACCGATCAACTCACCGAGTTCATAGCGTTCATTGAGGATGCGCTGTGAAGACACAGGTGTGCTCTCCTCTCGATGCGCGGGGCCGGGACGGGGCGTAGACATGGTGGTTTAGCGGCCTGTTGGGGAAGCAGAGCTTGACGGGTTGGCTTTTGTGGAGCCTGGGTTGGTGGGGATGAGCTCCTTGGACAGATAGTAGGTCACAGTGGAACCGGCCGGTACCTCGGTGCCTGCGGCCGGCGACGAACGAACGAACGTTCCGGGCTGCTGGCTGATGGATCCGTTGACGTCCTCACCCTTGACATACTTCAGTCCCGCGCCCTGCAGGGCTGCCTGCACTTGGCTTTCGGGAACACCCTCGCCAATGGTGGGCACCGCAACCATCTCGGGACCCGCGGAGTAGGTCACTGTAATGGTGGTTCCGGGGTCCACCGGACCGGTGGGATTGAGGCTAAGCACCGTTCCAGGTGCTGACTGATCGAATTTCTCTTGTCCGTCGACGCCGAGACCGAGCGCACGGAGCTTGGCGCTGACCGTCTCGAATGGTTGTCCCTGGAATTCCTCCGGGATGATGTTGATCTTCTGCGGGGTCGACTGGGTGGGCGACGGCGCTTCAGAGGTCTGGGTCGGCGTTGGCGACGGAGTGGCCGACGACGACGTGGGGCTGGGCGAGCGGCTGGTGCTGGCCGACGTCGACTGGCTGGGCGAAGGGCTCGGCGAGAAGAATCCGGACTGCGAAATCAGGAAACCAATCAGCGCGAACAACACCAGAAGGATCAGCGCGACAAGCGGCCACGTCCACGGGCTGCGTTTTTTGCGTTCCGGTTCCGGATCGTCGTAGCGCTCGTCATCGCTGTAGATGACTTCTTCATCGTCGTTCAGCTGCCGCTCTGCCTCCAGGGCGTTGGCACGCGTCAGGGGGTTGTCGGCGGAAGCCGCGGCGGCTCCCACAGCAGCTCCGGCTGCGCCGGCGCCCAGCACCGGAAGCGCGGAGGTCGCCGTCGACGATTGCTCCTTGCCGTACGGCGAAGCGACGACGCCGGTGGGTGCCGTTGCGGTGTTGACCGGCGCCGTGATGGGGCCGGTAGCGCCTTCGAACAACAGCATTCCGGGGACGGCGGCGTGTGCCGTGGCGATGTCGCCGTTGCGGATGGCTTCGGCTGCTTCGGCCAGCTTGATGGCGTTGGCCGGCCGGTTCTTGGGGTCCTTGGCCAGCATGGACATCAACAGCGCACGTACGGGAACCGGAAGGGTGTCCGGAAGCGGCGGGGGAGCGTCGTTGACCTGGGCCAGGGCGATGGCAATCTGGGATTCGCCGGAGAACGGACGGTGGCCGGTGAGGCACTCGTAACCGATGACGCCCAGCGAATAGATGTCGGACGAACCCGTGGCCGTCTGGCCCGTGGCCTGCTCCGGCGCCAAGTACTGCGCGGTACCCATGACCTGGCCGGTCTGGGTCAGCGGTACCTGGTCCGCCAGGCGGGCGATGCCAAAGTCAGTAACCTTGACCCGGTTGTCCGGTGTGATCAGCAGGTTGCCGGGCTTGATGTCGCGGTGCACCAGGCCTTGCGCGTGGGCCACGGCAAGGGCGCGGGCGGTCTGGGCGATGATGGAGAGCGTCATGTCCGGGGACAGCACCTGCTCGCGCTCCAGGATCCCGCTGAGAGGGTGCCCGGGCACGAGCTCCATCACGAGATAGGCGGAGCCGGCTTCCTCGCCGTAATCGAAGACATTGGCAATGCCCACGTGGTTAAGGAGGGCTGTGTGGCGCGCCTCGGCACGGAAGCGCTGCAGGAAGCCGGGGTCCCCCGTGTATTCCTCCTTGAGCACCTTGATGGCCACGATCCGGCCAAGGATCTGGTCCTTGGCCTTCCAGACCTCGCCCATGCCACCAATCGCAATGCGACTGGTCAGCTGGAACCTGCCGCCGAGTGTGATTCCCGAAGTAGGCCTCACTTATTCAACACCGCCTCAAAAATCTTCTTCGCGTTCGGACTGGTTAGCTGGGCACCGCTGAGCACGTCCACACCTTCCATGACGATGGTGACGGCTACTTGCGGGTCGTTTGCCGGGGCGAACCCGGTAAACCAAGAGTTGTTCACACCGGAATCCCCGAGTTCGGCCGTGCCGGTCTTGCCGGCCACCTTGATGCCGGGAACGGCCGCGCCCTTGGCGATGCCGTTGTCCACGGCACTGGTCATCCACTCGGTGATCTGGCTGGCAATCGGCTGGGTGGTGCTGGTGCGCAGCGGTTCGGGCTTGGTTTCGCTGATGACACGGAGGTCGGGAGCGCGCACCGTTTGAACCAGGTTGGGTTTCATCTGCACACCGCCGTTGGCGATGGCGGCCGTCATCATGTTGATCTGCAGCGGCGTGGCCTTCACGTCGCGCTGACCCACCGAGGACTGGGCCAGCTGGGCCTGGTCCAGGTCCTTGGGGAACACACTCTTGGCTTGCTGGAGCTTGAGCTGGTCGCCGAAGGTCTCGCCGAAGCCGAACTTTTCAGCCTGTTGGCGGATTGCGTCCTGGCCGAGGTCCAGTGCGATGCTGGCGAACGGCGTGTTGCAGGACTGCTCCAAAGCAAAAGCGAACGACGCCGTCTCCCGGACGTTGCAGTTACCGCCGGCATAGTTGGGGAGGCTGGCGTTCGAACCCGGAAGCGGGAGGCTGCTGGGGTTCGGCAGCTCGCTGTCCTTGTTGTACTTGCCCGAGTTCAGGGCTGCCGCAGTGTCAATGAGCTTGAAGACGGAGCCGGGCGAGAGCAGGTTGCCCGTGGGGCCGCTGACATTCTGGTTCAGGTTGATGCCCGGGACCTGGTTCAGCTTGGCCATGTTCGCCTCCGCGGCAGCGGTGTCGTGCGTGGCTATCAGGTTGGGGTCGTATGACGGCTTGGAGACCATGGCAAGGATGGCCCCGGTCTTCGGGTTGGTGACGACGATTGAGCCACGCTGCCCGTCAGGAATGAGGTCGTAAGCCAGTTTCTGGATGGCAGGATCCAAGGTCAGCTCAACTGAGGCACCCTTGGGCTCCTTGCCCAGGAACATCTGGCTGATGCGGTCCAGGAACAGCTGGTCCGAATTGCCCGCCAGTGTCTCGCCCATGGACTGTTCAAGACCTGTGGATCCAAAGCCCCTGGAGAAGAACCCGGTGACGCCTGCGTAAAGCTCAGGCTGGGGGTAGGAGCGCTGGAACGCGCAGGATTCTGTTCCCGGCACGGACTCCGCCACCGGCTTCCCGCCCACGATGATTGCACCGCGTTCATTGCAGAAGGTCGCCAGGATGGCGCGCTGGTTCCAGGGGTTGGCGTTGAGGTCGTCCGCGCCAATGACCTGGACGTAGCTGATGGCGCCGAAAATCAACGCGAACATGGCGACGGCGGCCATCCAGGAGCTGCGAATAGCCTGGTTCATTGATGCTTCACCGCCTCTGTTGGTGCGCTTGGGGTCTGTCCTGTTGCAGTTTTGACTGTGCCCTGGGAACTGGTGGTGGGGGACTTGTTAACCATGGGAGTGGTGTCCACAGGGCCGCGGGCCGTATTGGAGATCATGAGCAGCAGCCCGACGATGATCCAGTTGGCCAAAAGGGATGAACCTCCGGCCGCCAGGAACGGCGTGGTCAGGCCGGTCAAGGGAATGAGCCGGGTGACGCCACCGATGACCACGAAGCATTGGAGGGCAATGGCGAACGACAAGCCGCAAGCCAAGAGCTTTCCGAAGGCATCGCGTGTTCCGAGGGCTGCACGGAAACCACGGGTGAAGAGCAGCATGTAGAGCATGACGACGGCGAAGAGGCCGATCAGGCCCAGTTCCTCGCCAATGAGGGCCACGATCATGTCACTGTTGGCGAACGGCACCAGGTCCGGCCTGCCCTGGCCAAGCCCGGTTCCCACCAGGCCACCATCTGCCATGCCGAACAGGCCTTGGACAATCTGTCCGCTGCCGCCCGGTGACCTGCCGAAGACCTCGGGGGTAAAGGCGTTGATCCAGCTGTCGATCCTGAAGGCGACGTGGGAGAAGATTTTCGACGCAATGAAACCACCGCCGAGGATCAACGCAAGGCCAATGACCACCCAGGAGATGCGGCTGGTGGCCACGTAGATCATCACGATGAAAAGTCCGAAGAAGAGGACCGAGGAGCCCAGGTCGCGCTGGAAGACCAGGACGCCGATGCTCACGAGCCAAGCGGTGATCATCGGACCCAGGTCCTTGAAACGCGGGAACTGCATGGGACCGATCTTGCGGCCTGCCAGGAGGATGAGGTCCCTGTTGGAGGAAAGATAACCGGCGAAGAATATGGCCAGGGTGATCTTGGCGATTTCGCCCGGCTGGAAGGTCATGGGCCCGATGCGGATCCATACGCTTGCGCCCAGCACCTCGCCGGCAGAGATGCCCGGTACCAAGGGCAGGACCAGCAGCAAGGCGCTGGCTGCCAGCGAGATGTAGGTAAAGCGGCGAAGAACGCGGTGGTCCTTGAGGAACCAGATCACGGCGATGGACACCGCCATGGCAATGAGCGTCCAGCGGAGCTGGTTGTTGCCGGTATCGTCGCCGGGGCCATCCATGCGGTGGATCAGTGCCAGGCCGAGACCGTTGAGGGCCACTACGATTGGAAGTATTACCGGATCGGCATACTTCGCCCGCAGGCGGAGGACTACGTGGAACGCGAAAGCTGCAACAGCGAGCAGGCTCGACTGGAACCAGAAGTCGCTGTCGAGTCCCTTCCCGGAATTGAGGCTGACCAGGGCGCTGGCGCCGATTCCCACGGCGAGGGCCAGCACGATAAGCAGCAGCTCGACGTTCCGGCGGGGCTTGGGGGCGGTTTCAGTCTGGATCATTTTGCCCCCTCACAGGGAGTTGGTACGGGCGAAGGCGTGGGGCTGGCAACGGCCGCCGTGCTTGGAATCGGCACCGTGGCTGTTGGGGTCGGCGTCGTTGATGGCTTGGGCGTAGCCGTGCCGGTCGGCGAGGTGCTGGGGCAATTCACCGAGGCGCTGCCATACTGCTTCAGGTTTTCCACAATGAGCTGGGCATCGTGGAGGTCACCGGCCGGGACGGTCTGGCGAACGCTTTGCTGGCCGTACTCGGGCAAGGAATCGACCCTGACATCGGTCACTGCTTCCAGCCGGGACAGCTGGATGGGGCCAAGCCTCTGGGAAATACCGTTGAAGATGGCAACGCGCTGGTCGTATTCACCCACGTAATAGCGCGTCTGCGTCCAGGCATAGCCAAGCCAGAGGCCAACCACGACGCCGAGGACCACAAATGCGGCGACGGCGGGCATCAGCCAGCGGTTGCGGCGACGCGGAGGCTCCTCGATCTCGGCGCGGTCCTGCTCGGCCTTGTGCGTCAGGACTGTGGCGGCCCGACGTGCGACCGTGCGGCCGGCAACGGTGGGGATGGATCCGGTTTCTGCTGCCGTGGCCGCGGCACCCACCAATTCGTGCGGGCGGCTGGCCAGTTCTTCGCGCAGAACTTCCGCTGACAGGTGTTCGCCAAGGTGCGGATCGGTGGTCGCGGGAGGTTCGTCGGCTGATTCGGAATCTTCGGACGACCCGTCCGCCTTTTCCGTGCCTTCTGTCTGCCCACCGTCAGTGGACCGCTTGTCGTCAGCGGAAGACGCTCCTGAGTCTGTCTCCTTGCCGGCCTTCGTCTTTGATGCTGAGGCGGCCCCGGAGGCCTTGCCTGCCGGCGGTTCGTCGGCGGCCTTGGTGGCCGTGACAGCGTCCGGTTCATCGACGGCGGCAAGCGCCGCGGCCGGTACGACGTCGACGGCGGCCGTGTTGACGTCGTCGACCGTTTCCTCGGCGATTTCCAGCATGACAACGGTGACGTTGTCCGGGGCGCCGGCCTCGAGCGTCAGGTCCACCAGGATCTCCGCACATTCGCGCAGGTCCTTGGTTTCACGGACCACGCGCTCCACAACGTGTCCCGCCACATAATTCAAGCCGTCGGAGCACAGCAGCCAGCGTTCGCCGGCCTCGACGTCCAGGACGTCCAGATCCAACTCCGGGCTGGCGTCAACGTCTCCGAGAACGCGCATCAGGACGTTCTTGTGCGGATGGGTCTCTGCTTCTTCGGGACGGAGCCGGCCCTCGTCAATGAGTCGCTGGACGAAGGTGTGGTCAATGCTGATCTGCTCGAACTTCTTGTTGCGCAGGCGATACGCGCGGGAATCGCCGATGTGGGCGAAGTGGAGCTTGCGGTCCTCAAGGAGCAAAGCCGTAACCGTCGTACCCATGCCGGACAGCTTGGGATTCTGGTGGACGAGCTCAGAGAGGAGGGAGTTGGCCGTTTGGATCTCGTCAGCCAGGACGGTGTCGGCGCCGTCGGGGTAGTCGTCATGATCCAGGTGGATCATGTCCAGGACCGTCGAAGCGGAGGCGACATCGCCGCCGGCATGTCCACCCATGCCGTCGGCAACCACTGCCAGATGGCGGCCCACGTAAGCGGAGTCGTCATTCTTGGAGCGGATCCGGCCGACGTCGGAACGCGCCGCGTAGCGCATGATCAACGGGCGCTCCGCGGGCTGTTCCTTGTCCTTGGGGGTCTCGGGAGAGGCCATGGACTATGGCCTCAATTCAATGACCGTCTTGCCGATTCTCACGGGGACACCGAGCTCCACCGGCAAAGCGCGCGTGAGCTGCTGATCGGCCAGGTAGGTGCCGTTGGTTGAGCCGAGGTCCTCGATGAACCACCGGCTGCCCTGCGGGAACAAACGCGCATGCCGTCCGGAGGCGTAGTCATCCTCCAGGACCAACGTTGCTTCCTGTGCGCGGCCGAGCAGGATCGGGCTGGCGGCGAGGGGAACCGTGGTGCCCTTGAGGGGCCCCTCGGTGACAACGAGCTTGCGGGCGTGCTGGATGGCCGGCGGTGGCGAAGCGGCCAGTTCCGGATGTTTGCGGACTTCGCGTGCCGTGGGGACTCCGGTCACGGCCTTGCGGCCGATCTGGAAGTCACGGCGCATGGTGGACACGATGCTGAAGATCAGAATCCACAGCAGCAGGAGGAATCCAAAGCGAAGCGCTGTAATGGTCAGTTCGCTGACATCGTTCACGCGTGGCCACCCGGGGTCTGGGGGAGGAGGCGGAAAATAATCTTGGTACGTCCCATCGTGATGGTTGAGCCGTCTGTAAGCTCCACGCTGCCGTTTACCTTGTGTCCGTTGACGTAGCTGCCGTTCGTAGAGCCGAGGTCCACAGCCCATGTACTGCCGTGTTCGGTGCGCACTTCAAGGTGCTTCCGCGAAACACCGGTGTCATCCACCAGGATGTCAGCTTCCGAAGAGCGGCCCAGCACGACGCTCGGGGCGTTGAGTGAGTACCGCTGGCCGTTGATGTCCAAAACAGGCTGGAGGCGCGTGGGCTGCCGGGCCGGGGCTGCGGGAACATTGGCGCGGGGAGGCTGCGGTGCAGGAGTCCCATCGCCGGACGACTTCTCAGTCCGGGAAGCAATTTCGAAGTGGCCTGCCCGTTCTTCGTCGTTTCGACGGAACGAGATCCTGACAGCTCCCTGGAGCGTGTAGCCCTGGCTGCGAACGTGTTGGATGACGACGTCGCACAGTTCCTCGGCGAGCGGCGTTCCCCACTCCTGGGCCCGGGCGAAATCCTCATCGCTGAGCAGGACATCGAAAACATTGGGAGCGAGCGTACGTCCGGCGGAAATAGTGATGGACTGGTTGTCCAGTTCCCGCCTCAGTTTGCTCGCGATTTCCACCGGCTCAACCCGTGCCCGCGACCCTGTGGAGAAGACGTTGCGGACGGCTTTTTCAATGCCGCGCTCGACTTTGTCCAGCAAACCCATGTTCCTTCTCCTTTCCTTGCCGCGGCACCTGCTGTGCCTGGTCCGATACTCCTGCTGCTGGTCCGTCTGTGCACACACCAAAGTGAGTGCCGAGCGGCCCTTCCACTTCCCGATACTACTGGGACTGACTGGGAATGACCTTAATCCACAACGCCTTGTGCCCCGGAAAAGTTCGGCCGTGGCCCGCGTTGGCGGGGATCCCGGGGGGTGAAAAAACCTTGAATTTCCGCGGATTCATAGGTATTTGTCCCCTTTCCAAGGCGTGGCACGCGGCTCGATTGGTGTTTTGCTCCGCATGTCCGTTATGCTTGATCTCGCTGCTTTTGAAGGAAGCGAAGCTGGGAAACCAGTCAAGATCCGGAAAAAGAAGTTGCGCGCGAGTGGCGGAACGGCAGACGCGCTGGCTTCAGGTGCCAGTATCCGAAAGGGTGTGGGGGTTCAAATCCCCCCTCGCGCACGCAAAGAAAAGCCCCCGATCTACGGATCGGGGGCTTTTTTGTTGCCCGCCCACCCAACCAGGGGACAGCACGCGTCCTAATCAGCCCTCATTAGGGCATGTGCTGTCCCTAGTTGGGTACGGCTAGGGGAGTTGGCGCTTCAGGGCACGTCCCAGGCGTGCTGCGGCCTCTTCCAGCTTTTCGGCGGAGACGTCGCCATAGGCCAGGCGCAGGTGGCGGTCGGCATCCGTTCCCGGTCCCGAGGGGAAGAACGAGCCGCGCTGGTACTCCACGCCCTCGGCACTGGCGTCCGCTGCCAGCTGGTCCGGATCCACTGCATCGTCGGCCAGTCGCGGCCACAGGAACAGGCCGCCCTCGGGAAGCACGGACTCAAACGCGCCAGGTGCTTCCCGGTCCAGCGCTGCCACCAGGGTCTCTGCACGGCTCCGGTAGAGGGCACGTGCCTTGTTCAGCGTGGCGTCGAAGATTCCGGGGTCGGACGTGACCAGCTCGCCGATGATCGCCTGGACCAGCGTCGAGCTGTGGGAGTCCTGGCGGCTGCGAAGTGCCACAAGGTCGCGGGACAGGTGCTCGGGGGTCACGGTCCACCCCAGCCGAAGCCCGGGACCCAGCGTTTTGGTGAACGTATTAATGTGCAGCACGTGGTCGGAGTTGTTGAATTCCTCCACGCTCTCCTGCTCTCCCGCGAAACGCAGCTCACGGTAGGGGTTGTCCGCCAGGATCACGAAGCCATAGTGCTCCGCGAGGCGCACGAGTTCCGCACGGGCTTCCCCCGGCAGGGTGCCCTGCGAGGGGTTGTGGAAGTCCGGCACTGTATAGAGGGCGGATGGTCGGGCACCGCCGCGCAACAGGTCGCTGAGATGGTCTACGTCCAGCCCGCGCGGCCCAACGAACACCGGCAGGGTCCTGGCGTCGGAAAGCTGCAGGCCCCGCAGGAACAACGGGAAAATCGGGTTGTCCACGGCTACCAAGTCGCCGCGCTCCACCACGGCCTGAATCGCCAGGGACAAGCCATGGAAGCCGCCGTTGGTGATCAGGATGCGGTCCACAGGCACCCCTTCACGCTCGGCGATCCATTCGCGCAAGGGCGAGATGCCTTCCGTACGCGAATACTGCAGGGCGGGAACCCCCGGCCGCGCCAATACACGGGCTGTTGCTTCCGCTATCTCTGTGGTGGGAAGGACGCCCGGATCCGGAATGCCACCCAGGAGTTCGATTGCGTCCGCGCGCTTGTCGCGCAGGGTGGCGTCACCGAAACCCTTGGGTGCCGTGAAGGCCTCGATCAGGGCAGGCCTGCGGGTGGTGGTCAGGTTCACGGTCATGCTGATGCCTTCGCTAGTTGTTTGGTGTCGGATACTGGCGCGGCCAAGGGGATCGCCTCCAGGAGTGACTGTGTATAGGGATGCTGCGGCCGCAGGAAGATGTCTTCCACAGGCCCGTCTTCGACGACCTGCCCGCGCCGCAGCACGGAAACTGTGTCCGCCACCTGCCGCACCAGCGCGAGGTCGTGGGAAACGAACAGATACGTCAGGCCCAGTTCGCGCTGCAGCTTGGACAGCAGCTCCAGGATTCCCGCCTGGACGCTCACGTCGAGTGCGGACGTCGGCTCGTCCAGAACGACGACGTCGGGACGCACCACGAGCGCGCGGGCGATTGCTACGCGCTGCCGTTGGCCGCCGGACAGATTCGCGGGCCTGCGTGATGCCACGGATTCGGGAAGGCCCACCGCATCCAATGCTTCACGGACGCGTTGGGCCCGTTCTGCCTTGGTCCCCACCCCGAACTGGTCCAGGGGTTCCCGGATGATCCTGCTGACCTTCCACGTGGGGTCCAGTGACGTGAACGGGTTTTGGTACACCAGCTGGAGATGGCGCCGGATTTCCCGGACTTCAGCTCGCGACCTTCCCGACGTCGATTCCCCGGCTACCGCGATCTCCCCACCGTCCGCTTGTTCAAGACCAAGCAGCAGCCGGACTGCCGTTGTCTTGCCCGATCCTGATTCGCCCACCAAGGCGTGGGTGCGTCCGCGTTCAACGGAGAACGAGACCCCATCAACGGCCAGCACTTCCTTGCCGCCTGCGGTGAAGCGTTTTGTCACGGCGCGCACGTCGATCTGGGCGGGCTCAACAGATGGTGGGCCGGCCGCGTCCGTCCGGGAGACGCCGTCGTGCGCTGCATCAGTGGCGAGCCGCTGGTTCCGGTACCTGTCCGGGTGCAAGGCCGGGACGTCTGCTTGGAGATTCCTGGCGTACTCGGTCCTGGGGGCCGCGAAAATCTCGCGCGAAGCGCCGCTTTCCTGGACCGCTCCATCCTTCAAGACCACCAGGGAATCGGCGCGCTCGGCGGCAATTGCGAGGTCGTGCGTGATGAGGAGCAGGCTGATGTCCAACTCGCTCCGGAGCTCGGTCAGCATGTCCAGGATCAGCTTTTGAACGGTGACGTCCAAGGCTGAGGTGGGTTCATCGGCCACGATCAGGGACGGCCGCGGCAGCACGGTCAGGGCAATGAGAACGCGCTGCAGCATGCCGCCGGAGAGCTGGTGTGGATAGGAGTCGTAGACCCGCGCGGGATCGGGAAGGCCAACCTGCTCCAGCACGTGGAGGATCTTCCGGCGTCGCACCTCGGGATCGGTCTCGCCGAGCAGAGCGGCTGCCTCATGAGCTTGTGCGCCGATGGTCCGCACCGGATTGAGGGCCGACGCGGGGTCCTGCGGGATGAACCCGAGTTCCCGGCCCCTGTACGGCCGGAACTGCTTCTCCGGCAGGGAGAGGAGATCCTTGCCGTTCAACTCCACTGTCCCGGTGGCGGTCGAACCGTGGGGAAGCAGGCGAAGGACGGCTTTGGCGACGGTCGACTTGCCCGAACCCGACTCGCCGATCAGCGCGAGACTCTCGCCTTTGGCGAGTGAAAACGACACATCATGGACGACGGCGGCATGGTCGTAAGCGATCGACAAACCTTGCACTGTTAATAGGGAGCTCATGTCACTTCGCCTTTCGCAGCCAGCGGCTGATGCGGTTGACGGACAAGACAGTAATGACGATGACCAACGCCGGCGCGTACACGAGCCACGGTGCCGTGACGTAGGTTTTGCCGGAGGCCACCAGCAGGCCCCAGTCCGAGGCAGGGGGCGGATCGCCGTAGCCGAGGAAAGCCAGGGACGCGATGATCAGGATGGACGTGCCGAACTGGAGCACAGCCAGGACCAGCACAGAGCGGTAGGCGTTGGGCAGGATGTGTCCCAGCAGGGCGTGGAGGCGGTTGCCGCCTTCGAGGTAGGACGCTTCGACGAATGTGGCGCCGCGGACACGCATCACTTCGGCGCGCATCAGCCTGGCGAAAACCGCGACGGCGGACACACCGGTTGCGATGGCCGCGTTGATGGTCTGGAAACCCAGGGAACTGACGATGACCACAGCCAGGAGGAAGCCCGGAATGGCCAGAAGCACATCGACCAAGCGGCCAAGGATGGAGTCGGTCCAGCCGCCGCGGAATCCTGCTGCGAGGCCGATGATGCTGCCCACTACCAAGCCGATCAGGACGGCCACCAGGGCACTCGTGACCGAGGAGGCCGTGCCGTAAACCACGCGTGCGTACTGGTCCCGGCCAAGGTAGTCGGTCCCGAACCAGTGCGCGGCGCTGGGTGCGGCCAGTTTGCTCGCGGTGTCGCCGGTAACCGGACTGTAGTGCGTGAAGATACCCGGTACCAAGGACCACAGGATGACGAGGAGAACCACGGCGAAAGACAGGATCACCGTGACCGGGGGAAGTCCGTCCGTCAGCTTCCTCTGGGTTGGCTCTTGTTTGTTGAGCTGGGGACTGCTGAGCAGGGCGGTCATGCGCTTACCTTCTCCCGGAGTTTGACGCGCGGATCGAGCAACGGTGACGCGAGGTCCGCAAGGAGGTTGACCGCCACGAACACCACCGCGGAGAGGGAAACGACTGCCTGAAGGACCGGTTGGTCCTCGCCCGTCACAGCTTTCTGCACCACGGTGCCGATGCCGTCCCGTCCGAAGATGGTTTCCGTGATGACCGAACCGCCCAGGAGTTCACCCACGATCAAGGCCACCATGGCTACGGACGGCAGGGCTGACGGCTTCACCAAGTGCTTGGCGAAAAGCCTGGCTTCCGTCAGTCCACGGGAACGGGCTACTACCGCGTACTCCTGCCGGGATTCGTGGTCCAGGCTGGCAATCAACACCTCGGCCAGGGGAGCCGAGACGGGAATTGCCAAGGTGATGGCCGCAAAGAGCGTAGCCACGGGACTGTTCGGGTCGGTGGTGGTGAACGAATGGAGCCGGAATGCGAAAAACTCGATCAGGATGAGGCCGATCACGAAGTTCGGCACGGACAGGAAGAACGACGGGATGGAGCGGACAATCGCGGCCCACTTCCCGGGAAGGTACTGGGCACCGTAGGCGATGGCCACGGCGAAGACGATCGCGATCACCAGGGCACTCGAGGCCAGTGTAAGGGTGGAAGGCAGGGCATCCCCGACAATCTGGGTCACCGGCAGGTTGGACTGCAGCGAAAACCCGAGCTCACCTGTCAGGAAGCGGCCCAATGACAGGAGGAGCTGGACGATCACCGGTTGATCGAGCCCATAGAAGGCCACGATCCGCTGGATGTCCTCCTCGCTGAGGCCGTGCTGCGGGTCGCGGAGCGTGTTGGTGATCGCGTCACCTGGGAGCACGCTGATGACCAGGAACGTCAGGACATAGGCGAGGAGGACAACGATGACCGCCTGGCCCACACGCGTGAGGGCAAAGCGCTTGTAATCGCTGGTCACTGTGAAATCCAGGCGGTGTAGAAGTTGGCGTAGGCCAGGCCGTTGTACTGGACGTCCTTGATCTTCGGGCTGATCAGGTACAGGCGCTGGACCAACTGGTTAAGGGGAACAAAGTAGCCCTGGTCCAGGACGTACTTCTGCAGTTCGTCGGCAACCTTCTCACGGGAGGCCCTGTCCGAAGCGGTAGCGATCGCCGTCGAGAGGTCGTTCAGCTTTTGGTCGCTGGTTCCGACGCTGAACCAGTCCTCGCCCTTGTTCTGGCTGGTCAGGACACCGGCGACCGTGCCGACGTCGACGAAGCTGCGGGAGGTCTGGAACAGCGGCGGCTTGCTGGCCTGGATGGCTGCGTAGCCCGCAACGTCCACCACCTTGAGGTTGACCTTGATGCCTACCTTCTTCAGCTGCTGGGCGATGAGTTCGTCCTCGGCCTTGGTGGAGGGGACGTAGGGGTTGGGCGTGAGCGTGAATTCGAGGGTTTTGCCGTCCTTGGACCGGTAGCCATCGGAGCCCTTGGCCCAGCCGGCGTCGTCGAGCACTTTGTTGGCCTTCTCGGGATCGAACTTGAAGGAGTCGCTGAAGTCGCCGGCTTCGGGGACGTTGCCCTGGATGAAGGTGGTGGCAGCGTTCCAGTCGTCGGTGTAGACGGTCTTGCGGATCTCTTCGCGGTCGATGCCGTGTTGGATGGCCTGGCGGACGGCGAGTTCGTTGGTGGGGAAGGCCGTGGTGTTCACCTGGAAGCCGTCCACGAAGCCGAGGTAGCGGGGTGTGCCGACGGTAAAGCCCTGGGCCTTGAGGGATTCGATCTCCTGCGGCTCAACGTTGAAGGCAACATCTGCCTGGCCCGAAACCACGGTGGAGGTACGGACCGAGGTGTCCTTGATGACCTTGTATGTGATGGTGTCCAAGCGGGCCGGACCCGTGTGACCGAGCGCCGCCGGGCCCCAGTTGTAGTCCTTGCGCTTCTCCAGGACGTAGCTGTCGCCCTGCTTCCAGGACTTGACCACAAACGGACCGCTGCCAATTTCCTGGCTGAGGTCCGCCTGCGCTTCAACCGGCAATGCCAGGGTCTTCGGCGAGAGCAGGATGCAGCCGTGGTAGGCCAGCGTGGCAATGAAGCCGAGGGCCGGAGAGGAGAAGCTGACCTTGACCGTTTTGGGATCGGTGGCTTCGGCGGAGGCGAAGTTGGTGGAAGGGAACAGGCCAACCTTGCTGATGCCGCGCGCAGAGTCGCCCTTGGCCCAGGCGTTCAGGTTGGTGACCACGGCTGCAGCATCCAGCGGGGTTCCGTCCGAGAAGGTCACGCCTTCCTTCAGGTGCAGGACAAAGTCCTTGGCCCCGTTGAGCTCCTCCCACTTCTCGGCAACCCAGGGGCTGAGCTCGCCCTTTTCGTTGACGTAGACCAGCTTGTCCGTGATCTGGCCCCAGAGGTTTCCCTCATAGCTGGAGATAGCGGTCTTGCTGGGGACCCAGCCGGTGTCGTAGCCCTGGATCAGGAAGGTGACGTTCCCGCCTTCCACCGGGGTGCCCCCGTTCGCGCCGGTGCTGGCGGTTGGCCCGCCGCAGGCTGTGATCAAGGCCGACGTGGACAGGGCGCCGAGGCCTGCAAGGAAGGTGCGCCTGCGGAATTCAGGGGTTGCGAAGGTGTTCATGGATTCTCCTGGGATGCGTTGGGTGTGGCCGTTGGGGTGGCCGGGTTTTACTGATTGGCTAGATGGCCTTGCCGGGGTTCAGCAGCTGCTGGGGGTCGATCGCTGCTTTGATGGCGTGCTGGAGTTCGCGGCTGCGCTGGGAAAGTTCCAGTGCGGCCCACTCCTTCTTGATGGAGCCCACGCCGTGTTCGCCGGTGACGGTTCCGCCGAGCGAGAGCGCCACCTTCACGAGTTCAGTGGCCGCTTCCTGCAGCGCGGCAGGCGGGTTGGGGCCGTCGTCGGGCGTCTTGTCCAAGGTGATGAGCGGATGAAGGTTCCCGTCGCCGGCGTGCGACACTGCGGAAATATCGACGCCGAAGCGGGCTTCAAGCGCGGGGAAAGCGGCGTAGACGTTGCCGAGTTGGGATTTCGGTACGGCGATGTCCTCGCCGATGTACCACTTGTCCTGTGGGAGGCCTCGGCCGCTGCGCCGCAGTTCCCAAAGCCGCACGCCGTCGTCGTCGGCTTCCACGGTGACCCGACCGCCGGCAGCAGTGAGCGCCGTCGCCAGTGCGGCAGCTTGGTCGCCGATGCCGAAGCCGTCCAGTTCGATCAGGATCAGCGCACCGCCGCGCTCACGGAGCGCAGTACCGGAGTGGGCGTCGATGTTGTGCAGGCTCGGGGTGTCGAAAAACTCGATGGCCGCCGGGCGTACGGGCGAGAGCGTGATGGCTGCCAGGCCCTCCGTTCCCTGGGCCGTGGTGTCGAAGAAAGCGCTGACGGTTTTCCGGGCGACGGGGATGGGGCGGAGCCTCACTGTAGCGCTCACGACGATGCCGAGGATGCCCTCGGAACCGACAAACAGCGAGGTGAGATCCAGGCCCGTGACGCCCTTGATGGAACGGTGCCCTACGGTGATGAGGCTTCCGTCGGCGAGTACGACGTCGAGGGACAGAATGGATTCGCGGGTCACCCCGTACTTGGCGCACCGCAGCCCGCCGGCGTTGGTGGCGATATTCCCGCCGATTGAGGAAATGTCAAAACTTGCAGGATCCGGTGCGTAGAAAAGGCCGTAGGGCTCGAGGTATTTGTTGAGTTCGGCATTGATGACGCCAGGTTCAACAACGGCGACCTCGTCCAGCGGTGAAACTTCGATAATCCGATTGAGCTTTTCCGTGGAAATGACCACCTGATTTACCCTGGCAGTCGCCCCGCCCGACAGGCCGCTGCCGGCCCCGCGGGGGACTACCGTAACGCCGAGTTCCGCGGCGAGCCTTACTGCCTCTTGGACTTCGTCCGCTGACGCAGGGAGGACGACGGCGGGCCCTTCTGTTTGGGCTGTCGGCACAGTTTTGGCGGTGGCGGCGTCGTGGCTGTAGCGGATGGTCTGCGTGCCGGGTTCGATGACCTCGATGCTTTTCGGCAGCTGCCCAAGGTAGGCGTGGATGGTTGATGCTTCGGTCTGCTGAGTTGTCATGCCGGGGTGCTTTCTGTCCGGGTGCATGACAAGACAGAAGTCCCTGCAACGAAGCACCCAAAGGCTTTGATGGATATCCCGGTCCATAAAATGACTGGGTCATCAAAAAATTACCGGTCCTTGGAATTCGGATGCCAGTTTCGTGAAACTTCAATCAATAGTTCTCAATGGGACGACGTGGGGATTCCAATTCCGTTAAACGGCGTCGCTAAAGGACGAAATGTTTCCTCGCGGGAACACGTAAAACGTCATGTGACAGTTGGGCCCGCCGCTGGGAGGTCAGTCGCGCGCGGAACCCGTGAGCCGGCGTCGTGAGTTGCTGAGGTGGAGGCGCATGGCGGCCGCGGCAGCCACGGGATCGCGCTCCGCGATTGCCGCGTAGATGGAGGAGTGCTCGTGGATCACGTGGTCGAAGCGGTCGCGGCTTTCTTGGTCGTCCCCCGCGACGAGGCGCGGGCGGGGCATGGCGATCATGGTTTGGCCTAGGGCGGTAATGCAGTCCGTATAAAAGGGATTGCCGGAGGCGGCGGCGACGGCGCGGTGGAATTCGAAATCCGCCTTCATGGCGTGCGCCGGGTGGGCGGCGTTCGCTGTGAACTGCTCCAAGGCGCCGTGGACTGCTTTCAGTTGCAGCTCGCTGTGGTTCCTGGCCGCAAGGGCCGCCGCCTCGGTTTCGACGCCGATCCGGAAGTCCAGCATCTGAAGCCGTTCTTCCATGCTGGATACCGGCCGCGTTCCCGGCGCTTGTGTTGGGCCTTCCGCGGGGGGAGTCAGCGCGAAGCTGCCGCGTCCGCGTTCGGTTTCCACAAGGCCCTCGGCTTGCAGCCGGGTCAGGGCGGAGCGGACCACGGTCCTGCTCACCCCGAACTCGCTGATGAGGGTGTTTTCGCTGGGGAGCTTTTCACCTGGCTGGATGACGCCGTCGACGATGCGGTTGCGGAGGTCGGCGGCGAGATCCGCGGTCAGGTTTCGGCTCATGGGTTCCAGATTACGCGCCGAACTCCACGGATTCGGTGGTCCACGCACGGGCCTGATGGCTTAAGGTGACGCCAAGTCCGGGACGGTCCGGGACGATCATGCGGCCATTCTTGGTCTCCAACCGTTCCTCAAAGAGCGGGTCCAACCAGTCGAAGTGCTCCACCCAAGGTTCACGTGGATAGGCAGCCGCCAGGTGCAGGTGGATTTCCATGGCGAAATGCGGCGCCAGGCCAAGGCCCCTCTCATCTGCCAGGGCGGCGAGGCGCAGGAACTGGGTGATGCCGCCTACGCGCGGCGCATCAGGCTGGATGATGTCGCAGCTGTTGGCGTTGATGAGGCCCTTGTGTTCGGCGACGGAGGCCAGCATCTCGCCCGTGGCAATGGGGGTGTCCAGAATCTGCGCGAGGTGTGCGTGACCTTCGAAGTCGTAGGCATCCAGTGGTTCTTCGATCCAGATGAGGTTGAACTCTTCCAACTGGCGGCCCATGCGCAGGGCGGTGGCACGGTCCCACTGCTGGTTGGCGTCCACCATAAGCGGCACGTCCCAGCCGATGTGCTCCCGGATCCCGGCCACGCGGCGAAGGTCTTCCGTGGAATCGGGCAGGCCAACCTTGATTTTGATCCCGCCGATGCCCTTCTCGAGGGACTGCGTGGCACGTGCTTTGACCTCCTCCAAGGTGGCGTTGAGGAAGCCGCCGGAGGTGTTGTAGGTCTGGACGGAGTCGCGGTAAGAGCCCAGGAGTTTGGCCAAGGGGAGGCCTGCGCGTTTGGCTTTGAGGTCGTAGAGGGCGATGTCGACGGCGGCCAACGCCTGTGTTGCCACGCCTGACCTTCCGACGGACGCGCCGGCCCAGAGGAGCTTGGTGTAGATCTTGCCAATGTCGTTGGGGTCCTCGCCGATGATGCCCTCGGCGACTTCCTTGGCATGGGCATACTGGGCGGGTCCGCCGGCGCGTTTGGAGTAGCTGAAACCGACGCCGCTGTGGCCCTGTTCGGTGGTGATCTCGGCGAACAGGAAAACAACCTCCGTCATCGGCTTCTGGCGCCCGGTGAAAACTTTGGCGTCGCTGATGGGTACGGCGAGGGGCAATCTCGCGGTGGACAGTTTGACGTGCCGGATGAGGTCGACGGTGCTCACGGGGTCTCCTAAGTAGTTTTACTTAGGATACAAGTTGAATACTTGTTCTACAAGAGATGATGTTTCCGGAGGAGCCCGCCGGTATGGCCATTGGCCTGCCGGCGGGCTGATCCTTCAGCCGCGTTCCACAGGGAGCCACAGTTCGCAGCTCGCTGTGCTGAAGTCCTCCGCGCGGTCGAGGACTGCCACAATCGCTGGTCCTGGACGGAGCCGCCACGGATTGGAGGGGAACCAATCGGTGGCAGTGGAGGCCCACGTGGACTGAAGAACCTCCGGGTAAGCCCCTTCGGCATGGAACACCGCCCAGATGCCCGCGGGAACCTCGATCGCGTCGAGCTCCTGGGGCGCGGGTGTCGATTCGGTGACGGCGACCCCATGAAGGTAGGTCAGCTCGCTGCCCTCCTTATAGTCCGGGTCTACGTCGGCGCTCACCTGGAGCAGGCCACCGGGGTCGGTGTTGCTCAATTCCTTGAGCCGGGCGTGCTCTGCTATTGGCAGTGAGGCGATGTGTGCCTGGATGTGCGGGTTTGGGCCGTTGTGTATAAGCGGTACACGTGCCGAACGACCGATGAGTTTGAATGCCGGCCGTTCTGCGATGCGAGTGTCCATTGTGGTGTTCCCTTCTACGGTCAGGCGGAACCTGAGCTGCGGTTGTGTGCGAAGGGGGCCGCCGTTCCGGCGCACGTCGCTCGGACCGACGCCGTGTACTGATCGGAATGCCCGGCTAAAAGCCTCCGTTGAGCCGTAGCCATACCGCACAGCGATAGCCAGCAGGTCGCCCGTCCCGAGAACGTCCGTTGCAGCCACCGTCATCCGGCGTCTGCGGACGTACTCGGAGAGCGGCATGCCCGCCAGTGATGAGAACATTCGGCGGAGGTGGTACTCCGTCATGCCGAGCCTGACCGCCAAGTCATCAATATTGATCTCCTCGGTGAGGTGACCATCGATAAAATCGACGAGTTGGTTTAGCGCTGAGATCACGGTTCTCCCTTCACCTACAAGCCTGCTCGTCCGGTTCACCCCGAACCCTACTATCGCGGTCCGATTCGATCACCGCTCGCAGAGCGCCCGTCCTCAACTAGCTTCCAACGCGTCCCTCTCCGTTCCTCACGCCACCAGGCGCCGCCGGTACATCCGTCGTCACTACCGGCTTAGGCGCACGCTTCCCATCCTGCTGCGCCGCCGTCCCAGCCACCACCACCAGCGCAACCCCAACAAGCTGCATCAGCGTGGGCGACTGCGCCAGCACCAGCAGGCCGATGAGCACGCCAAAAGCAGGCTCAATGGACAGCAGTGTGCCAAAAGCGGTGTGGGTCATGCGCCGCAAGGCCAGCATTTCCAAACCAAAAGCGATCACTGGAGTAATCAGCGCGATCCCCGCGGCCATCGGCAGAACCCACCACTCAAGCGAGCCACCCAGTACCTGCGGCAACCCAAAGGGCAGGGTGGCCAACGCGGCAACCGGAATGGTGAGCGACAACCCGCTGATGCCCGAGAATCGATCACCCACATGCTGCGTCAGCACGTTGTACAGGCCCCAGCAAACACCGGCCGCCAAGGCGAATCCCACTCCGGCCAGGTCGATCGCGCCATGCCAGGGTTCCGTCAGCAGAACCACGCCGATGAAGGCCAGCAGCGGCCACACCAGCGCCTTTCGGCGGTGACTCATGATGCCGGCCACCGTGAGGGGTCCCAGGAATTCGATCGCGACGGCGGTTCCCAGCGGAATACGCTCGACGGCGGCAAGGAAGAACGTGGTCATGAAACCCGTGACAACGCCGAGGGCAATCAACGCCGGCAAATCGCGGCGGCGCAGGGACCGGATGGCCGGCCGACTGACCATCCACAGGAAAACGACTCCAAAGCACATGCGCATCCATGCTGTACCTGCCGGTCCGATCTGACCGATCACGCTTACCGACAGGGCGTTGGATAGTTGAACCGCCATCATGGCGGCAACAGCCATGGACCAAGGCGGAAGTCCACCAATTGCTCCGGACAGGCGGTTACGCATTGGGAGCCTCCGTTCGGTGTCCCGCTCCGACCCCGGGTTCGAAGACCGCCAGCGTGAAGCGGGACGGAGATATGCCGGGGTTGGCATATGAATGCGGGACATCGCTGCGGAAAGTGAGGGCATCGCCAGCGCTGAGCTCGTAGCTCTCTGTCTCGATCTCTATGGTGAGGGCACCTTCCTGCACCTGCAGCAGCTCGCGCGTTCCCGCGGAGTGTGCCTCGCTCCCGTGCAGTTCCCCGGGTGCCAGCGTCCAGTCCCACAGCTCGACGACGTCGGGAGACTCAGTGCCCGCGACCAGCACGCCGCGGCCGCCCGACGGGCCGGTCCAGAGTAGCGCGCCTTCACCTGAACGGGTGATCCTGGCCGCCCGGGGTGCCGGCGGCTCGACAAGCGCAGGCAAGCCCACTCCCAGGGCGTCACTGATCCGAAGGAGGGTTCCGATGCTCGGATTCACGGCGCCTTGCTCTACGTTGACCAGCATCCTGCGGCTCACGCCGGCGAGTTCGGCCAACTTGTCGAGCGTCCAGTCGCGGCCCTTGCGTTCTTGCTTGACGCGCTCTCCAATGGCGCGAGCCAGGCTCTCTGCACTGTCTTCCATGTAGTGCAGCATACTGCACTATCTTGGCAATGAAGTGTCGAGGCGCCTTTAGTTGATGATTTCTGCCCGCTCATCAGCCCGGATTGCGGCAAGCCGCTCCCGCCACATCTCTAGTGCTTCGGGGGTAAGTCGAGTCCAGTCGGTGACTTCCTCGACGACCCTGAGTGGAAAAGTACTGCGGTAGGAGCGCGTGGGATTTCCGGGGAACTTCTTGTCCGTCACGTTGGGGTCGTTCTCGTAGGGACCCGTGGGTTCCACGAGATAGACGTGCGGCTCACCGTCGCCGGACGCCAGTTCGACGGCGAGCTCCGCCGCCAGTCCGGCCCCGTCGCGCAGGGCAGTGAAGTAGATATGGTTCATGACGACGTCGGGCTTGTAGTTCGAGCGATACCCCGGCGAGAGAATGTCGCCCGCCCGGACTTCAGCTTTCGTGCCGTGGTAAAAAGGGCCCTCATCCAGCGCTTCAGTCATGGACCCAGCCTAGGCAACTTACGCCCGCATCGCTCCAAAGCCTGCGATCAACGCTTCAAGTCCCAGACTGAAGGCTGTATCCGTGGGTCGTTCGTGGCCTGCCAGGGACAGCCGGTCCACGGCGGAGGTGAAGTTCGGGACGTCCTCGGCGAGGTCGCCGGCGTCGAAAATGTCCTCGGGAGCGGTGACGTCGTAAGCGGCGCCGAACACGAAGGCTTCCAGCGCCACAATCGCTGAAATGATGCGGTCCTCGGGGAAGCCGGCGTCACGGAAGCCGGCGGTCACGGCCTCGTACATGGCGAGGGTCTTGGGGGCGTTGGCTACCGGCAATACGGCGATGATGGGGATCAGGGGAGTGTGCTCGGAGAAGACATCGCGGTAGGACCATGCCCAGCGCCGTATGGCAACGTCCCACGGCTCCACCCCGAAGGCTGAGACATCCACCATTGCTGCCAGGTGGTCTTCAAGCAGCACCAGCACGTCATCCTTGGAGGAGACGTGGTTGTACAGGGCGGACGGGGCAACCCCCAGGGAGCGGGCCAATGCCGCCATGGTGAGTCCGTCGTAACCCTTGCTGCTGATCAAGGTGAGCGCCGCCGTCGTAATGCCGTCCTGGTCCAGGACCGCCGCCGTTGGTCGGCCGGCCCGCCGCCGGGAGGTCGCGGAGGGGGCTGGGGTTGGTGCGGGCATCGGGAGCCTTTCTGCTGCCTGTGTCCCCAGCATTATTCCACCGGCCCTTCCCAGCCGCTCACTCAGCCGCTACTATGGATATAAATGAATGCCATTCATTTATTGGTCAGCCACCAACGGACGGCCACGGAGAGGACATCATGCAGAATCTTGATCGCGACGTTGTGATCGTCGGTGCCGGACCGTCAGGGTTGACGGCGGCACGCGAATTGAAGAAGGCCGGACTCAGCGTCGCAGTGCTCGAAGCGCGCGATCGCGTGGGCGGCCGTACCTGGACCGACACCATCGACGGCGCCATGCTGGAGATCGGCGGCCAGTGGGTTTCCCCCGACCAGACGGCCCTCATGGACCTGCTGGACGAGCTCGGCCTGAAAATGTACTCGCGCTACCGCGATGGCGAATCCGTCTACATCGGCGCAGACGGCAAGGCCACCCGCTACACCGGCGACACGTTCCCGGTCGACGAGACCACCAAGGCCGAAATGGACAAGCTCGTCGCCATCCTGGATGAGCTCGCTGCGGAGATCGGTCCCTCCGAACCCTGGGCACACCCCAAGGCCCGCGAGCTGGACACCATCTCCTTCCACCACTGGCTCCGCCAGAACTCGAATGACGAGGAAGCCTGCAACAACATCGGCCTGTTCATCGCCGGTGGCATGCTCACCAAGCCCGCCCACGCCTTCTCGGCCCTGCAGGCGATCCTTATGGCCGCTTCTGCCGGCTCCTTCACGCACCTGACGGATGAGGATTTCATCCTGGACAAGCGCGTGATCGGCGGCATGCAGCAGGTTTCCCTGCTGCAGGCAGCCGAGTTGGGTTCCGACGTCGTTCTCAACAGCCCGGTGCGCAGCATCAACTGGGAAGACAACAACGTCACCGTCGTTTCCGACGGTGCGACGGTCAGCGCCCGTTACGTGATCATGGCTGTCCCGCCGAACCTGTACTCCCGCGTTTCCTTCAACCCGCCGCTGCCGCGTCGCCAGCACCAGATGCACCAGCACCAGTCCCTGGGCCTGGTCATCAAGGTGCACGCCGTCTACGAGACGCCGTTCTGGCGCGAAGACGGACTGTCCGGCACGGGCTTCAGCGCCGGTGCGCTGGTCCAGGAGGTCTACGACAACACCAACCACGGCGACACCCGCGGCACCCTGGTGGGCTTCGTATCCGATGAAAAGGCCGACGCCGTATTCGAGCTCAGCGCGGAAGACCGCAAGCAGGCCATCCTGGAATCCATTGCCGGGTTCCTCGGCGACAAGGCCCTGACTCCCGAGGTCTACTACGAGTCCGACTGGGGCTCCGAAGAGTGGACCCGCGGCGCGTACGCCTCCAGCTACGACCTCGGCGGCCTGCACCGCTACGGCAAGGACCAGCACGCGAACGTCGGCCCGATCTACTGGTCCTCGTCCGACCTCGCAGCTGAGGGCTACCAGCACGTCGATGGCGCGGTCCGCATGGGCCAGGCCACCGCAGCACGCATCGTCGAAGCCAACAAGCTGGCGTCGGTCGCGGTCTAAACCACAAAACCAGTCACCGGCAGTCCGGGGGAAGTGCCGTCCCCGGACTGCCGGCAGCACTGTTTAAGGAGAATCATGCGCTACGTCGTCGGCTACACCGCCAACGCCAGGGGTCGCGACGCCGTCCACCTCGCCATTGCGATGGCCCGCGGCCAGGACGCCAGCCTGGACTTGGTCCTGGTGGTCCCGGAGGACTCGCCGTACAACGCCGTGTACCCACCCGAGCCAGGCTACGACTCGATCCTTAACGAGCAAGCCCGGCAATGGCTCGACGGCGGCCTCGCCCTGGTTCCGGCCGACGTCACCGCACGTGCCCACATCCGCCGCGGGGACTCCGAAGCGCAGGCGCTCATTGATGCCGCGGTCGAGTTCGACGCGGCCGCGCTGGTCATTGGCGCCACCAACAACGGCCTCTTCAAGCGGTTCACCATCGGTTCAGTGGCCAGTTCGTTGCTCCACTCTTCACCGGTCCCGGTTGCCCTGGCGCCCCACGGCTACCACCGGACGGAAGGCATCACCCGGCTCAGCTGCGGTTTCGGGGCCCGGCCCGGTGCCGATGAACTGCTCGACGTCGCCGTCGAGTCCGCGCGCGACCGCCACCTTCCGCTGCGGCTCGTCTCCCTGTTGGCGCTCGACGGCGGTAATTCGCCCGGGCTCGCCGACGCCGCCTGGGTGCATGCCGCCGACCGTCTTGCCGCCGTCGGGGGTTCCGACTCCGGCTCCGCCCCCGGTGAGGCAGGCACCGAACCCGAAATCGTCGTCGCGCAAGGCCGCACCATCGAGGAGGCCGTGGATCGACTCGACTGGGAAGACGGCGAAATCCTCCTCATCGGCTCCAGCCGCCTGGCGCAGCACCGCGCCACCTTCCTGGGCACCACCGCGAACCGGATCCTGCGTGCCCTGCCAGTTCCAATGATCGTGGTTCCCCGCGACTACACGCGACAGCGCTCCTAGCCGTCGCCCGAGAGGCAATACCCATGTCAACTGCACCAAAGACGGTCCAGTCGAAAGATTCGGCCCTGAGTGAGAAGGGCCTGAAAGCCGGATCGGTGGGCCTCATCGGCGCCGTCGTGATCGGCGTTTCCTGCATCGCGCCGGCCTATACGCTGACCGCGGCGCTCGGCCCCACCGTTTCCGAGGTGGGTGTCCACCTTCCCGCGATCTTCCTGGTGGGCTTCATCCCGATGCTGCTGGTGGCGCTCGGCTACCGCGAACTCAACAACGCCATGCCCGACGCCGGAACCTCCTTTACGTGGGCAACGCGCGCCTTCGGTCCGTGGATCGGTTGGATGGGCGGGTGGGGGCTCATCGCGGCGACGATCATTGTGTTGTCCAACCTTGCCGCGGTCGCCGTGGACTTCTTCTATTTGATGCTCGGGCAGGTGTTCAGCGATCCGTCGCTTGCAGAGCTGAGCAAGATCCTGCCCTTGAACATCGCGACCACCTTGGTGTTCATCGCGGTGGCTTGCTGGATTTCCTACCGGGGCATGGAAACCACCAAGGGCGTGCAGTACGTGCTGGTGGCCTTCCAGTTGCTGGTCCTTGGGTGGTTCGCTGTTTCGGCGTTTTCGCATGTAGCCAACGGCACGGCCTTCGACGCCACGGCCATTTCGCCCGATTGGTTCAACCCGTTTGCGGTGGACTCCTTCACGACATTCACAGCGGGTGTTTCCCTCTCGATCTTCATCTACTGGGGCTGGGACGTCACCCTGACCATGAACGAGGAAACCCGGAATCCCGAAAAAACCCCTGGCCGTGCAGCAACCGTGACCGTGTTGGTGATCGTGATCATCTACATGACCGTTGCGCTGGCAACCTTGTCCTTCGCCGGCGTGGGGGACACGGGCCTGGGTGCGGGCAACCCGGAGAACCAGTCGAGCATCTTCGCCGTACTGGCCGGTCCGGTGATGGGTCCTTTCGCGATTTTGATGTCCCTGGCCATCCTGAGCAGCTCCGCGGCATCCCTGCAGTCGACGTTCGTCTCACCCGCCCGGACGCTGTTGGCGATGGGTCACTACCGCGCCATCTCGCCTAAGTTCGGTCGCATCAGTCCCACTTTCAAATCCCCGAGCACAGCCACGATTGCCGCAGCCATCGCAGCTGCGGGCTTCTACGTGATCACCCGGACAGTTTCCGAGAATGCCCTCTGGGACACCATCACCGCGCTGGGCATGATGATCTGCTTCTACTACGGCATCACCGCGTTGGCCTGTGTTTGGTACTTCCGGGCTTCGGCGTTCAGCGGTGTCCGCTCCTTCTTCTTCAAGTTCCTGGCACCCCTGCTGGGCGGCGTGATCTTGCTGGTCATGTTCGTCAAGACTGCCGTTGATTCCCTGGATCCGGCCTATGGTTCGGGTTCATCGGTGGGCGGCATTGGCTTGGTGTTCATCCTTGGAATGGGCGTGATCCTGCTGGGCGTGGTGGTGATGCTGGTGATGTACCGGGTGCGGCCGGAGTTCTTCAGGAATTTCTCCCGCACGGGCGCCTCCCAGTCCTAGCACTCCCGCCGAGTTGGCATTTGATGACAATGCTGATCGCCGGGATTGTCATTAACTGTCATCTCGGCGCAGGCAGGGCAGCTGTGGGGACGCCGGCTGCCCGCTCCGCTTCGGTTAACGCTTGGGCGAGGCGTTCGACGGCGGCCCGGTAGTCGGTCCCGGCGGTCACCTTGCAGTACTCGGCCTCCCGCATGGCCCGGGTCAGTGCCGCCGTTTCCTGGGTCCGCACGTCAGTCATGGCCGGAAAATCGATGGTCTGCGCCGGATCCAGTTCGTAACGCCGCCATTGAGCCAGGATGCTTTGGTGGCGCGCGGCGTCGTCGGCAAAACCAGCACGACGCCGGGGCTCGGCAGCGTGCACGCGCTCGACTTTCCGGATGGCACCCAAGGTCCCGGCCGCCGTCGTTCCTGCCAGGGTGACCATCACCAATCCGGCGGGTGGCCACTGCACGCTGGGAACCAGAATGGCGGGTGCAATCACCGTTAATCCCGCGAACAGATCCCAGAAGACCGTGTCCGGCTCAGGCCCGCGTCCGTAGGTGAGTTTTCTGCGCAAGACGTATGTTGTTGCCGCGGTTGCAAGAACCAAGGCAACGCCCCACAGGAGCATCATTGCGGGCATCGGACCACCTCCAGGCGAATTCGCTGCTTTGAAACCAGTATGCGCCGGGGGATGCGTGGAGGCGAGGGTGGTTTGTGTCCCCGGCAAATCAGGTAGTGAACTCTCGGTAGACTCGATGTCAGCGGGCAAGAGTCTGCTGCATCGTTAAAAACAAAAGACCCGAGTGCAATCGGGTCTTTGTTCAGCGCGATGCGCTCTTTGGTGCGATTTCAAGGACATACCCTTGACTCTCACACTTCAAGAGTATGCCCCTTCGCGCACGGCGTGCAAGCACGCCAACCGCGGTCGCACCCCATCCAAGGGAGGGGGTGCACCATGTCTCGACGGCGGCAACGTCCCGAGCCCTGGGGCTGCCTGAACCTGCTGGTCAATCTGACGCGCTTTGCGTGGGAGATCGTCCGCACGTTCTGGCGAATCGAACCCTAACGGGTTGGCGGCGGCCGCGGATCCATGACCGCGGCCGCCGTCCCGTGGAGGCGAGGGGTCTTCCTGTCGCACCCGGGGCGTAGCCTTGGCACCATGAGACTGAAAATGTGCAGCATCCACGTCAAGGACCCGGCAACAGCCCACACGTTCTATACGGAAACGTTGGGCTTCGAGACTTTGATGGCGATGCCTGAGTACAACCTCTTCATCATTAAGGATCCCGGCGCCGGTGAGAACGCCACCGGGCTGCTCCTGGAGCCCAGCGACAACCCCATCGGCGCGAATTACATGAACGCCGTTTATGAGGCTGGGATGCCCGCGGTGGTCCTAGGCGTGCCCGACGTCCAGGCCGAATACGAGCGCTTGCTGGCTGCGGGTGTGAAGTTCAAGGGTGAGCCGGCAGAGGATCCGTCGGGCATCAGCGCTGTTTTCGACGACGGTTGCGGCAACTACGTCCAACTGCACCAGGACTAGTTAAACAGCTATGGCCGGGACGCGGGTCCCGGCCATAGCTGGATCAGGCCTTATGCGCGGTCGCGCTTGGTTCCCTTGGGAGCTTCTCGTTTGGCTGCGGCGTTCTCCCGGGCTTCCTTCGTCGCGGCCTTTTTGTGGGCCTCTTCCTTGACGCGCTGGGCCTCGGAGCGGACAGCAGCGTGGGTGGCGCGTTCGGTGACCAGCCACTGCGGGGGAGTCTGCAGCAGTTCGGTGATTTCCGCCGTCGTGAGTGCTTCCTGTACGCCGCCGCGGGCCAAGCCGCTGATGGAGATGTTGAGTTTCTGCGCCACGACCGGGCGCGGGTGCGGGCCGTTGCGGCGCAGCTCGGCCAGCCATTCCGGCGGGTTGGCCTGGAGTTCGTTGAATTCCTCGCGGGAGATGGACGAATCCTGGAACTCCTGGGGTGTCGCGGGCAGATAGATGCCGAGTTTCTTGGCGACCGTTGCCGGCTTCATGGACTGGGAGTTCGAGGACGTCATGCTTCAAGGGTATCTGGCCGGTACTGTGAGTGTGTGCCAGATGCTGAAGAATCCACGGAAACTCCCGGGTCCCAACCCGCGCTTCGCTTTGCGTACGTCGCCGGCGTGACTCCTGGAAAGTGGATCCGCCGCTGGGAAGAGCGGATGCCGGATGTTCCTCTGCACTCCTTCATGTCCGACGACGACTCGCAGCTTTCGGTGTTGCGCGACGGTTCCGCGGACCTCAGTTTTGTTCGGTTGCCCGTGGACCGGGACGGCCTGAACGTCATCCCTTTGTATGAAGAGCAACCCGTAGTAGTGGCGCCCAAAGGCCACGAGATTTCCGTGTTCGAGGAAGTGGCGCTGGAGGACCTGGCCGACGAGAACTTCCTTGACGTAGAGGAAATGGGTGGCCCGGCCATGGCCCTCCAAGTGGTTGCTTCCGGCGCCGGTCTGGTGATCATGCCCATGTCCGTCGCTCGGCATTTGAACGCCAAAGACACTGTGATGCGACGCCTCACCGGTGCTCCCGGAACGCAGATCGGTCTGGCATGGCTTGTTGGGACGGACAGCCCGGTGGTCGAGGAATTCATTGGAATCGTGCGTGGCCGGACCGCGCAGAGTTCCCGCCAACCGTCCGCCAAGCAGGAGAAGCCCAAGAAGGCGCCAAAGCCGGATCGCCGGGGCTCATCGGGTGCGAAAAAGCCCGCAGTTGCCCAGCGCTACGCACCCAACCCGGACAAAGGACGCGGCCGCGGTTCGCGGAAAAAGGGCAAGCGCTGACTATTCGCCGTGGATTGCGGCCTGCTGCTGCTCTGATCTGTTGAGATAGGCAAGAAGCAGGTCGCCCGCGCGTTCCAGTTCGCCGGCCTCCAGCGCTGCGCAGATCTGCTCATTTTCCGCGAGCCAGTCGCTGTAGAAGTGCGCGTTGACGGTGGCTTTGTGGAAGTAAAGCCTCATCTCAGCCAGGATCTGGGCCATGATCGTGTTCAGGCGGTTGCTCTCCGCCAAAGCCACGATTGCCCCGTGGAAATGCTGGTTCGCGCTGCCCAGTCCTTCGTTGTCGTCAGCCGCTGCGGCGCGTTTTCCCTCGTCGACGGCGGCCCTGACGGCGGCTATGCGCTCCGGCGAACCTCCCGCACGGATGGAACTGACCTCGATGGCGCGACGGACGGTGTAGACATCGTGGATGTCACCTGCCTCGAGGGTGGCTACGAACACACCTTTGTTCGGCTGGCGGAGCAGGAGGCGTTCGGCGGCGAGCTCGGCAAAGGCTTCCCTGACGGTGTTCCGGGAAACGCCAAGATCCTCGGCGATGGTGGCCTCGGTGAGTTTGGCGCCGGGTACAAGGAAGCCCTCTGCCAACTGGTAACGGAGTTCCTCGGCTACGCGTTCGGCCACTGAAGGAACCCTGAGCCGCATGCGTGCGCGGGCACCGTCCAGGCCGGGATGTTCGCTTGATTCCTGATCTGCTCCGGCCATAACCACAAAATTACACGATCGCCGAAAATAAGGATCGCCGGATTGTTGAACAATCCAGCGATTTGGTGCATGCTGGATGTAACGCGCATCACGAGGCAGGGATCACACCATGGCAACAATCGACCTGAACAGCGACGTCGGAGAGTCATTCGGACGCTGGACGCTAGGCGACGATGCTGCCATGTTCCAGTCCGTCTCCAGTGCCAACGTTGCTTGTGGATTCCACGCCGGTGACCCCAGCGTTATCCGCAGCACCTGCGCGAAGGCGGTCCAGGCCGGCGTCGTCATTGGTGCCCACGTCGGGTACCGCGATCTCGCGGGATTCGGCCGTCGCTTCATGGATATTGACCCCGTGGAGTTGGCTGACGACGTGGTGTACCAAATCGGTGCGCTGCAGGCTCTGGCAGCTCTTTCCGGTGGCCGGGTGCAGTACGTGAAACCCCACGGCGGCCTGTACAACGCGATCGTCAAGCACACGGCCCAGGCGCGTGCTGTGGTTGATGCTGTGAAATCGGTGGACCCCAACCTTCCGATCCTCGGCCTGCCCGGCTCTGAAGTCCTGCGTCTGGCTGAAGAAGCGGGCCTCCGCGGCATTTCCGAAGCGTTCGCCGACCGCGCCTACACCCCGGAAGGAACGCTCGTCCCGCGCTCCCAGCCCGGGGCCGTCCTTCACGATCCCGTCGAAGTGGCCGAACATGTCCTGCGGATGGCCACCGAACAATCCGTCAAAGCAATCGACGGTTCCATCCTCAAAATCAACGCAGAGAGCATCTGCGTCCACGGTGACTCACCCGGCGCAGTTGCAATGGCTGCCGCAGTGAAGTCCGCATTGGGCGATGCCGGTGTAACCATCGGCTCGTTCCTCTAACCCACTCCCACTTGGACTCCGCACCACACCTCATCCCCCCGGAGGGCATCATGACCAGCACCAACAACGCAGCGAAGGCAGTGACGAGGAAGCCACCGCCCGGCGCACTCAAGGCCTATATCGCCAGCCTCACCGGCACGTCGCTGGAGCACTACGACTTTGCGATCTATTCAGTGGCTTCGGCTCTGGTATTCCCCAAGATCTTCTTCCCCGGCAACGACGAATTCGTTGCTTTGCTCCTCTCGTTCTCGGCGTTCGCTGTCGGCTACCTGGCCCGTCCCATCGGTGGCGTGATCTTTGGCCGCCTGGGCGACAAGATCGGCCGCAAATACGTCCTTGTCTTCACCTTGGTGCTGATCGGTGTGGCCACAGTCCTCATTGGTGTGCTGCCGGATTACTCGGTGATTGGCGTCGCAGCACCCACCATCCTGGTGCTCTTGAGGCTGGCCCAGGGCATCGGCGTCGGTGGCGAATGGGGTGGCGCCGTCCTGCTGTCCAGCGAATTCGGCGACCCCAACAAGCGCGGCTTCTGGTCATCCGCCGCCCAGATCGGACCGCCCGCGGGTAACCTCATGGCCAACGGTGTGCTTGCCGTGCTGGCCGCATCGCTCAGCAACGAAGCCTTCCTCTCCTGGGGTTGGCGAGTGGCATTCCTTGCCTCGGCACTCCTTGTGGTCTTCGGCCTGGTGATTCGTCTCAAGCTCGAAGAGACGCCAGTCTTCAAGGCCATCCAGGCCCAAGGAGACCGTCCCAAGGCGCCCATCAAGGAGGTCTTCACGCAGCAGCCGAAGGCTCTGGTGGCTGCAGCCCTCTCCCGTGTTTGCCCCGACATCCTCTACGCACTGTTCACGGTGTTCGTGGCCGTTTATGCCACCAAGGAACTGGGGATGACCACCGGAAACGTCCTGTCCGCGATCCTGATCGGTTCAGCGTTCCAACTGGTATTGATTCCAGCTGCCGGCGCGTTGACCGACCGGTTCAACCGTCGCTGGGTCTACGGCATCGCCGCAGCAGCTACCGCTGCCTACATCCCGCTGTTCTTCCTGATGATCCAGGGCAAGTCGGTTCTCATGCTCACTATCGGCACCGTGATTGGCCTGGCACTGCATGCCTTCATGTACGGACCCCAGGCAGCCTTCATCACTGAGCAGTTCCCGGCCAGGCTTCGTTACGCCGGCAGTTCGCTGGCTTACACCCTGGCAGGCGTGATCGGTGGGGCAGTGGCACCCATCATCTTCACCGCGCTCTATGGTGCAGCCAACCACGGCTGGTACCTGATTGCCCTCTACCTCCTGGCTGCAGCCATCGTCACCATTGTCGGCATGCTCATGGGTCGCGATCCCCAGCCGGAAGAAGAAGAGCGCTTGCTGCAGACCGCCAACACCCAGCCAGCGGCTTAGTTAAAGATGGAAACCGCAATGCACACCACCACTGCAAAAAAGGTCCGCTCCGTCAGGCCAGTTGGCACACGGGCTGTCTTGGCCGAGCTGGATGGCCTGCAGGACGTGCTTGCTTTGCAGGACATGCTGTACAAATCCCCGTTGCCGGGGCAGGTGGACGTCCTGGCCGCGGCGGAAACGGTCATGGTGGTCGGCGAGTCGGCGTCCGCAACCCGCGCCATCGGTGCACGGCTCCTGCAGCTGGAGCTCAACGCTCCGGAAGTCACTGATTCCGGCTTGGTTGTCATTGACACCGTGTACGACGGCGAGGACCTCGCCGACGTCGCGGAACTGACCGGACTGAGCATCGATGGTGTGGTTGCGGCGCACACAGGACAGATCTGGACGGTGGCCTTCGCTGGCTTCGCGCCGGGCTTCGGGTACATGGTGGGCGAAAACGAGGCCCTTACGGTTCCGCGCCGCTCATCCCCACGGACGGCGGTTCCCGCGGGATCCGTGGCCCTCGGCGGTCAATACTCCGCCGTCTACCCCCGACGTTCGCCCGGTGGATGGCAGTTGATAGGCAGGACAGGGGCCCACATGTGGGATCTGGACCGTCGCCAGCCGGCGCTTGTTCGGCCCGGAGACCGCGTGCAGTACCGGGCCGTCCGCGAGATCGTGACCACCTCCGCGGACGACTCCACGGCCGACTCGGACCACCACACCGGTCCTGGTCTTCGGATTCTCAACCCCGGTGCTCAGAGCCTTATCCAGGACCTGGGCCGTCGTGGCTACGGCCCCCTCGGTGTTTCTGCTGCGGGCGCCTTGGACAGGGCTTCGCTGCGCAGGGCAAACCGCTTGGTGGGCAACGCCCCCTCAGCCGCGGCCATTGAGTCCGTCAACGGCGGGCTGACGGTGGAAGCTGTCGGAGACCAAGTACTTGCCGTGACCGGTGCGCCGACAACGCTGACCGTTCAGTCGCCGTCGTGGGTTGAGTCCGACGACGACGGCGACGTCCAGCCGGGTGCCCTACGGACCGTCCCGGTGGCCGCACCTTTCGCACTGCTCGACGGCGAAGTCCTTACTGTGGGCGCTCCCGAAGCGGGGTTCCGGAACTATCTGGCAATACGCGGCGGAGTGGATGTGCCCGAGGTTCTTGGAAGCCGATCGGCGGATACGATGTCCGGCATCGGTCCGGCGCCGTTGGTTGTCGGCCAGGAACTCCCGGCAGGGCACTCAACCGAGTCAACCGCCGTCGGCAACCCTGAGCTGCAACCGGACTTTCCCGGTGACGGCGTTACCGTTCTCGACGTCGTTCCGGGCCCGCGCGACGACTGGTTCGACCAAACTGCCCTCGAGTCCCTGACGGGCCAGGACTGGCTGGTCACCCCGCAGTCGAACCGGGTGGGGATGCGCTTGGACGGCACTCCGCTCAAGCGCACCCGCGAGGGCGAGTTGCCCAGCGAAGGAACCATGGCCGGCGCCCTCCAGATCCCGCCCGCAGGACTGCCCGTGCTCTTCCTGGCCGACCATCCCATAACAGGTGGTTATCCAGTGATCGGCGTGGTTCGCGACGAACACCTGGACCTGGCGGCGCAAGTGCCCATCGGCGGCCGGATCCGTTTCCGGCTCGTCTCCGACACCCCAGACTTCAGCAAGAACCCAGAGAAGTGAGTATTTGATGCGCAAGGTCCTGATCGCGAACCGCGGCGAAATCGCTGTCCGCGTCGCCCGAGCCTGTGACGACGCCGGTATCGCCTCCGTCGCCGTCTACGCCGATATTGATGCCGATGCCATGCACGTCGGCGCAGCAGCTGAAGCGTACAGCCTGGGCGGAAACAGCCCCGCTGACACCTACCTGAATATCGAAAAGCTGCTCTCCGTGGCTGCCCGTTCCGGCGCGGACGCCGTCCACCCCGGTTACGGTTTTCTCTCCGAGAATGCAGACTTCGCCCAGGCAGTGCTCGACGCCGGGCTTGAGTGGATCGGTCCCTCGCCGGAGTCGATCCGCCAGTTGGGCAACAAGATCACCGCCCGGGAAATCGCGGTGCGTGCCGGGGCGCCCCTGGTTGCCGGCAGCGACGGGCCAGTGTCCTCTGCCGCAGAAGCACGCGCTTTCGCCGAGGAGCACGGACTCCCGATCGCCATCAAGGCAGCCTTCGGCGGAGGCGGCCGCGGACTGAAAGTGGTCCGTGAACTGGCAGAAGTCGAAGAAGCCTTTGACTCCGCAGTCCGTGAAGCCGTAGTTGCCTTCGGTCGAGGCGAGTGCTTCGTGGAGCAGTATCTCGACCGCCCGCGGCATGTTGAGGCCCAGATCGTCGCTGACAAGCACAGCAACGTCATTGTGGTGGGAACCCGCGACTGCTCGCTTCAGCGCCGGCACCAGAAGCTCGTTGAGGAAGCTCCGGCACCCTTCCTCAGCGACGAGCAGCGCCAGCGGATCTACGACGGAGCCAAGGCAATCATTCGTGAGGCCGGCTATTACGGCGCAGGGACTGTGGAGTTCCTTGTGTCCGCTGACGGAGCCGTGGCTTTCCTCGAGGTCAACACGCGCCTTCAGGTGGAGCACCCGATCACTGAGGAGACCGCGGGGATCGACCTTGTGCAGGAACAGTTCCGCGTTGCTGCCGGGTTGCCACTGAGCATCACCAAGGATCCCGTTGCGCAGGGGCACTCCTTTGAGTTCCGGATCAATGCTGAGGATGTCGGCCGTGGGTTCCTGCCCTCGCCGGGCACGGTTTCCGGCTTCGAGGTGCCCACGGGGCCCGGGATCCGCGTGGACAGCGGAGTGCGCTCGGGTTCGACAGTTCCGCCGCAATTCGATTCCTTGTTGGCCAAACTGATCGTCTCAGGGGCTGACCGGCAGCAGGCCCTTCGCCGGGCACGCCGTGCCTTGAAGGAATTCAACATCTCTGGCCTGGCCACGGTTTTGCCGTTCCACCGCGCAGTTCTCGAGGCTGACGATTTCACCTCCGTGGTCGGGCTACGCGTGCACACCCGGTGGATCGAGACCGACTTCGCGGACCAGATCCCCGTCGACCCCAACTACAGCGCTGCGGCCCCCGGTGGCGAACGACGCACCATCACCGTGGATGTCGACGGCAAGCGGCTTGCTGTGGGTCTTCCTGCGGATCTGCTGGACGGCTGGGCCCGCTCGGGGCAAGGTCTGCCGGCAGCGGCGGATGTCACGGGGCAGACGGGTTCTGTCACAGGTGATGCGCCTGCCGAATCAGCCCTTGTCTCCAGCATGTCCGGCACCGTGGTGAAGTGGCTCGTGGAACCCGGTGCCACCGTGGCTGCCGGGGACCCCTTGGTTGTCCTGGAGGCCATGAAGATGGAAACCCAGGTCCCGGCACACCGCACAGGCACGCTCTCGGAAGTACTTTCCGCGCCCGGGGGAGTTGTCACGGCTGGCGCAGTGCTGGCCCACATCGAGTAAACCGTTGCCGGCCCGCTATTGCGTCGTTGGCCAACGACGCAACAGCGGGCCAACGACGCAACGGCGGCCACGCCACGAGCTACGACACCACGGGCACACCCAACACGCTGTCCAGCAGTCCGTTGCGGAACTTGCCCGTGGGGTCGTTGGCCTGAGCCAGGGCACGGAAGTCCTCGAACCGTGGGTATAGCGCGGAAAAGTCGTACTGGTCCGGCGTGAACAGCTTGCCCCAGTGCGGGCGTGAACCAAACGGCCGCAATGCTTCCTCCAGCTCAGGAAGGACGGCTTCTACCTCCGGCTGCATCGGCTTCCAGGTGAAGTGCAGGGCCACGCTTTGCTGCTTGTAGAACGGGCTCAACCAGAACTCATCAGCGGCAATCGTGCGGATTTCCGAGATGAACAGCAACGGTGCCAGCTTGTCCGCGAGGCAACGAACGGCGGACAAAGCTGCCGGCGCCTGGTCCAGTGGCAGCAGGAACTCGCTTTGGAGTTCTTCCCCGTTACTGGGAGTGAATTCGTGACGGAAGTGCGGCAGGCGATCCAACCATTTGCCGGCGACGTCCAATTGCTCGGTGCAGTTCTCGGCTGACATGTCCGGCAAAGGATGCATGGCCACTGTGGCCGGGGTGGCACCAAAAAGGTCAGGCAAGGCGGCCTCGGTATCAAGTGCTTTGAGCCAGACCTGGGGGATGGTGTCGCCCGTGTAGTTCGTGAAGAAACTGACGCTGTAGGCACTGGACGCGATGGCTTGGAAGTTCGCCAGGGCGCCGTCCCACGAGAGATTGGTGAGCACGCGCTGCCGGACCTCGTAGCTCGGACGGACCGCGAGCTCCAGCCCAGTGACGATGCCAAGGGCCCCCACGCTAACCACGCTGGCGAGGAATTCGTCGTCGTCGGCCGTGAGGGTGACCAGGTCACCTGAGGCGCGCACCAGGTCGATACCCACGACGGCGGCCGCCAGGGAGGGGTTGTTGACCCCACTGCCGTGGGTGCCTGTTTGGATGGCACCCGCCACGGAGATGTGCGGAAGGGACGCAAGGTTGTGGATGGCGTAACCCTGCTCCTCCAACGTCCGGCCCAGGGCCCCGTAACTGATGCTGCCGTTGACCTTGACGGTGCCTTTATCCCTGTTGAGGACAACTTCCTGGGGGAGTGCATCCAAGAGAAGGTGCGTGCCCGGGGTGTCGGCAACAGTGTTGAAGGAATGCCGGGAGCCGAGGGCTTTGATCTGAGTCGCCCTGGCCACGAGCTCCCGCAGATCTTCCACGGAGGTGGGCCGCTGCACTTCTGCGGACGAATACTCGAGGTTTCCTGCCCAGTTCTTCATTGAATGATTCTTCCCTTTTGATCCATGCCGACATCTTTAATTGTTCACGTTCTTAACTAATTGCGTCAAGGGCAGTCCGGCCCGGGAATGTAGAGTTCAAGGACCGCCGTCTGTCAGGAGCCTCCCGTGAGCAAAGGACCCAAACCCACTATCCGGGATGTCGCAACCGCTGCGGGCGTTTCCTTGACCACTGTCTCGTACGTGCTGTCCGGTCGTCACGGTGGGACCACGCGGATCAGTCAGCCGACCCAGGACCGGGTGTTGTCTGCCGTGAAGGAGCTGGGCTATGTGCCCAATCAGGCCGCACGTGGGATGCGACGGGGCAAAACCGACGTCGTCGCCGTCGCTATCGGAAATCTGGAATGGCCTTGGGACCGGGCGCTGGCTACTACGGCGGCGAACATCCTTCCCGAGCATGGCTATCAGCCGGTGATCCTCTTGGGCGAAGACTGGCGTAAGTTCATGATGTCAGGTGGGGCCGACGGCGTCATTATTGGCTACTTTCCCGAGGCGAAATCGGAGGACGAAACGGTCACCGAGCTGGCCCGCCGCGGTGTTGCCCAGGTGGTCATCTCGGGGACCATGAAACCCCATGGTTTCGACGTTCTGGCTCCCGAACCGGAGGTTGGACTGGCTGAGGGGATGGCCTTCCTGACCGCTTCGCACCGTCGGATTGCGTGCATTCGCAGGGCCGACCCGGCGGGACGACCTGCGAGCCGATTCGCTTCCTACGTGCAGGGGCTTGAACAGGCGGGCATACCGTCGGATGAGTCGCTGGTCCGGACATCGCAGCACCGCCCCGCCCTGGCGTACCAGGCGGCGCTCGAGTTGCTGCAACTTCCGGACCGCCCCACCGCCATCCTCTGCACCGACGACATGGAGGCACTGCAGGCCATCCGGGCCGCCTTCCGCTTGGGGCTTCGCGTGCCCGAGGATGTCCAGATCGTCGGCGTGGGGAATTCCACCGAGGGGCAGGAATACGATCCAGCCCTGACAACAGTGGGACCGGAGCCGATCTTCGAGCAGGTGGTGAGGATGCTGCTGGACCGGCTCGAGGGAATCGCCCCTGCAGAGGGCGTGCGGGTCGCCTCGCCGTGGAAACTGCAGCTGCGCGGGACGACGACGGCGGTCGGCTAACGTGACCGGACGAGGGAACCGCGACGCTGGTTGAAGCGCAGGTTCTCAGGGTGTCATCGAAACCGCCAAAGGCCACGGGCGCAGGGGTGTACTTCTTTATCTGACTTCAGCAGACCGAGCAGTGCCGCACGGTAGGGGATCCTTTACCGTGCGGTCAGTAGTGCCCGTAGGGATTCGACGGCAGCGGTCAGTTCTTCGCCGGGGTCCAGGTTAACCACACCCATGGCTGTCCACGGATCCGGCCGGTCGAAGTTCTCTATTTCGAAGGTGACACGAACATGACCATCGTGTTTTGCGGATAATCGGAAATCCCGCTCCAAGGAGTCGAAGCTTTTGTCGCCGTCCCAGCCCCGCCAGTCGCGTTCGAGTTCCTCAAAATAGGAAAGAAGTGCAGACCACCCGTCGAAGTCATAGACCCGTTTACTGGCTCGAAGTCCACCCAAGTCCGCTGTGACGATGAGGTACTCGGATGTCCCATCAGAATTGGGCTTCTTCCGTTCCGCGCGAACGATAAGTACGCCGTGATGACCGATGACCACTTCATCCATGCCCTCATTCTGCACTAGAGACAACGCTCCTTTACTACGCAAGCCATAGCTGTGGACGGTCGCGTTGTGGAGACTGTCTCTCGGAGAAGGACCCCGTACGGGCGTTTGAAGTGTTCGACCAGGCTGCGCTGTCTACGCGCGCACCCAGCAATGTCCTCTACACGCACACCCAGCAGTAAAGCCTCTGCCCGGAAGCTTCGGATCGTCGGGCCAGGCCGGCCAAATCTTTTAAGAAGTCGGCAAGAAGGGCCGGGTCAGCTGCGTTCCAGAACTCCTCAGTCTCCGACCATGGGATCGCTACCTGCTCAAGGGCTTCGTCGGAAGCGGTGGCCAACGCTGTGCAAAGGGGCTCCGTGAGGGTCAGTACAAGACGCTCCCCACCTTCCCGATCCGCGAGGGCTTGCCCGCTGCGTGGATCGTCCATGACATCGTCGAAAGGCCGTCCGGTGAGCAGCTCTTCTAGTGTTCCCAGCTGCACGACGGGATCAATACCGTTGCCGGATACCGCGTCGAACACTCCCACCTTCTGGTAGGTCACGGCCGCCGGTTGGCGTTTGCGGCCGAAGATGCCTCGCCGGGGCTCGGCCGGCGGAGTGATCGTCGCCTGGGATATGGGACCGCCGACACGATCGATCACCGTGGCTGCTTCCTCATCGGAGGCAGCAGAGAAGTAGTCAAAAACAACACCCATGATCGACATTCTCCACTACGTGAGCACGCCGGACGCTACGGCCGACAATCGGGCAAGTGACTAGAGCCGGGCCGGCACCGATGTCCGAACCACATAGGTTGGTCGTGGACTACGTCCGACTTCATAAATCACCGCCCGTTAACCGATCCCCTAACGGGCGCCTGTGGACAGCCGCGAGTGTTATGTTCGACAAAGGCTGGATCCACTTGCCGCAGAACGGGGGGAATGATGAATGCAGGACGCTGGGGACTGCTTGTCGTTGGGTCGGTGATCCTGGTTGTCTCCGTGATTCTCGCTATTCAGGGATCAACCGGTCTCTGGTTCACCGCAGTGGCTATGGCCATCCTGATCTTCGCTACGTTGCGTTCCGGACTCAAAGAAAATCTGAAGTCCCCAAACAGCAATAAGTAGATCCGTTCCAGAGGCTTTCCTGTCTCAAAACTTCCAAATGAGTGCGTCGGGGTGATGCCGCGCCGGCTCGTATGCCGATCCTCAACCGAACGACCATTGGTGCCCCGAAGGCTGGCCGCCGATCGGGTGTGCTGGGCGGTTTTTCTTGGCTTTCTGCATCGTCGGCGTAATGAGGCCGTAGATCTCAGCAAGCCTGATGTGTGCCGTCGAGAACACACAAACTGTCCACCGGACTGTCCGTAGGATTTAAAGGAGAACGTCCCGTTGTCCCGCTTCTGCGCACTTGGCCACCGCATCGAAGTGAGAAGAGGCGCGGGCGAACTTCTATAGAGGGGTTGGCATGGCAAAACCAAAAATCCACGCCACGTGGATTCTTTATCTCATACCCCCATTTCTCTTGGTCTTGGGACTCCTTTGGCTTATGAGAGACGTCTGGAACTTGTTCTAAGCAACTGACGGTGGAGTGGCTGGGGATGACCTACTGCCGGCAGTATTACATCGTCGGATTGGGCGTCCGTAAGAGGATCCTCTACCGGGCACCGGACAATACTGCTCATCCGTTTGGCTCGCCTCCATTTGGGTGGACGACGACGTCGACAGGACCAATGCCAGGCTGGGCCCACGGTAGACGGCCCTGCTCCTCCAGCGTTGCATTGGAGGCTGCTATGGCAGCTTGCAGACATTCGCCCTTCCCATCTATCACAACAGTGAAGGGAACCTCTTGGGTGCGCCACCGGTCAAGAATGCCGGGAAGTATGGATGCGAAGTCACATGCAACTGGAGATGAGTCGGCGGCCCCGAGGACGACTAACAGATATCCGTGCGTGCATCCGAACCATTGAAGGTCCGAGATCAAGTCAATTGCTGCATCGAGTCCCACAGTTCTATAGGGATACATGAACTATGATTCGAGGTATTGACAGAGAGCAGTTACGTCCGGGAGGCCCGACAGGTCGAGCTCAAATACCATCATCCCGCGCAACCGGGCATCAGCTTTGACGTGACCGACAAGCGGGCCAGTAACTCCCAGATGAACGGCGAACTGCCTACTGATCTGGTCGATTTTCATGGGCCTCCTAAAACGGAAACTGGTGATCGAATGCTGTGATCTTCCAGGTGACCAGCCTCTGCGCATTCTGGTGTCACGCTCGGCATAAGGGATGGCTCACCACGTAATCAGGACCCAGTCGCCAGGGAGATCTCCGCGGCTGAGTACGGATAGTGCAAAGGCGCGGGCTTCTTCCACATCGGAACCTCGGTCGACCAGAGCACCTCGAGGAACGTGCCGTCACCTTGGTAGTCCCTGATATCCAGTCCCAGAACCAGCCAACCTGAATCGGCAAGAGCTTCAATGACGGCCGGGGCTGGGATATCGGCCAACTTACTTCACCGTTCGGGTCGCACCGTGCTCCACGCTGAAGGTCTTCGGTAAGAAACCCAAGGTCTGGAACAGTCATAGCTGGATCATACGGTGGTGTAGCGCGTGAACCTCCTTCGTAGCTGCCCGTAAGCCGGTGGCTCTGCGGACACTCCAGCGCCCGTTAGGGGATCGGTATACGTGCTCAACGGCCAGTCAGTCCTGACGCGCTCAGGTGGCGTCTACACTCAGAGTTGTGGCTTCATACCAACCTGCCGAACTCGCTCGGGAACTCGGGTATACCAACGAGCAGCGACCAGGGAACGTAGTCCGGGATTACCTTCGTATAAAATACCCAGACCACCCGAAGTACCAACGATGGGTGCTCGATGAAGTTCAAGCCGCCGACGTTCGAGTCAATGTCCCTCGTAAGCGCTGACTATTCGCCCGGAACGGCCGATCCCCAGCTGCGTGTCACAGCATTATGTGACGCGGTGCGGTAAGAAAGCCATGTACTGCCCAAGCGCCGCAAACCAGAAGTTCCTTGTATCACTCTCAGTTGAACTGAAACCCGCGATAGGAGCCACTCACGTTAAAGCGTCGCCCTTCTTTGCGGCGTTGGATGAATCCTGCGATCGTATCTACGTCCCTAGGTCTCATCCCAAGTTCGCGGCACTTATTGCGCACTTGGTCGACTGTGATTGGCGCCCATCGATCGGGGCGATTCATCATGTCAGCTTTGAGCATGTCTTCTTCATTCCATTTCAGGCCGGATGAGTAGCCGGCGGCCATGCGTGCGATGTGCTCCAGGATGCCCTCTACTCCGTTAGGAAGCGGTGCTTGTGTCTTTTCGTCCTCAGCGAGCCCATTTGCTTCGACCGTTTGGTCGTGAAAAAGCTGCACTGGCTTTGCGTCAGCAATCCATTCAGCGGTGTCCGGTTCATTCCACTCGATGACGGCGACTGCGTCTGCTCCGCACCCCCAAAGATCGTCCAATCGTTGACGGTCAGGCCAGGCGTAGATAACCCTCGCACCGGAGAGGACCCCTGGTGAGAAACCCCGCCAGACGCGATGTGTCACGCGGGGGTGTGCAACGAGCTTCTTCAGGCTCGCTGCTTCAAAGTCCTTGCGCGGCGTCACAACGACAACGGGCCCACCAGGTTGTGCCAGTAACCACTTGATCGCGCGGACATTCTGAGGTTCACGGGACGTCTCGCCCTCGCTCAGCCGCGAGATCGCGACTGCGTTGGGGTAGCCGTTAGGTGGCATCGTGCTCTTCCTTCGCTCGGGGACTGATACTCGCAAAGGTACAGCCGACGTCTGACATTAGACTCGTTGGTGCTGAAGCTGCAGCGCTGTGACTCTCGGCGCTAGATGGCTGGCTGAGCCATCAAGAGTGATGGCATGTGTCCGTTGACCCATCCCTTACCGGGCGTCCACAAGTGAACTACCTGCGCACGGCGATACCACACGACATTCACGGCAATGACCGAGATCGCCATATGCTGGCGCCATAGTTGAAATCGAAAGGTGCCAAGATGGCGGTAGCACCGTATGTGCCCAACGAATTACTTTCGCGGCTGGTCTGTGACCGGATGTACTCTGTCGAGTTCGTTCTGAACGACTATGTGCAATTGCGATTCGACGGGACGTCTGACGGCGGTCCCGTTACCCTTAACTGCTACGTATGGCCTGTCGTCCAGTCAGCTGGCCGTTCGTGGCATGAGCAAGACCTCGGCTACGCGGACGCACTACGCCGCTTGACCCCCGGCACGGTTACCTCGACAAGCGAAGCCACAGGTAGTGGCCTACGCGACGAGCTCGATACGGGAACGATAGTGATACATCCGGCGAGGGAAGATGTCTACGTCGAGATAGCGCATCTGATGGGATTCTCCGATCAAGCTTGGATGGTTTGGCGCCCAGGTGAGGAGAGCTTTGAGGACTTAGCCTGAGCCTTGATTCGCTTCGGAAGGCTGCCCTCCATCCGACGGCCAGCTTAAAGCATTTCGCCTAGGAGGATCCCTGAGCGCACCCTATTTGACGTTGGAGTTATGTGTCTCATACACGTGAAGTTCGTCAGGGCTCTACCGGTCGGAGGTGGACGGCGTAGTGCGCTTCGGCGTCTGCGACCAGATGAGGGCCGGCTTGTCCTGGCAAATTACGGTTCCACCAGGATGCGGTCTCTGGTAAGACGGATGGCCCTGAGCGTAGAAGTGCGGCGAAACGTTCGTCCGTGTCGGCGATTGCCTCCGCGAAAGTGGCCAGTTCAGGGTACGCCGTGAGTTCCGGGGCAGTGAGGACTTTGTCGATAACATCCCTAATTTCAAGTTCGTTCTCGTACTCGTAGATGCTCCACTGGTACCCTTCTTCGCAATCCGCCACGAAAGATTTCCACGCATCGATGTATCCGGCCGGTGACCAGTTCCTTCTGGCTCCCTTTTCGCCTGCGACCCCACGAAAGCCGCGGATGAACTCACTCATCTTGCGGAACGACCGATATGAACGCGGCAGGAACTCCATCCGCTAGCCATACTTTTTCGCCGCCACGGTAGAACTTGACGTTGTCTCCGTGTGCGGCCGCGCTGTCAATGCGAAGGAGAATCGGGTCAGTGTCCTTTCGTTGTCCCACCTGCTTGGCCATTTCGACGTCCTCGGATAGGTGGACGTACTGGCGTCGCATAGGCCGCAAACCCTCTGATTGAATAGCTTCAAGGCTTTCCCTGGATGTTCCATGAAACAGTTTTTGGGGTGGACCTTCTTGTGGCTTTACTATGCGGGTCGGGACACTATGACCGTAGAGAGCCCGAATGCGGCCCCCGCTCAGTTCATGGCGTCGCTTAGGGGAGGACAAGAGCATATTTTCCAGGTCCGTGACTTCAAGGTTCACCCATTCAGGGGACTCTCCCCGGAGCGCCTGAAGCAGGTCGTCCACCGACGTCCACCCTTCCCCGTCCAATTCCAGTTCGTAAAGCCAGGGCTCGTGGCGCAAAGCACGCGATACCGCCCGACTGAGCTTCGGTAAGTCACACATGGTCCTCATCCCCTCTTCAAGTGGGAGTTGTAGGTGTGCTTCACGAGTAGTCTTCCGGCATAAGGGCTAAGGGGATCCGAAGGGTCTCAACTAGCACGTTGGGCCTCCCACTAAAGAGCAGGGAAAAGACCACTTCATTGCCTTCAACAGTCCGAGAGTGGGCCATCACTGTCAGCTGTGAACCATCGCGCAGGTCAACAGTCCACAGCTCGGGTTCCATCGCAAGCTCCAGAGCATCATGAACAACACGAACACCAGGTGACAAGTATTCGAAATTAGTTCCAGTGCCATTTGCTCCCGTAAGGCTGTGTTCTTGGGAACCTGGCAACGCCGGTTCTTCGTCCCATGCGAAGCTTCGAATGTGCCACTCGCCACCGACTTCCAAACGGTCAGCCAGCGTTCCAGGAGGCAACTTCGCCATTTCCGCAAGCGTCGGGTCCAGCCGTGTGACGTGACTGATGTGTGCAGCAACTGCTCCGCCAGGAGTATTCGCGTCATCCACTCCATCAGCGAAACCCCATCCGTTTTCTGGGTCGTGAAGGACTTGAAGAACAGGTCGTTCACCAGAAAGGACCGACTTCATGACCACGGCACCGAGGCCTTGGGGAAAGCGGTCATCCGGGAACGGCCACGGCATCTCCCGGTGCATCTCAACATTCTGCGACATAGAGACATTGTCCCCGATCACCAGGGCGTACGAACGACCTACCCTGTCCGCCCGTTAGGCGGACGCGCAGCGGACTCCTTGTATTCTCAGGACATCGTTCTGGCGTGACACGATAAGAGTTAGAGACTCCGCAGGGGTAATTGATACCTAAACTGACTTACTGATTGTGCATACGGAAAGTTGAAACGGTGGCCCCTTCCGAAACCTCCCTGATAAAGGGCCCCACAACTTTCGCTCTCTGGAGATGGCGGATCCGTTTTACCTCAATAGCAATTGGGGTGCTCACGGTGGTCTTCTTACTGAACAATGCGCATTTCCACAGTCGTGGTTCATCGACGTTCTGGGCATTCTCATGCTGGTTTCGATCACGCCTGTAGTCGTGCTAATGAGCTGGTGCGCATCCAGAGACCGCGCGGAACGACGGGCCGGCTGCACCACTCTTAGTCTTGGCGACAGGAAGATGGCCCAAAGGGACCCCTATATGGGTCGCATCATCCGACTGGCCGGCGCGGACTACCTCGACCGTCGGCACTTCGCTGAGATCCTAGTTAAAACTAGAGTCGAAGCGGGCAAGCAGAAATCCATCTAAACCCGCGCCCGTAAGCCGGTGGCTCTCCGTACGCTCCAGCGCCCGCTTGGGGATCCCTTGCCGGACGTTCCAGTTCAAAGAAGTAAGCCGTCTATGGCCGGCATCTGCAACGCGGTTTCGCGCCTGTGCTAGCAGCTCGTCGTAATTTGCTTCAAAGGGCGCGACATGAACTGACTCAAGGTCGGATTGCATGTCCCACAGGACGCGCTGTTGCGCTTGATGACTAACAACTGGGGCGACCGTTGTTCAAATAACATAACCACTCGAACAACACCAGTGCCTGGTCTTCGTTGAGTTCAATCCTCACCGGCTCAGATATGTCCTCGTCGCCCTTTCCATTCCGGGACGGTCAGTTTATCGCCGCTGAAACCTACCCATCGAGCGGGCTAACGGCCGGTGAGGGATCCCTTACCGGGCACCTGGAGAGGTGCGAGCTTTGCGGACACAGGCGGGCCATCAACGCCGGTTCCGCAGTGCCCGTACACTTTCCCGAGGGGTGGGACAACTGCCCGAGATAAGAGAATGGGTGAGCTCCAGTGGCGTTATTGAAGGCAATGAACGGGTCCGGCGAGACATGGGAGGATCCCTCCGCGGACGCCCTGTTTTTCCTGCTCGAGGACATCGAGCAGGGACGCAAACAATTCCTGGTTATTGAGCGCATAGCTGACACAACCCGCCAGACGTATATCCAGTCCATCCGCAATGACGCTGGAGAGTTTGTAGTGGAATTCCGCGACGGTAGCCCAGACCAGCACTTCGGCACCGTGGTCGCCGACCTGCGCGCCGCTCATGATCTCATCACGGCGTGGTCCTTTGGCAGGGATGGCTGGCGCGAGGCGGCCGACTGGAACCATATTTCGTTCGATGAATGAGTGGGATGCGTAGCAGCCAGCTCTGCTGAGTCTTCGCGCCAGGGCCCAGAGGCCTTGAAACGGTGTGTTTTCTCGCTGGAAAGGAACCTACATGGGCAATTTTGAGACATCCGTCTACAGAGCGGGGTCGTGGTCCAGGAATGACGAGACGAATGACTGGCTGCTTCGGATCTCGGTGCATGACAGCGACATCGCGACGATCGACTACCGTTCGCATGAGGGAGCCTCGGGCCGCTTCTATTTGGGCTTCCAGCCGCGGGACTATTTCGATAACCCAGACGCCAGCGAGCCCGTGGACCTAGTGGCCGTTTCAAACAGCTTCTCCGCTTGGGCTTCCATGGAGGTCGGTACTGCTGTTTCCCCGGAAGAACTGAGGGCATTCATGGCCTCTGAAGCTGTTGAAGAACCAGCCGACATATTCGTCGAGGACACCGTCGTCCGGCTTCTTGAGCGCCTCGGTATCCCTCTGCCGAAGTGGCTGGAGGACTGACGTGCGCAGACTGATAGACAATGTGGGGTGCGAGGCTCAAAGGTGAGGTGGCGCTGGTGACCGACTCAAACGGCGCCCGTGAGCCGATCCTCTACCGTGGCTAAGAGAAAATCTGTTCGTACTCTGCTTTCATCTTTCGCCCAAGGAGAAGAACAACGCCAGCTCCTGGCTCAGACGGCAAGGGGAGGTGTTCGATGAACGAGACCGCGATGACGTTATCAACGTCGTCCATCACATCTCCGACGCCCGCGAAGTGAACCTCCAGCCACGACAAAAGTTGCAGCACGCGAAGCGGGTTGGAGTCCTGTTCCGCGAGTACCCACCTGCAAATATCGGCCATCAGCAAGTGCGGCAGAAGCTCCCCGTCATTGTCCTCCAGATGCTCCTCATAGCCGGGTCGGAGATGCGGATGTTCTGCAATCAGCGTGAGCATGAACTGCCGCGAATCTCGCTCATACTCGTTCATCACATCCCATTGTTTCTCGTGAGTGCCTTGTATGTCACGCTCATGATAAGGCTGCCATGACGAGGGGTATGCACTCGAGCGTGCCGCCCGTAAGCCGGTCCCTCACCGTGTGTCAGTTATTGCCGACTCCCCCGCGCCGGGTCATCTCGGCGGGATGTACGAATACCCCGCACGGAGATGCACGATGAGGGGAGGCTTACTGCAATCTAGTTCCTTACGTTGGGAACGGTATCGGACGGCCGGGCAGACTGGGCGCGCAACCCTGGCGTAGTGAAGTCAGCCGCCACAGGTACCTCCGAGCATTTCCAGAGCAAACCACCTCCAGCGGACTAAACAGCACCTAGTCCTTCAGCGGCCTCCGTGCCAACCACGCTGCAACGATCGCGCCGGAGATGTTGTGCCACAGCGAGAACACGGCGGACGGCAACGCAGCCAATGCACCGAAGTGGGCAGTGGCCAGGGTCGCCGCGAGTCCCGAGTTCTGCATACCGACCTCGAACGCCAGGGCACGGCGTGCCTTGTCATCCAAACGGCCCAGCTTGCCGGCCAGGTAGCCCAATCCAAGGCCGAAGCCGTTGTGAAGCACGACAGCCAGGAACACGATGCCGCCAGCAGCGACGATCTTGCTGGCGCTTCCAGCCACAACGATGGCCACGATCAAGGAGATGACGACGGCTGAAGCCCAAGGAAGTACCGGAAGCACCTTCGCCACGAGCTTCGAGAGGAACAACCTTGCAAGCAGGCCCGCGATGACGGGCAGCAGCACTGTCTTGACGATGTCCAAGACCATGGCCCCGGCGTCGATATTCAGGAACGAGCCCGCCAGGAAGAGCGTCAGTGCGGGCGTCACCAGCGGCGCTATCAGCGTGGAAACGGAAGCGACGGCGACTGACAGGGCCACATCGCCCTTGGCCAGGAACGCCATCACGTTGGAGGCCGTGCCGGAAGGGGCGCAACCAACCAGGATCAGGCCCACGGCAAGCTCCGGTGGCAATTGAAGCAACACGGCGATCAGCCATCCGGCGCCGGGCATGATGACATAGTGCGCCACGATTCCCAGAGCTACGGCCCAGGGGCGCCGGGCCACGGACGCGAAATCCGGAGGGGTCAGGGTGAGGCCCATGCAGAACATGATGATGCCCAGCAGGTAAGGAACCGCAACACCCATCGGCTTGAACAGATCCGGGATGAGGAACCCCAGGACGCCGGCCAGAACCACCAGGAGTGGGAAGACCGTGACGGCGATCCGGGCAATCCTGGCTTCGGCGGCGAGGGCAGGATTTACCGGGGATGTGGTTTCGGACGGGGAATTGGTTGCCTCAAGCATTCATCAATGCTCACACCAGAACTGCACTTGGAACGACTTCGTTACATCCCACGGAACGTATATGTCAGACATTCGGCGTCCCCGTCAGGAGTTGAGCTTTCCCGCCAGCCGCTCCCGCATGCGGACGCTGGCCTCATTCAAGCCGATGAACTCCACTTCGCGACCGTGGTTCCTGTACTTTTCGGTCACCGAATCCAGCACGGAAACCGAGGAAGCGTCCCAAATATGCGAGCCGTGAAGATCGATGATTACACGATCTATGCCTTCTGAGGAATCTTTCGCGTAGTCGAACTGGGTGTACAGGTCGTTGGAGGAGGCGAAGAAGAGCTCACCATGCACCGTGTACGTCGCCACGGTCTCGCCGTTGAGGTCCAGCTCAGTCCTTTCCACCGTGACAAAATGCGCCACCCTACGGGCAAACAGCACGCTCGCGGCCAAAACCCCGACGCCGACCCCCACCGCAAGATTGTGCGTTGCGACCACAGCGGCAACAGTCAGGACCATGACGGCTGTCTCGGATTTGGGCAGGCGCTTCAGGGTTGAGGGACGGACGGAGTGCCAGTCAAAAGTAATCAGCGAAACGAAGATCATCACTGCCACCAGCGCGGCCATGGGGATCATTCCCACAACATCGCCCAGCACCACCACCAGGATCAGCAGGAACACGCCGGCCAGGAACGTTGAAAGCCGGCTTCGGGCGCCGGAGCCCTTCACATTGATCATGGTCTGCCCAATCACCGCGCAACCACCCAGGCCGCCAAGGAATCCAGTGACGATGTTGGCGGCGCCCTGGCCCCAAGAGACCCTGGTCTTGTTGGATCGAGTGTCGGTGATGTCATCCACCAGCTTGGCGGTCATGAGCGACTCCAGCAGTCCCACCAGTGCCATCGACAACGCAAAGGGAGCAATGATCTGGAACGTCTCCAAGTTCAGGGGCACGTTCGGCACGAACAAGCCGGGCAGGCTGTCCGGCAGCTCGCCCTTGTCGCTGACGGTGGGTACATCGACGCCACCCAGCGCGGTGACCAGCGTGAGGAGCACGATGGCCACCAAGGGGGCCGGAACAGCCTTGGTCACCCGTGGCAGCAGAAAAACGATCGCCAGGCCCACGGCAACAATTGGATAGACCATCCAAGGAACGTTGAAGAGTTCGGGCATCTGGGACATGAACACCAAGATGGCCAGCGCGTTGACGAAACCGATCATCACCGACCGCGGGATGAAGCGCATCAGCCGGGTAACCCCCAGGGCGGCGAGGATGATCTGGAAAACGCCCGCGAGGATGATCGTCGCGATCAGGTAGTCGAGGCCATGCTCCTTCATCACCGGAGCGATCACCAGGGCCACGGCACCTGTTGCTGCCGAAATCATGGCTGGACGTCCGCCCACAAGAGCGGTCACCACGCCCATGGTGAACGATGCGAACAGGCCGATCCGCGGATCCACCCCCGCAATCACTGAGAAGGCGATGGCCTCTGGAATCAAGGCCAGCGCCACCACCAGCCCCGCGAGGAATTCAGTCAACAGGCGGCGGGGCGAACGGAAGGTCGCCCGCAGCGACATGAGTTGCTCAGGGGTCATGGTTGGCGCGGCTGTCATGGGTCCTTACAGTGCAGTCTGGCGGTAACGCTCAATCTGCTTAAGGCGCCGCTGGAGGCTGTCGCGCCGCGGGTGCGGAACGACGTCGGGCGCCTCAGCGGTGAGATCAATGTGTTCGGTTCCGTACTGCCACAGCAGGAGGTCGTCCAGGAGGCGGTCGGGACCGGGGGAGTAGCGGTGGTCGAGGGCCTTGCGGACCTCGGTGATCCGGTTGGCGCTGAGAAGCCCGGCCAGTTCCACGGTCTTGGTCAGTCCGTGGGCGGCAAGGAGTTCGGCGGCCCACCCCCAGTCGTCATCAACTTTACGGTCAACGTGCGGAAGGAGCGTACGCCAGACGTCACGTACCCTGTTGGGAGTCAACGGTGAGGCGCCTTCACCTTCCAAATCCCAGTAGCCGCGGACTTCTTCGTACCGTTCGTGGAGATCAGCAAAAGCGCTCTCCACAGTCTCCAACATGGCTGCCGTGGCCGTGAATTGACGGTCGAAATGCGGCGTCCAGGCGCGGGGATCCTCGGCCTTGAAGCGGATGTCATGCTCGATCTCGCTCCAGGCGTGGGCGAATACGGTGCGGATCTGGCACTCGAAGAAGTAGCTGCCATTGGCCGGCATGTCCGGGTTGAAGACGTGCTGGTACTCCTTGACCGTTTCATTCTGGATGGTGCGCAGGATGAGGTGCCGGCTGGAGTAGCCGTAGGTCCCGGACTCGATGGAACCGATGTCCTTCTCGCGGTCACCACGGCAATCGAACAGTTGGCGCTGGCGTTTGATGATGTTGGCAACCGCTGCGTTTTCCGCCGGCAGCTTGGTGATGACGCGGATTCCCACCATATCGTTCAGGGTGCGGAAGGGATCCGGGAACTTGAGCACGCGGGGGCCGCCCGGCTCAATGGGGTCATCGGTGCGGGAAATTTTTTCGCGGAACGACTCAACGGTCTTGGTCCGGCCCGTGACAAACAAAGGCGTGACCTCGGCGTCGTTCAACATGTCCCGCAGCGTCAGCAGGACATCGCGCGTGACCCGCTTCAACGCAGGGCGGACGCGCTCATAGAGGGCCACATTCGCGTCCACTGCGTCCCGCTGAGCCTGGTCCAGACTGTCCCAATTGCTTGCCATGCCCCCAGCTTACGGTGCGGGTGCGACACTGAACCGGGCCAATCGCCGTCGGGGCGCCTCTAGCCAAACCCCGGAACCCTCGCGATAGGCTCAGTACAAAGGAGGGCGCAATGTTGCGGCACAAGTACAGCTACGGCGAACACCCCAGTCAGTGGGGCGAACTCTTCATACCTGAACCGAACAACGGAAACCATCGCGGCGCATCGGCTGTGGCCGGTGGAGTCGCCGTCGTGATCCATGGCGGCTACTGGCGCTCGCAGTACGGCGCTGAGCTCGGCGAGCCGCTGGCGCGGGACCTCGCAGCCCACGGAATCACCGCCTGGAACCTTGAATACCGGAGGGCCGGGAACGGCGGTGGATGGCCGCACACCTTCGAGGACATCCTGGCCGGCATCGACCACCTCTCTGAAATCGCAGGCAACCACGATCTCAAACTGGACAAAGTCGTAGCGCTGGGCCACTCAGCCGGCGGACACTTGGCCGTCTGGGCGGCCGGCCGGCAGCGGCTTTCGGCCATCGGAACGCCCGACGCCGACCGCCAACTCGTGCGGTCGCCCGAGGACAACGCGGTGCACCTGACCGGGGTGGTGAGCCAGTCCGGGCTCCTCAACCTTGCGGCCGCGGAGAAACTGAATCTGAGCAACGGCGCGGTGTGCAACCTCATGGGCGGCGATTCCGCTAGATTCCCCAAACGGCATAAATACGCAGACCCCATGAGCCTGCTGCCGATCGACGTCCCCGTATATGCCGTGCACGCCACAGAAGACGAGGACGTTCCCGCGAGCCAGTCCGAGGCCTTCGTTGCGGCGGCTACGGCAGCGGGAAGTTCGGCCCAGTTGCTGCGGGTCCCGGGCGATCACTTCGACCTCATCGACCCCAAGGCCGTCGCGTACAAGAAGTGCCGGGAATTGGTGCAGCGGCTGCTCTCGTAATTGTTGTGCTGCGGCGGTTGTCCTCTGGCAGAGTTGTCCCATGCTGACAGTCATTGGCGAGGCCCTGGTAGACGTTGTTCAACGCTCCTCTGGAATTGAAGCGCACGTTGGCGGCAGCCCGCTCAATGTTGCCGTCGGTTTGGCCAGGCTGGACCACCCGGTTCAGTTCATCGGCCGCTTCGGGAAGGACGCTTACGGCGACTCCGTGGCGGCGCACCTGCGGTCCAGTTCCGTGATGGTTCCGCTGCCGCCCGACGACAAACCAACCAGCGTGGCAACCGCACAGATAGACGACGACGGCGCTGCCACTTACGCTTTCGACCTCACCTGGGAACTGCCCGGACTCGCCGGCCGGCTGCCCCTCATGCTGCAGGCTGCCACCTTGCTGCACACCGGCTCCATTGCCACCTTCCTGGAGCCGGGCGCTGCGGAGGTTCTTGCCGCCGTCGAGCATGCCCACCCGAGCAGCACCATCAGCTTTGACCCCAACTGCCGCCCGAGCATCATCACGGACGTTGAGTACGCGCGGACGCAGGCCGAGCGCTTCGTGGCGCTGTCCGACGTCGTAAAGGCCTCAGACGAGGACCTTGAATGGCTGTACCCGGGCGTTGATCCGACGGAATCCGCCCGTCGCTGGTTGTCGCTGGGTGGCGAAGGGGGACCCGCCCTGGTGGTGGTCACGCGTGGTTCGCTCGGCCCGTGGGGCATCACCCGCGCAGGGGAGACCCAGGTCCCGGCTCCCTCAGTGGACGTTGTGGACACCGTGGGCGCGGGGGATTCATTCATGGCCGGGCTGTTGTCCGCGATCGTGGATCATGGGCTGGATGGCGCACAGAACCGCGAGGAACTGCGCGCCATGCCCGCTGAAACGCTCGCGGCGATCATGGATCACGCCACCCGTGCTGCCGCCATCACCGTCTCACGCGCCGGAGCCAACCCGCCAACGCGGGCCGAGCTCAACCACGGGCCGGCCTAGCCGGCTCCGTGCCCTGGCGCTACTTCTTCGCCTGCCTTGACCGGTCCCGGCGGAGTGCCGTCGCCGAAGGGCCGCCCACCCAGGGCTTCGCGTCCGTGAGGCGTCAGCCAGCCTGAAAGATCCGGGCCCGCGGGGACGATCTGCGTGGGATTAATGTCCTCGTGCACGATGTAGTAGTGCTGTTTGATCTGCACGAAGTCGATGGTGTCCCCGAAGCCGGGCGTCTGGAACAGGTCCCGGGCATAGCCCCACAATGCGGGCATTTCGCTGAGTTTGTTGCGGTTGCACTTGAAGTGCCCGTGATAAACGGCGTCAAAGCGGGCGAGTGTGGTGAAAAGCCGGACGTCGGCTTCGGTGATGGAGTCGCCCACCAGGAAGCGTTGCGTGGCGAGCCGTTCCTCAAGCCAATCCAGCGCGTTCCACAGGCGGGTGTAGGCGGCGTCGTAGGCTTCCTGTGATCCTGCGAATCCGCACCTGTACACGCCGTTGTTGACTTCGGTAAAGACGCGCTTGTTGACCTGGTCGATCTCCTCGCGAAGGTGTTCCGGATACAGGTCCGGCGCTCCGGGGCGGTGGAACTCTGTCCATTCCGTGGAGAAGTCGAGCGTGATCTGCGGGAAGTTGTTGGTGACTACTTCTCCGCTGGGGATATCGACGATGGCCGGGACGGTAATGCCGCGCGGATAGTCGGGGAAGCGGCGGAAGAACGCTTCCTGGAGACGCTCGATTCCCAGGACAGGGTCCTTGCCGTCGGGATCGAGGTCAAAGGTCCAAGAGCGGGCGTCGTGGGTGGGTCCGGGCTGACCCAGGCTGATGACGTCTTCCAATCCCAGGAGCCGCCGGACGATCACTGTCCTGTTGGCCCATGGGCAGGCGCGGGCAGCGATCAATCTGTACCGTCCGGGCTCCACAGGCCAGCCGGGTTCTCCTTTTGGCCCGGCGGCACCGTCGCGGGTGATCCGGTCTTCGATGTAGTTGGTGTCCCGGTTGAACTCGCCACCTGTGACGTAGGCACCCCGGGTGCTGTGTTCTTCGACTGTGCTGGTCTTCTCACTCATCAACCCAGCCTATGCGCTTGTTGCAGCCGCAGGGGAGATTGGCCAAGCCCCCCGCACGTTCCCGCCAACGTAGACTGGCATGATGCGGCTCGTAGCAAGCGATATTGACGGCACCATCCTCGGTCATGACGGAAAAATCAGTGACCGGACCATCAAGGCGTTCCAGGCGTGCCGCGAAGCAGGGGTGGAACTCGTCTTCGTCACGGGCCGTCCCCCGCGCTGGCTCTACCCCCTCCAGGAGCAACTGGGGCACAGCGGGATCGTCATCTGTTCCAACGGGGCCGTGGTGTGGGATCTCGAAACAGAGAAGGCCCTCTCCTCCTGCGTTCTGGATGCGGAGTCCGTCTTTGAAGCCCGCCGGATCATCAAGTCCATCAGGCCTGATGCGTTGTTCGCTGTCGAAACCTTGACCGGTTTCCAGCTGGAGCCTGGGTTTATCGAGAACGAAACCAGCGAATTGCTCGCTGAATTCACCCCCAAGCCGTTGGCCGAGACGCTTACAGCGGATGACGCCGTCGTGAAGTTCCTGGCCATTACCCGCAAAGGTACGCCGGACGAGTTCCTTGCCGAGGTGCAGCCGGCCGTTGCGCACCTGGTGTCCACCACGCACTCAGCTCCGAAGACCGCCATGTTGGAGATGTCGGTGCCGGGGATCAACAAGGCTGTCACGCTCGCCAAGTACGCCGAGTCGCTGGGAATCGACGCGGCGGACGTGGTTGCGTTCGGGGACATGCCCAATGACATCGAGATGCTCCGCTGGGCCGGACACGGTTACGCCATGGCGAGCGGACACCCGGAAGCGATCCTCGCCGCCGGGCAGCAGGCGCCGCACTTCGACGACGACGGCGTGGCCCAGGTTCTCGAAGCGAAACTCACCGAACAGCGGGTCTAGTCGGCGCGGAACCGGGGAATCCAACAGCGGACCCTTTGGCAGTAGTATTCGAACTCGGCGCCGAATCGAAGCCTGAGGTCGGCCTCCTCCAACGGCCTGACCGCGTAATTCCACACGAGTGAGCCGGCCACCGCATAGGCCACCACAAGCCACGAACCCAGCATCAGGCCGACGGCGGCGCCCTGCAGGATGCCTGCCAATGCCATGGGATTCCGGAGCCAACGGTAGGGGCCGGCAATCACCAGAGTGTTGGCCATCGCTGCCGGCAGGGGAGTCCCGTTCCCTTTGGTGGACATGGCAATGGCCGAGTAAATGCCCAGGGCGCTGGCGAGCAGCAACAGAACGAGCCCGGAAACAAGCGTAGGCAGCGGGAACGGAATGGCCAGGGCCCAGCGGCGTTCCAAGGCGAAAAGGACCAGCGGGATCACTCCCAGGAACAGGCCCCAAAAAACGACCAGCTGCAGGAATGTTGTTACTACGTGCCCTGACGTAGGTCGCTGGGCTGCAGGCCGGAACGCGAACGGGCCGCGGAGTACCCATTCTGTAGGTATCCGGCCCAGGAGAACCAAGCAAAGAGCGGCCACCGAGCACGCGGATGCCGCCACCATCGCCAGGACTCCCCAGCCTGCTTGTGTGGTGATGGTCGCGAAGACAGCCAAGGCCAGGGTGACCAGCCCGGTCCACGCGGTAGCCACGATAGCGGCGCCACGGAAGCCGAAGGCAGCCAGGGCCGAAGCTGCGACAAACAAAGGCACATCGAAGATCGCCACAGCCACGGGATCCAGCTGCCCAAGAGTGGCCTCCCGGACAGGCGGCAGGAGGAAAACACCAAGCCACCAGGCAGCACCTGCCAAGGCCTGCGCGGCAAAATAGGCCCTCCCCCAAAGAGCGGCTTTCATGGATGGCGGACACCCTTCCCGGCCAGGATCGCCCGGTACCCTTCCCGGAACGACGGATAGGCAAAGGTGAAACCGGTGGACCTTAGCCGGCTGTTCGAACAGCGTTTGTCGCCTGCACCGCCGTCGGACGCCGGCCCGACGGGAGGCGCCGGCAGCTGTAGCTCGCCCGCGAGGAAGCGCAGGACGTCGCCGTACTCGGCGGGGTCGTCATCGACGCCCAGGTACACGGCCTCGGGCTCTTGCTCCATGGTGGCCAGGTGCACGATCATGGCTGCGGCGTCGTCACGATGGATGCGGTTGGTGTGTTTGGACTGGGCAGGAATCGTGGCCTTTCCGCTGCGCACTTGGTCGATCAGGCGGGTGCGGCCGGGGCCGTAGATGCCGCCCAGGCGCACGGAAATGGCGCGGGTGCCGGCAGTCCTGGCGAACAACAAATCCTCGGCTTCCAGCAGGACCTTTCCGCTGAACCGCGTGGGTTCTGCAGGCGTCGACTCGTCCACAACAGCCCCGCCAGAGTCCCTATATACGGCGGTGGAGGAGACGAACAGGATGCGCCGCGGCCGGATCGACTGCCGCTCCAGGGCATCCAGCACATTCTTCACCCCGTTCAGGTAGGCCGCACGGTACGCCTCTTCCGTCGAGGCATCCGCCGCGACTGCAATCACCACGATGTCCACGTCGCCAGGCAATTCCGGGACATGCCCGGAGAGGTCCGCCCGGATGCCGTGGATCTCCGGCGGGAGCTTTTCGGGGGAGCGGCGCAAGCCCACCACATGGTGCCCGACAGCCGCGAAACGCAGCCCAACTTCGGTTCCGAGGTCGCCGCAGCCGGCAATCAACACAGTCATGCCCCTAGTTTGTCAGCACCACGTGTCACCGAGTTCCCAGCCTCCATACAACCGGCGTTCAACTTGCGGCCGTAGGCTTCCAGCCAAGGCCCGTTCGCATGGCCGATCTGTTCGAGGAATTTTGCAGGGGGAATCATGGCTAAGCGTCGGATCAACGACTTCACTACGGCGCCCTTGCGGCGCGTGGAACCCGATCACCACTGGCGCTCGCTGCGCCAAGGAGACCGCGTCAACGTCACGCTGACGCCGGGCTTCGAATCGGCCGGCGTTGTGGACGCCGTCACCGGCGATGCCACTGCCGTCTGGGTGGAGCTCGACGGCGGTCGCGGCCGGACGCTGGTCCACGTCAGCGATGGTGTGGCGATCGTCCCGCAGACGACGGCGGCAGCCCGGCAGGAGCTCTAGCCGCACCTTTGCGATGGGCTACGCTACGGGAGTGACGCTGCCCTATTTCCTCCGCAGAGACGGTTCGGTGGGCCCTTTGGCCTTCGCTCATCGCGGCTTTTCGCGCGAGGGACTGGAGAACTCCATGGCTGCATTCAGTGCTGCCGTGGAATTGGGAACCGTGCACCTGGAAACTGATGTGCACACAACGTCCGATGGCGTCCTGCTGGTCTTCCATGACTCATCGTTGGACCGGGTTACGGACTCGGCTGGGAGGATTTCCGAGCTGAGCGCCGCAGAGGTGGCCCGGGCCAGGATCGGCGGGGCGGAACCCGTGCCCACGTTTGATGAGCTGGTGACGGCATTTCCGGAAGCCCGGCTGAATCTCGACGTCAAGGACTGGAACTCGGTGGGCCCGCTGGCCGCGGCCATCGAAAAACATGGAATCCATGACCGTGTCCTGGTCACCAGCTTCTCGGACAGGCGTCGTCGGGCGGTTTTGGCCACGTTGTCACACAGGGTGGCATCCTCGGCCGGCAGCTCATTGACTGCCCTCTTCGTCCTCCTGGGCCCCGCGCTGCCGGTGCGGTTGGCACGCAAGCTGCTCGCCGGCGTCGACGTTTTCCAAGTCCCTGTCCGCTACGGCCGTTTGCCGGTGGTGACTGCCGGGTTCATCCGGCGTGCACATCGGCTTGGGAGGCAGGTGCACGTATGGACCATCAACGAGCCGACGGAGATGGAGCGGCTTCTTGACCTGGGCGTGGACGGTATCGTCTCGGATCGGCTGGATCTGCTCAAGGAAGTGCTGGTTCGTCGAGGCGAATGGGTCTGACATCCCCGCGACTTGGCACTTAATGACAGTCCCGGGCTCAGGCATTGTCATTAAATGCCAACTCGGCGGGGCTTAAATAATCAGTACCCTTTCTATTTCCCCCTCATCCGGGCTAGGGTCGAAAGTGTCCGGATAATTCTTCGCCGGCAGCAGCGTCCGTACCTGCCTGGCGACGATCGGGAGAAGGAAGGAACACGCCATGGCTTCGGAATCACACACCACCACGGATCACGACGAGATCCGGAAGTGGGTTGAAAGCAATGACGGTAAACCGGCCAGCGTCAAGAAAACAGGGGACAAGGATGACGTGGGTATTCTGCGCATCGACTTCCCCGGCGGCGCAGGCGAGGACAGCCTGGAGCACATCAGCTGGGACGAATGGTTCGCGAAGTTCGATCAGAACAAGCTCGCATTCCTCTACCAGGCAAAGAAGGCGAGCGGCGAGGACAGCACCTTTTTCAAGCTCGTCAACCGCTGACCACGAATTGATGCAGAGGCACATCGAAGTGAAAAGGAGGAGCATCGTGGCTGAACGAGGAAACACCAAGCACGGCTCGGAATTGGACGAGCAGATGAAGCACGAGACCGAAGGAATCGTGCGGGGAACCAAGCCCGCGCACGTCGAGGAAGGCCGTGAGACCGAACCCTTCCCGGACGAGACAGACCCCCAGGAAGTCCAGGACGCGCTGAACCCTGGAACCGGCAAGGGCGAAGCCGGGGGTGGGCTGGATGACTGACAACTTATCCAAGTACTCCGGCCTCTATCGGGAGCCCGGACCTTGGTGCGTTGCCTACGTCGACGCGAGCACAGGCACCGTGGATGGCCTGGAAAATGCGGACGTGCAGCCGGACAACGTCCGGAACACTCTTGAAGGCTTGGGCACCTCGAAGGAGGATCTCAACGCCATGGAGGGAGCCATCCAACCTGCCAAGGGGGAGCCGTCGCCCGTCAGCCGTTTTGTTCTGGTGCGCAACGGTGAAGTGGTCCTCAACGAGGTGCTTCCGGGTGCCCTGGTTGTTCCCGAACGGGTCTCCAAGGACGAGGTTCCGGATCTCCTGCCGCTGTTGAAGCACCACCCCGACGGTTTTGCATACGTTGTTGTGGAGGCCAGCCGTGACGAGGGTGAGATCCGCCTCTACAAGGCCGGAGCTCCCGATGTCGAGGCGAGCCAGCACGTCCAAGGCGACGACGACTCCATCAAGAAGGTGCCCGTGGGCGGCTGGTCACAAGGCCGCTACCAGCGCCACACGGAAGAAGTCTGGCGGCGCAACGCCGATCAAGTGGCTGAGGAAGTCGACAAGTTGGTTAGGGAACGCCAAGCCAAGCTGGTGATCCTCTCCGGTGACATTCGAGCCCGCCAGTTGGTGGCAGATCAGCTCGCAGAGGCCTCTAAAGCCGTTCTTGCGACCATTGAGTCCCACACCCTCGCCGCAGGATCGGACCGCGAAAAGTTCGATGACGAGGTCAACTCCTTGGTTGCCCAGCAGTGGGCCGAGGAGCAACGGCAACTCATGGACCGGCTGGCCGAGCAGGAGGGCCAGGCCAACCCGCAGTCTGCCACCGGTCTGGGCTCTGTGGTTCACGCGCTGCAGCAGGCCCAGGTTGACGATTTGATTCTCGACGACAGCGCGCTCGCCGATCACACCCTGCTTGCCCTAAGCGCCGAGCCGTGGGTGGCAACATCCGAGGCCGAGTCGTTGGCTGCGGACGTTGTGGGCAAGGTGTCCGCTCCGGCAGCACTGTTGCGTGCTGCCGCCCTGACCGATGCCCGGGTTCAGCTGGTTCCTTCAGGCGCACTGCCGGACGGCGTCAACGTGGCAGCCTTGCTGCGCTGGCCCACCGGTCCCGAAGTGCCGGCGGGAGCATAGCGGCAACCAAGGCGGGGTGCCCGACGGCGGTACGTACCGCCGTCGGGCATCTGCGCGTAAGCGACCGGCAGCTTAGCCGCGTTCGATGGCGGCCTGGCGCTGTTGGACGGCCCGGATCCTTTCGAGGTCCAACTTGTCGCTGCGGTCGAAGTTGAAGATGCCGTTCTTTTCCTGGAACACGTCCGTCAGCTGCGTGTAGCAGTAGCCGAACATGTCCGGGTTATCCAGCAGGACGTTGCACAGGCCCTCGAACCGCTCATAGAAGTCTTCCTCGCTGGCCACCCGCTGGCCGTAGCCCCAGGAGCTTTCGACGTCGGTGCCCGCGGCTTCCGCTGCCTGCTTGGCCTCGGCCTCGTTCCACCAGATCCCGCCGAACTCCGAGACGAAGAAGGGCTGGCCGTTGTAGGGGACGGAGTAGTCCACGCCATCGTGTGCGTGGTTGAGGAACGGTTTGCCTTCGGCGAGGCCTTCCTGTTCCAGCCGGAACTTGTCAGGGTCCTGCTCGTAGGAGTGGGAATCGTAAATGTCCGTTTCCCTGACCCTGTGTGAGTAGCCCGAGGCGTCGATCACGGGACGCGTGGGATCGGCGAGCTTGGTGGCAAGGAACATGGCCTGGGTGACGTCGTCCAGGACGGTGATCCTATCGTGGAGGTGCTGGTGGGTCTCGTTGAGCGGGCACCAGCCGATGATGCTGGGGTGGTTGTAGTCGCGCTGGAGGACTTCCAGCCATTGGGCCACGAAGCTGGCCGTCGGCTTTTGATTGTGGCCGATCGTGCCGCCGCCGGAGACACCCCAGTCCCCGAACTCCCCCCATACGAGGTAGCCGAGGCGGTCTGCATGGAACAGGAAGCGCTCCTCGAAGACTTTCTGGTGCAGCCGGGCGCCGTTGAAGCCGGCAGCCATGGACAGCTCGATGTCCTTGACCAGGGCGGAGTCGTCCGGGGAGGTCATGAGCGATTCCGGCCAGTAGCCCTGGTCGAGGACCAGCCGCTGGAAGACGGCTTTGCCGTTGATGCGGACAACTTTGCCGTCCAGGGCCACGGAGCGGATCGCGGCGTAGCTGGTGACCTTGTCCACAGTGTCCCCGCTGGGGTCTTTGATGGCCACGTCCAGGTCGTAGAGGAAGGGGTCCTCGGGAGACCATGGCCGGAGCTGCTCCGCCGGTATTGCCAAACGGAGTGAGGGGGCCAGATCGAGGTCAGCACGCGCTTGGGCCTCGGCCACTGTGTCTGTTCCGGCGCGAAGGGTTGCAGCCACTGTGTGGCCCTGGTGGTTGCGGGACAGCGGAATCTCGATGGTCAGGCTGGAATCAGCCAGGTTGGGAGTCACGCGGAGGCGCTTGATGTGGACTTCGGGGACCGCTTCCAGCCACACTGTCTGCCAGATCCCGGTGGTACGCGTGTACTGGCAATGGGTGTTGTTGTACCAGGTGGCCTGCTTGCCACGGGCCTGCATGTCGTGCCGGGAGTCGCGGGCCCGCACCACAACGACGGCGTCCGTTCCGGGTTCGGCGACGTCGCTGAGATCAGCGGTGAACGGCGTGAAGCCGCCCCGGTGCCGAGCGACTTCGACGCCGTTGACCCAGACCGTGGCATCGTGGTCCACGGCCCCGAAATGCAGGAGGACTTTCAGCCCTGCCCAGTCCTGTGGAATGGTCACCGTCCGGCGGTACCAAACGGCCTCCATGAAGTCCACGTTCTCCACGCCCGACAGGGCCGACTCCGGGGCGAACGGAACCAGGATTTCGCTGTTGAGTCCGCGATGGGTGAGTCCCCGCTCCAGACCTGAGTCTCCGGCGTCGATCTCGAAATCCCAGGTGCCGTTCAGGTTGAGCCAGGTGTCGCGGACAAGTTGCGGGCGGGGGTGTTCGGGCTTGGGGATCGATGAATCGGTCAAGGTGTCTCCTTCGGCACGGGAACGGTATGTTCTTTACAACGTTAGAATCTTTCGCTTCCCGATGCGATAGCTGGACGGAATTCACTCCGTCAAAGATGCCTGACGTGAGAGGCTGGACCTACGCGTCCAGCATGCGAGCTGAGGAGATTCCCGTGACCGAGTACCGTTTGGCCATTCTTGACGATTACCAGCAGGTTTCCAGCGACTATGCGCCCTGGGAGTCACTGCTCGACGACGGCGTGAAGGTCACCGTTTTCAGTGCACCTTTCGTCTCGGAGGAGCAGGCTGTGGCCGCCTTGGCTCCGTTCGACATCATCGTCGCGATGCGCGAGCGAACCCGTTTTCCGCAAAGCGTCCTCGATGCTTTGCCGGACCTGAAGCTGCTGGTAACCACCGGCATGGCCAACGCGGCAATCGATCTTGAGGCGGCCTCCGAGCGGGGGATCGTGGTGTGCGGGACAGGTGGATCGCCCGCCGCGGCACCGGAACTGACCTGGGCCTTGCTGCTGGCTTTCGCGCGGAATCTGCCTGTGGAGGAGAACTCTCTGCGCGCGGGGGAGTGGCAGACCGGCGTCGGATTCGAACTTGAAGGCAAGACGCTCGGGATCGTTGGCCTTGGCAAGATCGGCAAGCGCATCGCCGGGTATGCCGCGGCGTTCGGTATGGACGTGCTGGCCTGGAGCCAAAACCTCACGGCCGACGCTGCTGAGGCCGCGGGTGCCCGTTTGGTCAGTAAGGAGGAACTGTTCAGCGAGTCGGACATCGTGACGCTGCATCTCCGGCTGTCCCAGCGAACCGAGGGCATCGTGGGCCCTGAGGAGCTGAGGCTGCTCGGTCCGGACGGGCTGCTGGTCAACACTGCCCGTGGACCCTTGGTCGATGAGGGCGCCCTGATCCGCGCGCTGGAGGAAGGCTGGATCCGTGGTGCCGCCCTGGACGTCTTCGAGGAAGAGCCCCTCCCCGCCGGCCATGCGCTGTTGCATTCTCCGCGGACAGTGCTCACGCCGCACGTGGGATACGTGACGCACGAAAGCTATCGGAAGTTCTACGGAGAGGCCTTCGAGGACGTGAAGGCGTGGCTGGCCGGGGAGCCTGTGCGCGTTCTCGGCGGGTAATACTCGCGCGGATTGCTGCGTGGGCAAGCGCTTTCCGAGGAAAACTGGCAAGATGGATCCATGCGTATCCTCATCGCCCCGGACAAGTTCAAGGGATCCCTGACCGCCGCCGAAGCCGCATCAGCCATGGCCGAAGGCGCACTCCGCGTCTATCCGGATGCCGTGACCACGCAGTTCCCTGTTGCCGACGGCGGGGAAGGCACGTTGGATGCAGCAATTTCTGCGGGCTACGAGGAGCGGAACAACGCCGTCGTCGGGCCCATCCTGAAACCGGTGGGCGCGTCGTGGGCCATCCGTAAGGACTCTTTCGGCGGAGCGACGGCTGTCATCGAAACGGCCATGGCTTCCGGGCTGGCTCACATGGAGCCAACTTCGGAGAACTCTCTCCGCGCCCACAGCTACGGATGTGGCCAGCTCATCGCCGCGGCCCTGGAGGCCGGTGCCACTGAGATCGTGTTGGGCGTGGGCGGTTCCGCGATGTCCGACGGCGGCAGCGGGGCCTTGCGCGCACTGGGACTCAAGCCCCTTGATTCAGCCGGGAACGTGGTGCCGCTCGGCGGAGGTTCCCTTGGCGACGTCGTGGCTTTGGACGTTTCGGAGCTGGATCCGCGGCTGCCGGCCGTGAAGTTCCGCATCGCCGTCGACGTCCAAAACCCGCTGTACGGCGCCGAAGGCGCGGCGCACGTTTTCGGTCCGCAGAAGGGCGCGGACGCTGACGCCGTCGAAAAGCTCGACGCCGGTCTCCGCAACTGGGCATCGCTCCTTCGGGAAGCGAGCGGCCGCGATGTCAACGTTCCGGGCGCTGGAGCAGCGGGCGGGTTCCCGGCGTCGTTCCTTGCCTTCACTGACGCAGAGTTGGAAGGCGGCTTCGCGCTTGTGGCGGGACTGACAGGGCTCGCCTCCCATTTGGGCGAGGCAGATTTGGTGATCACCGGCGAGGGGTCGATGGATGAGCAGTCGCTTACCGGGAAGGCCCCCATTGCATTGGCGGACGCCGCGAGCGTTCAAGGCATTCCCGTGGTCGCGGTGGCCGGGCGCATCACCGTAACCCCGGAAGAGCTGGCGAAGCACGGGATCGTGGCTGCGGCGCAGTTGCTGGATGTCGCGCAGCGCAAGAATGGCGTCCCGGATGTGGCTGACGCCGTAGCCAACGCCGCCAAGTACCTGGCGTGGGCTACCAGCCAGGTACTTGAGGGCGCGTAGCCACTCAGTGTTGGGCTACTGCCTGTAGCCCTCGACTTCGCTGATGGGGCGGGCCTCGGCGTCATCGGGGTTTTCTCCGGCGTCTTTCTTGGCCCTCCGCTGGCGGAGCAGGTCCCAGCACTGGTCCAGCTGCGCTTCAAGGTGGGCCAGCCGCGCACGGTTGTCGCTGTTGTCCCCCATGCTTTCGTCATCGGAAGGCGCGTCACGGAGCCGGTGTTCCTCCTCCACGAGTGCCTGGATTCGTTCCAGAAGATCCTGTTCGTCCATGGTCTCTCTCCTTGGGTTGGGCGTCGGGGCGTTATATGAAACCTAGTCTTGCCGATGGGGTGCGTCTACTGGCGCCTAACGGCATACTTGGGGCATGGAGTTCACAACCACCATCGTGGGCGATGGCAATAAGGCCGGCATCGAAGTTCCGTCGCACGTTGTGGACGCCCTCGGCGCGGGGAAAAAGCCGCCAGTGGTGGTGACCATCAACGATCGCAGCTATCGGAGCAGCATCGCGGTGATGGGTGGGAAGTACATGGTGGGCGTCAGCGCGGCGAACCGCGAGCTCACCGGCGTGGCCGCGGGGGACACTGTGCAGGTGGGTCTCGAGGTTGATACCCAGCCGCGCGTCGTGGAGGTCCCGGCTGATCTTGCCGCGGCCCTGGATGCTGAACCGGACGCGAAAGCCTTCTACGGGACCCTCAATTACAGTGCCCAGCGGCGCTACGTGGAGCCGATTGGCGACGCCAAGACCGAGGAAACCCGCGCGCGACGTATCGCGAAGGTTGTTTCTGACCTGAAGGCAGGGAAAAAGTAGCATTTTAGGCGGGGCCGTTGGCACGGGCGATGGTCACCGCTTCCTCAATGCCCCGGGTCCAGGGTTCGCCGTGGCCGGGAAGAACCAAGGTTGCTCCGGTTTGCGCGAGCTGCTTCAGCGACGCCAGGTTCAGTGCGCTGTCTGCCGTTGCTGCCCCTGCGACAATTCGCGGCCCTGTTCGCTGCGTGTAGGGGTCCAGGGTGACGAGGGCGTCACCGCTGAAAAGAATGCCGCGCTCGCGGAGGAAGAGTCCGCAATGTCCGCTGGTGTGGCCGGGGGAGAAGACGATCTCGGGGCTGCCCGGCACGGGAAGGGCGCCGGTTCCGGGAAAGTGGCGGACTTCCTCGACGCCTTTGACCTTGAGGGCTCCTGCGCGCGTCATGCTGGCCAGAACCGGGAGTCCACTCGGATGGGTCAGGGCGAAGACGAATCGCGAGCGTTCATGCCGGTAGCGGTAGGGATGCCTTGCTATGTAGGAGTCTTCTGTGTGGATCCAGACGGGAATCCCGAGCTCCTGGTGCAGGCGCTTGGCGAGGCCCAAGTGGTCAAAATGGCCGTGCGTCAGCACCAAGGCCCTGATGTCCTCCAGCGAATGACCCAGGGCCTTAAGCGAATCTTTCAGGGGTCCCCACATCGCGGGCAGCCCGGAGTCAATCAGCGTCAATCCATCGCGCCCCTCTACTATGTAGAAGTTCACGTAGGCGTCGGAGAACCTGTAAACGCCACCAGCCACCTCGGTCATTGCCATGGTTGTTTCCCGTCCTGTTTGGATCAGTTGAGGGATACTGCCACGACCACCATAAGCATGCTTAGTATTTTGGCACAAGGAGTGTACGGTGGACGGCCGGAACGTGGGTGGGGGGAAACGTTCCGAAGAAAATGACGTGGACCACGACACGTTCTGGGTGCTCACCCCACTACTAAGTAGTGACAGGTTGCCGAGCGCACTCCGGATGCAGAACAGCAGCCACGGCCTACGAGGTGTTGAGACCCCCTCCTCGGCCGGTCACGGCGCAACAAACCCGGGCGGGCTTTAATGACCGCCTGGAGGTGCGCTCGTCCGCTTGCCCGAGCGGACAGTGTGGCCGGCCCGAAAGCAGACCCCCCTCGAGCCGGCCACACGCACATCCGGTACACGTCGCGCCGCCGCTGGAGCAGTGCAAACTTAGGCGTGTCTGCCAGCTGGGCCAGCCACCCGGCGTCGTGCGTCTTCGCGGGAATCAACCATCTGCGCGCCGGTGAGCACGGCCGACAGTCCCCGCGCTTTGGTCAGCGGGACGGCCACGAATGCAGCCAGGAGCAGGAGTGCGGTAAACGGGCCGAAGGCCGTCGCCGGCAACAGTGCGCCGAGGAACAACAACACCACATAGAGTCCGCCCGTGGCACTTGCCCGGAGCAATGGCCGACGGCGGGAAGCTGGCCACTGCGGTTGCAGCCACACCGCGCGCTGGCCGAGTGAGGCCCCCGAGCCGGCGAGGGCAGGCAGGTAGAAGACCAGAATGCCGGGAATGAGGTGCATGAGGACCAGGGAGATGGGGTCGTTTGCTCCGGGGAGGTCGGCGCCAAGCGTGAGTAGTCCGATCCTGTAGGTGACAACCAGCGCGAAGCCGAGGAACGTCACTGCTGCGTAGTCGATGATCATTCCCAGCCAGCGCCGCCAGACGGTGACGGGGCGGCTCTGGCCCCGGGCTGCCAGGAGCTCGCGGCGCTGGGGCATGAACCAAAGCACCAAGGGCGCGATAAGGGCGCCGATCAGGGCACCAAGGGTGTTGGTGATGAAGTCATCGACGTCAGCCAGGCGGTAGGCGCAGTCGTAGATGCCCCACAGGCCAGTGAATTGTGTGGCTTCAATGAGTGCCGAAGCCAATGCGCCGGTGATGGTGGAGACGGCGATGTTCCAGGAGAAGTAGCGCCGCGCTATGACGCCCCACGGGATGAACAGCACCACGTTGAAGACAACTTGGAGCGTCGCGCGGCTGGTCAGCGTCCCGGTGATCCCTAAGCCGGATGTTTCGCGCTGGATGTCGTCCACGAATTGGAACGGGACGGCTTGGAAGGCGCTGCCGCCAGGACCGCACTTCAAGAGGGTGGGGTCGGGCAGGGGCAGCAAGGTGTACGCGACCAGCGCGACGCCGTAGATGCTCAGTCCTGTGGCCCCCAGGAAGCGCCGCCACGTGAACCGGCCATACATTCTGTATTGGACTGCGACGATCGGCACCATGAAGACGCCAAAGAGCAGCACCCCTCCCAGCACACCCATGTATGCCGGCCACACCCATTCCCCCATGACTTCCTTTCACCCGGTGCCTTAATGGTCGCAGGGCTACGGGTGAAAATGCTCCGTCCGCGTGGTGATGTTGCTCGCGGCCGGCTCATGCCTGGGGTGGAGGGTGTGGCTGCTTAGTCCTTGCGGAGGCTGTAGGTGCTGACGACGTTGCCCTTGCTGGTGGCGTACTGGTCCTCCAGGACCAGCCGGTTCAGGGGGTCCCCGTCCTCGAAGAGCCGCCGACCTGTCCCGGCGATCACGGGGTGGGTCATCAAGGTCAGCTCATCCAGAATGCCTGCGAACAGTAGTTGGCGTACCAGGGAGATGCTTCCGCATACGGCGATCTCGCCGCCGTCGCGGTTCTTGAGCTCGGATACGAATTGCTCCACGTCGCCCTTGATCAGCTGCGAGTTCTGCCATTCCAAAGGCTCTGACAAGGTGCGGGAGGCGACGAACTTCTCGACAGGGTTGATGAAGGCGGCGAACTCATCGTCCTGGGTTGCGTTCGGCCAGTAGCTGGCCCACTCCTGGTAGCTGACCCGGCCCAGCACCACGGTATCCACGGTGTTGATCATCTTGTTCAGGCCCTTGCCCAGGTCCTCGTCGAAGCTGTCGAACTGGAACTTGAACGGGTCCTGGACCACGCCATCCACGGAGTGGAACAGTCCGGCGGTTACCTTGCGCATGGGTTCTCCTTCTAGGCTGCGGCCGTGGCGAGGCGACGACGGGACGGCAGTTCAGTGACGTTGCTCAATTCAGTGTTCAAGCGGACAGGAACTTCGAAGAGCTCAGCGTAGACCTGAAGCTCGCCGAGGGCGTCGGTATCAACGATGGCTTCGGAGAGGTCCATTTCGACGTTCAGGCCGCCGCCAAGGCTCTTGGTTCGCTGCACCACCGGGTAGAGGCCCTGCACGCTCGCGGTAGTGACGTGACCGGTTGCGGCTATCTGGATCTGTTCGCCATCAACGTCGACTCGAACTACTACGGAGAGCTTCTCGCTGGTCAATGTGCTGCCTTTCATCAGGTTGCTGCCACGCTGCAGCGCACCCCAGCGTATGTGTCATGTGTGACCTGCGCAACATTATGGCGCCGCGGCTGGGGTCGGCGGTGCAGTCACATAGCAGCCATTTCTGGGAGAAAGCTGTATCCTCAGCGAGAGGCCTCTATCAGGCCATCCAAAGCCTGAATATTGGGGGAGAAGTGCGCTCACGTGCTGCTGCCGGCGTGCCGGAAAAAATACGTTACCTTGGTTCTTCGTCGAGGCTGGTGGCCTCGACGCTGGCTTTGCTCCTTTTGATGGTTGCGCTGCCGGCTTCGCCCGCCAGTGCCGTGACGGTGGTGACGGAAGCCCCTAAGCTCACAGCCGTGGAGTTGGTCTCTGCGCCGACGCTTGCGCCTGGGCAAACCGCGAGGGTGCGGTTTACGCTGAGTCAGCCCGCGCAACGCGTTGAGTTCAACTACTACGATGAGTCGCTCTCGACCGCGCGCAAACTGACGTGGTCGGGGAACCCTGGAGTGGGCGCCTTTACGGCAGAAGCGACGGCAACTATCGGCGCTGACGACTATTACGACGGCCCGCAGAGGTTGTCTTCAGTCGCTGTCACATACCAACAGTCGGGCTGGGACTACCCGCTAACTACTCAATTCCTCCGTGACAGTAACAGAGAAGTCGTGACGGTAGACGGGCGAGGGGATCCGCGTCTTCAGCTGCTGGACTTTTCTGTGGCGAACCCGTCTCGTCTCTTGCTGGTGCCGCAGAACATCGTTCCGCCCAAGTTTGAGCCGAGGATGGATCGGGATTGGAATGGGGCGGTGGATGGAACGGTTTCTCCGGGTTCGTGGACGCCGGGAATCAAGCAGATCTGGATGCAATGGATTGTGGACGGCAGGGTCGTCGATTACGGCAGCTTTGAGGCAAATGAATCCTTTCCTGTGTGGACATTTTCAGGAGATCAGGGCAACCTCAAGGTACGTATTATCACTACCACGCCCGGTTACAAGTCGGTATCCGCAGATTCAGAGTCGCAGTTGTTCGTGACTGCCAACCGTTTCGCGATAACAGGCAAGCCGTGGATTGGTTCCACGCTGAATACTGACTTCGACATTGCGTCAATAAAAGGTATTCCTGTCGGGGCGTCTCCGAAAGTGGAAGTACTTTGGAGAAGCGAATCCACCTCTTATCTTCCGACGACGCTGGCGCTCGGCGAAGGCTACCGTCTCAAGGGGGCCGATGGCGGGGGAATTGTGAGAGCATCCGTCGTAGTTACTTTTGACGGCAAAGTGGTCGGTCGATTTTCAACGGATTCGAGTGCCTACGTAACCAACCCGACCCCGTCCCGGAATTATGTAAATCGGGAAGTCAGCGACTTTCTGATGGCCCGGACTACTGACGGCAGGCTCTGGATGTGGGGACGGCAATTCGGAGCGTTTCCCAAGGAGGTTGGCTCGGGTTGGAATGTCTTTGACAAGATCTTCTCGCCCGGAGACTTCAATGAGGATGGATACGCCGATGTACTCGCCCGGAAGCCCTCGGGGGAGCTGTGGATGTACCCCGCTGATGGTCAACATTGGTGGAAACCCGCGTCCCGTGTGGGGGTCGGTTGGCAAGGAATGACCGAACTGATCGCCCCTGGTGATTTTGATGAAGACGGCCACGATGACGTGCTGGCAAGAGATCGCGAAGGAAGGTTGCTCCTCTATCCAGGTAACGGCAAGGGTGGCTGGCTGGCCCCACGACAAGTTGGAGCTGGCTGGAACATATTCAACAGGGTCTTTTCAACCGGCGACTTCGATGGTGACTCGCACGCAGACATACTTGCCACCAACGTGGGCGGGCAGTTGTTCCTCTATTCCTCCAACGGCAAGGGTGGTTGGCTCGGCTCGAAGGTGATCGGCTCCGGTTGGCAGTCCTTCAAGGGCGTGTTGAACGCAGGCGACCGGGACTACGACGGCTGGACCGACATTTACGGCATTGACGGCGCGGGGTACATGTACCTCTACCCGTTCAAGTCCGGAAGTTGGAAGCCCCGGACCTTGGTCGGCGCCGACTGGGACGTCTTCACCGCACTGTTCTAAGAGGCAGGCGACTTCGTAGCGAAACGCAAGTGCCGCCGTCGTACTTCTTGTGAAAGTACGACGGCGGCACTTGACGTTTGTCCCGGTCCTGAACGCTAGGCGGTCTGGCCTGCGTGCTGGCCCTCGGAGATTTCCTCGACCACCTTGGCGTTGAAGGCGGGGAGGTCGTCCGGGTTGCGGCTGGTGACCAGGCCCTGGTTCACGACGACTTCCTCGTCCGTCCAGTTGGCGCCTGCGTTCTTCAGGTCCGTCTGGAGCGTGTGGTACGAGGTGACGTTGCGGCCCTTGATCACTCCGGCCTCGATGAGAATCCATGGCCCGTGGCAGATCGATGCCACTGGCTTGTGCTGCTCAAAGAAGGCGCGTGTGAAGTTCTGGGCGTCCTTGTCCACGCGGAGGTGGTCCGCGTTGACGACGCCGCCGGGCAGGATCAGCGCGTCAAAGTCCGAGGCGTTGGCGTCCGCGACAGCGAGGTCGACGTCGAAGGTGTCACCCTTTTCCACGCCGTTGAAGCCCTGGAGCTTGCCCTTTTCGGGAGCGATCAGAGTGGGTTCGCCACCTGCGTCCTTCACTGCCTGCCATGGGCTGGTGAGTTCCACCTGCTCGACGCCGTCCGTCAACAGGAAGGCGACCTTCTTGCCGGCGATGTTGTGTTCTGACATTGTTCCTCCTCTTGTACGGCTGCTTTTTGGGCGTGTGCCGCTGCTGCGAGAGTTGTTTGTCTGACCCGTCCAAGCCTAGGGAAGGTTGAGTTAGTAAGCAAGCTGATTATTGAGGGTTTGTGTCTTCAGTAGGGAATCCACGTCGTCGGAGACTGAAACTGGCTTTCGCGCCGGCTTCAGAGTTCGGCGAGGACCGCCGTCGTGGTTCAGCTAGCCACGGACATCGCGCGTGCTGAACTTGAATCCAGCAAAGGCCACAAGGCCGGCTGTCCAGGTGAAACTGACTATCGCAGCGGTGAGGGTACCCAGGTCCGCGTCCGGGTAGGACCCTGTAACCAAACCTGGGTCGAACAGCAGGACCCCGGCCACGGTTGGTAGATAGGCAAAAGTTGGAGTCAGCAGGAGCAACATCAACGACAGTTGGGACACCACAATCAGCGCAAACAGGGGTATCAGCGTCTGCTTGAGCAAGATGCCCAGTGCGAACCCGAAGAGGGCGATGGCATCCCAGAAAGCGATGGCACCAAGCCAGCGGAGAATGAGGCTTGCTGGAACGGTCCCGTTCACGACAGAAAGTTCGCCGAGACCGGATTGGGACAGCAGGCTCAACAGCGGGATAGTCACCAGACCCAGCACCGTGACGAGCACGGACAACGCAGCGCATTTTGCCAAGTACAGGCGCTCGCGGTTAGGTGCGGCCACCAGGCTGCTCCGCAGTTGGTCCGACACATACTCACTCGATGCGGAAATAACGCCGATAACAATGATTCCAATCAGTCCCAGCGCAACCCAGTCGAAGCCCACCGTCTCTGGGGTCGCCCCTGGGGCAAGCCCGGGGTCGTTGGTTCGGAGCGCATCCCCAACCGGGCCCGCCTGGGACCACCCAATGAGGACGACGATGAGCCACGTCAGGGCTGCGGTGATCCGCACGGACCTTAGAGTGAGGAGCTTGGTGAGCTCGGCGCGGAACAGACTGGGTTTTCGGGCAGTCGCCACCAGGGTACTCATGCGGCATTCCCCTTAGCTGCCTTGCCGGTCCAGTCGAAGTAGGCGGCTTCCAGATCATGGTGACCGGCTACCAGATCATCGACGTTTCCGGACTGAACAATGCGGCCACCGGAAATGACGACAATGTGGTCAGCGACGTGCTGGACCTCATGAATGAGATGGCTGGAAATAAGGACAGTCTTGCCGTTTGCAGCAAGGGTCCTCAGGAGCCCACGGATCCAGCGGATACCTTCGGGATCCAAGCCGTTGGTGGGCTCATCGAGAACAATAATGCGTGGATCGCCGAGAAGGGCGGCGGCGATCCCCAGCCGCTGACCCATACCCAGTGAGTATGCTCCCACGCGCTTCCGGGCGGCGTCTGAAAGTCCGACGAGCTCCAGAACTTCACCAATCCTCGAGAGCGGAATGCCGTTGGATTGAGCCAGCCAGGTGAGATGGGCCTTGGCTGTCCGGCCCTTGTGGGCTCCTGAGCCATCGAACTGAGCTCCCACGGTCCACAGGGGGGCGATGAGGTCCCGGTAAGGCTTTCCTTCGATGAGAGCGGACCCGCTGTCCGCCCGATCGAGGCCTAGAAGCAGACGGAAAGTGGTCGACTTGCCCGCCCCGTTCGGGCCGAGAAAGGCGGTGACTTTCCCGGGCTCGGCCGTCAGTGAGACGTCGATGATTCCGTCCGACTGCCCGTATTTCTTGCTCAAATTCTTGATCTCGATCACTGTCTGATCTCCTTGGTAGTCGATGTCACTTAGCGGCGAACTGGTTGGCGGCGGAACAGAACAAGAGCAGCGATCAGCGCCGCGACCACCCACACCGAGAGGACCAATCCGCCCGTCGCAGGTCCCAAGTCACCCGGCGCAGAAGGTGGCAGTTGGTAGAGCTGGGCTCCCGCCTGGTCCGGCAGGAACTTGGCGAGGGGGGTGATGTTCACCATGTAGGTGGAGACAATGAGGGCCATCGCCAAGACCGTGCCCATGGCTGCGAGCCCGCTGCGCAGGACAACCGACAAGGCGTAGGTGAACAGGGCGATGAGTATCCAGTAAAGGACCAGGCCCCAAAGGATTCCTGATGCCGCTTGTGGAGTTGCTGCTATCTGGCTGCTTTCGGCGGTGCAGTCGATGACCACGCAACGAATCCCTGCAGAGCCAAATACGCTCAGAACAGCCGTGATGAAAACGGCAGCGACAATCACGATCGCTTTGGCCGCCAACACGGCACCGCGCTGCGGGAGGCTGATCAAGGTGCTTCGAAGAGAGCCGCTGTCCGATTCCTGGTGCATCGACCATGCCGCAAGAAGGATGACCCCTATTTGTCCATAGTGAAGGATGACCAAAAACGCTGTGCCTCCCTCAAGGCCAGCTGCCTCCTCCGGTCTCCCTGCCTTATGGGCAGCGTCGATCAGGCTTGTCAGTATCCAGGAAAGAAGTACGGTGAGCAGCACCGTTCCCGCCATGGTGTTGAAGCAAAGACGCAGTGTCAGGAGTTTGGTGGTCTCGGCCCTGACGGCGCGGGCCATGGTGGTTCGTGACCCCGGCTGCACGTCGAAGGTCTCTCTGGAAGATGCTGGCATTACTCAAGTCAATCCGGACCAGCATCATTTGTCTGTCTGCAGGTGTTGACAGTCGTGGCACGTTCTTAAACGGGCCAAGGGCCCATCAGGCCGCCTTCGTAGGCGATGACAACGAGTTGGGCTCTGTCCCGTGCGTCCAGTTTCGTCAGGATCCTACTCACGTAAGTCCGCACAGTGGTTCGCGTGAGAAACAGGGCGGCTGCTATCTCGTTGTTGGAGGCGCCTTGTCCGATGAGGGTCAAGGTTTCGCGTTCGCGGACTGTCAGTTCGCTGATGCGATCGTGTGCGGCCGGGCGCAGGGTGAAGCGGTCTATGAGGCGGCGGGTAATCTCCGGGGCGAGGAGCGCGTTTCCTTCATGTGCTGTACGGATTGCTTTGAGGATGTCGGGCAGCGGCGCGTTCTTGAGGAGAAAGCCGGAGGCGCCCTGGCGAAGTGCCTGGTAGACGTAATCGTCCATATCGAAGGTTGTCAGCATGACCAGCCGGGTGCTGGACTTCCGGGAGGCCAGAATGCCTGCAGCTTCAAGGCCTGTCATCCGTGGCATTCGAACATCCATGAGCGCCACATCCGGTTGATGCTCCAGAATGGATTCCACGGCCTCCGCGCCGTCCACAGCCACGGCAGACACCGTCATGTCCGGCTCATCGTCGATCAAGAGGCGCAGCGATGCCCTGACGTGGGCGTCGTCGTCTGCGATGAGGACACTGATCTCAGTCATCGGGTGTGCACCCTCCCTGCAGTTCCCGGCAGTGAAACAGCCACACGGTATCCATTGGTGTCCCGTCCGGCTTCAAAGGTTCCGCCCAATAACTGAGCCCGTTCACGCATTCCTGTGAGTCCGTGACCGTTCCTGGAAGCCAAAGCCGCCCCCGGACCGTCGTCGAGGACGCTGATTCTCAGGTCGCCGTCCTCAGTCCTGATGGTGATCCGGCAGGTTTTTGCTCCGGAATGCCGGATCACGTTCGTTAGGGCTTCCTGAATGATTCGATACGCGGTGGTTCGCTGCGCGGCAGGAAGGTCGTGGGCACTTTCATCGGCGTCGATCACGACAGATATACCGGCCCTCATGGCCGGCTGTGACAGCTCGTGCACCAGTTCAGGAAGGCTTCCCGGAGGAGCGTCATCAGCCGTTTCACTTCGTTCCTGGCGCATCAAGACTTGCAGTTGGCCTAACGCATCACGGGCATCGGACTCGATGCCCTGCAGCGCAGATCGCAGATCGTCGGTGGTGGACGACTTCACATGGGCCACGACGCCCGCCCGCACCCCAATCCCTCCCAGGGTGTGGGAAAGCACATCGTGGATATCCCGGGCGAGGCGAAGCCGTTCCTGCGCCCGGGCATTGCGCTCGGTTTCGTAACGCATGCGTTGGGTGCGGATCCCCAGGACCCACGCTGCCCCGATGATGACAGCGCCCAGGATGATGCCCCTGATGCGCGCTTCGGCGCCCTCCGCGGAGACCAGAAGCAAGGACGTGAAAAGAAGAATTTCCAGCACGATCAGCCATGCAGGAAAGAGGCGTGCCCCGAATCGCTCCGCGGCAACGTACAGGCAGAGCCCTGTCACCAGGAAAGGGTCCTCTGTCATTCCCAAGCTCCAGCCAACGGCCGTCACAACGCCGGTCCACGCCGCAGCAAACCAGGGGAACCTTGACCGAAGGCAGAGCCCCAGGACAATAAGGCCACCCAAAGCCAGTTGGAACAGCCTGCCAGGTGAGTCCGGCGGAACCACGGTGATCCAAAGCCCTGCCACCACGACGAGGCCCACCAGACCGTTCAGCAGAACGGGAAGGATCGTTTCCCGGACCACAGAGAGGCGAACGTTTTCTGGATCAGCGCTTTGCGTCGTGCTCGGGTGTCGTTGCGTCATAGGCCATCTCATTTGTCAGGAATTGGTTCTGAGCGAGTTCCCGATAAAGAGGCGACGTCTGCATCAATTCTGTGTGGGTACCGCTTGCCACGACCTTGCCTTCATCGAGCACCAGGATCAAGTCAGAGCTTTGCACGGTGGCGAGGCGGTGGGCAACGATGACCAAGGTGCAGCCCGAAGTTACGTCGGCAATGAGCTCCCTCACCTTTTCCTCGCTCACCCCGTCCAGGTTGGAGGTTGATTCGTCCAGAAGAAGCATTGAAGGGTTTGCCAGCAAGGCTCGGGCCACAGCAATTCGCTGCCGTTCTCCTCCGGAGAGAAGCACGGCTCCCTCGCCGACTTCCGCGTCGAGGCCAAGTTCTGACCTCAGAAGGACCGCCGTGAGATTCAGTCGTTCGAGAATGGCCATCATGTCCGCGTCGGAGGCATCCGGATTCCCTATCTTCAGGTTGTCCCGGAGCGTTCCGGCCACAGCAGGTGCATCCTGCTCGACATAGGCGATGTTGGCCCGGACCGCCGACCTGGCTACCTGGTCAACGTTGGTTCCGCCGAACAGGATTTGCCCATCGGAAGCATCGTAGAAGCGGGCGATAAGGTTCAGGATGGTGCTCTTGCCGGCCCCGGATGGGCCGACGATTGCAACCCGCTGACGGGGTGCGATCTGGAACGAGACATCGCTCAGCGTTGACCGCGGAATGGACCCTTCCGTCTCCCCGGAAGGACGGTCGTACTCAAAGCTCACACCACGGAAAACCAGGCTGGAATCTCTGATGGTGGGGACCACGTTGCCCACAACGACGGGCGCGTCCTGCTCAGTAGGGAGCTGCAGGATCTCGTTAATGCGGGCCACGCCTCCAAGGGCTTCCCCGATGGCACTCATGGTTCCGAAGAGTTGGCCGAGGGGCATGATGAGGAGGAACAGGAAGAGTATGAACGAAACGAGGTCCGCCACCGTCAGTTCGCCCGATGCCACTCTTAGTCCGCCAACTCCGATAACGGCAAGGAAGGTCACTTGCATGGCGATGGAGGAAATCGGGGATACCAAGGCTGTGGTGGCCGCAACACGCAGTCCAATGGTCCAGACTCCGTTCGCGTCTTCCTTGACGCGTTGGGATTCACGTGTGCTTGCGTTGGCTGCACGCACAGTTCGTGTCGCCCGGATGGCGCGGTCCATGGAGGAAGAGAGTCTGCCCAAGGCAGTTTGAACCCCGAGGCTGGCGCGTTCGATGTAGGAAGTGACCCAGACGACTGCTGCGACCGAGACCAGGGCGGCTCCCAGTGCAATGATCACCAGAACCGGGTCCAGGAAGAGCATTGCCACGAGAGCGCCGATGATGGTGAAAACGCCTGCGAAGGATTCCACAAAGCCTTGGCTGAGCATGTTCCGGATCACTGTGGTGTCGGTGGTGACACGCGCGACGAGATCGCCTACGCGGCGCTGGTCCAATGTGGGCACCGGCAGGTGAAGTATGTGGTCGATGAGGTTGTGGCGTGACCTCCTAATGGCCGTCTCGGCGGTGCGCTGGATCAGGTACTGCCTGATGCCACCAAGAACTCCCCCCACCAAGATGAGCCCACCGACAAGCCACGGCAGGAGTTCCAATGGTTTGGAAGCGCTGACTCGGTCGATCACTTCACGGACCAGCAAAGGTTGCGCCAAAGACAGCGCTGATCCCAAAAGACTGAGGAGCACGACGAGGATAACGAGCCGGCGTTGAACGGCCACGTGGCGGAACAGTTCGGTCAGCCCGGCGCCTCGAGACGTGTTGGCTGTGGTGTTCATTTGTTACTCGCTTCTCCGGGCTGAGCCACGGTGAGGACGGGGACGTAGCTGCGGATTCGATGGGGCTCGTCGATCGGGAACCCGTCCACTTCAATCCATGCATGGGCAGCGAATGGCTCAAGTTGGTAGCCCGTTGTCCATCCCGGAGAGTGACCTTCCATCCGGCACAGCATGAAGGCTGCGATCGACCGCTGCAGGCACCCCTCGCCGGCGCAGCGGGCGCTGACAGCACAAACGGCTGCCCGCATGAGGCGTGCTTGGTGGGCGTTGGTGGAACGGTGCGAATGTGAAAGGCGATGGAGAACTGACTGAAGAAGCGTGGGCGGCAGCAAAGTCATCACCCAGGCGACGCCCACAACGGTGTGAGTCCGCAACCGGAACAGCCCCCGTGGCATGACGGCTGGCTGTGAACTAATCGGGAGGCTCATGGGCTGACCCTCCGAATAATTCCGGAACGCTGTAGTTCAACAATCAGAGCGTGGACGTCCTGACGCACCCGGTGGTGGTCAACTCCGTAGGACTCGGAGATTTTGTCAACGACGTCACCCACCTCGAGATTTTGCTCGATTGCAGCCATGACGTCGGCTGCTGTGGCGTTTCCACGCCAGTAGGTGCCGCCTCGGGCGTCGAACACCGTTACCCCGTCATCATCTACGTTGAAGGTAATTTTCGGTGAAGGTTGGAATACATCTCCAGCTTGGACGGTGGGGGTCGTCTTCTTCCTCATTGAATGGCCCTGACCCATCTCTCGACGCCGGCGAGTTGTTCGATTTCAAAGAGTTCGTCCGTGCTGACTACCGGCATACTCAAGGCATCGCGTACAGCGTCAGCGTTGATATGACCCATATCCACCAAATAGCTTTCGTCGAAAAGGCGGGACAGATCGTCACGACGCTTCTTGTACTCGGTGAACAGGTCGGAGCTGTATTCACCTTTGTCTTCGCGAGTGAACAGCCAACGGGGGGCAACAGGCTCCGTTGCCCGCGCCAGGAGCGGTTTGTTATCGCGGGTTCCAATGAGGATGTCTGTCGGCAGGCTCAGAATGAGACGGACTACCGCATCGTCCAAGTAGGGCGCCTCCCAAGCGACGCCGAGGTGTTCGTAGGCATGGCCCACTTGCCGCACAACTTCGCCTTGGAACATGACGGCCTCGGTCATCTGATGCCTGAAGCGATCTCTATGGTGCGGGCGGGCTCCTTGTGTGAGCGCATCCTTCACTTTTTGCGCCACTACTTCCCTGGTTTCTGCTGTGGCAAATTTAGAGATGCCGAATCCGGGCGCCCATGAGAAGGCCTCAGCCGGCCCCACGATGTTCCCCGCTGGGGCTTCGATACGCCGTAGCATCTCAGTTTCAAAGTTGACGTTGGACCCCACCGCTCGGGCTACTGCGAGCGTAGACCACCGCTGCATTTTGCCTAGCCGGCGGATTATCCGGAGACCGGCTTTCCACGATGAAGTCGAAAGGAGATCCAGGGCTGTTGCGGGAAGTGGGTCAAACAGTTCGTCGCCGCCGACGCCCGTAAGGTGAGCCTTGACGCCACGTCGGGAGGCATCCTTGAGCAGTAATCCGAGGTGCTTGGAATTCCCGGCCCATGCCAACGGACCGTCATCTAGGCCCTGGATGTTTTGGTCGAATTCGCTGAACGCGCCGGATGTGGCGGTCAGTGACTCCAGCTCAGTGAATTGCCCGCGTAGTTCCGATGCTGCTCGACGCGCGTACTGGCTATCCCGGTTATGGGGATCGTCCGTACCGGCATGGTAATAGATGCTCTCTTCCTGAATTGAATCCAGAATGTAGGACAGGCTGGTTGAGTCCATGCCGCCGGACACATCAGCGCTCAGTTTCCCGTAGGATAGGATGCGGCGTTCCATGGACCGTGTCAGCTCGGCCAGCAGCAGTTCAGCCGCCTCGGATAGATCCAGGTTGGGGTGGTCCGCCGCAACTTCCTGGTCCAGCACCTTGGGACGCCCATTGTGGTAGGTGAGCGTGGAACCTGGTTTCACTGCATTGATTCCTTCCCAGAACGGAAGGTGGCGCAGGAAGCCAGGCAAATTTGTGCACAGGGCTAGACGGACCCTGCTGTCATCGAGCTTGCTGTGGGCAATTCGCCGTAGTGCTCCCTGGGATGTCGAGGCAATCGGCACTCCCCCGAATTCAGTCCAGTACAGCGTCTCCGCGGTTGAGATTGATCCGGTAATGGCGCGAGCGTAGCCCGGGGTTGCGTCATGATCATCACGGAAATGATGGTGGGAGACAGCGGAATCCCTCACTTGCCACTCAGTGAACCTGGAATCGAGGATGGTGACATCGGCGCTGGACGGCAAAACCGTGGATTCGTCGATCAATCCTGAGGCACTGCCCCTGTTGGCTAAGAAGAGTTGTGGCATTGTGTCCTGGCACCTGACGTGTGATGGAGCGAATGAAAGCCTGATGCAGAACGGGAGCCTCGTCACGATGACGAGGCTCCCGCTCGTTCCTCTGTACTGCTATCAGCCGATGTCGACCTTAACGAATGCCCGACCGCCGAAGATGTCGCGCCAGCGTCCGAACCAAACACCGTTTGTCACTTCACGGAACGAACCGACCCGCGCTACACGCGGAGCAGAATACTTGTTCTTCATCATCATCCCTCCTCCCTAGGTGATAATTACACGGCTACCTTGCCGGTTGTAGCTTGAGTTTTACTAATTTCGAATAACAAGGCAAGTGTATCCACAGCTTTCCTACAATCGTTTTATTTTCTAAATCTAATATGTCATACTGGCCGCGCGGAGGCTGTGCCGATCATTGCATGCCGGTGCGTTTGAGTGCTTGTCTAATCTCATTCCCGGTGGTCGTGGGATGCAGCGGATCGTCGGCCACGTACCTCGAATTCTAAGTGTCAAAACTCGATATCAGAACCAAACTCCGATACTCAAAAATGGGGGTTTTTGGGAAATTGTTGAAACAAAATATTTCTATTGGTTACGCCAGGGAAAGCTCTTCGGGGGCATCTCTTTCCGATCAAGTTGCTGCATTGAGGGACGCAGGAGCGGAAAAGGTCTTCGAGGAACGGGCGGCCGGTGCCACAGAACCCAGGGAGCAATGGAGTGCCTGTCTGGAGGCCCTTGAACCCGGGGACGCGTTGTTGGTTAGCGACCTCACGAGAGTAGGCCGAAGCGCGGCAGATTTGGCTGGCGTTATCGCGCTCTTGAGCGAGCGAGGGATCAGCTTTCGCGCTCTATCGGACCCTTGGCTCGACATCGGAGGTCAGCATGGTCGGCTGATTCTCAGCATGTTTGAAGCTATTGCGAGATACGAACGCAGCCGCCTGTCGGAGCGAACCATCGCGGGGTTAACTGCTGCCCGTGCCCGTGGCCGTCTCGGTGGGCGCCCGCCCGCGATGACGCCGCACAAGCTCGAAGTGGCGCGCAACCTAAGGCGAAACAAGATGACGCTCAGGGACATCGCTGGCACGCTCGGAGTCAGCGTATCCACGGTCGCGCGGGCCCTAAGCGGTCCCATGTGAGGACGCCGCCGTCGCGGTCAGCTGGTTGCTGTACCGGACCCTCCGTCACGCGTTCGTGGAAGGAACCACGGACAGGGACGCGGGGTATACATGACAATGAAGAGCGACGCTCAGAAGAGATTTTGAAGCCGTCTTTGACTGCGTCCCGCCGCGCACCCCTACTTCTTCTTCCCGCCCCGCTTCGCCGCAGCATTCATCGCCGACTTCACCGCAGGCGGCAGCCCCGCCGTCTCGGTCTCCGGCTCGGCAACTGTTCCGCGCCAACGGGCCAGGCCCTTCATGCCGTGGTAGATCACCAGGGCGGCAGCTGACCCCAGGGCGATACCCGTGAACTTCAGCTCGCCAATGGTCCACGTGTAATCGGCGATGCCGATGATCAGGGCAACAGCAGCCGTGGTCAGGTTGATCGGGTTGGAGAAGTTGACCTTGTTCTGGACCCAGATCTTCACACCGAGGACGCCGATCATGCCGTACAGCATCGTGGCCGCGCCTCCCAGGACACCGGCCGGAACAGTCGCGATCAGTTCGCCGAACTTGGGCGAGAAACTCAGCAGGATGGCGAAGATACCGGCCACCCAGTAGGCCGCCGTCGAATAGACCTTGGTGGCAGCCATGACACCGATGTTTTCCGCGTAGGTGGTGGTACCGGAACCGCCGCCGAGCCCGGCAAGTACCGTCGCGGCGCCGTCGGCCATCAGCGCGCGGCCGGAGACGCCGTCGAGGTTTTGGCCCGTCATCGCGGCCACCGACTTCACGTGCCCGACGTTCTCAGCCACCAGCACCAGCACCACCGGAACGAACAGACCTACGACGCCGAGGTGGAACTCAGGCGTCTGGAAAGTGGGCAGGCCAACCCAGGCCGCGGCGTCCATCTTTTCGTAGGAAACCTCGCCGCGCATCATCGCAACGAGGTACCCCACCACAACGCCCACCAGAATGCTGAGGCGCCCCAGGATTCCCCGGAACAGGACGGATACCAGGATGATCGTGACCAAAGTGATGAGTGCGGTGACGGGGGCGGCGTCGAAGTTGTTCTTCGCCGCCGGCGCCAGGTTCAAGCCGATCAGCGCGACGATCGCGCCGGTAACGATCGGCGGCATCAGCCGGTTGATCCATTCGGCGCCGAACTTCTGGACGATCGCACCTATAAGCGCCAGTACGACGCCGGCAAGCACCACGCCGCCCAACGCGCCGGCAACGCCGTACTGCTGCTGGGACGCCATGATCGGGGCGATGAAGGCGAAGCTCGATCCCAGGTAGCTGGGTACGCGGCCCTTGGTGATGACCAGGAAGAGCAGCGTGCCGATGCCGGAGAAGAACAGGGTGGTGGCCGGCGGCATGCCCGTGATGATGGGGACAAGGAACGTCGCGCCGAACATCGCCACAACGTGCTGCATGCCGATGCCGATGGTCAGTGGCCAGGCAAGCCGCTCATCAGGGGCCACCACGTGGCCTGGGCGGATGGACTTGCCGTTGCCGTGGAGCTTCCATTTGGTGCCGAGCATGCTCATGGCGGGGCCTTCCTCAGAAGAGTATTGGGATTCGGTGCAACATTACCGCCAAACCGGACACAATCGCCGCGCGCAGACTGCGCTACCTGGGAACCAGCTTGAAGAGGAACTTCGTTTTCACCATCACCCAGAGAACTGCGAGCAATGCGACGTAGACGGCGGTGTTCAGCCAGAGGTTGCCATCGCGAAGGACGGGGATGTTGGCAATGGCCACAATGAAGAACACGTGCATGATGAACACATACAGCGTGGCTTGCCCGAGTGGCACGAAGAACCAGCCCACAGCGCGTGAGAGCGGCTTCCAGAACGCGCTGAGCAGTGCGTACAAAGCGATGGTGATGACGATGACGTTCAACACGCGTCCTATGCCGAGATAAGTGCGGCTGAAGAAGGTGTCGTAGAGGTACCTGAAGGTGGCGTCGGGGATGAGCGCGAGCCGCACGTCGAGCTGGTTGGTCAGGTAGGGGCCGCTCCAGGAGAAGATCGCGCATGCAGCAGCCAAGAAGATGCACACCCCAAGAAGAATCCGCTGACGCGGGTGCGCGAACCAGTCGATGATCCGTTGGCGGTGGAAGCCTGCCGTCATGCCGAGGACAAACAGGACCTGCCACACAAGCAGGGGAAAGGAATCCTCGAACTGCGAGGGGAGCAGCCGGAACCGGAAGACCGACCCGGCGATGTGCAGGGCCGCGCTGATGGTGAGCACCAGCCACGTCAGTCCCCGGGAAAGAGCCACCAGGATCAAAGGACTGATCAACAACAAAACCACGTACAGGCCCATGATGTTGAACTGCCACGGGCCAACCTGCAACAACAGCAAGGCAGGAATCAAGCCCTGTGGAACCGGGAACTGCAGCAAGCCTTCCATCCCGGCATACAGGTCGTAGGTCGTCCCGGCCGCTGAATGCCCCGCAGCACCCGTTCCTTGATCCGTGAAAGTGGTCACTGCCGCCGCGTTGATGAAGGGGAGCAGACTCAAGACATACACGATCAGGACGACCGCCAACGCGGTGAAGTACAGTTTCGAAGCGCGCTTGGTGGTCCCGTCCACCACATCTCCCAGGTCCGTGGCGATGCGTGGCCCGTAGACCATGCCCAGCACCGCTCCTGAAAGCATGACGAAGAGCTCCGCCCCTGACACGACGCCAATGGTCTCTTGGCTCAGCAACTGGAAGACAGAATTGATGCCTACGTGATTCACCACCACAAAGACGATGGCCAAACCACGAAGCATGTCGATCCGGGCGTCACGCTTTCCGGACCCGGTATAGGACCACCTGTTCGGCGCAGCCCTCGAGGAGAGAAGCCATAACACGGCCACTGCCACCAGGACAGACCCTGCAGTCGCCCATGCAGCCCACCCCCGGAGAGTTGTCCCGGACTTCGCTTGTGGGGCCTCCAGGCCGGGAACGTCCTTCAAGCCCTTTTCGGTGACAGGACCCACTGCCAGGCCCGAGGTGTCCAGGGAGGACCTGAAGGGAGAAGCCAGGGATGGTTGCGTGGTGGCACGCCAGTCGATGGAAACCTTGCTCTGATCGCGGGCATCGGTGGTTTCGTTCCAGACCACTGCGCGGACGGCACCGTTTTCGGGCTGAGCCACGGAAGAGAAGACCTGGTGCCACCACGTTTGCTTGACGTCAATCTCGGCCGCGCCCCCGGCCCCGGGGGAGTAGAACGCGCCGGTCTCAATCAGGAGCGGCTTGTTCCTGGCCTGGACATAGCTTCCATAAAAGTTGTCCGTTCCTGTGCCGCCACTGGAGACATGCAAGGCGTCATTGAACTCGCCGGCGTCGGGGAGGGTGTTGTTGGCGGCTCCAGCTCCTGTGGTGTCGTGGTAAATCGACAGGCCGATCCAGTCCACAACGTCATCGCCGGGGTAGTACGGGTCAAAGGCCGAGTCGTCCATGTCCCAGATCCCGTTGCCGTTGGTGTCCAACGAACCCAGGGGAACTCCCTTGGGCGGGGTGGAAGTAGTCGCCCGGAAGGGGTAGTCCTTCTCAGCTGTCGGAGACCACACCATCACGGGATCGGCCAGGCTGCCCCGGAGGGCAACAGCAACCCGGCCGAACGCGGCCCGGTAGGCGTCCGGTTCCTGGCCCCAGCCCACCCAGGGCGTGTTCATGTCCGGACCGAAGCGGACGAACACCTTCCCCCTGAAGCCGGCTGCCGCCGTCGTAATTTGACGCGCAAAAGTGGTGGCGACGTCGTCGGTAATGTCCTGCAAGGGGATGCCCGGGCGGACGGTCAGGAGCGCATGTGAGCCTTGGTCGGCCACCTGCGCGAAGTAGCCCTTGAGGTATTCGCGGCCGCCGTCGTCCGCGGGGAGGGACACGTTCTGCCCGTAGAGGGCCGCGGGGGCTCCCAACCGCTGTGCATAGTCCGCGGCCGAGTCCTTGTTCCAGTCGAGCAAGGCGCCGAAGTACCGCTTGCCGGGGTCGTCGCTGGCACCGTCCTGTCCCACTGAGCCCCAAGCCTGGGCGGATGGAAGGAGCAACGCGAGGAGCAGCAGCAGGAGAACTGCCAGCGCCCGTCGAGGGGCCGCTAGGGGAAAGGTAGGCATCAGGCCCCTTCTGGTGTCGTCATTCCCGCGGCTGCGGCTTCCGCACATTTGCGCGGCAGCCCACAGGCACGATGGTACCGACTTTCCCGCTGTGCCCAATGTCACGCACCGTCATGGGAAGAGGACAGGGGAAGTTGAAGTTGCAACCATGGAAAGCAGAAGTGCCCGGCCGGCTCAGTGTCAGGGCCCAGCGAAAGGTTCACGAATGACGATCGCCCACGAAGAAGCAGTCATTGACGCCGCAGCAGTCGACGCCATTTTTGCCGAAGCCCGTACCGCCAACAGCTTCTCCGGTGAGGTCACCGAAGAGCAGGCCCGGGCCATCTACGAACTCACCAAGTTCGGCCCCACCGCCTTCAACTCCCAGCCCCTCCGCGTGACCTACGTCCGCTCGGACGAGGCCCGCGCCAAGCTGGTTGACCACCTGTCCCGCGGAAACCAGGCCAAGACCGCCTCCGCGCCGCTGGTCGCCATCCTCTCTTACGACACCGACTGGCAGGGTCAGTGGGACAAGTTCCTCCCCGCCTACGGCGCCCCCAAGGCCATGTATGACGAGAACGCCGAACTCGCTGCTGCCACGGGCAACAACAACGCCCACCTGCAGGCTGGTTACTTCATCCTGGCCGTGCGCTCCCTCGGTTTCGCTGCCGGCCCGATGACCGGTGCCGACTTCGCGGCCATCGACGCCGAGTTCTTCCCGAACGGCGACCAGAAGAGCTTCCTCATCGTCAACATCGGCCAGCCCGGCCCGGACGCCTGGGGCGAAGCCAAGCCGAAGTTCGCTTACGAGGACGTTGTCCGCACGGTCTGACCCTCGCGGTTCCAGCAACGCTCCTGCACTTGAGTGCAGGAGCGTTGTGGTTTAAGCGGTTGGGATGTGAGAGAGCGTTGGGGGGTGTTAAACGCTCCCTCACATCCCGGGGGTTTGAAAGGGAACGCTCGATCACATCCCGCGCGGTTAGGCGATGACGCCGTCCACCAGGGCCTTGGCCTCCTGCTGCACCTGTGCCAGGTGGTCCGCGCCTTTGAAGGACTCGGCGTAGATCTTGTAGACGTCCTCGGTGCCCGAGGGGCGTGCCGCGAACCAGGCGTTCTCAGTGACAACCTTGAGCCCGCCAATGGACGCACCGTTGCCCGGAGCCTCCGTGAGCTTGGCGGTGATTTCCTCGCCGGCAAGGGAAGTAGCGGTAACGTCCGCTGCAGAGAGCTTGCCCAGCTTGGACTTCTGCTCGCGCGTGGCGGCGGCGTCGATGCGGGCGTACACCGGTGCACCGAACTGGTCCGTCAGGCCCTTGTACAGCTGCGACGGAGAAGATCCCGTGACAGCCGTGATTTCCGAAGCAAGGAGGGCCAGCAGGATGCCGTCCTTGTCGGTTGTCCAGACGCTGCCGTCGAGCTTGTTGAACGAGGCACCGGCTGACTCCTCGCCACCGAAAGCACCTTCGCCGGAGAGCAGGCCGGGCACGAACCACTTGAAGCCCACGGGCACCTCAACGAGCTTCCGGCCGAGGCCCGCGGCTACGCGGTCGATGATCGAGGACGAAACCAGCGTCTTGCCCACCACGGAATCGGGGTTCCAGCCACTGCGGTTCCGGTACAGGTAGTCGATGGCGACGGCGAGGTAGTGGTTCGGGTTCATGAGCCCGCCGTCGGGCGTCACGATGCCGTGGCGGTCGGCGTCGGCGTCGTTACCGGTGGCGACGTCGTACGCAGCGCCGCCGGAACCGCCCGCGGACATCCGCTTGATCAGCGATGCCATGGCCGACGGCGAGGAGCAGTCCATGCGGATCTTCTCGTCCCAGTCGAGGGTCATGAAGGCCCACTGCGGGTCGACAGTTGGGTTCACCACGGTGAGGTTGAGCTGGTGGCGCTCGCCGATCTCACCCCAGTAGTCCACGGAAGCGCCGCCCATGGGGTCGGCACCAATGCGGACACCGGCGTCGCGGATGGCGTTGAGGTTCAGCACGGACGGGAGGTCATCGACGTAGCTGCTGAGGAAGTCGAACTTGCCGGTGGTGTCAGCGGCCAGGGCATCGTTGAGCGGGATGCGCTTGACGCCGCGCAGCCCGTTCTCCAGCAGCTGGTTGGCGCGGTCCGCAATCCATCCGGTGGCGTCCGTGTCTGCCGGGCCGCCGTGCGGGGGGTTGTACTTGAAGCCACCGTCAGCGGGAGGGTTGTGGCTCGGAGTGACCACGATGCCATCGGCCTGCGGAGTGCCGGGGGCTGCTTCGCGGTTGTACTTGAGGATTGCGTGGCTCAGCGCAGGCGTGGGCGTGTAGCCGTGGCGGGCATCAACCAACACGGTGACGCCGTTGGCGGCCAGCACCTCGAGTGCGGAATTCTGCGCCGGCTCGCTGAGGGCGTGCGTGTCGCGGCCGATGAACAGGGGACCGGTGATTCCCTGGCGTCCACGGTATTCAACGATTGCCTGCGTGATCGCGAGGATATGGGCCTCGTTGAAGGAGGCCTTCAAACTGGATCCGCGGTGTCCCGACGTTCCAAACGCCACGCGCTGCGCGGGATCGCCCAAATCCGGAGCTACGTCGAAATACGCGTCCAGCAGGGCTGTGATGTCAACAAGGTCCTGGGGAAGGGCAACTGTGCCCGCTCGGCTAGCCATGGGGTCCAGCATGCCAGACCAAAGGCCCGGCTGACACGAAATGTCCGTGATCCGGCCCCTGTGACGCCGAATGGCGGACATCCGTGGAGATTTCGCCCAAAGGTTCACTTCGCGTTTACCATCAGTGACCTTAGTGACTGATTCCCTCTGCATTGCTTGTCCACACCCGGCAAGCGCGCTGCCTTATATGCAGGCGCCCACGGCGGTAGTGTTGGGATCAAAGACCACTTTTTCAGGGGGATTCCTATGACAGATCAGCCAGCCAAGGGCAACGAGGACAAGCCGGCCGGGTACGAGCCGCCGCAGTACGTTCCGCCGGCCCAGTTCAGCGCTCCCGAGCAGAGCCAGCCGAGCGCTCCCGTTCCGCCGTCGTTCGACCAGGGCAATGCCACGCAGCCGATTCCGCCGTACGAGCAGAACTCCTACGGCCAGCCGCCCGCGCAGGACCCGTACACCCCGGGTGACTACAGCCAGCAGCCCGCCTCGCCCTACGGCCAGCCCCCGAGCCCTTACCAGCAGCAGGCTTTCGGTCAGCAGCCCTACGGCCAGCCGCAGTCTCCGTACGGCCAGCCCGCCTACTATGCCATGCCCGCCCAGCCAAAGGGCCTGAGCATTGCGAGCATGGTCTGCGGAATCGCCATCTATGTAGGTTTCGGCTTTTTCATCCTTCCGCAGATTGCGGCCGTCGTACTGGGCCACCTCGCTCTGAAGCGCGAACCCGCGGGCAAGGGCATGGCGATCGCCGGTCTGGTGATGGGCTACCTCGGCATCCTGTTGACGGTGATTTTCGGCATTTTCATCATCATTGGCATCGGTGCAGCGAGCACCAGCAGCCGGTACGGCTACTAGAAACGCACGACGGCTCCCCTCGCCTCAGGCGGGATTCCCACCTGACGCAAGGGGCGCCGTCGTCGATTAACGTGCTTCCTAGCGGACGCCGCCCATCAACTTCTTGATGGCGGGGGTGGCTGCAGCCAAGGCAGCGGCCAGGACCACTGCAACGCCGCCGATGCCCAGGAAGTACGGGAGCTCGTCGGCCGGGTTGTAGAGCCCGGCCAGGATCCCGGCGAGAGTTGTGCCGAGCGAGACCGACAGGAAGAACAGCGCAACCATCTGCGTGTGGAAGGCTTGCGGGGCCAGCTTGGTGCTCACCGACAGGCCGATGGGGGAGAGGCACAGTTCCGCGAGGGTGAACAGGAACAGGATTCCCACGAGTGCGAGCAACGGCGTCTTGCCTTCACCAGCGAGCGGGATGAACGCCAGGAACGCCAGGCCCATGATGAACAGGCCCATGGCGAACTTGAGGGGCGAACTCGGCTGCTTGGAGCCCAGTTTGGTCCACAGCGCGGCCATGACACCGGCGAAGATGATGATGAAGACCGGGTTGATGGACTGCACCCACGCGGCAGGCATTTCCCAACCAAACAGGTTGCGGTCCAGCTTTTCCTGCGAGTAGACGGCAATGAACGTGAACTGCTGCTGGAACAGAGCCCAGAACGCAGCTGATGCAATGTACAGCGGGATGAACGCGACAACGCGCTTGCGCTCCACGCCGGTGACCAAAGGGCTGCGGAAGATCAGGAACAGGTAGATCACCGAGGCGCCGATGGCCGCGTACGCCATGCTGCGGGCGAGGTTGTTGGCGTTGACGATACCGGTGCCCAGCAGTACACCGATGACGATCAGGATGGCCAGGAAAATGAGCCCGTAACGCATCCGGTCCTTGCTCGGGAGCGGGTTGGGAACGCGGTGTGCTTCCTCGGGCAGCCGTTTGCGGCCCAGGGAGTAGATGATGAGGCCGATCGCCATGCCCACGGCTGCGGCGCCGAAGCCAACGTGGAAGCCGAAGCTTGTTTGCAGGAAACCGGTGACCAGCGGGCCGATGAGGCCGCCTATGTTGATGCCCATGTAGAAGATGGAGAAACCGGCGTCGCGGCGCTCATCCTTCTCGCCGTACAGGCTGCCGACCAGCGCCGTGGCGTTGGCCTTCAGGCCGCCGGAACCGATGCCCACCAGCACCAAACCTGCAATCAGGCCCGGAATGCCCGGCAGGAGTGCCAAGGCAATGTGGCCGGCCATGATCATGATGGCCGAGCCGAAAAGCACCTTCTCGGAACCGAAGACGCGGTCGGCGAGCCAGGCGCCGAGGATCGTGGAAAGGTAAACACCGCCACCGTAGGCGCCCACCAGGCCGGCGGCGAGGCCCTGGTCGATGGAGAGGCCGCCCTGCTCGGCGGTGAAGTACATGTAGTAGAGCAGGATTCCCTGCATGCCGTAGAAGGAGAATCGCTCCCACATTTCCACGGAAAAGAGGCTGGCCAACATCTTTGGGTGGCCGAAGAATGACGTATCGCCCGCTGCTTTTACGGACTCAGCCGTGGTTTGGGGTGTGCTCATTTTCTTAATGCTGGCACTGACTGCGGGCATTGTCACATCGATGAATGCCCCAGGCAACCACCATCCATATGCTAGACAGCCTCTGTCGCAGCCTCGAGGGAGCGGGCAATTTGGAGAAGCCGCAGCTCAGAACCGGTGTGCCCGATGAGTTGGATCCCCATGGGCAAGCCCGCGGCAGTGGTGTGGACCGGAATGCTGATGGCGGGCAATCCGCACACGTTCACCATGGAACTCCACGGCGCGTACTGGCATTGCCGTTTGTAGTCCTCATCCGCGTCGCCTGCCCACGCGCTCGGCCAAGGATCGCCGCTGTGCCCTCCGCCCGTGAACCACCCGATGGGCCGGGGCGTCTGCGCCAGGGTAGGCATCAGGATCAGATCCCACTGCGCGTACTGGGCGATGGTGTCGTGCTCGAAGTGCCGCAGGAACCCCAAAGCTTCGTTCACCTTCAAGACGCTGCGCTGCTGCGCCCGGCGCCTGAACGTCCTGGTGAGGGGCGTCAGCAACGGCTCACGCTGGGGTGCTATCCGGGCGCTTCCGACGCCGGCAGTCCAAGCTGCGGTGAACGCTTCGGGATAGCGGTTGTCATAGCGGATTTCGGCCTCGCCAACACTGTGACCGGCTTCCGACAACAGCTTAATGCCCAGGTCCAGGGCGTCCAGTGCATCCTGCTCAATCTCGAAGGGGTACACCCCGGCCCATGGACTGTCCAGGCTAACCCCGATTCTCAGGGGATCCGGCGCCCGCCCAACGTTGGCGAGGTAGCCGCCGTCGGGCGCTTGATCCCGGGGGACCAGCGCATCCATGAGCAGCGCGGCGTCCGACGCGTTCCGCGCGAGCGGACCGGCCACCACCAAGCCGGCGGCGTCGCCCGCGCTCACCCCGGCAGGGACCAACCCGCGCCCCGGTTTCAACCCCAGCAAGCCGCAGGCGCCGGCAGGAATCCGGATGGACCCGCCGCCGTCGGTTCCGGGTGCGAACGGCACGAGCCCTGCGGCCACCGCGGCAGCGCTGCCACCGGACGACCCGCCGGAGCTCCGGGCCAAGGAATGCGGATTGCGCGACGGCGGTGCGATGCGGTTTTCGCTGTAGGCCGTCAGCCCGAATTCCGGCACCTGGGTCTTGCCCAGCGAGATCACGCCCTGCGCCTTCAGGGTTGATGCCAAAGCCCCGTCTTCGGGCGCTGGTTTGTGTTCCAACGCCGCGCTGCCGTGGGTGGTCGGGACGCCAGCAACATCGGTGAGGTCCTTGAATGCTGTGGCCAGCCCGTGCAGCAGCGGCAGCTCCTCCAGGCGTCCTTCCTTGGACAGCCGGGCATGGTGGGTATCGGCTGTGGCGGCATCTTCAAGGGCTTGGTCCGCTGTGACGGTGATGAAGGCGCCAAGCTGTGGGTTGCGTGCCTCTATTACGGACAGGAAATGCGCTGCTGCCTCGCGGGCGGAGAGCTCGCCGGTGGACAAGGCGTCGCGTAGCTGGACGGCGGTTTGCTCGGAAAGGTCCTGCATCGATGGATCAGCCAAGGAAACGAGACTCCAACCGTTCCTCCACGGCAACAGCGTCCACGCTCTCGCCGGCTCCTGCAGTCACGCGGAAAGCGGCCTTGTTCTTGATCTCGGAGACTACCTCCACGAGTTCCGTGCCCCGGTAAACCAGCCCTACGCCGTCGTCCGTGCAGTGCGTCTCGCCGAGCGTGCCGTTGGCCACCAGCTTGTGGATGGCGGGAGCCCGGCGGAGCTCGGAGTCGTAGTGGACCCCGTTGCCGTAGGGGAGGAAGCCCAGTGAATCCGTGACAGGCTGCAGCTCGGGACCGTAGGAATCGGTCACGCCGCCCTGGTACCAACAGATGGACCCGGCCGAAACCCCGGCCAAAACCACGCCGCCCTCCCAGGCTTTGCGCAGGATCCGGTCCAGCCCGTGGGCGCGCCACACGGCCAACAGGTTCACCACCGATCCGCCATTGACCCACACCACGTCCTGCTCCAGGAGGTGGGCTTCGGGGTCGTCGATGTTTGGCATGGTGAAGAGGTTGAGGTGGCTGAAGTCGAACCCGGCGATGCGTGCGGCCTGGTCCATTTCCGCGGCCCACCAGCGCTGATCGCCGGAGGCTGTTCCGATGTGCGTCACCTTGGGCGCACGGCCGCTTACTCCGGAGAGTTCCACCGCGTAGTGCATCAGGTGGTTGAATTCGATCCTGGTCCTGGCGCCCGGCTTGTAACCGCCGGAGGTGGCGAGGATCGTGGGTTGCCCAGCAGCCATGGGTTCCTCCTAGTAGCCGGAATCGGGGGTGTGCTTGGAACCTAAGTCTTAACGCCGTAGCCACTGTGTGCAAGCGAAGACAGCAGTCCCGTGCCCGCGGCAGGTCCATGCGACTAGGCTGGATGCTGACCTTGAACGATGGGAAGGATCCACCATGAGCGACTTCGATACCGTGCCTGTGGGCGACATTCCGGCCGATGCCAGCATCCTGGACGTCCGCGAGGACTACGAGTGGGTGGCCGGCCACGCGGAAGGGGCACGCCACATTCCCATGGACCAGTTGCCGGCACGTCTGGACGAACTTGATCCGGACGAGGACTTCTTCGTGATCTGCCGGACGGGTGGCCGGTCGTTCCGCGCAGTGCAGTGGCTGGTGGGCCAGGGTTACTCGGCCGTGAACGTGGCCGGGGGCATGGATATGTGGTTTGAAGCGGGCAAGCCGATGGTTTCGGACAACGGCCTCAAGCCGGTAGTCCTTTAGTCTCCACGTATATAACCAGCAAGGAATACTCGATGTCAGCAGCCACGTACACCTTCCTCGGACCTGAGGGCACGTTCACTGAAGCGGCCCTCCTGCAGGTTCCAGGCGCTGCTGAGGCAACCCGTATTCCGTGCACCAACGTCAATACGGCGCTGGAACGCGTTCGCGTCGGCGAAGCAGACGCAGCCATGGTTCCCATCGAAAACTCGGTGGAGGGTGGCGTCACGGCTACCTTGGATGCGATCGCCACGGGACAGGAACTCCGGATCATCCGCGAGGCCTTGGTTCCCATTACCTTCGTGCTGGTGGCGAGGCCCGGCGTCGAGCTTTCCGACATCAAGCGCGTCTCGACGCACGGCCACGCCTGGGCGCAGTGCCGCTTGTGGGTGGACGCGAACCTGCCCGGGGTGGACTATGTGCCAGGTTCGTCGACGGCGGCGGCAGCCATGGGACTCCTGGAGGATGACGCCCACTATGAGGCTGCCATCTGCGGCCCGCTGATCGCCGCCGACCAGCCCGGACTCAACATCCTGGCGACGGACATCGGGGATAACCCGGACGCCGTAACGCGGTTCATCCTGGTGAGCCGGCCCGGTTCGCTGCCGGAAAGGACCGGAGCGGACAAGACCACCGTTGTTGTTCCCCTTCCGGAAGACCACCCAGGTGCGCTCATGGAGATCCTGGACCAGTTCGCCTCCCGCGGCGTGAACCTCAGCCGCATCGAATCAAGGCCTACCGGGCAGTACCTGGGCCACTACTTCTTCAGCATCGACGCCGACGGTCACGCCTCGGATTCGCGGGTGGCTGATGCCTTGGCGGGGCTGCACCGGATCAGCCCCGCGACGCGCTTCCTGGGCTCCTATGCCCGCGCGGACAAGCAGGAGGCTGTGGTGGCTCCGCACACGTCGGACGCCGCGTTCGCCTCGGCACATGCCTGGGTGGACGCGATCCTAAAGGGTTCCTAGCCCTTCTCCACAGGGCGCGGCTGGCCTACTTTCCCCTTGGTGGTTCTGTGCGTATGCTTGCCTGATCCATAAACGATGGATGAATGCGTCAACGAAAGGAGCGGTCATGTCTGTCCACCGGGATGACAAAGACGGCCAGGGCATGATCGTCAATCCGAAGCCCTCAGGCGAGAACCAGGACGACTGGAATGGCGATGAGGCCGATCGTGCGGACCGGCTCCGCTTTGAAGAAGAACAAGCAATGATCAAGGAGCAGGCCGAGGCCCGTGCGGCTGCCAAAGCCGCTACTGAAGAAGCCGAGGAAAACGCTGCCGAGCCGGACGTGGGCTCGATCTAGGCGATCTGCACCTTGGGTACCCGCACCAGCAGGGACCCTGGCTCCACTTGGACGGTGACCGTCGTCGCTTCACCTGACGGATCGCCGTCGAGCTGTGTGGCCATGGGTTCTTGGCTGCGGATGACAACCTTCCCTGAGCGGTAGAAGCTCATCATGGGCAGGTTCCTGTTGTGCTTGAACAGGATCTTTGCGTACATCGCGATCCAGCCGAATGCACTGCGGGGGCTCATCACCACGATGTCCAGCATCCCGTCGTCGATCATGGCCTGCGGGATGAAGTCGATGCCCCCGGGGATCAGACCACAGTTGGCGAACAGGACGCTGCGGATCTTGCGGGCCTGCTCCGGCTCGTCATCCAAGGTGATGGTGACGCGTTTCCGTCTCCCGGGCAGGTGCCGGACACCGGCCTCCGTATAGGCCAGCCAGCCGACGCTTTTCTTCAGGTCTTCTTTGGTGTCGCCAACGACCTCGGCGTCCAGGCCCATGCCGGCGATGACCAGGAACGTGTGTTCCCCGGAGACTCCCGTGATGTCGTTTTCGATCCCCATGGTGGCGGTGTCGATGTAGCGCTGATGGCCGAACAATGCCGTCTGGATGCATTCGGCGAGGTTGGTGACGTCCAGATCCACGTTGCGGGCCAGGAGGTTTCCTGTGCCCAGCGGAACCAAGCCCATGGCTACGTTCTTGTGCGCCAGCGACTCAGCCACCACGCGCACGGTACCGTCACCACCGCACGCAAGAACGACGTCGGCCCCGAACGCCAGCGCTTGGCGCGACTGTCCGTAACCGGGATCTTCCAGGGTGGTTTCGAAGAATTTCGGGGCGTCCCAGCCTGCCAGGTCGCAGGCTTCGATGATGGCCTGGCGTGCCACCTCAGCGTTGTTCTTTACGGGATTGAGGATCACGGCGACCTTCTGGTCGCCCGGGCCGGGCTTGTGGGCGTCCTCGCGGACCGCGCTCCTGATATGCCTGGCTTTCAACCGGCGCACGCCCCACCAGCTCGAGACGGCAAAAGCCACGCCCCCAGCGAGAATCACATACAGGATCCAGTCGTTCATTGTGCTTCAACACTATTCGATACTCTTGTGTGGTGATCGACGTAAAAGACCTCACCGAAAATCCGGACAAGTTCCGTGCCAGCCAGCGCGCCCGTGGCGCCGACGAGTCTGTTGTGGACGCGATCATCTCCGCTGACTCCGATCGCCGTGCTGCACTGGTTCGCCACGAAACCCTCCGTGCCGAGCAGAACGCTTTCGGCAAGAAGGTGGCCCAGGCCAAGGGCGAGGAGAAGCAGGCCCTGCTGGCTGAGGTCAAGGAGCTCGCTAACTCGGTGAAGGCTGCGTCCGCGGAAGCCTCCGCTGCCCAGGCCAAGCAGGATGAACTCCTGCGTGTCATTCCGAACCTTGTGGTGGACGGGGTCCCCGAGGGCGGCGAGGACGACTACGTGGTGGTCAAGACCGTTGGCACTCCACGCGAATTCACGGACTTTGAACCCAAGGACCACCTGGAAATCGGCGAACTGATCGGCGCGATCGACATGGAGCGCGGCGCCAAGGTGTCGGGCTCGCGGTTCTACTTCCTCCGCGGCGTCGGGGCCCGGCTGGAAATGGCGCTGCTGCAGATGGCCATGGACCAGGCGATCGAGGCCGGCTTCGTGCCCATGATCACCCCCACTTTGGTGCGTCCCGAGACCATGCAGGGCACCGGTTTCGATGTAAAGCACGACGCCGAGATCTACCGTCTCGCTGAAGACGACCTTTACCTTGTGGGAACCTCGGAGGTGGCCCTCGCCGGTTACCACGCCGACGAAATCCTGGATCTCTCTGCCGGCCCCATCCGGTACGCCGGTCAGAGCTCCTGCTACCGCCGCGAGGCCGGTTCGCACGGCAAGGACACTCGCGGCATCATCCGTGTGCACCAGTTCAACAAGGTGGAGATGTTCATCTACACCACGGTTGAAGAGGCTGCTGCCGAGCACGAACGCCTGCTTGCCTGGGAAGAGGAGATGCTGGCCAAGTGCGAGCTTCCTTACCGCGTCATTGACACTGCTGCCGGCGATCTCGGCATGTCCGCGGCCCGCAAGTTCGACTGCGAAGCCTGGGTCCCCACGCAGAACGCCTACCGCGAGCTCACGTCCACGTCCAACTGCACCACCTTCCAGGCCCGCCGCCTGAACATCCGCGAACGCGTGGTCAACGACGAAGGTGTAGCCAAGGGAACCCGTGCAGTGGCCACGCTGAACGGCACCCTGGCCACGACCCGTTGGATCGTCGCCATCCTTGAGCACCACCAGAACCCGGATGGTTCCGTCAACGTGCCCAAGGCGCTGCAGAAGTACCTTGGCGGCCTCGAGGTCCTGCCGGTTCTCTAGTTTCCCTCTGCGGGCGGATCCCGTTCTTGTTCGTGATTCACGGGCAAGGGCGGGATTTTTCGTTTCCCGGGAATGTTGCGGGGACTGCGCTCCGGTGAATAGCCGGACGGTAAACCAGGCACAAAAAGGAAGGGAAAATAATCCCTTCCATATTCAATGTATAACCCACCCGGGGGCTTGCGGCAAGGCCCCCTTGGTGCCGAACAATTGATCCTCGAACCCCATCACCAATGTCAAAAGGGAGTCGTGGGATGCCTGAAAACAACCGCCTCGGAACCAGTGTTTTTGACCTGCCGGATCACTTGGAGCGCAAAGCCGATCCCCAGCTCATAGGCGCCGATGAGCGACAGTTCGACGCCATTGCAACCAGCCTCGAGGAAGCGATCGCGGAGTTGTCCGCCCAGTTGGAGGCCACCCGCAAATTGCCCGGCGGCAGGGGACAAGCCGCGTTGGACCGCGATCAGGAGATCCACAGGCTGACGTCGCGGTTGAGGGCACTCCGCCGTTTCGGGGTGGATTTGTGCCTGGGCCGCATGGTTGCTGAGGGGAACCCTGAGCCGGTGTACGTGGGCAGGTTGGGCCTCACGGACAGCCAGGGGAAGAGGCTCCTGATCGATTGGCGGTCACCAGCGGCCGAGCCCTTCTTCGGGGCAACGCACGCCAACCCGATGGGACTGATGAGCCGGCGCAGATATCGCTGGACCCGGGGCCGTGTGACGGACTACTGGGACGAAGTGTTCACCGCCGAAGGGATGGAGGGAAATGCCGCACTGGACGACCAGTCGGCCTTCATCGCCAGCTTGGGCAGCAGCCGCTCTCCACGAATGCGGGATGTTCTGGGCACCATCCAGGCCGATCAGGACAGGATCATCCGCGCCAACTCGCGTGGGGCATTGGTGGTCGACGGCGGTCCCGGCACAGGTAAGACGGTGGTCGCCTTGCACCGAACGGCTTATCTTCTCTATTCGGATCCCCGGCTCAGCCACCGCAACAACTACAGGCGAAGCGACGTCCTCTTCGTCGGCCCGCACCAGCCCTATCTGGCGTATGTGGCCGATGTCCTTCCAAGTCTTGGGGAGGAGGGAGTTCAGACGTGCACTCTGCGGGACCTCGTCCCGGAAGGTGCCGCGGCCGCCGTCGAACGTGACCCTGAGGTGACCCGGCTCAAATCCACGGTCGAGATGGTCAGAGCCATTGAACGCGCCGTGAGGTTTTACGAGGAGCCGCCCACCGAGGGCATGGAAGTGGAGACGCCCTATGCCGACATTTGGCTGGGCAGCGATGACTGGGCCGAAGCCTTCGACGCCGCAGAGCCGGGAACGCCGCACAATGAAGCCCGGGACGAGGTGTGGGATGCGTTGCTCGAGATCCTGGCGGACAAGTTGGGCGAGCACGATGTGCCGGAGGCCATGCGGCTTAGGGCTTTGAGTCAGAGTCCGGAGCTGCAGTCGGCCTTTAACCGGGCGTGGCCACTGCTCGATTATGCGGCGCTGGTGGCGGATTTGTGGCGGGTTCCCGCCTACCTCCGGCTGTGCGCTCCACACCTGCAACCCTCCGAAAGGGATCTGCTTCATCGCGAAAACCCGGAAGCGTGGACCACTGACGACCTCCCTCTGCTCGATGCGGCGCGGCTGCGCCTGGGCGATCCGGAGGCATCCAAGCGCAGGCGCAGGCAGGCGGCAGTCCTTGCGGCGGAGCGTGAGCTTATGGACAGGGTGGTGGATGATCTCATCGCAGCTGATGATTCCGAGAACCTGGAAATGTACATGCTCCGCGGCGACGACATGAGGGAGAAACTGACCGGGCAGGATGTTGTGGAAAGGCCCGATCCGGATGTTCTGGCCGGACCTTTCGCGCACATCGTGGTCGACGAGGCCCAGGAACTGACGGACGCGGAGTGGCGAATGCTCCTGCTGCGCTGCCCGTCTCGTAGCTTCACGGTGGTGGGGGACCGGGCGCAGGCCCGGCACGGTTTCACGGAATCGTGGGAAGAACGCCTTCTGCGCGTGGGCATGGACAACGTGTCGGTGGCGGGCCTCAGCATCAACTACCGCACGCCGGAAGAGGTCATGCTGGAGGCCGAGCCGGTGATCAGGGCCGCCCTCCCGGACGCAAACGTGCCAACCTCGGTGAGGAGCAGCGGGCTCCCGGTGGTCCACGGTGCGGAGCGGGAGCTGGAAGCGATCCTGGAGAAGTGGCTGGATGGGCACAGCGAGGGGACGGCGTGCGTCATCAGCCAGCCGGCCACGGAAGTGGGTTCGCAGCGGGACCGGGTCAGCCTCCTCACTCCGGAGTTGGCCAAGGGCTTGGAGTTCGATCTTGTGGTGCTCCTCGACCCTGACGATTTCGGCGCAGGGATCGAAGGGGCCGTGGACCGGTATGTGGCGATGACGCGGGCAACCCAGCAGCTGGCCATCCTCACGAGCACGTCCTGAGGACAGTATTCATGCGCCGTTAATCCTCCGCTGTGGCGCCCGTCCTAGTTCAGCGTCGGAGGTGTCTGGTCTACTGGAAGCATGACTATTTTGACTGATACTCCAGTTGCTGGCATCGAGGACCAGCCCAATAAGAACAACAAGCTCATGATCGCCCTGGACGTCGATGGCACGCTGGTTGACCACGATGGCCACATGACTCCCGAGGTTCGCTCAGCCGCGCAGGCGGTGGTGGCCAAGGGACACGACGTCATGATCGCCACCGGACGTTCCCTCAACGCAACCCTTCCCATCATCGAGAAAATCGGGATGGAACGCGGGTACGCGGTGTGCTGCAACGGCGGTGTCACCCTCCGCCTGGACCCCACTCTTGAGGCCGGGTACGAGATCATCCACAAGGCCACGTTCGATCCCGCCCCTGCGTTGAAGGCGCTCCGGGAACGGCTGCCCAACGCCAAGTACGCGCTGGAGGATGAGGACGGGAACTTCCTTTCCACGGAGCGCTTCCAGGACGCCAGCTTCGGCGTGGAGTCCATCGGCGTCGATTTCCAGACCATGCTGGATTCCGTGGCCGTCCGCGTCGTGGTCTTCAGCAGCGAGAACACGTCGGATGAGTTCAACGAGGCCATCAGCCACATCGGACTTTCCGGGGTGACCTACTCCGTCGGTTGGACGGCGTGGCTGGACATCGCCGCTGAAGGCGTCACCAAGGCCAGCGCCTTGGAGGCCCTCCGCCGGAAGCTCGGCACGGACCAGGCCAACACGGTGGCCGTGGGCGACGGCCGCAACGACATCGAGATGCTCACCTGGGCCGGCCGCGGCATCGCCATGGGCCAGGCTCCCGATGAGGTGCTCGCCGTTGCGGACGAGGTCACCGCGTCAGTGCTCGACGACGGCGCCGCCTTGGTTCTGCGCGGCCTGCTGTAGGTGCGGGTCGGCGCGGCTGGAGGTAGCCGGGGTGGAATAACAATCGGGACAACCCGGTTCAACGGGTTCTCGCGGCTTTTGTTGTCAGATTTCGACGTCGGCTGCACGGGGCGTCCGTAAGGGGATGGGCATGCGTGCGGTAAAGGATTCTTCAGCGGGACAGGTGGGCTGACTGCGTACTCTCCTTGTATGGGTGAGTTCATTCGGTATCAAAGCGCCGCCCCGAATCGTCGGGGTCGTTTTCCTGGAGTCTTCGCGATGGCCAACGGTCTTAGAGACGCAGGCCTCTTGAGTGAGGCAGATAGGCAGTGGCTCCAAGTGGCCAATGCAAGCGCTTCTGCCACCTACCAGGACCCAGCAAAAGTCGTTGCTGATTGCTTTCAGCCGGAGTTGAACCCTGGCGCCAGGTCATGGTTCAAGGTCGAGGCCACGCACCTTCTCGATATGACCGCTGCCTACCTGGAGCTGCTCTCCCGATACAACGTCCCTTGGACGGCGCTTCGCACCTACACCCCCGGCAGGATCGTTTACGAAGACACCGTGCAGGTCGTCGCCGTTCCTCACATCTACCCAGATCATTGGCCGTTCCACGCAGCAGCCCGCTAAGTTAGCCCTACCGATTTCAGGGTTGCCGGCTTCAAGCAGTGGTGAATGATGGTGAACATGACACTAGATCCGTGGGAGTGCGCTGAATTGTCGGAGGCTCCTCAAGATTGGATACTTGCCACTGAGAACGGCTGGGGAGCTTTGGTCCTTTGGGCTGCAGGACCTGGCAACTTTGCGCGAATACCCCGCGGCCCACGTGAGCGCTTCGGCAGTGTGGTCTATCCGCTAGCGGGGGTTGGAGCGGGCAGGCAACAATTCATGTTGTCAGAGGCCGACTCAACCTCCATCGATGACGACATTGATGCCTATTTAGCTGATGCCGGCATTTCTCCCCGACCGCGCGGGTTCGATTGGTTTATCCGTCGGCCGTCCAACAAGGATCTCGACGACGAGACGTTCTGGGCCGACATTTGGGCAGCCACGGTCGAGCATCTTCCTGTTGATGGGCTGAGGCCGTCGACGATGGCAGGCCCAGCGAGGAACGCCGTGGCGAGCCTTTACAGTGATTGAGAGCGGCGCCGCGCCAGGAAGATCGAAACAACGCACGCTGAAGGATCCATCTCTGGACGTTCTAAGAAGTTGGGGACCGCCACTGGGAGTAGTTTCCGGGCCGGAGTGCCCTAGGTAGCTCAGCCGACGGGCGCAGCGATTACCGCTTCCCTCCGATAGGCACGGTCTTCCCGAGTTTGAGATTGTTGCCGTTTGGCCGATCGAGGAGTGCGCGTTAGCTTCTTCCCAGGACCCGACAGCGTATATTTCGACGTCGACCTTCGGGAGCTGTAGACCAAGCGGCAATGGACGGGTTGACCAACTTGATGCGCAAGCTCGGAGCAACGTTTCGTCGAGATGTCGTGCTTAGAGACGAAGGGTCAAGAGGTGCCCCATTCATTCGTTACGCCACTGCGACAGACTTGTTCACAATAAGTTAGATAAAAAAGACCCCTCAAACACCCGTCATGGCAACCTCAGCCCGCCCGGCAAAGGATCCTCACCGGATATCGCTCACACTCCCTTCTCCGTCTCCGTCTGGCTCTTAAGTGAGGGGGTCGGCCCACCAGTCTGCTCCGGCACATCACTTCGGGCTTGACCGTCCTGAACGAAAATCATCCGTTGATCATCCAGTTCATAGGATGAACTTCCCACGAAATCCGCCCAACGTTCCACTAAAGAGACAATGCGAATTTTCTGCGGTATCTTTAGTCCCGTCACTACTTAAATCTTATATTGGGGAAATTTGCGCATAATGCGTGCAATCGCCTGTGTTCCAGTCACAGCAGCACTATTACTCGGAGCTCTTGCGCCGACGGCTTGGGCCGATTCATCAACAGAGACCCTCGGTAACGCTTCCCAGCTCATCCAAAATGTCGTTCCCGAAGTCCTTCATGAAACGGACCGTTCAACTCAGCCATCCGATGTCGTGGTTGAGGGCGGAACTGAACACCGGGCGCCCGTCATTGAGCCTGTACCAGTTAGCGAGACCGCCGAGAAGATCAGAATTCAACCAAAGCAAGCAAAGTCTGAAACACGCGAAGACAGTGGAATCGCTGTCTTCAGGACTGAGTCTAATTCGACAAAAATCTATGTTCAACCAACCCTCAACGGGGTCAGACTCCTATCTGCGATAGGTGATGCTTCTTCCCCTCGGGCATTCAGCTACGAAATCGACGCGGGTGACAACGTTACTGCACAAGAACGGCCCGATGGCGGCATTCGGCTCTTCGCGGCCAACGGTGCGCCACTCGGTGCCTTCGAGGCTCCTTGGGCCGTGGACGCTGCCGGGAAAAAGTTGAACACCACCTACACTTGGGAAGATGGCATTCTGACTCAATCCGTAGAGGTCACGTCCTCCACTAAGTATCCGGTGCTCGCTGACCCCTCTTGGGGATACACAACAAAAATTGAGATCGGCGCAACGACAGGCACAGCCGTCCGAAACCTTCTTCACGGCTGCTTCAATTGCAACTTTCCGATTGACGGCGCCCCGCAGGCGTTTCCCACCTACGGCCAGTATTTGCCACTCACTGTGGCTGGAGCCAACTTCAACTGCAAGTTCATGTACGAAACCCCACCCACTTCCAATCTGTACGACTTCACCTTTGAAGCGCTGCCAGGTCATGTCGATGGTGCTGGCTCAACGATCGACTTCACGTTCTACAAGGCTCCTGGCGAGTCCAGCATGTATCTCTACGCACAAGGATGGATTGTTGGGATGGACCCAGGGCCTGGCCGATACCTCTATGCGGAAGCAGCATCGAAGTCATGGGTTCAATTTGCTCAAAACGTAAAATGGAACTTGGGCATCAAGGAACTAGTGGCAAGATACGAGATCTCGTTCTGGTAAATTTTTTCATAGGAATCGGACCTTGCGGGATGAGGTCCGGTTCCTTCCTTACTATCGCATAGTGACTAAATTTTCATATCACGCATAAGCTGGGTCTGCACCCTTATCCTACGGGCGGCGAACAAAGCCCATACGGCTGAAACTAGCGCCCAGACTCCGCATACGAAAATGCCTACGAAGTTCCCGTTCTGAAAAAGGCCCAGAAGGAGGCCAAATAATCCCCAAGCGCTGAGTAAAGTAGCGCTGAATGACATTACGTTAATCCGCAGGTTGACGGCTGCTTTACTATAAAACTGAAACATCACACCAGCAATAACTAAACCAAATGTTGCCCCACCAACGCCTGAAACTATGAGCACAAGGCCCGTCAGAGCAATGCTGGATAGGTAAGTGGGCAGGAAAGCTCCTACAAGCATTAGGTTCAGCACGCACATGGCAGCGACGACCGCGCCAGCCAGCGTTCCTTGCCGAGTAAACCAGCTCTTTTCATCCACACGCACACTACCCATGGAATGATTCCATCACACTACCGGCCATATCCGCGCAGTCTCATGCCTCGGAGGGGGAACCAGCCGAGACGTCTTTGCGGTCGCTTCGCTGCCCGTAAGCCGGTCCTCCACCGGCCGCCCGGCAGCACCCTATAGCGCCCATCAAAATTCCCGGTGTTCCGGGGTTCGTAATTTCCCGTAAGACCCGCCCGCAAAACTGCCCGGTGAAGGTGCCCTAAACGCTACACATTTTCGCTTCCCACTTCCTGGGAAATAGGACGGTTTAGTGGGACCGTGGCAATCGATGTGGAGTTTGACGAGACCAGAGGGAAGGGCCGCGAAGTATCAATACACCGTCGTGGGCTGCGCGTTCAGCTTTGCAATACCGGCGGAATTCGCTGCGTAAGCGACTCCTGGATCGCCACACGGGATGATCAGCAGCGTCCCTGGCCAACTCCGCATTCTTGGCAGCATCCGCCCCGCTTGGACAGGTCCAGGAACGCCCCGCAGCAGTGACCTCGCACAGCCCAGGCTGCGGAAAGACCAACAAGGCCTTCTGCAGCAAGCTCTACTAGCCCGCCAGCCAGCAGCTTGAGCATCCCTAAGAGAAAGCGAAATTCGCTTCATTGAGCCGGGCTGCGTCACTGCTGCCTAGACTGAGGCTGTGTTCTACCAAGAGTGCCCCGCGCCGCCGAGTCTGCAGCCATTCGTCACCCAACTCTGGTTCGTGCGCGCGGAGCCGCAGGCCCGATACGAGAAAATCCTTCCGGGCCCTGAAGCACACCTGATTCTGAATCTTTCGGACCCGTACCGGCTCATCAGTCCGGCCGGGCACGCACAGGAACCGCGGGCAACCGAAGTTTCCACGGGTTTCTACGCAGGCCTGCAGCGCAGTTACCTCATCAGCGAGAACCCGGAACAACTCTTCAACGTCGGTGCCCGCCTGACTCCCTACGGCCTTGCAGCGTTCACCAGCCAGCCGCCGTCGGACTTTCAGAACCGTGTGGTGGACGCCGAAAGTATCCTTCCGGGTTTTACGGAACTGCGCTCGCGGCTCACGGATGCCGGACCGGGTCAGGCTTTCGAGGCTTTGACGGATTTCCTGCAGCAGAGGCTCAGGCCTGGTTACCAGGCGGACTCCCGGACCACAAGGGCAGTTGCGGCGCTTGCCCGGGAAGACGTTGAAATCAAGGTGCTTGCGGACGAACTGGGTATCAGTACGTCGACGCTCGAACGGGTCATGATGCGGGACTGCGGGACCACTGCCAAGACATACTCGGACGTGTGCCGCTTCAACAGGATCGTGATCCAGGCAGCCGCGCTGCCCAAAGGTTCGGTGCCGGGCCGGGCGCTCCTGGAGCTGGCCGACTACTACGACCAACCACACCTGATCCGCGCTTTTCGCCGGTTCAGCGGCTTCACTCCCACTGAGTATCTCCGTGTACTGCAAAGTTATGGGGCGGAATATGCCACTTTCGTCCCATTGGAGGAAGTAACCATTTAGCCTGCGGCTTTTTTACAAGACCGCCGTCCTGCCCCGGGGTACTGTCCACTCAGGAACTTGGAGAGGACAGAATGGACATTCAGATTAGTTGGCTCGCAGTGCTTTTCGCTGCATTGGCAACGTTCGTGGTGGGTGGGCTGTGGTACTCGCTGCTCTTTGCCAAGCCCTGGCAGAGAGCCGCCGGAGTGAGCGATGAGCAGCTGAAGTCCGGCACGGCACGGGTGTTCGCAGGCTCGTTCATTCTGGCCGTGGTGATGGCAGTCTTCCTGGCAGCGTTTATCGGCTCAGGCGGACCCGCATTCGGGACCTTCGCAGGCCTTGCCGCGGGCGTGGGATGGGTGGCCACCGCGCTCGGGGTGAACTACCTGTTCGAACGCCGCAGCCTGGCTCTGTTCGCGATCAACGCGGGCTACAACGTGGTCACGTTCACTGCAATGGGCGCCATCATCGGCGCCATGCAAGGCTAAGCCCTACTTAAAGTACGTCTGAATGTGCCCGCCACCGGCTGACTCAACGATTGCCTGCGCCACCGCCCGGAGCTTGACGTTCCGGTTGCTGGAAGCCTTCTTGATCAGCTCGATGGCCTCTTCCTGCGTGCACCGGTTCTGGGCAATGATGATTCCGGTCGCCACGTCTATGACTGTGCGTGACTCCATGGCGGCCCGGAGGTTGGCAGCCGTCTGCATATGTTCCGCGATGCGCACGGCAAGGCGAAGACCCTTGGAGGACTGCTCCACATAATCGTTGGCGCGTTGGACTGCTGCTTGATCGAACGCGTTCGGGTGTTCTGAGTAGAGGTTGAGTCCGGCAGTTGCCGCGGTATCGCTCAGGGGAAACGGGACGGCCAATACCGACCGAATGCCATTCTTGGTGACGAGTTCGTTGTACTCGGGCCAGGTGTTGTCTTTGGCGAAATCCGGAATGTGCACCTGCGTTATTTCGCGGCAGGCGCGAAGGCAGGGGCCGTCGTCGAAGTTGTACTGGAGTTCGTCCAGCATCCGGGCGCGCTCGCCGCTGCTGGCCACGGTGCCGGCGGTTCGGTGGCGCATCAGGGTGATGCCGCAAAACACTTCGTTGCCGGGTGTGCTGAACATGGCGGCAGAGTGCCTGGCAAGTTCCTCCAGGAACACTTCAACATCCGGGGTATCGAGCAGCAGATCCTGTATGTCGGCCACCACTGTTGTCGGCCCGGCAGTTTGCGGGTCTTCCATGAGGAACTCCGATCCATGGTTATGGCTTCTCTTCGAGACTAACTCCGAAGACCGTTGAAAGCTAATAGTAAGTGTGCTTCTCTTTTTAAGGAGTCTTGCCGTGGGCTCACCCTCACCAGCCGGTTAAGGATTGAGCCCATGCGTCAAAACCGACCCCTCACCATCCACGCCGCGCCGCCCCGCGCGCCGGAGGGCAGCATCAGACAGAGCTTCCAGGACGGCCTCGTCCTGGACCACCTCAACCTCGCCAAGTCGATTGCGGCGAGATATTCCGCCCACACCCACGACCTCGACGACGTCAGGCAAGTTGCGTACATGGGCCTCATCAAGGCCTCCCGCGGCTACGACGAGTCCCGGGGAGTCAGTTTCCCCGCCTACGCCGCGCCCACCATCGCCGGGGAAGTCAAGCGCTATCTTCGTGACCATTGCTGGGTGGTACGGCCGCCCCGGACCATCCAGGACGTTCGACGCCAAGTACTGGCCCGGACGGAGGAGTTGACCCAGGCCCTGCAACGGACGCCGTCGCCGGAAGAGGTGGCAGAGGACCTCAGCCTGGAACCAGGGCAAGTCCGCGAAGCACTCATGGCCGGCACCAGCAAACGCCCCGATTCCCTGGACGCGCCGGCAGGGGAGGGCCGGGACGGACTGCAAGGCTCGTTGTCCGCCTTCGGCTGCCCCACGGATCGTCTTGAGGATGTGCTGGCCCTGAGGAACGCCATCCGCGGGCTGAGCTCCGAGGACCGTCACCTGCTGTACCGGCGCTATTACCGGGAAGAGACGCAGTCCACCATCGCCGAGGCCCTGGGTGTCTCCCAGATGCAGGTTTCGCGGAAGCTCTCCAAGATCCTGGTCTCGCTCCAAACCCAGTTGCTGGACGATGAAGCACGCCAGCAGGACAGGGCGGTCCACTGACCTAGCAGCCGAGCTGCTCCACGGCCTCCAGGACATCGTGGACGGTAACGGCCATCAGTGCCGGGTCAGGTTCGGCTGAGAACACATCACCCCGGCGGAGTTCGACGGCGGTCAGCACCACGTGCGGTCCGGGCGGCGGTCCCCACTCTTCCGCGGGTGCAGGACCGAACAAGACCACGGACGGGCGCTCATACGCGGAGGCCAGATGTGCCGCGCCCGTATCGGCAGAAATGACCAGGCGGGCTTCCGCGATGGTTGCCGCGAACTCGGCGAGGCTTTGCCGCCCGGCCAGCACGCCGTCGTCGAGGTTTGCTCCCTTGAGTTTCGCCAAAGCGGCTGTCTCCTCGGCCCGGGCGCGTTCCGAGGTGCCCCCGGTGAGGACGATGTCGTGGCCGGCGGCCGCGAGCTGGACGGCAACGTCCGCGAACCGTTCCACGGGCCACAACCTGCTGCCGTAGGCGGCACCCACATGGATCACGGTGGCTCCGGGACGCGGCGAGGAAACCGCAGGGCGGTTGAGGCGGTAGTCCAGGGGATCGGCGTCGATTCCGTGCCAATTGAGCAGCCGGGTCCACCGTTCACGTTCGGGAACGCCCGTGATCCACGAAGGCCCGTCGAGGCCGTCGGAAGCGTGCGCGATCACCCGGTTGGCGCCCAGTTCCTTGATCCGGAGCCGGCTCTCAGGCCCGTTTCCGTGCAGGTTGACCGCCACGTCCACGGCACCGTGAGGCACCGTCAGGGGGTCGTCCAGCCCGGGCGTGGGCAGGTGGCCGATTCCGCCAACCAACTCAAGTGCCTCGGCGATCCACGCCGGCCCCGCGTAAACAATGCGATGCTCCGGAAACGCTCTCCGCAAGCCCCGCAGCGCAGGAACAGCGACCAAAAGATCGCCGAGTTTCAGGGCGCGAAGGGCGAGCAACAGGGGTTGATCCTGGTCGCCCTGGCTGTTCAATGCTGTGTCCATAGTGGCCTCCCGCTGAGAGTCTAGCGGCATGAAACTTCTCACGGCCGCGTTGTTTAGCGCCCGGAGAACTGGGGAACGTTGCGGGTATGGGAGGAACCGGAACGTTGAAGGCGGTCCTGTTTGACCGCGATGGAACACTCGTTGTTGACGTGCCATACAACGGCGATCCGCAGCTGGTGCGGCCCATGGACGGCGCTGTTGTGGCGCTGCAGAAAGTCCGGGAGGCCGGGTTGGCTACGGGAGTGGTGAGCAACCAGTCGGGCGTGGCGCGTGGGCTGTTGACCCTGGACCAAGTGGCATCCGTGAACCGGCGGGTGGATCAGTTGTTGGGGCCGTTCGATGTGTGGGAAGTCTGCCCGCATGGACCGGCAGACGGCTGCGCATGCCGCAAGCCCGCTCCCGGAATGATCCTGTCCGCCTGCGAAACGTTGGGCATCGCGCCGGAGGAAACTGCTTTCGTGGGCGATATCGGCGCCGACGTCGAGGCTGCGACGGCGGCCGGCTCCCGTGCCGTGCTGGTACCCACACCTGTGACCAGGCAAGAGGAAATCGACGCGGCCGAAGTAGTCGCTCGGGACCTCAGCCATGCTGTGGAGCTTATCCTCGGCGGCACCATCGCGTTCGAAAAGGACACCGCCGGACAGGAAGCCCCTGCATGAGCCGCGTCCTGGTAGCCCGCTTGGACAGCATGGGAGATGTCCTGCTCTCAGGGCCCGCTGTGCGTGCAGTGGCGAACGGAAACCGGCCCGACGGAAGCCGCCCCAACGACGTCGTTCTCCTGTGCGGCCCCGAAGGTGCAGCCGCGGCGGAGATGCTGCCCGGGGTAACCCAGGTGCACACCTGGGCCTCCCCGTGGATAGTGAATCCTGCCCCACAGGTCACGGAGGAAATGACCAACGGGCTGGTCAACTTCGTCCGGAGTTCCCGTATCGAGGAAGCCGTGATCCTCACGTCCTTCCACCAATCCCCACTCCCGCTGGCGCTGCTTCTGCGGCTGGCCGGCGTCCGGAAAATCACGGGGGCATCGACGGATTACGCGGGCTCGCTCCTGGACGTCCGCCTCAAACCGGGCGAGGACTTTCCCGAAGACCAACCGGAAGCGGTGCGTGCCCTCACCATTGCTGAGGCCGGCGGCTACGTCCTGCCGAACGGTGACGACGGAAAACTACGCGTCACCCCTGGCCAGGATGCTGACGGCCTGGCCGATGAACTCGCCGAAGAGGGACCGTACATCGTGGTCCACCCGGGCGCCGCGGTGCCGGCCAGGGCGTGGCCCGCCCTCCACCACGCAGCGGCTGTGGAACTGCTGGAAGCCTACGGGCATCGGGTTGTGGTCACAGGTGGGCCCAGCGAAGCGTCCCTCACGGCCACGGTCGCAGGCCCCTCCGCCCGGAACCTCGGCGGTGGCACGGACCTCCGGACGCTGGCAGCGGTACTGGCCGGGGCCGCCGTCGTAGTTACCGGCAATACCGGACCCGCCCACCTCGCGGCAGCGGTAGGCACGCCCGTGGTGTGTCTGTTCGCCCCCGTCGTCCCGGCCATCCGCTGGGCTCCGTACGGGGTCCCCCTGGAACTGCTCGGCGACCAGGAAGCGCCCTGCAAAAACTCCCGGGCACGCGTGTGTCCCGTCCCCGGCCATCCCTGCCTGAGTTCGGTAACCCCGGAACAGGTGGTGGAAGCGGTCGAAAGGCTCCTCGGAGGCGTTTCCTCCCTGGCAACCCGACGAAAGGTGTGGAAACCATGAGGATTCTGGTGTGGCACGTGCACGGCGGGTGGATGGAGGCTTTCGTCCGCGGCCGGCATGAATACTTGCTTCCGAAAACGCCCGACGGCGGCGCCTGGGGTTTGGGGCGCGGTGGCCGTGACTGGCCTGCCGCGGCGCAGGAAGTGGACCTGGACACTCTGGACCCCGAGAGCGTCGACGCAGTGGTGCTTCAAAGGCCCGAGGAAATCGCGGCAGTTGCACGGACTCTGGGACGGCGGCCCGGTGTCGACCTGCCAGCCGTCTACCTCGAACACAACACGCCCAAAGGCGACGTTCCCTTCACGCTGCACCCCATGGCGGACCAAAGCTCCATTCCCGTGGTCCACGTGACCCATTTCAACCAGCTTTTCTGGGACACCGGCTCGGCGGGCACCACGGTCATTGAACACGGCATCCCCGACCCTGGACGGCTTTACACCGGTGAACACGAAGAGATGGGCGTGGTGGTCAACGAACCCGTTCGGCGTGGCCGGGTCACGGGGACGGACCTGCTGCCCGGATTCGCCGGGGTGGGGCCGTTGCGGGTGTTCGGCATGGGAACGGAAGCGCTGCCGCAAGCCCTGAACCTGAGGGGCTTGGGCCTCAGCGATGAAAGGCTCCGCATCGCCGGTGATGTGCCCGCCCCGCAACTGCACCAGCAATTGGCCCGTTGCCGACTCTACCTGCACCCCCTGCGGTGGACCTCGCTGGGGTTGGCTTTGCTGGAAGCCATGCACCTTGGCATGCCCGTACTGGCCCTGGCCACCACCGAGGCGACTCGCGCCATACCGCACGGCGCAGGCTTGGTGTCCAACGACGTCGACGATCTCCAAAAGTTCGCCAAGCGCCTGCTGGACGATCCCGATGACGCCTTTGCCATGGGCATGGTGGCGCGTGAGGCCGCGCTGGAGCGATACGGGCTGGACAAGTTCCTCCGTGCCTGGGACGAACTGCTGGCCGAGCTTCCAGCCACCCGGGTGCCTGCAGGGCATGCTCCCGCGAACCATGACACAGAGAGGACACACCCATGAAAATCTCCATGGTTTCCGAACACGCCAGTCCGCTGGCAGCATTGGGAGGCGTTGACGCCGGAGGGCAGAACGTCCACGTTGCCGCTCTGTCCTCCTCGCTGGCAGACCGTGGACACCAGGTCACTGTGTACACGCGGCGCGACGACCCCGACCTTCCGGCCAGGGTCAAGGTTGGTCCAGGGCTCACTGTGGTCCATGTGGATGCGGGTCCGGCCCGAAGGGTCCCCAAGGACGAGCTTCTGCCGTACATGGGTGAGCTGGCGGACGGAATCTGCGCGGACTGGGCCGGTCAAGTGCCGGACGTGGTCCACGCACACTTCTGGATGTCCGGCCTCGCAGCAATCCAGGCCTCGCGCAGGGCCGGCGCCGCCAACCCCGTACCCGTGGTCCAGACCTTCCACGCCCTGGGATCGGTCAAGCGCAGGCACCAAGGCGCCGCGGACACCAGCCCTCCTGCCCGCGAGTGGCTGGAACCATGGGTCGGCCGGACCGCGGACTGGGTCATCGCGACCTGCCCGGATGAGGTCTTCGAACTCAAAGCCCTGGGCATCAGCAGGTCGAAAATCTCCATAGCCCCCTGCGGTGTGGACCTCGACCTCTTCCCGGGAACGGCCGACGCCGAGCCCAAGTCCCGCACGCATCGGATACTCAGCGTGGGGCGCCTGGTACAACGCAAGGGCGTGGACCTGATCATCCGGGCACTGCCGCTTCTGGCCGAGGCCGGCTTCGACGACGTGGAGCTGCTGATTGTTGGCGGTTCCGGTGACGCGCTCAACCTGGAAGAAGATCCCGAAGCCCAACGGCTCAGGTCCTTGTCCAAGGAGCTCGGCGTTGAGGACAGGGTGACCATGCGTGGACAGGTGCCGCGCGATGCCATGCCCGCGATTTTCCGCAGCGCTGACGCCGTGGTCTGCACACCCTGGTATGAACCTTTCGGCATCGTCCCGCTTGAGGCGATGGCGTGCGGTGTGCCCGTGGTGGCTGCGGCGGTAGGTGGACTGCGGGAAACCGTAGTGGACCAGAAGACGGGGCTCCACGTCCCGCCCCGTGACCCGGAAGCCCTTGCCGAAGCGTTACAGAAACTTCTGGCAGACCCGGAACTCCGCGCGGACATGGGCCGGGCCGGTTCCCGCCGGGCACGCTCACGGTACTCCTGGGAACGCATCGCAGCTGACACCGAGAAAGCGTACAGGTCCGTTCTTGCCGCCGGATTGTCCCGGCAGGCCGACGAAGGTTTGGAACCATTGGAAGGAACGGCGCTGTGACAATTCAAGGCCGCGTGACCACCGAATCCACCCTGCCGGGCTTCATTCCCGATACCCTGCCGGCGCGTTGGGGATCAAGCCCCACCCACAACGACGCCGTCACCACCCATCTGGACAACGTCCTGCCGGCGCTTGATTCCCTGCGCTCGCAATCCCACGTGTTGTCCGCTTGGGGGACCGAGCTCGCCACCAGGCTGCTCTCCGGGCAACGTCTGCTCGCGGCAGGCAACGGCGGCTCGGCGGCCGAGGCGCAGCACCTGACGGCTGAACTCGTCGGCCGTTTTGACGAAGAACGCGCCCCGTTTTCGGCCATTTCATTGCACTCGGAGTCCTCCGCGGTCACGGCGTTGTCCAACGACTATGGCTACGACGAGGTCTTCGCCCGCCAAGTCAGGGCGCACGGCCGGGCAGGCGACGTGCTCATGCTGCTCTCCACCAGCGGGCGCAGCCCCAACCTGCTCAACGCTGTCCGGGCAGCGAAGGAACGCGGCGTTGTCACCTGGGCCCTGACAGGCGCCGGTCCCAACCCGCTGTCCGAAGCCTGCGATCAAGCCGTCACCGTCGAAGCCATCGCTGCCAACGCCCAGGAAGGCCATTTGATCGCCATCCACGCTGTGTGCCGAGCTTTTGATGCAGAGGTGGCCCGGCGCACCGACAGGGGACCGGGATCGTTTGGGGGCGGTCAGCCATGAGGATCACGGTAGTGGGCGACCTTCTCCTCGACGTCGACATCAACGGGACCGCCACCCGGCTCAGCCCCGATGCGCCGGTTCCGGTGGTCGACGTCGGTGATGTCCGGCGTCGGGCAGGCGGCGCCGGGCTGGTCGCCACCGTACTGGCGCGGGACGGCCACGACGTCTCGCTGGTCACCGCGGTATCGGACGACGACGGCGCAAGCCACCTCAGGCGCGCACTGGCGGGCGTGTCGGTACTCGCCGGAACGCCGCAGGCTCCAACACCCACCAAGACCCGTGTGCGGATCGGGACGCATCCGATGGTCCGCTTCGATCAAGGGTGTGCCCCGGCCCCCGTCCCGTCCAGTACAGGGGAGATGCTCGCAGCCATCGCTTCGGCGGACGCCATTGTGGTGGCGGACTACGGCCGGGGAATCACCGCCAACACCGACATCCGGGGAGCCCTCACGGACGCGGCCCGGCGCATCCCCGTGGTGTGGGATCCGCACCCTTCCGGTTCCGACCCCGTGGCTGGAGTGTCCGTAGTGACGCCCAACCTCGCCGAGGCAACAGCGTCCGCGAAGGCAGGCGGATCCGGCAGTGGCGCTGAAGAAGCCGGCCGGTACCTTTTGGACAAGTGGGGAAGTGCGTCCGTGCTGGTCACCAGGGGCGAGGACGGTGCGCTGCTGATGTGCTCGGACGGCTCAGCCGAGAGCATCCCCGCGCCGACCACCAACGTGAGCGATCCGTGCGGGGCAGGTGACCGCCTGGCAGGCAGCCTCGCCGTGCACCTTGGCTCAGGCTTGGACCTGGCGCAGGCCGCTGCCCGGGCTGTGGAAGATGCTTCTGCGTTCCTCGCCGCCGGGGGAGCTGCCGCACTGGCCGGCGCGGACGCGGCGGACCCGGCGGACCCGGCGGACCCGGCGGACCCGTCCGAAGTAAGTCCCGTCGTCGAACTTAAAGGTCTGGAACTGGTGGACACCGCAGACCTTCACCCCGACGGCGTCCGGCTCGCCCGTTCAGTCCGCGAGTCCGGAGGGACAGTGGTGGCCACAGGAGGATGTTTCGACCTCCTGCACGCAGGCCACGCACGGACCCTGGCAGCAGCGCGCAGCATGGGCGATTGCCTGATCGTGTGCCTGAACTCGGACCAATCCGTCCGCCGGCTCAAGGGCGCGCATCGACCGATCGTCAGTGTGGAAGACCGCGCAGAGTTGCTGCTCGCCCTCGAATGCGTCGACGCCGTCGTGGTTTTTGGCGAGGACACCCCCGAAGCCTGCCTCACCCAAATAAGGCCCGACATCTGGGTCAAGGGCGGCGACTACACCCCCGAAGAATTGCCGGAAGCCCGCCTCCTGGCGGGTTGGGGAGGGCGATGCGTCACTGTGCCCTTCCACCCGGCACGCTCCACCAGCGGCCTGGCAGCAGCATTGGCCAAGGTCAGCTGAACCTTGCTGGAATCAACGAAAGGAACCGCATGAACACGCAAACACCTGGACGCGTCATCGTCACCGGAGGCGGGTCCGGCTTGGGCGCTGCGATCGTGGAGGCCATCCGCGACGCCGGTGGCACGCCGTTCGTTTTCGACCGGGACGTCAGCAACGTCTCGGGCGCCAAAGCCCTGGAAGTGGACGTCTCCAACCGCGAGGCCGTGGAGGCGGCAGTGAAGGAAGCCGCCGAAAGCCTTGGCGGCCTGGACGGAGTTGTGACCGCTGCGGGCATCGACCGGTGCGGCAAGCTGGGCGACGTCGCCGCCGAAGAATGGGAAAAGGTCATCGGAGTGAACCTCCTGGGCACCGTTTCCACCATTCGTGCGGCCCTGCCGTACCTCAAGGGATCCCGTGGCCGGGCCATCACCATCGCCTCCACGCTGGGGCTCCGGGCACTCCCGGATGCCACGGCCTACTGCGCCTCCAAGTTCGGAGTGATCGGCTTCAGCCGTGCCCTGGCCGCAGAAACGGGCGGTGTCATTGGCGTTACCACCATCATCCCGGGCGGCATGAAGACCCACTTCTTCGACGACCGCGACGAACAGTACAAGCCGCAGGACGATTCCAAGCTCAACGATCCCGCCAATGTGGCGCAGGCCGTGGTGTTCGCACTCTCGCAGCCGTTCGGCAGCGAGGTCCGCGAACTCCTGATCACCCCCGCAGAAGAAGGCTCGTGGCCGTAAGGTCCAGCACGTCCTGAACAACATCGGCCACGGCGATGCCCTTGATGAGGGTGTCGTCGTGGCCGCAGTGCGGAGCGGTCCAGCCAACCTGCGTCACGTCCGCACCGCAGCGCGGGCATCGGGTCAGCCAGGACATGTGGATGCGGTGAAAGCCGCGGCCGCGTGGGCCAGCGTTGAACACGTTTCCCACCCAGAAGATCCCCACAGTGGGAGTTCCCATGGCCTGCGCCAAATGACGGGGACCGCTGTCGCTGGCCAGCATCACAGTGGCCTCGGCCAGGAGAGCGGCCAGCTCGCCGATTTCGAGTTCACCCGCGACGGACCGCACGGCCTGGCGCTGTCCCTCCGGCAGGTGGCGGCCGGCAAGCTCCGCCACTTCCTGGGCCAAAGCCTTCTCGGACCTGTCCCCGACAATCAGCACCTGCGCCCCTTCGGTGGCTATGCCCGCCGCAGCTTCGGCAAAGTACGACGCCGGCCACCGCCTCCGCGGATCGGTGGCACCCGGGTGGACAACCACCAGCGACGAGCGGTCAGGGTCCTTCAACGCCATGATGCCTTTTTGGTGCTCGGGCTTGGGGAGCAGGGGAGGGAAGATGATGGTGGGAGCTCCGGCCAAGCCAGCGACTTCCAGCCAGCGGTCGGGCTCGTTCTGGTAGTAGACGTAGTCCAGGTTCCGCTCCAACAGCTCGGCGTCCCTGGTGCGGGTTCCTACTGTGTGCCGCGCACCCAGCCGGAGCAGGAAAGGGTTGGAGTACCGGCCGCCGCCATGCATTTGGACGGCAATATCGAACCTCCGTGCCCGCATGGCGTCGAAGAATGCCTCCTGTGCGGCCACGTCTTCCGCGTCATCTTCGAAGCGCTCGCCGTTGCGGGGACCGTCATGCACGCCACGCGCCACCGGGAGAAGTTCGACGTCGTCCACCGGACCGTCCGTGGCCGCCGCCAAGGCCGCGTGAACCGGAGTGCCCAGCAACGTGATTGTGGCTTCGGGGTAGGCGCTCTTCAGCGCATTCAAAGCCGGGTAGGTGTAGATCAAATCACCCAGGCCACCACCCCTGAGCACCGCAATCCGCTGTACGTCGCGGAATTTTTCCAATACGGGTCCTATGCCTGACGTCAGGTCCACCAGCGGATTGTCCATGGATACTGTCCTCTCGGTGCGTGCTGTTCGTCTGTTGCAGGGCCACTGTCGAAACCCTGCCGAAACTCTCCTTCGCGGCGTGTGAAGCACCAGCCGCGGGGTACCTGAGGGGAACAGGAATTGTTGCCCAACCGGAAGGTACCCCATGGCACGCCTATCCAATCAAGAAGGTCTCGCCGACTGGCTTCCCGGCCGCTTGGCCGAGGAACGACCTGTTGTGACGGTCATCGGCGATTCAATCCTGGACGGGTGGTGGGACGGAACCATCGACCGTTTCTGCCGCGAAGCCCCCGCGCCCGTAGTCCAGGTCCAACGCCGGGACTTTGCCCCCGGCGGTGCAGCCAACACGGCGATGAACCTTGCGGCACTGGGGGCGGACGTCCGCTTCGTCTCGTTGACGGGTGAAGACGAGGCCGCGAAAACGTTGAAGGAAGCACTGGAAGCGGCAGGTGTGGACGTTTCCCACGTCATTTCACATCCTGGCATGACCACCACCACCAAGTTCCGGGTCAGCAGCGCCGGACAGGTGATGCTGCGCCTGGATGACGCCGCCACGGAGGTACCCCCGGGCGGCCTTTCGGACATGGCCGCGACGCTGCCCGAAGCCCTGCGCGGTTCCGCGGCCGTGGTGCTGTGTGATTACGGCGCAGGGGCATTGGAAGGCCCGGTCCGGAGCGCGATTCTTGACCGTTTGGCCCCCGGCGATGACGGCGCAATGCCTGCGTCCCGCCAGAACATGCTGGTAGTGGTGGACGCCCACCACCCCGGCCGGTGGGCCGGTCTCCAACCGGACCTGGCCACGCCCAATGCCCAGGAAGCGGCAAGGCTGCTCGGCACGGACTTCCCGGGCGGTGCTGCCCGGTGCCCCTTCGTGGAAGCACACGCGGAACAGCTCCTCAGCGCCTCAGGTGCGGCCGCCGTCGTCGTGACCTTGGACCGGGAGGGGACGCTGACCATCCGTCCGCAGGGCACGTCACCGCAGGCGGCGACCCACAGGACCTGGGCGCGGCCGCAGGCCGAAAAGCAGGCTTCGGGGGCCGGAGACACGTTCGTTGCCGCCCTGACCCTTGCCCGGGCAGCAGGCTTGCCGCTCACCACCAGCGTGGATCTGGCGCAGGCCGCCGCCGACGTCGTGGTCCACAGGCCGGGCACCTCCGTGTGCACCACCGAGGAACTGGCCACGCACCTGCGAGGCTTCGCTGATACCGCACTGACGGACACGGAACTGGCCAGGCACATCCAGGAGCATCGCAGCGAAGGGCGCAGGATCGTGCTGACCAACGGGTGCTTCGACGTGCTGCACCGAGGCCACACCCGGTACCTGAACCAGGCCAAGCAACTGGGGGACGTCCTGGTGGTTGCCCTCAACAGCGACGCGTCGGTGCGCCAACTCAAAGGCCCGGACCGCCCGGTGAACCACGAAGCCGACCGCGCCGCCGTCATCGCCGCCCTGAGCTGCGTCGACCACGTGACCATCTTCGACACCCCAACGCCCATACCGCTTATCGAGCTCCTGCATCCCGACGTCTACGCCAAGGGCGGGGACTACACGCCGGAGATGCTCCAGGAAACCGAAGCGGTCGAGCAGTACGGCGGCACGGTCACCATCCTGGACTACGTTCCGGAGCATTCAACCACCGCGGTTCTGGAACGCATCCGTTCAAGCGGCGAGACCCCGCAGGACTGAGGAGAGACCTCATGCGCATCGCGATCATTGGAGCCACCGGGCACGGCGGCACGGAACTGCTCAAACGCCTCCAGCGGGCGCGATCCGAGGAGGGCGCGGATCTGGAACTGGTGGGCGTCGTGCGCCGCGAGCCTGACCCGGACGCCGCGCCCTATCACGGTGTCGAGTGGCACACGCTGGACATCGGAGCCGCAACGGACCAGCCCGCCCTGGAAGCAGCCCTGGCCGGAGCCGACGCCGTAGTGCATTTGGCATGGCTCATCCAGCCCAACCACAACCGGGAATTGCTGCACCGGACCAACGTGGAGGGAACGGCGAATGTCCTGGCGGCCGCCCGCAAAGCCCGAGTGCGGCAGTTTGTATGCGCGTCCTCGGTTGGCGCCTACTCACCTGCGCCCAAGGACCAGCGGACCAAGGAGGGCTGGCCGACCGGTGGGATTAAAAGCTCGCATTACAGTGCGGACAAAGCGGAACAGGAACGGCTCCTGGACCGGTTCGCCACAGAGAATCCGGACATCGTGGTGGCCCGGCTCCGTCCGGCCCTGATGTTCAGCTCGGGCGGTGGAAGCGAGGTGGGGCGCTATTTCCTCGGCCGGGTCCTGCCCCGCCTGGTACCGCGCAAACCGTGGCTTCCGGTGCTGGCCCTTCCCAAGGAGCTGGTGTTCCAGGCCGTGCACACCGCCGACGCCGCTGACGCCTATTGGAAGGTGCTGCAGCACAGGGCCGAGGGCGCCTTCAACATCGCAGCCGAGCCCGTTATCGATCCCAACGCGCTCGCCTGGATCTTCAAGGCCAGGCGACTGTTGCCGTTCCCGCTTCCGGTGCTTCGCGCCGTCGTCGAGTTTTCGTGGCGTTTGCGCCTTCAGGTGACCGACGGCGGCTGGGTGGACATGGCGGCCAACGCGCCGATCATGGATTGCGCGCGGGCGCACAGCTTGCTCGGTTGGTCTCCCAAGCACTCCTCGCTGGAGTCCTTGGCGGAAATGCTGGAGGGAATCGGCGCGGGCAAGGGCCGAAGGGGCTCACCGCCGCTGAGGCCACGGTGAGGCCTACTCCGCAGTCATCACCACTGTCAGGATCCGGCGCAAACTCATGGCCACTGACGCCGGCGCGTTCACCGGCGACTGTTCGGCGGCGGCCTCGGCCACGGCGTCGCTGAGCGCGGCGATGCTGTCCTTGGCGTGTGCCAGGCTGTTGGCGAGTTCGCCGGATCCGGCGTCGCGCCAGTGGTCCACCACGGCGGCCACGGAATCCAGTGCGTCGGAAAGCGGCTTGATCGCGGTGTCCGGGATGACTGTCCCGGCGCCTTCTTCCCAGATGGCGCTGGCCAGGACGTCGGTGATGTCCTGGACGTGGAATGTCAGCCGTTCAAGGGTTCGCAATCCTGCAAGGTCCGACGGCAGGCGGGTCGCACGACGACGGGACCTGGGGTTCGCTTTGGCGCTTAGTTCCGCTTGATGCACCGCTGTCCGCACGGCCGCCGCGGTCATGGACAGTTCGTCGCTGCGGCTGGCCCAGGCTTCGTGGTTGGGCGGCCATGACTCATCCATGGCTTGCGCCATGTCCTTGAGCTGGCGCGACAAGGCGCCTTGGTGCCCCGCGATGGCTGGGTCGATGTCGTCCAGGTGCAGCGGCGGGAAGACCAGCCAGTTGATGGCGAAGCCCACCGTGACTCCCAGGGCCATCTGGAGAACGTAGGCGAAGGAGAATCCTTCCGCATTCGAGTCGCCCAGCACCAAAACGAACAGTGCGGCCATGGGGATCCATTCGGAGGCGCTTCCCAGCCGTGGAAGGCCTCCGATCAGCACGCCAAGTCCCACCACCACGGCTACCGCCAGTGCTGTCGGTGCAGCGACGGTGGTGATGGCGAAGGCCATGCCGATCCCCAGGACCAGGCCCGCCAGGCTTTGGAGGCCGTGCCTGGCGGAGTCCGCCACCGTGGGGTGCATGCTGACCAGGGCACCCAGCGGCGCATAGTACGGGTATTCGGCGGCGGGACCGGGCATGAATGGTGCAAGGTACCAGGCCAGGCCTGCTGCCACGGCTGTCTTGGCAGCGAAGAGCAGGCGGTGGCGGGTCACAGTTTTACGAAGCGCGGGAATCAGCCGTCGCCTTGAGGGCAGTTGGCTCATGGCATCTACGTTTGCAGGTATGCCGTGCTGTGTCGAGCCGCGGACACCGGATTGCCGGGGCCTCACATTTTTCGAAAAAAGGTGTGATTAGAACCAGGACAACCGGGTACTCACCCATTGATAGTAACGATACTTACTATCCCGGCTGCTGTCCGCAGCCTGCCAACTGTGGAAAGAGAGCGACAATGACTGAGAGCCAATCGCCGCAGGACGGAAGCTTCGCGGCACCAACCACTGGTGCCCATGCAGGCACCGAACCCTTCGCCGGAAACTACCTCGATTCGGACGTTGATACGCAGACCGCCGGAACCACTGGAATCGGTGGAACCCCAACCGGTTCGGGAACCGGCTCTGCGGGCTCCGGCAAGGTGGACGCCGCCAAGGAAGAAGCTGCGGGTGTTGCAGAAACCGTATCTGATGCCGCCGGTGGTGTTGTCGACACTGCAAAGTCCGAGGCCAGCCACGTGGCCCGCGAAGTCAAGGTGAATGCGCGCCAACTGCTCACCCAGACCAAGGGCGAATTGACCGATCAGGCCCAGGTGCAGCAACAGCGCGTCGCTGAAGGCCTGCGGTCCATCTCCGACGAACTGCACACCATGGCCAACTCGAGCCAGGACGGCGGAGTTGCCACGGACCTGGTCCAGCAGGCAGCCCAGCGTTCCTCCGCTGTGGCCCAGTGGCTGGAAGGCCGGGATCCGGGCTCACTGCTTGATGAGGTCAAGGGCTTCGCCCGCCGCAAGCCCGGAACATTCCTGTTGCTGGCCGCAGGCGCTGGCGTCCTCGCCGGCCGTCTTGGCCGGGGGATGGCCGACAACTCACCGGCTGGTGGATCCACGGGCGGAACCGACGGCACCGCTTCCGGGACACCCCGCGCCGCGTACTACCCGACGCAGGGCTACCCCGGGCAGGGTGGCGCAGTAACGCCTCCGCCAGTGGACCTTCCGGGACCGGCCACCACCACGGCCGGCTATGGAACGGCAACCACGGGTGCTGCATCCACCGGATACGGTGCCGCTACAACCGGATACGACGCCGGAACCACCGGCGGCTACGACGGTTCCACCCAGCCGTACCCCGAAACTGACGCCGGTGGAGTCAAGGCCCAGGGCGATCCTCTGGCAGGACCCCTTGATCCGGACGACCCCCAGTACGGAGGTCACCGATGAGCAGTCCCGCCGACCTGCCTCCCACAGAGGCCCACGTAAAGGCGGAAACCCTTCCCCTTGGGGAACTGCTGAGCGACCTGACGCGCGACGTCTCAACGTTGATGCGCCAGGAAGTGGAGCTGGCCAAGGTGGAACTCAAGGAATCCGCCACCAAAGCAGGAAAGGGCGCCGGCATGATGGCTGGCGCCGCGTGGGCCGGCCACATCACCGTGTTGTTCCTGTCCATCGCTCTTTGGTGGGCACTGGGCCAACTGGTTGGCCTCGGGTGGTCCGCCGTGATCGTTGCGGTCATCTGGGGAATCATCGCGGCTGTCCTGGCCCTCATGGGCCGCAAGGAACTCAATGCCATCAAGGGCTTGCCGCGAACCGCTGAGACTGTCAAGGAAATACCCCCCGCTTTGAAACCGAACACCGAGGAGACACGATGACGCAGAACCCCGACGCCCTGCGCGCCGATATCGAAGAAACCCGCCGGCGGCTTAGCACCAACGTTGATGCCGTGGCCGACAAGGTCACGCCCTCGCACATCGTCAACCGCCGCGTCGACAAGATCAAGACGGCCGTCTTCGGTGCCCGCGACGACGTCCAGGACCGCGCCGGCAACGCGGCCCACCAGGCGCACGATGCCGTGTCCGGCGTCGTATCCGACATCGGCGATGCACCGCAGGTGATTGCCCGCAAGGCGCAGGGCAGCCCGATCGCTGCCGGCCTGATCGCCTTTGGTGCAGGCCTGTTGGTTTCGGCCCTGATCCCGCCGTCGGACAAGGAACGCGAAGCTGCCCAGGCGCTTAAGGAAGCGGCCCAGCCGTTGACCGAAGAGCTCAGCCACGCAGCACAGGAAGTTGCCGAGCACCTGCGCGAGCCGGCGCAGGAAGCGGTGCAGAACGTTAAGGAGACCGCTACTGAGGCTGCCTCCAACGTCAAGGACGAAGGCCAGGCAGCAGCTGCCGACGTCCAGGACCGTGCCAGCACGGCCAAGGACAACATCAGCAACCAGTAAGCCACCCCTCTGACCCAACTAGGGGACAGCACTTGTCGCATTGAACCCTCATTGCGACGTTTGCTGTCCCCTAGACTCTTCTATGTCTGTCAAGGGGTTTGGGTTGCTGTTGCGGCAGCGTTGAGTGTGCGGTAGATGTGGCGGGCC
>NZ_SZVS01000037.1 GCF_007670255.1 Paenarthrobacter nicotinovorans | reverse complement strand
ACACTGCACGCGTCCACTATGTGGTTCCCAACCAACAACCCCGCCCCCAAACAGGGGCACGGTCACAGGAACACACACAACTCAATAACAACACCACAATGTTGTAACCATAAGTCTTCCCACCCACCCCCACACACAGGGGGCCCGGGTCCGGGTAACAAGGTTACGGCGGTCATAGCGTGGGGGAAACGCCCGGTCCCATTCCGAACCCGGAAG
>NZ_SZVS01000036.1 GCF_007670255.1 Paenarthrobacter nicotinovorans | reverse complement strand
AACAATACGAAACCCTCACCACCGCCATGAACACCGCCACCAACCCCCGACTCACCACCACAGGGGCCGACACCACAGAACCAGACACCAACACCAGCACCACCGGCACCGGCACCGGCACAGAAGCCCCAGACACTGCCCCCGAGGCCAACCACGGGCCGGTACTGGACCGGCGCTCCCGCGCCCAGAAACTCCTCGACGGACTCGTCGGAGCCTGCGCCGT
>NZ_SZVS01000035.1 GCF_007670255.1 Paenarthrobacter nicotinovorans | reverse complement strand
GCCGTCACCGCAGGCACCGTCACCATCGCCCTGGGCGCCCCCGGCCCCGCCAACACCCTCAACGTCCCCATCGCAGGGCTCCTGCCCGGGGACAAAGTCGAAAAGCTCGTCACCCTGGCCAACACCGGCAACTCCGACCTGAACAACGTCACCCTCACCACCACCGCCGGCGCCACCGGGTCCCTGCTCACCACCGACACCACCAACGGCCTGCAACTGACCATCGAAAACTGC
>NZ_SZVS01000034.1 GCF_007670255.1 Paenarthrobacter nicotinovorans | reverse complement strand
GTGATGGTGTCCTGGTCGGTGAGGTGTTGGATCTTGTCCAGGGCGGTGGCGATGATCGTGGCGGACCGGGAGGGTATTTGGGCTGTTGCGAGGGCTTGGGCGAGATGTTCGCGCCGGGCCGGGAGCTGTTGCCCGGTCATCGCGGTCCCGGGTAGGGCATCCGCTGAGAGCGCGAGCCGGCGGCGGGCTTCACCGATGCCGATCCGCAACCGTGCCCGCAGGAACTCCGCCGCGTTCCGATACCCATCATCAAGAACACTGCCCGCACTAGCGCCGGCACTATCAGCGCCTGTACCCGCCCCAGCACCAGTCGCGCCCCCATTTGCTGCAGG
>NZ_SZVS01000033.1 GCF_007670255.1 Paenarthrobacter nicotinovorans | reverse complement strand
TCGTTGGTGCCGGTGATGGTGATGGTGACTATTTGGTCAACCCAAGCGCCCTTGTCATCGGTGACCCGGACGGTGTAAGTCACGGTCTGAGTGGCGCCTTCCGCTAGCGCTTGAGTGGCCGCTTTCGTGTTGTCTAAGGTGTAAGTCCACTTGCCGCTCGCATCAACTGCGAAGCTGCCATAAGTCGTGTCCGGGGTGCCTTGTACACTCCAGGTTTGGGTGGCGCCATTGTCTACATCCGTTGCCGAGAGTTGGCCGGTTGCAGTGGGTGTGCCTGGGGCATCTGTGCCGTCATCCAAATCGCCGGCTTCAACCACGCTGCCGACTAACTGTGTCGCCGCGTTGGTGATGACCGGGCTGTCGTTGGTGCCGGTGATGGTGATGGTGACTATTTGGTCAACCCAAGCGCCCTTGTCATCGGTGACCCGGACGGTGTA
>NZ_SZVS01000032.1 GCF_007670255.1 Paenarthrobacter nicotinovorans | reverse complement strand
AGTTGTCCGGCGGGGGATTCTTTGTAGGCCAGGACGAGGTCGCGGTCTACGGAGAGGTAGTTCTGGCCTTTGGGGTTGTAGATTTTCGCGGTCGGGAAGAACGCGTCCATGCCGAAGGTGCGGGATTCGTCCGGGACGACCGGGACGAGGCGGTGGCCGAAGTTTTTGTCCCGCATGAGGTCTTTGAGGAGCCGGACGAAGGCCATGGTGGTCGCGGCTTGTTGTTTGCCGGAGCCGCGTTTGGCGATGTCGTAGGACTTGGCCTCGGGCAGGGTCACGGGGGTGTGGGTGCGGCGGCGTTCGGGCACGAACCCGCCAAGTTCCGCGCGGCGTTCCATGAGGTACTGGATTTCGGGGGCGTCCATGCCGGGGTGGTAGTACGGGGGCCGGTAGAGGTCCGCGTCGAGTTGTTCGTCCGTGATGGGGATGCGGAGGTGGTCACGGAAGGCTTTGAGGTCTTCCATGGTCAGTTTCTTCATCTGGTGGGTCGCGTTGCGGCCTTCGAAGTGCGG
>NZ_SZVS01000031.1 GCF_007670255.1 Paenarthrobacter nicotinovorans | reverse complement strand
GCGCACCCCCGTGTGTGGTGGTCTGGTTTTCAGCTGGTTTCGAATTTTGTGCAGCTGCGTCCGTCGTTATTTCCGGTGGGTGTGGTTGTGTCTGTTATTTTTCAACGGAGAGTTTGATCCTGGCTCAGGATGAACGCTGGCGGCGTGCTTAACACATGCAAGTCGAACGATGATCCCAGCTTGCTGGGGGATTAGTGGCGAACGGGTGAGTAACACGTGAGTAACCTGCCCTTGACTCTGGGATAAGCCTGGGAAACTGGGTCTAATACCGGATATGACTCCTCATCGCATGGTGGGGGGTGGAAAGCTTTTGTGGTTTTGGATGGACTCGCGGCCTATCAGCTTGTTGGTGGGGTAATGGCCTACCAAGGCGACGACGGGTAGCCGGCCTGAGAGGGTGACCGGCCACACTGGGACTGAGACACGGCCCAGACTCCTACGGGAGGCAGCAGTGGGGAATATTGCACAATGGGCGAAAGCCTGATGCAGCGACGCCGCGTGAGGGATGACGGCCTTCGGGTTGTAAACCTCTTTCAGTAGGGAAGAAGCCGT
>NZ_SZVS01000030.1 GCF_007670255.1 Paenarthrobacter nicotinovorans | reverse complement strand
GCCAACCACGGGCCGGTACTGGACCGGCGCTCCCGCGCCCAGAAACTCCTCGACGGACTCGTCGGAGCCTGCGCCGTAGCCATGACCACCGGAAAACTACCCTCCAACGGCGGACTCCGACCCCAACTCACCGTCACCATCGACCACCAAGAACTCTTCAACACCATCACCCGCTACAACCACACCGCACTTTCCCCCAGCCCGGACACCACCACAGAGACAGGCACCGGCATCAGCACCGGGACAGCGACGTTCACCGGCCCCCTGCACCCAAACACCATCCGCAAAATCGCCTGCGACGCCGACATCATCCCCGTCCTGCTCGGCACCGACTCCCAAATCCTCGACATCGGCCGCACCACCCGGATCTTCCCACCCCACATCCGCAAAGCCATCACCGCCCGCGACCACGGCTGCGCCTTCCCCGACTGCACCATCCCAGCCCCCTGGTGCGAAGCCCACCACATCACCTACTGGTCACACGGCGGCACCACAGGAACAGAAAACGGCACCCTCCTCTGCTCCCACCACCACCACCTCATCCACAAAGAGCAATGGCACATCAACATGAAAACCGGCACACCCTGGTTCATCCCCCCACCCCACATCGACCCCCACCAAACACCCCGCCGCAACCACCACCACACA
>NZ_SZVS01000029.1 GCF_007670255.1 Paenarthrobacter nicotinovorans | reverse complement strand
TCCGTTTCGCACCCGGCGACTCAGAAAACAATACACGCCCCACAACCCCAACGCAAATCCACCACCCACCACCCCCACACCCACCCCCCCAAACCCCACCACCCCCCAAAACCCCACCACACCACCGCCGTCGAACACCACCATGACGGAGGCCGCCTGCCGGTGGGAGGATGGGAGGCATGGAACTGCACATCACCGGCGACGCCGCCGCGGACACACTCCTCAGTGAAGACCCCTTTGCCCTGCTGACGGGCATGCTGCTCGACCAACAGGTCACCATGGAATCAGCGTTCGCCGGCCCGGAAAAGATCCGCACCCGCCTCGGGACCCTGGAACCACGCGTTCTCGCAGCACAGGACCCTGCCGGTTTCGTCGAACTGTTCAAGGAGAGGCCGGCAGTCCACCGCTTTCCCGGCTCCATGGCAGGCAGGGTCCAGGCCCTCGCAGCCGCGGTGGACCGCGACTGGGACGGTGACGCCTCCGCGATCTGGACAAAAGGCAACCCCGACGGCCCCGAGGTGCTCCGCCGGCTCCAGGCCCTGCCAGGCTTTGGCGAACAAAAAGCCAAGATCTTCCTGGCACTGCTGGGCAAACAATGCGCCCTGACAGCTGCCGGATGGCAAGAAGCCGCCGGCCACTACGGGAAGGAAGGATCCTACCTCTCCGTGGCCGACATCATCGACCCGGAATCCCTGGCCAAAGTCCGCGCCAGCAAACAAGCCGCAAAAGCCGCCGCGAAAACAGCGAAAGCACCCGCCCCCTGACCAGGACCCGGGCGATCAAGCATTAAAAACCAAAGGCCCCAACCGACGTGGTTGGGGCCTTTTGCTGGTGGGTTGTGGTGGTTAATGTGGGAGACCCCCCAACCCGGTGTGGGTTGGGGGGTCTCGACCTAATGGTTGTCCGGCGGTGTCCTACT
>NZ_SZVS01000028.1 GCF_007670255.1 Paenarthrobacter nicotinovorans | reverse complement strand
CCGGGAGGGTGTGGGAGAGTAGGACACCGCCGGACAACCATTAGGTCGAGACCCCCCAACCCACACCGGGTTGGGGGTCTCCCACATTAACCACCACAACCCACCAGTTCACCACCACAACGCGCCAGCAAAAGGGCCCCAACCACGACGGTTGGGGCCTTTGGTCTTTAACGACGGTTGGGGCGTCTGGTCTATAATGCTTGATCGCCGGGGCCTGGTCAGGGGGTGGGTGCTTTCGCTGTTTTCGCGGCGGCTTTTGCTGCTTGTTTGCTGGCGCGGACTTTGGCCAGGGATTCCGGGTCGGTGATGTCGGCCACGGAGAGGTAGGATCCTTCCTTCCCGTAGTGGCCGGCGGCTTCTTGCCATCCGGGAGCTGTCAGGGCGCATTGTTTGCCCAGCAGCGCCAGGAAGATCTTGGCTTTTTGTTCGCCAAAACCTGGCAGGGCCTGGAGCCGGCGGAGCACCTCGGGGCCGTCGGGGTTGCCTTTTGTCCAGATCGCGGATGCGTCTGCGTCCCAGTCATTGTCCACGGCGGCTGCGAGGGCCTGGACCCTTCCTGCCATCGAGCCGGGAAAGCGGTGGACTGCCGGCCTCTCCTTGAACAGTTCGACGAAACCGGCAGGGTCCTGTGCTGCGACAACGCGCGGTTCCAGGGTCCCGAGCCGGGTGCGGATCTTTTCCGGACCCGCAAATGCGGACTCCATGGTGACCTGTTGATCCAGCAGCATGCCCGTCAGCAGGGCAAACGAGTCTTCACTGAGGAGTTTGTCCGCGGCGGCGTCGCCGGTGATGTGCAGTTCCATGCCTCCTATCCTCCCACCGGCAGGCGGCCTCCGTCATGGCGGTGTTGTGGTGGTGTTGTGGTGGTGTTCGACGGCGGTGTGGTGGGGTTTTGGGGGGTGGTTTGGGGGTGGTGGGTGGTGGATTTGCGTTGGGGTTGTGGGGCGTGTATTGTTTTCTGAGTCGCCGGGTGCGAAACGGAAAGCCGGAAGGTGTGTACGGTTCGGTAGGCGGCCAAAAATAACTCTTCTTTTCCAATGGCCCTGTTGTGGTGCGCTGCTTTGTGTGGTGTTCCGGTCGGGGTGATGTTTTGGGGGGTCTGTTGTTTGAGAACTCAATAGTGTGCCAAGTTTGTTGATACCGATTGTTTTTTGATTGGTTGAAATTTTGCTGG
>NZ_SZVS01000003.1 GCF_007670255.1 Paenarthrobacter nicotinovorans | reverse complement strand
AACCCCAAAGGCCAGAACTACCTCTCCGTAGACCGCGACCTCGTCCTGGCCTACAAAGAATCCCCCGCCGGACAACTAATCCACCCCGGCATCAACGAAGCCGGCGCCGTCGCAGCCTTCACCGCCGCCGGCACCTCCTACGCCACCCACGGCGAACCCCTCGTCCCGATCTACGTGTTCTACTCCATGTTCGGCTTCCAACGCACCGGAGACTCGTTCTGGGCCGCAGCCGACCAAATGACCCGCGGCTTCATCATCGGCGCCACCGCAGGACGAACCACCCTCACCGGCGAAGGACTCCAACACGCCGACGGACACTCCCCCATCCTGGCCTCCACCAACCCCGCCGTGCGCACCTACGACCCCGCCTACGGCTACGAAATCGGCCACATCATCCGCCACGGCCTCGAAACCATGTACGGCGAGGACTCCGAGGACAAGAACACAATGTTCTACCTCACCGTCTACAACGAACCCATCACCCAACCCGCCGAACCCGAAAACCTCGACACCAACGGACTCCTCAAAGGCATCTACAAACTCGCTGACGCCCCCCAAGGAGACACCAACCGGCCCACCGCACAAATCCTCGCCTCCGGCGTGTCCGTGCCCTGGGCCCTCGAGGCCCAAAAAATCCTCAACGACGACTGGGGCGTCGCCGCGACCATCTGGTCCGTCACCTCCTGGAACGAACTCCGACGCGACGGACTCGACGCCGACGACCACGCCTTCCTCAACCCCGGCCAACCCCCACGAACCCCGTTCATCACCGAACAACTCACCGGCCACCACGGACCCGTCATCGCCGTCTCCGACTACATGAAAGCCGTCCCCGACCAAATCCGCCAATACATCCCCAACGACTTCGCCTCCCTCGGAGCAGACGGCTTCGGCTTCTCCGACACCCGCCAAGCCGCCCGCCGCTACTTCAAAAACGACACCCACTCCATCGTCACCAAAACCCTCCAACTCCTCGCCGCCAAGGGCGAAGTTGAAGAAGGTGCCGTGGAAAAGGCGATCGACAAGTACCGGCTCCTCGATGTGAACGCCGGCACCACCGGCGGAGCAGGCGGAGACGCCTAAGTCCCCTTCCGGGACGTCACGCGTCACCAGCACCAACCGCGACGGCGGTCCTCACCAAAGGTGGGGATCGCCGTCGGGCTTTAAGCGCACTTCGTGACGCCTGGCCGAACGTGACGGGCGACAACGCCAGTTGTAGCCTTCGCACAAATGGAGCTTCCCACCGCGGGGCCGTATGCTCATTCCATGGCAGAGCCCACCAAAACAACTTCAAAGCGCAAGGCAGCGCCCCAGGCATTGTCGCCGGAGAAAGCGGAGACCTTGCGGCAGCTCCGCGCCAACGTCGGGCAACTGTCCACCAGCACGATGCGTCAACTGGAGAAGTCACTCCCCTGGTACAGCCGCCTGAGTTCCGATGAGCGCTCCGCACTGGGCCTGGTCGCGCAGAACGGTATCGCCGCCTTCGTCACCTGGTATGAGCGCCCCAGCTCGCCATCTTGGATCCTTACCGATGTGTTTGGCAACGCCCCCACCGAGCTCACCCGCTCCATCAGCCTGCAGAAGGCCCTGCAACTGATCCGCATCGTGGTTGAAGTGGTCGAAGACCAGGTGCCCGTCATAGCCCCGGAATCCGACCAGCCTTCCCTGCGTGAAGCCGTCCTGCGCTACTCCCGGGAGGTGGCGTTCGCTGCCGCGGACGTCTACGCGCGCGCTGCAGAATCACGCGGCTCCTGGGACACGCGCCTGGAAGCGCTGATTGTTGATGCCATCCTCCGTGGCGAGAACACCGATGCCCTGCGGTCCCGGATCGCGGCCCTGGGCTGGAAAGCACAGGAGCGGTTCACCGTCATGGTGGGCAATTCCCCGTCTGAACCAAGCGCGAGCTACGTCAGCGAACTGCGACGCACTGCAGGACGGTTCGCCGAGGACGCGCTGGTGGGTATCCAGGGTGACCGTCTCATCCTGATCCTGGGTGGGGTGCAGGACCGGGACACGGCCTACGTGAAGCTCAGCGAACTTTTCGCCCCAGGCGCCGTGGTGTATGGCCCCGAAGCCGGATCACTGCTGGAAGCAAGCAGCTCCGCCCAGGCCGCGTTCGCGGGACTCACCGCGGCCCGCGCATGGCCCTCCGCCCCGCGGCCCGTCGCCGCCGACGATCTGCTGCCGGAGCGGGTGGTTTCCGGCGATGACGCTGCCCGGAGATCGCTGATCAAGAACATCTACCGACCCCTTCTGGCGGCCTCGAACGGGCTGGTGGAGACCCTTGGGACCTACCTTGAATTGGGACATTCCCTGGAAGCAACAGCCCGGGAACTGTTCGTCCATGCCAACACGGTGCGCTACCGTTTGAAGCGTGTCTGCGACGTGACAGGCTGGGATCCACTGCTCCCAAGGGAGGCGTTTGTGCTGCAAACGGCCCTGGTTGTAGGCCGGCTTTCGGCCCCGCCCAAAGCCGTTCCCGAACGTCATGCGTCACGTTCATAGAACTGAACCGTTGTAGACTTCCTACAAACTGACCCAGTGAGCTTGGTGTACCGAAACACCAGTGGATCACGTGGCAATTTGGAAAGCTGGATACGTGCTTGCAATCGTCTGCCCTGGACAGGGCTCCCAGACCCCCGGATTTTTGGCCCCCTGGCTGGAACTCCCTTCCGTCGAAGGCCAAGTGGCCGCCCTGAGCGAGATCGCAGGCATTGACCTCAAGGCCCACGGCACCACCTCCGACGAAGAAACCATCAAGGACACCGCCGTCGCGCAACCGCTGATCGTCGCGGCGGGCCTCGTGGCCGCGAAGTCCCTGTTCGACGTCGAGCTGAGCACCCTGCCGGTCATTCTCACCGGCCACTCCGTGGGTGAAATCACGGCATCCGCCCTTGCCGGCGTCCTCACCGAAGCCGAGGCCATGACCTTCGTCCGCGAACGGGCCAACAGCATGGCCGCGGCAGCGTCAGTGACCCCAACAGGCATGAGTGCCGTGGTGGGCGGCGATCCCGCCGATGTCCTCGCGGCAATCGAAGCCTCCGGCGCCACCCCTGCAAACGTCAACGGCGCCGGCCAGACCGTCGCCGCGGGAACCTTTGAGCAGCTTCAGGCCTTGGCCGACAACCCGCCAGCCAAAGCCCGCGTGATTCCGCTCAAGGTTGCCGGCGCTTTCCATACCTCCCACATGGCACCGGCAGTCAGTGCCCTTGAAGCCCTCAAGCCTTCGTTGTCGCCCAAGAGCCCTTCGGTGCCCCTGCTGTCCAATTACGACGGCAAGGAAGTCACGGCAGGACCTGCCGCCGTCGAAAGCCTTATTGCACAGGTCTCCCGACCGGTCCGCTGGGACCTGTGCATGGAAACGCTGGTGGAACGCGGCGTTACCGGCGTCATTGAACTTGCACCGGCCGGCACCCTGGCCGGACTGGCCAAGCGCGGGATGCCCGGCGTCAAGACCGTCGCAGTCAAAACCCCGGACGACCTGTCCGCGGCTCTCGCACTCTTTGCTGAACTGGAGGGACAGGCATGAGCACGCCGGTACTGAACAAAGCCGCTGTCAATGAGAACTCCCGGATCCTGGGCATCGGCGCCTACCGTCCGGATGTCATCGTTACCAACGAGGACGTATGCCAGTGGATCGACTCCTCCGATGAATGGATCCGGCAGCGGACCGGCATCATTACCCGACACCGCGCGGCCGAAGATGTCAGCGTTATCGACATGGCCGAAGGCGCAGCCCGCGAAGCACTTGCCCAGGCAGGCATCGAAGCGTCACAGCTCGGGGCCGTCATCGTCTCCACCGTCACCCACCCCTACGCGACCCCCTCGGCTGCGGCTGCTTTGACCGACCGTCTGGGCGCGACGCCGGCACCGGCCTTCGATATCTCTGCCGCCTGTGCCGGGTACTGCTACGGAGTCGCCCAGGCTGATGCCCTGGTCCGCTCCGGCGCGGCCGAGTACGTTCTGGTGGTTGGCGCAGAAAAGCTCTCGGATGTCATCGACAACCACGAGCGCACGATCTCGTTCCTCTTGGGTGACGGAGCCGGCGCCGTTGTGGTTGGCCCCTCCGACACACCCGGCATCGGCCCTTCCGTATGGGGCTCCGACGGCAGCAAGTGGGACGCCATCGGCATGACCCACTCGCTTGAAGACGTCAAGAAGCTCGGCGAGTCCGCCAGGCACTCCGACGAAATTGACGACCCCGCCATCCTTTCGGCAACCCAGGATGTGTGGCCGACCCTGCGCCAGGACGGCCAGACCGTCTTCCGCTGGGCGGTATGGGAGATGGCGAAGGTAGCCCAGCAGGCATTGGACGCTGCAGGCATCGAAGCCAGCGACCTCGCTGCGTTCGTTCCCCACCAGGCGAACATGCGCATCATTGATGAGATGGTGAAGAAGCTGAAGCTTCCCGAGTCTGTGGTAATCGGCCGCGATATCGCGCAAGCCGGAAACACCTCAGCAGCCTCCATCCCCTTGGCAACGCACCGCTTGCTCCAGGAGAACCCTGGCCTCAGTGGCGGCCTTGCCCTGCAGATCGGCTTCGGCGCCGGCTTGGTCTTCGGCGCGCAGGTTGTCGTCCTGCCGTAGAACTGGACCGGCCACTGCGGCCACCAGCCAACTGAATATTCCTGACAAACCCAAACCGTAACCGCGGTTTGCCCCCTTTCCGGCAGCAGCCGGTACAACAAGAAAAGGAGCCAACAATGGCTAGCAACGAAGAGATCCTGGCCGGCCTGGCTGAAATTGTCAACGAAGAGACCGGCCTTGCCACCGAAGCCGTCGAGCTCGACAAGTCCTTCACCGAGGACCTCGACATCGACTCCATCTCCATGATGACGATCGTTGTCAACGCTGAAGAGAAGTTCGGCGTCCGCATCCCCGACGAAGAGGTCAAGAACCTGAAGACCGTCGGCGACGCCGTCAGCTTCATCGCCAACGCACAGGCCTAGTCCTGACACCAGCTGTGCCGGGCCGGGGCGCCAGCCCTTGCGCCCGGCACAGCCGCAATAACGCCCAAAGTTTTCCTGCCGCCCGCGCTCAGAGCGAACGGGACGGCTGATCCGACAGAGAGTGATCGCATGGCACGCAAAGTAGTCATAACCGGTCTGGGGGCCACCACTCCCATCGGCGGCGACGTACCCACAATGTGGCAGAACGCGCTGAAAGGGGTCTCCGGCGCCCGTACCCTCGAAGACGAGTGGGTCGCCAAATACGACCTCCCCGTCCACTTTGCTGCCAGGTGCTCCACGCCTGCCTTGGAGGTCTTGAGCCGGGTTGAGGCCAAGCGGATGGACCCTTCCACGCAGTTTGGCGTCATCGCCGCACGCGAAGCCTGGTCCGACGCGGGAATCGGGGAGATCGACCACGACCGCCTGGCCGTGGCGTTTGCCACCGGGATCGGCGGCGTCTGGACTCTTCTGGATGCATGGGACACCCTCCGGGACAAGGGCCCGCGCCGCGTCCTGCCCATGACTGTGCCCATGCTCATGCCCAACGGCGTAGCGGCTGCCGTCAGCCTCGACCTGGGCGCACGCGCCGGCGCCCACACGCCGGTTTCCGCCTGCGCATCCGGTACAGAGGCTCTCCACCTTGGTTTGGACCTTATCCGGTCCGGCAAAGCGGACGTAGTGGTATGCGGTGGCGCCGAAGCGGCCATCCACCCGATGCCGTTGGCCGCCTTCTCTTCCATGCAGGCTCTCTCCCGCCGCAATGACGAGCCGGAGCGCGCTTCCCGCCCGTACGACCTCGACCGTGACGGCTTCGTCATGGGTGAAGGTGCCGGCGCCCTTGTCCTGGAGGCCGAGGAACACGCCATCGCGCGCGGCGCCCGCATTTACGCAGAACTCGCTGGAACGTCGGTGACGGCGGATGCCTATCACATCACTGCGCCGGACCCCGAGGGCCTTGGTGCCACCCGGGCGCTGAAGGCTGCGATGTTCGATGGCCGGATCCAGGCTGAAGACGTCGTGCACGTCAACGCACACGCCACCTCCACCCCGGTAGGCGACAAGCCTGAGTACACGGCCCTCAAGGCCGCCCTGGGCTCCCACGTGGACAACGTCGCGGTCTCCGCCACGAAGTCCCAGATGGGCCACCTCCTGGGTGCCTCGGGCGCTGTTGAGGCCGTCCTGACCGTGCTGGCCGTCTACGAACGCAAGGCACCGGTCACGATCAACCTCGAGAACCAGGACCCCGAGATCCCCCTCGACGTCGTGACCTCGGTCCGCGACCTGCCGACAGGCGACATCGTAGCGCTGAGCAACTCGTTCGGCTTTGGCGGACACAACGCCGTCATTGCGGTGCGAAACGTCTGAAGCTTGCCTGGCCCAAGGACCTCGTCCTTGACATGAAGAGGGCCCCACCATCTGGTGGGGCCCTCTTCATTGCTATGGGGTATCTCTTGGCTGAGCTGTCAGCCCACTTGGTGCAACCAGCGCACGGGTGCGCCTTCGGCTGCGTGCCGGAATGGCTCGAGTTCTTCGTCCCACGCCTCTCCCAAGGCCAACGACAACTCGTGGTAAACAGCGGAAGGATCTCCAGCGCCGGATTCGTACGCGTACCGGATACGGTCTTCGGTCACCATGATGTTGCCGTGCACATCGGTGACGGCATGGAAAATTCCGAGCTCGGGCGTGTGCGACCAGCGGGCACCGTCGACTCCCTGACTGGGTTCCTCGGTGACCTCGTAGCGGAGATGTGCCCAGCCCCTAAGAGCCGACGCCAATTGTGCCCCCGTTCCCGGAGCGCCGGTCCAGGAAAGCTCCGCTCGGAACATTCCGGGCGCAGCAGGTTGTGGGGTCCACTCAAGATCGGTCCGCTTGTCCACGACCGATCCGATGGCCCACTCGACGTGCGGGCAAAGTGCAGTCGGAGCCGAGTGCACGAACAAGACACCGCGGGTTGTTGCAACAGACATTCCATCCTCCATAGCTGTAGGTACGTCTTCCCCAACGACCTCTGCCTGGATGTTTGCCGATGCTGCCGGATGCCATGAAACTCATGTGGGCCCTGACAGGCTATTCATTTGTGTAGTCCTGCTGACGATCTTGGCACAGATCTAACCCTCAAGTGTGAATTGAAGGTTTCCCCGTGGTGCTTTTATTTTGCCGTACGCTGCTGCTTTCCGCCAGTGCGGTGTTTGGTGGGTTCATGTTCAGGCCCGAGGGTGCGCCTGCTGGTAGCTGCTCCTGAGCCGGTCAACGGACACGTGCGTGTAAATCTGTGTGGTGGCGAGGCTGCTGTGGCCGAGAATTTCCTGGACGGCACGCAAGTCGGCGCCTCCATCCAGAAGATGCGTCGCCGCACTATGCCTAAGCGCGTGGGGGCCCGTGGCCGAGGTGTCACCGAGGGCCTGGAGCAACTCGCTGACCACGGAGCGGATCTGCCGGGGATCGACCCGGTTGCCCCGTACGCCCAGAAACAGGGCCGGCCCGCTTCCTGCAGCCGCCACAGCCGGTCGGCCCCGCCTTAGCCAGTCATCCACGGCCAGGGCAGCTGGAACGCCATACGGCACAGTGCGCTCTTTGTTTCCCTTGCCCAGCACCCGCAGGGTTCGTCGGTCCGGGTCCAGGTCATCAATGTCCAGTCCAGCAAGTTCGCCGACCCGGACACCTGTGGCGTAAAGCAGCTCCACCATGGCCCGGTTGCGGAGGGCCATGGGACCACCGTCTTCAGCGGCGATGTTCAGGTCATCAACCATGCGGGTGATCTGTTGCTGCTGCAAAACGCCGGGGAGAGACTTGCTGCGCTTGGGCGCCTGCAGCCGTACCGCCGGGTCGGTGGAGATCAGTTCTTCCCGTAGCGCCCAGCCGGTGAAGGACCTGGCGGTTGCCGCACGTCTGGCCAGCGTAGCCCGGGACATTCCCGCCTCACTCTGGGCGCCGAGCCAACGCCGAAGGGACCCGAGCTCGAGTTGGGCCAGGTCTTGGACCCCCTCTTCAACTGCAAAAGCGAGAAGGCTCTCGACATCGGCTGTGTAGGCACGTACGGTGTGGGCCGACCGGGCGCGCTCACCCTCAAGGTATCGACGAAATCCCTCGACTGCGTCGGCCAGGGCTGCAGGTAGTGATCGTCCGTCCACTCTTCCAACTCTGCCAGCAGTCGTCGTCCGGCGCCTGCACCAACATGCCTGCTCCCGAAGTCGCTAAGCACACTTTCGACGCTTCCATGCACCCCGTTCCGAAACGGCCAGGCCCAACAGCCCCAGGCGACCGAGGCCGGCACGAACTGCAACGGGACTCAAACCCGCTACGACGGAAAGTTTTTCCACGGAACTGGAAGAGCGGAGGGGCAGTGCATCCAGAAGAATAAGGTCCTCCAGCGACAACCCGTCATGGACAGCCGCGGCCTCGTCTTTGTCCCCGGCGTCGGACTCACCTATGGCTCCGGCGAGCTCGGCGATCTCCCCCACGTCCGTCACGCACACGGCTCCCCCTTCCCTGAGAAGGCGGTGGCAGCCGGCCGAGTGGGCGCTGTGGATTGACCCGGGAACGGCCGCCACCACGCGGCCTATCGACTCAGCATGATGCGCCGTATTCAGTGCCCCTGAACGCCACCGGGCCTCCACCACCACGGTGACAGAGGCAAGGGCGGCAATGAGCCTGTTCCGTTGCAGGAATCTGTACCGTGTGGGGGCCGAACCCGGGGGAACTTCCGAGATAACAGCTCCCTGGGTGCAGACCGCCCGCAGGAGGTCCTCGTTGCCGGAGGGGTAGAAGCGGTCGACTCCCCCGGCCATGACCGCGATGGTGGGCAATCCTGCTACACCTCCATTGAGTGCTCCGCGGTGCGCGTGGGCGTCGATGCCATAGGCCCCGCCGGAGACTACGCTGAAGCCCCGCTGGGCCAGTCCATAAGCGAAGTCTCCCGTGACCGATGCACCGTAGCCGGTACTGTCCCGGGAACCGACCAGCGCGATGGAGTGGGGTGCTGACGGCAGCTCCTGCTCGTGCCCCCGCCACCATAGGCAAAGGGGTTCCTGAAGGCCAAGATCGGACAACTGTTCCGGCCAGAGGTCATCTCCGGGAATGATCAAACGGCCCCCAAGCCGCCGCATGGTCTCCAAGTCCCGTTCTGGAGCCAAGTCGGCAACACGTGGTGCCCATCGCTTGAGACTGTCCTGGAGCCCCGGCCAGCTTGCAGGTCCTCCCGCGTCGCGGAGCACCGCGGAGATCTCCTGTTCCAAGGCAGGTCCAGTCCGAAGTTCCCCTGTTGCAACGCCCAGCGCGTCAACAGCCCCCGCTACTTGGACCAGGGCCAGGCCCACGGAGTCCTGGGGTTCCATCAGCCGCGCCAGTGCTGCCCGGGCAGTCCTGTTCTTGTCCTGCTCGTTCATTCCTGCCACTCCTGTTTTCCGTTCGAATTCATGGTGCTCATGCCGCTCCCGCAGCCTCTCTCAGGCCCAGCGCCTGCCCAATGTGGTCATCATCGGGCTTGTCGCTCCGGTCGAGATCCGCAAGCGTCCACGCGAGCCTCAGGACGCGGTCGTAGCCCCGCGCCGTCAGGACTCCCCGCTCCAATGCGGTGTCCAGGATCCGTGTGGTTCCCGGGGACAACCGAAGTTGGCCCCGGAGTGTACGTCCAGGGACTTGCGCATTGGTCTCGAGCCCGAAATCCCGCAGTCGAAGCAACTGCCGTTCCCTGGCCGCCAGCACCCGCCCTGCGACCGTGCCTGTGTCTTCTTCTTTCCCGGCGCTACCGAAGTCCGCCAAGGACACCCTTTCCACTTGCAGTTGAATATCGACGCGATCCAGCAGCGGGCCTGACATCCTTCCGAAGTAGCGGCGTCGCATCATCGCCGTGCAGGTACACTCCAGCCCTTTTCCGGAGGCTTTGCCGCAGGGACAAGGATTGGCGGCAAGTACCAACTGGAAGCGTGCAGGATAGGCAGCGGTGCCCGCTGACCGGTGGATGACCAGCTCGCCACTCTCCAGTGGCTGCCGGAGGGCGTCCAGCACCCGTCGTTCATACTCCGGAGCCTCGTCGAGGAACAGCACGCCCCGGTGGGCACGTGAGGCGGCGCCGGGGCGCGGAAGCCCCGAACCGCCACCTATGATGGCCGCGGCCGTTGCACTGTGGTGCGGATTCTCAAAAGGCGGCCGCCGGACCAACCGAACGGCAGAGGCCTGGACCGCGGCCAGGGAATGGATGGCGGTCACCTCCATTGCCGCCGTATCCGACAGGTCCGGCAACAATCCAGGAAGTCTTTCGGCCAGCATCGTCTTGCCGGCTCCCGGCGGGCCGGTCAGCAGCATGTGGTGTCCACCGGCAGCAGCGACTTCCAGAGCACGCCGCGCTTCGCCTTGACCAGAGACATCGCAAAGGTCGGGTGTCGCGGCAAAGCCATCCACGTGCGGGCCGGGGGCGTCCTCATCCACGGGGTCATAGCCCAGGACGAGGTCCTTCGGGTCTGCACCAAAGTCGTACGCGAGCCGGGCCAACGTTCTGTACCCGCGGACGTTCGCTCCGGGCACCAGCGCAGCCTCCGCCACATTTGCCTCAGCCACCACGATGTCCGGATAGCCGGCCTGGACGGCGGCCATCACCGCGGGCAACATTCCACGGACCGGTCTCAGCCTGCCGTCCAGGCCAAGCTCAGCGATGAACACTGTTCCGTCGATGGATCTGATGTCGTTTGCTGCCCTCAGCACTGCCATGGTGATCGCGAGGTCGAACCCCGAGCCACGTTTCGGAAGTGAAGCGGGAATGAGGTTCGCCGTGATCTTCCTGCGGCTCAGAGGTATCCCGGAGTTCTGCGCGGCCGAGCGGATTCGCTCCTTCGCCTCGTTCAAGGCAGCGTCGGGAAGGCCGAGAATAACGAAGTTGGGAAGTGTTTGGCCGATATCGGCCTCCACTTCAACGATGTAGCCGTTCAGGCCCACCAGCGCGACACAATAGCTGCGACCCACCCCCACTACCCAACACCCCGAAGGTGTTCAAGAACGGGATCACCGAAGCCGTTGTCGACCACCGACACCACGTCAACACGCTGACGCTGTGCCCTGAAGTCGTGGGCACGGCACCAGGACGAGACAAGCCGATGGAGCCGTGCCAGTTTGGCCGGTCCTACCGCCTCGAATGGATGCCCAAAGTCCAGGCTCCTCCGGGTTTTGACTTCGGCCACCACCAAGGTGTCCCCGTCAATCGCAACGATGTCGATTTCCCCTTCGGGACACCGCCAGTTGCGATCAATGATCCGCATCCCCTGGTCCGCCAGGAAATCCGCCGCCAATGCCTCGCCATATTGGCCCAGCAGGTCTTTTGCCTTCATGGCCATCACCTCCACTGTCCAGCCTTCCGGCTGGACGCGGACCGTGGCAGGGCGGCCTGCTGCTATGTGCGTAAACCGGCCGGAATCGCAGGCTGTGGAGGAACAGTGCCGGCCGAAACTCCCCTAGTTCCCGAGATCTCCAAGGTCTCCCAGGCCGCCATCCTTGGGCAACGCAAGGTCTTCGCTGCGGGGCAGTTCTTCGACGTTGACGTCCTTGAAGGTGATCACACGGACGTTCTTGACGAAGCGCGCCGAGCGGTAAACATCCCATACCCACGCGTCCTGCAAAGTCAGGTCGAAGTAAACCTCACCGTCCGCGCTGCGGGCTTGGAGATCGACATGGTTAGCCAGATAGAACCGTCGCTCAGTCTCGACAACGTAGCTGAACAGACCAACTACGTCCCGGTATTCACGGTAGAGTTGCAGCTCCATGTCGGTTTCATAGTTTTCAAGGTCCTCGGCACTCATAGTTCCATCTTGCACTATCTGTTGGTGGGTACGCGCCAAGTACACAACAGCTGCACGACTGGCAGGAGTTATTCCTCCACGGCTCCGGTCAAGTGCCAGCTGGTGCGGTGGTAAGCACTCGGACCCTGAAGGCGTATAACGTCACGGTGGGCTGCGGTGGCATACCCCTTGTTCACATTCCAGCCGTACGCTGGCAGTTCGGAGTGCAGATCCACCATGATGCGGTCGCGGGCCACCTTGGCCAATACGCTGGCCGCCGCCACGCTGAGGCAACTCATGTCGGCTTTGACCCGGGTATGCACAGGGGCTTCGCACAGTGGACCGGTCGGTGCCGGGTCAAAGAGCGACGCCTGGACATCCGGTGAGAGCCAGTTGTGGCTGCCGTCCAGCAGCACCAGGTCAGGAGTGGTGCCGGCGTCGAGGATTTCACACCAGGCCCTTGTGCCGGCCAAGCGCAGGGCGGCAATGATGCCGATCTCATCAATTTCCTGTGAGGAGGCGTGGCCCACGGCCGAGGCCAGGGCCCATTCACGAACCAAGGGCTCCAAGCGGTCCCGGTCCTCGGGCTTGAGCAGTTTGCTGTCGCGCACGTCCGCCAAGAGGCCGTGCTCGGCCAGGTCAACCACCGTGATTCCCACGCTGACTGGTCCGGCCAAAGCACCGCGACCTACCTCATCCACACCGGCAAGCAGGCGCACACCCTGGGAGAGGAAGGATCTCTCCACATCCAACGTGGGAAACCCAAGGGGGCTCTTGGTCTTTGCTTTGCTTTTGGGTAAGGCCTTGCCTTTGGGCGGGGTCTTGCCTTTGGCCTTGGGACCTGTTGTTGTCGTTGCCATCTACTGTGCGGGGGTTGCTGGTGGGACGTTACGAAAGACTTCCGGGTAGTTGTCCAGGATGGTCCACCGGTTGATGGGCCAAGCGATGACGGTCGCCTTACCCTCAACGTCTTCGATGTTCACGAATCCGCCGTTGGTTTCCTGGTGGGCCCGGGAGTCCGCAGAGTGGTTGCGGTTATCGCCCATAACCCACACTTTACCCGCGGGAACAACGACGTCGAAGGTTTGGGGAGAGGGGCTTTCAGCAGGGTTGACGTAGCTTTCATCGAGCGCTACCCCGTTGACGCTGACGCGCCCCTGGGCATCACAGCAGCTGACGTGATCGCCCGGGAGCCCGATGATCCGCTTGACCAGGTGCTGCTCGCTGGCGTCCGGAGCCAGGCCCACGAATTCAAGGGTGTCTCCCACCCAGTCCATGGGGCCGGCGGGCTTCTGCACGACAGGCGGCAGCCACGCTTGGGTGTCCTTGAAGACCACCACGTCCCCGCGCGAGAGGTCGAATGGCCCGGGAACCAGCAGGTTGATGAAGATCCGGTCCTGGACATCCAGCGTGCTTTCCATGGACTCCGAGGGGATAAAGAAAGCCTTGAAGAGGAACGTCTTCAGCAGGAAGGACAGCACCAGCGCAATCGCCACAACAGTGAGGATCTCCCGGACCCAAACCATGACCGGGTTCCTGGTCGGCTTTTCTGCCTCGGCCCGGGTCTCCGCAGCCCCGTCCGTACTTGCCGTTTCGTCCGAGAGCCGCGCGTCGTCGTCGTACCGCTCGGGTGTCCCGGGAGCTTTGTCCGGCATCTACTGTCCGTTCTTCGATGATGTTTCGGCCTGCGGAGAGCGAGGCATCCCTGTAAATCTATCAAGTGGCCAGATAATCTGGACCGGCCTTCCGATAACCCGTTCCATGGGAACCATGCCTCCGCCCGGCGCGCCCAGCAGCCCGCGGGAGTCGGCAGAACGTGAACGGTGGTCGCCCATCAGCCAGAGACGGTCGCGCGGCACGACGACGTCGAACTTCTGTGTGCTGGGTTCGTCACCCGGGTATAGATAGGGTTCCTCAAGTACCTGACCGTTCACTGTGAGGTGGCCGGTGGCATCGCAACACTGAACATGGTCCCCGGGGACGCCTATGACCCTCTTCACGTACGTGGTATCGCTGCCCATCAGCCCAAACCACTGCCCGGCTGCGTTGACCGCATCCACGAAGGGACCCTTGCCGCTACTCAGCGGTGCAAAGGAACCGCGGCCATCGAAGACCACGACGTCGCCACGCCGGATCGGTTCGACGCTGAAATCGGTGCGGGAGACCAGGATCCGGTCGCCCGTCATCAGGAGAGGCTCCATGGATTCGGAAGGAATGTAGTAGACGTCCACCCAGAGTGAACGGACCAGGCCACTGATGGCGATCGCAAGGACCAGCGCCAGCAAAACAAAACGCCAGCCCTGTTTCCGGGGCTGGCGTTCTGTTGTGTCCATGACTCGTATCCTGTGTTGCTTTGCGGATTGCTCCGGAACTACCGGGCACGAATCCTGGACCCGTTGCGTAAGTCGCAGGACTTACTTGGCGAAGTCGCGCTTTTCCTTGATCTTCGCAGCCTTACCGCGCAGTGCGCGCATGTAGTAAAGCTTGGCGCGGCGGACGTCACCCTTGGTGACGACCTCGATCTTTTCGATGATCGGGGAGTGTACCGGGAAGGTACGCTCTACGCCGACACCGAAGGAAACCTTGCGGACGGTGAAGGTTTCGCGAACGCCGTCGCCCTGGCGGCCCAGGACGAAGCCCTGGAATACCTGGACACGGGAGTTCTTGCCTTCGATGATGTTGACGTGAACCTTGAGGGTGTCACCCGCACGGAACTCAGGAACATCACTGCGCAGCGAGGCTGCATCTACGCTATCGAGGATATGCATTAATCCACTCCTGGTGAACGCCACAGGTCATTCACTTTGGGTTACGGCGGACAAGCCCGGAGCGCACGAGGGCCCCGGAAATTTCCGCCGAAGTTTCTTAGTGTCCGGCTCCGCCACTGATTGGCGTCACCGGGTTGTCCGACTGTTGGCTGAACTCCCCCTGTGGCAGGTGTCAGCCCAGCAGACACAAGGGTTAATTCTGCCATATGCGCAGCAATCCGGCCAACTGACGGCACGGACCAACGTTCGACGGCGGCAGGAAGGTTCAGTTGGCGGCGTCGCCGCCGGGCCTGGCCCGCAAGCGACCATCCACGACGTCGTAACCCAGCTCTGCCAGTGCGTTGCGGTCCGCGCGGCTCAACGCACCGGCGTCGAAATCCGCCAGAAGGTCCGGGCGCCGTTCGGCGGTTCGGCGGAATTGCTCATGGCGGCGCCACTGGGCAATTTTCCCGTGATTGCCACTGAGCAGGATCTCCGGCACATCATGATCCCGCCACGATGACGGCTTGGTGTAAACGGGGTACTCCAGAAGTCCATCGGAATGGGACTCCTCGATCAAGGATTCGGGATTGCCGACCACTCCGGGAAGGAGGCGGCCGATCGCTTCCACCATGGCCAGGACGGCAACTTCGCCTCCGTTGAGTACGTAGTCGCCGAGGCTGACCGGGCGGACCGTGAAGTGGTCGCGGGCCCAGTCGATGACGCGTTCGTCAATGCCTTCGTAGCGTCCACAAGCGAAGACGAGCTGCTCTTCCTCGGCGAGTTCATAGGCCAATGCCTGGTTGAAGCGCTCCCCCGCAGGTGATGGAACGATGAGCACCGGCTTGGTGCCCGCCTCCCCAGGAACCAGGGACTCAAGCGCTTGCGCCCACGGTTCAGGCTTCATGACCATGCCGGCACCGCCGCCGTACGGGGTGTCGTCAACCGTCCGGTGCCTGTCCGTGGTGAAGGTACGGAGATCGTGGACGTTAAGCTCGAGTAATCCATCCTGCCGGGCCTTGCCTATGAGCGAGAGCTCCAGCGGGGCAAGGTACTCAGGGAAAATGCTGACGACATCGATCCTCATTCAGCAGGCTCCCAGGCGCCTTCGTCATTGAGCTCGAACAGGCCCGCTGGCGGAGTGATCAGGATGTAGCCTTCCTCGACGTTGACCTCCGGGACGATTTCATCGACGAAGGGAACCAAGATCTCCTTGCCGTCCACGGATTCAATGACCAGCAGATCCTGGGCGGGCATGGTGTTCAGCGCCGCGACCTTGCCCACCGTTTGGGCACCCACGCGGGCCTGAAGGCCAACGAGCTCGTGCTCGTACCAGCCTTCCTCGTCGTCGTCGTCGAGTTCTTCCGTTTCGATGAACAGCTTTGCCCCACGAATGGCTTCGGCTGCGTTGCGGTCCGCGATCTCCTCAAAGCCGAGCAGCAGGATGTCCTTGTTCCACCTGGCGCTTCGGACAGTCAGCGGGCCGGCTGAGGCCGGCTCCACGACGAACTCGGTCCCCGCGACGAAACGCTCTGCGGGCGCGTCGGTGAGTACCTGCACCGTCACCTCGCCACGAATGCCATGGGGTTTGCCGATCCGGGCCACCTGGAGCTGCATGGGTTCCTCTGAATTCTGTTGTTCCGCGCCGCCGGGCAGTCGCGGTGGTGAAGTGTTGGACAAAGCAATCCGGCCCCTCCACCATATTCGGTGAAGGGGCCGGACCTAAGACAAAAAGTGCTGAGCGCGTTACCGGCGGCGGTCGGTATCGACGACGTCGACCCGGACCTGCTCGCCACCAGCCAAGGCAGCAACCACAGTGCGCAGTGCACGTGCGGTACGTCCTTGACGGCCGATCACCCGTCCGAGGTCCTCCTGGTGAACGCGCACCTCGAGGGACTCCCCGCGACGGTTGTTCCTGGCACTGACCTTGACATCCTCAGGGCTGTCAACGATCCCACGGACCAAGTGCTCGAGCGCTTCTGCCAGCAACTTACTCAGCCTCGGTGGTCTCTGCTTCAGCCTCGGCCGGAGCCTCAGCAGCGTCGTCCTTCTTGGCCTTCTTGGTAATGGCTTCCGGGATGATGACGGAACCCTTCTCCGGAGCTACGAAAGCTTCCTTCGGAGCTTTGGTCTTCAGGGTGCCTTCCTGGCCCGGGAGGCCCTTGAACTTCTGCCAGTCACCGGTGATCTTGAGGATCGCGGCAACCTGCTCGGTCGGCTGGGCACCAACGGAGAGCCAGTACTGAGCGCGCTCAGAGGCGACCTCGATGTACGACGGCTCTTCGGTGGGGTGGTACTTGCCGATTTCTTCAATGGCACGGCCATCGCGCTTGGCGCGGGCATCCATGACGACAATGCGGTAGTACGGTGCGCGCATCTTACCGAAGCGCTTAAGGCGAATCTTTACGGCCACTTTTGTGGTCACTCCTGTTTCTGAAACGGGGTTGAACCGGGCGTTCTGCACCCGTGGGGCGGGCCATACTTGGCGGTTCGAAGGACAAGACACGAGCACGGAGAGAGGGGCCGCACCGATCGAGTACCTGTCTATTGTGCCAGATGCCCGCGGCATTTACGACTTACGCCGCACGGGCCGGTGAGTTCTTGGTCACACTCGGTGGCCGCGCGACCACCGGACGGCCGGCGGACAGGTCATTCCGACCAGACGTAAAGCCCGGCCCGCTCAGCCTTTTCCACGTCCGCAGCGAGGGCGGCCAATTGCTGGACATACTGCCGTGACTGCGCGGCCTCGAAGGGCATGTCTTCCTGCGCAGCCCAAGCAGCAGCGACGTCGTCGAGGACATTTGCTTCGCCTTCGCTTTCGTAGGTGAGCAGTTCGGCCAGCGCCCTGACCATCGCCTCCGGAACACCGAGCAGCGCGTCACTGGTGACATCCACCAACGCGAGTTCGTAGTCGGCGCCAGCAGCATGGACTGCCTGTCCCGCCAGGTCTCCAAGCTGTTCCACTTCGTAGTCCGTGATGCCGTTGATCCGGACTGCGGGGCCGGCAACATCGGCACCTTTTTCCAAGGCAGCTGCCCGCTTGAGTGCTTCGTCGTGGGTGGCTACAAAAATTTCGGCAAAGCCCATGGAAAGTACTCTCAATCCTTCGTGCTGACGGGGCATGGGGCCCAGGACAGGTGGTCCTGCACCTTCACTGCCCAGCCTAGTGCAGCTAAGCGCCCGCTTGGACTCCGGGAGCGGAATCAGGACGGCGAACTGCCACCCGCAATTTGTTCCGCCACGGGTCTTCAAATTGCAATTCAGCGCCCGTGTGGTGGTTCTGCACTCCGGCAACCCGCAGACGATCGGCCAGCGCGCCAACGTCGTCCCCCGTGGGGACCTCAATGAGCACTTCGCCGAGTCCCAAGGTGTCCTTCCGGGGACCCGCACCGCGGCTGTTCCACACGTTCATGGCCATATGGTGGTGGTACCCACCGGCAGAGACGAACAGCGCCTGGCCATGCCACCCAGCCGTCTTCTCGAAGCCCAGGGTCTCGACATAGAAGGTGTGGGCCGTCGCGACATCGCCAACCTGGAGGTGGACGTGCCCTACCCCGGCCGCAGCCTCGTGCTGGCCCGTGACCGCGGCTTCGCTCAGGTGTTGCTGGAGGAAGCGCTGCGGCGGAAGTGCCACGTTGTCCATGACCACATTCTTGCCGTCCCACTGCCAGCCTTCGCGCGGCTTGTCGTAGTAGAGCTCAATGCCATTGCCTTCGGGGTCGGTGAAGTAGAACGCCTCACTGACGAGGTGGTCGGCGCTTCCCACGAAGGCCCGGGGTTCATACCCGGCGGCTGTTGCGACGGTGGCAGCCAAGGAGGGCTGGTCCTGGAAGAGGATTGCGGTGTGGAACAACCCGGCCTCACCACGCCCGGGCAGCTGGAGACCGGCCGCGGGCGCCAGATGGACGACGGGCTTGCCGACCCGCCCCAGGTAGAGGCCGCCGTCCTGCTCGGCCACTACTTCCAGCCCCAAGGCGCGCTGGTAGTAGTCACTCATGACTTTCATGTCGCCGACTTTGAGCATGACAGTGCCCATGGCGAGGTCGGCAGGCAGTAGGTCCTGGTTGGATGAAGCGGACATGTGAAGCTCCCGGTGTCGTGCGGCCGCCTTTCGGCTCGTTCTACCTATCTAAATTACTTGAAGCTTCAATTTATTCCTAGTGGATCAGCTGCCCTCGAAGGACGACGTGCTTCAGCGCGGAAACGGCAGCCAGATTCCGGCGCGGATCCTCATGGCAGATCACGACGTCGGCACTCGCCCCTTCGCTGATGGCCTCGGCTCCCAGCCACTTGCGGGCGCCCCACGTGGCCGCATCGAGGACCGCTGCAGGCGGCAGGCCGGCGTCGTGCAGTTCCTTCATCTCGTCTGCGATCCGGCCATGCCGAATGACGCTGCCCGCGTCCGTACCGGCATGAATGGCTACTCCGGCCTCGTACGCCTCCACCACGCGTTCACGCCTGCGTTCCCAGAGGCGCGTCATGTGGTCCGCGTATCCCGGAAATTTGGGCGCGGCCTGGGCGGCGATATCCGGGAATGTGGCGATGTTGACGAGTGTGGGAACGATAGGAACGGACTGCTCCACGAGCCGTGGAATGTGGCGTGGCAACAGACCCGTTGCGTGTTCGATGCAGTCGATACCGGCATCAAGCATGTCGTCGATGGTGTCTTCGGCAAAGCAATGTGCCGTGACCCGGGCGCCCTCGTCGTGGGCGGCGGTAATGGCGTCCTTGACCGTCTTCGCCGGAAAGGAGGCAGCCAGGTCACCAATGCCCCGGTCAATCCAGTCGCCCACCAGTTTCACCCAGCCGTCGCCGTCGCGGGCTTCCTTCCGGACGGTCTCGACCAACTGCTCCGGCTCAATCTCGTGACCCAATCCGCGCAGGTACCGGCGGCTTCGGGCTATATGGCGGCCGGATCTGATCAGGCGGGGCAAGTCCTCGCGCTGCTGCACCCACCGCGTGTCGCTGGGCGATCCGCAGTCGCGGATGAGCAGGGTTCCCGCGTCCCGGTCCGCCTGGGCCTGCGCGAGGGTGGTGGGCTCATCCACCGCTCCACCGGCGCCCAGTCCGATGTGGCAGTGGGCATCAACGAATCCCGGCAGGACCCAGCCGTCAAGCACGCTGTCCGGTTGCTCCTTGGGGCGCTCGAAAGTAAGGGTGCCCCCAACGGACCACATCCCGCGTCGTTCCTGATCTGCGGCGACGAGCACGGGTCCGCTGAATTCGATGATGTTGGGCATGCCAGAATCCTAGTCCGCTACAGGGCCGGCTAGTGCAGCCAACATCTGACCAGGTGCCATGTGACTGGGTGGCGTACGGGAGCTGTGGTAGCTTCGTCATGACCACACGGGGGCCCTTGCAGGGGCTGAGATCGGGCTGAGGCGGCCTGCGACCGTTGAACCTGTCCGGGTAATGCCGGCGAAGGAAGTGAGTAATCCTTGAGCACCATCGAAACACAGCACAGCCCTGCCCAAAACGAGGTTGTTACGCAGTCCCTGAAGTCCCATTCGCTGGCCTACGTCGAAGACCCAGCCACGGGCATCCGCGTTCCGGTGACCGAAATTTCGCTTGAGCCCTCCCCCAATGGCCAGGCGAACCCACCACTGCAGGTGTACCGGACGGCCGGCCCAGGGAGCGATCCCGTAGTGGGCCTTGAACCCTTCCGGGCCGCCTGGATCGAGGCCCGCGGCGACACTGCCGCGTACACGGGCCGTGAACGCAACCTGCTCGACGACGGCAAGGCGGCTTTGCGGCGGGGCGCCGCCTCTGCCGAATGGAAGGGTGCCCAACCGGTGCCCCGCCGCGCCGTCGAAGGCAAAACCGTCACCCAGATGCACTACGCACGGCAGGGAATGGTAACGCCCGAAATGCGGTTCGTGGCGCTGCGTGAAAACTGCGACGTGGAACTGGTCCGCAGCGAAGTTGCCGCCGGTCGGGCGATCATTCCCAACAACATCAACCACCCCGAGTCCGAGCCCATGATCATCGGCAAGGCCTTCCTGGTGAAGATCAACGCCAACATCGGAAACTCGGCTGTCACCAGTTCCATCGCGGAGGAAGTGGACAAACTGCAGTGGGCCACCCAGTGGGGCGCTGACACTGTCATGGACCTGTCCACCGGCGACGACATCCACACCACCCGCGAGTGGCTCATCCGGAACTCGCCGGTACCCATCGGCACAGTGCCCATCTACCAGGCGCTGGAGAAGGTCAATGGCGAGGCCAACAAGCTCACATGGGAGATCTTCCGCGACACCGTGATCGAGCAGTGCGAACAGGGCGTGGACTACATGACCATCCACGCGGGCGTGCTGCTGAGGTATGTGCCGCTGACCGCCAACCGCGTCACGGGCATCGTCTCCCGCGGCGGATCCATCATGGCCGGATGGTGCCTGGCCCACCACCAGGAAAACTTCCTTTACACGCACTTCGACGAGCTATGCGAAATCTTTGCCCAGTACGACGTCGCGTTCTCCTTGGGAGACGGCCTTCGCCCGGGTGCTACTGCCGACGCCAACGATGCCGCACAATTTGCTGAGCTGGATACCCTGGCCGAACTGACCCAGCGAGCCTGGGAATACGACGTGCAGGTCATGGTGGAAGGTCCCGGGCATATTCCGTTCCACCTGGTCCGTGAGAACGTCGAACGGCAGCAGGAACTGTGCAAGGGGGCCCCGTTCTACACGCTGGGACCGTTGGTCACCGACGTCGCTCCCGGCTATGACCACATCACCTCGGCCATCGGTGCCACTGAAATTGCCCGGTACGGCACAGCCATTCTCTGCTACGTCACCCCCAAGGAGCACCTGGGCCTTCCCAACAAGGACGACGTGAAAACAGGAGTAATCACCTACAAGATCGCGGCGCATGCAGCAGATCTGGCCAAGGGACACCCTGGAGCCCACGAGCGCGATGATGCCCTGTCCAAAGCCAGATTCGAATTCCGCTGGCGGGACCAGTTTGCCCTGTCCCTGGATCCGGTCACTGCGGAGTCGTTCCACGACGAAACCCTGCCGGCAGAGCCTGCCAAGACGGCACATTTCTGCTCGATGTGCGGTCCCAAGTTCTGCTCCATGCGCATCAGCCAGGACATCCGCGACGAATATGGCTCGGCGGAGTCACAAGCGGCCATCGCAGGGATGTACGACGACGCGAGGGCAGAGGGCATGCGGGAAAAGAGTGCTGAATTCCTCGCCGCCGGAGGGAAGGTGTATTTGCCGGAACTTCAAGTCCCGCGAACTCAGGATGCCTGAACCGACCGGGTCCGTCCCACGTCTGCAACGAAGCTGCGGATGATGTGATCGCCGTCGGATGAATCCTGGGGCCGGTGCCCGCCCGCTGCAACGCGGCGGAGGGCGCCGGTCTCCTGGAGGTACGCGGCAATTTCCTCGTACAGGGGTTCCCACCCGCCCGTCAGGACAAGGGTGGGTACTCCGGGAACGATGTGCAGCGGCGCTTCCCACGGGGGCGCCTGCAGCCTCAAGCGGCGGGCCGAGCGCTGTGCCTCAAGGGTTTCCAAGCCACCCGTTTCAGCAGAGAAGGCACGCAGGTAATACTCGCGGTGGTAATCGGCGTCGTTAAGCTGGCCCCGCACCTCATACAGCGGTTCCATCAATGCGCGGTAAGAAGCAGTGGCCGGAAGCTCCGCAGTCAAGGACAGGCAGGCCGGCTCCACCAGGACCAGGGAATGGATAAGGTCCGGGCGCTCCACGGCTGCCAGCATGGCAGGAATGGCACCTTGCTCATGCGCCACCACGTGACCTCCGCCCGAATCAGCCAGAGCCTGGATCACGATGGCAACATCGGCAGCGACATCGGACTCCACGGGCTCGGCCACGGGATCGAAGCCGTGCCTGCGGAGAAACAGGGCGTCGTAGTGAAGGGCCATTCCGTGCTGCTTCGGCCACGCCGCAGCACCGAAACTGCCCACTCCGTGAAGGAAGACTACGCGCTGCTTCTGCATTGGTTCAGCCTATGCGACGGCTCCGACATCCCAACCTGTGCCGCTGGGATGCCAGCGCGGTTATTTGCCGAGGAACTTGTCGAAGCCCTTGGGAAGGTTCAGCGATGACGGATCGAAGTCCGCAGCGCCCTGGCCGAAAGCTGCACCCTTGGGAGCTGCCGAAGCTGCGTTGGCCCGCTTGGCCTCGGCATCGCGCAACTCCTGGGCCGCCTTGGCCGGGTTGCCGGACCGCGCCTTCTTCTTGGGGGCGTTCTTGCCGTTCTTGCGTCCGCCGCCAGGACCACCAAGGCCAGGCATTCCGGGCATCCCCGGCATGCCGCCACCCTGGGCCAGCTTCTTCATCATCTTCTGGGCTTGGGCGAAACGCTCCAACAGCCCGTTGACCTCGGAGACGTGGACACCGGAGCCCTTGGCGATACGCGCACGGCGTGAACCGTTGATGATCTTCGGGGCGACACGCTCATGCGGTGTCATGGAGCGGACGATGGCTTCGACGCGGTCGATCTCTTTTTCGTCGAAGTTCTCCAGCTGCTGGCGGATGTTTTGCGCACCCGGCATCATCATGAGCATCTTCTTCATGGAGCCCATGTTGCGGATCTGCTGCATCTGGGCGAGGAAGTCGTCCAGGGTGAAGTCTTCCTGGTCGGCGAACTTCTTCGCCATCCGGGCTGCTTCTTCCTTGTCCCACGCCTTCTCAGCCTGTTCGATCAGGGTGAGGACGTCACCCATGTCCAGGATGCGCGAGGCCATGCGGTCCGGGTGGAAGAGTTCGAAATCGTCCAGGCCTTCGCCCGTCGACGCGAACATGACCGGCTTGCCGGTCACCGACGCTACGGACAGGGCGGCACCACCGCGGGCATCGCCGTCGAGCTTGGAAAGGACGATGCCGGTGAAGTTGACGCCTTCATCGAAGGCCATCGCCGTGTTGACGGCGTCCTGGCCGATCATGGAGTCGATAACGAAAAGAACTTCGTTGGGAATGATCGCCTGGCGGATGCGGCGGGCCTGGTCCATCATCTCGGCGTCAACACCGAGGCGGCCGGCCGTGTCCACGATCACGACGTCGTGAAGCTTCTGGCGCGCTTCCTCGACACCGGCCTTGGCAACGGCGACCGGATCACCGGCGGGGTGCTCAAGTTCGGAGGAGGTGGCGCCGGGGTGCGGAGCGAAGACCGGGACACCGGCACGCTGTCCAACAACCTGGAGCTGGGTTACTGCATTGGGGCGCTGAAGGTCGCAGGCGACCAGCAGGGGGCTGTGGCCCTGGGCCTTGAGCCACTTGGACAGCTTGCCCGCCAGGGTGGTCTTACCGGCACCTTGGAGACCGGCCAGCATGATGATGGTCGGGCCGGTTTTCGCCAGGCGGATACGGCGGGTCTCGCCACCGAGGATCTCCTTGAGTTCCTCGTTGACGATCTTGACTATCTGCTGGCTCGGGTTCAACGCCCCCGAAACCTCGGCGCCCAGGGCACGTTCGCGGATGCGACCGGTGAACTCACGGACCACGGACACGGCGACGTCCGCGTCCAGGAGGGCACGGCGAATCTCCCGGACTGTGGCATCGACATCAGCCTCGGTGAGGCGGCCCTTGCCACGAAGGTTCTTGAAGGTTGCTGTCAACCGGTCAGAGAGTGAATTGAACACGCGCCGTGCACTTCTTTCGATGGTCTACGAATGGTGGCCGGTCCGGCACACCAGAGTCTTGACGATTACTGCCCCAACAGATGTGTCTCAACCACAACAAATCTGCGTTATCCACGGGACTCGACTATCTAGGGTACCAAGTCACGCTGGCAAGGTGGCATGCTGGCACAGTGACCAGTAAAACAACTGTAAAAACGTTGCTCATCCTCGGCGCGTCCGGGGACCTGACAGGCAGGCTGCTCCTGCCCGGGCTTGCGGGGCTGCTGGCGGCCGGACGCGCGCCCGGCCTGAGGCTGGTGGGTGCCGGCTCCGACCCCTGGTCCCCCGAACAATGGAAGGAAAGAGTGAGGGGCGCTTTCGCGGCGGCGTCGACGTCGGCGGATACGGCAGGAAACGCGGCACTGGACGCTGTTGCCAACAACACTTCCTACCACCAGGTAGACGTAACAGCCGATGGCCCCCTGGCTGATCTGCTGGCACAGCTGGAGGGTCCCGTCGCCGTCTACTTCGCTCTGCCACCCCATGTCAGCCAGAAGGCCTGCGAAGTACTGCATCGGGACCAAGTGCCGGCAGGAACGCGACTGGTCATGGAAAAGCCCTTCGGTTCAGGCACGGAATCAGCACACGAGCTGAACAAAACACTTGCGGCGCTGGTGCCCGAGGACCACATTCACCGCGTGGACCACTTCCTGGGCAAGGCCACGGTGCTGAACATCCTGGGCCTTCGCTTCGCCAACCGCTTCCTTGAGCCCGTCTGGAACCGCGACCACATTGAAAAAGTGGAAGTCATCTTCGATGAGGACTTGGCCCTCGAAGGCCGGGCCCGCTACTACGACACCGCGGGTGCCTTGCGGGACATGATCCAGAGCCACCTTCTGCACATCATGGCATTCCTGGCCATCGACGCCCCGGCCACCATCGAAGAGCGGGACCTCCGTGATGCCGTAGCCACCGTGCTGCGTGCCAGCAGCATCAAAGCCCCCTACGAGGCCTCCACCCGCCGGGCCAGGTACACAGCCGGAACGCTGGGTGAGCGCACTGTGCCCGACTACACGGCCGAGCAAGGCGTGGATCCCGGCCGCAACACCGAGACTCTCGCAGAGGTGCAGGTGGAGATCGACAACTGGCGCTGGGCGGGAGTTCCCTTCATCCTCCGCTCAGGCAAGGCACTGGGGCAGCGGCGCAAGGAAGCCGTCATCACCTTCCGGCCGGTTCCGCACCTGCCAAAGGGGTTCTCGGGAGTGGACTCGCCCAATCAGCTCCGTATCGGATTCGGCCCTGATGTCCTGCAACTGGATGTCGACGTCAACGGCCCCGGAGACATCTTCACCCTGGACAGAGCCAGCCTGGTGGCCCAGCTCAGCGCAGCGGACCTGCTGCCCTACGGTGAAGTCCTGGAAGGCATCCTCACCGGCGATCCCTTGCTGTCCGTTCGAGGAGACACCGCTGAAGACTGCTGGCGGATCATCGAGCCCGTCCTTCGCGCCTGGGAAAAGGACGAGGTTCCGTTGGAAGAATACGACGCCGGAAGCGCCGGGCCGGCCTCCTGGCCCACCGCCGTCGGGAACTGACGCCGCCGTCGAAGGCAAAAGCGGGCCGGGTACCTTAAGTGGTACCCGGCCCGCTTGTGTTCTGCCCTGATGTCCGGCTTCGCCTTAGATGGCGGCTGCGCCCCGTTCGCCTGTGCGAACCCGCACGGCTTCGTAAACGTCAACCGTCCACACCTTGCCGTCTCCGGCCCTGCCGGTATTTGAACTGGCGATGAGGACATCCAGGATGTCGTCCGCTTGCTCGTCCGTGGCGAGGACTTCGATGCGGACCTTCGGCAGCAAATCCACGTTGTATTCAGCTCCCCGGTACACCTCGGTGTAGCCACGCTGGCGGCCGTAACCGCTGGCCGCGCTGACCGTCAGGCCCTGGACTCCGTAGGCCTCGAGGCCTTCACGGACTGCTTCAAGCTTTTCGGGACGAACGATCGCCGTGATGAGCTTCATGCCTGGACACTCTCCTTGCCTTCTGCGGATGCTTTGCTTGCCGGGGCTTCCGTTTTGCCGATCATGGCCTCGTGCAGCGGCTGGAAGCTGCCACCGTGTCCGTTGACGCCAAACTCGTAGGCCGTCTCAGCGTGGAGGCTGAGGTCGACACCGACGTTCTCCTGTTCGGTGGAGACCCGGAAGCCCATGGTCTTGTGGATGGCCAGGGCGATGATGGCCGTCATGACCGCCGAGAAGACAATTGCCACGCCGGCTGCTGCGAGCTGCGCCCACAGCTGGGCGAATCCGCCGCCGTAGAAGAGACCGCCGGGGGTGGAGCCTTCGCTCGGGACTGCGATGAAGCCGAGGGCCACGGTGCCGATGATGCCGGAGACGAGGTGGACGCCTACAACGTCCAGCGAGTCATCGAAGCCCCAGCGGAACTTCAGGCCGACTGCAAGGGCGGAGGCCACACCGGCAACCACACCGAGGCCGAGGGCACCCACGGGGCTGACATCGGCACAAGCCGGGGTGATGGCCACGAGGCCGGCCACGACACCGGAGGCCGCGCCGAGGGACGTCGGGTGACCGTCACGGATCCGCTCAGTGATGAGCCAGCCGATCATGGCCGCTGCCGGGGCTGCAAGGGTGTTGATCCAGATCAGGCCGCCCTGTTCAGCAGTCGCTGCTGCGCCGCCGTTGAAGCCGAACCAACCAAACCAGAGGATGGCCGCACCGAGCATGACGAACGGGATGTTGTGCGGACGGTGGTTGGGGTCCTTGCCGAAACCACGACGGTTGCCGATGATGAGGACCAGGACAAGGGCCGCCACACCTGCGTTGATGTGCACCACGGTGCCGCCGGCGAAGTCGATGGCGTGGCCCAGGGCCTTGCCGATCGCACCTTCAGGGCCGAAGAGGCCGCCGCCCCACACCATGTAGGCCAGGGGGCAGTAAACCAGGGTGACCCAGACAGGCACAAAGATGCTCCAGGCCCCGAACTTGGCGCGGTCTGCAATGGCGCCACTGATAAGGGCCACCGTGATGATGGCGAAGGTAGCTGCGTAACCAACCTTGATCAGGCCATCCGGAGTCGCGCTGACCCCTTCGAGGCCGAAGGTGGCGAGCGGGTTGCCCACGATCTCCAGGAAACCTTCGCCGGAGCTCATGGACGCGCCCCACAGCACCCAGACGACGCCGACGATGCCGATGGAGATGAAGCTCATCATCATCATGTTCAAAGCTGCTTTGGCGCGTGTCATGCCGCCGTAGAAAAATGCCAGACCAGGTGTCATGAACAGCACAAGCGCCGCCGCCACCATGACCCATACGTGACCTGCGGTAAGTTCCATGGTGCACGTTCCTCTCTTGCTAGATCTGCGGTTCAACCGCTGTCCTGACGCCTTTTGCGTCCTGCTTAAGAGTTTTGTGCCGCAGTGTTTCACCTGCGCGGGTTTTATATTGCGGGGCCGTTACAACAACCTCCCCAACGTAAATGGTGCATATCTGCGACGTTACGGATATGTTTCAGGCGTCGGACTTCATGGGCTGAGCCCGGTTTTCCGTCACTCAAGGCGTTCAAACGCCAGATCCCACCAGAAGGACCAGCACCAAATGACCCAGTCGCCACGATCCGTCAAAGCTCCAAGGATCCGGCAGGAGAAGGTTCCCTTGCCCCGTGACATCAAGGTGATGTTGGCAGCGGCGTTCCTGATCGCCTTGGGATTCGGGCTCGTCGCTCCGGTGCTGCCGCAATTTGCTACCACTTTCGACGTCGGCGCCACTGCCGCTGCCGTGATCGTAAGCATCTTCGCCTTCATGCGGCTGGTTTTCGCGCCGGCCGGCGGTGCGTTGATCGGGCGCTTCGGAGAAAGGAACGTCTACGTCTGCGGCCTATTGATCGTGGCGGTGTCCACCGCAGCCTGTGCCTTCGCCCAGGATTACTGGCAGCTGGTGATTTTCCGTGGTTTGGGCGGTGCCGGTTCAGTGATGTTCACCGTTGCCGCCATGGGATTGCTCATCAGGCTTGCCCCGCCGGAACGCCGCGGGCGCGTTTCCGGCGCTTATGCTTCAGCGTTCCTGATCGGCAGCGTGCTGGGACCGGTGGCAGGTGGCCTGCTGGCGGGTTTCGGGCTCCGGGTTCCCTTCCTGGCCTATGCCGGTGCGCTGCTTGTGGCCGCTGTAGTGGTCCGGACCATGCTCAGTGGCAACGGCAGCGTCTCCCAGGAAACCGGGCATGCACCAGCCATGGCGCTGGGCGAGGCATTGGCTGACTCGGCATACCGGGCAGCCGTGTTCTCCAGCTTCGGCAATGGCTGGGTGACCTTCGGTGTCCGCATGGCCACCATCCCCCTGTTCGCGGTGGCTGTCCTGGATTCACGGCCGGAGACGGCCGCCTGGGCTTTGGCGGTCTTTGCCGTGGGAAATGCCCTCGCCCTGACTTCTTCCGGCCGCTTGGCAGACGCGTGGGGGCGCAAGTTCCTGTTAATTCCAGGCCTCGTGATTACGGGCGTGTCCACCGGGCTTATCGGATTGACGACGGACCTCACTGCGTTCCTCGTCGCTTCCGCGGTGGCGGGGTTCGGCTCCGGCCTGCTGGGCCCGGCCCAGCAGGCCGCCGTCGCCGACGTGATTGGACGCGGACGATCCGGCGGCAAGGTGCTTGCCGTCTTCCAGATGGCGGCTGACACCGGCGCGATCATCGGCCCGGTCGTGGCCGGCCTGATGGCCGACCACTGGGGTTACGGTTGGGCTTTCGCCATCACCGGATGCGTGCTGCTGCTGGCGGCCGCGGGCTGGTTGGCAGCCCGCGAGCCGCTGGGCGCGCGAATTAGCTGAGCAGTGCGTCGACGAAGCCCTCGGCCTCAAACGGAGCGAGGTCGTCAGGGCCTTCACCAAGGCCAACCAGCTTCACAGGGACACCGAGTGACTTCTGGATGGCCACAACGATGCCACCCTTGGCGGTACCGTCCAGCTTGGTCAGCACGATGCCCGAAATGTTGACGACCTCTGCGAATACCCGGGCCTGGTTGAGGCCGTTCTGGCCGGTGGTGGCATCGAGGACCAACAGGACTTCGTCCACCTCGGCAAGCTTCTCGATGACGCGCTTGACCTTGCCGAGTTCATCCATGAGGCCGGTCTTGTTCTGCAGGCGGCCTGCGGTATCGACCATGACCACATCGACTTCCTGGTCGATGCCGGCCTTAACGGCCTCGTAGGCAACCGAGGCGGGATCAGCGCCGTCGATGTCGGACTTCACCGTGGGCACGCCCACCCGCTGGCCCCATGTAGCCAGCTGTTCGGCCGCGGCAGCACGGAAGGTATCTGCCGCACCCAGCAGCACATCCTTGTCTTCGGCCACGAGGACACGTGCCAGCTTGCCTACTGTGGTGGTCTTGCCGACGCCGTTGACACCGACAACCAGTACGACGGCGGGACGGTCACCTTTACGGTCGACGTTCAGTGAACGGTCCATACCCGGATCAACCAGCTTGATGAGTTCTTCCCGCAGCATGGTCCTGACATCTTCAGGGCTGCGGGTGCCCAGCACTTTGACGCGCTCACGCAAGGCGTCGACAAGTTGCATCGTGGGTTCGGTGCCGAGGTCGGCGAGGAGGAGGGTTTCTTCCACCTCGTCCCAGACGTTCTCGTCGATCTTGTCGCCGGACAGCAAAGCCAACAGGCCCTTGCCGAGGATGTTGTTGGACTTGACCAAGCGGGCGCGAAGGCGGGTCAACCGCCCTTCCACCGGCGCGGGAGTGTCGATGGCGATGGTCTCAAGGCCTGCTGCGTCATCCGGAACCCCGGCTCCGTCAACTGTCCCGTCAAAAGTGGGAGCCGGCGCCTTCACCGCATCCGGGCGGTCCTCCACCAGGGTTCCGCCGCCTGCTGCAGGGGACTGCACGGGATCGTTGGCGTCGCGCGTACCGGGGTACTTCGAGCCTGACCTACGGGCTTTCAGCAGTACCGGAACCAGTCCGCCGACCACTACGAGCGCAGCGAGAATGGACAGAATTATGGGTAGGAAATCGTTCACTCCCCTACCTTCTCATAAAGCTAAGCCCCGGAACTGAGCCTCTGGCTGATGACAGTGGACACACCGTCGCCCCGCATGGTGACACCGTATAGTGCATCGGCCACTTCCATGGTCCGCTTTTGGTGGGTGATCACGATGAGCTGGCTGGACTCCCGCAATTCTTCGAAGATGGTGATCAGGCGGCCCAGGTTGGTGTCGTCCAAGGCCGCTTCGACTTCGTCCATGACGTAGAACGGCGACGGCCTGGCCTTGAAGATGGCTACCAGCAGCGCAACTGCCGTCAGGGAGCGCTCACCGCCGGAAAGAAGCGACAAGCGTTTGATTTTCTTTCCGGCAGGACGGGCCTCCACTTCAATCCCGGTGGTCAGCATGTCATCAGGATCGGTGAGGACGAGTTTGCCCTCCCCACCGGGAAAAAGCCGGGCAAATACGTGGTCGAATTGGGCGGAGGTGTCGGCAAAGGCCTCCGTGAAGACCTGTTGCACCCTGTTGTCGACTTCTTTGATGATGTCCAGCAGGTCTTTCCGGCTCGACTTGAGGTCCTCCAACTGCGAGCTGAGGAACTGGTGCCGCTCCTCAAGGGCGGCAAACTCTTCGAGTGCCAGCGGATTGACCTTGCCCAGGGCTGCCAGCTCGCGCTCTGCCTTCTTCAGCCGTTTTTCCTGCTCTGAGCGGACGAATGGGATTCCCTCGACAATGGGTTCTCCGTTGGCGTCCACCGGTGCCCGCAGTTCTGCCCATTTGTCCGTGGTGGACCCTGCAGGAAGCGGAACCGGCTGGTCCGGGCCGTAGTCGGCGATGAGCTGCTCAGCCGAAAGCCCCAATTCATCCACGGCCCGGGTCTCCAGTGCCTCGATCCGCAGCCGCTGCTGGGTCCGTGCCATTTCATCCCGGTGCACGGAATCAGTCAGCTCGGCCAGCTCCCGGGCAAGGGTGTCATTGGCGGTCCGGACATCCGCAAGCTCCTTTTCGAGGAGCTCCCGCGTCTGCTCGGCCTGGTCGCGCTCCTTGGCCGCAAGATCCACGGAAATGTCGAGATAGCGAAGACTCTGCTCCACGGCCGAAACCACGGCGGCAGCACGTTGCGCTTGTGCCCTGCGGCGCTGGGCCCTTCGGGCGGCCTCTTCACGGGCCCGGCGCTCGGTGGCCGCAGCCCGTTCCAGGGAAGCTGCACGATTGCTGATGGCCCCGAGTTGCTCTTCGGCCGTGCGAAGGGCGAGCCTGGCTTCTGTTTCAAGGGTGCGGGCGGTCCGTGCGTCCGCAGCGAGTTGATCCCGTTGATCGGTGGATGGTTCCTCATCCGGGACCTCCTGGGCAGCGGCAAGGCGTTCAGCTGCGACTTCCAGGTCCAGCTGCGCTTCGGCGATGTTGGCCTCCGCCTTGGCCATGGACGCGGCAAGCCGCTCGCTTTCGCCCACCGCGCTGCGTAGGACGGAGTTCAGATGGCCCAGCCGTTCAGCGACAGCGGCAAGCCGGGCGTCGGATTCATGGAGCCTTTCCAAGGCGGCATCGGCACGGTCCTGTGCCTCGGCGCGACGGGACTGGGCCCCGGCCAGGGCGAAGCGGCCCCGCTCCAGCCTGGCAGTGACCTCTTGAAGGCGGGCGCCGGCGTCGTCGACAGCTGCCTGGACCTCCAGCAGGGAGGGCGCGGTAGCTGACCCGCCGAGGACCGTCACCGCTGTGAACACGTCACCTTCGATGGTGACAGCTTTCAGCCCCGGTTGCTCCCGGACCACCCGGGCCGCCGTCCTTACGTCGTCGACGACGACGGTAGCGGACAAGAGCCGCAGCGCACCCTGGGCTGAAGGGTCGGCTATTTTGACGACGTCGGCGGCCCACCGGCAGCCAGCGGGCAGTTCGTTCGTACCCGCCAGCTCGTTGCCCGCCCCGCCATCCCCGGGCAGGGTGTCGGCCAGAAGCAGCGCCGCACGGCCGGCGTCGTCCTCTTTCAGCCTGGTGATTGCCGCCGCGGCGGCCTCCACGCCGGCCACCACCAGGGCATCCGAAGCACTGCCCAAGGCTGCGGCGATCGCCGTTTCGTAGCCTTGCTCTATGGTGACCATGCCAGTCAGCGGCCCGAGCACGTCCTCGGCCGTCAGCAGGTGACCGGAGCCATCCTTGCGGTTGAGCCCCAACTGGAGGGCATCGCGTCGGGCGGCCAGGGCATCGCGTTCCCGAATCGCGTCCCGCTCGGCGGCCTTGAGGTCTTCGATCTCCGCGATGACGGCGTCCAGTGCCTCGTTGGCGTCCTCGTACTCGGCGTCCAGGCTTTCTTCGCCATCTTCGGCTCCTGCCACCTGGGCTTCAAGGGCAGCAAATTCGCTTTGTGCCTGGCGGCGCCGCTCATCACCGGCACCAAGGGACTCCCGCAACCGGCCGCGTTCGGCCTCTGCCGCCTCCGCCCGGGACCGCGCTGCCGCAACCTGGCCGGCAAGCCGGGCAAGGCCCTCCCTGCGGTCCGCTGCTGCGCGCAGCATACCGGTGAGGCGTTTGTCTTCGGCGGCTGCGAGCGCTTCGGCTGCGTCCTTGGCGACAGTGGCTTCCAGAAGTGCTGCCTGTTTGGCCAGGATGTCGTGTTCCAGGGCCGCTTGTTCTTCCCGGACCTTTGCCGCCTGGCGCTCCAGGTGTTCCGGATCGCGGCCCGATTCGACGGCGGCTTCCGCGGAACCGAGCAAGCGTTTGCGTTCTGAAGCCAGTGATCCGAGGGAACGCAGGCGCTCCCTGCCTGCTGAGAGCTGGTACCAGTTGTCGCGAGCGGCGTTGAGGCGGGGGGTTGCCTCGGCAGCTTGCTGTTCAAGCTCCGCCTGGCGCCGCCGCCCCATCCCCAACCCGGCTTCGACCACCGTGCGCCGCTCTTTCAGCGCGGCTTCGTCAGCGACGTCCTTTTCCAGGCTGGTTGTCAGTTGTACGAGATCATCAGCGAGGAGACGCGCGCGGGCGTCTCGGACGTCGAACTGGACGGTCTGCGCGCGGCGGGCGATCTCGGCCTGCTTGCCCAAGGGTGTCAGTTGCCGCCGGATCTCTGCAGTGAGGTCGCCAAGGCGTGCGAGGTTGGCCTGCATGGCCTCGAGCTTGCGGACCGTCTTTTCCTTGCGCCGCCTGTGCTTGAGGATGCCTGCGGCCTCTTCGATGAATCCGCGGCGGTCTTCGGGTGTCGCGTGGAGGACACGGTCCAGCTGGCCTTGGCCAACGATGACGTGCATCTCCCTGCCAAGGCCGGAATCAGAAAGAAGTTCCTGGATGTCCAAAAGCCGGCAGGGCGCACCGTTAATGGCGTATTCAGATCCCCCGGTCCGGAACAGTGTCCGGGAGATGGTTACTTCGCTGTACTCAATGGGAAGTGCGTTGTCGGCGTTGTCGATAGTCAACGAGACCTGCGCCCGGCCAAGCGGCGGCCGGCCCGAGGTGCCCGCGAAAATGACGTCTTCCATCTTGCCCCCACGCAAGGTCTTGGCACCTTGCTCGCCCATGACCCACGCCAGCGCATCCACCACATTGGATTTGCCGGAACCGTTGGGACCGACAACAGCGGTGACGCCGGGTTCGAAGTCGAACGTCGTGGCCGACGCAAACGACTTGAATCCGCGGACGGTCAAACTTTTCAAATGCAAGGCGCTTCGGTTCTCCTGGGTGGCCCGGGTGTTGGTATCCCCTAAATCTACTGCTGTTCAGCTGAAATCCCCGGATCTGAAGCGGGAAAGCCTTGCGGCGGACATGCCGCGCCCCTACACTCCTGCCAAGGGTTACTTTGGTGGGTTCGTTCCGGTGATCCGGCTTTGGCTTGAACTTCTGTTCGTCCGCAGCCGGGTCCGGTCCCGCAAGAGGAACGTCGATCCGCAAAAGGACCCTGGTTTTCCATAACTGAAGATCTTGGTTTGACCCTGGCTGGGGAGCGGCAAGCAGGGACTGCGCGCAGGCGCAGCACCGTCATTGCAATTGGCGTACCACCCCAGGAGTTCTCATGGCCGGTCCTTCAGCAACCCCATCCCAGCGGGCCCTCAAAGGGTTACTGTTCCCTTTGGTGTTGGCCATGGTGGCGGCATTGCTGCCGTTGACCGCGCCGGCTGCTGTGGCGGCGGGTCCCTGTGACCCAGTAGTAAACGCCGTCGCTTGTGAGAACTCCAAACCAGGCAGCCCACCATCGGAGTGGGACATCCTTGGCGCCGGGGATGACACCATCCAGGGCTTCTCCACCGAGATCAGCGTCAACGCCGGGCAGCCCATCCGCTTCAAGATCGACACGAAAGCACCCAGCTACACCATCGCGATCTACCGCACTGGCTGGTACGGCGGCAATGGCGCCAGGAAGATCGCCGACGTCACTCCTTCAGTCCTTCGGCAAACCCAACCTGCTTGCCGCACCGACGTTACTACCGAGCTGTACGACTGCGGCACGTGGGCGGTCTCGGCAACCTGGCAGGTACCCGCCACCGCTGTTTCCGGAGTGTACATAGCCCTGCTGACGCGACCGGACACGGGCGGGCAGAGCCACATCACCTTCATCGTCCGCAATGACGGCAACCGCTCGTCAGTGGTTTTCCAAACGGCGGATCAGACCTGGCAGGCCTACAACACCTATGGCGGCGCCGACTTCTATCAGGGCTCCGTCAACGGACGGGCCTACAAGGTCAGCTACAACCGCCCGGTGAATACCCGTGGAGGCATCGGGGGCAGGGACTTCTACTTCGCCAACGAATACCCCATGGTGAGGTTCCTGGAGCAAAACGGCTATGACGTCAGTTACATCAGCGGCCTGGATGCCGACCGAAGTGGCGCTGAACTGCTGAACCACAAAGTATTTCTTTCCGTCGGACACGACGAATACTGGTCCGGCCCGCAGAGGGCCAACGTAACTGCGGCCCGCGACGCGGGCGTCAACCTGCAGTTCCTCTCGGGCAACGAGATGTACTGGCGTACGCGGTTCGAGCCCTCCTCCGTGGACGGCGCCGCGGGCCGCACTTTGACCTGCTACAAGGAGACCTGGAGCAACGGAAAGATCGACCCCACCAGCCAATGGACCGGCACGTGGAGGGACCCGCGCTACGCCTCCCAGGCCAATGGCGGAGGCCTGCCTGAAAACGGTCTGACGGGCACGGCGTATATGTCCAACTACACTGACTTGCCCGTGACTGTTTCCGCCGCCGAAGGTAAGTCGAGGCTGTGGCGGAATACCTCCCTGGCTTCGCTGCCGGCGGGCTCGACTGCCGCCCTGGCACCCCACACTGTGGGCTACGAATCCGATGAAGACCTCGATAACGGTTTCCGGCCGTCAGGCCTGATCCAGCTTTCCACGACAGTGGGCAGCGTCAGTGAGTACCTTCAGGATTACGGGAACACCGTTAAGCCCGGGACTACCACCCACCACGTCACCCTGTACCGGGCGGCAAGCGGCGCCCTGGTCTTCTCTGCGGGGAGCGTCCAGTGGACGTGGGGTCTGGACCAGGAACACGACGGCGACGGCGCCGCGGCCGACGTGCGCATGCGGCAGGCGCAGATCAACCTGTTCGCCGATATGGGCGTACAACCGGCAACCTTGGCATCAGGCCTTGTGGCTGCAAGCGCGAGCACGGACGTGACCGGCCCCACCGTTTCCATCACGGCTCCGGCCAATGCCGCAACCATTGCCCATGGGGCGTCCGTGACCGTCACTGGAACGGCAACGGACAGCGGCGGCGTAGTAGCCGGCGTCGAAGTTTCCACCGACGGTGGCACCACCTGGCATCCGGCCCAAGGCAAGGGCACCTGGACCTACAGCTACATCCAGAAGGGCTTGGACACAGCCACGATTCAGGTACGGGCTGTGGACGACAGCGCCAATATCGGAGCGGTGGCCACCAGGAACCTGACCCTCAATGGCCCATACAGCGTGTTCGGTCAAACGGTGCCTTCAACGATTGATTCCGGGGACGGCGGCGCCTACGAGATGGGGCTGCGATTCACTCCCTCGGTGAATGGCTTCATCACCGGGGTCCGCTTCTACAAGAGCACGGCGAACACCGGAACCCACATCGGGTCCCTGTGGAGCTCGACTGGTACCCGCCTGGCAACCGCAACCTTCGCCAACGAAACCGCCTCGGGTTGGCAAAGCGTGCTCTTCAGCCAGCCGGTAGCAGTTTCCGCAGGGCAGAAGTACACGGTCTCCTACTGGGCGCCCAAGGGACACTACGCTACGAAGGACTACCAATGGGCGAGTTTTGGGTTCAATGACCCACCCCTGAAGGTTGTCGGTGGTTTCGGAGCCGAACCTGCGGGTGTCTACAACACCTCGCAAGGCTTCCCAACCACCAGCTTCAACGGCGGCAACTACTTTGTCGATGCCCTCTTCAGCACCGTCGATACCTCCCCGCTGACGGTTAATGGGCAGTCTCCCATCCCGTCGTCGTCGTCCGTGGCTGTGACCACCAAGGTGAGCGCCTCGTTCTCCAAGCCCGTCACTGCGGCCAGCGTCCAGCTTTCCCTTAAGTCTTCAGCTGGACCTGTAGCGGGAACCACGAGCTACGACGCGACCACTCGGAAGGCCACGTTCACACCGACCTCCCAGTTGGCCTACAGCACTGTTTACACGGCAACGTTGGCCGGCACCGACAGCACCGGAGGCCAGGTAACGTCCGGCGGTACGTGGACATTCACTACCGCGGCCACGGCTTCGGTCCCGGGTTCGTGCCCCTGCAGCCTCTATGACGACACCGTGACACCGGGCATCGCGGAAATCCAGGATGGAGTGCCGCTGACTTTGGGCGTCCGCTTCACCAGTGTCTCCGCCGGGCAGGTCACCGGTGTCCGCTTCTACAAGTCGGCCGGAAATACGGGGACACACACTGGCGCCCTTTACACCGCAGGCGGGCAACAGCTGGCAACGGTAACATTCGCCAACGAAAGCAGCTCCGGGTGGCAGACGGCGATGTTCAGCCAACCGGTCCAAATGGCAGCCAATACTGAGTACATTGCAAGCTACAAGTCGCTTACAGGGGCGTACTCGGCAACCACCAACGGCTTTGGATCAGGCATGAGCGTGGGGCCGCTGCGGACAGTTTCCGACGCGGGAGCCTATTCCTACAGTGGAGACTTCCCTGCCTCAAGGTCCACCGCCAGCTACCTCGTGGACGTAGTGGTGGTGATCTCCGCTCCTCCGTTCACCGTCGGCAGCCAGTCCCCCGTTCCGAACGCATCGAGCGTCCCGGTCAACACCACGGTCAGTGCGGTTCTTTCAGAAGCAGCAGTTGCCTCGAGCGTCGGGCTGACCCTGAAGACCGCGGCCGGCGCTGCGGTTGCCGGAACCACCACGTATGACACAACCACGCGCAAGGTCACCTTCACTCCGGCGGCTGCCCTGGCGGCGGCTACGTCGTACACAGCCACGGTGACGGCGACGGCGTCGTCCGGACAACCGATGTCATCCGGCGGTACGTGGCAGTTCACCACGGTCCAGCCCGCGGGTACACCCGGTTCGTGCCCCTGCACGCTGTACGACGACTCGGTGACTCCAACCACCCAAGAAGTCAATGATGGCGTGCCGTTGACCTTGGGCGTCAGGTTCACCAGCGACACTGCCGGACAAGTGACGGGCGTGCGCTTCTACAAGTCGGTCGGCAATACCGGCACCCACACCGGGTACCTGTACACGGTGGGCGGCCAGGTCCTGGCGACAGTGACGTTCTCCAACGAATCCAGCACCGGGTGGCAAACGGCTACGTTCAGCCAGCCGGTGAACATTCAAGCCGACACAGAGTACATAGCCGCCTACAAGACCACCACCGGTAAGTATTCCTACACTGCTGGAGGCTTCGGCGATGGCTTCACCCGGGGACCCTTGAAGACCCAACCCGATTCCGGGGCTTACTCCTATAGCAGCGACTTCCCGAACACGGCGTCGACTGCCAGCTACCTGGTGGATCTGGTCTTCACGGTGGCGGTCCCACCGCTGACCGTTACCTCGCAGGTGCCCGCTCCGGGAGCCACAGCCATTCCTACCGACGTGAAGCCCTCGATTACGTTCTCTACTGCCATCAATCCGGGCGCAACGTTCACGTTGACTGCGAACGGCTCGTCGGTGGCAGGAACGGCGGCATTGTCAGCTGACGCGCGCACCATCACGTTCACTCCGGCCGCGGCCCTGCCTGCCAGCACGCAGATAACGGTCAACGTTTCGGCCGTGGCAACTCCCCAGGGGCAAACCCTGCCCCCGACCACCTGGCAATTCACCACAGCAGCGGCAGCTGTCCAGCAATCGACCATTTTTGGCTCGCTGCTTCCCCAGGTGGCATCCAACTCCGATTCGCTGTCAGTCGAGCTGGGGACTGCCTTCACCGTGTCCCAAGCGGGAAATGTCACTGGGATCCGGTTCTACAAAGGAACCGGAAACACCGGTACGCACGTAGGTTCGCTCTGGAATGCCGCAGGTACCCGGCTGGCGCAGGTGACATTCACCAACGAAACGAGCACCGGCTGGCAGACGGCCACCCTCGGCACCCCCGTGGCGTTGTCCGTCGGCCAAACGTACGTGGTTTCCTACCGAGCGCCGAATGGCCATTACTCCTCCACTCCGGGGTTCTTCAACCAAACATGGACCAGCGGAGTGTTCACGGCATCGGGACCGAATAACGGCCGCTATCGGTACGGCTCGGGCGGCGTCATGCCGACGAACTCCTGGAACGCCACGAACTACTTCGTGGACGTGGTGTACTCCACCAGCGCTCCAGCCCAGCAGGCGGCGGCCACGTCTCCCTCCACCGCGGCCACTCCGACGGCGACAGCGACGCCAACAGCAACTGCAGCAGCAACAACGACGTCAACAGCTACTCCGACGCCGAGTCCGTCTCCCAGCCCGACGCAGTCAGGCGGACTCGTGTGCGGGGTGCTCCGGCTCTGCTGACCTCCCGGTCACAGGACGGGCGGTTGGCCCGCATGGACATCGTTTACCGAACAACACTGGGCGACCAAGCATGGGCAATGAACATGCTTGGCTGTGCCCCGGGCTCGGTGCCCAGCTTCCAGATGTTGCTGTCGCCATCGGTGGTCTCGTCGGGCAGCCCGTACAAAAGGCTCTGGTTATCCAGCCATTCGATCTGATCATCGACACTGCGCTTTTCAGCGAGGACATTTTCGCGTCCCGTAGCGAGGTCAAGAACGGCGACCTTCCAATGTGCTGCCAGCGCACCGCCGTCGTTCTTCTTGTACGCGATCCGGGTGCCGTCCGGTGAGATGGAGGGGCATTCGACGTTGTCATGGACAGCGGTCAGCGTCTTCGCGGACAAGCTCCCCCGCACCAGCCAGATGCGTCCGGAGGAGGCCGCTGTGGCATAGAAGGCGTCGGGCTGGCCCGGGACGAAGGTCACACCCCAAATGTTCCGGTCGGTGGCCTGGAGCCGCTCCCCGTTGACAAGCAGGGCGAAATCCTCGAGGTTGCCTGACGACGTGCCCCCGGGGATGGTGATTTCCGTGGCGGTGGAAAAGCCCGCCGTGGCATAAGAGTGGCCCGTGACGAACACGGTGGTGGCAATCCTGGAACCATCGGGAGTTACCCTGGTCCTGCTGGGTATCCCGGGCAGCGGCCAGGCCCTTTGCTGCTCCCAGGTGCTGTTGAAAAGCCGGGCTTCAAAGGAAGTGACCAGCCCTCTGTTGGTTCGCAGGCACACGACGCTCTCCATGGAGCCATATACGCGATCACACTCCTGGTCGCTGATGGCCCGGGTGCCGTCAGGGGCTGACAATGAGACCGTTGCGGCATGTCCGTATCCCTGTCCGGTTGCCGTGTTCCGGAAGAGCACAAACGGAGTCCGTGGAAGCTGACCGCCCTCCGAGGTTCCCACGGAAGAGGCCGCCGTCCGGCTCTCTTCGAAGCGTTGGTACGCTCCCACGGCATAAATTCCAGCAGCAACCAGGACCACTATCGTGACCGCCAGGAGGGCGCCCCACCGCGCCTTGCCTTCGGCGGGCTGATCCTTCATACGGCGTCGTCCACATCGACAGGGGCTGCACTGCGGGCACCTCGGAGGATGAAGAACACCGCCACAATCACACAGGCCAGCAGTACCCCTGCCACTACCATCGCCGTGGAAGCACCCACCGCGTACCACAACACGCCGAAGCCGGCGGAGGCGGCCATCCGGCTCAGGGCGACCACGGTTTGCGCGGAGGCGATCCCCGTCGCGAGCTTCCCCGACGGCGTCAGCTGACTGGCGAGCGCGGCAAGCACCCCATCAGTGCCTGCGTAGAAAGCCCCCAGCAGGACCAAGCAGGCCGCTGTTGCCCACAGCCCCCCGAAGGGTGCCGCCGCCAACAAGTAGGTGGCCAGCAACGCACCATGCCCCGCCAAGAAAACCGGGATCTTGCCTACCTTGTCCGCCAACCTTCCCAGCGGGATGGCCAAAGCGAGGAACACCACATTGGTCCCGACGAACAGCAGCGGAAACCACTGGACGGCGAACGAATCCCTGTCCTGCAACACCAGATAGATGAACCCGTCGCCAATGGTCACCAGGCCCAGAAGCCCCGCGGCGATGAGCAACCTGCCCAAGCCCGGTTCCCTGAGATGGCTCCAGGAGAAGGCGAAAAGCCGACGCCCCTCCCGGACCCCCGCCCCCTTTAGTGCCCGCGCCTGGACATCGGGGACTACCAAGGCGAGGACGGCGACACCGATCACCGCAAAGGCCAGAGACACTACGAAAACCGTGCTGAAGCCATTGGGAATCAGCAACAGCACAACGAAGGCGATCAAAGGCCCAGCTGCCGCTCCAATATTGTCGAGCATCCGGTGCACGCCGAAGGACCTGGCCAGATGCTCGGGTTGCGCCGACGTGGAAATGAGCGCGTCGCGGGGCGCCGTCCGGATACCTTTTCCGATGCGGTCACCGGTCACAATGGCCGCAATGGCCCAAAAACCTCCGGCGAACAGGAAACCGATCCTGGCAACCATGGACAGTCCGTAACCGGCCAGGGCTATGCGCTTGGGATGGCCGCTGCGGTCCGATGCCCATCCTGCAGCGATCCGGACGATGGCACTGGCACCTTGGTTGATGCCATCAATAAAGCCGAAGGCGATGGTCGACAGGCCCAGGAAACCCGTCACGTACAAGGGCAGGATCGCCGACACCGATTCCGAGGACACATCCGTGACCATGCTGACAATGCCGAGCCACAGGATGACCGGAGACAAGCGGAACGGCACCTCGGTTGATAGTGCCGTTCCTGTCCTCTGTGGCTTGTCCCGTTTGCCGCCGCTGCGGTCCGAAAGGGAAATGTACATGGGTACCTCAGTCCGCGCTCGTGTGCAGGCTGCCCAAAAGCTGGAAGCGCGAGCTGCCCGTTCCCGTGGTCGATACCGAAACCGTTACTGTATCCGTGCCCCGCACGAACCGGGCGGCCATCGCCCCCTCGCCGGCGGGCGCATCTTCGGTCCAGAATCCATGGGAGACCAAGGAGTCGCGGAAGGACCCCAATACTTCCGCACGGGGCTTGTCAATGATGCCGTCGGCAGCAACCTGGAGGACGTTTCCTGAGGTCGACACCGAGGTCGAGCCAATGGTTGTTCCGGCAGGCAGTGTCAGGACTCCTGCGGGCCATCCGTCCACCACTTGACCGGACGCCGTACCGGGCTCCGGCAAGGCTCCGGTGATCAGCGGAGCGGGAGGCGTCGGCTCGGGCAGACCTGTGGGGGTTGCTGTGACAGGCGGCAGGACTTCCAGTGCCTGGCCGCCGGAGGGGGACGCGCCGCCGTCGCCACCGCCGTCAGTGCTTCCGCCCGATGAGCCGCCCGACGGCGAACTTCCGGAGGTGGGTGCCTCGGCGCCTTGGGAGGTGGTGCCCGATGGAGCGCTGGACCCGGATCCCGGGCTATGGCTTGAAGCCGGCGATGACGTACTTTGCGCGATAGGTCCCGGCTTCGCAGCCAACTGGTCAAAGAGAAGTGCGACGGCGGCAATCAGCACAGCCAGGCATACGCCCGCGATGACCAGCCGTCGCGCCATCATGGCGTTCCCGCAAAAACGTTGTGCCGCGCCGAGCGTTTCATGGGGACAGTCTGCCACCCGCACCGGAAATCCGGAACAGTTTTGGACCTACCAGCGGCCATTCCTTGGGCGTGGCTGACACGTGGGGCAGAAGTAGCTCGAGCGGTTCATGAATTGCTCCCGTTTGATGACGCTTTGGAGGCCCGACTCCGCACATCGGGTGCAGTATTCACCGGCCCGCCCATAGGCGTTGAGGGAACGGGCAAAGTATCCGGAATCGCCGTTGACGTTGACGTACAGCGAATCGAAGCTGGTGCCACCGGCCGCCAAAGCAGCCTCCATGACGTCCCTCACTGCAGTGATGAGCCGCTGTGCGTCTGCCCGGCGCAAAGTATCGGTAGCCCGCGCATAGTGGAGCTTTGCCTGCCACAGTGCTTCGTCGGCGTAGATGTTGCCGATCCCGGAGATCAGCCCTTGGTCGAGGAGCGCCCGTTTGAGTCCGGTCTTCCGCTTTTTGATCTTCCGGTAGAAGTCGTCGAGGGAGAAATGCGGGTCCAACGGGTCCCGGGCGATGTGCGAGGCTTCTTCGGCTATCTCGGGCAGCGGTGTCTCGCCGAGGCCGCCTGGTCCGGCGTCTGGAGTGGGCACGAGCGAAGTGACAAAGAGCCCGCCGAAAATCCGCTGGTCCACGAACCGCAGTTGCTCCGGCATGCCGTCCACCGGGCTCAAAGTGATCCTGACTTTGAGGTGCTTTTCATCCGGCACCTCCGGGTCCTGCATCAGCAGTTGCCCGCTCATCCCCAGGTGCGCCATCAACGCCACCTTCGGCAACTCTTCACCGGTTATCGTGGGCGCGCTGTCCTGGAAGCCGTTCATGGACAGCGGCATCCAAAGGAACTTACCGCGCCGGACGACGTCGAGGACGGTAGCGTGCTCGAGGTTCCCCATGAAGTCTTCGGTGCCCAAGGCGTGGCGCCGGATCGAACGCGGGTCAAGTACTTCGACACCCGTTATGGTCCGCCCGCGAACCCACTTGGCCAGTCCGCGACGGACCACTTCTACTTCGGGAAGCTCAGGCATGGAGGCTCAAGCGGAGGCGGGACCGGCAGGAGCAGAGTCCAGGGCAGTCAGGGCGCGCCAGGCGTCCGCTGCCGCTTCCTGTTCAGCTTCCTTCTTTGAGTGTCCGGAACCGCGTCCATAGGGTGTTCCGCCGATGTTCAGGACAGCTTCGAAGGTCCGCGCATGGTCAGGTCCGGAGCCTTCCACCGCGTAGTGGATGGCACCCAGCTGCCGGCTGGCGGTGAGTTCCTGGATGCTTGTCTTCCAGTCGGTTCCTGCTCCGAGGGCGCCTGCGTCCTTCAGGAGCGGGCCCACCAGGCGCATCACCAGCTGGCGCGCTGTCTCGATGTCGTTGGACAGATAGGTCGCACCGATCAGTGCTTCCATGGTGTCAGCCAGGATGGAGGCCTTGTTCTTGCCATCGGTGAGCTTTTCGCCCTGCCCGAGGTAGATAAACTCGCCGATACCGATCTCCCGGCCGATTCCGGCCAGGGCGCGCGTACTGACGACGGCGGAGCGCCGCTTGGCGAGCTCGCCCTCGGGCAGTTCGGGGTTCTCACGGTAGAGGGAATCGGTCACGGAGAAACCCAGGATGGAGTCGCCGAGGAACTCGAGGCGCTCGTTGGTGGGGATCCCGCCGTTCTCATACGCGTATGAGCGATGTGTGAGAGCAAGACGAAGCGTCTCGGTGTCAATCCAGACACCGAGACGCTTCAGAAGCTCTTCAGTTGAAGACATCCTTTGTCAGCCTCTACGGCAGATTAGGCGTCTGCGACCTTGCGGCCCTTGTATTCAAGGAACAGCGCGGTGCCGGCAGAGTCGGTAACGACCTTTGCCTGGTGCGGCAGGCTGTAGGTAACCTGGCCGTTTTCGATGGTCTTGACCAGGTTGGGGGCAGTTGCCTTCCACTGGGCACGGCGGGCGCGTGTATTTGCGCGAGACATTTTCCGCTTGGGAACAGCCACGGCTATCTCATTTCTCTCTTAGACGAACACTTACTAATCGGTTTGCCGGTCAGTCTTAGCCAGATCAGCTAGGGCAGCCCAGCGAGGGTCAATGACCTCGTGGTGGTGCCCCGGCTCGTCTTCCAGACGCACTCCACATTCGGAGCACAGACCCTGGCAGTCTTCCCGGCACACCGGCTGGAACGGCAGCATGGTGACAACTGCGTCCCGCAACACCGGCTCAAGATCGATCAGATCGTACTCGACTCGACGTTGCTCTTCATCGTCTTCTTCGGCGGAAAGCTCAGCGCCTTCGTAGAAGAAAAGTTCTTGCACATTGACCTCAAGGTCATACGCAAGGGGATCCAGGCATCGACCGCATTCGCCGGTTACTTCGACGACCGCGGATCCGGATACCAGAATTCCTTCGTGTACGGCCTCAAGACGAAGATCGAGCTCGATATCCGAGCCTTCCTTTACGCCAATGAGCGCCACACCAAGGTCACTTGGTGCAGGTACATGCTCGTTGAGTGTCCGCATGGTCCCCGGACTGCGTCCGAGGTCCTTGACCAACAGCGCCAAGGGCGAACTTGCATCTCGCTTAATGAGAACTCCTGTAGAACATATGACCGACGTACCATCTTAGCCTGATCACGCGTGAGGACTCAAACCGGCGCCAAGCGCGCGGAGAAGCACGCTGATTCCGGAATGGGTAACTCTGCGTGAAGCCGCAGGTACCCCACAAGACTACCCTTTGCGGGGAGGTTCGCTGGGCGACTCGCCTGCAAGGAGCCTCTTCAACACCGACTTGGGTACGAAGTCGGAGATGTCGCCCCCGAGGACGTTGACTTCCTTGATCAGGGTTGACGACAGGTGCACATAATGCGCTTCGGCGGGCAGAAAGACCGTTTCGACGCCGGTCAACTGTCGGTTCATGGTGGCCATCGGCAACTCGTAGTCGAAATCCGAGGAGGAGCGCAGGCCCTTGACGATCGCCGAGATGCCCCTGCGTCGGCAGTACTCGGCCAGCAGGCCTTCTCCCATGGGCTCAACGATGATGCCACGCAGGGAAGCCAGCGTCTCGCGAGCCATCTCCATGCGCTCTTCGAGGCCGAACCTGTACTTCTTGGCGTAGTTGGTGGACACGGCAACGATGACTTCGTCAAACAGGCCGGCGGCCCGGGCAATGACTTCGAGGTGTCCGTTGTGGATGGGGTCAAAGGATCCAGGGCATACCGCGCGTCTCATGAGACGAACCTACCCCATCGCTTCACCGGGATACCATGGCTCCCATGGCATCAGCAGGCAGCAGCACCCCCTTCTCCGGAACAACCACCGGGGCTCCGGCCCCCTGGAAACGTGCTGCGCTTGGAGCCAATTTGTTGTCGCCCGACGGCGGCCTGGGCGTCACCATCTTCGAGGAGATGACAACGTTGGCCATGTCCACCGGCGCCATCAACCTGGGGCAGGGATTCCCCGACGAGGACGGTCCGGCCGAGATCAAAGCCGCTGCGCAGGCTGCCATCGCAGACGGCGCCAACCAATACGCACCCGGTAAAGGTATTGCCGCCCTACGGGAAGCTGTCTCCGCGCATCAGCAGCGCTTCTACGCCCTTGACCCCGATCCCGAGACCGAAGTTCTGGTCACCACAGGGGCAACCGAGGCCATCGCTGCCGCGCTGCTGGCCTTCGTCCAACCCGGCGACGAAGTCCTGACCTTCGAGCCTTTCTACGATTCTTATGGGGCCATCATCGGGATGGCCGGCGCCAAGCACGTGACCGCTCCCCTGCTGGCACCGGACTTCCTGCCCGACCCCGCGACGCTGGAAGCGTCCTTCAGCAACAGGACGAAAATTGTCCTCCTCAACAACCCCCACAACCCCACGGGAGCAGTCTTTCCGGAGAGAGTGCTCACGAGGATCGTGGAGCTTGCCGCCAAATACGGCGCCATCATCGTCAGTGACGAAGTGTATGAGCACCTCACCTTCGGAGTGGCGCACATCCCGGTGACCTCCCTCCCCGGTGCCGCTGAACGGACCATCACCATCTCCTCGGCCGGTAAGACTTTCTCGTTCACAGGCTGGAAGATCGGCTGGCTCACCGGACCGGCGCACTTGGTGGCCGCAGTCCGCACGGTGAAGCAATTCCTCACCTACAGCTCCGGCACGCCTTTCCAAGGCGCGATCGCTGTTGGACTGGGACTCCCTGACGCTTTCTATCAAGGCATTGCCGATACCCTCCGCCATAAACGCGACATACTCGCCGAGGGTCTTCGTGCCGCCGGCTTCGGGGTCTACAACCCCAGCGGCACGTACTTCATCAATGTCGACACCGCACCCCTGGGCATCCAGGACTCCGTTGATCTTGCACGGCGTCTGCCTGGCCTCGTGGGTGTGGCCGCTATCCCCGTCCCGGTCTTCTGCCATCCGGAAGGTGCGGAACGCACCCGAAGCCTGCTGCGCTTCGCCTTCTGCAAGAAGATCGACGTCCTTGAAGAAGCAGCTGGGCGACTTGCCAGCTTGAAGGACCGGCTGTGAGGCCAAAGGACCGGGGTCATGCCGAGCGCTTCCTGAGAACCACCGGCCAGCACGCCACCATCGAACCGGATGAGTTGGTTGAGGGCAGCTTCATCCTGAGCATCGGCGGCGCCGAACAGTCGCACGTGAACCTGGCAGCGCCGGAGGAGATCTTCTACGAGTACCTTCGCAGGATCGGGTCGCTGGTGGATCTGGCCGCCCCTCCCGGACAAGCCATCCGGGCCCTTCATCTGGGCGCAGGAGCGCTCACCCTGGCACGTTACATCCAGGCCACCCGCCCGGGCTCGGAACAGTACGCAGTTGAACTGGAACGTGAACTCCTGGACTTCGTCCTCCAAAAACTGCCCCTGCCCGAAGGCACCAGGTTGACCACCCATATTGGCGACGCACGTGCCGCCTTGGCTGAGCTGCCCGCAGAGGTGGGATTCGACGTCGTGATCCTTGACATCTTCTCCGGGCCCGAGGCTCCTGCCCATATCGCGTGCCGTGACTTCTACGAAGAAGCCGCCGCACGGCTGGCTCCTGACGGCGTCCTGATAGTGAACGTCGGAGACGAGCCTGCGCTGACGCTGGTCCGCAGCCAGGTCTCGGCCCTTCGGGCGGCCATGGAGGACGTCGCTGCTTTTGCGGAAACCGGGATGTTCGCGGGCCGTTATCCGGGCAACATTATTTTGGCAGGCACCCGGACGCCATGGCCTGCGGAGTGGACAGCCGAGCTGCTGGCCAAGGGGCCGCACCCTGCCACCGTCCTCCACGGCGTGGACCTGGACCAGATTACGGGCTGACTCAGGCAGGTTCGGCGAACCACAACTTGGTCTCGCCGTATTTCTTATCAGCGAAGCTTTCCAAGGCGTCAGGCCATGCGGGTTCAGGACTGCGGGAACTCCGCTCCACCACTACCACGGCAGCATCGTCCAGGTGAGGCGCCAATTTTTCGAGCACTGCGCTCAAGGCCTGCTCGTCCAAGGGGTAGGGCGGATCGAGAAAGACCAGATCCCATACCGAAGACTCGCCTGCCCGTTCAAGGTAGGACTCCACTTTGGAGCGGTGGACGGAAACCCTCTTGGTCCCCAGGCTCTGGTTGACCAGGTCCGCATTCCGCTGGCAGACGTCGCTGGCCCGGGCATCGAACTCCACCAGGTCCACGCTGCGCGCACCCCTGCTGGCACTCTCAACGCCCAGCGAACCGGAACCGGCATAAAGGTCAAGGACCCTGGCGTCGTCGATGACCGCCAACGACTCAAGCCTCGAGAACAGCGCTTCCTTGACGCGGTCAGTGGTGGGCCGTGTCGCAGTCCCGGGAACACTTGCCAAGGGGTTTCCACCGGCAACTCCGGCGATGATCCGGCTCACTGGGCGACTCCCCGTCGACGCTGTCCTGGACTACTAACCGCGTTCAAGGAACGCCTCCTTCTCGGGATTCAAGTACTGGTCGATCGCAGCGGAAAGGGCCGGCTGGTCCTGCAAAGAAGGATCCTGGCCCACCAACGCTTGGGCATCGGCCCGCGCGCGGGCGATGATGTCCTCGTGCTCAAGGACCCGGAGCAACTTCAACGTCGAGCGCCCACCGGATTGCGAGGCACCCAGGATGTCGCCTTCACGACGAAGCTTAAGGTCCTCCTGCGATAACTCGAAACCGTCTGTGGTGGAGGCAACGGCTTCCAGCCGGCGGCGGCTCGGATGGCCAGGCTCCAGGGTAGTTACCAAGAGGCACGTGCCGGGAAGGCCGCCACGACCCACCCGCCCCCGCAGCTGGTGGAGTTGTGAAATGCCAAAGCGGTCAGCATCGAGGATGACCATCAAGGTGGCATTGTGGACGTCCACACCGACTTCGATGACCGTTGTGGAAACCAGCACCTTGGTCTGGTTGGAGGCGAACGACGCCATGGTTTCCGACTTCACCTGTGGGTCCTGCCGGCCATGAAGCGGTGCCACCGGCACGCCGCCCAGGGACGGCTCCTGCGCGAGGCTCTCGACGACGGCGGTCACCGACGCGAGCTCCCGGGCCGAACCCTCGTCCGACAACGCCGCGTCGCTTGGTTCCGCTTCGCCCGGACTGAAGTCGCCGTCGTCGTCCGATCCGATCTTGGGGCACACCACGTAGACCTGATGCCCGGCGTCGACTTCCTCCCGCGAACGCTTCCAAATTCGGTCCGCCCAGCCAGGGTTTTCCGCCAGCCCCACCACGTGGGTGGAAATGGGCGCGCGGCCGGCCGGGAGTTCATCGAGGATGGACGTCTCAAGGTCGCCGAAAACAGTCATTGCCACAGTGCGGGGAATAGGCGTTGCAGTCATCACCAACAAGTGCGGCGGCCGTTGGGCTTTTGCACGGAGGGCATCACGCTGCTCAACTCCGAAACGATGCTGCTCATCCACCACGATCAGCCCTAGATCCTGGAAACTGGTCTTGTCGCTCAGCAGTGCATGCGTACCAATGACGATTCCCGCATTACCCGAAGCAGCGTCCAGCATCGCCTGCTTCCTCGCGGCAGTAGGCATGGAACCGGTCAGAAGCGTTACCTGCACGGACTGTTGGGAGAGGTCTCCACCCAGCATGCCCGCGCCGCCAAACATGGTGTCACGCGCCAGGGTGCCGAGCGTGCGCCGAATCGAATCGAAGTGTTGGGCGGCCAGGACCTCGGTAGGGGCAAGGAGCGCAGCCTGGCCACCGGCATCGACCACCTGGAGCATGGCGCGCAGGGCAACGATGGTCTTGCCGGAACCCACCTCTCCCTGCAGGAGCCTGTTCATGGGGGTGTCGCGGCCCAGCTCTTCGGCAAGGGTCTTTCCGACGGCGGCTTGGCCGGCGGTCAGGGTAAAGGGCAGGCTCCGGTCGAAGCTGCTGAGCAGGCCATCTGCTGTGGGACGCCTGGCGGTGGCTTCTTCGGCCGCGAGTTGGGCACGCCTGCGGGCCAGGGCAGTTTGAAGGACCAAAGCTTCCTGGTAGCGGAAGCGTTCCTGCGCCCGCTGCCAATCCTTCGGCGTCTCCGGCGAGTGGATCAGCCGGTATGATTCGGCGACGCTGAGCAGCCCGTCCCTGGCAGCAATACGCTCCGGGATCGGGTCCTCCAACGCGTCGAGGTCCAGGGTTTGTAGCAGGGAGGCAACCACCTTGTGGATGGACCAGCTGGTCAGCTTCGCCGTGGCCGGGTACACCGGAATCGGCATCGCCGCGAGCTTGGCGGGGTCCACGGAGTCCTCAGCCTCCGGATCCTCGTCCAACAGGAGGAAGTCCGGATTGGTCAGGCCCAGGGCACCGCCATAACGGGTGACCTTGCCTGAAAACATCGCCCGCCGTCCGGCCAGGAGTTCAGCCTTGGCCCGGAAACCATTGAAGAAGCTGACCTTCAGTGTCCCGGGAACACCGCTCCCGCCGGCCTCATCGGTCACGACGACATCGGTGATGGAGCCCCGGCGGGCGCGCATCTGGCGGGTGCTGTTGGACACCACACGGGCTATGAGCGTGACCTCCTCATCGAGCGGCAGCTTGCTGATGGGAGTCAGTTCGCCCCGGCTCAGATAACGCCGCGGAAAGTAGTTCAGCAGGGCACCGCAGGTCTTGAGCCCCAGGTGTTTCTCGATAACCGCCGCTGACCGCTTGCCGATCCTGCGTTCGAGCGGCAATTCCAGTTCAGTAGTCATGCCGTGGCTGGTCGGTATCGTGTCGCGGCAGGGCCAGCTGGCTGACGGCGATGTCGGTGGGATCACCCAGGGAACGAATCAACTCGACGGCGGGAGCCGGGTCGGGGACGTGGACGTGGACGCGCCACCGGTAGCTGGCCTCCATCGTGGATTCCTCGTCATCAGCGTGGGCCTGCGCGCCGCCAACCTGGCTCATGATGACAGAATCGCCCATTTCATCCAGGCGTTGACGCAGGATAGCGGCATTGAGCGGGGAAAGGCTGATGGTGCACATGACCTCCACCCCGTCGTCGGCAGGCATGTGCTCATGGATGTGCGGATCCTGCAGTTTGTAGCCGTGCAAGTCGTCCAGGAGCTCGTCCTGCAGTTCCTCGCCCAGTACGGCGGATCGGAGGCAGTCCAGCACCAGCAGCATGCCCACCCCGCCGGCGTCGACCACGTGCGCCTCCTGCAACTGGACCAGCTCGTCCTCGGTGCGCAGCACTGCCTGATAGGCGGCATCCACCACGGCGTCCAGCGACAGACCCAGCGCATGGTTGCTGTCGTCGCCGTCTTGTTCAGCGTCGACCCGCTGCGCGGCATGCGCGGCGGCCTCCAGGACAGAGAGCATGGTTCCCGCCACCGGTTCGCTGAGTGCTGACCAGGCACGGATTTGGGCCCGGTTCAGCGCTGTGGCCAGAAGCGGTGCACTGAGCCTGCTCTTGCCGGCCAACGGCTCGGCTGCGGCGCACAGGAATACTGCGAACAGAGTTCCCGAGTTGCCCCTCGCCTGCTCCATGGCTGCTTGGCCGGCTTTCGAGAGCACAGCGCCGACATCATGGGCGGCGTCGGGAGCTTCCGATTCATCAAAAGCCGAAGCAGCAGCACGTACTGTGAGGTAGAGGTTGGTTCCCGTGTCTCCGTCGGCGACGGGAAAGATGTTGATCGCGTTGAGGCGGTCACTGTGGTTTCCGAGGACCACTTCCGCCTTGCCGAGCCAACGTTTCATGGCGTGCGCGTTCGCGGCGATCTTAGTCTGCAAAGTGATCCCATCCAACGGTGTCAGCAGCATGCCCGGCGATCCGGACGCCGCTGCCTGTCGGCTCGACAACGGCTTGAACTGAGCCTATCGCAGTGTAGCCCTGCGGCAGCTGAATTCCTGCTGGGAACGTGGCCAGCAACCCATGGTCCTCTCCCCCGCCCAGTACCCAGGGCATAGCGTCAAGATCCAGCAGCGCAGCCGCTGGTTCGAGCACGGCGGCATACTTTTTCAGTGCCAGGGGGTCGAAATCGAGCACGGCATTACTGGCAGCGGCGAGCCGTCCGCCGTCGCGCAGTAAACCGTCGGAGATGTCCAACATGGCGGTTGCGCCGGCCCTGGCAGCCTCCGGTCCCGCCGCCAAAGGCGGCAGAGGCCTGCATTGGCGCTCCACAAGGCCCTTGAGCTCTTCGCTGAGGCTCTCATAGGGAACATCGCTTTCAAGCAACGCCCAGCCCGCGGCCGCCCGCCCCAAGGTGCCGGCCACCGCTACGACGTCGCCCGCCATCGCGCCGGAGCGCAGCACGGGCGCGACTCCGGCAAGGGTCCCGACGACGGCGACCGTCACCGCGATTTCGCGGCCGCGTCCAAGGTCACCTCCGGCAACAGAGCAATCCGGGGCACCCAACTCAACGATGGCGGCGGTCAGTCCATCCGCAAAGGCTTCCACCCAGTCAACGGGTGTGGACGGCGGCATGGTCAGGCTGACGACGAGGGAAGAAGCACTGCCGCCCATGGCGTTGATGTCACTGAGGTTCTGTGCGGCGGCCTTCCACCCGACGTCGTACCCGGTGGTCCCGTAGCCGTTCTTCCACTGGAGCCTGAAGTCCTGGTCCTGGGTTTGCGTGTCGATGGAAATCAGGGTGCGGCCATCCGGAACGGCTACCAGGGCAGCATCATCACCGGGACCCAGCAGAACGCCGGCACTGCTGTTCAGCCGGGGAAAGATCCGGGCAAGGAGCTCGGACTCGGAAAGGTCTTGGACGGTCACTTGTTCTGCTGGCACGGCTCTACGCTACCGCGATCCCCTGACAGGATAACGACGCAGCGATGCACCGCCGGCTTCGCAGCAATGTGACCGGGGCTACCCACGCCCGTTAGGCCCGTGCGTGCGGGATAGGCTGGAGAGATGCATCGAAAGACCCTCCGCCGCACTGCGCTGGCCGTTTCCCTGGCCTCTGCATCCGTCCTGGCTTTGTCGGCCTGTTCACCTGCCGTTGACGTTACCGCAGCCGCCGACGCAGCCAACCCTGCCTGTGCCCCCATGATGGTGGCCCTGCCCGACAAGATCGGCGATGCTGCGCTCCGCAAGACGAACAGCCAGGCTACGGCTGCCTGGGGAGATCCCTCGCAGGTCATTCTCCGCTGCGGTGTGAACGTGCCCGGACCCACCACAGACCGCTGTGTCAGCGTCAACGACGTCGACTGGGTCATCAAGGAAGGCGATCCCGTGTACACGCTGACTACTTTTGGCCGTGTACCCGCCACGGAGATACTGATCGATCCGGTCAAGTTGGAAGCGGCAAACATCAGTTCCGCGACAGTCCTGACCGAGCTCGCGGCCGCCGTTGGAAAAATCAAGCCCACCGGCAAGTGCGTCGGCCAGGAGGACCTGCAGAACCTGCCTTCGAGCAAGTAGGCGCGATCTAGCGCAGGCCCGTCTTCCGCGTCAATGCCAAGTGGATGAGTTCGTCAATGAGCTCTGCGTAACCCAGTCCTGAGGCAGCCCACATCTGCGGGTACATGCTCTTGGGAGTAAAGCCGGGCATGGTGTTGATCTCATTGATGATCAGCTCTCCCGCAGGAGTGTAGAAGAAGTCCACGCGGCTCAGGCCTTCGGCGCCCACGGCGTCGAAAGCCACTGCGGCCAATTCCCTGACTCGTGCGATTGCTTCGTCCGGCATGTCGGCCGGGCAGCTGAGGGCAGCCGCCCCATCCTCCACGTACTTGGCAGCGAAGTCGTAGAACTGGTGTTCCCCGGCAGCGACCGCGATCTCCCCCGGCATGGAGGTGCGTGGTGCATCGGTCCCGCGTCCCTGCAGGACTGCACATTCGATCTCACGTCCAACGATCCCGGCCTCGATAACCAGCTTCAGGTCGTGGCGGCGGGCCTCTTCGACGGCGGCATCGAGGCCTTCCAGCGAATCAACCTTGGAAATTCCCATGGAAGAGCCCGCACGTGCCGGCTTGACGAACACCGGGAAACCGAGCTTGTCCACGCGTTTGCGGACAGCCTCGGGGTCGGTCACCCAATCGCGGTCCGTCACGGCTATGTAGGGGCCCACCTTCAGTCCGGCGGACTCGAAGACCACCTTCATGAAGTGCTTGTCCATTCCCACTGCAGAGGCCAGCACGCCGGCGCCTACATAACGGGTGTCGGACAATTCCAGCAGGCCTTGGATGGTTCCGTCCTCCCCCCATGGACCGTGCAGCAGCGGAAACACCACGTCCACGCTCCCTAATTCCTCCGGAACGGCATTGGGCGCTGTGACGATCAACTGGTGTTCGCCGCCGACTTCGGCCAGGGTGACGGTTTTGCCCGACGCCGCAACCTCGGGAAGGGACGTCGAGCTCAAGGACCACTGGCTGGTGTCGCCCGATGCCAAAACCCATTGACCGGACTTGGCGATGCCGATCGGGATGACCTCGTACTTGTTCGTATCGATGGCGCCCATGACACCAGCGGCTGTAACGCAACTGACGGCGTGCTCGCTTGAGCGGCCCCCGAAAAGGATCGCTACGCGGGGTTTGGCCTTCACGGCCGCGGGTTCTTCAATCACCATCAGTAGTCGCCTTCGGACTTCAGTGCCCGGGCCAGCAATCGCGGCCCCAGGTCATCAACGGACATTCTGCCTTCCAGCACGGCCACTACCGCCGCGGTGATGGGCATTTCAACGTTCAGTTTCCCCGCCAGTTCATGCACGGCAGCGCCGGACTTGATGCCTTCGGCGGTCTGCGTCATTTCTTCCGCCACCTGCTCCAAGCTGAGCCCTTCACCGAGCAGCCGCCCGGCAGTGTGATTCCTTGAGAGTGCGGACGAGCAGGTGGCTACGAGGTCACCGAGCCCGGCAAGTCCGGCCATCGTGTGGGCTTCCCCGCCCAGCGCCAGAGCGAGCCTTGACGTTTCGGCTAGTCCACGGGTGATGACGGAAGCCTTGGTGTTGTCGCCCATCTGGCGGCCTTCACAGATCCCCACAGCCAAGGCGATGACGTTCTTGACAATGCCGCCGATTTCCACGCCGACAACGTCAGTACTGGTGTAGGGACGGAAGTAGGGCGCCGTGCAGCACAGGGCGATGGCAGCGGCTGTGTCGGCGTCGCTGCAAGCAACAACGGAGGCGGTTGGCTGCTCGCGGGCAATCTCCATGGCCAGGTTGGGTCCGGAAACCACCGCAACCCGCGATTCCGGAAGGCCAAGCTCCTGGGCTATCACTTCGCTCATGCGGGCATCCGTACCCAGTTCCAGGCCCTTCATGAGGGACACCACCACGGCGTCGGGGGCCAACAGCGCTTTCCAGTCACCCAGCTGGGGCCTCAGCGACTGCGCGGGTACCGCGAGGACCACCAAAGAGGCGTCCTTCAGTACTTCTTCCACGTCCGTGGATGCGGTGATGGCCGCCGGCAACTCAATGTCCCTCAAGTACTGCTCATTGAGGTGGGCCGAGTTGATCTGCTCCACTACTTCGGCGCGGCGTCCCCAGATACGGATCGTGCGCTCGACTCCGGCAGCTGTTGCAGCGTCAGCGAGGATTTTCGCAAACGTGGTGCCCCAGGACCCTGCGCCCAGCACGGCCACTGTGGTGGGCACAAACGCCGGGCTTTCGATCAGCGTCACTTTCCAGCCTCCGGGTCCTCATCCTCTGCAGGTGCACCTTCAACGAGACGGCCATGCTTGCTCTGCTTGTGGAGCGCGGGGTCCCATCGCTCAGCCGGCGCCTCTTCGCCGCGAAGCGTCTCCAGGAGAGCCGTGATGGCGTCCATGATCACCTCGGTGGCTTCCGTGAGGGTACCGCGGTCAAGGGGGCGGTCAGTAAAGGAGCTCAAATCCACCGGTTCTCCGACCAGCACCCGGACAGTCTTTCGCGGAAAGACGTGGAAACGCTTGGCGTACCTGGGGAACACCTCCTGCGCACCCCAGTGCGCTACGGGCACCACAGGCGCTCCCGTTTGCAGTGCCAGGCGGGCAGCCCCGGTGTGGCCCTTCATGGGCCAGAGACCGGGATCGCGGGTCAGCGTACCCTCCGGATAGATGATGATGGCGCCGCCGGCGTCCACCACCTCCTTGGCGAGCTGCAGCGAGCGGTTCGCCCCCGCCGTCGAGCGTTCAACCGGAATCTGGTTTGTGGCGCGCAACAGGCTACCCAGCACGGGCACCTTGAAGAGTCCCGATTTGGCCAGGAAGTGCGGCGGGCGCTTCTGGTTGTACACCATATGCCCCACAACGATGGGGTCGATCTCGGTGCAGTGATTGGGCACCGCGATGAAACCACCGGCAGGAAGATTTTCCAGGCCTTCCCACTTCCTGGCCATCAACAGGTTCATTGCCGGGCGTGCAATCCCCGCCAGCAACGTGAACACGGCACGGCTCGTGGCCGATTCCTTCAAAGGATCCCCCGCTACTTGATGGTGGTGATGTCGAAATCGGCGCCCAAGGCAGCCAGCTTCTCGGTGAAGCGCTCGTAACCGCGGTTGATGATATCGATCCCGGTGACCTTGGATGTTCCCGTTGCGGCCAAGGCTGCAATGAGGTGGCTGAAGCCGCCACGAAGGTCCGGAATGTCGATGTCCGTGCCCCGGAGTGGGGTGGGGCCGGAGATCACGGCCGAGTGCAGGAAGTTGCGCTGGCCGAAGCGGCACGGCACGCTGCCAAGGCACTCGCGGTGCACCTGGATGTTCGCTCCCATGCGGGCGAGGGCCTCGGTGAAGCCAAAGCGGTTCTCGTAGACCGTCTCATGGACAATCGACACGCCCTCGGCCTGGGTCAACGCGACCACCAGTGGCTGCTGCCAGTCGGTCATGAAGCCAGGGTGCACGTCAGTTTCGAGGACCAGCGGAGTGAGTTTTCCGCCCGGGTGGTAAAAACGGATTCCGTCATCGCCGATGTCCATCCCGCCGCCGACTTTGCGGTAGGTGTTCAGGAACGTCATCATGTCGCGCTGGGAGGCGCCTTCAACGAAGATGTCGCCCCGGGTCACCAAGGCAGCAGAGGCCCAGGAAGCGGACTCGTTCCTGTCCGGAAGCGCACGATGGTTGTAGCCGCGCAGGTCCTTGACGCCCTCGATGCGGATGGTGCGGTCCGTTTGGACGCTGATGATGGCGCCCATTTTCTGCAGGACGGCGATCAGATCAATGATCTCCGGTTCAGTTGCCGCACCGATGAGCTCGGTGATGCCTTCGGCGCGGGTTGCGCTGAGCAAAACCTGCTCGGTAGCTCCCACCGACGGATAAGGCAGCGAAATCTTGGCACCATGAAGGCCGTGCGGGGCTGAAATGTGGATGCCGCCCGGACGCTTTTCCACGACGGCACCGAACTGCCGAAGCACATTCAGGTGGTAGTCGATGGGCCGGTCACCGATCTTGCAACCGCCAAGGTCCGGGATGAAGGCTTCGCCGATCGCGTGGATCAGCGGCCCGCAGAGCAGGATGGGAATGCGGGAGTCCCCTGCATGCGCGTCAATGGCCGTGCTGGACGCTGTCTTGGCTTCCGTGGGATCCAGGGTGAGGTCACCCGTCACCGGATCCTTGACGACAGTCACTCCGTGCAGCTGCAGGAGGCTGGTGACCACCTCTACATCCTTGATTTCCGGCACGTTCCTCAGCACCGATGGTTCACTGCCCAGCAACGCGGCCACCATGGCCTTGGGCACAAGGTTCTTGGCACCGCGAACGGTCACTCGTCCGGTTAACGGGACGCCACCGCGGATTGTCAGAACACTACTCATCTATACCGGTTTCCTCACGACTACTCGCCCCCCAAACTGACAAAGGCTCCAGCTAAGCATAGAAGCTCACGTTACCGAACCGAAATGGACCCGCCCCGCGCCACACGGATCCGATGTCCGCAGATCCAGCGCAAAAAAGGACCGCCGGCCCCTTTCCTCGGGGTCCGACGGTCCTCTGCCAGCGTAATTTCCACTGATCCGTCAACGGTTAGACGGCGTCCGCTTTCGCCGGAAGCGTCCGGGGCTTGAAAGATGGCCGGGTGGCTTCGTAGGCGGTGATGTCTTCTTCGTGCTGGAGCGTCAGGCCGATGTCGTCCAGTCCCTCCAGGAGGCGCCAGCGGGTGTAGTCGTCGATCTCGAAGGGTGCCACGACATTGCCGCATTCAACAGTCTTGGACACCAGGTCCACCTTGACCTCCGTGCCGGGGTTGTTTTCCAGCACCTTCCAGATGAGTTCTATGTCGTCCTGGGCAACCTGGGCGGCCAGCAGGCCTTGCTTGCCTGAGTTGCCGCGGAAGATGTCGGCGAACCGCGAGGACAGGACGGCCTTGAACCCATAATCCTTCAGTGCCCACACAGCGTGTTCCCTGGAAGATCCCGTGCCGAAGTCCGGACCGGCCACCAGCACGGAGCCGGCGTTGAACGGAGCCTGGTTAAGGATGAAGGATTCGTCCTTGCGCCATCCGGCGAAGAGGGCATCCTCGAAGCCGGTGCGGGTGATGCGCTTGAGGTAGACAGCGGGGATGATCTGGTCGGTGTCGACGTTGCTCTGCCGCAGCGGGACCCCGATGCCGGTGTGGGTGGTGAATTTTTCCATGGGGTCCTCCTAGACTGCGGTTCCGGTCAGCGTTCCGGCCGAGGCCGGCTCAAGGTCCGACGGCGAGCTCAACGTTCCGCGGATCGCGGTGGCTGCAGCGACGACGGGCGAGACCAGGTGCGTGCGTCCGCCCTTGCCCTGCCGGCCCTCGAAGTTGCGGTTCGACGTCGAGGCGCAACGCTCCCCCGGCGCCAACTGGTCAGGGTTCATGCCCAAGCACATGGAGCAACCAGCGAAACGCCATTCGGCACCGAAGTCTTTGAACACCTTGTCCAGGCCCATTGCTTCGGCTTCCAAACGGACACGGGCCGAACCCGGCACCACCAGCATGCGCACGTTGGGGTCCTTTTCGCGGCCGCGGATAATGTCCGCGGCTGCGCTCAGGTCCTCGATGCGGGAGTTCGTGCAGGAACCCAGGAACACGGTGTCCACCCGGATGTCCTTCATGGGCGTTCCAGCTTCCAGACCCATGTAGGTCAGTGCGCGCTCAGCGGCCAGCTTGGCGTTCTCGTCGCCGAAGTCCTCCGGGGAGGGAACCTTCGCGGAGAGGGAAACACCCTGGCCCGGGTTGGTTCCCCAAGTTACGAACGGTTCCAATGTGTCGGCATCCAGGTCCACTTCGACGTCGAACGTCGCGTCCTCGTCGGTGTGAAGCGTGTTCCAGTACTCGACGGCGGCGTCCCAGTCAGCGCCCTGCGGCGCGTGCGGACGGCCCTTCATGTATTCGTACGTCGTCTGGTCCGGAGCGACCATGCCGGCACGGGCTCCGGCCTCGATGGACATGTTGCAGATGGTCATGCGGGCATCCATGGACAACGCACGGATGGCTGAACCGCGGTATTCCAGGACATAGCCCTGGCCACCTCCGGTACCAATCTTCGCAATGACGGCCAGGATGATGTCCTTGGCAGTAACACCCGGGCGCAGCGTGCCCTCGACGTTGATTGCCATGGTCTTGAACGGCTTCAGGGACAACGTCTGGGTAGCCATGACGTGCTCGACTTCGGAAGTTCCGATGCCCATGGCCAGCGCTCCGAAGGCGCCGTGCGTGGAAGTGTGCGAGTCGCCGCAAACCACCGTCATGCCGGGCTGGGTCAGGCCCAGCTGCGGGCCCACGACGTGCACGATGCCCTGTTCCTTGTCACCCAACGAGTGCAGGCGTACACCGAACTCCTTGCAGTTGGCGCGCAGCGTTTCAATCTGCGTGCGGCTGGTGAGGTCCGCAATCGGCTTGTCGATATCCAGCGTCGGAGTGTTGTGGTCTTCCGTGGCGATTGTCAGGTCCACGCGGCGCAGCTTTCGGCCGGCCAGGCGCAACCCTTCGAAGGCCTGCGGGGACGTCACTTCGTGGACCAGGTGCAGGTCGATGAAGAGAAGATCGGGCTGGGCGTTGGCTCCTTCGCCTTCACCCTTGCGCACAACGTGCGCGTCCCAGACTTTCTCGGCCAGTGTCTTTCCCACGGCCTACTCCCTTCACTGTTGGTTGTTCTACATCCACTGAAGCAGCACCGCTGCAAAATAGGCCAGCGAAACAACTTGCATCTCAGATATTGAGACGGCAATATCATTACATGGACAATTCTAGTGGAGTCGGTGTCATTGATAAAGCGGCCCAAGTGCTTGATGCCCTCGAGGCCGGACCAACGACACTTGCGCAGCTCGTAGCAGCCACCGGACTCGCCCGACCCACGGTTCACCGCCTCGCCCTGGCCCTGGTCCACCACCGCCTGGTAAGCCGCGACATCCAAGGACGCTTCGTCCTGGGAAGCCGCCTCGTTGAGCTGGCCTCCGCCGCCGGCGAAGACCGCCTGATCGCCTCCGCCGGCCCCGTACTCATCCAGCTCCGTGACGCGACCGGAGAGAGCGCCCAGATCTTCCGCCGCCAAGGCGACTGGCGCGTTTGCGTGGCATCAGCGGAACGTCCCATCGGCCTCCGCGACACCATTCCGGTGGGCACCCAGTTGTCCATGAAGGCCGGCTCGGCAGCCCAGGTGCTGCTGGCGTGGGAGGACCACGACCGCCTCCTTGAAGGGTTGCAGAACGCGCGGTTCACGCCGACCGTCCTGGCAGGAGTACGACGCCGGGGCTGGGGTCAGAGCCTCGGCGAACGCGAGCCGGGGGTCGCCTCGGTCTCGGCACCCGTGCGCGGCCCTTCCGGGCGGGTGATCGCCGCCGTATCGATTTCGGGTCCCATCGAACGACTCACCCGCCAGCCCGGCCGCCTGCATGCCGAAGTCGTCTGCAACGCTGCGCGGGTCCTGACTGAGGCGTTGCGGAAGAACAACGACTAGTCATGGACAGCTACGCCGTATTCCTGCGCGGAATCAATGTGGGCGGCATCAATATCAAGATGGCCGATCTCAAGGGCGCCCTCCAGGACTACCCGTTCTCCAAGGTCAAGACCCTGCTGGCCAGCGGAAACGTCGTGCTGCAAAGCGAACTCACCGCCAAGGACGTCAAGGCACAATTCGAGAAGTGCCTCCGTGAGTCCTTTGGCTATGACGCCTGGGTGGTGGTCCTGACAGCGGATCGCGTGGCCCGGCTGGTTGAGGCATGCCCCTACCCGGCCGATGACAAGTCCACGCACAGCTACGTCACGTTGGCTTCTGACAGTGCAATGCTCGATGAGCTCTTCGAGGCCGGCAAAACCTTGGATGGCGTGGAACAAACACGCCTGGGACCGGAGGCAATGGCCTGGTTGGCTCCTGCCGGCGGGACGTTGGACAGCCCGTTCAGCAAGCTGTCATCCAAACCGCGGTACAAGGCAAGCACCACTACCCGGAACCTCCGTACCCTGGTCAAAGTCAGCGACGCCGCCGCAGCCCTCTAATTCGTCCGGGCAGCCTTCAGGGCAGCGTTGAAGGCCCTCAACCGCGTGACTTCAACATCAACCGGTTCCACGATCCTTCGCTCGGCCACCACCGCAACCGCTGCCCTCAACCGCTTCGCCGCCCCCGCCGCCCTGGCCCGGGCCGCCCAGCCACCCAGAACACGACCAAGGATGGCCAACAGCACGCCCAGCGCGACTCCCCCGGCAACCATGAGCGTTGGCCACGGCCACCCTTCGGTCCGGGGCACCTCCGGCACAGGCATTTGGAAGTAGCCAAGGGCCGCCAGGACACCGAGCCAGCCAAGGCCTCCTACCGCCAGCAGGAGCGCAATCCACTGCAGCGTATTGAACAGCATCCACCACAAGGGTCGTTTCGCGGTTTTCAGGTCCGTTCCAGCGATGGCTTGGTCCAGCGCATCCGGCAGCTGATCGCGCCCTTCCCGTGCAGCTGCACGGATTGCTGCGCGCCAGGGACCGGGAGCACCAGCTGATGCCTCATCGGCGAAATCCCTGACAGCCGCATCGGACCGCGCACGCTGCGGCGCGCCGGCAGGCGGCAAGGACGTCCGGCTCAACTCGGGCTTGGTGTCGCTTCGCCCAAGGTTCAGCCTCCGCAGGGGGTCGGACCGGAACCGCAGCAACCATCGCGTCACAGGCCACCCCGTCCTGCGCGCCGATTCCCTCCGGAAAGAACGCTGGACCGCGTCCACCACCACTGGCACGTTGGCCGCCGTCGCCAACTCCTGGGCCAGGCGGGACTTGGCGCCACTGGTGATGCCCTTCGCTTCCCCGTCGCCGGACACCTCGCTCAATCCGGCGGCAGCCGTGGCGACATCGGCGGCCAGACGCTGTGTGGTGGCGGCCCGCTGGACCACGACGTTCCTGATGGCAGCGCGGACGGTTGGTACGCCGTCGCCCGTCAGGGCTGACGCACCCATGACGCGGACCTTCTCCAGACCATCGCGGGCAAGGATCCCCTTCAACGACTCCATGACTGCGGCAGCATCCGGGGCGCTGAGCTTGTCCATCTGGTTCAACACGACCAAGGTGACAGCGCCGTGGGAGGCCATCGGTCGGAGAAACCCGTTGTGCACCGCTGCATCAGCATACTTCTGCGGGTCCAGGACCCACACCAGGACATCCACCATCCCGACCATCCGCTGGACAATCTCCCGGTTTTCCAGTCGGGTCGAATCGAAGTCCGGCAAATCAAGGAGCACCAGCCCGGCGTCGTCGTCGGCGAACCCCGGCACCGCCTGCAACACGTGACGCTCCTTCACTTCCAGCCAATCCAGCAGCGGGCCGCTGCCCTCTTCGCCCCAGATGCCCGCCAGAGGCTCCGACGTCGTTGGCCTGCGCGCAGCGGCAGTGGCCACATCACTGCCGGAGACTGCGTTGAACAACGATGACTTTCCACTGCCGGTGGCACCGAAGAAGCCCACTACGGTATGCCCCGCCGACAATGAACGCCGCGATGCCGCCCGTTCCAGGACGTCATAGACGGAGTGGAGCACCTGATCCGGAAGGACACCCTCGGCGAGCTCGCGGGCGGTGTTCAAGGCTTCGAGCTTTCGCTGTAACTGGGACGATTCACGGACCTGGCTGTGGCGGCTCATGCGGCCCCTGCCAGTCGGCCGAGCGCCGTGGCATGCCTGAGCAGGTCAACGCCGGAGCCTGTCGGGGCAGCCTCGATCCTGCTGAGGAAGCGCTGCCGCTCTTCATCCAGGAGGCGCTGGCACTGCGTGTGCAGATCCTGCCTTGCCTGCTGGGCCAGACGACGGACCGCGTCCTCGCCGAACACTGCTTCCAGCAGCTTCTGGCCGACCACGGCCGTTCCACCCGCGATGCCAATTTCCAGTCCGCTCAGTCCGGCCGTCATCGAGAACACGACGACCATGAGCGCGGCACCCAGTCCGTTGACGCCGAAGGACAACCACCTCGCCTGGGTCCGTTTACCTTGGCCTTGTGTGCGGATCATCTCCATCAGGCCCTCCTGCCACGTACGAATTGCAGCGGCCGCCTTAGTATCAAATCCCTCACTTGTGCCCGACAGGTCATCGGTACCTAATAGCTGGCGGCCCGCAGGATCCGAACGCCAACGCCTGTCAACGTTTTCGGCCGCGTTCGCAGCTTCGTCCAGGATCACGGCCTGGAGCCCTGTTTCGATTGCGGTCTCCACCTTCACGGCTGGAGCCGGTTCGCCGCGGAAGAAAGCGCCCATCCGGTCCCTCATGCGTCCGATGTTCTGTTCGAGGCTCCGGAAGAACTCCCCCGTTCCCACGAAGTCCTGCCACCGGGCCAGGACTTCGCCGCGCAGGAGTGCCCCGTCTTTCGTGGCGTCCAGGATGCGGGCCAGCGCGTGTTCATATTCCTCCTCGCACAAACGCCCGAGGTCACGTGCCGCAGCTTCCTGTGCGCTGGCGGCGGCAGCAATGCCTTCCAGCCGGTGACCTACCGCTTTCACGGCGCCGTTGAGTGTCCGGCGGGCGACGTCGGCGCGGCCGGCCGCGTTGGCAGCCAAGGCTCCGAGCCATATCCGCAGGGGTTCCACCGATTCCGCCGGGAGCATGCCCAACCCGTCCAAGGCACTCTCCCGCACGACAAAGAGCTTTGCCTGGCCGAGTCCTTGTCGGTCCAACATTGCTTGAAGATCGGTTCTCACTTCCTCCTCGGCCGCCGCGGGCACGCGGTCCAGGACCACGGCTACGGTGATGTCCCGCGAAGCCGCGTCCACGAGCAGCCGCCACGGAACGGCGTCGGCATAGCGGTTGGCGGTGGTGACAAAGATCCACAGGTCAGCTGCTGCCAGCAGTTGACCGGCGAGCCGGCGGTTGTCGTCTGAGATGGAGTCCACATCTGGCGCGTCCAGGAGCGCTATGCCTTGGGGTACCGTGTCATGCGCAGCCAGCACCAACGACGTGATCGCTTGCGGGTCGGGAGCCGCGCCTGCCTGGTTGGCCGGGACGGGAACCGACGACACCGTCCCGCGGATCCGCTGCAGGCCGGGCAGTATCCGTTGCCCTTCGAACCACTCTGCGTCCTCGGGGTGATGGAGGAGGATCGGCTGGCGGGTTGTAGGTCTGATCGCACCCGCACGGGTCACAGGAAAGCCCACCAGGGCGTTGACCAGCGTGGACTTGCCTGCGCCGGTTGAACCACCGACGACGGCCAGCAGCGGGGCATCCAGGCTGCGGTAGCGGGGAATGATGTAGTCGTCCAGCTGGGCCAACGAGTCCCGGATCCACTGGCGGGCTTCCTGCGCTTCGGGCACTGCCAAAGGAAGAGCGGTGGCCGCGAGTTCGGCCCGGGCAGCTTCCAACGTCTCGACGGCAGCGGCCACCCCTTGCGGGGCAACGCGCGGCTCGGGGCTGGCCCGGGAGGCTGACGGGTCTTCGTGTGCAGTCACAGCATCATCATGCCAGTCCGGCACGCCATACCAACGGCGGGCAGGCGCAAAGGGCAAAAAGAAATCCCCCGGAACATGCGTTCCGGGGGTTTTGCTTGTGACCCCAGCGGGATTCGAACCCGCGTTACCGCCGTGAGAGGGCGGCGTACTAGGCCGCTATACGATGGGGCCTTGCACTTTCTTATCACCGTTTCCGGCGATCAAGCTGAATGAGTATTTCATACTTTCAGCTCTGTTCCAAATCGCTTTCGCGGCTTGGAACTTCCGAATTTCCAGCGTGTTTACGCGGATTTTCAGAGCTGGGATACCAGGACTCGAACCTAGAATGACGGTACCAGAAACCGTAGTGTTGCCAATTACACCATATCCCAAAGTGACTTTCGGACCGGAGTTCCTCGCCCCGGTTTCCCTTGGCTTTTCCCTCCGTGCCCCTCAGCACGAGTAATGACTCTACCGGAGTCTTGCCACCTGCACAAATCCGTAAGGCGTTACCTGCATCACATGCAAAATCAGGTGGCCGCCGGGGCCGTGGCAAGGAGCTGCCGGAGCGAATCCACTTGGCGGCCACTGAACCCGGCTACCTCTTCACCCACCCTGTTGAGCCACACGCCCACCAAGCCGGCCGCCGTCGCGCCATCGGCGTCGAGCAAGCGGTTATCGCCTACGTAGAGGGTCTCCCCCGGCGTGGTGCCCAGAAGGCGTACACCCTCCAGGTAAATCGCAGGATCCGGCTTGGCGACACCCACGGTGTCGGTTCCGACCAGGATCCTGATCCGTTCCAAGCCGGCGCCGTCCAACTTTGCACGCTGGTAGTCGTGGACGTTGTTGCTCACCGCACCATAAGGGACGCCGGCCGCATCCAGGGCATCGAGCACTTCTTCCACGTCGTTGAAAGCCCTGACGTAGGCCGTTTGGCGTTTGTGGTACTCGGCCACCCAGGCTTGGGACTCCTCGCCGTCCTCGAGCTCGACGCCGAAGTGCCCCAAAGCAGCGCGTCCGCGGAGCAGCCTCTGCTCGTTGAAGGTCAGCTCGCCAGCCAGGTAGCGGTCGTAAAAATGCGTGGTCTCATGCGTGAAGATGCGGCCGAACTTTACCCACCCGGCCTGGTCCAGGCCGGGCAGGAGATGTTCGCTGACGTCACGCAACGCGGTCGTCATGGCGTACTCAAGGTCCACCAAGGTGTCATCGATGTCGAAGAGGACACCGCGGATGGTGCCAAAGGAAGTTGCAATAGCCATGACGGGTGCTGCTCCTAGCCGCGGAAAGCGCGAACGCGGGCCAAGGAGGAATCCTTGCCCAGGATCACCATGGACTCGAACAGCGGCGGGGAAATCCGGCGGCCCGAGATCGCCGTGCGCACAGGTCCGAAGGCAGCGCGGGGCTTGATGCCCAGATCTTCCACCAGCGCCTGCTTCAGCGCGGTCTGGATGTTCTCCGCAGTCCATTCCTCAATGGGCTCCAAAGCGGCCAGCGCCGCGTCGAGAACTTCTTCGAGGTTGGCAGGCAGGCCCTTTCGGGCGTCGTCTGCGATGTCGATGGCGTCGTCTGCTTTGAAAAGGAAGGCAAGCATCTCGGGAGCCTCGCCGAGCAAGGTGATGCGCTCCTGGACCAGCGGTGCCGCCTCGGCAAGAATCTCCTCCTGCCGTGGAGTGAGGATCTCGCCAACGAAACCGGCAGCGCGGAGGTAAGGAACGAGCCGCTCCTTGAAGTCCTCGGGTGCAAGCATGCGGACGTGGGTTCCGTTGATGGCCTCGGCCTTCTTGAGGTCGAAACGGGCAGGGTTGCCGAGGACATCGTGGATGTCGAAGTTGGCCACGAGCTGCTCCACCGTGAAGATGTCCTCGTCAGCGCTGAGGGACCAGCCCAGAAGCGAGAGGTAGTTGAGGAGGCCCTCGGGGATGAAGCCACGTTCGCGGTGCAGGAACAAGCTGGACTCGGGATCGCGCTTCGAGAGTTTCTTGTTGCCCTGGCCCATCACGTACGGCAAGTGGCCGAACTCCGGCATGTATTCGGCGACACCGATAGCGTAGAGCGCACGGTACAGTGCGATCTGGCGCGGGGTGGAGCTCAGCAGGTCCTCGCCGCGCAGGACATGGGTGATGCCCATCAGCGCATCATCCACGGGGTTCACCAAGGTGTACAGCGGAGCGCCGTTGGCCCGGACCACTGCGAAGTCGGGTACTGAACCGGCCTTGAACGTGATTTCACCCCGAACGAGATCGTTGAACGTCAGGTCCTCATCCGGCATCCGGAGGCGCAGGACAGCTTCCCTGCCTTCGGCCTTGAACTGGGCGAGCTGCTCCTCGGTGAGGTGGCGGTCGAAACCGTCGTAGCCCAGCTTGGGATCGCGGCCTGCAGCCCTGTGGCGGGCTTCGATCTCATCCGGCGTGGAGTACGACTCGTAGACATGTCCCCCGGCCTTGAGCTTGGCGATGACGTCCTGATAGATATCGCCGCGCTGCGACTGGCGGTACGGCTCATGCGGACCGCCGACTTCCACACCCTCATCCCAGTTGATGCCGAGCCACTTCAGGGCATCGAGCAACTGGTGGTAGCTCTCCTCGCTGTCGCGGGCAGAGTCCGTGTCCTCGATGCGGAAGATCAACTTGCCGCCGGTGTGGCGTGCATAGGCCCAGTTGAACAGGGCTGTGCGGATCAGGCCAACGTGCGGGGTACCCGTAGGTGAAGGGCAAAAACGGACGCGGACCGGGGTCTCGGCGTTGACGGCAGGGATGGCGCTGGAGGCAGCGTTCGACGCAGAAGCAGTAGTCATAGTAGTTCCAACTTTACCGCTTGGCACCGACTCAGTTTCCCGGATTAATGCGGACGACGGCGGCAGTCGCCTTCCTTGCGAAAAGGTGACTGCCGCCGTCGTGCTTTGGCCGTGTTCCGCCTAGCGGCGGACGACCGGGTTGGACAGGCGTCCGATGCCTTCGATCTCGACCTCGAAGCGGTCGCCTTCGCTGACAAGCCCGACGCCGGCCGGGGTTCCGGTCATGATGACGTCTCCGGGGAGCAGCGTGAATGCGTGCGAGACGATCGACACGAGCTCGCGGACGCCGCGGATCATCTGGTTGGTGCTGCCGTCCTGGCGGATCTCGCCGTTCAGCCGGCCCTGGATGGAGAGGTCCTCGTGGTCGAGCTCTGTTTCGATCCACGGCCCAAGGGGTGCCGAGGTGTCGAAGCCCTTGGCGCGTGCCCATTGGAGGTCCGTCTTCTGCACGTCGCGGGCCGTGAGGTCGTTGCCGCAGGTGTAGCCGAAGATGACGTCGTCCACGCGATCTTCCGCAACGTCTTTGCAAATCCGGCCGATCACGACGCAGAGCTCTGCTTCGAAGGAGACTTCCTCCGAGAACTCGGGAAGGACGATGGGATCGTTCGGACCGATCACAGAGGTGTTCGGCTTGAGGAAAAGCAACGGCTGCTGCGGGACTTCATTGCCGAGTTCCGCGGCGTGCTCTGCGAAGTTGCGGCCAACACCAATGACCTTGCTGCGCGGAATAATCGGGGCCAGGAGCCGAACGTCTTCCAGCTTGTGCTTCACGTGGGTACGTTCAACGCCGTTGAAGAAAGGGTCACCGTTGATGACAGTGATTTCCTCACTGCCGGGCTCGCCTTCGACAACGCCGTAAAGGGGATCAGAATCAACTACAAACCGGGCGATACGCATGGGCTCAAGCCTACAGTCACCGCTTAGCTTCGAAGGTAATCCAGCTGCGCCGCCACCGACGTTTCAGCCGCCCACCGGACGGAAGGATCGACGTCGGCGTAGACAACGTCGGTGACCTGCGCGATGGTGGCGTCCCGGCCAACCTGCTCCAGGGCTGCCCGGATCTGGTCCAGGCGTTGCTGGCGATGGTCGCGGTACTCACGGCACTTCTCATCGAGGGCTGGGAGGACTGGACCGTGGGCCGGGAGCAGGGTTGCTGCGCCGAGGGCTTCGAGGCGGTCCAGGCTGTTAAGGTAGTCCCCCAGCCGGCCATCCGGATAGTCCAGCACCGTGGTGCCCCGGCCAAGAATGGTGTCGCCCGTGAGGACCGATCCCCGGGGCCCGTCATCCGGCAGGTGGAAACAGACTGAATCCGAGGTGTGGCCGGGGGTTGCCAGGACACGGATTTCGACGCCGCCTGCGTTCAGGACCTCACCGTCGCTAAGCTTTTCACCGCCGTGGCAATGCTCTTCCAACGCTGCCCGGACCGGAGCCCCCGTGAGCTCGTGGAAGCGCGCGGATGCTTCGGTGTGGTCGGCATGGCGGTGGGTGATGAGGACGACGTCGACCACGCCGGCGGCTGCCAACTCCGCCAGGTGCTTCTCATCGCTCGGGCCTGCGTCCACAACGGCCACATGGCCGGAACCCGGCACACCGATCACATAGGAGTTGGTGCCGTCCAGGCTCATCGGACCGGGGTTCGGAGCGAGCCGGAAGCGCGTCAGTTCGCTGCTGCGCTGCAGGGAAGAAGTGCCGTCGGTTGGGGACGGGCCATCCGGAGTCGCCGTTGGTTCAGAAGTCACCATCCCATCTTGGCACTACTTCCATCCCTCCATCACATCCCCACCCCTTCACCCCAACCCTCAATCACATCCCTGCCCCTTCACCCCAACCCTCAATCACATCCCTGCCCCTTCACCCCAACCCTCCATCACATCCCTGCCCCTTCACCCCAACCCTCCATCACATCCCTGCCCGTTCACCCCAACCCTCAATCACACCAAGACCGAGGCCCAAGGACGCCCGGGACGTGAGCGAGCGTCTGGATCAAACCGGCGGGGTGTGAGCGAGCGTCTGGATCAAACCGGCGGGACGTGAGCGAGCGTCTGGACCAAACCGGTGGGATGTGAGCGAGCGTCTGGAACGCACGACGGCGGCCGGTCACCTCTGCGAATCAAAGGTGACCGGCCGCCGTCGTGTGTTCGGTTGGCTAGACCAGGCGGGTCAGCCAGCCGTGGGTGTCCTCGACCGTTCCGGTCTGGATACCCAGAAGCTTCTCGCGGATGGCCATGGTGGTTTCTCCGGCCTTGGCATCTTCTGCGCCAATGAATTCGGTTGCATCCTTGAGAACACCGATCGGCGTGATCACGGCTGCAGTACCGCAGGCGAACACTTCGGTGATCTCACCGGAAGCAACGCCGTCGCGCCATTCGTCCAAGGTGATCTTGCGCTCGGAAACCTCGCGGCCCATGTCCTTGGCCACCTGGATCACCGACATGCGCGTAACGCCTTCGAGGATGGTGCCGCTGAGGGCGGGAGTCACCAAGGAACCGTCCTTCATGACGAAGAAGACGTTCATGCCGCCAAGCTCTTCCACGGCGTCGTCGTTGAAGTGGTCCAGGAACAAAACCTGCTTGCAGCCGTTGGCTTCGGCTTCCTGCTGCGCGATCAGCGAAGCGGCGTAGTTGCCGCCGCACTTGGCCGCTCCAGTTCCGCCACGGCCAGCACGGGCATACTCACGGGAGATCCAGATGGAGACCGGCTTGAGCTCGCCGCCGAAGTAGTTGCCGGCAGGCGATGCGATGACGCGGAAGGACACTTCGCGTGCGGCCCGAACACCCAGGAAGGCCTCCGTGGCGATCATGAACGGACGAAGGTACAGAGCCTCGCCGTCGCCGGAGGGAACCCATTCCTGGTCCGCCTGCACGAGTTCGCGGATGGCGCCCAGGAAGTACTCTTCGGGCAGTTCCGGAAGGGCGAGCCGGCGGGCCGACTTGTTCAGGCGCGCCGCGTTGGCCTCGGGACGGAAGGTCCACACGGAACCATCGGCGTGACGGTAGGCCTTGAGGCCCTCGAAGATCTCCTGGCCGTAGTGCAGGACCGCCGCCGAAGGATCCAAGGAGATGGGGCCGTAGGGTTCGATCCGGGCATTCTGCCAACCGCCATTGCCATCGGCGTCGACTTTGTAGTCGACGACGGCGGTGTGGTCGGTGAAGTAGTCGCCAAAGCCTGGGTTCGCCAGGATGGCTGCACGCTCCTCAGCAGACTTCGGGTTTTCCGAGAGCTGCTGGCTGAATTCGACGCCATGGGCAGTCTGAGTCATGTTTCCTCCACAGTCAGCTACCTGGCATGGCGAACCGGGCCCCAAAAAGGGTGTGGTTCAGCGATGGACCAGGGAAGCAGATAAATAATTCAAGACAAGCTTACGCCTGCGTAATGGGCCTAAAGTGCGGCCGCGATGGCGTCACCGATGGCAGCGGTGCTGCGCGGTTCGCCGGTGCGGTTCTCGACGTCGGCAACAACTGCCGCTTCGATCTTTCGGGCCGCCGTGGTGTAGCCAAGGTGGTCCAAAAGGAGCACTGCGGAGAGGATGGCCGCGGTGGGATCGGCTTTTTGCTGTCCGGCGATATCCGGAGCTGAGCCGTGGACAGGTTCGAACATGGACGGTGCTGTGCGGTCCATGTTGATGTTCCCGGAGGCCGCCAAGCCGATGCCGCCCGTGACGGCAGCAGCGAGGTCGGTGAGGATGTCGCCAAACAGGTTGTCGGTGACGATCACATCGAAGCGCGAAGGGTTGGTCACCATGAAGATGGTGGCCGCGTCGATGTGCAGGTAATCGTGGGTGACGTCAGGGAACTCCTGCGCCACTGCTTCCACCGTGCGCTTCCACAGATGCCCTGCGAAAACCAGGACATTGTGCTTGTGCACGAGGGTGACGTGCTTGCGTGGGCGTTCGTTGGCCCGACGGAAGGCGTCCCGGACCACGCGCTCCACTCCATGGGCGGTGTTGAGCGAAACTTCGGTAGCTACCTCGTGCGGTGTTCCGCCGCGCAAGGTGCCGCCGTTGCCGACGTAGGGTCCTTCGGTTCCTTCGCGGACCACAATGAAGTCAATGGTTCCGGGGTCGGCCAAGGGGCTGCCCACAGTTCCGTACAGTCGGGAAGGACGCAGGTTCACATAGTGGTCCAGGCTGAAGCGGAGCTTGAGCAGCATCTCGCGTTCGATGATGCCTGAGGGAATGCGGGTATCACCAGGTGCTGCGCCCACGGCGCCGAAGAGGATGGCATCGCGCGTCCGGAGATCTTCAAGAACCTCGTCGGGCAGGGTCTCGCCTGTCTCAAGCCAGTGCTGGGCACCGAGCTTGTAGTGGGTCTGCTCAAGGGTGACGCCTTCGGCGGCGACAGCCTTTTCAAGGACCTTGACGGCTTCGGCGATGACCTCCGGGCCGATGCCGTCGCCGGGGATAACAGCGAGATTGATGGACGATGCACTCATAGGTCTATCTAGCCAAGCAATCCACATGCTGGTCAAAATCGTCTCACTCCTTGAACAGCCCTAGTCGGGACATCCAACCAGGGCATGATGCCCGCGCCCGGACACAACGCATAGAGTCATAGCGTGGACAGAAGGCACGCAGTATATGAATGGTTCCGGATCAACCGCTTCACAGTGGACTTGACGGCAACCTGCCTTCTCATCCTGCTCTTCGGTCCCGTCTACCTGCTCGCCGACCGGCCTTGGCTGTTCGTGCTGTCCTGCGCCCTTCTGTTGCCGCTCGCGTGGCGACGGACGCGCCCGGCAGTGGCGGCCGGCGTCGTCATCCTCGTGTGCCTTATCCAGTGGGCCGTCGGCGCTGAACCTGTAGCCGGCCAAATTGCCGTTCCGCTGATCATCTATGCCACCGCTGCTTATGGTCCGACGTGGGCAAGCCGCACAGTACTGGTGGCCGGCCTGGTGGGTGGGGTGATGCTCACGACGCGCGAATACACAGGCAGTGTGGAGTCGGGCATCATGGGCCTGACCATCGGGGCGCTCTACACGGTGCTGATCTGGATGCTGGTCCTGGTGAGCTGGACGCTCGGTGACCTCACCCGCGTACGCAGGCTCCAGCTCCAGGCCCTCGAGGACCGTACCCGCCGGATGGAAGTGGAGCAGTCCCAGGAACGGAAACTGGCCGCCGCCGACGAACGTTCCCACATCGCCCGCGAGATGCACGACATCGTGGCGCACTCGCTGTCTGTCATCATCACGCAGGCAGACGGTGCGAGATACGCCGCCGCAGCGAAACCCGAACTTGCCACCGAAGCCCTGGCCACCATCGCCGCCACGGGAAGGGATTCGCTGGGTGAGATGCGGCGCTTGCTGGGCATCCTGCGCTCAGACGGCGATTCCACCACGCGTCCGCAGCCAAGGCTTTCGGACCTGGATGAACTGCTCCTGGGCTTCCGGGCGGCCAGTCTCCAAGTGGGCTACCAGCACGTCGGGACACCGCGGCGCCCTCTTCCCGCCGGGGCGGAACTCACTGCGTACCGCATCATCCAAGAGGCCCTGACCAACGTCATGAAGCACGCGGGTCCCAAGGCAACGGCCAACTTGACGCTGAGCTGGCAGGCCCGGGGCCTGCAGCTGGACATCGTCGACGACGGCCGGGGCGCCGCTGCCGATCCGCCGGCTGCAGGTGGCGGGAACGGGCTGCCGGGAATGGCTGAGCGCGTCTCGCTCTACGATGGTTCCTTGACAGCCGGCCCCGAACAAGGCGGTGGCTTTCGAGTGTCCGCATTCATTCCCTATTCGGAGGCCTAGCAATGCCTGAACTGCCAGCACCCATCCGGGTTGCCCTCGTCGATGACCAGCAGCTGGTCCGTTCGGGCCTTGGGATGCTCATCAACTCGCAACCTGATCTCGACGTGGTAGCCGAGGCAGGCAACGGGATTGAAGCCATCCAAGCACTGGGCGCCACCACCGCCGACGTGGTCCTCATGGACGTCCGCATGCCCGGCATGGACGGAATTGAGGCAACCCGGCGCATCCTGGAACAGGCAGCAGCCCAACCTGCTGGTTCACAACGTGCGGACATCAAGATCGTTGTCCTCACGACGTTCGACCTGGACGAGTATGCGCTGGCAGCCATCCAGGCCGGTGCCAGCGGGTTCCTCTTGAAAGATGCCCCGCCTGAAGAACTGCTCGAAGCCATCCGCACTGTCTACCGGGGCGACGCGGTGATCGCACCATCGACCACCCGCCGCCTGCTGGACCACGTGGCACCCCTGCTCAGGACCCAGACCCCCGAGCAGAGCGAGCACGCGGCCGCCGTCGAAACCCTCACGAACCGCGAGCGCGAGGTGTTCCAGCTCATCGCCCAGGGCAAGTCCAATCCGGAAATCGCGGCAGGGCTATTCCTGTCCGAAGCCACGGTGAAAACACATGTGGGACATATCCTGGCCAAGCTGGGAGCGCGGGACCGTGTCCAGGTGGTGGTCATCGCCTATGAGACAGGCGTTGTGGCCCCGGGGACCTAGGCCGGCTCAGACCAGGGTATGAGCACCGGCCGGCGACAATGGGTCCACAGCCCGATCCCGCAGGCCCGGGCCCGACAATAGCGTGGAACCATGACGACATTCACGCCTCTCCCCCACCCTCCCGGAACCGGCCATCAGGCGGCGTCGGACACCGCCCGTCCCGCCGTCGAGGCTTTCAAACTGACCAAGAGCTACGGTCGCGCCGACACCAGAGTGACCGCCTTGAACGAAGTCTCGGTGAGTTTCGACGCCGGGAAGTTCACGGCCATCATGGGTCCCTCCGGTTCGGGCAAGTCCACGCTGATGCACTGCCTGGCGGGCCTGGATACCGCTGACTCGGGGCGCATCCTCCTGGGTGGAACCGAGCTCACCGGACTCAGTGACCGACAGCTCACAGCTCTCCGGCGGGAACGGATCGGCTTCGTGTTCCAGGCCTTCAACCTGGTCCCTACCCTGACGGCCGAGCAGAACATCACGCTGCCGCTCGCCTTGGCGGGAACAACGGCCGACGCCGGTTGGCTGGATACGGTCGTAAGCACCCTTGGGTTGAAGGACAGGTTGAAGCACCGCCCCCACGAGCTCTCCGGCGGCCAACAGCAACGCGTGGCAGTAGCCCGGGCGCTGCTGACCCGTCCCGACGTCGTATTCGGTGACGAACCCACGGGCAACCTGGACTCCAGAGCGGGAGGTGAGGTGCTGGCGCTGCTGCGCCGCAGCAGCCTGGAGATGGGCCAGACCATCATCATGGTTACCCATGACCCCATGGCGGCCAGTTACGCAGACCGTGTGGTGTTGATGAGCGACGGCGGCCTGGTGGGCGAGATCCACCAGCCCACGGCGGACTCCGTCCTGACCGCCCTTGGCAAGCTGGGGGCCTGAAGCATGCTGCGGGTTGCCCTGTCCCAATTGACGACGCATTACCGGCGTTTCATAGCCATCGGGCTTGCCGTGATGCTGTCCGTCATGTTCCTTTCCTCAACGCTCATGGTGGGCGCAAGTACCAATGCTTCTCTGGGGGCCAGCATCGGCGAGGCTTATCGAAACGCCGATCTGGTGGCTACGTCGAAGAGTGGTGAAGCTTTCTCCCAGGCCGCCGTGGATGCTGCAGCTTCCTCCCCTGCTGTGGAAGCCAGCTACGCCGAACGCTCCACGTACGTGACCTTTGAGGCCGGCGGCGGCGAGCAATACGGGAAGCTGCGGAATACTGCGCCGGCATCCTTGGAAAGTGCTGTGCTTGCCTCGGGCTCCATGCCCGGCAACGCCTTGGAAGCAGCCATTGACGTCAAGTCCGCCGAGCACCTCGGCTTGGCAGTAGGCAGCACACTGGAATTGCATGGCGGAGGTCCGGTCAAGAACGCCAAAGTTACTATCTCGGGCTTGATCCAGGCCACCAACGACCCCTTCTCTTCCTCGGCGGCCCAGCTGCTTTCCTCCGAGTCCGTACTGAACGCAGTCCAGGACGCGGGGGCGGGATACGCGGGCCTGCAATTCGCCCTCAAACCCGGTGAAGACGTTTCCGCTGCCAAGGACTACATCGCCCATCGCATGGAGGCTGCCGGCGCGGTGGGGCCCGTACTGGAAACAGCCCAGGAGAAAGTCACTTCGACAGTGGCCATGCTGAGCGCCGGGCACGACCAGTTGACGATTGTCCTCCTTGCCTTCGCCGGGATTGCCATACTGGTCTCCACCCTGGTGGTTGCCAATACGTTCTCTGTCCTGGTGGCGCAGCGGACCAGGGAATTGGCGCTCCTGCGTTGCCTGGGCGCAGGGCGCGGCCAGATCCGGGGCTCGGTGATGCTGGAGTCGCTGGTTGTCGGAGTCGTCTCCTCGGTATTGGGCGTCCTGGCCGCCACAGGCTTGATGACTGCCCTGATCGCCTGGGCCAAGTCGCAGCCCGAGCAGGCCTTCGCTACGTTGGCCGTACCGCCGTCGGCCATTATTGCCGGTTTGGTGGCCGGAACGTTCCTGACAGTCGTTGCGGCGCTGGTCCCCGCGAAGGCGGCCACCGCCGTCGCGCCTCTTGCCGCCTTGCGGCCTGCGGACGACGCGTCAGTGCGGAACCGTCGCGGCAAGGTCAGGCTGTTCGTGGGTCTGCTGGCCTTGGTGGGCGGAGCTGCCCTGCTGGTGTACGGCAGCGTCAACGTGGTCCTTGGGGTTGCCCTGCTGGGCGGTGCGGTCTCCTTCGTGGGCATCCTGCTGTGTTCTACGCTGTTCATTCCCGGAGTGGTTGCCTTGGCCGGGCGTCTCGCGGCACCGGCCGGGGTTCCGGGCAAGCTCGCAGCGGTGAACGCCACGCGCAATCCGGCCCGCACCTCGGCGACTGCTGCCGCGCTGCTTATCGGCGTCACGCTGGTGTCCCTCATGATGACCGGCGCAGCTACCTCCCGTCAGGCGTTCAACGACACGCTTGCTGAGAACTACCCCGTGGACCTCGCCGCACAGACGGCCGGATCGGCAGATACCGCGCAGGCGGTCGCCCGGATCAAAGGGCTCGACGGCGTCAGCGCAGCGGTCCTGCTTCAGCCGCTCGGTACTATCCATGACGACACGGGCGGTGGTGCCGCCACGGTTTATGGTCTGTCCGCCGGCGATGCCGCGTCAGTACTGCGCGATAACAACCTCAAGCCGGTTCCCGGTACGGTCTACCTGCCCGAAGATTCACCGGAGGGTGCAGCAAGCATGACGACGGCGGGCGGCAACGTCACGCTCGACTCGAAGGTCCTGCGGACGCGGCATGTTCCGGCATTCGTCGAGTCCTCCAGCATCAGTTCCGGTCCCCTGCCGGAAACCCCCGGGATGGTGTGGGTGAAGCTGGATGATTCCGTCTCCGGTGACCGTGTCCAAGCCATCCAGAAGGACATCGCTTCGGCCCTGGGAGTCCACGAACGGACTGTCAGCGGTGCGGCCATCGAGCGCGTAACGTTCAACAGCATCATCGATGTCCTGCTGTTGGTGGTTACAGGTCTGCTGGGTGTCGCCGTTGTGATTGCGTTGATCGGCGTAGCCAACACCTTGTCCCTGTCAGTCCTGGAGCGCACCCGCGAGAACTCGCTGTTGCGTGCCCTCGGCCTGACGACCGGTCAGCTGCGCGGGATGTTGGCCATCGAGGCCGTGCTCGTTGCAGGTGTTGCGGCCGTCATGGGCGCCGGCATGGGGATCGTCTATGGATGGCTCGGCGCGCAGGCGACCTTGGGCGACTTGGCCAACGTGGTTCCCACGGTGCCTTGGCTGCAGTTGGCTGCTGTGTTTGGGGTGGCCGTGGTGGCAGGGCTCCTGGCCTCGGTGATCCCGGCGCGGCGCGCGGCGCGCTTGTCGCCTGTGGAGGGCCTCGCCACCGCCTGATCGCTCGCTCACATTCGGCGGGTCTTACAAGAAACGCTCTCTCACTTTGCCGCCGAATCGGGCGGGAAGTGAGAGAGCGTTTCTTTTTGTTGGTATTACGTGAGAGAGCGTTTAGGGCTTAGGCCTCAGCGGGTTCTTCGTAGCGCGGGAAGACCGGTGCGGGCGCCGGCAATTCGGTCCCCGCCACCAGGGGCGTGGCAATGGCGGAGAACTGGCGAGCCTCACCTTCGGGCTGTCCCAGCACGTCCAGGAGCTTGGCGGACGACGACGGCATCACGGGTTGGGCGAGGATCGCAATGATCCGCACGACCTCCAGCGTGACGTACAGGACCGTGTTCATCCGGTCGAGGTCGGTCTTCCGCAGTACCCACGGAGCCTGCTCGGCGAAGTAGGCGTTCGTGTCACCCAACACCGTCCACATGGCTTCGAGCGCCCGGCTGAACTCCTGCTTCTCAAAGGCACTGCGCGCGGTCTCCAGCAAGGCTCCTGCCTGTGCAAGGAGTGCTTCGTCCTCGGCCGTGAAGGCACCCGGCTGCGGGACCTTTCCATCGCAGTTCTTCGCCACCATGGACAAGGAACGCTGGGCAAGGTTGCCGAAGTTGTTGGCAAGGTCGGCATTCATGCGGCCCACGATGGCTTCGTGGTTGTAATTACCGTCAGCACCAAACGGAACTTCGCGGAGGAAGAAGTAACGGCACTGGTCCAGTCCGTACTGTGCCACGAAGTCCTGGGGCGCCACGACGTTGCCCAACGACTTGGACATCTTCACGCCGTTGTTGGTCAAGAAGCCATGGATCATGACGCGCTGCGGAAGTTCCAGCCCCGCACTCATCAGGAACGCGGGCCAGTAGATCGCATGGAACCGCGAAATGTCCTTGCCGATCACATGCACATCCGCTGGCCAGAACTTCTTGAACGACTCTGACTCGACGTCCGGGTAGCCCACGCCTGTCAGGTAGTTGGTCAAGGCATCAACCCACACATACATGACGTGCTTCGCATCGCCCGGAACCGGAACACCCCAGTCGAAGGTCGTGCGGCTGATGGACAGGTCTTCCAGTCCGCGCCTGACAAAGCTGATGACCTCGTTGAAGCGTGACTGCGGTGCGCCGAACTCCGGCTGTTCTTCGTAAAGCGCCAGGAGCTTTTCCTGGTAGTTGGAGAGCCGGAAGAAGTAGCTTTCCTCCGCGGTCCAGCTGACCAGGGTGTCCGTTTCCTTGGAGTAGCGGAGACCGTCCTCCTTCACTACGGTGTCGTCCTCGACGTAGTAGGCCTCGTCGCGGACTGAGTACCAGCCTTCGTACTTGGAAAGGTAGATGTCGCCGTTGGCTTCCATCTTTTTCCAGATGGCCTGCGAGGCCGCGTAGTGGTCCTGGTCGGTGGTGCGGATGAAGCGGTCGTAGGAGATGCCCAGGTCCTGGCTCATCTGCTTGAACGCTGCGGAGTTCCGGTCTGCCAGCTCCTTGGCGGAGATGCCTTCCTTCTCCGCCGACTGCTGCATCTTGAGGCCGTGCTCGTCCGTCCCCGTCATGAAGAACACTTCATGGCCGTCAAGGCGCTTGAAGCGTGCCATGGCATCAGTGGCAATGACCTCATAGGCGTGGCCGATGTGCGGCACACCATTGGGGTAACTGATGGCGGTGGTGATGTAGAACGGGGATTTCTCTGGAGACGTCACTCTAAGAAGTTACCTTTTTTTCGAATGAAATAGCTTAGTTAAGTTCCGTCAGCGTATCGCTGAGGCGGACCAGCTCGTGGTCGTGTGACGCGACGAGTACAGCGATGCCATCGCTGGTGGTGTCCTTGAGGATGCCGATGATGCGGTTCGCTGCAGCCCGGTCAAGGCTTGCCGTGGGTTCGTCGACCACCAGCACGCGTGTGCCGAGGATCAAGGCACGCGCGATCGCCACACGCTGGCGCTCACCGCCGGAGAGCTGGGCCGGGCGGTGGCGCATACGGCGCCCGAGGCCCACCAGGTCAAGGAGGTCCTTTGCCATTTCGGTGCGCTGTTCAACTTCGCCATCCGGGACAGCAGGAAGCAGCACGTTCTCCAGGGCGCTCATGCCATCGATCAAGGCGCCGCCCTGGTCCACGTAGCCGATCAGTGCCCGGCGGCGGTCGGCGATTTCGTCGTCGCCCATGCCGTCCAGGGGCTGGCCCTCCCAGAAGACCTTGCCCGACGTCGGCAGCGTCAGTCCCGCGCTGACCGTCAGGATACTGGTCTTGCCAGAGCCGCTTCGGCCGGCGACACAGTGCATCTCGCCTGCGTGCAGGGTGAGGTTGAAGTCATCGACGACGTCGACTTCCTCCGCGCCGCCCTTGTCGCCGCCGTAGTGGATGGTGACCCGGCTCAGTTCCAGGGGGGTTGCGTGGTCGGCAGCCCTGACGATCGTGTTGGCGCGGGTCTGCAGCGACTCTTCCGTTGTTTCCGGGGTGGCCTTCAGCTCGGGGTTGAGGTTGTCAGTCATTTGACTACTTTCGTTGCAATGGGAATCCAGCAAATTACGGCCAGCAGGCCGGCGAGCCCGGCCCACAGGGCTGCGTAGGGGGCAAGGAGCAACCCGAGCCCCAGGGCACCGAGGACACCCAGGGGAAGTGCCACTGTGCCGACAAGTGCGTTTTCGAAGAACCGGACCTGGCCCAGCATGTCCGGGTTCCAGCCCATGGCCCGCAGCGTACCCAGGTACTCGCGCTTGGCGTGGAGCTCGAACCTTCCGGTGACCAGGGTCAACAGGAGGCCGACTACGACGCCGAAGACAGCAAGGGTCACGCTCGGCAGGGCGATGCTGGCTGCGGCCAGGCCACTGAGCGCGCTGGCACCTGCCGCGCGGGGGATGTCGATCAGCAAGGCAATCAGGGCACCGACTGCGGCGCCGAACACGCCGACGGCTACGGCAAGGGAGATGGAGTTGAACCGGTTGGTGGTCAGCTGCCTGTTGGCGAACGTCAGGGGCGAGTCCACCGTTACCAGCCGCTCGTCGTGCTGCGGCTCCTGGTCGATCACAACGCGGTGCCGAAGCTGCTGGGCTGCGAGCAGGGCAGCGGCACTGTAGATGAGCAGCATGGTCACCGAGACGATGACGGTGGCGATGTTCCAGCTCAGCAAACTCAAGATGACGCCCGCTGCGGCAAGGGCGGCAGCACCAACGGCGAACTCTTCCAAAACCCAGGAGCGAATGCGCTTTTGCGTCCAGCCCATGGCGCGGAGGATTCCTGCCTCGCTCCTGCGCTGGCGGATGTAACTGACGGTGGACGCTCCGGTCAGGAGGGTGGCCCCCAGCAGTGTCAGGAAGAGCAGGGTGATGTTGGTTCCGGTCAGAGATCCGGACACGGCGTCGGCCGCATTCTGCCGCACCCAGGACTGCTGGACAGTGCCCAGAGCAGACTCCTTGCCGGCGTCGTCCTTGCTGTATCCGGGAACGAAGATGTTGGCGTCTTCACGCGCCGAACCTGCCACGACCGTAGCTTCCAAGCCGAGGTCGCGGATCTGGGATGCCAGCTTCTCGACCTCGGGCTGTGCCGTCTTCCAGTTGCCGGCGGCGTTCGCGCGGACCCGAACGGCGTCGATGACATTGGCGTTGGAGTCGTAGCCACGCGCCGCTGCAAGGCCGTAGTAGTCGGTGATGGCACCGGCAGACTGGCTGACGAGGCCCGTTGCACTGAGCGAAGGCTTGAGCTCCGCGCTGGCGACATCCTTGCCTTCGGCATCCTTGGTCAGCGTCATGGGCGTGGGATCGTAACCGCCCAACGGCAACTTGTTGACGTCACCGGCAGCGGCCTGGACTGCGGAAGGATCGAAGGTGCCGTACACCATGGGCAAAGGCGCGGCAGGCTTTTTACCCGTCTCGAGGTCTTCCCGGTACGAACGCTCGTCCACGGGCTTGCGCTGCGTCTGGTCCACAGCGGCACCGAAAGAGGACTTCTCAGGCAAGCGGTTGACGGTAACCCAGTCCCCCGGCGTCGCGCTCTTGTCGGAGGCGCCGTTGGCAGCCTCATCGCCGTCCTTGTACTGCGGCGCCGCCGCGAACGTCGTGCTCCACGTTGCCGGGTTGTACAAGCCCTGGCCGAAGGCAGCGGTGCTGCCCAGGAGTTGGCTGTGGTCAGTGGAGCCGGGCCATTCAAGGGCGAACGGAGACTTGGAGACGAAGGGCAGGTAGTCCTTGTCCAGGGAACGGGTGACGGTTCCCACGTCCTTGACCACCTTGCCGTTGGAATCGAGTTCCTCGATCTTCACCGAGTACTTCAGGTCCAGGGACGTGCCCGTGCGGACAATCAAGGGAATGGCTTTCGAATCAGCGGTCAGCAGGCCGTCGCGCTTGGCTTGCTGGTACTGCGTCATCAGCGGTGCCCAATACTTGAGCTTCACGCCAAGGAAATCAGGGCCCTCTTCCAGTTGCTGCATGCTCAGGCCCGTGGTGAAGAGGCTTTCGAAATGGCGGCCGATTGCACCGGCGTCGCGGGCGTCTGCCGGCGGAGCCTTCTCCAACGGCGCAAGGAAGTCTCCCGCAGAACCCAGCAACGCCCTTTCGGCGGCGGGATCGACGGCGACGACGGACTCGGTCACCTCAGGCGCCATGGGAAGCGCCACGGAGAGATTGAAGAGGTTGTGCTCGGAGCCCAGGGCGGGAGCCGGGAACTTGATGCCCGTTTCGCCATCCGGACCGGCGATCCGGACGTTGCTGCCACCGGCTGCCTGCTCCTGAACGAGGCGTCCCTTGCCCAGGGTGCCTTCGGCGCTGGTCTTGAAGAGCGTCTGCTCCTTGACTCCGTCGGAGCTGGTGGCTGATGCGGTCAAGCGGTACTTCTTGGGAGAATCCGAGAACACCGACTCCGCTGCCGGCCATTTGCTGGAGTCCATGGCGGACGGGTCGCCGGCGGTGACAGCGCCGGCGAGGCCTGCGTTGTAGCCCAGGTAGTCCATCGCGTTCAATCGCGGAGCTTCAAGATTCTGCGATACCCGCGAGACCAGGCTGATGGGCGCTGCGACGGCAGTCTGGCCCATTCCGCGGATCTTCTCCAGCTGGTCAAAGCTGATCCCACCCTGGCCGTTGGCGATTTCCGGCTGGATCAATGCACCGCCGTCGCCATTTTGTGACTGGTCCGGCTTCGCCTGGACCAGGATGTCGTAGAGTCCCCGCGAGTTCTCGTCGACTGTCCTGTTCAGAGCCGCCTGCGACTGGCTCTGGACGAGGACGGACAAGCACATGGCGACGATCAAAATGGCCGCGGTCAGCAGCAGCACACGGCTTCTGATGAACCTTTGGACGGCGTTCATTGGGCTCCCTGGGACCTTGATAGCGGGCGCGCACACGTTGTCCGGGATTCCTGAAAAAACACAGCGGAATACCGGGCTGAATGTGCTGAAAGTAGTGGCCGGCCTGCTGCCGGGTCCGAATCCCGGACCCAGCCATTGTAAGCAGACCGGCCACTTCTGCGTGCCATGGGTGTGTCGCCGGCACGCGATCTTCAGCTGATGTGGATCAGTCTTCCAGGTCCACTTCGCGGACCATGTCCGCACCGATACCGGCCTTGATGGCCTCCAGTACCTGCTGCGGAACAGAGCTGTCGATGGTCAGGAGCGCCAGCACCTGGCCGCCCTCGGTTTGGCGGGCAACCTGCATGCCACCAATGTTGATGTTGTTCATGCCGAGGATGTGGCCGATGGTGCCGATCACGCCGGGGCGGTCCGAGTAAGCCACCACCACCAGGTGCTCGCTGATCGGAATTTCGACGTCGTAGCCATTGACGCCCACCAGCTTCTCCACCTGCTTGGGACCGGTGAGGGTACCGGCCACGGAGATCTGCGAACCGTCACTGAGGGCACCACGGATGGTCAGGACGTTCCGGTAGTCCTCGGCGTCGGGAGTGGTGATGAGCCGGGTGTTGATGCCGCGCTGCTCGGCGATGACGGGCGCGTTCACGTAGGAAACCTGCTCGGTGACGACGTCGGCGAACACACCCTTCAGGGCTGCCAACTCCAGCACCTTGACGTCCAAAGCGGAGATCTCACCGGCAACTTCGACGTCGATCTGCGTCAACGATGCATGGGTAAGCGCAGTGAAGATCCGGCCCAGCTTTTCGATCAGCGGGATGCCCGGACGGACGTCGGGGGCAATGACGCCGCCGGCTACGTTCACGGCATCCGGCACCAGTTCGCCGGCCAGCGCCAGGCGGACGGACTTTGCCACGGACACGCCGGCCTTTTCCTGGGCTTCATCCGTGGAGGCGCCCAGGTGCGGGGTGACGACGACGTTGTCCAGTTCGAAGAACGGCAGGTCGGTGCTGGGCTCCTTGACGAAGACATCCACGCCTGCGCCGGCAATCTGGCCTTCCTTCAGGGCAACGTAGAGTGCTTCTTCGTCCACGAGGCCGCCACGGGCGACGTTGATGACGTAGGCGGATTCCTTCATCTTGCGGAAGGCGTCAGCCCCAAGCATGCCAACCGTCTCCGGGGTCTTGGGCATGTGGATGGTGATGAAGTCGGAGTTCTCCAGGAGTTCATCGAGCGTGACCAGCTTGACGCCAAGCTGCGCTGCCCGGGCCGAGGTGATGTAGGGATCGTAGGCCAGGATTTCAGTTTCGAAGCCCTGCAGGCGTGCCGCCACCAAAGCGCCAATGCGGCCCAGGCCAATGATGCCGATCTTCTTTTCGAAGAGTTCGATGCCGGTGTACTTGGATCGCTTCCATTCGCCGTTCTTCAACGCCGAGCTGGCCTGCGGGATGTGGCGGGCGAGGCTGAGGATGTGCCCCACGGTGAGCTCAGCGGCAGAGACGATGTTGGAGGTCGGTGCGTTGACCACCATGACACCGGCCTGCGTGGCGGACTTGATGTCCACGTTGTCCAGGCCGACGCCTGCACGGGCGATGACCTTGAGGTTCTTGGCCGCGGCGATGGCTTCGGCGTCAACCTGGGTGGCGGAGCGCACCAGGATGGCGTCGACGTCGGCGATGGCAGACAGCAGCTGGGAACGGTCGGCGCCGTCGGTCTGGCGGATTTCAAAATCCGGGCCCAGTGCCTCGACTGTTGCGGGCGAAAGTTCCTCAGCGAGGAGGACTACGGGTTTGCTGGCTGACACGGGGTGGCACCTTACTTTGGAGAACGTGGGACAGAACTGGACAAGGAGCGGATGCGTGGCCCGGGGCACGGCGCCGGGACCAGCCCAGAATATCGAATCCGGGCGGTGTTTCCGCCAGCCGGTGGGCGATGTTACGCCCGGACCGGAGGGGATGTGAAGAAGTTCACAGCAGCAGCGTGCCGGCAATTCGGTGGAGGAATGCGTCGGGAAACAGCGAAGCCCGCCCGGCTGTAACCTGCCGGGCGGGCGTCGTTGCTTAGCGCTGGTGCATCACTGCTGGACAGTGGTTAATCAGCGGGCAGTGGTCAATCAGCGGGCTGCGGAGCCTTCGACGTAGTCGGCGTCCTGCTGCTGCCAGGAGAAGAGGGAGCGCAGTTCGCGGCCAACTTCTTCGATCGGGTGCTTCTCGGCCTTGGCACGGAGTTCCTTGAACTCGGTAGCGCCGTTGTCCTGGTCATCAATGAAGCGCTTGGCGAAAGCACCGTTCTGGATGTCCGCGAGGACAGCCTTCATGTTTTCCTTCACCTCGGGGGTGATGACGCGGGGGCCGGAGACGTAGTCGCCGTACTCAGCGGTGTCCGAAACGCTCCAGCGCTGCTTGGCGATGCCGCCCTCCCACATGAGGTCAACGATGAGCTTGAGCTCGTGAAGAACCTCGAAGTAGGCGATCTGCGGCTGGTAGCCGGCCTCGGTCAGGGTCTCGAAGCCGTACTGGACAAGCTGGGAGACACCGCCGCAGAGGACGGACTGCTCGCCGAAGAGGTCCGTTTCGGTCTCTTCGGTGAAGGTGGTCTTGATGACGCCGGCGCGGGTGCCGCCGATGGCCTTGGCGTAGGACTTGGCCAGGTCCCAAGCGGAACCGGAAGCGTCCTGCTCGACGGCGATGATGTCCGGAATGCCACGGCCGGCTTCGAATTCGCGGCGCACGGTGTGTCCCGGTGCCTTCGGAGCGATCAGGATGACGTCGACACCGGCCGGAGCCTCGATGTAACCGAAGCGGATGTTGAAGCCGTGTGCGAAGGCCAGGGCCTTGCCCTCGGTCAGCTTGTCCTTGATGGAGTCGTTGTAGATCGAGCGCTGGTGCTGGTCCGGTGCCAGGATCATGATGACGTCTGCCCATTCGGCAGCGTCGGCAACGTTCTTGACCGTGAAGCCTGCGTCTTCGGCCTTTGCGGCCGACTTTGAGCCGTCCTTGAGCGCGATGACAACCTCGACGCCGGAATCGCGCAGGTTGAGCGCGTGGGCGTGGCCCTGGGAACCGTAGCCAACGATGGCTACCTTGCGGCCCTGGATGATCGACAGGTCTGCGTCGTCGTCGTAGAACATTTCAGTCACTTGCGTAACTCCTCTTGAGTGGATTTCTTAGATATTGATTGTGGTGCTGCGGTACTGGGCACTGCCCGCGTAGGCATTGCTCACGCGGAGCGAAGCGCCCTGTCACTCATGGAGCGGGATCCCCGTCCAACGGCCAAGGTGCCGGACTGCACGATTTCACGGATGCCGAATGGCTCGAGCACTGACAGGAGTGCGGCGAGCTTCTCGGGGGTACCGGTTGCCTCGATCACCAACGAGTCTGTGGACACGTCGACGACGGCGGCACGGAACAGGTCTGCAGCCTGGGTAACCTGCAGACGTGTCGCGGCATCCGCACGTACCTTGACCAGGATGTGGTCGCGTTGTACGGAAGATTCAGAAGTCAGTTCAACAATCTTGATCACGTTGACCAACTTGTTGAGCTGCTTGGTGACCTGCTCGATCAAGTCGCCGTCGGCGTCGACGACCACTGTCATGCGGGACATGCCGGGAACCTCGGTGGGTCCCACAGCCAGGGAGTTGATGTTGAACGCACGCCGGGCAAAGAGGCTGGCCACGCGGGTCAGTACGCCGGGCTTGTCTTCTACCAGAACGGACAGTGTGTGACGGGTCATGCCTAGTCCTCTTCTTCCCATTCCGGGGTCATGTTGCGGGCAACCTGGATCTGGTCATTGCTGACGCCTGCGGGCACCATCGGCCAGACCATCGAGTTGGGGCTCACCACGAAGTCGATGACCACAGGACGGTCGTTGATCTCAAGGGCCTTCTGGATGGTCGCATCGATGTCCTCGTCACGCTCGCAGCGCAGTGCGGCGCAGCCGTAGGCATCTGCCAGCTTGACGAAGTCCGGAATCCGGATGGTGTCATGGCCGGTGTTCAGGTCCGTGTTGGAGTAGCGGCCTTCGTAGAACAGGGTCTGCCATTGGCGGACCATGCCCAGCGAAGAGTTGTTGATGATGGCTACCTTGATGGGGATGTTGTTGATGGCGCAGGTGGCCAGTTCCTGGTTGGTCATCTGGAAGCAGCCGTCACCATCGATGGCCCAGACCACGCGGTCCGGTTCGCCGACCTTGGCGCCCATGGCGGCAGGTACGGAATAGCCCATGGTGCCTGCTCCACCCGAGTTCAACCAGGCGTGCGGACGCTCGTACTTGATGAACTGGGCAGCCCACATCTGGTGCTGGCCCACGCCCGCAACGTAGATGCCTTCAGGTCCGGTCAGCTCACCGATGCGCTTGATCACGCGCTGCGGCGCGCTCAGGCCGTCTTCCGGCTCGGTCCAACCCAGCGGGTAGGTCTCGCGCAGGTTGCCGAGGAACGCCCACCAGGAGTCGAGGTCCGGTGCACCGCTCAGCTCGAACTGGGTCTTCACTGCCTCGGTGAGTTCCGGGATGATTTCCTTGACCGAGCCTACGATCGGGACATCCGCCGTCCGGTTCTTTGAGATTTCAGCGGGGTCGATGTCAGCGTGGATGACCTTCGCAAAGGGGGCGAAGGTCTTCAAAACACCGGTAACGCGGTCGTCGAACCGGGCGCCGAGGGTGATCAGCAGATCAGCCTGCTGAAGTGCCGTAACGGCCGAAACCGACCCGTGCATGCCGGGCATGCCAACATGCTGGGGGTGGGAGTCGGGGAACGCACCGCGGGCCATGAGGGTGGTGACCACGGGGGCGCCGGTAGCCAGAGCGAGCTCCATGAGCTCCGCGGAGGCGTGGCCCTTGACCACGCCGCCACCGACGTACAGGACAGGCTTGCTGGCCGCAGCGATCAGCTTGGCAGCCTCACGTACCTGCTTGTTGTGGCCGCGGACCACGGGTCGGTATCCAGGCAGGTCCACTTTCGGAGGCCAGGAGAATGTCATCTGGCCCACCTGTGCGTCCTTGGCGATGTCCACCAGGACGGGACCGGGCCGGCCGGTGGAGGCCAGGTGGAAGGCCTCGGCCATGACATGCGGGATGTCGTTGGGGTCGGTCACCAGGAACGAGTGCTTGGTGATGGGCATGGTGATGCCCACGATGTCGGCTTCCTGGAAGGCATCGGTGCCGATGACTCCACTGGATACCTGGCCGGTGATGGCCACCATCGGCACGGAGTCCATGTGGGCATCCATGATGGCGGTAACGAGGTTGGTGGCACCGGGGCCCGAGGTGGCGATGCAAACGCCAACCCGTCCGGTAACCATGGCGTAGCCTTGCGCGGCGTGGCCGGCTCCCTGTTCGTGACGGACCAGGATGTGATTCATGCTGGAGGCCATCAAGGGGTCGTAGGTGGGCAGGATCGCGCCACCGGGCAAACCGAAAATATCGTCCACGCCGAGTTCTTCGAGCGAACGGACAATTGCTTGCGAGCCGGTCATCACCGTTGGGGGTACAACGTTGTTCGGCCCAAGTACAGGAGAGAGAGGTGCAGCAGCGTCGACGACGACGGCCTCAGCCGTACGGTCGACCTTTTCCGGAGCTTTGTGGGCTCCAGCGGACTTTGCAGCCATCAGCGAGGGGCTGATCGGCGATCCTTTGCTCATCGGACTCTTCCTTAGTGGATCTACAAATGGTGGGTCTTGCAAATAAAAAAACCCCTCAGCCTTCCGGCTCTTCGAGGGGTTTGCGCGTGACGGTTCGTTACCAGTCGGGCTAAGCCACGCGCTTGGTAAGGACGACGACGCCGACGGTAACGAATGTGATCATGCGTTCAGTGTTCCCTCAAAGTGAGATACGTGTCAATTGAGCACCATCGTATCTCACTATTTGGACAGCGATGTCCGCCTGCCGGACTCCGCCCCTCGGGTGGAGCGGAGTCACTGGCAGGACATCATCCGCAGTAGGCCCCCGTGGAGGCGCTGTGGACGAGCTTTGCGTACTTGGCCAGGACGCCCTTGGTGAACTTTGCCGGCAGGGGCTGCCAGCCCTCTTTCCGGGACTCGAGTTCGGCTTCGTCCACCAGGAGGTCGAACGAGCGGGCAGCGATGTCGACGCGGATGCGGTCGCCGTCCTTCACAAAGGCGATGGGACCGCCGTCGACCGCTTCGGGCGCGACGTGGCCGATGCACAAACCGGTGGTGCCTCCGGAGAAGCGGCCGTCAGTCAGGAGCAGGACGTCCTTCCCGAGGCCGGCGCCCTTGATGGCGCCGGTGATGGCAAGCATTTCGCGCATTCCCGGCCCGCCCTTGGGACCCTCGTAGCGGATCACGACGACATCACCCTTGTGGATTTCGCCCTTGTCCAAGGCATCCAACGCACCCTGTTCGCGCTCAAACACACGTGCAGTTCCCTCAAAGACGTCGGCGTCGAAGCCGGCGGTCTTCACCACGGCACCCTCAGGTGCCAGTGAACCGTGAAGGATGGTGATGCCTCCGGTCTTGTGGATGGGGTTGTCGAGCGCGCGCAGGATCTTGCCGTCGAGGTCCGGCGGGTTGATCGAGGCGAGGTTCTCGGCGAGGGTCTTGCCCGTCACGGTGAGGCAGTCGCCATGCAGCAGCCCGGCGTCGAGCAGTGCCTTCATGATGACCGGCACGCCACCGATCTTGTCGACGTCGGTCATGACGTAGCGGCCGAAAGGCTTGAGGTCGCCCAGGTGCGGGATCCTGTCGCCGATCCGGTTGAAGTCATCCAGCGTCAGTTCCACGTTCGCCTCTCGGGCGATGGCCAGAAGATGGAGCACTGCGTTGGTGGAGCCACCGAAGGCCATGGTGACCGCAATGGCATTCTCGAAGGCCTTCTTGGTCATGATGTCGCGGGCGGTGATGCCAAGGCGCAGCAGGTTCACCACCGCTTCGCCGGACTTGCGTGCGAAATCATCACGACGGCGGTCTGCCGACGGCGGCGCGGCAGACCCGGGAAGGGACATGCCAAGAGCCTCTCCGATGCAGGCCATGGTGTTGGCGGTGTACATTCCGCCGCAGGCGCCTTCGCCCGGACAGATGGCCTTTTCGATGCGGGTGAGGTCCTCCATGCTCATTTTGCCCGCTGCACAGGCTCCGACTGCTTCAAAAGCGTCAATGAGGGTGACTTCCTTTTCCGAGCCGTCCTCAAGCTTGACCCAACCGGGCATGATCGATCCGGCGTAGAGAAAGACCGAAGCGAGGTCCAGGCGGGCAGCGGCCATGAGCATCCCCGGAAGGGACTTGTCACAGCCGGCCAACAGCACGGAGCCGTCAATGCGTTCTGCCTGCATGACCGTTTCCACGGAGTCGGCAATGACTTCGCGGGAGACGAGCGAGAAGTGCATGCCCTCGTGGCCCATGGAGATTCCGTCGGACACGGAGATGGTGCCGAACTGCATCGGGAAGCCGCCGCCTGCGTGAACGCCTTCCTTGGCGCCCTGCGCAAGACGGTTGAGGGAGAGGTTGCAGGGGGTGATTTCATTCCACGAACTCGCCACGCCGATTTGGGGTTTGGCAAAGTCGTCATCGCCCATGCCGACGGCCCTGAACATGCCGCGTGCAGGAGCGGCGTGGATGCCATCGGTGACGGCCCGGCTGCGGGGTTTGATGTCCGGCGCGTTCTCTGAAGCAGTGCTGGTGTCGGTCATGGTCCAAAGTCTATGTGCACCACGCGTCCCCAGGCCCTGTTCCCCGCCGGGTTAAGCAGCATCAGCCGAATATTGCGGGAAGGCAGTGGGAGTTTCGCCCTGCGGGCTCACTTCCGGGCGGGCGCGTCATCCAACTCCCTGGCAATCCCGGCAGCTTCGGCCTGGAGCATGTCGAGGACTCCGGCAATGGTGGACCGGGCAGCGACCTCCTGCCGTGCCAGGGCAACGATGCTCCTGCTCGCCTTCACGCCTGTCAAAGGCCGAAGGACAAGCCCCCTGCGGGCATTGGCCCGCGCCGTATAGCGGGGCAAAAGGCAGATTCCGTGACCAGCCACCACCAGCGCTTCGAGTACCCTCAGGTCCGGGTACCGTTGGCCCCGCGAGGCCTGCCGTCCCGCGTGGACCTCTATTTGCCGGAGAACCGCGTCGAAGGGGAACCCCTCCGGAACGCCGATCCACGGATGGCCCACCACGTCTTCCGGAGTCAACCGCTCTGCGGCTGCCAGGGGATGTCCTGCAGGCATTGCGACATCGAGGGCTTCCTCCAACAGTGGAACCACAGCGAGTCCGCTCGCGGCGAAGACCCCGGGCCCGTCCACACTGTGCGCCAGCACAATGTCGTAGTCGGCCACCAAGGGAGCGAAGTGTGCAGTGCCCGGATCCTCGAAATGGGCATCGAAGCCCAGTCCCCGGACAGCGGCAACGCGACGCAGCATTCCCGGCAGCAGCATCTCGGCGGCACTGGGGAAGAAGGCCGCTGAAACATGGGTTTGCCAGCCCTGTCGATAACGGTCCACTGTGGACTCCGCGCGCGCCATGGCCGTGGCGATTTCCGCCGCGGCGGCCGCCATGGCCTGCCCGGCTTCGGTAAGTTGCACTCCCCTGCCGACTTTTTCCACCAGGCTCACCCCCAATTCCGCCTGAAGCGTCTTCAACTGCTGCGAAACGGCGGAAGCAGTGACATTCATGGCATCTGCTGTGGCACCCACACTTTGGCGGTCCGCCAACTCGCGCAGAATCTGCAGCCTTTTGAAGTCCATGGAGCCAGAGTAGGTGACTGGACGGAATTCCCTCCAAAGTAATTTCCGCCCAGCCCTTACTAAGCAGACTGATAAATTTCGGGACCAGCCGCCCAAACGCTGGACAGCCCATTAGCAGGCACGTAACGTCGGAAATACCACGTACTGCACCCCTGTGAGCAGAAGGGCATCCGCCATGGATTGGTTAATTTGGGTCATTGTCATTGTTTTGGTCGTAGCGATTGTTTGGTGGCTCATGAGCCGCAACAAAGCCCCCAATTCCACGGCAAACCAAGCTCCCGCGGCAATGGAGCCCACCAATACCGGGACGGTGCCGGATCCGGGCGCGGTGACCGCAGGGGTAGCAGGACTGGCCGGAGTAACCAACCTGGGCAAAGCGGCCGCTGAGGGCAGCGGACCCACCGGAGATGAACCTGCCCGCGAGGAAGCCGCTGCTGCTGAACCCCCCGCAGGCGCACCGGACGTTGAGCCGGCGCCCGCCGATGAACCAGCCGGGCGTTCCGGGGCGTCGCCAACCCCTGGACTGACGGTCGAGGAACCCGTTGTTGCGGCCCCCGTTGTCGAGGAACCAGTGGTCGCCGAACCGGTGGTGGATACGGAGGCGAAACTGCACTCCGCCGACGCCGGCGACGTTGATGCCGGCGATGTAGACGACTGGCAGGCCGCTCCTACCGCGGATGACGTCACGCAGGCTGAGGACACCAGGGCGGCCGACACCGCACAGGCAAACGAGGCGGCCGACAAGGCCGAATGGGAATCCTCGTGGACGGACTCCGCAGGCGCTCCAGTCCACCACCACGAATACACCGATCCGCACTCCCCCACCTTGCCCGGCGCCGAGACGGCCGCAGCGGAGGACCCGGCCCCCTCCGGTGACCCTGCGGCATTGACCGGGCACCTCGCAGCCGAAGAACCCTACGGAACAGGCTCCTCCAGCACCCCGCGCGAGGACCACCCCGTCAAGGCGACTGCGGCCACCATGACGTACCACGATGAGGACGCCACGGATTACGACGACGTCGAAGCGGACGTATGGTTCATCTCGGCGGCACACGCTGAGGCAGCCGGTTTCCGGCCGCCCCGGCGAAGCAGGCACTGAACCGGTTCACACCCCAGGCCAGCCGCAGGAGCAAAGTCATGGGTAAGCAGTCGCTCCCGGGCGGACACCGGGCAGCAGGACAAGTGGCCGCCCTCGCGGTAGCCGTAACCATGACACTGTCCGGGTGCACTGGAAGCACGTCCTCCCCCGGCACGGCTGCCACCCCGAACCCGACCGCTTCCGGGACCGTCGGTCCCGGAAGCGGCCAGGCGTCGCAGGCATCTGCGGGGTCGCTTGAACTTATCGGAAAGCTCGACGCCGGCCTGCAGCTGCCATGGTCCGTTGTGTTCCTGCCGGACGGCACTGCCTTGGTATCGGAGCGCGACTCGGCGAACGTCGTGGCGATCAGGGACGGCAAGGCAGCCCCACTCGGCAAGGTGTCCGGCGTCGTTCCCGGCGGGGAAGGCGGCTTGCTGGGCCTGGCGTTGTCACCATCCTTCGCCGTTGACCGGCAACTTTATGCCTACTTCACGGCGGCAAATGACAACCGGGTTGCAAGGATGCAGGTCACCGAAGGCGCGTCAGGAGTGCTCGGCCTCGGTGCACCGGAGGTGATCTTCCAAGGCATCCCGAAGGCATCCACCCACAACGGCGGACGCATCCGTTTCGGGCCGGACGGAATGCTCTATGTCGGTACCGGGGACTCCCAGCGGCGTGAGCAACCGCAGGACAAGGGAGCCCTTGGCGGCAAGATCCTCCGCCTCACCCCGGAAGGAAGGCCGGCGCCCGGCAACCCCTTCGGGAATAACCCCGTATACAGCTACGGCCACCGGAACGTCCAAGGACTGGCATGGGACAGTGCGGGCAGGCTCTGGGCGAGTGAATTTGGACCGGATGTTGATGACGAGCTGAACCTGATCACGCCAGGAGGCAACTATGGATGGCCCCAGGTGACAGGGGCGCCCGGCAGGGACGGCCTCATCGATGCGAAAGTCGTTTGGCCATCGACGTCCCAGTCCTCCCCGAGCGGACTGGAAATCGTGGACGGCGTGGCCTATACGGGCGCCCTGCGCGGGCAGCGCCTCTGGTCGGTCCCCCTGCAAGACGAAACCGCTGGTACCCCTGTGGCTTATTTCACAGGCGAATACGGTCGCCTGCGGGACGTGGCCCGTGCCCCGAATGGAGATCTATGGGTGCTCAGCAACAACCAAAGCCCTGACTTTGCGCTGATTTTGCGGGTCAGGTCCTGAGCTTGGACCGCCACGCCGGGCCGATTTCACACTTCGGGCCAAGTCGTGTAGAGTTACATGTCGTTGCGGAGATCGCCGGGGAAAGAAAAGCCCCACGGTTGATCGAAATCAACAACTGCACCTCTAGCTCAACTGGCAGAGCAATTGACTCTTAATCAATGGGTTCCGGGTTCGAGTCCCGGGGGGTGCACCACTGAAAGGCCTTGGAGTGATTTCACTCCAAGGCCTTTTGTTTTCCCCAAGGAATGCAATCACTGGCAGCCCACTGGGCTTGGTTTTGAAGCAGCGAATTGTGGTGTAGAGTTATTTGTCGTTGCGGAGGTCAACAAGGAATGCGAATTCCCTGGAAGGTCCCCAACAATAGCTGCACCTCTAGCTCAACTGGCAGAGCAATTGACTCTTAATCAATGGGTTCCGGGTTCGAGTCCCGGGGGGTGCACCACTGAAAAAGGCTCCGGATCGTTCACCACGATCCGGAGCCTTTGCTTTTGCCCGGCAGGAATTCCGCGCGGGAAGCCTGCCGGGGTTGCTTTCTACATCATGCTTGCGGGATGTCGCTTTCGACGCCGGAGGACTCCTGCTCCGGGGCCGGCAAGCCTGCAAGCCCGCGAACAACAATCCTAAGCTCCTCCCGCAACCTGGCAGTGTCCACGGCAACGGGCGACAACACTTCCTGCTCAAGCTTCACAGCTTCTGCAAGGGCCGCACTGCCGGCTTCCGTCAAGGTAACGACGTGGCTCCTGCGATCGGAGTCGCTACGGTGGCGTGTGACATGCCCGTGCAGCTCAAGCCGTGCAAGGGTGGTTCCCATGGTCTGGGCCTTAACCCGTGCAACCTCGGCCAAAGCCGCCTGGGTAATTGCACCCTTGGCTGCAAGAACTTGCATGGCAATGACACCGGCGTGGGTAAGGCCGATGGACTTCAATTTTTCGTTCCACGAGATTTCCACCAGGCGCGCAGCTGTCGAAAGCAATCGGGTAGTGGGCCATCTCTCCATATCTGGCATGCCGACAGTATATGCGCGCAGGGGCCGAAGACGCGGCTTCTGCGGTCTAAAATGGGAAACCGCGACCGAAACCAAGGAGCATATTTTGGCTGAACGACTTATCCCGGGCGACGCCGCACCGGACTTCACCCTGCAGGACGCCACGGGCAAAAGCGTCAGCTTGTCCGACTTCCAAGGCCGTAAAACCATCGTCTATTTCTACCCGGCGGCCTCAACGCCTGGATGCACGAAGGAAGCCTGCGACTTCCGCGACTCTCTGGCATCCCTGCAGGCGGCCGGCTATGAAGTAGTAGGGATCTCCCCCGATCCTGTCGATGCCCTGGCCAAGTTCGCCTCGGAGGAAGAACTCACCTTCCCGTTGCTGTCCGACCAGGAACACGCCGTGGCTGATGCCTACGGTGCATGGGGGGAAAAGAAGAACTACGGCCGGACCTACCAGGGACTGATCCGTTCCACCGTTGTGGTCGACCCTGACGGAAAAGTGTCCTTGGCCCAGTACAACGTCCGCGCCACCGGCCATGTGGCCAAGCTGCGCCGGGACCTCAAGCTGGACAAGTAGCGGGTACACTTGAGGCCGTATATGGCACCGGCTGCATAAGCCGCTGCCAGCCAGCGCGAGTGGTGAAATTGGCAGACACGCAGGATTTAGGTTCCTGTGCCTTCGGGCGTGGGGGTTCAAGTCCCCCCTTGCGCACAGCATGAAACATCGTGGCTTTGAGCCATAGGGACCCCCGGCTGCGCACATGCAGATCCGGGGGTTTTCCATATCCAGGTGCTTGGTTGGCTGAAAAAGCGCTGGGAGGCGCATTCAGGACGTTCAACTAGACTGGAACGCGGTCTGGCCTAAGTCGGCCACGGCATTCACACCGGCTTGAGGGGACAAGAGTGGCAAGCAGCAAAATGCGGAGCCTGACCGTGCAGTGGCTCAGGGCGGGTTCCGTCTTTGCCGTTTTGGCGTTGACGGCCTGCACCGGAACGCCCGGTCCGGCTCCGTCGTCGTCGGCCAGCAGCACTCCTGCCGCCGACCCCACTGCCACGTTCAACTTCGGCACCGGCTCGATGCCCTTGGGCCTTGACCCGGCCATGACGGCCGACTCCGAGTCCTACCGCGTCACCCGCCAGGTCCTCGAAGGGCTGGTGGGCGTTGACGGATCAACCGGTGAAACAACTCCCCTGCTGGCCACCGAGTGGAAGGACAGCAACAACGGGCTGACCTATGACTTCACGCTCCGGCCCAAAGTCACCTTCCACGACGGAACACCCTTCGATTCCGCCGCAGTTTGCGCAAACTTCAACCGCTGGTTCACTTTCCCTGCCGACCTCCGCAAGCAAGCGCCGGGAATCTCGTTCCAGGGCGTCTTCAAGGCCTACTCCGATGAACCCGTGTTTTCCATCTTCAAGGACTGCAAAGTGGTTTCGCCTACGGATGTGCAGATCAACCTGACGAGGCCGTTCACGGGTTTCCTGCAAGCCCTGACGCTCCCGGCCTTCGCCATGTCCTCGCCTGCCGCCCTCGAATCCCAGCGTGCCAACGTCCTTGACCAGACCCGGAACGGGTTGGCCGTTTCGGCCTATGCCAGCCACCCGGTGGGGACCGGCCCGTACCAGTTTGGAACCTGGGACGAGAACAAGATCACCCTTCAAAGCTACAAAGGCTACTGGGGCAACAGGGGCCAGATAGCCACCATCAACTTCATTCCTTTTGATCACGCCGAAACACGGCAACAGGCCCTCCTCGACGGAAAAATCGATGCTTATGACCTGGTGACGCCTGCCACTTTCGACCAGCTGGTCAAGAAGGGTGTCCAGATCATCCAGCGGGACCCGTTCTCGGTCATGTACTTGGGAATCAACCAGGCTGTAGCCCCCTTGGACAAGCTTGAGGTCCGCCAGGCCATTGAGATGGCCGTGGACAAGGAATCCTTGATCCGGAAGTTCTTCATCGACAACACGGCCCAGGCTTCACAGTTCGTGCCACCAAAACTCAGTGGCTTCAACAACAACGCTCCTTCACTGGGCTACAACCCCGATAAAGCCAAGCAGCTGCTGGAGAAGGCCGGGTACAAGGGCGAGGAACTGAAGTTCTACTACCCGCTGAACGCGACACGGGCGTACATGCCCACCCCCGAGAAGATCTACGCCGAAATCAGCCGCCAGCTCGTGGCAGTGGGCTTCAACATCAAACCCGTACCCATCGACTGGGAGAACGGCTACCTCCAGAAGGTCCAGTCAGCCGGTGACCGCGGCTTGCACCTGCTCGGATGGAACGGCTCGTACGCCGATGCCGACAACTTCCTGGGGCCGCTGTTCGGCGAGACCCGGGCCGAGTTCGGCTACACCGATTCGGAAGTGTTCCACAAAATCGAGCGTGCCCGCGCCATGCCTGATGGCGATGAGCGCAACGCCCAATACCAGGCCATCAATGCCGAGATCGCAGCCTCCGTACCGGCCGTCCCCATCGCCTTCCCCATCTCGGCCCTGGCGTTGTCCAACAAGGTGGAAAGGTACCCGGCTTCACCGGTCCTCAACGAAGTTTTCACGAACGTCCGCCTAAAGTCTTGACGAACCCCCACAATTTCAGTATTGGGTCTGCGCGGGGATATTCTGTGACAGCCAGTGCCGCCGCTATCGGAGATTGATCGTGACCTTCATTTCCAAGACTCAACATGCCGACGTCGTCCTTATTGGCGGCGGAATCATGAGTGCCACCCTTGGTGCGTTCATCAAGCAACTTGAACCCACCTGGACCATCTCCCTGTTCGAACGACTCGACGAAGCAGGGCTCGAGAGCTCTGGACCGTGGAACAACGCCGGCACCGGACACGCTGCCCTGTGTGAGCTTAACTACTCCCCCGCAGCCAAGGACGGCTCGGTGGATCCTTCCAAGGCGCTCCACATCAACGAGCAGTTCCAGCTCTCGCGCCAGTTCTGGTCCCACTTGGTGGACACCAACGTGATCGGCTCCCCCAAGGGCTTTATCAACACTGTTCCGCACATGAGCTTCGTCATTGGCGATGACCACGCGAAATTCCTCAAGACCCGGTACGAGGCCCTCAAGCCCAACACGCTCTTCCGCAGCATGGAGTACACCGAGGACCAGGACCAGATCGCCAAGTGGGCGCCCCTGATCGTCAAGGGCCGCGACCGTAAGCAGCGTGTTGCCGCCACCCGCGCGGCAGAAGGCACCGACGTCGACTTCGGCGCCCTGACCCGTGAGCTGACCGGCTACCTGCAAAGCAGCGGCGCCGAGGTCAACTACGGCCACGATGTCACCAACATCAACCGTGCGGCCGGTGGCGGCTGGGATCTGTCCATCAAGCACGCCAAGTCCGGCGAGCATGGCCGTATCCACGCCAAGTTCGTCTTCGTTGGCGCCGGCGGCGGCGCGCTCCACCTCCTGCAGGCCTCAGGAATCCCGGAAAGCAAGGGCTACGGCGGCTTCCCGGTTTCGGGTCAGTTCTTCCGCTGCACCGATGAGGCCATCACCTCCCAGCACAGCGCCAAGGTCTACGGCCAGGCCTCCGTGGGCGCCCCTCCCATGTCGGTCCCCCACCTGGACACCAGGTTTGTTGACGGCAAGCGTTCGCTCTTGTTTGGCCCGTACGCCGGATTCTCCACCAACTTCCTGAAGACCTCCAGCTACCTGGACCTTCCGCTGTCCATCCGCCCCGGCAACATCATCCCCATGCTGGCAGTGGCCAAGGACAACATGGACCTCACGGCCTACCTCATCAAGGAGGTTGCCAAGCGGCACGAGGCCAAGGTGGAGTCCCTGCGCGAGTACTACCCCGAGGCTGTGGGCAGCAACTGGGAACTCATCACTGCCGGCCAGCGCGTGCAGATCATCAAGAAGCACCCGCAAAAGGGCGGCGTCCTGCAGTTCGGCACCGAAGTCATCGCCTCCCGGGACGGCTCCATCGGCGCCCTGCTGGGTGCTTCGCCCGGAGCATCCACGGCTGTGCCGATCATGATCGAACTCCTGCAGAAGTCCTTCCCCAAGAACTTCAAGGGCTGGCAGTCCAAGCTCAAGGACATGATGCCCGGCTACGGCGTCAAGCTCAACGAGAACCCGGACCTCGCCGCTGAGCTGGAAGCCAGCACAGCCAGGTCGCTTCAGCTGGAAGTGGCCAGCGCCATCCAGAGCTAGGCCACACCCGGGGCTGCGGCCGGTTCCCGTCAGACGAATCGTTTCGTAGACCACAGGAGTCGATGCAATGTTCCGCCTGGCCAAGCTGTCCCTGGGTAACCGGGCCCTGATCGCGCTGATCACCGTCTTTGCGGCGGTGTTCGGCGTGATCACCATGGGCTCGCTTAAGCAGGAACTCATCCCATCGATCGAGTTCCCCCAGATCACCGTTGTCACCTCCATGCCAGGCGCCTCCCCCGAGGTAGTGGACAAGCAATTGAGCCGGCCCCTTGAGACCGCGCTGAACAGCGTTGAAGGACTTGAATCAACCTCGTCCACTTCACGCAACGGCGTCTCGCAGATCACCATGGTGTTCACTTACGGGTCCAATCTCGACCGGGCACGCAACCAGATCGACCGGGCCATATCCAACGCCAAACGCCTGTTGCCCGCCAACGTCGAGCCCCAGTCGATCGCGGGAAACATCAGTGACTTCCCGATCGTCTACCTGGCCGTGTCGTCGGACAAGCCCCTGAGTGAACTCAACGCCGACCTCCTGCGGCTCAGCGTGCCCCGGCTGCAGAAGATCGACGGCGTTCGCGGCGCCGATGTGACCGGCGGCGCCAGCCAGCACATCCTCATCAAACCGCGCCAGGCTGATCTCGCAGCCACGGGCGCCTCGGTCCAATCCATCAGCTCCGCACTGAAGAACAACGGGACCCTGGTTCCGGTCGGCACCATCGAGGACCAGGGCAAGACGTTGTCCCTGCAGCTCGGCAGTCCCGTGGACTCCCTGGACGTCATCAAGGGACTGCCCCTGGCGGGAACCAGCAAAGCCGCCACCATCGGAGCCGTGGCCGAGGTCAGCATCCAGGACGATGCCGCCACCTCCATCACGCGCACCAACGGAAAACCGACGCTGGCGCTGTCCGTCACCAAGAAGCCCGACGGCGACACTGTCGCGATCTCCCATGCTGTCCGTGATGCCATCGGACCGATGCAGGAGGAACTGGGCAACAACGCGACTTTCACGCCTGTTTTCGACCAGGCCCCCTTCATTGAAAAATCCATCAAGGACCTCACCACTGAAGGCCTCCTTGGTTTGGGTTTCGCAGTGGCCGTCATCCTGGTTTTCCTTATGTCCGTCCGCTCCACCTTGGTCACGGCCGTGTCCATCCCGTTGTCCCTGCTGATAACGTTCATCGGCATCTCGGCTACAGGGTATTCGTTGAATATCCTGACTTTGGGAGCCCTCACCATAGCCATCGGCCGCGTGGTGGACGATTCGATCGTGGTTATCGAGAACATCAAGCGGCACCTCAGTTACGGCGAAGCCAAGCTGACGGCCATCCTGACGTCCATCCGTGAGGTCGCAGGAGCCATCACTGCCTCGACGCTTACAACGGTGGCCGTGTTCCTACCGATCGCGTTCGTGGGCGACCTCGCAGGTGAACTCTTCCGTCCCTTCGCGTTGACGGTGACCATAGCGCTGTTGTCCTCGCTCCTGGTTTCCCTGACCATCGTCCCGGTCCTGGCCTATTGGTTCCTGTCGTCCCCCTCCAAGGGTGCTGTTTCGGCTGCTTCCGCCAAGGAAGCCGGGGAAAAGGCCCGTGAGGCGGAGCAACGGAGCCGACTCCAGCGCGGCTACCTTCCCATCCTGACAAAAACCCAAAAGCATCCGGTCATCACGTTGTCCGCAGCAGCGGTGATCCTGGTGGCCACCGTCGCCGTTTCCCCGCTGCTGAACACGGACCTCCTTGGCCGCTCGGGTGAGAACAGCATGACTGTCCGGCAGGTCCTTCCTGCCGGCACCAGCCTGCAGGCCACCAGCGACGAGGCAGCAAAGGTGGAGGACTCCCTGAAGGGAATCCAAGGCATCAAGGATGTCCAGGTCACCTCCGGCAATGCCCAGACCGGCTTTGCGGCCCTCACCTCCACAGGTGCATCAAACTCGACGTTCACGATCGTCACTGACGAGAAGGTCAACCAAGGCAAGCTCCAGGATGAAGTCCGCAGCAAGCTGTCAGCGGCTGCCGGCAAGATTACGGTTGGCTCCCAGCAAGGTGGCTTCGGCACGTCCTCAACAGTGGATATCACCATCAAGGCCGCCAACTCGTCCGACCTCAAAACTGCCAGTGATGCCATGGTCAAGGCCATGGACGGTGTTCCCGGCAGCACGGAGGTCGCGACGAACCTGGCGTCCACGCAGTCCGTGGTCCAGGTGCGCGTCGACCGCGCCAAAGCTGTAGCCGCGGGCTTGACGGAAGATCAAGTGGGTGCGTTCCTGGCTTCCACCGTCAGCCCGATCCCAGCCGGTACCGTCCGGATCGACACCGACGACTATCCTGTCCAGATCGGCGAAGGAACGCGTTTCACCAGCATCGCGGCCGTCAAAGCGCTCCAGCTTCCCACAGCCAAGGGCGGGGTCGCGCTCGAGACGATTGCCGCCGTCGAACAAGTGGACGTTCCTGTTTCCATCACCAGCAGCAACGGCCAGCGCACAGCGCGGGTGACCGTCACGCCGTCGGGGTCCAACCTCGGCAGTGTCAGCAGCGCGGTGCAGGAGCGGCTGAAGTCCGTACAGTTGCCTGCCGGAGTCACCGCAACCATTGGCGGGGCAACCACCCAGCAGGCGGAGTCGTTCCGCCAACTGGGCCTGGCCCTCCTGGCGGCGATCGCCATCGTTTACGTGATCATGGTGGCTGCTTTCAAGTCCCTTATCCAGCCCCTGATCCTGTTGGTCTCGGTGCCCTTTGCAGCAACCGGCGCCGTCGGTCTCCTGCTGCTGACCGGCGTTCCGCTGGGCCTGCCGTCGCTGATCGGCATGCTGATGTTGGTGGGTATCGTCGTCACCAACGCGATCGTCCTGATCGACCTCATCAACCAGTACAGGAAGCCGCACGAGGGCCGCCCGGGCATGAGCGTCTCCGATGCCATCACCCACGGCGCCCGGCAGCGTCTGCGTCCCATCCTGATGACCGCCCTCGCCACGGTATTTGCCCTGACGCCCATGGCGTTGGGACTGACCGGTGGTGGTGGCTTCATTTCGCAGCCGCTGGCGATCGTGGTGATCGGCGGGCTGGTCTCTTCCACCGCCCTGACGTTGGTGCTGGTTCCCGTGCTCTACAAACTCGTGGAAGGGCGCCGGGAGAAGAAGCAGCTGCTGAAGGACTTGCAGGAAAAGCCAACACCGGACCCGGGAAGCAATGGCCAGGGATCCAGTGGCGCTGAGGAGTTCCAGGACTGGACCACAGGCATGATTCCTCGGGTCAAGGGCCGCCGCGCCGCCCACAATCCGGGCGAGTAGACACACAGCAAACCTCGAAGCAGGGCCGGGAACATTTCCCGGCCCTGCTCTGTTACAGGCACTGATACATGCAAATGCATCTAGTTTGAGGTACACTGTTTACAGAGCCCGGCACCACGGGCAGGGAGAAAGGCACATCATGCAGATCGGCGTATTCAGCGTCAGCGATATCACGACTGACCCCACAACGGGCCGCACGCCCACCGAGAACGAACGCATCAAGGCGTCCGTTGCCATCGCCAAGAAGGTCGAAGAGATCGGCATGGATGTCTACGCTTTGGGCGAGCACCACAACCGGCCGTTCTTCTCTTCCTCCCCCACCACCACGCTTGCCTACATCGCGGCGCAGACCGAGCGCATCACGCTCTCTACTGCCACCACGCTGATCACCACCAACGACCCCGTGAAGATCGCCGAAGATTTCGCCATGCTTCAGCACCTGTCGGACGGCCGCGTTGACCTGGTCCTCGGACGCGGCAACACGGCCCCCGTCTACCCCTGGTTCGGCAAGAACATCCAGGACGGCATCGAACTGGCGATCGAAAATTACAGCCTGCTCCGCAAGCTGTGGGACGAGGACACCGTCAACTGGTCGGGCAAGTTCCGCACGCCGCTGCAGAACTTCACGTCCACGCCGAGGCCGCTCGACGACGTCGCGCCTTTTGTCTGGCACGGTTCCATCCGTACTCCGCAGATCGCCGAAGTGGCTGCGTACTACGGTGACGGCTTCTTCGCCAACAACATCTTCTGGCCGAAGGAGCACTACCAGCAGCTGATCGGCCTCTACCGTGAGCGCTACGAGCACTACGGACACGGCAAGGCCGACCAGGCGATCGTGGGCCTCGGTGGTCAGTTCTTCATGAGGAAGAATTCACAGGACGCCGTGAAGGAATTCCGCCCCTACTTCGACAACGCCCCGGTGTACGGCCACGGCCCGTCGCTCGAGGACTTCACGTCCCAGACGCCACTGACCGTGGGGAGCCCGCAGGAGGTCATCGAGAAGACCCTCACCTTCCGCGAGTTCTTCGGCGACTACCAGCGCCAGCTGTTCCTGATCGACCACGCCGGCCTTCCCCTGAAGACCGTCCTGGAGCAGCTGGACCTCTTCGGCGAGGAGGTCCTGCCCGTCCTGCGCAAGGAGTACGCCGCCATGAAGCCCGCCCACGTGCCGGACGCCCCCACCCACGCTTCCCGCGTGGCAGCGGCACTGGAGGCCAAGGTCAGCGAATCAGCAGCGGCAGGTGCTGCGGGCCAGGACGCCTGATGTCCACGCCATCGGCCTCATCTGCCGTTCGCCTCGCCGCCGAAACCTGGGAGTCTTTGTTCCGCTCCCAGGTGGCGGTGATGCGGAAGCTTCAGTCCGGGCCGGCCTTCAAGGCACTGCCCGTCAAGGAGTATGACGTCCTGTTCACCTTGTCCCGGTGCCCTTCCGGACAGCTTCGCCTGAACGAAATCAACGACAAGGTACTGCTGAGCCAGTCCAGCCTGAGCCGTTTGGTTGACCGCCTGGAAAAGCGAGGACTGGTGGAGCGCACAACCGCCCCCGACGACGGTCGCGGGGTCCTGCTGGCCCTCACCGACGCCGGGCGCGAACTGCAAAAAACCATCGGGCGCGAACACGTTCGCGACATCGCCACGCTGGTGGCACCCGCCCTCACGGCCGACGAGCAGCGGGAGCTGCTGCGACTGACGGAGAAGCTGCGCGCCTCCGTGGCCGGACACTAGCGCAAGGTCACGAGCTCCCGGTGGTTCTCCGCCGGGAGCTCTCCATTGACTGAAGCACTGACCTTGAGGGTCTTCAGCGAGAGGCTTCCGCCCACAGTGGAGAGGAACGCCGTATCCGAAGAATCCCGCCCGGCGGTGATGCGGACCATGGATTCGCGGGGCGCCAGGCCCGTGGGGTCGATGATCCGCCATGAACCGTCAACGTACGCCTCGGCGACGGCATGGAAGTCCATGGGGGTCAGTCCCGGCGCATAAACGGCCGCCAGGCGTGCAGGGACATCCTTGGACCTCAGCAGTGCAATGGCGAGGTGGGCAAAATCCCTGCATACTCCCCTGCGGTGGAGCAGCGTTTCCACGGCTCCGTCCGTTCCCCGCGAGGAACCGCTGACGTAACGGAGTTCACCATGGACCCAGTCACGGACGGCGTGGAGCAGCTCTTCCCCGTTAAGGGTGCCGAACTCGGCGTAGGAGGTGGGCAACAGCCGATCGGATTCGGCATAGCGGCTGGGCCTGACGTACCGGATTAGTTCCATCGGGGTAGATATATCGGGCAACGCGTTGCCGTGGATGGTTGCCGCGTACTCCACAGTCACCTCGCTGGGCTCGGCAAACTCAAGATAGTGGAACCGACCCCCGTGATGGTCACTGAGTTCAGCTATGGGAAGCTCCTCCCCCGCCACCGTGACCGACAGGTTCTCGGTGACCGAGTCATAGCCGGGGTTGTTGGCCACGGCAATGGCCATGGCCACCTTGGTGTTGGCTGCGGTCTTGAAAACGAGCGAGGCAGCAACGTTGCGTTCCATTGATCTCCGACACTGGGTTTGCGGCGGTCAGCCCCCATCGCCGCCAAATGTGTGAGTGAGCCAATCCGAGGACTACAGATTGACCTTCAGAGACAGTAGCATCCGTTGGACGTTGGCGAATTCAGAATAGTGGGCCACGTACTTTGCAGCGAGGTCCAAAGTGTCAAAGGATTTTGCCGGAGCGACTTTCTCATCTGCGGCGAAGGCATGCAGGGCAGGGACGTCCCCGAACGAATAATCGCCCTTGCCTGCCGGCCCCTGCACGCGGTTTGCCAGTTCACACGACTGGCCGTCGGCACCGGCCACCTTGTTGGTGATGCCGTAGGAGCCGAAGAACTTATAGCCCTGGATGACACGGAAGACAACGCGCGGATCGATGGTGTCGGGTCCGTCCGAGTGCGGTACATCCAAGGGCGTGCTGCTGATCACCACGTAGGGCTTTCCTTGTCCGGCCGGGCAAGGCGCCGCAGTGGCCGGGGCCAATCCCGTCTGTAGCGTGGCGATGTACTTCCCTGCCCCGTCCTTGACCTCCACTTTCACTGCTCCGGCCAAAGAACCAGCGTCCGGGGAGGCAGACTGGGCAATCCAATCCTTGGGAAGCTCGAAGCTGACGCTCTTGGCCGGATCAGTATAGGTTTTCCAGGAAAGGGCGGTGGGTACCGGTTGCGGGCCCGCACTTGAAGATCCCGAAGGGGCGTCTGTTCCGCTCGAAGCAGCCGAAGACGAGGGCTGACCAGCGTCACTGCCGGGACTCGCCGTCGTGCTTTCAGGGCTGCCTGTCCCCGATTCGGAACTGTTGGGACTGGACGACGCCGTGGAGGTCACTTGCGGCCCCTTGTTTTCCGACGAGCAGCCCGCCGCGCCGGCCACCAGGCAACCTGCCAGAGCCGCTGCAGCAAGTTTCAGCGGTATACCTTCGAGGTTCCTCGTGCCGGTCATGAGCACAGCCTAGCGGTGGGGAGGCCACGACACGCACAGGACTAGGCTTGCTCTATGGCCCCCACCGAGCACGACGAATTCGAGGACACCCTCCCTACGATGTCAGCGGTAGATATCGCTGACTGGCGCCTGAAGACCTTCGCCCTCTACGACAAAGTGCGTCAACTCGCAGAGACGAGTCCACGGCAGGCCCACGACTACTGGCGCCAGGAGCGGGATCTTATGTTTGCTTCACATCCTGCCTCAGCCTTGACGCCGGACATGAAGGCTTCTTTTTCCGGCCTGCGGACCGCCGGATACGACCCCGCCTACCGCTTCCACGCCAGGCTTCTCCCCGAGGGCGTGGGCCAGGAGATGAATGTCCAGACCGGCACCGACGGCGTGGTTCCCTTCACGCGGATCGGCACCTTTGAACTGCCCGGGCTGGGTTCCCTGGCTGTGTGGCGGCTGAGGAGCTACGGCGGCGGCATCTTCGTACCTTTCCGTGACGCGACAGCCGGGAAGCCCGGCGGCAGCTACGGGGCGGGCAGGTACTTGCTCGATACCGTCAAAGGCTCGTTCCATGGCACCAAGGAAACGGCTACCGGACAGGAGTTCATCCTGGACTTCAATTTCGCCTACAACCCGTCCTGCGCGTACAACGAAGCCTGGGCATGCCCCCTTGCCGGGCCAGCCAACCGGCTGGCCGCAGACGTTCCTGTCGGCGAGCTGTACGCAGGCTAGCCGAACAACCCGCCCGGCCCGAAGACTGCGAGCGCAGCAACAGCGGCAACGATGGTCAGTGGTGCCACCAGCAGCCCCATCACCGCATAGCCTTGCCATTTCACCAGCACGTTCATGCGCACCAGCCGGTCATGCCAGAGCAAAGTAGCCAATGAGGCCCACGGCGCAATCAAGGGACCGGCGTTGACCCCCACCAGCAGTGCAGCCATTCTTTCCGGCGTTCCCGCCAGAGGTTCAGCCAGGAGATAGGCCGGCAGGTTATTGACGACGTTGGACCCCAGAGCCCCGGTCAGCGCGAGCCTCAGGAGTTCGAAGAAGCCATCGCCTTGGCCTGCCACTTGGCCGAGCAACGCCGACGCGCCCAGATATTGGGTGGCCTCGACCACCAGGAAAAGCCCACAGGTGAACAGCAGAAGGGACCAGGGAATCAGCGTGATCTTCAGGACGGCCGGGCGGCGGATGATGAACAGGACGGCCAGGACCACAGCGGCGACGGCTGCCGGAATCCAGATGGCGATTCCCGACACCAGTGCCGGCAGCAGCAGCACCAGGACTGCTGCGCTGCCTGTCAGCAGCAGCCGGTCGGGAGCCTTTGCCTCGGATATTGCCGCGGGACGGGAAGCATCCAGGCCGTAGCTCTTTCGCAGCTCGCGGCGGAACACCACGGCAATGAACGCCAGGGGCACCAGGATGGCCGCCAGCGACGGTGCCCACATCAATTGCGCAAATTGTGCTGGTGTGATGCCACCCAGATTGTGCTGGGCAAGGAGGTTGGTGAGATTGGAGATCGGGAGCAGCAGACTGGCCGTGTTGGCCAGCCATACCGTTGTCAGCGCAAAGGGCAGGACCGGGAGCCCCGCCTGGCGGGCCACTGTGACAACCACCGGGGTGAGGAGGACTGCTGTCGTGTCCAGGGACAGGAAGATCGTGCTCAGGGCCGCAAACAAAGCCAGCAGCAACCACAGCAGGACGCTTCGCCCGCGCCCCCACCGGCGCAGGCGCCGCGCGATCCACTGAAACGTGCCGGCTTCACTGACGAGCTCGGTCACCACGGTCATCGCGACGACGAACGCCAAAATTGGTGCGACGCGATCTACGAGGACCATGACTTCGTGCCATGGCAGCACACCCGTAGCTACGCTCACCCCACCCGCTACAAGGAGAACCAGTCCAATTATCGCCAGACGCATGAGCAGGATTCTAAGCCCCGCACCTGACGGGATTCCCGCGCGGCGCGGAGACGGCGTCACGGTATCGTAAGCAATGGCCCTCCCCTTGGGTTTCCGCGATGCCTAGCCTTGAATCATGAACAGACTCCGGAGGTCGATCCGGTCCCACAAGGCCCTCGCGTCCGTTGCGGGAGTGGTGGCTTTCATGATTCTCGTACTCGGGGCTTTCCTGTTTCAGCCGTGGCGGCTTTTTACCAGCAGCAGCCTGGACGAAGCCCTGCCGGTTGCCACGGCGTCGGGGGTCACCACGCCGCGGCAACCATCACCCGATGCCACCGCGCCACGCAGCGGACCCACCCTGGTGGACGGGCCGCTTGTTGTGAGGTCGGGCATGTTCCAGTCGCAGGAACATTCGACCACCGGTACGGCACAGGTGCTCAAGCTCCCGGATGGAAGCCACGTGCTCCGTTTGGAAGGCCTGGCCAGCAGCGACGGCCCCGATGTCAAAGTGTGGCTGAGCAGTTTGGAGGCCGGTGGCGATTGGTACAAGTACCGCGGGGGACGCTACGTGGACCTGGGTGCGGTCAAGGCCACGCACGGCAACCAGAACTATGCCATCCCGGCGGGAACAGACATCACAGACCTGGCCTCGGTGGTCCTATGGTGTGATCGCTTCAGCGTGGCATTTGGATCGGCCCCGCTCGCCTAATGCCTTGCGAGGTCCGCTCTGCGCGTCATGGACGAACCATGCGACGTAAAGCGGGCCTCGCAACGCGTGGGAGGACGTAGGATGTCATCATGACTTCCCCGTTTCCCCGTCGTGTCGCCCGCGTACGCCCCCTGAATCCAACCTCCCCGGACGAGCACTTCTTCATCGCGAATGACGCAACAGACTTCGCCTCGGACGAAGGAAAGTCGTGGATGGTCATCGAATCCCCTTTTCCCTCTTCCCGGGCCAACGCCGCCAGCCCTGGCCGCGCGGGGTGGGAGCGGGGCTCAACAGTGACCGAAGACGCCTTCACGTTCCTGGCGCCCTCCGTGCCGGTCAATGTCCTTGGCATGGCGCACAACACAGGACAGCCAGGCCGCGAGCTGCCGCCGCAAGCGTTCCACAAAGCGGCATCCAGCGTGGTGGGTCCGGGCGAGGCGATCGAACTCCAGGCGAACGTGGGCCATGTGGACCCCGAGGCGGAACTGACGATCGTCATAGGCCAGGCGGCGCGCGCGTTGTCCCTGGAAACGGCAGCCTCGGCGATTCTCGGCTACACGATCGGCAATGATGTTTCGGCGCGCGATCTCCAGAAGACCGACGAACTCTGGATCAGCGCCAAGAGCCAGGACACCTTCACCCCCGCAGGACCTTGGATCGTCACGCAGCTGGACCCCACGGATCTGAAGATCGGCATCGTCCACAACGGCCGCGAGCTGGAGTCTGCGGGTTCGGCGGACCTCGGCTGGAAAGTGGACGAGATCCTGGTCTACCTCACATCGTTCATGACCCTCCAGCCCGGTGATCTGGTCCTCACCGGATTCCCGGCCGGGACCGCCCGCATCCAACCCGGTGACACCGTGACGTGCCGTGTGGAGGGAATCGGCGAACTCACCAACCCCGTGCGCGGCGCTTCGTGGGAGGAGCTGCCTGCCTAGTGTGTCAGGCTTAAGACCATGGAGATAGCTGCGGACGCCACAGGCCTGTTGCCATCTCCCCCTCAAAAACCACCCCGCAAACGGCATCGCGGCATCCTGAAGTACCCCGTAGTGCGGCAATTGATCCGCTTCAGCGGTGTCGGAGTCATCTGCACGGGAAGCTCGCTGGCCATCTACGCGCTGCTGCGTCCCTTGATCGACCCCCAGTTGGCAAACGCCGTGGCCTTGATTTTGACCTCGTTGATGAACACGGCACTGAATCGGCGCCTGACGTTCAAAATTACCGGCAGCAGGAAACGGGCCCGGGACCACCTCAGCGGAGTCATCGTGATCGGTATCGCATTGCTCATCACGGGCGGGAGCTTGGGTGTGCTGCATCTGTTCAAGCCGGACGCCAGCGTCGCTGAGGAGCTCTGGACAACAACGTTGTCCGGTTTCGTAGCCACCGCTGTCCGCTTCACCTTGCTGCGCCACTGGATTTTCCGCCGCGCGCGGCACGTTTAGCCCGGCCTGTCAGCCCGCCTGTGGTGCGGCAAGGCTCCTGACACGCCCGACGGCGGTTTCCACGGCGACGGCGGCTGCCTCCAGGTCGGCGTCGGAAATGGTGGAGGTGAAACTGAACCTGACAGCCGTCTGGGCCGTTTCCGGAACGATGCCCAAGGCCAGCAACACTGGAGACGGCGCATCGGAGCCTGCGGCGCACGCCGATCCGCTGGAGCACACAACGCCCAGCCGCTCCAGCTCGAGCAAGACGGATTCGCCGCTGGTTCCCGGAAAGCAGAAGGACGCGACCGACGGCAGGCGTTCGCTGCGATGGCCGGTGAGCCAAGCGTCCGGCACCGTGTCCAGGACCCGGTCAATGAAGCGGTCACGCAACTGCGCGACGCGTTGGGCCTGAGCCGGCTGTTCAGCATGGGCGAGTGCCAACGCCGTGGACAAGGCTACGGCTCCGGCCACATTTTCGGTCCCGGAGCGCTTTCCGCGTTCCTGCCCACCCCCATGGATGAGCGGTTCAACTCGCAGTCGCCCTTTAAGGAAAACGGCACCGGATCCTTTAGGCGCCCCCAGTTTGTGTGCCGAAATGCTCATGGCGTCCACACCGAGAACCTTGACATCCAGCGGGAACCACCCGGCGGCCTGGACCGCATCGGTGTGGAAAGGAACCCCTTGGGCGTGGGCCACTGCAGCGAGCCCTGCAATGGGTTGGACGGTCCCGATTTCGTTGTTGGCGTACATGATGCTTACCAGGGCCGTCTCCGGCCGAAGAACCCTTCGCAGCCCATCCGCGGTGACGAGTCCGTCGCCGTCGACCGGAACGATGTCCACAGCGAAGCCGTGGACGCGTTCGAGGTAACGGGCTGATTCCTCCACGGCGGGATGCTCGACGGCGCTGATCACCACACGGTTGAGCGCTGGATCGGCGGCCTGCCGGGCGAGGGCGATGCCCTTGACGGCCAGGTTGTCGGACTCCGTGCCGCCCGAGGTAAACGTCACCTCACCAGCACGGCAATTGAACACTTTCGCGACGCCGGAACGCGCTTCTGCGAGCGCCGCCGCCGCTGCCTCCCCCAGGGTGTGGTGGCTTGAGGGATTGCCGAATTCACCGCTCAGGTAAGGCCACATGGCCTCAAGTACCTCACGGCGGACGGGGGTGGTGGCCGCAGCATCCAGGAAGATCATCTCAGGACACGGCTTTCAGTTCAGACCCGAAGTCAGTTCGATGTCCAGGCCAAGGTCCAGGGCGTTCACGCTGTGGGTCAGGCCGCCGATGGAGATCACGTCGACTCCGGCTGCGGCAATGCCGGTGACGGTGTCGAGGTTGACGTTGCCGCTGGCTTCCACGATCGCCCTGCCGTCCACTTGCTTGACTCCGGCGCGCAGCTCCTCCAGGGAGAAGTTGTCCAGCATGATGGTGTCCACCCCCGCAGCCAACACGGGTTCGATCTGTTCGGCACTGTCCACTTCGACCTCGAAGTGCGTGGTGTGGCCAAGCTGGGCTTTGGCTGCGATCAGCAGTTCTGTCAGTTTGGTGGTGTCGCCCCCGGTCATGACGGCCAGGTGGTTGTCCTTGGCAAGTACGGCGTCGGAAAGGCTGTAACGGTGATTCGCGCCCCCACCGCAGCGGACCGCGTACCGTTCCAGCACCCGCAGCCCCGGGGTGGTCTTGCGCGTATCAGTGATCCGGGCACGCGTTCCTTCCACCAAGCGGACGAATTCCGCGGTCTTGGTGGCAATGGCACTCATGCGCTGCACCAGGTTCAGGCCCACCCGTTCGGCCATCAGTACCGACCGTGCACTGCCGTTGACGCGCGCCAGGTGCGTTCCGGCGTCGAAGGCTTCACCGTCGCCGAGCAGCAATTCGACCTCGGTGTCGGGGTCCACGATCTTCATGGCGTCGCGGAAAACGGTGCCGCCGCTGAAGACGCCCGGCACCCGGGCGTTGAGGACGGCGACCGCCCGCGCCTCGGCCGGGATGAGCAGCTGGGAGGTGACGTCGCCGCTGGGAGCATCCTCAGCAAAGGCCCGCTCCAGGATGTCCCGCACGGGGGCGGCAGGGAGGGTCAGGTTAGTCATGGACGAGGCTCGCTTTCGGGCTCATGGTGTCACTCTTGTCAAAATCGACGACGGCGGCTGCTTGGGTCACGTTGTCGCTGCGGTAGTGCGCCCCCAAGGACCCGGGCCGCTCCCGGGCCGCACGCACGAGCAATTGGGCCGCCAACAGCAGATTGGCATCCTCATGCACCCGCACCTCCAAGGAACCAGGAACATCCAAGGGCAACAGTTCCTCAGCCCACGCCTCAAGCGCAGCCTCAGCCTCGGCCAGCAACACCCCACTCCGAAGCACCCCGGCCTTGGCGGTCATCAGCCGCTGCAACGCGGCCCTGGAGAAGCCGCTCACAGGTGCTGCCGGGGCACCTACCGGCAGTTCCAGAGTCCCCGACAGCGCCGTTGTCGCGTGAGAGCCCGTGCCGGCCGCCGAGCGTGCGAGGCGTTCGCCGGCACGAGGATCGAGCGCAGGCGCCAAGGGGGCTGTGGAACTGCCGCCCGCGGCCGAGTTAGCACGCAGAGGGAGTCCGCTGGGCGGGACCTCGGACACACCCAGGAACGCTTCAACAGCCCGCCGCCCAAACACGAGACCTTCAAGCAACGAGTTACTCGCCAGCCGGTTTGCGCCCTGCACGCCGGTACAGGCGACCTCGCCGGCCGCGTACAGGCCCGGAACAGTGGTCCGGCCGTGAAGGTCGGTCACCACGCCGCCCATCCAGTAGTGCGCCGCCGGTGCGACGGGCACCAGTTCCTTGGTCCAGTCCAAGCCTGCCTGCCGGGTGTGGCGGCTCAACGTTGGGAAGCGCTTGTCCAGGAAACCCGCGCCGCGCAGTTCCTCAATGACGGTGGCATCGAGGTAGACCTGGCCGTTCGTCTCACCCAACGAGGCCAGGTGCAGGGCAATACTGCGGGAGACCACGTCCCGCGGTGCGAGCTCGACGTCGGGGTGGTACCCGGGCATGAAGCGATATCCATTGGCGTCAACAAGGAGTGCGCCTTCACCGCGGACGGCCTCGGAAATAAGCAGGGGGTGCGCATCGCCGCCGGCTGCCGCTGCTGGCCTGTGGGAGACCATGCAGGTGGGGTGGAATTGGAAGAATTCGAGGTCGGTCACGGCGGCTCCGGCGCGCCAGGCCAGTGCCAGGCCGTCCGCGGTTGCCACCGAGGGGTTGGTGGTTTGGGCGAACAGCTGACCGGCCCCACCGGTGGCAAGGAGCACGGCGTCGCCCCGGAGGCTTTGGGCTAGTCCTTCATGGAGGAATTCGACGCCAACCACGCGGCCGTCGTCGTGGGCCAGGGAAGTGACCTGGGCGTTCCCGAACACCGTGATCCTGCCCTGTGCCTGGAAGTCCAGCACGGACGCTATCAGCGCCGCTGCCACCCCCGCCCCGGTGGCGTCCCCTCCGGCGTGGAGGATGCGTGGAGCTGAATGCGCGGCTTCGAGCCCCAGCGCCGGGCCGCCGTCGTCGTCAAGGTCGAAACGGACGCCGAACCGCTCCAGCCCGGCGATGTCCCACCGTGCTTCGGTGCACAGTATCCGCACCGCCTCTTCGTTGCAGTGTCCGGCGCCTGCGCGCAGCGTGTCAGCGATGTGGGCGGCCACCGTGTCACCGGGAGCGGGTTCCTCCAGTACGGCGGAAATACCGCCCTGCGCGTAGTACGTGTTGCTGCCTGCGAGCGCACCTTTGGTCAGCAGCACCACCTCCGCGCCGGACTCCGCGGCGAGCAAGGCAGAATACAGGCCGGCGATGCCGCTTCCGACGACGATCAACCGTCCGGGCGCGGGCCTTGCGGCCGGGTTCTCTGTAGTCATGGGGGGCTCGATTCGAACTAGGTGGAGTGCCTGTTGTGCTAGGCCGGCTTGGCGGCCAGCATGCGCTCCAGGGCAATCTTGGCGTTGTCCTGGACGGTGTCGTCCACAGTGATGCGGTTGACGATGCGGCCCTCGACGAGCTCCTCAAGCACCCAGGCAAGGTAGCCAGGGTGGATGCGGTACATCGTGGAGCACGGGCAGATGACGGGATCCAGGCAGAAGATGGTGTGCTGCGGGTTTTCCGCGGCGAGCCTGTTCACCATGTTGATCTCGGTACCGATGGCGAAGGTGGTGGGCTCTGTGGCCGCGGCAATCGCCTTCTTGATGAAGTCGGTGGAGCCCGCCGAGTCCGCTGCGTCCACGACCTCCATGGGGCATTCCGGGTGCACGATCACGTTGACGCCGGGGAAGTCCTGGCGGGCCTTCTCGATCTGGGCTACGTTGAAGCGTTTGTGGACCGAGCAGAAGCCGTGCCAGAGGATGACCCGTGAGTCCAGCAGCGTCTGTTCGTCGTTTCCGCCCAGTTCCTTGCGCGGGTTCCACATGGGCATCTGTTCCAGGGGTACGCCGAGGGCCTTGGCTGTATTGCGGCCGAGGTGCTGGTCGGGGAAGAACAGGACGCGCTGGCCGCGTTCGAAGGCCCATTCGAGCACAACTTTGGCGTTGGACGAGGTGCAGACGATTCCGCCGTTGCGTCCGCAGAAGGCTTTCAGGGCGGCGGAAGAGTTCATGTAGGTCACGGGAATGACCGGAACCCGCCCGGTGGCATCGGGTTCGGTGCCGAAGATTTCCTCAAGCTGCTCCCAGCACTCTTCCACGGAGTCCTCATCGGCCATGTCTGCCATGGAGCATCCGGCGGCGAGGTTGGGCAGGATAACCGCCTGCTCCGGGGTGGAGAGGATGTCGGCGGTTTCGGCCATGAAGTGCACGCCGCAGAAGATGATCGCTTCGGCGTCCGGCTTGGTCAGCGCAGCGTTGGCCAGCTGGAACGAGTCACCCACGAAATCCGCATACTGGATGACCTCGTCACGCTGGTAGAAGTGGCCCAGGATGACGGCGCGGTCCCCGAGTGCCGCTTTGGCGGCCCGGATGCGGGCGTCAAGTTCGGCGTCGCTGGCTTTTTTGTACTCTTCCGGCAGTTGGCCTTGGCGCGGCGTTGCCGGCGGCGCGATGTCGTCGCTGGAAGCACCCGGACCGTAGGCGGGTGCACCGGAGAGGGCTTCGGCGAGATCGTATTCCCATGGGCCCCTGGCCAAGGCCGGGCTGCAGGTTGATCCTGCGCGGGAGAGGCCCTTCTCTGCTTCCTCGCGGGTGATCAGCTGGACGGCGGTGTTGACGCTGCTCATGGTGTACTCCTGTTGTCTGGCCCGAGGCCGGGTGTTCCGGTGAAGCGGTAGAGGCGTGGGGGACGGTGTTTGCCGCCCTGGAGATATTCACCGGTTTCTTCTATTTCCGGCGTGGCTTTGATGTGGCGGCGGAAGTTCGCGGGATCGAGCTGGCGGTCCAGGACCGCTTCATAGACTTCACGGACCTGCGCCAAGGTGAAGTACTCCCCCAGCAAGTGGTAGGCGATGGATCCGTAGGCCATCTTGTTGCGCAGGCGCCAGAGGGCGTAGTCCACGATTGCTTTGTGGTCGAACGCGAGGTCTCCGACCTTGTCCGCCCGGAACCACCGCACATTCTCGGACTCGTCGGCGAGCGCTGCCTCTGTCGGCTGCACCAGGGCCCAATAGACGATCGAGACAACGCGCTGGCTGGGCGAGCGATGCAGGCCGCCGAAGGCGTACAGCTGTTCCAGGTAGTGCGGCGTGAGGCCGGTGGTCTCGCGGAGGTTGCGGGAGGCGGCATCCTGCAGTGATTCATCGTGGGCCAGAGGACCTCCGGGGAGGGCCCACATGTCTTTATATGGTTCCCGGATCCGGCGGACCAACGGGAGCCAGAGGGTGGGCCTGCCGGATTTTTCGCTGGGTCGGAGGGCGAAAATCACCGTGGAAATAGCCAACGACGGCGGCGCGAGTCGCCTTTCGGCGACGTTGGCGGAGCTTGGATTCACGGCGTTCACCTCGCTTCATCGCCGCTTTGAGCAGTCCTTGCAGTCAGGACTGCGCTAGTTAAAGTCACATTGACTAGAACTAATGGTACGACTCCGCAGCCTTCCAGCAAAATGCTTTGCGTCACACTGACTTGGCGGCGGCTTCCATCAAAGGCAGCGTCCGGCCCTGGATATGGCTGTTCAGCACGATCACCGAGGAACACCGGACTACGGATTTGGTGGCGATCATGGCGTCCAGGACCCGCTGCATGTCCGGATTGGACCGAGCCGCGATGCGCACCATCAGGTCCGAATTGCCCGTCACGGTATGGACTTCGATGATCTCCGGGATGGCACTCAAGCTCTCAATGATGGCGTCATGGCCGATCTCCTGGGTAATGGTGACCGAGCAAAACGCCACTACCGGGAATCCGAAGTTGGCCGGATCCGGCTGCGGCACCCAAGAGCCGATGACGCCGTTTTCGATCATCCTGTCGATCCGGGACTGCACCGTGGCGCGCGCAACCCTGAGTACCCGTGAGGCTTCCAGCACGGAAGATCGCGGCGAATCAGTGAAAAAACGTACAATTTTTGCATCAAGCGCATCGACCAGCATCAAAGTTCCTGTCCCCGGGGATCCCTACCCATCACATCGCCTAAGCAAAAAGTGATGTATCTTACAAACTGCGAGAATTATTCCACGCTCTTGCTGCGTCGTCGACGCCCGCTTGCCCAGCCCACGAGGCGGGCACGCCAAACCCGTTTGCAATCCATAGAAGGTAGACACGTATGACAACGAAGTCCATCGCGGCTCCTGCCCCAACCTCCGGCCTCGGGCATTCGCTCAAACCGCGGCAACTGACCATGATGGGGCTTGGCAGCGCCATTGGCGCAGGACTGTTCCTTGGTTCCGGCGCGGGCGTGCAAGCCGCAGGGCCGGCAGTCCTTATCTCCTATCTCGTTGCCGGAACATTGATCATCCTGGTGATGTGGGCCCTGGGCGAAATGGCAGCAGCCAACCCCAACAGCGGCGCTTTCTCCGTCTACGCCGAGAAAGCGATGGGCAAAACCGCAGGCGGGACCATCGGCTGGCTGTGGTGGTTGCAATTGGTGGTGGTCATTGCCGCTGAGGCCCTGGGAGCCGCAGGACTGCTCTTCTCCGTGTGGCCGGTCATCCCCGTGTGGATCCTGGCACTGGTCTTCATGGTGGTCTTCACCGGAATCAACCTGGTAGGAGTGAGGAACTTCGGCGAATTCGAATTCTGGTTCGCCATCCTCAAGGTCGCAGCAATCGTCATCTTCCTGCTTATCGGAGCCGCACTGCTGTTCGGTTGGCTTCCGAACGTCCCCTCCCCCGGACTCTCGGCCTTCGGCGACTTCGCGCCCCACGGCATCGGCGGCATGGCCGCTGCACTCTTCGTTGTGATCTTCGCTTTCGGCGGCACGGAAATCGTCAGCGTGGCGGCAGCAGAAACCGAAAACCCGGCGCACAGTGTGGGCAAGGCGATCCGCACCGTGGTCTGGCGCATCCTGGTCTTCTACATCGGGTCCGTCTTTGTCATCGCGGCGATCCTCCCCGTGGGTTCGGATGGCCTGAAGTCGCCCTTTGCCGGAGTCCTCGACATCGCCGGCATTCCCGGTGCCGGAACCGCCATCACCTTGGTGGCCGTTGTAGCTCTGCTTTCGGCCTTGAATGCCAACCTCTATGGCGCATCCCGCATGATCTTCTCACTCTCCGAGCGCGGCGAAGCACCACGGATCCTGTCGAAGCTGAGCGGCGCCAAGGTTCCCGTAGCCGCCGTCGGAATCTCGGTGGCCTTTGGCTTCGTCGCCACGGTCCTCGAATTGCTCTTCCCGGAGAAGATCCTGCCCGCCCTGCTGAACCTCGTGGGGTCCACCTGCCTGGTGGTGTGGGGAACGGCACTGGTCTCACAGTTCATCCTGCGCCGCCGGGCAGACCGCGAAGGCGTTGAGCTGCCCTTGCGGATGAAGGGCTTCCCCTATCTCACCATCGTGGGACTGGTCCTGCTGGGCATCATTTTCGTGGTGGGCTTCGCCAACCCGGAGAGCGCCGGCCAGCTCATCGGTACGTTCCTCCTTATCCTGGTGATTGCGGCCGGATGCTTCCTCAACGCCAGGGCAAAAGCCGGCAAGGAAACGCACCACGGCGGATAGTCTTCTGTCAGCAACATCCTAGAAGCCCTGCACAGTTTGTACTGTGCGGGGCTTCTTTGCTTGTTCAACTTGTACAAAGTGTTTGCTGGATACTGAGCTTATTGCGAAGACGCATCGTCGGTGACTAGGGTCACAGCCATGACGACCAAACCCGCGCTGGCCGCCGTCGACGACGACGCCGCCCCGCTCACCCACCACCAACTCCGCGAGCTGTACACGCTGATGGCAGTGGTCCGGCACCTGGACACCTCAGCTGTGGCATGGCAACGCCAAGGCATCATCCCCGGCTACGCACCCGAACTCGGGCAGGAAGCAGCCCAGGTGGGCAGCGGATACGCCGTGGACAGGAGCCGGGACTTCGTGTTCCCCACCTACCGTGAGATGGGTGTGGCACGGGCCATGGAGCTGGACATGGTGGGCTACATGTCCACCCACAAAGCCACGTGGCACGGCGGGATGTACAACCCCATGGAGTCCAGGTTCGCGCCCATCCAGGCAGTTGTGGCCGGCTCCGTCCTGCACGCTGTCGGCTGGGCCCATGGCCAAACGCTGTCCCACCCTGACGGGGAGACCGGCGTAGCCATGACCTACTTCGGCGACGGCGCGTCCTCCCAAGGCGACGTCCACGAAGCCATGAACTTCGCAGCCGTCATGAAGGCGCCCGTGGTGTTCTTCATCCAGAACAACGGCTGGGCCATCTCCGTCCCCACCGAACGCCAAGTGGCAGGAGGATCCGTGGCAGCCCGGGCTGCCGGATACGGCATTCCCGCACTGCAGGTAGACGGCAACGATGTCGTTGCCGTCTACGAGGCCACCCGGTCCGCCTTCGCCCACTGCCGGAACGGCAACGGTCCAGTGGTGATCGAGGCCATGACGTACCGGCGCGGACCGCACTCCACCGCCGATGACCCCGGCCGCTACCGGACCCTGGAGGAGGAACGACTGGACGCCGGCGAGGACCCGCTGACGCGGTTCAAGCAGCGGCTGCTCAGCGACGGCGTTGCAGACGAGGACTTCTTCGCCGAGGCGCAACGCCGGGCAGAGGAAGAAGTGGAAACCATCCGCACGGGAATCCAGGATCTCGGCCCCCGACCCGGAGCCGAAATGTTCGGCCTGGTTTTCCAGGAACCAACTCCCTCCCTTCAGTCCCAGGCCACCGCGTGGCGCGAGGAGTCAGAACATGTCTGAGACCATCACAGCATTGCCCTCCGCGAACACCGGAGCCCCCGGCATCCAGCAACTGTCCATGCAGCAGGCGCTGAACCTGGCGCTCGATGAGGTGCTGGCAGAAAACCCCAAGTCCCTCATCTTCGGAGAGGACTGCGGCCGCCTCGGCGGCGTCTTCCGCATCACCGACGGCCTCCAGGCCAAGCATGGCGAGGACCGCGTCTTCGACACCCCACTTGCTGAATCGGGCATCCTGGGCATGTCCGTGGGACTGGCCATGGCGGGTTTCCACCCCATTCCCGAAGTCCAGTTCGACGGCTTCGCCTATCCGGCCATCAACCAGATCATCTGCCAGATCGCCCGGATGAACTACCGAAGCCGCGGCACCATGCCCATGCCCATCACCCTGCGCGTGCCCAGCTTCGGCGGCATCCGCGCTCCCGAGCACCACGGCGAGAGCCTGGAAGCCCTCTTTGCCCACGTACCTGGCCTCAAGGTGGTCTCGCCGTCGAACCCGCACGATGCCTACCATCTGCTCAAGTACGCGGCCACGCGGCCGGATCCAGTGATCTTCATGGAACCGAAATCCCGCTACTGGCAGAAGGGAGCGGTGGATACGACGTCCGACGACGACCGGCCCACCGGAGCCCGCGTGGCGCGGGAAGGCCGGCACCTGACACTCGTCGCCTGGGGCGCCATGGTGTCCCGCTGCCTCCAAGTCGCTGAGCTCGCCGCAGAGGACGGGATCAACGTCGAAGTCCTCGACCTGCGCTGGCTGAAGCCGATCGATGCCGAGGCCTTGGCAAGGTCCGTGGGAAAGACGCGGCGCGCCGTCGTCGTGCATGAAGCGCCCCTGACCTCAGGCCTTGGCGCCGAAGTCGCCCAGCTCATCACCCAACAGTGCTTCGACACGTTGAAGGCGCCGGTGGAACGCGTCACCGGCTTTGACGTGCCCTACCCTTCCGGTGACCTGGAGGACGAATACATTCCCAACATCGACCGCATCCTCTTTGGGATCCAACGTGTACTGGAGTACCGCCGTGGCTGAAATTTCCTTCCCTCTTCCCGATTTGGGCGAAGGCCTCATCGAGGCCACCGTGCTGGACTGGCTGGTGGAACCAGGACAGCAGGTTGAACGCAACCAGCCCATCGTTGAGCTGGAAACAAGCAAGTCCGCGCTCGAATTGCCGAGCCCCCAGGCGGGTAAAGTTGTCCGTATTCACGGAGCGCCGGGAGAGATCATCAATGTCGGCGCCCCGCTGATCGTGTTCGAAGTTCCGGACGATACCGCCGGAATCGTGGGCACTGTTCCGAAGGACGAAGCACCCAAGCGCCGGGTCCGCCTGAGCGCCGTACTCGATGAGGACTGACATGATGACCGGCAGGCACACCGTGGAACAGCACAGGCACACAGTCGAAGGAACGGACCCCGGACTGTTCGTGGAAGTTCACGAGCCGGCCTCCGACGCCGGACTCCGCCCGGTCCTGCTGATTCATGGCTTCTCCTCCTCCAGCAAACTGAACTGGGCAGACAGCGGCTGGATCACCACCCTCCAGGAAGCCGGACGCCGGGTGATCACCGTGGACCTTCCGGGACACGGCCGGAGCCACTCCCCCGAGGACCTGGATTCCTACACGCCGAGCCGGATCCGCGCCGACCTTTTGCAGATAGTGACCGACGCCGGAGCCCGGCCCCTGCGCGACGGCGACCCCTCCACCGGACTGGATGTCATCGGCTACTCGCTGGGTTCGCGTCTGGCCTGGGAATTCGGGGCCACGCAGCCGGACCTCGTCCACAGGATCGTCCTGGGCGGGCCAAGCTCAGCTGACCCCTTGGCCGCCTTCGACCTCGCTGCTGCCCAACGGCACCTGGCCGACGGCACTCCCATCGAGGACGAATCCACCAACGGGCTCTTGAAAATGGCCCAGCTGCTTCCCAGCAACAACCTGTTTGCCATGTTGTCCCTGATCGAGGCCATCAAGGGCGAGCCGTTCGATCCCGCGGAGGCCGCCCCGCACGTGCCCCTGCTGCTGGTCGCCGGGGAAAAGGACGAACGGGCGGCAACCATGCCGGAGCTGGCCGCCATGGCAGCAAAACGCGGTGGGCTGGTCGAAACCCTGGTTATCCCCGGGCGCACGCATACCAACGTAATCACCAGCAGGGCCTTCAAGGAGGCCGCCATCGAGTTCCTCGGAGTCTAGCCCCCAGCTGAGAAGGCGACTGCTCCCCTCAACGGCTGGCCCTCTAACGGGCCAGCCGTTCTGCGTTAAGGCTCATGCGTTCCAGGACGCTCAGCGCCATCGCGTACTCGTCGATGCCGATCCCCATCGAGAGGTCCTGCCGTGCATCTTCCACCAGCAGCTGGGCCTGGTGATATCTTTCCCGCCCGCGCTCGCTCAGAGCCAGACGGTCATCGATCATGGTGATCATTCCGTGCCCCACCAAAGCAGCGAGTTCACGCTCGCGCAAGCGGCCATCACCACCCCACAGCGGCTTCAGCACGTCTTCAAGCTGGTCCGGAAGCATGGCACCATCGGCCAACGTAGCCAGAGTCTGCCATTGACGGCGGGTCAGCTTGATCCGGGCCAAGGTGCGATCCAACTGGACCTCCAGCGCGGCGTCCAGCCTCTTGATCCAATATCCGATGGGCTTGTTCACAAGGCCATGCTTTCAGTGGAGGCGGCGGCGGGCAAGGTCCGGAAGGTAGGCTTGGGAAAGCAATAAATAACGTGGAAGTGGAGCGAATGGGCATGCGTTTCAAGGACCGGTCGGAAGCCGGTCGGCGCCTGGCTGAAGCACTCCCGCAACTGAGGGAGCGTCCCGATACCATCGTCCTGGGGCTCGCCCGGGGCGGTGTGCCGGTGGCCGCCGCAGCCGCCTCGGAACTGTATTTGCCCTTCGGCGCCGTACTGGTGCGCAAACTCGGTATCCCGGGCAGGGATGAAACTGCTTTCGGCGCATTGGCGTGGTCAGGTGGCGATGTGCTCCGGATCATCAACAGGCCGCTCCGGGAACTCATTCTCGCCCGCGGTATCCCGCAGTCGGCCTTGGACACTGTGGAAGCCCACGAACGCCCGGAACTGTTGCGCCGGGCCAAGGAGTATCCCGGGACCAGCCACGATCTCCGCGGGAAGACCGTCGTCCTGGCAGACGACGGCCTTGCAACCGGGGCCACCATGCGCGCCGCTGTGGAAGCCGTCAGGGCAGGCGGAGCGAAGACCGTGATTGCCGCTGTTCCAGTGGCGTCTTTGGAGGCCTCATCATCACTGGCGCGGGTTTGCGATGTCGTCATGGCCCTCCACACTCCGGGCAAGTTTCATGCAGTGGGCGCTTTCTACCAGCACTTCGAGCAATTGACGGACGAGGATGTCATGGACTTGTTGAAGGGTGCTGCGGCCAAAGGGCAGCGTCAGTAGCTTCGTCCGCCCGTAGCGCCAACGTCGGGCGGCGGTAGTTGAAGGAACCGCGTCGAGTTCATGTGTCCAGACGTTCGTTGTAAACCCTGAGGGCTCTCCACATCAAAAGTGCCAAAGCTGCTACGAGGATGCCAACACCGGCTTTCATCACCAAGGGCCCAAGGCTGCCCAGCAAGGCATACATGTCGAGTATCCAACCGACCAGGATCATCAACAGCCCGATACTCAGGCCGGCATAGCTTATTTTCTTCATTAAGTCCCCCAAAGATTTGATGAGTTCATTCCTCACAGCACCATCTTGGAGTGCCTGCCTACATGCAAAAATGACGCCGCTCGACTGAGATCTTTCGAATATTGCCTGATCGACTCTGCCGTTGCACCATGGAGCTTCCGCTTCCAGCGCGAAACAAGAGGGGCGCAGCCGTCACGGCTGCGCCCCTCATTTGCCTTGGCTGCTAGTGGTGCACGCTGTAACCAAGCGGGCGGCCACGGGTTTCCTTGGCGAGGATCACGCCGAGTGCCGAGATGATGCACAGCCCCATGATGTAGAGGCCCACAGACCCGGACCACTTGGTGGAGTCCAGCAAGGCCTGGGCAATCAAGGGCGCAAATGCACCACCCAGAATGGCACCGAGTGCGTAACCGATCGAGATGCCCGAGTAGCGCACCTGGGCCGGGAACATCTCTGCGTACATGGCGGACATCGGACCATAGGAAAGGCCGAGGCCGATGGTCAGGATGAACAGGGCCATGCCATAGAGCAGGATGTCCTTGGTGTCGATCAGGACGAACATCGGGATCATCCAGGCAAACACCAAACCGTAACCAATCAGGAAGGTCTTCACGCGGCCGATCTTGTCAGAGAGCCAGCCACCGACCATGGTGAAGATCAGCCAACCGAAGGATGCGATGGTAGTGGCCAGCAAAACCTGTGGCGCCGGCATCTTCAGCGCCTTGGTGGCGTAGGAGATGAAGAAGGCGATGAGAAGGTAGCCCGCGGCGTTGTTGGCGATGAAGATCAAGGCAGCGAGAACAACTTCCTTCTTGTTCCGACGGAAGAGCTCACCCAGAGGTGCCTTGCTCTCAGCCTTGCGCTGGGCGAGTTCCTTGAAGACCGGGCTCTCACCGACGGCCCGGCGGATTGCGTACCCCACAACGATCAAGACGACAGAGAGCAGGAACGGTACCCGCCAGCCCCAGGCTGTGAAGGCCTCCTTCGACATGCCGGACTGCAGGAAGAACAACAGTCCAGTGGCCAGGATCATGCCGATGGGCACACCAATCTGGGGGTAGGCGCCAAAGAGCCCGCGCTTCTTGATGGGGGCGTGCTCCACTGCCATGAGGGCTGCTCCACCCCATTCGCCGCCCGCTGAGAATCCTTGGACCACGCGGAGGAAAATCAGCAATACCGGCGCCCAGAGACCGATCGTCTCGTAGGTGGGGAGCACACCGATCAGCGCTGTAGCCGCTCCCATCATGACCAGCGTCATGACCAGTACGGCCTTGCGTCCCATCTTGTCGCCAAGGTGGCCTGCCACAAACGCACCGAGGGGACGGAACAGGAAACTGATGCCGATCGTAGCAAAGGAAAGGAGTTGGGCGACTCCCGGGTTGGACTTTTCCAGGGGAGAAAGGAACAACGGTGCCAACAGGGTGGCGGTGAGCTGGGCAAAGATGAAGAAGTCGTACCACTCGATGGTGGTGCCCACCAGGGTTCCCGCCAGAACCCGGCGCTCTTCGCGCTTGCTGCTTGGGCCCGACGGCGAGTCGACAGTGGAAGTTGCGGTCATTGGAACTCCATTGGGGTGAAAGTGCGATGCGAGACGTGCATAACCGACAGAACGGTCAGTTAGGAAACCATACTACAAGCTGTGACTCAAAGCACAGCCTTGTCAACACGCCGCCAACATAGGATGGTTCGCATGAATCCACGCAGCGGCGTCAACGGCCAACAGCAAGCGGGGACCCAAGTCCCGCCGTCGCAAACACTCTCCCGCGGAATCCGCGCGCTGGAGATCCTCGCCGCAGCCGATCGTCCCCTCAGCATCGGGGAACTTACCGAAGCCCTGGGCGTGCACCGCTCCGTCGCCTACCGGATACTCAGGACGCTGGAAGACCACTCCCTGGTAGTCCGCGACGATTCCGGGCAGGTCCAACCGGGTCCCGGTCTTTCCGTTCTGGCCAGCGGGGTTTCCAGGAACCTGCAAACCGCCGCCCTGCCGGAGCTGACTCAACTGGCCAACACCCTGCACATGACAGCATTCATCGCCGTGTGGGACCACCAGGAATGCGTCACACTGGTCACGGTTGAACCACGCCACACCGGCGCGGCCCTCGCCCAACATCCAGGGAGCCGGCACCCCGTCAACACCGGCGCTCCCGGCATTGCCATTCAATCAAGCATGACCGAAGAACGGTGGCAGCAGGTGGGTGCGGGCAACCCGTACCGGCCTGAAGCCCATGAGGCCCGCCGACTCGGCTACGCCACCAGCCATGATGAAGTAGTGGCCGGCTTGTCCTCCATCGCCGCCCCCATCAAGGTTCCGGGCGGACGGCCGGCCGCGATCGCCGTCGTCTATATCCGGCTTGACCAGGACGCCGACGAGGTGGGCCAGGCCTTGGCGGCCAGTGCGGCACGTATCGAAAGCCAACTGGCCTGAGGTCATTCGTTCCACGCCAAGGAGTGTGCCCCGGCACACAAGACTGAGGGCCGGCGGATCTCGAATACTCGACGAAGGACAGGACCGCCTTGGCCTGGCCTTGTTCGAGTTTCGGAAGGAACCCCATGAGCCTGAATCTTCTTGACACCTCCAACTGGCTGCCCCTGGACGGCCTGGCGCCCGGCTTCGATGCCAACAAGGCGCCCACCGTCCAGGATTTGGCGGGCAAGGAACTGACGGTGGTCGGCGACGGCGGCCCCATGACTTTCAGCTTCGACGACGAAGAAGTCACGTGGACAGCCGCAGGCTACACGGGCACCTCGACCTACGAGGTCTTCAAGGTTGCCGAGGACCTTTACTATGCGCAGTGGCACAGCAGTGTTGATGCTGGACTCGCGGTCTCGCTCATTGCGGACCTGGCCAACGGCCGCGGCCTGTACATCGGGGCGCAGCTGGGCCGGGCAACCCCGGGGTCCACGGCCGTGCAGCATGATTTCCGGGTCGGCACGCTGGAGGGCCTCACAGCCAGAGGTGACGCCATCGGCGAAAGCACAGCCTTGATCGGCCGCCGCGTCGAATGGATTTACAGCCCGGTCCACGCCTACGAGCACGTCTACCTCAGCCCCACCTGGTACACGTGGCAATGCCTGGCCGGTCCGGAGCGTGGCTTGGCGGACACCGATTCCAACACCGTTTTCCAGGTCAGGCCGGGCATTTTCGTGTTCACGTGGCGCGAGAAGGTGATTCCGTGCGGATCGGTGACCGTTGCCGATCACCGCGACGTCAACGCCATCCGTTCCCACGGCAGCCTGTTCGGTTGGGACGAAGCCGGCGTCAATCCCGTCCACTTCACGTTCGGAGCGCATGGCCGCTTGATCAGCGTCAGCCACCACAGCCCCGAATTGAACCCCGCAATCTAAGCACCCACAACGCGGAAGCGTCCCCGGCAGAACCTGCCGGGGACGCCTTCGTTGCGGAACGGTTCAGTCTTCCGCGCCGTGGCCAATCCGTGCATACAACGCCGGCTGCGAGCGCCGCAGACGCAAGCCCCAGATGATGCCCGCCACGCCCGGCAGCAGGACCAACAGGGGCAGGACAAAGCTGGCGGCCGTGGACTCCGACTGGCCCAGCAACACGTTGAAGTTGGACACAATCAGCACCAGGACGAGGGCCAGCAGGGCGAAGCCCAAGCCCGGCGCCACCACCCGTACCCACAGGCTTGCGCCGTGCCCGTTCTTTCGGAAGAAGCCGATCACGGCCACGGACACAACAGTCATCAGCAACACCAGCCCGAGAGCGCCGCTGTTGGTCAGCCACGTGAACATGGTCAGGACGGGGTACAGTTCGCCGAGTTCGGAACCGGATCCCGCAACGGCAAAACCGATGGTCACGACGACGGCGATCACCGTCTGCGCCAGCGAACCGGCGAACGGCGCGCCGCTGCCGGCACGAACCTTGGCAAGTGCCGCCGGGAGGACGCGTTCGCGGCCAAGGGAGAAGAAGTAGCGGGCCACGGCGTTATGGAAGCTCACCAGGGCTGCGAAAAGACTGGTGACAAAAAGGAGCTGCGCTATGTCGCTGAGGAGCACACCCCCGTGTTCGCCGAGGAAGGCGAAAATCATGTCCGGGCCACTGGTGGCAGCGGTCTCGACCACCGCGGAGGGGCCCGTTCCCACAGTCATGGCCCAGGCTGAAACAGCATAGAAAACAGCGATGATGCCCACCGCGGCAAAGGTAGCCCGGGCAACGGTGCGTTGCGGATCCTTGGACTCTTCGCCGTAAATGGCGGCGGATTCAAAACCCATGAAGGCGGCGATACCGAAGGACAGGACCGCGCCCACGCCTGGGACGAACAGGCTCTCCGGGCTGAAGCCCGCTGCGCTGACACCTTCGGGAGCCACTGCCAGGGATATGACGTCGTAGACAATGACCACCAGGAACTCCAGGGCCACCAGGACCCCAAGTACCTTGGCCGACAGATCCACCCTGTTCACCCCAAGCCATCCCACGATCGCGATGCACAACAACACCGGGATCCACCACGGCACGCTGATGCCAAGCCGCGCCGACAGAAGGGACGAGACGGTGAAGCCAAACAAGCCGTAGATGCCTACCTGCATGAGGTTGTACGCCATCAGGGCTATCAAGGAAGCCCCGACACCAGCAGGCCGGGAAATGCCCTGCGCGATGTAGGCGTAGAAGGCGCCCGCGTTGGTGACGTACCGGCTCATTGCCGCATAACCGACGGCGAACAGCGCCAGGATGGCACCCAACACCAGGAAGGACAACGGCACGCCGGTCACTCCGGTTACGCCGAACGTTGTAGTGACTCCCCCAGCCAGAACGGTCAGCGGCGCAGAGGCCGCGATAATCATGAAGGTCACAGCCGGTACGCCCAGCCGGCGTTTGGTGCCGACGGTCCCTGCGGTCCTGCCTTTGACGGGGTTGTCCACGCTCATAGTGTGCTCCTGCTCCTGCCTCGGTGCCGCGGGAGATGGGCGCGGCACGTAGTGTTTCCGCAATCTTCCACCGCCGGAACACTGCGTGACTTGTCTCACACGGCAGGGTAGTTGTCGGAACACGCACGCCACTTCCGGCCGAGGTTACCGGTGTAGAATCGTGGGCAAGCTCACGAAGGGAGTCCGATGACCGTCACAGCTCACACGGACCCCGCAACCGTTCAAACCATCGTCGCGGAGTCGTTCCAGGAGTGGAGCCGGGCCATCTCCGCGTCCTTTGTGCCCTTGGCGGCAACGGGCCCCAGGGACGGGTCTTTCCGCGGGATCATGCGGGCGCGCGTGCTGGGCCAGATCTCCGTCGTGGAAGTGACGGCCGGACCCCATACGGTCCTGCGCACTCCGGAGTTGATTGCCGGATCCACGGGCCGCTTCTTCAAGCTCAGCATCCAGTTGGCGGGATCGGGCCGACTGGTCCAGGACGAACGGGAGGCCCTGCTTCGTCCCGGCGATCTGTCCATCTACGACACCTCCCGTCCCTACCGGCTAACCTTCGACGACGACTTCCGCACCTTGGTGCTGATGTTCCCGCACGTGCTGCTCGACTTGCCGGCAGAGGCCATGGGGCACGTGACTGCGCTTCGGATACCGGGCGACCAGGGGCTGGGGGAACTCATCAGTCCGTTCCTGGTGAAGCTCGCCGACAACCTTGAGGCGCTCTCTGGCGCCAATGGCCTGCGGCTGGTCCATAACGCACTGGACCTGGTCACGACGCTGTTCAACGGAGAGCTCGACCAACTCATCGAAACCGGCCGGGACCCGCACCTGCTGCTCCTGGGCCGTATCCACGACTACATCGAAGCCAACCTTGGCGATCCCGAACTCTCCCCCGGGAGCATCGCCGCCGCGCACTACATCTCCACGCGGCACCTGCACGACCTCTTCCAGGAAATCGGCACGACTGTGGCATCGTCCATCCGGCAGCGGCGCCTGGAACGGTGCCGGCGCGATTTGAGGGACCCGGTGCTGGCGGACCGCCCTGTCACCGCCATCGCCGCACGCTGGGGCTTTACCGATGCCGCCCATTTCAGCAGAATCTTCCGCGCGGCATTCGGCAATTCCCCCACCGGCTACCGCAACAGCGCTTAGCAACAGTGCGGTTGTCTTCGGGGTGCCGGCTGGAGGACGCCTAGGACTGTGGCCGCCGCTTCATGACCAGCCAGGTGATGGCGCCCAGCAGCAGAAGACCACCGGCTGCGCCCATGGATACCGAGAAGGCCGCTCCTGCCCCCTGGGTCTGGGCGAGTTGGCCCGCCAAATAGGACCCGAGCGCGGTGCCCGCCACGATCCCGCTGGCCAGGGCCGTCATGACCGTCGCCATTCGACGGGCAGGTGCCACGACACCACCGATGCTGAAGACCGTGACCATCACCGGCCCCACAGGGATACCAAGGAGCAGCAGGACGAAGACCATCGGCCAGATGCCGGACGGAAGGAACAGCAGCACCGACAGGCCCGTCATGGCCAGCGCGGCAGCAACCCATCGCGACGCCAGGCCGAAGCGTTGCGGCCAGAAGGCCACGGAGAGGGCCGCGACAGCTGAGCTGAGTCCCATCACTGCATAGAGGAGTCCAGCGATCTCAGCCGTCGCGTACTGGGCGGAATAGGCGCTGAGGGCATTTTGGGTTGCACCAAAAAAGGTGCCCATGCACACCATCGCCACCACGGGGACCGCTACCACCGCCGCGGACCAGCGGTTGCGGCGCGGCGAGGTGGTTGCCTGTTCTCCGGAATGTACGACGCCGGCACCTGGCACCCGCGGTGCCGGCACCACGGCCAGCTGGCTGGGGTGCACCGCAAAGGCCGGAACCAGCGTAATGGTCATGACGGCCGCCAAGGCGAGCGGCAACCACGGCGCCACGAGGCTTGCGAGCAAACCCACCAAAGCCGGACCCAGGACAAAGGTGATTTCATCGGCGGTGCCCTCATAGGACAGTGCTGTGTCCAGATCGGCCCTGTTGGAGGCCACGCTCTTGCTGCCGCTCGTGGCATGCGACAGGTTTCTGGTAGTCAATGCCATCCACCGGACACGGGCCATGGGGCCTACCTGCGGGCAGCTTGCGCCGGCCAGGAAGGCAGCGATGAGTACTCCCACGGCATCAGAGGCCGAGCCGTAGGCCGGGGTGAGATAGGCGGTGGTCAAGAGAGCGGCGACGGCGAGGGTGTTGACCACTGCTGCGACAAGAAGCACAATCCGCTGCCCTGCGCGGTCAGCCAGGGAACCAAGGACCGGCGCTCCAAGTGCCGATCCGATGCCGACAGCACCGGCGGCCATGCCACCGATGGCATAGGAGTGACTGACTGCCGTGACGAGGGTCAGGGTGCCCACGGTCAGCATGGCAAGTGGCAGGCGGGCAAACAGCCCCAACGGCAGGAATCCAGGTCCGGCCAGTTCGGGGAGGCGGGCAAAACGGCCTGGCAAGCGGGAGGGACGGGGCGCCACGTGTGAATCGGGCTGGGTGGCCACTGTAGATTTTTCCATTAATCCGGGTTCGCTAAAGTGTGCGCATCGTCCCTCCTCCCGATGCGCGAGACCCGGTGTAACGGAACAAGTCTATCGGAAGAGGCTCAGACCGGAACAGCTTCCGCGAACCGTATGCTGGAGCCGTTGCGCCCCTTGACCACCTGAAGCTGGCTCGTGATGCGTTGCTTCATCTCCGCAACGTGGCTGACCAGGCCAACTACCCTGCCGCCGTCGCGCAGTCCCTCCAAGGCGTCCATCACCTGTTCCAGCGCCTGCTCGTCGAGGCTACCGAAACCTTCGTCCACGAACAGGGTCTCGATGTCCACGCCACCGGCCTCCTGCTGCACCACGTCCGCCAATCCCAGCGCCAACGCCAACGAGGCCATGAAGGACTCCCCTCCGGAGAGGGTTGACGTGTCACGACGCTGACCGGTCCATTCATCCACGACTTCCAGCCCCAGGCCTGACTTAGCACCCCGGGCAGCCTTGGCATCTGTGTGCTGCAGCGTGTAGCGGCCATCGCTCATGGATACCAGACGTTCGGAGGCCGCGAGGGCGACTTGCTCGAGTCGTGCAGCCAGGACGTAGGTGTTCAAGCTCATCCGGTAACCGTTATCTCCCGAGCCCCGGGCAGTGTCGGCGAGGCCGGCCAACATCAACGCGCGCTTGCGGGGTTCGTTCCCGGCTTCGGCGAGCGCCTCAAAGGTGGTACGCAATCGGCGGATAGTTTCGGCCGACTTGGCAGCAAGGCCGGCTGCCAGCGCCGCAGCCTGGGCATCCCCGGCCGCGACTGAGGCCCTACGTTGCGCCTCGGCGAGTTCAGGTTCGGGCAGGGGAAGCTCGCCGATACTCATTTCTTTGGCTGCCAGGACGATGTCCTCGTTGGCAAACAGCTCGTCCAGCCGGGCCGTTTCGGCGTCGAAATCTGAAATGTCCTTCTCGAGGCCCACCACGTCGGCGGCTGGGAGGATGTCGTGACGGGCTTCGTTGGCAGAAGAGAATCCCGCTGCCAAGAGCGCTTTCTTCAACGACTCCAGTGCGTCGAGCCGGGCTTCTGAGGCACGGCTTAGTTCGGATCCGGCATCCGTGGCTTCCTGAAGCAGCGCGCAATCCGCCGCCACAGCGTCCAAGCGAGCGCGCAAGGTGGGGTAACCGGACCGCAGCGTCGAAAGCCCAGCCTCAAGGACTTCATGTTGTTCCTGAAGCAGCAGGACGGTCGATGATGCCTGACCTTCGGCCTGCAGGCACTCTGCTTGTTCCTGTTGCGCAGTGAGAAGCCGCTCGGTGATGTGATCTTGGCGGGCCTTCAGTTCTTCCAGCAGAGTGGCGGCCCGCTGCGCGGCAGTGGCAGCCGCCTCAGCCTTGGACAGACGATCGTCCGCTTCGGCCGGCTCCGTTGCTCCGCCTTGTGCTTGAAGCCCGGCAACCATTTGGGCAGCCGCAGAGAGCTTTTCTCCGAGCTTCCCCAACGTTTCCTCGCTGGCTTCAAACAGGGCCTTTGCTTCTTCCTCTTCCTGGGCAAGGGAAAGAGCAGTGCGGACAGCTGACGCGAGATTCGGGTGCTCCGTGCTTCCGCAGACGGCGCACGGTTCCCCGCTTTCCAACGCTGCGGCCAGTTCGCCGGCCGCATTGGCAAGCCGCTGTTCCCGCACGTCAAGCCACTGCTCTTTGAAATCCTGGGCGGCGGCCCGGGCCTGGAGGTGCCTTTCAGTGAGGGCCTCCAGCTCAGCCGCGGCCACTGTGTGGCGGGAGACGACGCCCACCAGTTCGGCCGCTGCCGTCGCCTCGCGTTCCGCCGCAGCTACGTCGGCGGCAACCGACACCAAGGGTTCCATGCGGTTTTCAAGCTGTGCGGCTTCCTCGCGCAGTTGCGTCAGGGCAGCAGCGACGGACCCGGCCGCAGCCCGCTGGCGGGCGACTTCCTTGCGCTCTGCGTCGAGCCGCAGGGCAACTTCCTCGAGGCGTTGCTCGTCAGGAAGCCTCGCCTCGATGACGGCCATGGAGGCCTTGACACTCTCCAGTGCGGCAGCAGGGTTCTCCGAATCCAGGCCCGATGCTGACAACTTCTCCCGGAGCTGTTGCATCCGGGTCTCCGCAGACGTGAATTTGCGTTCGGCAGCATCGACGGCGTCCAGTTGTCCGTTCAGGACAGCAGCGCGGCGGTGCTTTCCGAGTAGTTCCTTGTTCTCCAGGGCACGTGGGGCGGCCAGTTCAAGGAGAACTTTTCTTTGGGTCGCTGAGCGCAGCCGTTCGTGCCGCTGCGTTTTCTCCTGCTCCTCGCGGAGTTCGCCACTCAAACGGGTCCACAGGGATTCAGCCACTGCGGCTTCGTCCTGCCGCCGTTTCACTTCGTCGTCCACCTGCGCCTGGACCTCAGCGAGCCACAGGCCGGGATCGGGAGCGGCACTCGCGGGAGTGTCTTCGCCGTCAACCCCGGCTTGCTCCAACCCAAGCTGATCGCGCTCGGAAGCTGCCTTGTCCAGGAGCATTTTGAGCTCAGAGGCATTCTCCTCCACGGCCTTGGCAGCGTCTGCGGCCTGACGGGCGAGTTCCTGTTCGATCGCCTCGAAGCGCTGGGTGCCGAAGAGTTTCTGAAGGAGGTCCAAGCGGTCACCCGCCTTGGATCTGAGGAAAGCGGCGAAATCGCCCTGCGGCAGCATGACTACCCGGGTGAATTGGTCCCTGTCCATGCCAAGAACGTCGGAAAGCTCAGCGCCGACTTCGTCGTTCCTGGACGACTTTTCTTCCCAATGCCCAGCCACTTTCTCCCGCAAGAGCGTCTTGGCTTGCTGCGTGGTGAAGCCCTTGCGGCCACGTGCGCTGGGGCGATCCCATGCCGGGGACCGAGTCACCTCAAAACGCCTGCCGCGCGCGGAAAATTCGCAGACCACGCGAGGTTCGGCACCAGGAAGGGCATGATCGCTGCGCAGCCGCTTGCCGTCCTGCCTGGCCCCGGGCACCGAGCCATACAGGGCGAAGCAGATGGCGTCCAGGATGCTCGTTTTGCCTGCACCGGTCGCGCCATTGAGAAGGAACAGCCCCTGGGCACTCAACAGGTCAAAATCGATGTGTTGTGGGGTGGCAAAGGGCCCGAACGCTTCAATGTCCAGCCGATGGATCCTCATAGTTCCGCGTCCTCCAGACGGACAGCCTCCAGGGCTTCGCGAAGGGCAACTACCTCGGACTCAGTGGCGCCCCGGCCACGGACGTGTTCGAGGAAACCGCAACAAACATCAAGATCGTTTTCGGCCTCTGCGAGCCGGTTGCTGTAACTTGTCTGCGGCTTGGATTCGGAGCCTTCCGGGTCAAAGGCAAGAACCAGTGTTTCGGGAAAGCGCGTACGCAGCTTCTCCATGGCCTGTGGCGGACGTTCCGCATCCGTCAGGGTGACCTGGACGTAGGCGCTCTCTGCCCAGGCGTACTCCTGAGAGGCCAGCAAATCATCCAGCTTGCCCCGCAGGACTGCGAGCGCTATGGGAGGCTCCCAGTGGACTTCCTGAACACTGGCTGCCCCGTCGGTTCCAATGTCCAGCAACCATGCGCCCTTGTGGTGCTTGGCCTCGGAGAAGGAGTAGGCCAACGGAGAACCTGAGTATCGGACGTTGGGTGCCAGCTCCTGGCGCCCATGAAGGTGGCCCAGTGCCGTATACGTGAAGCCTTCAAACAGGTCCAGCGGAACTGCCCCCAGTCCGCCAATGCTGATATCCCGCTCGCTTTCGGAGGTGATGCCTCCGCTGGCGAACGTATGCGCCAGGACAACCGGGTGGACGGGGCCGGATTCGCGGCGGCGCTCAACGTCGCGCCGGATCCGGTCCGTCGCCTCCTTTGTGACATCGAAGTGGTTGGCGTTATCGACGCCCAGGCGTTCGGCCACCAGTCGGGGCTCAAGGTAGGGAATTCCGTATATGGCGACCTCTGCGGATGTATCCCCTCCCGGGTCCAGCGGCATCAGGACCGGGAGGTCCAATTCCTCCACGCGTGTCCGGACATGGACTCCGCCGCGTTCCAGGAGCCGGGACGCAAAGCCCAACCTGATGGCGGAATCGTGATTGCCGCTGGTCACCACAACGGCCGCGCCAGCCTGGGTCAGACGGACCAAGGCGTCATCGAGCAGCTTCACCACATCCAGGCCGGGCAGTGCGCGGTCGTAGACGTCTCCGGCAATCAACACCACGTCCACTGATTGGGCCTGGACAAAAGCCACGAGCTGGTCCACGAAGCCGCGCTGGGCTTCCAGCATGCCTACGCCGTGGAATGACCGGCCCAAATGCCAATCCGATGTATGGAGTAACCGCATATTTCCAAGCTAACCGCGGGCACAGACAAAAAAGCGCAGACAAGCCGTCCGCCGTCGTCCCTTACGGTTCGCTAGCCTTTCTTGCCGTCGAAAAAGTCCCGGGCGTCATCGTGTGCCGGCTTGCCCGGAAGCGGCTGCGGAGCGGCGTCCGTTTCGGAGTCCGAAGCCTCCTCAGCGGTGCCGGCGTCGAAGTCGTCATTGATGGCGTCGGAACCGGACTGGGGTTCGGCAGCTGCGTCAGGGCCAGCGGACAAGCCCTGGAATCCACGGAAAGCCAGCCCCGCCAAAGCCGCGCCCATGAGAGGAGCCACCCAGAACAGCCACAGTCCGTCCAGGGCCCACGAGGGGCTGAAGAATGCCTGGGCGGTTGCGCGTGCCGGGTTGAACGGAAGGTTGCCAAGAACCTGGCCAAGCTGCAGAAGAACGGCCACGGATAGTCCTACGGCGAACGGGGCCAAGCTCGGCAGAGCCCGGCGCCCGGCCGTGGCACCGAGGAACACGGCCACAAGAAGCGCAGAACCAACAACTTCCACCAGCAACACGCCGGCCAACTGGGTTTGTGCTGCTGCGTGCTCACCGTAGCCGGCGGCGGTGGATCCGAAGGCGGCCCGCGCATCCGTGAGTACGGGCACCATGGTGACCACGATGTAGGCCAGGGCGGCGCCAATGACGCTGCCAATGATCTGTGCTGCGATGTACGCTACTGCGGCCACAGCCCGGATGCGACCGGCAATGAGGTTGCCCAAAGTGATCACCGGGTTGAAGTGGCCACCGGAGATGTAGCCAAAGGCCACCATGGACGCGGTAACTGCCAGACCGGTCGCCAAAGCTGCAGGCAGCGGCGCACCGGAAGGGTTCGAGAAAATCGAAACGCCCACCGCCACAAGCACAACGAACAGCGATCCCAGGGCTTCGGCCGACAACCTGGCCAGCAGTCCTGGCTGGGGATCGGTTGCGGCCTGAACAGAAGAGGTCATGGGGAACGGGTCCTTACGATCGGGGTGGTAGGTGTACAGGTGCCCAAGCACATGGGGATGGCCCGGGGCGCTCTCGCAGGCGTCAGGGATCCTTGAGCATTTTGCCAGCCGAATCTGGACAGTTGCTGGGATAAGGCTGAAGGTGCTGGGGCAGGGCTGAGGACGCGAACCTACCCTCGAGCTTATCCGCCCAACGCAATGGCCGCGATCGCTGCGGCACCCAGTCCCAGGACGGCCAGTGTGCTTGCCAGAATCAGCCCCGCCGAGGACGCTGCGATCCCGGCCTGCAGCTGCCTCGACCGGACCCAGACAACGGAAGCGAGAACAACCGTGGCTGCTGCAGCCGCCAGGGCGCAGATTCCTTGATAGTCCAGCCCGGGCAGGCCGTTGATGATACTGATCGACGACGGCTCGGATGTCAGCCAGCTGCGCCAAATGAACAGATCCACCACCACCAGTGAGATCAAGGTCCTGCGCCACGCCAGAGTGGTTCGTTCCGGCTGCAGCCCGGGATCCCGGGTGGCTTCCGGAATGGCGCCCCTCACCGCCCCGCTCCGCTCACTGCTGCGAGCCGCTCAACGGGCCACCAGGATCAACACCGCGAACGCGAAAGCCGCCACAGCCACGACGATGGTCATAAACAACATCACGCGGGAGAACGGCAGGGCCTCGTCGTTGCGCATGGCTGCTTCCATCCGGCCCCATCTGCGGTAGGACAGGGCAGCAAGGCCGGCCCCCACGAGGGCGAGCAACACGCACAAAACCAAGCGGACCGGCGTCGGAGCGATGTTAGGCGCCAGCTGATCGACGGCGACTGCGCCGGCCAGCAATGCAAGCGAGGTGCGGATCCAGGCCAGGAAGGTGCGTTCGTTGGCCAGCGAAAACCGGTAGTCGGGAGTCTTGCCCGTTTGTCGCCAAGCAGGTTCACGCACGATGTCTCTCCAGGTTTCTCAGCGGCGGACAGCTTCCCCACCATATCAGCGGGGGCGTCCTTGGCACGGTAAGTTACTGGCATGAGTGCTGAAGCTACCTCCCCTGCCGCGCCTTCCTTCACCTCCCGCGTCTACGGCTCCCTCCTGGGTGGGGCCCTGGGCGATTCCCTGGGTTATGCAGTGGAGTTCGACTCCATTGCCGCAATCCGCGCGCACTACGGACCAGACGGCCTGACCTCCTTTGGACAGCTCGACGGCGACAGCCACTTTTCGGACGATACCCAGATGACGCTCTATACGGTGGATGGCCTGGTAGAGGCACTTGAGTGGGCAAACGACGGAGTCGCCGCCGATGAAACCGCCTGCCTCTGGCTCGCCTATCTGCGGTGGCTTGCTACGCAGGACGTGGAAGTTTCCTCCTCTGCGCCCGTCCCGCAGCCCCGGTGGATCGACGCCCAGGACGTGCTCCGGCACCGGCGGGCGCCGGGCAATGCCTGCTTGAGCGGGCTCGCTTCGGGCGAGATGGGAACAGTGGCGCGTCCCGTCAACCCCGACTCCAAAGGCTGCGGCACGGTCATGCGCTCAGCGCCGTTCGGACTGATCCCCCACATTTCGCCGGAGGCGGTCTACAAGCTCAGCTCGGATGCCGCTTCACTGACGCACGGTCATCCCTCGGCGCGGCTGAGCGCCGCGGCGTTCAGCCTGCTGATCCACAACATCGTCGCGGGAAGGAGCATCCGCGAGGCAGCGCAGGAGGCGCTGGGCTACATCGAAGGTGCCTCCACGCAGGCGCCCGAACTTCGTGAGCGGTTGCAGGCAGCTTTGCAGTTGTCACTTCAGCCCGCCCGGCTGGACCCCGGGGAACTCATCACGACGCTGGGTGAAGGGTGGGTAGCCGAGGAGGCCCTCGCCGTCGCCCTTTATGCGGTCCTGTCCACCACGGACGGTGACCCTGCAGAGCATTTCCGCAAGGCGATTGCAGTGGCCATCAACCACAGCGGCGACAGCGACTCGACAGGTTCCATCGCCGGAAACATCCTGGGAGCCTACTACGGCGAGGAGTGCCTTCCCACGGACTGGCTCGCCGCGCTGGAAGCACCCGAAGTGATCCGCGGCATGGCGGACCGGCTGATTGCCGCCACTACCGGCTGAGGTCCCTACGAGCTGCGCAGCGTGATGTTGTTGCAGGCTTCGCAGATATCGTCGGGAATGAGTCCGCGTCGTTGCAGCAGGCCAAAGATCGCGCAGCCAAGGCAGTAGCCAACGAACGATTCCAGCGACGCGGCGACGATCAGCAAGCCGAGGGCGACCCAGGCAGCCGGCTGGAAGCCGGTGAAATACAGCACGACGGCGGCGCTCGTCATGGCGGCCCCCATCCCTTGGGCGAAACGCTTGGGAGGACCGGCAACGAGCTTGGCGTGTCCAATGCGGGGCGCCAGGACCTTGACCGACAGCACGGCAAACGGAGAAATGCGCGGACCAAACAGCACGCGGAGCCAGAATCCAACTGCCAGGACCACCAGGCCCCAGCCCCACGCCGTCAAAAGGGTCACGACAGCCAGCAGCACCACCAATCCAGCGGTGATTCTGGCGGCGTACTCGTTGACGGGATTGGGGAACGCGAAGACAGCCCGCCAATCAACCCCACGGTTCACGCGGGCCCCGGTCTGGCGCACTGGCGTTACAGGAAGGGTTGGCTTTGTCATGACCCTAGGCTAGGAGCGCCGGCCCGGCTGCAGAAAGCATTGTTGCGGACTATGACCCCAACCCTCAATCACATCCCACCACCATTCCCCCAACCCTCAATCACATCCCACCCACTTGATCCAAGCCCTCGCTCAGACCACCGGTGGCAGATCTGCCCGCACTCCGATCCCCTAGCGCGCTGCCTCCTGACGGCCCGGCGAAACCCGTGGGATGTGAGAGAGCGTCCACAGGAAACCCGTGGGATGTGAGAGAGCGTGTCGGCCCTACGCGCCGCCCACCATTTGGAGGAACTCGCCCTCGGAGACCACTTCGATCTGCTGGCCCTTGGCGTGCAGCTCCAGAACACGTTTTGCCTTGCCTGTGAGCCGTCCGGCGCGAAGGTCGCCTGCCACGAACCCGTCACCAACAATCAAAACCGTGGTCCGCGCGGTAACGCGGCTCTCGGGCCGGGCTCCCACGTCAGCGGCCCGCGACTTCGCTTCGGGCCGGGTGATGGCGAGATCGCCCGTGAATACCACCGTCTGTCCAAAGAGCGGATGTCCGGGCTCGGCTGCAGGGTTCGGCAAGGGATTCGGGCCCTCTTCGGGCCAGGCCGACCAAGCGGGAGCTGCCGCCGTCCGTGCCGGGGCCCCTGGCAGGGTGGCGCCAGTCCGGGCAGCGAGGGCGGACATGGTGGCCTTCGACAACCCGTGGGCGGGATCAAATGCCGGCTGTTGAGGCAGGTTCAGGCCCAGGGAAAGGTAGAGTTCGGCGATGCTGTTGGCGTTGTTGCGCCGGGCAATATCGACCAGGATTCCGGCGCAGGCACGGGCGTCCTCCGCGGCGTCGTGATGGTTCACCAGCGGTACACCGGCTTCCTCGGCCGCATAGGGCAGCGAGTTGGACACCAGTGAGTAGCAACGCCGGGAAAGCATCACGGTACAGACGTAGTCGTAGGCGGGACCGGGAAGCCCTGAAACTTCCAGGCCGGATCTGATCACGCCGAGGTCGAAGGCGGCGTTGTGTGCTGCGAGAATGTCACCGCCAATGAAGGCGCCGATTTCCGGGAAAAGCTCCCCGAACCTGGGCTGTCCTGCGACGTCCTCAGCCCGGATCCCGTGAATGCGGGTGTTGTGGAACTCGAAGTGATCGTGGTTCTCCGGCGGGCGCATGAGCCACGAGGCTTCCTCCACCACGACGCCCCCACGGACCTTGCTCAGTCCCACCGAACACGGGGACCCCCTGAAACCGTTGGCTGTTTCGAAGTCGATCGCCGTAAAGTCCAATGCCACTGGACAAGATTACAGGCGTACGGTGCCCCTCTTGGCCGATTTCGACGGCGGGGCGGCCCGTCCGGCCCCTATTGTGGGCAACGCTACACGCGCGTTGGCTTCGGCCCGGCCGCAGATAATTAACGACGGCGGCGGTCCAGTAGGCTTGTTGGGTGATCTTTTCTGCGATGAGCGACCTTGCCGTATCCACTTTCGGGGGCGCAGGCCCCGTGCACCCGGCAATGGCGTCGTTCCTGCCGGACTGGCTGAACCCCGATGTCTTCCTCCGCGACTCACCGCTGGGACCGTGGGTGGTTCTCCTGGTGTGCGCCATCGTCTTCGCAGAGACCGGGTTGCTGGTGGGCTTCTTCCTGCCTGGCGACTCGATGCTCTTCACGGCCGGGCTGCTGGTCTCCACGGGGGCCATTGAGTTCAACTTGTGGGCCATGTGCGGCCTGATCATCGTCTCGGCCATCCTGGGTAACCAGACCGGCTATCTCATCGGTTCCAAGGCCGGGCCGGCGATCTTCAACAAGCCCGACTCCCGCCTCTTCAAGCGGGAGAACGTTGAAAGCGCCCACGCGTTCTTTGAGAAGCACGGCGGCAAGGCACTGATCCTTGCACGGTTTGTTCCCATCATCCGCACGTTCGTACCGGTGATTGTCGGCGTTGCACAGATGGACAAGCGCAAGTTCTTCCTCTACAACGTCATCGGCGCTGTCCTGTGGGGCGGCGGCGTCACGCTCCTTGGCGCGTGGCTTGGCCAGTTCGAGTGGGTGGGCAAGAACATCGACATCATCTTCATCGTGATCGTCCTGATCTCCGTCATTCCGATCCTGGTCGAGGTCGGCCGTGGTTTTGTGGCCAAACGGAAGGCTGCGGCCGAAGGCACCGACCCTGTGGAGGAATTCATCGACGAACACGAAACAGGAAAGCACGGAGAACGCTAGGAATTACCGAAGCCAAAAGGCACCCCCGCTGTGCGGGGGTGCCTTTTCCTTTGTCGTTGCCTGCCGGACTAGGACCGCTCTGAACCGTTACCGGAGAGCGCAGAGACTATGGCTGGAAGCAATGCACGGAACGCCTGCCCGCGGTGGCTGATGGCGTTCTTCTCCTCGGAACTCAACTCCGCACAGCTGCGGTCCATCCCGGCCGGCTGCAGCACGGGGTCGTAACCGAAGCCGCCCTCGCCCCGGGGCTGACGCAGAAGCGTTCCTTCAAGTTGGCCGTACTCCACGGTCTCGTGGGCAACGCCATCAGGCCCTGGCACAGCCAAGGCCGCGGCACACACGAAGGCTGCTCCGCGGTATTCATCCGGTACATCGGAGAGCTGGGCCAACAGCAGGTTCAGGTTTGCTTCGTCGTCACCATGCCGGCCCGACCAGCGGGCTGAGAAGATTCCGGGCGCACCGCCCAGAACATCCACCGCCAGCCCGGAATCATCGGCGATGGCCACCAAGCCGGTCGCCTCTGCTACTGCGCGGGCTTTGAGGAGTGAGTTCTCGGCAAACGTGACCCCGGTTTCCGCCACGTCCGGGGCACCCGCCGCAGCGGCGTCAACCACCTGGGTATCGACGTCGAGGCCTGGCACCTGCCCCCGCAGCAGTTCGCGGAGTTCCTTCAATTTGCCCTTGTTGTGGGTAGCGAGAACCAGCAGTGGCGCGCCAGCTACGGTTTCGGCGCTCACGGGGCTTCCGCCAGCGTTTCGCGCTGGATGGCAGCGAGCTGGGTGGTGCCCAGGAGGGCCAGGTCCAGCAGGGCGTTCAGTTCATCACGGTCGAAGGGTGCGCCTTCAGCTGTGCCCTGCACCTCCACGAACTTGCCCGAGCCCGTCACCACCACGTTCATGTCCGTCTCCGCCCGAACGTCCTCGACGTAGGGCAGGTCAAGCATGGGAACGCCGTCGATGATGCCCACGGAGACCGCCGCAATGGTATCCACCAGCGGCTCGGCGTTGCGGGCAATGAGCTTGTTCTCGCGGGCAAAGCGAATGGCCTCGGCCAGGGCCACGTAGGCGCCGGTAATGGCAGCGGTGCGCGTGCCGCCGTCGGCCTGGAGGACGTCACAGTCCAGGACGATGGTGTTCTCGCCGAGCGCCTTGGTGTCGATGATCGAACGCAGGGAACGGCCGATCAGGCGCGAAATCTCGTGGGTGCGTCCGCCGATCTTGCCCTTCACGGACTCGCGGTCCGAGCGGGTATTCGTCGCGCGGGGAAGCATGGCGTACTCGGCAGTTACCCAGCCGCGGCCCTCGCCCTTGAGCCAGCGGGGCACACCCTCGGTCAGGGAAGCGGTGCACAGAACCCGGGTGTTTCCGAACTCGATCAAAGCCGAGCCCTCTGCCTGCTTGGACCAGCCACGGGTGATGCTGATGGGTCGCAGTTGCTCGGGGGTCCGGCCGTCGGCGCGGATGACGGGTGTTGCTGTAGCTTCAGAAGTCATGCTCCAAGCTTAGCGACGATGGCCACCAAGCCCGCGCCGGAGTCCGTTAGATGGTGTAGTGGACCCCGGCTACGGCAACAGCTACGTCCCCGGCGAAAACGGGTTTTGCCTCGGACATCACTTTCGTCTGGGAAGTCCAGACGGGGATGTGGGTCAGCAGCAGCCGCTTGGCGCCGGCGTTCACTGCTGCCTCCGCGGCGCGCTTGCCGGTGAGGTGGACGTCCTTGATGGCGTCATCGCGGCCTTCCTCGAAGGCCGCTTCGCAGAGGAAAAGGTCTGCGCCCTCTGCAGCATCTTCCAGGCCCTGGCAGGAGTCGGTGTCCCCGGAGTATGTCAGGACCCGGGTCACCGGCGTGCCGTCCTTGCCCGGCTCTGTTGCGGTGACGCGCAAGGCGTAGCACTCCTCCACCGGATGGTTGACGCCGTAGGGGGTCACGGTGAACGGTCCCACTGTCACGGGCTTCTGTTCCGCCCAGTTGGTGAAGTCGAACTCCTCATGCATCCCTGGGTCCAGATCCAGCCCGTAGGCGGTGGCCATGCGGTCCGCAGTAGCTGCCGGACCCCACACCGGAATGCGGTCGCGTCCCCAGCCGCCGGGCTTCCACCGCACAGCTACATGGAGGCCGCAGAGATCCATGCAGTGGTCCGGATGCAGGTGGGTGAGGAAAATCGCATCGATGTCCTCAAGATCCGTATACCGCTGGATAGCGCCCAGGGCACCGCTTCCGAGGTCCATGACGATCTTCCACTCGCGTTCGCCGTCATGTGCCGTGACCAGATAGCACGACGCCGGCGAACCCGGCCCCGGGAATGAACCCGTACACCCCACGATGGTCAGCTTCACAAGCCACGCCCCAAGGCGGCGTCGGCGGGGTTGACGAAGTAGGAGCGGCGCGCCAGGCCTGCCCCTGATTTTGCTGCTTCGAGCATTTCGGGCGTGATCCGTGCGAGGCTTCCGGTCGGATACTGCGCTGCCACATGGTCCACGTGCTTCACGGACAGCACTTCAGGTCCCAGGAACCGGCGCGCGAGCGTTTCGAACTGGGCGGCGTCACCTGTGGCGATGAACTCGTGACTGGGAGCAGCTGAGCCGGTCCGCTGGATGCCGTGGGTGGCCAGCGCCCGGTAGACGTCCTTGGCTGTTTCTTCGGCGCTGGAGACCAGGGTGACATCTTCACCCATGACGAAGGAGATGACGCCGGTCAGTAGTGGATAGTGCGTGCATCCGAGGACCACGGTGTCCACACCGGCCTCTTTCAGCGGGGCCAAGTACTCGTTGGCGGCTGCCAAAAGTTCAGGGCCGGTGGTAACGCCTGCTTCGACGAAACTGACGAACGCAGGGCAGGCCACGGACGTGATGGTGAGGTCCGGGGCGGCGGCAAAGGTGTCTTCGTAGGCCCGTGAACCCACCGTGGCAGAGGTTCCAATGACCCCGATCCTGCCTGTCCGGGTCGCGGAAACGGCACGGCGGACTGCCGGTTGAATGACCTCGATCACCGGTATCCCGTACCGGGCTGTGTACCTTTCCCGGGCGTCCCGGAGCACAGCGGCCGACGCCGAGTTGCAGGCTATGGTCAGGAGCTTGACTCCGGAGTCCACCAGTTCGTCCATGACGCCGAGGGCATTGGCACGCACCTCGGCGATGGGAAGTGGGCCGTAGGGTCCGTTGGCGGTGTCGCCTACATAGAGGATTGACTCGTTGGGCAATTGGTCGATGATGGCCCGCGCCACTGTCAGTCCGCCCACGCCGGAGTCGAATATACCGATCGGACGCGTTCCCACGATCTCCCCCGTGCTGATGGGGGCGCCACTGCCCGGAGCGCCGCTTGGTGAACCCGATGCTGATGTCATGATTATTCGAGAATAAGGCTTCCCGTGGGGTGCGGCCATCAGGTGTGTCCTCCGCCTCGTGTCTTATGTGTCACACGGGCGGGGCGGCACAGGGCCCCCACGATCAGGATTTCACCTGCCGGGCGGAGATCATTGCCTGAACCAGTGACTCCTGGAGCCAGGTGGTGAAGTTGTAGACCAACGCCAGGTAGCTCTCCACGTCTTCGGCCTGGCTCCAGTCCTGCATGCTGTGGATGTGCTCGGCATCCGCTTCATCCCGGATGTCCAGGCGTTCGGCGAGAACCAATCTGACGTCATTGAGCGCCATGGACCAGCGGGCTGCCTCTTCGGGCGTCAGGACCAGGTCCTGCCGGTCCAAGCCCAATGCAGTGGCCCGCAGCGCCCCGATCTTGTTCTCCCGGACAGAGCGTTCGGTGAGCTGCCGGAACTCCAGCGAGCCGCCGTCGTCGTCCTTTAGGACGTTCGGCAACAACCGCAGCAGGGCGCGGTCGCTTGGCTGCTTGACGTCCATATCCAAACCGATCAGGGCCGCCAGGGGATCTTCGTTTTCCCGGACTTCGGGGTCCAGCATCGAGATGACGTCGTCCAGCAACCCGCGCAGGAGGTCGCGCTCGGCCGGCTCAAGGTATCCCGTAATGCCTTTAAGTCCGTATTTGAATGCCTTAGCCACGCTGGCGGCCGCCCTTTCCGGGTGTTTCGTTGCCGCTTGCGGCCTTCTCCACAGTGGCCCACAGGCCGAAACCGTGCATGGCGACAGCGTGCTGCTCCACCTGTTCCTTGCTTCCGAACGCCACGATGGAACGGCCCTTCTTGTGGACCTCCATCATCAACTTGTGCGCCTTGGACTCCGAGTAGCCGAAATAGCTCTGGAAAACGTAGCTCACATAGCTCATCAAGTTGACGGGATCGTTCCAGATCACCAGGTTCCAAGGGACATCGGGGGCTGTCAGGACATCGGTGGACGTTTGCTCTGCAGCTTCGGTCCGCTCGTCGATGTCCGTGCCAAACGCAACGCTAGGGCTCATCTGTCCATTCTATGGCGGCTCGCACTAGAGTGAATTCGTGAGTAGAGCCGCGTCGTGGGACCATCCCGCAACTTCCTTGTACACAGACCACTACGAGCTGACCATGCTGCAGGCCGCCCTGCACTCGGGTGCCGCGCACCGGCGTTCAGTGTTTGAGGCCTTCGCCCGCAGGCTTCCGGACGGCCGCCGGTACGGAGTGGTGGGCGGGACGGGACGCCTGCTCGAAGGCATCGCGGACTTCAGGTTCGGCGATGCCGAACTCGCCTTCCTGGAACAGAACAAGGTGGTCAACAGGGAAACCCTGGACTACCTGGCCGATTACAAGTTCAGCGGCGACATCTGGGGCTACGCCGAAGGCGATGCCTACTTCCCAAACTCCCCCATCCTGATTGTTGAGTCGACGTTCGCTGAGGCCTGCATCCTTGAGACATTCATCCTCTCGGTCCTCAACCACGACAGCGCCATAGCTTCGGCCGCGTCCCGCATGACCTCGGCGGCCGGAAGCCGTCCTTGCATCGAGATGGGCTCCCGGCGCACCCAGGAGGAATCGGCAACGGCGGCAGCCCGCGCCGCTGTCATCGCCGGCTTCGCCAGCACCTCCAACCTCGAGGCCGGCAGGCGCTACGGGATCAAGACCGTCGGCACGGCGGCACACTCTTTCACCCTTCTGCATGACACCGAACGTGAAGCCTTCGAAGCCCAGATTGCGGCCTTTGGCCCCGGGACTTCCCTGTTGGTGGACACTTACGACGTCGAAACGGCGGTGCGGACCGCCGTCGAACTCGCCGGGGACAAACTCGGCGCCGTGCGCCTGGACTCCGGCGACCTCGTGGCTCAGGCCCAATGGGTCCGCCAGCTGCTCGATGACCTGGGCAACGTCAACACCCGCATCGTGGTGACCTCCGACCTTGACGAGTTCGCCATCGCAGCCCTGCAGTCCGCCCCCGTGGACTCCTACGGCGTGGGGACCTCGCTGGTCACAGGCTCCGGCGCTCCGACGGCGAGCATGGTCTACAAACTGGTTAGCCGCACCAACGACGCCGGCGAATTCATTTCCGTCGCCAAGGCGGCCAAGAACAAGGCAAGCGTTGGCGGACGCAAATACGCCCTGCGCAAGCTCAATGAGCGCGGCCGGGCCACCCACGAAGTCGTCGGCATCGGACACCGCCCCGAAGACGACGGCAACGACCGTCCCTTGCTCCACCAGTTCGTCAAGAATGGCGAGGTCCTGCCGGGGTGGACTGGCCCTGAAGGTGTTGTCCGGGCGAAAGAGCGCCACGCGGCAACCATGGCCGAGCTGCCCCCTGTTGTGAACCGCCTGCAACGCGGCGAGGCCGCCATCCCCACCGTCTACGAGGAGAACTGATGTCCAGGGCCTTGATCATCGTTGATGTCCAGAACGATTTCTGCGAGGGCGGCACCTTGGCGGTCCAGGGAGGTGCCGATGTTGCCGGCGCCATCACCGAATACGTTGATGCCAACCAACAGCACTTCGATCACATCGTGGCAACACAGGATTGGCACATTGAGCCTGGCGACCATTTCTCCGACAACCCGGACATGGTGGATTCATGGCCACCGCACTGCCGGGCCCGCACCAAAGGTGCCGAGCTGCATGAGGACCTGGACCCCGAGTACATCCAGGCCTACTTCCGCAAGGGACAGTACACGGCAGCCTACTCGGGTTTCGAAGGCGTCCTCGCACCGGAAGACGATGTCCCTTCAGGAGACCTGAAGGCCGGCGCAACGGTAGCCGAAGTGATCGATGAGGACGCTATTGGGCTCGACGACTGGCTTCAGAGCCATGACGTCGAAGATGTGGTGATCGTAGGCATCGCCACCGACTACTGCGTCAAGGCCACCGCATTGGATGCCGTCCAGGCCGGCTACAACACCACCGTGATTGCCGATCTCACGGCCGGAATCTCCGAGGACCTCAGCGACGTCTTCGACGACCTGGAAGCGGCCGGCGTCGAGGTCGACCACGGCTGAGCCACAAGGCACACAACGCCACAGGGCGCCGCATCTGCGGCGCCCTGTGGCGTATGAGCTGACATCCGGGCCGGCTACTTCCGGCCGATGAACCAATCCTGGAGCTTCCGGAGGCGTGCCTGCAGTTGCTCCTCATTGGCCTGGGCCACGGCTGGACCGCCGCAGACCTCGCGCAGCTTGGTGTGGACCACCCCGTGCGGAGTTCCTGTACGGGCCGCCCACGCGGCAACGTTCTTGGCGAGCTCGTTGCGCAGGTCCATGAGCATGCGGTGGTCCGGAACCGCAGGGGACGCCGCGGCGGCCAAGGGCGATTGGCGCTTCTTGCGTGACTGCTGCTCGTGTTGCCGCTGCCGCAGCAGTGTGCCCACCTGCTCGGCATCCAGAAGTCCCGGAATGCCGAGGAAGTCCAGTTCCTCGTCAGAGCCGATGTCCGCCCCGGTACCGAACTCACCGCCGTCGAACAGGACACGGTCGAAGGAAGCTTGGGAGTCCAGTGCCTCGAACTTGCCCTTGGTGAGTTCCTCTGATGCCTTGTCTTCCCGGTTGGCCTCGGCCATCAGGTTTTCCTCCGGACTGAACAGCCCGTCGTCGTCCTTTTCCGGGCGGTCCAGCGCGTGGTCGCGCTCGGCTTCCATGGTGTTGGCGAGGATCATCAACGGCGGGACCGACGGCAGGAAGACCGACGCCGTTTCTCCCCTTTTGCGCGCACGCACAAAACGGCCAACGGCCTGCGCGAAGAACAGGGGCGTCGAGGTGGACGTGGCATAGACACCCACCGACAAGCGGGGCACGTCGACACCTTCGGACACCATGCGCACGGCCACCATCCAGCGCTTGTCCCCTGCGGAGAACTCCTCGATTTTGCTGGAGGCCTTTGAGTCGTCGGAGAGAATCACCGTGGGCGACTGGCCCGTGATTTTCTTCAACTGGCCGGCATAGGCACGGGCGTCCTCGTGGTCCGTGGCGATCACCAGGCCACCGGCATCCGGAACCGTCCGACGCACCTCGCTGAGGCGCTTGTCCGCAGCTGCCAGAACCGCCGGGATCCACTCGCCGGTGGGATTGAGCGCCGTCCGCCATGCCTGGGACGTGATGTCCTTGGTCACGGCGGCCTCGCCCAGGGAAGCTGCCATCTCATCCCCTGCACTGGTGCGCCACCGCATCTGGCCGGAGTACGCCATGAACAGCACAGGCCGGACTACGTGGTCCCGCAGCGCGTTGCCGTAGCCGTAGGTGTAGTCGGCTTTGGACCTGCGGATCCCGTCCCGGTCCTCAGCGTATTCAACAAACGGGATAGGCGAAGTGTCCGAGCGGAACGGCGTTCCCGTCAGGGAAAGGCGGCGCGCAGCAGGATCAAAAGCCTCGCGAAGCCCATCACCCCAGGACAGCGCTTCACCGCCGTGGTGGATCTCGTCAAGGATCACCAGGGTCCGGGCCGCTTCGGTCTTGGCCCGGTGCAGCATCGGCTTGCTGGCCACCTGGGCGTAGGTGACAGCGACGCCGACGAAGCCCCTGCCGTGCTGGCCGTCGGAGTTCTTGAAGTTCGGATCGATGGCGATGCCTACCCTGGCCGCGGCGTCAGCCCACTGCCTTTTGAGGTGGTCCGTTGGTGCCACGATCGTGACGCGGTTGACCACCCCGCTGTCCAGCAGCGTGGTGGCAATACGCAGGGCGAAGGTGGTCTTACCGGCGCCGGGCGTTGCCACAGCGAGGAAGTCCTTCGGGTTGCGGGTCATGTAGAGGTCAAGTGCCTCCTGCTGCCAGGCACGCAGCTTGGGGGCCGTACCCCAGGCAGCGCGTTCCGGGTATGCGGGAGGCAGGGAGGGACCACCGAAAAGTGTTTCTGTCATGCTGACTCCCCCGGCCTGATGGCAGTTGCAGTTACGGCACTTTCTGCGGGCACGCCGAAGCGGACCGCACAGCGGTGTCGTTCAGAAGGGGCCTGTGTTCTCTTCCCACCCACTACTTGGAGTTGCCCGGACCGTCGCCGTTTCCACCGTCATTGCCTGGGCGGAGACCCTCATAGATCTCCTTGCACTCCGGGCAAACCGGGAACTTCTGGGGATCCCGGCCCGGGGTCCAGACTTTTCCACACAAAGCAATGACGGGCTCGCCTGTCATTGCCGATTCCATGATCTTTTCCTTGCGGACGTAGTGCGCAAACCGCTCACGGTCGCCGGGTTCCACTTCCTGGCGTGTTTCTTCACGCTCGATGGTGGAGGTGGACGTTCCGGCTCCGGAAAGTTCGCGCATGGGGTCGTTTTCGAATGGATCCGGAGGAAGCGTAGTCATGCCAAACATCTTACCGTCTACAGGCCCTGCCACTTCGGCTTGTTGTCGTAGGTGTGCCGGTAGTAGTCGGCCAGCTTCAGTGATGATGCGGCAGCTTCGTCCACCAGGATGGTGGCGTGGGGGTGCATCTGGAGGATGGATGCGGCACAGATGGCAGCCACTGGCCCTTCCACGAAATCCCGGACCGCCTGGGCCTTCTGCGCGCCCGTGGCCACAAGCACCACATGCTTTGCATCCATGATGGTGCCCAGCCCCTGGGTCACTACATGGTGCGGAACGTCGTCGATGCTGTCAAAGAAGCGGGCGTTATCCTTGCGAGTCTGCTCAATCAGGGTCTTGATCCGGGTCCGGGAAGCCAGGGAGGAGCCCGGCTCGTTGAAGCCGATGTGCCCATCCGTTCCCACGCCCAGGATCTGGAGGTCCACGCCGCCCACGGCCTTGATGGCGTCCTCGTAGGCCTGGCACGCTGCTTCGAGGTCGTCGGCAGCGCCATCGGGACCATGGACATTTTCGGGCTTGATGTTGACCCGGTTGGTGAATTCCCGTCGGATGACTTCGCGGTAGGACTCAGGGTGCCCGGCCTCCAAGCCAACGTACTCATCCAGGGCGAAACCGTGGGCCTGGCTAAAGTCCAGGCCCCCGGCTTCGTAACGGCTCGCCAATTCATCGTAGATGGGCAGGGGTGAAGAGCCCGTGGCGAGGCCCAGCACAGCATTCGGCTTGCGCCGCACCAATGCCTCGATGGCATCGGCAGCCAGCGCACCAATCTGCTTGGTGCCAGGGAGAATGACAACTTCCATCGTCACGGCCTTTCTTTCTGAGGATCATCTACTGTCACTGAGGTTATCCCATGTCCCACCTATGGGGCCACGGTAATCACGCTTGTTACGGAGTCAGCGGTTGACACTGAGCTGGGCGAACATCTCGGGGCCACGCGCGTCCAGCCACTTACCGCCGAGTCGAACGCCGACGATAAAGAGGATCCCGCCCAGGACCGGGCCAACAACCAGGTTGATCCATCCTGCTTCCGGACCGCCGCTGACGGCCTGGACAACCATCAAAGCAAGTTCCGGAACCAACAGCAGAGCCAGCACCACCATTCCGATTCCCTGCACGGCGAGCGTTTGGGCTACGTTTCCCGGTGGCTTCTTGAACGGGCTGTCGCCGGGCAGCGGTACGGCAATGTTATACCGGGCCGAGATCACCGAGGACAGGCCCAGTCCGGTGAAGAGAGTTCCCAGAGACAAGCCCAAAAGATTGGGAAGCCACTGCCATTCCCCGGTGAGGAACAACGGAGCAACAGTGAAGACCAGGACCACGGGAAGCGATATCGCCAGGCAGGCCAAGGCGCGCCCCAAGCGGTCATCCACACCGCGGACACCGGCGGCCAGGTGGAGCGCAAAGGCTGTGTTGTCGTAGGAAACATCGGCACAGATGGACCACGCCATAACGAATGCGGTGAGCGGCCCCAGGATCATGAAGAGCCCGTAGCTGCCACTTTGTGAACTGCCGAAGAAGAAGAGCACGGGGAACAGCGGGACGATGACCAAGGACGCCGCATAGCGCGGATCCTTCATCCAGTAGACCAGCGCCCGAGCCATGATGGCTCCGGCCGGCGTCCCGGGAAGGCGGCCAAAAAGGCCAAGCTTTCCGCCCTTCCTCGCCGAGGCACCGGAATACGTGGGCGTCACCAAGGCGCGCCGCAGGAGCAGGTGCCAGCACAACAGCAGCGCGCCAATCGTAGCTGCGGCAATCAGGAACTTCAGACCGGCGGCGGCTGCCTGGCCTGATTCGAGGTCCCCACCCAGCGACCACGCCGCTCCGAGGGGCGTCCAGGACAAAGTACGTGCCAACCCGGGAAGGTAGTCGGCGCTGTTGCGGACGCCCTCCACAATGCCCATCATGATGGGCCCCAGCAGGACCAGCGGGATGAACACAACGATGCTGCTGATGTCCTTGAACCGCCGCGACGCGGCGAGTCCGGCAGTCGCCGTCGTGACAACCTTGGACAACACGACGCAGGTCAGCGTCCCCAGGACGGCACCGAGCAATGCGCCAAGGGCCGAGGGAACGCTCCGCCACCAAGTGCCTACGGTTCCCAAGGCCGCAATCAGCGTCGCAAGGCCGGGAATTCCGATCAGCCCGGCAAGCGCCAGACCCGCGAGGAGTTGCTTCGGCGGGATCGCGAACGTGGTGAAACGCGCAGGATCCAGCGTCATGTCCGCCGCCGACGCTACCAAGGGGATGACCGCCCACCCCAGAACAGTGGCCACTCCACCCAATACCACCACGGTGTGGGCGATCCCGGGATCAGCCCACCGCAGTGCTATGAGGCCTCCAACAAGGAGGACCAGCATTCCCAGGGCGTAGAGCAATCCCAACGCCATGCCAACCAATTGCCACGGACTGCGCTTGAAGCCGTTAAGAAGCAGCTGCCACTTCAGGCCTAGAAGGTGCGCAACCATTCCAGCCCCTCCGTCCGGTGTCCGCCGCCCACCAACTGCACGAAGCGCTCTTCGAGGGTGGAACCGTTGCGTACCTCGTCCACAGAGCCCGCTGCCAGGACCCGGCCGCCGGCAACGACAGCTACGTGGCTGCACATGCGCTGTACGAGGTCCATGACGTGGCTGGAAACAATAACCGTTCCTCCGGATGCTACATAGCTCTCCAGGATGCCCCGGATATTTGCTGCCGATACCGGGTCCACCGACTCAAAAGGCTCATCCAGGACAAGGAGCCTGGGCGCATGGATCAGGGCAGATGCCAAGGCTATTTTCTTGGTCATGCCGGCCGAATAGTCGACCACCAGGGATCCGGCATCACCTTCGAGGTCAAGGGCAGCCAGCAGCTCCGACACCCGCGTACCTACAACGTCCCTGTCCATGCCGCGCAGCAGGCCGGAGTAGGTGACCAGCTGCTCGCCCGTCAGCCGATCGAACAGGCGGACGCCGTCGGGCAGCACGCCCATGAGCTTCTTGGCCGCCAGCGGCTGTGCCCAGACGTCGACTCCATGGACCACAGCGGTTCCGAAGTCAGGACGCAGCAGGCCCGTCGCCATGGACAGCGTTGTAGTCTTGCCGGCACCATTGGGTCCCACCATCCCGTAAAAGGAGCCGGCGGGTACTTCCAGGTTGATTCCGTCGACCGCGATCTTGTCGCCAAAACGCTTGGCCAGGCCCCGGATGGACAGCGCAGACACGGGGGCTTCTGCCGGGGGCGCCGGCTGCGGTGCCTCTTGCGGTGTTTGGCTGGCACCCGTAGCGGTCGACGGCGGGGACTCGGACGCCGGGGCGGGGGTGGATAAGGGCATGGATTCATGGCGTGGTTCCGTCATGGGACCAGCCTAGCCTCGCGGGCGCGCAGTGGCTGGAGTTCTAGAAACCGTGGCGGGGCACGGCCCGCTGGTACTGCGGAACCCACGGCATATCGTGTCCAAGCTCGTAGGCCGCGCGCAACCACCAATGCGGATCGCGCAGGGCAGCCCGCGCCATGAACACGGCGTCAGCACGGCCGTTGGCTACGATGTCCTCGACCTGGGCGGGACTGGTCAGCAGTCCCACAGCGGCGGTGGGGATGCCGGCGTCGCGCTTTACCTGCTCGGCGAAGCCGGCCTGGTAACCGGGCACCGCGTTGATCTTCTGATGGGCCACAGCACCGCCGCTGGAGACATCCACCAGATCGACGCCGAGGTCGGCCGCCGCGCGCGCCAACCTGGCGGAGGCGTCCACGTCCACGCCTCCTTCTGCCCAGTCGGAGGCCGAGATCCGAAGCAGCAGCGGCATGGAGTCGGGGATGACCGCCCTGACGGCTTCCACCACAGTGAGCATCAGGCGGTTCCGGCCTTCCTCGCTCCCGCCCCAGCCGTCCGTGCGCGTATTGATCAGCGGACTCTGGAACTGGTGCAGGAGGTACCCGTGCGCACCGTGGATCTCCACAGTGTCAAAGCCGATATCCACGGCCCGGGAAGCAGCGGCGGCGAAATCTGCCACCACGGCCTGGATGTCCTCTTCGCTCATGGCAGAGGGCGCCGCGTAGCCGTCGAAGGGCTCCTGCGTCGGGCCGACGGTGGGCCAACCGCCGTCGGACTCCGGGACCGAACCCGAGTGGCCGGCGAAAGGCCAGTAGGTGGAGGCTTTCCGCCCCGCATGCGCCAGTTGGGCACCGATCCTGCAATCGACGGCACCGTGCCGGTGCACGAAGTGCACTATGCGTTCCCAACCGGCAGCCTGTTCATCGGTGTAGAGCCCTGCGTCCCGCGGGCTGATCCGGCCCACCGGGTTCACCGCCGCAGCCTCTGTCATGATCAGCGCGGCACCTCCCGCGGCGAAGGAGCCCAAGTGCATCAGGTGCCAGTCGTTCGGGACGCCCTCCCCCGTTTCCGGATCGCAACTGTACTGGCACATCGGCGAGACCCAGCCCCGGTGCCCGATGGTGAGCGAACGAAGCTTGAGCGGGGAAAAAAGCGCCGACGTCACTAGAAGAGAACCCTCGCCAGACCCTGACGGGCCTTGGCCACGCGCTCGTCCTTGACCCCGACAACTTCAAAGAGATCCAGGAGCCGCACACGGGCGGTTTCCCGCTCGGGGCCAAAGTTCCTGCCGATGAAGCCGATGATCCGGTTGAAGGCGTCTTCAATGTGTCCGCCCGAGACATCGAGGTCGGCGACGCCCAGTTGGGCCTGGAGATCATCGGGCTCCCTGGCAGCGAGGTCGCGGAGAGCCTCGGCCTCTGGGGCGGTGAGCTTCTCCAGCCTGGCCATCAATTCAACCTGGGCGAGGCCTGCCTTTGCTTCAGCATCCGCGGGCTGCTCAAGAAGGGCCTGCTTGTAAGCGGCCACCGCGGCGTCGTAGTCGCCGGCCTCGATCGCATCCACGGCGGCTTGGTGCAGCGGCGGCAATGGTGCGGGCTCGGCGTCGTCGGCTTGTCCGGCGTCGCCAATGCTTCCGGTGACGCCGTTGGCGGCGGCTACCTTCAGGAGTTCCTCAATGAGGCTGCGGATCTGCGCGTCGTCGGCCGGTCCTTGGAACAGCGGCACGGGCTGGCCCTTGATCACGGCTACGGCGGTGGGGACGGCCTCTACCTGGAAGGCCTGGGCCAACTGCGGGAAGGCATCCACGTCGGCAGCGGCCAGCACGAGGCGGCCACCATAGCTTTCAACAACGCGCTGAGCGGTATCAAGGACACCGGGCGATTCGGCCGCGTACCGCGACCAAAGGAGGAACAGCACAGGAATTTGGGCGGACAACTGCACCAGATCCTGGAAGTTCGTTTCCGTGGCATCCACGCGAAGGGGGGCCTTGCCGGCGCCACCGCCTTGGGATGCCTCTCCGTCCGCGGACACGGGAGCTGGTGGCCCCTGCGGCGGAGTGGGGCGGCGCAACGACGAGAGGTCGACGGCGCCGCGCAGGTTGAGCTGGCTGGCAGCGGCTGGAGTGGGTCGGTATCCGGGCGAACTCATACCGTCCACTCTAGCCGCTGCCTGCCTGGCTACTTGAAGCTGGCGCCAACCAGGCCGCGGGTGGCAGCTACCAGCTTCATGGGATCGGATGATCCTGCGGGCGGGATGTACACGGCCACGGATTCAGCGAAGTTCAACACCATGCCCGTGGTTGTCTCCTTGCCGCCGGCAAAGACAGCGGAGTCGTCCTCCAGGATCAGCTTGTCACCTGCTGCCTTTGGAGTTCCCTCAAAGGAGAAGTCCAGGCGTCCCACTACCAACGCTCCGCCGTCGGCTGTCTTCAACACAACGGTCTGGTTGGTCACGGGCGTGTGGGTGAACTTGAAGTTGGCGCTGGTTCCGTTCTTCACGGTATCGGCCTGGTAAGCGAGTGCGCCTGCGATGTACGGGGACGATTGACCGTCGGCGAGCTTGCTCCGGTTGGGCGAATCCGGGTTGGTGAGCATTTCACTCAGGATCTCCAACGCCTGGTTGCCGCTGTAGGCCAAGCCGTCCTTGTCGCTGGCAGGCACAGGTGTGGTGCCCTTGCGCGGGACCGGGAACGACGGGAAGTTGGTGCCGGGCTGCAGAGGCGCTGTGCCCCACAGCTTGTAGTTTTCCCGCGGCGACAGCTGCACAAGTGTCAGGACCTGCGGGACAACATTTCCCTCACCCTGCGTCAGGGCGTACACCGTCCTCGGCCAGTCCTTCTTGGTGCTGATGACGCTGCTCTGGAGCTTGGTGGCCCGGACCGGCATGCGTGCCTCGTAAGCCGAGACAGTGGACCGGATCTTGTAGTTCTGCGTCCGGATTTGAAGTTCCATCTTGTCCACGCGCGGGGCAAGCTTGGCCGCATCCTTTGCGGCATCGGCCGCGTCAACGGTGCTGGCGACCTGCTCCAGGATGCGCTGAAGCTGGGATTCGAGCATTACCGGGGTTCCGCCGTCGCCATCGGCAGCCTGGGTCGACGCCGAGGTGGTGGCATCCGGAGAGGACGTTGCCTGGGCAGCTACTGCCGTCCCGCCAACCATGACGGCCGCAAGGGCGGCAGCTACGGCAGTGACGCGCAGCGCGGGGCCTTCGGCACCTCCGGTACGACGGCGGCCCTCATCACCTGCGGGCGACTGGACGGGCAGCGTTGTGGTTGCCTCGCCGTCGTGCGGGCCATCGCCCTCGCCGTTGTTGCGGCGGCTGCTCAATGCTTTGGCGATGAACGGCAGGGCCGCTCCCACCAGGATGATAATGATGCCCAGAACGATCAGCGGCACAGCCCACGGCGTGGTTGCCTTGTTCGGGAAAGTCATGGAGATCGCTGTCGGTGCGGGCTTGGTACCGTCGGCTGCCACGAGCAGTGACCATTCGCCGTCAGCGGGAGGGTTCCAGGTGTATTCGAAGTCGCCGCTCGCGTCCTCCGTGCTTACCCAGAGATCGGATCCGGCCGGGGACGGCGCTGTTGCTTCACCGTCCGCGGAGGTCACTTCGAGGGACTTCTGGTCTGCGGAGACACCGGTCAGCGTGGTGTGGGCTGTCTTGCCCACCCAGGCGTCGACGTCGTCCGGGCGGCCGGTGGCAATGGTGTAGTTGCCCTCGCCCTGGATCTTGATCTTCACCGGGCCGTCATGGAGGTCGATCAGCTTTTGATCGATCACGGTCAGTGGGGAAGCTTTGGTATCGCCGGGAACCGAAGCCGTCACGGTTTCAGCGGGGGCCCAAAAAGTCAGCTGGCCAATGCCGGCCAGCATCGTCAGCAGGCCCAGCAGCACCAGCAAGGCTGCAGTCTTCAAACGCACAGGATCACCTATCATCAGCGGTCGTTGAACTTCAAGGGTAACCGTTTTGTTATCAAGGAGTCAGATCGGCGTGACGCCGGCGACACCCCGAAAACCCTGCCGTGGCGCCGCCGCAGCCCGATTCCATGCTCCTGATAGTGTGGCGATGATCATGATATCCGGGCAGTAACTAGCCTGAATTGACCCTGCACCACCAATGAAAAGGCTGTACAACCCCGTGAAAGACCACATGGAGTCCCGTCCCGTCGATGAGCCAGGGTCAGCTGCCGGTTCGGACGCGGTGGATGCCTCGTCCGAAGGGTCTGCCGCCGCTGTACCAGTCCGGACCGGACGTCTTGCCGCCATCAGCCGCCGCCTCAGGCAACCCATTCCAGGGGCCCGCAACCGCGTCCGCTTTGAGATGCCGCCGGAGGACGACAGCGACGGCGGTCGGGATGGCTCCAGTCCCGAGGACGATCACGGCTTTGGGGCTCCCGGTCCCCGGATGTCATCGCAGCACCCCCTTTATGTCGGCTTCATGGGAACGGCCGGCGTGGGAATGGCCCTGGCCGTGTTCTACATTGCCAGCAACACCACCCAGCTGATCCTGTGGATCGTGGCGGCCCTTTTCATTGCCCTTGGACTTGATCCTGTGGTCCGCTGGCTTGAGGCCCACAGGGTCCCGCGGCCGGCAGGCATCTTGATTTCCGTTTCCGCTCTGGTGCTGGCGGTGGCTGGCTTCTTCGCAACCCTCATTCCCACCATCGTTGAACAGGTCTCGGAGATCGTTCGGCAAGCTCCGGACTGGATCCGCAACTTCCTCGACTCGGACTTCTTCCGCACCGTGGACAGCCAATTCGGCGTCCGGGACCGGATCACCACGGAACTGGATAAGTTCGTCAAGGATCCCGAAACCATGGGCGGCATCTTTGGCGGAGTTGTCGGATTCGGCTCCACCGTTGCCAACGGGCTGTTCGGATCCCTGATCGTCCTTGTCCTGAGTCTCTACTTCCTGGCAGCGCTGCCTTCGATGAAGAAGTGGGCGTACCGTCTCGCTCCCCGATCACGCCGCCCCAGGGTTGAAGCCCTGTCCGAGGCCATCACCGACTCCGTGGGCAACTACGTGATCGGCCAGGCGTGCGTGGCCCTGCTGAACGCGGTCTTCGCCTTCATCGTCATGACCATCCTCGGCATACCGTTCAGCGTCCTGCTGGCCTTCGTGGTGGCCCTGCTCGCGTTCATTCCCCTGGTAGGCGGGATGATCGCGGCAGTGGTGGTCATCCTGGTGGCCCTCACAGCAGGCTGGCAGACCGCCGTCATCTACGCGATCGCGTACTTCGCCTACCTCCAATTCGAGGCCTACTTCATCTCGCCGCGCATCATGCAACGTGCCGTGGCTGTACCCGGCGCGGTTGCGGTCATCTCCGTCATTGCCGGCGGCAGCCTCCTGGGCGTGCTGGGGGCGCTCATTGCCATTCCGACCGCCGCAGCCATCATGTTGCTGATCAAGGAAGTCTTCATCGTCCGGCAAGACAGGCACTGACCGGCCCTCCCCCTCCCTAGGGGCGGGTCAGGCACCCGCTACCGGCCCCGCCCACTGGCGCGGCAGGCCGTCGACGCCGGCACCCGCGGAAGTTACGTCGTCGACGATTTCGTCCAGGACCCGCGCAGCGTACTTCTCCCCCACCCACAGGTGCTTCGCGCCGTCGACGCCGACGAGCCGGGCCTGCGGGACCAGGCTGAACCGCTGGGCCGCTTCCTCCGGCTGCAGGTAATCGTCGTGTTCGGGCACCAAAACCGTCAGCGGCTTGCCGGAGGCGGCCCATTCCTTGAGATGGACATCCGTGGCCCGGTGCAGCGGCGGAGACAGGAGAATTGCTCCTTCAATCTGGCTGGCCACAGGCTCCACGGCGCCATACATCAACGCAAGTTCCGTTCCGAAAGACCATCCCACCAGCCAGCGGTTGGGCAGGCCCCGATCAACAGCGAACCGAACGGCCGCCTCGACGTCGTAGCGCTCACCGATGCCCTCTTCGAAGTGCCCATCGCTGGTCCCCCGAGGAGACGACGTGCCCCTGGTATTAAAGCGAAGGACGGCGACGCCGGAGAGTGCGGGGAGTCTGTAGGACGCCTTCCGGTACACGTGGGAGTCCATGAATCCGCCATGGGTCGGCAGGGGATGAAGGGTGATCAGGGTTGCCGTGACCTCACCCGACTCGGGAAGCGCAAGCTCGCCCACCAGGACTTTGCCGTCCTCCGTGGTGATCTCCACATTCTCGCGTTTGGCCGGGAGCACCGTTGAGGCACGGATCTCCGAGGGCGCGTCCTGTGGGATGAAAACGAACGAGGCGGGGTCGAAAGTCATGCTTCCTAGCCTAAGCGCTTCAGCGGTACCGGTACGTCCGCGATGTCCAGCAGTTGGTGTGCCAATGGCGACGCTCGGCCAAGCCGGCAGCCGGCCCAAACAGGTGGTTGTCGGACCACACCACCAGATGCGCGATACCGGGCAGGATGGCCGTCGAACAACCCGGGCAAATGTATTGTTTCTCGGCCTTCTTGGCCGTCATGGTCCGGACCATCCAGTCGCCGTCCGGAGCGCTCTCCCGGCGGGCAATTCCTGCGCGGGCCCGCTCCAGGTCGAGCTCGGGCACCGGTTCGCTCCACTTGCCTCCAGCGTTGCCAGAGCGTGCGCCGGATGCATTGCGGCGAGGTCGGTTGGAGCGGGGCATACCTCCATTCTGCCCCAAACCACCGGCCCCAGAAGGTAATGTGGGGCGGGTGCGACTCGTGATAGCCCGTTGTTCTGTTGATTATGTTGGCCGCCTCAAGGCCCACCTCCCCCTCGCCACCAGGCTGCTGCTGGTCAAAGCGGACGGCTCGGTGCTGGTGCACTCCGACGGCGGCTCCTACAAGCCGTTGAACTGGATGAGCCCGCCCGCGACCTTGCGGGTGACCACCCCGGAGGAGACCGAGGTCGAAGAGGGCGTGGTGGAACAGTGGACAGTGCAGTCGGCCAAAACCGATGACCGCCTCATCATCAACATCTACGAACAACTCCACGACACCTCCCATGATCTCGGCGTCGACCCCGGACTGATCAAGGATGGAGTGGAAGCGGACCTTCAGCGCCTCCTGGCCGAGCAAATCGAGACCCTGGGAGCGGGCTACTCCCTGATCCGCCGCGAGTACTTCACGGCCATCGGCCCCGTGGACATCCTGGCCCGCGACGCCAACGGTGCCACCGTCGCCGTCGAACTCAAGCGCCGTGGTGACATCGACGGCGTTGAACAATTGACCCGCTACCTGGAGTTGCTCAACCGCGACCCCCTGCTTGCGCCCGTCCGGGGCATTTTCGCGGCGCAGCAGATCAAGCCCCAGGCCAAAGTCCTGGCAAATGACCGCGGAATCGATTGCGTCACCCTGGATTATGACGCCATGCGTGGAGTGGATGACAGCGAGTCCCGCCTCTTCTGAGGCCACCGGCGGCCAGTGTGCCGCAGGCCACTAGAATCAAAACATGACTGCCCCAACCCGTTTCGCTTCCTCGTCCGCGCCGAGCCATCAGATCATCAAAGGAACGCTTGTCAGCGACGGCGAGGTGGTGGAGGATGGCCTGCTGGCCATCGACGGCGACCGGATTGCCTACGCGGGTCCGGCCGACGACTTCGACCCCGAAGCTTTCGACGGCTTCGAGGGGGCGATCCGTCTTGGCGTGCCGAGCGGGAGCTACTTGATCCCGGGGCTGGTCGACGTGCACTGCCACGGCGGCAATGGAGGCGATTTCCCGGGCGGTGAAGAGACATCCGCGCGCAAGGCGGTCGAGTTCCTGCACCGCTCCGGAACCACCACCTTCCTCGCCAGCATGGTCACCGCTCCCCGGGAAGACCTCCTCCGGGGCATAGAGCTTTACGTGAAGCTGGCGGAGGAGGGACTCGTAGCCGGAATCCATCTTGAGGGACCTTTCCTCTCCCATGCCCGCTGCGGGGCCCAGAATCCGGAGTACCTGCTTGAGCCGGACCTGGACCTCATGACCGAATTGGTCGGCGCCGCCGGGGGCAAACTGGCCACCATGACGTACGCGCCCGAACTCCCGGGCGCCGCTGCCCTGGTGGACCTCATGACCTCCCACGGCGTGACGCCCTCGTTGGGCCACACCGATTGCGACGACGCCACGGCAGCCGCGTCGCTGGCTGCCGCTCGCGAAGGACTTGAGTCAGCAGGGTTCGACGGCGTGAGCTCGCTTCCGACGGTCACGCACCTTTTCAATGGGATGCCTCCGATGCACCACCGCGCGCCCGGGCCGGTCGCCGCCTGCTTGCGCATGGCGCAAGAAGGCAAAGCGGTAGTGGAACTCATCGCGGATGGGACCCATCTGGCACCCAGCACGGTCGCCACCGTCTTCCAGTTGGTTGGAGCGGGCAACATCGTCCTGGTGACCGATTCCATGGCCGCGGCGGGCTTGTCTGACGGCAACTACATGCTCGGTCCTTCTCCCGTGACCGTCAGCAATGGCGTAGCCACGCTGGATGCCACGGGATCGATCGCAGGCGGTACCGACACCCTCCTGGACGTTGTCCGCAAAACGGTAGCTGCCGGCGTCGCGCTTCCTGACGTCGTTTGTTCGGCAACCGCGGTTCCCGCCGCCGTTCTTGGCCTTTCCGATGAAATAGGCGGGTTGCGACGCGGACTGCGCGCCGACGTCGTCCTAACCAATGAAGACCTCGAGCTCACCGGCGTGATGCGCAATGGGCAATGGCTCTCCTAGGCATGCACTTGCGCAATTGGGGCAGCGCCGCGTTACCTTCTTTTTACCTAAATTTTTCTCGAATTGCCCAAAACACCGTTGACCTCCGGCAGAGCACATGAAAGTGTTGTAGCAGTCTTTGTGTAGGTGGTTTTCATGCTCGCAAGACGAGTTGCGAGCGTGAAGCTCCTGCGAATCCAGCCAGGTCTCCTGGAAGGAAATTCAGGTCTTCTCGCGGAGTAACAAGGCCGGTACGAAGTGTATCGGACTGAAGTTCCATAATGAGGAGATATACATGGCACTGGGAACCGTAAAGTGGTTCAACGCTGAAAAGGGCTTCGGCTTCATTACCCCGGACGACTCGGATGGGGACGTCTTCGTTCACTACTCCGAGATCCAGACCGGTGGCTTCAAGACCCTCGATGAGAACCAGCGCGTTCAGTTCGAGATCGGCCAGGGCGCCAAGGGCCCCCAGGCCACCGGCGTTACCGTCGTCTAGTCTTACCCGTTAAACAGCTTGGCCCCGGCTTCCGAGCCGGGGCCAAGCTGTTTAAGGCAGACAAGATCGTTTATGCCGGCTGTTCTGTCATATTCAGATTGTGACTGTTACTAAACGTGAAGAAATGCATGCTCGTAAAAGCATTGACAATTCAACCAACCAAAGTCCGAAGCAGCCTGGCGGAATGACGAACTGACAACCCGGGGAGGTAAGCGCGGCTGAGAGCGCGGCCCATAGCCGGAAGATGCAGGGGGTCCTGGTAATACATGTACAGCGTCCGGTACTCGGGTTGGAATCGGGACTTAAAGGACGCCAAGGACCTAAAACCATAAACAGGTTCCAACGCCTGGCCTACGACATCGAGCAGACCCGCCAAGCCTTTGGCTTGTTGTTCGATCTCGCCCTTCTCCTGGGCCAGCGGCGAACCCGACAACGAGATTACCTCCACGGATTCCCGCAGATGAAGAACAGCCGAGGCGATCAGGAACTCCATCACCCCAGGGAACGCATCCCCGCGCCGCCGCATGAAGTCCAGGGTCCAGCTGACCACGTTGCCGTCTTCGAAGACCGGGAGCCAGCTGGTCACGCCATGGACAAAGCCGGCATCATCCACTGCTACACAGCACAACACTTCATCGTCTTCGAGTTCGTCCAGGCCCCCCAGAGTAAAGCCCATCTCGGGAATCTCCTTCTGCGCAGCCCATTCCTCCGAGACCTCACTGATCTGGGCACGGATCCCGTGGGGCAATCCGGAGAACGTACCCCACCTGGCCGTCACCCCCAACTTGGCCGCACGGTTGAGGGACGTTCTGACGTTTTGCCATTCCTTGCCCCTGAACTCCAGGCCGCGGATGCGTAGGCGCGTCTCCTGGGCAACAGCCACGCGGCGGAAGCCCCGCCCCTGCAGCATTGGCCACAGCTCATCCGTGCAGGAGTACAGACACGGAATCAGCGCATGCTCGGAGCAGTACCCAAGGAAACCGGCTGCTGTGGCCACGTGATTGTCCGCCGGCCCAAAAGGACCCGCCATTGTCAATGCCACGTGCCCGTGCTGCTGGTAGGCCACTCCCCCGGCATGGTCCGGGGCGAACCAGTATTTATTCGGCTCCCACAGCGCCATCCAGGACAAAGAGTCGCCCCCGGCCTTCACCAGGCTGCGGGCACGATCGCGCGCCTGGTGATCCCTGCCACCGGTATGGTGCCCGCGGATGAAAAGTATCCATACGCCAACCAACGCCACCAGCCAGAACACCGTTCCGGAGTAGGAGAAAAGAAAGCCTTCAAGGACGTCGCGTTCGGCAAAAACCTTCCGGTAGGAGCCCGGAAGAGGAACAGGGAGGTACTGCCGTGCAAGTTCCGCAGCGAGGCCGAGCAGTCCGCCGTCCCTCGACATTCCCCCCGAGGAGAACCAGACAATGCAGTAGGCGACGCCAAGGCCTATGCCCGTCAGGCCGACCAGCCAGAACACCCTGCGCCGAAGCCGGTCCGAAGAGACGACCCGGAAATGTCCCCGATAGACAAAGAGCAGTACTGCCAGGACCAAAGGAACCAGCACCAGCGGAATGAGGTGTACCACGGCCGAGTTCATCATCCCCACGTGGGAACGACCCTGCGGCCGCGGGATATTGGCAAAGAGGCCAAGGTAAATGGCCGAGAGAGCCACCACCACCAACTGCACGCCAATGGCGATCCCCAGGGCAAGGCGACGACCCCTCCGCATTCCGTCGGCACAGATCAAGAGCAGCACGACCGGCACCACGGCAAGGGCCAGACCGAACGGGCCCGTGTAGCCCTGTCGTCCGACTTCAAGGCATGAGACATCGATACTGCCGCCGCAGTTGCTCTCCAGCTGGCCCAACGTTGGGATGGGATTCAAGATGACGTCCCGCAGCAAAGCGAGCGGACCGGACGGGCTCTTGGCAGCGGCCGTAACGATGGGACCAACCGCGAAGATGGCCATCGTTAAGGACAACAGGTTCCGCACTTCCCTGCCAGTGGACCTGTGCAGCCGGAGATGACCCTGGCTGCTTTGCATCCACCAACCGGCCGCCAAGCCGATCAATGCCCCAAGAAAGCCCACCACTGTCTCCGCGTGGCCCACGTACAGCAGCAAGAGCAGGGAGACCGACAACGCCACTGTGCGCAGTCGTCGTTGCCACAGCGTAGGCAGGAGCGCACTGGCCGCCAGGCACGTCGAGAGGATGGCGGCGTACGGCCCAATCAGGCGGGTATCGCCCATGCGGGCCAGCCAGCCGTCGTCGGACGTCTGCGCTACCTGGGTGACCAACAGGAATGCCGAGACTGCGGCGAACTGGCTTCCAAAGAAGACGGCGGCCGTCCTCAGGGAGCCGAAGCGCCGTTCGGCCAGGCCCAGAAGAAACAGGATCATCAGCACGGCGGTGACATAGGCCAAAGGGTTGGTGGTAAAGAACAGCGATGTCCAAATGGACCACCAGTCGCCGGACTTCAGACCGGACAGGCTCACCCCAGCCACCCGCAGCCATCCATCTGGCGGCCCGGTGACAAAACTGCCGGAGATGATGGACAGGGCAACGAACAACACAAGAATGCCGGCCGTGAAGGGGGTGGACCGCACATGCTGTCCGGTTTGCCTCAAGGCGGGCAGGACAACACCCTTTACGGCAAGGCTCATTTCGGAAGCCCCCATCGACCGGCAAGGAAATCGAGGCCTTCCGGCATTCCCTTCACCACGGCATCCCAGGAATGCCCGGCCTTCCGGATCGTGTGCTCTTCGATCTGGAAGCCGGCTTTCTTCGCCGCTTCGCCGAGCTCATGCATGTAGTTAATGAATTCGTTGTCCGTCTCGCCGGCTGCGAAGTAGACGCCACTGCCGGCGAAATCGCGGTCCCGCATCAACACCAATGGCGTCCTTGATTCGAAAGCTGCGACGTCGCCGTCGAATGAGTCCCCAATGGTTTTGTTCCTGTCCTTGGCCAGGGCCGGTTCGCGCTCTGCGGAGAAGGCCAGCACCGAGGGAAAAATGTCGGGGTGCGCGGTTCCCATCTGCAGCGCACACGTACCACCAAAGGAGAATCCGCCCACAGCCCATTGCTTGTGATCGGTGGAGACGTCCAAGGTGTCCGTGATCCACGCGGGCACATCTTGGGAAAGAAAGGTGTCGGCCGGGGCGATCCGGCTGTCCATGCACAAGGTATTGGCGTTGCCGGAACCGTTCGGATCCACCACCACGGTGACCGGCGCAATACCGCCATGGGCCTCTGCGAAACGGTCCAGTTGGGCGCGGAGTCTTCCTCCTGTCAACCAGTCAGCTGGTGCTCCGGGTTGCCCTGCGAAAAGCACCAGCACCGGCAAGCTGGGCCGGAGGTCGGTCTGATAAGCCGGCGGTAAGTAGATAAACGCATCCCGGGAAGTGAAACCTGAGACGGTTCCTGGGATCGTGGCTTTTCGCAGAATGCCATGTTGCGGCATGGAGTCGGGCGCTTTCCACGCCGACGGCAGAGGAGCCGGCGTGGCCTTTGCAGAGCGCTTGAGGCTCTGTTCAAGCGGCTGGATTCGTGCCACCGCGGTGCCTAGAAGGTCAGCGACCGTGTTGTTCAATCCGAAGTACAGGTTCACTTGGACCATGCAGAGCAAGATCACTCCCAGCATGGCCGTTACACTCAGCACGCGCCCTTTGGCGGAATTGCGGGGAATACGTGCAGCGCTGAGCACAATGGCGGCTACTGCCGGCACGGTCCAAGCCACAGTCTCGAACGGCAGGTTCTCCGAGAAGACAGCCATGAGATCCACCAGGATCCAGTGCACCAAGGCGACAACGGCGATGGCTGTCAGTAAAGACCCCACAACCACCAATAACCAGGACGGTCGTCGTCGCCAGAGCAGGTACGCTCCCCCAACGATCCCGCAGGCAATGCTGAACCAGAGGAACGGTCCAGACACAAGACTGACGTCCGAAAGGAAGTCCATAACGCCTAACGCCAGGTACCGACGCCGATAACCGGGCCGGCCTCCAGCCAAGAGGAAAGCCCCGCATAGGCATCGAAGTTCATGGCCAGCATGAACTTCCTGCCTTCGTATTGCAGTTCAACCACCACGACGCCGGGCTGCACCCGGACCAGCTCTTCCTCTGTCGGTTGGCGGCGGCCCAGCAATTCCAGTGAGCTGCGTTTGAACTTGTGCTTGGGAACAACGCTCAGCGACATCAAGCGGAACCACTCAAGATCATTGTCCTGATAACGACAAACCCCCATCTGCCAGCTGTTTCCAGCCGTGCAAATGGAGGCGTCGATCGTGCCAAGGGCGCGCCGCAGATTGAAGCGGCGCACCCCCAGAAGGCACAGTGAAATGATCAGCAACGTGAACGCTGTTGCCAAGGCGATGAACGGAATAAGGGAATCGTCCATCAAGGTCGTGCTATCGGATCCCCGCTGTAGCCGCTTCGCCCAATTTGGCGTTGTCAGCAACAATGACCACGCGATCGTTGTCCACGGAGAAGAACCCACCGTCGACAACTACTGCAATCCGGTCACCGGAAACCGGCTGGATTGCCAGCTCGCCCCCGGCCATGATGGCCAGGAGGGGCGAGTGGCCCGGCAGGATTCCGATTTCACCATCGCTGGTGCGGGCCTTCACCATCTTGGCCGCTCCGGACCACACGAAGTGGTCCGCCGCGACAATCTCAACCTCGAGCTCAGCCATACTACTTGGTCTGTTCCTGGATCTTGGCCCAGTTGCGCTCGACGTCATCCAGACCGCCGACGTTGAAGAACGCCTGCTCTGCGATGTGGTCCAGCTCGCCGTCGCAGATAGCGGTGAAGCCTTCGACGGTGTCCTTGATGGACACGGTGGAGCCTTCGACGCCGGTGAACTGCTTTGCGGTGTAGGTGTTCTGGGAGAGGAACTGCTGGATACGACGTGCACGCGACACGACGATCTTGTCTTCTTCAGAGAGTTCATCGACACCGAGAATGGCGATGATGTCCTGGAGTTCCTTGTTCTTCTGCAGGATCTGCTTAACACGAACAGCCGTGTTGTAGTGGTCCTTGCCGATGTACTGGGGGTCCAGGATACGGGAAGTCGACGTCAGCGGGTCAACGGCCGGGTACAGACCACGGGAGGCGATTTCACGGGAAAGTTCCGTGGTCGCGTCGAGGTGTGCGAAGGTCGTGGCCGGAGCCGGGTCGGTGTAGTCATCAGCAGGCACGTAGATGGCCTGCATCGACGTGATCGAGTGACCCTTGGTGGAGGTGATGCGCTCCTGGAGCAGACCCATCTCGTCAGCAAGGTTGGGCTGGTAGCCCACGGCGGACGGCATGCGGCCGAGCAGCGTGGAAACTTCCGAACCTGCCTGCGTAAAGCGGAAGATGTTGTCGATGAAGAGCAGCACGTCCTGGTTCTGGACATCGCGGAAGTACTCCGCCATGGTCAGAGCCGACAGGGCCACGCGCAGACGCGTTCCCGGCGGCTCGTCCATCTGGCCGAAGACAAGGGCGGTGTCCTTCAGAACGCCGGCCTCTTCCATTTCAACCCAGAGGTCGTTACCTTCACGGGTACGCTCGCCCACGCCGGCGAATACCGAAGTACCACCGAAGTTACGGGCAACACGGGTGATCATTTCCTGGATCAGAACGGTCTTGCCAACGCCGGCGCCGCCGAACAGGCCGATCTTTCCACCCTTGATGTAGGGGGTGAGAAGGTCGATGACCTTGATGCCGGTCTCGAGCATCTCCGTGGAGCCCTCGAGGGAAGCAAAGTTCGGAGCCTTGCGGTGGATCGGCCAGTAGGCGTCAGCCTTGATCTCGGACTCTTCGACGTCGAGCGGCTTGCCGAGGACGTTGAAGATGTGGCCCTTGACGCCGTCGCCGACGGGCACGGAGATCGGAGCACCGGTGTCCTGCACGGTGGTACCACGGACAAGTCCGTCGGTTGCCTGCAGGGAGATGGCGCGGACGAGGTTGTCACCCAGGTGCTGGGAGGTCTCGAACGTGATGGTCTTGGTCTGGCCGTTGAGGGTGATCTCGGTGGTCAGGGCGTTGTAAATCGAGGGGATTGCGTCAGCCGGGAATTCGACGTCGACAACCGGACCAATAACACGGGCAATGCGGCCGGTGGCACCGGCCGTTGCTACGTGTTCGGTAGCAGTGGCAGTCATCTCTCTCACTTCACTCAGTAGATGGCGTGGGGTTAAGTTTATCTGTTGTTCAGGTGCGGCTTTGAACCGAATCGGTGCAGGCTAGGACGCGAGTGCGTCGGCGCCGGCCACGATTTCGGAAAGCTCCTGCGTAATCTCGGCCTGGCGGGCCGTGTTGCGAAGGCGCGTGTACTTCTTGATCAGTTCCGTAGCGTTGTCACCGGCCGACTTCATGGCACGCTGGCGGGCTGCGAGCTCGGAAGCAGCAGCCTGCAGCATCGCCGCGAAGATGCGGGATTCGATGTAACGCGGAAGCAGGGCGTCGAGAACCTGCTCCGTTTCCGGTTCGAATTCGTACAACGGCAGCAGCTCGGTTTCCGAGGCAGCTTCCTCTTCGACGACCTCAAGCGGGAGCAAACGGATCACCGTGGGCTCCTGCGTCACCATGGACTTGAAGCGGGTGTAAACGACGTGGATTTCGTCCACGCCACCCTCTTCATAGTCGGTGGAGAAGTCTTCGAGAAGAGCAGCTCCGACTTCCTGCGCGGTTTCGAATTCCGGTGCGTCCGTGCCGCCGGTCCATACGCGGGCGTAGGGCCGGTTCCGGAAATCGAAGTACGCCTGCGCCTTGCGGCCAACAAGGTACGCCTTGACTTCCTTGCCTTCTGCGTGAAGAAGCTCGGTGAGACCTTCAGCCTGCTTGAGCACACTGGCCGAGTAGGATCCTGCAAGGCCGCGGTCCGATGTGATGATCAGGACTGCGGCGCGACGGATCTGCTCCGGCTCGGTGGTCAGCGGGTGGTCGATTTCGCTCTGAGTTGCGACAGCAGAAACGGCGCGGGTAATCGCGTTTGCGTAGGGCAGTGAAGCTGCTACGCGGGCGCGGGCCTTACCAATGCGCGAGGTAGCGATCAGTTCCATCGCCTTGAAGATCTTGCGCATCGACGTCGTCGAGCTGATCTTCTGACGGTAGACCCGAATCTGGGCTCCCATACTTATCCTTTCCTAAGTTCCCGATGTGCTGCCCTGCCGGGGCCCTTGCGGACCCCGGCAGGGCAGGTTGTCGGAACTAGCGCTTCTGCTTGACGATCTTTTCCTGGTCGACGTCGCCGCCGGAGATCGCTGCGTGCTCTTCGTGGCCGGCGCCAACCAGGCGGTTGTCACCTTCGCCGAAGAAGCCCTTCTTGAAGGAGACGATGGCTTCCTTCAAGGCTGCAACGGTGTCGTCATCCAGGACGTTGGTCTGTGCCAGCGTGGTCAGGATGGAGGACTTGTGCGTGAGGTGCTCCAGGAACTCGGACTCAAAGCGGCTGATGTCCTCAACCGGAACGTCGTCCAGGTAACCGTTGGTACCGGCCCAGATGGAAACGACCTGGTTCTCGACGGGGAACGGCGAGTACTGGCCCTGCTTCAGCAGTTCCATCAGGCGTGCGCCACGGGTCAGCTGCTGACGGGAAGCAGCATCGAGGTCGGAGGCGAACATGGCGAAGGCCTGCATGTCGCGGTACTGGGCCAGGTCCAGCTTCAAGGTACCGGAGACCTTCTTCATGGACTTGACCTGTGCAGCACCACCAACGCGGGAGACGGACACACCGACGTCAACAGCAGGACGCTGGTTGGCGTTGAAGAGGTCCGACTGGAGGAAGATCTGGCCATCGGTAATGGAGATCACGTTGGTCGGGATGTAGGCGGAAACGTCGTTTGCCTTGGTCTCGACGATCGGCAGACCGGTCATCGAGCCCGCACCGAGCTCATCGGAGAGCTTGGCGCAACGCTCCAGCAGGCGGGAGTGCAAGTAGAAGACGTCACCCGGGTATGCTTCACGTCCCGGCGGACGGCGCAGCAACAGGGACACGGCGCGGTAAGCTTCAGCCTGCTTGGACAGGTCATCGAAGATCACCAGAACGTGCTTGCCGCCGTACATCCAGTGCTGGCCGATGGCCGAACCGGCGTACGGTGCAAGGTACTTGAAGCCGGCGGGGTCGGAAGCCGGGGACGCCACGATGGTGGTGTACTCCAGTGCGCCGTGGTCCTCAAGGGTCTGGCGGACAGCTGCGATGGTGGAAGCCTTCTGGCCGACACCAACGTAGACGCAACGAACCTGCTTGGTGACATCTCCCGAAGCCCAGTTGGCCTTCTGGTTGATGATGGTGTCGACGGCGATTGCCGTCTTACCGGTCTGGCGGTCACCAATGATCAGCTGACGCTGGCCACGGCCGATCGGGATCATGGCGTCGATAGCCTTGAGACCGGTCTGCATCGGTTCGTGGACCGACTTGCGTTCGGTAACACCCGGTGCCTGGAGTTCCAGTGCACGGGTGGTTTCGGCCTTGATCTCGCCAAGGTCGTCGATGGGCTGGCCCAAGGGGTCGACAACGCGACCCAGGAAGGCGTCGCCCACCGGAACGGACAGGATCTCACCAGTACGGTGAACTTCCTGGCCTTCTTCAATACCGGTGAAGTCACCGAGGATAATGACACCGATCTCGCGGACGTCAAGGTTCTGGGCCAGGCCCAGCGTGCCATCTTCGAAGCGAAGCAGCTCGTTCGCCATGACCGAGGGAAGACCCTCAACACGGGCGATGCCGTCACTTGCGGTGGTCACACGACCAACCTCTACGCGCTCTGCGTTACCGGGTTCGTAGGACGCCGCGAACTCGTTCAACGCATTACGGACGTCGTCGGCGTTGATGGTCAATTCGGCCATCTGCAGTCCCTGCTCTCCTGTTTCGTGATCATCGTTGCTCACGATGACCGGGTTTTATATCAGTTAAGTTGTGCTATGTCTTCGCTAGCCGGCAAGCTGGCGGCGGAGCTCCGTCAAGCGGGCGATGACCGAAGCATCGAGTACTTCGTCACCTACCTGAACGCGGATACCACCGATAAGTGCCGGATCAACGTTGACGTTGACCTTCAGCTCGCGACCGTACAGGGCATCAAGCCCGGCCTGCAGACGGCTGGCCTGCGTTTCCGTCAACGGACGGGTAACGCTGACAGTTGCAATCCAGCGCTGCTGACGCTTGGCTGCAAGCTTGGCGAAAGATTCGACGAGCTTGCTCGGCTTGACACCGCGCGGCTGCGTCACTGCCTGGCTGATGAGAATCTTGGCTTCCTCGCTGATGCCAGGAACCAGTTTCTCGGCCAGTGCGATCTTCGCCGCAGGGGAAGCCTGCGGCTCAGACAAAGCACGTTGTACTTCGTGGCTGGAGGCGACGGCCTGGTTGAAGGCAAACAGATCGTTTTCCAGCTCTTCCAGCCCCGTGATACCGGAGGCAGAAACGGCCGACTTGTTTTCAGCTACGGCAATGACCACCGTGGCGGCAAGGGTCTCGAGTGCATCGCCGATATCGCGTGCCGACGCCCAGCGTGAACTGGCCAATCCGCCCGCGATTTCAGCTGCATCAGCGGAGACTTTCCCGCCAACCAGCTGCTTGACCAGCGCCGACTTCTCGTCTCCGGTACGGGACGGGTCAGTCAGGGCGCGGCGCAAGCCAGCCGAGCTGTCCACCGTTCCCAGGATTCCGAAGAGGTCCTTAGCCAACTGCAGCGAGGCCAGGGGAAGCTTGGCTTCCAACTGTGCCAGTGCCGTGGTCAGCGATTCGCTCGATATACCTGCCATTACTTAGCTGCACCTGCGCTCTGGGTCTCCAGATCGGCCAGGAAGCGGTCAACAACGCGGGCAGCACGCTCGTCGTCGGTGAGTGCTTCGCCAACGATGCGGCCTGCCAGCGTGGTGGCCAGGGTACCGACCTCGGAACGAAGCGAGACAACAGCTGCCTGGCGCTCCGATTCGATGGCGGCATGTGCCTGCTCGGTGATGCGTGCAGACTCGGCTGCAGCCTTTGCCTTCAGGTCCGCGAGGATCTGGGCGCCTTCGGCGCGTGCTTCTTCACGGATGCGGTTGGCTTCGGCACGGGCATCGGTGAGCTGCTGCTTGTACTCTTCAAGAGCCGCAGAAGCTTCTGCCTGAGCCGCTTCGGCCTTTGCAATGCCACCTTCGATTGCTTCGGCACGCTCTGCGAAGGTCTTCTCGAACATCGGGACAACAAACTTGACCACGATGTACATGAGGACCGCAAAGCCGACGAGGACAACGCCCATTTCCCAAACATTGGGAACAAGCGGGTTCGCGGCCGCTTCGCCTTCAGTGGCGGCTGAGATGATCAGCTGATTCATATTTCACCCGTCCTATCTACTCGTGCTTGGATTCGCTTGGTTCTTAGGACTAGGAAAGAACGAAAGCGAAGACCAGGCCGAGGATGGCAAGAGCTTCAGTCAGTGCCAGACCAAGGAACGCGATCGGCTGCAGCACACGCTGAGCTTCCGGCTGACGTGCAACACCGTTGATGTAAGCGGCGAACACGAGACCCACACCGATACCACCGCCGATGGCCGAAAGACCGTAGCCGATGAGGTTGAGGGAGCCGTTGATGGTGCCTTCCATTTTTTCTTCCTTTCAAGATGCCGCCCGTGCGGCAGGTTGTTTGGGTTGCTTCATCCCCGCAAGGGGAAGTGTTGGGAGCCTTAGTGGCTGTCGGCGTGCAGGGCGCCTTCGATGTAGATCGCGGTCAGCAGGGTGAACACGTAGGCCTGCAGGGCCATGATCAGCGCTTCAAGCATGTACATGGCGATGGCACCGACGAGGACCAGGACCGACGCGCCCTTGAGGAGCACGTTTTCCTGCATGACCAGGAACTCAATGCCGGAACCGGCGAGCATCACGATCAAGTGGCCGGCCAGCATGGTCGCGAACAGACGGAGGCTGTGCGTGACGGGGCGGACCAGGAAGTTGGAGATGATTTCGATCGGAACAACGATCGGAAGGATGTACCACGGCACGCCGGACGGAACCGTCGCGAGCTTGAAGTACTTGAGGCCGTTCTTCTTCAGACCGATTGCGATCCAGGTGACGTACACGATGCCTGCCATCACGTAGGCGCCGCCTACGTGGGAGAAGCTCGGAAGCTGGATCAACGGAATGGCGCCGTAGATGTTGTTCACCAGGATGAAGAAGAACAGGCTGAACAACAGCGGGACGTACTTGATGAAGTCCTTGCCGCCGATGATGTCTTTGGCGATGCTGTTGCGGACGAAGCCGTAGGCCATCTCACCGGCGAACTGCAGCTTGCCGGGAACCAGCTGCTGCTTGCGTGCAGCGAGGATGAAGAATGTAGCGATAATGACGACCGAAAGGATCACCAGCAGCATCTGCTTGGAGAATCCGTCGTGCGCACCCCAAGGCAGGATTGCCGGCAGGTGCATTTCGTCGATTCCGGGTGGGGTGAAGGACCCCGAATCCTGGGCGGGGAGCGCAAGCGCGATCAACGCGTTTCCTCTCTGCTGTGTCCATCATTGGGCATTGGTTGAAATCCGGAAGCGTTGCACGCATCCACATTCCATGTGAAATTATTTGGCATTACTGTCCCCGTCCGTGGACGGACCGCTGTCTGCGTTGCTCTCGCCAGAAGAGGAGCTTTGCCTGGTGAGGCCGTGCATATGGGAAAGATAGAACCCTCCTGCGGCTCCCAGCAGAGCGCCAAGGAGCACAATCCAGCGGGTCCCCCACAGATTATCCAAACCCCAGCCTATCAAACTCCAGACAATGATCCCGCCAATGATGTAGCTGAAGACAGCGAGACCGGCGTTGTAGCCACCGTCGTTTCGGGCTTCAGCCGAGTCATGGCGCTTGGCAGGTTGCTGACCGCCGAGGGACGGGCGTGAATAGCGCTTACGCGGAGACATCCGGACCACCCTTCGGCTCGGAGGGGTCGTTGTAGATCTGGAGGCGCGCTTTGCTGAAACCATAGATTTCGGCGGCTTGCCAGAAGACCACCGTGACGACTGCCCCGATGAGGAACCACCGGGCGTGCAGCCACTCGGGAGCTCCGAGCACGAACAGCACGACGGCGAAGCCGACAACCTTGATGAAGTACGTAGCCACAAAAAGGCCGACGGCACCGGAGGGGTTGTTCCGGCCGACAAAGTGACCGATCAGGAGGCTGATTCCAAAAAAGAGCATGACCAGCGCGGCACCGAACGCGGCTGAGAGCGCGCCCTGGCCGCCATTCATGAAGGCTGCGATCACGCAGGTGAGCGCCGTTGCAGCAGTTGCCGAAGCAGCGCTGAGGCCCAGCAGCCTAAGCCACAGCGAGGACCGGCCACCCAAAGATCCAACAACACGTTTGCCGGACGGGCGTCCGGAATCGGCGTTGGATGTCATGGGGATACCAATCCTCGTGGCACAGGTGCCATATTCTCAAAGTGGGGTTACGGGCGAGTGACTGTCCGCAGTAAGAATTCTACATGAGATAGAACTGGGACGATAACCGGCCGTCATCTACTGTTCCCCCGGCCCGGCTGTTTTCCGGGTGAAGTACGGCCAGGCCGTCACCGCGGCCATGACCAGCGCGGCCGCGATAACCACGATCAGCACCACCTGCCAGGGGAAGACGGCAAAAGCCACGCCGCCGAAGGCAAGGATCGACGTCCAGACATACAACATCACGACGGCGGTGCGGTGCGAGTATCCGAGGTCCACCAGCTTGTGGTGGAGGTGCCCTCTGTCGGCAGACCACGGGGACTGGCCCCGGGCGGTCCTCCGGACAACTGCCATGCCCAGATCCAGCAGGGGAAGGGAGAGCACCGCGAACGGCAGCAGAATCGGAACGATGGTCGGGATGCCGTTGGCACGGTCATACAGTCCTGAACCGATTTGTCCGGTCGCCACCACACCCGCAGAGGCCATGAGCAATCCGATGAGCATCGCCCCGGAGTCACCCATGAAGATCTTGGCTGGGAACCAGTTGTGGGGCAGGAAGCCGATGCAACTGCCCACAAGGATGGCCATCAGGAGTGTCGCGAGGTCCGAGTTGTCCGTGGACGGGTTGTTCCGGTGGACCCAGTACGCGGTGAGGAAGAACGCTCCCCCACCGATGATGGCCACCCCGGCTGCCAAACCGTCCAGTCCGTCGATGAAGTTGACGGCGTTCATGGTGGTCACGATCAGACCCGCCGTCAGCACTATCTGGACCACCTCGGAGCTCAGGACGATTGGCTCCGGAATGAACGGCACGACGGACATCCGCACGCCCCAAATTGCCACGATGAAGGCCGCGGTCCCCTGCCCCAGGAGCTTGATCCACCACCGGATATCCAGGATGTCGTCGGCTACCCCCACCGCGACAATGACGACGGCACCGGCCAGGATCCCCCACGGGGCGTCGTTGTGCCTGAAGATGTCCTTGACGAAGAACGAATTGGAAGCCACTACCAGCGCAGCGAAAAAGCCTACGAAGATCCCAAGTCCCCCAAGTTTGGAGATCAGGGCGGAGTGCATGTCGCGGCTTCGGATGGGTTGGTACAAGCGGAGCTTGTTTCCGAGCACGCGGGCTCCCCAGGTTCCCCCGTAAGCCACGACGGCAGCAGTAAGAGCCATCAGCAGATACATGATCATGAGGCGACTCCCTGGACCGGCCGCTTGGCCGACGCGGACACCGCAACCGGTGCACGCCGCCCGGGCGCTGCAATGAGGGGCAACTCAGGGCAGCTCAGGGTGTGGAATTCTGTCAGTGGATAAATGGAACTACTCCGTCGCCATGCCTGCACCGGCTGTGCCGAATAGTGCGGGATTTTTCGTGGACTCTAGTCACGATACTAATGCCAATGGCCGTGACCACCCTGTGACACAGCCGCAGGGCCGCAGCTTGTTTTCGCTGGGCCCGGGCTGTCCGGCTGTTACCGGACAGGCTCCTTTACGTCTCGCAGGGCGTAGATTCCGTCCAGTACTTGCGCGTTGGAACGCGGCGCCTTCAGGCTGTGGCGCAGTCCCTTGAGCAGGCCCTCCAACAGAACCTTCCGGTTGGAGGAGGCTGCAATCGTCCGGGTCCAGTTACGCAGGGAAGCTCCGGTGAACAGGATCTTCTCCCAGGGCGCCAGGGCGTTCGAGCGGGTGTAGACCCAGAGCTTGTTCCGAACCTCGTAATAGAACCGAGGGCCCGGATCCGCCCCGGCGTCGCCAAAGACTTTCGTATGGTGGTTGGCCACGGAAGCCTCGGTGGTCAGTGCTGTGCCGTCACGGGAAATCCTGGCGGTGTACTCCAAATCGTCATTCCAGATGAAGTAGTCCGCGATGGGAAGGCCGTGCTGCTTGATCTCTTCGGCGCGGATCAGCACCGAAACGAAGGAGGCACTGCGGATCTGGGTTGCGCCGATCCGGGAAGCAGTGCTGCGTGCGGCCTCGCTTGCGCCCAGCCGCGGTCGCATCCTGTTCATCGGGTGGTCGCGGCCGTCGGTCCAGACAACACGACTCGCAATGAACGCCGGAGCTTCCCCCGTTTCCCGCCGGTAAGCCTCGGAAACCTCCAAGGCTTCATCAAGGGCGGCCGGCTGTGGCTCTGTATCGTCGTCCATGATCCACACATGGTCCGCGTGGTGGTCCAATATGGCACGCTCCATGCCGACGACGAATCCGCCAGCACCGCCCACGTTCGTGTTCAAACGAACGACGTCGGTGGTCACCGGAGCTTGGTATTGCTCCAGGAACGCCGCGGTGTCGTCGGTGGAGGCGTTGTCCACGACGACGATCGCGTCAGGTACGCGGGTGCCTGCGGTGATGCCCTCCAAAGTGGTCTGGAGGAGTTCACGCCGGTTGAAGGTCACTACGACAGCGACCACGACAGCTTTCGATGACATTTAGTTGCCTTTGGTCTTGGATGGCTGGAAACGGCGTCGCAGCAGCAGGGCGGCCAGCTTCCACGGTTCAACGAAAACCCTGTAGGCGACCCTGCCCGGGTGCAGCACCAGGCGCCAGGCCCATTCAAGGCCCAGGCGGCCCAACCACCGCGGAGCCAGCTTTTGGATACCGGCCACCTGTTCTATCGCTCCACCGACGGCGCAGTACACAGCGGGAGGAAGTTGCCCGAGCCTGCGGTGCAGGACCGTTTCCTGAAGGGGCATGCCCAGGCCCAACAGGACCAGTTGGGGACCGAACGCGGCCAACCAGTCCACCACCGCGCCTTCCAGGGCTTCATCCCATGCTTCGCCGGGCATACCGTCCACTGTTGCTCCTGGAACGATGGATCGAAGGCGGGCAATTGCCTTGGTATTGGCCTCGCGTCCGGCCCCGATGACGGCAATCCGCTGCAGCCCGGGAATCTTGCCAAGCTCCGGGATCCAATCCATGGAACCGAGCCTGTAGGCCATGGTCCCTTGACCGGCCGGCTGCAGTTGCCGTTTGTGGGCGAGCCCCCACAACATCGCCACCGGAGCACCGTCCAGCAGGACGATGGAGCTGTTCTCGTAGACCGACCGCACGTCGGCACGGGAATGCACCAAGGTAACGCTGTGGAGGTTGTGCCCCACGACAGTGCTGGTGCTACCGGCCTCAATGAGTCCGGTCATGGCATCCAGAAGCTCCTGGACGCGCATCGGAGTGGCGTCCACGTCAAGGACGGGGACGCGTTGGCGTGCAGGAATCATCCGGGCTGGTTTTCGCCGTCGGTCCCGGGCGTGGCCGTGTCGGAATCGGCGTCCGGAACGGTGGCAGCAACTGTTTCGCCGATGCCAAGAATCGAGGGCACGATCTCGCGAAGGCGTTCCAGTTCGATGGCCCCCTGGCGCACCACCCGGAAGGGCGTGGACGTGGCATCAACAATCGTGGACGGCACTGCCGCGGTTCCCTTGACCGGGCGGAAGCCACCCTCCAGATAGACCTCAACCGAATCAGCCAACTGCAAGCGTGCTTCCGACGCTGTCTGCGCGGCTTCCTGCCCGGTACGGTTGGCAGACGACACAGCCAAGGGGCCCGTCATGCCCAGAAGGTCCAAGGCAAGGTGGTCATCAGGCATCCGCAGGGCTACGGTGCCCTTGGTGTCCCCAAGATCCCAATCAAGTGACGGCTGTGCATGCAGAATCAACGTCAACCCGCCAGGCCAAAAGGCCTGCGCCAAAGCACGGGCATCGGCCGGCACCTCAGTTGCGAGCCCATCCAGGGCATTGATCCGGGGAATCAACACAGGAGGCGGCATTTGCCGGCTGCGGCCCTTGGAGGCCAGCAGCATGGTCACCGCCAATGGCGAAAAGGCATCAGCTGCAATCCCGTAGACGGTGTCTGTGGGCATCACGATGCACTTCTTTTCAGTGATGGCGCGCTGGGCATGCTGAAGTCCTTCAGCGCGCTGGTCCTCGGAAGTGCAGTTGTAGGTTGTCGTCACAGCGCTATTCTTTCACTCATCAGGCGCGACACTGGCCAGTATCGCGCTGGTTGCACGTTCTTTGCCGTTCAGATCAAAGTGCGTGGTGATGTTTTTCCACCGTCCCATGCGTTGCAACATGCCGGCGATCCATTCTGCCTGGACTTCTGCGTGTTCCATCACGAAGTAGCCCCCCTCTTTCAGGAGCCGGGCCGCAGAGGCGGCTGCCGCCGTCGGGAGTTCCATTCCGTCCGCTCCCCCGCCGTACAACGCCTCCGGCGGATCGTGCAGGGCTACTTCGGGCTCGGACGGAATCGCCTCGGCGGGAATGTACGGCGGATTGGAGACGACGACGTCGAAGGTTCCGTTGTGCTCGGGCAGGGCATCCCGGAGATCACCCTGGACAAGCCGGACGCCGAGGGGTTCGAGGTTGCGCGCGGCCCAGGCGTGGGCAAAGGTGCTGTATTCCACGGCATGGACTTGGGCGCCGGGCACCTCGTGGGCGATGGAACCTGCAATGGCACCCGAACCTGTCCCGAGGTCCACCACTTTGGGTTCACGCATACCGGCAACTTTGTCGATGACCAGCTGGACCACCGACTCTGTCTCCGGACGCGGAATGAAAACGCCTGGGCCCACATGCAGCTCGAGATGCCGGAAATAGGCGACGCCGGTGATGTGCTGCAAGGGAACACGGCTTGCCCGTTCCAGCACCAGTTCTTCGTATCCGTCGGGAGCGGGAGCATCACCGAGCAGCATTGCGCGCAGGCGGCCCAACCCCACTCCCAGCAAGTGCTCGGCCAGGAGTTCGGCATCCACGCGTGCGCTGGGGACACCAGCCTCGGACAACACGGCAGTAGCCTCGCGAACAGCGTCCGCGAGGCTCTGGCCTGGGTAAAACGTCATGGATTGCCTTGCTTGCTGAAGGTGAAAAGGCCTTGCCGGGCGGCTATTCGCCAATAGCATCCAGGCGCGCTTGCTCGTCCATCTCGATGGCGGACTGGATAACCGGCTCAAGATCGCCGTTCATCACGGCGTCCAGGTTGTAGGCCTTGTACCCGGTGCGGTGATCCGCAATGCGGTTCTCCGGGAAGTTGTACGTGCGGATGCGCTCCGAGCGGTCCATGGTACGGATCTGCGACTTGCGCTGCTCGGAGTTGGCAGCATCAATCTGTTCCTGCTGGTGCGCCAGAAGGCGGGCGCGGAGAACGCGCATACCGGCTTCACGGTTCTGCAGCTGCGACTTCTCGTTCTGCATGGCCACCACAATGCCCGTCGGCAAGTGGGTGATGCGGACGGCGGAGTCGGTGGTGTTCACGGACTGTCCGCCGGGACCGGATGAGCGGTAGACGTCGATCTTGAGGTCGTTCTGGTTGATTTCCAGTTCTTCCGGCTCATCGACTTCGGGAAGCACCAAGACGCCGGCGGCCGAAGTGTGGATCCGGCCTTGCGACTCGGTCACCGGAACGCGCTGCACGCGGTGGACGCCGCCTTCGAACTTCAACCGGGCAAAAACACCCTGCGCCGGGTCATTCGAGTTGCCCTTGATGGCCACGGACACGTCCTTGTAGCCGCCAAGGTCCGACTCCGTGGCAGAGATCATTTCGGTCTTCCAGCCACGTGATTCTGCGTAGCGCATGTACATGCGCAGAAGGTCACCGGCGAACAACGCGGCTTCATCGCCGCCTTCGCCACCCTTCACTTCAAGGATGACGTTGCGGGCGTCATCGGGATCGCGAGGGATCAGCAAACGGCGCAAGCGCTCCTGCGCGGCAGGAATCTGTTCCTCAAGCTGCTCCACTTCCGCGGCAAACTCGGGATCCTCGTCAGCCATTTCCTTGGCCGCCTCGAGGTCGTCGTTGAGCCCGCGCCACTTGTTGTAGGCCTCCACGATGCCCTGAAGCTCGGCAGAGCGCCGCCCCAACTTCCTGGCAGCAGACTGGTCGGCATAAACAGCAGGATCACTCAGCTGCGCCTGAATAGCAGCATGCTCATCAAGCAATCCCTGTACGGACTCAAACATTTAGAACAACCTTTCAACGCTGCGCTCAAGTTTAGTGGCGCAAACAGCGGAAGGTGACACGACCGCCGTCGAGTATTAACAACCGGCCCGCGAAGGCGAGCCGAAAACGGAACGAGCCGCTGATTCTGCTGCCCCGGGAGTGGCTTCGGGCCTGCCGGAGCGTGGTGGCAAAGTCCGTTAGGACATGGCCACCACGCGTAGGGGCGGGGGCAGCAGAATCAGCGGCTCAGTAAAACAGCTATTTGTCGTTATCCGACTTCGCTCCGAGCGTCGTCTTCTGCACCTGCATGAGGAACTCGACGTTGCTCTGCGTCTCCCGGATCTTGTTGGTCAGCAGTTCAAGGCTCTGCTGCTGCTCCAGGCCGGAGAGGACACGACGCAGCTTCCACATGATCTTGACTTCTTCAGGCGAGAGCAGGTTTTCTTCGCGACGGGTACCCGAAGCGTTGACGTCCACGGCCGGGAAGATTCGCTTGTCTGCCAGCTGGCGGGACAGGCGGAGCTCCATGTTGCCGGTGCCCTTGAACTCTTCGAAGATGACTTCGTCCATCTTGGAGCCGGTCTCAACCAGAGCTGTGGCCAGAATCGTGAGCGAGCCACCGTTTTCGATGTTGCGGGCTGCACCGAAGAAGCGCTTGGGCGGGTACAGGGCCGCGGAGTCCACACCACCGGACAGGATGCGGCCCGAGGCCGGCGCTGCCAGGTTGTAGGCACGGCCCAGACGGGTCATGGAGTCAAGGAGGACCACAACGTCCATGCCCATCTCCACGAGACGCTTGGCGCGTTCGATGGAGAGCTCGGCAACCGTAGTGTGGTCGTCGGCGGGACGGTCGAAGGTGGAGGCAATGACCTCGCCCTTGACCGTGCGCTGCATGTCCGTGACTTCTTCGGGGCGTTCGTCAACCAACACCATCATGAGGTGGACCTCAGGGTTGTTGGTGGTGATGGCGTTCGCGATGGACTGCAGGATGAGCGTCTTACCGGCCTTCGGCGGGGAAACGATCAAGCCACGCTGGCCCTTGCCGATCGGGGCCACGAGGTCGATGACTCGGGGGCCGATCTTCTTGGGGTCCGTTTCCAGGCGCAGGCGCTCAGACGGGTAGAGCGGAACGAGCTTTGCGAACTCGACGCGGTCCTTGAGTTCCTCGGGAGTCTTGCCGTTGACCGAGGTGACGCGGACAAGCGCGTTGAACTTTTGGCGGGCAGACTGCTGTCCACGGTCTTCGCCTTCGCGTGGTGCGCGGATGGCACCTACGACGGCGTCGCCCTTGCGGAGGTTGTACTTCTTGACCTGGGCCAGGGAGACGTAGACGTCATTGGCACCCGGGAGGTAACCCGAGGTACGGATGAAGGCGTAGTTCTCCAGGACATCGAGGATGCCAGCCACGGGGAGCAGGACATCGTCCTCAGTGACCTCGACGTCGTCAACGTCCGGCCCCTGCGCACGTCCGCGACGACGTTCGTTGCGGTCGCGGAAACGGTCGCTGCGGGAGTTTCCATCACGGCTGTCCTGGCCGCCCCGGCGGTCGTTGCGGTCATTCTGGTCGTTGCGGTCCCGACGGTTGCGGCGGTTGCGGCGGTTGCCGGTGTCGTCGCCGTCGTTGTTGTCGTCACGGCGTCCGCGGCTGTTGTCGCGGCGTTCGCGCTGCTGATCGCCGGAGTCGGACTGCTCGCGCTGCTCACGCTGTTCGGTGCGTTCTGCACGCTGCTCACGCTGCTCGGTGCGTTCTGCACGCTGCTCACGCTGTTCGTTGCGCTGTTCGCCTGCCGGTGCTTCCGCTCCTTCAGCAGGAGCTGCGGCAGCTTCGCCGCGGCGGCGGTTGCGGGTGCGTGGCTGGCGACGCTCTGTTCCGGCGTCGGTGGCTTCGGCTGCTGCCGGAGTCTCGACGGCGGGTGCTTCAGCGGGCTCTGCGGCCGGTGCAGCAGTGGTTGCGGCAGCCGTGGACGCGGCGGCCTCAGCAGCTGCGACGACGCCATCGCTCGTTGCCCGACGGCTGCGGCCACGGCCGCGACCACGGGGGGCCTCCTGGGCGGGAGCCTCCGCCGCAGCCTCAACAGGCGTGCCCGCCTCCGGGGCCTTGGCCTCGGCAACCGGGGCTTCCTTGGCCACGGCAGGAGCCTTGGCAGCAGTGGCCTTGGCAGGAGCCTTGGTCGTGGAGGTGCCCGCGCGGTGGGCAGAGATGGCCGTGACCAAATCTCCCTTGCGCATACGGGATCCCCCCGAGATACCCAACTGGCTCGCGAGAGCCTGGAGCTGGGCGAGCTTGAGGCCTGCGAGGCCGCTGCTCTTGGTTGCTGCCGTTGACGACTCAGCAGCAGAAGATGATGTGTCCACAGCTGAAGCCAGCTCAGTGGTTTCTGTCACGAAGGATCCTTCCCCCTCGACGGCGTCCAGAGCGAGAGCTGGACGCGATGATTGTTCTGGGCTGCAGTTCAGATCTGCAGCCGGTGATTTTGGCCGTGCCTGATGGATTGTGGCCAACAGGGCCGGATACTGATCGCCTTCACTGGAACCGGTTACCCGGACAGCCAGCCTGAAATTCAGGAAACAGAGAGTTCTGCGGACCTGATGCAGGCCGGAAAGAGACGACACCACCAACGTTGGCACAGTTGACGAAAGGTACGGCGAAACACCGAAGTCCAAAATCAGGGAACTGCCCGCGGTTTTACCGGCGGTGCACTTCCACTCTAGCACCTTGAACGTCAACAGCCAGCGTCATCACGCGCCAACCGACGTCGGGTGTGTTGGCGGAGGTAAACGACTTGATGAAATCAACCACCTCAACGGCGTCGTCCCCACCGTTGGCGAGGACCATCACTGTGGGCCCTGCGCCCGAAACGACGGCTGCGTGCCCTGCTGACCGAAGGCCCGCGATAAGGTCGGCACTCGGCCTCATCGCCTGGGCCCGGTAGCTCTGGTGCAGATAATCTTCGGTGCCGGGCAACAGCAGCGCTGGTTCTGTAGTCAGTGCATGGATCAGCAAGGCAGCACGTCCGGAGTTCATTGCCGCAGCATGGTGGCCAACTGATGCGGGAAGCAGGCCCCGGGCGGTCTCGGTGGAGAGTTCGTAATCCGGCACGGCCACAATGGGAGTGACCGACGGAGCCACTTCGGCCCGGGTGGTGCTGTACTGCTCGCTGTCCTGCCACGACAGCGCCAGTCCGCCGAAAATCGCGGGTGCGACGTTGTCCGGGTGGCCTTCCATTTCGCTGGTCAGCTGGAGAATCCACTGCCGGTTCTGTTGCGCTTCCTCCGGCACCATGGCGTTGGCAGCGGTAACCGCGGCAACCACCGCAGACGCAGAGGAACCCAGCCCCCGTCCGTGCGGATTGACGTTGTCGGCAATGATCCGCAGTCCGCTGTGCTGGAAGCCCAGACGGTCCAAAGCGAGATCGATGGCCCGCACCACAAGGTGGCTGGCATCGCGTGGAAGGGTGTCGGCGCCCTCACCGGAGAGCTCGAACTCGAGCTCTCCGGTGCTGAGGGTTTCCACCGTCAAGGTGTCGTAAATGGACAGTGCAAGGCCCAGGCTGTCGTAGCCCGGACCCAGGTTGGCACTTGTACCCGGGACTTTGACGGTCAGCCGTTGGCCTGCCGCGACGAGGGCACGATCTGTCGCGGTGGGCTGTGTCGATTCCACTGTTAGCTTTCTTCCAGTCCCAGTTCTGCTGCAACGGTGACGACGTCGTTCGGCACCTTGACGGGCTGGACGTCACTGCCGTCTTCGGTCCGGAGGGCCCACTGGGGGTCCTTGAGTCCGTGTCCGGTGACGGTGATGACGATGGTTTTGCCCGAGGGAACCTGGCCGGCCGCGTGCTTCTTGATCAGCCCGGCCACACCTGCAGCGGAGCCGGGTTCGACAAAGACGCCTTCCTTGGACGACAGCCAGCGGTGCGCGTCCAGGATTTCCTCGTCGGTGACTGCTTCAATCAGTCCGCCCGATTCATCCCGCGCCGCCACAGCGGTGTCCCAGGATGCGGGATTGCCGATACGGATGGCCGTTGCGATCGTGTCCGGCTCCGTGATGGGGTGCCCGGCAACGAACGGTGCTGCGCCGGCAGCCTGGAAGCCCCACATGATGGGAGTCTTGGTGGAAACGGCCGGAAGGGTACCGTTGGCGGTCTCGAAAGGTGCCGCGTACTCCTTGTAGCCCTTCCAGTAAGCGCTGATGTTGCCTGCATTGCCAACGGGCAGGACATGGATATCCGGGGCATCACCCAATGAATCCACCACTTCGAAGGCGCCTGTCTTCTGGCCCTGGATGCGTGCGGGGTTGACCGAGTTCACCAGGAACACCGGGTAGGATTCGCCAAGCTTGCGGGCGATATCCAGGCAGTTGTCGAAGTTGCCGTCGACCTGGAGCAAGGTAGCGCCGTGGGCGATCGCCTGGCTCAACTTGCCCATGGAAATCTTGCCTTCGGGTACCAGCACTGCACACTTCAAACCTGCGGCCGTCGCGTAGGCTGCGGCGGATGCCGAGGTGTTTCCCGTCGAGGCGCAAACCACGGCCTTGGCGCCGGCCTCGACAGCTGCTGTCATGGCCATGGTCATACCGCGGTCCTTGAAGGATCCCGTGGGGTTCATGCCTTCGACCTTGAGGTAAACCTCGGATCCGGTCAGTTCGGAGAGCTTGTGGGCGTGAACGAGCGGCGTGCCCCCTTCGCCGAGGGTGATGACCTTCGTGGCTTCCGTTACAGGCAAACGATCAGCATATTCGCGGATTACTCCGCGCCATTGGTGAGCCACTTAGACCCCTTCTACCCGCAGTACGGATGTGACGGAATTGATGACGTCAAGGCCCTTGACGGCCTCGACGGTTGCTGCGAGTGCAGCTTCGGATGCACGGTGCGTCACGATCTTCAGTTCGGCGGACTCAACCTTTGACTCAGAGTCGCGGTGGATCGTTTGACGCATGATTTCGATGGACACGCCGTTCTCCGCAAAGATGTGCGCAATACGGGCAAGGACACCTGCCTGGTCGGCGACGTCCAGGCCGATGTAGTAGCTGGTGTTGGAGGCATCGATGGCCAGCGCAGGTACGTGGCCCGTGGTGGTTTCAGTTCGACCCGGTCCACCCAGAACCAAGCGGCGGGCGGCGGATACGAGGTCACCGAGCACAGCCGATGCCGTGGGCGTTCCCCCGGCTCCCTGGCCGTAGAACATCAGCTCGCCGGCATTTTCTGCCTCGATAAACACCGCGTTGAAAGCACCGCGAACCGCCGCGAGGGGGTGTTCACGCGGGAGCAAAGTGGGGTGCACACGCACCGAGATGCCGCTGCCGTGGTCCTCGGAGTCGATCTTTTCCGCAATCGCCAGCAACTTGATGACGAATCCGGCTTCCTTGGCCGATGCGATGTCCGAGGCACTGACTTTGGTGATGCCCTCGCAGTAGACGTCGTCCAGGGAGAAACGGGTGTGGAACGACAATGACGCGAGGATGGCAGCCTTGGCTGCGGCGTCGTGTCCTTCGACGTCCGCAGTAGGGTCGGCTTCGGCGTAGCCGAGGCGCTGGGCTTCTGCCAGGGCGTCAGCGAACTGTGCGCCCGTGCTGTCCATCTGGTCGAGGATGAAGTTGGTGGTGCCGTTGACGATGCCCAGGACCCGGGTGATCCGGTCCCCGGAGAGGCTGTCGCGGATGGGACGCAGGATGGGGATGGCTCCGGCGACGGCGGCCTCGTAGGACAACTGCACACCGGCTTTATCGGCCTCTTCGTACAGGGTGGGTCCATCCTGCGCCAGCAGGGCCTTGTTGCCGGTGACAACGCAGGCACCGTTCTGGATTGCGGTGAGGATCAATGAACGGGCCGGTTCGATGCCGCCCATGAGTTCGATGACCAGGTCCGCATCCTTGACCAGTATGTCGGCGTCCGTCGTAAAGAGCTCGCGCGGCAGCTCGACGTCACGTGGGGAATCGACATTGCGGACTGCGATACCGGAGAGTTCAAGGCGGGCACCGCTGCGGGCGGCCAGTGCTTCGGCGTCGTCAATCAGAATCCGCGCGACCTGGGCCCCAACGTTGCCACAGCCCAGCAGGGCCACTTTCAAGGTTCGCACTTCAGACATTCGCCACTCCCATGTCGCGGTTCAAGAGATCTTCTTCGGTTTCCCCGCGGACAATGAGCCTGGCGGCTCCGTCGCGTACAGCGACAACGCCAGGCCGGGCCAGGTAGTTGTAATTGCTGGAGAGGGCCCAGCAGTAGGCGCCGGTACCCGGTACTGCGAGCAAATCACCGGCTGCCACGTCCGCGGGCAGATATACATCTCTAACAACTATGTCGCCGCTCTCGCAATGTTTGCCCACTACTCGGGACAGCTGCGGAGCGGCATCCGAAGCGCGCGAAGCCAAAATTGCCGAATAATCCGCGTCGTACAGCACCGGACGGGCGTTGTCGCTCATCCCTCCGTCCACCGACACATAGCGGCGCGGATACGTAACGTTCTCTTGTCCTGCTTCCTCCCCGGGGGCGTCAACGCGGACAGTCTTGAGGGTACCGATTTCGTAGAGGGTGAACGTCGTGCTGCCGACGATCGCGCGGCCCGGCTCGATGGAGATGCGCGGCGCGGTGATGCCCAGTTCGTCGCAGGTGGAACGCACGACGGCGGCCATCGCCTGCGCGACTTCGGCCGGTGGGCGCGGGGTGTCCACCGGGGTGTAGGCGATACCGTAGCCGCCGCCGAGATCCAGTTCGGGAAGGACGATGGAGTACTTGCTTTGCATGGCGGCGAGGAACCGCAGAAGCTTCTCCCCCGCCACGGCGAAGCCGTCGGGCTCGAAAATCTGCGAGCCGATGTGGCAGTGCAGGCCCAGTAGTTCGATGCTGGCATAGGACGTCGCCGCTGCCACTGCCTCCTCTGCAGCGGACAGACCGGCTTCCTCGGTGGAATCTTCAGCCATTGAGAGGCCAAACTTCTGGTCCTCGTGGGCCGTTGCGATGAACTCGTGCGTGTGGGCATGGACACCAGGAGTCAGGCGGAGCATAACCTTGGCAATTTCCCCCCTGCCCGAGGCAATCTTGGCGACCCGCTCGAGTTCGTCGAGGCTGTCCACCACGATCCTGCCTACCTGCATGTCCAAGGCACGATTGATCTCGGCGTCCGACTTGTTGTTTCCGTGCAGGCCCAGGTTGGGCCCTGCGATGCCGGCGCGGGCGGCGACAGCCAGTTCGCCTCCGGAACAGGTGTCGAGTCGGAGACCTTCTTCTGCCACCCAGCTCGCGACGGCTGTGCACAGGAACGATTTGCCGGCGTAGTACACGTCCGCTCCCCCGCAAATGTCCGCGAAGGCGGCATCGAAGGAGTCCTTGAAGTCCCGGGCACGGGAACGGAAATCGGACTCGCTCATGACAAAGAGCGGAGTGCCGAACTGTTCCTTGAGCTCGCTGACGGCAATGCCATCAATGGTGAGAACACCGGCGTCGTTCTTTTCCACTCCGGCAGCCCACATGGGTGACTGCAGGGCGTTGAGGTCCTCCGGAAGGGCCAACCATTCCGGCGCAAGAGGAGAGGCGTGACTGGCTTCTGTGGTCATTTCCTACATCCGTTCCGGCGCCGAAACGCCGAGCAGTTCGAGTCCGTTGGCAAGTACCTGGCTGGTGGCATCATTCAGCCACAAACGTGTCCGGTTCACGTCCTGGACAGGCTCGTCGCCCTGGGGCGAAACGCGGCAGGCGTCATACCAGCGGTGGTAGGCACCGGCGATGACCTCCAGGTGGCGTGCCACGCGGTGCGGCTCACGCAGTTCCGCAGCCTTGGCCACGATCGACGGGTAACTGCCCAGGTAGGAGAGCAGCTCGTTTTCGGTGGCGTGGTCCAGGAGCGCTGCGTCGAAGACCGAGCGGTCCACTCCTGCCTCGGCTGCGTTGCGGGCCGTTCCGCGGGACCTGGCGTGCGCATATTGCACGTAGAACACCGGGTTCTCGTTGCTGTTCTTCTTGAGCAGTTCAGGATCCAGCGTCAACGGAGAGTCTGCGGGGAAGCGGGCCAGGGAGTAGCGCACCGCGTCCTTGCCGAGCCAGGAAATGAGGTCCTTCAGCTCGATAATGTTGCCTGCACGCTTGGACAGCTTGGCGCCGTTGACAGACACCAGCTGACCAATAAGGACCTCGATATTGACCTCCGGGTCATCGCCGGCACACGCCGCGATGGCCTTGAGGCGGTTGATGTATCCGTGGTGGTCGGCACCGAGCAAATAAATCTTCTCGGTAAATCCACGGTCCTTCTTGGAGAGGTAGTAGGCCGCGTCCGCCGCGAAGTAGGTCGGTTCACCGTTGGCACGGATCATGACGCGGTCTTTGTCGTCGCCGAAGTCGGTGGTGCGCAGCCAGACAGCGCCGCCGTCATCGAAGACGTGTCCTTGCTCGCGAAGACGGGCAACAGCGGATTCAATCGCGCCGGCGTCATGAAGTTCCTTCTCCGAGAAGAAGACGTCAAACTCAACGCCGAAGTCGGCCAGGGTGGCTTTGATGTCTGCCATCTGGGCCTCGTAGGCGGCAGCGCGGATGACCGGAAGGGCAGCCTCGTCGGTGAGCTCTCGGATGTCCGGGTGCGCCTTGAGGACTTCGTCGCCAAGTTCGCGGATGTATTCGCCCGGGTAGCCGCCTTCCGGAACATCCCTGCCGTGAAGGCGGGAGAGCACGGAGTTTGCAAAGACGTTCATTTGCGAGCCGGCATCGTTGATGTAGTACTCGGCCGTGACGTCCGCGCCGGAGGCACGAAGGACGCGGGCGATGGCGTCGCCAAGTGCCGCCCAGCGGGTGTGGCCGATGTGGAGGGGCCCTGTGGGGTTTGCGGAGACGAATTCCATGTTGACCACGCGGCCTGCGAGCGCCTGGTTGGTGCCATACGCGGCGCCGGCCTCGACGATTGTTTTGGCCAGAGTGCCAGCGGTAGCGGCGTCCACGGTGATGTTCAGGAAGCCCGGTCCTGCGATTTCCACACCGGTTACCCCGGGGATGCCCTGAAGATGGGTGCTCAGGATGCCTGCGAATTCACGCGGATTCATCCCGGCCTGCTTGGACAGCTGCAGGGCAATGTTGGTGGCCCAATCCCCGTGGTCCCGGTTTTTTGGTCGCTCTACGCGCACGGCGTCGGGCACGGCAGATTCCGTCAAGGCGATTTCGCCAGTGGAGACAGCGTCCTTAAGGCAGGCGGATATGGCAGCAGAGAGTTCTTCGGGAGTCACGGATCTAGCCTACCGGTGGCCCGCAAAGACGCGGAATTCGAGGACCCGTATGTGGATAATTTGACCACAGCAGGTACACAGGAACGGCTGGCCGCCACCACAGACTGAACCATTACGCTGATTTCAACGTTGTGAAGAACATGGGCACAGGCCGGATCCCTGATCAAGGGGTCATCCATGTCCCTGATGTACAAGCCCCAGACCACCTACTTCCAGTTGAACTTGTCCAGTTGAAACGAGCAGAACCATGACCACGCCACTTCGCAAGAGCATCTTCGTCGGCATCGCCGGCCTCTCCATCGCCGGAACCGCCGCAGGATGCGCGCCCAGTGCCCAGGCGCCCAACACGCAAGCACCTGCCACGCAGGCCCCCGCTACCCAGGAAGGCGGCCAGGCATCAACCAGCAGCCCGTCGTCCTCGGCTCAGTCCTCTGCCCCCATCGCCTCCGCAGGATCCAGCATTTACAAGGACGGTACCTACAGCGCTGACGGAACCTACACCTCCCCCAATGGGCAGGAGACGGTGGGCGTTGAACTGACGCTTGCCGCCGACAAGGTCTCTGCGGTGAACATCACAGTGCATCCTTCCAACCCCAACACCAAGAAGTTCCAAGGCGAGTTTGCCAGTGGCATCGCGTCACAGATTGTCGGGAAGAACGTGGACGAGCTCAACGTCTCCAAAGTGGCCGGTTCCTCCCTGACGTCGGGAGGGTTCAACGACGCCCTCCAGCAGATCAAATCCCAGGCGAAGTAGACATCATGGCCCACCCGGGCTGGAGCAGCTTCAGCTTCGAGGGAATCGGTACGGGGTGGGAAATTTCGACCCCTGAACCGCTCGCTCCCGCACTCACGAAAAAGGTGCTCGATGCCGTCGAGGCCTATGACCGGACATGGTCGCGTTTCAGGTCCGATTCCTTGGTGTCTGGCCTTTCCCGCAGCCCCGGCAGCATCACGCTGCCGGAGCACGCGGCCGGACTCCAGGAGCTGTATTCGGTCCTGTACCGCCTGAGCCAGGGGGCAGTGACCCCGCTCATCGGTAGCAGCCTCGAAAGGCTGGGCTACGACGCCGCTTACTCCCTCAGCCCTTCGGGAGTGCCCCAAGCACCTGCCCGTTGGGAAGATGTCCTTGAATGGACCGGCACGGCGATGACTGCGAAGGAACCCCTGGTGCTGGATATCGGAGCGGCCGGGAAAGGCCAGCTGGTGGACCTTTTGGGTGGATTGCTCCATGAGGCAGGACACAGTGACTTCCTGGTGGATGGCAGCGGCGACATGCTGCACTCGGGGAGCCATCCTGTGACGGTGGCGTTGGAACATCCCTACGACCCCAAACAGGCCATTGGGACTGTGGAGTTGGACAACGCCGCCTTGTGCGCCTCGGCGTCCAACCGCCGGGTATGGGATGACGGCCTCCACCACGTCCTGGATGGGACCACCGGCAAGCCCATCCACACCACGGTGGCAACCTGGACCATGGCCGCGGGCGCGCTGGAGGCCGACGGCCTGGCCACGGCCTTGTTCATGATGGAACCTGCGTTGCTTGAGCAGGAGTTCGAATTCTCGTGGCTCCGCGTCTCCTCTGCGGGTGCTGCCACGTATTCGGGCGGCTTTGAGGGGAGACTGTTCACATGATTGCCGCGAAGTCCCGTATCGACACCTGGCTGGGCCGCTTCACCATGTACCGCCTGATCCTGTGGGTCCTGGGTGTGCTGGTGGTGTACAGCATGGTCCTCAACGTCCTGGGCTGGTTGACGTTCGGCTTGCCCGAGATGCTGGTGCATCTGGTCCTCTGCCTCGGCGTCACCTATGGGTCGAACCGTTTGCTCGCCGCCATCTTCAAGGTGAAGCCGCACACCGAATCGTCGCTCATCACGGCACTGCTGCTGTATTTCCTGTTTTGGCCGGCTTTCGGGCTTACGGACATGGCCGGCGTGGCGCTGGCTTGCATTCTTGCGAGCGCCTCCAAATACGCGCTGGCCTTCCGTGGCAGACATATTTTCAATCCGGCAGCCGCGGGGGCATTCATCACAGGTTTGACCGGGCTGAACATCGCCACCTGGTGGGCTGCGACTCCAGCGATGCTGTGGTTGCTCGTCCCGGGAGTGATGCTGGTCCTCTACCGCACCCGCAAGTTGCTGATGGCCACCGTTTTCCTCGTGGTCGCAACCAGCATCATTACCCTGGAGCTGCTGAGCCGGAGCATGACCCTGGGGCAGGCTTTGTGGCAGACCTTGGCCCAGCGTCCCCTGTTGTTCTTTGTCGGATTCATGTTGTCTGAGCCGCTTACGCTTCCTCCCCGCCGTTGGCAGCAACTGGCGCTTGCCGCCGTCGTTGGTTGTGTTTTCGCGGTTCCCTACAACTTTGGCTTCGTGGCAAACTCACCGGAGCTGGCGTTGCTTTTGGGAAACCTCATCGCCTTCTTCCTGGGACAGCGTGGCGGCGTGGAGCTGACCTTTAAGGGGTCGCGGGCCCTGACGCCCTTGAGCACGGAATTCAGTTTCGAGCCAACGCGGCCGGTTCGTTTCGCTGCGGGCCAGTTCATGGAACTGAACCTGCCGCACTCAGGATCCGACGGAAAGGGCCGACGCCGGATTTTCAGCATCACCAGCCCTCCGGGAGCTGCCGAAGTGACGTTTGGGGTGGGCACGGCGGAGCCGTTATCGACGGCCAAGAAGGCACTGCTCGCCCTTCGGCCAGGTGACACTGTTTCCGCCACCGCCGTGGGCGGCGATTTCCTTTTGCCGCACGACGCCGGCAAACCGGTTTTGTTGATAGCCGCCGGGATCGGCATCACGCCGTTCCTGTCGCAGCTGGCGGCCGACGGCACCTCACGGGACACGGTTGTGCTGTACCTGGCCAAAAGCCGTAACGACCTGGCCTGGCTGGACCAGCTTGAAGCCTCGGGAGCAACGGTGATTGCCCGGCTTGCCGATGGTTCCACTCCCCCGGAGTTCATGCTCGACGCCGGGACGGCCAGAATCGATGCAGCCCGGCTCAAGCAACTGGTTCCGGACATCGCGGACAGGGAGGTGTTTGTCTCCGGTTCCCCGGCAAGTGTCGATTCCCTGAGGTCCGCGGCGCGCGGCGCAGGGGCCCGGCGGGTCCATGTGGACTCTTTCGCGGGCTACTGAGGCATTTGCACGGTACGGGAGCGGCCGTTTTCCTTTGCGGCGTCACGGCTGCTAAGCTCTAGGACGTCCCACCGGCAACGGAGGGATACCCTGGATGCCCTCGTAGCTCAGGGGATAGAGCGTCTGCCTCCGGAGCAGAAGGCCGTAGGTTCGAATCCTATCGAGGGCACATCGAAAACCCCGCCAGTTCAACTGGCGGGGTTTTCCCTTTGCCGGCTACGGACTATCACTTTTGGGCTTGCCGGGGCCACGCCGCAAAATTGTCTGCCCCGGCTCCTAGGCTGATTGCAGTTGGTCTTTCCGATAGCAAAAGGGGTTTGCCGTGATGTGTTCCATCGTCCCGCCGTACATGCTTCGCAGGATTGCCGCCCAAGACGAACCCCGCCTCCGGGCGGTCGCGCGTGCTGCCAAGGAGTCCCTCCTGCAGATCAAGGGCCTGCAGGCCATCCGCACGGCCACCATCCTCGCAGCGCCACCAAGTGCCCGCCAAGCCAAGCCCGGGCCTCCCAAACGGACCATCTTCGACGCCGGATCGTTGGAGGATCTTCCCGGACGGTTGGTTCGCAAGGAGGGGGCGGCGCCCGTGGGTGATGATGCCGCCGATGAAGCCTACGACGGCCTCGGCGGAACGCACCGCTTGTATGGCGAAATTTTCGGCCGCGATTCAATTGACGACGCCGGGCTGCCGCTGGATGCGACTGTCCACTACGGAAAGCTCTACGACAACGCCTTTTGGAACGGCAGCCAAATGGTCTTCGGAGACGGGGACGGACAGATCTTCCAGCGATTCACCAAATCCATCAGCGTCATTGGGCATGAACTGGCCCACGGCGTCACCCAGTACACAGCCAACCTTGCCTACCGGAACCAAGCCGGAGCCCTGAATGAGTCAATGTCGGATGTATTTGGTGTGCTGGTGGAGCAGTACACCAAACAGCAATCCGTGGAGCAGGCCAGCTGGTTGATCGGACAGGGCTTGTTCACTGACCAGGTACAGGGTGAAGCGCTGCGGTCCATGAAGGCTCCGGGCACTGCCTACGATGACGATGTCCTGGGCAAGGATCCGCAGCCGGATTCCATGGACAGCTATGTCCGGACCAGCGCCGACAACGGCGGCGTCCACATCAACTCCGGCATTCCCAACAGGGCTTTCTATGTGGTGGCCGCTGAGCTTGGAGGCCATGCTTGGGAGGCTGCCGGGCAGATTTGGTACGGGACTTTGACCAGTGGGGCGCTCCCCGCCACGTGCACTTTCGGCAAGTTCGCCAGGACTACGCTGGCAACGGCTGAGGAACTTTTCGGGAGCGGGTCACCGGAGCATGACGCCGTCCGGAAGGCGTGGGACACTGTGAAGGTCAAGGTTTAGTCGCGCGGCGGGACCTGTAGCCGGTCCGCCTGCGTGCTGGCACAGCAGGGGTAGGACGAGAAGCAGCGGCTCATGAAAATCACGGTCCAACGCAGTGGAGGTATCGCCGCGATGACGCGTGTTTGGAGCGTGGACGCGGTGTCCCCCGATGACAAGGAGCGGTGGCTTCCCATCGTCGAGGCCTGCCCTTGGGATGAGGCAAAGAGCCAAGCCCGGGCCGTCAATGAGCCGGACCGCTTCATGTACTCCATCAGGGCCGGCCAGCGCCGCGCCACGCTCCCGGACCGTGCTGTCACCGGACCGTGGCAGGAATTGATCGAGTGCGCCAAGGCCGAAGGCTCCGAGTCCAGGGGCACCCTGGGCCGACGGCGCTAAGCCGGCGGACAGGCGCCAAGCCCGGAACGCAAGCCTGGAACCTCGGAACACAAGCCTGAAACACAGACCCGCGGCCCAGCCCATTGGCCGGACCTAGATGGCCTCGGCCAGTTGCCCCCGAAACGCCCTCCGGTAGCTTTGCGGACTGGTATCGAGCACTTTCGCGAAGTGGTGCCTGAGCAGGACCGAGTGCCCGAACCCGGCTTCACGGGCGATTTCGTCAATGTTGAGTTCGGTGGTTTCCAACAGCTCCTGTGCCCGCAGCACCCGCTGGGAGTTCAACCACGCCGCCGGAGTTGTGCCGGTTTCGGCCCGGAACCGCCGGGCAAAGGTGCGTGGTGACATGTGGAGGCGGGCGGCCAATTCGTTCACGCTGTGTTCTTCGTCCAGATGTTCCACCATCCACCGGAGCAGAGCCTCCATGGGCGCCGATCCGCAGCTTGGCATGGGCCGGTCAATGAACTGGGCCTGGCCGCCATCCCGATGCGGCGGCACCACCATGTCGCGGGCAATCGCAGCGGCTACGTTGGCGCCGAGCTCCACACGGACCAGGTGCAGGCAAGCGTCAATCCCTGCCGCGGTGCCGGCGCTGGTGATGATGGTCCCGTCCTGGACGTAGAGGACGTTCTCATCAACCCTGACGGAGGGGTACCGGCCGGCGAGGTCCTGGGAGTAGTGCCAGTGCGTGGTGCAACGCCGCCCATCCAGCAATCCTGCGCGGGCCAGCGCATAGGCTCCTGAACAAATGGACATCACCCAGGCTCCCCTGGCGTGGGCCGCGCGCAGGGCTTCCAGGACGGACTCAGGGACATCCTTGTCCCTGCCAAACGGCGCCATGATCACCAGATCGGCATCCGCCGCAGCTTCGAGTCCGAGGTCCACGTGGAGGGAGGGCCCTGACTTCATGCGGACGTCTCCGGGCTCCGGTGTGACCACCCGGAAGTCGAAGGCCGGAACACCGGAACCGCGGTCGGATCTGTCGATGCCGAAGACCTCGAAAGCCGTGCCGAACTCGAACACGGAGAAGTCCGGAACGACGATCACTGCCACTGATTTCAACATATCTCCAGTGTGGCAGAAAATTGTCCATATGGGGCATTTCTGCCACTGTTTCTTGAGCCCACCAGGGAGCAGTCTGGAGACATGGAAATCTTCGGAATCATCCTCTTCATCGTCCTCATCACCGCCGTCGCAGCTACTGTCTCAGCACTCCTGAAGGATGGCCGCGGCCACAACCCGCCCGTCACCTCAAAAGAACCTTGGTCCGCTTTTGAGGCACCCAGCGGCCCCTACTGGAATCCCCGTATCTACTAGGTCCTACCGGCCTGATGCACGATCAGCACAACCCATCCATCCGGCGCCTGCCGCTTCAAGGATCACTGCAGGGATCCTTGCATCGGTGGGCGTCCTTGTGTGTCGCCGGCCCTCCGCCTGGACTGCTGATGGGCTAGATTCACTTGCATGATTCAAACCTCCGCCCGGCTGCTGCAGTTGCTGTCGCTGCTGCAGGTCCGCCGGGAATGGACGGGACCGGATCTCGCCGATCGCATGGGAGTGACCGAGCGGACCGTGCGCCGGGACATCCACAAACTGCGGAACCTGGGGTATCCCATCCACGCTTCCCCCGGCATCGCCGGCGGCTACCAGCTGGGCGCGGGCGCGCAATTGCCCCCACTGCTCCTTGACGACAACGAAGCCCTTGCCGTGGCCCTGGGCCTGAACTCCGTGGCTGCAGGCCCTGTTGCCGGGATCGGCGAAGCCTCCGTCCGAGCCCTGGCCAAAGTGGAGCAGGTCCTCCCCTCCCGGCTCCGGCCCAGGTTCGCGATGCTCAAAGAAGCGGTCACCTCGCTTCCCAGCAACGCTGCAAGCGTTGATCCCCAGCAACTGACCGTGGTCTCAGCGGCAATTTCGGATCGCCGGCAAATTACGTTTGACTACGTCACCTCCGACGGCGACGCCTCACGACGATTGGTCGAACCCTACCGGCTGGTGGATACCGGTCGCCGGTGGTATCTGGTTGCCTGGGATGTGGAGCGCGGGGATTGGCGCACGTTCAGGGCAGACAGATTCGCTTCCCTGCCGAGCGAACGCAGGAAGTACACGCCCCGGCCCTTGCCGGCGGAGGACCTGGCAGCATATGTGCAGCAATCCATCACGCGCTCGCCCTACCGGTTCGACGTCGTGGTGCGGCTCCGCGCGCCGCTTGGCGAGGCATCCGCCGTCGTCAGTTCCCAGTACGCGACGCTGACCGCTGACGGGCCGGCAGCGACCATCCTTCGATCCGGATGGGATAACCTCGCCGCACCGGCAGCCTACCTGGCGGCGTTGGACCTGGACTTCGAAATTCTTGAACCCGAGGAATTCCGCTCCTTCGCCCGGCACCTCTCGCGCCGGCTCGATGCCGCCGCCGGTCCGGCCACAGTAGACTGGCAGCAGCCATGACACTTCATATTTCCTATCCCGCAGAGCTGCCGGTATCCGAGCGCCGCGAGGATCTGATGGCGGCCATCGCCGCGAACCAGGTAACCATCATCGCCGGCGAGACCGGTTCCGGTAAGACCACACAGATTCCCAAGATGTGCCTCGAGCTGGGCCTTGGCGACAAAGGACTGATCGGGCACACCCAGCCGCGCCGCCTGGCAGCCCGGACGGTCGCCGAACGCATTGCCTCCGAGCTCGACGTCGAAATCGGCCAAGAGGTTGGTTTCCAGGTCCGGTTCACCGGCGAGGTCAGCGCCGCCACCAAGATCAAGCTCATGACGGACGGCATCCTGCTGGCAGAGATCCAGCGGGACAAACTGCTCCGGAAATACAGCACCATCATCATCGACGAGGCCCATGAACGCAGCCTCAACATCGACTTCATACTCGGCTACCTCAAGCGGATCCTCCCGCAGCGCCCCGACCTGAAGATCATCATCACCTCGGCCACGATCGATCCCGAGCGCTTCGCCAAGCACTTCGGCAGCGATGACGGGCCTGCCCCCATCATCGAGGTTTCCGGCCGTACCTACCCGGTGGAGATCCGCTACCGGCCGCTGTCGCAGCCCGTCGATGCCGATGATGAGGGCTCCGACGACGAACTCGAGGAGGACCGCGATCCCCTCGATGCCGTCTGCGACGCCGTGGACGAGCTCGCCAAGGAAGCCCCGGGAGATATCCTCATCTTCTTCTCCGGCGAGCGCGAAATCCGTGACGCCGCAGAGGCCATCAACGGCCGCATCCAAAGCAACCGGCGCCTGGCCGGCACTGAAGTCCTTCCCCTCTTTGCCCGTTTGAGCCTCCAGGAGCAGCACCGCGTCTTCAACCCCGGAGGCAAGCGGCGCATCATCCTGGCGACCAACGTGGCAGAGACCTCGCTTACGGTTCCCGGCATCAAGTACGTCATCGACACCGGCACCGCGCGCATCTCCCGGTATTCGCACCGGACCAAAGTCCAGCGGCTTCCCATTGAGCGGGTGTCACAGGCATCGGCCAACCAGCGTTCGGGCCGTTGCGGCCGCGTGTCCGAAGGCATAGCGATCCGCTTGTATTCGGAAGAGGACTTCGAATCACGCCCGCAGTTCACTGATCCGGAAATCCTGCGGACCAACCTGGCCGCGGTGATCCTGCAAATGACCGCGATGGGGGTGGCCCGCGGACCCAAGGACGTGGAGAACTTCCCGTTCGTGGAACCTCCGGAGACCAGGGCCATCAACGACGGCGTGACGCTGCTGCGCGAACTCGGCGCCTTGAGCGCGCAGAAGTCCGCTGACGCCCGCGGCAACGGCCGCAGCGGCGGTGGACTGACCGCCGTCGGACAGAAACTCGCCCAACTTCCCGTCGATCCCCGGCTTGGCAGGATGATCGTGGAGGCCGGCAAGCGGGGCTGCGTCCGGGAGGTCATGATCCTCGCCGCGGCCCTGACCATCCAGGATCCCAGGGAAAGGCCGACCGACAAGCAGCAGTTGGCAGCGGAGAAGCATGCACGCTTCCGTGACGAGATCTCCGATTTCACGGGTTACCTCAACCTCTGGAACTACCTCCAGGAAAAGCAGCGCGAGCTCTCCTCCACGCAGTTCCGCAGACTGTGCCGCAACGAATTCATCAATTACCTGCGCGTGCGGGAGTGGCAAGACCTTTTCACCCAGCTCCGCCAACTCGCCAAGCCCTTGGGCATCAGCCTCGACAACAAGCGCGAAGCGGACCCCGTAGGAAACTACGAGGGCATCCACATCAGTTTGCTGTCCGGCCTGCTCAGCCACATTGGGCTGCTGGACGAGCGCAAGCGCGAATACGCCGGTGCCCGCGGAAGCCGGTTCGCGATCTTCCCAGGATCGGCGTTGTTCAAGAAGTCGCCCACGTACGTCATGGCCGCCGAATTGGTGGAGACCAGCAGGCTATGGGCTCGTGTTGCCGCGAAGTTCGATCCCCTGTGGGCCGAGCAAGTCGCCCCTGAGCTGGTGAAGCGCAGCTACAGTGAACCTCACTGGTCATCACGCCAGGGCGCAGTGCTTGCCCATGAAAAAGTCACGCTGTACGGCGTTCCCATCATTCCGAACCGCCGGGTGAACTACGGCCGCATCGATCCCGAGCTCTCGCGTGAGCTGTTCATCCGCCATGCCCTGGTGGAGGGCGAGTGGAGGACACACCACAAGTTCTTCCATCGCAACAGGGCCTTGCTGCAGGAGATAGAGGAACTCGAAACGCGCATGCGCCGACGGGACATCCTGGTGGACGACCAGACCCTGTTCGAGTTTTACGATGCCCGCGTCGGCAAGGATGTGGTCTCCGAAAGGCATTTCGACAAGTGGTGGAAGGACGCGCGCCAGTCCGATCCCCATCTGTTGGACTTCGACCAGTCGCTGCTGATGAGCGAAGACGCCGAAGCCCTGGACGACTCCGCCTATCCGAAGACCTGGGTTCACAAGGGCTTTGAGCTGCCCCTGAGCTATGAGTTCCACCCCGTGGCGCCGGGTTCTACTCCGAATCCCTCCGATGGCGTGACTGCAGAGGTTCCGGTGCTTTTCCTGAACCAACTGGACGACGCCCCCTTCCGCTGGCAGATTCCGGGCCAGCGGGTGGACCTTGTCACTGCCCTGATCAAGTCGCTGCCCAAGCAGATCCGGAAGAATTTTGTGCCCGCGCCGGATGTCGCCAGGCAAGCCACCGAAGCACTGGAAGCCGGCTTCGATCCCGAGGTCGACGAGCTGGAGCCCTCCCTGGAACTGGTGCTGCGCCGGCTTCGAGGGCACATCATTCCGCCTGGCTCGTGGAACTGGGAGGCAGTGCCGCCCCACTTGCGTGTCAGTTTCAAGGTGGTAGACAGCAAAGGCAAGGTCCTGGACGAGGGTAAGGACTTGGCCCAATTGCAGGAAATACTTGCTCCGGCCACCCGCCGCGCCATCGCCGAGTCGCTGGGAGCTACACCCGCGACGACGTCCCGCGCCTCACGGGGGAACGGTGTGGTCGCCCCGGGCGGCCAATCGACGCCGGCCTCCGGCAACTCCGCGCCGGTCGAGGGCGGTGTGGCAGAACGCACCGGAATCACGGAGTGGGATTTCGGCACCGTGGACCGCCAGGTCAGCCGGAGCATTAAGGGCCACGCGGTCACCGGGTTCCCGGCTGTGATCGACGAGGGCAAGTCCGTGGCATTGCGGGTATTCCAGACCAAGGCCGAACAGGAAGCCGCCATGCGCGGTGGCGTCATCCGGTTGTTGGCCTTGCGGATCCCATCCCCGGACCGCTACGTGCTGGAACACCTGAGCAACACCGAAAAACTGACCTTCAGCCAGAATCCCCACGGGTCGGTCAGCGCCCTCATTGCTGACTGCGCCTTGGCTGCGATCGACAAGCTGGTTCCGCAGGAACTGCCCTGGGACCGCGAGTCCTTCGATGCGCTCTACGAAGTAGTCAGGGCAGAACTGATCGACACCGTCTTCACGGTGACCGCCGTCGTCGAACGTATTTTGGCCAGTACCCGCCGCATCCAGAAGGCGCTCAAGTCCAACGCGAGCCTGCCGCTGATCAGTGCGCTCAACGACATGAAGAGCCAACTCGAGCAGCTGGTCTTCCCGGGTTTTGTGGCACAAACGGGCTACGCCCAGCTCAGCCAGTTGCCGCGATACCTGCAGGCCATGGAGAAGCGCTTGGAGAAGCTGCCGGGCAATGTGCAGCGGGACAGCCTCAACATGGGCATCGTCCAGGCCTTGGAGGACGATTATGACGACGCCGTGTCCGCGCTGCTCCCCGGACGTCGCGCAGGCGCTGAGTTAACCCGGGTGCGCTGGATGATCGAGGAACTGCGTGTCAGTCTCTTCGCAGTGGAGCTCGGTACGGCCTACTCCGTGTCGGAGAAGCGGATACGCACGGCACTGAACCAAGCGCTCGCCCCCGCGTAGCGAGCCAGGGCCGCAGACAAAAAAACCCGGCGGTGCCTTTACAGCACCGCCGGGTTAACTGGCAGGGAAATCAGTCCTCCGGGACAGCCTCGCCGTGTCCGGCTGCCCTCAGCGCCGCACGCAGCTTCACGGCAGTCGCATCCATCACGGCCGGGTCCGGGTTGTGGTCGACATTGTGGATCTCAAAATCCGCGGTGGAATAGGCGGGCCACACGTGGACATGGAGGTGGTCCACCTCGAAGCCTTCCATCAGGACACCCACGCGCTTGGCGGAGAACAACTCTTCCTGGACCTTGCCGATGCTTTGGGCGACATCCATGACCTTGGCCAGAAGCTCCGGGCTAGCGTGTGTCCAGGAGTCGACCTCCTCGCGCGGGACCACCAAGGTATGGCCTTGGGTGATCGGGGCGATGGTCAGGAACGCCACTACTTCTGCGTCCTTCCACACGAAGCGGCCCGGAATCTCCCCGTTGATGATCCTGGTGAACAAGGTACTCATGCGTCTGCCCTTTCAGCTGGTTCCTGAAGTGTTGCGGTGTCCAGCACAAAACGGTACTTCACGTCGCCGGCCACCATGCGGTCGTAGGCCTCGTTGAGCTGTTCCGCCCCAACGATTTCGATGTCGCTTGCAACCCCGTGCTCTGCACAGAAGTCCAGCATTTCCTGCGTCTCCTCGATCCCGCCAATCAACGAGCCGGCGTAGGCGAGGCGGCGGCGGATGAGCAGGCCCGGGCTGACCGGAGGCATGTCCTCGGCGGGAAGGCCAAGCTGGAACAGCGCCCCATCAAGGCGGAGCGTGCGGAAGTAGGGGTTGAGGTCGTGGGGGGCCGCGACGGTATCGATGATGACGTCGATGCTGCGGTTGGCGGCTTCCATCGCGTCGGCATCCTTGGAGAGCACCACGTGGTCCGCTCCGAGTTCACGGGCGGCATCGAATTTGGACTCGGAAGTAGTGAAGACCGTGACCTCGGCCCCCATGGCCTTGGCGATCTTGACGGCCATGTGCCCCAGCCCACCCAATCCGACCACCCCTACGGAGTCGCCCTCTTCGACGTCGAAGTACCTCAACGGTGAATAGGTGGTGATGCCTGCGCACAGGAGTGGTGCTGCTGCTGCCGGGTCCAGCGATTCGGGTACCCGCAGCACGAAGCGCTTGTCCACCACTACCGACGTCGAATAGCCGCCCTGGGTGATGGCATCGGCATGGCGGGGGTCGGCAGCGCCGTAGGTACCGACGTTGCCACGCTCGCAATACTGCTCCAGGCCTTCAAGGCAGCTGTCGCATTCGCGGCAAGAGTCAACCATGCATCCGACCCCCACGCGGTCGCCCACGGAGAAGTCCTCCACGGCGGTTCCCACACGGGTTACGTGGCCAACAATCTCGTGGCCGGGCACCAGCGGATACGGGGGTACCCGCCACTCTCCGCGGGTCGCGTGGACATCCGAGTGGCACAAGCCGCAGAATTCGATGGCGATCTCCACGTCGTCATCACCGGGCTCGCGGCGCGCCACTGTCAACGGCACCAGGCCGCTATCGGGCGAGGTGGCACCATACGCCGCCGCCAGCACTCCGGCGGGAGCTTCGGTGGTGTCCAAAGTGATGGTCTTCGCAAGAGGTGGGGGCACGGGGCGTCCAGGATTCATGCTTCGACGCTACTCCCGTCGGCAGGGCTCATGCCACTTGGGCCTACCGCAGCGTCTTCGAACGGCGCATCACCGACGGCGACGTCGTTCGCTGCGTTGTTCGACCACTGCGAAAAGGAACCCGGGAACAACGCAGCGTTGAAGCCGGCAATCTCAAGTGCTGCGATTTCATGGGCGGCCGTTACCCCTGACCCGCAGTAGACGGCAACGTTGGAGTTGTCATCCAGGCCCAGGAATTCAAAACGGCGTCGTAACTCCTCAGCCGGGAGGAAGGTACCGTCCGAAGCTATGTTCCCAGTTGTCGGGGCGCTCAGTGCACCAGGGATGTGGCCGGCCCTGGGATCGATGGGTTCGACCTCACCCCTGTACCGCTCCCCTGCCCGGGCATCCAACAGGATTCCCCCGCGGCTCCAGTGCGAGACCTCCTGCTCGGTGATGGACGGCATGCGGCCATCCCCCAGGGATACGTTGCCGACGACGGCGGTCACCTCGCCAGCCTCCAGCGGGTAGCCGGCGGCACGCCAGGCGGCCAGGCCGCCGTCGAGCAGGTAAACGGCTTCCGCCCCCGCGTTGCGAAGCATCCACCAGGCGCGCGCCGCGGCCATGCTGCCGCTGTCGTCGTACGCAACGATCGTGTCGCCGTCGTTGATGCCCCACCGGCGCGCAGCTTCCTGGAACCGTTCCGGGGAGGGCAGCGGGTGGCGCCCCCGTCCTGGCTCGGCGTGGTCCGCAAGCTCCGTTGGCAGGTCAACGAACACTGCACCGGGCAGGTGGGCCGCGAGGTAGTTCCCGTGCCCGTCGTTGCGGCCAAGGACCCACCGGACGTCCAGGAGAACGATCCTCTCCCCTGCGTCGAGGCGTTGGTGCAGTTCCGGGACAGTCATCAGGGTGGCCATGCGTTCTCCTTCGTCAGGGGGCTGGTGCCGGTGCTGCCGGAACCACGTTTCCAGCCTAGGCTTGTCCGGTGAGCAATTCGTGTATTCAGGACAGGACCTGGGCCAACGAGGCCATCCGCACCATCGAGGCCGAAAACAACCGTTCGGCGGACACACACCTTTACGCGGTCCCGCTGCCGGCACATTGGGGCGTGCAGCTGTACCTGAAGGACGAGTCCACGCACCGCTCAGGCAGCCTGAAACACCGCCTGGCGAGGTCCTTGTTCCTGTACGGCCTGGTGAACGGATGGATCACCGAGGGAACCACGATCGTGGAAGCCTCCAGCGGCAGCACCGCTGTCTCGGAAGCCTATTTCGCGCGGCTGATCGGATTGCCGTTCATCGCTGTCATGACCAAGACCACCAGCCCGGAGAAGATTGCCCTCATCGAGGACTTTGGCGGCTCATGCTTGCTGGTGGACCATGCCTCGGAGGTTTACGCCGTCGCCGAGGAAACCGCCCGGACCTGCGGCGGACACTACATGGACCAGTTCACCTACGCTGAGCGGGCCACGGACTGGCGCGGGAACAACAACATCGCCGAATCGATCTTTGAACAGCTCGCCCTTGAAGAGCACCCAGTGCCGGATTGGATCGTGGTGGGCGCCGGGACCGGTGGAACCAGCGCGACCATTGGCCGCTACCTTCGTTATCACCGGTACGCCACCCGCCTGACGGTGGTTGATCCGGAAAACTCCGCCTTCTACCCGGCGTGGCGGGACGGCACGGCCGCTACCGCTACCGGGCTCCCCTCCCGTATCGAGGGCATCGGCCGACCCCGCTCGGAGCCAAGCTTCGTGCCGGCCGTGATCGACCACATGATCCAGGTGCCCGACGCCGCGTCGGTTGCGGCCATGCGCCACCTCCGCAAAATCACAGGCCTCCACGCCGGGCCTTCGACAGGCACCAATTTGTGGGGTGTCTGGCAACTGGTGGCGCAGATGGTGGCAGAGGGCCGCAAGGGCAGCATCGTTTCGCTCATGTGCGACGCCGGTGACCGTTACGAGGGCAGCTATTACGACGCCGGGTGGCTGGCTGCCCATGGCCTGGACCCTGTCCCGCACGAGCAAGTCCTGGAGCGCTTCCATGACACCGGAGTGTGGACCGGCTAAACCTCCACCGAATCGCGCGGGGCCAGCTTGCTGTAGCTCGTGCCGTAGCGGGCACCGATCCTTGTCACGTGGCCTTCAACGATTCCGCGGCCCAGGTCATTGAGCAGTCCGTCATGGACCGGAAAGGCCTTGGGTGCGCGAACGGAGATGACGAAGTCCACTACCTCCCCCACCTTGGACCATGGCGCATTAATGGGCACCAGGAGCGTCTTGACGCTGATCCCATCCGGCACGACGAACGAGTCCCCGGGATGGAATACGTTCCCATCCACCAGGTAGCCGATGTTTGCCACGACGGGAATCTGCGGGTGGATCACAGCGTGCTGTCCCCCGAAAGTCCGGATGCCAAAACCCGCCACGTCAAAAGTTGAGCCGGGATCAACAGAGTGGACGCGCGCGGCCACGTCACTGTCTTCTTTCAGCGCGTCGGCCACACCTGCCGGTGCGTACACTTCCAGTGCACTGTTGCTTCGCAGGGCAGCCAACACTACGGGCCGGTCGATGTGGTCATTGTGCTCGTGGGTGACAAGCACCGCGCTGGCTCCCTCCAGGGCCTCCTCCGATTCGGAGAAGGTACCGGGATCGATGACCAGGACCTTTCCGTCCTTCTCCAACCGGACACAGGCATGGGTGTACTTGGTGAGCTTCATGGGGACAGCCTATGGGCCGCCCGTGACAGTGTCCAAGCATCGCCAACTGGTAAAATCGAAGTTTGCCAGCATCCCCACGGAAGTGAGCCTTTCCATGCCACACGGCACCAATTCCGCCGCGACCGACCCGAGCAGGCCGGCTGCTCCGGCCACCGGCGGAGCCAAGGAGCAGCGCGTCACCAAGCAGCGCCTGGCCGTCAGCGCCGCCTTGGACGAATTGGACGACTTCGTCAGCACCCAGGAGTTGTATCGCCTGATGCAGAACAAGGGCATCTCGGTGTCCTTGGCCACCAGCTACCGCATTCTGCAGTCCCTGGCCGACGACGGCCTCATTGACGTCCTCCGCAACGGCGAGGGCGAAGCCGTCTACCGGCGTTGCGCCGTCACCGGGCACCACCACCACCTGCTGTGCCGGAACTGTGGCAAGGCCGTGGAAGTCGAAGCACCCGCAGTCGAGACCTGGGCCGCCCGCACTGCCTCGGAGCACGGCTTCACGGAAGTGGCCCACACGGTGGAAATCTTTGGCCTGTGTCCCGAGTGCACTGCCAAGAAGGCCGCAGGAAAGCTCTAAAGCGCCCGGGCAGGCTGGTCCCGCGTCACGCGGCCATTCAAGCCACGGTTCACCCGCATCCGGCCAATGATCCGGCACACCACGTAGATCAGGAACGACAACGTTGTGACGTAGGGGCTGATCGGGATGCGGCTGCCGAGGGCGAGAAGGATGCCCCCCACCGTCGAGGTCAGGGCGAAGGCAACACTCAAAACGACCACCAGTTTGGGCGAGGTCGTCACCCGCAAGGCTGCTGCCGCCGGCGTGATCAGCAAAGCCAGCACCAACAGCGCACCAACGATCTGGATGGACAAGGCCACACTGACGCCCAGAAGCACCATGAAACCGATCGCCAAGCCACGCACGGGAACGCCGCGGGCTTCTGCCATCTCCGGATCCACGCTGGCGAAGCTGAGGGGGCGCCAGATGGCGATCAACGCAATCATCACCACTACGGCGGTTCCGGCCAGGGCCTGCAACTGGACGGTGTCCACGGAGACAATCTGGCCGGTCAACAGCCCGAATTTGTTGGCTGCACGGCCTTCGTAGAGCGCCAGGAAGAGAATCCCCAGGCCCAGCCCGAAGGGCATGATGACGCCGATGATCGAGTTCTTGTCCCGCGCCCGTACACCCATGAAGCCCAGCAGGACCGCTGCCGCCACCGAACCGATCAGGGAGCCGAGGATGATATCGGCACCGATCAGCAGCGCAAAGGCCGCTCCGGCAAAGGACAGTTCGGAGATCCCGTGGACCGCGAAGGCCAGGTCACGCTTCATCACGAACGTGCCGACCAGGCCGCCGAGCAATCCAAGGACGGCGCCGGCCCAGAGCGAATTCTGGACGAGGACCAGCAATTCGCCGTAGTTCTCGAAGTTGAAGATGGTCTGCAGGATCTCGGCCAGGTCCACTTAGAGCTCCTCCCCGGCGGTCGCGTGGGCATCGTCATGGAAGTGCGTGGTGGCATCCGGAAGACCGACGACGACGATCCTTCCGTTGGTGTGGATGACCTCCACATGGCTGTTGTACAGTTCGGACAAAACTTCCGTGGTCATGACTTCCTGCGGGGTTCCCACCCGGAACTGGCCACCGGCCAGGTACAGCACGCGGTCCACATACTCGATGACTGGATTGATCTCGTGCGTTACGAAGACCACGGCGCTGTTCCGTTCGTGGCATTGTTTGTTGATCAGGGAGCTGACGCCCTGTTGGTGGTGAAGATCCAGGGACAGCAACGGCTCGTCGCAGAGCAGGACCTGGGGTTCGGTGGCCAGTGCTTGGGCCACCCTTAGCCGTTGCTGTTCGCCTCCGGAAAGCTGGCCAACCGGTACCTTGGCGTAGTCCGAGGCTCCTACCAGTTCGAGCAGTTCGTCGATGCGCTGATTGATTTTTCCGGATGCGAGCCGCATCCCCCAGCGGTGGCCGTCCATACCCAAGCCCACCAAATCGCGTGCACGCAAGGGGGTGTCCGGTGCGAAGGACTTCTGCTGGGGAATGTAACCGATCTGCTTGCTGCCGCGTTCCACCGGATGCCCCGCCAGGGAAACCGTTCCCGCGTGAAGTTCCTGCAACCCCAGGAGGACCTTCAGGAAGCTGGTCTTGCCGCTGCCGTTCGGCCCCAGGACGGCAAAGAACTCGCCCGGGTTGATGTCGAGGTCAAGGTCCTTCCAGAGTGTCCTCTTGCCGAACTGCAGACTGGCTCCGCGGAGGCTCACTACGGGTGTCAAAAGTTGTCCTCTATCCGTACGTTGCTGGGAACGCAGTTTGTTGAATACCGGCCCGGGGCATCCGGCGTGGTTGTTGGCAGGCCTCGGTGGCGGCAAGCAAAAGGCCCGACAGCCATCCTGAACATCTTAGGACGCCGGCCGGGCCCTTCATCGCATTTGTGGGAGCTGGAAAGTGCTACTTCTTCAGCGCGGAGGAAACCGACTCCACGTTATCGGTCATCCATTGGATGTAGTCCTTGCCGTCGGGCAGGGTCTCGGTAAAGTTCACGACCGGCACTTGTGCAGACTCGGCGGCACGCTTGACGGTTTCCGTCTGGGGGCCTGCGGTCTGCTCGTTGTAGGCGAGGAAACGGACAGAACCGGCGCTGAGAAGGTCTGTGGTTTCCTTCATGATGGCGGGCGGAACGTCAGAGCCCTCTTCAACTGCGGCGCTGTAGGCCTCGGGCGTCTTGTTCTCCAGGCCTGCAGCTTCCAGGAGGTACAGCGGAACAGGCTCGGTGATCGCCACAGGTGCATGCTCGTTTGCTGCCTTCACGGCGTCCAGCTTGCTGGTCAGCTCCTTGAGCTTTGCCTTGAAGGCATCGGCGTTGCCGGTGAACGTTGAGGCCGATGCCGCGTCCAGGCTGCCGAGCTTGCTTGCCACGGCGTCGGCGACCTTGCCCATGACGTCAAGGTTGTACCAAACGTGCTCGTTGAAGTCGCCGTGGCTGTGGCTGTGGCCTTCTTCGGAGTGTGCATCTTCGCTGTGGCTTGCCTCTGCCGGAGCCAGCCCGGAAAGGTCCACTGCGCTGATCATGTTGTCGTGGCCGACCTTGGTTTCGTCGGCAATCTTGTGCAGGAACTCGTCATAGCCCCCACCGTTTTCCACCACGAGCTTGGCCTTGGAGATCACGAGTTTGTCTTGGGCACTGGCCTCATAGGAGTGCGGGTCCTGGCTTGTTTTGGTGATGATGGCGCTGACGTTCACCTTGTCACCGCCCACGGCCTTGACGATGTCGCCATACACATTGGTGGAAGTGACAACCTCGATGGCCCCGGAAGATGAGGGACTGTTGGCCCCGGCGTTACCGGCGCAGGAGGAAAGCAGGAGCGCTGCGATACCTGCGGAAGCGGCTACGGACAGGCGGGCGGCGGAACGACGCACGAAGACCTCGGATCTACTCAAAATGAGAATCAAACACAATTACTGGCAGAAACCAGTGTAGCCCTAAATAGGAATGATTCCTATTTAGGAGAAAGGGTGGGCATCGCTCCGGCAGCGCTGCCCACCCTTTAACCGCTATCCGTCGTCGAAACTAGGCTTCCTGTGCACCAAAGCGACGGATGCCTGTTGCCTGCGTTGCATCGCGGATCTCGCCGACCAGCTGTTCAATGACATCCTCAAGGAACAGGACACCTTGGGTGTCACCCCCCGCGCCGACGACCCGGGCCAGGTGCGAACCTGTGCGCTGCATAACGGACATGGCCCGCTCGATTTCATCGTCCGGAGACAGGTTGGCCAACGAACGGATGCGCCCTTCGGCAATGGGGTGCCGGCGGCCCTCGTCAGGGATGGACAGGATGTCCTTGACATGGAGGTATCCGGCGAGTTCGCCGTCGTCGTCCACCATCGGGAAACGGGAGAAGCCGGTACGGCTGACTGCCTTCTCCAGGTCCACCGGCGTCGAGGCCGTCTTGAGTACCACCAACTTGTCCAGCGGAACCATGATGTGGGAGGCCGTGTGCTCCGAGAACTCCAGTGCGCCGCTCAACAGGCCGGTCTCATCATCCACCAGGCCGTGCCGGGTGGACTCCTGGACGATCGACTGCACTTCCTCGAGCGTGAAGGAGGAAGAGACTTCGTCCTTCGGCTCGATTTTCATCAATCTCAGGATGTGGTTCGCCAGCCAGTTGAGGCTCCAGATGACCGGGTTGACTACCCTGGCGATGAACATCAGCGGTGGCGCCAGCAGAAGGGCCGCCTTGTCCGCCACAGAAACCGAGATGTTCTTGGGGACCATCTCACCGAACGTGACGTGCAGGAACGTGACGAACAGCAACGCAATCACGAAGGCGGTGACGTCCGCCAACTCAACCGGCACGCCGGCAAGTTCCAGCGGTTCGGCCAGGAGATGGTGGATGGCGGGCTCGGCAACCTGAAGGATCAGGAGGGAGCAGACGGTGATGCCCAATTGCGCGCAGGCCAGCATCAGCGACACATTTTCCATGGCGCGCAGGGTTGTCTGCGCGCGTTTGGAGCCGGCCTCGGCCAAGGGCTCGATCTGGCTGCGGCGCGCCGACATGACGGCGAATTCCGCACCCACGAAGAAGGCATTGCCGATCAGGAGGATGACAAGCCAGACAATTCCTGCCCAGTCACTCATACGGCACCTGCCTCGTGCTGGGTGGATCCGGCATCGCTTTGCCCGTCATCCCGGACAATGTGGTGGAAACAGATCCGGTCGATCCTGCGACCGTCCATTCGGGTGACCGTCAGGGTCCCGTCCGGTGTTTCCACGACGTCGCCCACCTTGGCGATCCGGCCCAGCTGGCTCATGACGTAGCCGCCCACGGTTTCATAGGCGGACTCGTCCGGAACTGTGAGGTTCGGAATCTGCTCGGATACTTCGTCCGGCCGAAGCAGGCCCGGAAAGTACCAGTCGCCGGTGGCGCTTTGGAGCACCCCGGGGCGCACTTTGTCGTGCTCGTCCGCGACCTCTCCGACAATCTCCTCCACCAGGTCCTCAAGGGTGGCAATGCCGGCGGTGCCGCCATACTCATCAAGCACGACGGCGAGTTGCAGGTTGCCCTCACGCAGTTCAGAGAGCAGGGCGTCAAGGTGGATGGTCTCGGGGACCTGCAGGATATCGGTCATGATGGCACCTGCTTGGAGATTGGCGCGACGATCCGCCGGAACGGCCACAGCCTTCTTTACGTGCACCACGCCGCGGATGTCATCGGTGGAATCGCCGATGATCGGAAACCGCGAATAGCCGGTGCGCCGTGCGGCGTCGAGGATGTCGGTCACCGGCTGGTCGGCGTCGATGGTTTCCATGCGGATGCGTGGCGTCATGACATCGGCTGCCGTACGCCCGGAGAAGTTCAGGGTCCGGGCCACGAAATTCGCCGTCCCCGCATCCAGCGTGCCAAGCTCCGCCGAACGACGAACCAACGATGCGAGCTCGGCCGGCGTACGTGCCCCCGAGATCTCCTCCTTGGCCTCAAGCCCGAACAAATTCAGGACCTTGTTGGAGAATCCGTTCAGAACGATGATGGCCGGCTTGAAGACGGCGGTAAACATCAGCTGCGGGCGCGCGAGCCGCTTCCCCAAAGGGAAGGCCAGGGCGATGGCCATGTTCTTGGGGACCAGTTCGCCAAGCAGCATCGACAGCAGGGTGGCGAAGGCCATTGCCACGATCAACGCGACAGAGTGGATGACCTCGCTGGGAAGACCCAGCAATCCGAGCGGCCCCAGGAGCAGCTGGCCAACGGAGGGCTCCATCACGAAACCCGTCAAGAGCGTGGTCAGTGTGATGCCGAGCTGGCAGCTGGAGAGTTGGGTGGAGAGCGACTTGAGGCACTTCAGCAGGGGCGCCGCAGCGTGGTCGCCGTTATCGACAGCACACTGGACACTTGCCTGGTCAAGGGCAACCAAGGAAAACTCAACTGCGACAAAGAAGCCGGTCCCGAAAATCAGGGCAAAACCGGCCAAGAGAAGAAACCATTCCACTTAGCGCATCCCTCCAAGGGCAGGCACGTGCAATGGGGTCAAGGCCTTCAGCGCGGGGTTTCTACCCGGCGGAGGCTGGTCGGGTGCTGCGGACGCATGGTCCGCGGCACCACCGGCAGTGAACGCCGACGCATGATGGGCATGTGAACGGGTATTGCCGGCTCGACGGGCACGCTGTGCGGAGTTGCCAGGTTGGCTCCCCCGACAGTTCCCAGGCCGGCACCTAGATTTACTGTCCATAAGAACTTCAGTCTACAGTCCGCTTACTCGGGCCTGCCCATGAAACGATTTAATTCGCAACACGAAAAGCTGGTCCAACCCACTGAGTCGACAGCGACATGATTTAGGTCACCACTATTGGCAGTTAACCAACGATCCTAACTAGACTGTCAGGGGTCTGAGTTCGCGGGACCCGGACCCTGTCCCATCGTTGCGGAAAAGCAACTTTGGCCAGCGGGAAAACAACACTCATGGAAGAGGCGTATTTCAAGTGCCAGAGCAGCCCAGCCACCGTCTACCAGAGGAATTTGGCGGAAACGAGTGGCTCGTTGACGAACTGTACGAGCGGTACCAGCACGACAAGAACTCGGTGGACACCAAGTGGTGGCCCCTCTTCGAATCCTTTGCTTCCGCTGACGGCACTTCTTCCAACGGAACCTCTGCAGCTCCAGCAGCTGCCAATCCCCCTACCCAAGTACTTCCCGTCGTAGCTCCGGCTGCAGCGGCTCCGGCACCGGCGCCGGCAGCCCCCGCAGCGGCACCGGCCGCCGCCCCTGCGGCTCCGGCAGCTCCCGCTCCGGCGAAGAAAGAACCTGCAACAGTTGCCCGGGACGGTGCAAAGAAGCCCGCCGCCGGCAGCACTGCGCAGCCAATCCCTGCCCAGCTGCCCAAGAGCAACAAGGCCCCCACTGCACCGGAAGAGGATGTCGTTTCCGTCCTCCGCGGTCCGGCCAAGGCCATCGCCACCAACATGGTGACCAGCCTGGAAGTTCCCACTGCTACCAGCGTCCGCGCCGTGCCGGCCAAGTTGCTCATCGACAACCGTGTTGTCATCAACTCGAACCTTGCCCGTGCCCGCGGTGGCAAGGTTTCCTTCACGCACCTCATCGGCTATGCCGTGGTCCGCGCGCTGTCCCAGTTCCCGTCGATGAACGTCTACTACGACGAGATTGACGGCAAGCCCAGCGCCGTGCAGCCCGCGCACGTCAACTTCGGCATCGCCATCGACATGCCCAAGCCCGATGGCACCCGCCTCCTGATGGTTCCGAACATCAAGAAGGCCGAAACCATGGACTTCGCCGAGTTCTGGCACACCTACGAGGACCTCATCAAGCGCGCCCGCAACGGCAAGCTGACCGCTGACGACCACGCAGGCACCACCGTCTCGCTGACGAACCCCGGCGGCATCGGTACCGTGCACTCGGTTCCACGCCTGTCCAAGGGCCAGGCCGCCATCATCGGCGTCGGCGCCCTTGACTACCCGGCAGAGTTCCAGGGCGCGAGCGAGAAGATCATCGCCCAGAACGCCATCAGCAAGATCCTCACGCTGACCTCCACCTACGACCACCGCGTCATCCAGGGTGCAGGCAGCGGCGAGTTCCTGAAGCTCGTCCACCAGCTGCTGCTCGGTGCGCAGAACTTCTATGACGAAATCTTCGAAGCCCTCCGCATTCCGTACGAGCCCGTTCGCTGGAGCCCGGACCTTCAGGTGGATCCGGCTGACGAGATCAACAAGGTTGCCCGCATCCAGCAGCTGATCCACTCCTACCGCGTGCGCGGCCACCTCATGGCGGACACCGATCCCCTGGAGTACGTCCAGCGCAAGCACCCGGACCTCGATGTCCTGACCTACGGCCTGACGCTGTGGGACCTGGACCGCGAGTGGCCGACCGGCGGTTTCGGCGGCAAGCCGATGCTGAAGTTCCGTGACATCCTTGGCGTCCTGCGCGATGCTTACTGCCGCACCACCGGCATTGAGTACATGCACATCCAGGAGCCTGCTGAGCGCAAGTGGTTCCAGGACCAGCTGGAGCACCCCTACTCCAAGCCGAGCCGCGAAGAGCAGCTGCGGATCGTATCCAAGCTCAACGCAGCCGAAGCTTTCGAGACCTTCCTGCAGACCAAGTTCGTGGGCCAGAAGCGCTTCTCGCTCGAAGGCGGCGAATCGTTGATCCCGCTGCTGGACGCCATCATCTCGGATGCGGCCGACGACGGACTCGACGAAGTCGCCATCGGCATGGCCCACCGTGGCCGCCTCAACGTGCTCACCAACATCGCGGGCAAGACCTACGCCCAGGTGTTCCGCGAGTTCGAAGGCACCCAGGACCCGCGCTCCGTCCAGGGCTCCGGTGACGTCAAGTACCACCTCGGCACCGAGGGAACCTTCACCTCGGACAACGGCAAGCAGACCAAGGTCTACCTGGCCGCCAACCCGTCCCACCTCGAAGCAGTGGACTCCGTCCTTGAGGGCATCGTCCGCGCCAAGCAGGACCGCCTCGACCAGGGCGAATCCTTCCCCGTGCTTCCGATCATGGTCCACGGTGACGCAGCCTTCGCCGGCCAGGGCGTAGTGGCGGAAACCCTGAACCTTTCCCAGCTGCGCGGCTACCGCACCGGTGGCACGATCCACGTGATCGTGAACAACCAGGTGGGCTTCACCACCGCACCGTCGTCCTCGCGTTCGTCCACGTACTCCACGGACGTTGCCAAGATGATCCAGGCACCGGTCTTCCACGTGAACGGCGACGACCCCGAAGCCGTGGTGCGCATCGCGCAGCTCGCCTACGAGTTCCGCCAGCGGTTCCACAAGGACGTCGTCATCGACATGGTCTGCTACCGTCGCCGTGGCCACAACGAGGGCGATGACCCCTCGATGACCCAGCCGCTGATGTACAACCTCATCGAGGCGAAGCGTTCGGTCCGCAAGCTGTACACCGAATCCCTCATTGGCCGTGGCGACATCACCGAAGAGGAAGCCGAGCAGCTGCTCCGCGACTACCAGGAACGCCTGGAGCGGGTCTTCGCCGAGACCCACGCTGCGCAGACCTCCCCCATCCCGATCATCACTGCGGACTCTGCTGCAGTTTCGGACATCGAGCGCCCGATCGCCCAGCAGGCCGACTTCGGCACCAACTCACCCGCCTCCACGGCCATCTCCGCCGAGACCCTTGCCCGAATCGGCAAGGCCCACTTGGAGATTCCGGAAGGCTTCACTGTCCACTCCAAGCTCAAGCAGCTCCTGGAGAAGCGCGAGCAGATGTCCCGCGAAGGCGGCATTGACTGGGGCTTTGGCGAGATCGCGGCCTTTGGTTCCCTCATCATGGAAGGCGTACCCGTGCGCCTCGCTGGCCAGGACTCCCGCCGCGGTACCTTCGTCCAGCGCCACGCCGTCTTCCACGACCGCGCCAATGGCAATGAGTGGCTGCCCCTGGGCAACCTCTCCGACAACCAGGCAAAGCTGTGGATCTACGACTCCCTGCTCTCCGAATACGCGGCCATGGGCTTCGAATACGGATACTCCGTGGAGCGTCCTGACGCCCTTGTTCTCTGGGAAGCCCAATTCGGCGACTTCGTCAACGGCGCCCAGACGATCATCGATGAGTTCATCTCCTCGGCCGAACAGAAGTGGGGCCAGCGCTCCTCGCTGGTTTTAATGCTGCCTCACGGCTACGAAGGCCAGGGACCGGACCACTCCTCTGCCCGTATCGAGCGTTTCCTGCAGCTGTGTGCCGAAGACAACATGATCGTCGCCAACCCGACGACTGCTGCTTCGCACTTCCACCTGCTGCGCCGCCAGGCCTACAGCCGTCCGCGCAAGCCGCTGATCATCTTCACGCCCAAGCAGTTGCTGCGCCTCAAGGGTGCCGCATCCGCCGTCGAAGATTTCACCACGGGCGGCTTCAAGCCGGTTATCGGAGATCCGGAAGTGCAGCCGGCAAACGTGGACCGGGTCATCCTGGTCTCGGGCCGTTTGTACTACGACCTCCTGTCCAACCGCCAGAAGTCCGGCGATACCTCCACCGCCATCATCCGCGTCGAGCAGCTCTACCCGCTGCCCAAGGCTGAGATCGAGGCAGAGCTCGCCAAGTACCCCAACTCTGAGATCGTCTGGGCACAGGACGAGCCCGCCAACCAGGGTCCGTGGCCGTTCATGGGCCTGAACCTGGCACCGGAGCTCGACCGCAAGCTGCGTCTGGTGTCACGTCCGGCATCGGCTTCCACGGCCGCCGGTTCCATGAAGCGCCACGCCGCAGAACAGGATGCCCTGATCAAGCAGGCATTCGAGCGTAAGTAAAACGAAACTGCCCGGCCTGAGGAGCGATAAACACGCCTCAGGCCGGGCAGTTCTGTTTAATGGGACTGAACCCCGGTCCTGAAACCGGCTGATGATCCGGACATTGTGCAAGGACCGTAACGAGTGTGAAGAGGTAACCGTGGAAGACAGGAAGCTGCGCATCGCAGCTGTTGGAGATGAACTGCTTGCGGGCCTGGGGGATCCCCGCGCCCTGGGCTGGCTCGGCCGGGTCCTTGCCCGCACGCCCCAGGACTCCGTCGTGGTGGAAAGCTTTGCGCTCCCTTGTCCCATGGAAGGCACCGAGGGCCTGGCAGCGCGTTGGCAGGACGAGGCCGGCCGGCGCTTCAGCGACACCCATGAGAACCGTTTGGTGATAGGCCTGTCGGGACGGGACCTTGAGTTCGGTCTCTCCACGGCGCGCAGCCGCCTGAACCTGGCGAACATCCTTGACGGCGCTTCCCACAGCAGCGTCGAGGTTTTCGTCGTGGGTCCGCCGCCCACTCTTGACCCTGCACGCAACAAGCGGCTCGCTGAACTCAATACGGCGTTCGCGGACGTGACGACCCGCAGGAACCATCATTACGTTGACACCTTCTCCCCCTTGCTCAATCATGAGCAGTGGAGGACGGACCTCGCAGCCAATGGGGGAACACCGGGCCAGGCAGGCTACGGATTGATTGCGTGGCTGGTACTGCACCGGGGCTGGTTCCAGTGGCTTAACATCGCCCAACCGGAGTAGCCATGACGCGGAACGTGCAGCTTTCTGTAAGAGCATCGTCGGCAGCAGCAGTCCTCGCCGTCGTCCTCACCACAGTTTCCTGCAGTTCCCCTCCTCCTGCTCCTCCAGCAGGAACTTCCAGCGGCACCGCTTCGCCGTCGTCGGCAAGCGCTGCCCTGCAACCGTTCGACGCCGGAACGTTGCGCACGGAGTTCGAACGCGCCGCCAAAGAGGTCATGGTGCCCGGCGCCGTCGTCCTCTTGCAGACGCCCGATGGGAACCACTCCTCGACCTACGGGACAGGGGTGCGCGGCTCCGATCGTCCGGTGTCGCCGGAAGACCACATCCGCGTCGGATCTGTCACCAAGACCTGGACCACCACAGTGGTCCTCCAACTGGTCCAGGAGGGCAAGCTGGCCCTGACCGACCCGGTTTCCAAGTATCGTCCTGATGTCCCCAATGGTGACGCCATCACCCTTGAACAGATGATGACCATGCGGAGCGGTCTCTTCAACTACACCGAAACCCTCGAGCTCAACACGGCCTTGGACAACCAGCCGCAAAGGCAGTGGAAGCCAGAAGAACTCCTCGCCTTGGCCTTTGCCCATCCCGCGTATTTTGCCCCCGGACAAGGGTTCCACTACTCCAACACGAATACTGTGCTCCTGGGCCTGGTTGCTGAGAAGGTCGAAGGAAAGCCCCTGGGACAGTTGTTCAAGGAGCGCATCTTCGAGCCCCTTGGCTTGAAGGGCACGCTCTTCCCGGACGTCTCGTCCAACAGCATCCCGGACCCGCACCCCAAGGGCTACTTTTATGGCGACAACGTACTGACAATGACCGATCCTGCCCTTCCCGGGGACATGCAGAAGGAAGCGGCATCGGGCGCACTGGCGCCCAACGACGTCACTGACGTGAACCCCTCCTGGGCATGGGCCGCCGGCTCGGGAATTTCCACCGCCGCCGATTTGAAAACCTTGGGCGAAGCTATGGTCAACGGAAAGCTTCTGGATGCCGAGCTGCAGAAAAAGCGCCTCGAGACCTTCTTCCCTACCAAACCTGACGACCCCAACGGCGCCTCCTATGGCCTGGGAATAGCGAAGTTCGGGAAGCTGTACGGACATACGGGCGAGCTGCCGGGATTCAACACCTTCATGGGCAGCGACCCCAGTAACGGCGTCACGCTGATTGTCTGGACCAACCTGGCGCCGGCGGCCGACGGACGGGATCCTGCCGTCGTGATCGCCCGCGGCCTCATCGGCAAGCTGTACCGCGCTTCATCCTGACCCGGAAACCCTTGCCTTCCCGGGAAACGCGATATATCGTGAATTCATCAACGCGATATATCGCAACTTGGAGGGATCATGTCAGAGGAACTTTGGACCGTGACGGGCCCGCAAACCATTGAAGTGGACAATGTCCGCTCCCTGAAGCTGGGCATCGTCAAAGGCCGCTTCGACATCGTGACGCACGACGAACCCTTTGTGCGCATCGAAATCAGCGAGATCACCGGTGACCCGCTGACGGTAACGCTGGTGGACAGCCGCCTGGAGGTACGGCATCAGCTGCAGGGCCCCCAAGGGTGGTTCCGCAACCTGATGGGGACCGTCAACAACACCAGTACCAACTCAGTGGTGGTCGGGATCGCACTGCCACCCGGCGTCGACGTCGAAGCTGGAACGGTGAGCGGCGACGGCATGGTCTCCGGCACCGGCGGCCGTATCCGCCTCAACACGGTGTCAGGTTCGGTCATGGCGGACGGCACCACCGGCGAACTGCATGTCAACACCGTCAGTGGCGAAGTGATCGCCAGGAACCACGACGGCGTCCTGACCGCCAAAAGCGTTTCCGGTGAGGTCACGGCGTCGGGAACCTTCACGAACGTCCGCGCCAGTACGGTCAACGGCGACCTCAGCTTCGATCTCCAGGACTACACGAACGACCTTGGAGCCAATTCAGTCTCGGGCGACCTGACCATCAGGCTCCCGCACGATGTGGGGCTGGACATTGTGGCGAAGTCGGCAAGCGGAACTGTGGTGATCGATGACCAGTTGTACGCTCAACCCGGAAGCAATGTGCACACCATCGTGGGACCGGATGAGCGGCTCATGCTTGTCCGCACGAATACGGTGTCCGGCAAAACGTACATCATCCATGGATCGGCACCTGCAGCGGGCAACAGCCCGCACTCGCCAGGGGAAGCAGGCCTCTGATGCCTCCCGTGTTCGCCCATGGTGCCCTGCGGCTTTACTTGCTTGCGCTGTTGGAGTCAGGCCCCAAGCACGGCTATGAGCTGATCAAAGCCCTCGGCGATCGCTTCGGAGGGACGTACTCCCCCAGTGCAGGAACCATCTATCCCCGTCTGGGAAAGTTGGAAGAGGAAGGACTCGTTGCCACAGAGGCCGAAGGCCGCCGCACCAAGTACTCCATCACCGCCGCCGGACGCGCTGAATTGGACAGCCGCAGGGAAGAACTGGCGGATGTGGAAGACACCATCTCGGCTTCAGTCAGGCGGCTGGCGGACAGCTTGCGGGCCGATATCCGCAGCAACATGCGCGGCCTCCGGGCCGATCTGGCCGCGACAGCCGAAGCAGCCCGCGCCAGCGCCGCGTCCGCCACGTCCAGGAGCCGTACGGCGGGCCACACACCCGAGGGCCAGCGGATGCTGAAGGAAGCCGAATTGATGGTGCAGGCCTTCCGGGACGATATCCGCGTGGAGTTGCGACAACACGGAGCATCCCAGCCCCTGACCCCGGTGGCATTGGAGACCGTGCGCGCAGTGCTGGACCAGGCACGAATCTCCATCCGGAACTCACTGAACAGCTGACCGGTTCGCGGCGCGGCACCCTGATGTGCGAAACTGGAGGGCAGCTCTATTGAGTATCAATCATTGAAGGAGGCCAGCTATGAGCAAGCGTGCACGTAAGCGTCGTGACCGTAAGCGCGGCGGCGCGAACCACGGCAAGCGTCCCAACACCTAAGCCAGCGGCTTAGCGTCAAGGCTTAAGAGCGGGGGCCCCGGAAACCATGCGGTTTCCGGGGCCCTTGGCGTTAAGCCCCCTAACGCGGGGCTGCTTTCGAACCAGCGCCTGGATCAGGCATCAACAGGCTTGATGGAATGAATCCTGTCCAGGATGGAGTTCTTGAGGTTCTCAGGCGCAGCTTCGGTGCACGAGCGCTTGACCATGGTGCGGATAAGGCACTCAAGGTCATACTGTTCGGCACACTCTTCACACGTGTCCAGGTGCTGCTTGATCTCCGTGAGGTCCTCGCGGGTCAACGCACCGTCGAGGTACTCATAAATCCGCTGCATTCGCGTATCGTCGCAATCGCCCAATCCCTGGCAGTCGCTCATTTCTCTTTCTCCTGATTGTTGCTTCCGGCCGCGGCCTGATCTTCGGTGTGGGCCTTGAAGCCCCTGTCGGCGGCGTAGTCCGCCAGCATGTCCCGGAGCATCTTCCTGCCACGGTGCAACCGCGACATGACAGTGCCGATCGGGGTATTCATAATCTCCGAGATTTGCTTGTAGGCATATCCCTCGACGTCAGCGAAGTAAACAGCCAACCTGAACTCCTCAGGAATGGCTTGCAACGCGTTCTTGACGTCGGAATCCGGCAGATGGTCAAGCGCCTCAGCTTCCGCTGATCGCAGGCCTGCCGATGTATGCGATTCGGCCTTGGCCAGCTGCCAATCCTCGATCGTGTCCGAATTGGACTGCAACGGCTCACGCTGCCGCTTCCGATAGAGGTTGATGTAGGTGTTGGTCAGGATCCGGTAAAGCCAGGCCTTGAGGTTGGTGCCGGGCTTGTACTGGTGAAACGCCGAAAATGCCTTGGTGTAGGCCTCCTGGACGAGGTCCTCCGCGTCCGATGGGTTCCGCGCCATCCGCATGGCGGCCGAATACAGCTGGTCCACGTACTGCATGGCGTCGCGTTCAAAACGTTCGCGCCGCTGCTCAGGGCTTTCCGCTGCGACATCGACGGCGGCCTGTTCCGAACCGTTGTCGTCGTCCGTCGCTTCGGCTGCTTCGTACATGGCCGCTGCGGCCGGTTCAATGGTGCTCATCGTTGCCAAGTCTACTGTCAGCTTGGGAGAATCCGGCTGCACCCCATACCCGGCCTCGGGCAGAACCATGCGGTCCTTCACCAAAGTCAAAAAACCAACTCCGTTCAGCGAGCGGCAACGACGTGCCGCAGTCCGGTCTTCACCGCACCTGAAACTCACAACGGTCGCTGCTGGGTAAATATTCCGCAAAGGTGCAAGACTAGAACCCGACTGCACCCCGTGAACACAACAATCATCGAACAGTGTGGCAAGCCACCCAGGAGGCACACCATGTCTTTTATCCGTTTTCTCGCACGGCCCATGCTTGCGTCCAGCTTCGTCGTGGCAGGCCTGGACAAGCTCAAGAACGCTGACGACACCGCGAAGCAGCTCTCCCCTGTCCTGCGACGTGCCTCGGAATCACTGCCCTTCAGAACCGACGAGAAGACTCTCGCCCGTGTTCTTGGCGGCGCGCAGCTCGGCGCAGGCGTCCTGCTCGGCCTCGGCAAGCTTTCCCGTTTCGCTGCCACGGTCCTGGCGTTGACATCGGCCCTGAACTCCTACGTCGAATGGCGCTCAGCGGACATCAGCACCAAAGAGGCCCGCAGCGCACGGAAAGCCCAGCTCCTGAAAAACATCTCGCTGACCGGCGGCGTGCTCCTGGCATCGGTGGACACTGAAGGGCGGCCGAGCATTGCCTGGCGCGCAGAGCACCTGGCAGCCGATGCCCGCAAGGTGACCGGCAAGCAGATCAAGAAGGCAGATAAAGCGGTGCGCAAGGCCGTAGACAACGCAGTTGGAGCATAAGGAAGCATGACAGGAACCACCTCCGCCAATACCGCAACAGGCAAAGCCGCCGACCTTCCGCTGTGGCCGGCCCCTTATGCCAAAGGGCCGGTCAATGCCACAGTGACTGTCCCCGGTTCAAAATCGCTGACCAACCGGTTCCTCGTGTTGGCAGCTTTGGCGGATGGTCCCTCGCGCCTCCGGGCTCCCCTGCATTCGCGCGATTCTGCGCTGATGATCCAGGCCCTTCGGCAGTTGGGGGCTACGGTCACAGAGGTTCCCGGTGACGGCGACTACGGACCCGACCTGGAAATCACTCCCCTGGATCCCACAGCCTCCAGCGCGGAAACCGCCATCGACTGCGGTTTGGCCGGGACCGTCATGAGGTTCGTGCCGCCGCTGGCTGCCCTGCGCAGCGGAGCTACCATTTTCGACGGCGACCCACATGCCCGCAACCGTCCGATGGGCACCATCATCGAGGCATTGATTGCTTTGGGAGTGCCGGTGGCAGCGGAAGGCGGCCGGACGCCGTCGGCCCTTCCCTTCACGGTGGAAGGCACCGGCGAGGTTCGTGGCGGGCACCTCGTCATCGATGCCAGCGCCTCCTCCCAATTTGTCTCCGCCTTGTTGTTGGTCGGTGCGCGCTTTACGGAGGGACTCCACCTGGAGCATGTGGGCAAACCCGTTCCCAGCCTCGACCACATCACCATGACCGTTGAGGTTCTGCGCAGTGTTGGGGTGGCCGTGGATGACTCGGTACCCAACCACTGGCGTGTCTCCCCGGGCACCATCAGGGCTTTCGACCAGCGAATCGAGCAGGACCTGTCCAATGCCGGCCCGTTCCTGGCTGCCGCGCTGGCAACAGGCGGCACAGTCCGCGTCCCGAACTGGCCGGCAGGCACCACCCAGGTGGGCGACATGTGGCGCACCATCCTTGCAGCCATGGGGGCCACGGTCAGCCTGCACGAGGGAACCCTGACGGTGACCGGCGGAGCATCCATCCAAGGCGCCGACTTCGACGAAACCAGCGAGCTGGCACCCACGGTCGCCGCCTTGTGCGCACTTGCAGACGGCCCCTCGCGGTTGACGGGCATCGCCCACTTGCGCGGACATGAAACTGATCGCCTCGCGGCGTTGGTTGCCGAGATCAACCGGCTTGGCGGCGACGCCGAAGAGACCGCTGATGGCCTGGTAATACGTCCCGCGGCCCTTCATGGCGGGGTGGTCCACAGCTACGCCGATCACCGGATGGCCACTGCCGGGGCGATCCTCGGACTTGCCGTCGAAGGCGTTCAGGTGGAGGACATAGCCACCACGTCCAAAACCATGCCCGAGTTCCCCGACATGTGGACGCGGATGCTCGAATCCGCCACCCCGGACGGGGACAGCAACTGACCATGGGGCGCGACGCACGTTCATGGGATGAATCCGACGTCCGGATCCGGCCAAACAAAAAGGGAACCAGGCCCAGGACAAAGGACCGCCCGAGCCACGACGACGCCGTCATCGGGCGCATCATCACCGTTGACCGCGGACGCTACCGGGCGATCGTGGATGAGGACACTGCCAACGAGCGCGTCGTCATCGCCGCCCGCGCCCGTGAGCTTCGGCGGAACCCTGTTGTTCCGGGTGACTTCGTGGCATTGGTAGGCGATGTCTCCGGATCACCCGACACACTGGCACGCCTGGTCCGGGTGGAGGAACGCAGGACGCTGCTTCGCCGCAGCGCGGACGACACAGATCCGATTGAACGCGTAGTGGTCGCCAACGCCGACCAGCTCGTGGTGGTGGTTGCGGCCGCCAATCCGGAACCGCGCACCGGATTCATCGACCGCGCCCTCGTGGCAGCATACGACGCCGGTATTGAGCCCCTGCTGCTGATCACCAAGGCCGACGTCAAGGATCCCACGGAGTTGCTGGCGAACTATCTCAGCCTCGACTTTCCCGTGATCATCAGCCGTACTGCCGACTCCGAGGCCAGCGGCATCGATGCCCGCTCAGATGACGGCTTGTCAGCGCGGTTGGACCGGGATGCCGTCTCCCAGCTCCGGTCCTACCTGGGTGGGAAAGTGACTGTCATGCTGGGCCACTCCGGCGTGGGTAAGTCCACCATGGTCAACGCCTTGACCGGTGCTGAGCGTGCCACTGGTGGCGTGAACGCCGTGACCGGCCGCGGCCGGCACACGTCGTCATCGGCTCTGGCCCTCAAGTTGGCCGATGCACCGTCCGGAAGTTGGATCATTGACACTCCCGGCATCCGTTCGTTCGGCCTGGCCCACGTGGATCCTGACCGGATACTGCATTCGTTCCCGGATCTGGAGCCCGGCACTGAGACGTGCGACCGTGGCTGCAAGCATGACGCAACCGCTGTGAACTGCGGATTGGATGCGTGGGTCAACGACGGCCATGCCGGGCCATCCGGTGTAGCGCGCCTGGCATCCCTGCGGCGGCTCCTGGGCGCGGACCCCCGGCTGGAAGCCAAGGAAGCCAAAGAACTGGGCACCGTTAACTGACGGATGTGCCTTAACGTCCCCACCGCCGCGCGCGTTTCAGGATAGTTTGGTGGCATGACCCAACCCGCTTCCACCTACAACGACGACCTGCGCCTGGCCCATGTCCTCGCCGATTCCGTCGATGCCCAGACCATGGATCGCTTCAAGGCCCTGGACCTGCAGATTGAGACCAAGCCCGACCTCACTCCCGTCACGGATGCGGACAAGGCCGCCGAGGAAGCCATCCGCGGTCAATTGTCGCGCTCACGTCCTCGTGACGCCGTCCTGGGGGAAGAGTTCGGCAGCAGCGGGCATGGCTCGCGACGGTGGATCATCGATCCCATTGACGGCACAAAGAACTTTGTCCGGGGCGTTCCTGTGTGGGCAACCCTGATCGCCCTCGTCGACGAAGGGGAACCCGTTGTAGGCGTCGTCAGCGCTCCCGCCTTGGGCAAACGCTGGTGGGCAGCCAAGGACATGGGCGCCTACATGGGCCGGTCCCTGGCATCGGCAACCCGCCTGAAGGTCTCCAACGTTTCCCGCCTGGCCGACGCCTCCATGTCCTACTCGAGCCTGTCCGGCTGGAAAGAACGTGGAAACCTCGACGAGTTCCTGGGGCTCACCGAGGACCTCTGGCGCACCCGCGCTTACGGTGACTTCTGGTCCTACTGCATGGTGGCCGAAGGCGCGGTGGACATCGCCTGCGAACCTGAACTGAACCTCTACGACATGGCAGCCCTGGTTCCCATTGTCACCGAAGCCGGTGGTCGCTTTACCTCCCTGGAAGGGGAAGACGGCCCGTTCGGCGGCAACGCGCTTGCCACAAACTCCATCCTGCATTCGGAAGTCCTGAAGCGCCTTAACCCCGGACTGGATGATCTCCTGCAGCCTCCGGCCTGAGTCCTGGAACATCGAGATCCATCGAATTTTCGACGGCCGTTGCCCCGGTTTTGGGGCGACCGCCGTCTTTTATTCGCAGGAACCCTGATTTTTCAATCCCGCGTAACAAACGGCTTAACAAAACTCCGTGGCTTTGGACCCTTCCGCGGACGTGCCTTAGCCTTTTTTACAGGTCACGAGTGCCAGCGCTAAACCCCGGTTAGCTGGCCGGCAACCCTCCATTCGCGGTGGGGTGCCCCGGGTGACGACCCGGCCGGTCCGGAACGGATGCGGCAAGCGCGGATCCCCTGAGGGGGTCCCTCTTGAGTGAGGTCCCATGAGCACTGCCACGTTCAACTCAAACATCGTTTCTTCCTTCATCGAAGACTCCCCCACAGCTGCCGCAGCCCGTCCGCTTGCCGCCGTCACCGGCGCGGAACTGCAGGCTCCATTGATCCAGGGCGGCCACGTCCGCTACGCCAACCTTGACTATGGCGCATCGGCTCCGGCACTGACGGTTGTTTCCGCCTACCTCAACGAGGTCCTGCCCTACTACGCCAGCGTCCACCGCGGGGCCGGATTCGCCTCGCAGATCAGTACATCCGTGTATGAGAACTCGCGGAACATCGTCCGTGAGTTTGTTGGCGGCCGTGCCGATGACTCGGTGATCTTCACCCGGAACACCACGGACTCGCTGAACCTGCTGGCTGGCTGCCTGCCCCACCTCGATGGCCAGTTCGCTGGCGAGGTCCTGTACCTGGACATTGAGCATCACGCGAACCTCCTGCCCTGGCAGGGCGTCCCGCACCGCAGCGTCGTTGCGGAGTCCACCTTGGCCGGCACCGTCGGGAAGATTGAAGCCGAACTGGCCCAGGGCGGTATCAGCCTGCTCGCAGTAACCGGTGCCTCGAACGTCACCGGTGAGATCCTGCCGATTGCCCGGCTGGCCTCCCTCGCGCACCAGTACGGCGCAAGGATCGTCGTGGATGCCGCACAGCTCGCTCCGCACCGCCGCGTCAACATCGCAGAGGCGGACGTGGACTACATCGTATTTTCCGGACACAAGCTCTATGCTCCGTTCGGCGCAGGAGTCATTGTGGGCCGCGCGGACTGGCTCGACGCCGGCGTCCCCCATCTGGCAGGTGGCGGTGCTGTCCGCGAAGCCCGCCTGGATTCGGTCAGCTGGGCCACAGGTCCGGCACGGCACGAAGGCGGCTCCCCCAACGTTCTCGGAGCGGCGACACTCGCCCGAGCCACCCAGGTCCTGGCTGGCCTGGACGAGGACGCCTGGCACGCCCACGAAGCCGGCATCCGCAGCTACCTCGTTGAGGGCCTTGAAGCCATCGACGGCGTAACGGTCCACCGGATCTTCAGCGACTCCGAGGACACCATCGGCGTGGTCAACTTCTCCGTCGAAGGATTCGACGCCGGGCTGGTCGCCGCGTATCTGGCCGCCGAGCACGGAGTGGGTCTCCGCGATGGCCGTTTCTGCGCGCACCCTTTGCTCAAGCGCCTGGGCCTGCCGTCGGGATCCCTGCGTGCAAGCTTCGGCGTCGGCTCCCGGTTGGAGGACGCCACAAGGTTGCTCGCCGGCATCCAGGAACTCAAGCGCAACGGCTTGGGCTGGGACTACGTTGTTGACGAAGGGCGCTGGGTTCCCGCCAACGACCACCGCACTTACCCCGAGTGGGCGCCCAACACCCCGGGAACCGCAGGGGCAGCTCCCTGCACTGTCGACTAAAGGGTCACGGTCGGCCGGAAGGCACGGCTGACCAAGCGGGAATCCCGGACCGAGGGTAAATTCGTAGGGTACCTTTTTGGCTATCCCGTGAAGGAGTCCCGCGTGTCCCTGCGCACACCCGAAGGCGCTCCCGGCATACCCGGCCCCGCCGGCCCCCGTGGGCCGAAGCTCCATGCCTCCCGTCGGCACGAGCTAGGCAGGAGCTTCCAGGACGGCGGCGAGCATTACGACCGTGTGCGGCCCGGATATCCGCAGGACTCCGTGGATTGGCTCGTACCCGAAGGGTCAACAACCGCGGCAGATCTCGGCGCAGGTACGGGCAAGTTCACTGCCCTTTTGGCCGGACGCGGACTTGAGGTTGCCGCCGTCGATCCTTCCACCGATATGTTGGAGCAACTGCGCAAGGCGTATCCCGATGTTCATGCAGCGGAGGGAACGGCCGAGGCAACAGGGCTGGCGGACTCAGCATTCGACGTCGTCAGCGTTGCCCAGGCCTGGCACTGGTGCGAACCGCTCAAAGCGAGCACGGAAATCGCACGAATCCTCCGCCCCCACGGCGTCCTGGGCCTGATCTGGAACCAGTTGGACACTTCGGTTCCCTGGGTCCACCGACTTTCGCGCATCATGCATGCCGGGGATGTCCACAAGCCGGGATTCCGGCCAGTTATCGGCCCGGAATTCCAGGGGTTGGAACGCCACCTCACTGAGTGGGAGGATCCGTTGTCACCGGAAGACATCATGGAGCTGACCAAGTCGCGGAGCTATTATCTGCGCGCCAACGAAGCCACACGGGCCAAAGTCATGGGCAACCTGCAGTGGTACCTTTACGAGCACCTCGGCCACGCTCCCGGCGAGACGGTGCAGCTGCCTTACCTGACGCAGACCTGGCGGGCATATAAAGTCCATGATGCCTTGCCACGGTAGGCTTGGAGTGTGAAGACCAGTACGCCCTCCTCCTCGATCGAGGACTACGTCAAGGTCATTTACTCCTATACGGAGTGGCAGGACAAGCCGATCACGTCCTCGCAGCTCGCCCTGCGCCTTGGCGTCGCCAACTCCTCGGTGTCCGAAATGGTGCGCAAGCTCAAGGACCAGGGCCTGGTTGACCACCAACCCTACAGCGCCATCCGTCTGACTCCGGAGGGCATGCGCCTTGCCCTTTCCATGGTCCGCAGGCACCGCCTCATCGAAACCTACTTGGTGGAAGAGCTCGGCTACAGCTGGGACGAAGTCCATGACGAGGCCGAGATGCTGGAGCATGCGGTGTCCGATACCTTCATCGAACGCATGGCCGCGAAACTCGGCCATCCCGAACGCGACCCGCATGGTGATCCCATCCCCGCGGCTGACGGCACCGTGGAGCTGCCGCATGCCTACCGAATGAACGAGCTCGACCAAGGTCACTCGGGCCGCATCACCCGCATCAGTGACGACAACCCGGATCTCCTGAGGTATCTGGCTGCTGAGGATATTCCACTGGACGCTCCCGTGGAGGTCATGGGACGCAAGCCCTTTGGCGGGGCTTTGGTGGTCAGGATCGGAAGCGGCCAGAACGGACGCGAATTTGATCTTGCCGATGAAGTCGCCTCTGCTTTATGGGTTCAGAGCGCAGGCCCCCATCCAGGCTGCGTGCTTCCAGCCCGCTGACGTCAGCGGCACCAATGGTCAGCTGCGCTGCCCGGCTGCACCGCCGTCGTCGGACGCTGCACCAGGTTCACGGTCAGCGGCGGCTGCCGCCGGGGCCGAGGGGTTGCGGATCCCGACGGCGGACGCGACGGCCCCGGCCAGGAACAGAACCGCTGTTGCCACCAAAGCGTTGTAAAGCCCTTGCCTGGTGAACACCGGCCCCACGATCACGCCGGCGAAAGCGATGGAGATCAAGCCCGCGATGCGGGCGACGGCGTTGTTGACCGCCGATCCGATCCCGGCTTCGCTCTGCGGTACGGCTCCAAGGATGGCTGCCGTCAGCGGTGCAACCAGCGTCGCCAGCCCAATGCCGAAGACGATCTGACCTGGCAGCACCTGCGTCCAGTAGTTGAGGGGCTCCTGCACCGACAGCGACATCAGGAAGCCCACACCGCACAGCAGCGGTCCGGCCGTCATGAACCAGCGGGGACCGTATTTGCCGGCAAGACCACCGAAGTACGACGCTCCGACCATTAGAATGACTGTTCCCGGCAGCAAGGCAACACCAGCTACCGTGGCACCCAGCCCGCCAACCTGTTGCAGATAGATTCCCATGACGAAGAAACCCAGCGAGATCCCGGCGTAGATGGCCAGCGTTGCCAGGTTCCCCCAGCCGAAATTCCGAATGGCGAACAGCTCCAGCGGGAGCATGGGATCCGCGGTGCGGCCTTCATGGAGCAAGAACAGGACCATCGCCAGCACACCCAGTGCCAGGGGCACCCACACTTGGGGGCTGCCCCACCCCAGGCGACCCTGTTCAATGAACGCGAAGACCGGTCCGCCCAGGCCGACCATGGCCAGGAATGCGCCAAGGTAGTCGATCCGTTTGGTCCTGTCCCGGGCAGCGTCTGATGAACGAAGACCCGCGAGCACCGGCCAGATGGCCACTGCCGGAACCACATTGATGAAGAAGATGACACGCCAGGACAGAAGGTCCACGGCGGCGCCACCGATCAGGGGAGCAACGATTGCCGCTGCGCTGGTCCACCCCGACCATTGGCCGATGGCCTTCGACTGTGCGGGGCCGGAGAACGAGGTAATGATCATCGCCAACGAACTTGGCACCAGAAGTGCGCCCGCAATCCCTTGCAGGGCCCTCGAAACCACCAGGACTTCGCCGGTCCACGCCAAACCACAGAGCATGGATGTCACAGCAAAGCCTGCCAGGCCCCACTCAAGGATCCGTGCCCTGCCGAAATGGTCGGACAAGGAACCCGCCACGAGGATCAACGCCCCCAGCGTCAGCAGATAGGCGTCAACCACCCACTGCTGGATGACCAGGCCGCCGCCCAGTTCCCTGCCGATGGCCGGCAGTGCGAGATTCACCACAAAACCGTCCAGGATGGCAATGAAGGACGCAACGATCGCCACCACGAGAACCCGTTTTTGCAGAGGGGTACTCGGGGGCAAGGCAGGAGCGTCAGTCATGAGCACAGCCTACGCCCGCCACGTCCCGTATCGTTGAATGGTGATCAGCAGACGTGATGCCGCCTTGGCCCTTGATATTCCGATGGAAATGGCCCAGCGCCACGGCATTCCCTCCCGCCTCTCCGAGGCCGATCTTCGTCAGCTGCAGGACAATCCTCCGGCCTGGCTGGTGCAGTCACGCGCCAACCGAACCGGAAAGCGGCCCATCTGGGTCCACCTCAGCTGCGCGGTGTGCGGTTACACCGAGGCTGTCCGCCCCAAGAAGTGGTGGCCTGACTTTTCTTTCGTCTACTGCCGAACCCACAGGAACAACGAGCTGCCCAAGCTTTTCCTTGGTGAAGTCCGGAGTGAGTACGACGGCGTGGGCAGCCGCTTTGTCGGGGTCGTGGACGTGCCGGAGGACAAGGCCTGAGCTGCCGTCACTGCTGACTCATTTCCGAAGGGAAAGCCGTCAGCTGAACGGTCTTGCCATCCCGGAGCACTGTCAACGGGAAAGGTTGCCCGATGGCTCCCTCAAAGAGCAGCTTCTGGAGGCTTTCCGCGCTGGACACTGCCCGGCCCTGCGCCCGGAGCACGAGGTCGCCCGGCAGCAACCCGGACTTCTCGGCAGGTGAATTGGCAATGACCTCCACCACCCGCAAGCCTTCCTTTTGGCCTGTCCTCACCACGGCGCTGGCGTCGAGCGGGATAGGAGTGCTCACCAGTCCCAGATAGGCCCGGCGGACGCGGCCGTCCCGCAAGAGCGAGCCGATGATGCGTTGGGTTGTCGCATTGATGGGCACGGCCAGGCCGAGTCCCAAGCCCGCGACAGCGGTGTTTATCCCCACGATCCGGCCCTTGGTGTCCGCCAACGCACCTCCCGAGTTCCCGGGGTTGAGGGCCGCGTCGGTTTGGATGACGTCCTCGATGACCCTCCTGTGCTCGCCGGCCCGGACGGGAATGGACCTTCCCAAGCCGCTCACTACGCCGGCGGTCACTGACCCGGCGAGTCCCAACGGATTCCCGACTGCAATCACCAGTTGGCCCACGCGCAGGGTGTCGGCATCGCCCAGCAGGGCCGGTGGAGGGGTGGACTTGAGGCCACGTACAACGGCAAGGTCGGACAAGGGATCCGCCCCCACAAGTTCAACATCCGTCTGCTTGCCGTCAGCGAAAACAGCCCTGCCGGATTGGAGTCCGGCAACAACGTGGGCGTTGGTGAGCATGTACCCGTCCGCGGTGAAGACCACTGCGGAGCCGCTGCCGACGCGGACCTGGCCCCGGCGCCCCGTACTCATCATTTCGATGGCGGCAACATGGGGCGTTACGGACTCCGCCACCCTGATCACCACCCGCGAGTAGTCGTCGAGGGCCTGCCCCTCGTCCGGTTCCTCCATTGCGAAATCCGGCTCGATGCTCATCCTGTGCCTCCCGCTGACTGACCAGCGCTGCCTGCCGTCACACCCGGCGAAGCGCCTATCCACTTCAACGGTCGACACCGCGCCGGTAGTCCTGTGCGTGCTACGCCGTGGGTGAACGCCTGGATCGCGGCACTTGGCCCGGAGCACAACAAAGCCCCTGGACCGCGAGGATCCAGGGGCTTTGCCAAGGGTGGAGATGGGGGGAATTGAACCCCCGTCCGATGTCGTGTTGTCAGGGCTTCTCCGGGCGCAGTTCGCGTCGGATTTTCTCGGCCCCAGCCATCCTGCGAACAGGTGGCTGATCCGGGCCCAGTCATCTAAAAGTCCCGTTTACCTCAATGACGAAGGCAAACAGCAGTGGCTATCTAAATGACGCCAGGAACCGGGGCGATAGCAACCCCGGGCTGACGGACTGTCTTACTGCTTAGGCAGCGAGAGCGAAGTCAGTGCGCTTAGATTCGGCACTTATTGGTTTGCAGACAGCGTTTACGAGATAATTCTGCATCCTCGGCCCGCTTCACCTGTCGCGACTAACATCGTCGAAACCGATCATCCCCGTATTTTGTTACCAAACCCGGCAAGAACCATGTAGGTCCCTGTCGGACTACCAATCATAACGCATTCAGCCGGCTTGTCATTCCCACTGGCGCCGTGCGTGTTCTAGCGCCGGTTGCGCTCACGCAGCTCGCGAAGGGATTCGCGCTTGTCCTGCTGCTCGCGCAGCGTCTGCCGCTTGTCGTAGTCCTTCTTACCTCGGGCGATGGCGATTTCCACCTTGGCCCGTCCGTCCAGGAAGTACAGCTGGAGGGGCACGACAGTAAAGCCCGACTCACGGATCTTGTGCGAGATCTTGTTCAGTTCCTCGCGGTGCAGCAGGAGCTTGCGACGACGGCGGGCGGCGTGGTTGGTCCAGCTCCCCTGGTTGTATTCGGGAATGTGGATGCCTTCCATCCACAGCTCGTCGTTGTAGAAGGTGCAGAAGCCATCGACCATGGAGGCATGGCCTTCACGGAGGGATTTCACCTCCGTACCCATCAACGCGATGCCGGCCTCGTAGGTATCGAGGACATGGTAGTTATGCCGGGCCTTCCGATTGGTGGCCACTACCTTACGGCCACTTTCCTTGGGCACGGTAGAACTCCTTAGTAGATGCGGATTTGAACCAGTGTACGCCAGCGGAGGCGCATTTTCGGACCCTAGAGGAGGGTCATGGGATCCACCGCTGTGCCATTGAGCCACGTCTCGAAGTGCGCGTGGCAACCTGTGGAGTTACCGGTGCTCCCGGAATAGGCAATGAGCTGGCCCTGCGCAACCCTCTGTCCGTTCGCCACCACGATGCTGCTGTTGTGGTAGTAGATGGTGGTCAGCGAGTTTCCCTGCACGACGCCGTGGGACAGCTTAACGCGCCACCCACCTCCATCGGCCGAGTTCCATCCTGAATTGAAGACCTCGCCCGCCGCCGCGGCGTAGACAGGCGTTCCACAGGCGGCGCCGAAGTCGATGCCTGTGTGCATGTAACCGCCGGTGCCGTAGAAATCGATGGTTCCTGGCGGCGTCGCACGCCATCCGAAGCCGGAGGTGATGGGAACGTAACTGGCGAAAGGATGACGCAGGCCAAAGGCCGACGGCGACCCGGCAGCAGGCGGGACGTACGGCGTTTCGGGAGGGGCGGGCCGGCCGGCGGCAGCGGCTGCTGCGGCGGCCGCTGCTTCTGCTTCCGCCGCGAGGCGTCGCTGTTCTGCTTCCCATGCTTCGCGCAGCTTCCGGTCACGCTCCACAATCTCCGCAGCAACAGAGTCCTGCTCTGCCTTTACACGCGCGAGGTTTGCTTCAATCCCGGGCTTTGCTGCCTGCAGCTGTCCATTCAGGCGCGTCGTGTCCTCGATCAGCTTGTCGACTTCGGCCTTTTTACTGGCGGCCTCGTCCCTCGCCGATTTTTCCCGTTCAAGCGCGGCGTCAGCCTTGGCCTTCAGGTCCTGGATTTCTTCCTCGACTGCCACGAGTCTCGCTTGCGAGTTCACGTTGGTGGCATTTTGCTGGGTCAGCTTGGTCATGGCCGCGTTTTGGCTGCGCATGGCCTGATCTGCCAAATCCATGGATTCGGTCAGATTTCCGGACTCGCTGGAGCCGAACAACAGGGCGACGTTGGTGGGGACGCCACCGGACTTATAGGCCTGGGAAGCGATCTGTCCGATCAGTTTCTTGGTATCGCTGATCTTTTGCTTGTCGTTTTCCAGCTGCTCCGTGATTTTGGCCTTGTTCTGCTGGGCCAGCTCGACGCGGGCGGCCAGGGCTTCGACTTCCTTGACCGCACTTGCAACGCGGCCCTGTGCCTCGAGCAGAGCCTGCTGGGCGCCCGGTAGGCGGCCCTGGTAGATCACGAGGTCGCCTGCGGCTTTGGCGATGTTCGCGTCGACAAACTCCAAGGACGCCTGCACCCGTGCTGCCTCCGCTTCCAGTGCGGCTTGCTGGTCATCCAGGTTGTCGGCATGGGCTGTCGGCGTTCCGGACAGCAGACTGACGGCAAGCCCGACGGCGAGGACGGCACCCAGCATCCGTGCCTGGCCCGAGGCAAAGCGCCTCCGCAGGGAAATGGGGTCCAACGTGGTCATCAGGAGTCCTTTTCGATTGCAGCAGTGGAAAGTCCGGCGAACAGCGGCATGGCTATACCTTCAGGTATTTCCGGAGTGTCAACAGCGACGAGATCCCCGCCAGCCCGGCACCCAGTGCGATCAGCACGGGTGCAATCACCAGGACCTGGGTGGAGGAGATGAACGGGGTGTTCAGGAATTGCTTGGAGAGGTCGCCGTTGAGCCAGAAGTGGGCCATCAGCCACAAAGTCACAGAGGCCAAAACCGCACCCACGACGGCGGCAATGACACCTTCGAGGATGAACGGCAGCTGGATCACGGTTTTCGAAGCTCCCACGAGCCGCATGATTCCGGTTTCCCGCCGCCTGCTGAAGGCCGACAGCCGGATGGTGGTGGTGATAAGGAGCACCGCACAGAAAATCATCACCGCGGCGACACCTACCGCAGCCACCGAGGCTCCGTTCATCCAGGAGAAGATACGCTCCAGGACCTGTCTCTGGTCGCTGACCGTCTCCACTCCGGGCTGGGAGGAGAATGTTTCACTGATGATCTGGTACTTCTCGGGGTTCTTCATGTTGATGCGGAACGAGGCCGGCAACTGGTCCTCGGACACCGAATCAACGATTGGAGAATTGGAGAACTGCTCCTTGAAGTGCTTGTAGGCCTCGGCCTGTGACTCGAACTGGAAATCATTGATGTACTGCTTCACGGCAGGTGACTCCAGCATGGCCCGGACGTTGTCCTGCTGCTCCTTCGTCGCCGGCCCCGAGGCGCAACCGACCGCCGTCGAGCCGTCATTGCAGAGGAACACGGCTACCTGGACTTTGTCGTACCAGTAGCCCTTCATCTGGTTGATCTGCATTTGCAGCATGCCCGCTGCACCAACGAAGGTCAGGGACACAAAGGTCACCAGGACCACGGAAATCACCATGGACAGGTTCCGGCGCAGCCCGCTGCCGATTTCCCCCAGAATGAAAAGGAGCCTCACAGCTGTGCCCCCTGAGCGCGGTCGAGTTCCTCGCCACTGGCATCCTTGAGCCTGCGCGACTCGCCTACTACCGGAATCATGGACGTGTACAGGGCCTTGGCCTCATCGCGAATGACTTTTCCATTCTTCAGTTCCACCACGCGGCGGCGCATTTCGTTCACGATGTCGTCGTCGTGGGTAGCCATGACCACGGTGGTGCCGTTTTGGTTGATCTTGTCCAGGACGCCCATGATTCCCATCGAGGTAATGGGGTCGAGGTTTCCGGTGGGTTCATCAGCAAGCAGGATCCCGGGACGGTTTACGACGGCGCGCGCGATCGCCACACGCTGCTGCTCACCGCCTGAGAGTTCGTGCGGCATGCGCCGTTCCTTGCCTTCAAGGCCAACAGTCTTCAATACCTCGGGGACGGTTTCGCGGATGATGGAACGGCTCTTGCCGATGACCTGCATGGCGAAGGCAACGTTGGCGAAAACATTCTTTTGCGGCAGCAGGCGGAAATCCTGGAACACGACACCGATGCCGCGACGCAGCTTGGGAACACGCCAACTCGAAATGTTGGCAACATTCTGGCCCGCGACGTAGACGGACCCAGCTGAGGCTTTGTCTTCCTTGAGGATCAACCGGAGGAAAGTGGATTTGCCTGAGCCCGAGGCGCCCACAAGGAACGTGAATTCGCCGCGGTTGATCTCAAGGCTGACAGAATCGAGCGCCGGTCGGGCATTCTGCTCGTAGACCTTGGTGACATTCTCAAATCTGATCATGGCCCTTAGTACCCCGCCGGACATGACATTAGTCGCCCAGTCCAACAGCCGGTGCGCGGGCTTTCGATGGGGGAAGTGAGAGCACCGGCCATTCGACTATACGCACGGGCGTGCCCGCATCCTGCGGCTTTAGGGGGCGTGTCGCCGAATAAACGAGGAGCCTGGAAGGCCGCTGGCAGCTGCCTGCTTAGGAGCTGGCTGCGGCGTTGCGGTTACCTGTCCGCCAGCGGATACCGGCATCGATGAAGTCATCGATGTCGCCGTCGAGCACAGCTGACGTGTTGCCCACTTCGTGTTCGGTCCGCAGGTCCTTGACCATCTGGTAGGGGTTCAGGACGTAGGAACGCATCTGGTCGCCCCACGATGCCTTGACGTCTCCGGCCAGGGCTTTTTTCTCGGCGTCCTGCTGTTCCTTCTTAAGCAACAGCAACCGGGACTGCAGCACCCGCATGGCCGCCGCGCGGTTTTGGAGCTGCGACTTTTCGTTCTGCATGGAGACCACAATCCCCGTGGGAATGTGCGTCAATCGTACTGCGGAGTCAGTGGTGTTGACCGACTGCCCGCCCGGACCGGACGAGCGGAAAACGTCGACACGGATCTCGTTGTCGGGGATATCGATGGAATCGGTCTGCTCGATCAGCGGGATGACCTCGACTGCCGCAAAGGAGGTCTGCCGCCGGCCCTGGTTGTCGAAGGGACTGATGCGTACCAAGCGATGGGTGCCGGCCTCCACGCTGAGGGTGCCGAAGGCGTACGGTGCCTTGACCTCGAAGGTGGCCGATTTCAGGCCTGCTTCTTCAGCGTAGGAGGTGTCCATCACCGTGGTGGGGTAGCCGTGGCGTTCGGCCCATCGCAGATACATCCGCATCAGCATTTCAGCGAAGTCGGCTGCGTCCACGCCGCCTGCTCCGGCCCGGATGGTCACGACGGCCTCACGCTCGTCGTACTCCCCCGAGAGCAAGGTAACAACTTCAAGTTCAGCCAGGGCCTTGCGGATGGATTCCAGCTCCTTGGCAGCTTCAGCCAGGGATGCTTCATCGCCCTCGTCCTGGCCCAGTTCGACCAAGACTTCGAGATCGTCGATCCTGGCCTCAAGCTTTTCCAGGCGTTCGACTTCCGACTGCCGGTGGGACAGGCGGGAGGTGACTACCTGCGCTGAAGCGGGGTCGTCCCAGAGATCCGGGGCTCCGGCTTGCTCGCTCAGTTCGGCGATTTCAGCTTTGAGGGCATCAACGTCGGTGACGTTCTCGATGGAGCTGTACGTTGCTCGAAGGGCGCGGATTTCTGCGGGAAAATCTATTTCAGCCATGGTTATCCCAGCGTACGCTATCGGCCGGGCTGCTCTGGCGGTTGCCCACGCGACCAACCCATCATTACTGCGTTCAGCCGCTGATTACTGCCTCAGCCTTGAGCGCGCAGTTGCCTTCGCCTCAATGACAATCCCATCGGGAACCAGGAAGCTGACCACCGGCGGATGTGCCACAGCCCTGAGGACCACAACGGCGGTGCCCCCGGGTTCGCTCCCGGTTCCCTGCGCTACCACCAAATGGTCATGCGCGGCAAAAGCTTTGCTCTTGTCCAGATAAGACTCCGCCGTGGCCAATACCCGGTCATCGGCCAGTGATACGGCAGGCACGTTCCCGCCTTGAAGGTCCTCCACCAGGTACGAGTCTGCTGCCGCGAGCGCGGCACCGTCGGCCAGCGACAGGAGCTTCTTGTGCTCCAGATACATTGCGGACGCCGCCATCACCACGGTGGCCAGAAGGAGGGCCAACAGCACGTATCCAAGAATGAGCACGGTGATTTGTCCGTCGTCGCCGGGCCTGCTTGGGCCCCGGAATCGGCGTGGGGCCCGGAGCCGGCTTGGGTCCCGGAGCCGGCGCCCCGTCCGGACTGCGTTGCCGGGACTGGCCGTGGGGGCAAAACCCGAGGTTTGGCCTGCGCCTGCGCTGCTCACTGGAATCGTCCCACGATTTGGGTGGCGGAGGAGCTCAATCTGCTGGCGTCCAAATGCAGTTTGTCCCCGAACGGAACCATCGGAAGAGGTACGTCCAAGCGAACCGTCACGGTTACGCCCGCCCCGGCCGCGAGGCAGTCTTCCTGATCGCAGGCAATCTCCACCGTTGCCTGTTCGGCCGTGTGCCCGTAGTCAGCCAAGGCCACCACAACTGACTGCTCAGCCGCAAGCTTGGCCCGTGCCGGATCCGCCTGGCTGACGAAAACCTTTGCCGCTTGGTCTGCCGCCCCGACCACGCCAAACGATGCCCCCTGGATTTGCCCGATGGTCACGACGAAGTAGACCAGTGGCACCATCAGCAGGATGGCCAGGAAGGTGAACTCGACGACCGCACTCCCCCGTTGTCTTTCGAAGCTCCGGGAACCAGGTTTGCTATCAGACGACATTTCGGCCAGGCACAGCGCATGGCGTGCCCTTTGCCGGAGTCCCCGCCCGGCGACCCCTGCGCGTTCAGCCAGGAAGCGCAGCATGTCCGCGCACCTCCATCAATCCGCCAGGTCCCAGCAGCCCCAGAACCGGCATCGGTGCCCTCACCGAAATCTCCAGCGTGCGGATGCCCTCGATGTCCACTTCTTGGGTGGTGACATCCTGCGCGTATCCTGCGTTCAACGCAGACGTGATCAGCTCGACTGTTCGGGCTTCGGCATCCGAGGGTGACCGGTCGGCCAGTGCGCCGTAGCGCGCTCCCGACGCTGCGGCGTCTATGAGCGTATTGCGGACATGGAGTATCAGCATGAGCTGGATGACTGACATGCAAAACACGGTCAGCAGTGCTCCGACCAGCACGAAATCGACCACAGCCGACCCCCGTTCTGCGGCGCACCGGTCCTGCCGCCCCAACGCACGAATTACTTGCCCACCTTTGCCATGGCCTGAGTGAACATGTCATTCAAAGCAGGCGTAGCCAGGGCGAGAAGGCCGGCAACCAGCGCAGCGGACATGAGGGTGATCATGACCCATCCAGGCACGTCTCCACGCTCTCGTTCCGCAAGGCCAGGGACTGCCCGAAGGACAACGCTCATGAGTCGGTTCCGGGCCGGGAGAGTCCGGACTGATGCTGTGGACGCAATGGACGACGTGCTTGCGATGATTTTCATGGTTTCCCCAATCGTGGTGGTGGTCTAATGACATTTGTTGCCAGAGCGGACTGAAGGGCAGGAGCCCGGCCCGTGTGCGGCCGTCGGCCTCAGAGGCTCAGTTGCAGGGCCGCGATGGCAGGAAACGCGGCGAATAAAACCGTGAGAGGCAGGACGCCGAAAACGAGTGGCACCATCATGGCTATTTCTTTCCGGCCCGCCGATTCCATCAATTCACGTTTCGCGGCATCCCGGACATCGGCAGCCTGCGCCCGTAGGACGTCGGCCAGTGGAGTTCCACGCTCCACAGCGACCACCAAGCCATCGAAAAACCTGACCAGCGGAGGCAACTCTGCCCGACCGGAAAACGCTTGGAGCGCCTCAGCAAGTGGCTTTCCCGATCGGGCATCCGCGAGGATCAAACTGAACTCCCTGGAGAGCTCCCCCTTGGAGGTGCGGCTTACCCGGTCCATGGCCCCCAACGCGCTTTCACCGGCCGCCACGGCCAGCGCCATGAGCTCCGCGAGGCTGGGGAACTCCGACAACAGTCTTCTTTCGCGTCGTCGTATCCGCTGGCCGAGTACAAAATCGCGGAGCACGTAGCCCCCGAGGGCACCCCCGATCACGGCCACGAATGAAAGGACGGGACTGAACTGTCCGGCTGCGGCACGGACCGCGATGACCAACAATGCCAGGATCACGCCGCCACCGCCCCAGAGAATCTGTTCAACCCGGAAATCAAGGATTGATTTCGTGGAACCCGAACGGGCAAGCCGCTTTGAGGCGGCCGCTGTCCCGATATTCAAGCGCGATATTGCGGTCATGGCATCCCGGAAAAAGGGACGTAGTATCCGTTCCAACGGCCCAAAAGGGGTGAGGTCTTGTTCCGGGTATGCCAGTAGGCGGGATTCGAGATTCCTGGCCTTCAACTGTGGGCTGATGCGCTCGGAAAAAGACACCCTGCGCATGAACGGCAGACGCACCAGGATCAAACAGAACCCGGCTCCAAGCAGCACTCCCTCAAATACGGCCAAAGCCAATGACGTGCTCATCGAAGGACTCGCTCATCATCAGGCAATGCACCGACGCGGAGCATTAATGAGTAACAGAGCACCGAGACCAGCAAGCCACCCAGGAGCACCATTGCACCCTCCGCTGAGTTATAGGCCAGCATCGCCTCCGGTCGGCTGGCCATCATCACCAGTACTATCCACGGTGCTGCCACCGCCAACCGGGCGGCATTGACGGTCCATGATTGCCTGGCCTCCAGTTCGCTGCGGGTCCGGGCGTTGTCCCTCAGGAAGTCCGACAAGGTCCCCAACATACGGCCCAGGTCAGATCCCCCCACCTCGCGGGTCATTCGCAGGGCTTCAAGGATGCGGTCCGCAACAGGATCTGCGAGCCGGGCTTTCAGCCTGTCCAGGGCTTCCTCAAAGTGCCCTCCAGCGCGGTAGTCGGAGCCAAAGTCAAGGAAGAGCGATCTGAGCTCTTCCGGGCCCTTGGAACCGAGCTGGATGAGGGCCTCGGGCAGAGAAAGGCCAGCACGAATGGCTGAACGCAGGTGGTCCACGACATCAGGCCACAGCAAACGCAGCGACGCACGCCGCCTTCGCGCCCTCCACCGAACAATCGCCACTGGCACCCAGGATCCGAACAATCCGAAGCACAGCGAAACTGCGGGAGATCCTGTAGCGACGTAAAAAATAATCGCTGCTGCCAGGCCAAAGCCTCCGCACGTCAGGAGCAGTGCGGGTCCTGTCACTCGTTCCATCCCTGCCGACAGAAGCAGCTGCTCCAAGCGACGCCGCTTGTTTTTTCCAAGCCGTGGAGCTGGCGGCTCCCACGTGGACCACCAGATAAGGAATAGCCCGAAGCCGCCTAGAATCCCCAAGAGCGGCGCCATCAGTTCACCTCGAGCAGGGCGGAGACGTCGAAGCCTGCGCGGGCGAATTTTTCGGCAGCCGGCATCGCATTTGGTCTCGGTTGAAGCTGGCCCGCCGTCATCCCAAACACAGTGGAGGACTCGATGATCCCGTTTTCCACCCGCCTGCCCAAAGCAAGGACTTCGGTGACTTGCCTTCGCCCCGAGGGATGCCGGCCACAGTGGACCACAAGGTCGATACACGAGGCCACAGTGGGAACGACGAAGGCGCTGGCGATGTTGGCCCCGGCCAGCAGGGGCAGGGTGCAAATCTTGGTGACGGCGTCATGTGCCGAATTCGCGTGTACGGTGCACATGCCCGGCAGGCCTGAGTTCAAGGCGATCAGCATGTCCAGGCTTTCAGCTTCGCGGACTTCGCCAACAATCAATCTGTCCGGCCGCATCCGCAGGGCTTCCTTGACCAGTCTGCGGAGTGGGATCTCGCCTTCACCTTCCAAGTTCGGTTGACGGCATTGAAGTCCGATCACGTCACGCAAAGGAAGCTGCAGTTCAAAGATCTCTTCAACAGTAATGACGCGTTCCCGCGAACCGATGTGGGCGCCAAGGCAATTGAGCATGGTGGTCTTGCCAGCCTGCGTGGCCCCGGAAACAAGAATGTTGAGTCCACTGGCTACGGCTGCACCGAGAAACCTCGCCGCCTGGGGTGACAGGCTGCCAAGTTCAACGAGGTGCTCGAGCCTGCTTGCCCGGGCGGTGAACTTTCTGATGTTCACGGCCCAGTGCCTCCTGGTGATGTCAGGGATGGCGACGTGGAGCCTTGACCCGTCCGGGAGCGCTGCATCAACGAAGGGCGATGACAAATCGAGCCGGCGTCCGGAAGTCTTCAGCATTCGCTCGACCAGATCGCGGACTTGCTGCTCGCTCAGACTAACGGTGGTTAGCTCGGACTCGCCGTTACGGGCCACATAGACCTCATGGGGAGCGTTGATCCAGAGTTCTTCGATGGCATCGTCATCAAGGAACGGCTGCAGCGGCCCGAAGCCCGCGACGGCGTCAAAAATGAGGCGACGGGCAGTCTCAAGATGACCCAAAGGAGGAAGCGGAGCAAGCAGCGCGCGCTCGTCGTAATCCCTGACCGCCTCATCCACCAGGGAGCGGACGTCCGCGGCCCGTTCCAGGGGATCCAAGCCACGGCGCCGGATCAGTTCCCGGACCTCTCCCTCGACGATCCTTACTGCATCCACAGCTCTCCCCAATGGTCATGATGGCGTAAACGAGAGGCGCATCTCGAGTGATTTACGCTAAGTGAGCCAGGGGGCCGCCTCAAGTCTGTCGGCGCGGTATGTGGATAACTTGGAATCGCCAGTCACAACAGCACCGTCAATCCCACTAGTCACTCCTGTTTCAGGATGTTAGGGTAAAGCCCGTTAGGAGCTGGCCTATGGTCTCACGCGCAGGCGCCCGAAGCTTGTCCCTAAGCCACACCATGCACCGCTGAGCCGCGGTACAGGGCCGGATGTGATGATGAAACATAAATTGATGGTCCCGGCGGGACGCATTCCCTTGGCGCGCGTAGGGCTGGCGCTGGCCGTCGCCCTTACGGCAGGCAGTTTCCTTGGAGCGCCTGCTTGGGCCCAAACCCCGGTCCCCCAACCGGCGCCAGCTTCCGGAGCTCCGTCACCAGGATCACCCCAGGGCCCCAAACCAGCAGGTAACGGCCCCGCGTCGTCTCCGGCCGAAAACAGCCCTCCCCCCGGAAAGTTGCCTGACCAGCAAGCGCCGATCACCGGCGTCGAACTTTCTCCTGGCGGCGCGACCACGCCCGCGCCCGACACCGACAGCAAAGCAGAAGCGCAGACCGCACAGCCCAAGGCGATGCCGGGCAATGCGCCGGATGCTGAAACCATGAAGGCCGCGATGCGCGCTGCCATCCCGGCCGGCGGTGCAGAAATGGGCCAGCGCTCGCCCAGGGTCGTCACCGCCAAACAAAGCAAGGATGCGGCTGCACCTGCACGCGCCAAATCCGTCGGTGGTGCGGTCCAGGCGTTGGTACCGATGGCAGCCGATCCGGACCATTGGCGTCCCACCATCGGGATCCAAGGCCAGGACGTCAGTGCGCATCAGGGCAATGTCGACTGGTCAAGCCAATGGAGCCAGGGCTCGAGGTGGGCCTACGTCAAGGCCTCCGAAGGCAACTACTACCTCAACGAAAACTATGCCCAGCAGTACAACGGGTCCCGGAATGTTGGCATGGTCCGCGGCGCGTACCACTTCGCCATCCCGAACTGGTCGTCGGGGGCTGACCAAGCCCGGTACTTCGTGGCCAACGGAGGCGGCTGGACGGCAGACGGCTACACCCTCCCGCCCGTCCTGGACATTGAATACAACCCCTATGCCGGACGGACCATCAACGGCTTCTACTTCGGCAACACCTGCTATGACATGTCCAAGGCCCAGCTGGGTCAATGGGCAGCCGACTTCGGCAACACCGTCAAGGCACTGACCGGCAGATTCCCCGTCATCTACAGCACCACCGACTGGTGGAACACCTGCGTGGGCAACAGCACCTTTGGAAGCTACCCGCTCTGGATCGCCTCCTACTGGAACAATCCCACCAACTCGCCCGGATCCTTGCCGGCCAGTTGGAACGACTACTTCATGTGGCAATACAGCAGCACCGGTCCTTTCGAAGGTGACTCCAACATCTTCAATGGCACCTACGACGAGCTCCGTACCTTTGCACGCGGCGTGGCTGCACCCTCGAATCCCTCGATCCGATCCGGTGCGGATGTGCTGGCAGCAATGCCCTCCGGACGACTAGACAACTTCCCCGCCGACGGGCAAGGACGAATATCCGGCCCGGTCACCATCGGCTCCGGCTGGGGCAACGCCCTCTCCGTCCATGTTGTCGACTGGAACCAGGACGGTGTCCAGGACATCCTGGCCCAATGGGCGGACGGAACCCTTCAGGTCTATCGGGGTAACTCCGCGGGCGGCTTCAGTACACCCATCCAAGTGGGCAGCGGCTGGCAGGAAATGTCCCTGGCTGCCGGATGGTGGAACTCAAGGGATGCCTTCCCCGGTGTCATTGGACAGGACGGTGACGGCAACCTGTACCGGTATCAAAATGCCTCTGGAGGCGCCCTGGGTGGCGGCGTCCAGATCGGCACTGGTTTCAGCGGGCACCAGTTCAACCTTTTGGATTTCGACGGCGACGGCAGCCAGGACCTGGTCTCAAGGACCGGCGACGGAACCATGCGGCTGTATCGAAGCAACGGGCTTGGCTCGTTCGTTTCAGAGCCTGCACGGGTCATTGGCAACGGGTGGTCGGCCATGACGTCGGTCAGCTCCTCCGCGGGCTTCAATGGTGCGGGTTCACAGGGGCTGCAGGCTCGGGCTGCCAACGGCGACCTCTACTATTACCCGGCCGTGGGAGGTTCCTGGGGCAACCGCTTCCTGACAGGCTTGGGGTGGAATGACGCCATGCTTATAGGCGGCGCCCCGGTCAATGTTGAGAGCACCCTGGGCGTTGACGAGCCCGATGTCCTGGCCATTCGGCAGGACGGCAACCTGTATCGGTACGCGGGTTCAGGGTCGGGCTCCCTGAACTCCCCTGAGCTCATCGGAACGCAATGGACCGGGTTGAAGGCCGGTTTCCTCACCGACTGGAATGGCGATGGCGCTTTGGACATCCTCGCGCAATGGAGCGATGGAAGGCTGAGCCTGTACCCGGGCCTGCAAGGCCGGGGCTTCGGCGGGCCCATCAGCCTCGGCACAGGCTGGCAGGACTGGACCCTCACGGTAGGACGGTGGAAGAAGTCCGATACCCGACCGGGAATCGTGGGTTATGACCCGGCCGGCCGTTTGTTCCAGATCAGCAATCCCTCCGGCGGTGCCTTGGGAACCCGTACCCAAATCGGAACGGGCTGGTCAGGCCTGGACATCGTTCAAATGGACTTCGATAAGGACTCCAACGCCGATCTCCTGGCGAAAAATGCCACGGGCAACCTCATGCTCTACCGATCCAACGGAAACGGGGCTTTCATCACGGAAGCTCCGTCAACCGTCGGGACGGGATGGAATGTCATCAACAGTTACGGAGCCATCCGCGGATTTGCGGGAGCGAACACAACCGGAATCATCGGTCGAACAACCGGCGGTGAACTTCGCTACTACCCCGTCGGGCAAAACCGTACATGGGGCTCGCCCAGCGTGATCGGGTCCGGCTGGGGTGGCCTGAAAATCCTCTCACCAGCTGCAAGGTAGCCGAAAGCACGGAACGCCCTGTCGGGAAGGGCCCGCAAACTCCGGAATGGAGCGTGCGAGCCCTTTCCGTTTTTTCGCCGGAAAGCGTCGGAAATGAAACAAATGATGTCCGCTGCAATGGATAGGCGTCATATCCGAACATTGCGTGGTCTAATGAAGGTGGTCTCACGTTTTGGCTGTTCAGCGCAATGGGAAACGGGCTTTGTTTGGGGGCAAACGAAGGTCACCACGAGCGCACAATCAAGGAGTGATCTTTCATGGCGTTTACCGTTTCTACGGCCAAGGTCAGCATTTCCCCGTCCATCGATGTCAATCCGTACATGGCGGGGTACGGGACCCTCGACGGTGGTCGCGAGGCCACCAGCAGCGCACCTTACGAATCCCTGTGGGTCCGCGCGATCGTACTGTGGGAGGACGGCTCGCCGAACCTCATCATGAGCGTGGACATACTTGCTTTACCGCGCTCAATCCATCAAAGCGCCAGGGCAAGGATCCTTCAGCTGGCCAACTGGACCAACGGTGACATCCTGATCCAGTCGACCCACACGCATAACGGGCCTGTAGTGGTTGACACCCTTCACCCGTTCATGTGCTACGGGCTATCTGACTTGTCGATGGTGGAAACCTACAGCCAGCACCTCGAGGACGACCTCGTGGACGCGGCCCAGCAAGCGCTCAACAACGCACAGACAGCGGTCACGCTCGACTACAAGGTCACGACGGCGAGCATCGCCTACAACAGGGCGGGTTTGCCGTACTTGGAAGACACTGTCCCCGTTATCGTCGCGCGCCGCTCGAATGGCAAAGCGCGGGCCGTGATTTTCAATTACGCGTGCCATCCTGTGGCTGCCGGCATGCGCACACTCTTCGACGGAGATTTCCCCGCCGGGGCTTGCAACTACATCGAAAACAACAATACGAATTGCTTTGCCCTGTTCCTCCAGGGCGCGGCAGGCGACCAGAATCCCATGGGCGAACCCAGCTGGGACCTTCGCGACGAATATGCCACCAAACTTGGTTCAGCCGTGTCGATCGCAATGCAGACGCCTGGTCGAACCATCGGCAGTCCGCTCCAGACAAGCTACAAAGAGATCCAAATACCGCTGGACATCACGCCCACCGCTGGAAACCTTGCGGCGGTCAGGGCGGCCTACGCTTCACGTCTGCCGAACCTCGACGGCAACCCTGCGTGGTACGGACGCCACGCCCAGGTCATGATCGGGCGGATCGACAGCGGCAGCTACGCAACGACCGTAACGTGTCCCTTCCAGGTCTGGAAGTTCGGCGGCAGCCCGCAACTGAAAATCGGCATTGTCGGCGGTGAGCTGGTCAGTGGATACGCAGCCTATTTCCGCTCGAAATACGGTGGAGCGAATGCCGTCATCGTGGGCGGCTACGGTAATGAGTCTTGCTACTACCTGCCGAGTGCGCAGTTCTTGCCACCATACTCGGTGGGCGGAAGTTACGAGGGTGGATGGGATCCGGACTATCCCGGGATCGCTGGCGGCTCAATGACCGTCTACGGCCACATCGCCCACTTCGTGGGTGGCACAGGCGGCGTGGAGGCCACCATTATCAACACCCTGAATTCCATGCTCGCCTAGGCACGCAGGGATTTTGAAGGCCTTGGCTCTCGGCCAAGGCCTTCAACGTTCCGTTACTCCTGCGTCACCTGCCGCACAAACCGTAGCGGTATCGATACCCGATTCGCCGGGCATTCCATTGACCCGGCTGACCGCTCCGGAGAACCATGGAGCTGGAGGCCCTGATGCGTTTTCACTACCTTTCAGCAGCAGCTGCAGCTGTGCTGCTGCTTGCCTCGGGCTGTTCCTCGGCGCCGGGAGCAACACCCACGACTTCCGCCACCTCCTCATCCCCCACCACTTCGACGTCCCCGCCGCAGTCCGCACCGCCGTCGGAAACTCCAGCGGAGCCAAGCAGCGAACCTGGCGAGGGCAGCGGACAGGGTGCCGGGGACCCGGATGACTCGGGCCGCTTCTCCTACTCCTGTACCAGCCTCAATGCAGTGCCCGACACAACTTACTCGAGCCTGGCCGAGGTCTGGGCCTCATCAGGCTACGTGCGCATGGACTCTTGTACAGCCAGCTACCAAGGTCCACAGCCCTACGAGCCCACGGAGGATGAAGCCAGGATCATCGCCATCGCCGCACCCGGAACGGACCCCTCCCAGGGTCTGGAGACCTACTTGGCGGCGTTGGGACTCTGCACACGGGTCAGCGATGATTCGGCGTCGCAAATCTTCGGCGGCAGCAGCCGCCAGCTCCTGCAGGCTGCCAGCCAGCTTTGCCCTAAAGCACCCCAGGGAAAAATCATTGCCCTGTGGGCCGCCGGGGCCCGCGCTGGTGACGGCCAGCATGCAGTGGGCGACGGCGGCCTGGCCGCCGGCAGGTTTCATCTCAGGAAAACGCCCCCGGAAGGCTGCACCTGGAGTGTCACAGGCCCGGATGGTGGCCAAAAGGCGGCTGGTGGCGCCGTCGAAGGACAAGCCGGAATTCTTCTTGCAGAAAAAGACGTCTTAAGTAGTGACAAATGCGGAATATGGGAGAAGATGGAGTAATGCAGCCGGCAACGGCTGGGGCGAACATCCAACTGCATGCGGAGCTGGGGAGCATCCGAATGAAGTGGGGATCCCTCGGTGGATATGCCAAGACGCGCTGTCGTCCAGTTTGGCCTTGCCGGTCTCGTTCTTACGGGCTGCTCTGTCCAAGTAACGCAAAATGTTGAGCCGTTCCGGCTGGGCGTAACGAATGCCGGCGATGCCGACACTCCTCGTCCCGAAAGACCGGAACCGGTAAAAAGGTACAAATTTGACTGTCGCGGGGCGGATGGAAATTCGCTCGCAGTGCTGTCAAGCCTTCCGGAAGTCTGGGCCAACACCCAGTACAAGAAATTCGCTGATGTCCGCGTCGCCTACGTCGGTCCGCAGCCCCAGGTCCTTGAAGCCGAGGAAAACGCTGCCGTCAACGTCGCTATTGAAGCCGGGGCCTCCGGCAACCGGGCGGATATCTGCCTGGCGATAGTCAAGGCATGCACCCGCAGCAATCCCCCCACCATCAGTACCGCCCTCTACGGTCTCGGCGGCCCGCCCATCGTCAAGGGGGCCCTGACTTTGGCTCCCATGGCACCACAGGCGGCAGTCCTGACCAAGTGGCTGAAGGAAGTGGCGTGATGGAACAGCCTGCAGCCCGTATCTTCACCCCCAGCCTGCTCCGCGGCAAGAAGCTGACAACAATCGTGGCCGCAGCGGCTCTGGCCGTTGCCGGAATGACCGCCGTCGTTTCCAGCACCCCGGCCTTCGCCGACCAACAGCGTCAGGTGGTCGGCACCGGCCTTACCAAGGCTGCCGGTACGGTGGTGGACCCCGTCGGCAAAGTATGGGTCTCCGACAGTGTCGCCGGCTTCTGCCGTATGTCCGAGCCAGTCAACGGGCAACCCGGCGCCGTGGAAAAGGACACCTGCCTGGGCGGTAGCCTGCCCGGATCCGGGCAAGGTGCAAAGGTGCCCGGAGTCGCCACCATCTACGATCCCACTCCCGCCAAGATCGGCAGCGGTGACGAGATAGCGTTCATTCCTGACGCCTCGGTGGGAAGCTCGCATTTGGTCCGCGCCGAATGGAGCCCTTCCCTTAACCGCTTCGAGTACAGCAGCACACTCTCCATCCTGGATGGAGATGTCAGGCCGAACGCCGTCAGCGACGGACCCGACGGCAACATCTACCTTTCATTTGCGAATGCGCGGTCCATCATCAAGATCGTTGATCCGACCATCAAGCACCCGAGCATCGAAACCATCGCCTCGGTCACCACGAAGGCCCTTGGCCTCGTAGCCGCTGGCTGGGACAGCAACGGTCACGTCAGCGTCTACGTGCTGGAAACCACCGGGCTTCGGGCCTTTTCAGCCCCGGACGACGGCGACATGACCAACTACGTGCCGCTGGCGTCCTACAACGTTGGCGTCGCATCGTCGATCTACTACGACTACGATGCGCACATCATCTACACAGGCACGAGCACCGGCACCACTGCGGCCGATGCCGGCAAGGACAAGGTGTCACGACTGAACCTCGATACGGGGGTTGTTGACAACTCCTGGGCACTGGGCTTCAGCAAGATCAGTGGCCTGGGCATGCGCGGCGGCCAGCTGCTGGTCTTGGATGATCCCGGACAACTGAATGCGACTCCGGCTACCGGCCAAGGAAAGATGAGCCTCCTGGGTGGAGTCATAGCCCAGATCACCTCCGGGCCGACCTTGGCAAGTGGCGCGCAGTCACCTAACCCCGCCTTCACCAACGACACCACACCAACGTTCGGTGTCAGCGCGGATCCGAGCGGCAGCGCTTTGGAATGCTCCGTCGGTGGAGCCTGGACGGATTGCACCAGTGGCACGTACACCTCAGCTGTACTGGCCAACGGACCGCAGACCTTCTCGGTACGGCCAGCTCCGGGAGGCGTTCCCGTTTCGCGGACGTTCACCGTGGACACCGTGGCCCCTGCTGCGCCTGTCTTCACCGCACCGAACAGCGGACAGGTGGTGAACGGCAAACCAGTACTCGGCGCGACCTTCGAAGCCGGAACCACGCTGAGTTGCTCGGTTGATTCCACGGCGGACGCTGATTTCAAGGCCTGCGTACCCGGTGACACCTTCACGCTGACCACAGAAGGTGCGCACACCCTGCGCATCAGGAGCACGGATGCCGCCGGTAACGTCGGCCCCGCTGCTTCCTTGAACGTGACAGCGGACCTGACGGCTCCGCAGGTGGCAATCACGGCTCCGGCCAGTGGCGCCACAGTGGGTGCCGGATACCAGTTCCAGTTCGCCTCGACTGCACCGGACGTGGCCGGATTCCGCTGCCGGCTGGGGACAGATGCCTTCACGGCATGTACCTCCCCCAAGGTTTACGCCGACATCGCCAACGGTCCGAACAGGTTCGAAGTTGAAGCCCGGGACGCTGCGGGGAACACGACGGTGGCCGGCGTGAACTTCACGGTCTTCATCGCTGACACAACACCACCAACCGTGACGGCGGATCCCGTTGCAGGCACCTACGGCCCCTCGAGCAAGATCACGCTCACGGCCAATGAAGCGGGCGCGAAGATCTACTACACGGAAGATGGCAGCACACCCAATACGGCCAGCACGCTGTACACCGCTCCCATCGCAATGGGCAGCAAGACGCTCAAGTACATTGCGGTGGATACTTCGAACAATGCCTCTGCGCCACAGACGCAGGTGTACGTACTGGACAACGTTGCGCCGACTGTAACTGCCAGCCCCCAGGGCGGCAACATCACCCTGGGACAAAGCGTCACGCTGACGACAGAAGCCGGGGCAAAGATCTACTACACCACCGATAATTCCACCCCGACTGTTTCCAGCCAGGTTGGAACCACAACGGTGACGATCACGCCCACGGCAACCACCACGGTGAAGTACTTTGCCGTTGACACCGCAGGAAACCAATCGGCGGTCGCCTCGCAGACCTACACCGTGCCGCCGGCCCCCGCCAACACCTGGAAGGACTACAACTCGGACGCCAAGAATGACGTCCTGGCCCGGGATTCCGCCGGAACACTGTGGCTCTACCCAGGCAACGGGACAGGCGGTTGGCTGGGCAAAGTCAACACGGGTACCTCCTGGAACAACTACAACCTCATCATTCCTACAAGGGACTTCAGCGGAGATGGACGCAGCGATGTCTTCGCCCGGGATGCTGCCGGACAACTGTGGCTCTTCAAGGGCAACGGAACAGGCGGTTGGCAGCCGGCGGTATCGGTGGGAAGTGGTTGGAGTGGAATGACGGCCGTCGTCGCTCCCGGTGACTTCAGCGGAGATGGCAAATCCGACCTTCTTGCGAGGGACGCCTCGGGCGTGCTGTGGCTCTACAAGGGAGACGGCCTGGGCAAGTTCACCGCAGGGTCAACGCAGGTCGGGGCCGGCTGGAACGTCATGAATGCCATCTTCAGCACCGGCGATTTCAACGGCGATGGCAAGACCGACGTGATTGCCCGGGATACCGGCGGCGCCCTGTGGCTGTATCCGGGCAATGGCACCGGTGGCTGGGGCAGCCGCTCCCAGATCGGCAGCGGCTGGGGTGGCATGACTGCCCTCCTTGGCCCAGGCGATTTCAATGGCAACGGCAAGCCCGACGTCCTCGCCAGGGATGCCAACGGCAATCTGTGGCTCTACCCAGGCAATGGCACCGGTGGGTGGCTTGCTTGGGGACAAGTAGGAACAGGATGGCAAGGATTCACGTCGCTCCCCTAGTGGACTGAACCGCCAGCTTGCCGTTTCGAGGGGTGCATCGGAGAATATCCGGTGCACCCCTTTCGTTGGCTGCGTTCCGTGAGCACACCGTGCTTCCACGGATCGTTTGCCGCAATGAACTAGACTGAGGGTTTGCAAGGACCTCGTGACGCCAGCGTTGCGGGCTGCGGCTGGCGTCAAGAATTCGTCGGCACGAACTACCGAGGAGAGTCTTGACTTTCGACCAGGCAGGCCAACCGGATCTCTCCGTTGTGATCCCGGTCTATAACGGAGAACGGATTTTGGCGACAACCATGGCGCGCCTTTCCGGCTATCTAACCAGTGGCAGCTCCGAGATCATCATCGTGGAGAACGGATCTTCCGACAACACACTTCAGGTTGCCCGTGAGCACGCGGTGGATACTCCGAACGTAACGTTCCATGTTCTCCAAAGCGAAAAAGGGATGGGAAACGCGTACCGGCGAGGCATTGAAGCCAGTTCCGGTCGACGGGTACTCCTCACGGCAGACGACCTCCCTTTCGGGACCGATGATCTTGATGAAGACGCAAAGCTCACCCCCAAGCCGCATGTGGTGATTGGTTCCAAAGCGCACAAGAATTCGAACATCCAGCGCAGCCCCCTGCGGGGACTGACCACTTTCGGCTTCAAGACGCTTCGGCAAGTGATTCTTGGATCCAAGGTTGGCGATTCCCAAGGCACGCTGATTGTCGACGGCGGCTGGTTGCGGAGCATGGTGCATCGCTTCGACGATCCCGGCTTCCTCTTCAGCACCCAGGTTGTCTACGCGGCCGAGAAGCAGGGTTTCGACATCGTCGAAGTACCCGTCACCTTGGCCCCCGACGACGAACCCGGCGAAACCACCATCCGTACTGCCGACGTCGTCAAGATGTTCAAAGGCCTGGTGGCCATGCGCCGCAGGAAGAGTGAACTCGCAGCGGCTCCCAGCGCTGGGACCCACGCCCCATGACGGGATCCATCGCAGAAACACCGTCGAACGAGAACGACGTGAACCTGGAACAGCCGCCCGCGAAGACCACCAAAGCCAAGCTGGTGGATTTTGCCCGGCGTGCGCTTGTGGTTATCGTCTTTGCCGCTGCCGTCTACTTCATCGCAGTCCAATGGCCCCAGGTTCAGGCTACTGTCTTCGCACTGCAATGGTGGCAGGTGCTGCTTTCCCTGCTTGCCCTCATTCCGGGTGTTCTTCTCGGCATGTACATGTGGCGGGTCGTCATGGCCAGCTTGCTCAGGGCCGTGGATATCGAACCACAGGGCTTGGTCCTCAACCAGATCTACCTCGTCGGTCAGATCGGCAAATACCTTCCCGGTTCCGTCTGGGCGTTCGTCCTCCAGATGGAGCTCGGCCGCAAGAACGGCATTGCGAGGGCCCAGGTCTTCGTGGCCTCCTTGGTGAGCACGGGCATCACCATCGGCGCGGCCTTGGTGGTTGGAGCCTCAGCGCTGCCGATCCTCGTGCAGCGCGAACCCAATCTGCAGTGGCTGTACGTCATCCTGCCCGTCGTGATCCTGGCGATGAACCCGAACGTCGTGACCTTCCTGGTCAACTTCGTGCTCAAGGTATTCCGCAGGCCCCCGCTGCCTGAGCGCATTCAGGCAAACACCATGGTCAAGGCCTTCATTCTTGGCGTTCTTATGTACCTCTGCTTCGGACTGCACTTGTGGATCCTCGTAGGTCACGAGGCAACCTTGGACCTGGCCACTTTCCTCGTCCTTACCGGAGCCTTGGCGCTCGGAATGACCTTGGGTGTGCTCGCATTCCTGCTTCCTGCCGGCGTTGGTGCCCGTGAGGCCATCCTCATCCTCGCGTTGGCCGGCATGATGACAGCCGGTGCTGCAACCGCCATTGCCGCGCTGTCCCGGATCATGTTCACCGTCGCAGACCTGCTCTGCGTTGGCATCGCTTTTGTGCATTTCCGGTGGCGCCAACAGTCAGCCTCCAAACCCTCCGGAGAATCCTCCTCAGAGCCCAGCTGATGCTGTGGGTCTTTGGCGCGCCCGGGTTTCCACGATTCCCGGGCGTTCTTCGGGCCTATTTCCAAACGTATGCCGCCTGCTAAGGAGCAAGGTACCACCATGACAGCAGTAACCTCCGGGGCCACTGCCCAGCGCCAACCGATCACCAAACGGCGCTACCTCATGCAGCACGATTGGCATTGGGGCATTGTTACCGCCGTCATCGCGGCAATCTCCTCCATCATCCCGCGGCTGTTCAATCCCACGTTCTACTACTGGGATGACATGATGCAGTCATTCCTTCCCCTGTGGCGGCACATGGGTGAAGAGATCCGCTCCGGCCGGTTCCCCTTGATGGAACCCGGGGGCTGGGTTGGCGGCAACATTGTTGCCGAGGTGGGCTACGGAATCTTCAATCCCGTCAATATCGTCAACTCCGTCATCGTCTCCAACTTTGAGAACCTGTCGCTGGCGAGTTATTTCATCATCATCCAGTTCATCGCCCTGCTGGCCTTTGGCACCTTTATGCTCGCCCGGGATTACGGCTCGAACAGGCCTTTGGCCCTTGCCGCAGGCGTAGCCATTCCGTTCAGCGGCTTTACCCTCTTCTACGAGGCCGCCCGTTGGCCGGGCGGCCTGATGGCGTTTGCCTGGATTACGGTCTTCTGGTGGTCCGTGCGCCGCTATGCGCGTCGAAACACCTCACCGTTCCTGCCGTTCCTCCTTGGTTTCATGACCATGACCGCGGGCAATCCCTACGGTGCCATCGGCGTCATCATCGTCCTGGCTGCAGTTGCCATCGAGTTGATGCTGATGCGGCACTGGCGTCGCCTGGTTCCGATCGTCATCGTAGGCGCGCTGGTGGGTTTGACCGCCGTCTTGGTCTACTTCCCCCTGCCCCTCAGCTCCGCGGTTACCGTGAGGCAACAGAGCGAGATTCTCAACGACCTGTTCCTCTCGCCTGACATGTCTTCCCTGTTGACGATGAGTACCTCCTCCATGAGGCCGCGGATCAACAACTTCTGGGCCCCGATCGACAACGTTCCATCGAGCTACCTGGCCTGGTTCGTCCTGCCGTTGCTTCCCTGGCTTGACTTCCGGAGCTTCCGCAACCGGTCCCGCCAAATTTTCAGCATTTACATCATCACGGGAATTTACTTCCTCCTGACGTTTGCTCCCTCCCAGGTTCTGGTGTTCCGCTGGCCCATCCGTCTCATCGAGTATGTGTACCTCGGTGTCATTGTCCTGGTGGCTGTTGTTGCCTCGGCAGGCCTGAAAACGACCGCCTGGAAGCAGCGCCTGGTGATCACGGTGGCGATCCTTGGCTTCGGAACCTACCGCGCCTGGTCCATGGTGCCCGAGGGCGGCAAGTGGCAGTTCTTTACGCTTGCAGTGACCTTGGTTCTGGTGGCGCTTGCTGTCCTGGGTTGGAAGCGGTTCGGGTACCGTGGCCTGGCCGCCGTCTTGGTCATCGGCACCATCGCCACTTTGGGCATGCAGTCCCGGCAGTTCGTACCCAACAACGCAGTGGCCGGCATCGGCTCCCCCGTCGACGCCGACACGCTGCGGGAGGCGACCAGCAACTACAAGGGCAATACCATCCAGATCTTCAACACCATGAAGATCACTGGAGAGGAATTCACGCAGGGGCGCCTCCTCTACGGCAACCAGATCCTCAATGCCGACATCAACAACAGCATGGGCCGCTACAGCGGAATCAGCTTCACTACGTACGTCAATGCCTTGTGCATGAACTACCGCGGTGAAACGTGCCCCTTGGCCTACACGGAGTTGTTCAAGCAGGCATCACCGGAGATCAACGCGACGCTGGCCGACGTGCTTCAGGTAGAGACCGTCGCCGTCCAGAAGACCCTGATCGCCCCGGACCAGTTGGACATTGCACCGGGTTGGTCCATTGTGGCCTCGGATGAAACAAGGACCATCCTGCAGCGCCAGAACCCGCTGCCGCACCCCGGCACGGTTTCGTGGGTATCGGACGGAATTACCGTCCAGGATGCAGTCCGTAACGGTAACGACGAACACGTCGAGTTGTCAGGCAGCGGAAGTGCGGGGAAGCTGACTTTCGCGCGGCTCGCGTGGCCCGGTTACACCGTCAAGGTCGACGGCGAGACGCAGAAACTTACCCAGGGACCTGCCGGCGTCATTATGGTGGACCTCCCCGCAGGTGCCAAGTCAGTTGACATCTCCTTCACGACGCCGGGACTCACCATGGGACTGGCAGCACAGGCTGCTGCGTGGTTCGGAATTCTGCTGTTCACCGTGTTCCACTACGTAAGGCGCTACCGCCGTGGGAAGTCTGCCGGCCAGGTAGTGCAGGAACAAGCCGAAAAGGTCACTGTGTAGGCCCCTCAACGGCTGCAGCTACGAAAAGAGCGTCCACCCCAAAGGGATGGACGCTCTTTTCGTATGCATGGTTTTAGTCCGCTTTCCCTTCGGAAGGGGAAAGAACAACAACAAAAGGCCGTTGTGCCTCTGTGTTGACAGGGGCACAACGGCCTTTTGGACTCCGGAGGCTTTAGCTCACGTAGGGGTCAGTGTTCGCGCAGCCAAGCCACGGCTTCGTCAGCCGGCCCTTCGAACTGCACCGTGCCAGAGGAAAGCACCACTCCCCTGTCGCAGATCCTGGAGATCATGTCGAGGTCGTGGCTGACAACGACGAGCGTGCGCCCCTCGTCCGAAAGCTGCTTGATCTTGGCGAGGCACTTGCGCTGGAACGGCTCATCGCCCACGGCCAGGATTTCGTCCACCAGGAAGATGTCCGGCTGGGTGTGGACCGCCACGGCAAAGGCCAGGCGCAGGAACATACCAGAGGAATAGAACTTGACCTCGGTGTCGATGAACTGTTCGATCTCGGAGAAGGCGACAATGTCCTCGAACTTCTCGTTGATCTCCTGTTCCGTCATCCCGAGGATGGCAGCGTTCAGGAATACGTTCTCGCGCCCGGACAGGTCCGGGTGGAAGCCCGCGCCAACCTCGATCAGCCCGGCTACACGGCCCTTGGTGCGCACCGTGCCCTTGTCAGGGAGGATAACGCCTGAAATGAGTTTCAGCAGCGTTGATTTGCCCGAGCCATTGAAGCCCAGCAAGGCGACTGTCTCCCCCGGCTGTATTTCAAAACTGACGTCATGGAGGGCGTCGAATTTCCTGGTGAGGTCTCCTCGACGTCCCTTCACGAGCCAAACGAGCGTCTCCTTCAAGGAGTGCGAGTGGCGTAGGTTGAACGTTTTCTTGAGGTCCTTGACTATTACAGCAGCACCCATTTAGACCTCCTGCGCAAAGTGGCCCTCAAGTCGTCGGAAGACGAGCTGGCCGATGATGAGGAACAATGCAGCCATTCCAAACCCGAGCAATCCCGTCCACATCAAATGGGGCGGCAGTTCAACGGGTCGGTTGACTGTGGGGTACCAAAACGCCCAGTGGAAGAGCTCGACGGCCACAGTGATGGGATTCAGCTGATAAATCGCCAGCACCCACTCCGGGGCCAAACGCCTGATCATGGTCCAGTCGTACAGAACGGGCGAGGTCCACGTGACGATCATCATCAACATGTCGACGATGTTCTCAGCGTCCCTGAAAAAGACGTTGATGGCACCGGCCAGCAAGCCAAGACCAGTCGCCGTGACTGCAACGATGACAAAGCCCAGTGCTGCACCAATGAGCTGGAAGACATCCGGGTGCCAGCCAGTGAGCAGGGCAGCGGCAAGCAATACCACCAGCTGTGGCAGGAAGTGAACCGCAGCCACCCACACCGAAGCTACCGGGAACAGCTCGCGCGGCAAGTAGATCTTCTTCACCAAGGCAGCATTGGAAACAATGGAGCGCGTGGCATTCGAGAACGCCTCGGAGAAAAAGTTGATGACGATGACGCCGGAGAACATGTACAGCGCGTAATTGGGGATCTGGTCCCCAACACGCAGCACAATGCCCAGGGCGAAGAACAGCACCACGTACTGGACCAGGGGCTTGACATAGGACCAGGCCAATCCGAGGACCGAACCCCGGTAGCGGACCCGGAGTTCCTTACGGACAATCAGCTTGAGGAGGTACCGGCGTCGGTAGACGTCCAGCAGGCCAGCACCTACCCCTGGAACAGCATATGTATCAGTGGAAGTGGCCATTGCTACTTGTTAGGCTCCGATGCTTCGAACGTCTTGCGCCAAGACTCCATCGAGGTGATCTCCGGAAGCGCATCACGGTATTGTGCGCGGAGGGTCTCCCAGTTGGAGAACAGCTGCGCGTGCAGCTTGGCAGACTCAACCACCAGCTGGCGGGCCATTTTGGGATCCCTCAAATGCCAAGATGCACCGGTGCCATCAGCGTTCGAGACCACAGCGCTGTCGAGGTGCGCCAGGCTCCACCATTTCCCGTCCTGGTGGGCCACGTGGGCCTCGGGGTTGGCTTTGGCGGTGTCACGAACGGGAGCCAGGGTCTGCTTCAAGACAGTCTTGACTGCCCACGGAAGAAGGCCAAGCGCACCGGGCTGCTTGTAGGACTGGGGCTTCTTCGGCGGACGCTTCCGGAAGACCTCCGGGAAGGCGGCAGGGTCCGTCTTGATCTGGGAGTCCGGGAATTCGTCGCGCATGGCACGAAGCTTCGGCATGGTGGTGGGCAGCTGCTTGTGAAGATCGCCTGGTCCAGCCAAGACATCACGCAGGGCCATGACGCGGGCTTGCTCAGGGTAGTACTGCATCGACACCAAGTGCTTGATGTCCGCGTTGAGGCTCTCCCGGAGGATTCGACCGCCCTTGGGGAACGGCGAGTGCAGGAGAGTCGCGATGAGGCGGTTGCGCTCGTGGTAGTAAGCCTGCCAGTCCACGGAGTCGTCTTTATCGGCCCAGGAAACGTGCCAGACCGCTGCACCGGGAAGGGTCACGGTCGGGAAGCCGGCTGCGCGGGCGCGAAGAGAGTACTCGGCGTCGTCCCACTTGATGAAAACAGGCAGCGAGAGCCCAATGGTCTCAACGACGGCCTTGGGGATGAGGCACATCCACCAACCGTTGTAGTCGGCGTCCCAGCGGCGGTGCAGCTGCGGCGTCGAGCGCAGACCCGCCTGCGAGAAGTCGTGGTTGCCAAGTCCCTCTACCGGACCCCAAAGGAACCGGTAGAAGTTGACCACCTCGGAGTACGCGTGGAGGACCGACTTGTTGTACATGTCGAACATGTGTCCGCCAACGATGGTCGGCTTCCTGCACAGGTCGGCGAAGGCTACCGCGCGCATCACGCCTTCGGTCTCGAGTTCGATGTCGTCGTCGAGCAGCATGACGTAATCGCTCTTGTCGGACACGAGCATCTCGTACATATTGCGCGCGAAACCACCCGAACCACCAAGGTTGCCTTGGTTGATGATCCGCAGCTGGTCACCCATGGACTCAGCGACGGCGTCAAAGCCAGCCTCGTCAGCGACCTTCTTGTTGCCTTGGTCGACGATGATCAGTTCGGCAAGAATTTCCCGGAGTCCGGCGTCGCCATCGATGGCCTTGATGGTTTCCAGGCAGTAGTCCGCACGGTTGAAGGTAGTGACACCCATGGTGACACGGCCGTGGGGACGACCTTCGTCGGGTACGGCCCAGTGGGCACTCTTCAGCGCCATGCCCTCGCCGCCGGCAATCAGGTCGAACCAGTACCAGCCGCCGTCGCCAAACGGGGCCAGCGTCAACTCGAAATCGTTCGCGGCGGATCCTTCGACCAGCACGGAATCGACACGCTGGGAAGCCCCACGGGCGTTGGAGCGGTAGACGATGATGGTTCCTTCGCCCTCGGTTTCGAGGTGGAGGACAGTCTTCGTGGCAACCGTCCACTTACGCCAGTAGCTGGCAGGGAAGGCATTGAAGTAGGAACCGAAAGAGAGGCGTTCTCCGCGGCGGACCTGGACGGAACCCCGGTCAAGGATGTCCTCCGGGTGCAGCTGCCGGGCGATGCCGACTGCCTGCACTTCGGAGCTTCCCTGGCTGCCCTTTTGGACCGTGCTTGTGTCGGGATCCACGTAGAGAGGAAGGGTGTCAAGGTCACGGTTCGCCGGGAAAATGACCCGCTGAACAATCCGCAGGTTTTCTTCCGTGGAAACGGGAACATCCGCGGCGGTGGAAGCCGTCATGGCGATCTCCTGGCTTTCATTTGTTGTGGCGGTCACGCGTCCACTCCCCCACTTTCAAGCTTTGCGCCGCTGGTGAAGTGCGGCTTGATCTTGTTGTCGTACATGGACAGTGCCGAGCCGATGGCCATGTGCATATCAAGGTACTTGTAGGTACCAAGCCGGCCACCGAACAGCACCGACTTCTCGCCCTTGGCGAGATCGCGGTAGGCCAGCAGCTTCTGGCGGTCGTCGGAGGTGTTGACGGGGTAGTAAGGCTCGTCGCCCTTCTCGGCAAAACGCGAGAACTCCCGCATGATGACCGTAGCGTCCTTGGTGTAGTCGCGCTCCGGGTGGAAGTGGCGGAATTCGTGGATGCGGGTGTACTTTTCCTCGGCATCGGGGTAGTTCATTACGGCACAACCCTGGAAGTCCTCGATGGGAAGGACCTCTTCCTCAAGGTCGATCGTGCGCCAGGAAAGGTCGCCCTCGGCGTAGTCGAAGTAGCGGTCCACGGGGCCGGTGTAGATGACGGGCACCTGGCCAAGGACGGACGAGCGGCCGAACTCGCCGTCGTCGAAGAAGTCCGTGTTGAGGACAACTTCAATGTTGGGGTTGTCCGCCATACGCTCAATCCAGGCGGTGTAGCCGTCAACGGGCAGGCCTTCATGGGTGTCGTTGAAGTAGCGGTTGTCGTAGTTGTAGCGCACGGGAAGGCGGGAAATGATCTCCGCCGGCAGGTCCTTGGGATCCGTCTGCCACTGTTTGCCCGTGTAGTGCTTGATGAACGCCTCGTACAGCGGGCGTCCGATCAGCTGGATGCCCTTGTCATTCAGGTTCTGGGGATCCGTTCCGGCAAGTTCGCCGGCCTGTTCGGCAATGAGTGCCTTCGCTTCCGAGGGGCTCATTGCCGAGCGGAAGAACTGGTTGATGGTGCCAAGGTTGATGGGCATGGGGTACACCTCGCCCTTGTGGCTGGTGTACACCTTGTGCTGGTAGTTGGTGAACTTGGTGAACCGGTTCACGTACTCCCAAACGCGTTCGTTGGACGTGTGGAAGAGGTGTGCTCCATAACGGTGCACCTCGATTCCCGTCTTTGCTTCGTTCTCGCTGTAGGCGTTTCCACCAATGTGGTGACGGCGATCAAGCACCGCAACCTTCAGCCCCAACTCGGTAGCGGCGCGTTCTGCAATGGTCAGGCCAAAGAAACCCGAGCCGACGACGACGAGATCAGCGTTCACAAACTCTCCTGTGTATTGGCGTGCGGGCACAAAAATGCCCACGTCTACTGGTCAAGGCTACCCGACGTTACGATCTAATCCCGATTCGGGGGCGCGCTGGAGGACGGCGGCGATTGACCTGAAAAACGAACGGGAGGCTTGGCCAGCGCCAGCCTCCCGTTCAGATGTGCAACTATTCTCCGGCTAAAGCGCGACGACGGCGCCGGTTTCGGCTGACTTGAGGACAGCCTCAGCGACCCGGAGGGTCTCAAGCCCTTCGGCCATTGTGACAATGTTCATCGACTTGCCCAGGACCGCATCCCGGAAGGCCTCGTGTTCCATCTTCAATGGTTCACGCTTGGCCAAAGCAAAGCGGGTCGAAGAGCCTTCGGAAACGCCACGGAAGGCCGCAATGGAGTCCCAATCCGTTTGGAAGGTACCGTTCTCGACGAACGTCAAGTCCGCAGAAATTGTGTCGGCAATGAACGCGCCGCGCTCACCCAGAACAACCGTGGTGCGTTCCTTCATCGGCGAGAGCCAGTTGACGATGTGGTTGGTGACAACGCCGTCCTGGAGGTGCCCGATGGCCGTGACCATGTCCTCGTGCTCACGCCCGCTGCGGGAGGTGGTGTGGGCCACCACGTTGACGAAGTTGCTTTGGGCCAGCCACGCCGTGAGGTCGATATCGTGCGTAGCAAGGTCCTTGACTACACCGACGTCGGCGATCCTGGACGGGAAGGGACCCTGGCGGCGGGTGGAGATCTGGTAGACCTCACCGAGGTCACCGTTGCCAAGACGGTCGCGAAGGCTCTGCAGTGAGGGGTTGAAGCGTTCGATATGCCCCACTGCCCCGATCAGGCCCTTGGAATCAAAAGCTTCGGCGATGCGGCGACCCGACACAGAATCGTTGGCGATGGGCTTTTCGACAAGGCAGTGCACGCCGGCGTCAGCAAGCTGCAAAGCAACTTCCTCATGCAGGATTGTCGGCACAGCTGCGACAGCCATGTCGATGCCCTGCTCGATGAGCTGCTCGACGGAACTGCAGACTTCCAAGCCACTGGCTACGTTGTGTGGATCCCCAAAGGAATCGGCAACGGCAACAAGGTCAACACCGTCGAGCTCGCGGATAACGCGTGCGTGGTGACGGCCCATCATGCCGAGCCCGATGAGGCCAGCGCGCAGATTTGCCACTAGCTACCTGCCTTTGCCACAGCGTTGACTGCCGCAACGATCCTGTCGAGGTCATCCTGGCTCAATGACGGGTGCACAGGAAGGGAAAGCACGCTGGATGCTGCTTCTTCGGTGACCGGCAGGTCGTCGGAGGTCTGGAACGGAGCGAGACGGTGGTTGGGGATCGGGTAGTAGACGCCGCAGCCCACGTTGTATTCCTCGCGCAGAGCCTTGGCGAAACCATCACGGTCCTCGGCGATGCGGATGGTGTACTGGTGGTAGACGTGCTCGTAGCCCTCGACAACCTTCGGAGTGACGACACCTTCGATGTTTGCATCGAAGAACGCTGCGTTCTCCTGACGGGTCTTCGTCCAGCCCTCGACCTTGGTCAACTGAACGCGCCCAATCGCTGCGTGGATGTTGGTCATGCGGGCGTTGAAGCCAACCAGCTCGTTTTCGTACTGGCGTTCCATGCCCTGGTTACGCAGCAACCGAAGCCGCCGTTCGACGTCGGCCAAACCGGTGCTGACCATGCCGCCTTCGCCGGAGGTCATGTTCTTCGTGGGGTACAGGCTGAACATGGCGAAGTCGCCGAAGGTACCGACCTTGCGGCCGTTGACTGCGGCACCGTGGGCCTGGGCTGCATCTTCAAAGACTTTTACGCCGTGCTTGGCGGCAACTGCACCGATGCCATCCACGTCAAAAGGGTGGCCGTAGAGGTGAACCGGCATGATGGCAGCCGTACGGTCAGTGATTTTGGACTCGACCGAAGCAGGATCCAGCGTGTAGTGGTTGATGTCCACATCGGCGAAGACAGGGGTAGCGCCTGTCAAAGCCACGGAGTTGGCTGTAGCGGCAAAGGTAAAAGACGGAACAATGACTTCGTCGCCGGGACCGATGCCTGCGGCGAGGAGCCCGAGGTGCAGTCCGGAAGTTCCGGAGTTGACTGCCACAGCCGCCCGGCCGTCAAGGAGGACCTGCGAGAATTCCTGTTCAAAGGACGCAACCTCCGAACCCTGTGCAAGTTGGCCGGAGGCCAGAACGGCCTCTACTGCCTTGCGCTCATCATCACCGATGATGGGCTTGGCGGGGGGAATGAATTCGGGGCTCATGCCTCTACCTCTCGAAGGGTCTCGTTCTGTTCAACATAAGTGGCGCCGGTCTCCGGGCATACCCAGTTCTCACCGCTGCGCTGCAGCGGGAAGCCGGCCTTGCCGACCCAACCATGGCGCTTGGCCGGAACTCCGACCATCAAAGCAAAATCCGGAACGTCCTTGGCCACAACGGCGCCTGCTGCCACGGTGGCCCACCGGCCGATGGTGACGGGAGCTACGCATACAGCGCGGGCACCGATGGAAGCGCCTTCACGGATGGTGACGCCCACTGGCTCCCAGTCATGGGCACTCTTCAACGTTCCGTCCGGGGCAACCGCCCGGGGGTAGGTGTCGTTCGTCAGGACTACGGCGGGGCCGATGAAGACCCCTGCCTCCAGTTCCGCGGGCTCGTAGACAAGCGCATAGTTCTGGACTTTGCAGTTGTCCCCCATCTTGACTCCGGAGCCGATGTAGGCCCCGCGTCCGACGATGCAATTGACGCCTAATTCGGCCTGCTCGCGGACTTGGGCCAGATGCCAAATCTTTGATCCATCACCAATTACCGCCTCGTCTGAAACATCGGCGCTCTCAGCAACCACTATCACCGGTGAAGGTCCTTCCTCATTGAGCACACGCGACAACGAGTTTCATCTTAGCCGAGACATAAAGCCACGGCGTCAAGGCTGGATCCGTCCCCGCCTGGACGAAGTTGTCCACATACAGCCGAAAGGAGGCTGCGGACGACGTCAACTGCCTATGACGATGGTGGTGAAAGGGAGGACAAACATGACATTGGAATGCACGCTGGTCCGCAGTCCCGCTGCCTCCGCAGCGGCAGAACCGGAGGAACTTTCCATTGCCGTCCCGAGGGGAACGCCAGGGTCCTGGCTGGCTTCCCTCCTCAAAACGGCCCGCAATACTGGCCCGCTTACGGTTGGCACAGAGGATCTTTCCACGCTCACTGTCGGACTGCCGCCCTTGGTGTCCGGGGCTGTTCTGGTGGACGGCTGGATGCCGCCGGCACAGACTCCCACCACTGCCTTGCCTCTGATGCTGCTGGTCCATACCGGCCCTGGCGCGGGTTCCGTCTTCCGCATTCCGCGGGGGCAGCACGGTATCGGCAGGGCTGCTGCAGACATTTCAATAGCGGATCCAACGATGTCGAGGGACCATGCCGTGCTGGACGTATCGGGTGATCATCTTGAGATAGCAGCCGTCTCGTCATCGAATCCGGTATATATCGACGGCCGACCCACCCGCCGCTCGCTGGTCGACTCCCGTTCATCGATCGTTTGTGGTCGGACATCCTTCAGCCTCTCCTCCGAAGGAGGCGGCTTTCCCGCACTCGCTACTGATGCGGGCCGTTCGGTTAAGGACCCTGTTGAGGTACCCCACACAAGAACCCACGGGGGTCGTGCAACCATCGCCCTTGGGGCTGGTCTGCCGCTGTTTGCCGGCGTGGGCCTCGCTGCGGCCACCGGCATGTGGACGTACTTGGCGTTTACTTCCCTATCGGCGCTCGGTGTACTTTTCCCGTTGATGCTCGGCAGGAAGGGCAGGCAGCAATACCGGCGTGCCCTTGATCGTGCCGTCGAGGAAGATTCCATCAGGCGTCGTCGGCGCTCCCCCTCCGCCGCGGAGATCATGGTCGCCGCCTCCGTCAACGAACCCGGTCCCCGCAGTTTCGAAACCGCTGCGACTGGTCCAACTCCGCAGTCCGACTCCACGGCGGGACCACAACCGGAGAACCAGGCGGTCTGGTTACGGTTGGGCACTACCGAATCCCCGGCGAACATCCGAGTGGTTCCGGAGGATCCGCAGTTCACTCCGCCGCGGCTTAGCCAGTGCCCCATCACACTGGATCCGGAACATCGGAGCGTGGCGATTCTCGGAGACGAGGCGCATGTCGAAGCCCTCCTTCGATTCATGCTCATGCAGCTCGCCAGTTTTCCGGCTTCAGCCGGGGCTCCGGTCGTCATCCTGGGACCATCGGGCAGGCTTCCACTAAGCGCCCGGTTCCTGCCCCGGGTGACGCTCGCTACAAACACAACGGCTGCCCTGGCCACTCTGAACAGACTCAGGCATAAGCCACACGGGAGGCTCGTGGTGATGGGAAGCGGCGCCTTCGACGAAACCGAGGCCTTGCGGAAGACAGTGCAAGCCGCCCACCGCGCCCAATGGCAAGTACTGCGTTGCCAAACCTCAGCTGGAGGATCAGCGGGCACCATCACCATCGAGCCCTCCGGAACAGCTGCGTCATACATGTCAGACGGCGAGCGCTTGGACTTCGTACCCGATCTCGTCCCAGCCGATGTTTTCGACCGCTTCTGCCGTGCCGTGGGCGCTGCCGCCAGCGTTGCGGAGCCTTGCCGAAAAGGCGATCTTCCCCACAATTCTTCCTTGGCAGCGCTCCTGCCTTACGGCCGGCGCCGCATCCTTGGCAGGTGGCGCTCCGCCTCCTGGAAGGACGGTGTGACCGCTGTGCTGGGAGAAAGCCGCGACGGGCCACTCACGTTCAACTTCAAGCGGGATGGTCCGCATCTCCTGGTTGCAGGTACAACCGGTTCAGGAAAGTCGGAACTCCTTAGGACACTCGTGGCTTCCATCGCACTGACTGTCCCGCCTGAGCAGGCGACGTTTGTGTTCCTTGATTTCAAGGGAGGGTCGGGCTTGGGTCCTATGGCCGGGCTGCCGCATTGTGTGGGCCTGCTGACCGATCTCAGCCAACAGAACATTGATCGGGCACTGGAGTCGTTGCGGGGGGAGGTCAAGTACCGGGAGAGGCTCTTTGCCGTCCAGGGGGCAGCGGATCTTGCTGACTACCAAGAATCAGTTGGTACCGAAGGCCTTGGGCTGGCGCACCTGATACTTGTGATTGATGAGTTTCGGATTCTTGTCGACGAGGCACCGACGGCCCTTCGCGAGCTCATGCGCATCGCCACCATAGGTCGTTCGTTGGGAATTCATCTGGTGATGGCCACGCAGAGACCGCAAGGGGCGCTGACGGCCGATATCCGGGCCAACGTCACCTCCAGCATCGCCCTTCGTGTCCAGTCGGATATGGAGTCCCTGGACATCATCAATTCCAAAGCTGCTGCGTCCATAAGCGTTGAGGTCCCTGGGCGGGCCTTCCTTGCCACAGCAGCCAAGGAGCCTCAGGAGTTCCAAGCAGCGTCTTTGAATAACCTGTATCCGGACCGCGTACCTTCGAGTTTTGGAGAAGTGGCACACGGAACTGTTGTTCCCCTTTGGCCAGTGGTCCAGTCGGCTGTCCAAGCGCTCGGCGAGTCCCCCGCAACCGTTAGCCCGGTGGCTTTGCGTGGGGTTCCTAGACCGGAGACAGTTAATAACCACACGGAAACGGCCGTCGGGCGGCTCGTGTCAGTCATAGGTGAAACCTGGGATTACCTCGGCATGCCCTCGCCCCGGAGCCCCATCGCCGCCCCGCTGCCGCAGCGCATCCCTTGGGATGAGAAGCTTGCGCAGGTGGAGGAACCACCGGGCGTGCCCGAAGACGATACAGAATCATGGCAGGTGGGACCCGTTGCACTCCTCGACAAACCCAGCCTGCAGCGTGTGGACCGCTTGTACTGGTTGCCCGCCAAGCACGGACATCTTGCGATGGTCGGCGGCCCTTCCAGCGGCATGCACCAAAGCTTCCGGTCTGTCGCCGCCATGCTGGCAACCCAAGCACGGCAACCCCACCTGTACATACTGGACGCGAACCGGCTCCTGGACCAGGTGCAAGCTGACCAAGGAATTGGGGCCTACACAGGCATGGACGAACTTGGCTTCGCGGTACGGATCCTGTCGAGGGTGGCAGCTGAGATGGAGACGAGGCGTGCCTCCCACGATCTGTCTGGTGGCTTTGCCCCGATTGTGCTGATTGTCTCCGGCTGGTGTTCGTGGTCATCGGCGCTGCGAGGCGGCCCTTACGAATTTGCGGAGGGAATGCTCCATGACATTGCCAGGGACGGAAGCCCCCTGGGCATCACATTGTTGATATCCGGTGAACGGGAACTGGTGAGCTCTCGCCTGTTCGCGGCCATACCAAACCGCACATTCTTCCCTCTGGGTACCACTGAGGAGTCACGCTTCCACTGGCCCCGTTTGCCTGACATGGAAGCCGTTCCAGGGCGCGCTTTCGTGTCGGGAAACATTGTCGAAGGCCAGCCAGCCACGGCGCAGTTCAAGGAGGCACCCGCAGCCGGTACCTGGCCGTTTCATAAGCGCACTCCAGCTGAACCGCCATTTCGTTTGCGCCCGCTCCCCCTGTTGCTCACACATGAAGACTTCCTTAGCCGCAAGGCGGCGTGCGCCCCTTCCGGAAATGCCCCGGGGGCGACGCTCCAGCGGGTTCGAGGTGCCGTCACCGCACCCGGGGCAACGAACAGAGTGACCGGGCGTGGCGTTGCATCAGCCGATGGTGCTCCCGAAGAACAATTTCAGCCGGCTCAACAGTCCCCTATGCCGTTGTGGATCGGGGTTGCCGGAGACGATGCTTCACCGGCGGCGTTCCCTCTGCGGACCAAGGGCGTCAGCATCGTCCTGGGCAGCCCGGGATCCGGCAAGACCACTGTTCTTTGGTCGTTGGTGAGCCTGAACCCGGAGATACCTTGGCTGTTCCCTCCGGATGGATCAGTTGAGGGAGCTTTCTGGGCTTCGAAAGCGTCGGCTGCAGCCGACGGAACCCTCAATGCAAAAAGTGTCCTGTTGGTGGACGACGCCGACTCTCTGGACGCCGAGGGCCAGCGGGCGCTGCACGTCTTGGCCGGGCAGGTCGCCGGCGTCATCCTGACGGCCACGCCCGGTGCGCGCCTGCACCAACTTTCCTTGGTGCAAGAAGTGCGGGCGTCGGGAACGGGTTTGCTCCTGGCCCATGGAAGCCCTCTGGATGGCGAGCTGTTGGGTGTGCGTCTACCCGTGGACCCCGCGCGCCGTCCGGGTCGGGGTTTCATCATTGACCGAGGAGAAGCTGCTCCCTTTCAAGGGGTACTCTCCGCTGGATTTCCGAAACGGGAGTGAGAGCAACTGCGGCCTCACGGAACCGAGCAGGTCACAACGCGCCGGTGCTGCCACCCGTCCGCGAGGCAAAGGAGATGACATCACGCTGGAAGAGGAAAATGATCGCGGCAAGCGCAGGAAGGATCATGGCCAGCCCCGGGAGTACAAGGCCACCTGTCATCGTGGGGAAGCCAATCGTGAGGACGAACAGTTGCGCCACCAAGGCAGCCGCACGCGTCCAACGGTAGCCGCGAAACAGGAAATGGCCTACCGCGAACAGCCAGGCTGAGAAGGCCAGAAGCAGGACCAACGTAAAGACTGCTCCCCAAAAAGTCAGTACAGGAGCACCCGTCAGGAGTTCAAAACCGTACCAAGCAGCAGCAGCGAGCAAGGCCGTGGCTTCGAGGACAACGACGATCGAAATGATGAGTATCCCGCGAGGTCGAATGGATCCGATGTTGCCCGGACCCGGGCGGTCGGATTCGCCATTTCCATCGTGGCCGGAGGTGGGCTGGGCAGGGTTTACAGGAGGTCTTGACACACTGGCACACTACCGGACATAGTCATCTAGCAGTGAGGGCACTGGCGGCTGATGTGATGCATCGCTCACGGATTCCGGGCATTTCGACCACTAACACCCCTTGTTTACAAGGCGTTAACATGAAACGCTTGACTCAGACGACCAAGGGGGCCCATGCGGGCCCCTTTCCTTTGGAGCCTCTCGTGAATGTTTTCACAAAAGGCCTTTCTAGTTCTCACGAATGGAGTGACTGATCAGCATGGATTGGCGTAATCGCGCAGCCTGCCTCGACAAGGACCCCGAGCTCTTCTTCCCAGTCGGCAACACGGGACCAGCACTTCTCCAGATTGAGGAAGCCAAGAGCGTTTGCCGCCGCTGCCCCGTAGTGGACACGTGCCTGCAGTGGGCATTGGAGTCCGGGCAGGACGCAGGAGTTTGGGGCGGAATGAGTGAAGACGAACGGCGTGCCCTCAAGCGTCGCGCAGCACGCGCACGTCGCGCCTCCTAACGGGCAGAGATGCGAGAGGCCGCGGACCATCCGGTCCGCGGCCTCTCGCGTTTAACCCCAGCAGCGCGGAAAAGCTAAGCGCGTGCGAGGTTCAAGACAATCTGCACGGCCGTACCGCCGCCTTCCCTCGGGCTCCACTGAATGGTTCCCCCGAGTTCGCTGGTGACCAGGGTTCTGACAATCTGCAAGCCCAAACCTTCGGTGTATTGCCCATCCGGCAGCCCCACGCCGTCGTCGGCGATCGTTACTGTCAGGAATTCATCCTTGCCGTCCCCCTCGGCGCGGTCCGCCACCAGCCACACCGTGCCGGTGCGGCCCTCAAGTCCGTGCTCAACGGCATTGGTAACGAGTTCATTGATGACCAAGGCCAGCGGGGTCGCAAAATCACTGGGCAACTCCCCGAACAGGCCTGAACGTTCAGTTCTGACCTGCTGGGACGGCGATGCCACTTCCGCGGAAAGCCGGAACTGGCGCCCGATCAACTCGTCGAAATCGACACTCTGCGTCAGGCCTTGGGACAGGGTTTCATGTACCAGTGCAATGGTCGCCACACGCCGCATCGCTTGTTCGAGGCCCTGCTTCGCCTCGTCGCTGACCATCCGCCGGGACTGCATGCGCAGCAGGGCAGCCACCGTCTGAAGGTTGTTCTTGACCCGGTGGTGGATCTCACGGATCGTGGCGTCCTTGGTGACAAGTTCCATCTCCCTGCGCCTAAGCTCCGAGACATCGCGGCACAGAACCAGGGCGCCGAACCGATGTTGTTCGTCGCGCAGCGGGATGGCACGCAACGAAAGGCTGACGCCCCTCGATTCAATTTCGCTTCGCCAGGGCATGCGGCCGGTCACTACCAAGGGCAATGTCTCGTCCACCATCCGTCGGTCTTTCAGCAGACCCGCAGTTACCTCGGCAAGCGAGCGACCCTCGAGGGACTCCACTTCGCCGAGCCTGCGGAAAGCGGAAACCCCGTTGGGACTTGCGTACTGGACTATGCCGTCCGCGTCGAGCCGGATCAGCCCATCACCGACGCGGGGCGCACCCCGGCGCGAGCCTGTCGGGGAAGCGAAGTCGGGCCAGAGCCCGAGGGTGCCCATGCGGAGGAGATCGTAGGCACACTGTCGGTAGGTCAGTTCCAGCCTCGAGGGCATGCGGGAGCTGGAGAGGTCCATGTGTGAGGTCACGACGGCGAGAGTTCTTCCGTTGCGGACCATCGGAACCGCTTCAACCCGCAACGCCATCTCGCTGCTCCAGCTGGTCTCGCTGGAACGTTCGATGGCTCTGCTGTTCCACGCCTTCTCCACCAGGGGACGAAGGTCCGAGCGGATGCCCTCGCCCACGAAGTCCGCGTGGAACACCGTATGCGATGTCGATGGACGGACGTGGGCGAGGGCTATGTAGCCGAACTCGGGATGCGGAAACCACAACGCCAGGTCAGCGAAGGCCAAATCAGCCACCATTTGCCAGTCACCAACCAGGAGGTGCAGCCATTCGGCATCTCCAGGCCCGAAATCAGCGTGTTCCCTGATGGGGTCTGTAAAGATTGCCACTGCACCTCCAGTTACGACGCGGAGAACTTCCTAGCGCCGGACGATTGACCTCAAGAGCCTTAATGCTACCGACAGTGAGGCCATGTCGTCGGCCTCGAGCGCGTTGACCTCGTCGAACATCGTCTTCGCCCTGCCCAGTTGCTCGGCGTTCAACCCCTCCCAGTCCTTCAACCGGTCTTCGGCGGATGCGCTGGACTCCGTTGCCTCAAGGACTGACGTAGTCATGTCGGCGACCGTCGAGTACAGGTCATCCCGAAGGGCTGCGCGGGCCAAGGCCTGCCAGCGGTCATCGCGCGGGAGGGAACTGATGCGCTCCAGCAACGAATCCACGTGGAAGCGGTTGAACACCGTGTAATAAACGTGGGCCACGTTCTCGACGCTCTCATTGCCTGTCTGGGCAATCCGTGCGATGTCGAGGAGGGCATAGCTTTCGAACAGCTCCGCCCACCTGCGGGCAAGGTGCTCCGGAACGTCCCAGCCCAGTGCCTTGTCAAGCCAGCCGGTGATGCGGACCTTGTCCTCTCCACGCAGGTAGTCCAAGAGCTTGGCGCGCAAAGGCGCCATCATCGGCTTGAACGCATCCACGACGCTCGCGATTGGCTGCGAGGCAATTCCTTGTCCCAACACCCAACGCACGGCCCGGTCCAGCAGTCGCCTTATGTCCAGGTGGATCTCGCTCCAGTGTTCCGTCGGGAATGAGGCCGGCAGCGCATTCAACTCCGCCACCATGGGGTCGAGGTCGTAAATTTCGCGCAGAGCCACGAAAGCCTTCGCGACTGCGACCTCATTGGCCGAGGTTTCTTCGATGGCCCTGAACGCAAACGTGATTCCACCGAGGTTGATGATGTCGTTGGCCACCACAGTTGCGATGATCTCGCGCCGCAGCGGGTGGGTGTCCAAATCGGCGTCGAACTTCTCCCGCAACTGCTTCGGGAAGTAGTTGCGGATCGTGTCCGAGAACCAAGGATCATCAGCCAGGTTGCTGTCGCGCAGCGCCGTACTGAGCTCGATTTTCGCGTAAGCAGAAAGGACTGCCAACTCGGGCGAGGTCAGGCCTTGGCCTTGTTCCAGGCGGGCACGCAGAGTGTCGGTTGTCGGCAACGCTTCAAGGTCCCGCTTGAGGTCGGCGGATTTCTCCAGCCAGTCCATGAGCCTCTCGTAGCTGGGGCTCCACTCGGCGACCCGTGTCCGGTCGTTGAGCAGCAGGATGTTCTGGTCGATGTTGTCCTGGAGCACCAAGCGGCCTACTTCGTCGGTCATGTCGGCCAGGAAGTCAGCCCGCTCAGTCTCCTGAAGCTTGCCCGCAGCCACCATCCGATCCACGAAAATCTTGATGTTGACCTCATGGTCCGAGCAATCCACGCCGGCGGAGTTGTCGATGGCATCGGTATTGAGGATGACGCCCTGCAGTGCGGCCTCGATACGTCCACGCTGGGTCAAACCAAGGTTTCCGCCCTCGCCGACAACCTTGACCCTGAGGTCACGCCCGTCTACGCGGATGGCGTCGTTGGCCTTGTCTCCCACGGCTGCGTGGGTTTCCGTGCTTGCCTTGACATAGGTGCCGATGCCGCCGTTGTACAGCAGGTCCGCCGGTGCCAGCAGGATCGCACGCAGCAGTTCCGGCGGGCTCAGTTGTGTCGTCCCTTCGGGCAGACCCAAGGACTTGCGCACTTGTTCCGAAACCGGGATGGTCTTTGCCTGCCGGGCATAAACTCCGCCGCCCTCGCTGATGAGCGAGCGGTCGTAGTCGTCCCAGGACGAGCGGGGCAACTCAAACAGCCGCTGCCGCTCCGCGAAGGACGCTGCGGCGTCAGGTGTCGGATCCAGGAAGATGTGGCGGTGGTCAAAAGCCGCCACCAGGCGGATGTGCCGTGAAAGCAGCATGCCGTTTCCGAAGACGTCACCTGACATATCGCCCACGCCCACGACGGTGAACTCTTCGGTCTGGGTGTCCAGGTCGAGCTCGCTGAAGTGACGCTTGACCGACTCCCAAGCACCGCGGGCCGTAATGCCCATCGCCTTGTGGTCGTATCCTACTGAACCACCGGAAGCGAAGGCGTCGCCCAGCCAGAAGCCGTACTCGGCCGCGAGCCCGTTGGCCGTATCCGAGAAGGTAGCGGTGCCCTTATCGGCCGCCACCACAAGGTAGGAATCGTCGCCGTCGTGACGAACGACGTCCGACGGCGGGACGAGCCTTTCGCCGTCGCTCGACGTCACGAGGTTGTCGGTGATGTCCAGCAGGCCGCGGATGAATGTCTTGTAGCTTTCGATCCCTTCGGCCATCCACGCGGCGCGGTCCACGGCGGGATTGGGCAGTTTCTTGGCGAAGAAGCCGCCCTTGGCACCCGTCGGAACAATGACCGCGTTCTTGACTGTCTGGGCCTTGACCAGCCCGAGAATCTCGGTTCGGAAATCCTCCCTGCGGTCCGACCAGCGAAGACCTCCACGGGCCACCTTGCCGAAGCGGAGGTGGACGCCTTCAACACGTGGCGAGTAGACCCAGATTTCGAACATCGGGCGCGGGAACGGCAGTCCCTCGATGGAGGTCGGGTCCAGCTTGAAGCTGAGGTATTCCTTGTTCTGGAAGTAGTTGGTCCGCAGGGTGGACTCAATGAGGTTGATGAAGGTGCGCAGGACACGGTCAGCATCCAACGTGGCCACCTGCTCCACAGCCTCGGCAAGTGAGGTCCGTGCTGCATCCTGGCGTTCATCGCGTACATCGTCCGCCACGGATGGGTCGAACCGTGCCGAGAAGAGGTCCATGAGTCCACGTGCCACGTCCGGGTTGCCCAGGAGGGTATCGGCGATGAAGCCGAAGGAGTTCGTGTTTCCCATTTGGCGCATGTATTTTGCGTACGCACGGAGCACCACTACCTGACGCCAGTGCATGCCTTCCCGGAGCACCAACCGGTCGAAGTTGTCCGACTCCACAGCACCGGTTACCGCAGCGCCGAAGGAATCGGCCAAGAGGCTTCCGGTGGCAAGGGGGTCGACTCCCGTGGGGTACTTCAGCCCGAGGTCATAAAGGAAGAAGTCGCGGTGATCAGCGGTTTCGATCTCGAACGGCCGTTCATCCAGTACTTCCAGGCCAAGGTTGTGGAAGTAGGGCAGGATCTGGCTAAGGCTCTTGGGCTCCATCAGGTAGAGCTTGACGCGGGCGTCCTCTTCAAGAGCTTCACCGGCACCTTCGGGAAGATATACGTGGACCCCGGGCCTGACGTTCCTGATGGGCTCGCCGGTCCGCTCAGCCTGCGCACCGTACTTCTCGAAGCGTTCAATGTCCTGCAGGGCGTCTTCGACTTCGTAATCCACGCGGTATCCGGCGGGGAACGCTTCGGCCCAGAGGGCAGACAGAGCGTCTGCGCTTTCGGTCGGGTGGTGCTCGCGGAGGACCTCGGTGATGCCCTCGCTCCACGACCTCGACGCCCGCATCAGCCGGTGTTCGAGTTCCTGGGCATTGACCTCAGCAAGCTCAGCGGTGCGCGGAAGCCTGATCCGGAAGAAGACACGGGCAAGCGCGGACTCAGTTATCCGGGCCTCGTAGTCGATGGTCTCGGCCTGGAACGTCTCCCGGAGTTCCTGCTCGATCCTGAGCCGGACGCTGGTCGTATAGCGGTCGCGGGGCAGGTACACGACTGCGGACATGAAACGGCCGTAGATGTCCGGCCGCAGGAACAGCTTCGTCCTGCGGCGCTCCTGCAGTCGTTGGATTCCCATGGCAGTCGCGGCCAGGTCCGGTATCTCGATTTGGAACAGCTCGTCCCTGGGGTAGGTCTCGAGGATACCGAGGAGGTCCTTGCCGGAGTGTGAATCGATCGGGAACCCGGCATTGCGCAGTACAGCATCGACCTTGTCGCGGACAATAGGGATGCTGCGGACAGAGCCGGTGTAGGCGCTCGTGGCAAACAGTCCAATGAAACGGCGTTCGCCATTGACGTTGCCCTGGGCGTCGAAGCTCTTGACGCCAATGTAGTCAAGGTATGCCGGCCGGTGGACGGTCGAACGGGAATTCGCCTTGGTGATGACCAGGGCGCGCTTCTCCCTGGCCTTCTTGCGGCCGGCGTCTGTCAGGTGTTGGACCTGACGGGTGGTGTCCCCGGCGCGCAAGAGCCCCAGGCCGCTGTCCTCACGAAGCTGGAGAACGTCTTCGCCGTCTTCATTCACGAGGTCGTATTCGCGGTACCCCAGGAAGGTGAAGTTCCCATTGTCCAGCCATCGGAGAAGGTCCTGCGCCTGGCGCAGTTCAGCAATTTGTTCCGGGTGGGAGACTCCCCCAAGCGCTTCGGCCAGCTCCAGTGCCTTGCTGCGCATTTTCGGCCAGTCCTCGACGGCGGCCCGTACGTCACCGAGGACGCGGTGGAGGCCTTCGATCAACTGTTCACGCGTGTCATCGCCGACGCGGTCGATTTCGACCGCAATCCATGACTCCATGTGCGAGGCGTTGTCCCCATCCCCAAGAAGATGGGCGATGCTGGGCAGGGCCGCGGTGTCACCGCTGGAAATTCCCACAGTGGAAGGAACACGCGAAACACTGCTCATTTCGCCGGTGACCCGGTCCCGGGTGACCACGAACAGTGGGTGCATGACCATGCGGATGGCGCAGTTTTGCCGCACGAGCTCGGCGTTGACCGAGTCAACCAGGAATGGCATGTCGTCCGTAACAATGTAGACAACGTTCCGGTCGGACTCACTGCCGATCTCGACCAAGGCATTGCCAGGTCGTCGCGACTGGGCAACCGCCTTGTGCTTGGTGGCCCTGGATATCAGCAGTTCCGGGGAGTATGCCCCGGCGTCCTCCTCTGCGAGGTGCTCGTAGTAGTCACCGAAGAACCCTTCACGGACAACTGCTGCATCGGACCGATCCTCCACGCTGGATCCTGACGACATCGACAAACGCCTCCATCACAAGTTGATTGCTGCGACTCTGCAGCCCACATGCCGAGCCTAGCGCTTAAGACGACGGGGAGCTCTGGCAGTTCGTCCAAAGGAATGACGTTTTTGATGGACAGGAGCACATACGAGCCCTGCGATGGCCCGTCGCAGGTCCGAATCAGGCGCACATTCGAGGAGGACGGAGCCTGACAACAACGCTGCATCGCACGCTTCCGGGTCCGAAGGAATGTAAGCCTCGATGCCGAAGGCTGGCCCATACCGGCTCCAGGCTTCGGCCAACTGCTGCTCCGGGGCATACCCAACGGCGGAGCGTTTGACCTTGTTGAGCACCACGCGCGGGGATGCTTGCGGAACAACCAACTCAAGTTCAGCAAGACCCCGTACAAGCCGCGGGACCCCTATGGCGTCGGCGGATCCCACAGCGAAGACAACATCGGCCAATTCCAGGCTGCGAAGGGTGGATGCATTACGCCGGGGAGCCAACGTGTCAAAGCTCAGCTCCTCGTCAGCTTCGAGGCAGAAACCGGTGTCGATCACCACGACGTCCGCCAACTGCCGGGCCCTCTCCAGCACGAGGGTCAGAGCGGCGGCCCGCAGTTCGGTCCACCGATCGGCCCGCGTGGTACCGGTCAATACGCGAAAGGAACCGGCCTTTGTGAAGACCTCACTTGCCGCGGCGGTCAGGGCTTCGAGATCAAGCTGGCCTTGGTCCGCAAGCCTGCAGGCCTGCGCCAGCCCGGCCGACTCGTCCAGAAGCCCCAGCATCGCCGACACACTGGCGCCGTAGCTGTCGGCATCAACCAGGATGACCGACTGGCCGTCAGCGGCGAGCTCCGCGGCCATGTTCACGGCCAGGAGGGTCCGGCCAGGGGCACCCGCCGGTCCCCACACGGCAAATATCCGCCCTGAACCATCCGTCTCTTCCAGGGCCTCCTCCGGCTGCGGCGCCAAGGGAGAATCCGCGGCGGGAGCGGCAAAACCCGTGCTGCGCGGGCCATCTGCCTGACCGTACGAGCTTGTGCGTTCCACTGCCCGGGAAATCTCGGCCGCGAGTACCACCGGTTCAATATCCGCAGACGCGGCCACTACACCAATGGAACGGAGCCGTCTGGCCTCATCTTCGCTGTCCGTCAAGGCAACAACGCAGACACCCACGGCTCCCAGCCTGTCCACCAACGTAGTGGTCAATTCTTCGGACCCGTCACCGACGATGGCTGCGAGCGCCAGGCCACTCTGGCAGGCAGCCAGCAGCTCGGTGAGTTCGGAACAACGGCGCACAACGGTTACCGGGCCATGCAGGCGCTCCAAGCCATCAACTACGGCTTCATTTGCTGCCCCTACGGTTACCACCGGAATGCTCATGAGGCCAGGCCCGCCGGGTTCCAGACCACAGAAACCTTGGCCTTGTTGGCTTGGGCACCCAGCAGCTTCGGCATTTGGGCGTCCGTGACCAGGACCAGCACGGTAGTGGTCTTGGATGCTCCGAGAGTTGTGGAGCCGTGGGTGATCTCTGCAATTTCCGCGCCGGGTAACAGCAACTGTGGATCGTCATAGGCAGTACCCGTTCCCGGCATGGCAACCCAGACGTCGACGCGGGCCCCGGGAACAGCTTGGCTGGGCAGCTCCCCCTCCATGGAGATGGCCACGGGTTTCCTGTTCAACGCATCGGCAGTGCCGAGGCTTTCGCGTGGCAGCAACTGGTTTCTGGCGACCCGCTGCAGTGCGACTTTTCCTGCGGACAGACCGTCTTCAACCGTTACATAGCCGGCCTCCACCTCATCCAGCCGCACTTTGACGATGGAAAGGTCTTCGGCCGTCACCGTTTGGCCCACAGCGATGTCTTCCCGTGCGGCATATACCTGAGTCGTCTTGTCGGCATTTCCCAGCAGCGCCACCACCCCTGCCACGGACAGGAACACCAGCAAGATACCGACCAACAGCCGGGGATCCCTCCAGGAGGGCTTACTCATTCGTGCCGCGGCTGGACTTGCGCTTGGTCCCATTTTTCAACTCCCCCGGGTCTGGCTAGAGGCATGGTCGGCGGACCTGCCTCCTCATTCTTACCGGCGGGGCATCTCCAACCAAACCATTCGGCTGCAAAGAGGACGAAACTGTGGATAACTACACCAAATGGCCGCAGGAGTGGCAATATGGAGCCATGCCCCGATTCCTGACATTGGCCGATGTCGCCGAACAACTCCAGATTAATTCCCCGCAAGCGTATGCCCTGGTCCGCAGTGGCGAGCTCAAAGCGATCCAGGTGGGTGGCCGCGGGCAATGGCGTATCGAAGAAACGATGCTCGAGCAATACATTCAGGACCGATACGCAGAAGCCAGCCGAATGATTGAAGAGTCCAAGTCCAAGTCCCGCTAATGGCGCCGGTCCCGCACTAAAACCCTGGACCGCTTGCTGAACAGACGGCCACAATCGCTGCGAAGGGGATAGTCACGACACTGGCTACGTTCCCCGCGCGTCGCACTTCGCCCTCGTGCACTACAGCCACATCCAAGTGGTCCTGACCCACTCGGTCGATGACTCCCTTGGTTTCAAAGCTTTGCGGTGCCTGCGCCCGTACATGCACAACCACCGATGCACGGTCCCGGGCCAGCGCCCTCAAGGCGGCGGCGAAGCCCAACGGTTTCACAAGCCGTGGAGTGGCCTTCACCGCCAACCGCCCCACCCCTTGATAAGTGAGCACCGATGGGAAGGGAATCATCCACTGGCGCACTCCTTCGTCGAGGACGAACCACTCGTTTCCGATATGGCTGATGCTTCCGAGAAGTGCGGTTCCGCTGGATAGGACAACTTTGATCCGACCAGCACCAAGAGCACGCAACCGATCGGTGAGCTCGATACCGGAAAGCTCCACCCTGGCGCGCTCGGTGATCTCTGCTTCCTTCTCCAGGGAACGTTCTGCCGAAAATTGTGCTTCCAAATCGTTGAAGAGAGAGTCCCATCTCATGTGGTCAGACTAGGCTGCATAACGGAGCCAAGACCAATTCCGTCCCGCGGGCCTGCCCCGCGATTGGACAGGCGCATGAAAGTGTGTTGAAAATGGACTCCGAGGTAGATCAAATTGCATCAAACTGCATCAAACGAAGCTTGGGGGCTTTGAATGGCACGATCTTTGCGCAGGGACACCGGACTGGCTGTGATGACTTTGGGGCTTGGGCTTCTCCTGGCCTTAACAGGCAACATCCTTCTCACGCAGTGGGAGACCGCCCAGCGGCATAATCAGAGTTTCTCGTTCGACCTGCTGGCCGGGTTCACCGCCAGTGCCACTGGCACCGCAATGGTTGTCTGGTGGGTCCTTTCCCTGGCGGTGGCATTTGTCGCCGCGCTCCTGCATAAGAGGGGCGCCAGCAAGGGAGCTGAAGTCCTCTCCACCTTCAGCCCCGCCTTTATGGTCAGGCTCGCCGCAGCCGTCCTCGGCATCAACCTTTTTGGCGGTGGTTTGGCACACGCGGACACTGCACCGCAGCCGGAGTGGCTTCCCACGTCGACCCACAGCAGCACACTCGCCGGTGCCGTCGCTCCGCCGTCCGCGAACGGCGTCGGCTCCCCGCAGGCCATCGCCGCCAACGAGAGCCAGCCGCAAGGCGCGCCCGATCCCAGCTGGAAGCCCAATCCTCCAATGGTTGTTCCCGGCTTGCTCAGCCGGCCCGGCTCCAGGGAAGCCCCAGCAGCAAGTGGGGCGGGCGTCGAGGTGAAAGCAGGAGACACGCTGTGGTCGATTGCAGCAGCCAGGCTTGCACCTTTTTCGACCGACGTGGATGTAGCCGTTGCCTGGCCACAGTGGTACGCCGCGAATCGCTCTATCATCGGGGACGATCCCTCCGTGCTCATCCCGGGACAGATCCTCCGACCTCCGGAACCCGCATAGCAGCGCCAGCCCGACACGCAACACACGGCTGAATCCGACTACGTGATCTAACAACTGCCCGCTCAGGGGCGGAACCGAGCCTCACTTCCAAAACCCAGCGTCATCCCAGCAGAAGCCACCCGAGCATGAGCGTTCCCCGCGCTTTCGCTCAAGTAGTGAATGCCAGAGGTATGACCATGTCCGTTGTTACTGCAGGCCGGCCACCCGTTCGTCAGAGAGTGCCTCGCGCCGTCGCTTCATCCGGCGCCAAGGGTGGTGCCGATACCGACATCCGGCTGGTGGCACGAAGCATTGCCCAAGCCGCCGTCGAAGTACTTGCCGGTACTCGTCCACTCATTCAACTATCGGGTTCGTTGGACCCGGACTGCTATTTGGCCCTTCAGCACCGGGCTGTCCTGACACGCAAACACGCCGCGCGGAGCAAAGGGACTCCGCAGCCACACCTCAGCCCTATGGTCCGGTCCGTGCGCGCCTGTTCCATCAGTGAATCAGTTTGCGAGGCAAGCATCGTCGTCGCGGAGGAAGGCCGCTGCCGGGCCGTTGCCATGCGACTTGAACGCACCGATGGCGCGTGGCGGGTGACGGCACTGGAGATCGGGTAGGTCCATTCGTCGGCCACTGAACAGGATCCAGGCATGTCAAAGGGGGCGATCCCGGGAACATTGCGTCCTCGGGATCGCCCCCGTTGTTGGCGATGATTACCGGTTCAGTGCCGGTGCTCCTGGCTAGCGGCGCTTCTTCTTGGCGGGTTTGCGCTGCTCCTGGCCCGCAGCCTTGGCAGGGTTCCCGGAACGACCTGATCCACGGCTCTCTACCCGGGTTTGCGTAGCCCCGTCTTCGCCGGGCGCGGTGTATTGCAGCTGAGCCGGCTTCTCCGGTGCCTGCAGGCCAGCGGCCCGGATCTGGGGATCGTGATGCTCCGTGTGTCCCCCCGCGGCAGAATCATCCGGCACGACAACGTCTTCGGCAGGTGTCACTTCCACCTCAAGGTTGTACAGGAACCCGATGCTTTCCTCGCGGATGGCCTCCATCATGCTTTGGAACATGACATAGCCCTCACGTTGGTATTCAACCAGGGGGTCGCGCTGTGCCATTGCGCGCAGGCCGATGCCTTCCTTGAGGTAGTCCATCTCGTACAGGTGTTCCTGCCACTTGCGTCCAAGGACTGACAGGACAACGCGCCGCTCAAGTTCCCGCATGCTTTCGGAGCCAATGGCTTCTTCGCGGGCCTTGTAGACAAGGCGGGCATCCGAAAGAATTTCTTCGCGCAGGAAATCAGCGGTGATCCGGGACTTGCCTCCGGCTTCTTCGATGACTTCTTCAGGTGTGACAGTCGCCGGGTACAGGGTCTTCAGGTTGGTCCACAGCTGGTTGAAGTCCCAATCGTCGCCGTTGCCCTCTGCCGTTGCAGCATCGATGAGTGCGTTGATGGTGTCTTCAAGGAAGTACTGGACCTTCTCGTGGAGGTCGTCGCCTTCAAGGATCCGACGGCGGTCTCCGTAGATGGCTTCACGCTGGCGGTTCAGAACGTCATCGTATTTGAGCACGTTCTTGCGCTGTTCGGCGTTACGCGCCTCCACCTGTCCCTGCGCGGAGGCGATGGCACGGGAAACAAGCTTCGACTCAAGTGCGACGTCGTCCGGCACCGAGCTGTTCATAAGCCGTTCAGCTGCCCCTGAGTTGAACAGCCTCATGAGGTCGTCGGTCAGGGAGAGGTAGAAGCGGGATTCGCCGGGGTCGCCCTGACGTCCGGAACGGCCGCGCAGCTGGTTGTCGATCCGGCGGGACTCGTGCCGCTCGGTTCCCAGGACGTAGAGTCCGCCGAGGTTCAGTACCTCTTCGTGCTCATCCTTGACAGCCTGCTTGGCTGCGGCGAGAGCCTCGGGCCATGCGGCCTCGTACTCTTCAGAGTTTTCCTCCGGATCGAGTCCACGCTTTGCGAGTTCGGCGATGGCGGTGAATTCCGCGTTGCCGCCGAGCATGATGTCAGTACCACGGCCGGCCATGTTGGTGGCGACAGTCACTGCGCCCTTTCGGCCGGCTTGGGCAACGATGGACGCTTCACGCGCGTGGTTCTTCGCGTTCAGGACTTCGTGGCGGATACCCTCCTTGGCCAACAGCTTGGAGAGATATTCGCTCTTCTCAACGCTCGTGGTACCGACCAGTACAGGTTGGCCGGCTTCGTGGCGCTCTGCAATGTCTTCCACGACGGCGTCGAATTTCACGACCTCGTTCTTGTAGACAAGGTCCGGCTGGTCGATGCGTTGCATGTCGCGGTTGGTGGGGATGGGGACCACGCCGAGCTTGTAGGTGCTCATGAACTCGGCGGCCTCAGTCTCGGCGGTACCGGTCATGCCGGAGAGCTTGGAGTACATACGGAAGTAGTTCTGCAGCGTCACGGTGGCCAGGGTCTGGTTCTCGGCCTTGATCTCGACGTTTTCCTTGGCCTCGATGGCCTGGTGCATGCCTTCGTTGTAGCGGCGACCGGCAAGGATGCGGCCGGTGTGCTCGTCAACGATCAGGACCTCGCCGTCGAGGATCACATAGTCTTTGTCGCGCTTGAACAGTTCCTTGGCCTTGATGGCGTTGTTCAGGAAACCAATGAGCGGTGTATTGGCGGATTCGTAGAGGTTCTGGATGCCGAGGTAGTCCTCCACCTTTTCGATGCCTGCTTCGAGGACGCCGACGGTCCGCTTCTTCTCGTCCACTTCATAATCGACATCAGGCTGGAGCCGGAGGACCACCTTGGCGAACTCGCTGTACCAGCGGTTGGTGTCGCCCTGGGCAGGGCCGGAGATGATGAGCGGGGTCCTGGCCTCGTCGATGAGGATCGAGTCGACTTCATCCACGATCGCGAAGTTGTGTCCGCGCTGGACGAGCTCGCTGGCATCCCAGGCCATGTTGTCGCGGAGGTAGTCGAAACCGAATTCGTTGTTTGTGCCATAGGTGATGTCGGCTGCGTACTGTTCACGACGCACGGCGGGGTCCTGGTTTGCCAGGATGCAGCCGCTGGTCAAGCCAAGGAAGCGGTAAACGCGGCCCATAAGTTCGGACTGGTACTCGGCGAGGTAGTCATTCACCGTGACCACGTGGACGCCCTTGCCGGTGAGCGCGTTCAGGTATGCCGGCGCGGTCGCGACAAGGGTCTTGCCTTCACCGGTCTTCATTTCGGCGATGTTGCCAAGGTGGAGCGCCGCGCCACCCATCAGCTGCACGTCGAAGTGGCGCATTCCCAGGGTCCGGGAGGACGCTTCGCGGACGGCAGCGAATGCTTCGGGAAGCAAGGCATCGAGGGATTCACCGTCGTCCTGGTGCCGGGACCGGAGGCGGTCTGTCTCAGCGCGCAGTTCGGCGTCCGTGAAGGACTTGAACGACTCTTCCAGGGCATTGATGGAATCGGCATAGTTCCGCAGTTGCTTCAGGGTCTTTTTGTCACCCGTGCGGAGAAGTTTTTCGATTAGTGATGCCACGTGAAAGTGCTCCCAGTCTCATGCTGCCGAATTCTGGCTGTTTCAGTCTACGGGAGAGACCAAGGCGGCGTGTCCGGGTTCACCTCTGAGCGGACTGGCGTTTCGCGGTTCCGCTGTGGGACTGCCGGATTGTCCGGCAACGGCCGCCGCGAGATCGCCGGCAAGATCCCCGGCGGGCCATACCACCACCTCCTGCAGGCCGAGCCAGGTTGCCATGAGCTCGAGTTCTGCTGCAAGCTCGACGGCGGTATCCGCCGGAGCGTTGGGCTCACCGTACGCAGAACGCACCAGCAACTGGCCGGTTGTCCGGTCGGCCTTCAAGTCGACTCTGGCCACAATGCGCTCCCCCAGCAGGAATGGCAGCACGTAGTATCCGTAACGGCGTTTGGCAGCGGGCGTATAGATTTCAATCCTGTAGTGGAAGCCGAAAAGCTCCTCAAGGCGGCGACGCTCAAAGACGAGGGAGTCAAAGGGGCTCAGCAGCGCCCGCCCTTCGGCCTTCCGGGGAAGCTTTGCGCCGGCATGCCTGAAAATCTCCCGATCCCATCCTCGAACTGATACCGGTTCCAGGACGCCGGCACCTACAAGCCTTCGAACAGACTCGGCTCCAGCCTTGACAGGCGTCCGGAAGTAGTCGGAAAAACACCGGACTGTGCCGATGCCATGGGCCTGGGCGGCCGCGTCGATAAGTCGGTCAAGGGCTTCTCCGGCATCCACGGCAGCCTCCGTACCGGCCGTAACCACCCGCGAAGTGAGGGTGTACTTGCGTTCGAACTGCGGTGTCCGCGAAGCAGCTGAAACGCGGCCTTCTTCAAACAGGTGTTCCAGAACCCTCTTGACGATGTTCCAGTTCCAGCCCCAGTTGTCCCGCTCTGCCGTGGGGGCATGCCCCAGCTTCGCGGTGAGTTCCGCCGCCGTCAAAGGAGGCCCGGCAGCCAACGCCGACAGTATCCGGTCCTCCATGTCGCGGCGGACACCGGGATCCAGGCGGTGCGCCCCAACCCATGCGCGCTTCTGCCACAAGAGCAAATCAGCGAAGTGCTGCGGGCGGATAAAGCTGGCTTCGTGCGCCCAGTACTCCATCATCCTGCGGGGCTTTCGGCTGGCCATGGCGGAAAGAATGCCGGGATCGTAGTTTCCCAGCCGGGAGAAGAACGGAAGATAGTGGCTTCGCGCCACCACATTTACAGAATCGATCTGGACAAGCTGCAATCGGTCAAAAGTCCGGCCCACCGCCCGTGGCGTCACGGGGCCGGTGGGCCGGACTTTGGCTAATCCTTGAGCTGCCAATGCGATCCGCCGTGCCTGCGAGAGGCTCAGCGAAGCGGTCATTGGGATCCCTTCGTCAGATACAGGCCTTATTTGGCGTTGGCGGCCTGATCGTCGGAGCGATAGGCGATGATCTTTTCCTCGACGGCTTCTTCGCCAGGCTCACATGTGGAATCGAGGCTGATCACACCATAGGTCCAACCGCTGCGCCGGTAAACAACCGACGGTGCGTTGGTTTCCTTGTCCAGGAACAAGTAGAAGTTGTGTCCCACCAGTTCCATGTTGTCCACGGCGTCATCCAGTGTCAGGGATGCCGCGGGAAACACCTTACGACGGATCAGGACCGGTGAATCTCCGGCCGGGATGTCGTTCTCGATCTCATAGGGCGAACGTTCTTCGGCTTGCCCGTTGGCTTCCTGGTGGTTGTTGGCCTCTACGTAAAGAGGCGCATTGGTGCTTGCAGGTTCAAGGGTTGCCGTAGCTTCCCGAACGGCCTTGGGGGTGTGGCGGCCGTGGTGCACCTTCTTCCGGTCCTTTGCGCGACGAAGCCGCTCAAGCAACTTGTTGTACGCAAGATCGAAGGCAGCGAATTTGTCAGCGGCTGTGGCCTCGGCACGGATAACGGGGCCACGGCCCAGGACGGTCACTTCGACGGTGAGCTCGCCCGGCGTTTGCCGGGGATTGGTTTCCTTGGAAACCTTGGCGTCTACCCGCTGGACCTTGTCCCCCAGCGATTCAATCTTTGAGATTTTCTCGCCGGCATATTCGCGAAAGCGGTCTGAAACAGTCAGATTTCGTCCGCTGATCATGAACTCCATGGTGCCCTCCAAATAACTCAGGTGACACGACAACGGCACTGTTGGGGGCTGGTCTGACGGACAGTCGAGCCCCTTTCCGAGCCGCTATCGACAGGTACATCTTTTCTTGGTACCCACAACCGACGTTAGTTCATCGCCACGCGTTATTCATCCTTTGGCCACTTATTTTTTGATTGAGTCTTAATGACTTGATGGCTGGTCGCAGGGTGCTGTCATGGAGGCGTAGGCTGGTGGCCTCGTGGCCGCCAGGACAACTGCTCCGCACACCACACCCCCGGCCGCCTCCACAGCCCGCGCTGCCTCCGCAAGAGTTGCTCCAGTGGTTAGGACGTCGTCCACAAGGATGCAGCGGACGCCCCTGATCTGCCCCGCCCGTCCAGGCTTGACCCGCATGGATCCCCTGACCTTACGGGCGCGTTCACCCCGCCCAAGCCCTTTTTGTCCGGATGCCGAACCTGTGCCCCCGCGGCCAGGCACGACGTCGGCAATCCTTTGCACCAATGCCGGCAACGACGTCATGCTGCCTTTTCGGTACAGCGGGGCCCACACCTTTTCCAACGCGTCAAGATGTCGGTGTTGCGGCTCAATCCCGCGTAAACGCACGATCAGCAGGATCAGGTGCACCGGGCTGAATCCCCGCTTTCGGTACGCCCTGCCGCTGGTCGGGACAGGCACAAGCGTGAAGCCGGCATGATGCCCAAGAGCCACATCCAAACCCTTGCCCAGGCAGCTTGCCAGCACACCGCCCACGTGCCATTGGCCAAAGTGTTTGAAAGACAGCAGGCATTGCGCCAGCTCATCGCGGTAGGGTCCTGCGGCAACAACCCCGATTCCGGCCGCGCCGTCCACCGTGACCAGAGCAGGCGATTGGTGCTCTGCCCGGAATGGCTGTGCACAGATCCGACGTACGCGCTTGGCGCAATCACCGCACAGCACTGCGTCTTCTGCCCCGCAACAGATGCATTCGACGGGCACCAGGATGGCCAGGAAGTCTTGCAGCGTTCCTTCCAATACCGTCACCAACCGTCCAAGTCGGCTACGGTCACTTCCGCGGCGACGCACGCGGACGGGGTCCGGGGCAGCGAGGTCCGGATCCCTCCCCCGGCCGACTCTCTGCCGGACCATGACTCCAGTGCTGGGTGGATCGCTCATGAAGCCAGCCTGCCCGGATGCTTTGGACGAAAAAACCCTCACCGCGTCCTATGTGGACATCCCGTCATCACCACCGTGTCTGGCGCAATGGCCGCGACGTAGCCTGCCGGGGAGCAGTGTCAGCCAGGGAAAGCCGGTTCCGTGGGGCCTTTAAGTTGCAGCTCCCAACCGTTTCCCACGCGCTGGAAGACTCCGGCCTCGGACTGCCCATAAATCTGCTCCGGCCCATTTCCGGCGCTGATGCTGGTCAGGCCATCCCACGGCGCGAGCTGCTGGGCTTCGCCCGAGGCCAGGGACAACAACTCAGGAACCACCGTGGATGTTGCCGAACCGGCCATCACCGCCACCGTGGACGCGTTAACCCAAACTCCCTGGTTCGCCGCTCCTGTGGTCAGCAGGGTGATGGGAGCGGTGAGATCCTTGGGCACACCATCGGGATTACGGACGATGCCTGTGATCTGAACCGTGGATTTTCCGGCGGATTCGGAAATGACCAACGCCCTGGTCCCTTCCCTGGAGACCCTGAAGTCCTTCACGGTACGACCCGAGAGCCAGGACGGGGTGATGGTGACGTTGGGAATGGTTGTTCCGGGCGCGATACCCGTCGGTTTGTAGGCCACCACCTCGGCCGCACCATTAGCCCCGGGACCAGCTGTCCAGACCCAGTCCTGCGGACTGAAGGACGGACCAGTGAGGGTGCTCCTGGTGGTCAGTTGACGGGCGGCCTGTCCCGGCTCGATCGAGTAGAGGGTGGTCTTGTCGCCGTTCAGGAAGGCAGCCGTTTGGGAAGCAGGTGACTCAGCAGGCGAATGCGGCCCAAGCCCGGCGACCGACTGGATGTCAGGCAGGGGCGTGATCCGGTTGTTTTCATAGCGGACCAATTCACCGTTGTTCACTGCGATCTGATGGGCAGGGACTGTCTTGTCCACAACAGGTGGCAGGACTGTTCCGTTGTCCTCCACCCGGACCAGGTCCTGGTCTGCCCGCAGTTGCACGTTGATGACATCCGGCTGGCTCCGGAAGGTCAGTGCCAGCTGGTTCTGCATTCTTTGCCTGTCCTCGGCGGATGCATCAAACAATTCCTTGGCCGACAGATCCACCTGGGCTGCGCCGGAGACTACCGGCACCGATTCGCGGGCGAGCTTCATGCCTGAAGGGAAGGCACTGACAACCGCGCCACGGAGGTAGGGGGCAGGGCCGGCAAGGAGGGCACTGGTCATGGATTTGACCGTATTTTTCTTGATGAACCAGCGGTAATCGGGCACGGCGAAAGTGAAAGTCGGGTCGTAGAAGTAGATGGGGAAAGCCCCGTAGATTACTTTGAAGGTTTCTTCGGGAATGGCCGTCCCGTCCGGGACTTTGGAAATCCGCCATTCCCCTTCCACCTGTTCAAGCGTCAGCGGGATGGTCTCCTTGGTGCCCGGCGGATACTGGGTTGCTACGCCGTCGGCATCCACGGAGTAGGCGAGGTCGAGAAGGTAAAGGTACTCATTTTCCACGGATGACTTCACCACCTCCGCCGAGCGGAAAACGAGTGCCCGCTTATCCGGCTTCCACGTAACCGACTGCGCTTGCGTCAAGTACTGGCGCGCCACAGGATAGTCGTCCTCGTAGCCGCTGCCGGCCATGTAGAAATCTTCAATGATCGACTCCGGGCTGGACCCTGCCCGGGGTGCGGCTGGAAAGAACACCGGCGCGTTGGGGTTCCCTGCGCCTTCGTCCTTGCTCTTGCCCACCGGGCCGGAACGGGGAATCTGTGCACATGAGGAGAGGAGGAGCATGAGCACCGCGAGCAGTGCCACGATCGCCCTCCGCTGCCGGGGTCCAGGCTTGGTCATGGCTTATCCCCCGCTTCTTCGTCCATTGCAGTGCCTTCATCGTTCGTGCGCTCGGAACCGGGCAGGGCGCTCGCTGTTTCCGTGCCGAGGACCAATACCTGGCGCTCGCTGGCCGAGCCGGGAAATTCTATGTCTGCAGGTTCTAGCTGAAGCGGGGACTTTGCGATGGTCTCTCCCTGGCGAAGGGGCAGGGTCAACCTGAAGTTGGACCCTGAGCCCTTGCGGCCCCAGGCCTGAAGCCAGCCGTTGTGGAGTTTGGTGTCCTCTGCCGCGATGGACAAGCCGAGACCGCTGCCACCGGTGGTCCGTGCCCGGGCAGGGTCCGCGCGCCAGAAACGGTCGAACACGCGGGCGGCTTCGGCCTGGCTCATCCCGATGCCGTGGTCCCTGACGGAGACAGCGACGGCGTCGTCGTTGGCCGCGACGGAGATATGCACGGGCTTGCCCTCGCCGTGTTCAAGGGCGTTGAGCAACAGATTGCGGAGGATCCGTTCGATCCTCCTCGAATCCATCTCGACGACGATGCTCTTTTGCCTGGCATTGAGGCGGACTTCGGATCCATACTCCGCGGCCACGGGTGCCGCGCCTTCCACGACCTGTGCCACCACCTGGAAGATGTCCTGCGGTTCGGCGTCAAGGACGGCGGCACCGGCGTCGAAGCGCGAAATCTCCAACAGGTCCGACAACAAGGACTGGAAACGCTCAACCTGGTAGTAGAGCAGCTCGGCCGATCTCTTGTTCATGGGATCGAATTCATCACGCGCGTCGAACAGAACTTCAGCCGCCATCCTCACGGTGGTCAGCGGGGTACGCAGTTCGTGGGACACGTCGGAAACGAACCTTTGCTGCATCTGCGACAACGTGGCCAACTGGGTGATCTGTTCCTGGAGGCTTGCGGCCATGTGGTTGAAGGACGCCCCCAACCTGGCGACCTCGTCTTCACCCTTGACCACCATCCGTTCCTGCAACTGCCCGGCGGCCAGCTTCTCGGACACGACGGCGGCATGGCTCACCGGACTGACGACGTTCCGGGTCACGTACCAGGCAATCGCACCGATCATCAGGACGAGAGCCGCCCCGCCGGCCCACAAGACGTTCTGGATCTCGTCCAACGTCTGCTGCGCGGTGTTGAGGTCGTAAATCAGGTACAGCTCATAGACAGTGCCGTTGAAGGTCACTTTGTTTCCCACCGCGATCCCGGGGCGGTCCTCGTTGCCCACGGGGAATTGGGTGGGAGCCCAGAATTGCTGCTTGCCGCCTTCTTGAACGGCTTTGCGGAGATCCGGAGGAATCACCCGGATGGTCAACTGGTCCGAGGCCCTCGACTCCACCCACCTGTTGCGGGGCTTGGTCTGTTCCGGCGCGGCTTCGAAGACATATCTTCGCTGGATGACCGAGCCACGGCCCTCCACCGCCGTCAAAGTGTCGTACACGAGGGTGATGACGCTGGACTGGTCGGTGACCTGCGCGCCGTCGAACGTGTCCTGGACCTGTTTGACGTTGTACCTCGACTCGGACTCCGCCTGGGCGAGCCGTTCCTGGAACAGGTTGTTGGCAATCTGGTTGGACAGGTAAGCGCCAACAATGGCAAACGATGTCACCGCAAGGAGCAGGGTGGTCAGGACGGTGCGGAATTCAAGGGACCGCCGCCAGCGGCGAAGGATCGAACGCCACAGGAAGCGCAAGCCTGGCCTGATCTGGCGCACGCCGATGGAAATAAGCCGGGAGACCCGAAGAATCAGGATCAGCCCACGCCGGGTCCAGATCCGGGCACGCGTGAGGAACCACCGCAGGTCACGGGCTTTACGCGGCGGCGGAGCTTCGGCGGTGTCGGACTGGGCGGGCGCGCCGGACTGTCCAGCGGTGTCGGTGCCGACGCCGTCCGTCCCGGTACCTACTGGCCCCGTGCTGCTGCCCTGCTTGCCGGCTTCTCCGGCCGGAGACTCAGGAACCTGCTTTATATCCGACACCACGCACCGTCAAAACGACCTCGGGCGCCTCAGGATCGCGTTCAATCTTGGAGCGCAGACGCTGGACGTGCACATTGACCAGACGCGTGTCAGCGGCGTGCCGGTATCCCCACACCTGTTCAAGGAGCAATTCGCGGGTGAAAACCTGCCACGGCTTGCGTGCCAAGGCCACCAAGAGGTCGAACTCGAGGGGGGTCAGCGAGATACGCTCGCCGCCGCGGGTCACCAGGTGGCCGGCGACGTCAATGGTCACATCCGCGATCCGCAGGGTTTCGGGGGCCTTCTGTTCGCCCGGGCGGAGCCGCGCCCGGACACGGGCAACGAGTTCGGCTGGTTTGAAAGGCTTGGGCACGTAGTCATCCGCGCCGGACTCCAGTCCCCTGACAACGTCCGAGGTATCCGACTTCGCGGTGAGCATGACGATGGGGACATCCGATTCCCCCCGGATCTGGCGGCATACCTCAATACCGTCGGAGCCGGGCAACATGAGGTCCAGAAGCACCAGGTCCGGCTTGGACGAGCGGAACACCTCAAGAGCTTGGCCGCCATCTGCGCAGAACACCGGCTCGAAGCCATCATTGCGCAGGACGATGCCAATCATCTCTGCGAGTGCTTCGTCGTCGTCAACTACCAGAATGCGTGCCTTCATAGTTATATATTCCCTTATCACCAAGTCTTTGTCCTGCTGGGCGCCGCGCACGGCATGGCGCACCCAAGGGGCAATTCCACCGTACTGCACTTCACTTCACGCGCCCGCGAACTCCGGCCGTGCGGCGGGCTATGAGGGACGACGGCGGGACTATAGGCTGGGTGCGAAGGTCCGCATGGGGGACGTCGAATGTCGACGGACAGGACCTCATGGGGAGGAAACGTGTCACAGCCTGAGCACGGCCAGCATCGGCCACCCGGCGGCCAACCGTCGTGGGGAAACCAGCCGCAGTGGGGCGGCCAACCGGCCCGGGGAAACCAGCCACAGTGGGGCGGGCCCTCGGCATGGCCACCTCCGCAGGGACCCGCGCAGGGCCCGCAAGCCCAGCCAGCGTCCGGATGGCCGGCAGGTGGGCCCGGATGGCCGTCAGGTGCCCCGGGATGGCCGCCAGGTGGACCTTACGGCCAGCCCCAGTACATCGCTCCTCCCAAGCCCGGAGTCATCCCCTTGCGGCCGTTGCAGTTCGGCGAAATCCTGGACGGCTCCTTCCAGACCATTCGCCGCAACGCAGCGTCGATGTTTGGCTCTGCCTTGATCGTGCAGGCGCTGGGAGCAGCGATCATCGGCGTCATCACGTTCCTGATGTTCCAAATGACGGTCACGTTTGAATCCGTTGAATCCAGGGCGGAATTCGACCAAGCGATGGGTCCTTTCATCGCTTTGGCCGCGGGAGCGATGGGCGCCTCCGTCCTGATCGGCCTCCTGGGTTCCGTGCTTCAGGGTGTGTTGGCAGTCCCTGTAGCGCGTTCGGTCCTCAACCGGCGGACCGGTTTCAAGCAGATGTGGAGGCTCGCAGGGAGAAGGATCCTGCCGCTGTTGGGCGTTGCAGGGTTGCTGACCTTCGGCGGGCTGCTTGCCGTGGCCGCTGTAGTGGGCATCGCCGTGTTGTTGATTACTGCCATGGGACCCGGTGCCGTGCTGATCGTGCTTCCCCTGGGCCTCGGATCAGTGGTTGTCTTCGTTTGGATCGGCCTGAAACTCATGCTCGCACCCGCGGTCATCGTCGTCGAACACACGGGCGTTTATGACGGACTCCTCCGTTCGTGGCGACTGACCCGGAACAACTGGTGGCGCATCTTCGGTATCACCCTCGTCGTGGCCATCATGCTGGGGATCATTGCCCAGATTGTGCAGATTCCGGCGTCCCTGGCCATCGGTTTCATTGGCGGGACCGTGTCCCCCCATCCTGATGAGCAAAGCACTGCGTCCATTCTGATGATCAGCACGATCGTTTCCACCGCAATACAAGCGCTGGTGGGGTCTGTGACATTCGCCTTCCAGTCATCGGTCTCCGCACTGATCTACATGGACCTGCGCATGCGCCGCGAGGGCCTGGATGTCGAACTGATGCGGATGGCCGAAACGGGTGCCAACCCGGACGGGGTACCGGGTGGCCCTTCGGTCCAGCCGGGCACCGCCGCCTGGCCGCCGGCATGACGGCAATCCGCGCCGACGTCATCGGTCCCTTGCATTCACTGGAACCGCCCGTGACTCCGGACCGTGAGGAAGCCCGGCGATGGGCCATCGAGGAACTCTCGAAGCCCCAGTATCCTGACGCCACACCCGGATGGCTGGAGCAGCTGTGGCGGGATTTCCTTGACTGGTTGTCCTCGCTGGAAGGAGACGGCACAAGCGCCGACACCAACTTCGCCCTTCCCCTGATAGTCATCCTGGCCGTTGCACTCATCGTCGTGGCCGTTGTCGTGGTCCGGCCCCGCCTGAACGCACGCCGGGCATCGCGGCAGGAGGACATCTACGGCGCCGACAGCACCATGAATGCCGACGACTACCGGACGCGCGCGTCAGCAGCTGCCGACGACGGCGACTGGGCGGCCGCCGTCGTCGACCACTTCCGCGCGGTGGTCCGGTCGGCTGAAGAGCGCGACATCATCGCTGTCCGCGCCGGCAGGACCGCCGACGAAGCGGCGGCACAACTGGGGCAGGTGTTCGGCGCAGCGCAGCAGCGCCTGATCGATGCTGCGCGCCTCTTCGACGCCGTGCGTTACGGGGAACAAAACGCGACGCGCCCAGACTACGCGTCCCTGCGCGACCTCGATGCCGGGCTGCTGGGGATGAAGCCTGACTTCACCGGGTCCGTCGACGCGGGATTCGCGGTGCCGCGATGACGATGACTGCCAACGAGGCTCCCCTTTCCTTGGAGTCGGACCAGGCCGGGGGATCCACCGGGCCGGGTTTCTCCAACTGGTTCCGGAAGCACCTCACCTGGATAGCTCTCGGAGCCGTGCTAGTGGCTTTGGTGACCTATCTTGCCGTGACCAATATGTCCGGAACCGCGGATCCCCGGACCTTATCCGCGCGGAACCCGGCCCCGGATGGGGCCATGGCTGCGGCGGAAATCCTGGGACGGCACGGAGTGAACCTGACCGCGACGGATTCCTTTGACCAGACCATGTCAGCGTTGGCGGACAACGACCGGGCCACGGTCCTGCTCTACGATCCCCGCGGATACCTGGACCGGTCCCGAGTAGAGGACCTCGCTGCCGCCGCCGACCACGTAGTGGTGGTCAAGCCCCGGCTGAAGACCCTCAACGGACTCGGACCCGGTTTCAAGCCCGGTGGAGTTATTCCGGGAGACCAGACCGTCGTCGAGGCTGCCTGTTCCGTGGAGGATCCGATGGCAGCAGGGCCCATCTCGGCGCAAGGGTCCGTCTTTTCGGGGCCCCAGGTCTGCTACTCCGGCCCCGCCGAGAGGACTGGTTTGTATGCAGCCTCGGCCGACGGCCGGATCATCGTTCTCGGGAGCACGGACATCCTGGACAACGAGCACCTTGCCCTGCAGGGGAACGCCGCCTTGGCTCTGCGGACCCTGGGGAACAACCCGGAGCTGCTCTGGTACCTGCCCGGGGTCAAGGACGTTGCCGCAACGGACAAGGCTCCAACGCTCAGCGAACTGGCCCCGGCATGGTTGGCGTACGCCGGGCCATGGCTGGGCGCGGTGACGCTGCTTGCGATCCTCTGGCGCGGACGCCGCATGGGACCGTTGGTCTTCGAACCTCTCCCCGTTGTGGTCAAGGCGGCTGAGACGGCTGAGGGACGGGCCAGGCTGTACCAGGACGCACGGGCCGTCAACCGGGCAGCCGACAACTTGAGGGCAGGTACCCTGAGCCGCCTGGCCCGCCACTTCAACCTCGGAGCGGACGCCACCGCGGATGCCGTGGTGGACGCGGCCGCCCGGCGCCTGGAACGCACGGGCCCTGAAGTGCGGTCCGTCCTGGTCGACTTCATGCCGGGGACCGAAGGACAACTGGTGCAATGGGCACAAGAACTTGAACGAATGGAAGAGGAGGCGAAGAACCGATGAGCAGCCAGCCGAACAGCTACACGGACAGCAACAGCCAGTACACGGGTGGAGCGATGCCAATCCCACAAAACCAGCCGGAACAACACCCCCAACAGCACAGCGCGGCGGCCGGCGCCGACACCGGCTACCGGCGTGCCGAGGACCCGGCACGACAGTCGCTCCTGAACGTCCGTGCCGAAGTAGGCAAGGCTGTGGTTGGCCAGGATCCTACGGTGACGGGGATGCTGATCGCCCTGCTCTGTGGCGGGCATGTCCTCCTGGAAGGCGTCCCGGGTGTGGCCAAGACCCTCCTGGTGAGGGCCTTGTCCACGGCCCTGAGCTTGGATACCAAGCGGGTGCAGTTCACACCGGACCTGATGCCCGGCGACGTCACCGGGTCACTGGTCTATGACTCCCACTCATCCGAATTCACGTTCCGCGAAGGCCCCGTCTTCACCAACATCATGTTGGCGGACGAAATCAACCGGACACCTCCAAAGACCCAGGCCTCCCTGCTGGAAGCCATGGAAGAGCGGCAGGTTTCCGTGGACGGTGTTTCGCGTCCCCTGCCGGTTCCCTTCATCGTGGCGGCAACGCAGAACCCGGTGGAGTACGAAGGCACCTATCCCCTGCCCGAGGCACAGCTTGACCGGTTCCTCCTCAAACTGACCATGCCGCTACCTGGGCGCACAGAGGAGATCGAGGTCATCCGGCGCCACGCCAACGGATTCGATCCCAAGGATCTGGCAGCAGCCGGTGTTCGGCCTGTAGCGGGAGCCTCGGACCTCTCAACCGCACAGGCGGCTGTGGCACAGGTTGCCGTGGCTCCCGAACTGTTGGGATACATCGTCGACATCGTCCGGGCAACGCGGTCCGCACCGTCATTCCAGCTTGGCGTCTCCCCCCGTGGCGCCACCGCACTGCTCAACACGGCCAAGGCCTGGGCCTGGCTGTCCGGGAGGTCTTTCGTGACTCCTGATGACGTCAAGGCATTGTCGCTTCCGTGCCTCCGGCACAGGGTGGGCCTGCGGCCTGAAGCCCAGATGGACGGCATCCACGTGGACGACGTCCTCGGGAGCATCCTCGCTTCGGTTCCGGTGCCGCGGTGATCCCCTCCTGCCCGGTCGCGGGAGCCTGAATGGCCATCACGGGTCGCTTCGTAGTGCTTGCCCTTGCCGGGTTGGTACCACTGGTGGTGTTTCCGGTCTGGCTGACAGTCCTGCTGGTGTGTGTGGTCCTGCTGCTTGCCCTGGTCCTCGATCTTGTGCTGGCCGCATCTCCTGCAAAGCTCCTTGTCGAACGCCAACAACCGGGAAATGTCACTTTGTCGGGCACCGCGGAGTCCGTAGTTACGGTGAACAATGCCACTGGGCGGAAACTGACGGCCATCATCAGGGATGCGTGGCAGCCATCGGCCGGAGCCACCAATGCTGTTCAGCGGATGACCGTGCCGTCCGGCGAGCGCCGCCGGATGACGGTGACGCTGACACCCAGGAGGCGCGGCGACCTGCACAGCCCGCACATCACCATCCGGTCCTTGGGCCCCTTGGGATTGGCCGCCAGACAGCGAACACGGCCACTGCCTGGACAGCTGCGGGTTCTGCCTCCGTTTCATTCAAAAAGGCACCTTCCCTCCAAGCTCCGCAAGCTCAGGGAGCTGGATGGCAAGGCTGCGGTGCAAATCCGGGGTGCCGGCACCGAGTTCGACTCCTTGCGCGACTACGTCCGGGGCGATGACGTCCGGTCCATCGATTGGCGGGCGACGGCCCGCCGCACCTCCGTCGTCGTCCGGACCTGGCGCCCGGAACGCGACCGTCGCGTCGTCATCGTACTTGACACCTCCCGTACAGCGGCCGCCCGGATCGAGGACGAACCGCGGCTGGATACCGGAATCGAGGCAGCGTTGCTGCTCGCGGTGCTGGCCGAACGCGGCGGAGACCGCGTCGACTTCCTCGCCTACGACCGCCGGCTGCGTGCCCGGGTGGAATCGGCGTCGAGGGGCAACCTTCTGGGCCAGCTTGTCCAGGCGATGGCCCCCTTGGAGGCCGAACTCATTGAGCTGGACTGGCAGCAGATACCCGGGCAGGTCCGCTCCGTCTCGGCGCACCGCTCGCTGGTGGTGCTGTTGACAGCGCTCGACGGCGGCGCCCCGGAAGAGGGTCTCCTCCCCACGGTGGCGCAATTGTCCCGCCAGCACGTTGTTGTTGTGGTTGCGGTCCGCGATCCCCTGCTTGCGGCAATGAAGGCCGAACGGACCACTGCCAGCCAGGTCTTCCGGGCCGCCGCGGCTGAGCGCGCGCTCCTTGAACGTGCCGCAGTCACTGCCCAGCTCCGGCAGCTGCGAGCCGAAGTGGTGGACGCCGAGCCGCTGGAGGTTCCACCCCTGCTGGCTGATACCTATATCCGGCTCAAGGCAGCCGGCCGCCTCTAGTTCCCGCGTTCAGAAAGGATGTCCGTGAATATCCCCATTTACCAGCTGGCCCTCGGCGAAGACTTTGGCAAGCTGGCACCGGAGCTCCAGGACTACTTTTCCCTGGCAGCCGGTTCCGGGACCTATGGAATCGGTCAAGGAGTCTTCGATGTGGTGGGCTGCCGCCAGACATGGCTGCGGCCGTTGCTCGCCCTCACCGGGAGCGAAGAGGCTTTCTTTCCGGAATACGGCGAGGGAATCCCGTTCCGAATCGAAAACCACGCCCACGTCGATCCTTTTGGGCGCCCGGCGCTGACGGCCAGGCGGGAGATCTACTTCCCCGGCCGCACCCGGCTGTTCCACGACACCACCAGCGCCATCTTGCCATCAGAGGACAACTACGGTGGGCGGGCGCGGCTGGTGGACCATGTTGGCCGATACCGCCGCATGGTCACGGACCTCGATGTCAGCGTCACTGCCGAGGGCCGGCTTCGCGGTGTTTCGCAGGCAAGCCGCTTGTTCCTGGGCCCGCTGCGCATTCCCCTGCCGGCAGCACTGGATGCCAAGGCCTATGCCGAACAATGGTGGGACGCCGCTGAGGGCAAGCACCGCATCCAGGTCAAAGTAATCCAGCCTCAGATCGGACTGGTGCTGGTCTATGCCGGGCGTTTCGACTACCGGCTGGCATCATATTTGCCGGGAGTCGCACCGGGCACAGCACTTCCGCGCTATGCCGAACCGGACCGCTGGGAACAGCGGATCTAGCGCTCTTTCCTTGGCGCCGCGGCGGTTGGGACGTCCTTGCTAGCCCTGCGCCAATTGGTCCAGGCCGTCGGCGACGTGGGTCAGTTTTGTCAGCACGGCCCTTGCCGCTGCAGGGGTAAAGCCCTCAAGTCCGGTGGACGGGGTGACCCGGAGCCTTGAGAGGCCGGACGCCTGGAGGCCGAGCTGGTGCCATGGCTTCCAGATGCTTTCCACTATCGCAGCGGTCCTGGGAAGCACGGCCCCCGGATCCTCGGTGGGCAAAGCACCGGCCCACAGCCGCTTGCCGCTCTCCACGGCACCGGCCAGCTGCTCCCACTGACGGGTGGTCAGCGCCCTGAGCGGCACCGCGACGCCATCGGCACCGGCGGCGAGGATGCGATCGATCGGGGCTTCGATTTCAGGGACGGAGATGATGGTTTCGACGGCGCCCGCGGCCTTCAGTGCGTCGATCACCAGCCGCCAGGCTCCCGTGACTTCCTCGCCCCGAACGGATCGAAGCGTCCGGTAACCGCTCGCCGTCGGAATGGTTCCTGCCATCACCGCAGCGATATCCGGCTCGTCCACCTGGACCACTATCCGTGCTTCGGGAACAGCGGCTGAAACCTTCCGAAGGTGTTCGGCCACGCCCGCAGCCAATGACTCCGCAATGTCCCGCCTGGCCCCATAGTCAAGCAGGGCACGTTCACCGTTGTGCAGGTGAAGGCTTGCGGCGAGGGTCAACGGTCCCATCAGCTGGAGTTTGAGCTCAGTCGCAGACACGTCTTCGGCACCGGCGACATCGGCCAGGATGTTGATGTCCGTGGCCAGGGCCGAAGCCGCACGGCGCGAATCCTTGCCCGGCCGGTCCACCAAGCGCCAACCGTAGGGCTGCACGTCGATGTCGAGATCCACCAACAGCGAACCCGTTCGGCCCGCGGCGTCCGAACCCACTCCACGGGCCGGCAGCTCCGGGAGGAAAGGAAGGTGGGGATCCCCCAGCTCGCCCCGGATCGTCCGGATGGCCTCGGCGGGATCAGAGCCCGGCCATGGCCCCAAAGCAGTCGCGCTTGCGCGCAGCTCACTGACCAAGGACATGGATCAGGCCTGCTGGCTGGAGATCTGGTGATCCTCGGCGATTGCCTCATGGTGGCGGATCACTTCACTGATGATGAAGTTCAGGAATTTCTCGGCGAAGGCTGGATCCAGGTGGGCGTCCTCCGCAAGGCGGCGAAGCCGGGCAATTTGCGCAGCCTCGCGGCCGGGATCCCCTGCCGGCAGTTTGTGGGTTGCCTTGAGCACGCCCACTTTCTGGGTGGCCTTGAAACGCTCCGCAAGCAGGAACACGAGAGTCGCATCAATGTTGTCGATGCTGGACCGGATGGACAACAGCTCATCCATGACTGTGCGGTCGACCTGGCCGGCCAGGGAGCTGGCGGCCGGGTTGAAGGAATCGGCATCATGGGGAAAGGCGTTGTTCTGCTCGGTCATGCATCCCAGTCTATTGGGTGGGGCGCAGTGTTTTCCGCGAATGAAGCGGTGCACAATGGCAGCATCATTGCAGTCCCGGCGAAGGAGCTTTCATGAAAATAGCGGTTCTCGGCACAGGTATGGTGGGACATGCCTTGGCGGGCAAGCTGGTATCACTGGGTCACGAAGTGACCATGGGTTCCCGGGAGTCCGGCAATCCGAAGGCAACCCAGTGGGCGGAAGAGGCAGGACCTCTCGGGCACGCCGGGTCCTTTGCCCAAGCATGCTCCGGAGCCAGCCTGATCATCAACGCCACTCCGGGTACCGTGAGCCTGGCTGTCCTCGCCGAGGCCGGCGAAGAGAACGTCAACGGCAAGGTCCTCCTGGATGTCTCCAATCCGCTGGATGGCTCGAGCGGTTTTCCCCCGTCCTTGGCGGTCTGCAATACGGACAGCATCGCCGAAACCATCCAGCGGACCTACCCTCAGGTTCATGTGGTGAAGTCGCTCAACACGGTGACCGCGCCGGTGATGGTGGATCCGGGCAGGCTCCCCGCCCCGCACGAGATGTTCATGGCAGGCAATGACGCCGAGGCCAAGTCCACTGTTTCGGCTGTGCTGCAGGAGTTCGGCTGGGAGCCGGCCCACATCAGGGACCTCGGCGGCCTCGATGCCGCCCGGGCCATGGAGATGTGGCTGCCGCTGTGGTTGCGGATTTTCATGCAGCAGCCCCAAGGAAAGCTGTTCAACATCGCCATCGTCTCCGAGTAACGCCCCGCGCGTGCAGGAAGGCACGTCCCCGGGTGGGAACGTGCCTTCCTGGTTGCGGCTGCGGACTTAGCTTCCCAGAAGCGATCGGTGCGCTTCCCGCCGTCGTGCTTGCTCTTCCGGATCCGGAACCGGCAAGGAGGCGATCAGCCGCTTGGTGTAGTCGTGCTGCGGCGAGCCCATTACCTGGTTGCCGATTCCTTGCTCCACCAGATGTCCCTTGTAGAGGACACCTACCCAGTGCGACAACATGTCCACCACCGCAAGGTCATGGCTGATGAACAGGGCCGCGAAGCCGAACTGCTCCTGGATGTCCTTGAACAGGTCCAGGACTTTGGCCTGCACCGACACATCGAGCGCGGACGTCGGTTCGTCGGCGATGAGCAACCGGGGATTCAGCGCCAAGGACCGTGCGAGGGAGGCGCGCTGACGCTGCCCGCCGGAGAGTTCGTGCGGGTAGCGCTGCGCGTACGACGCCGGCAACTGGACTGACTCGAGCAGCTCGCCAACCTTCTTGCGCGCCTCAGCCGCGCCAGGTTTGGTGTGGATCATCAGCGGCTCGGCGACGCACTCACCGATGGTCAGGTGCGGGTTGAAGGATGCTGCCGGATCCTGGAAAACGAAGCCAATCTCTTTACGCAGGGGCCGGAAAGAGCGTTCCTTGAAGTCGAGCATCTCGTAGCCCAGGACCTTGAGGCTTCCCCCGGTTGTCCGGTTCAAACCGGCAATGGCCCGTCCGATGGTGGACTTGCCGGAGCCCGATTCCCCAACCAGGCCAAAGACCTCGTTCTCCGAAATGGTGAAACTGACGTTGTCCACGGCTTTGAAACCGTGGCTGCCAAAGCGTCCCGGGTATTCGATGGTGAGGTTCTTGGCTTCCACCAACACTTTGCCGTCCTGGTGCAACCTGCCGCGGGCGCCTTCGGAGGCAGAGTGGCGGCCCAGGTGGGGCACTGCTGCGAGGAGCTTCTTTGTGTACTCCTGACGCGGCTCGGCGAACAGGACTTTGGCAGGGGCTTCTTCTACTACGTCGCCTTGGTACATCACTACGACGCGGTCCGCGAGGTCGGCCACCACGCCCATGTTGTGGGTGATGAGCACGATGGAGGTGCCGTAGTTATCCCTGAGGTCCCGCAGCAGCTGGAGGATCTCGGCCTGGACTGTGACGTCAAGGGCGGTGGTGGGCTCGTCGGCAACGATCAGGCCCGGATCCAAGGCGAGGGCGGCAGCAATCACCACGCGTTGTTTCTGCCCGCCGGAGAACTGGTGCGGGTAGTAGTTGACCCGGGTTTCGGGGTCGGGGATGCCCACTTTCCGGAGGGCCTCGGTGGCGCGTTGTTTTGCTTCCTTGGCGGAGATCCGCCCGCCATCGCTGGCGTGGGCCCTGATGCCTTCGGCAATCTGCCACCCTACGGTGAAAACGGGGTTCAATGCGGTGGACGGCTCCTGGAAGACCATTGCGACATCCCGGCCGCGGATGGCGCGCAACGTTGATTTGCTGACGCTGATCACGTTGTTTCCCTTGATCACCACGGCACCTGAGCTGATGGCTGTTTCCGGGAGCAGGCCGAGGATGGTCTTTGCCGTGACCGTCTTGCCGGAACCGGACTCCCCCACGATCGCAACTACCTCGCCTGGGTTCACCTCCAGGCTCACGTCCTTGACGGCGTGGACATCTCCGCCGTCCGTGGCGAAGGTGACCTGGAGCCGGTCGATGGTGAGGACCGGCTGCCCTGTGGGGGCCTGGTCCGAAACATGTCCAAGGTTGGTGGTCATGGCTTACCTGCCTCTGCCGGTGCGGCCGGCGTTCCTGGTGATGCCGGAGTGCCGGCGGCGCCGCCTGCACGCTTGCGTCCGCGGATCCGGGGGTCGTTAAGGTCATTGATGCTCTCGCCTACCAGCGTGAGACCCAGGACCGTGAGTACTATCGCGATACCGGGGAAGACGCCGGTCCACCAGATACCCGAGGAGGTGTCTGCCAGTGCCTTGTTGAGGTCGAATCCCCACTCCGCGGCAGAGGTGGGCTCGATGCCGAAGCCCAGGAAGCCCAGGCCTGCCAGGGTAAGGATCGCCTCAGAGGCATTGAGGGTGAACATAAGCGGCAGTGTCCGGGTGGCGTTCTTGAAAATGTGGCGGGCAATGATGCGCATGCTGGAGGCGCCAAGCACCTTGGCCGATTCAACGAACGGCTCTGCCTTGAGCCTGATCGTCTCCGCGCGGATCACCCGGAAGTACTGCGGCACGAAGACCACCGTGATGGAGAACGCACAGGCGAAGATACCGCCCCAGAAACTGGACTGCCCCCGGCTGATGACAATCGAGATGACGATCGCCAGGAGCAGGGTGGGGAAGGCATAGATGGCGTCCGCCACCACAACCAGGATCCGGTCGAGCCATCCGCCGAAGTATCCGCTGAGCAGGCCCAGGGCAACGCCGAGGAACAAAGACATCGCAACGGAGACCACAATGACGGTCACCGCGGTCTGGGAACCCCAGATAACCCGCGACAGGACGTCGTAGCCGCCGACGGTGGTGCCGAGCAGATGCTTGCCGCCGGGCGGTTCCTGTGTGGGGAAGGATCCTGAGGCGTCGCTGAGCTGGGAATAGCCGTAGGGTGCCAGCAATGGCGCAAAGATGCTCGTGAGGATGAACAGTCCGCTCAGGACGACGCCCACAATCAGCATGCCCCGCTGGAGGCCGACGCTTTTCCTCAGGTGTGAGATCACCGGGAGCCGGAAGAACAGCGGCTCCTTGGGCGCGGTGAGTGTTGGGGTGCTCATGGTCAGTACCTCACTCGGGGGTCGATGAGCGCGGCGATGATGTCCACGATGAAGTTGGTGACGGCCACGATGATGGCCAGCAGGACCACGATGCCCTGCACGGCGACGAAGTCGCGGGCGTTCAGGTACTGCACCATCTGGTAGCCGAGTCCCTTCCATTCGAAGGTTGTCTCGGTCAGCACAGCGCCACCGAGCATAAGCGCGATCTGCAGGCCCATGACCGTGATGACGGGGATGAGGGCCGGCTTGTAGGCGTGCTTTGTCACCAGCCGGAACTCGCTCACGCCCCGCGACCTGCCGGCCTCGACGTAGTCCTTGCCGAGGGTGCCGATGACGTTGGTCCGGACCAGGCGCAGGAACACACCTGCCGTGAGGAGGCCCAGGGTCGCTGCGGGGAGGATGGCATGGGAAACGATGTCGCCGAATGCGGTCATGTTGCCGCTGCGCAGGGCGTCCAGCCAGTAGATGCCCGACGGCGCTGCGAGGCTGCCCATGGCCAGTTCAGTCCGGGTGGACGCCCGGCCGGCGACAGGCAACCAACCCAGCCACGTGGAGAACGTGAGCTTCAGCAGGAGGCCGGAAAAGAACGGCGGGGTGGCGTAGCAGAGGATGGCGAAGAAACGCAGCGATGCATCCGCAGCCTTGTCGCGGCGGTAGGCGGCGATGAGGCCGAGCGGGATACCCACCATGAGGGCCACGACGACGGCGTTGAGGCTCAGTTCCAGGGTGGCCGCCCCGAAAGTGGTGAAGACCTCGGTCACAGGCCGCCGGTCCGTAATCGTGGTGCCGAAGTTGCCGGTGATCAGCTGGCCAAGATATTCGAAATACTGCACCAGCACCGGCCGGTCATAACCGGCGTCGTGAATTCTTTGGGCGAGGACGTCCGGGGGAAGCCGGCCGCCTTGTGCCGCCGTGATGGGGTCGCCGATGACCCTCATCAGGAAGAACACAAGCGTGACCAGGATGAAGACTGTGGGGATGATCAGGAAGAACCTGATCACGATGTACCTGCCGAGGCCTCCCCCGCCTTTGCTTTTGCTCTTGGGAGCAAGTATCCCGGGCTCAGCCTCGGGAACTTCTATAACTGTTGTCATTGTTACCTGTATTTCCTGCCCATGGATTGCGCGGGCTTGGCTGATGTGTGCCGGCCACGATGGTGGTCAGCAAGGGAGGCGGGACACTGGATCAGTGGCCCGCCTCCCCCATCGCAGAGTCCGTGGTTACGTGGACATCTGTTACTTGGACACTGTCCCGAGACGGAACTTGAAGGACGGGTCCAGCGTCTTGTCGACGCCGTTTACGCCGCTTCCGACGACGGCCACCTGGGCGCCCTGGAGCAGGGGCAAGGTGGAGATGTCCTTCGCCAGCGCGTTTTGGACGTCCTTGATCGCCGCTTCACGCTTGGTCTTGTCGGCTTCGGTCAGCTGCTTGGAGATGAGGTCGTTGACCGTCGGGTTGTTGTAGTGGTTCTTCAGGAAGCCGCCCTCGGGGAAGAACGGGGTGAGGTAGTTGTCGGCATCGCTGAAGTCCGGGAACCAACCGAACTGGAAGACCGGGTACTCGTCTGCACGGCTTGCCTTGCTGTAGGTAACCCATTCGGTGGACTGCAGGTTCACCGTGAAGAGGCCGGACTTTTCCAGCTGCTCTTTGATCATGGCGTACTCATCACCGGAAGATCCGCCGTAGTGGTCCGGGTTGTACTGGAGGTTCAGGGCAACCTTGTCCGTGATTCCGGCATCCGCGAGGACCTTCTTGGCCTTGTCGAGGCTTGGTTTGCCGGCGTCGCCGTAGGCATCCTTGAACGACTCGTTTGCGCCGAGGAAGCCGTTGGGGACGTTGGAGTACAGGGGCAGGTAGGTGCCCTTGTAGACCTGGTCCGCGATGGCCTGGCGGTCCACGAGGTTTGCTACGGCCTGGCGGACCGCAAGTGCCTTTGCCGGGTCAGCCCCCGCGGCCTTGGTTCCAAACGGCATGGTGTCAAAGTTGAAGGTGATGTAGCGGATCTCGCCACCGGGACCGGTCAGCACCTTGACTTTGGAGTCCTTGCGGAGGTCGTCGATGTCCGTGGCGCTCAGGCTGCGGAAGGCGACGTCGATGGCACCCTGCTGGATCTCAAGCTTCAGGTTGGTGGGGCTGGCGTAGTACTTGATGGTGGCGGCATCATTGGCAGGCTTTCCCAGGACGCCCTTGTAATCGGCGAAAGCCTTGAAGCTGATGAGCTCGTTCTTCTTGTAGCTGTCAATGGTGTACTGGCCGTAGAAGGCGTTCGCCTTGATGATCTCGTCATCGGAAAGGATCTTGTCTGCCGGGAAGACCTCGTCATCGACGATCGGGGCGGCAGGGCTGCTCAGGATCTGGCTGAAGGTTTGGTCATTGGCGTTCTTGAGCTTGAACACTACTGTGGTGGCATCGGGGGCGCTGACGCTCTCGATGTTCGTCAGCAGGGATGCCGGACCGGCGGGGTCGTTGATGGCTACCTGGCGGTCAAAGGAGAACTTCACGTCCTTGGAATCCAGGGTGTGGCCGTTGGCCCACTTGAGCCCCGACTTGAGCTTGACCGTGTATTCCGAAGGTGCCGTGAACGACGACGATTCGGCGAGGTCAGGTACCGGTTCCGCGCTGCCGGGCTTGGAGTTGAGCAGGAACGAGTAGATCTGGTTCATCACCATGAATGAACCGTTGTCGTAGGAACCTGCAGGGTCCAATGACGTGACCTTGTCGGTTGTGCCGTAGGCGATGGGGCCTGCGGCGGCCGGAGCGGATGAGGATCCGCCGCCGGAGGGGCCCGTGCATGCCGTTAAGGCGAGTGCGGAGATGCCCGCCAGCGCGATAACGCCGTGCAGGGCCTTCTTGTTCAGTGCCATCTGGTGAACCTTCTGTTCGATGGAATTAGTGCTCCGCCGTGGGATATTTGTGACGGAGCACACTCTTAGTGCCTCGATTCAACCAGACTTCGAAGCCCCCGAACCCCCAAATTCGTGATTTGAGACACAAAATTTACTTTCCAGTAGCTTCCTCCGGGAAGTACGGAGCATTGCCCGAAGGGTGTGTCAGGAATATGGTGTATCCCGGGTGCTCAACCACTGGAACACACGTCGAAAGTCAGGCTCATGGACAAGGCAGCCCTGTGTGTGGGGATCAACAAGTTCAAGTACCTTCCACAGTCCAGTTGGCTCCAAGGCTGCGTTAACGACGCCGAGGACCTGGCGGCCCTGCTCGGGGACAGCTACGGCTTCCCGGCATCGCAGATCACCGTGTTGAGGGATGCCAAGGCCACCAAGAAGGCAGTTCTGGCCGAGATCAACACTTTGGTGGACGCTGCTGTAGAGGGCACTGTCCAACAGCTCGTTTTCACGTTCTCAAGCCACGGCACGCAGATTCCCGACACCAGTGGGGACGAAGAAGACAGCCTCGATGAGGCGTTCGCCTGCTACGACATCAACAACGCCGGTGATGCCTGGGATGCCGGCACGGTCATTTCCGACGACGAACTGGCAGCGGTGTTCGCCCGGCTGCCCGATGGCGTCCTGATGGACGTGGTGCTTGATACTTGCCACAGCGGGACCGGTTTGAAGTCCCTGGACCTGATTCCCGGGCGCCGCCCGCGTTTCCTTCCGGCGCCAACGCCGCGTGCGGTCATGGCCCACGAGGACTTGGAAACACGAACATTGCGCGACCTCGTGAAAACGGCAAGGTTGTCGACTCCCGTCCTCATGGCGGCTTGCAGATCCGACCAAACCGCGGCCGATGCCCTGATGGATGGCCGGTACAACGGGGCGTTCACCTACAACCTGGTCAAGAACCTGCGCAGTGATGGAACCTTGGGCCGCGCCGATTTGCTCAAGCAGGTCAGCAAGGGACTCAAAGCCGGCGGCTTCGACCAGGTAGCGCAGCTGGAGGCGTCAAGGACTGCCCGCAAAGCTGCATGGGGAGCCTGAAAACCAGCGGCTAATCGCCGGTGCCGTGGAACTTGTCCCGCACCCCGGACGAGGCAGCTTCTTCGGCTTCGTGGTGTTCGTCCGAACCGAACAGCTGGCCCTGGCGGTCCCTGTCCATCACTGGCTTGAGCGCGGCGTAGACCAGGCGGCCACCGGCGTCGAACCTCAACAGTCCTCCCCCGCGGACGTCGATGTAGTCCCTCCCGGTCTTGACCCCGAGGCGCACATACGCTTCCCTTCGGCTCATCCGGACAGTCTGGATGAAGGAAGCCCCGATCTCGGAAATGATGAACCCGTCCGGCGAGACACGCTCGGAGGTGCGGACCCGGGTTGAGCTCAGTGGCGTGCGCCGCTCCAAGCGGGCCGCTTCCAGGAGCCGGGGGTTCTCCCAGACGAAGCGCTGCACTTCCTGGGGGTCGGATCCCAGCGCCGAGAGGCGGATGGGGTAGCGAAGGCCTTGGTAGAAGTCCACGCCGCTGATGTTGTTCAGGGAGACCCGGCGGATGCCGATGGCGGAAAACTCCTCCTGAAGTGCTTCGCGGTAGCCGTGGACGTCGTCGGGCACCATGTCGAGGTCGGCAGCGATGATGCCCCGCAGGAGGTCACGCCAGGAAACATCCACCGGCGGCATGTAGGACAGTCCGCGGATCACCATCCTGAGGATCCTGGTAGCCACGATCGAGCCCGATTCGGCCAGCTGCTGCAAACTGCGGCCTTCCCCGTAACGGGCGTTCCGTTCGGACCATAGGCGTTGGACCGAGCGGAGCACTGCACCTACCACCACGGCACCGCGCGCGTGGGGCTCAGGCAACACTTGCCATCCTGCGGGCACTGCCCCGACGAACGGTTCGCGCAGCGGCCCGCGGGCAAAGAGGTCCCGGGCGAAGTCGAAGAGGGAACGCATGAGGACGGAGTCATCGGTGGGCTGTGCTGGCCCCAACCCCTTGGCTGCGGCTTCGAGTTGGCGGTAGACGACGTCCTTGGAGGAGAACACGGAAAGGATTGCCACGATGTCGGCCAATGCCTCATGCATTGCCAGTTGTTCCATGGTGGCCATCTGGTCGGCCCACGCCGGCCGGTATCCATCCAGGATCGCGTGGGTCACCTCATGGGCAACGATGTCACGGTACAAGGCCGTGGGAACCTTGTACCCCATGCGGTCCACCGAACCGAAGCGGATGATGTTGGTTCCGCGCTCGTAGCCGGTATCGGTGGCCGTCACGAGGTCGCGGGCTTTGAGCACCACCCGCCCCTCGGGATTCCACGGCATGCGCCTGCCGAGCGTGGATTCAAAGATGTCCAAGGTGTTCATGGCCACGCCGTAAACGTGCTGGGCCAGGAAACGGGTGTCGTCCAGGAGTTCGCGCAAGCCCGCTGGCGGAGGTTCGGAAATCAACCGCCAGGGATCGCCCTGCTGCGTCAGGGTTACCGGCGAGACAGTGGTCCCCCGCCATTTCCGGATGTGGATCGCATAGCGGTGGCCGGTGGGACCGCGCCGCAACCGTTCAACGGGAATGCGGACCTGCGCGGTCAGGGGTGGCCCACCGCCTGCGCCGATTGGACCCTCGGCGAGGATCGTCACCGAGACCATCTGCCCGGCTTTGATATCTCCCGGGCCCTTCTTTGGAAATGCCACAGTCATCGCCACCCCGAGTGCGGACCCCACACACCGCAGCGGAAGCGCTGCTTAGCCCAGTATGGAGGTGGCTGATGACGGAGGCAATGGCTCCTAGAGGGCTACCCGCTGGAGTGAGCGCGCGGCGTCGATGGTTGCCTGTCCCAAAACCCGGCTGCCCTGGTAGAGGACGACGGTCTGGCCGGGGGCCACACCGCGCAACGGATCCTTCAAAGTAACCACCAGCTGTGCCCGTTCCACGCCGGACTCGTCCTCGACCGCTTCGACGCGGGCGACTGCCGGCACGGGATCGCCGTGGGCACGGACCTGGGCGTAGCAATCGAATTCTTCACCCGTGGCAACTTCAGAGATGGGCAGACCGGCCCAGGAAACCTTGATGCCGCGGATCTCATCGATCGCCAGGAGGGCTTCAGGACCCACGACCACTTTGTTTTCCTTCGGGCGGATCTCAAGGACGAACCGGGGCTTGCCATCGGCGGCAGGAGTTCCCAGCTTGAGGCCACGCCGCTGCCCCACAGTGAAGGCGTTGGCTCCGGGGTGCTCGCCGACCTTGGCGCCGGTCTCATCGACGATGTCGCCGGTGGTCATTTCGATCTTTTCTGCCAGCCAACCCCGGGTGTCGCCGTCGGAGATGAAGCAGATGTCGTGGCTGTCAGGCTTGTTCGCCACTGACAGGCCACGCCGCTCGGCCTCTGCGCGGACCTCGGCCTTGGAAGGGGTGTCCGCCAGGGGGAACATGGAGTGCTTGAGCTGCTCGTGAGTCAGGACGCCCAGGACGTAGCTCTGGTCCTTGGCCCAGTCGGCAGCGCGGTGGAGTTCAGGGTTACCGTCGGCGTCCTCGATGACCTTGGCGTAGTGCCCTGTGCAGACGGCGTCGAAGCCAAGCGCTATGGCCTTTTCGAGCAAGGCGGCAAACTTGATGCGCTCGTTGCAGCGCATGCAGGGGTTGGGCGTCCGACCGGCGGCGTATTCGTCGATGAAGTCCTGGACGACGTCTTCCTTGAAACGCTCGGAGAAGTCCCATACGTAGTACGGAATTCCGAGGACGTCGCAGGCACGCCATGCATCACGGGAGTCCTCGATGGTGCAGCAACCCCGGCTTCCGGTGCGCAGGGTCCCCGGCATACGGGACAGCGCGAGGTGGACCCCCACGACGTCGTGCCCGGCCTCGACGGCCCGGGCGGCGGCAACGGCGGAGTCCACTCCGCCGCTCATTGCTGCAAGTACTCGCATGCTGGCTTTCTGTAGGAAGGGATTGGCACCCATCGGCTCCTGATGGCCCCGGGCCGCCCATTTATTCTAGCGTGCGATACCACGCCCGCGGGAAATCCCCTTGACGGACCCACCGGAGGCTTCTAAAGTCAAAGATATTGCTTTTAGAATCGAGTGGACATGGCACACGAAGCAATCGTCATTGTCGGCGGCGGACTGGCAGGCGCCACTGCCGCCAAGACCCTCCGGACCGAAGGGTACGCAGGAGCGCTCACGCTCCTGGGGGCTGAAGCGCGGACCCCCTACATACGGCCTCCCCTTTCGAAGGAGTTCCTCCTGGGAAAAGCCGACGAAGAATCCGTGGAGGTGGTCCCCGGGGATTGGTACCGGGAGAACGACGTCGAACTCCTCCTTGGCGCCACGGCCACCGGATTCGATCCCGGCAGCCACACCGTCACGCTGGCCGACGACCGGACGCTTCAGTACGGCAAACTGCTGCTTGCCACGGGAGCCCAGCCCCGCAGGATTCCCCTGCCCGGGGCGGACCTGGACGGTGTCATGACATTCAGGACCTTCCAGGACAGCCTGAAGCTCAGGTCGCTCCTGGCCGACGGGGGCCGCAAGGTGGTCATGGTCGGATCCGGTTGGATCGGCATGGAACTCGCTGCCGCTGCGCGCAGCTATGGAAACGACGTGACCCTGCTCGGCCTCGAAGAAATCCCGCTCAGTGCTGCCATCGGACCCGAGCTTGGCAGTTACTTCCGGCGGGTGCATGAAGAACAGGGCGTCAACTTCCGCTTGCCCGCGAGCGCGGCCGCCATTGAAGGCCGGGAGGGGCGGGCCACAGCGGTCCGTACCGATTCCGGCGAAACCCTGCCCGCCGACGTCGTGATCATCGCCGTGGGCGTCGTCCCGGATACGGCGCTCGCAGAGGATGCCGGGCTGGAACTGGGCAACGGGATCCTGGTGGACGCCGGCCTGCGCACCAGTGCCCCGGATGTATTGGCAGCAGGGGATGCAGCCAACGCCTTGCACCCCTTTACCGGCGGGCACCATCGCAGCGAACATTGGGCCAATGCGCTCAATGGCGGAAAAGTCGCGGCCAAGTCCATGCTGGGGCAGGATGCCGTGTTGGATGTGGTGCCGTACTTCTACACGGACCAATTCACCGTCAGCATGGAGTATTCCGGCTACCCGTCGCTGGCTTCAGGGGCATCGCCAGTGATCCGCGGCTCCATGGAGGAGGGCAGTTTCATCGCCTTTTGGCTACAGCAGGACAGGGTTGTTGCGGGCATGAGCATCAATCAGCGGCGAGTCCAGAAACCCATCAAGGCGCTCATTTCCGGTCGCGTCGCAGTGGATGCCGGCCGCCTCACGGATCCTGAGGTGCCCCTCGAAGAACTGCTGCCAGAGGCCAACCAGCCCTAGAGGCAGGCTACGCGATACCCCGCCGGGCAACAGTTGCCGCGGTCTGGATGGAGGATTCATGCCCTGCCATGCCGGCCTGCCGTGCCCTGGCACAGGCGTCGGGAAGTGCTTTCAGAAGGGCATCGACGTCAGCCTGGGTGGAGGTATGGCCGAGAGTGAAGCGTTGGGCACCACGTGCCGTGTCCTCATCAAGTCCCATCGCCAGCAGCACGTGGGAAGGCCGCGGCACTCCCGCCGTACACGCCGAGCCGGTTGATGATTCGACACCGGCCAGATCCAGCAGGAACAGCAGGGAGTCCCCTTCGCAGCCGCCGAAGGTGAAGTGCGCGTTGCCGGGAAGCCGCCGCTCACCCCGGGCTCCCCGCAGGACAGCCTCAGGAACCTCTTCAAGGACTCCATTGATCAGTTGTTCCCGCAAGGCGGTCAGTCTTTCCCGCTCTTCGGGCAGCTTCGCTGTGACAGCTTCCGCGGCTGCCGCGAACGCTGCAACGGCAGGCGTATCCAGCGTTCCAGAGCGGACATCCCGTTCCTGTCCGCCGCCGTGCTGGACGGGGGTCAGCTTGACCGCCCGGCCGAGGAAGAGCGCACCAACACCCACGGGACCGCCGAGCTTGTGCCCGGAAACGGACATGGCAGCGAGGCCGGAGGCACGGAAATCGACGGGTACGGACCCGAAGGCCTGCACGGCATCGGAGTGGACCGGAATGCCGTACGGCTTGGCCAGTTCCACGATCTCTGTCACGGGCTGGATGGTGCCGACCTCGTTGTTGGCCCACATCACTGTTATCAGGGCGATCGCCTCGGGGTCGCGCGCAATCTCGGCTTCAACGACGTCGAGCCGGACAGCACCTTCGCTGTCCACCGGAAGCCAGGTGACGTCCGCGCCTTCGTGGCGCTCGAGCCATTCGACGGTGTCCATGACCGCATGATGCTCGACGGCGGAACAGAGGATCCGGTTCCGGCGCGGGTTTTCGTCGCGGCGGGCCCAGTAGAGACCCTTGACGGCCAGGTTGTCAGCTTCTGTTCCTCCCGAAGTGAAGATGACTTCCGAGGGATGGGCACCTGCCGCGGCAGCCAGGGTTTCACGGGCGTCTTCGACGGCCCGCCGGGCCCGCCGGCCGGCGCCGTGCAAGGATGACGGGTTCCCGGTCTTCGCCAGCTCGCGTGTCATGACGGCAAGCGCTGCCCCCGAAAGGGGCGTCGTAGCGGCGTGGTCAAGGTATACAGGCACCTTGCCATTCTACCGACGCCTGAGGCTCAGGACTCAGTGATCTCCTGCACAGGGGCGATACGTGCACAACAGTGTCCCCTGCCCGGGTCAGGCACCACACATTCTTCCGGTGAACCGGAGGCTGAAGCCATGCCCTGAAGGAAAGCCCCATTCATGGCGCAGACGACGTCCTCGTGCTCTTGCGACAACCGGTGGAACGGGCAGTTGCTTAGACGGTACCCGCCGGAGTCATCTGCTGACGGCACGTACCCGAGGTCGCGCAATGCGCCGGGAAGGTCTCCGGGCTTTCCGGACTCCCGCCCCTTGCCACGGGCAACCTCAACCAAGGCCGCAGCCACCGGGATGTCCTCTGCCGTGGAGCGCGATATTGCCTCGGCCATGAGGTGGCCGGCGAGGTCGTAGTTCCGTTCGGGGATGGAGGCAGCTACTTCCTGGACATCGGGGCTGTAGAGCTTCGCCGGGCGGCCCGAGCCGGGGCCGGCCTTGTGAGCGGGTTTCCTGAATTCCACCCTCAGGATTCCCTCCCGGACCAATCGGTCCAGGTGGAAGGATGCCGTGCTGCGCGGAAGGTCCATGGCTGCCGCCGCCTCATCCCGCCCCACCGGTTCACGGGCCGCAAGGACGTACTCGAAAAGCCTGCGTCGGTGTTCGTCGCCCAAGGAGGCCACAGCCGCAATTTTTCGGGTCCAGGCAAGACTGGATGCGTTCATGCCCATAGGATATCTCTAAAAACAAGATCCTTTGCTTTAGTGGCCTCCGGATCCGCCTCCAACGTTCAGGACGGTGGAATCACCGCGAGTTTCGCTTGGACATCAGCCCGGGCAGCGGCCAGGGAAGCGTCACTCGGGCAAGCCAAGGAAATATAGACCGAGGACGCGGGAGCACTGAACAGCCTGGCGAAGACCACCAGCGGTTTGCTGCCGGCAGCCGCGGAAGACTCGAGGGACAGGAACTCCACGCTGTGCCGGGGCTTGTCCGAGTCCTGGCCCCACGGCAACGACGCCGGCTTCAGCGTCTCCACGTCGATTCCAGCATTCAGGTAATGAAAGAGTGCCTTGGTGGAGGCAGCATCATCACCCGCGACAACCAGCGGACCCTGATTGACGCTGACACGGGCAGCCAGGGTGCACCCGTCCGTCTTCTTGTACAGGACCTCGCCCTGCAAACCGGAGTGCACCAAAGCCCAACCCGGCACTTCTTCCAACTTGCCCGCAACTGTCACGGGATCGCCGGGGGCGAGGGTGCTGCCGGCAGTCAGCGGCAGGTCCTTCGCGGCAACGGCTTCGGCATCATGCCCAGGGGTGATGGTGGGGGTTGCGAGGGTTGATTCCGACGGCGAGGGCTTGGGCGCCGTCGGGTCAGGAACGTTGACGCTGCAGGCAGCCAGCACGAAACCAACGGTTCCCAACGCAGCGGCCCCTGCCAACCGCCGTCGAGCGCTTAACGCCACTTGCTACTCCCCACTTCGTGTTCTGCCGCCTGCCGGGACTGAGTCTAGCGGCACGCAACTGGACCTCGGGCCAGGCGAAGCCCCTATGCAAGCACCCGAAGGGCCAGCGGCAGGACATCGACATCCACAGGAAGCGGTGCGATGCGTTCTCCATCGGCGTAGGCCACCACGCCCTCCGCTTCCAACCGCACAGTGCGGACCCGTCGGATCTCCACCTCCGGCCTGCCGGTGTGCTTTCCCGCAAAGACCTTCGGAAATATGGACAGGAACCTCAACCGTGACAACGGCTTCACCACAAACAGATCCAGCCAACCGTCATCCGGCAAGGCATCCGGGGTGATGCGCATGCCACCACCGATTGATTGCCCGTTCGCGACCGAAATCAGCAGCGCGCGCTGGTTCCACCGCACGTCGTCGGCAACCAACGTGTATTCAGTACGCCGAAAGGAACCAAGCTCCCGCAGCATCGCCAGGTTGTACCGACTCTTCCCCCGTGGCCAACGCCAGGAGTTGGCCCGCTCGTTGACAGCGGCATCGAATCCAGCTGACAGCACCCCCGCGAAGTAGGTGATGCGCCCGTCCGCCCTGACCCTGCCGACGTCGATCCTCCGCCCGCCAGCGTGCAACGCGTCGAGAATCCGCTGGCAAGCTTCAGCTGGCCTGTTCAACGGAAGTCCCAGCAGCCTCGCCACATCGTTGCCTGTGCCAGTGGGAATGATGCCAAGCGGCACTTCCAGCCCGGCGAGCGCATTCACACCCAAATGGACCATGCCGTCGCCACCGGCCACCACCAGCGCGTCCACCGTACCGGCGGACAAGGCCTCCCGCACCAGCGCCTCCAGCGATTCATAGTCATCAGCTTCAAGGACGACGACGACCCAACCGGCGGCGCGAAACCAGCCGGCGGCCCTGTCCCCCACTCCCTGGGAACGGCCGAACGAGGCCGCAGGGTTGATGGCCAGCAGCATCTTGCCCTGCGCGTGGAGGGCCCGTGGATGTTCCGGAGGATTCACAGCCCGAATTATGCCAGTCGGGAACCACGTGCCCGGGTGCCTGCGTTCACATAGTGGCTGGATAAACTTGCCAATACCGCCCTGATAGGGGCGGCCGTCATTTTAGAGAAGGGCCCGTGCTTGGCCGAGGGCAGCAGTTCGCACTATCAGGTTCTCCGTGTCGCCGTCACCGCGACAGACAAGGAGATCAAAGTGGCCTACCGCAAGGCTGCCCGGAAAGCACATCCCGATCACGGCGGCGAGGCCGAGATGTTCCGGCGCGTGACCCTCGCGTACGAAACACTCATCGACCCCCAGCGCCGGGCCGAATACGACCGGCGGTACGCCGCCGGAGCCACCGGACGCACCCAGGCACGCCCAGGCGACTACACCGGAGCGGCCGCGCCGCCACCGTCAGCGACAACCAACGTCAAGCGACCTCAAACGCAACGCAACACCGCCGGGGATCCGCCGGTCTACGTTCCTGCTTTTGACGACCCCAACGAAGTGCCGCTGATCCCGAAGGCGGAGGCGGCCATGCAAGTCCACGGGCTTCCCCGCAAACGCGGAATCTTCGGGGCTGAGGCCCGGATCCAACGCGAAATGCGCACAGTCCAACTCATCAGCCGCCAAATCCTTCCCGCCATACCGGCCGCCCGGCTGATCAACGGCCTGCGCTCGCCGTCGGACAACAACCACATCGACCACGCGGTCCTGTCCGGTTACAGGCTGGCCTTGGTCGGTTCCATGCTGCTGCCCAAAGGCGCGTACGCCTGGGATGGCCACTCACTGCGCCATGGCGGCCGTTCGGTCGCTCCCCCGCAACTGGCCCACATTGTCCGCCACATGCAGGAGATCTTCCCGGAGCTGAACGTCACCGGCTGGGTAGTCCTGCACGGACCGGACGGCAACCTGCATGAACCCGTCATCGACCAGTACGGAAAGGGCAATGCGGGCAGCGCCGTTGAAATCGTCAACGGCGCTGGGCTCGTCCGGGGCCTCAAGCAATTCCTCAGTTCAGGACCCGCGCCCAACAGGGTGGTGGTACCGGTGCTGGCCAGGCTGCTTCGGGGCATGCACTAGTCGGCACGGTCCTGGTCGGACGCCCAACACGCGGCTGACTAAGATGGGACGGTGTTCCGCATCCTTTTCCACACTCCAGAAATCCCGGGCAATACCGGCAACGCCATCCGCCTCGCCGCCATCACGGGCGCCGAGCTGCACCTGGTGGAGCCCCTTGGTTTCGATTTCTCCGACGCCAAGCTGCGCCGGGCCGGCCTTGATTATCACGACCTCGCCGTGGTGACAGTGCACAAAGACATCGAGGCTGCCTGGGAAGCCCTGCAACCGGAAAGGGTCTTTGCCTACACCTCCGACGGCGAGACGTCCTACACGGATATCGAATACCGCCCAGGCGATGTCCTGATGTTCGGACCGGAATCCGTGGGCCTTCCCCAGTGGCTGAAGCAGGACCCGCACGTCACCGCACGCGTGCGCCTCCCCATGAGGCCATCCCTGCGCTCGCTCAACCTCGCAAATGCCGCTTCGATCGCTGTGTTCGAAGCCTGGCGGCAGAACGGGTTCGCCGGCGCCAAACTGTAACCCATCCACGGCAGTCGCAGCACCGAATGACTTATGCAGGGACAACCCCGCACAGGACATTCTTGGAGGGAGCCTCCGTGAGCGCGTTGCAGACAAGGGCCACGACGACACGCGGCCATTCCGCCGCGCTTGCGACGCCAACCCCCGCTGCTGACGGTTTCAAACGGGACAACATATGCTGGACAGTAATGGACACCCCCAACAACCCCGGCCCCCCGGTCTTCGAAGCCACCGGCACTGCCAGCGACCTCAACACGCAGTTGACCAGCCTGCTGGAACTCATGGCAGCAGGAGACCAGCAGGCGTTTGCCGAATTCTACGCACTGACCTCCCGGCGCGTCTTTGGCATGGCCAGGCGCGTACTCATTGATCCCGATCTCAGTGAGGATGCCACCCAGGAGGTCTACATCCAGGTCTGGCAAGGCGCAGCAAACTTTGATCGAGCCGCTGGAACTCCTTTGGCTTGGCTCATGACCATCGCACATCGCCGGGCCATTGACCGGGTCCGGGCAGTCCAGGCCGCAACCGACCGGGAAGCCAGGTACGGTGCCGCGAGCCAGGACTTGGACCGGGACCTCGTTGCGGAGGAAGCAGATACCAACCTGGAGGCCGAGGCAGTGAGCCGCTGCCTTGGTACCCTGACGGACACCCAGCGTGAATCCGTCCGCTTGGCCTACTACGGTGGCCTCACCTACCGTGAAGTGGCTGAACACCTTGGCGCCGCAGTCCCAACCATCAAGTCGCGCATCCGCGATGGCCTGCTGCGCCTGAAGACCTGCCTGGGGGTGGGCTGACATGACTGAAAACACCGGTGGAGGCTTTATCCGCAGAATGTTTGCCAACGACATCGCCACAGACGTGGCTGAGGGCCGGATCCTTGAGCTGGCCGAAATCTATGCCTTGGACGCGCTCAGTGACGAAGAACGCGGCTTGATCGACCAGTACGTCAAGGACGCTCCTGAAGGTCCGGAATTCCTGGAACGGGTGCGCGCGGCACGCGAGACATTGGCCGTGAGCTTCACCGCCGAGGAGGAACCTCCGGCAGGCCTTTTCGACAACATCATGGAACGCATCACCAAGGAGACGGCCGCCCCGGCTGCAGCAGATCCGGCCGCACCGGCGGCGGAGGCTGCCGCCGTCGATGAGCTCGCGGCGGCCAGGGCCAAACGCGAAGAGCGTCGGCAGTCCGGCGCGCGCCGCTGGATCATCGGCGCCGCAGCGGCAGCCGTCATTGCCCTTGGTGGCATTGGCGTGGGTGCCTACGTTGCGGAGCAGAACGATCCCGTCAACCAGGTACTCCAGGCCCAGGACGTGCAGAAGCAGTCAGCGTCCGTTCCCGGCGGCGGTACTGCCACGATTTCCGCATCATCGGCCAAGGATTCGTTCGTGGTCCTGATGGACGGGGTTGCACCTGCCCCGGAAGGCAAGGTCTACCAGCTGTGGACGCTGCCCAAGGACGGCTCAGCGCCGGTTCCCCAAGGCACCATGGACGCCCAGACCCTGTCCAAGCCGGCCGTGGTGAAGGGCTTGTCGTCGGCCTCGTCGGTGGCCATAACGGTTGAACCGGCAGGCGGATCACGCGCCCCGACCACCGCGCCCGTGCTGGTGGTGCCCCTCAGCGCCTAAGCGGCGAGGATTAACGCACGACGGCGGCCGTCCCACTTGTGGGGACGGCCGCCGTCGTCGTGTGTCAAGCGGTTCCTGCAGCTACAACACGAGCGACAGGAGCATGACGAAACCGAAGCCGACCACGGAAATCAGAGTCTCCATCACGGACCAGGTCTTGAAGGTCTGGCCCACCGTGAGTCCGAACAACTCCTTGACCAGCCAAAAGCCGGCATCGTTGACATGCGAGAGGAACAACGACCCCGCACCGATGGCCAGCGCCAGCAACGCGGCATGCGTCGGGCTGAGGCTGCTGGCAAGGGGCGCCACGATACCCGCTGCGGTCACCGTTGCGACCGTGGCCGAGCCAGTGGCCAAGCGCAGTGCTACGGCCACGATGAAACCCAGCACGAGGACGGACATGTTGGCACCTTCAGCCCACTTCTTCACGGCGTCGCCCACGCCGGCGCCGATCAGCGTCTGCTTAAAGCCACCGCCGGCACCCACAATCAGCAGGATGGCCGCGATCGGGCCGAGGCTTTCACCCAGCTTGGACGTGATCTTGCTGCCCGTGAAGCCCACCGCATACCCGAAGGTCACGATGGCCACCAGAACGGCGAGCGTCATGGCTACCAATGGCTGGCCGACGAAGTCGAAGAAGATCCGGATTCCGGGCGCACTTTCGGCGTTTGGCCAGATGATGCCGCCCAGGGCTTTCAGCAGCATCAGGACGACAGGAAAAATGATGGTCAGAAGCGTGACCACGAACGACGGTTGACGCTTGACCTCGCTGAGGTCCGCCGAATGACGGGTGTCGATGCCACCGGCTACGGCCGGGGCGTCAACGGGAACCCACCGGGCTGCCAGCCTCGAAAACAGCGGGCCACAAATGATGACCGTCGGGATTGCCACCAGGATGCCCAAACCGAGCGTCGTACCCAGTTCGGCTTTGACCGCGCTGATGGCGATCAACGGTCCCGGGTGCGGCGGCACCAGCCCGTGGAGCACGGACAAGCCGGCCAGCGCCGGGATCGCGATCCGCATGAGCTTCATCTTGGATCTCTGCGTCACCAACACGATGACCGGAAGCAGCAGCACGAGTCCGATTTCGAAGAACATCGGCAAGCCGATGATGACGGCCACCAGGGTGATCATCCAGACCAGTTTGTTGCCGCTCGCTTTGGCCAACAGGGTGTCGACCACCCGGTTGGCCCCACCGGAGTCCGCAAGCAGCTTTCCCAGCATGGCACCAAGGGCGATCAGGAGACCAACCTCTTTGAGGACGCCTCCCACACCGTCTTCGAAGTTGGTGATGACTTTGCCCAGTTCAACGCCGGAAGCCAATCCAACGAAAGCGGAGCCAAGGACCAGGGCCAGGAAGGGGTGGAGCTTCAGCTTGGCGATGAGGACAACGATCAGGGCGATGCCCAACGCTGCCACTACCAGGAGCTGGGTATCGTGCCCGGACCATTCCTGAACTTCCGCGGCCGCCTGCAGGGCGATCACAGAGTGCCTGCTTCTGCGTCCCCAGCCACCGGGCGGAGTCCGAGGCGTTCAATGACCTCGTCCGCTTCTTCTGCCGGTGATGCCGAAACGCAGAGGGAAATGTAGTTCTCGTCTTCGGTGGGTTCTTCCAGCGCTTCGAATTGCGATTCGAGCAGGGACGGCGGCATGAAGTGGCCGTGCCTGGAGGCAAGACGGTCGGAGATTTTGTCCTTGCTGCCTTGCAGGAACACAAAGACGACGCCTTCGGCACGGAGCACGTCACGGTATTTCTTCTTCAGGGCAGAGCACGTGATGATCGCGGGCACGCCGGCGTCGACGTGTTCCCGGATCCAGCCGGAGATGATCTCAAGCCAGGGCCAGCGGTCCTCATCAGTGAGCGCCTGCCCGGAGTGCATCTTGGCCACATTCGCTTCAGGGTGCAGATCGTCGCCTTCGGCCAGATCCCATCCCAATTTGCCGGCCAGCACGCCTGCCACGGTGGACTTCCCTGAGCCGGAAACTCCCATAATCACCAGCACGGGTTGTTGCGCAGTCTTCGCCATCAAAGTCTGCCTTCCTCAAATAAATATGATTTAACCGAGGTCAAGCATATGACACGCGTTACATGAGGGCAACGTCAGAAACCGGCGATGGTGCTGGAGCCGTTCACGGAAACCACGTGGAAGGCCTCCGCGCTGGCTCCTGCGGGGAGTCCACCGCGCTCTCCATTGGCCAGCATCAGGCCACGGACCACCCGTTCCATGCCTGCGACATCGGGGTGCTGGCTGGCGTGGACCCGGATGGCCTCGAGCTTGGCTTCGACGTGCCCGGACACGTCAACGAAGTGGTTTTCCCTGGCCTCCGGGCTGGAGATGAACCACAGCCACGGCAGCTTGTAGGCTTCAAGGCCCGCTTCGGCCAGCTCAGGGTAGGCAAACGGGTTTTCCACGGCAGGATAAACAGCCCGGGTCACGGCCTCCCCCGCGGCCAAGTGGTCCGGGTGGCTCTTCTGGAGCCGGTCCCAATTGCGCTCCGGGTGCATGGTGAGCACGATGTCCGGACGTATTTCACGGATGAGTTTGACCACCTGCCGGATGACGCCGTGTGACGGTTCCAGGTATCCGTCGCGCTCGTGGAGGTAATGGATGTCTGTGACGCCAACCAGTGCGGCTGCGCGCTGCTGCTCTTCTGCGCGGAGCTCAATGATCCTGGCACGGTCCGCGGGGTCAAAGCCGCCTGCATCGCCGTCGGTCATGATGCAGTAGCTGACCTGGACGCCGGCCGCGGTCCACGCCGCGATGGTCCCAGCGGCACCGAAGTCGATGTCGTCGGGGTGGGCGGTAAAACAAAGCACCCGCTCAACGCGCTCCGTGGAGGCATCGAACGGGCTCTTTGCTGACGAAACGCCAGTAGGCAAGGAGATCAGCCTTTCCGCTTCTTGATTTCGGCTGTGGCCTGCGGAATGACCTTGAAAAGGTCACCGATGATGCCATAGTCGGCGATTTCGAACACCGGCGACTCAGCGTCCTTGTTGACAGCGACGATCACCTTGGACGTCTGCATGCCGGCCTTCTGCTGGATGGCACCGGAGATACCAGCGGAGATGTACAACTGCGGCGATACCGTGACACCGGTCTGGCCGACCTGGGCATCGTGGCCGATCCAGCCGGCGTCGGTAGCAGCGCGGGATGCGCCCACCGCGGCACCGAGGGCATCGGCAAGCTCTTCCAAAGGACCAAAGTCGCCATCGACGCCACGGCCGCCGGCCACGACAATCCGGGCTTCACTGAGGTCCGGGCGGCCGCTCACCGGCTTCTCGGCCCGCGCGGTGATACGGGCGGAAGCAGCAACGGCATCAGCCGGAACATCAACAGTGGCGGTTGACGGAACACCCGCATCTCCGGACGGCGCGGGTTCGACGTTGTTGGCCTTGACCGAAAGGACGGTCACGGCAGTGGTCGCCTTCGCCGAGGTGTTGTAGGAGCCGGCAAGAACCGACTTGTGGGCAGTCCCATCGGCCTCCACCCCTACGACGTCGGTGATGACGCCGGCGTTCAGCTTGATCCCGAGCCTGCCCGCGATTTCCTTGCCCTCAGGCGAGTTGTCGAGCAGAACCGTCGTGGCGCCGGACTCTGCCGCAGCGGCGGCAAGATAGGCAGCCTTCGGACCTACCAGATAGTTCTCAAGGTCGTCCGTCGACGGGCGGTAGACCGTCGTGGCGCCGTAGGCACCCAAGGTGGCGGCGACGTCGTCGTTCAACTCGCCGGTGAAAGCGACGGCGGTCTCCCCCAGCGAGCGGGCGATAGTGAGAAGCTCCAGGCTGCTCTTCTTCAGAGCGGCGCCCGGGTTATCAATGAAAACAAGTGCATTTGCCATGGTTGGAGTCCCCTTTAGAGCAGCTTCTGGGCGGCGAGGAAATCGACCAGCTTGATGCCGGCGTCGCCTTCGTCGGTAATGATGGTGCCGGCCGTGCGCGGCGGCCGCGCTTCGGCGGACTCCACCACGGTCCATGATCCGGCCAAGCCCACCTGCGAGGCATCCACCCCGATGTCGGAGAGGGTAAGGGACGTGATCTTCTTCTTCTTGGCTGCCAGGATTCCCTTGAAGTTGGGATAGCGCGGCTCGTTGATCTGGTCGGTGACCGAAACAACTGCGGGCAGCGGCGCCTCCACCGTCTCCGAGTACGGGCCTGCGTCCCGACGTGCCGTCACCTGGCCACCGGCCACCTCAAGGCTGGAAGCAAAGGTCACCTGCGGGAGGGACAAGCGCTCGGCCAGCTGGGCCGGAATCAGGGACGTCTCGCCATCGGTGGACGCCATTCCCGTCAGGACCAGGTCCACGGGGCGGCCGTCGGCGGAAAGGTGGCGGATCGCGGCGGCGAGTGCCAGCGAAGTAGCAGCGGCATCAGAGCCAGCCAGAGCGTCATCGCTGAGGTGGACTCCCGAGTATGCGCCGATCTGCAGCGACTTCTTGACCGCGTTGACGGCCCCGGACGGTCCCATGCTCAGGGCAATAACCTCGTTGCCCGCCTTCGCACCTCCGCGTTCCTCCGCCAACTGCAGCGCAGCCTCAAGGGCATACTCGTCCAGTTCGGACAAGATGCTTTCTTCACGATCGGTTGTGTTGGCAGGGCCCGTGATGTGCCGGTCGAACTGCGCGTCCGGGACGTGCTTGACCAGAACGACAATCTTCAATGTCTCTTCCACTGTCTTCGAAGCAGCCTTCCATGCTTGTGGACGGCCAACCGCAACAGCGTGGCCGTGAATTGCCCAGCGCGTGGGCTCGTCCTAGCTAAGCATATTGCCCGCAGAAAACCACTCCCAGCGTTAACGCCTGTTGCGCTTGCGCGAACCATGCCGGGACGCACGACGGCGGCCCTCACCTCATAGGTGACGGCCGCCGTCGTGGTTTGGTCCGTGGCTCTACTGCTGGGCGGCGTCGAGGGTTACCTCGATTTCCTGGCTCTGGCCACCACGCTGGATGGTCACCTTCACCTTGGCACCTGCAGGCTGCTCCCGGACCGCTGCGGTCAACTGGTTGGGATCGCTGACAGCGTAGTCGCCGAACTTGGTGACGACGTCGCCCACCTTGATGCCCGCTTTGGCTGCGGCTGAACCGGAGGTCACCGAGGCGACCTCGGCTCCTACAGAGAATCCGGAGTCACTGTTGGTGCCGGACTTGGCCCGGACCGAGACACCGAACTGCCCGTGGCTGGCCTTGCCGGAGTCGATAATCTCCTGCGCAACCCGCTTCGCGTGGTTGATCGGGATGCTGAAACCAACACCGATATTGCCGCTTGACGAGTCGGAGGTGCCGCTGCCGGCGGAGGCGATGGCGACGTTGACGCCGATGATCTCGCCCTTGCTGTTGACCAAGGCACCGCCCGAGTTACCGGGGTTGATGGCCGCGTCAGTCTGGATGACGTTGATGGCTATGGAGCCTTCATTGGCAGAACGCTGGTTCTGGCCGCCGTTCGGGGGCGCGAATTCAAAGCCTTGGTCACCGCCCTGGGAACTGTCGGTACCCTCCTTCGGCGCTGCCGACGAAGCAACGCTGATGGTCCGGTTCAGCGTGGAGACGATGCCGTCCGTCACCGTTCCGGTCAGGCCCAGCGGTGAACCGATGGCGACGGCGGTGTCCCCCACGTTGATCTTGGAGGAGTCACCCAGGGTGGCGGGCACCAGGCCCGAAGCATCGCTGACCTTGATGACAGCGAGGTCGGACAGCGGATCTGTTCCGACAACCGTTGCCTTCAGGACCTTGCCGTCGTTCGTACGGACTTCGATGGCGGCATTGGACGTGGCGCCATCCAAGGTCACCACGTGGGTGTTGGTCAGGATATGGCCTTGGTCATCCAGGATGATGCCGGAACCCGTTCCGCCTTCGTTTCCACTGGTTGCCTTGATGGTCACCACGCTTGGCGAGGCTTTGGCAGCCGCTGCCGTGATCACGTTGACGTCGTCCTTGTTGTTCACAATGACGGTGCTGGACTGTCCACCAGTGGATGCTGCCGGCGCCGGGTTGTCCCACAATGCGTTGCTGCCTGCCACGACTCCGCCGCCGATCAGGCCCGCCGCGAGCATGCTCGCCACAAGGGTGCCCACGCCAAAGGCGGGCTTGCGCTTGGTGGCTACAGTCGAATGGCTTGCCGCCTGCGCTCCGGGGGTGTGCTGGCTCTGCGTTGAGTGGAACTGGGCGCCGGGGTTGTTGCCCTGCGGGTTCGCGGCGCCGCCGTAGAAGGGCTGGTGCTGCGGGTAGCCGGGGCGCTGGGCCGGGTCGTGCTGCTGGTTGCCGTAGTAGGACGGCTGGGACTGTGCCTGTGGCTGAGTGTGCGCCTGCGGCTGAGACTGTGTTTGTGGCTGGTAAGCCGGCAAGGGAGTAGTGGGCTGCGCCGGCGTAGCAGGCTGCGCCGCGGTCTCGTCGCCCTGCTTCTGACCTGAGTTCCAGGCGGGCTGCTGCGGCTGCTGTGAGTCATCGCTGTGCCGGGAGGCATCATTGTGCTGGCCGGATGTCGCATGGGGCTGGGATGGCTCCCGGTTTTCCGGTGCACTGCCCTGCGCTGGGTTCTCCGTCATGGGTCTTCCTTTCGTCCTCGTCCTTACTAACTATGTACCCAGTAACTGGAACAAAATCGGACGTTCGCTGGGAGCTTCCTGAAAGCGGTAAGCGCGGCGCATAACGTCGGCCCGGAACCCCTCAACGACACAACAAACGATGTTTCTCCTATATTTCGCTGGTGGCATATTCACCCCTGTGGACGGGTCCTGGGGTGCACCATAGAATCAAGAGGAATTGCCACAGCGACCTGCGGCTTTACACCATGCGTGGGGGCGCTGAGCATTCTGTGACGATTGGTACGCCTTGTTCCAGTCGCAGACGTGCTGAAGGGTTGCACATGCGGTCAATAGTTAAACGCGTACTCGCTGTCATTGGCGTGGCTGGATTGTTGGCCCTCCCGGCCGGCGCGGCTTGGGCGGAGAGCCCCGTGACACTCGACCCCACCACAAAAATCGTGGACTCCGCGGGCGTTCTTGGCGGCGACAAGGCCAAAGTTGAAGAAGCCATCCAGAAGCTCGGCAAGGACCATGCGATGACCTTGCACGCTGTCTTCGTCAAGCGGTTCGAGAACCCGACCGATCGCGTTCAATGGACCCAGGACGTAGCCGAGAAGGCGCAATTGGGTTCAAACGCACTCGTCCTCGCCGTTGCGACGGAAACGCGGCAGTACCAGCTGAGCAAGCCCACCAACAGCAAGATCACCAACGCCCAACGGGACAACATCACCAGCAAGGCCATCGATCCCCAACTCCGGGCAGGCAACTACGCCCAAGCTGCCATTGACGCAGCTGCAGCCATTGGCGATGCCGCTGGCGGCGGCAGCGGAACTGTTCCCAACGGCAGTGCCGGCGTAGGCGTTCTGGTTGGCGTCGGCGTCGTAGCGGCCGGCGGTGCGGGCACCTACCTCTACCTCCGGAACCGGCGCAAAAAGGCCGGTACCAAGGAAGTCAGTGCCGGCTACGGGCCGCAGGGCGAACAACTGGACCCCCTCGCAGGGATGAGCATTCCCGAACTGCGGCAGAAGAGCGGATCCCTGCTGATCGAAGCCGATGACGCCATCAGGTCCAGCGAGCAGGAACTGGGTTTTGCGCAGGCGCAATACGGCGATGCGGCGGTCGGTAACTTCACCAAGGCCTTGGAAGAGGCCAAGGGTCACATGACCGAGTCCTTCAAGCTGCAGCAACAGCTCGATGACCATATTCCGGATACGGAAGAACAGCAGCGCAGCTGGCTCGGCGAGATCATCCGGCGCTCTGAAGCCGCACTCTCCTCACTGCGCGATCAGAAGGCGGATTTCGATTCCCTGCGCGAATTGGAAAAGAACGCCCCGCAGGCTCTCTCGGCAGTAGCCGCTGGAGCGCAGGAAGCTGACGCAAAAATCGCCAGCGCGGAGCAATCGCTTGAAGGACTTCGCGCCAAATACGCCGAGTCTGCACTTACCCAGGTCTCCGACAACATTCTGCAGGCCAAGGAACGCCTCGCCTTTGTCCGGAACGCAGCGGCCACTGCACAGGAAAAGCTGAGCTCCGGCGAGAACAGCATGGCCGCGGTGGCCGTTCGCGCGGCAGAGGAAAGCCTCCACCAAACCAACATCTTGATTGAGGCGATCTCCAAGACGGCCGGCAGCCTGGATGAAGCGCGTACCGCCCTCGACGGCGCTGTCGCCGAAACCAGCCAGGATCTCGCCCAGGCACGGGCCATGATCCAGTCCGGGCAGCACCCCGAACTTGCCGGTCCGGTGGCCGGAGTGGAAGCCGCCCTGGGACAGGTGAAAAACGAAATCCAGAGCGGAAAGATCGACCCCATCGCCACCCTGAGCCGCGTTGAGTCGGCCCACCAGGCGCTCGATCAGTCCCTGTCGGGCATCCGCGATCAGCAAGAGCAGGCCCGGCGCGCGCAGGCGTCCCTGCAGCAGACCATCATGGCCGCACAGGCCCAGATCAGCGCCACGTCGGACTACATCACCGCGCGCCGCGGCGGTGTGGGCACCGACGCCCGGACCAGGCTGGCCGAAGCCCAGCGCAATCTCGACTATGCCCTCTCGATCTCCCGGAATGATCCCGTGACTGCGCTGACCTACGCCCAGCAGGCACACTCACTCGCCGCGCAGGCGGCCCAGCTCGCGCAGTCCGACGTCGACCAGTTCGGCTACGCCAACCAAGGCTACGGCCGCGGCGGCATGTTTGGCGGCGGAGGTGGTGGCGGCGGGCTCGGCGGCGCCATCCTCGGCGGAATCCTCATCAACTCCATCCTCAACGGCGGCGGAGGCGGCTGGGGCGGTGGCCACAACGACGGCGGCGGTGACGGCGGCTTCTTCGGCGGCGGAGGCGATTCCGGCGGCGGATTCGACGGCGGCGGCTGGGGCGGCGACGGCGGTGGCGGCGGCGACTTCTAGACCCTAGATACTAAGCGGGGTCCGTGCCCCGCATAGGAGCGGTACAACAACTGATCACTGATTTCAGTGAGCATCACTGAGCAGGACGAAAGGCAACACCATGGTTAAGCAGTCCATTTTCGGTCGGATCTCACAGCTGGCAAAGGCCAACATCAACGCCTTGCTCGACCAGGCAGAGGACCCGCAGAAAATGCTGGACCAGATGGTCCGCGACTACACGAACAACATTGCCGAGGCCGAGTCCGCCGTTGCACAGACCATTGGCAACCTTCGCATGCTGCAGGCTGACTACAACGAGGACATCAAGAACGCCCAGGACTGGGGCAACAAGGCCCTCGCGGCGTCCAGGAAGGCCGATGAGTACCGTGCGGCCGGCGATGCCGCGGACGCACAGAAGTTCGACAACCTGGCCAAGGTTGCCATTCAGCGCCAGATGACCGCCGAATCCGAAGCCCGCACAGCAGAGCCGAGCATCGCCTCCCAGACGGAGGTCGTGGAAAAGCTCAAGGCCGGCCTCGATCAGATGAAGAACAAGCTCAACCAGCTGACGGCCAAGCGCAACGAACTGGTGGCCCGCTCCAAGACCGCTGCCGCACAGTCCCAGGTCCACGACGCCCTTAAGAGCATCGACATCATGGATCCCACCAGCGAAGTGGGCCGTTTTGAAGAGAAGATCCGTCGCGAAGAGGCCAAGGTACTTGGCCAGCAGGAGTTGGCTGCCTCAAGTCTGGACGCCCAGTTCAACCAGTTGGAGGACCTCGGTGAGCAGACGGAGATTGAGGCCCGCCTTGCAGCCCTGAAGTCCGGCGGCTCCAAGCCCGCCATTGGAGCAGGCGCCCCTGCTTCCTCCGAAGCGACCGTTGACGAAGCTGACTTCGACAAGCTCTGACATCGGCCTTGGGGCTTAGACCCCGTATGTTGCCAACGGAAGTGGGCAGGATCCATTCGGATCCTGCCCACTTCCGCCTTAAGTCCTGACTATCTGGCCAGCGGGGTCGGAATGGGTTTCCTGGCTTGGGCTGGCGTCCGTTGCCACTTCCGCGCGAATCTCGAATCCCTTCGGGTGGAAGTAGGTCACAGTGCACTCCAGGACCTCCCCATGGGGCCCCAAGGTGGTCCGTTCCAGTCGGGGCACCATGGCGAATCCCCGAACATTCAGGGCATCAGCCAGGTGCTCGGGAGGTGCGTGCATGGTGACAGTGATCTCGGCGCGGTGCAGGGGCTTCAAGGTCCGGTCCTGGATGACCTGGTAGATCGAGTTCCGTTCCGCGTCGGCCAGGCTGATGTGGCGTCCGATGTGCGAGGGAATGAAGATTTCAGCTATGGCGTAAGGCCAGCCGGCGCTGGAGTAGGAACGCCGAATGACCAGGACAAGGTTGTCATCGGAAACCAGCTTGGCCGGAACCGTTTTGTCCTTTTCCATCCATTTGTATTCAATAAGGCCCTTGACGGTCTTCATCCCGGCCGCGGTAAAAGTCTCCATGAACGGAGCCAGACGGTTCAGCATCTTCACGGGACGCTGCGCCATCACAAATGTGCCCTTTCCTTGCCTTCGGACCAGGAGTCCCTTGACCACGAGAGTCTCGATGGCCTTCCGCACTGTCGTTCGGCTGATGCCGTACTCGTCCATGAGGGCTTCCTCGGTAGGAATGCGGGAACCCGGTTCCAAGCGGCCCACCAAGTCCGTCAGCACATCGGCCACTTGCTGATAGACCGCGACAGGACTGTCCCGCTGAAGTATCTGGCGGTCCAGGCTTGGATTGGTGTCGTCATTGACCATTGGGCCGTCCCATCGAAATCTTCCTGCTTCAGCGAATCCGGAATCGATGCTAGCACCGCGTCTCCAGCGACATTTTGCGTTACAGGTTAAGCAAAAGATCCGGACCAGTTGTACTGATCCGGATCTTTTCTCCAGTTGCGGGGACAGGATTTGAACCTGTGACCTCTGGGTTATGAGCCCAGCGAGCTACCGAACTGCTCCACCCCGCGTCGCAGGAACAACTCTACCGCACGCGAGGGGGTGCTCCCGACCAAACAGCGCCCAAGGTGCCGGAGATCACAGCAAGCCGTCGTGGGGTGGGATGTGAGAGAGGGAGGCGCCCAAGTGGGTGGGATGTGAGAGAGGGAGGCGCCCAAGCGGGTGGGATGTGAGAGAGGGAAGCTTTGGGGAAACAAAAGGTCCGGATCAGTGAATACTGATCCGGACCTTTTCTCCAGTTGCGGGGACAGGATTTGAACCTGTGACCTCTGGGTTATGAGCCCAGCGAGCTACCGAACTGCTCCACCCCGCGTCGCAAGAACAACATTACCGTCCGGTGAATGTCAGACCAAATCCTGGCTACGTGATGTGCATCTCCCCCCCACGCAAAAGGCCGGCACCTGCTCTCATTGGAGCAGGTGCCGGCCTTCAGGCGGCTTATGCCTTAGCTGCTCGGCGAGGGCGACGGTGTGGGCGTCGCGCTCGGCGAGGTCGTCGGCGTCGAGGTCGTCCCGAGTCGGGCCTCAGCGTCCACAGCCTTCTTCAGGGCTTCAGACAACTTGTTCTGCTGGTCGCCGTATCCGGCAAAGTCACCCTTGGCCAGGGCTGCCTGCCCGTCCTGGATGGCCTTGTTTGCCGCATCCAGGGCTGCCTTGAGGTCAGCCTTGGCATCGGTCGGACCTGCGGGCGGGGTTGTCGTTCCCGGAGGCGTAGCGGGCGTCTGGCCGTTGTTGGCCGAGTCCCCCGCGGTTGCTCCGGAGTTGCCACCGAACAACTGGTCCAGGGCCGCGTCAAGGGTCGGAGCGAAGCCGATCTTGTCACCGAAGGCTACGAGGACGCGCTGCAAGGTGGGGTACGACGTCTCACCAGTCGACTTGAGGTAAACCGGCTGGACGTACAACAGACCGCCACCAACAGGCAGTGTAAGCAGGTTGCCGTTCAAAACGTCCGAGGCACCCTGGCGCAGGAGGTTCAACGCCTGTGAAACCGTGGGGTCGGAGTTGAACTTGTTCTGGGCCTGTCCGGGACCAGGAACCTGGGTATCTGTCGGGAGCTGCAGGAGCCGCAGTTTTCCGTAGCTGTCCGCCTTCACTCCCTTGACGTTGCCGGCGTCCGAATCTGCCGCAAGGAAGCCATAGAGGATGTTCCTGGCATTACCGTTCACGGTTTGCGGAATGAACGAGGACGTCAGCTGGAAGGCGGGCTTTTCCTGGTCCGGCATTTGCAGCGACATGTAGAACGGCGGCTGCTTCACGGCCTCCGAGACGGTGGGGTCATTGGGAACGCTCCAGGCGTCGTTGTTCTGGTAGAAGCTGTCAGGGTCCGTCACGTGGTAGCGGCCAAGCAACTCACGCTGGACCTTGAACAGGTCCTCCGGGTAACGGACGTGGCTCATCAGATCGCCGGACATTTCGGAGTAGGGCTTGATGGTGGTCGGGAAGACCTTCTGCCATGCCTTCAGGATGGGGTCTTGGTCGTCCCAGGCGTAAAGGTTTACCGAACCGTCGTAAGCGTCAACGGTGGCCTTCACCGAGTTCCTGATGTAGTTCACGGAGCTGTTCGGCAGGGCCACCGTCCGGCCGGCGCTTGTCTGGGAATCGGCTGTCGCATTCTGCAGCTGCTGCGGCTGTGAGTACGGGAAGTACTGGCTCGTGGTGTAGCCATCGACGATCCACTTCACGCGGCCATCCACCACGGCCGGATAGGCATTGCCGTCGACAGTGAGGTAAGGCGCCAGTTTCTCCACGCGTTCGCGTGGGTTGCGGTCGTAGAGAATCTGGGACTCAGCGTTGACACCGTCGGAGAGCAACAGATCCGAGGACTGGAACTTGATGGAGTAGAGAATCCGGTTCAGCCAGTTGCCAACGTTCGGTCCGCCATTGCCGTTGAACGTGTACTGGGTCTCTCCCCCGCCCTCACGGCTGGCGGGGCGGTCCTGTTCACGGTTGGGCGCACCATCCGGGGCACCGACAATTGAATACTCCGGGGAGTTTTCGCCGAAGTAGATACGGGGCTCGTAGGTGGTGTCGTTACCCAGCACCCCGTTGGACGGGATCCCGGACTGCAGGAACTCCGGCTTGCCATCGGCAGTGAACTTATTGCCCTTCGCCGCTACAACGCCATAGCCGTGCGTGTAGACGATGTGGCGGTTGACCCAGGTCTGCTGGTTGGCGCTCAGGCCATCCGGGTTCAGCTCGCGGACAGCGATCACGGTGTCCTGGACCTTGCCGTCCACCGTGTAGCGGTCCACGTTGAGGGTCTGCGGGAACTGGTAGTACGGGCGGAATTGCTCGAGCTGGGCGAACGCCGAAGAGATGAGGTTCGGGTCCAGAAGCCTGATGTTTGCCGCCGTCTGCGCATCCGCGGCCAAGGCACCTGCTGTAGCAGTCGTCGTCGCGTTGTAGGCGGATACATCAATCTTGTCCAGGCCGTACGCAGAACGGGTCATGTTGATGTTGCGGTTGATGAACTCGCGCTCGAGGGTGTTCTCCGAGGGACGCACCTGGAACTGCTGAATAACCCACGGGTAGACACCGCCGGCAAGGATTGCCGTGATGACCAGCATCGCGGTCCCAATGACGGGCAGACGCCATCGGCCGATCACCGCAGCAACAATGAACAGGATGGCTACCAAGGCGGCGGCCACTGCAAGGATTGCCTTGGTGGGGACAACGGCATTGACGTCCGTATAAAGAGCACCGGCCCAGCGACCCGAGTTGCTCTGGACCGTGGTGTACCTGTCCAGCCAGAAGTTGACGCCCAACAGAATCAGGAAGAGTGCGCCAGTGACGGCGATGTGGATCTGCGCCGCGCGGCTGGTAAAGATGCCGCGCTCCATCAGCCGGATGCTGCCATAGAGGTAGTGCGTAAGGATGCCTGCGATGCCGGCCACCACGGTGATGCTGATCAGGAAACCGGTAACGAACCCGAGGAACGGCAAGGACATCAGGTAGAAGCTGATGTCGAGGTTGAACAGCGGGTCCGTTTGGCCGAAGGGCTGCTGGTTGAAGAACAGCAGGGCTTTCTGCCACTGGCTGGCGGCCGCGCTGCCGGCGAAGAGCCCGAACAGTATGGGCAAGCCGATCATGACTACCCTGCGTACCGGCTCAAGCTGGGCCTGGTAGCGGTTCAGGTTGTCCCGCGACTCCGCATCAGGAGCGTAGACGGGACGTGACCGGTAGGCAATCCTGATGGCGAAGAAAACGGCCGCGAACATCATCGCGAAACCGACCAGGAACGTGATGATCCTGGCAAGGTTTTCCCGAAGATACACTTCGAAGAAACCAAGCTGCTGGTACCAGAGGACGTCAGTCCAGACATTGGCGAAGAAAATGAACCCGACGACGGCCACGGCCACGACAATGAGCGTCGGAGTCAGGGCACCTCGTCTCAGCGGTGATCTTCCGGGCGGGTTGGTGCTGGCGGGACGGGACAAACTCTGTACCTCATTGGTGTCAGTGAACAGTCGGTGTGCGAGTACTTGACATTCTCTGCCGCTGGGCCATGGCGGAGGCCGTCATATATGCCACGAGTGGCGGTGGAGCTAAGTTCCACCGCCAGTCTAGTTGTTTGTGCAGGTGGGAAGGCCCGACGTGTCCTGCCCGGACCCCAACCGCTCCACTGCGGCGGTTGCATCTGCCAGCGTTTCGACTTTGACCACCTGAAGACCATCGGGAACATGGCCTGCGACATCTGAACAATTGGCGGCCGGGGCCAGGAACATCGTGGCGCCGTGTTGCCGGGCACCGATCATCTTCTGGGCAATGCCGCCAATCGCTCCCACCGCACCGTCCGCGGTGATGGTGCCCGTGCCTGCGACGTGCTTGCCACCCGTGAGATCCCCAGGAGTCAGGTTGTCCACGATTCCCAAAGCGAACATCATGCCCGCGCTGGGTCCTCCTACGTTGTCCAAGGAAATGCTGACATCGAAAGGAAAGGTGTAGTCGCTCGACAACAGCACGCCCAGAACGTAGCGGTCGGCCTGGTTCTTGGTGGGGGTGACAGTTTCCGTTACCAACGCGCCGTTGCGCTCCACCTCGACGGCGACCGGGGCTCCGGCGCCGGCGGCAAGTTCTGCCTGCACCACGCTCATTGAGGTGATGGCCTTGCCATTGATGGTCTTCAGGCGGTCACCCTCCTTGATTTTGCCGGCCGACGGCGACGGGTCGGACAGCCCGGCGACATTTAGCCGCTGCTCGAAAGGGATGTCCAGTTGCCGCAGGGCGGCGGCCACGGCGTTCTCCTGGGAGGTCTCCATCTCTATCTCGCCCTGTTGGACCGTCTGCTCCGCAGTGGTGCCCTTGGGGTAGATGAGTTCCTCGGGATACACCGCCTTGGAGCTGTCCAACCAGGCCCGGAAAACATCAAAAATCGTCGCGGGAGTCTTGGGACCGCCCGTCATGACGACGGTGGTGAGATCCAGGTTGCCCTTGGCGGGGAACGATTCATGGCCGGAGATGCTGATGACCGGCTTGTCGCCGTCCTTACCCAACGTGTTGAACGTGGGCCCGGCCGACTCGATCACGTAAGGGACAGGCAACGCCGCCGCCCCGATGCCAAGTGCCAAGGCCAGCAGGCCCGAGATCACCATGATCATGTAACGGCCATCGCGCGCAGGTGCCGGTGGCACCTGGGAGGGATCGGCGTCGGGCGTCTGGCGCTGATCCTGGCTCGGGCGCGAGGTGAAGGAGCCCTCGGGGCTGGGCGAAGTAAGCATTGAGGCCTCTCTTTTTCCGGCATGGGCTGACCGGTTTCCTGTGGCTTGCTGCCCCCGCGGGCGGCGACAGCACATACCAAGCATCAACACTACGCGGTGCGGGGTTGCTGTACTGCTTTGCCTACAGCGAACGACGCCGGGTCCGGGCAGACAGCGTTCCGACCGCGCGGTACGGTGAAAGAGATCACCAGCCAGTTCGACGATCGGCGGCACCATGACTTCCAACCCCAACAACCCGTCCAACGACGACGACAACCCCAAGGATCCGCTGGCGGAAATGCTGCAGAACCTCATGGGCGGTCAGGGCATGGGCAACATCGATCCCGCCGAACTGGCCAAGGCCGCCGGCCTGCCGAACGACCCCCAGCTTTTGCAGCAGATGTTCGCGCAGGTACAGGCCATGATGAGCTCAACGTCGGAAGGTCCCGTCAACTGGCAGCTCGCGCACGAGAATGCGCGCCGGGTAGCCGCAGCTGGCAGCGACCCCTCGGTCAACGCCCAGCAGGCCCGGGAAATCGACGAAGCCCTGAGGCTCGCAGAACTCTGGCTCGATCCCGTCACCGATCTCTCGGCAACCGGACTGATCGGGCGTGCCTGGTCACGCGCTGAGTGGGTCGAAGCGACACTGGGGACCTGGAAGCGCCTGACAGAACCGGTGGCAAACAGCATTGCCAATGCGTTGTCCAATGCACTCACCCAGCAAATGCCTGAGGAAATGAAGTCCATGATGGGTGGCGCCTCGTCGATGTTGCAGAACATGGGCGGAGCCATCTTCGGAATGCAGTTGGGCCAGGCTATTGGAGCGCTGTCCGCTGAAGTCGTCAGCTCAACTGACATTGGTGTGCCCTTGGCCGATCTCGAGATGGCACTTTTGCCGGCCAACGTCGCCAAATTCGGCGAAGGACTCAGCCTTCCGGAGAACGACGTACGGCTGTTCCTGGCCGTCCGTGAAGCCGCACATGCCCGCTTGTTCGTGCAGGTCCCTTGGTTGCGCGGCCATCTGTTGGGCGCCATCGAGGCTTATGCCCGCGGCATCCACATTGATATGTCCCGTATCGAGGATTTGGCCCGCGACCTCGATCCCAGCAACCCCGAAGGCATCCAGGCCGCTTTGTCACAGGGTGTCTTCACCCCGGAACGGACTCCGGTCCAGACGGCGGCACTGGAGAAACTCGAAACCGCCCTCGCCTTGGTGGAGGGTTGGGTTGACGAACTGACCGCAGAAGCCACCGCCAAGGTGTTGCCTTCCGCGACTGCCTTGCGCGAGACCGTCCGCCGCCGGCGAGCCACCGGTGGACCGGCCGAGCACGCTTTCTCCTCCCTGGTGGGCTTGGAGTTGCGCCCACGTCGACTCAGGGAGGCTGCCACTTTGTGGGCCACCCTGAAGGAAGAGCGCGGCATCGCCGGTCGCGATGCCATCTGGCACCACCCGGACCTGCTGCCTACCGCCGAAGACCTGGATGACCCCAAGGGCTTCTCCGAACGGCGGCGCCTGGCAGAAGCGAGCGACAGCGAAGTTGACGATGCCCTGCAGAAACTCCTGAACGGCGGATACGACGAGGCTGGCGATGCTGAAGATCCGGAATCCTCAACGGACGGCTCCGGCCCGGATGACAACGATCCCCAGCCGCCCAGGAATTAGGCGTTAGCAGTGCGCAACGGCCACCGTGAACGGTGGCCGTTGCGCTTTAATCGGCGTGATCCGCGTCAGCGTCCGCGTGGCCGTTGTCCCCGCCGGTAAGTCCCCTCGACGAAGCGAAGGCCACTCCTTCTAGGAAGGCTTTGGCGCGCTCGGTCTCCGGATACGCGGCAACGAGGGACCAAAATTGGGCGTTGTGCCCCGCGACCAGCAGGTGCGCCAGTTCGTGCACCAGGACGTAGTCAATCACCCACTGGGGCATGGGCTGGAGCTTGTCGGAAAGCCTGATGCTGCCGTCCGCGGGAGTCGCCGAGCCCCACCGCGTGTTCTGGTTGCCAACCCAGCGCACAGAGGTAGGCACTGCCCGTCCGCCAAGGTAGGTGCGTGAAAGATGGGCTGCATGCTCAGCAAGTACCTCATCGGTGGCGGGCCGGCGCTTGCTCCTGCCCGATCCCTGCTCACCCTGCTTCTTGAGCTTTGCCAGCATCCGACGGACCCATTCCCGCTCTTGGGACGTGGTGAAGCTCGCGGGGATGGCCACCACCGCGTTGCCGTCCTCCCAAAAAGCGGCGACAGTTCGACGCCGTCTGGCAGATCGGCGAACCACCACTGGAGCGCCGTCGTCGGTCACCCGGGGTACGCCGGTATCTCCGGAACGTGCGCCTGCCATCAGAGGACAGCGTTCTCTGCGAGGACCGCCAAGACAGCCTCGCCGTAGCGTTCAAGCTTGGACGGGCCAATACCGGCCAAACCCGCCAGTTCCTCAAGGGACGTGGGCTTGGCTTCGGCGATCGCCGTCAGGGTCGCGTCGGTAAACACCACGTAGGCCGGGACGTCGGCTGACTTTGCCTCCTCCTTGCGCCACTGCCGCAGGGCGTCGAAGGTCTGTTCCTCGTAGGAAGGAGGGCACTGATTGCAGCGGCCCACCTTCCGCTCAGCGCCGGTGGCGAGCATGCTGCCGCACACCCTGCACGACGCCGGTGCTGCAGCTTTGCGTCGCATCGGACCGGACCCGCTGCGCGCGTTCGCCGACGCCGCGGAGTCGGGGCGAAGCCCGTCGAGGAACCGCGAGGGTTTACGGTTGGCCCTCCCGCCAGGCGTACGTGCGGTGGACCATGACAGGCTCAGATGTTCACGCGCCCGGGTGATGCCCACGTAGAGGAGCCTGCGTTCCTCGTCCACGTCCTCGGGTGAGTCCGCAAAAGAAATCGGCATCAAACCTTCGCTGAGGCCCACCAGGAAAACGGCGTCCCATTCAAGGCCTTTGGCTGAGTGCAAGGAAGCGAGTGTGACTCCCTGGACCGTGGGGGCGTGTTGCGCCACCGAGCGTTCCTGGAGCTCATTGACGAACTCTGCCAGTGTGAAGGACTCACCGCGGCTGACGGAGAGCTCGTCGGCGAGGGCGACCAGTGCTGCCAATGATTCCCACCGCTCGCGCAGGGCTCCCCCGTTGTGCGGGGCGACATCGGTATAACCCAAGGACGCGACAATGTCCCGGACGATCTGTCCCAGGGGCTCCTGTGGTCCCTCCGCCACGGCCCGGGTGGCCGCGCGCAGTTGCAGGATGGCGTCACGGACTTCCTTACGCGCGAAGAACCGCTCTCCGCCGCGGAGCTGGTAACCGATGCCGGCCGAGGCCAGCGCCTGTTCATAGGCCTCGGACTGACCGTTGGTGCGGAAGAGAATCGCGATTTCACTCGCCTGGACGCCGGCGTCGAGCAGCTCCTGGATCCGGCCCGCCACCACAGCGGCCTCGGCTTCGTCATCAGGGCACTCCATGAACCGCGGCTCGGGACCGGCGGGACGTTGGGCGACGAGCTTGAGGGGCGGCGCCCACGCAGCATCGGCAACGGGTCCCCCGCTTCGCCGGGACCCCAGGAGCTCGTTGGCCAGTTTCACCACCTGTGGCGTAGACCGGTAGTCGCGGATGAGCTTGACCACGTTCGCTTCCGGGAATTGGGCCTTGAAACCCAGCAGGTGCTTGGGCGAAGCTCCCGTGAAAGAGTAAATGGTCTGGCTCGCGTCCCCCACCACGCACAATTCGTCGCGGCCGCCGAGCCACAAATCCAGGAGCCGTTGCTGAAGCGGCGAAACGTCCTGGTATTCATCCACCACGAAGTGCCGGTACTGCTCACGAACAGTGGCCGCCACTTTCGGGTCTTCCTGGAGAATCCCCACGGTGATGAGCAGGACGTCCTCGAAATCGATGACATTGCGGTCGGTCTTGATGTCCTCATAGGCCTGGAAGACCCGGGAAACAGCGGTAAGGTCGAAACCCCCGGGGGTGCCACGCCCCTGGGCATTTTCCAGGTAATTGGCAGGCGTCAGCATCGACACCTTCGCCCACTCGATCTCCGCTGCCAGGTCCCTGATGGAGGCCCGGTCCGTGCTGAGGCGGAGCCTACGTGATGCCTCGGCGATCATGTTGGCTTTGTGGTCCAAGAGATTCGGCAGGGTACCGCCGATGGCTTGAGGCCAGAAAAACTGCAATTGACGCAGTGCGGCCGCATGGAAGGTGCGGGCCTGCACGTTCGGCACGCCAAGGTCGCGGAGCCTGCTGCGCATCTCGGCAGCAGCACGCGCCGTGAAAGTCACTGCCAGCAGCCGCTGGGGGCTGTAGACCCCGGAGTGGACCCCGTACGCAATGCGATGGGTGATGGCACGCGTCTTTCCCGTACCCGCACCGGCAAGCACGCACATGGGGCCGGTCAGGGTGCTCGCCACCTCGCGTTGCTCGTCATCCAAGCCGCCAAGGATCCGCTCCTCAAGCGAGCCATGGGCGTCGAAAAAACCCTCCGTCACGGCTCGAGGTCTTCGATGACGCCGCCGTACCAGTGCTCGATCAAAGAACGTGCAATCGAAAGCCGCGTGGAGATGGTGATATCGCCACGGAGCACGGCTTCCTGCAGCTCGTCCCGGCTGAACCACCGCGCGCGGGTGACTTCCACGCCGTCGGGCCTGGCAACGGTGTCGTCCGTAGTGGCAGTGAAGCCCAGCATGAGCGAGGCAGGAAACGGCCACGACTGGGAGCCAAGGTACTGGCAGGCCGTGACACGCACACCCACTTCTTCCCCGATTTCCCGAACCACAGCTTGTTCCAGTGATTCACCGGGCTCAACAAAGCCGGCCAGGGTTGAGTAGTTCCTGGCATCAACAGGTCCCCCGCCACCCAAAAGGAGCCGACCATCCGGCCCCACGACGGTGACGATGATGGCTGGATCTGTCCGCGGATAGTGTTCCGAGTTGTCTTTGGGGCAACGCCGGACCCATCCGCCGGCCTCGACGTCCGTGGGACTGCCGCACTGCGGACAGTGCGTGTGGGTTGCATGCCAATTCGAAATGGCACTGGCCTCAATGAACAACGCGGTGTCCATGGCGTCCAGGCTGCCTGCGACTTCCCGGAAACCGGCCCACTGGACATCCGAAGGGATAGTAGCCGTGCCTGCGGCCGGGGGCTCGGAGGTAGTGAAGAGCAGGACCTGGGTGCCCTCAGGCAACGACGACGATGCCAAGGTGGTCCCCAAATAGATGGCGGCAGCACCGGCGTCGGACTCTTTAAGGGCTGCCCAAAGCGCAGTGGCATCGCCGAACCAGAGGCCGTCGGCAGCGACCAGCGCCTTGCGCTGGGAAATCACCATGGCCTTGGCCGTACCGGAGGCGATGGCATCTTCAACCATGCCCGGCTTCATGCGGACAACCGAGCCGCGATCCACCATGGCAGGGCGGACGGGAAGAACAGTGTCCATCAGGTGGTTGGCAAGCGCCGGCGACTCGGTATGACTCATGTATCTACCGTACTGACTCACACCGACAAAAAACATTTGAAAGGGTCCCCGCATGTGGACAGCAGGGCCCGCAGGCGGAGCACACGGCCGTTTTGCTCTCTTCCGCTAATGATTTGCTGCAGATCTGGAGACTCGCCGCACTGCATCATGGCCACAGGCCGCACTCAATCTACCGTGGAGAGGTGAGAAGAACACCGCTCGAACTGGCCGCTATAGCAACTGCGGCGGTGCCTGGTTTGGCGCCGACGGCTACAGCCTATTCCCCCGACGACGACGCCGACTTCGACTCAGCGTCGCTGCTGGACGGCGAGGGCAAACGCTGGCGCGTCCGTTCGCCGCGCCATCCTGAGGCGAGCACGCGGTTGGAGACCGAGTTCATGGTGCTCCGGGCTTTCGCTCCAGCCATCCGCGCTGAGCTGCCCTTTCATGTGCCCACCATTGCCGGCACCGTCCGACAAGGTGCTCTCACGACTTTCGTCTATGCCCACCTTCAGGGATCCGTGCTGTCCATCGAAGAGCTTTCCGCCAGCAGCCCGGCGTTGGCCAAGGAGGTAGGCGCAGCATTGGCCGCGATCCATGATCTGCCCCTGACCCTCGTCACCAATGCCGACCTTCCCAGCTACTCGGCCAACGAGTTCCGGCAGCGCAAGCTCAACGAACTGGACCAGGCGGCGACTACGGGCAAAATCCCTGCCACGCTGCTGCGCCGATGGGAACACGCCTTGGAAGACGTTGCCCTGTGGCGGTTCAATACCTCTGTGGTCCATGGCGATCTGCATGAGGACAACCTGATGGTCCAGGACGACTCCGTGACCGCTGTAACCGGCTGGACCGATCTGCGGATCGGTGACCCGGCTGACGATTTCGCCTGGCTCGTCGCTTCCAACGAAACGTCCTTCGTGGAATCGGTACTTGCCCATTACACCGAGGCCCGCCGTGAAACCCCGGACGCCCATTTGCTCCGGCGGGCAGCACTGCTGGCAGAATTCGCGTTGGCCCAGTACCTGGTCAAGGCCATGGCAGCCGGACATCAGAGCATGACCGCGGAAGCCGAGTCCATGCTTCAAGCTTTGGCCAACGACATCGAGGAGCAGGCGCGCCGCGATGAAGAAGCCGAAGCCGCGCTGAAGGAGCTCGCAGAGCATCAGGCCGCAACCGCCGTCGAGCACCGGCCTGCGGTGAGCGTCGTGCCAATTCCCGACGCCGGCCCCGCCGTTTCGGTGGCAGCGATACCTGCCGCTGAAGCCCCTGCGGTAGCTTCGACTGACGCCGAGACTCCGGCGAAGCCGGAGGATGCCGCTTCGACGGATGGCGATGATGCCGCCAGCGAGCACGACGACACCTCCACGGCGGCCATCAGTGTGGTCACCGTGACGCCTCTCCACGCAGGGGAACGCTCGTAGGCGCCGGTCGCGCGCATCAGCTCTCCTTCAGCGCATCGGCCACGATCCTCTCCAGGTCCTCGGCGCTGCCGAGGTCGTGGGGGCGAACCACGGCGTCCTCGGCCACGTAGTAGAACGCTGCACTGACGTCGTCAAGGGGCACGTCCTTGAGCCGTGACCACGCCAGCCGGTAAACGGCAAGCTGCACGGCACGCGTGGCCAGTTGCCTGCCGGCCGGACGTCGCCCTGTCTTCCAGTCGATGAGCTGCCAGCGGCCATCGGCGTCGCGGAACACCGCGTCGATCCGACCGCGGACCACAACATCGCCAATGCGGGTCTCCACCGGCACTTCCACAAAAGCGGGGGCGCGCTGGGCCCACTCGGATTGCTTGAACGCGGCCACCATGTCATCCAGGCCGTAGGCCTCGTCAATGTGCGAGTCCGAGCCAGGTGCTTCGTCGAGGTCCAACATCCCGGTGGTGCCGAAGTACTCCTCCACCCAGGCGTGGAACGCTGTGCCCTTCCTGGCCGAGATGCCTGGTTCCCTGGGAACGGGCCTGCGGAGCTGGGACAGGACAGCGGCCGGGTTGTCTCCGAGATCAACGAAAAGCGAGGCGGAGATATGGCTCGGCAAATGGACGTCGTGGATGGTCTTCCGGAGCCTTTGCCGTTCGAGCAACAGTTCAGCCTCTTGTGACCATCGCGCGGCCATGCCATTCAGGGAGGAGGGCTCAGGAATGTGCAGTCCGGAATCTTCCATATACGTCCTGACCAAGGCAGCTGCCTGATCCATCGCCTCGCGACGACCAGGCGCCAGCCTAAGCCGGGCTCCGGTTCGCGGGTCCGAAGGCCCTTCAAGGGGATCGTAGGGGAATTGGGCTACCTCGAGGACACTTGTCAGCGGGCTGGTATCAGGTAAGGATTCCTCAGCCACCGACTCTGGATGCACCACGGCGCTGGCGGGGCCGCCGCTGTGTCCTTCGAGATGCTGACTTGCGTCCGCAAGAGGCGCCAGCTCCGACAGGAACGGCGACATTTCGGCCATACCAGAGCGGGAGCCATTCCATGCCGCGCTGGAGGCCCACAAAACGAACTTTGCCCTCGTGTAGGCCACATAGGCGAGCCGGCGTTCCTCCGCTTCACCGTGGTGCTGGACCTCTGACTTGAAGTCCTTCTCTGCGTCCAGCCAGCCCTTTTGGTCAGGGTGGTCCAGATCCCACTGAGGGAGGTCGGCGCGATCTCCCCGCAGAGGCCATGGCAACGCCGCGGCCCCGGTGCTCCATCGGGAATCCCTGTTGCTGGGGAAGGAGCCGGCATTGAGGCCGGGCACGAAGACAACGTCCCATTCCAGGCCTTTGGAGGCGTGCACGGTCAGCAATTGCACGGCCTCACGGTTGGTTTCCGCCGGGGCGATGTCCAGGCCGCCTTCCTCCGAGGCTGCAGCCTCCAGCCAGGACAGGAACGCAAGGAGGTCAATCCGCTGGGACGTTTGAAGAAATCCTGCAGCAGCATCCTGGAAGGCATCCAGGTTGCGACGTGCCTGGTGGATGCTGATCCCCGGCTTGGCAGCGACTTCAATGTCAAGCAGCATGGCACGCTCCACCTCACCCAGCAGCGTAGTGAGGTCGTCACCGATGAAGCTCCGCAGGGAACGCAGCTCTGCGGCCAAACTGTTCAGCCGCTCCAGTGCGGTGTGGCTGAGGCTCCGGCCATGCCCGGACGTCCAGCCCGGCTTGGGCAGGAAGTCCAGGGCCTCCACCAAACTCGCGGCATCGGTGATGTCGCTTTCGACCACGACGGCTGATGGCTCTTCGTTGGCGTCGAGTGCCTCGCCCTGGGAGTCCGGAGCCGTCCGTCGGCGCGCCAGGAACCTCGACCAGTCGCTGAAGGCCATCAGGTCCGCCGGCCCGATCCGCCAGCGTGCGCCGGAGAGCAACCTCATCAGGGCATCGGAGCGTCCCGGATCGGCCAGCACCCGCAGGGTAGCCACGAGGTCCACCACCTCGGGGGTGTCCAGCAAACCACCGAGCCCGACGATCTCGTAAGCGATTCCCTGCAGTTCGAATTCCCGCCGGAGACACTCCATCTGAGCCCTTCGGCGGCATAGAACGGCCATGGTTGGCTTCACGGGAGTGCCATCTTGTTCTTCCTCGAACACTGTCCGCTGGTATCGCCGGACATCCCGGACGATCGCTGCGGCTTCGTCCTCGTCCGTTCCGAAACGGCCAATCACCACACTGCCGTCCACAGCGGCCGGGCTGGGTACCAGCGGCGGGACGGCGACGTTCCCCGGGTCCCCCTTCTCCCCCGGCGCCCCGTCGGTCGCAGCTGCTTTGTTCAAGGGTGCGGCGATGGTGTTGGCGGCCTGAAGGATGTTACGTCCGTTCCGCCACGCCGTGGTCAGGTACGAGGTAGGGGCCACCGAGTACGAGGCCGGACCGTGGTCGCCGTCTGCGCGGACAACTGGGAACTCCTGCACGAAATGGAAGAGCTGCCCGGCGGAGGCACCGCGGAATCCATAGATGGATTGGTTCGGGTCTCCGACGGCGGTGACGGCATGGCCTTGCCCGAAAAGCCTCGAAAACAGAACCAGCTGGGCATGGGAGGTGTCCTGGAACTCGTCCAGAAGCACAACCTTGTAGCGTGCGCGTTCAGTGGCAGCAGCCAGGGGAATGTCCTGCGCAATCCGGGCAGCCAGGGCCACAAGGTCACCGAAGTCCAGGACGCCGCGCTGGCGCTTGGCTTCCTGGTACCGGACCACCATGTCCGCCACGCTGGCGCGGGTCCGCAGCATGGCGGACAGATCTCCCGCCGCCTGGGTGGGATTCTTCTTGGCCCCCGCCGTATACGGAAGCTCTTCAAAGCCCTGGACCCGTTCAAGTACCCATTCACGCACCAGCGCTGGATCCTGGAGATGTTCGGCGCACTCCCCCGCCAGCTGGATAACACCATTGACCAAAGTGGACTTCGCCGCGGTGAAGTGCTCGTAATCGCCGTCGTAGGCCTCCACCACCTCGCTGGCCAACTGCCAGGACTGCGCGCCACCCAGCAATACGACGTCGCGCTCGATCCCCAACCGAAGGCCGTAGTCGGACACGATTCCGCTGGCGTAGGAATGGTAGGTGGACACCCTGGGCTCCAGGTCATCGGCACCAAGCAGTCCCTCCGGGAATCCGATCCTGCCATCGTCCTCCGCGGCCACGCGCTGCAGCGTTGCAAGCTTGCTCCGGATGCGGCTGGCCAGCTCTCCTGCGGCCTTGCGCGTGAACGTTACGCCCAGCACTTCTTCCGGGCGAACCCAGCCGTTGGCCACAAGCCACACCACTCGGTCGGCCATCGTGGCAGTCTTGCCCGAACCAGCCCCAGCAATGACCAGGCGCGGCGTCAAAGGAGATGCAATGATGTCGGACTGTTCGGCGGTGGGACGGTTCTTCTCGCCCAGGATGCCCGCCAGTTCCGAGGGGCTGAAGCGGGGTTCCGGGAGGTCCGCGGCAACGACCGAAGAAGTAAGGCCTCCAAGTCCGTCAAGAACTTCGGTACTCATTCGGTGACCTGCTTTCCTCGGGCGCACAGCGGGCAAATGTCCGGCAGCCGGCAACCATGCCCGCCGTGGCTTCCCTTGCCGGGGTCGTGCCTTGCCTCGAACGTTGCCCCGGCCATCAATATGGCAGCCTCATTGACGAGGCCTTCTGCCCAGTTGTCCTCGGGGTCCAAGGGATCCTGCTGCTGAACAGCGGGACTCTTGGTCTTGGTCCCCAGCTGGGCCAACACGGCACCGCCAGGGACAAGGGATGTGCCGGGCTGAGCGCCTGCATCTTGCTCCGCGGGCAAGGCGTCCCTGAACGCCCCCTTCAAAACCGCAGCCTGGTAGGCCCCCAGCTGGGGATGGTTGGCGACCTCCGCCTTGCCAGGCTGCCTCTTGCCTGTTTTGAGATCGACAATGACAAGTCTTCCCTCGTTGTCGATCTCCAGGCGGTCCACCTGGCCGCGCAGGACGGCATGGCGCCGAGGAGTTTCAGAATCAGCGTCTCCGGCGCCCGTTTCCAGGTCCACGTCGGGAAGTTCGACGTCGAAGTCGTGCTCAACCGCCAACAGGCTCCTACCCTCGCTGCGCATGATGATGACATACTGGGCCAGCTTTCGGACCATCAACTCAGCCCGCTGGTAGTCCAGCTTCCCCTCCCAGTTGTCTTTCATGCCCAACGTGGGCCAGCGGCGGACCAGCTCGGCCACGTACTCTGCACCCGAGGCTTCAGGCAGGTCCTGTGCGATGCTGTGGACCAACGTGCCCAGGCTTCGGGCGAAGTCTGTGGCGGCTTCACCTCCGGCTGCCTGGACAAACCAGTCCAGCGGGGATTTGTGCACGGCCTCGACCTTGGACGGTGAGACCGAGACTGTACCTCCGGGCCGTACCACTGGCTCGGTGGAACTCAGGGGGGCCAGTCCCCACCACGTATCCGGGTTTGCCCCCGGCACCGGAGGCTCCGTACTGGCAAGCCTGGCCAGAATCCTCGCAGCCTCTTGGGTGGTTTGGAGCTCCTGGCCCGAAGAATCATCCAACTGGACATGCTGACGGAGTTCGGCCACCAGGGCGCGCAGCGTCATGGGGCGGTCCACGGGGGTGTAGCCGCGCTTGTACTCCCCCTGGTCCAAGGGAGCCACGTAGTCGAGGAACGCAGACGGTTGCTCATCCTCGGAGGAAACAGCAGTGCAGACCAGGACTTCGCGTGCGCGGGATACCGCGGTGGAGAAACTCCGGAGTTCGTCGTAGCGAATGTCCCGGAGCCTGCTGAGCGGCCCCCGGCCCAGGGCATACCCCACGCCGTGTTCGACGGCATCCGCATACACCGTGCTGCCCAGCAGTTCACCGCGCAGGCGGGTATTCGGCCAGACACCTTCCTGAAGGCCGGCGACAATCACCATCGGCCATTCGCGTCCGGCTGCGCTGGCCGGAGTCATGATTTCCACACAATCCTCAAGTTGGGCGCGCGCTGCCAAGGTGTCCATGGGCAGCTCTTGGTTCAACAAATAATCCAGGAACTGTTCAGGGCCGGAACCTGGTAGCTGGTCCACGTACCGCTCTGCGGTGTGGAACAGCGCCATCATGGCATCAAGGTCCCGATCAGCGCGGGCCCCGCCGGCACCGCCTTCCAAAGCTGCTTCAGCCCATCGCGAGGACAAACCCGTTGCCTGCCACAACGCCCAGAGGACGGACTCGGCGTTGGCCCCGGGCTCCGCCGCGGCTGCAGCGCCGGCCGCAATCATGCGGGCAAGCCTGCGCGCCGCGCTCCCCTCTATTCCCAGTGAGGCCAATGCCCCGGGTTCCAGCAGCGCCTCGACCAGCAGTGAGTCACTGGACCGGCCGCCACCACCGAGGAGTTCCTCACGCCGCAGGGACTGCCGGAGTCGTCGCAACTCGATGGCGGTGGCCCCGCCGATGCGTGAGGTCAGGAGGGAGACAGCCGTCTCGGGAGTGAGCTTGGCTGGATCCAGAACCACGGCAAACGCTTCAAGGAGGGGTCGGACGGCAACTTCGTCGCGAACCGCGGAGTCGGCCACGGGAACCCGCACCGGTATGCCTTGTCCGCCGAGATAACGCTGCAGCTGCGAGATTTGCCCGCCATTGCGGACAATCACCGCGATGTCGCTGAACTCGCGGCCTTCCCGCAGCTGCGCTTCGAGAATCCGCTGGGCCACATAGCGCAGTTCATGGACGGCAGAAGGCAGTACATGCCCTTCAACCCGCCCTTGAGCCACCGGGGTCGGGCTGGCATCGGCGGAGTGCACAGGCTGTTCCATTTGCCGGGCCAGCTGACCCCCGGAACGCTGGGAAATGCGCGCCGCCACCCGTGTCCAGGCTTCAGCGATTGCAGGGGCGTGGCGGTGGGTAATGGACAAGGGACGCTCCAGGACCACGCGCTGCGGACCGCCCAGCAGGGACGGCAACTCCGCAACGAGATCGGGCCGTGCGCCACGGAAGCCCTGCACGACGGTATCCGGCGAGTAGGTCACCACGGCGTCCTTGCCCTCAGCCACGTCAGCCAGGAGTTCGAACACGGCCGGATTGGCCTCCTGGGCGTCGTCCACCAGGAACAGCTGGAGGCGTTGCCTTTCCGCCGCCAGGAAGTCCGGAGATTCCTGGAAGATCTGCCGCGCGGTGGTGATGATTCCGGCGGGGTCGAACGCCTCCGGCATCCGCAGGTCAAGAACGTCCCTGTACTCACTGTAGAGTTCGGCAGCAGCCATCCAGTCGGGCCTGCCGCATTCGTAGGCCAAGCCAACGAGATCGTCCGCTGTGCGTCCGGATTCGATGATGCGGTCGAACAGCTGGCGGATCTCATGGCGGAAACCGCGGGTAGGAAGGGCTGCGGCGAGGTCGTCCGGCCATGGCAACTGAAAGCCCGGACGGGCGTGACCCTCCAGCAGCTCCTTGATGATCAGGTCCTGTTCAGGTCCCGACAGCAGCTTCGGTGGCCGCGCGAGCGGCAGGACACCTTCTGCTTTGGCGCGTCGGATGATATCGAAAGCGTACGACGCCCAGGTGCGGGCCGGCGTCGTACTGAGGCTGCGGTCCAAGCGACCCGTAAAGGTGTCCCGCAAGGCCGCCGCGGCGTGGCGCCCGGGGGCAAGAATGAGTATTTGTTCAGGGTTCAGGCCATCGCGGACACGGCGGACAGCAGACTCCACGAGGACAGTGGATTTGCCGGTTCCCGGGCCACCGGGAACGAGGATCGGTCCACTGCCCTGGGGCAGCGAGACCACAGCGTCCTGGTCGGGCGAGAGGATGGGGGCCGCGTAATGGGTTTCGCGCGGCGGCAGCAGCCGAAGGGCTGCGGATGCTTGGCGTATTTTTGCAGGAGTCGCGGTCACACAGTCATTTCATCATCGGGCACCGACAATATATGGAGTTGACGCTCCAACTGGTCGGAGATCACATCAAGTCGGTCAAAATCGTCGTCCGTGGGGGCCCACCGGGCCAGGGCAAGGTCCACGCGCCAGCGGCCTTCGCCGGTCAGCATGAAGGCCTGGTACGCGCCATGCAGCGGAGTGGCTTCTTCCAGATAGTGCCGCAGCGCGTCGGCCTCATGGCCAGCAGGTGCTTCACCGCTTGCGCGCAGGACGCGCCACCATGCAACGGCACTTCCGTAGTGACTCATGACGGCGCCAACCTGCCGGGGACCACCCGCGCCGAGGAGCTCGGCAACGTCGCCGTACGACACTGCCGCACCGGGCGGAACGAGGTCCACGACGGCCAGGACCGCCGTCACGTACTCCATCCGCATGTGTTCAGCCTAACGGCAGGAGTGTCGTACCCAATACTGTCGGAGCCAGCCGGTAGCGTGAAAACCATGAGCTCCTGGAACACCCTCTCCCGCGCCGCATTCGATCTCGAGACCACCGGGAAAAACTCCCGCTCGGCCCGCATCGTCACCGCGTCCATCACTGTCGTGGATGCCCAGGGGGAGCTCATCGCGGAGCACGAATGGTTGGCAGATCCCGGCGTCGAGATCCCCGCCGAAGCCAGCGAGGTCCATGGAATCACCACGGAAAAGGCGAGGGCCGAGGGGCGGCCGGCCGCGGAGGTAACGCGCGAGGTCGCGGGGGTACTTCAGGAACTGTTCGACGCCGGGACTCCGGTTATCGCTTTCAACGCCAGTTACGATTTCACGGTGTTGGCCGCTGAATCCGCCCGCCATGGCGTCCCGCAGCTGAGCCGCTTCCCCGTTCTGGATCCCTACGTCATGAACAAGCAGGTGGACCGGTACCGCAAGGGCAAGCGGACACTGACTGCCTTGTGCGAGGAGTACGGGGTCGATCTGACCAACGCGCACACCTCAGCCGCGGATGCCCTTGCCACCCTCCGGGTCCTGGATGCCATGGCCGGTAAGTTCCCCAAGCTCCAAATGCCCGCCTCCACGCTCCACCAGCTCCAAGTAGACTGGGCGGCGTCGCAGGCTGCCGATTTCCAGCAGTATCTGCGCCGCAGCAAGCCTACGGCCGTCATCGAAGGTGAATGGCCGGTGCTGCCTCCCGTGGACGCGAGCCGCGGCGGCTTCTAGGCCTCATCCCGGAAGGAATCCCTGCGACGCAAGTCACAGGATTTTCGGGAACCACGATTGCCCGGGGAGTTCAGGCGCGGATTTCCCCACAGCAGCGACTCCCGGAACACACAAGCCACCATACGACTTTCAATGGAACATAGTTCGGAAAAATTGAGGGTGGGCACCCATTTATTCGATTCACCCCGACTCAGTGGGCTGGTGACATAATTAAGTTTGGCGGGTTGAAGTCTGCTAGGACAGCCAACCTTTGTAGTGCTGCCGTTTCCCCGCCCACCGCGAAACGTCTCCATGACCCGATGAAAGTGATTTCTTCATGAAATTCAAAGCCCCTAAGTGGCTGTCTGTTGCCCCTGTGGCCGCAGCCTTGGTGATTTCCCTGGCAGCATGCGGCGGAGGAAGCTCGCAGCCCAGCAGCTCTGCTTCTACGGACGCCCTTGCGGGCAGCGACCAGCAGACGCTGGACAAGTACACCACCGCTGAGGTCACCCCGATCGACAAGATCGACAAGTCCAAGCTCGGCCTCATCACCGACGGCACCCTCCGCGTAGGCACCCTGTCCGACGCTCCCCCGAACATCTTCATTGACGGCTCGGGCAAGTTCACCGGCTACGACAACGAGCTCCTGCGCGCCATCGGCGACAAGCTGGGCCTCAAGGTCGAGTTCGCCTCCACCGACTTCTCCGCCCTGCTCTCCCAGGTGGCGAACAAGCAGTTCGACGTCGGATCCTCCTCGATCTCCACCACCGACGCCCGCCGCAAGACGGTTGGCTTCACCAACGGCTACGACTTCGGCTACATGGCTGTAGTGACCAAGAACGACGCGAAGGTCACCGGCTTTGCCGACCTCAAGGAAGGCGTTCGTATCGGCGTTGTCCAGGGCACGGTGCAGGACGACTACGTCACCAACACCCTCAAGCTTGAGCCGGTCCGTTTCCCCGACTACAACACCGTTTACGGCAACGTGAAGAACGGCCAGATTGACGCTTGGGTTGCTCCTTCCCAGCAGGCCAGCGGCCAGGTCAAGGATGGCGACAACACCAAGATCGCCGAAAAGGTCGTCAACACCCAGAACTTCACTGCCTACGCGGTGAACAAGGACAACCAGCCGCTGATCGATGCCCTGAACTCCGGACTGGACGCCGTGATCGCCGACGGCACGTGGGCAAAGCTCACCTCCGAGTGGTACAAGGACCGTCCGACGGCTGCCGAGCAGACCCCCCAGGGTTGGAAGCCGGGCAGCAAAGCCGTCCAGCTCCCGGCCAAGTAATCCGGAGGTTCCATGGATATCCTCAAGCAACTCTCAGATACCTTCCTTGACTGGGAGGCGATGGGCGAAGTCATCCCAAAGATGTTCGCCGTTGGCCTGCCGAACACGCTGGTGCTCGCTGTCATCTCCGGCATCATCGGGACATTGCTGGGCATGGCCCTTGCCCTCATGGGGATTTCCCGGAACCCAGTGGCGCGGTGGATCGCCCGTGTCTACACGGACATCCTCCGTGGCCTCCCCCCGGTATTGACCATCCTGGTGATCGGGTTCGGCTTTGGTCCCATCATCCGCGAACTCACCGGCTCAACCAGCCCCTATCCGATGGCCGTCGCCGCGCTGTCCCTGATGTCCGGCGCGTACATTGGAGAGATTTTCCGTTCCGGTATCCAAAGCGTGGACAAGGGACAGCTTGAGGCTTCCCGGGCCCTGGGGTTCGGCTATGGCGCTTCGATGCGCTTGGTCGTCGTTCCCCAGGGCATCCGGCGGGTGCTTCCGGCGCTGGTGAACCAATTCATTGCGCTGATCAAGGAATCGTCCCTGGTGTTCCTGCTGGGCCTTGTGGCCACCGAGCGTGAGATCTTCCAGATCGGAAAGGACGCGGCGGCCAACACGGGCAACCTCTCCCCGTACGTTGCAGCGGCAGTCTTCTACCTGGTCCTCACGATTCCTTTGACCCACTTCGTGAACTGGATTGATGCCCGCCTGCGTTCAGGCCGGCCGGAAAAGAAAGAACCGGACGACGCCGCGGCAGTCGTCGGGAAGGGAGCCCAGGCATGAGTGAATTCGCTTCAGGTTCGCTGACCGCCAAGAACATCCACTTGTCGTTCGGCAGCAACCACGTCCTGCGCGGAATCGACCTGCACGTGGAGAAGGGCACCACGGCCTCGGTCATCGGCCCCTCGGGCTCGGGCAAGTCGACGCTCCTTCGCGTGATGAACCGGCTCATCGAACCCGACCAGGGCGACATCCTGCTCGACGGCAAGTCCGTCCTGAAGGACAACCCTGACGAACTCCGCCGCCGCATCGGCATGGTGTTCCAGCAGTTCAACCTGTTCCCGCACAAGACCGTGGCCGAGAACATTTCCCTGGCGTTGCGCAAGCTCCGCGGCATGTCCAAGGATCAAGCCCGCGAGGAGGCCCTGGCGCAGCTTGACCTGGTGGGCCTGAAGCACAAGGCTGATTCACGTCCGGCAAACCTCTCCGGAGGGCAGCAGCAACGTGTCGCCATCGCCCGCGCGCTGGCCATGAAGCCCGAGGTCATGTTCTTCGATGAAGCAACGTCGGCCTTGGACCCTGAACTGGTCAAGGGCGTCCTCGCCCTCATGACCGATCTTGCCCAGGGAGGCATGACCATGGTGGTGGTAACCCACGAGATGGGCTTCTCCCGCAACGTCTCCGACGTCGTGACCTTCATGGACGCAGGTGTAGTGGTTGAATCCGGCCCCCCGGAGCAACTGTTCACCAACCCGCAGACGGAACGCCTTCAGGGCTTCCTCTCGGACGTTCTTTAGCTCTTAGGCAGTCTCGGCCCAAGGCTGCACAGAAGCCCCGCCCTCCCGGACGGTCATGTGAATGACCGATCGTGGGAGGCGGGGCTTTCTTACGTCTATTGTCCGTTCTTGACCCGCAGCACGGTAAGGGCCGCGGCATCGACCTTGGCACGGAAGGCCGGATCGGCCAGGGCCTTCTTCACCACTGCCTGGTGCATCGCGGGAATGCTGGTGGCATCAGCGCAGACCAGCATGGTTCCCCCGGCAGTGAAGAAGTTCACTGCACGATCGGCATCGGACCAAGCCTCCAATTGCGCGGCGCTGCAGACGTCATCGGAGAGGATAATGCCGGTGAATCCGGCATCTCCCCGCAGCATGGTGTCCATGATCGCGGGGGAAAAAGGAGCAATGTTGGCTGGATCGATTTTGTCGTAATAAGCATTGGAGACCATGACCCATTGAGCCCCCGACGTGATGGCCGCTTTGAAGGGCTCCAGCGCGGGATCCGTCCGGGTGGTGGCGGTGTCGCGCACGTGACTGGTGACATCGGTGTTGGGTACCACGCGCCCCAGGCCGGGAAAGTGCTTGACCACCGGGGCCACCCCCGCGTCCTTCATGCCTGCGGCGAAAGCATTTCCAAGTTCCGAGACCGTGTCAGGCGCAAAGCCGTACTCACGCTGGAAATGGCCGATTGGACCGTTGGAGGGTGCGAACTGCGCGCTGGTCACTGTATCCAGCACCGGGGCGAGGTTGACGTTGACCCCGACGCTGCGCAGTTCCTTGCCCCAGACGGCGGCATCTGAACGGAGCTTGGCAGCTCCCGATGATGCCTGGACCAGCGCGGCGGGGATGGTGGAGAATCCGGGTCCGGAGAGAACCTGGACAAGTCCTCCCTCCTGGTCTGTGGCCACGAACAGCGGCACACCGCCTGTTGTGGCAGGCGAAACCGTCCCGGTCAACGATGAAACAACCGTCGCAGTAGCAGTCGTTCCCGCCTTGCTTCGGCCGCTGAGGTACACATTTCCGATGTGGTACTTCTTCAGCGCCTCCATGGTCGCCGGCTCGGCGCCGGTCGCTTTGGCAGCCACCATGAACAGCTGCCCAACCCGCTGCTCAACGCTCAGGGCAGCGAGCTGTTGCCCTGCCGCGGACGCAGTGGACGTGGCAGGTGCAGGTACCGAAGGTGTCGAAGGCGCGGTAGCGGAAGGAGGGGTGCTCGCAGGCGCGGCGGACGCAGTGGGCTGCGACGACGACGGCGACGCCCCTTCCGCAGCGGATGGACCGCCGGATGCCGACCCGGCCGAGCAGCCTGACGCCATGGCGATCAAGGCTCCAGCGGCGGCGATGCTCATGCTGAGGGATGCAATGGTGTTGGACTTGCGCATGGTAAACCGTGAGTTCGTTGGGGGTTGGGTTTCCACCTACGAGCCTACCCTGATCGGAGACGACAATGCCCAGGACGCCGACACCGGGCAGTGTCGCCGTCCTGGGCAGGGGACGATACGCTAGGCCGAAGCCGCGGCCTTGGCGGCAGCCGGGAGGGCTTCGATGATGCGGTTCATCGCAGCGTCGTCATGGGCCGCCGAAAGGAACCAGGCCTCGAAGACCGACGGAGGCAGGTAGACACCGGAATCCAGCATGGAATGGAAGAACGGCGCGTAGCGGAAGCTTTCCTGCCCCTGGGCGTCGTCGTAGTTGTGCACGCCGTTGGCCGACGTCCCGAACGCAACCGAGAAGAGGTTCCCTGCCCGCTGGATGGAGTGGTCCACTCCTTCGGCATCAAGGGCGGAGGAGAGTGCGGCCGAAAGCTCAAGCGAACGGGCATCCACGTAGGCATAAACGTCGGGCGTTGCGTTGCTCAGCGTGGCGACGCCCGCGGCCATGGCCACCGGGTTTCCGGACAGGGTACCTGCCTGGTAAACCGGACCAACGGGAGCGAGGTAGTCCATGACGTCGGCGCGGCCGCCGAGTGCCGCCGTCGGCATTCCGCCGCCGATGACCTTGCCGAACGTGAGCAGGTCCGGAGCCCAGCCTTCCTGGCGGCCGGTCAGGCCCCAGTAGCCCGCGTAGCCCGTGCGGAATCCGGTGAGGACCTCGTCGAGGATCAGGAGGGCGCCGTGTTCCTTGGTGATGCGGGACAGTCCGGCGTTGAAGCCCTCCCCCGGAGTGACGACGCCCATGTTGGCCGGGGCGGCTTCAGTGATGACGGCTGCGATGTTCTTGCCGTGCGCCGCGAAGGCAGCCTCAACGGCGTCGAGGTCGTTGTAGGGCAGCACCAAGGTCTCGGCCGCGGTGGCTTCCGTGACCCCGGCTGAACCCGGCAACGCCAGGGTGGCGACACCGGAGCCTGCAGCGGCAAGCAACCCGTCCAGGTGGCCGTGATAGCAGCCCGCGAATTTGATGATCAGGTTGCGGCCGGTGTACCCACGGGCGAGGCGCACAGCCGTCATGGTCGCTTCCGTGCCCGTGGACACCATGCGCAAGCGTTCGACAGCGGAGACGCGTTCCTTGACGATCTCCGCCAGGTTCGCCTCGTCAGGGGTGGAGGCACCGAAGGACAGGCCGCGGTCCACGGCTGCGTGCACGGCCTCGAGCACGGCGGGGTGGGCGTGGCCGAGGAGCGCCGGGCCCCAGGAACACACGAGGTCCACGTATTCCTGGCCGTCAGCGTCCGTAAGGTAGGCGCCCTTGGCCGAAACCATGAATTTCGGGTTTCCTCCCACGGAACCGAAGGCACGCACCGGCGAGTTCACGCCGCCGGGCATCAGGGACCGAGCACGGTCGAAAAGCTGGTCGGACACAGGGGTGTTTGACGTCATGGTACCTATTCTTTCAGTGTTTCCAGGGCGGGCCTGCCGCCTGGCAGTAACGAGGGCCGTCAGGCCGAAGCCAGCAGCTCGGCAACCCGCGGAGCCACCTCGGTGCCGTAGAGCTCGATGCAACGCATCATGGATTGGTGGGGCAGCGTGCCGTTGCTGTACTTGAGGTCGAAGCGGTCCACTCCAAGGTTCCGCTTGAGCAGCGCGATTTTCTGCGCGACAGTCTCCGGCGAGCCAACGTAGAGCGCACCTTCAGGACCACACATGGCATCGAATTCGCCCCGGTTTCCCGGACCCCAACCGCGTTCGGCGCCGATTCTGTTCCGCTGCTCAAGCCAGTGCGGGAAGAGTTCCTCGCGGGCGGCCTCGTCGGTCTCGGCGATGAAACCCGGCGAGTGCGTTGCTATCTGGCGCATCGGGTGACCGTACTTAGCCATCCCTTCACGGTAAAGGTTGACCAAGGGCGCGAAGCGGCGGGGCTCTCCCCCGATGATCGCGAAGATGATGGGGTAGCCGTATTCAGCGCAGCGCAGCACTGATTCCGGCGTGCCGCCCACTCCGATCCAAGCCGGCAGCAAGTGGTGCTGCAGTTTCGGATACACCTGCAGGCCGCTGACGTTCGGCCGCGTGCGTCCTTCCCAATGCACCGGCTTTTGCGCCCGCACCTTGTCGAAGAGTTCCAGCTTCTCTTCGAAGAGGACCTCGTAGTCCGCCAGGTCCAGGCCGAACAGCGGGAAGGACTCGATGAACGATCCCCGCCCGAGCATCACTTCGGCCCGGCCATTGGAGATGGCGTCAACAGTGGCGAACCGCTGGAACACACGGATGGGATCGTCCGAACTCAGGACAGTCACGGCCGAGCCAAGACGGATCCGGGAGGTCACAGCGGCCGCGGCCGCCAGGAAGACCTCGGGCGCGGACACCGCAAAGTCTCGGCGGTGGTGTTCTCCCACGCCAAAAGCATGGATTCCGACGGCGTCAGCCAGCTTCGCTTCCTCCAGCAGCTCACGCAGGACTTGCGCGTGCTCCTTGGGATTCCCCTCGGCGTCGAGCCCGGCGTCGCCGAAAGTGTTCAGCCCGAGGAGGATCTGGTCGGCGGGAACGGGCGCCGTGGGATCGGAGGGAACGGATGTCATCAGGACTCCTTCAGCCAGCCTGCCAGTTCGGAGGCCCAATAGGTCAGGACGGTATCGGCTCCGGCACGCTTGATACCGAGCACCGATTCGGTGATGGCACCGCGCCTGTCGATCCAACCGTTGGCGGCAGCCGCTTCGATCATGGCGTACTCCCCCGAGATTTGGTAGGCCGAGACCGGGACCGGGCTCATTGCAGCAACGTCGGCCAGGATGTCGAGGTAGCTCATGGCCGGCTTGACCATCACCATGTCCGCACCCTCCTCGAGGTCCAGTTCAACCTCCAGGATGGCTTCGCGGCGGTTGGCCGCATCCATCTGGTAGGTGCGCCGGTCACCCTTGAGCTGCGAATCGACGGCCTCACGGAACGGACCGTAGAAGGCCGAAGCGTACTTGGCGGCGTACGCCAGGACCGCGGTGTTCTTGTGTCCTGATTCCTCCAGGGCCTGGCGGATGACGGCAATCTGGCCGTCCATCATGCCCGAGGGCCCCAGCACGTGGGCACCCGCGTCGGCCTGCGCCACGGCCATTTGTCCGTAGATTTCCAAGGTTGCGTCGTTGTCGACGTAGCCCTCGGCGTCAAGCACTCCGCAGTGGCCGTGATCGGTGAACTCGTCGAGGCAAACGTCGCCCATGATGACAAGCTCGTCGCCAACTTCGGCCTTGACGTCCCGGATGGCCTTGTTGAGGACGCCGTCCGGGTCAAGGGAGGCGGTGCCGCGGGCATCGCGCACCGCCGGGACGCCGAAGAGCATGATGCCACCCACACCCAGCTCGACAGCTTCGGCGGCTGCCCGCTTCAAGGACTCGGTGGTGTGCTGGACGACTCCGGGCATCGAGCTGATGGGGCTCGGTTCCGTGAGGCCCTCACGGATGAAGGCGGGGAGGATCAGATCGGCGGGGGCCAGCCTGTTTTCCGCGGTGAGCCTGCGCATGGCAGGAGTGGTGCGCAAGCGGCGGGGACGGTGGTTTGGAAAGCTCATTGCGGGTTCCCTTCGTTGGCGAAAACAGATTCCAGGGCGGCCACGATGCCGTCCGGTGTTGGTTCTTGGGCCGTGGCTGCCACCGTGATGCCGAGCCGGGAAGCTTCAGCCGCCGTCGGTCCTCCGATGGCGATGAAGCGGCTCCTACCCAGGGTCGGGAGGATGGCCGCCAGCCGACGCGCGGCACTGGGTGAGGCGGCCACGACGGCGTCGACTGTTCCGGCGTCGAACGCCTTCCGGGCCTCGGCGGGGTCGAGGACTGGAGGAGTATCGCCACCGGAGTTCACGACGGCGGCAGGAACTTCCGCTCGGAGGCGGAATTCCTCGCGGGCCGGGTAATCGACGGTGTGGTAGGCAACGACTGTGGTGACGTCCGCGCCCTTGGCAGCCAAGCCTTTCCTCAGGCCGGGCGCTGCGATATCGGCCTGCGGCAGGAACACCCGCGAAGGTGCTGCTTCCCAGACTTCCACCAGGCCTTCGGCGGACTGGGCACCGGACGGTACCAAGTCAACGGCGAGGCCAAGGGTTTCGAGGACGCGACGGGACGACGTTCCAATGGTGGCCACCTTGGTTCCGGCGGACAGTAAGTCCGGCAGGGAGACACCACGTTCGGCGGCTTTCTCCACAAGGACCCTTACCGTGGTGACGCTGCTGATGACCAGCCAGTCAAAGCCGCCGGCGGAGAGCCGGTCCAGTCCGGCACCGATGGCGGCTTGGTCCTGGGCCTTTTCAAAATCGATCAAAGGCAGGACCAAAGGCTCCGCCCCCAAGCCGCTGAGGAGGGCGGCCAACGGACGGGCCCGGTCGGCGCTCCTGGTGATCAGGATCCGCCGACCGGCCAAACCAGTTGGCTTGGCCTGCCCGGCGCCGGCGTGCCGGGCAATCGCCTGCCCGGCATTCGCTTGCTCAGGACGCTGCAAGATCCGCGATCTCCGCGGCGCCGGCAGCCAGCAGAAGTTCGGCAACTTCAATGCCCAGCAGCGTGGCGCCCACTTCAGTCAAACCGTCGGTGGCTTTCTTTTCGCGGACGGTCTTGGTGCCATCGACTGCGCACACCACGGCCTCCAGGTGCAGCATGCTGCCCTTCCGGAAGGCGTAGGCCCCAACAGGGGCCGCGCACCCGGCTTCGAGCCGGGCCAGGACCGCACGCTCAGCCGTCACGGCAAGGCGCGTGTCGTCGTCGTTCAGTGCTGCAAGCGCCTGTGCCAGCACGCCGTTCGAACCCTGCGCAGGTGCGTCCTCTGTACGGCATTCGATGGCCAACGCGCCCTGCCCGGGTGCGGGCAGCATCACGTCGGTGCCGAAGTACTCGCTGACTGTGTCCCGTCGATCGATTCTCTCCAGGCCGGCGGCGGCAAGCACCACGGCATCGAGGTCGCACGACTTGCCGGGGACAACCTCATCCGTCGCATTTCCAGGAAGCCCGGGGACGCGGCCGAGGCGGGTATCGACGTTGCCGCGGATGTCCAGAACCTCGATGTCCGGGCGGGCCGCCCGCAGTTGTGCAGCACGCCGGGGTGAACCGGTGCCCACTTTGGCGCCCGCAGGCAGTTCGGCCAGCGTCATGCCGTCACGGGCGCAAAGTACGTCCCGGACGTCCACCCGCTGGGGGGTGGCGGCGATGGACAGGCCGAGCGCCGACCCCGTGGGCAGGTCCTTGAGGGAATGCACGGCGACATCGCAGGTATCGGCCAGCAAGGCATCCCGGAGGGCGGCAACAAACACACCGGTACCGCCCATTTGGGAGAGGGACCCGGTTTTGACGTCGCCCTCTGTCTTGATGTGCACCAGCTCCACGGGGAAGCCACCCACTGCAGCCAGCTTGTCCGCAGTTTGCTGGGTCTGCGTCAGGGCAAGCTTGCTCGCCCGGGTTCCGATGCGGACAGTCACTTGGCTGCCTCCGAAGCAGGGTAGGCATCGTGGCGCGTTCCGATAGTGGTGCCAACTTCCGCGATGACCGGCTTGGCACCCCGGAAGTTCTCACAGCAGTTCGGGCGGCAGACGTCGTACCACGGGCCGAGGTCCGTGACGTGGGGACGGTCCGCGATGTTGTTATCGACGGTCCGCTCGCAGATGAGGTCCACGAGTCCGGCAACGAAAGCCGCGTGCGTGCCCGGCGTCGGGACGCGGGTTGCTGCGATGTCGAGGTTCTTGCAGGTTTCCAGGGCCTCGGTGTCGAGATCCCAGGCAACTTCCATGTGGTCGCTGACGAAGCCAAGGGGAACAATGACCACGCCGCGAACGCCCTGCGGAGCGATCTCTTCAAGGTGGTCGTTGATGTCCGGTTCCAGCCACGGAATGTGGGGCGCACCCGAGCGCGACTGGTAGACCAGGTCCCACGCGACGTTCGGCGCCACGACGTCCATGATGGCCTGGGCGTTGGCAAGGTGCTGGGCAGCGTAGGCGGAGCCTTCGGCGAATTCGCGGGGCTCGTCTTCCGAACGGCCCGCGGCTTCAGCGTCCCGTGTCGGGATGGAGTGCGTGGCGAACAGGACCCGGATCTTGGAGTCCGGGTCAGCTTCACCTGTGGCGGCAAGCTTGCCACGGATCTCTTCCAGACCGGCAGCAGTGCCCTCGAGGAACGGCTGGACCACGCCCGGGTGGTCGAAGTACTGGCGGATCTTGTCCACCTGCAACTTGCCGTCCAAACCTGTTTCGGTCAGCGCGATGCCGATGTCTTCGCGGTACTGGCGGCAGCTGGAGTAGCAGGAGTAGATGCTGGTGGTGAGCATCAGGATGCGGCGGTGGCCGGCGTCGTAAGCGTCCTGCAGGACCGGGGCGATGTAAGGGTCCCAGTTGCGGTTGCCCCACAGGACCGGCAGGTCGATGCCGCGCGTGGCAAGTTCGGCCTCGATGGCGGCTTTCAGTTCGCGGTTCTGCTGGTTGATGGGGCTGATGCCGCCAAAAGCACGGTAGTGGTGCGAGACCTCTTCGAGGCGCTCGTCCGGGATCCCACGGCCACGGGTGACGTTGCGCAGGAAGGGAATAACGTCTTCCTGGCCTTCAGGACCACCGAAGGACGCCAGCAGCACGGCATCGTAGTTTTGGGGCGCCTGGCGGCCGCGCTCGGTCACTTCGTTCAGTTCGGTGGAGACAATCGGTGCGCTCACGCGAGGACCTCGGCAATCTCGGCTGCGGTGACCCGGCGGCCGGTGTAGAAGGGAATTTCTTCACGGACGTGGTTGCGGGCATCGGTGGCGCGGAGGTGGCGCATGAGATCCACGAGGTCCACGAGCTCGGGAGCTTCCAGGCCGAGGATCCATTCCCAGTCGCCCAATGCGAAGGAGGAGACGGTGTTGGAGATGACCTGCGGGAACTCGCGGCCCAGCATGCCGTGCTCGCGGAGCATGGCGCCACGCTCTTCGGCGGGCAGGATGTACCACTCGTAGGAGCGGACGAAGGGGTAGACGCAAAGCCACGTGCTGGGTTCGACGCCGCGGGCGTACGCCGGAACGTGGCTCTTGGCGAACTCTGCTTCGCGGTGCACACCCATGGCCGACCAAACGATTTCGGTTCCGGCGAAGAGCTTGCTCCGGCGGATGGAGCGGACCGCTGCCTGCAGGTCCTCAGGCTTGGCTCCATGGAGCCACACCATGATGTCGGCGTCGGAGCGCATTGCCGAGACATCGTAGCTGCCGCGCAGGACTACTCCGTCAGCGGCAAGCTTTTCCACCAGGGCTTCGAACTCCTGGGCAGCATCGCCGCTGCGCAGAACGTCGGCCGAGCGCTTGAAAACAGTCCAGAGCGTAAAGAACTGCTCTTCGGTTTCAGCAGTTTTAGTGACAGATTCGACAGAAGTGTGGCTCATGGTTCAAGTTTGCCCCGTGCCGGCCCCTAAGTCGAAACGGATCAGTTCTACATGGCGTAGAAGTGACGTAAATCACGGAATCGTTGCTTCGTCGCCGCTTCCCTGGGCGAGTTGCCGCCGGGTGTCAGCCACGACGGCCGCCAAGCCGTTTCCGGCCAACCAACCGCCTACCACCACCAAGCCATCGGCAGCGGCACACACCTTCCTGACCTCTGCTACGCGCTGTTTATGACCGACGGCGGCGAAGGGCAAGGCTCCCGCCCACCGGACGACATCCCAACCGACAACGTCACTGCCGGAGACCGGCACAGTCAGCAACTTCGACGCATCCTCCAACGCTGCGGCCAGGAGTGCGTCGTCGTCCAAGACCACATCCGCTCCCCCGCCCGCTTCCTCGCGACGGCCATACGAAAGGCGCACCACATGCGTCCCGGGGCCGGCCTCCTCGGCCAGCCAGTCCCATTTGGCCGTTGCATGGGTCAAAGCCTTGGCCGTGATACCGGGCGTTTGCGGCGCCACCAGGATTCCGGTTCCGCGCGGCCGGACGTCCAGTTCAGGCAGGTCCACAACGAGGGTCACCAAGCTCACCAGGGGTCCAGGCGCGGGACGCAGGGCAGCCAGCGCGGGCAAGGACTTCTCCAGCAGCCCGACGGCGGCCGGACCGTCCAGCGCGACCACCAGCCGGTCGGCGTCGTACGCGGAACCACCGGCGGTGACCCGCCAGCCGTGCCGGGTCTTCGCTACGTCTTCGGCGCGTTTGTCCGTCAACAGCCCTACGCCACGGTCCCGGAGATCCGCCAGCAGCGCGGTGACCAATGTGTTCATGCCACCGTTCAGGCCGGCGACGGCGGAACCCGCCTTCGCCGGGCCGGCGCCGGCTTTCCGCTGCGCCGCCACCGCGGCGGCAAGCGAACCATGCTTGCGGATTCCGGCACGCAGTCCGGGAGCCACCATGTCCACATCGAGAAGGCCGGGATCAGCGGAATGGACACCGCCGACCACAGGGGAAACGAGCCTGTCGAGGACCTTCTTCCCCATCCGGGCACGGACCAACGACGAGACACTCGTGACCTCGGAGGAGGTCCCTACGGTTGCCGGCAGCCAACGGTCAAAGGAAGCCCGCAATGCCCCCGCGAACCCGAGTGAACGCCTCACTTCGGGATCCCATGGGTTGGCAGGAATCCCCAGGACACCGGTTTTGGGCAGTTCCTGCGGGCCATCGGGCAACTGGACCCAGGCACCGCCTGGGTGGGGAGCGACGATCTGCTCCCCCAGGCCGAGTTCGACTGCGAGGTCGGCTACAGCCGGGGACCGCGTGGCAAAAGACTCCGCGCCGCTGTCCAGGCGCAAACCGGCAACCACATGGCTCCCAACGCACCCTCCCCACGATCCTGTTGCTTCCAGCACGGTGACTCCAGCCCCCGCCATGGCCAATTCCCGCGCGGCCAGAAGACCAGAGATGCCACCGCCCACCACCACTGCGGTGATTGTTGGCTTGTGCGTTGCGTGTCCGCCGCGCATGGGCCCCTACTTGGCGGGGATCGAGTGGATGAGTTCCACAACGCGCGTGAGCACTGTGGGATCGGTTTCCGGCGGCACTCCATGGCCAAGGTTGAGCACGTGGCCCGGGGCAGCGGAGCCGGCGGCGATGACGTCGCGGACATGCGCCTCAAGGACTTCCCAGGGGGCGGAGAGCAGCGCGGGGTCGATGTTGCCCTGCAAAGGAACCGTGCCACCGAGGCGCCGGTTGGCTTCATCCAGCGGCAAGCGGTAGTCGACGCCGACGACGTCCACCCCGACGTCGCGCATCGCCACGAGGAGTTCGGACGTTCCGGTGCCGAAGTGGACCAGCGGAGCGCCAAGTCCACGGACGTGGTCCAGAGCGCGGGCCGAGGCGGGTGCAACGAACTTTGTGTAGTCGGCCAGGCCCAGGGAGCCAGCCCACGAGTCGAAGAGCTGGCCGGCGGATGCGCCGGCTTCGAGCTGGGCCTGAAGGAACAGCCCCGATGCATCGGCGGCCCAGTTGGCCAAAGCAGTCCAGGTCTCCGGGTCGGCGTGCATCATGGTGCGCGGGCCGAGATGATCGCGGGAAGGCCTGCCCTCCACCATGTAGGCGGCCAGCGTGAACGGTGCTCCGGCGAATCCGATCAACGGGGTGCTGCCAAGTTCGGCAACCGTGAGCCGGACAGCTTCGCGAATGGGCTCCAGCGCTTCCCACGTCAAGGTCGGAAGGGCCGCCACATCCTCGGCAGTCCGGACCGGCTTGTCCAGGACGGGACCGACACCCGGAACAATGTCGACGCCGACACCTGCCAGCTTGAGGGGAATGACAATGTCCGAGAAGAAAATGGCGGCATCGACGTCGTGGCGGCGGACGGGCTGAAGCGTGATTTCAGAAGCCAGCTCCGGGCGCAAGCACGAGTCCAGCATGGCAACGCCCTCACGGACTTTGAGGTACTCGGGCAGCGAGCGGCCCGCCTGGCGCATGAACCACACGGGCCTGCGGGACGGCGTGCCACCGCGGTAAGCAGTGATCAGCGGTGAGTCCGAAGTGCGGCCGTCATTCAACGGGTGGTTGGCGTCGAGGCTACCCGCCGGGGAGTTGGAGGCCGTACTCTTGGATGCTGCCGAGCTAGAAGTCATGCCTTTGATTGTGCCGAAAATCCAGGCCAAAAGATAACGACAAGCTGTCATGTACCGCCCATCCGGGGGCGGTGTGGCGCGGATCACCGGAGTCCGTGGGGAGACCCACGGTGCCATATTGTTCTACCGGGCTACGAAAAAGCTATGATTGGGGTGCTGTGGTTCTTTTCTCATTGGTGGCTACACACGCCGACATCGACCTCGAAACCGTCGCTCAGTTGAGCAACGGTTCCTCCGGGCTTGCCTCTTCGGCCCTCACAGAATCCCCCGTGGTGTCCGGAGCGGTGGTCCTCGCCACCTGCAACCGCTACGAGGTATACGGCGAAACGGCCAACGGTGATGACCTTGAAGCAGCCCGCTCCGCCCTCATTTCCCGGATCAGCGAGCTGAGCGGCCTCAACGAACAGCTTGTTTCGCGTTCCTTCGCGACCCACACCGGCCCCGAGGTCACCCGCCACCTCTTCGCAGTCAGCTCCGGTCTCGACTCTGCCGTGGTGGGCGAGCGTGAAATCGCCGGACAGGTACGCCGCGCACTTATTACGGCCCAGCAGGAAGGGACTGCCAGCTCAGGCCTCGTCCGTCTCTTCCAGGCCGCGTCCAAGACAGCCAAGGATGTCGGCGCCCAAACAGCGCTCGGCTCACGCGGGTTGTCCATCGTCTCAGTTGCCCTGGACCTCGCCACAGACCTTGCCGAGAACGAGGACTGGTCCACCAAGAAGGTCGTGGTCTTCGGAACGGGAGCCTACGCAGGCGCCACCATGTCCCTCCTGCGGGAACGCGGTTGCACGGATATCTCCGTCTACTCTTCCTCCGGCCGGGCGGAAGCTTTCGTCGCCACACGCGGCGGTACCGCGCTCGACGCCGACACCCTCCCCACCGCTGTGGCCGAAGCTGACGTCATGATCGGCTGCAGTGGCTCAGACAACCGGGTGGAAGCCGCGGACCTTGAACGCGTCCGGGCCAACTCGGGCAAGCCATTGATCGCCATCGACCTCGCCCTGACCCACGACTTCGATCCCGCCGTAGGAGAACTCGACGGCGTGGAACTGCTGACCCTCGAGTCGGTACGGCTCGCCGCACCCCAGGAACAGGCAGAATCGCTGTCCCAAGCCAGCGCGATTGTCACCGGAGCCGCTGCCTCTTTTGAGTCCGAACGTGAGGCCCGTTCCGTGGACACGGCCATCGTGGCCCTGCGCCGCCACACCATGAACGTCCTCGACGCCGAGATGGAGAAGGTCCGCGCCCGTCATGGCTGCACGGCCGCCGCCGAGGAAGTGGAGTTCGCGCTTCGCCGCATGGTCAAGCAACTGCTCCACATTCCCACCGTCCGCGCCCGTGAGCTTGCCGCCAACGGACAGCAGGACGACTACGTCGCAGCCCTCGAGGCACTGTACGGAATCCAGGTGGAGCAACCACAGGCAGCTGCCGCGGCCCCGGAATGCCCCGTGGACCACCAGCAGCTCCGTTCTGAAAGCGCCTAGGCTCTCCCGGACCTAGGCAAAGGCGTTCACCCCGGTCAGTTCCGCCGACAACGCCCACAACCTGGCCGCATCCTCTTTATCGACGGCATGGGCATCCACACCCTGGTAGCGCGCCAGCGGAGAGTCCTTGTCGGTCGGCTTGGCAATGTCACAGTCTTCGCAGTAGACGCCGCCCATGCCGTTCAGGGCCGGTGAGGTCGCTGCCCACACCGACGTCGCGGCACCTTGTTCGGGAGTCTTGAATCCTTCGCGGACGTTGCCCGCGGCGTCCATCCAGCCCGCGGCCACCATTTCCTCTTTGGGAAGACGCCGCTGCAACTCTGTCATGATCCCGCCCGGGTGGACTGCGAACGCGCGCACGCCCGATTCCCTGCCCAAATGGTCGAGTTCAACGGCAAACAGGGCATTGGCCGTTTTTGCCTGCCCATAGGCCTTCCACTTGTCGTAGCCGCCGGTGAAGTTGATGTCGTCGAAACGGATCGGAGAGAGCTTGTGTCCGGTCGATGACAATGAGACGACCCGCGCATTCCCGGACGCCTGCAACGCTGGCCACAGCGTGTTGACCAGCGTGTAGTGCCCCAGATGGTTGGTGGCGAACTGGGCTTCCCATCCTGGCCCAACGCGTTGCTCAGGGCTGGCCATGATGGCGGCGTTGTTGACCAGGATGTCCAGCGTGCCGTGGTCCTCCAGGAAACGCCTCGCAAACCCTTTCACGCTCTCCTGGTCGGCCAGGTCCAGCTGTTCCACCCGGACCGATTCGGACAAGCCGGCATCGGCAAGGACCGAACGGGCGTGTTCGAGCCGGCGCGCAGGAACCGTCACCTCGGCCCCGGCCGAGACCAAGGCCCGCACGGTCTCCAGCCCCAAGCCCGAGTAGCCACCGGTGACGATTGCCGTCTTGCCTCGCAGGTTGATGCCGTCAATGACCTCCAACGCTGTGGAGCCGTGCCCGAATCCGGAGCCGATGGGGCGTTGTTCTGTTTCAGTCCGTTCTGCGCTCATGCTTGAGCTTCCCAGACAAGCCTGAAAGCAGGCAATGAATCAGTAAACGGGCTTGCTTGGCTCCACTTGCCGCACCCAGGCGAGAATGCCGCCGTCGAGGTGTTTGACCCGGCTGTAGCCGGCCTTACGTGCCGCTTCCAGCACCGCTGCCGAACGCGTTCCGGCCTTGCAGTGGAACACGATGTCCTTATCCTGCGGCAGCTCAACCCAGGCTTCGCCGGAAAGGATGCGGCCCTGCGGAATCAGGACCGAACCGTCGATGCTCACGATGCTGTGCTCTCCGGATTCGCGGACATCCACCAGCTCGAAGTCCCGCTCCCCCGAGTCCCGCTCAGCAAGCATCCGGGCCAGCTCCGTCGCGGTGACCGTGTGGTCCTGGTCGGTTGCGGCAACCGGAGTCACTCCGCAGAATGCCTCGTAGTCGGTCAGTTCCGTGATGGGCTCCGCTTCAGGGTCCTTGGAAACCTTGATTTCCCGCCAGCTTCCGCCCAAAGCGTCGAACAGCGCCACTCGCCCCAGCAAGGAACGTCCGACGCCGGTAATCAGCTTCACGGCTTCGGTCACCATGAGCGAACCCACCGCTGCGCACAGCATGCCAAAGACGCCACCCTCACCGCAGGACGGCACCGAACCAGCCGGAGGGGCTTCCGGGTAGAGGTCCCGGTAGCTGGGGCCGTGCTGGGCCCAGAAGACGCTGACCTGGCCATCAAAGCGGAAAATAGAGCCCCACACATACGGCTTGCCCAGGATGGCCGCGGCATCGTTGACCAGGTAACGGGTGGCGAAGTTGTCCGCACCGTCCAGGATGAGGTCGTACTGGGCGAAGAGCTCCAAGGCGTTGGAAGAATCCAGCCGGAGGTTGTGGAGGACCACGTTCACCAAGGGGTTCAGTTCCGCGATGGCATCACGGGCGGACTCGATCTTGGGCTTTCCCACATCCTTGACGCCATGGATGACCTGGCGCTGCAGGTTGCTGAGGTCGACGTCGTCGTCGTCCACGATTCCGAGCGTTCCCACGCCCGCCGCAGCCAGGTACAGCAACGCGGGCGAGCCCAGGCCGCCGGCGCCGATGACAAGAACCTTCGCATTCTTGAGCCTGCGTTGGCCCAGGGCTCCGATTTCGGGAATGATGAGATGCCGTGAGTACCGCTCCACCTCTGCCGGCGTGAGCCCGGCGGCCGGTTCGACGAGGGGTGGCAGGACTGTGGGCGCGGCGGAGTGGGCAGCAACAATTGAGGCCATACCCCAATGTATGCCTGCCGATGCCGCCGGGTCATATTACCCACCGGTAGAGTGGTCATAACTGCAAAGGAAAGGCGGCAGACTGTGGCTGACGGCACACGGGCAAACGATGAGGCACCCGCAAAGCAGGAACGGGCCGTTGCACCCCGTTCACCAAGGCTGCCCAGGGACGAGCGCCGTGCACAGCTGCTGAACGCCGCCTTGGAAGTCTTCGTTTCCAACGGATTCCATGGCGCAGCGATGGACGAAATCGCTGAAACCGCCCATGTGAGCAAACCGGTGCTGTACCAGCACTTCCCGTCCAAGCGGGAACTCTACATGGCCCTCCTGGACAGTCATCTGGCAACACTGACGGACTTGATGCTGGGCGCCCTGAACTCCACCACGGACAACAAGGAACGCGTCAAGGCGGTCATGCGCGCGTATTATCGGTTCATCGCCGACGACGACCAGGCGCACCGCTTGGTGTTTGAGTCCGACCTCATCAATGATCCCGACGTCAGCTCCCGCTTGGAGACGTTCAACAAGACCTTCGCTGACGCCGTCGCGCACGTGATCGCCGAGGACACCAAACTTCCGCCCCTCGAGGCCCAGCTCCTGGGCCGTGGCCTGGCAGGAATGGCCCAGGTCAGCGCCCGGTATTGGCTGGAAACAGACGGAAACCTGGACCTCGATGTCGCCAGTGATCTGATCTATCGTTTAGCTTGGCGCGGAATCAGTCGATTCCCCAAAGAGTCCTAAGCTACAAATAGAGAACAGACTTAATACTTGATTGGCTTGGAGGCCTTGCTGTGGAAGTAAAGATCGGCATTCAAAACGTTGGCCGTGAAATTGTGCTCGAATCCGCCCTGGATGCTGACGCCGTCGCCAAGATCGTGGCCGAAGCCGTGTCCAAGGGCTCGGAACTGCGGCTGACCGACGAGAAGGGCCGCCAGATCATCGTTCCCGGAAACGTGCTGGGCTACGTGGAGATCGGCGCCGAGGAAGTCCGCCGGGTCGGCTTCGGCGCACTCTGACCCCATCCGCCCAACTGCCGCTAAGGAGTCCCCATGCTTTCCCTCGTCATCGTGGTCCTGGTCACCATTGCCACCGGCTTCATAGTTTGGGCAAACGACAAGCGGCACAGCAGGTATGGAATTGCGTTGCCGGCCGGCGTTTCAGCCGCGGTCGGTGCCCTGAGCTGGGTCGCTTTCATCAGCGCAGGGCTCGGGTACCAGCCGGGTGCAACGTGGATCCCATGGGTCCTGCCGATGGTGCTCGGCACCGCGGCAGCAGCGGGTGTGGTTGTCTATCTTGGTCGCACGCGCACCAAGCACGACACCGAGGCCCTGACCAAGGCGCTGCGTCTCTAGGCTCAAACGTCTCTAGGCCTTAAACAAGGATGACCATCACCGGGAGGTGATGGTCATCCTTGTTTAAGGCCCGGGTTTAAGCCCGGCTAGAGGAACTCTGCCCGGCCTTCCATGGCAGAGGACGCCAGGGCGTGCTCACGTTTCGGAATCCGGCCTGCCTGCTTGGCGAGCCGCCCCGCGATGACGGCATGCTTGAAAGCCTGCCCCATCTGCACGGGGTTCTGGGCGCGGGTGACGGCAGTGGCCAGCAGGACGGCATCGCAGCCCAGTTCCATGGCAAGGGCGGCGTCGGAGGCTGTGCCTATACCCGCATCCAACACCACCGGTACGGAGGCACGGGACACGATGAGTTCAATGTTGTGCGGATTGAGGATCCCCAGTCCGGTTCCAATGGGCGAGCCGAGCGGCATGACGGCCGTGGCACCCAGGTTCTCCAGGCGCAGCGCCAGGACGGGATCGTCGTTGGTGTAAGCGAAGACCTTGAAGCCCCTGTTCACCAGTTGCTCCGTTGCTTCGACCAGCTCCACCGCATCGGGCAGGAGCGTGTGTTCGTCCGCAATGACTTCCAGCTTTACCCAGTCGGTCTCCAAAGCCTCACGGGCGAGTTCTGCCGTCATCACAGCGTCCTTTGCCGTGAAGCAGCCCGCCGTGTTCGGCAGGACACGGATGTTGTTGTCCACCAGGAGCTGGAAGAGCGAACCGGTTTCAGCGGTCGAGTAGCGCCTCATGGCCACTGTTGTGAGCTCGGTTCCCGAGGCCAGGAGCGCGGCTCCCAGGCCGTCAAGGCTGGGCGCACCTCCAGTGCCCATGATCAGCCTGGAGCCCAGTTCGACGCCGTCGATCACCAATGCGTCGGTGCGGACTTCCGTGTTTGCCTGGGTCATCGTTCAGCCTCCCTGTACTGCGGTTACGAGTTCGAGTTCGTCGCCGTCGGCCAGCGCAGTAGCCGCCCATTGGCTCCGCGGTACCACCTCGGAATTGCGGGCGACGGCGACACCCAGCTTCCCGCCGTCGGCCGCCTGTCCCCGGTGGTCCAAGGCGCGGCCGGTGACGGCGGTGACCACACTGCTGACGGAAGCGCCATCGAGCACTTCGTGCACGGCGCCGTTGAGCTTGATGTTCATACTGTTTCCTTGCTGTGAAGAGAGCAACGCGGGGTCACTTATGGCCCCCTGAAGGGGTTTCCATGGGTCATAAGTGACCCCGCGTTGCATTGAAGCGGTCAGGACGGAAGATGGACCAGCGGGGGTCGGTGGAACCACTCAGCAGCTCCCCCACGATCGCGGCGGCTATGGGAGTGAGGAGGACACCGTGCCGGAAGAATCCCGTGGCGATCACGAGGCCTTCAACCTCGCCGGTGGAGTTGCCCACACGGCCCAGCAACGGGGCGTTGTCCGGAGTTCCTGGTCGTGCGCGGGCCGTTGCCTCCAGGAGTTCGAGTTCAGCAACCGCAGGCACGAGAACCTGCGCGTCACGCAGGAGTTGGTAGACGCCACCGGCCGAGACGGCGTTGGATGTCGCGGACAGACTGTCCTCGCGTTGCGTAGCGCCGATCACCACGGTTCCGTCCTCCCGCGGAACGATGTACACGGGCACTCCGCGGACCATTCCCCGGACTGTGGCAGTGACCAGCGGACGGAGGTGGGTCGGGACGCGTAGTCGGAGGATGTCTCCGTAGACCGGCCTGACTGGAAGGCTGAGTCCCTCGGGAAGGCCCTGCAAGTGAGGGGCTCCCAGCCCATTGGCCACGACCGTTTCGGCGGCGTGGACGGTGCCGCCGTGTTCAAGCTCGACACCGGCAACACGGTCCCCGTCCCACAACAACCCGCCGGCGGAGGCCTCAACGGCGAACCCATCCCCGGTCCCCTTCACCCAGCTGCCATCGTCCGGCGAATGCGCGGCAAGGGCCGCCAAAAGGTGGGTCGCCAACTTCCGCGGATCAACTTGGTGATCGGAGGGAATGTCAAAGGCACAGGAAATTTGCGGGCTCAGCAAAGGTTCGCGGTTCCGTGCCTCACGCAAGGACAGCGGCTCAACCTCCAGTCCCGCCGCAAGCTGAGCCGCGCGAAGGTCTGCGAGCGCCCGGCGGTCCGCGGCGTCGGCACCCACGGCGAGGGTCGGCGTCGTGCTGTATCCGGTGGCTTGCGTGGGCTGAGGCAGGCTGCCCACGAATGATGGCCACAATCGGGATGACTCGACCATGAGGTCCAGGAGGTCTTCTTCCTGGTAGTGGAGTTCGCTCACCGGTGCCAGCATTCCGGCAGCCGCAAAGGTAGCGCCGCTGGCCGGCGCCGGGTCGATGAGGGCCACGGAGCGGCCCAGCATCCGTGCTTGATGGGCTATGCCCAGGCCGATGATCCCACCGCCAATGATGGCGACATCTGCGTGAATGGCTGCTGCCATTTGTTTCCTTCCCTACGCCGGTACTAGCCGGATCAGGTCAAGCGGTCGGCTCTTAAGCCCTCTCAGCCGGACGGTCACAATGATGGTCGTCGCGGCTCCCGCGGTACGTGCCCAGTTTAGAGGAACTAGTGTGGTTTCCATGACCCAGCATCATTCCCTCGCCTCGGCCCGCCTCTACCTGTGCACTGACGCGCGCAAACGCCAAGGCGATTTTGAAGACTTTGTGGACGCAGCTTTCCAGGGCGGAGTGGACATCATCCAACTTCGCGACAAGACGATGGAAGCTGCTGAGGAATTGGAATTGCTGGCCGTCCTGCGCAGCGTTGCCGAACGCCACGGACGGCTCTGGGCAGTCAACGACCGGGCCGATATTGCCAGTGTTTCCGGGGCTCCTGTGTTCCATGTGGGCCAAAAGGACCTGCCCCTGGGGGTCGCCCGTACCTTCCTGCCCCACCCTGCCGTCATTGGCCTGTCCACCCACACTCCCGAGCAAGTGAACGCGGCCATCACAGCCTCACCGGGCGACGCGGGATTGGATTACTTCTGTGTTGGCCCGGTATGGGCGACCCCCACCAAGCCCGGCCGTGAAGCCGTGGGAACCGGCTTGGTCACATATGCCGCAGAAGCGATCAAGCGCGCTGAGGAGACCACAGGCGGGGCCGTTGATTTGCCCTGGTTCGCGATCGGTGGAATCGACCTTGGCAACGTAGAAGAGGTACTCGCAGCCGGTGCCAGCCGCATCGTCGTCGTCCGCGCCATCACTGAGGCGGAAGACCCGACGGCGGCAGCGAAGTCGCTGCTCGAAGCCCTCGACGCCGCTTAGAAGCAACTCCGCGGGCCACGCTGCCCGACGGCCGGTCCCCGCCGGTCCGCCATCCAAAACCTCGCACCCGCACCACTGAAGGAAGTCCACGTGAGTTACCCGAATTACCCGCCCGCGCCCGATAACGGACAAGGAGCGGGTGTTCCTCCGGTCCCCAACGCACCTGCCCCTTACGGCAGCCCCTATCAAGGTGGGCCCTACACCGGCTATCAACCCACGCCGGGTTCGGGTTCTTACGGCCCTCCGGGCGGCGATGGAACGGCAAAGTCGTTCGTGGTCACCTGGATCCTGTCCTTGCTCCTGGGCGGACTGGGTGTCGACCGGTTCTACCTGGGCAAGATCGGCACCGGCATAGCCAAGCTCCTGACCGCCGGCGGGTTCGGCATCTGGTCGATCGTGGACCTCATCATCACGTTGACAGGTAATGCCCGTGACAAGCAGGGCCGGCCTTTGGCTGGCTACCCGGAGAACAAGAAGAAGGCGTGGATCATCACCATCGTGGTGTGGCTCGCCGGCCTCATCATCGGCATCATTTCCACGGTGCTGTCCTTGGCGCTGGTCTCTGCCGGGATCCAAGGGCAGAAGGCAGCTGAACCAGCCCGCCCATCGGCGTCCCAGGAAGCCCCCCATCCCTCGCCCGGCACCGCCAGCGATGCGAATTCCTTCACGGTGACGGTGTCCAGTGGCGACACTGTGAAGGTGGGCATTGTGGACACCCTTTACACTACGGAAATTTCGGCCATGCCCTACCTGGAGCCAGCCAATGGAGGGTTCCTGTTGATGGAGGTTTCCTGGCAGACTGCCACGGGAACCAGCTACGCATCAGCCACAAACTTTGAGGCTTACGATGCTGACGGCAAGGAGGGCGAGCTGCTCTTCCTGGAGGAAAAAATGGGGACCTTCCCCTGGGGGGACGTACCGACCGGGAAGACTGTTCAGGGAGTCATAGGCTTTGACATCAAGAAGGGTCCGACCACCATCGTGGTAAACGACCTCAACGGTGAAAAGGCAGCGAGCTTTACGCTGACCCCGGCAGGCTAGCCTTCGGCAACTCAGCAGGGTACCGCCGGCAACAGGCCCGCAGTCGCTTGGCGGCTGCGGGCTTTTGCCTGGTGGGCGTCCAAGACTATCGGCCTGTTTCGGGCTACGCTGACTTTCGTGTCACATCACCGGATAGCGCCCAACGTCGACGATTCCTCGGACCAGCTCGCCGCAGCCCTCGCGGCCCTGCGGACGGAGCTTGAGCTGCCCGGCGAGTACCCCGCTGAGGCCGTGCAGGAGGCGCGTGACGCCGTCGAATCCCTCCGCCTGCCCGGGCGGGACCTCAGGCATGTCACCTTCGTGACCATTGACCCCGCGACCTCCACCGACCTTGACCAAGCGCTGTACATCGAGCGTGCCGGCGAAGGGTACAAAGTCCTTTACGCGATCGCCGATGTTCCGTCCTTCGTAGCACCCGGAGGAGCCCTGGATTCGGAAACGCGGCACCGGGGTCAAACACTCTACGCGCCGGACGGGCGCATTCCCTTGCACCCGGAGATCATCAGCGAAAATGCCGGGAGTTTGCTGGCGAACCAGGACTGCGGGGCCTTCGTCTGGGACTTCGATCTGGACGCCAAGGCGGAGGTGGTGAACGTTTCCGTGGCGCGGGCAACCGTGCGAAGCCGCGCCAAACTCAGCTATGCCGGCGCACAGCAACAGATCGACGACGGAACTGCACCGCCCGTACTTCAGCTCCTCAAGGAAGTTGGACTCAAAAGGGTCGAGCTGGAGCGGCTTCGCGGCGGGGCCAGCCTCAACATGCCCGAGCAGGAAATCGTCCAGGTGACCGACGGAGGGTACAGAATCGTCGCGGCACCGTCCTTGCCGGTGGAGGACTGGAATGCGCAGATTTCGCTCATGACGGGGATGGCGGCAGCACAACTGATGCTCGATGGGAAGATCGGCATCCTGCGGACCATGCCGGCCCCTGACGAGAGGTCGCTGCAGCACTTCAAGCGCCAGACAGCCGCGCTGGGCAAGCCGTGGGACGGCAAGGTCAGCTACGGCGAGTATCTGCGAACGCTGGACGCCTCCGATCCGAAGCAACTGGCGATTCTGCACTCGGCCGGAACATTGTTCCGGGGCGCCGGCTATACCCCTTTTGACGGCGAAGTGCCCGAAACGGTGATCCAGGCAGCCATCGGCGCCCCCTATGCCCACACCACAGCTCCGCTGCGGCGGCTCATTGACCGCTTTGTCCTGGTGATTTGTGAAGCGCTGTGCAACAACAAAGAGATCCCGCGCTGGGCACGCGAGGCCCTGCCCTCCCTGCCCGAGATCATGGGCGCCTCTGACCAGTTGGCCGGACGGTTGGAACGTGCGGCCTTGGACACAGTGGAAGCAGCACTGGCAGCAGGCCATGTGGGCCAGGAGTTCGATGCCGTTGTTATCTCCGGTTCCAAGCCATCGAACGGAAACGGCAACAACGGCAATGGAAGCAGGGGCAACGGCAATGGCAACGGCGCCCCCTATGGCGTTGTCCAGATCGCCGAGCCCGCGGTAACGGCACGGTGTGACGGCGAACTGGAGTCAGGTACCAAGGTGCGGGTACGCCTCGTAAAGGCGGAAATTGCCACCCGGGAGATCCGGTTTGAGCTTCTGGGCTGACGCGCTTCAGTCACCGATCCGGGCTTTATGGCTCCCAGAGGATAGACTGGGCCTGTAGTAATGGATGCCCGGTCGTTGATTCAGTTAATTTTTGAACTCAACAAGCCCGCCCCTACGCGATCTTGAGATGTACCAACTGGTCACCAGTGCCAGTACTTAGATAGCCCGCGATCGGCTTCCACTGGAATTGCTTGCGCGCCCGTTCTGCTCCGGTACGGCTATGCCATCCCGTTGAGCATGCAGCGCCAATGCCTAAATGAATAAGGAAACTCCCTGTGAGTGAATTGCACACCCATGAAGTCCTGACGGACTCCACCGGAACCGAGACCATCGAACCCGAGGAAACGATCACCTCGGACGAGACGCCCCACGAGATCGAAGAAAAGTCGTTCGCCGACTACAACGTCCGCGCGGACATCGTTGAGTCCCTGGCCGACGCCGGAATCACGCACCCCTTCCCGATCCAGGCCATGACGCTGCCCGTGGCCCTGAGCGGCCACGACATCATCGGCCAAGCCAAGACGGGCACCGGCAAGACGCTGGGCTTTGGCATTCCCGCCCTGCAGCGGGTCATCGGCAGAGACGACGCAGGCTACGAGAAGCTTGCCGTTCCTGGCGCCCCTCAGGCCTTGGTCATCGTTCCCACCCGTGAACTTGCCGTGCAGGTTGCCAACGACCTCCAGGCTGCATCCCGGAAGCGCAACGCCCGCATTGCCACCATCTACGGCGGCCGCGCCTATGAGCCCCAGATCGAAGCACTGCAGAAGGGCGTCGAGATCGTCGTCGGCACCCCCGGCCGCCTGATCGACCTCTACAAGCAGAAGCACCTGAGCCTGAAGAACGTCAAGATGGTGGTCCTGGACGAAGCCGACGAGATGCTGGATCTCGGCTTCCTTCCCGACGTCGAAACTCTGATTGCCGGCACCCCCGCGGTCCGCCAGACCCTCCTGTTCTCGGCCACCATGCCTGGCCCGGTCATCGCCATGGCACGCCGTTACATGACGCAGCCCACCCACATCCGGGCCGCCGACCCCAACGATGAGGGCCTTACCAAGCGCGACATCCGCCAGCTCATCTACCGTGCACACAGCATGGACAAGACGGAAGTTGTGGCCCGCATCCTCCAGGCCAAGGGCCGCGGACGCACTGTCATCTTCACCAAGACCAAGCGCACTGCAGCCAAGGTCGCAGAGGAATTGGTGGACCGTGGCTTCGCCGCCGCTGCCATCCACGGCGACCTGGGCCAGGGCGCCCGCGAGCAGGCCCTGCGGGCTTTCCGCAACAACAAGGTGGATGTTCTGGTGGCAACCGATGTCGCCGCCCGCGGTATCGACGTCGAGGACGTCACCCACGTCATCAACTACCAGTGCGTCGAGGACGAGAAGATCTACCTGCACCGTGTTGGCCGTACCGGCCGTGCAGGCAACAAGGGCACCGCCGTGACCTTCGTTGACTGGGACGATGTCCCTCGTTGGGCCCTGATCAACAAGGCTCTTGGCCTCAACGTTCCCGAACCTGTCGAGACCTACTCCTCCTCACCGCACCTGTACACCGACCTCGACATCCCCGAGGGCACCAAGGGCCGCCTGCCCCGTAACAAGCGCGTCCTCGCCGGCGTCGACGCCGAGGTGCTGGAGGACCTGGGCGAGACCGGGAAAAAGAACGGACGTTCGGGCGGTTCCGGCCGTGACGGCAAGCGCGACGGCGGCCGTGGCCGCAGGTCCGGCGACTCCAAGTCAGGCGACTCGCGCGAAAGCAAGGGCGACGGCGGCCGCAACCGCACCCGTCGTCGTCGTACGTCCGAGGGCGAAGCAGCTCCGGCTGCAGGTTCGACCGAAGCCCGGACGGCAACCGCCGACAACGCTGAGAAGCCTGCCCGCACGCGTCGTACCCGTACGCGTCGCCGCAATGGCGAAGTTGTTTCCGGTGAGTCGGCTGCTGCCCAGCCTGGCAACACCGAGGCCTAATACCGTCAATGGCTGAAACTGTTTGGGCGCCGGACGGCGGCAACATGGTGGTGCACGCGGATAACGCGGAATTCCTTCCAACGCTGCCGGACGGCGCCTTCACACTCATCTACGTGGACCCGCCCTTCAACACGGGCCGCGTGCAGCGGCGGCAAGAGACCCGCATGGTCCGCAACGCCGACGGCGACGGCGACCGCGTCGGCTTCAAAGGCCGCTCCTACGACACCATCAAGGGTGCCCTGCACAGCTACGACGACGCCTTCAGCGACTACTGGTCCTTCCTGGAGCCCAAGCTCGTGGAAGCCTGGCGCCTGTTGGCGGACGACGGCACCCTGTACCTGCACCTCGATTACCGCGAGGTCCACTACGCCAAGGTGATGCTGGACGCGATCTTTGGCAGGGAGTGCTTCCTCAACGAGATCATCTGGGCCTATGACTACGGTGCCCGGGCCAAGAACCGCTGGCCCACCAAGCACGACAACATCCTTGTCTACGTCAAGAACCCCACGAAGTACCACTTCGACAACGAGGAAGTGGACCGCGAGCCCTACATGGCTCCGGGCTTGGTGACACCGGCCAAACGCGAGCGCGGAAAGCTGCCGACGGACGTCTGGTGGCACACCATCGTCTCCCCCACCGGGCGCGAAAAAACCGGTTACCCCACCCAAAAACCCGAGGGATTGGTGCGAAGGATCGTCTCCGCATCAAGCCGCAAGGATGACTGGTGCCTGGACTTCTTCGCCGGCTCCGGGACCCTCGGCGCCGTGGCCGCGAAGCTGGGCCGCCGATTTGTGTGTGTCGACCAGAATGAGCAGGCCATCGAGGTCATGCGGAAACGCCTCGGCGCCAAGGCAGTGTTCCACGAGCTGCTGCCCACCGGCCCGCAGGCCTGAGACAGCAGCCCTTCGCCTGCTGTCTGCCGCTGTTCAGGCAACTGCCTGCCTAGGCAGCGCCCTTCACGAACGCCGTCACCGAGTCTGCGATCATCTGCACCGCAATGGCCGACAACAGCAACCCTGCGATCCTGGTGACCAGTTCCACGCCGTTCTCACCAAGGACGCGTTGGACCACGCCTGCGAAGCGCATCGCGAGGTAGAGCGAGGCCAGGACCACAGCGATACCGGTGCCCACGGCGAGGTAGTCTGACAGTTCAGTGGACTGCTGCACGAACACCATCACCGCCACAATCGCACCCGGGCCGGCCATGAGCGGCGTCCCCAGGGGCACAAAGGCGACATTCTTGTACTTGGCCGCGTTTTCCTCGCCGCTGGTGTTTCCGGTCAGCAACTGCAAGGCGATGAGGACCAGAAGCAACCCGCCCGCACCTTGCAAGGCAGCCAACGAGATGTGCATGTAGTTCAGGATCGATTGGCCGAAGATGGCAAACAGCACAATCACGCCGGTGGCAACCAGGAGCGCCTGGAAGGCTGAACGGTTCCTGTCCTTCGCCGACAACTGAGCCGTCAGGGACATGAAAATCGGCACCGTTCCCGGCGGATCCATGATGACGAACAGGGTAACGATCACCGATGCCAGCAGCTGCAGGTCCATCAGTGGGCCCCTTTCACCGGGCGGGCCCCTGTCACCGGACCACCGTGCTGCCCGTTGCCAATTCTTCGATCCGCGCCAAGACCTCCGGCGAAGTCAGGTTCTCACCCAGCAGGTTCGGTTTGCCGGTCCCGTGGTAGTCGGAGGAACCTGTCATCAACAGACCGTGTTCGGCGGCCAGCCCCCGCAGGAACCTCCGCCCCTCTTCAGGGTTGTCCCGGTGTTCGACTTCCACGCCCAACAGTCCGGCATCAATCATGTCCCGGTACGTGGCTTCCCCCACGGTGCGGCCCCTGGACGACGCCACCGGGTGGGCGAAGACAGGAACGCCTCCCGCCGCCCGGACCAGCTCGACGGCGAGGGCGGGGTCGGGTGCGTAGTGCTGCACGAAGTACCGCGAGTGCGAAGTCAGGATGGTGGTGAAGGCTTCGGTGCGGTCCGCCACGACCCCCGCCGCCACCAAGGCGTCCGCGATGTGGGGGCGTCCGACTGTAGCGCCGGGGGCTACGTGGTGGATCACGTCGTCCCACGTCAGCGGATAATCCTCGGACAACAACGTGACCATGTGCTCGGCCCGTGTCAGGCGGGCATCCTTGGACTTCGTGATTTCCTCGAGCAGTCCTGCATGGCCGGGATCGTGGAGGTAGCTAAGGAGGTGGACGCTGATCCCCTTGTCCGTCCGACAGGAGATCTCCATGCCCGGGACGAATGCAATGCCATGTTCCCTGGCCGCGGCTGCTGCCGGTTCCCAACCATCCGTTGAGTCGTGGTCGGTCAAGGCAACGGCGTCCAGCCCCGCGGCCACGGCGGAAACAATCACGCCGGCCGGTGTCTCTGTCCCGTCGGAAACATTCGAGTGCGCATGCAGGTCTATCCTCACTTTCCCAGCCTATGGGATGCATGCCCGCTTGGCCGGTTGCGCCGTTGGCCTCCTCAGGGAACTGGTGGGACGATGTAACGGTGAACGATGCCGAAAACACCCAGATCTCTGTGTCCCAGCCCCTGCAGGAGCGCGTCAACAACCGCTCGCAGCGGCCCACCTCCGATGCCTTCAAGGCATTCATGGCCAGCAACTGGGCGCCCACCCCGCAGGTGACCCCTGCGCGCGACGCCGTAGCTGACCACGCCGCCCGCCGCCGTCGTACCATCTCCGAACTGTTCAAGGGCGAACGGCTTGTTATCCCGGCCGGGCCGCTGAAGGTCCGCTCGAACGACTGCGACTACCGTTTCCGCCCCCACTCCGGTTTCGCCCACCTGACCGGCCTGGGCGTGGACCACGAGCCCGACGCAGTCCTGATTCTTGAGCCGGTAGCTGAAGGAAAGGGCGACGACGGCGGCCACCACACTGCCACGCTTTACTTCCGTCCTCTGGCCGGCCGCGATACGGAACAGTTCTACGCCGATTCCCGGGCCGGCGAGTTCTGGATTGGCGCCCGTCCGACGCTGGCTGAATTCGAAGCCCGTTTGGGACTGCCCACCGCGCACATCGCCGAGCTGGAAATGGCCATCACCAAGAACGTTGGTGCCCCGGAAATCGGTGGCATCTCCATCCGACTGGTCCGCAAGGTCGACGACAACATCGACGCCTTGGTCGATACCGCCCGCTACAACACGGCCAAGGATCCTGAAAACCTGGACCTCGGCGAACTCGATGCCTTGGACGAGAAGCTCAGCGAAGCCCTCTCCGAGCTGCGCCTGATCAAGGACGAATGGGAAATCGAGCAGATGAAGATCGCGGTGGCTGCCACCGTTGAAGGCTTCGCCGACGTCGTCCGTGCCCTTCCCCGCGCCCTGACGCACCCCCGCGGCGAGCGCGTTGTCGAAGGTGCTTTCTTCGCACGGGCCCGTGAAGAAGGCAACGAGCTCGGCTACGACACCATCGCCGCCGCCGGCAACAACGCGACGGTCCTGCACTGGACCCGCAACTCCGGAACTGTCAACGCCGGGGAGCTTCTTCTCCTCGACGCCGGCGTGGAGGCCGACTCCCTCTACACTGCCGACGTCACCCGGACGCTGCCGGCAACCGGTACCTTCACCGACGTCCAGCGCAAGGTCTACGAGGCAGTACTCGACGCCGCCGACGCCGGTTTCGCGGCCGCCCAGCCCGGCGTAAAGTTCCGCGACATCCACACAGCGGCAACAACGGTCCTTGCCGAGCGCCTGGCCGAATGGGGCCTGCTGCCGGTCTCCGTCGAGGAAGCCATCAGCCCCGAAGGCCAGCAGCACCGGCGCTGGATGCCACACGGCACCAGCCACCACCTGGGCCTGGACGTCCACGACTGTGCCCAGGCAAAGCGTGAGCTCTACCTCGACGGGATCCTCACCGAGGGCATGGTCTTCACGATCGAACCCGGACTGTACTTCAAGGATGAGGACCTGGCGATCCCGGAGGAATACCGTGGCATCGGTGTCCGGATCGAGGACGACATCCTGATGACCGCCGACGGTCCCGTCAACCTCAGCGCCGCCCTGCCGCGCAAGGCGGACGACGTCGAGTCCTGGATGGCGGGGATCTACCAGGACGCCCAGGGCTAAGCTGCTCTCCCAGGCAGGCCCATCACGGCAGCAAAAAGGGAAGGCCACCGGTAATCCGGTGGCCTTCCCTTTGTTTTTACGGCGCTACTGCTTGGGCGAGCCGTCAGAACCGGCCTGTTGGGCGTCGTCCTGCGGAGCGTCGGCTTGTCCCTCAGTCACCCGCACACCGTACTGCGGACGGCCATCGGGCAGGTCCGGGTAACGGACGGCTGCCGGAGTCGGGTTCTGCACAGGGTGCTGGGCAGCGGGAGTGCCCTGGCCGTTGGCTGTGTCCTGCGCGGATCCAGGACCGCGTTGACCGTAGGGGTCGTTCCACGTGGTGGGTCGCTCCGGGGCCTGGCCCGGCTGCTGGAACGGCTGGTTCTGTGGGGCGTAGCTGCTCTGGTGCGCCTGCGACGGGTTCATCGGCAGCTGCTGGAGCAGACGCCGTGCCTCATGGGACGCTTCCCGGGCCACAATGACGTCATAGTTCGTGGCCACTACCTGGCTGGTGGAAGTGAAGTCCCGCTTGCCGCGCTGGGTGGCGTAGGTGACGATGCCGAAGAGCATGAAGAATGCCGCACCCATCAGCACCGAGGTGATGATGGAGAACGGACCGCCCGCGGGGGTGAAGAAGGAGAGCATGACGCCGACGAAGAGGCCGAACCACATGCCGCTCAGCGCTCCCGACAACGCCACCCTCGGGTAGCTCAGTCGGCCGGTGACCCGCTCCACCATTTTGAGGTCGTTGCCCACGATGGACACCAGCTGAACCGGGAACTGCTGGTCAGCGAGATAGTCCACCGCCTTCTGGGCATCCAAATAAGAGGTGTATGAGCCCACGGTGTCGCCTTGGGGCACGCTGCGGGATTCCTCGATAGCTTTGGGACCACCAAAAATGTTAGACATAGCCCCATTGTGGCCCATGGACATGTGAAGCGGCTGGAATTCAGCTAAAAGAGAGCAGACTCGGTAGCCTGTAAACATGAGCACACATCCTTCTCGCGTCTTTGTGGCGCGCCTTCTGGGCTTGGACGTCTTCGACCCCCTGGGCGATCGTCTTGGCCGGTTGCGGGACGTCGTGGTGCTCTCCCGCGGGACCCGTGGCGCACCGCATGTCGTAGGCATCGTCGTCGAAGTCCCGGGCAAGAAACGCGTCTTCGTCCCCATGACCCGGATCACCTCCATCGACCAGACGCAGATCATCTGCACGGGCCTGGTCAACCTGCGCCGTTTCGAACAGCGCGGCGCGGAAACGCTGGTGGTGGCGGAGATGTTCGACCGTCGCGTCACTCTGGCCGATGGCAGTGGAGACGCGACCATTGAAGACATCGCAATGGACCAGCACCGCTCCAAGGACTGGTTCGTCAGCAAGCTGTTCGTGCGTCGCGGACATTCCTTGTCCCCCTTGAGCAGGCTCCGGCGCAACGAGACCCTGATCATTGACTGGGCCGACGCCCAAACCGGAGGCCACAACGAGCCACAGGCGGCCACCCAGTTCGTTGCCACCCACGAGGACCTCAAGCCTGCGGACTTCGCTGAAGCCCTGCAGGAAATGAGCGACAAGCGCCGCTTTGAGGTAGCCAGCGAGCTTCAGGACGAGCGGCTCGCCGACGTCCTCCAGGAGCTTCCGGAGGATGACCAGGTCACCATCCTTTCGGCACTGGATGTCGAACGCGCCGCCGACGTCCTTGAGGAGATGGACCCGGACGACGCCGCCGACCTCCTCGCGGAGCTCCCTTCTGCGCAGGCAGAGGAACTCCTGCAGTTGATGGAACCGCAGGAAGCCGAAGACGTGCGCCGCCTGCTCGAATATGACGAGGACACCGCGGGCGGTTTGATGACCCCGGTCCCGGTCATCCTGCCGCCCGAGGCCACGGTTGCCGAAGCATTGGCCCACGTCCGCCGCGAAGAACTCTCGCCCGCGCTGGCTTCCTCCATCTTTATTGCCCGCCCTCCGCTGGAGACGCCCACCGGTCGTTTCCTCGGGGTGGTGCACATACAGCAGCTGCTGCGCTTCCCTCCCCCGGAACCCTTGGGCAACCTCGTGGATAAGAACCTGGAACCTGTCTCGGACCAGGCCCACATCAGCGAGGTGGCCCGGACCTTGGCTACGTACAACCTGAACTCGCTTCCAGTCGTGGACGACGACGGCCGCCTCGTGGGGGCGGTGACTGTTGATGACGTGCTGGATCACCTGTTGCCGGATGACTGGCGCGCCCACGAGGACGACGCCCCAATAAGGAAGCTTGGAGGCCGAATTGGCTGAGAACAACGCCACCCGACCCACCAGGAACACCTCACGCCAGGGCAGCAGTCTCGATACGCCACTGAGTGGGCGTCAACGGATCCTCCCGAAGTTCTCACCAAACCCGGACGCTTTCGGCAACGCAACCGAGGGTTTCGCCCGTTTCATGGGAACGCCGCAGTTCCTTGTCTACATGACCGTCTTCTGTGTGTTCTGGCTTGGATGGAACACGTTCGCGCCCACGGAGTGGCAGTTCGACCGCATGGAGCTGGGCTTCACGCTCTTGACGTTGATGCTGTCCCTGCAGGCTTCCTACGCAGCGCCCCTGTTGCTGCTCGCCCAAAACCGCCAGGACGACCGCGACCGCGTATCGCTTCAGCAGGACCGCCAGCGCGCTGAACGGAACCTCTCCGACACCGAGTACTTGACCCGGGAACTGGCTTCCCTTCGCATTGCCCTTCGCGAAGTCGCCACCCGTGACTATGTCCGTGCGGAGCTGCGAAGCCTGCTGGAAGACATCATCGACGCCCAGGAAGAACTCCGTGAGAGTGACAACGCCGCGGATGGAGCGGAATCGCCCGGCGAGAAGGTCAAAGAGAAACTGAAGGAGAAGCGGGACAAATCCCGGGGACCGCGCACGCAGCAAATTCCCAAGGTGCGTCCGCCCCGTTCCTCGGGTCCGCAACACTCCACCGCCAAGCCTTCCCCTGACACCCCTGAAAGCCGGTCCTGAACCTTATGAGCACCGCTACTGCCGAGGCACTGCAAGCTGCCCTGGCAACGGTAATTGATCCCGAACTCCGCCGCCCCATCACGGAACTGGGCATGGTGGAATCGGTGTCCGCCGATGACAACGGCAGGGTGCACGTCGCCGTCCTGCTGACCATCGCCGGTTGTCCGCTGCGGGAGACCATCACCCAGGACGCCACCACAGCTTTGATGCGGGTCGACGGCGTCGCCGGCGTGGACGTGGAGCTGAAGGTGATGACGCCTGCCCAACGGGAGGCGCTGAAGGAACAACTCAGGGGTCCGGGCGGACAGCGTGGTATTCCTTTCACCAAGCCCGGTTCACTGACCAAGGTCTACGCGGTCGCCAGCGGAAAGGGCGGTGTAGGCAAGTCCTCGGTTACGGTCAACCTTGCCACTGCCTTGGCCGCCCAAGGACTCAGGGTGGGCATCGTTGACGCCGATGTGCACGGTTTTTCCGTGCCGGCACTGATGGGCATCACGCAGAAGCCGACCCAGGTGGATGACATGATCCTGCCTCCTGTGGCCTACGGGGTGAAAGTCATTTCCATCGGCATGTTCGTTGCAGGGAACCAGCCGGTTGCCTGGCGTGGCCCCATGCTGCACCGCGCCTTGGAACAGTTCCTCACCGATGTCTATTTTGGCGATCTCGATGCCCTCTTCCTCGACCTGCCTCCAGGCACTGGCGACATCGCGATCTCCGTGGCCCAACTGCTGCCCAATGCCGAGATCCTGGTGGTCACCACGCCGCAGGCGGCAGCCGCCGATGTCGCCGAACGTGCGGGAACTATTGCCACGCAAACCGGCCAGAAGGTGGCTGGCGTGATAGAGAACATGTCGTTTCTGGAAATGCCCGACGGCGATCGCATGGAACTGTTTGGAAGCGGCGGCGGTGCCATCCTGGCTGAGCGGTTGAGCGCCGCCGTTGGCAGCGACGTTCCGCTGTTGGGTCAGATCCCCCTGGACATCCGGCTGCGCGAGGGAGGCGATGCGGGAACGCCTGTGGTACTGGCAGCTCCCGACTCCGCTGCGGCCAAGGCCATGGCACAGATAGCGGCAACCTTGGCCTCGCGGCCGCGGGGACTATCGGGGTTGTCGCTGGGCATCGAGCCCCGCTAAGGCCTGCCGACACCCTTCAGCAGGGAACCGGGCCGGGCAGCGGCTTAGGTAGCCTCGGTGTCGAAGGGAGCGGCTTCGCCCTCGGCGAGCCGTTCAATGACCCGCGCAGGCGGCTTCGGCTGGGTAGCGGCAACCGCAGCCGTGGCCGCCACAGCCGGAGCACCGGCGCTGACCGGCTTGGTGTCATCATCCAGCAGGGCGTCTTTGATGATGCGCCGGGGATCGTACTGCCGGGGGTCGTATTTCTTCCAGTCGACTTCATCGATGTCGATGCCGACTTCTTCTTTGATCTGCTCGCGGGCACCTGAGGCCATACGGCGCACTTCCTTGACCAGGTTGGCGAGCTTTTGAGTGTATTCGGGCAAACGGCTGGGACCGATGACGAGTACGCCGATAATCAGAAGGAGTATGAACTCCGGGCCGTTGATTCCAAGCACGCTACGAAGATTACCTTGTCTGTGGTGCCGCTCATAAACCAGCGGGGCGAAGAAGGGTCTGAAGGCCGCGGAGCAGCCTGGGGTACCAAGCTTCGGATCCCCCGGTGCCCTCAGCCTCGGTCAGGGACTCGCCTGCCCGGACTATTTCCGGAACGGCGTCATCCGCAGTCTCAGCGGGGAGATCGGACGCGTAGCTGATCACGGCTGCCGGCGTTGAGTAGACAGCCTTCCATGGGTTGCCCTGGGTGACGGAGAGCTGCGGCTGTGTCGAAGCCCCCGGGGAGTTCTGCCCGCCAATACGGTGTTCCTCCACGATGGTGGCGAAGTGCCCGTTCCTCTCCAGGTGGAGCTCAACAGCCGGATGGTCATCAACCATCCTGGCGTGGGCAGAGACAACCTTGAAACCTGCTCCGGACAGTTCGGGACATGCCCACCCTTCCTGCCGGAGCCCATCCAGTTGGGAAGCGTTCAGGGTAACGGTGCTGCCGGCTTGGAAGGCGGGTGCGACCGCCGACTCCGATGCGCCGCCAGTCCAGACGCCAGCGAGGAGTCCGGCGTCGTTGGTTTGCACAAAGGCCTGCGGTTCTTCTTCCCCGGCCACAATGTACGCCGAGCCGGCCAGGGCGCCGGCTGAGACCACCAAGGTGCCGGCGGCGACTGCAGTGATCCGAAGGCCACGCTGGATCCGGTTCCGGGTGGGCGGGGGTTCCCAAGGCTGCGGAGAATGGTTGGCAAGCCGTTCGGTCTGCTGAATCAGCCTCGCCGTGAGATCCTGGCTCGCTTCAGGCACAGCAGCACTTCGCAGGCGTTCAAGGTACTGCCGTTCCTGGCGCAGCAAAGCACGGCACTTGACGCACACTTGCACATGCTCGGGGCTTCGGGAATGGCGCAGCGAAGCCAACTTACGCCGGGACAGAGGTCCCGGGCGGTCAGAACGTCGGGGCATTGACGGCCTAAAGGATGCTGGCGATGCGGGGCATCTTCAAGCGCGGCTTGCGGGCCTCGGCCGGACGCGGATCGCGGTGGGCCAGTTTCTCGCGCAGCATGGTGCGGCCACGGTGGATCCGGGACCTGACGGTCCCGAGCTTTACGCCCAAGGCCTCGGCGACTTCGTCGTAGGACAGACCCTCGAGATCGCACAGCACGACGGCGGCGCGGAAGTCGGGCGGGAGCTCCTCCAGGGCCCGCTGGACGTCAAGGTCGAGATTGTTGTGCTCGAAGCTCTGCTCGGGACCGGGCTCACGCCCGGGCAGGCGGGACTCTGCGTCCTCGGCCAGTGCGTCAAAGCGGATCCGGCTCTTTCGGCGGGCCTGGTCCAGGAACAGGTTGGTGGTGATGCGGTGCAACCAGCCGTCCAGTGTTCCCGGCTTGAAGTTCTCCAGCGAGCGGAAGACCCGGACGAAGACCTCCTGGGTGAGGTCCTCGGCGTCGAACTTGTTGCCGGTCAGGCGGTAGGCGAGGCGGTATACCTTGGCGGAGTGGTTGGACACCACTTCCTCCCAGCTGGGCATGACCCAGTCGGTAGCGGCCTCAGGGCCTTCTGATGCAAGGACTGGCGCAGCATGGGATGCCGGCATCGTCCACTCCCCTCAAACTGTGGTTCACCGTTAATTCGGTGCCGCCCACCTCGTGGATGACCGGAGCAATATCATCCCAAGTTTGTCTGGGAATTACCTGACTGGACATCGTTTTTCGTGCACGGCTGAAAAGCCGGGCTGACACAGGGCCCAAGGCACTTCCAACAGCGGGTTTACCGGGGCGGACACAGTAGTCTGGTACAAACACCCCTACCCGCGGAAAGCGAATCCCTTCATGAGTGCCGACAAGTCAAGCAGCTGGTCCTACGCAGAAGATCTGCCGGCTGAGGATGACGTGATGTTGCGCGCCCGCGAGCGTTCGTTCGAGTTGGGTGTGACGCCCATCAGCCCCGGTGTTGGCGCCGTCTTGACGGTGCTTGCCGCAGCGTCCAAGGCGCAGACTGTAGTGGAGGTCGGCTCCGGAGCCGGGGTTTCGGGCGTCTGCCTGCTGCGCGGGATGGGACCCCAGGCGGTCTTGACCACCATCGACGTCGACGTCGAGCACCTCAAGGCAGCGCGCGAGGCCTTCCTCGAATCCGGCAGCCCCGCCAACCGCACCCGCACCATCTCAGGTCGCGCGGCAGATGTCCTGCCCAGGCTGACCGATGCGGCCTATGACCTGGTGTTCATCGACGCCGATAAACCAAACTTTCCCAAGTACGTGGAACAGGCCATCCGCCTGCTGAAGTCCGGGGGCACGCTGGTCATCAACGACGCACTGGACAAGGATCGGGTTTCCAACCCGGCAGCACGTGACTCCACCACCGTGGTACTGCGCCAGATCGGCAAGGCCATCCGCGACGACGAACGGCTCGCCTCGGCCATGTTGCCCACCGGGGACGGCCTTTTGGTGGCCGTCAAGAAGTAGGTGCCCGCCGCCGTCGGGCGTTAAACAAAAAGCAGGGCCCCGGCTGATGCCGGGCCCTGCTTCGTAACTCTATTCGGTCACGCCTACGAGGCATTCCTTGAGGTTTTCCGCTTCGGCGGCATTGAGCTCGACCACAAGCCGGCCTCCACCTTCGAGCGGCACACGCATGATGAGGCTGCGTCCCTCTTTGGTAACTTCCATAGGGCCGTCGCCAGTACGTGGTTTCATAGCCGCCATTAGGAAAATCCCCTCCATTTGTCCCAAGTCACGCCAACCCGGCCGGGCTGGTTCCGCGTCGCAATTGCAGCCGGCGGCACTGCTTGGAGGCCGCCATGGCCGGGCACTGTTAGGTGCTTTGTCCCTGCTCTTGGGTCCATTATCCCGTACTTACCCGCCCGTAGCGAAATCAGCGGCCTGTTTGTGCGGGCTTTGTACAAATTGGCGGTCGGGGACAAAGGTCCACGTCAGGGCGGATAGTCGCCACCTCCGGGCAGCTGGGCCCACGCCCACAGCCACACAACCCAGACAATCTGCAGGAGGACGAACATCACCACAACGGTCCCCCGGTAGGCCTTGGACTTTGACAGGGCAGCAGCCCCGAGCGCCAGGGGGAACAACGGCAGCAGCATCCGGAAGGTACTGGTCTGCGGGTGCAGGAACACCAGGAGGTAGCCCATGTAGCAGGCGCACCAGAGCCGCAGTTCCGGCCCGAGCCGCTTCACCGGGGCGGACATCATCACCAATACGAAGAGTGCCGTAAACACAAAGGGAGCCAAGACGCCGAGTACCGGTCCGAACAACATCCGCCCGGTATCGAACCAAGGCTTGAAAGGCACCAGGTCATGTCCGCGCCAAGCTGTCTCGGTCCGTGTGTAGGCGGCCGGATCGCCCGTGACGGCCCAGGCAATGGCGGGCCAGGCGAGGGCTCCGATCCCGGTTGCCACCACCAGTGCTCCCAGGGATACGAGGCTCCGGGTGGACGTGGGTTCGGTTGTTGATGGCCGCCTGAACCGTTCCCAAAGGCGCCAGAGCAGCAACAAACCGACCATGGCAGCGAAAGGTACCCCGGTGGGCCTGGACAGGCACATCAGCAGGACTACGGGAATGGCCGTCAGGTACCGTCGCCTGACCACCAAGAGCAGTGATGCGGCCAGCAGCAGCAGGTTCAGGGACTCGGCATAAGGGACCTGCAGGATCGGCGACACCGGAAACGTGGAAACGAAAACGACGCCCAAGAGGGCTGTGCGCTTGCCTGCGAATTCCCGGAAGAGTTTGTAGATCACCAGGGACGCGCCCAACCCGGCCAGCATGGCGATCATCGTGAGGGCTTGCAAAGTGCCCAGGCCGGTCATCGCCGCGACACCCCGCCCCAGGAGCGGGAAGAGAGCGTAGAAGGCCCAGGCGTTCTCCTTGACCACGCCGTTGGCGTCCACCGGCAGGACTGATGGATAACCGCTGTCGGCAGCTTGCTGGTACCAGCGCCCATCCCAGATGGTGATGAAGTTCCAGTAATCGGGGGCCGGCGGGAACCATGGGTTGGTGCCCTGTTGGAGCGCCGCTGCCATGAAGATGCAGGCACTGACAAGGCGGGCGGCGACAAAGATCAGTGATACTTGCAGCCACCAAGGCCAGCTGGCCATTCGTGATCCGGCAGCCGCCACGGCGCGGGAAAGCCGGGCCGCAGCTCCTTCGCCGTGCCGGGCCGGAGCCTGGACGGTCACTGTGGGGTCCGGCCGGTTTCGTCGCCTCCGGACTTTTGCTCCGCCAACGCCCCCAGCCTCGCAATTTCAAGGTCCTTGGCCCGCAACTGGTCCCTAAGTTCATCGAGAACCTGGTCCACCTGGTCCATCCGGTAACCGCGCAACCCGAGCGCAAAACGCACGGAATCGACGTCGGACGGCCGCGCCTCGGCCGGCAACAGCACCGGGGGCAGGTTGGGAAGGGGGTCGTCAAGACCCGCTCCCATCGTGCGCCCCCGGACTATTCCGGCGCCGAAAAACAGTGCCGCGCCTACCAGGACAATCGCGAGGAATACCAGAAAGAAGCTCACACTGTCCATCGTGCCAGAAACACCCGGCTACTCGGGGCGTTGTTCCCCTGTTGGTGTGGGAAGAGGCGCACCGTGGAGCACCCTGTGGACTGCGTCAGCCGGGTCATCCACCAGCTGGATCAAGTCGAGGTCCTTTTCGGAGACCATGCCTTCGGCAACCAGGGTTTCCCGGATCCACTCGATCATTGGGCCCCAGAAACGGACGCCGAGGAGAACGATGGGGAACGAGGTCACCTTTCGGGTCTGGACCAGGACCATGGCTTCGAAGAGCTCGTCAAGGGTTCCAAGTCCGCCCGGCAGCACCACAAATCCCTGCGCATACTTGACGAACATGGTCTTGCGGGCGAAGAAGTACCTGAAGTTGATGCCCAGATCCACCCATTGGTTGAGCCCCTGCTCGAACGGCAGTTCGATGCCCAGCCCCACGGAGACTCCGTTGCCTTCGACAGCGCCTTTGTTCGCTGCCTCCATGGATCCTGGTCCCCCGCCGGTAATGACTGCCACCCCGGACTCTGCCAGTTTGCGGCCCACTTCAACGGCCATTTCGTAGTACTCGCTGCCGGGCTTGGTGCGGGCCGAACCAAAGACACTGACGGCCGGGCCGAGGTCGGCAAGCGCCCCGAACCCTTCCACGAACTCGCTTTGGATCCGGAGGACGCGCCAGGGATCAGTGTGAATGAACTGCCCGGCACCGCTGGTATCCAGCAAATGCTGGTCCGACATTCCCGTGTCCGCCTGTTTGCGTCGAAGCTCCAAGGAACCCTTGTGCTTGGCGGGCGCGATCTCCGAAGGCAGGGGTACGTGGGTGGTCCTGCCGTTGCCGTTGGCATCCGGGTTGGGAATTGAGTGCTGGCTGATGCTCATTGCCCAAGGCTAGCGCCTCCTGGCGCCGGCTCCATCGCAGCGACCCGCTTCTTGCATTGCAGTCTGGTATATGCCTGGGGAGCAGGTTTCTGTTCAGTCACGATCTTCACGAAGTTGCCGTGACCGTGGTCATATTTGCTTCTTTGTTCGCTAGATTCTTCGTATGACTACTCAAGCGTCCGGCGATGCCCTCGTCTCCCTGAATGGCGTCAACAAGCACTACGGTCAACTGCACGTCCTCAAAGACATCAACCTCCAGGTTCGGAAGGGTGAAGTCGTGGTAGTTATTGGACCTTCCGGTTCCGGTAAGTCCACGCTGTGCCGTGCGATCAACCGTTTGGAAACGATCGACGACGGCGATATCGCCATCGACGGGAAGAAGCTTCCCGAAGAAGGCAAGGATCTCGCCCACTTGCGGGCCGACGTCGGAATGGTCTTCCAGTCCTTCAACCTGTTTGCCCACAAGACGATTCTTGAGAACGTCACCCTCGGGCCCATCAAGGTCAAGAAGGTGGCCAAGGGAACCGCGGACAAGGAAGCCATGGCGCTCCTTGAGCGTGTCGGCGTCGGACACCAGGCCCCAAAGCTTCCCGCGCAGCTCTCCGGTGGACAGCAGCAGCGTGTGGCAATTGCCCGCGCCCTTGCCATGAAGCCGAAGGTGATGCTGTTCGACGAGCCCACGTCCGCGTTGGACCCGGAAATGATCAACGAAGTCCTGGACGTCATGATCCAGCTGGCCAAGGAAGGCATGACCATGATCGTGGTAACCCACGAGATGGGCTTTGCCCGCAAGGCTGCTGACCGTGTGGTGTTCATGGCCGACGGACAGATCGTGGAGGACGCGAGCCCGGAAGAGTTCTTCACCAACCCGAAGAGCGACCGTGCCAAGGACTTCTTGTCCAAGCTTTTGACCCACTAGCTCCTTACCGCCCGCACCCCGGCCGTAAGGCGGCCATCCAATGAAAGGAACATCATGAAGTCTCTTATTACCCGGAGGAAGTCACTCCTGGTGGCCGCTTCTGCTGCTCTTGCCCTGTCGCTGAGCGCATGTGGTGGCGGCGGAAGCTCCACCACTCCCCCCGTTGCTTCCGCGAGCTTCGAAGCCGGCACCACCATGGAGAAGCTGAATAAGGCGCAGAAGATCACCATTGGCACCAAGTTCGACCAGCCGCTTTTCGGCCAGAAGGGCCTTGACGGCAAGCCTGTCGGTTTCGACGTGGAGATGGGCAAGGCTATCGCCGCCAAGCTGGGTATCCCCGCCGATAAGATCGAATGGGTGGAGACTGTGTCCGCCAACCGCGAACCATTTATCGAACAGGGGCGCGTCGACCTTGTCATCGCGACTTACACCATCAATGACTCCCGCAAGGAAAAAGTGTCCTTCGCCGGACCGTACTACGAAGCTGGCCAGGCCCTTTTGGTAAATAAGGACGACAACTCCATTACCAAGCCGGAGGATGTCAAGGGCAAGAAGGTCTGCTCTGTCACGGGGTCCACCCCTGCCAAAACCATCGTCGACAAGTACGGCGCAGAACTCGTTCCTGCTGCCAACTACACTGCCTGCCTGGAGCCGCTGCGCAACAAGCAGGTTGTCGCCGTGACCACTGACAACGTCATCCTCGCCGGCTATGTCGATAAGGAACCGGACGCCTTCAAGCTCGCCTCGGACCAGACCTTTACGAAGGAGCCCTACGGCATCGGCCTGAAGAAGGATGACACTGTCTTCCGCAACTGGATCAACGACCAGCTTGAGGGATTCGCAAAGGACGACACCTACAAGAAGGCCTGGGAAGCAACCGCAGGCAAGGTCATCAAGACGGTCCCCGAGCTTCCGAAGATCGACCGTTACTAATTAGAACCGGTGGCTGTCGCCGTTCCGTACCGGAGCGGCGACAGCCTTTCATCTTTAGGATTCAGTCCTTTTCCCGGCATAGACGAAGGAAGCCATGGACGCCATTTTCGAGAGCCTTCCCCAATATTGGGATGGATTTCTCCGAACCCTGTTTCTAGCTGTTGTTTCGGGCGTCATCGCCCTGATCTTTGGTACCCTGCTGGCCGCCATGCGCGTCTCTCCCGTCGCCGCACTGCGGGGGTTCAGTACGTTCTACGTTGAGGTTGCCAGAAACACTCCCCTAACCATCATTTTCTTCTTTTCCGCAATTGTGCTTCCCCGCCTTGGGGTCAAATTTGAACAGTTCGAAGTCGCGGCAATTATTGCCCTCAGCAGTTACACCGCGGCCTTTGTCGCAGAGGCTGTACGCTCGGGCGTTAACAGTGTCCCTGTGGGACAAGCGGAAGCAGCACGCAGCGTCGGCATGACATTCACACAGGTCCTGGGGCTGGTTGTTCTTCCCCAAGCACTCCGTACCGTGGTTCCCCCTTTGATTAACATCATGATCGCCTTGGTCAAGAACTCATCCGTTGCCGGCGCGTTCTTTGTCCTCGAACTCTTCGGCTACGGCCTCCAGTTGTCCAACAGCCGAGGTGACGCGGTGATGTGGATCCTGATCGGGGTGGCATTCTTCTACCTCCTGATCACCGTTCCGCTCGGACTTCTTGCTCACTTCGTCGAGAAAAAGGTGGCGATCGCCCGATGACTTCGGTTCTCTATGACGTTCCCGGGCCCAAGGCCAGGCGCATGTCCCTCGTCGCCTCCGTGATTGGCGCGCTCATCATCCTCGGTGGGGTTATCGGCGCCATCGTGATCCTGTCATCCCAAGGCATCTTTAGTGCCTCCAGATGGGAAGTCTTTGTCAACGAGTCCGCCAAAGATGTCTGGACGCAGCTTGGCTTGGGTCTGCTGGCCACATTGCAGGCCGCTGGTGTCGCCGCAGTGATTGCGTTTCCTTTGGGCGTTGCCCTCTGCCTGCTGCGGATCTCCCTGATTCCATGGGTCCGTGTTCCCACCCAAGTGGTTCTTGAATTCCTCCGCGGTATGCCGGTCGTCCTGATGATCCTGTTCGTGCTCCTGGTGTTTGCCACGAGCCCGTTCGTGGCGGTTGTCAGCGGCCTTGTGTTGTACAACGCCGCCATTTTCGCTGAGATTCTGCGCGCCGGTATCCAGTCGCTGCCCAAAGGACAACGCGAAGCCGGTCTGGCTATTGGTCTTCGCAGTTTCCAGTCGCGAATGAGCATCGAGTTTCCGCAGGCAATCCGGCGAATGCTGCCATCACTCGTAGCCCAATTGGTGGTGCTCCTGAAGGACACGTCCCTGGGATACATCGTGGCGTACGAAGAGCTCCTTCGTAAGGTGAAGTTGATTTCGGATCTCGAACCGAGTCTCCTGTTCTCCGCGTTCTTCGTGGGGGCCGCCATCTACATCCTGATCAATCTTTCGGTATCCCGGCTGGCGATCTGGATCGAGCGCCGCGGTTCCAAGAAAGCCGCCGGTGGCACTGCGCCTGCAATCAAAACGGTAGATTTGGAGGTCAACGCACCGGGTGCTGGCAAGTAAAAACCCGCGGCGTTGACAAAGCCCCAACGACAAAATTGAGACGCCCATTCCCGACGGGAATGGGCGTCTCAGCTTATGCCATGAACTAAATAGTTACGCAGGGCCTGGAACTTATGCTTTCAGGACCCAGTCCACTTGATACGTAGATGTTGATCTGACCACAATACGTACCAGCACCATTCATCGGTACGGCAAACCCGTTCCCTGAATACCAGGTTCCTGGCGTCGGCGTCGTCCACTGGTTGCCACCGTTGCTCGGGAACGTTGCCATCGACACTGAGCCCGTTTGCTGGTAGCAGACGAAGCTTGGGTAGAAGATTATTACACCGTGATAGCCATCCACCTCCGACCACGAGCTCAACTCGCAACTTGCGGCCGCGTGCCCCGGTCCCGCCGAAGCAACCAGAGACGCCGTCGCCAGCACAAGGACTGCCGCATGGCTAAGCATTCTTTTCACGATGTTCATCACGGGCACCCTGCTCCGGTGCTTGAGGCCGATTGTTGGAACTTTCCGGTTCCGGGCTCGATATAGTCAATAAGGACCCGCGAACACCAGTTTCCCGAAGCATAGGCGGAAGTCACGTTTATGCCCTGACAGTCTCCGCCGCCGGAGGACAGAGAACAGCTCGTATACGAGTCATTTACGTACCACCCATTGTGATACAAGGTAACAGCCACACCCAGTGTCAATGGCGGCGTGTACATGCAGCGACCAAACCCATAGGCAGTAATGGAACTGCCCACCGCCAATCCAGGACTTGCGAAGCAGTTGGGTGTGGCGACCGTCGAAGCGGACGCATCTCCCGCCACTTGCGTGGCTGCGGAGTCCGAAGCTACAGCAGGACCCATGAATCCAAGTGAAAATAGCGCAATGCTGATCGATGCAGCTGCTTTCAATCTAAATCTCATACTTCCCCCAACTAAGTAGTCATTAATTGACAAATCTTGACAAGAATTGTCATGCGAGTCTACATGCTGCGTCTAATGAGGCAATAGGGAAGAGTCGGCGATCATAAAGGAGGCCCGCAGCCACCTGGCTGCGGGCCTCCTTCGCGCTATGGAGCAGGTCTACGCCGACGGCGCCAGCCACGTCCGGAGTGCACGCAGGCACTCGCGGATGGCATCGGCGTCGACGTGTTCGTTGTCCTTGTGCGCCAGCAGCGGATCGCCGGGGCCGAAGTTCACCGCCGGGATGCCCAGCTCGCTGAAACGCGCGACGTCGGTCCAACCGTATTTGGGCTTGGGCTCAGCACCCACGGCGGCAACAAAGGACGCGGCGGCGGGGTGGTTGAGGCCGGGACGCGCCCCGGCTGCCGCATCGGTACGTACGACGTCGAAGCCCTCCAAAAGTTCCCGGACATGCGCCTCTGCGTCATCCGGGGTCTTGTCCGGAGCGAAGCGGTAATTGATCTCCACCACGCAACGGTCCGGAATGACATTGCCCGCGGTGCCGCCGTTGATCTTCACGGCATTGAGGCTTTCACGGTAGTCCAGGCCATCAACGTTGATGGTCTTGGGCTCGTAGGCGGCCAAGCGCTCAAGGATCGGGGCAGCGGCGTGGATCGCGTTGACGCCCATCCATGCACGTGCTGAGTGGGCTGTTTCGCCGAAAGTGGTGGCCTCAAAGCGGCTGGTTCCGTTGCACCCGCCTTCAACAGTGCCGTGCGTCGGTTCCAGCAAAATCGCAAAGTCGCCAGTCAGCAGCTCCCCGTGGTTGCGGACCAGCCGGCCCAATCCGCTCTTGACCGCTTCCACTTCTTCGTGGTCGTAAAACACGAAGGTGACGTCCTTGTCCGGTTGCCGTCCGCCGTCGAACAGTGTTGCCGCCAGCGCGAGCTGAACCGCAACGCCGCCTTTCATGTCCGTGGTGCCGCGGCCATAGAGCACGCCCTCCCCCGGGGTGCCCGATTCCCACGTTGCCGGGACGGTGCCCAACGATCCTTCAACAGTTGGCAACGGAACAGTATCCAGGTGGCCGGCCAGGATGACGCGCTCAGGGCGTCCAAGTTCTGTCCGGGCAATGATGGCATCGCCGTCGCGGACCACCGTGTACGCCGGAATGGCGCGCAGGGCAGCCTCAACGGCGTCGGCCAGTTCGGTCTCGTTGCCGGAGACACTGTTGAAGTCGATGATCGCTGCCGTCAGGAGGGCAACGTCCTGGCGCAGGTCAAGGAGGGCGGGAGCGGGGTTCAGGGTCACCCCTTCAGCTTAATGCCAACAAATGCGACTTCTGAGGCGTGGGACGGGTTTCAGACGACCTCCGCCTGCTGGATAGACTTGGCCCATGACTGAAACTGCTTCCTCCACTGCGCCCGCAGACGCGCCCGCCAACGATCGATCAGCTTACGGATTCGGCCTCGCCACCATAGCCACTTCGGCCTCAGGGGAAGCAACCGTTCTGGACGTGTGGTTCCCGGCCCCCTCGCTCGGCGTTGCGGCCGAGACCCTGCGCGACGTCGAAAACGCCGATCCCGCACTCAGTGCCCTGGCGGAAGAAAGCAAGGATGCCGACCGCGGCACCGAGCAGAAGGTGGTCTTCGCACAGATCGACCTCGACGCCGCCCCGGCGGACACTGCCGACGCCTACCTTCGTCTGCACCTGCTCTCCCACCGCTTGGTCAAGCCGAACAGCATCAACCTTGACGGCGTTTTCGGAAAGCTCCCCAACGTGGTCTGGACCAACTTTGGCCCCGCTGCGGTTGAGGGCTTCGAACTGACCCGTGCCCGCCTGCGCAAGCGCGGCAACGTGGTTGTCTACGGCGTGGACAAGTTCCCGCGCATGGTTGACTACGTGGTTCCCACCGGTGTGCGAATCGCCGACGCCGACCGCGTCCGCCTGGGTGCGCACCTCGCCGAAGGCACCACTGTGATGCACGAAGGCTTCGTCAACTTCAACGCCGGAACCCTGGGCACCTCCATGGTTGAGGGCCGCATCTCGGCCGGTGTCGTAGCCGGTGACGGTACCGACGTCGGTGGCGGCGCGTCCATCATGGGCACGCTCTCCGGTGGCGGCAAGGAAAAGATCGCCCTGGGTGAGCGCGTACTGCTCGGCGCGAACTCCGGTGTGGGCATCAGCATCGGTGACGACTCCGTGGTCGAAGCCGGCCTCTACGTCACCGCCGGTACCCGCGTCCGCGTGCCGGGCCCGAAGGACGAGAACGGCGAAGACACCAGCCAGATCATCAAGGCCGTGGAACTCTCCGGCGTTCCCAACCTGCTGTTCCGCCGCAACTCCACCACTGGTGGCGTGGAAGTCCTTCCGCGCAAGGGCCAGACCGTGGAGTTGAACGAGGCACTTCACGCCAACTAGCAGGAGGACATCCGTGCGCCGGTTCCGCCGCGCCATCGTAGCGGTGCTGGCCTTGTCCTTGGTAGCAGGCGCCATCTACGCGATCGTGGCTGTACTGCAGCGCTCTGAGACCCTTGTCACGGAGCGCTGCACCGCCGTCGTGGGTTCTGAAAGCCACGAGTTGGCCACGGACCAGGCCGCGAACGCATCGCTCATCACGGCAATCTCCGTCAAGCGGGGGCTGCCGCCCAGGGCCGCCAGCATCGCCTTGGCCACAGCCATGCAGGAATCCCGGCTGCGCAACATCAACTACGGTGACGAAGCCGGCCCCGATTCCCGGGGGCTGTTCCAACAGAGGCCGTCGCAGGGCTGGGGCACCGAGGCGCAGGTCATGGACCCCGTCTACGCCACCAACGCGTTCTACGACGGACTGGTCAAAATCCCGGGCTACGAGACCATGGAAATCACGCAGGCGGCGCAGGCAGTCCAACGCTCGGCCTTTCCCCGCGCGTACGCCCAACATGAGCCGATGGGCCGGGCCTTCGCCTCAGCACTGACCGGGCACTCGGAATCCTCGCTGAACTGCGAACTGCGCATGCCTGAAGCGGCAGGTGACCCTGCCGTCGTCGTCGATGAACTCACGACGGCGTTCGGCACCCAGCCTGCCTCGGTCCAGGGCCGCTCGGTGCAGCTGGAGGTGACCGGAACCCAGGCGTGGGCCGTGGCACACTGGGCGGTGGCAAATGCGAAGGCCTTGGCCATTACCCAGGTGGATGTGGCGGGGCAGACGTGGAACCGGGAGAAGCGCGATGGCTGGCACGCCGCCACCGCTCCCTCAGAGACCGTCACGATCACGGTCTCCGCTCCCCCCACCTGAGTCAGGCGAGGAGCTCCACCACGGGTTGGACGTAGCTGCGGAAGGCATCCGGTTGGGACATCAACCGGTGGCTCATGATCATGGTGTTGGGCTCCAAGTACCAAGCGCGGGGTCCTTTGAGCGGCAGCTCGATGATGGTGAGATCAAAATCCCGCGAGCTGCGCCCAACCTCCAGCAGCCTGTCCTCCACCATCTCGCTTAGAAGCTCGGTCATGCCGCTCGCTGCCCGTTCGGCCTCAAGACGGGCATATTCGTCGATCCTGTCCGTAGCCCATCCCAAGGCGGAGCCAAAGTGGGCCTGCAGGACCCTCTGCAAGGCAGGCTAGTTGCCGAACGCCTTGAAACTCGGCGGCGCCAGCTCCGTCACCGGGTTGGGGTAGGACTTCAACAGCCTCTCCCACCAGGCTTCCCACTCCGTTTTGAGGGCACTGATGCCGCCAACATCCGAGGTGAGGTGGCTGTGGTCGGCATGCCGGACTTTGGGATCGGCGTGGGACAGGCTGGGTCTTCCCGCACCATCCAAGCCAGCGACGTCGCGCAAGTACAGTGCAATGAGCATCGGTCCGGACGTGTCCATGGTGATACGCCACCCTTGGCCGTCTGATACGTGCATCCCAAGACCTCCCGCAGCAGGATACCGACACCATCCAGTCTATTCCTGATCAGCGACCCTGTCCCTTGCCCGTGCTGGAGGTCCCTTGCCAGCGCTGGAGGTCCCTTGCCGGCGCTACGGGGCTTCAGGCGCTAGGGGGCTGCCAGCTCCCGCAGCGACCTCAGGTGGGCCGTGAGGACATCGCTGCACACTTCGGCCGTCATCCACTCCGGTTGCAGCAAAGCGTGCATGCTCAGCCCATCCATGGTGGCCAGGAGCCGCTCAGCCTCGGTGACAAGATTCTGCTGGTGGTCAGCCTGGGCTGGGTTCAGGAGAAGGATCAGGCGGCCCACGATCGCAGCCACCGCCCTGTGGCTCCGCTCTGCTTCCGGGGCCAGGACCGGCTTGATGCGGGCAGCGTGCCGGAAAGCCATCCACACGCAGGCGTCGACGGCGAGTTCCTCGTCCAGGGGCAAGAGCTGGCCCAGGAGGTTCAGGACGGCAGCGTCTTGTTCCGGGGTGCCGAGGACTTCCTGCTCTACCGCCGCAAGGGCGGATTCAAGCCGTCCGGCAATGCGGTCTATCACTGCCCCGAAAGAGAAGACGAGTAGTTCATCGCTGCTGGCAAAATAGTGACGCACAGAGCCCACAGCCAACCCGGCCTCATCCGCTACCTCCCTGAGGGAGGCCCGCTCCAAGCCATCACTGGCGATGATCCTGAATACGGCGTGGACGACTTCCTGGCGCCGGGCTTCGGCATCAACAATTTTGGGCACTAATCGTTTTTAGCACGAACGTGCTTCCACTCCGCTCAACACGGAGCGGCGTGCCCTCGATTTCCGATAGCGTAGGGACCATGAAAATTCTTGTCACGGGTGGCACCGGCTACATCGGCTCCCACACCGTCTTGTCCCTTCAGGAAGCCGGCCACGACGTCGTCGTGCTGGACAACCTGGTGAACTCCAGCGAGGAGTCACTCCGCCGCGTGTCCGAGCTGACCGGCAAGACCGCCGCCTTCCACAAGGTCGACCTGGTGGACGAGCCCGCTGTTGAGGCCGTGTTCGACCAGCACCAGATCGACGCCGTCATCCACTTCGCGGGTTTGAAGGCAGTTGGCGAGTCCGTCCAGGAACCCCTCGCGTATTACTACAACAACATTGTGGGCACCCTGAACCTGCTCCGCGCGATGGACAAGCACGATGTCCGCTCCATCGTCTTCAGCTCCTCGGCAACGGTGTACGGCGAGCACAACCCGATCCCCTACATCGAGAAGATGGAAATCGGTGCCAACAACCCCTACGGCCGCACCAAGGAACAGATCGAGGACATCCTCTCCGACCTGGGCAACGCGGACGACCGCTGGCACATAGCACTGCTGCGCTACTTCAACCCCGTGGGAGCGCACCCGTCCGGCCGTATCGGCGAAGACCCCCAGGGCATTCCGAACAACCTCGTTCCGTTCATCGCCCAGGTAGCCGTTGGACGCCGCGAGAAGCTAATGGTCTTCGGCGGTGACTACGACACCCCGGACGGCACGGCACAACGTGACTACATCCACGTGGTGGACCTTGCCGAGGGCCATGTAGCAGCCCTGAGCTACATCGCCAACCGCGCTGGCGTCCGCCGGTGGAACCTGGGCTCAGGCCGTGGCTCTTCCGTGCTGGAGGTACTCCGTTCCTTCGAAAAGGCTGTGGGCCAGCCGATCCCTTACGAGATCACGGGACGCCGTGCAGGCGATCTCCCCGCTTTCTGGGCCGACGCTTCTTCGGCTTTGGCCGACCTTGGCTGGTCGACCACCAAAACAGTGGACCAGATGTGCGAGGACCACTGGCGCTGGCAGAAGAACAACCCCTACGGCTACAACGCTTCCTGAAGCAACGACGGCGGCCGCCGACGTGTTCGCCATCTGGATCCGGCCCAGTGGCCGGGTGGACGGCAGGTTCGCCAGCTGGCTC
>NZ_SZVS01000027.1 GCF_007670255.1 Paenarthrobacter nicotinovorans | reverse complement strand
CTAGACTCTTCTATGTCTGTCAAGGGGTTTGGGTTGCTGTTGCGGCAGCGTTGAGTGTGCGGTAGATGTGGCGGGCCATGTAGCGTTTGATGCAGCGGCGTATTTCCTTGTTGGTGCGACCTTCGGCCCGTCGTTTCTCCACGTATTGCCGTGTTTCTGAATCATGGGTCATCCGGCTTATTGCCGCCATGTGGAGAGCACTGTTCAGTGCCCTGTCACCGCCCCGGTTCAAGCGGTGCCTGACCGTGTTCCCGGAGGATGCGGGTATGGGGTTCACTCCGGCCAGGGAGGCGAATGCCGCCTCGTTACGGACCCTTCCTTCGTGCGACCACGCAGCGAGGCACTTCGCGGCACTTATAGCCGCGAAGCCTGTCTCCTCCAGTAAGGGCGCGGCTTCACTGGCTTTGATCAGTTCATCGAGCTGGTTCTCGTTGGCCGTGAGCTGTTCATCGAGGGCCAGGACGTGTTTAGCCAGCCGCACGGCCTCAGCGCGGGCGATGGCCAGGGAGAGCTCTTCCTCTCGGGACCGCCATTTGGAGATCTCGGTGATCTGGGCGCTGGTGAGCTTCCTACGGGCGTCCATGCCCAGGTCATTGCTCCGTGCCAGGGCGTTGAGCGCGTTGATCGAGCGGGTGCGGTCCTTGCTCATGGATCCCCTCGCCGTCACCAAAATCCTCACACCTTGGCGGATCCCCGCATGAAGGCGGGGCCGGCGCAGCTGCTCCACCGGCAGAGGCAGGGCCGTCATGGCGATCTGGTGGGCGTCCAGGGCATCGGTCTTGCCCACCCCACGGCGCTTCCTGGCATCCATGCGCGGCGCTTCGGCCACCGGGAAACCATGGGTGGCCACGGTGCCGGCCAGGATCGCCCCGTAGGACGCGGCACCTTCGATCACCCACAGCGTATCGGCACTGCCACCAGTACGCCGGGCGACCCAGTCGATCGCCCGGTTGATCCCGGCGCCGGTCGCGGGGAAGTCCCGGGATTCGAGCAAAGCACCGGTATTCGCGGTGAGGATCGCGTAGACGTGGTTACGGGCGTGCGTGTCGACGCCGACGACAAATGGATGAGTATGCGCGACGATAGACATGGCGGTCATTGGTACCTTTCCTCTCACGGACATGGTCATGGCCGTCGCCGGCCGGTACCAGTCCGGGTAGAGGTCACCAAGGAACAGCACTGTGACGAGTCACGCCCCCGCAAAGGGGCGGACAATCTTCTGATCAAGCTACCGAGGTGGGCCGGACAGGTGCCGGCCGTACCACCCCGATGGACTGACAGGTCTAGGGAAAGACACCTTCCGGGTCAGTTGGGTAACGAGTCACATCCATCGGGCGGAACGGCCTGCACCCATCCTGCCAGCCAGTCCCAGACCAGCCACGATCAAGACTCACAGTTGGGT
>NZ_SZVS01000026.1 GCF_007670255.1 Paenarthrobacter nicotinovorans | reverse complement strand
CTGTGGAGTCTCATGACTTAATGGACAGTTCTGTCTCATGACTTCGTAGACACTCTGTCTCAGGACATCGTGGACATTTGTCGGGCGGGTTTGCTGCTGTCCATGAGTAAATCCCAGCCCGACATCAAGATCCGGCATGCTGTGGCAACGTGGTCCGAGGATTCACCCAGGGGCGCGGTTACAGCGTTCTGCAGGAAGCACAATGTCTCCCGGGCCTGGTTTTACCGGGTCCGGGCGGCAGCTTCGGAGGTCGGGCCAGTGAAAGCGCTGGAGAAGAAACCCACGGTCCCGAAGACCATGCCCACTGTCACGGAGCCGGCCATGATCGAGCTGCTGCTCGATACTCGAGCAGAACTCCAGGACAGGGGCCTGGATCACGGCCCGCTCTCGGTCATCGCCAAGCTCTCAAGGATGGGTCTGAAGCCGCCGTCGCGAGCCACCGTGGCCAGGATCTTTGTCCGGGCAGGAATGGTCGTGCCCGAGCCTCGGAAGAAGCCACGGAGCGCGTACAAACGCTTCGTCTATCCGCAACCGAACGCGTGCTGGCAGATCGACTCGACCGAGTGGCAGCTCGCCGGCGGTAAGAAAGTGGCGATCTTCCAACTCATCGATGACCATTCGCGTCTGGCCCTGGCGTCCTTGGTCGCAACCGGGGAAACCAGTGCTGCCGCTATCGCCGTCGTCACGCAGGCGATCGAACGCCACGGAACGCCACAGAGATTCCTCTCTGACAACGGCACGGCACTGAATCCCACCCGTCGCGGGCGCTCTGGGGCTCTGGTGGAGTTCCTCAAAGCCAAGGGCGTCGAACCGATCACGGGCAAACCCTACAAACCCACCACCCAAGGCAAGAACGAACGCTTCCATCAGACCTTGCATCGATACCTGCACCGGCAGCCACCGGCGTCCACCATGACCGCACTTCAGGCCCAAGTGGACGCCTTCGACCTGTACTACAACAACGAACGCGAACATCAGGGCCTGCCAGCAGGAATGACACCAATCGAAGCATGGAACGCAACCCCCAAAACACCCCCACCGATCACCCCTGCACCCGTTTCACCCGGCCCGGAACGGCAAAGCGCGCAACGAACAGTGAACCGAAGCGGATCCGTGACGATCCTCGGAACCCATTTCAAGCTAGGCAAAGAACACATCGGCACCATCGTGCACGTCCTCTACAACGACGCCGACATCATGTTCTTCGGAGCACAAGGCACCGAGATCATCACCCACCCCCGGCCACCGCGAGGAACCCGGTACGTCGGCAACGGTAAACCCTCGGGAGTCGCCGCCGACCCCCGAGGCGCCCGCAAGAAACGAACCACCTACCCACAACTCAAACCCCGGAACCCCACACACCAGGACGAACTGTCTACACACTCATGAGACACCAACTGTCTACGAAGTCCTGAGACATGAACTGTCTACAAGGTCCTGAGACATGACA
>NZ_SZVS01000025.1 GCF_007670255.1 Paenarthrobacter nicotinovorans | reverse complement strand
CCCAACTAATATGTAGTTTCTTTTGTCAATGGGCGTGGGGAAGCGGCCTCGGTTTGTGTCCGGGGTCGCTTCCTTTTTGGTCCGGGAGTTCTCTGTGTGGGGGGCCAGCGTGTCGTTGGGCGACGGCGTGGTCAGACTAATATGCGCGGGTTGGTTACCGCAGGACGAGGTGTCCGGCTGGAGGCTATCGCTTCTCTAGGGTCGGGCGTGGCCTTGAAAGGTTGCTCATAGTTGGGTCGCGAGTTCGCTCCACGCGCTGCCGGTTTACCCGGCGGGTCCCCTGGTGGTGAGGTCCCGGACGTTTAGGGGTTTTGGTGCTGCGCTGTGCGTTGGGCTTCGCTGGCCAGTGACCAGCACCAGCCGGCGAGTTCACGGGCGACGGCGACGTTGGCGACGACGGGACGTTTCCGCCGTTCCTGGTAGCTGAGCCAGCGTTCGTGCAGGCGTCTGTTGCCGGCTTTGCCGCGGGCTCTTTCCCAAGGGGTTGCCGCTTCCCAGCGGGAGCGCAGTGCTTGGGAAGGGTGGGTGTAGGAACGGCGGTGGTGCCAGGCGGCTTCGACGAGGAGCCGGCGCGCGTGGGTGTTCCCGGTCTTGGTGATCGAGCCTTGGGAACGGTGCTGGCCGGATGAGTTTTCACTCGGAACCAGACCGAGGTAAGCGCCGATGGTCCGGCCGGTGAACCTATTCCAGTCACCGATTTCCACGGCCAGGCCGAAGGCCGTGAGCGTTGAAACGCCGCGGAGGCATTCGAGGGCGCGCACGACCGGGGTGTACTCGCTGTCGTAGGCCATGGTCCGGATGGCCGCGTCGGCCCGCGAGCGGCGATCGAGGATTTCGCTGACTGATTCGAGCGCGAGGTCGTAGGTCAGTTGCAGAGCCGGTGAATCGAAGTGCTGACGATAGAGCCAGGCCAGATGCTCCTGGGTCCAGGTATGGCCGCCCGTGTAGTAAATGCCTTGGCGCAGCAGAAGTTTGGAAACCCGGTGCCGGGCAGGCATCAGATCTCCCCGGATGTCTTCCCGGGCACGGACCAAGTCCCGGGCAGCTTCCTGGGACGGGCTGGGGACCGTGACCTCGGTGATCTGGTCCAGTTTCAGCAGCCGGGCCAGATGCAGAGCGTCGTTGCGGTCTGTTTTGATCCGGTCACCGGGCGGGCGCTGGAGCTTGGACGGGGCCGCGACCACGCACTCGATCCCGGCAGCGCGCAAGGCCCTGGCCAGCGGGAATCCGGTCGGCCCGGCCTCGTAGACCACCCGGCACGGGCCAGGCAGGGCCGTAATCCATTCCAGAATTTCACCATGATCCGGTGTGAGCCGGGCACGGAAGATCTCACCGGTCTGGCTATCGATCGCGCACGCGACGACAGTCAAAGCGTGGACATCCAGGCCGACGTGAGTACGCTCAAACATAGCTGGAACCTCCAAACTTCAAATGTGGCTCTACCCCCTGGGATCAAGTCTGGGGCAACCTACGACATCGGTTGAAGAGAAGGTTCCAGCCCCCGCACCCCACGGTGTCTTTCTGACACGGGCCAGAGCTGCCGGGCAAGGATCCGGAGCGCCACCGAACAAACAAACCCCCGAACGCCCGCCCAAAGCTGGCGCTTCGAAACCTTGCCCGGCAACAATCGCGCCCTCAGAAGGAAACCGACCAGCCAACTGCACCCGGCCACACACATATCGTCTAG
>NZ_SZVS01000024.1 GCF_007670255.1 Paenarthrobacter nicotinovorans | reverse complement strand
AAGCGACGCAGACATCTCACGTGTTTAGGAAGTCAAGCAGCGAGCTCTGCGGGTGGGGTGAAGGCTGTGGTTTCGTCGAATTGGGTGTTGGTGGTGAGGCAGTGGTGGAGTTGGCCGAGGAGGCGGTTGAAGAGGTTGCGTTGGGCTGCTGCGTGCCAGTCCCCGGCTGCGCGGCGGCGTTTGTAGTGGGCTTTGGCGCCTGGGGATCCGGTGAGGGCGGACAGTGCCCACATGTAGCCGACGGTGCTGAGGCGGTCGTTCTTGACGAATCTGCGGCCGACGAATTTCTTCTTGCCCGAGGCTCTGGTGATGGGTGCGGAGCCGGCGTAGGCCTTCAGGGCGCGGGCGTCTGCGAACCGTTGCCTGTCGTCTCCGATTTCGGCCAGGAGCCGGGCTCCGAGCTGGTTTCCGATCCCGGGGAAGCTGAGCAGGATCTGGGCGTCGGGGTGGGTGAGGAAGGCTTCCTCGACGGCGGCGCCGAGCTGGTCGACGGCCTGGCAGGCGGCGTCGAGGAGAAGCAGCAGGCCGGCGGCCTGCTGGCCCATGGCGTCTTCGACGGCCTGGGGCTGGCGGGCGTGATCGCCGCGGAAGATGGTTTTGATCCGCTGGGCCTGGGCAGTGATGCCGCGGGACCGTCCCGCGCGGCGCAGGGCGGTTTCGATCCGGGCGGTGCTGAGCCGTGCGCCCGTGCCCGGGGTGGGGGCGATGCGCAGCAGTTCCCTGATTTCAGGGCGGGTAAGGCCGTTCTGCCAGATCGCGCCGGCCTGTAGGAGGGCCGGGTAGAACTGGCGCAGCACGGAGCGGAGCTGGTTGGCGGTCTGCTGGCGTGCCCAGACCGCGTCCTGCTGGGCGCGGGCCAGGACGGTGATCGCCCGCGCCTGCTCGGTGTCGGCCGGCAGGGGGCGGTGCGCATGGGCGTCGGTGCGCAGGATGTTCGCCAGCACCAGGGCATCGCCCGGGTCGGACTTCTTCTTCGAGACCCCGTGCCGGTCGCGGTAGCGGGCGGCGGAGAGCGGATTGACCGCATAGATTTTCCGGGCGCCGGCGCGCAGGGCCGCGACGAGCAGGCCCTGGCTGGTTTCGATCGCCACCGGGACGGGGTCCTGGGGTGTGTCCCCATGGTCGGCGAGCAATTCCATCAGGTCCCGGTAGCCGGCGGCGTCGTCGGTGATCCGGCGTTTGGCCAGCAGCTCGCCGGCGCTGTCGATAATAGCGATGTCATGGTGGCCTTCGGCCCAGTCGATCCCGCAGTAGAGGTCCAATCTGTGCTCCTCGCAGTCAAGGGTGTGTTCTGTTCTCGGGGTGTGCCAGTTCGGATCACGCAGCGCCCTAATTCCAAGACTCGAAGGTCTGCCATCTCACCAGCCGTTCGTGAAACGAGTCCACTTCGGGCGCCCCGGTCTAACCAAGAGCTCCACGGCTCCCGGAGAAGGAAGGGGTCATCCCGCAGCCTGCACGCCACCACGAGAACCAAGTACCACGCCATCAGTCGGGGGTTCCGCCGCCACGCGGGCGGCGGAACCTGGCCGGCAACAACACCGAAGCATTGGCCGGCCCGGTCCGGGGGGCCTGCGGCGTGAATCCGCCGTTACGCGCCGCTCTTCGTCGAGGGTTCAAGGACCCAAGAGCGCCGGAGGCGTCGCAGCAGCGCTGCCACCGCGGGAACCCCGATAACAGCTTCCGGCGGGGCCAGCTGACCTGGTCCCGCCGGAAGCGATTTGCGGTCACATCTGGGAGTCCCGCGGAGGGGCCGCCGGTGACCGCGCCGCTCTGCGTCGAGGATTCCAAGATCCAAGAGCGCCGAAGGCGTCACCACCGGTGACTCCCCCACAGAACCCCAACAAGACAGCCCCGGGAAGAGCCCCACCACCTGGTCACCTGGAAGCCGCTTAACTACGAATTAGGAGCGCCGTCGAAGAATTCC
>NZ_SZVS01000023.1 GCF_007670255.1 Paenarthrobacter nicotinovorans | reverse complement strand
ACCACCGCGTTCCCCACCACCGCGGACAACACCTTCCAAGGCGCCACCTCCACCATCGCGTTCGCCTTCACCGGCACACAGCGCACCGAAACCACCAAATAACCACCACACCCCCGAACCCCGCCGGGCCTGATCGGCACCATCCCCCCCAGCCCGATCAGGCCCGGCGGCGCAGTTTACGTACTTCCACAGAGCAATCTGCCCCACAGACCGAAAGGAACGCCAGGACATGAGCGCCATCGAAACACTCAACGGACCAGCACTCCACGGCCGGCGTTCCGCAGCCAAGGCTTCGGCTATCAAGCCCGCCACCCGGAAGGTGGGCACCACCCCCGTGAGCGACACCGCCGTCGTAAGCCCCGCCGTCGTAGGGCCCCGCGAAACTGCCGCCGATGCCGCAGCCCCGGCAGCCAAAAGCGTCCTCCGCCGCGTTGCCGGTGCTGTGGCAAGGGGCATCGGCGTTGGACTGCTGGTCCTGGGCGCGCTGGTGTTCCTGTTCCTGGCCATCGGGCCCCGTGTCCTGGGCTACCAGACCTCCACCATGCTGACGGGATCCATGTCCCCGCTGATCAACCCGGGCGACGTGGTCGTGACTGTCCCGACGCCGGTCCAGGACGTAAAAGTGGGTGACATCATCACCTACCACATTCCCGTGGAGGATCAGCGGGTGGAAACCCACCGCATCGTCGAGATCACCACCACCGCGGACGGTGGCGTTGCCGTGCAAACCAAGGGCGACGCCAACAACGGCCTCGATCCATGGATCGCCACTCTCCAGGGCAAGACCGTGGACAAGCAGGTGGCAACCATCCCCTTCGTGGGCAACGCCATCCGGGTCCTCCGTGAACCCATGGTGCTGAACACCCTGATGTATGGCGCGCCGGCGATTTTGGTGATCGGAATGCTGGTTTCCATCTGGACCAAAGACCCCAGCAAGACGGCGCCGGAAGGCGCTGCGCAGGCCCAGGCAGCCAGCGGTGAGTGACCGTCCAGCACCCAGCCCCAACCACGGCTCCAGCCCGCTCGAACCGTGGAGGTTGCAGGCATTGGCCGAGGAATTGGGTGACTCCCGGCTGGCGCTGCGCTTCTTCTCCACCTACCTTGCGATGCTGCCCGGCAGACTCCTCAGGTTGTCCAATGGCCTGTGCCACCATGACCCCGAAGCCAGCATGGACGCGGTTCTCAGCCTCAAGATTTCCTCCGCCATGGTGGGTGCAGTGGAAACGGAAACCCAGTGCCGGGCCATTGAAATGATGATCCGGGAAGATCACTTCGACACCGCAGTGGAGGCACTCCCGGAGCTGAGGAAGTCCACCGACCGTTGCTTTGCCGCCGGGCCGCAGCTCCTGGGGACAGTCAGGGATTCAACCTGCCGAAGTCCCCGGAACCCGGCTAGCGGTCAGCCGTAATTGCTTCTTCGCTGTTCCTGACCTCGCGCGGGACCAGGAACAGCGCAGCAACGGCCAGCACGCCCGCCGCGGCGAACACGTAGAAGCCGGCGGGGTACGCGATATTGGCCGCAACCAGCGTTCCCGTAACGGCCGGGCCGACGATGGCGCCGAGCCGGCCAACTCCGGCGGCGAAACCAAGGGCGGTTCCGCGGAGGGTCGCGGGGAACAGCTGGCTGACCCAGGCGTACACCAACACCTGGGAGCTGAAGACGAAAATGCCGGTCACGAACACGGCGGCGTTCAGCAGGAATTCGTTCTGGATCTTGACGCTCAGAATGGCCAGGAACACCGCCGACAACCCGAACCACATCAGCACGATCTTCTTGGTCCCGTGCTTATCGGCCAAGACTCCAGCCAGGAAAAGCCCTGCGACAGCCCCGAGGTTCAGGACAAGCAGCAGCGTCAGGCCCGTGCTGACGGGGTATCCGGCAGCGGCCATCAGCTGGGGCAGCCAGGTGTTGAGCCCGTAGACCAGCAACAATCCCATGAACGACGCCACACCGATTCCCAGTGCCACCACCGGATACGGCTTCTGGAGCAGGTCGCGGAAGCCCTTCTTGGGAGCTGCTTCAGTGGAACGTTCGACGGCGGCGGTCGGCTTCGATGCCACGCCGGCCTGCGCCGGAGCTGCTTCGGGCAGTGACTCGGGCAACTTGGCCCAGAGGAACGGCAAGAGCACCAAGCCCGCAACGCCGCCAATGATGAACATGAGGCGCCAGTTCGGCACGATGATGATGGCCAGAAGGGCTGTGGCGACGGCGCCGACGTGATATCCGGTCATGGTCCTGGTGGTGGATTTTCCGGCTGTGCCTGTCGGGGCGTAGTCGTTCATGTAGGCCAGGGCTGCGGGAAGGCAGGCGCCAAGGCCAAGACCGGCAAGAAGACGCAACACGGAGAACACGGCCACATTGGGCGCAAAAGCCACTCCGATGGTGAAGATCGAGAAGCCTGCCACGCAGGCGATCAGCAGCTTGCGGCGACCGAACTTGTCCGAAAGCGGTGCGATGAAGAGTGCACCCAAGCCGACACCAACCAAGGAGATGGTGGCAGCGAAGGTGGCTCCCACAGCGTCAAAGCCAAGTTCGCCGGTCTTGATCAGCGTGGGGATGACGGTTCCCAGGACCACAAGGTCGAAACCGTCCAGGACCATTGCCAGCCAGCAAAGCCAGACAGGCCATTGGGAGCGGCGGGCAGATGACATCGTTGGCATAGCGTCCTCATTATTGGGGTGCCGGTCATCTGAACGACCGGTCGGTTACGAGATTTGTATCACTCTGCCCTGTAACGCCGCGCACGTTCTACCATTGAATGGAATCCCGGCTTCATGGAATCGCGGGTTCGGGGAGGGCTTCATCGTTCGACGCCCTTGTGTGAGTTTCATGCGTCAATGATGCGCGTGCAGGAAGGTGTCGAACTGTGGCCAACTCAACGTCCGGCGACTCCGTGGTGGAGCGGGTGGTCAGGGTCATCTCCGCATTCCCCGAGGGTGCGACTTCGCTGCAGCTGAGCGAGCTCGCCGAGCGGGCTGGCCTGCCGTTGTCCTCCGCCCACCGGTTGGTGCGCCAGCTCGCGGAGCAGGGGCTGCTGGATCTTGGGGCGGGCGGAACGGTGCGCCTCGGGCTGCGTCTGTGGGAACTCGTCAACCGGAATTCACCGACATTGGAACTTCGCCAGGCAGCGATGCCGTTCATGGAAGACATCCAGCAGGTGCTGAACCAGAACGTCAATCTGGCGGTACTCGAAGGCTGGGAAGCCCTCTTTGTGGAGCGACTTTCCCGGCGGGGTTCCGTGGCCAACCGGGCCAAGGTCGCAGGGAGGATGCCTGTCCACATCTCCTCGGCCGGGCTTGCGTTGATGTCCAACCAGTCCCGCGAACTGCAGGCGGAGTACCTCAAACAATTCCGCGACCCTGCCGGAAAGGTTACTGCCGACGTCGTCCGTCACCTCCTGGCAGAAGCCGCGCAGCGAGGCTATTCCCAGTTGGCGGGCGTGGTGGACCCTGACACGTGGGGGATCGCGGTGCCGGTCATGGACGCCCGGCGCCGGACGGTGGCAGCGTTGGGTGTCGTGGTACCTCTTGCCGAGATGCGTCTGCAGGCGTTGGTGCCGGCTCTGCAGACTGCGGCGCGCGGCATTGGACGTCAGTTGGGAACTCATCACGACTTCCGTTCAATGGAATTCGTGTAATGCCACTCACTTGCCGCGGGGCACACTGATTCCAAGCTCAACCCGTTCTGCAGAAGGCGGGAACCGCAACGAAGCGAGGAACCATGGCACGTACACCCATCACCACCCAGGTAGCCATTATGGGCGGAGGCCCCGCGGGGCTCATGCTTTCCCATCTCTTGGCGAAGCAGGGAATCGACTCTGTGGTGGTCGAGATCCGCAGCCGCAAGGACATCCAGGAGACGGTCCGCGCCGGAATTCTGGAGCACGGCACAGTGAACCTTTTGGTGGACTCAGGTGTGTCCGACCGCGTCCTGCGAGAAGGTGACCGCCACGATGGAATCGAACTGCGCTTCAACGGCGAGAACCACCGCATCAACTTCAAGGAGCTTGTTGGTGAATCCGTATGGTTGTACCCGCAGACCGACGTTTTCATGGACCTCGCCGCACGTAGGGAGGCCGACGGCGGCGACGTCCGCTATAGCGTGTCGGACACTACCGTTCACGATCTCGAAGGCAAGCCGAAAGTTTGGTTCACCGACTCGGAGGGCCAGGAGTTCGAGATCCAGGCTGACTTCCTCGTAGGGGCCGACGGCTCGCGTAGCCACTGCCGCTTCCAAATTCCCGAAGCCCACCGCAAGTGGTACTTCCACGAATACCCCTTCGCCTGGTTCGGCATCCTTGCAGAAGCCCCGCGCAGTTCGGATGAGTTGATCTACGCCAATTCCAAAGAGGGCTTCGCCCTGATCAGCCAACGCACCGAGACGGTTCAGCGGATGTACTTCCAGTGCGACCCCAAAGAAAACCCCGCCGACTGGAACGACGAACGCATCTGGTCAGAATTCCGCAAGCGTGTCAACGGCAACGGCTTTGAGCTCAAGGAAGGGCCGGTCCTTGAAAAGATGGTCCTTCCCTTCCGCAGTTTTGTTCACACTCCGATGCGCCACGGCAATCTCTTCCTCGCCGGCGATGCCGCCCACACGGTCCCTCCGACTGGGGCGAAGGGGCTCAACCTGGCCATCCATGATGTCAAGGTATTGTTCGAGGGGCTTGACTCCTTCTACTCCAACGGTTCCACGGCCCTCCTGGATTCGTACAGCGACCGCGCCTTGGACCGCGTCTGGAAGGCCCAGCACTTCTCCTACTGGATGACATCCATGCTGCACACCGTTCCTGGGGCCGATGACTTCGACCGTGCCCGTCAACTCGGCGAGCTGCACTCAGTGGTCACCTCCGAGCACGCCAAGGCTTACCTTGCGGAGTCGTACACCGGGTGGCCGACGTCGCGCTGATTGCGGGCGCGTTGATTCTGGGCGTGTAGCGACCAATAGGGCCCCGACGGATGCCCCAAGCCGGCGACAGTGAACGGCTCCGTGGATGCCCCATGCATTCGAGCGCTCTTGTTTATGTTCGCAGTGGTGTGTGGTGGTGGTTGCGGCGGGGTGTTTGGTGGGGGTCGATGTGGGGTGGGGGGATGAACCAGGGTGTGCCGGTTT
>NZ_SZVS01000022.1 GCF_007670255.1 Paenarthrobacter nicotinovorans | reverse complement strand
GGATCACGATCAGGCAGCTGGGCAGTCAACCCGCTGAGGATGTGTGAGGTCTCTTCTCCTGCAGCCACGTCCAACCTCTCTTCATTGAATGTATGGGCGCTTGCTCTGTGGGGGCGCTCAAGGGAATTTCGTATTGTGAGAATAAAATTCTGCAATTCGAGATTACGTGCGCCCGTGGGCAGCGTCAACACGGATCACGTATCCGAAACAGTCAACCGGCAATCCTCACGGCAAACAACCGAATGTGACCCGGCGTACAGTCTCAACCTTGACTGGAGGTGACCTGCGTCATACAGTTCTTTCACTATTCAATAACTTGATTCCATATTGTGGAATCAGTACGAAGTGGAGATCCACGATGCAGACGACTTCATCAGTCGGCGTCAATGAGACTCCGGAAGACGCAGAGACGGGCGCCCCCAACCACCCGGTCGTGGGAAACACGGATCTTTGTGCGATTGCTTCCGAAGCCGCAGGCCGTACCATCAGTCCCAGTCTTTACAACATCGACCTCGCACCCACCAAAGCCAAAGGCCGCAAGTGGACCAGCTACAGCATCTTTACCCTCTGGGCCAACGACGTCCACAGCCTGGGTAACTATGCCTTCGCCATCGGCCTGTTCTCCCTTGGCTTGGGCGGCTGGCAAATCCTGGTTGCCCTTGGGATCGGTGCCGTGCTTCTTTTCGCCCTCCTGAACTTCTCAGGATTCATGGGCCAAAAGATGGGCGTTCCCTTCCCAGTGATGAGCCGCATCAGCTTTGGCATCAGGGGAGCCCAGATCGCAAGCCTTGTCCGTGGCGCCGTCGCAGTCGCCTGGTTCGGCATCCAGACCTACCTGGCCTCCGTCGTCCTGCGCGTCATGCTCGTGGCCATGGCTCCTGGCTTGAAGGACCTGGACAGCAACTCCATCCTGGGCCTTTCCACGCTCGGTTGGTTCTCGTTCGTTGCCCTGTGGATCGTGCAGTTGGTCATCGTCAGCTTCGGTATGGAGATGATCCGCAAATACGAGGCCTTCGCTGGCCCCGTCATCCTCGTCACCATGGCCGCGATCGCCGTCTGGGTCTTCATCGAAGCCGGTGGCGCCATCCAGTGGACCGGCATCAAGGGCCTTGAAGGTACCGAGATGTGGCTGACCATCTTTGCCGGCGGCGCCCTCTGGGTGTCCATCTATGGAACGTTCGTCCTGAACTTCTGCGACTTCACCAGGTCCTCTACGTCCAAGAAGTCGATCGTCAAGGGAAACTTCTGGGGCATTCCCATCAACATGCTCGTCTTTGGCGCCATCGTCGTCGTCATGGCCGGCGGCCAGTACAAGATCAACGGAACGGTCATCCAAAGCCCTTCGGACATCGTCCAGAGCATCCCCAACACGCTGCTGCTGGTCCTGGCTTGCCTTGCTTTGCTGATCCTGACCATCGCGGTGAACCTCATGGCCAACTTCGTGGCTCCGGTCTACGCGCTGACCAATCTGTTCCCGCGGCACCTGAACTTCCGCAAGGCTGCTTGGGTCAGCGGAACCATCGGCTTGATCATCCTGCCGTGGAACCTCTACAACAACCCGATTGTGATTGTGTACTTCCTGGGTGGCCTCGGTGCTTTGCTTGGCCCGCTGTTCGGTGTTGTCATGGCTGACTACTGGCTGGTCCGCCGCGGCAAGGTCAATGTCCCCGAGCTCTACACGGAAGACCCCAAGGGTGCCTACTTCTACAAGCGGGGCGTCAACCCGAAGGCTGTCATTGCAATGCTTCCGGCTGCTGCCTTGGCGATCGCCATCGCGTTCATCCCTGGACTGGCAGCCGCGGCACCGTTCGCCTGGTTCATCGGGGCCGGTGTCGCAGCGCTCACCTACTTCGCCGTTGCGGACAAGAAGCAGGTCCACGAGGACGTTTCCGGCGAGCCGATCGCCGTCGCCAGCACCCACTGACACGTGACAAAAGGCGCCGCCCGTCCTTCCGGTCAACTGGCCGCAGGGCGGGCGCTGCCATTGAGAGGAAATACCATGCGCATTCTTGTCGCAAACGTGAACACCACGCAGTCCATGACGGACTCCATCGCAGCCCAGGCCCGCGCTGCCGCAGCTCCCGGAACCGAGATCATCGGCATCACGCCGCGTTTTGGTGCCGACTCCTGTGAGGGCAACTTCGAAAGCTATCTGGCCGCGATCGCCGTCATGGACGCTGTGGTCAATTACCCGGAGCCGTTCGACGCCGTCATCCAGGCCGGTTACGGCGAGCACGGCAGGGAGGGCCTGCAGGAACTCCTGGAGGTTCCGGTGGTGGACATCACCGAGGCCGCGGCCAGCACAGCGATGTTCCTGGGTCACAAGTACTCTGTCGTCACCACCTTGGACCGCGCAGTGCCCCTGATTGAGGACCGCCTCAAGCTGGCCGGACTGGATGCCCGCTGCGCTTCCGTGCGAGCCAGCGGGATGGCTGTTCTGGAGCTGGAGGAGTACCCGGAACGTGCTGTCGAGGCGATTGTCGGCCAGGCTGAGGAAGCTGTCAGCAAGGACCATGCGGAAGTGATTGTCCTGGGCTGCGGCGGCATGGCAGGGCTTGATGAGCAGATCCGCCAGCGCACCGGAGTCCCGGTGGTTGATGGTGTGGCCTCGGCCGTCACCATTGCAGAATCCCTCGTCCGGCTTGGCCTCTCCACGTCCAAGGTCCGAACCTACGCCACACCGCGCCCGAAGACTGTCATAGGCTGGCCGATATCGTCCGTCGCCCAGTCCAGTGCGCTCTAAAACCACCGAAAGGCAACCACATGACTGACTCCAGCCTGCCCGCGGACCCAAAGGTCGCCGTCGTAACCGGTGCGGGGTCCGGGATCGGGCGGGCGGTGGCCAGGCTCATGCTCGACGACGGCTACCGGGTGGCGCTTGCGGGGCGGCGGGAAGCGCAGCTGCTGGAGACGGCCGATGGTCACCCCGAAGCGCTTGCCGTACCGTGCGATGTGACAGCGCCCGACGACGTCGCGCGCCTTTTCGAGCAAGTCCGCCAACGCTGGGGCCGGGTTGATGTTCTGTTCAACAATGCCGGCGTCTTCGGGCCGTCCGGGGACGTGGGCGATCTTGACGTCGCGGAGTGGGAAGCCACGTTGCGGGTGAATGTGACAGGGTCCATGCTCTGTGCCTCCGAGGCCGTCCGGACCATGAAAAGCCAGCAGCCGCAGGGTGGCCGGATCATCAACAACGGCTCCATCTCCGCGCACTCGCCCAGGCCCCGGTCGGTGGCGTACACGGTGACCAAGCACGCCATGACCGGTCTGACCAAGAGTATTGAGCTCGACGGGCGGGAATTCGGGATTACGTGCGGGCAGATCGACATCGGCAATACCCGCACCGAAATCATGGACACCATCGGGGTTGGCTCGGGTGCGCTGCAGGCCGACGGTTCCCGCAAGGTGGAGCCCATGTTCCCCGTGGATGACGCCGCCCGGGCTGTGCTGCTAATGGCCAATATGCCGGCGTCGGCCAGTGTCGGTTCGCTGGTGGTGACCGCGGCAGGCATGCCCTTCGTAGGCCGCGGCTAGGACTCCCGGCTGCCCCGGCGCGCCCACCCGGGCCGCCACGACCAACATTGAGGCCGCCAAGCCCCCAGAACGCCGAATTTTCCGGCGTTCTGGGGGCTTTCCTCTGCCAAAGTGGGTCGTAGCGGCACCTAAAAGTGGCATACCAAACGCATTGTGACTTCCGCAATATGGAAATCGAATCTCCCCTTGCGGAATGATGTGACCCGGCTTACATTGAAAACATCCCCCCAAAACGAGGGGCTGTTCCCAAACTGATTGGTTCAGATCAATGAAGATCCCAGACCCCGCGGCGCTGAAGGCGAGTTCGGCCCCGCAGAAGAAAAAGCGGCTGTACCAGTCGCTCTTTTTTCAAATCCTGATCGCCGTCGTCGCAGGTGTGCTCATCGGTCATTTCTGGCCGAACATCGGGTCCGCACTCCGGCCACTGGGTGATGGATTCATTCAACTCATCAAAATGATCATCGCCCCGCTAATTTTCCTCGTGATCGTCACAGGCATCTCGGCAGTGGGCGACGTCAAGGCGGTCGGACGGGTCGGGGTCAAAGCACTCCTGTACTTCACCGGCGCCACGCTTTTCGCCCTGGTTTTCGGCCTGGTCGTCGCCAACATTGTCCAGCCTGGTGCTGGCCTCAACATCGATCCCGCTACCCTTTCCCAGGAAGCGCTCGACGCTAAAACCGGCCACGCAGTCCCCAAGGATGCAGCGGCCTTCATCCTGGATGTCATTCCGTCCAGCGTGATCGGCGCTTTCGCCAGCAACAGCCTGCTTCAGGTGCTCTTCTTCTCCGTCTTCTTCGGCGCCGCGATCGTGGTCATCGGCCGCGAACGGTGCTTGCCGGTCATCAGCCTCATGGAAACCGTGCTGGAACTGATTTTCAAGATCATGTCCTGGATCATGAAAGTGGCCCCCATCGGTGCCTTCGGTGCCATGGCCTTCATCATCGGCCAGTACGGGGTGGGCACCTTGGGAACCTACGCCCTGCTGATTGCCTCCTGCTATGGCGCGGCCATCGTCTTCATCGGGCTGCTGTTCCTGGTGGCCTGGGGTTTCGCGCGGGTTCCGCTGTGGCAGTTCCTGAAGTACACCCGAGAGGAATTCCTGCTGGCACTCGGTACGGCGTCAACGGAAGCAGTCATGCCGCGCATCATGACCAAGCTGACCAACGCCGGCTGTTCAAGGGCCACCACGGGCTTGGTAGTGCCCACCGGCTACTCCTTCAACCTGGACGGCGCCGCGATCTACCTCTCCATCTCGCTGCTCTTCCTGGCGCAGGCTTTCGGCCACAACCTGGATCTCGGCCAACAGTTGGCTGCCCTCGGCGTCCTGCTCCTGACCTCCAAGGGCATGGCCGGTGTTCCGGGCTCGTCCTTCCTGGCCCTCTCGGCCACCGCCGCCGCGCTCGGCATCTTCCCGGTGGCCGGCGTCGCGCTTCTCCTCGGTGCCGACCGCCTCATGGACTCCATGCGTGTAGTGGTCAACCTGCTCGGCAACTGCGTGGCAACGTTCGTGGTGGCCAAGTGGGAAGGCCAGTTCGACCGCAGCGTCATGGTCCGCGCCTTCAACGGCGAAATCACCAACGAGGACACGGCCATCATGCTCGGCAAGGAAGACGTCTACGCCCAGCAGGAGCTCGAGCGCATCAGCACCGGCCAGGAACCCTCACCGAAGTTTCGTGGCGGCCCGGCAGCGGATGAGATCCCGCAGTTCGAGATGAGCAAGCCAGGCCAACCGACAACACCGGTCTGCCCCGACTAACCCGGCGGGTTTTTGTACAGCAAATGCCCCTAAGACGCGGTCTTAGGGGCATTGGCTGTACAAGAACTCGTTAGAGGGGGAGGAGCGAAGAGAGGTCGGCGCGCAAACCTGAGGCGGTCACTTTGTGGGACTGCACGGCCTCACCCCACGTAATCCGCCCGGTCACCAACCCAAGCCAGGTGTCGGCGTCGGTCTCGATGACGTTCGGGGGAGTGCCGCGCGTGTGCCGCGGACCCTCCACGCATTGCGTGACGCCGAACGGCGGGACCCGGACCTCCACGGAATTGCCCGGCGCGCGTGCGGTGACTTCCTCCAGGGAGTAGCGCACCGCCGTCGCAATTAAAGTGCGCGACGGCGCCGTCCCGGCAGCGGGGGCAGGCTCACCGGCGGTTTCGGTGCCGGAAGGTTCGACGGCGGCCCGCCAGGCTGCCAGCGCGGCTTTGCCCTCGGAGATGTCGACGCGGCGACGTGCAACGGCCATGGGTTCGTTCCTTCTTAACTACTAATCGAGCAGGGCGGAGACGGCATGGCCCAAACGGATCCTGCCGACCTCGTGGCCTCCACCCAGTACGGGTTCGACCACTCTTTCCAGGACGCTGGAGACGGCCGGAATGTCCACAGCCCCGCTCACGGCAAGGAGAGTCAGTCCAACCAGGGAAGTGGCGCGGAGGTTTCCGTCCAGCATTTTGACTGCCACGGTGGCGCCGGTCGGAGTGGCCAGGACCAGGACGCCCTCGGCGCCGATCTTCGCCAGGACATCCAACTCTTCCATCACTACGGTGTTGGATTCGCCCTTGCCCTGGACGGCCCACGGGTAATCGAGCATGGACGTGGCAATGGTGGCCGCACGGGCGTTTGCCGCGGAGTTGCCCGGTGACTTGGCCAGGCGGGAGTAAGCCCGGGCAAGGCCGGTCAGCGAGATCGCGGCCACGGGCGCGCCGCAACCATCGATGCCCAGATGGGAAATGTGCTCGCCGCTGTATTCCTCAATGACCGAACGCACGCGCTGCTGGAGCGGGTGGTTGGGTTCGAGGTAGCTCCGGAGGTCCCAGCCGTTCTCGGTGCAGGCCCAGAGGAACGCCGCGTGCTTGCCGGAGCAGTTGAATGCGAGTTTGGACTTTCCCCGCTCAGAGCGGACCAGCCAGTTGCGGGCGGTCTCGTCCTCGGGCCAGGCCGTGGGGCATTGGAGGTGTTCTTCCCGCACCCCGGCTGCCTTGAGCATTCCTTCAACGACGTCCATGTGGTCCAGGGAACCGGTGTGGCTTCCGCACGCCACCGCAACCTGTGCGCCCCGCAGCGGAACGCCGGACTGCATGGAAGCCAGGGCCTGGAACGGCTTGAGCGTGGAGCGGGCGAAGACGGGAGCGTCGATGTCGCCGAGCTGCGTCACCACGGAACCGTCACCTGAGAGGACCACCGCCGCACCAACGTGCCGTGATTCAATAAAGCCACTGCGTTCGATCACTGCCAGTTCGACGGCGGACTCAACGTTGAACGTTTCATGCGAACTCATGGGCATGAAGCAAGTCTAGGCGCGGTGGCGTGATTCCCTGGTCATGCCCGGGTGCGCGCCGGGTCCGCCGCGCCCCGGGTCCGCTGCGCCGGGTGCGCGCCCGGTCCGCTGCGTGACACAGCTTAGGCCGAGCGCGCTGCACAAAGTACCCTTTAAGCCGTGAAGGTACTCGTCATTGGCCCAGGCGGCCGCGAACACGCCATTGTCCGCTCTCTGCTTGAAGACCCCAACGTCTCCGAGGTCCACGCGGCCCCGGGCAACGCGGGCATCAGCAAACTCGTTCCCACCCACGCGATCGACGGGAACAACCCGGAAGCCGTGTCCGCCCTCGCCACCAAGCTGGGCGTGGACCTGGTTGTCGTCGGACCGGAAGCGCCGCTTGCCGCAGGTGTATCCGACGCCGTCCGGGAAGCCGGTATCCCTGTGTTCGGCCCCAGCAAGGAAGCCGCGCAGCTGGAAGCTTCCAAGGCCTTCGCCAAGCAGATCATGGCTGAAGCGGGCGTCCCCACGGCCATGGCGCGCGTCGCCGAAAACGCCGAGGAAGCCGCCGACGCTTTGGATGCCTTCGGCGCACCCTATGTCGTGAAGGACGACGGACTCGCTGCCGGCAAGGGCGTCGTGGTCACCAAGGATCGCGACGAAGCCCTGGCACACGCCCAGACCTGCTTCGATGCCGGTGGAACCGTGGTGATCGAGGAATTCCTGGACGGCCCCGAGGTTTCCTTGTTCGTCCTCTGCGACGGCCACACCACCGTTCCGCTGTCCCCGGCGCAGGACTTCAAGCGCATCTTCGACAACGATGAAGGTCCCAACACCGGCGGCATGGGGGCTTACACGCCGCTTGAGTGGGCTCCCGAAGGCCTGGTCCAGGAAGTCATCGACCGTGTAGCCCAGCCGACCGTCGATGAGATGGCCCGCCGCGGTACACCCTTCATTGGCGTCCTCTATTGCGGCCTGGCCCTCACTTCCCGCGGCACGCGCGTCATCGAATTCAACGTCCGCTTCGGCGATCCCGAGACGCAGGCTGTCCTGGCCCGTCTCAAGACGCCGCTCGGTGCGCTGCTGCTGGCAGCTGCCAAGGGCGAACTGGACACGGCAGAAGAGTTGCGCTGGTCCAAGGACACGGCAGTCGCCGTCGTCGTTGCCGCCGAAAACTACCCGGACGCGCCCCGCACGGGCGACCGCATCCGCGGCCTGAAGAAGGTCGACGAGCTGGACGGCGTCCACGTTGTCCACGCCGGCACCAAGCTGGACGACGAAGGCAAGGTGGTCTCCGCCGGTGGCCGAGTCCTGGCGGTGGTCGCGCTCGGTTCGGATCTGGTGGAGGCGCGCGAAAAAGCGTACGACGGCGTCGAGCTGGTTCAGCTTGAAGGCTCGCAGTTCCGTACGGACATCGCAGGCAAGGCCGCCCGCGGCGAAATCCGGGTGCCGTACGCGGCTACCGGCACCATCCCGAAAGTGCAGGCCTGAGCATGACTGACTCCCTTCCCACCGGAGGCTTCGAGACCGAGACGCTGGACCTTCCGGGTTGGACGCATGTCTACTCGGGCAAGGTCCGCGACCTCTACGTCCCCGCCGATGAATCCATTACGGAGAAGTTCGGCCAGGACTGCGTGCTGGTGGTCGCCAGTGACCGCATCAGCGCCTACGACCACGTCTTGAGCAGCGAGATCCCGGACAAGGGCCGTGTTCTGACGCAGCTCAGCCTGTGGTGGTTCGAGCAGCTGGAGGTTGAGCACCACGTGCTGGCCTCAACGGTTGAGGGCGGTGTCCCGGCCGAAGTCGAGGGCCGCGCGATGATCTGCAAGAAGCTCGAAATGTTCCCGGTGGAATGCATCGCCCGCGGTTACCTGACGGGTTCGGGCCTGGCTGAGTACAAGCAATCCGGCACTGTCTGCGAGATTCCGCTGCCTAAGGGCTTGGTGGATGGTTCCCGTTTGGACCACGCCCTGTTCACGCCGTCGGCCAAGGCTGAGGTTGGCGAGCACGACGTCAACATCACCTACGACGACGTCGTGGCAATGGTTGGCGATGACATTGCTGCCCGCCTGAGCGAGCTCACCCTGAAGATCTACACCCGCGCCGAGGAGATCGCCCGCGAACGTGGCATCATCCTCGCCGACACCAAGGTGGAGTTCGGCAGCGATGCCGCCACCGGTGTGATCACGCTGGGCGACGAGGTCCTCACCCCGGATTCTTCACGGTTCTGGGACGCGTCCACGTATGAGCCGGGCAAGTCGCAGCCGTCCTATGACAAGCAGTACGTCCGCGACTGGCTGACCTCCGCGGAGTCCGGCTGGGACAAGTCCTCGGACACTCCGCCGCCGGCTCTTCCCGCCGACGTCGTGGAGCGCACCCGTGCCCGCTATGTCGAGGCGTACGAGAAGCTCACGGGCCGCACCTTCGCGTAGCCCGCACCCAACTGGGGGACAGCACATGTTCTACTGAGCGCTCAGTGGAACTGTGGAGTCTCATGACTTAATGGACAGTTCTGTCTCATGACTTCGTAGACACTCTGTCTCAGGACATCGTGGACAT
>NZ_SZVS01000021.1 GCF_007670255.1 Paenarthrobacter nicotinovorans | reverse complement strand
CCCGCCGTCGAACACCCACCCGAGCGGGCGTCCGCACCCAACCCCGCGGAACGTGAACGAGCATCCGCACCAAACCCCGGGGATGTGAGCGAGCATCGGTATCCGGCCTGGGACTTGGAGCAACCCCGAAAGCAACAACGCTCCCCCACCGACAAGGTGAGAGAGCGTTGAGGTGAAACGGTTGTTATGTGAGCGAGCGACCGGACCCAACCCATGGGATGTGAGAGAGGGACCGGGGCAAACGGGAGGGATGTGAGAGAGGGTTGCAGACGCGCAAGGACGTCAGTGGCCTCCGTGGGCGCCCGCGCCTTCGGTCTTCCGCATCATGGCGCTGAGCACCACCGCGATCACAGCGATCACAGTGGCTGCCAGGAACGCTGCGTGCATGCCGGCAACAAGTCCGGACGATGCAGAGACCACGGCGTAAATGGACACCAGCAGTGCGGTGCCGGCTGCGCCCGAAACCTGCTGGGCCGTGCTGATGATCGCCGAACCATGCGAGTAGAGATGCGGCGGCAGCGGGTTCAGTCCGGTGGTGAACGCGGGCGTGAACAGGAGCGCCAGGCCAAAGCTCAAGGCTACGTGGAGGGCAATCACCCAACCGAGCGCACTTCCCTCGTCGAGCCGGGAGAACTGCCACAGCGTCAGGACCATCAGGATGGAGCCGGACAGTGTCAGGGGCAGCGGGCCAACCTTGTCGAAGATCCTGCCGATGACAGGGCCCAGCAGACCCATGGCCAATCCACCAGGCAACAATGCCAGGCCGGTTTCCAATGGCTGCAGGTGCAGGGTGTTCTGCAGGTACAGCGGCAGCAGGATCACTCCGCCGAAGAGGGCCATCATCGCCACCACCATCAAAAGCGTGGACACCGTGAACATGCGGAACTTGAAAGCGCGCAGGTCCAGCAGTGGAGCATCGGACTTCTGGAGCTTGAGCTGCCGGAAGACAAACAGGGCCAGGCACAGGAGTCCGACTACCAGGGCGATCACCGGAACAACGCCTGCGTTGGAGCCACCGATCTGGCTGAGCCCATAGACCAGGCCACCGAACGCAGGGACAGTGAGGATCACGGAGGTCAGGTCAAGTGTGGTCTTCTCCCGCTCACCCACATTGGTCAGGTACTTGGCACCAATCGCGAAAGCGGCCAAGGCAACGGGCAGCACGAATACGAACATGAAACGCCACGAGAAGTGGTCAAGGATGATGCCGGAAACGGTGGGCCCCATGGCCGGTGCCACTGAAATGGCGATGCTCACGTTACCCATGACGGCTCCGCGCCTGGACAGGGGAACCAGGGTAAGGATGGTGGTCATCAGCAACGGCAGCATGATGGCCGTGCCGCCGGCCTGGACGATACGCGCCAGCAGCAGCACCAGGAATCCCGGTGCAAGAGCTGCCAGCAGGGTGCCACCGCTGAAGAGTCCCATGGCCAGCATGAAGGCCCCGCGGGTACTCATGCGCTGCAGGATGAACCCCGTGGTGGGAATGACGACGGCCATGGTGAGCATGAAGCCGGTAGCCAGCCACTGCACCGTGGAGGCACTCACCTGAAGGTCCGTCATCAACCGCTGCAACGCAACGTTCATGATGGTTTCGTTGAGGATCACCACGAAGGTCGCCACCAACAGCGTGACGATGACCGTCACGGACTCGCGGGACATCTTGTCAGAGGCCGGCGCCTGCGGGGCCGCAGGCTGCGGGCCCGGCCCCTGGGATACTGCCGCCTGCGCGGACGTTGTCCCTGCCGAGGCGGGTGCTCCGGAGTCGGGCTTGCCGTTTGCGTCGGACGTGACGTCGGTAGACATGAAGGTTCCCCAAGGTGGTTTGGCTGTGATGTCCGGCGATCAGTGCCGGTGAAGACTAGAACAGTCTAGACGCCAGGCCAATTCCCGTCACCGGAAAAAATCAAACCTTAGGAAAACAATGGCGCGTTGTCGATGAGCCGCACAGGACCCACCTTCGCAGCGATGATCGCCAGTCCTTCGCCCCGGAACGGAGTTTCCTTGCAGTTCTCGGCGAGCGGTTCCAGGGTGGCGGGATCGACGACGTCGAAATAGTCCAGTTCGACCAGCGGCTGGGACTCAACCAGCGCGACGGCGGACTCCAGGTCGAGCGGCTCGTGCGCCTTCGCGCGGGACTCGATAAGACGCAGGGCCCGCGACAATACGAGGGCGGCCTCGTGCTCCTCGGCTGACAGGAAACGGTTCCGGCTTGAAAGGGCCAATCCGTCGTCACTGCGGACGATCGGCACGGGAACAATCTCCACAGGGAAGTTCAGGTCCGAGACCATCCGCTTCACAAGGGCCAACTGCTGCGCGTCCTTCTGGCCAAAGTAAGCCCGGTAGGCCGCCGTCGTGCCGTCCGCTGCAGCACCTCCAGGCAGGCCGTAATGCAGCAGCTTGGCCACCACGGTGAGGGCGCCGTCGAAATGCCCGGGGCGTGACGCGCCTTCCCACTTTTCGCCCAGCGGCCCGGACGTGACGCGAACCAGCGGCTGCCCGCCCGGATAGACCTCGTCCACCGACGGGGCAAAGACGAGGTCCACGCCTTCTGCATCCAGCAGTGCCATATCGGCATCCAGAGTGCGGGGGTACCGGTCCAGATCCACGGCGTCGCCGAACTGCAGCGGGTTCACGAAGATGGTTGCGACCACAACGTCGTTCTCAGCTACCGCCGTCCTGGCCAAGGCAGCATGGCCCTGGTGCAGGGCGCCCATCGTGGGGACGAGGCCTTGGGAACTCCCGCGCTTTTCAGCAAGCAGCCGGGCGCTTTCGGCGCGCAACTCCGCCGCGGTGGTCACGAGTTTGATGGCCATGTGGTTTAGTTTCCTTCCGTCGCTTTGGGTTCGGCATCCAAAGCCGCGTCAATATCCGTCAGTTGTTCGGGGCGCAGGAGGCCGCGGTTTCCGGCCCTGCGCGCTGTTGCCCGCGCCATCGCCTGGTAGGCGGCAAGGACGTCACCGCCCGCGCCGGCGTCGTACTCTTTCAACGCCTGGGCGTGCGCGGTAACAGTACCCACATCTCCGCGGGCCACCGGCCCGGTCAGCGCGGATTCGCCCGACGCAAGGGCGTTTTCAAGCGTCGCCCGCAACAGCGGACCCAGCATCGACTCAGGACTTTCGACGCCGATCTCCCGCAGCAGCTGTGACGCCTGGGCCACCAGGGTGACCATGTGGTTGGAGCTGTGCGCCAGGGCAGCGTGGTACAGGGTGCGGTCGGCTTCGGCGATGGCGACCGGCTCAGCGCCCATCTCCACCACGAGTGCCTGCGCGATCGGAAGCATGGCTGCGTCCGCGGTGACGCCGAAGGTGCAATCCATCAGGCGGGTCAGGTCAAGACTCATGCCGGTGAAGGTCATGGCCGGATGCAGGGCCAGCGGAATCGCACCCGCGGCCCGCACCGGGTTGAGAATGCCGACGCCATACCGGCCCGACGTGTGCGCCACGAGTTGCCCCGGTTGCCAGGCGCCCAACGTGGCCAACCCCGTCACGAGTTCACCGAGTGCGTCATCCGGCACGGCCAACAGCACCAGCTCCGAACGTTCCACGATGTCCTGGATCTCAAGGATCGGGACGCCGGGTAGCAGGTTTTCGGCCCGCTCCCGGCTCTCTTCGGACACGGCGGAAACCCCGACGACGGCGTGCTCGGCCGCGCGCAAAGCCGCGCCCAAGACGGCGCCCACCTTGCCGGCGCCGACGATTCCGACTCCGAGTCGTCCTGGCTTAGCCATCCTGTCGGTCCTCCTGGTTGGTGTGTTGGGGTCGGGCTGCCACCGCAACTTCGGGAGCCTGCGGCGCTACTTGCGCCAGCCACTGCTCACTGGTCTGCCGCTTGCGTGCCTCCCGGGCACGGGCCGCCTGCTGGTCGAAAAGTTCCACTGCCTGGGGCACTCCCGCTTGGAACACCCTTGGCATGACTGGACCGGCCGTGGTGTGCAGGACGAGATCGGCCACGCCGAAACGGCGGGCCAGGGGACCTTGCTGCAAGGCCATGGATTGGGTGCGCTGATGCGGAACCACCACCAGGGTGCGCCACCACCGGCCGGACCGGATCAGCAGCGCCGTACCTGTGGCGAGGAAGCCGTTCCGGCGCCACCCGAGCGGAGCCAGCAGCCAGGCGCGACGCGGCGTAGTGACGAATCCGTCGGTCCCGTAAGCGCTGCCAGAGGCCGGCGCGAGACCCTCCAATCCGGCGACAAACACTTCCTCGGGGTTATCTACGCCAGGATCCGGCAAAACCAAGGACAGCATCCGCAGGGCGTTGGATTTCAAGCCCACAGGGAGCAACATGGTGCGCGCTGCGCCCTCGCCGGTGCCCGCCGCACCGTAACCGGCCACGTTCACGTGCATGCGGTACCAGCCGAAAATCCTCCAGATGGGAGGCTGCCTCACCATCACGGCCTGGATACGGCCGGGAGGCAGCGTCTGCGCCTGCGTATCCAGCAGACCGTAGCGGAGCCGGATGCCGTCCGGGGAGATGGCGGCGGTGAAGTTGTAGCCCTTGTTGAACGCATTCCAATATGAGGCGCCAATGCCCAGAATGGCAGGAATGAGGGCCAGGAAAATCGCGGTGTTATCCAGCAGGACAGACGTGGACACCACAGCTGCGGCTCCGAGGAGGATGCCCACGGTCTGTTCGCTCAGCAACAGCGAACCGAGCAGGCGTCCGGGCGGGACCGATAACACCACATGTTCGGGCGCTTCCGGGACTTCCTGGGGCGAGCCGGGTTCGCTGACCACACCGGCCGCACGGGCCAGGATGGTGGCGCGCAACTGCTTGGCCTGCTCCACCGGAAGGTAAGCCAGCCGCACCGCCGACTCACCGGCGTCGGCCACTTCGAACTTGAGTTCCGCGAGACCGAAAATCCGCGCCAAAAGGGGCTGCACGATGTCGATGGCCTGCACGCGGTCCAGGCGGGCCTGCCGCTGCTGCTTGAACAGGAAGCCGGTGTTCACGCGGACGAAGCCCTCGGCCACCTGGTAACGCGTGAAGTACCAGCTGAGGATGAAGCCACCCACCGTCAGCAGCAGCACAACACCGCCTCCAGCAAGCAGCCAAGGGGCCCTGCCGCTCAACGCCGGGTCAACAAAGTCCCGCCCCTGCAGCAGGCGCTCGAAGGCATCGCGCCCAAAGAAGAAGCCGACGGCGGCCAGTGCCACCCAGCCGCGCACGAAAGGTGAGGCAGGATGGACGCGCTTCCACCCGCCTTCGACGGCCTGGTCCGGCAACACCATCACAGGCTCTCCAGGGCTCACAGCCCGGCCAGCCTGGCTTCTCCGCGGGCCGAAAGCTGCTCACGCAGGCGGGCGCCTTCCTGTGCCGGAAGACCGGGGAGATGGGCGTTTGTTCCTGTCGACGCGGTGTGCAGCTTCAGGGTGCACAGCCCCAGGCTGCGCTCAACAGGCCCGACGGCGACATCGACGTATTGCATCCGGCCGTAAGGAACCACCATGGTGCGCTGGAAAAAGATGCCGCGGCGGATGAGCAGATCATCGTCGCGTTCTGCGTAACCGATGGCCCGTACTTGCCGCGGAATAAGCACCAAGCGCCACAGCGCCAACACCAACATCACCGCGGGCACGGCTATGGCCAGCCAGAGCGGCGGCCAACGCCACCAGCCCAGAAGTACGAACACCAGCGGCAGGCCAAGCACGGCCAGCATCACCAGGTTGCCGATGGCCCACTCCACCAAGCGGACAGTGACGTACTTCGGGGAAACCCGCAGCCACTGGACGCCGGGAGGGTCAATCGCCTCGGTACGCATACTCGCCTTCGCCTTTGGTCTCTCCACGGCGGGTTTCGGGACCGGACGTGCCGCCTTCGATGTCCTCCGGCGGAATCCGGCAAAAACGCTCAACCACCAGGCCGACAACAATCATCACTACGCCGCCTCCGCCCATCAGGAGCGCGTTCCACAAAATGCCTTCACCGCTGCGCAGGGTGCCGATCCGCAGGAGGTCCACAGCAATTCCGGCATGCCAGCCAAGGAGGAGTGTTCCTGCATAAGCACATGCCTGGGCAAGGATCAGCGTCCGGGCGGCAAGGATCGGATTCAGCAGGTTCTTCTTCTTGCCGTTCCGCCAGCGCAGGACCCGCACACCCATGACGAGCGTGAGCCCGGCAATGACACCCATGGTGACCAGGGCCGACGTCGGCAGGACCGGGGTTGGCATGCTGAAGCGGTTGGTGCTCAACGTCGCCAACCAACCGATGACCGCAGCAATGACCGTGATGAGCACCAAAACCACTGGGCGCATGGCTTTCATGGCTACTCCACCGCCCCTGTCGCCGGAATGCCTGCGACGTCACCGTAGCCGTCAAACCTGCGGATATCAGGCATGTCAGCTGCGACGGCGGCCAGTTCGGCCACGCTCCGGCCCTCCAGTTGCGCGTGCGGTTCCAGAAGCGACCACGGGTACAACACGAACGCCCGTTCGGCTGCCCGGGGGTGCGGGATGGTGAGGACGGGGTCGTCGCTCACAACGTCGCCAAACACGATGATGTCCACGTCCAGCGTCCTGGGACCCCAGCGCACTTCGCGCGTCCGGTGGTGCTTTTCTTCCACATCGTTGCAGTGCTTCAGGAGCTCCATCGGGGTGAGCGTGGTTTCCACTGCCATGACCATGTTCAAGAAATCAGGCTGGCCCTCCGGCCCGCCGACGGGCTTGGTCTGAACCACCGGCGAAACCCCCAAAAGGCGGACCTCCGGCGGGTCGACCAGATCCGCGACAGCAGTGGACAGGGTGTCGTTCCGCTCCCCCAGGTTGCTGCCCAATGCCAAAATGGCCTTGGTATAGCCAGACGTCATGACCGCTCCCGGTGGACGCTGACAGTCACATCACCGAACGGCACCTCGATGGGTGCTTTGGGCTTGTGGACGGTGACGTCGACGGCGGCCACGTTGTAATTCTCGAGGATGCCCTCGGCGATCCTCACAGCCAGGCCCTCGATCAGGTTCAAGGGCTCACCCTCGATGTGCTTGGTGATCAGCTCGGCGACGTGGCCATAATGCGCTGTGTACTGCAGATCATCGGTCTCGGCGGCCTTGGTGAAGTCCGTGTGCAGCACGGCATCCACGACGAAGGGCTGGCCGTCCCGGCGCTCGAAATCGAACACTCCGTGATAACCGACGGCGGTGACGCCGGTCAGCGTGATCCTGTCCACAGCTTTATCCAATCAGCGGGCGATACGGGCGGCAACCTTGACGGCGTCAAGGTTGGGACCGACGTCGTGGACGCGGACAGCCCAGGCGCCCTTGGCGGCACTCAACGCCGTGATGGCCGCTGTAGCGGAGTCGCGTTCCAACGGGGCAGCCGACTTGCCGGCCACCGTCAGGAGCGAACCCAGGAAGCGCTTGCGTGAAGCCGCGACCATCACTTTGTGTCCCAAAGTGAAAAGCTGGTCCAGGTTTTTCAGCAGCTCCCAGTTCTGGTCCTCGTTCTTGGAGAACCCGATGCCGGGATCGACGATGATCTGCTCCGGAGCAACACCGGCGGCATACAGTTTGTCGCGGACGCCGCTGAGCTCGGCCACCACGTCCTCGGTCACGTTGCCGTAATCCGTCAGGCTATCCATGGTCCGGGCGTCCCCACGGCGGTGCGTGAGGATATACGGGACCTTGGTCCGCGCCACGAGCTCCGGCATTCCGGGCTCGATGGTCAGGCCCGACACATCGTTGATGATGGCGGCTCCGGCCTCAACGGCTGCCGCGGCAGTGGAGGTGTGCATCGTGTCGATACTGACCAGGGCGCCGGCTTTGACCAGCGCCTGGACCACTGGCAGGACACGGCGCTGTTCTTCTTCCGGATCCACGGGCTCGGCGCCCGACCGCGTCGACTCGCCGCCGACGTCGATGATGTCAGCTCCGGCGTAGAACATCCGCAGGCCCAGCGCGATTGCCGAGTCAGGCGTGTGGTGGTTGCCGCCGTCGCTGAAGGAATCCGGGGTGACGTTGAGGATTCCCATGACGAGCGTGCGGTCCGTTGGCAGGTCCTCGAACCTGGCCGCCGGCCGCGGCTTGCGGAGAACCGGCAGCGGGCTAGTAGCCGGGCCGGTTCCGGGTGCTGCAGCGAGGGAGTCCATAATGCTTACCTTCCGATGATGAGGCTCATGGCCTCGGCGCGGGTGGCCGGGTCATGGAGCTGACCGCGCACCGCGCTGGTGACGGTCTTGGCGCCCGGCTTTCGGATGCCGCGCATGGACATGCACATGTGTTCACATTCGACGACGACAATCGCCCCGCGCGGGTTGAGGTGCTGCACCAGGGCCTCCACGATCTGCGTGGTGAGGCGTTCCTGCACCTGCGGCCGGCGTGCGTAGATGTCTACCAGCCGTGCCAGCTTGCTGAGGCCGGTCACCTTGCCGTCATGTGACGGAATGTAACCGACGTGGGCTACTCCGTGGAACGGCACCAGGTGGTGTTCGCACGTGGAGTAGAAGGGGATGTCCTTCACCAGGACAAGCTCTTCGTGGTCGAGGTCGAACGTGGTGGACAGGACATCAGCCGGGTGCTGGTGGAGCCCGGCGAAGACCTCCGCGTAGGCCTTGGCCACGCGCTTGGGCGTGTCCTGGAGGCCGCCACGGTCAGGGTCTTCGCCAATGGCCAGGAGGATTTCCCGGACAGCCGCTTCGATGCGCGGGCGGTCCACTTTGGAGTGGGCCTTGGAGCCCGCGGCGGAACCGTGGGCGGCGGCGAGGTCGTCGTCGTCGAAATGAGTCACAGCAGAAAGCTTAGCCGTGATGCGGGTGGTCGTTGCCGCCGTCGGGCTGCGGGGCCTGGAAGGATTCCTGGCTGCTGACACCTTGGGCGTGCGGAGCTACGACGTCCAGCGGCTCGTCCAAACGGGCCTTCTTGGCTTCCTCCTGGGCTTCGCGCTCGGCCTTTTCGGCACGGGTTTCCACCGGCGGAATCGACTGCACCGGCCGGGATTCCTTGGACAGCCAGATCTCGCGGAAGTCGCGCTTGCGGATGTCGTGGAAGATCTCGGCGATCTCGGCCTGGTTCAGGGTTTCACGCTCCAGGAGCTCCAGCGCCAGGCGGTCCAGGATGTCCCGGTTTTCCGTGAGGATGGCATAGGCCTCGTCGTGGGCCTGGTCGATCAGGCGACGGACTTCTTCGTCCACGACGTACGCGATCTGGTCCGAGAAGTTCCGCTCCTGGGCAGCGTCACGGCCAAGGAACGGCTCACCGCCGCCTTGTCCCAGCTTCACGGCACCAACGCGTTCGCTCATGCCGTACTGGGTGACCATCTTGCGGGCCGTGGAGGTGGCCTTCTCGATGTCGTTGGACGCACCCGTGGAGGGGTCGTGGAAGACGATTTCCTCGGCAACGCGGCCACCCATGGCGTAGGCCATCTGGTCCAGCAGTTCGTTGCGGGTGACCGAGTACTTGTCGTCCTCGGGGATCACCATGGTGTAGCCGAGGGCGCGGCCGCGGGGAAGGATGGTGATCTTGGTGACCGGGGCGGAGTTCCGCAGTGCTGCTGCCACCAGCGCGTGGCCACCTTCGTGGTACGCGGTGATCTTGCGCTCAAGCTCCTTCATCACGCGGCTGCGCTTCTGGGGGCCGGCCATGACGCGGTCAATGGCCTCGTCCAGCGCACGGTCGTCGATCAGGTTGGCATTCGAACGGGCAGTCAGCAGCGCGGCCTCGTTCAGGACGTTGGCCAGGTCAGCACCGGTGTAGCCGGGAGTCTTCTTGGCAACAGCCCGGAGGTCGATGCCCGGTGCCATCGGCTTGCCCTTGGCGTGGACGTTGAGGATCTGCTCGCGGCCAACCATGTCCGGCGCTTCCACGGTGATCTGGCGGTCGAAGCGGCCCGGCCTCAGCAGTGCGGGGTCGAGGACGTCGGGGCGGTTGGTGGCTGCGATCAGGATGACGTTGGTCTTGACGTCAAAGCCGTCCATCTCCACAAGGAGCTGGTTCAGGGTTTGCTCGCGCTCGTCGTTACCGCCACCGATGCCGGCACCGCGGTGACGGCCGACGGCGTCGATCTCGTCCACGAAGATGATGGCAGGAGAACTTGCCTTGGCTTGTTCGAAGAGGTCGCGGACGCGGGAGGCGCCAACGCCGACGAACATCTCGACGAAGTCCGAACCCGAGATGGAGAAGAAGGGGACGCCGGCCTCGCCGGCTACGGCGCGGGCAAGGAGGGTTTTACCAGTACCTGGAGGGCCGTAGAGCAGCACACCCTTGGGGATCTTCGCGCCAACAGCCTGGAACTTTGAGGGCTCCTGGAGGAACTCCTTGATTTCCTGGAGTTCTTCCACGGCCTCGTCAGCGCCGGCAACATCGGCGAAGGTCACCTGGGGCATGTCCTTGTTGACCAGCTTGGCCTTGGACTTGCCGAACTGCATGACCTTGGAGCCGCCACCCTGCATGCGGGAGAGGAGGAACCAGAAGAGCACACCCAGCAGCAGCACCGGGATGAGGAGCGAGAACAGGCCGGAGAACCAGTTGTTCTCAACGGGCTGGTCTGTGAATCCCTTGTCCGGGTTGGCGTTGGTGACAGCCTTGACGACGTCGGGACCACGGTCCGTGACGTAGAAGAACTGGACGTTCTTGCCCTTGTCCTGTCCGTCCAGGTTGAGGTTGTCCTTAAGCACCAGGTCGACGCGGTTCTCGGCGTCGAAAATCTTGGCCTGCTCCACCTTGCCGCTCTGGGAAAGGAGTTCGAGGCCATCCTTGGTGTCAATGCGTGTGGAACCGCCCGGAGCCAGTGTTGCGAATGCCACCAGGAGCAAGCCAACGACGACAACAATCCAGATGCCCGGGCCCTTGAAGAAACTCTTAGCTTTCATCTGATCGGGGTTTTGCCCCGTCCCTCCTGGTAGTGCTGCAAGGCGCAACTTCTGCGCGCGAGTGGTGCTGCTTCGGTTTCAAGCTATACACCGTTCCCAGTAATTCACGCATTGGAAAGTCCAAAAGTTCCCTCTGGGCGTACACAGGATACTCGCGGCGGGCTCGCGGGGACAGGGTTGTTGGCCGGGTTTACGGGGCGTGGCTGTTGGTCCGCCTTCCAGGAGCGCGCACCCCTTCGCGCCAAACGCACCCGTAACCAGTGGAGCAAACCGCGGCAAGGGGCGCGGAGGTAGTGAACGAAGGGCGCGATTGGCGGAAAAGGCCGCGGTGGTGGTTTTCCACATAGACCAAGCTGTAGCTTTCGGCCCGGGGTAACAGGGGGAAGCGTAGGTCACATGGTCCTGCAAGAACTCATACTCGCCACGGATGCGACTCGTATCGGACAAGACCCACGCCAACTCGCCAAGCGCGCCAAACGCGGCGAGCTTGTCCGGGTCCGACGAGGCACCTATGTCCGGGCTGCCTACTGGGCGGGGCTCAATAACCGTCAGCGGCACGGGCTCCACGCAGCGGCGCTGGTCAACACGGCAAGGTTAACGCCCGTTTTCAACCTGCAGACGGCGGCACTCCTCTGGGGGCTCGGGGTAGTTGGTGTTCCAAAGCACCTGTGCACCGTCACTGAGGATCCCACAGGTGGTCGATCAAAACACGGGATCCGGAGAAGTTTCGGTTCCCGTGACGTCGCTGTTGCCAAGCTCGGCGACTTCCAGGTCACTGACAAAGTGCGTACTACTGCGGAGCTGGCTGCCACCCTGAATTTTGCCGAGGCATTGGCGGTTGTGGACTCCAGCCGACGGGAACCAGGGCGGGGCAAAGGTCCCGACGTCGACGATTGGGACAAGGAAAGGGCCTGGGGTCAGCCGTCGAACGTTGACGAACTTGCTGACGGTATGGCCGTGCTCACGAGTCAGTCGAGACGACGCCGGGCCAGCACGATCCTCGAAATGTCCACAGACAAGTCGGAATCGGTAGGGGAATCCATGAGCCGTGCCCGGATGATCTTGCTCAACTTCCCCGTCCCCACTCTTCAAGGCTCTTTTACGTTGCGGAACGGACGAACAGCAAGAACAGACTTCTGGTGGCCGGAACTCGACCTCGTGGGGGAATTTGATGGCAACGGCAAGTACTTGAGGAATCGACTGCTGGGAAACCAGACCATCCAGCAGGCAGTCATGGCGGAAAAGGCCCGCGAAAATGGTCTGCGGGCTCTGGGCTTGACCGTCATCCGGTGGGGCTGGGACGAGATGATGGATCCCCGCGTCTTTGCGCGCATATTGAACGACGGCGGCCTCACGTCCTTGCGTCGCGCCTGACCGGATTTTCGGGACTGCGGCGCACCGCAGCTCAACGCCTGTCAGACAAGGTTGCGGTTGGGTCGGGCCGGACTTCGGTTATCTCAGGCCGAAGCAACAGGGAGTACCAACAAGTAGCCGGCCGGCAAGCCGCTGCTCCAGCGCCGGGGCTCCCGAACCACGAACTGGGTGGCCAGCTGAGCCGGGGTGAGCAGGCTGTTCGGCTCCGGGGACGGTCCCCATTGCCCACTGCCGTAGGGGTAGAGCGGATCCATGACCCGTATGCCCGTGACCTGGAACTCCGGAAACAGGGCGGGATCACCCACGGACTCAAATCCGCTCATGACCCAGGCGTGCCGGCCACTCCACATTACGAGGCCCACCGGTCGTCCGGTAGTGGCCATGGCACGTGCCGCTGTTTGCAGCGCGGCCTCATAGTTGGCAACGCTCACCACGGAGTACGGTCCCATCCCGGACTCGGTCAGCACCTGGGCCCAACCGAAAGGATTCGCTCCGTTGAAGGAGTCCGAGGACCGCGCCCGTGCCATCTCCCACAGCTGGCCCTGCTGCGCAGGATCAGCCCATGAAGCCCCACCCGTGTCGTCAATGAGGTTGTGGGCCATCTGAATGCTCGCAGCAACGCACCAATCAAAGGTGTACTGAGGTACGAAGTCGCCCGTTTGGTACAGGTTCAGGGCAAATGGCTGTGGCGGGGCGGGGGGTGCCGGCACAGGCGGGGGCACAGGTTGTGGCTGCGCAGAAGTTTGTGTGGCACCCGTGGCCGGGATCGTGGCAACCCCGCCTGCAGTTGGCCCGTAGGACGATGTCGCCACTGGTTGACCGACGTCGGTTCCGGGAAGGTCGACGGCGGGTGTGCAGGCCGTGAGCAGAGTCGCCATGACGGCAAGCCATGTCAGAACACGGGCAGAAGCACCGGTCATGGCTTAGTTTAGCCCCGGCGAAGGGCGAGATGGCAGGTTCAACAAGATCCTCGTTGCAACCACACACGCTCGGCGCACCCCTTAGGCACCAGCGTCGCACCCTTACCCGCCAAACGCACCAGAGGTTACGGGTGCAAACGGCGGAAACGGGCGCGGCGAAGTGAAAGAGCGAAAGGCTTACTCGTAAACGTGCGGAGCCAGGGTGCCTACGAAGTCGAGGTTGCGGTACTTCTCGGCGTAGTCCAGGCCGTAGCCAACTACGAATTCGTTGGGGATGTCATAGCCGACGTACTTGACGTCGATTTCGACCTTGGCGGCAGTCGGCTTGCGGAAGGCCGTGCAGATCTCCACGCTGGCAGTTCCGCGGGATTCCAGGTTGGACTTCAGCCAGGAGAGGGTGAGGCCGGAATCGATGATGTCCTCGACGATCAGGACGTCCTTGCCCATGAGGTCGGTGTCGAGGTCCTTGAGGATCCGGACAACACCGGAGGACTGGGTGCCCGAGCCGTAGGACGAAACAGCCATCCAGTCCATGCTGACGTGGCTGTGCAGCGCACGGGCCAGGTCAGCCATGACCATGACCGCACCCTTCAGCACGCCGACAATGAGGATGTCGCGGCCCTCGTAGTCCTTGTCGATCCGCGCCGCGAGTTCCGCGATACGCGTTTGGATCTGCTCTTTGGTGTAAAGAACGTGCTTGAGATCTGCCTGGACGTCGTTTGAATCCACCAATGGCTCCTGTTTTGATGCTCGGGTGCGGCTACTGCTGGGACGGTTTCTGATGCCGGAATACTAGCTTCCCACAGCGTGCGGCTTCGCGGGGAACGGCATTGGCCGAATCGCCTGACGCTCTCGGCCGCTCCTGCGCCAGATCGCTGAGGGACAGGCGGGAAACACTGACGTGTCCGGGCAGCTGCACGGGTCCCGCCGAGCCTTGCCGGCGAAGCAGCGCTTCCGCCGCCTGGAGCCGCCCGTAACCGGGCTGTTGACCGCCGACGTCGGCCGCGGCCTTCGCGATGACCCGGAACCTCAGCGCTGCGGGCAGCCCGCGGACGGCGTCCTCCGGCAACCAGGCAACGCCTTCCTCCCGCTGGACCAGTGAGAGATACGTCTCGTTGGCCAGATCTTCGAGAAAATCCGCGTCCTGTTGAAGAATGGCCGCTGTCCTGGCCAAGGATTCAGCCACCCCGGGCCCAAGTTTTTCTTCGAGGACAGGCATGACTTCCACTCGTGTCCTGGAACGGGCAAAGGCGGGATCGGAGTTGCTCGGATCATGCCAGGGTTCCAATTCCTCCGCCTCGCAGATCTCCACGGTCTCTTGCCGGCGGAGGCCCAGGAACGGCCGGAGCAGGCGTCCGCGGACGGGCCGCATGCCAGCAAGGGAACGCGTTCCCGAGCCGCGGGCCAACCCAAGCAGCACCTGTTCGGCCTGGTCATCGAGGGTATGGCCGAGGAGGATCGCTTGGCATCCAAGATCGTCGGCCGCCGACTCCAGCGCAGCGTGGCGGGCGTCGCGGGCAGCAGCTTCCGGCCCGAATCCCGTGGAAGCGACGTCAACCGTGCGCACTTCCACCGGCGAAAGTCCCAGATCGCGCAACACGGAGACGGTCTTGGCCGCGACTTCCGCTGAGCCGGCCTGCAGCTGATGATCCACGACGACGCCGGCCACCGTCACCGGATGCCCGTCCACGTGGCCCCGCCGGCCGAAGTAGGCGGCAACTGCTGCGAGCGCCAGTGAATCCGGCCCTCCGCTGCACGCCACGAGCACCCTGGAGGGGTAACCCGCAGCGGCCAGGGCGTTCTGCAACTGTTTCCGCGCCTTGCCGACGACGGGCGCCAAACGGCCAGGCCGTCGTCGTCCCTTGCCTGCCGGATCAACACCGGAACTGGCGTGAAGGCTCAAAGGCCCATCCGCTCAAGCCACAGCCGGGAGTTGTGGATTTCCTCTTCGGTGGGCAGGTACTCGGCGGATTCCCAGACCTTGTTGAAACCCTCCATGCCCGCAACGGCTACAACTTCGCGGACGAATTTGGCGCCATCGGTGTACTGGCGCATCTTGGCGTCCAGTCCTAGAACGCTGCGGATGAACTTCTCCACCACGCCGCGGTCCTTGCCGCGGTCGTTGAAGCGCTGGCGGATGGTCTTGACGGAGGGAACGATGCTGGAATCCACAGCATCCATCACCACATTCGCGTGGCCCTCCAGGAGGCTCATGACCGCGGTGATGTGCGAGAGGGTGGCCTTTTCCTCGGGATTCTGCAGGAGGTCCAGGATGGCGCCGCGGCCCGGGGTTTTCTCCGAAGGATTCCGGTCCCGCAAGGACTTGGCCACCGCGCCGGCCCGCTCAACCAGCGAATCCATGTTGCCCAGCAGATTGCCGCTGAGCTTTTCGATTTCCTCGAGCATGTGGTGCCGCAGCCACGGTGCTGCCGCGAACTGCACACGGTGGGTTTGCTCGTGCAGGCAGACCCAGAGGCGGAAGTCGTCCGGGTGGACGTTGAGTTCGCGTTCCACCGAGATGATGTTGGGTGCCACCAGGAGGAGACGCCCGCCCGGGGGAACGTTGGAGTTGGGAGCCAGGGCAGCGAAGGGATCGTACTGGCCCAAGACCTTGCTCGACAGGAAGGCAAGGACGGCGCCCAGTTGGGTGCCCGTGATGGCCCCGCTTGCCGCAGCTGCGGCCGGGCTCATGGCACTCCCGCCGCGGCTTTCGAGCATCTTCGCCAACGCCGGCTGGAGCATTACCGAAAAGCTTTGGGTGTTGGCCTTGGACCACGACGCGCGATCCACCACCAGGACGTGGGAATCACGCAGATCCTTCGCTGCGTCCAGTCCGGTGATGTCGTGCACGTGCGGAACCGAGACGTCGGCGTTGAAGCGCAGGTTCTCTACCGCCCTGCCAATGTCTCCGGCACTCAGTTCAGGGCCGGGAGGAGCAAGCCGGGCAGCCGTAGCGGCGGCCAGATCCCAATTGATCAGGGACTGGGCCCCTGCTGACGATTCGCGTGCAGATGACACCATACGGTCCATCACACCACACGTGGCTGACAGTGAACCTTAAGTTCGCTCCACGCGGAGCACTCCGTGGTGCACTCCTTGGTGCACTCCGGTAAGACTCAGCCTCGACAGCCGCAGGATGCCAGTCCGGACGCGGAACGGTCCATGGCTGCCTTGTTGCCGGCCGCGCCGGGATCCAGGCCGTTGCCGATGAACGAAAACACCAACAGCCGGCCGTCCGCGTCCACCACATAACCGCTCAAGGCAATCACGGTGTTGAGCGTTCCGGTCTTGGCGCGCACCAGCCCGGCGCCTCCGGCGGTGCTGGCATCTCCGTACCTGTCGTTGAGGGTGCCGGTAAGCCCCGCAACGGGAAAGCCGTCCAAAGCAGCCCGCAGGGCAGGATCGGAACCGCTGGTGATGGCCCGGACGACGTCGGCGAACTGCCGGGCGCTGACCTGGTTCTCCAGCGCCAAACCGGAAACGTCGGCCAATAGCATCGAATCGGTGGCGATTCCCAACTCCCCCAGCCTTTGCCGCACGGCTGAGGTGGCGCCGTCGTACGTGGTTTCCTTGCCGCTGGCAGCAGCGGCCATCCGCCCCAGCGCCTCCGCCAGGAAGTTGTCGGAGGTCTGCAGCATGAGGTCCACTTGCTCACTGACCGTGGCCGACTCCGCGGTGGCAAACACTTTGGCGGGGAGGCCCTTGCCGCGCTCGACGCCGGGACTCACCACGACGCCGGCAGCCGCCAACTGCTCGGCGAACGCCTGCGCGGTGGTGATGGCTGAGTCCTGCGGCCGAGGTCCTGTCTCAACGCCGGGTGAGTAGCGGCCCGAGTTCATGGCCAGCGAATACAAGGGAGCCGTCTCGCCGGCTGCAACGTCGTCGAGGCTCCAGGCCGGGTTCAGCGCCGGGCCGGTGAAAAGGGAGTCGTCCACCTGGACCGTGATGGGACCTTGCACTCCGTCGGAGACCAAGGCTGCTGCGGTTTCTTTTGCCAGGGAAGCGAGGCCCGCGTGTCCAAGAACGGCCGCGTGGTCAGAGGCGGAAGCCCCCAACAGCACGTCACCGCCGCCAGTCAGGACCACGGTGGAGGGTTTGTCGGAGCCGAGCACCCTGGTGGTGAAACGCGATTCGGGACCCAGCGCCTTCAACGCGGCAACGGCCGTCAGCAGTTTCATGTTCGACGCCGGAATGCGGTTGGAATTGGCGTCGCGGTCAAACAGGAGTTGCCCGGTGACCGCATCCAGGACCACGCCACTGATACTGCCGGAACCATCCGGTTTGAGGGTGTCATCAAGTAGCCGCGCCACTTCAGCCGGTACGGGGACGGCCGCCTTGGGATCCAGGGGCAGGAGAACACTGGAAGCGGACAATTGCGCAGGTTCCTGCTGCCAGGAAGGGATCGATGGTGCCGGCTTGGGCATGCTGAACAGTCCGGGCACCATTCCGGAGGCAACGACGGCGGCCACGCACAGCAAAACCACCGACAACAGGAACGGCCACGCCAGGCGCCCCCACGCCGTGGACACCCTCTTGCGGGCACCCCCGTTTTTAACGCCCATCATGGAAGTTGATTGGTCCTGTCAGTCCTGAAATGTCCCCGCCGGTTCAAGAAACCCGGGTCTCTCGCTATATCCTCAATAGTAGTCGGCGGCACCGGCTGTACTTTTGCCTGCCGCCAGCCCCGGGCCAAGCAGCCTGCCACCCGTGGCGGCCGCTTCTGCGGAGCGACGCCCCACCCACCCGTCAAGGAGCATTCCATGAAGCACGACGTGACCATCGAGATCCCCAAGGGATCGCGCGTCAAGTACGAAGTTGACCACGAAACCGGCCGTGTCCGCCTGGACCGCGTCCTGTTCACCTCCATGCAGTACCCCACGCACTACGGCTTCTTCGAGAACACGCTGGGTGAAGATGGCGACCCGCTGGACGCGCTGGTGCTCCTGCAGGACTTCGACCTCCACCCGGGTGTCATCGTTGAGTCCCGCCCCATCGGTGTCTTCAACATGACCGACGACGGCGGCGGAGACGCCAAGGTCCTCTGCGTTCCGGTTGACGCCCGCTTCGACCACATCCAGGAAGTCAGCGATGTCAGCGAATTCCTGATCAAGGAAATCGAGCACTTCTTCACCCGCTACAAGGACCTCGAGCCCGGCAAATGGGTCAAGGCTGAAGGCTGGGGCGACCGCGCTGCCGCCGAAGCCGAGCTGGAAGCTTCCATCAAGCGCTTCTCGGCAGAAGGCCACTGATCTCCGCAGCTGAGTGACGACGGCGGGTGGTGCGGTTCCCAGCGAACCCCACCACCCGCCGTCGTGCTTTTAATGGGCATGTCTCCCCATCGCGGCAGCACCGCTGTCCGCCTAGGCTGGGACGAGACTTTTCATTGCTTGTACACAGGGGGTTCCACATGGCTGGGTTCTACGGCGCCGATATCGCGCAGCTTCGCAGTCTGGCCGGCGTGATGGGCAAAGCCGCCGAGGCCATCAGCCTGCAAAGTACGCAGCTGTCCAACGCGATCAATTCGACGGCAGCCTGGCAGGGCCGGGATGCCACCGTTTTCAAGGGCGACTGGAACAGCCAGCACCGGCAGAGCCTGGTCAAGGCCGCCAACATGCTGCGGGAGAACGCCAGTCAGCTGAAGAAGCACGCAAACCAACAGGAGTTTGCCAGCCACAACGACGGATCGGGCTCGTCGGTCGGTGTGCTGAAGGACGTTTATGACACTGCCATGGGCGCGAAGGGTGTGGGTGCGCCCCTGTGGACGGCGTTCAAGTACCTGCTGCCAGTCAAGCCGGATGCAGCCGGGGATGTCATTCCCCGGCATCTGCGGTACGGCCAGACCAAGGAAATCCTGAGCAACTGGCGCGCCGGCGGCACGGTTCTTCGGGATGGCATTACGGCGTTGCGCAACGGCGAGAAGGTCACTGACGTCATCACCGACCTCAAAGCCAACATCCCCTACAGCACCGCCTTCCAGGAGGCGAGCAAGTTCTCCAAGGGCCTCCGCATCGCAGGCGCCGTGGCCGCCCCATTGAACATCGTGAGTGGAATCGGCGACATGATCAGCCCCGAGCACGACGGCTGGCGGGGTGCCGGCGACCGCGTGGCCGGCGGGCTTTCCGTGGTGGGCGGCGTCGGCAGCATCATGCTCATGACCGCCGGCGGCGCGGCCCTCCTGGGACCGATCGGCGCGCCGATCGTCATTGGTGCCGGGCTCGTGGCCGGCGCCTGGGCCTTGGGCAACCTGGTGGCCGACAACTGGGATTCCATCACCAACTTCGCGCGCAACCCCGGCAGTTACATTGCCGACGGCGCGAAGGAAGTGGGCAATTTCGCCAAGGATGTAGGCAGTAAGGTGGCAGACGGAGTCAGTAACGCCGCCAAGTCGGTCGGAAACTTTGTCGGAGGGATATTCGGATGACAACGAGCACCATGAAATGGACCCAACGGGATGTTGAGGCCGCGGCCAAGGTGTTGGCGTCGGCCAGTGCCATCGGAGCCCCCTTGCCCACCCTGACCGACGAAGAAGTTGTGGCATTGGACGGCGTTCAGCACGAACAACTCGTGGCATTGCCTTGGCTTTCAACCCAGGACACCAACAAAGAAGTCCTCTGCGCTGTTGCCCTGCGGGGACTGCTCGCGAAGGAACTCGTGTACCCGGTGGTCTTTGAAGGCGAAAAGGAACCCTCTCGCCTGCACGCCACCGACGAAATCACCGGCGCCCTGACGCTTCGCCGCAGCGGCAAGAATGTGGTCTCCGTGGAACGCACTGTCTCCACCGGCAGGCGCTGGCTGTACGGCTACGTCCATGACGAAGGCGTCCTGCTGGAGGAAGTCGATGAAGGTGGCCTTCACGGTTTCACCGTTGTCACCCGGGACCAGTTGGTACCCCGGCTTGCCGAATTCGTGGACCCTGAGCAGGCGGCCGCCCGCGATACGGACCCGGCTGTGTACAGCGAAGCCGAGTTCGAAGCCCATGCAGCCACTGCCCTGGCAGACACCCAAGCGGCCAGCAATGTCGTGGCTTTCAATTCCGACACCAACGAGTTCCCCACCGTGACCGTCTACACCGGGCCCTCGGGAGTCCACGTCCTGACGCCGCGCGTGGAAGGTGCACCCGGTTCCGGCCTGCCGGAGGAGGGTGAAGCTGTTTCGTTCGAGTTGAAGGAAACCTCGGCTCCTTCCCTGGCCCGCATCCTGGGTGGCTTGGCCGGACTGGCCTGAGCCTCCGCACCCCAGCCGCATCCCGCCGTCGAACCGAAAGCCCAACATGAGCACCTCGAAGCCCACGACCCTGACCGGCATGGTGGACCCCCTCAACGGCCGCCCGGTACGCCGCCACCCTGATACCGGCGCGTATTTCGTCAAGGCTTCGGGAGCGGCCCACTTCTGGGGCCGGGTGCTGGATGCGGTCGTCTTCCTGGTGGGCTACGTCATCCTGGCCGTGATCGCTGCAGTGCTGCGCGAGTCCATGTTGAACAGCGGCTCGGTGCTGGGCTACAACGACGGTTTTTGGCTGGCCCTCTACGGTGTCCTGTGGTTTGTTGGCCTCTACATTTACGGCATGATCTGGGGCACGTCCGGCAGTGTTGGCGACGCTGCCGCGGGCATGCGCTCGGTACGGATCAAGAACGGCACGACGGCGGGAGCCTGGTTGGGCGGCTGGCGCGCCATCTGCTGGTCCTTCTTCCCGTTCTTCGTGGTCATGGTCATCGCCGCGGCCCTCAGCGGCGGCGGAGATGACACCTGGGACCCGAAGTTTGCGGCCATCGACCGCCGATCAGGCATTGCAAAGGGCCAGCAGCCCCTTCCGGATCCCAAGGCTGTTGCGGCGGAGCAAGCCGCTGCGGCCCAACAGCAGAACCTGCCCAACCTCTACGGCCAACACCCGGATGCGCGGCCGTAACTGGCCGCCGTTCTGTGCGGAACCGGCACGGCGGAACCTCCTGTTACGCATCAAGTAACAGGTGAAAATTCCACTTGCAGAGCAGCTACCAGCCGGTAGCATGTGATCCACGATGTTCACTCTCACCATCAACCAACGCGACAGCCGTCGCGACGGAGATCGCGTGCCGCAGTTGCTCAAGGACCTGCGGCACATTCCCGCGCGCCTGGATTTCGACCGGTCGGTTGAAGACGAGGTGCAGGGCATTGTCGAATCCAGCCATCAAGCCGTGGAGAGCGCCCTCATCGCGCTCCGGTCCGGCCAGTGGTATGTCGGGATCGGCGTCGGACCTATTAACGAGCCGCTGCCCAACCTGGTGAAGGACGCTTCGGGCCATGGGTTGGTGTATGCCCGGCGGGCAGTGGACAGGCTGCGGAGCAGCAACGACCGGATCCCCGTTGCAGTGGATGGCCCCTTGGCGGCACTGGCCTCCGAGGCTGAAGCAGTGCTGCGCCTTCTCGGACACATAGTCCAGCACCGCAGTGCTGCGGAGTGGCGGGTGCTCGACCTGCTCACGCCGGGGGTACGCGGCCAACAAAAGGCCGTGGCCCAGGAATTGGGAATCAGCACGCAAGCGGTGAGCAAAGCGTTGGCCCGTGCGCAGTGGGCCGAGGAGCACGCCGCGCGCCCGGCCGCTGCCCGCCTGCTCCAAATGATCCTCGAGGTCCGCTGACTTCCCCCCCAAAAGAACACAGCAAACCCAACTGTGAGTCTTGATCGTGGCTGGTCTGGGACTGGCTGGCAGGATGGGTGCAGGCCGTTCCGCCCGATGGAT
>NZ_SZVS01000020.1 GCF_007670255.1 Paenarthrobacter nicotinovorans | reverse complement strand
ACCTTGCCCGGCAACAATCGCGCCCTCAGAAGGAAACCGACCAGCCAACTGCACCCGGCCACACACATATCGTCTAGCCGTCCTGCCCATCTAGGGGACAGATAACGCTCCAATGACGGCCCATTGGAGCGTTTGCTGTCCCCCAGTTGGGTCTCATACCGCGGGTGGAGGCCGGGCCGCGGAGTTCAACCGGCAGACGGACGCCTGCCCATGGGTCCTTTGGGGATGCTGGTTATATGAACGCCATCCTCCACGCTCAACAACTCACCAAGCATTACCCAGGCAGCATTGCGCTGGACCACGTCGACTTCACCGCGAACGCCGGTGAATCCATTGCCATCATCGGCCCTTCGGGTTCGGGCAAGACAACTCTTCTGCACTGCCTCGCCGGGATATTAAGGCCCGACGCCGGCTCCATCACCTTGAGCACACCTTCGGCACCGCTGCGCCTGGACACTTTGGGGGACGCAGCGTTGTCCCGCCTGCGCCGCGAGGAGTTCGGCTTCGTCTTCCAGCAGGGCATGCTCCTGCCCGAGCTCACTGCCGTGGAAAACGTGGCCCTGGCGCTCATGCTCAACGGCACGGACAGGTCCATTGCCGAGTCCCGCGCCGCGGAGTGGCTCGCTGCGTTGGGCCTGGCGGGGATGGAACAGCGCAGGCTGGGTGAACTGTCCGGTGGCCAAGTCCAGCGTGTGGCCATCGCCCGGGCACAGGTAACCGGCGCCAGGGTCGTGTTTGCCGATGAGCCGACCGGGGCCCTGGACTCAGCAACGTCAACGGAAGTTCTCGACGTCCTGCTTCATTCCGTGGCCGCCAACGGGCGAACCCTGCTGGTTGTCACCCACGATCCCAACGTAGCCGCACGTTGCCAACGCGTCGTGGAACTGCGGGACGGCAGGATCGTGGCGGACAGCGCGGGAGCAGCGGACAACGCCGGAATCGCGCCTGCCGCTGCCAGCCCTGCCCCCGCAACCACCAGTTTCAAAGGTGCCTTCAATGTCTAGCCTCACCATGGCCCTCAGACTCAGTCCCTATCTTGCGCGCAGCAGCGGGAACAGTTTCCGCGAAACTGGACTCCGTGATGCCGGGCTGCCCATCCTTGCCTTCGGCACAGTGACCGCGCTCCTGCTCACCGTCGCGGGCGGCTCCCAGGTTTTCTGGTCCTGGACCGACGACATCGCAGGCACGTACCAAGCGCTGGCCGTCGTCGCAATGGTCTTGCTCATCATCCCGCTGTTGACGCTCGGTGCCTCAGCCGCCCGGCTGGCCGCCCGCCGTCGTGATGACCGGCTGGCATCCCTGCGCCTGTTGGGCGCCAACAGCGCGACCGTCGTCTGGATGACTGTCATTGAATCAAGCGTCCTGGCGGCGGTGGGGGCATTGGCCGGTGCCGGACTGTACGCGTGCGCGGCCCCGTTCCTGGGCTTGATCCAGTTCCGTGGGCAGGCGATCGGCAGCCACGCATGGCTGTCGATCCCGTCCATCCTGGGCTGCATCCTGGCCGTATGCATCCTTGCGGCGGCGAGCGCCGCGCTTGGGCTGCGGAAGGTGGTGGTGACCCCCCTGGGCGTCAGGACCCGGCAAACGGCCGACGGCGCGCACTGGGTTCGCGGACTCATCGCGGCTGTTGTTGTGGTGATCGGAGTGGTGGCGATGGGAATGCTCAGCAGCTTTGGGGCCTTCATCGTGATCATCGCCGTCATGGGTGGCTGCTTTGGCCTGGCGTTGTTGGCGCTGAACCTCATGGGTCCCTGGATCCTGCGCCTGCGGGCATCGTCCCAGCTCAAGCGCGCGAAAAAGCCGGAGCAGCTACTCGCGGCACGCACTGTATTGGAGAGTCCCAAGGAATCGTGGCGGCAAGTTGGGGGCGTCGCGATGACCAGTTTTGTGGGAGTCTTCGTGGGCGTGGGCATGGCCATAGCGGACGCCATGGGCACCGCCGGCGACACCGAAGCTGCACTGCTCGTTCGGGACATCAATACCGGAGTGATGATTACCCTGCTGGGTTCGTTCCTCATGGTGGCGTGTTCGGCAGGCGTGAACCAGGCCGCCGCCGTACTGGACAGGGCGTCGACGCTGGTGGCCCTGGACCGGGTGGGGATGCCGCGCAAACTGATGGTGGCGGCGCGGGTCAGGGCCGTGATGTCGCCGTTGTTCCTGGTGGCCGGCATATCCGCAGCCGCTGCCGCCGTCCTGGTCCTGCCGTTGACGGGTGCGGTGCTGCTGACCCAGCCCCTGGTGCTCCTGACCATCGTGGGAGTGTTCGCGGCCGGGTTCCTTCTGGTTCGGCTTGCTGTTGCCGCCGGGACAGCTCAGATCGCCCAGGTGCTGGCCCGTCCGGAGCGCTACGCGAGCGTGGACTCGTAGCAAGCCCCGCCGAGTTGGCATTTGATGACAATGTTGGGCCCAAACATTGTCATTAAATGCCACTTCGGCGGAGGGGGCCTAGGCGCAGCCGCAGGATTGCCGGATGATCAACTCCGTAGGCAGGACCTGATGTTGCAGCTCTTCGCCGCGCCCCTTACCGACCAAGGCCCGAACGGCTGCCTGTGCCATCGCTTGGACGGGCTGCGCGACGGTGGTGAGCGCCGGCCAGCTGTATTCGGAGTCCAGGGAGCCGTCGAAGGAAACCAGCGCCAGCTCATCGGGAACACGCACGCCCGCCTCGTGGAGCGCCCTGAGGATGCCGATCGCCTGCATGTCGTTGCTCGCGAAGACAGCGGTGGGCCGGTTGGCCATGGAGAGGAAACGCTTGCCTACCTCGTAGCCCCCGGGACGGCTGAACGGGCCATGCAGCATGGGGCCTTCGGCCAATCCGGCGTCACGGAGCGCGGCAAGCCAACCCACCTCGCGGCCGTCCAACTGGTTGCCCGTGTTGGTTCCAATGGCCAGGCCTATGTTGGTGTGGCCATGGCCGATCAAGTGCTCCACGGCAGCGCGGGCGCCCGCTTCCAGGTCAACACCCACACTGCTAAAACCCTGCGGGGAGCCCGCGTTGTTCAACAAGACAGCCGGGATTTCCGAGGCTTCAAGCTCGGTGACATCGGGGTCGAACACACAACTTGCCAGGAACACCCCATCGACCTGCCGGGCGGCAAGGGTACGGATGTTCTTGCGCTCCCGCGTCAGGCTTCCGTCCGAGTTGGTCAGCACCATCCCGAAGCCAAGTTCCGCCGCCGCGTCTTCCACCGCGTGGGCAAGCTGGGTGAAGAACGGGTTGGTATTGTCCGGCACCACGACGCCGATGGTTTCGCTGGAACCCAGCTTCAGCGCGCGTGCTGCCGCGTTGGGACGGTAGCCAAGGATGCGGATGGCTTCGCGGACTTTGGCTTCGGTTGCCGGAGCTACGTTCTTTGGCCCACCATTGACCACATAACTCACGACGGCGGTACTCACCCCGGCGTACCGGGCCACGTCTTTGCGTGTAACCGGTCCGCGCGGGGTTTGTACTGCTGCTGTTGTCATGGGGTAAATGCTAGCTACTCCACAGGGGCATCACCGAAGTCGCGGATCGGAAGCCGTTCGCCGCCTCGGAGGGCAGACTCGTGGGCCACGATGCCTGGAAGGGTGAACCGGGCGGCCACCCAGGCGTTGACCGGGGGAAGGCTGCGGTTGTTCACGGCAGTCACAAAGTCGTCCACAAGGAACTGGTGGCTGCCTTCGTGTCCGTTGGGCGCTCCGAGGAATTCCTCGGGGAGCCGGGACTGATCGTGCACTGGAGCCAATCCTGAGATGAAGGCGTCCCGGAGCTCGGGCGCCACGTCCGCCAGCGAGGGATCGTCGGCGGACATGGTGGGCCTGGTTTCCACCTGCTCGGACACATCCTGCACCGATGACTTGTCCTGCCACACAGTGGTGGTGGCGAGCTGTTCAAAGCTGGCGTCGGTTCCGAAGAAGCGGAAGCGGGATTCGCGGATGTGGGACGGATACCCCACGCGGCGCATCTCATTGGTGCGCATCGCACCGCCGTCGTTCATCTCGAACAGGGCGGTGGCGTTGGAGAAGTCGTTGGCGAACATACTGACGTCCTTGTCGAAGACGCCATCGCCCCGCTGGTCCTTGACTCCGATGCAGCTCACGCTGACGGCGTGGCCCTGCACAGCACCGAGCACGCCGCCGATGGCGTGGGTGGGGTACAGCATGGGCGGATAGCTTGCGGTTTCCTTCCAGCGTTCCCCGCCGCTGTATTGGTAGGCCTCGTAGAAGCCGAGGTCCATGTCGTGGACGTAGTCGCCCTCGGTGTAGAAGATCCGGCCGAACTTCCCCTCGGCGTGCTGCTGCCGGGCGAAGACAGTGGCGGGGTTGTAGTAGCTGGTCTCCCCCATCGCATAGACCAACTTGGTTTCTCGTACGGCCTCGATGATCCGCTCGATCTCCTCTTCGGAAATTGCCATCGGCACCGCCGAGTACACATGCTTTCCGGCCCGCAGGGCCCGCTCCACCAAGGGGCCGTGGGTCCACCGCTGCGTAAAGATGGCGACAGCATCGACGTCGGACTCCAGCAGCTCCTCGAACGAGGCCATGGTGCCGTCCAGACCCCAGCGCTGCTGCGCTGCCGCGGCTCTCGCAGGGAGTTCGTCCACCGCATAGACCGCGCTGACACCGGGGTGAAGCTTGAAGAGATGGGCGAACTGGCTGCCGAACTGCCCCACGCCAACAACACCAATCGAAAACGTCATTGTTTGCCTTTCCTGCGGCCGCGCACAGCAGCCGTTTGTCCGTCGTGTCTTGCGTACGCTCGAGTGTCGCACCCGCTATCTACACGAGTCAACAGAAACAACATTTCCGAACATTTTTCATCAAAACTTCGCGGCAGGTCTTGCCAAGGCAAAATCTACTCGTGTAGATTCGCCTGCAGCTGTTACCCGCATCACTCCCAAGAAAGGGTCGACGATGACCACGCTAACCAAGCAACCGGATCCTGGACTTGCCCCCAGGGCACCGCGGAAGTCGCACAAGCGGGGAAAACCATCCGACGGGTTCCGCGGCATCGGAGACTTGAAAGTCGCGCTCTTCTTCATCGCCCCGGCGATGCTCGGATTGATCCTCTTCTACCTTGTCCCCACCATCCGCGGTATTTACCTCAGCTTCACCGAGTACAGCATCCTGGGCGATCCGGAATGGATCGGCGCAAAGAACTACGAACGCATAGCCAAGGATCCGCTGTTCTGGAACGCCCTGGGCGTTACGGGGGAATACGTGGTGATCAACATCGTCCTGCAGACGGCGTTGGCCCTGGGCCTTGCAATCCTGATGCACCGTGTTGCAAGGTCCACACTCATTCGCGGCGCGCTCCTGATGCCCTACTTGATGGCGAACGTCATCGCGGCTCTGCTGTGGTTCTGGATGCTTGATTACCAGATCGGCATCATCAACCAGATCATCGAATGGACCGGGCTGCCCCGGGTAGCGTTCTTCGGCAGCGAGCAATGGGCCATCCCCACACAAGCGCTCATCAACACGTGGCGGCACATGGGCTACACGGCGCTCCTGATCTTCGCCGGGCTCCAGGCCATCCCGAGCAGTGTCTATGAGGCCGCCAGCATCGACGGTTCCAAGGCCATGACCACTTTCTGGCGGATCACCCTGCCACTGCTGCGACCGGTCCTTGTACTGGTCCTCGTCGTGACCGTCATCGGTTCCTTCCAGGTCTTTGACACCGTTGCAGTCACCACGGCCGGTCATCCTGTCAATGCGACCCGCGTGCTGCAGTTCTACATCTACCAGCGCGCCTTCAACGAACAGGACTTCGGCTACGGATCTGCCTTGGCTGTCATCCTCTTCCTCATCCTTGCCATCGTCGCTTTCATCCAGATGAAGTTCCTCCGCGGCAACCAGTCGGACCTGGACTAAGGACACGCCATGACCACACTTACCTCACGCACCAACGTCGGCCGCCGCCCACTCGGCCGTCCCTTCAACTGGCGCCGCGCCATAGCCCTGACCCTCCTTGCCTTGGCCATCGCGGTGAGCATACTGCCCTTCTACTGGGTGCTCCGCACAGCCCTGTCCACCAACGGCTCCCTCGCCGCGAACTCCGCCAACCTTCTGCCGGCCGACTTCAACCTGGGGGCATTCAAACGGGTCTTCGGCCTCCAGAGTGCCTCCGAAGCCATCGCAGAAGGCGGCTCGGGCGCGTCGATCAATTTCTGGCAGTACCTCTGGAACTCGTTGCTTTTCGCAGGCATCACCACAGCCTGCGCCGTGTTCTTCAGCTCAATGGCCGCCTACGCCTTCTCCCGGCTGCGGTGGAAAGGGCGCGACGCAGTCTTCTCCCTGTTCCTTGCCACCATGCTTGTCCCACCGATCTTCACCGCCCTGCCCAACTTCCTGCTCATCAAGAACCTGGGCCTGCTCAATTCCATGCTCGGACTCGTGCTGCCGTACCTGTTCATGACCCCGTTCGCCATCTTCTTCATGCGCCAGTTCTTCCTGAACATGTCCCGGGAAGTTGAAGAGGCCGCAATGCTCGACGGTGCCAAACACTGGCGGATCTTCTTCCAGATCATCATGCCCAACGCCGCAGCCCCGATCGCGACCCTGGCACTGCTGACGTTCATGGGCCAGTGGAACGAATACTTCTGGCCCCTGTTGGTAGGCACCTCCGAAGAGTCCCGGGTGCTCACCGTGGGACTCGGGGTCTTCAAATCCCAGTCCCCGCAAGGTGCTCCCGACTGGTCCGGGCTCATGGCCGCAACACTCGTCTCCGCCACGCCCGTGTTGATCCTGTTCGCCATCTTCGGCAAACGGATCGTCAACTCCATCGGCTTCAACGGCACCAAATAGCCCGATCCACCTCCCTCACGCGGAAACCGGCCTGCACCGGCACGCACCCATCCCGTCCTGAAAGGACCAACCATGATGAAAAAGAAGGCAATCGGCGCCGTCGCCGCAGCCGCCGTCCTCGCACTCTCCGCCTGCTCGGGCGGGAACTCCGGAGGCAGCTCCGGCGGAGACTCGGCCAAGGGCGAGATCAACTACTGGCTGTGGGACGCCAACCAGCTCCCCGCATACCAGCAGTGCGCCACTGACTTCAGCAAAGCCAACCCGGACATCACCGTGAAGATCACCCAAACCGGTTGGGACGACTACTGGTCCAAGCTCACCAACGGCATGGCCTCCGGCACTGCGCCGGATGTCTTCACGGACCACCTGTCCAAATATCCGGACTTCCTCAAGACCAAACAGCTGGTTGCCCTCGATGACGCCATTGCGAAGGACAACGTAAACCTCTCCCAGTACAACGAAGGCCTCGCAGACCTCTGGGTGGGTCAGGACGGCAAGCGCTACGGTCTTCCCAAGGACTGGGACACGATCGCACTCTTCTACAACCAGAAGATGGCCACCGACGCCGGCATCACCCCGGAGCAGATGGGCTCGCTGACCTGGAACGCACAAGACGGCGGGACGTACGAGAAGGTGATCGCCCGCCTCACCATCGATAAGGAAGGCAAGCGCGGCGACGAAGCGGGCTTCGACAAGAACAACGTTGCCGTCTACGGATTGGGTCTGCCGGGCTCCGACGCAGAGAACGCCGGCCAGACGCAGTGGAGCTACCTCTCTGCCACCACTGGCTGGACCACCACGGACAAGAACCCTTGGGGAACCCACTTCAACTACGACGACAAGAAGCTCCAGGACACCATCGACTGGTGGGCCTCGCTCACCGAGAAGGGCTACATGCCCAAGCTTGAAACCACCGTCGGTGCCAATGCCGCCGACAACTTCGGTGCAGGCAAGGCCGCCATCAACAGCAATGGCTCCTGGATGATCGGCCAGTACACCGGCTACAAGGGCATCGACGTCGGCATCGCTCCCACGCCGAAGGGTCCCGAAGGCAAACGTGCCTCCATGTTCAACGGCCTGGCCGATTCCGTATGGGCCGGTACCAAGAAGAAGGACGCAGCCATCAAGTGGGTGGAGTACCTCGGTTCCGCCGCCTGCCAGGACGTCGTAGCGTCAAAGGCCGTCGTGTTCCCGGCCATCACCACCTCCTCCGAGAAGGCCGCAGATGCCTTCAAAGCCAAGAACGTGGACGTCAGCGCCTTCACCCAGCATGTGAAGGACAAGACCACCTTCATGCTCCCGATCACGGACAACGCCGCCAAGGTTTCCGGAATCATGAAGCCGGCCATGGACGCGGTTGTCTCGGGTAAGTCCCCTGCCAGTTCGCTGACAGCTGCCAACGAGCAAGTCAACGCACTCTTCAAGTAGAACCCTCCCGTTGTGAGGCCTGCTCTGCGCCCCATTACCCCCGCAAAGCACGCAGAGCAGGCCTCACAACACCCGACTCCAGATCCTGAAAGCGACTCATACATGCAACCGCTCCATCTCCGTTCCGCAGGCACCAGCCTGGTGATCAGCACCCACCGAGGAGAGGCTGAGATAACCCACTGGGGAGCAGACCTGGGCGATTCCCTGCCCGACCTCGCCATCCTCAACGAGCCCATCCCACCCTCTGCCATCGACGCCAACGTTCCTGCCGGGCTCCTTCCCCAGGCGTCGTCGTCGTGGCAGGGCCGGCCGGGACTCCGCGGTCACCGCGTTATCGACGGCGTACCCGGCTTCGATTTCTCGGTGCGCCTGCGTGTGATGAGTGCGACGGCGGACGGCAGTACCGCCGTCGTGCTTCAGTCGGATCCCGACGCCGGCATCACGGTGGCAAGCAACCTCACCTTGCATCCGGGCGGGCTTCTGGAACTGCGGCACACAGTGACCAACGAAGGCTCCTCGCCTTTCCAGGTGGATGAGCTGGCCACCATGCTGCCGGTGGCGCCGGACGCCGTCGAGCTTTTGGACCTGACCGGGCGCTGGTGCCGTGAGCGGCACCCGCAGCGACGGGCAATCCAGCAAGGTACGTGGGTGCGCACCGGCCGCCACGGCCGCACCGGGCATGATTCGTCGGTGCTGCTGGCCGCCGGGACCGCCGGTTTTGGAAACCGCCATGGCAAGGTGTGGGCCACGCATCTGGCATGGAGCGGCAACCATGAGCAATTCGCGGACAGCGTGGCCGATGGCCGCACCATGGTGGGCGGTTCGGAGCTCCTGGGCGCGGCTGAAGTGGTGCTGCAACCAGGTGACAGCTATACGACTCCGGCACTGTACGCCGCGTACTCAGACCGTGGGCTCGACGGCATCAGCGAGGCGTTTTACAGCTGGTTCCGCTCACGTCCCCACCATGTGGACACACCCCGCCCAGTAGTCCTCAACACCTGGGAAGCGGTGTACTTCGACCACGATCTGGACACCTTGATCGAGCTGGCGGAGTCGGCTGCCGACCTTGGCGTTGAGCGTTTCGTGCTCGACGACGGGTGGTTCCGCGGGCGCCGCGACGACCACGCCGGGCTGGGCGATTGGTACGTGGACGAGGCTCTCTGGCCTTCGGGCCTCACTCCCCTGATCGACGCCGTGACCTCCCGCGGCATGGAGTTCGGGCTGTGGGTGGAGCCGGAAATGGTCAACCTGGATTCGGACGTTGCCCGGGCGCATCCGGAATGGATCGTGGGACCTGCTGCCGTGTCCCACAAGGACGGCGGGCGGCTCCCCCTGGAGTGGCGGCAGCAGCACGTGGTTGACCTTGTGAACCCGGAAGCGTGGCAGTACATCTTTGACCGCATCGATGCCTTGCTGAGGGAGAATAACATCAGCTACCTCAAGTGGGACCAGAACCGGGACCTCCTGGAACACGGTCATGCCGGCCGCGCGTCAGTGCACGAGCAAACGCTGGCCGCTTACCGGCTGTTCGACGCTTTGCGGGCGGCTCACCCGGGTGTGGAGATTGAGAGCTGCTCCTCCGGTGGCGCCCGCGTGGACCTGGGGATCCTGGAACGGACGGACCGGATCTGGGCTTCGGACTGCAACGATGCCCTGGAGCGGCAGACCATCCAGCGCTGGACCGGCGTCCTGGTTCCGCCCGAACTGGTCGGCGGGCACGTCGGCCCCACCACCTCCCACACCACCGGCCGCACGCACGACCTCTCCTTCCGCGCCATCACTGCCTTGTTCGGGCACTTCGGCATGGAGTGGGACGTCCGGTCCGTTGCGGGCGCCGAGCGCGAGGAACTCAAGCGCTTCATCGCGTTGTACAAGGAGCATCGGGCCCTCATCCACAGTGGACGGATGGTCCGCGCGGATGTCCCTGACGAGTCGCTGATGGTGCATGGCGTGGTTGCTTCAGAGTACGACGGCGGCGCTCCAGCAGGTGCCACAGCGGCACTGTTCGCCGTGGTCAAGACCCGGACGGGCTTCAGCGAACTCCCGGGCCGGGTGGCGATTCCGGGGCTCGATCCGCTGCGCTCCTACCGCGTGGAGCTCCTCTTTCCGAGCGCCGCCGACGCAGACTACGGGCACACGTTCACCGAGGCCAAGCCAGCTCCTTGGTTGGCATCAGGGGCGGAGGCCAGCGGGCGTTTCCTGGGCGAAGTCGGGCTCCCTATGCCCGTGCTGAACCCGGAGCACGCCATCGTGCTGCGACTCACCGCCCTGTAACCCTCGCTCACATCCCACAGGCTTCCCGGGAACCCTCGCTCACAACCCACAGGCTTCCCGGGAACCCTCGCTCACGTAACGGACGTCAGGCAGCAGCGTCAGCCAGGTAATCGATCGCCAGCTTGTACCCGAGCACGCCTGCGCCAACGATGATCGCGTTGCACACTCCCGAGAGGTACGAGTGGTGCCGGAACTCTTCGCGCTGGTGAACGTTGGTGATGTGAACCTCGACGGCGGGCAACTGCACGGCCGCGATGGCATCCCGAAGTGCCACAGACGTGTGCGTGTAAGCACCCGCGTTGATGACGATGCCGACGGCGGTACCGCGGGCTGCATGGATGGCGTCCACCAGGTCGCCTTCGTGGTTGGACTGCACACAATCCACCGTGAAGCCGTGCGCGGTGGCCGCAGTCATGGCGAGGTGCTCGACGTCGGCCAGCGTGGAGGTTCCGTACTTCTCGGGCTCGCGTGTGCCCAGAAGGTTGAGGTTGGGTCCGTTGATCACAAGGATGGTGCCGCGACCGGCTTCGGTGGCGGGGGTGGCTTCAGTCATGGCTCCCAATCTATCGCCGCGAGAGAGTGTCCGGGAATTAGGCCCATTAGGTGAGAGAGCGTGCCCTAAAAACAGTCACTATGTGAGAGAGGGCCGCCCAAATGCGCGGGTGATGTGAGAGAGGGCTGGTTACTTGCGGGTGCACTGCCCGGCGGAGACCTGCTCGCTGAGGCCTGGTGCCTGCGCCGCCACGGGTTCCACGTCGGTCATGGTCAAGGCGAACCCCAAGGCCGCGTCCGTGGTGGTCTTGGCGAAGATCAGACCGGCTACTTGGCCGTCCATCGTCAGCAGGGGTCCGCCCGAGTTTCCGGGCTGGACATCCCCGGCCAGCTTGTACACCAGCTCCGGCGAGGGATTGTTGCCATAAATATCCGGAACCAGAATCGGCGAGATCCCCTGCACAGTGGCGGGCTTGGACTGGAAGGGACCGCCATGCGGGTAGCCGGCAAACGCCGCAGGGCTTCCACCCGGCAGGTCCGAGCTCAGCGGCAGCGGGTTGGACTTCAGGCCGTCCACGGCCAATACCGCGATATCCCGCTGGGGGTCGAAGTAGACGACGCGACCCGGCAACGCACCGCCGTCGGGAATTTCCACAACGGGCTGCGACACGCCCGCCACGACGTGCGCGTTGGTGACGACGCGCCCGGGCGACACGACGAATCCGGAACCTGTCTGGTTCTGGCCGCACTCGAACGCTGTTCCGGCGATCTTCAGCACGGATTCAGCGGCACGGTTCAAGGCAGGAGTATCGGTGGACTCGTTGGGAACCGGCACCGGCGTCCCTGGCCCGATGCCCTCAATCAGTTTAGGAATACCGTCGCCGATCACCGTGGACCGCAGTTGCGCCATGGTGCTCTTGACGGGCGTTGGAGTGATGTTGTCGATGTAACGGATCACCCGGGACTCGGCCAATTGCTGCGACACAAACGGCACACCAAGGGAACTGATGCTGAACGCCAGCATGGACATCACCAGCGCGGCCACCACCACGCTCACCACGCCGCCGATCAGGCGGTCCGCCGCATGCAAGGGCTTGATCCGCACTGCGTGGCGGATTTTCCGGCCGATCATGGTTCCGAGCCCGTGCCCCAAAGCAATAAGCACGACGGCGGCCCCCACCGTGGCGGCCAGCCTCCAGCCGCTGTCGGTCACCCAGTTGCTGACGAGCGGGACGGCCACGAATGCAGCGATGGCACCGACGATGAATCCGGCAATACCGCCCAAGGTGACCATGAAGCCGTTGCGCAGGCCATAGATCAAGTAGGACAGGAGCATCAAAATCAATGCCAAATCCAATATCGTCAAGCCAAACACCAATGCTCCTCATAGCCGGGTAGCGCCAATTGTAGTTGTGGACCCTGACAGCCAACCGTTAGTCACATCACCATGGGGTTACGGTCAAAGGTTGTTTTAAAGCGGTCCTTCGGGCCTTGAACACCGCCAACCCGCGCCATTTCAGCGTTTCACGTGCCAAGTACGTCACAGAAGCTCAAAAATTCTGAAACAATGGCTGGAGCGCCACGACCGAAACTTATATTCAGGAGATTTCATGGACATCGAGGTATTGCGCCGCGCACCCCTCTTCGCCACCCTTGACGACGACGCATTCCGCCTGCTGACGGACGAACTCACCGAGGTGGACCTTTCACGTGGAGCTTCCGTGTTCCGCGAAGGCGACCAGGGTGACCAGCTCTACTTCATCGTTTCCGGCAAGGTGAAGCTCGGCCGTACCTCCCCCGACGGCCGCGAGTCCCTGCTGGCCATCCTCGGCCCGGGCGAACTCTTCGGCGAAATGGCGTTGTTCGACCCCAGCCCGCGTACCGCCACGGCCACCGCCGTTTCCGAAACGCGCCTTGCAGGCCTGAAGAACGAGAGCCTCAACGCCCTGCTCCGCACGCGTCCCGAGGTTTCCGCCCAGCTGCTGCAGGCACTGGCCCGCCGTCTGCGCCGGACCAACGATTCCTTGTCCGACCTCGTCTTCTCCGACGTGCCGGGCCGCGTTGCCAAGGCACTCCTGGACCTCGCCGACCGCTTCGGTCGTCCGGCCACCGACGGGGTTCTGGTCGCCCACGAGCTCACCCAGGAAGAACTGGCCCAGCTGGTTGGCGCTTCCCGCGAAACCGTCAACAAGGCACTGGCCGAATTCGTTCAGCGCGGCTGGCTGCGGTTGGAAGCCCGCGCCGTCGTCATCCTGGACATGCAGCGACTCCGCCAGCGTTCGCGCTAAAGAGCTACACGAAAAAGCCGCCCCGGTTCGACGCCGGGGCGGCTTTTTTGGTGTCTTGGTGAGCGAGCGTTCGACTCAAGCGGGTGGGATGTGAGCGAGCGTTCGGCTCAAGCCGGTGGGATGTGAGCGAGCGTTCGGCTCAAGCCAGTGGGATGTGAGCGAGGGTCAGCGTTCGCGCTGGGGCTCGCCGGCGACGGTGCGTGCGGCCTCGACTTCAAGCAACAGCTGCCCGCCTTCGTCCACCAGCTTGGGCTGATACACGTGCGCTTTGCGCTTGTAGCTCAGGTACGCGATACACCCATTGGCGTGGGCCATCTTCTCAAGCATGATCTCCGAGCCCGGCACCAAAAGCTGGCCCAAGTTCAGGCCGACGGTGTTTGGCTGGCCGATCTCATCGCCCAAGGCGGGAGTATCGCGCAGGGCAATGGCCTCGGACGCCGACACCCAACGGCCCCACACACCCTTGCTGCCAAGGATGCTGGGCTGCTGGTTCACCGGAACCGTGGCTGCGAAGTAGCGGGTGTTGAACCGCGTGTGGGCGAAGTCCGGGCTCAGCCAGTTGACCAGCGGTTTCAGCAGATCGGTCCGCAGGGCAAGCCCACGCTTGGTGAGCACCTCCGTGAAGGACTTCTCCTGGGCGGCTACGGCTTCGCGGGCCCGCATCCACTCCACAGTGGAGTTGGCCTCCACGGTGGAGGAGGCATCCGGACCTGCCAGCAGGACACCGGTCTCTTCGAAGAGCTCACGGATGGCGCCTACCACGTGACGGCGGGCGAGCCCGACGTCGTCCGTCCCCATCTGCTCAGCCCACTGCTGGGGTGAGGGACCCACCCAAGCGATGGGGTCGTCGTCGGACGGGTCCAGGGAGCCACCGGGAAACGCCACGACTCCCAACGGCGAGGAACCAGGCCGGTATCCAAGCCAGGTCTCCAAGCCGGAGGGTGAATCGCGCAAGAGGACAACAGATGACGCATAGCGGGCGGCCCTGGGGGTCCGCTCGCCGAGCTCAAGCCAGTTTTGTGCTGCCCCCTCGAGTGCGGGGGGCAGTACAAACAGGCGACGGGCAAGCTGGGGCACTTCGGTGAACCGGTTCCTTAGCTGAATTCAGCGATGAGCTCGACCTCTACGGGAGAGTCGAGGGGCAGGACAGAAACGCCGACGGCGGAACGTGCGTGGATGCCGGCGTCGCCGAACACCTGTCCCAGAAGTTCGGAGGCACCGTTGATGACGCCGGGCTGGCCGGTGAAGGTGGGCTCGGAGGCAACGAAGCCGACCACCTTGACAATGCGGGTCACGCGGTCGAGGTCGCCGATGACACTCTTGACGGCGGCCAGCGCGTTGATCGCGCATACAGCGGCGTAGCGCTTGGCTTCTTCGGGATCGACGGTTGCTTCATCCGACGCGCCCAACTCGCCCAACGAGACCTTGCCCGTAGCTTCGAGTTTGCCGTTAATAAAGGGCAGCTGTCCGGAGGTGTAAACGTAGTTGCCGGAGACGACCGCCGGGACGTAGGCAGCCACGGGGGCGGCGACCTCGGGAAGGGTCAGACCGAGCTCGGCCAAACGCTGCTCGACGGCCGACGTCGGGGCGCCGGATTCCGCGGGAGAGGTGGTTTCTGCGGGGGTGGTCATGGTTACTGCTTCTCCCTCTTCAGGTATGCGACAAGGCCTTTGCCATCGGGGCCGCCGACAACCTGGACAAGCTCCCAGCCGTCTTCGCCCCACTGGTCCAGGATCTGCTTGGTGGCGTGAATAATAAGCGGAATCGTGGCGTACTCCCATTTGGTCATGACAGAAAGCCTAGCCCGTGCCGGTAAACTGGAAAACATGGTGACTCGCAAGAACCCCATATTCGACACTGCCACCACCCTCGGAAAGATTTTAGGTTTCCTTGGCGTGAGTGCGATCTGTGGCGTCCTGGTGGCTGGACTTCTTGTCCCGGCCGCAGCCGTCTCGGGCAGTGCCGCAAGTGGTTCCATCCAGTTCTTTGACACTCTGCCGGCGGAGCTCCAGGTGGATCCGCCCAGCCAGAACACCACGATCCTGGCGAAGGACGGTACGCCGATCGCCTCGATCTACGCGGAGAACCGGACCAAGGTTCCGCTGGACGCGATGAGCCCGTTTATCAAGGACGCTGTCATCTCCATTGAGGACAGCCGTTTTTATGAGCACGGCGGCATCGACACCACCGGCATCATGCGAGCACTGGTGAGCACCGCCCGAGGCAACAAGCAGGGTGCGTCCACCATCACCCAGCAGTACGTGAACAACGTCATCAACGAGTCATTGGTGGCTTCCGGCAAGGGCGACGACGTCCTGCTCAACGGTGTGAACAAGGGTGTGGGCGACAAGCTCCGCGAAATGAAGCTCGCGATCGCTCTGGAGAAGAAGTTCTCCAAGGAGCAGATCCTTGAGGGCTACCTCAACATCGTCTTCTTCAACCGCGACGCCTACGGCATTGAAGCGGCATCGAAGTTCTTCTTCAGCACCACAGCCAAGGACCTGACCCTTCCCCAAGCCGCCCTGCTGGCTGGCCTGGTGAACAGCCCGTCGGCCTTTGATCCGATCACCAACCCGGACAACTCAAAGGTGCGCCGCGACCTGGTGCTCAACGCCATGTTGGCCCAGAAGAAGATCACGCAGGCCCAGCACGATGAAGCCGTAGCCACACCCGTCACCACCAAGGTGACCCCGGCCCGCCAGGGTTGTGCCTACGCCTCGATGGCTCCGTACTTCTGCGACTACGTCCTGCACCTCCTGCTGAACAACCCCGCTTACGGTGACACGCAAGAAGACCGCGAAAAGCGGGTCATGCGCGGCGGCCTGACCATTCAGACCACCCTTGATCCGACCGCCCAGAACGTGGCGCAGCAGCAGGTCGACGCCACGGCAGGTGCCAACCCGGACAAGTGGGGTGCCTCGATCGTCTCGGTCCAGCCGGGCACGGGCCAGATCGTCAGCATGGCCCAGAACACCGTTTGGCTGCCTCAAGAGGGCAAGTTCGATCAGACACAGAACTTCAACGTTGATGTGCTCGACGCCAACGGCAACGACCTCAACGGCATTGGCGGGTTCCAGCCCGGTTCGACGATGAAGCCCTTCACGTTCGCCCAGTGGCTGAATGAGGGGAAGTCGATGAATACGGTGATTAATGCCGCCACGAGGCGATACAAGGCGGGCTTCCCATGGAAGAACACCTGCCCGACACCTGTTACTGATTCGTACGATGCTTCCGCCGGCACCATTGACCTTCAAAACTCTGACGAGGGTTACTACAGGAACATGACAGTCCTGTATGGCCTCATGAACTCCATCAACACTGCGACCTTCGCCTCTGCCGCGCAGGTTGATCTCTGCGGCATTCAAGGCATTGTGGACGCCACTGGTATCCACGCTGGACTTCCTAACCGGGATGGCACGGGCAAGGTCACGGATCCAAACCCGCAGGTTCCTATGACTCGACTGTCTAACTTGATCGGTGCAACCCAGACCGCCCCCCTGACCATGGCCGCGGCTTTTGCGACCTTCGCTGCCGATGGCAAGTACTGTGCACCGATCGCCATCACGTCGGTGAAGGACCAGTCGGGCGCGGACCTTCCTGCGCAGTCCCCCAGCTGCAAGGATGCTGTGAAGCCTGAAGTGGCTCGTGGTGTCGCCTACGCCATGGGCAAGGTATTGGACGAAGGATCGGGCTCCCTGATCCGCCCTGCCTTGAATTCCAAGAACTTCCCTGTTGCCGCCAAGACCGGAACCAACGACACGAACGGCTCCACGTGGGTTGTTGGCTACACCACGGGTCTCGCCACAGCATCCTGGTTCGGAGACCCGTTGGGTAACCAGTCGCGCTACGGACGGAATCTCACCGTCAACGGCAAGTTCTACGAATTCGTTGACGGTTACATGATCGCCGGCCCGCAGTTCACCAACTACATGTTGGCTGTCGCCCCGGCGTACGGCACCAACCCGTTCCAGCAACCGCCGTCCAACCTGCTCGGCGCGCCGACACCGCAACGCAACAACACGCCGTCGAACACCACGCCGTCCACCACGCCTAAGCAAGCGCCGTCCACCGGAACCGGCAACAACGGTAACGGCAATGGAAACAGCGGCGACGCCCCGGGCAAGGACTAACGGGTGACGTTCCGGGATTCGCTGGCAGACCGCGTCCGTTCATTCGGGCGCGGTTTTGCCGTCACTGCTGCCGTGGGTGCAACGGCAGGCACGGCGGCTGCCGCCTACGGCTGGTGGGAGAAGGATCAGTTCGAGGTCCGCCACGAAACGTTGCCGATTCTCCCCGAGGCCTCGGCACCCTTTCGTGTCCTGCATCTGAGCGATATTCACTTTGTCCCGGGACAGGTCAAAAAGACCCACTGGTTGCAGTCCCTGGCAGACCTCAAGCCGGATCTCGTGGTGAACACGGGCGACAACTTGAGCCACACCAAGGCCATCGATCCCCTCGTTCAGGCTTTGAAGCCATTGATGGAGTTCCCAGGCGTCTTCGTTCCCGGCTCGAACGACTACTACGCTCCCCGGATCAAGAACCCTGCGGGCTACTTTCGTGGTCCGTCGAAACCTAAGAAGGAACCGCTCCAGCTCGACTGGCCCAAGCTCCGGTCAGCCTTCGGCATGAGTGGCTGGATCGACCTCACCAACCGCGCCCAGTCGGTGGTGTTCAACGGCCTGCGGTTCGATTTCTCCGGCGTAGACGATCCCCATCTGGGCCGCGAACGCTACGCCGGCTGGCCCCGCGGCACCGTGAACCAGGACGCCCGGCCGCACCTGAAGGTCGCCGTGATTCACGCTCCCTACCAGCGAGTACTAGACCACTTCACCGAGGCTGGTGCAGACCTGATCATCGCCGGACACACCCACGGTGGCCAGATCTGCGTCCCCGGTTACGGCGCCTTGGTCTCCAATTGCGACCTCCCCACGTGGCGCGCCAAGGGCCTCCACGATTGGGAAAGCAAGGGATTCACGACGCCGGTGAACGTCTCGGGCGGCATCGGCACCTCCCGCTTCGCCCCGGTCCGTATCGCTTGCCGCCCGGAAGCGGTGCTGCTGACGCTCACGCCGCGCAACTAAACCAGCGCGCAACTAAACGCCGGGCAGCATTACGAATCCCAATAACTGGGTCAAACATTTCACCGACGTTGCGTGGTCCTGTGAAACGAATCACGCCATGGCATAGGGTAGTTGCTACGGGAAACTACCTCCGCACCATCTGAAGATCCAGCTGTTGAGAAGCGGGCATGTCCAAGCAAACGTCATTTTTCACCTCCGTCGGCCGCCTGTATCCCCATGTGCGGCCCATCCTCCCCCGCCTTGTCATGGGCCTCATTTGCGCCCTGCTTGCCAGCATCGTCGCACTCACCATCCCGCAGGTTTTGCGGGTCCTGGTCAATAACTCGTTGCAGCCCGGCGGCTCCCCGGAAGCAGTCTGGATTGCGGCCGTCGTGATTCTTGGCCTCGGCGTGGCCGAAGCCGGTCTGGTGGCCTTGCGCCGCCAGTTCGTGATCAATCCGGCCACCACCGTGGAAACCCGGATGCGTGTGACCCTCTACGGACACCTGCAGCAGCTCTCGGTTGCGTTCCACGACCGCTGGGGCTCGGGCCAGCTGCTCTCGCGGGCCATGACGGACCTCAGCTTCCTGCGCCGGTGGATGGCGTTCGGCGCGATCATGCTGGTGGTGACGACGCTGACGGTGATCATCGGCGTCGGCGTCATGTTTTCCATGAGCTGGCAGCTGGCCCTCATCTTCCTGGCCGCGGCCGTGCCGATCATGATCAATTCCTTCCGGTTCCGTCGGCGCTTCAGCCTTGTCACTCGACTCAGCCAGGACCAGGCCGGCGACCTCGCCACCACCGTCGAAGAATCGGTCCACGGCATTCGCGTCCTGAAAGCGTTCGGGCGGAGCCGTGAGGCGCTGGAAAACTTTAATGGCCAGGCCGAGGAGCTGCGCCAGACCGAGATCGCCAAAGCTAAACAGCAGGCCGGTTTCACACTGGTTGTCACCCTGCTGCCCGAGCTCGCGCTGGGCGTCGGACTGGTGGTGGGCATCATGCTGGCCGCCAGCGGTCAGCTCAGCATCGGTGCCTTGGTCGCTTTCTTCGCTACCGCGGCGGTTGTGGCTACCCCCGTTGAATTTTCCGGCATGCTTCTGGCGATGGCACTGACGGCAAAGACCGCTCTGGACCGCCACTTCGAGGTCATGGACACCGAAAAAACGATCACGTCGCCGGACGTGCCGGTGGTACCGGAAACCGTCAAAGGCGCCTTGCGTTTTGAACACGCAAGTTTCGGGTTCGACGACGGCGGCACCCTCCTGCACGACATCACCCTGGACATCCGTCCCGGCGAAACAATGGCCCTCGTGGGCATCACGGGAAGCGGGAAGAGCGCGCTGCTTCAACTGGTCCCCCGCCTCTACGACGTGACGTCCGGTGCAGTGACCATCGACGGCGTTGACGTCCGCGACTTCGACATCGCGGAACTGCGCAGGATCGTTGCCGTCGCCTTCGAGGACACCACGCTCTTCTCCAGTTCGGTCCGGGACAACGTGCTCCTGGGCGCCCCGAATCCCAGTGACGCCGCCCTGGACGAGGCGTTGGACGTGGCCCAGGCCCAGTTTGCGTACTCCCTGCCCGAGGGCGTTGACACGCTGATCGGCGAGGAAGGCCTGAGTTTGTCCGGCGGCCAGAGGCAGCGCATCGCCCTGGCCCGCGCCATCGCCGCCACGCCGAAAGTCCTGGTCCTCGACGATCCCCTGTCCGCCCTGGACGTCAATACCGAAGAACGCGTGGAAGCCCGCCTGCGCGAGGTCCTCCGCGAGACCACCACGTTGATCGTCGCGCACCGTCCTTCCACTGTGGCATTGGCGGACCGGGTGGCGTTGCTCCAAAACGGGACCATCACCGCCGTCGGAACCCATACGGAACTGTTGGCCGAAAACGACCACTACCGCTACGTCATCGCGAGCCTGGACGCGGGCCCGAAGGACCTCGATACCGAACTGGACGAGCTCGAAGAAGCTGAGGAGGCCCGCCGGTGAGCGCCACGACCTTTGGTACCGCCAATGAGGACAACACCCTCCTCAGCAAGGCAGACAGTAAAGCCGTACGACGCCGGTCGCTCGCCTTGCTTGCCTCGCTCATCCGACCGGTCCGGTTGCGTTTCTGGCTGACGATCGTGATGGTGGTGGTTTCGCAGCTGACCCGCGTTGCGGGACCGGCGCTGATCGCGTTCGGCATCGACCACGCGCTCCCGGCACTTCAGTCCGGCGACAACGGTCCGTTGGTGTTGGCTGGCTCGCTCTACTTGGCCGCCGCAGTTGCGACAGCCGGAATGACGGCTCTCTACGTGACCTCCACGGCCCGGCTGAGCCAGGCGATGCTCCTGGACCTGCGGCTCCGCGTCTTCCGGCACACGCAGCGCCTGAGCCTGGAATTTCACGAGAAATACACCTCTGGACGCATTATTGCCCGGCAAACTTCTGACCTGGAAGCGCTGCGGGAGCTTCTGGATTCCGGCGTCAGTTCCTTGGCTTCGGGCATGCTGTTCATGGTGTTCACCGCTTTCACGGTGTTCGCGTTGGATTGGCGCAGTGGCTTGATAATGCTTGCGGCCGGCGTCCCGATGTTCTTCCTGGCCCGCTGGTACCAGAAGCACTCGCAGATCGCGTTCCGGGAGTCCCGCGTGGTCTCGGCGCGCCTGATCGTGCACTTCGTGGAAACCATGACCGGCATTCGCGCCGTGAAGGCCTTCCGCAAGGAGCGCGAGAACGCAGCCCGCTATGGCGAGTTGGCTGAGGACTACCGCAAGAACACCGTCCGCTCCATCAACCTGAACGGCATCTTCCAGCCGGGGTTGGTGTTGATCGGCAACGTCTGCGTAGCCGTGGTCCTGCTGTTCGGCGGCTTCCGGGTGCTCAGCGGTGATCTCGCTGTGGGTGTCCTGCTGGCACTTATCCTCTCCACCAAACGCTTCTTCCAGCCGGTGGACCAGATGGCGATGTTCTACAACTCGTTCCAGAGTGCCCAGGCCGCACTGGAGAAGGTCTCGGGGCTGCTTGAGGAAGTGCCCACGGTGCGTCCGCCGAAGAACCCGGTGCCGCTGAAGAGTTCACGGGGTGAGATCGACTTCAAGGGCGTGGAGTTCGGCTACAGCGACGGCCAGCTGGTTGTTCCTGCCCTGGACCTGCACATCCCTGCCGGGCAAACCGTAGCCTTGGTGGGACAGACAGGTGCCGGCAAGTCCACGCTGGCCAAACTCATCGCCCGCTTCTACGACGTCACGTCCGGTTCCATCACCCTGGACGGGGTGGACCTGCGGGACTTGGCTACCACGGACCTCCGCCGTGCCGTGGTGATGGTGACCCAGGAGGCCTTCCTCTTCAGTGGATCGGTTGCCGACAACATCGCTCTTGGTCGCCCGGAAGCTTCCCGCGCAGAGATTGAGGCTGCAGCTGCGGCAGTGGGTGCCCACGAGTTCATCATGAGCCTTCCCGAAGGCTACGACACCGACGTCAACAAGCGCGGTGGCCGGGTGTCTTCGGGACAACGGCAGCTCATCGGTTTCGCGCGGGCATTCCTTGCCGCGCCTGCGGTATTGATCCTGGATGAGGCGACGTCGTCCCTGGACATTCCTTCCGAGCGCATGGTCCAGCAGGGGTTGGCCCAGCTGCTGGAGGGCGTCGCCGGAGGGAACGATGCCCGCACGGCCATCATCATCGCCCACCGGCTCTCCACCGTTGAGACGGCGGACAGGGTGCTGGTGGTCCACGACGGACGCATTGTTGAAGATGGCTCGCCGGCCGAGCTGATCAGCGGCGGTGGCCGGTTTGCCCTGTTACACGGAGCCTGGCGGGATTCATTGGTGTAGTCGTGGCGTGTGGTGCGAGTGTGGCGAGGGACACCCACTCCCCGATTTCGCATCCCGCAGCGATTCAGCTATCCTTGAACAGTTGCTTTCGCAGCGGATCGGGATGTAGCGCAGCTTGGTAGCGCGCTTCGTTCGGGACGAAGAGGTCGCAGGTTCAAATCCTGTCATCCCGACCAATACGAAAATGGCGTCGAGAAATCGGCGCCTTTTTTGTTTAACACCCAAGCCCAAGGAATATCACCCGGCGGAAGTTATCCACAGGCGCGTGGCTGCTCGTTGCACGGCGACTCTCTTGGCCTCTAGGCTCGCGCCTGATGACTGAATGCAGTCACAGCAAAGTATTTTGGGGGCGGTTGCCAGATGTCCAGCGATCAGATTGGCCTTGTCATAGGATTGGGCGTGCTCGGCGCGGCGCTGCTGGCAGGCGGCGTTCTTGGCCTCGGTGGCTGGCTGCCCATGAACCAAGTGGTTGGTATCCGCCTCCCATCGGTCATGATGTCCGATGCCGCGTGGAGGGCCGGACACAGGAGCGCCGGGCCCTACCTTGTCATCGGCGGCGCGTCTGCTGGAGCCGCCGCAGCGGTGGCCGCCCTGGTTCCCTCGGCAAATCCGCTGACGGTTTCGCTGGCAGGTGGAGGAAGTGCAGTGCTGTTCCTGGTTATCGGAGCCGTCGTCGCCTCCAAGAGTGCGCTTCGGGCGGAAAGCCGCCAACCGGCGTCGACTCCTGGTGCGCCATGAGCGTTGCAGCCGAAAAGGGCAAAAGAAAACCCCGGGGCATCGCTCGTCACGCCCCGGGGTATCTTCGGATGTCTTGCTTACATCGGATCCGGCCAGTTGCCGATCGACATCGGCGTGGCGGTGGTGTCCGTTGTCTTGGTCGGCGCCGAAACGCGCATAGGATCAGGCCAGTTGCCAATGGCACTGACCGATGAGTTGGAATCTACAGCCGACGCTGCAGAGACGACTGCGGGAGCCGCAACCGACAAGGTCAGTGCGCCTGCCATGGCCACTGACGCGGCGATTTTTTTGAACATGATGTACCCCAATGCGAGTCGGATTCGTTACGGAAATTGCGCGGTCCCTGTTGACATACATTGTAAAATGTTTTCCACAGAGACTGTCAAGGTTTTGGTCAAAAGACACCTGTAGGAGGAACCCGTGGGAAACGGATTCGGCGAGAAGCTACGTGCCGAACGGCTCGAACGCGGGTTAACGCAGGCCGAGCTCGGCAAAAACCTGTACTCACCCAGTTACATCTCCCTGCTTGAAACGGGTCGCCGCGAGCCCACGGCCGAGGTCATCGAGGAGTTGGCCCGCCGACTCGAACTTGCGCCCAAGGCCCTTGAAGCGTGGAGCCAACCCGTTACCGTAAGCGACGCTGAATACGTCCTTGCCGGCTTGTACGCCCGCCAAGCATGGGACTTGCGCGATTACCAGCTCGCTGCCAGCCACGCCGCCACTGCCGCGCAGATTGCCCTTGAGGCCAAGAACAACAGCGCCTGGTGGAACATGACCTACATGCAGGCCGAATGCGTCATGAAGCAAGGCCAGCTGAAGGAATGCCAGCAGATTGTTGAGCATCTGTTGGAACATCCCATGGCCACCGAGTCTGCCGGCCTCGGAGTACGCGCCTGGCAGATGCTTGCCGCCGTGTGTCACGGACAAGGGCAGCTGGCCACCGCCGTCGAGCATGCAAAACAAGCCGTCAAGCTCAGCGAGCAACTGCCCAAGGGCTCCACGCTCATCATTGGCGCGCACCGCGCGCTGATCGGCGCGCTGGCTGAGAGCGGCAAGCTCGACGAGGCCTGGGAGTACTGCCTGGCGATGATCGAGCACATGGACGAACATTCGATGTCGCAACTGGCTGGCGAGGTTGCGTGGGTGGTGGGCAACGTCGCCTTCATGCGCCACGACTACACCGAGGGCATCAAGCACCACGAACGCGCCGCGAAGCTGCTCTCCCCCGCCAACGATATCGAACTGTGGGCCCGCTTCAACAAGGCATCGGCTGCGGTACGCCTGTCCTCAGGAATTGTGGAACCGGAAACTCTGTCCGCCATTGAGCGTGCGGAACTGGCGCTGTCCATTGTGGGCGGAAACAAGACGGATCAACTGGAAGTCGCCTTCATCCGCGCCCGGTGGCTATACCTGACCGGGGACATTCCGGCCGCCGTCGAGAAGCTGCGCGAAATCCATGCCGACCGCAAGGTTCTGGCCCGACACACGGCTGGTGAGGTGTCGTTGCTGCTCGGCAAGTCCTTGAAGGCAGCCGGTGAAGCTGCAGAAGCCCTGACTTTCCTGGAAGAAGCGCAACACGACTTCAGCGCTGCAGGCGCCTCGGACCGCGTTCAACAGGCCATGGACGCCGTACTGGAGATCCGCCTAGCCGAGCGTCGGGCCGCGAAGGAACACTCCGAAGCCTGATTTAAACCCAACTGGGGGACGGCACATGTTCCACTGAGCGCTTGTCATGTCTCAGGACCTTGTAGACAGTTCATGTCTCAGGACTTCGTAGACAGTTGGTGTCTCATGAGTGTGTAG
>NZ_SZVS01000019.1 GCF_007670255.1 Paenarthrobacter nicotinovorans | reverse complement strand
AACACCTTCCAAGGCGCCACCTCCACCATCGCGTTCGCCTTCACCGGCACCCAACGCACCGAAACCACCAAATAACCACTGAGCTCCGCCGGGTCTGATCGGTTTCCTTTCCCCCCAGCCCGATCAGGCCCGGCGAGAATAAACTCCAACGGCCCCGACACGCTTATGCAGATGGCGTATCGGGGCCGTTGGCCTTTTAAGGGGTGCCGGCCGGCAGGCCGCGGGAAGAACTAGGAGAACCGTCCCGGCCGGAACGTCGACAACATCGGGTGCTTTTCCCCCGTCAGGATCTCCCCGGACAGGAGCTCACCGGCGATCAGGCCCAGCGTGGCGCCCGAGTGCGTGAACGCGACGAAGCAGCCAGGCACCTGCTCGAGTTCGCCGAAGACGGGCTCACCGTCACCTGGAATGGGCTTGTACCCGATCTTCCAAGATGCCGCCTTGAGCTCGGGGTTGCCCGCGATGAGCTTTGAGGACTCGTCGGCCAATTCCTGGACCACGTCATCCGGGATGGTGAATGACCCGTCGGCGTGCTCGGTGATGTGTTCCTCGTACCAGTCGTGATCCAGCGCGAAAGTGTTGCCCGGGTTGGGACGCACCGCTGCCCGGGGCGTGTTCATCACAGCGGTCACCTGGTGTTCCACGGGCTTGGTGACCACCAGCATCGAAACCGGAGAACCGTTGGGGATCTCGACGCCCAGAGGCTTTACGACGGCGGGCGTTGCGGCACCGCAGGCAACCAGTACCGCGTCTGCCGCGTATGTTTCACCGCTGGCCGTTTCGACGCCGGTGGCCCGACCGCCGCTGGACGCGCCGCCGTCGACCGTTACCGAGACTTTGCCCGCGTTGAGGACCAACCGGCCGCCGAGGTGGTGGAATTCCTCCATCAGGAAGTTCACCAGGTCCGGGAGGCTGACCCAGCCTTCGCCCGGGTTGAAGATCGCATTTTCCGGGACGGCGGTGGCGTCGATGCCGGGGGTGACCGAGGCAATCTCGTCGGGCGCCAACAGCTTGGAATCGTAGCCAATGGATTTTTCGTAGGCGTGGCGCGCAGCGGTGGCATCGCTTTGTCCGGCGGCGTTCCACATGAGCCCACCGCCGAACTGCAGCCACTCGCGGCCGGGATCGGCGGCGAAGAGTGTGCGGTACCGGTCCACGCCGGCCACCCGCAGCTGGTGGTAAGGGGTGGAGCGATCACCGGCGGAGTTGAGCCAGGACAACGACCGGCCGGTGGCTTCGCTGGCGAGGCCTTGCTCGGTCAGGAGGGTCACGGAGGCGCCCTGGCGGAGCAGATGGACGGCGGTGGAGACGCCCAGGATGCCGCCGCCGATGACGGCGACGTGCTTGGTGGAGGACATGGTTCTCCCTTTCTATCTGTTGATGCGGTGTACGCCTTTAGGCGAAGGCGTGAATGTTTTCGATGATCCTGAGGGTTTCCAGCGCTTCGGCCGCTTGGACGGGCAGTTGGCCGCGGCCGCTGAGTGAAGCTGCAAGCTCCCGGTAGAACTGCGGGTAGTCGCCCTTTTCTGCCGGGACCGGCGTGGCCGACCCGTCCACTCCCAGAAGCCCCCAAGACTCCTGGGGTTCGATGCCGTAGGAAGCGTCCGACGGCGTGACACCGGACGCGAGCGCCGGTTCCTGGCCGTCGAGTCCCCACTTGGTGTACGCGGCTTGGGAGCCGAGGACATGGAACCGCGGGCCGGCTTGGGCGGCCATTCCGTTCATCCACAACCGTGACCGGACTCCGGACGTGTGGCGCAGTGACACAAAGGCTTCGGTATCTGCGGCCTCAGCATGGGGTCCGTTGTTGGCGGTCTCGCCGTAGCTCTCCTCCACAGGGCCGAACAACTGGATGGCTTGATCGATCAGGTGGGCACCGAGGTCGTGCAGCAGGCCGCCGCCCTCGGCCAGCGTGGCGGAATCGCGCCAGTTTCCGAACCCGTCGGGCCGCCACCATTCAAACCTGGATTCAAAGGTCCGCACCTCCCCCAATGCCCCTTGGCCCAACAGCTTCCGGAGCGTCAGGAAGTCGGCATCCCACCGGCGGTTCTGGAAGACCGTGAGCTGCACACCGGCGTCGGACGCCCGGGCAACCAGCTCCTCACCCTGCGCGACCGTCGTGACGAAAGGCTTGTCCACCACCACGTTCAGGCCGTGGGCCATCGCCACGGCGCCCAGCTCGAAGTGCGTCAGTGGAGGCGTTCCCAGCACCACGAGGTCCAACCCGCCGGCAAGCGCGAACATCTCTCCAGGCGTGGAAACGATCGTTGCTTGCGGGTAGAGCCGCGCGGCCTCGGCCTGGCGTTGGGGGTCCGAGGTAACAATGACGTCCAGCGCATAAGCCGGGTCCGCCTGGATCAGCGGGGCATGGAACACGCTGCCCGAGACACCGAAACCGACGACGGCGGTCCGGATGGGCGCCGCTGGCAGGGCGCCCATCAGAGGACTTCCGAAAGGAAGCGCTGAAGGCGTTCGCTGCGGGGGTTGTCGAAGAGTTCGGTGGGCGTGCCTATTTCGACAACCTCGCCTTCGTCCATGAACACCACCTGGTCCGCTACCTTCCTGGCAAAGCCCATCTCGTGGGTGACCACCAGCATGGTCATGCCGCGGCGCCCCAGGCCGGCCATGAGGTTGAGGACACCCTTGACCAGTTCCGGGTCCAGTGCACTGGTGGCTTCATCGAAGAGCATGACTTCCGGTTCCATGGCCAGTGCCCGTGCGATGGCGACACGCTGCTGCTGGCCGCCGGAAAGGTCCCTGGGCCGGTGATCAGCGCGCTCAGCGAGGCCAACCTCGGCAAGGCGGCGCCGGGCCCGTTCCCTGGCTTCGGCTTTGGACATTCCTTTGACGCTCCACAGGGCCAGTGCCACGTTTTCCAGGGCGGTGTGGTCCGGGAAAAGGTTGAAGTGCTGGAACACCATGCCGATGCGTGCCCGCAGAATGTCCGGTTTGACCTTGAGGGCACTTTCGCCGGCCAGCAGGACATCACCACTCTTTGGTTCGTGCAGGCGGTTGACGCCGCGCAAAAGGGTGGACTTGCCCGAACCGGAGGGGCCGATGATGCAGGTGGTGGTTCCGGGTGCCACCGTGAGGCTGACGTTGCGGAGTACGTCCACGTCGCCGTAGGCCATGGTCAGGTTCCGCAGTTCCAGGCTGGAACCGTTGAATTTTTCGACGTCGGGTGCCTTGCTGGCGTTGGTGCTGCTGGCGTTGGTGCTGCTGCTTGTGAGGTTCACGTGTTGCTCCCGGTAATGAGCGGCGACGCCGCATCGAGTTCCTTGACTTCCTTCAGGCCGCTGGTGGGGGCCGAAGGACGACGGCGGCCGGTCCGGAACTTGTTGTCGAAGTAGTTGACCAGGTGGGTCAGCGGAACGGTGATGACGAGGTAGAAAATGCCTGCCATGACCAGGGGCGAGAGGTTGCCCGACAATACTGCGGCGTCCTGGCCCACCCTGAAGAGTTCGCGTTCGCTGACCAGCAGACCCAGGAAGTACACCAGGGACGAATCCTTGACGATCGCGATGAACTGGTTCACCAAGGCTGGGAGCACCCGACGGACGCCCTGCGGCACTACCACCAGTGTCATGGACTTGGCGTAACTCATGCCCAGGGCCCGGCACGCTTCACCTTGCCCCTTGTCCACGCTGAGGATGCCTGCACGGAAGATTTCTCCGATGTAGGCGCTGGCGATGAGGCTCAGCGCGATGATTCCCAGCGGGTAGGGCGAGGGGCCGAAAACCGATTGGCTCAGCCTGGCAAATCCCTGGCCGATCAGCAGGATGGTGAGGATGGCGGGCAGCCCGCGGAAGAGATCCGTGTAGATCCGCGCCGGGATGCGCAGCCACTTGGAGCGGGAGATGCCCATGACCGCCACCACCATGCCCATCACTACGCCGAGGATGGTTGCTGCGATGGAGATGATGAGGGTGTTGAGAAGGCCAACTCCCAGGAGTTGGGGCAGCACTTCGACCATGGAGTCAAAGTCGAAGAACGTGCGGCTGATGGTATTGAGCCAATCCATTGGGTGCTCTCAGACGTTGGTTGTTGTTCGGGGCGGCTTACTTGCTGCGTGGCTTACTTGCTGGCAGTGGGAGAAGGGCTGGAAGTCTGCTCTGCCTTGGGCAGGTACTGCTCGGGCATTGGCGAACCCGGGAACCACTTCTGGTAGAGCTTCTTCCAGGTACCGTCTTCCATTGCCTCGGCAAGGCCCTTGTTCAGGGCGTTCTTGAATGCCGGCTTGTTCTTGGCGATGGCGAATCCTGCCGGGGCGTCAAAGGAGGGGATGTCGGCGGCACTGACCAAGCCGAATTGCTCCTGGTACGCCTTGGCGGCCTCGTAGTCCAGGAAGTGTGCGTCCACGGAACCGCTGTTGACGGCCGCGATGGCAGTGTTGTTGTCCGGGAAGCGCACGAGCTGGGCTGAGGTGAAGTTCTTCACCGCATAGGCTTCCTGGAGGGTGCCTTGGACAACGCCCAGACGCTTGCCGTTGAGCCCGTCCACATCCTTGATGCCGGAGTCCTTGGTGGTGATCACGGTCAGGTAGCCGGCAAGGTAGCCGTCGGAGAAGTCCACGGTTTCCTTGCGCTTGTCGGTGATGCCGATGGCGGCCACGCCGACGTCGAACTGTCCGTTGGCCACGGCGGCGAGGAGGCCGGAGAAGTCCTGGCCGGTGAAGACAACGTTGTCCACGCCGGCACGGTGGGCCACGTCCTTGAAGAGTTCAACATCGAAGCCAGTGAAGTTGCCGGAGCCGTCGGTGAAGGTATAAGGCTTCGAGTCGCCCAGGCTGGCAACGCGAATGGTGCCCGGTTGGATGAGGCCGTAGGGGTTCTCGGCTGACGGCGAGCTGCTTGCGGAGGCGCCGCCGCAGCCTGACAGGGCGAGGAGTGCCGCCACGGCTGCTGCTGCAATGGCTGCAGGGCGGAAGTTCAGTTTGATCACAGCGTTGTCCAATCGTGGGAGGGAAAGCGGTGCTGTCAGGAGCCGCTGAGAGTGATTTCTCGATGATGAGTCTTGTTGAGTCCGGTCTCAGCGCCTAGGATTGAGACCGGACTCACATCGATTGATAAGAAATGTAGCGGAACTCACAAAGCCGCGTCAACACCCACCCTGAAAGGTGAAAATGAGCACTGAGGGATCCCGACGGCGGGACGTAACGGTTGCCGACGTCGCCAAAGCCGCAAAAGTTTCCAAGGCGCAGGCGGCTCGCGCCTTGGGCAATTACGGCGCCGTGAGCGACGACGTCCGCGAACGGGTTCTGGCTGCCGCTGAGGAGCTCGAGTACCGTCCCAATGAGCTCGCCCGCAGCATGAACACCGGCAAGTCGAACACCATCGGGGTGGTGGTTGGCGATATCGAGAACCCGCATTTCGGGCTGGCAACGCGGGGTATCACCGATACCGCCAAGAAGAGTGGCTTCAACGTCATCCTCATCAACACAGATGAGGAAAGGGCCGCGGAAGTCGACGCGGTCAGGGTGTTGCTGGACAAACGGGTGGACGGCTTGATCGTCGCACCTGCCTCCTCGGTGGACACCTCGCACCTGCAACAGGTTGGTGAGTCCGGGCGGCCCTTGGTCCTCCTCGACCGCGCCGCCGAGGGACTGGACGCAGAAACGTTCGCGGTGGACATGGGTGGCATCTCCTACGAGTCCACCAAGCACCTGATCCGGGCAGGCCACCAGCGCATTGCCTTCGTCTCCACCCTGACTTCAGACCACCCCTACACGGAAGGGATGAAGCTAGGGTCTTCCCAGATTTCGGACCGTTTGGAGGGCATCCGCCGCGCCTTCGAGGAAGAAGGACTTACCTTTCCAACGGACCTCGTCAGGCTAAATGCCGGGGACGGGGAGTCGGTAAAGCGAATTACCCGCGGGCTGTTGACAGGACCGGATCCGGCGACGGCGATCATCGCCTCCGACGGCCTGATCGCCCTGGGCGTGGTGGAAGCCATCCAGGAAGCCGGACTGGCCATCCCCCGCGACGTCTCGTTCCTGATGTACGACGACTTCGCCTGGACCCGCCTGACCACGCCTCCGCTCACGGTGATCGCCCAGCCCGTGTACGACATGGGAGCCGCCGCTGCCGCCGCCTTGATCCGGCAGATCGAAGGACGGAAAACGGCAACACCCAGCCCTGCATTCGTGGCACGGCTCATCCATCGGGGTTCTGTCGGAGCGCCGCGTAAAGCGGGTACACCGATCCCGACAGCCGGCTAAGCCGGCCGGATCAGGACTGGACGTCGCCTTCCTCGGGGTCATCGGCGGAGCGGACCTCGTTCCTGATGATGCCCAGTTCCTCCAGCTGCGCGGACATCCCGGCACCATCGGGGGCGTAGATCCATGGAACCCCCGGGGTCGGCTGTCCACCGGACTTTGACCGGCCACCTGCCAGGACGGCTTCACCGGCGGAGAGCTGGCGGATGGCAATGGCCCGGACGTTTTCGGGGTGGCGCTGGGCGAATTCGGAGTAGATGGCTTCGTCATGCTGCCCGTCATCCCCTACAAGCAGCCATTTGATGTTGGGGAATTCCTCAGCGAGGCGTTCCAACGATGTCCTCTTATGCTCCTGGCCGCTGCGGAACCAGCGGTCGGGCGTAGGTCCCCAGTCGGTCAGGAGCTTGGGACCGGCAGGGTACAGATTGCGGGACAGGAAGCGGGACAGCGTAGGAGCAACATTCCAGGCACCCGTGGAGAGATAAAGCACGGGCGCAGATGGAGCGGTGCGTGCAATCCGTTCGTACAGCACTGCCATGCCAGGCGTTGGGGTCCTGGCGTGCTCGTTGAGGACGAACGTGTTCCACGCTGCCAGGAAAGGACGCGGAAGGGCGGTCACCATCACGGTGTCATCAATATCGGACACAACTCCGAACCGGGCGTCGTCGGCCACAACTTCCACCGGAGCCTCCACCGTTTTGGAGCCACCGGATTTCAAGGTAATGGTGTGCCATCCAGCCGTCAGTTCCACCGGGATACGGGCGTCGACCACGCCTCCACGGTCGGCTACGACGTCATGGGTGGTGCCGGCGATGGTGACCTGCACGGCCGCATGTGCCACCGGGGCGCTGGTGAAGTTCCGCCAGCCGCGCATGCTCTCCTGCAAGGGGTTCGCGTGACCGGCAGCGTCCCGAGGATCACTTCGGACCACCCGGGCCAGGACCCTCACCCAGGACGTGCTGCCGTACCCGGTGTACGGGATGACGGTTTCCACCCGGCCACGGCGGATGGCCAGGCGGGTCTGCAGCCTCAGCCACGCGTCGTCGAGCCTCATCGCGATGTGGCGCGCTTGCTCGCGGGGCGGTGTCAAGCTGATGCTGCTGCCTGCAGTGGACGTGGGGCGCGGCCTTGCGGGACGAAAAGACATGTTTCCAGTCTTCCATGGCCGGGACTTAGGTTACGGAACGCGACCCACAGCGGAATCAATCAGCACTTCGGCGGCTTGGCGTGCTTGTCCAGCGGCCTCGGGCGATCCGGCGATGGCCGCCGTCGTCTGTGCACCCTCTGCCAAGATCGAAAGCTGCGGTGCCAGATAAGGCGGTGCACCCGCCTCAGCGGCGAGCCCGGCGACATACTCCTGGAAGGATTCCTTGTGCTTCCGCGCATAGTCCGCCACTTCCAGGCTGACTGCGCCCAGCTCGGCGAAGCTGTTGATGAAGCCGCAGCCGCGGAACGAGTCCTGGCAGAACCAGCCGGCGAGGTAGTCGAATATGGCCAGCAGCTTGGCCCGCGGGTCCTCGGCCCGGCTCACCGTTTCGGCCAGCCCCTGGGTCCAGGACTCGTGGCGGCGCTCCAGCACCGCCATCACGATGCTGCTTTTGGACGGGAACTCCTGGTACAGCTTCTTCAGGGAAACACCGGCGGCCGTACGCAGTTCATCCATGCCCACGGACTGGATGCCTTTGGCGTTATAGAGTCCATCGGCTGTCGCGACGATGCGTTGACGAACCTCGGAAATATCCATGGGTCAATAGTACTTGAAATGAGAACGATCGTTCTATAGTATTTGTCCTAGAGAGAGAACGATCGTTCTCTACTTCGAGAAAAGGGAAACAGAATCATGGGCTTCATCAAAGTCGGAACTGAAAACACCACGGACATCGAGCTCTACTACGAGGACCACGGCACAGGCCAGCCCGTCGTCCTGATCCACGGCTATCCCCTTGACGGCGCTTCCTGGGAGAAGCAGACCGCCGCCCTCCTCAACGCCGGCTACCGCGTCATCACCTACGACCGTCGCGGCTTCGGCAAATCCAGCAAGACCACCACCGGCTACGACTACGACACCTTCGCAGCGGACCTCAACACAGTCCTGGAAACCCTCGACCTGCAGGATGCCGTCTTGGTGGGCTTCTCCATGGGCACCGGCGAAGTCGGGCGCTACATCGGCACCTACGGCGAGGCCCGGGTGGCCAAGGCCATCTTCCTTGCCTCCCTCGAACCCTTCCTCCTCCAGACCGATGACAACCCCACGGGCGTTCCGTCCTCCGTGTTCGACGGCATCCGCAACGCCGCCATCGAGGACCGCTACGCCTGGTTCACCAACTTCTACAAGGACTTCTACAACACCGACAACTTCCTCGGAAACCGTCTCAGCGAAGAAGCACTGCGCAACTCCTGGAACGTCGCAGCGGGCTCGTCCTGGTACGCGTCGTTCGCAGTGGTTGACACGTGGCTGACCGACTTCCGCGCCGACATCGAGAAGGTCACCGTGCCCTCCCTGATCGTCCACGGAACCGGCGACCGCATCCTCCCCATCGACTCCACCGGCCGCGAATTCACCAAGCGCCTTCCCTCTGCGGAATACGTGGAGATCGAGGACGCACCGCACGGCTTCCTCTGGACTCACGGCGCTGAGGTCAACGAGATCCTGCTCGGCTTCCTGGCCAAGTAGCGCTTGCGCGCCAACTGATTAAAGAACGACGGCGGCCGCTCACCGGCGGTTCCGGAAGGAACCAAAGGTGGGCTGTCGCCGTCGTTTATGTCCGCTTACGCCGACGGCACTTCGGTGAGGGAACCGTCATGGTCCAGGCGCAGCGTGAGGTCCAGGTCGAGGCGGGCCAGGAAGTCGTCGTCGTGGCTGACAACAATTACGGCGCCGCGGTAGGAGTTCAGCGCAGCCACCAGCTGGTCCACGCTCTGGATGTCGAGGTTGTTCGTGGGCTCGTCGAGAATCAGGACCTGGGGCGGTGGATCGGCGAAAAGGAGCCGGGCCAGAGACACCCTGAACCGTTCTCCGCCTGAGAGTGTTTGCACCGGCCGATAGACGCTCTCGCCACGCAGCAGGAAGCGTGCCAGCTGGTTACGGATCTCACCCTCAGGAACGTTGGGGGCGGCCTCCTGTACGTTTTCCAAAGTGGTGGCGGCCTCGTCCAGGCCATCAAGGCGTTGGCGCAGGTAGCCGGCCCGCTCTGTGAGAAGACGACCACCTGCCGGCCCGTCGTCACCGGCAACGACGCGTTCGAGCAGCGTGGTCTTTCCCACCCCATTCGCACCTATGACGGCCACCCGCTCCGGGCCTTCCATCACGAAATCCCGGTTGGTTCCCCGCAATTTCGCTATCCGGCGGCTGCGTGGAACGTCCGGATCAGGAAGATCCACGCTGATGCGCTCCTCATCCCTGATCATGGAGGAGGCCGCATCCAATGCCGCCTGGGCGGCGACCACTTTGTTGTCCGAACCCGAACGAAGCTTCCCGGCCGACACCTGGGCGTCGGAGGCCCGCTGGTTCATGAGGATCTTGGAGCCCTTTTTGTTGTCATAGCTGCTCTGGCCCGTCCGGGCCCGCTTTGCCAGCTTCGCTTCGGCTTCCTGCCGCTGACGCTTCTCAACCTTCACCGCCTGCTTCGCGGCCTGGGCAGCCTGCACTGCAGCGGCCTGCTCCTCCTCCAGGTGGGACCGCCATGCGCTGTAAGGGCCGCCGAAGACCCTGAGCTCTCCCCCGTGCAGTTCAGCTGTGTTGTCCATCAGCTCCAACAATGCGAGGTCATGGCTGACCACCACCAGCGTGCCCGGCCAGCCGGACAAAAGGCCGGACAGCTTGGCCCGTGCTTCGCGGTCCAGATTGTTCGTGGGCTCATCCAGGAGCGTGATCGCTGCCCGCTGGAGCCTCAGTCCCGCGATGGCAACCAGCATGGCCTCGCCGCCCGAGATTTCACCGACGCTCCGGCCCAGGTCAGCTGACGACAGGCCGATGTGGCGCAAGGCCCCATCGGCGCGCGTCTCAATGTCCCAGTCGTCACCGAGCACTTCGAAGTTCTCCATCGACACGTCCCCGGATTCGATGGCCTTCAAGGCCTTCACCTTCGGGCCGATGCCAAGCAGGTCCGCCACGGTGGAACCCGTGGCGAGCGTCAGGGTCTGCGGAAGGTAGCCGACGTCGCCGTTGATCGTGATGAGGCCACTGGCCGGTGTGAGGATCCCGGCAATGAGACGGAGCAACGTCGATTTTCCGGCCCCATTGGCGCCCACCAGGCCGGTGAGGCCAGTACCAAACGTTCCAGAGACTTCAGAGAGTGCGGGGGTGCCGTCCGGCCAGTGGAAGCTGACGTCGGTCAGGGTGATGGACGGGTTTTTTGCAATAGGCATGTTGCTTCAGGACTCCAGTGATTTCAGCGAATGCGCTGCCACCGGTCCAGAAGGACATCAAAGATGTGTCAGCGCTTGGTTTGCGTCGCGAAACCTTGAATGTCCGTCAAAACATCGGCCTAACACTGGGGAACAGAGGAGTTCAGTCTCACAAAAACGGTCCATGAAGGCAAGTTGCCTAGGCGTTCCCGTCCACAGTGACCACGATCTTGCCACGGGTGTGGCCATCCATGTTGAGCCGGAACGCGTCCGCCGCATCAGCCAGCGGGAAGGTTTCAGCTACCTCAACCTGGAGTTTCCGCTCATCCACCAGATCGGCGAGCTCTTGCAGATCCGCCCCGACCGGGTTGACCCACATCCAGGTGCCCCCGTGCTCTTCGACATCGCTGTCGGCAATGGAGGCGTGCCGGCCATTCTCCTTCAGCACCTCAAGGGTTGTTGAGAGGTTGCCGCCCACGAAGTCCGCAACGACGTCGACACCATCCGGGCGGAGTTCCCGCACCCGGTCCGCCAGCCCTTCACCGTACGCAACGGGTTCGGCGCCAAGCGACCGAAGGAAGTCGTGGTTCTTCTCCGAAGCAGTGGCGATGACTTCCGCACCGAGGGCCTTCGCGATCTGGATGCCGAGTGAGCCGACACCACCGGAACCGCCGTGGATCAGCACGGTCTCCCCGGCGGCGAGTTCCAATCGCCTCAGGACCTGGAAGGCAGTCAACCCGGCAAGTGGCAGGCCAGCGGATTCGTTCCAGTTCAGGCTCTCTGGCTTGCGGGCCAGGAGCCGTTCGGGCAAGGCAATGTACTCGGCGAAGCTGCCACCGTGGACGAAGTCCTTGCGGCCGTAGGCGATCACCTCATCGCCGGGCTGGAAGTGCGGAGCGTCAATACCCACCGACTCCACCACCCCGGCAACATCCCAGCCAGGAATTGCCGGAAACTGGATGTCCATGAGCGGGTCAAGGTACCCGGCCATGATCTTCCAATCCACCGGATTCACTGATGCGGTCTTGACCTTGACCAGCACCATGCCGGGGCCGACCTTGGGCATCGGCTGCTCGGTGATTTCCAGGACATCCGGGTTTCCGTACTTGCTGTAAGTGATTGCCTTCATGTGAGTGCCAACTTCCAGTTGCGCCCGGCTATTCCTGTGCCTGACTATCTGCTGCCTTAGTCGAAGAAGCCCACGATGTACCCGATGAAGTAGAGCATGGAGAGCAAGACGAAGACGCCGATGATCGCCATCCACACAACCTGGCTGCCCTTACGGGGCCCGCCCTCATCGTGGCCCTGCGGTCCGGCCGTGGATGATTCGCCTGGCGGGGTTTCACCCGGAGGCACTCCCCCACCTGGTTCCAGTCCTGTGATCTTGTCCTCGTACGGGTCCGGATTGGGTCCTGACACGTTCACTCCCCTGGGTAGCAGTGGTGACGCCTTTGATCCAGCGTAGCGAACCACGGGCCAGAACCACAGCAGCCTTACAAATTCGGGAAAACTCCCGTCAGCGCGCCCACACGGCGTCCCGCGTCGCCGTCCGCAGTCGGTACAGCGATGTCGTCGCAGTGATGTAGAGGTCATGGCCATCGGGGCCGCCGAAACAAAGATTCGAGACTCTTTCCGGAAGTTTGACGGCGGCCAGCAGACCGCCGTCGGGCGCGTAAACCCGCACGGACGCACCCGCCGAAGTCCACACCCGGCCCTCAACATCAACCCGGAAACCGTCCGAGGCCCTGTCATCCTCGAGCTCCACGAAGGTGGTTCCGGAGCCGCACACGCCGTCCTTCACCGGATACACGGCCATCCGCAACGGGACACCATGCGAAGGACCTGCCGTGTCCGATACGTACAGCAGCGATTCGTCCGGGGAAAAAGCCAAGCCATTGGGATGGACCAGGTCAGTGATCACCGGCCTCAGCTCCCCGGTGGAGGGGTCAAACCGGAAGACGTAGCAGCCACCGTATTCCTGCTCTCCCTCGTGGCCTTCCACCGTGCCGGGAAGGATGCCGTAAGGAGGGTCGGTGAACCACACAGTGCCGTCGCTGGCGACCACCACGTCGTTGGGCGAGTTGAGGCGATACTCACCGAACGAGTCGACGATAGGCGTGACATCGCCGTCGTGATCCCGCTCGACGCGTCGGCGGCCGTGGCTGCACTGCACCACGCTACCGTCGTGGTCGAGCGTGCGGCCGTTGGTGTACTCGACGGCGGTGGCGTACTCGCGCGTGGCGCCTGTGGAGGGATTGAACTCCAGGATGCGGTTGTTGGGGATGTCGCTCCAGCGAACCGTTTGCGATTCCGGAATCCAGACCGGCCCCTCGGCCCATATTGTGCCTTCGAAGAGCTTTTCCAAGGTGCCGGTGATCAGTTCATCCATGCGTTCGAGACTAGTCCTCCACAGCTCCCGAGGTGGCCTTTGCGTCGGCTGGTGTGTTGGCGTCTGCCCGTTGCGCACCAGGCATGGCGATCACGGCCACCACCGTGAGCACGGCGCTGACAAGCACCGCCACGAACACCGCGCCGGAAGCGTTCACCGTGGTTTGCGGATCGGCTCCACCACCCGGGCCGCCGGCGTAGATGGCGTTGGCGATCGCGCCGAAAACCGCGACGCCCAGTGCGCTGCCGATCGACCGGGCGAAGAGGTTGGTTCCCGTCACTACACCGCGTTCGTTCCATTCCACGCTCGACTGGGCAGCGATGAGGCTGGGAGTGGCAACCAACCCCAGGCCCAAACCAACAACGAAGCAAGACAACGCCACCCAGACGACGTTGGGCGACGAAGCCGTGAACGCCAGCACCGCCGCGCCGGCCACCGAAATGGAGATCCCGATCAAGGCCGTCCGCTTGAACCCGATCCGGAGGTAGAACCGGCCAGCCTGGGAGGCGCTGATCGGCCAGCCCAAGGTCAAGGCCGCCAACGCCAGGCCGGCAAGAATCGGAGACGTCTTCAGCGCTCCTTCAAGGAAGGTTGGGACGTACGAGGTCAGGCCCAGCATCACTGCGCCCACGCCGAAGGAGATCAAAGCAGTGGTTGCCAGGAGCCGCCGCGAGACCACCCACGCCGGCAAAATCGGCTCCGCAGCCCTGCGCTCGGCAAGCACGAAAACACCGAATAACGATGCACCCACTGCGAAGACGGCGATGCTCACGGGCGAGTTCCAGGCCCAGGCTTGGCCACCTTCCAGCGCTCCGAGAATCAGCAGGCTCAAGGAGACCGTCAACAGGGACGCTCCCAGGTAATCGATCCTGTGCTTGGCGCGCTCGACGTTTTCGTGGAAGGTACGCACCAGCATCCAACCGGCCAGGAAGCACAGCGGAATGTTGATCAGGAAGATCCATCGCCAGATCCCCAAGGACGCAAAAACACCACCCAGGGTTGGCCCCACCACGGAGGAAATGGCCCACACACTGGCCAGGTAGCCCTGCACCTTGGCGCGTTCGGCAAGGGTGTAGATGTCGCCGGCGATGGTGATGGACACCGGCTGCACCGCTCCGGCGCCCAGGCCTTGAAGCACACGGAAAGCAATAAGCGCAGGCATGCTCCACGCCAGCCCACACAGGATGGAACCCAACAGGAACAGGCCAATTCCGCTCAGGATGAGCGGCTTGCGGCCCAGCATGTCCGAGAGCTTGGCGTAGATGGGGACCGACACCGCCTGCGCCAACAGGTACGCCGAGAAGAGCCACGGGAACGAACTGAAACCGCCGATGTCCTCAACGATGGATGGCACGGCCGTTGCAACGATGGTTGAATCGATCGCCACCAGGCCGGTGGAGAGCATCAGGGCAATGAGGATGGGGCCACGCTTGGAACGGAACCCAACGCCGTCGGCAGTTTCTGTAGTCATATGTCTCGTTCCCCGTCGTCAGCTCGTTACGTTCGTTCCCGGGGCAAGCCCCACAGGGGGTAACGGTACGGGTGGCGGAATTAGTCCCGGGACGCGGAAGAGCACGACGGCGGGTGGTTGGGTTGGGGGCGGTGGGTAAGCTCGACTCGGTTTCAGGCGTCAGGGTTCTTACGGAGGAATTCCCGGAGGCCGGGAATGGCGTAGTTGATTTTGCCGTGTCCCGTTGATTCGATGAATGCGCCGGTAGCAGTCTCAGCAATGACCGCCCAGCCGTGTTGTCGAGCGACGTCGTGGGCTGCACCCAGCATCACCGTCTTGCCGATGCCCCGGGCGCCGGTGAAGATGGACAGGAGCCCCGGGGCGCCCGAGCCGAGTTCGAGTCCGTACTCGAATTCGTCCAGAAGGCCGGATCGGCCGATCACTTCCGGCGGGGTGGCTCCGGCTGTGGGCCTAAAGGGATTCTCGGTCGTGGGCACGTAGCAGTCCTCCCGGTCAGACTCAGGTGAATTTGGGTGAATTTGGTGAATTTGTGCTGCGGGGTGAATTTGGTGAACACTCCGCATGCTAGCGCACCCGGGGCGCCGGTGATTTCGCCACACGAACGGGAGTCCATTCTCCATATTTTCCTTAACTACCCGGCTAATTAACCATCCAGTAAACTAACCCTATGAACAGTGCACCAGGCGTGCTGGATGCAGCCTTTGCCGCCCTCGCGGATCCGACAAGGCGGGCAATCCTGTCGACCCTCGCCCACGGCGACGCCACGGTTTCGGAACTAGCGGCCCCTTTTGCCATGTCGCTGCCGGCCATATCGAAGCACCTGAAGGTCCTGGAGGCCAGCGGCCTCATTTCCCGCAGCAGAAGCGCCCAGTTCAGGCCATGCCACTTGGAAAGAGCTGTCCTTGACGACGTCGATGACTGGATCCAGGAACACCGCAAGGTATGGGACGAGCGCCTGGACAAGCTGGAGGAGCACCTCAAGAACCTTCAAGAAGGCGAGGACGGCCGGAATGGGAAGTAGCACCCGGAACGGCCAAACAGGACTGAGCTTTGAGCGGGTCTTCGACGCCCCACCAGAGCTGGTCTTCGCGTGCCTGACACAACCAGGGCATCTCAGTCACTTCTGGGCTCCCCTGGGAGCAAGCGCACCCGTGGAAGAAATCAGCATCGATCCGCGCCCCGGCGGGCGATTTGAAACACTCATCGTGAACGACAGCTCGGGCGCGACCTACGCGACACGTTCGGTCTTCCTGGAGGTCCACGCACCGACGAGCCTGGTGTGGCACGAAGAACACTCAGGCATGACCGTCCGCATCACCCTCTCGGCACTTCCGGAGGGCAAGACCCTCTTCCATCTGCACCAAACAAACGTGCCCGACATCGTCAGGCAGCCCCGGAACCAAACCGGGTTCAAGACAACACTCGACAAGCTCGCAGACTATGTCCACTCCCTGGCGCACGGAGGTCACCAATGATTACAACGACATCGCTCGACGGCACTACCCTGGCAATCGACACCACCGGCACTGGACCGGCACTCATCATCGCGGCGGGGGCTTTCTGCGACCGGCAGTCCAAAAAAGGCCTCGCCGCACTGCTCGCGGATAGATTCACTGTCCATGAATACGATCGCCGCGGTCGTGGTGACAGCGGTCCGCTGGGAGAGAACTCCGTTCAACGGGAAATCGAAGACCTCGCCGCCGTCGTAGCCCGGATCGATGAAGAACCATTCATCTTCGGAGATTCGTCCGGGGGCGCCCTCGCCATCGCAGCCGCAGCCGCCGGGGTCGGATTCCGCAAGATAGCAGTCTACGAGCCGCCCTTCACCCCAGGACCCAGCAATGACGTCGCCGAGCAGCTGTCATCCTTGGTTACCGAAGGGGACAACTCAGGGGCAGTGGAGCTTTTCCTGGGACTCATGGGAACGCCTGAACAGGCAATCCGCGGAATGAGGCAAGGGCCCTACTGGGGGCACCTCGAAGCCCTGGCCCACACCTTGCCCATCGACGTCAGGCTATGCAACAACGGGCAAGTTCCGGAGGAGCAGCTTGCCAGGATCCAGGCCCCTTTGCTGGCCATCGCCGGCGGCAACAGCCCGTGGGCCCCCGACGTCATGGCAGCAGTTGCCGACCACGCACCGCACGGGGAATCGCGTGTTCTCGCCGGCCACGGCCACGCCGTTCCGGACGAGATTCTCAGTGAAGTTCTTAGCGCTTATTATGGCGCGGAGAACCCGAAACCCTAAAGCTCCGACAAAAGCGTTCGCGCGGACTCCAGGTAGGCAGTCTCCGCCTCTTCGCCTCCGAGAGCAGCCTGAACCGCGAACCCTTGGATCAGCCCCATGATGGCAGGGGCGAGCCGGCGGGCCTGCTCGGCCGCGGCGTCATGCGGACTGGATGGACTGGACACGCGCAGCCAACCCTCAAGGTACTTCTCTATGTGCCCCCGGATCTCGGCAAGGATTTTCCGCGCAACGACGCCCAGTTTGTCGTTGCGGACGGCCTCGCCCCAGACCTGCACTGCTACGCCGGGAAAAAAGTCCATCTGCGCCAGCCCCGTCATCAAAGCCGTCACGGCCTCTTTGGGCGGAGGCACTTCTCCCCCGCTGCCGAGCCGCTCAAGAGCTGCCATGCGCTCTTCGAAGACCAGCCGACCAGTGTCGACAATAAGTTCTTCCTTGCTTCGGTAGTACACATAGACCGCGCCCGCAGAAAGTCCTGCCTCGGCGATGATGTCCCCCATGGAAACGCTGGAGAAGCCCTTCTCCGCGACGCACGCAAGCGCGGCCCGCTGAATGCGCTCACGCATCCCCGCACGATGTTCCTCGGTCACTTTTGGCATGACCCCACCGTACCTGAAAAAGAAAACGAACGATCATTCTTGACGCGGAAACCACCGCGGTCCCACAATGAAGAACGAACATTCTTTTTTCAAAGCTCCTTGAGAGGAGAGCCCGATGACAAGCGCGCACACCCCCTGGCCCCACGCCTTGCGCACCGCCTTGCTCGCGGCCGTCGCAGTGTGCACCGTGCTGCTGGCGTTCGCGTGGCCGAGCGTCACGGCCAAAGTCCAGAACCTCCCTGTTGCGGCCGTGGGCAACGAGGAACAGATCTCCCAAATCACGTCCAAGGCCCCTGCCGGGAGCCTGGACCTGCGCACAGTGTCCGCCCGGGATGAAGCAGTCGAGCTCATCAAACAGCGCCAGGTTTATGGCGCGATCGTCCTGGGCCCCTCGCCGGAGATCCTCGTCGCCAGCGCCGGGAGCCCAGTCGCATCGCAAGCCCTGAGCCAGATGGGTGCCCAGATGCAGTCGCAGATACAGACGCAGGCGATTACCAAGCTCCAAAGTGCGCTCACACAGGCAGCGCAGGCAGCCGCCACTGGCCAGGCACCACAGGCGGGACAAACCGGACAGCCCCCAGCAAAGCGGGCAAGCGGCCGCGGTCCCCCAGGTGACCATCACCGACGTCGTACCGCTTTCATCTGACGATTCACGCGGAACCGGGCTGGCGGTCGCAGGGCTGCCGCTCGCCATGGGAGGCATGATCGGCGGCGTCCTCATCTCGCTGCTTGTCTCCGGAACGTGGCGCAGGCTTGGAGCCATCCTGGCCTACGGCGTGATTGCGGGGCTGGGACTCGCGGGCATCCTGCAGGGCTGGTTCCACACCCTCCAAGGCAGTTTTTGGCTGAACGCGTCTGCCATTGGCCTGGGCGTCATCGCGACGGCGGCGATCATCGTTGGCCTCAACGCGCTCATCGGCAGGGCAGGCATCGCGGTAGGTGCGGTCATTACTCTCTTCATCGGCAACCCGCTCTCGTCCTTGACCCAGCCCAAGGAATTCCTTCCTGCACCCTGGGGCGAGGTGGGCCAGTGGCTGGTTCCCGGGGCTTCGGGAACCCTGCTGCGCGATCTCTCCTATTTCCCGGAGGCCTCCGCGGCGTTCCCTTGGCTGGTTCTGGGCGGGTGGGCCGTGCTCGGGGCGGTCCTTATCGCCGTCGGGCACTTCCGAAACGCCCCTGCCGCGGTGGCCGCCTGACAGCACCGACAGCACTGACAGCCATACTGCGCTATGAAGCCGGAGCCGACCTCCTGCGGCGCCATACGCTGCGCACGTGCTGGTGGAGCGTCTTCTTGCTGCGACGACTCACCATGATGACGCACGCCACGCCGGTCACCAGGACCACCGCACCGCCCCCTGCAACCGCCCAACGCGCCCCGAACTCCGTACCGATCCACCCCATGAGGGGAGAGCCGATGGCGGTGCCACCCTGCAGGATGGCAAGGTAAAGAGCCAGGACCCGCCCACGGAACTGGGGCTCGACAGAGAGCTGGATGGTGGTGTTGCAGCTGTTGAGGAAGGTAATGGAGGCAAGGCCAACGGGAATCAGCGCGGCGGCGTAGATCCAGAAGTTCGGTGCGATGCTTGCCAGCAAGGTGAAGGCACCCAGGCTCAGGGCGCCACCGAGCAGGAACCGCAGACGCGGGCCCGACCGTCGGGCGGCGAGCAAGGCCCCTGCAAGGGTTCCGATGGCCATGATGGAACCCAGGAGGCCGAACTCCTCAGGACCCATTCCGAACTCCGCTGTTGCCATCAACGAATTGGTGACCGGGAAGTTCATGCCGAACGCTCCAAGCAATCCCACCATGACCATGATGAGCACCAGATCCGGCCGTTGCCGGACGTAGCCGAGCCCATCCATGAACTGATGCTTGCCGCGCGCCACTGGCGTCGCGGGCTCCAATTCGGAGGTCTTGACGCGCATCAGCGAAATGATGACCGCGACGAAGCTCGCGGCATTGAGGAGGAACACCGGTCCGGTGCCGATCCAGGCAATGAGCACGCCGGCGATCGCGGGGCCCGTGAGCCGCGCGCTGTTGAACGACGCCGAGTTCAGGGCCACGGCATTGGCGAGCTTGTCCGGGCCTACAAGTTCCGAGACGAAGGCCTGTCGGGCCGGTGCATCCATGGCCGCCGCGAGGCCCAGGGCAACTGCGGCAATGTAGACGTGCCACAGCTGGGCAACCCCGGTCACTACCAGGAGTCCGACTACGAGGCCACAGATCCCCATGGCCGCCTGGGTCCAGAACAGGATGACGCGTTTTCGGTAGCGGTCGGCCAGCACTCCCGCATAGGGGCCGAACAGCAACATGGGAAGGAACTGCAAAGCCGTGGTGACACCTACGGCCGTTCCGGAATGATTCGTAAGAACGGTCAACACCAGCCAGTCCTGGGCAACCCGCTGCATCCACGTACCGATGTTGGAGACCAGGGCGCCGCCGGCCCAAAGGCGGTAATTGGGACTTTCCAGAGCCCTGAACATGGCACTCATTTGGCGCTCATTTCCTGCATGATGCGTGCAGCGCGGCTGAGTACCAGCCGATCCTCTTCGCTTAGCCCCGCGACACGCTGGGCCAACCACGCGGTCCGTTGGCTCCGGGCTTCAGCCAGGACGGCCCGCCCCGGTTCGGTGATGCTGATCTGGACCTGCCGCCCGTCTGCGGGGTTTGCCTGCCGCGACACGAAGCCCTGCTCGGTCAGTGCATTCACGATGCGGGTCATCGAGGGTGCCTGCACGTGCTCGCGATCTGCCAGCTCCCGGAGTGACTGCGGCGCGACGTTCAGGTGGGCCAACACCGTGTATTGACCGGGAGTGATGACATCGCCGGTTGCTTCGATGCGAAGCCTGCGGGATGTGCGCATCACGGCCGTTCGCAGGTCTATGGCGAGGGTATCCGGTTGGATGTCGGGGTCGATTGCTGGGTTTGCTGCCGCGTTGGCTCCGGTCACTGGGAGGCGCCTCCTATGCTTGGCATAATAGTTAGCAGTGCTAATTAGCTCCGCTAACTATTATGCTCCTCTCATCAGCAACCTGTCCATGGAATGTGATGAGGGCTATGCGGGGCGTTAAAAGAACGACGGCGGGCCGCCCCTAAGGTTCCCAGGAACCCAAGGTTCCGGAAAGCTTAAAGACGGCCCGCCGTCGTCGTTGATTCAGCCAGCTGCGGCGGCAGGCCTTAGTCGTTGATGAGGTCGTGAACCACGATCGTCTGGTCGCGGTCCGGGCCGACGCCGATCGCCGAGAAGCGTGTGCCGGAGAGCTTCTCGAGGGCCAACACGTAGTTGCGGGCGTTCTCGGGGAGGTCTTCCAGGGTGCGGGCGCCGGTGATGTCCTCGGTCCAGCCGTCGAAGTACTCGAAGATCGGCACTGCGTGGTGGAACTCGGTCTGGGTCATGGGCATTTCGTCGTGACGGACGCCGTCAACGTCGTAGGCAACGCAGACGGGGATCTGCTCGATGCCGGTGAGGACGTCCAGCTTGGTTACGAAGTAGTCCGTGAAGCCGTTGACGCGCGAGGCGTGGCGGGCCAGGACGGCGTCGTACCAACCGCAGCGGCGGGGACGGCCGGTGTTCACGCCGAACTCGCCACCGGTCTTCTGCAGGTACACGCCCATGTCGTCGAACAGCTCCGTGGGGAACGGTCCGGCGCCGACGCGGGTGGTGTACGCCTTGATGATGCCGATGGAGCGGGAGATGCGCGTGGGCCCGATGCCGGAGCCAACGGAAGCGCCGCCAGCCGTCGGGTTGGAGGAAGTCACGAACGGGTAGGTGCCGTGGTCCACGTCCAGGAACGTTGCCTGGCCGCCTTCCATGAGCACAACCTTGCCCTCGTCCAGGGCGTTGTTGAGGACAAGAGTGCTGTCGATGACCAGCGGGCGCAGGCGCTCTGCGAAGGAGAGGAAGTACTCCACGATCTCGTCAGCGATGATGTCGCGGCGGTTGTAGACCTTGACCAGGAGTTCATTCTTCTGGCGCAGCGAGCCTTCCACCTTCTGGCGGAGGATCGACTCGTCGAAGACATCCTGGACGCGGATGCCAAGGCGGGCCACCTTGTCCATGTAGGCCGGACCGATGCCGCGGCCGGTGGTGCCGATCGCGCGGCTGCCGAGGAAGCGCTCGGTGACCTTGTCCAGAACCTGGTGGTACGGGGCGACGAGGTGGGCATTGGCTGAAACGCGCAGGCGGGACGTGTCCGCGCCACGGGCTTCGAGGCCGTCGATCTCCTGGAACAGGGCCTCAAGGTTCACCACGCAGCCGTTGCCAATAATGGGAATTGCGTTGGGGCTCAGGATGCCCGCGGGAAGGAGCTTCAGCTCATACTTCTCACCGCCAACAACCACGGTGTGCCCGGCGTTGTTACCGCCGTTGGGCTTGACCACGTAGTCAACGCGGCCACCGAGCAGATCGGTTGCTTTGCCTTTGCCTTCGTCGCCCCACTGGGCTCCGACGATCACGATAGCGGGCATGGGATCCTCCCCCATTCTTTTCGGGCCAAGCCGGTGTGGCCGGGCGCCGTACATGAGAACGCCCCGATGCTTACTGGTGCAGCCCACCCGAAGGCAAGGCGTACGCAAGAGGTTCGGGGCTCTTACCAGCCAAGTTTAGCCGATGGCAACGGTTTCTCTGGTGTTTGGCCGCCGTTGGGGTGCAGTTATGAAGAAGTCAAGGAACCTTCAGGGTGGAAGGACCCGCCGACGAACTGCCCAGGGACAAGCTCAGCAGGCCGGCACTGTCCACGAGCCCCACGCGGATCGCGGAAACCTTGTATTCACCCGCTGCGGCCGTCACATCCGCCGGCTTGGTACCGGACCAGCTTTGATCGGGTTGGACGTTGACGTTGATGGCCACCAGGGTGCGGACTGCTGTGAGGACAGGTCCGACGGCGTTGATCACCGGCGTGATGAGCAACTGCAGGCTGGCGCCCAGGTTCGGGATGAGGCCGGCGTTGAAAATGGTGGCGTTGAGCACGTTCTTCACCACGTTGTTGCTGCCGGCGATCAGGGCCGAGGTGATGGGCCCCAGCAGGGCCGCAACCACACCTCCCAAGTCAAGGCCGATAACGTTGGCCGTCACCTGGGGCGCCACGGCGGCGCCATCAAGGAAGTCACCCAGAGATATGCCTGTGGTGGCGCCGGTGGCCGAGCCCATCTTGACGGCGATGGTGGCCGCGTTGACGCCGGCCAGTTTCAGGGTGATGTTGGTGGTGGCGTTCAAAGTGATGGCACGCAGCGCGGTGGTCAGCGCAGCCAATACGCGGTTCTTCCATGCATCCAGCAACGCAGTCACCCTGCTGGTAACGGCCGTTGTCATGGCGGCGTCCAGAACCACCGCATGATTGGGCTCCATCCCATTCAGTCCGGTGGTTGTGCTTCCCGTCAGGGATGCGATGTCGACCTTGACCGTCCCGTTCCCAAGGTTGACGGTGACAATGCCATCGGTCATGGACTCGGTCATCATCGCGGTGACGCCGCTCAGATTAGGGGCGGACAGCGTTGCCGAAGTGCTGATGGACCCAAGTGACAGCGACCCCAACAAAGGATTAATGAGGGCAGAGATACCGTCGGAGATCCCCGTCGTCAGCCCGCCAGTGCCGAGCAAGGCATTCAGCTGCGTCGGGACAGCCCCCACCAAGGAGGCCCCGCTGGTGGACAACGTCCCGACCGCGGGAATGGCGGCCGTCAGGTCCAGCCCGGCTATCCCGTACTGGCGCTGCACCGTGGGGCTGGGATTCAGCATCGGCCACCCGTTGGTCATGACACAGGAATCAACCGCCGACGACGAAGCAAGCGCTCCGACGTCCAGCGTCACCCCGGACAGTGAGGCCGGAACGATACTGCCCAAGGAAATACTGGCTGATTTAGGCGCGGTGGCCGCTCCTTGCGAGGTGCCGGCAACGTCGACGGCGCCGGTCTGGTCGGACACGAGACCAGAGGCTCCGTGCGCCTGCCCACTCTTCTGCGAGCGCGCCCACTGCGTGTAAGTACCAAGGCCGCCCACCGGAGCCCCGAGCCCCAGCCCAACATTTACCGGGCTGCTGCCCAATGCCGTCACCGGGATCTTGGTGACGTAGGCATCCGTTGTTCCAGGCACCAGGACGGCAGACAACGGCGTGGGCGTGGCGGTCGTTCCGTTGTTGACCACAGTCAGCCCCTGGACGCCGGCCACAGTATCCAGGTTGGTGTTCAGCACGCTCCCGTGCAGCTGCCGGGACCAGGCCTGGTTGGTGAACATTGAGTTGGTTGTGCAGTCGCCGGGCGAACTTACTCCGACGGCGCTGCGCACCCATTCGTTGTCCGTCCACGCGGCTGTGGTGATGCTGGTTGTCGCGGCCACAGCGATGGCGGCAACTGCGGCGACAAACATGGACCGGCGTGGCCGTTTCAGGAAAGCCCCTCGGACGGCCCGGCGCCGGGGCTTGTCCAGGGCGTGCCGGGGCGTCATGTGCTCTGCTCCGTGGTTTCGCGGGGCCGTTTCACCAGCGCCAACACGGCTGTTCCCAGGAGGAGCAGGGCACCACCGGCGAACAGTGCCGGAAGGGACGATGTTCCTGTGTTTCCAAGGGGCTCCTTGCTTCCGCCACCGGCCACCGGAGGCTGTGAAGGTGCGCTGCCGCCGTCGTCGTCCCCCATGGCGCTGATCCCGATCCCCAAGGTGAGCGTCGCACCCTGGGCGGGAGCGGCGTCGGCGGGTCCGGCAAGGGTGAAACGGAGGTACGGTGACGTCCCGGCGCGGAGGTCGCTAAGGGGGATGCGCAGTCCTTGGTCCCATTCGCCGAGGCGGGTGGTTTGGACCCTGGGCGTTGAGCCGACCGGGCATTCCAGGCGCTGGTTCAGTCCGCTGTCGCCCTGCCACGGGGTCGGACATTCATCAACGGTGATCGCGTAGCCGCTGGCGGCTGCCAGGCTTCCCGTCGCGGTGAGTTGGAGCGAGGACGTGGCTTCAGGTTTTTCCAACGACAACCCAATCTGCCACACGAACGAATCCCCGGGGGCAAGCTGCGGGAACTCCAGCGGATACACGGACGAGGAAAGCCGCAGGAGCCCCGGTGTTCCGTTCTCGGGTACGGGAATGAGGTGGTCGGCAGCATGGGCGGGAACGGCGCAGCTCAGTACACTGACGACGGCGACACAGACCGCCGCCGCTGTCCTCGCCACCCTGCTCCACTGCTTCACCGTTCCTTCACCTCCCTGTTGACACCACACCTTTGTGCCGGGCAACCCGTTTTGGCCAGTAAGCCCACACCACCAGCCCGGCAACCGCCATCGTGGCAGCTCCGATGAAACCCGGGCCCCGCATCGCCATCACCCAGGAACCCACGGCCGGTACCGTCACCAGTACTTTTTGGGCAGTCTCCACTTGGTACGGCAGCGGATCCTCGGAACTGTTCGCATCGCCCTTGAGCCGCAATGAAGCACCGGTTCCGGACGGTTCCACGGACACCACACGGTGGGTGACAAGAACGCCGGACTCGGCCCGCTTCACGGAAACGACGTCGCCGGGGGCCAGTTCCGCGGCCTGCACCTGCACGGTGAGGGACAGGGCCCCCACCGGATAGTGGGGCTCCATGGACCCCGTCCTGAAGACGACAAACGATGCTTTGTAGACGAATCCAAGGACCAGCGCCAGAATGCACACCAGCCCAAGCACGGCCACCAACGTCAGGGCAATCTCACGGGAAACCTTGAAGATGCGGGACAGGACGGCCCAGAAGCCCGCCCCTCCTAAGGCAGGGGCCGTAGGGGGCAATGGGGACGAGCTTCTGGTCCGGGTCAACGGCTCTGGCACAGAGCTGTCTTACGAGCCGACGATGCTCGTGAACCTCCACAACGGAACCGTCTGCTTTCCCTGCAACGTCACGTCGGTCACCGAAGCCGGGAGGGTGATGGCGAAGCAGAGGTTCACCGCGGCGCCCGCTGTTGCTGCGTCAGCACCCTTCGGCAGCGAAATGGGAGTGGCGGAAACGGTAGTCAGCGGAACGCTGGCTCCCGCGGAACCCACCACGTCAGTGCCGCCGGTGAGAGTACCGGCCGCGCAGTTCGCCGGGGTGACTCCCTGAACCGCACGGTAGGTCAAGGCATTGTAGAGGGCCAGGGAGTTGGTGGCGGTGTCCACTCCGTTTCCGCCGAGCTTCACAGCCTCAGCCAGGGTGGCCGTGAGCGCTTCCGAGCCAGCGGCTGCGCGGAGCTGCATGGGAGCGTAGGCCGTGTCGCCGGGCTTCAGGGCTGCGGAGATGGCGCCGAACGTCAGGGCGCCATCAGTGGCCGAACTCGGCACCGTGGGGATGTTTGGCTTGTCGCTCCACGCATCGGCGCCGGTTCCGTTGGTGTTGCTGAAAGTGTTTTGCTCCATGTGGTAGCTCAGCGTTCCCGGCCCGTTATCCCCACCGGAATTGCCGAAGACCCACTCGTTGTCCGTCCAGGCGGCCAGCGTGAACGCGGCTCCCACACCCAGGACGAGCCCGCCGGCAAGAAGCGCGCGGACCTTCGTAGCCTTATTGGATGACATCTTTGAGACCATTATCTAACCCCCACGGTTGACGATGCTGAGCTGGTGGGGAGGCCTGACGGTTTCCCCCGAAACCAGTAGTTTCACCGTCATTATCCGGGCAGAAAAAGCAGCACCCGGAGAAGGTGCACTTTAGGGTTAATGCAGGGGTTCGACGCCGGTGCGGAGCCCCAGGGCAGCTTAGCTGCCGGCCACGAATTCGAGGGCTGCTTCTGCGAAGGCGGGCCATTCCGTGTGCGAGCTGAAGGGAACTTCAACCCAGTCCTTGAAGGGGCGGTTCATGCCGGAAGGATCAAAGAGGGCAGCTCCCGGCAGGGCCAAGGCACGCGCGTGTTCGGCGGTCTCCTTGCCCAGTTTGAACGTCACCTTGTCGCCGTTCAGGCAGGCCAGCGCCTTCTTGCCCAGCATGAGCGAGCTTGCGCCGAACATCTTCCCCATGACCACTCCAGCCGGGGCAAGGTCGGCACCCAGTTCCTCGAAAGCGGAAACGGCGGCAGCGGGCGACACTTGTTTCTCCATACCGGGCATCTTGCCGGAAGGACGCACCGGCGTCGAGAGTTGCTGCCGGGAGCGGGCGGCAGTGCCGCCGAGACGCCCGCCACGTTTCCGATGCAACACGCCGTGTCGCATTCGGTGGCGCGCCGGGACGGGCCCGGGAGAGGCACTGAGTCCGGTAAGGTTAGTTAGCCCCCAACAGCACCCTTCCAGGTTTCGCTGCGGCATGCCCGCGGCCCCTGCGTTCCGGTGCGCAGTAACACCTAGGAGACCTAACCCCTGATGCAAGAACTGGCGACTGAATCACCCGAACAAACCCTCTGGAACCGCCGGTACGAACCGCACATCGCTGAGGTCAACGAACTGTGCGACTCCATCAAGGAACAGAAGCCGGGCAGCGAGGTCCTCTACATCGATCCCGCCCACAGCATGGATGACTGCCGGATCGTCAGCCTTTTCTCCAACCAGCGCACCACCTCCGGTGAGGGCTTCATCACGCCGGGCGACGCGGAAGCCAGCACCCGCATGCTCGGAATGCAGTGGCAGCTGGGCCTGCGTCCGGAACTCGTGATGCCGTGGAACGCTTACCCGTGGATCGAACCGAACGAGGAACCGGGCAAGCTGACCCCCGCCAACATCACCGAAGGCCTCAAGCCCCTTTTGCGCCTGCTGCAGCTGCTGCCGCGCACCTCTGCCCTGGTGGCCCACGGCAATGAGGCACACCGCCTGGCCGACCAGCTCATGAAGGCCGCACCGGCAAGCATCGCACGCCGCGGTTTCAAGACCTTCAAGGTCCGCTCGCTGGGTGGCCGCTCCTTCGCCGGAACGCCCGAGCGCCAGCAGGAATACCTGGACGCCATCCACGGGGCCTACGCCGAAGCCATGGCCCGCACGGGCATCCCCCGCAAGTCCTGACCCAACTGGGGGACAGCAAACGCTCCACTGACGCGTCATTGGAGCTGTGGAGTCTCATGACTTAATGGACAGTTCTGTCTCATGACTTCGTAGACACTCTGTCTCAGGACATCGTG